>NZ_PDFK01000002.1 GCF_002845985.1 Lysinibacillus fusiformis | reverse complement strand
TTTCAATGTGGAGAAGTGATGTGTGACAACACCCCACCATAAAAGAGTAGTGAATACCTTCACTTTTTTGCTAAAAAGTGAACATTTTTATTTTATGGATTGGAGTGGAAGGCTACTTGACTCCCGTGGGAATAGCGAGACAGGCGAGCCCCTGCACGGAGGAAGCGGCTCGGCGCTCGCCCACAGGAAAGCAAGTAGCCTGCAACGGAAATCCTTTTTCACCTTTCACATAAATTCTATGGATGGTTTTGTTTTTCAACACTATGAAATCCCGCTCTCAAATAGAGGGCGGGATTTTTTTACTTACTGCTCGTCCTTGACGGTAATTCGTTTATTTAAAAATGGATGTTCAAATTCTAATTGAATCGCATGGAGCTCGTAGTCATCATTTGCTGTTTCTCGTGCGCCATACATTGTATCACCAATAATTGGATGGCCGATATAGGCTAAATGAACACGAATTTGATGCGTTCGTCCAGTTTCAAGAATGAGGTGGACAACACAGGAATTTTTGTAGCGGGCCACCACTTCATAGTGAGTTACGGCATGCTGTCCCGTGTTGGATACAACCCGTCTTGTCGCATGATGGCGGTCCTTTCCAATTGGTTCAGCAATCGTTCCTGATGATGTACGTAAATTACCCTGTACCTCTGCGGCGTACGTACGAATAATGGATTTTTCTTCAATCATTCGATCAAAAATAGACTTTGCTAATGGGTGTTTTGCTACAAGTAATAAACCTTGTGTCCCTTTATCAAGACGATGAACATGCTCGGCGTATACACCACCTTGTTCTTTAATATGTGCCATAACATGGTTCATACAAGTATGTGTATCACGAGCATCATTCGGATGTGTTGCCATGCCCTTTGGCTTGGAGACGATTAAACAATGTTCATCTTCATAGACTACATCAATAGCACAAACAGGTGTTGGTTTGTAGTTAGATGTCGGAATAGGAAATGTAAATTTTATAATTGTCCCTGCCTGTAAAGGTGTATTCCATTGAATCAGCTCATCATTTGTCAAAGTGATTGCTTTAGCCATACGTAATTCATGGACTAGCTTTTTGCCAAGTCGCCATTGATTGCGTAACAGCTCTTCAACATGTAAGTTATCTTCAGTTATTTCATAATGAAACATAGATCTTCCTCCGTAGAAAAGACCGCATTCCATTGGTAGAACACGGTCTCTCGATTATTTTGCAGCTTTTGAAGCTTTTATTAAATAGAAGCTTGCCCCTGCGATTAAAATAAATGCAGTTAATGCTAAAAACGGAATAGTAATAAAGCCTAGCCAGTTAATATATTGTCCTGTGCAAGAAACCGCGCCGCAGGAAGGGGCATTGTCAGCTAAAAAACTTAGCTTTTGAATTCCGTAATGGTAAAGTGAGATACAGCCTCCAATCACAGAAAACACAGCTGTTGTGACAGCGATACGCGCATTTTTTTGGATCAATGCTACTGTCGTCATAATGACGATTGGGTACATAAAAATACGTTGAATCCAACACAATTTACAAGGTTCATAGTGACGAATTTCAGAAAAGTATAATGAACCTAGTGTCGCTACAGCAGACACTATCCATATAAATAATAAGCCATTTTCCTCTTTTTTAGACATATCCATTCTTCCCTTCATAAAACCATGTACTTGTTCGATTATAGTTGTTCTAGTTTTATATGTAAATCAACTTACACAAAATAAGGTATGTTATGAATTTCAGTCTAAAGTATGAACGACTCAAGCAGACGTCTCCAATCCCTTAATGGTATCATTAACAGTAGTAATGCTAAAGAAGAGGTGTTTTCGTGAGGGAGAATGAGCATTCCAATATTAGTATTTTAAAGGAAATTGCTGAACTATTAAATGAAGAAACTGAAATTGTCACAATGCTAAAAGGTGCACTCATCAAATTTTTAAATGGCACTAAATTTGAAACAGGCTGGATTTTTTTTATTGATGCAAAAGGACGCTCAGAGCTTGTTGTCCATGAAAATCTACCAGAGGCATTGGAATTTAATAATTGTCATTATTTAAACAAGGGTGGCTGTTGGTGCGTCTCCCGTTATCGCAATGAAGAGCTAAAAAAAGCCTCCAATATAATTGAGTGTCAGCGAATTGAAAGTGCCATTGCAGCAAATGTTGGCGATCATGAAGGAATTACACATCATGCCACGGTACCCCTTCAATCTGGACAAGAACGTTTTGGTGTATTAAATGTTGCATCCAAGGACACGGTACGCTTTTCAGAGGAGGATCTAGCTTTATTAGAATCCGTTGCTTTTCAGATGGGTTCAGCTATTAAGCGAATTTTACTGACAAAGCAGGAGCAAGAAATGGCACTTGTGAAGGAGCGTAACCGTCTAGCACGTGACCTACATGATTCCGTTAATCAACTACTATTTTCTGTTACGTTGACAGCGAGAGCTGGTATTGAGATGACGGATGATTGTGATGTGAAAGAAACATTTAAAGAGATCCAGCATTTAACACAAGATGCACTAACAGAAATGCGTGCGCTGATTTGGCAATTGCGACCGAAGGGATTAGAAAATGGTTTACTTGAAGCCATTAAAGTATACGCTGAAATGCTTGGCTTAAAGCTACATGTTATGGTTTCAGGTGTACTGCAATTCCCCTCTCGTATTGAAGAAACATTATTTCGTGTAGCACAAGAGGCGCTCAATAATGTGCGTCGTCATGCAGGGGTGCTAGAAGCAGCCTTGTATATTACGGTTACATCAACAGATATTTTATTGGTGATTCGAGATGAGGGACGAGGCTTTGTCATCGACAATAATACAAAGCTGCTTTCAATGGGCTTACAATCCATCAAGGATCGTGCAAAATCAGTAGGTGGCACTGCTGACTGGGTAAGTGAAATTGGCAAAGGTACGGAGCTGCTCATCCGCTTGCCATATTAAGGGGGAGAGAACATGATACGTGTATTAATTGCAGACGATCATCATGTGGTGCGTCGAGGACTATTGTTTTTTTTAAAGACACAAAAGGATATTGAGGTTGTGGGAGAGGCGAAAAATGGGCATGAAGCTGTATCATTAGCAGAAAGCATTCAACCAGATATTATCTTAATGGATTTAGTGATGCCTGAGATGGACGGCATTCAGGCAACAAAACGCATCAAAGCAAAATTTCCACAAATAGAAATTCTAATGCTGACTAGTTTTTCGGATCGAGATCATGTAGTTCCAGCAATGGAGGCGGGAGCAGCAGGCTATCAGTTAAAAGATATTGAGCCAGATGAATTGGTCTTATCCATTCGTCGTATTATGCGTGGCGAAAATACATTGCATCCAGAAGCAACGACAACGCTTGAAATGGATCGTCAAGAGTCACAAAATGCACCACATTTATTAAATCCACTAACACCTCGTGAACAAGATGTGCTTGCAGAGCTGACAAAAGGAAAGAGTAATCGAGAAATTGCATCCTCACTTTTTGTCACAGAAAAAACAGTGAAAACGCATATTTCCAATATCTTTACAAAGCTACAAGTGCAAGACCGTACACAAGCAGCACTATATGCGGTGAAGCATGGTTTAACAGAGGGTAGCGGTATTTAAACATGTTTCAAAATACGTACAAAAATATAAGGCGAGCTACTACAAAACAAAGTAGTACTCGCCGTTTTTACATTATTTATATTGAACAAATAATTTTTGGGAGATCTCTAATAAGGTAGCACTTGGTGTCAGTGCTAAATCTTCCTGAAGCTTTTGTTTATATGTTTGAAAAATTTTATAAGCTTGTTCGTGAAGCCCTGCCTGAGTCAACGTGTATAAATAATGTTCAAGCTTTTGTTCATTGTAAGGGTCATACTCAAATAAAGCATGTAGAAATTCAAGAGCCTTCTCAGTATCAGAAAGAAACGTTGTTTGAAACCCCTTCTCTAATAACTCTATGTATGATTTCGTTAATCTATCTTTAGCGGCAGTTGACCACTCATAATCATCGAATACAAAGAGGCCATTTTTATAAATAGAAAGACATTGATTAATCAAAGATATGGAGGGAAACTCCAAGCGTGAAAAATCTTCATGAAGTTTTTGAAAATCATATAGATCACACACAATAGTTGGTTTCTCAAAGATATAGTATTTATTTGAAAAGACGATACAGTTTTCATAGCCGATCATATTCAAAGTCTTTCTTAAATAAGAAAGAGCGGTATGGAGATTAGATTTAGCTCGTACATAGTCTAAATCTGGCCATAGAATTTCAATTAAGTAATCCCGATGAATCGGTATGTTTGGGTGCAAAATAAAGTAAGCAAATAATTCCTTCGTCTTTTCTGTTTTAAAAGCCACTAAGCTATTATTGCTATAGACTGCGAATTGATCAAAGCATTGTACGTTTAACACAGTTTGCGTAGCTTGCTGAAGCATTTGCTGGATAGAATATTCATGCTCAATGCGAGCTACCGTTTTTTCTAAACGAGCAGGACTGATAGGCTTTAATAAATAGTCCAGACCACCAATCTCATAGGCTTGTAACGCAAATTCATGATAGGAGGTAATAAAAATTACGCTCACTTGTGGACGTTCCGTTTTGATAATATCAGCTACTTCAAGTCCAGATAATTCTTGGAGTTTTACCTCTAAAAAGATAACCTCAAACTCTAAATTAGGCAGCTCATTCAGAAAAACTTCGACACTTGTAAAGGTTTGAATAACCTGTATTTGTTGAAAGGCATGTAGTTTATTTTGAAAATAGTGTAAAGCTAAAGGTTCATTGTCTATTAAAACGGCTCGAATCATATCAAACTCTCCTTTTTACAATTAAATTGATAACGATTAAACTCTAGTTCATTTTTGGTGAAAGGCTTCCTATATAGAGTGAAGGGCAAGAAAAGTGAACATCACGTAACTTTTCTATTAAAAATTTGATACTAGAAAAAAGCAATCAATGTTGTAGGATTTTCACAGGCGAGAGTCAAAGAATCCTGTAGTATATTGTCACACACCACGTCAAATCCCTTCATAGAAAGTATTCGCCGTTCATTATATAGAAGATAAAAGTTTTTTATGTTGTGTAAGAGAATTGAAATAATTGTTTAGGCGTTTATTATTAAACTATTCTTATAAAAAAATGAAATAGCATCGTATTGGGAAATAAAAGCTGGACATGTAGCCAAAGCATTGTATTTTCTTATATTGTAAAAATAGTATAATCATTGTAATAATTAATCAGGCGTTATTATAGTACATTTGTCTTAAATAAAACTCAAAAAGTACTTAAAAAATACTTAAAAAGATAGGTTGTTAGTAATTGAAACGAAAAGTTATATAGGAATTATGGGATATGGATGGAGGAGGATTTCGCTATGAAATTAGAACGTCTGCTAACAATGACGATGATTTTAATCAATCGAAAAAAAGTTAAGGCACAAGAACTAGCGGAGCTATTTAATGTATCCGTTCGGACGATTTATCGAGATATTGAAACACTTAGCTGTGCAGGTATCCCTGTTATTAGTCAACAAGGTGTGAATGGTGGCATTCATTTAATGGAGGGTTACCGTGTTGATAAACAAGTGTTGACGAAGGATGAGCTTATTTCACTTTCTACAGCTATTAAAAGTGCCTTGACTACCTATGAGGATTCGCACGCTGAAGCAGTTCTTGAAAAATTAACATGTATTGCTGATGACCAGGTCAAACAATCTATGGATCACCTTTTTGTAGATTTTAGTCCTTGGGGGCCGAACGTTCTTTTTAAAGAGCATATGACGACATTAAAGAATGCAATAGAGAGCATGCATTGTGTAAGCTTTTACTATTCTACTACGCATGGTGAACAAACAAGTCGGATAGTTGAACCTCATACAATTGTTCAGAAAGGAAAGACCTGGTATTTATATGCCTATTGCACATTAAGAAAGGACTTTCGTTTATTTAAACTTGCGAGAATCAAGAATTTATTGCAAGAGGAGACTATCTTTGAGCGTAAGGAAGTGAATTTAAGTGAGCTGCCATGGGGGAAAAAATGGCATCAACCACAAAACGTCGTCAGTTTAGTTATTTTTTTTGATAAAGCCATCACAACATTGGTGGAGGAATCTTTTGGAGCAGAGTATATAGATCATGAGCAGTCTATCATTAATATTGCCATACCAGAGGATGAATGGCTTTATGGCTTCTTGCTTAGCTTTGGTCATCGTATAAAAATCATAGAACCGCTATATATAAGAGATATTATCCAAAAACGCGCACAAGAAATTGTCCTTTTATATAAAAATCAAGACAATTGATGACATACAGCTGTCAGGTTTCCTTTGCTATAGTAAGAACAAATAAAGCGAAAGGTGGAATGACGATGCAAAGCTATTGTCAAAGCTGTGGTATGCCATTAGTAGATGAGGCATTATTAGGTAGTGAAAAAGAAGGGCACAAAAGTCAGGAGTATTGTACATATTGTTATGAGGGAGGAGAGTTTAAACAACCTCAATTAACAGTGAAAGAAATGATCGAAATATGCGTACCACATCTTCAGGAAGATGGTATGCCTGAAAATGAGGCACGTCATATGCTGACATCCTTTTTACCAAGTTTAAAACGATGGAGAAAAGATGAATGGAAAGAGCCAAAAATGGTGGAATTGGAGTCCTTTCAAATCATAGGAATTTCAGCTCAAACAAGTAATGCAAATGAAATGACAGCACAAGCTAAAATCCCACAATTATGGGATCACTTTTACCAACAAAATATTTCAGGCCAAATAGCTGAACGTAAAAATAACAATATTTATGGTTTGTATTCAGACTATGAGACGGATGTGAATGGAGATTACGCCGTTACACTAGGTGTAGAAGTGTCAAGCAATGATGATGAAACACCAGCTGGTTTAGTCGTTAAAACGATGCCAACAGCTAAATATTTAGTTTTTACATCTGAGAAAGGAAGCTTGCCAGAGGTTGTTATCCAAGCTTGGCAAGAGATTTGGACATGGTTTGCAAATGCTACAGTTGAACGAACATATACAGGGGATTTTGAATTGTATGATGAACGATGCGCTAATCCACAAGAAGCACAGGTAGATATTTATATCGCCATTAAATAAAAACAAGTCTCCTACCAATTAATTGGTAGGAGACTTGTCGTCGTTTTGTGGAGGAATCAATTCTACATGGGGCTCGATATGCACAAGAACCTGACAAAAACGATTTTCGCGCATAATGGTATGCTCAATTTCTTCAGTAATGCGGTGACTTTCAAAAACATTTAAATAAGGGTCAACGGTAACCGTTATGTCGATGAAGTACATATTTCCATGTGCACGCCCTTTAAAGTCCAAGAGCTCGATTACACCATCCACATTACGGATTAAGACCGATAATGTCTCCACTTCATCAATATCAAATGCATCTGTCAGACTTTGAACAGCTTCCCAGAAGATTTCTACTGCTGTTTTAATAATTAAAAAGGCAACAATGAGGGCTGTCAGAGAATCGATGATCGGAAAGCCAAAAATAGCTCCAAAAATACCGATGGCTGTGCCGATACTGACAAGGGCATCCGAGCGATTATCAAATGCTGCTGCCTTAACAGCGGCACTTTTAATTTTTTTAGATAGTGCCAAATTATAGCGATAAACGACATACATGACAACGGCACTACCGATTGCTACATAAGCAGTTAACAGGGAAGGTGTTGTACCAGTTGGCTGCCATAAATTTTGTAAAGAATTAATAAGTACTTGGAGACCGACTACAAGCATAATGAATGATGCAACTAAAGAGGCAACCGTTTCAGCACGTAAATGTCCGTATTGGTGGTTGGAATCAGGCGGTCTTTGAGCAATGCGTAATCCAATCAGTACGGCGATGGAGGCGATGATATCCGTGGTATTGTTTAAACCATCTGCTTTTAATGCTTCTGATGTACCAATGTAGCCAATAGTAAGTTTGGCAGAGCTTAGGATTAGATATGTACCAATGGATAGCCAAGCACCTTTTTCCCCTTGCCGTAAATTTGTATAGAGCTCCATTTTGTTTCCCCCTCGCAAAACTTTCGGACATTAGAAAACGACTCCCTCTTAAAAAGGGAGTCGTTCGATCTATTTATTACGGTATTTGCTCCCATCTATAAGATGTGAAGGAAAGACCATATTTATAGCTCGGATTATACAAGCGTGATTTCAATAATACCATGACAAGTACAACGAGGCAATTCAATTTCAGTCCATGACTGCGTCAAATTCATTTGATAAATCACTTTCAGGTAATTTCAGAACTTCTAAGTATAAAATATGGTGCCCATCTAATTCTTTTGCGATAAATTCAAAACCTTGCTCCTGAATACTGTCTCCTTCGACTGCATCAAAACGCTTCGTCATGAACCAACCGCCGATCGTATCAATATCATCATCTTCTATGTCAGTACCTAGTATATCATTTACATTTTCAAGAAGCATCTTAGCATTTAAAATAAAATGATTTTCTGCAATTTCCTGTACTTCTGGGATTTCATCTTCATCGAATTCGTCTTGAATATCGCCGACAATTTCCTCAATAATATCTTCAATCGTCACTAGACCAGATGTTCCGCCATATTCATCCATTAAAATGGCCATATGAATACGTTCACGTTGAATTTTTAGTAACAAATCGTTAATTTGCGTTGTTTCCATCACTCGAATAATCGGTTGCATATAGTCCATAACAGGCTTATCACCATTTTTGGAGTCTTTAATGTAAGCGGTTAACAAATGCTTCATGTTGACTAAGCCGATAATATGGTCTTTATCCCCATCAAGAATTGGATAACGAGTATACTGCTCGACACCCATTAAATCGAACACTTCTTTAATTGTTAGCTCTTTTTCAATGCCGACAATTTCAGTCCGAGGAACCATAATTTCTTTTGCAAGACGATCTGAGAACTCAAAAATACTGTTAACATATTCATATTCTGAGTTATTAATTTCTCCACCTTTTAAACTATCCGACAAAATCATTCGCAGCTCTTCCTCTGTATGGGCTACTTCTGATTCTGACATCATTTTTAAGCCGAAAAGACCAGTTAAACCACGGGCAGATCCGTTTAATAACTTAATGATTGGATACGTAATATTGTGGAATAAAATTAATGGGCCAGACAAGTTTAATGTGACAAATTCTGCTTTTTGGATGGCTAATGTTTTTGGCGCCAACTCCCCAATAACAACATGCATAAACGTTACGATTGAGAATGCAAGTATGAATGAAAGGATAGATGTAATACTACCATTCAAATTTAGAAATTCAAACACTGGGTGCAAAATGATTTCGAATGTAGGTTCACCTAACCAACCTAAACCAAGTGCAGTGATGGTAATACCTAACTGACACGCAGATAAATACTCATCTAAATCTGAAACAACTCGTTTTGCATTTTTCGCTTTCTTATGCCCTTCTGCGAGCAATTGATCAATGCGGGTAGATCTCACTTTTACGATTGCAAATTCAGTTGCAACGAAAAATCCTGTCATTATAATTAGTAGGGCGAATGCCGCCAACCTAATGGTTATCTCCAATATGTCTCCGTCCAAATAATTCCTTTGTTCCCGCCCGAATGAGGGAAGTAAACAAAGTGTACACCTCCTATGATTTAAAAAATTGTTGGATGTCTCAATAATAAATTATTTAAAAGAAAAACACAAATATTGACAACGATTTTTTCGCTAGTTTTTCCAGTACCTTTTTGAAAAAAGTAACTAGATTCAAATACCAAAAGATTGTAATTGCCATAGCTATATGCTAACTTTAAAAAGAGCAAAGATAGTTTGTTTAGGGAAAGAAGCATTTTGCATCTCATATATTACGACACGTCAAAAAATCTCAAGAGTGCTTTAGCTTGCGGATTTTTTTAAATGAATTATTTTTTATAGCTAAAAGGGGAGTCTCGATTATTTGAGACTCCCCTTTTCTATGCAAAAAAAATGTTGCCATTTTTTACTCGGTTATTCTTGTTGGAACCGTAATTTTAAACATGCCTTTTCAACATCATGAACGGTTTCCTTACTAGGTATTACGCCTGTGAAGGGAGCAATAGATACAGGTGCTTTTTCTGTAATGCCCTGCTGTGTTAATACATAATTTTTTCCATTATACGTTAAATAGAACATTTTACTTGATTTCTTCCCGAAAGAGCTAGTAGAAGAATCAAAAAAGCCCTTTAATTGACTGCAATATTCATTGTAGAAGTCGCTTTTATAGCCAGAAAGTTCTTCGAATTTTTTACTATTCATAGTACCTGCTTCATCGGTTAGTTCGAATATTTTGGTTGAAAATTCTGAAAAAAATTCTTTTACTTTTGTACGAATTAATGCTTTTGAATTATAGCTGTTTAAGTCATCCGAAAGTGTGACTTTACTCATTGAAATGGCCCCCTGCATAAAAAACATTTACTATTAAGCTGATACCATAAATGTATAAGAAAAATATACAAATTTCAACATGAATCAACATAATTAGCTTAAAGGACGTGCTATTAGTTAGTAAATATAGGTAGTTTTATGCGGAATTATTACGAAAAAATGACTACTTTTTTAGTCGTATACGTGGAACAGCATGAGTTCATGTATCATTTTTTTAACATCCTCTTCGTTTGGTGGAATTGGTCCTATCCATTGAATTGTCCCATCCTTTATATATTCAGCCTGATATCGTTGTCGTTGATAAAAAAATGAAATAGCCCACCCAGGAATTTGGGCATTGTCAAATAATGGTTTAAAACTGAAATGCTGAATCATCATCTAAACCTCGTTTCTATTGTATGTAGTTCATATTATTCAAGGATAATGGTAATTTTGCAACTATTCGCTTTTAGGATAGAAGTTAATAGCATAAGATTGGAAATTCTAAAGAGGATATTTCTTTCGTAGAAAATCATTGCTCTGCTATAATGAGTGCAGAAGGCGACAAAATACGCCAATCGTGAATACAATTGAAATGAGAGGATACTAATGGATAATTTTATCGTGACATTACTTTTTATGGCAATTATTGGGGCGGCAATTGGTGGCGTAACAAATCATCTGGCCATTAAAATGCTTTTTCGTCCACATAAAGCAATATATATTAAAAACTGGCGATTACCGTTTACGCCAGGTCTTATTCCAAAACGACGTGATGAATTAGCAAAACAGCTTGGTCTCACAGTAGTAAATTACTTATTAACGCCTGAAACATTTAGAAAGAAATTTTTCTCAAAAGATATTCAGGACAAAGTAGAACAATTTGTGCAAGCAAAGGTTGAAGAGACAGTCTTTACAAACGATAAAACCATTCAGGATTGGCTAAACTTAGCAGGATTTTCACAACTGTCAGCTACCATTGAGCAGAAGGTTGAAGCGATAGTTGAGGGACAATTTTCGGCAGTAAAGAATACACTATCAACAAAATCAATTCGTTCTCTGCTATCTGATGATATTCAAAATACGATTGATGCTAAAATTCCTGTAGCGGTTCATCATATTTTAGAAAAAGGTGAGGATTACTTTTTATCACCAGAAGGCGAAATGACAATCAAGGCAATGATTGATGATTTTTTATCATCAAAAGGCTCTCTTGGTGGCATGATCAATATGTTTTTAGGTGATTCCTCCTCACTTGTTGGTAAAGTTCAACGTGAGCTTGTGAAGTTTTTACAAGCGCCAGGAACGTCAACATTACTAACAAAAATATTTACACAGGAATTGGAAAAATTAAAAGATCGACCAGCAATGGACTTTTTACAAGATGTTCAATTTGAACCTATTTTATCGAAATTACAAGTGTACGTGAAAGAGCAATTAGCAATCGCTGAACGTTTAAATCACCCGATTTCTTATTATTGGCCTGAAGGAAATGAGTGGGCGAAGTATACGGTGATTCCACAAGCTATAGAAAAAGCTTTTGTGAAAGCTGAGGAAAAACTTGAGGATGTACTAAAACGTTTAAACTTACAAGAGGTTGTTAGAGAACAGGTAGACTCTTTCCCAGTAGAAAAATTAGAGGAGCTTGTATTAGGTATTTCAAAACGTGAGTTTAAAATGATTACCGTATTAGGTGCAGTTCTTGGTGGATTGATTGGGATTGTGCAAGGTTTAATTGTTTACTTTATTTAAAAGGAGAATGTATGAATGATTAATATTTATAATGACATTAATGCGTTAGAGGCAACTTTTCGGAAGATTCCTGAGTTTGAAGCTTTAAAAGCTGCAGTTGAAGTTGTAAAGAATGATGAAGAGGCATTAAATGTCTTTAAAAACTTCCGTAAAATCCAAATTGATTTACAGAAAAAACAATTAGCAGGTGAGGATATACTGGAAGATGAGCTTGTCTATGCACAAAAAGCAGCACAGCTTGCACAGCAAAATGAAAAAATCTCAACGATGCTTGAGTCAGAAATGAAGTTAAGTAAAGTAATCGAAGAAGTGAATCGCATTTTAATAAAACCTATTCAAGGTTTATACGAAGGAATTCAATAAATAAAAATGTGATAAATTGCAATTTAAAAAGGAATAATTGTCCTCGGAATTGCACATATAACAAGTAAGAAGAAAACGTGTATCCGCAAGTGGTCGGTACACGTTTTTACTTTATGTATAAGTCAGGGAGTATCGGAGGTTATGATTATGCATGTCATCATTGAATGGACTTATAAAACACCAAAAGGAGCAACAACTGTTTTACGTTCAGCTGAAATGCCTGCTGCTCAAGCATTATTACTAGCAGAGGATATGGAAAGAACGGGAAGAGTAAAATCGTTACATTGCATAGATCGGCAAGATACCAATTGGTCACTGAAAGAGCTAAAAGCCTATTTAAAGGAAATAGAGACGGAGCCGCATAATATTACTGTCTATTTTGATGGTGGGTTTGACCTTGGGACAAGGCAGGCAGGGTTAGGATGTGCCATTTATTATGAACAAAATGGTAAACCTTTCCGATTAAGAAAAAATGCCTTTTCGTCTGAACTAAAATCAAACAATGAAGCAGAGTATGCGGCACTTTATTTAGGCTTAGTGGAGCTAGAATTGTTAAATGTTCACCATTTGCCTGTGAAAATTATAGGAGATTCGCAAGTAGTCATCAATCAGTTAAATGGGGAATGGCCTGCTTTAGAAAAGGAGTTAGCAAGCTGGGCAGATAAAATCGATGCCAAGCTAGAGCAGTTTAACATTCAACCAGAATATCAGCTGGTCTCCCGTAAAGATAATGCTGAAGCGGATCGTCTTGCTACACAAGCGTTAAATGGTATAAATATTACGGGCTTGAGAGAGATTGTAAAAGACTAACGAAGAAGAGGAGGCAGTAGTGACTGTTACCTCTTCATAGTGTTGAAAAACAAAACCATCCATAGAATTTATGCAAAAGGTGAACATGGATTTCCGTTGCAGGCTACTTGCTTTCCTGTGGGTGAGCGGGAGTCAAATAGCCTTCCACTTCAATTCATAAAAATGTTTCTTGTTAGCAAAGGTTTTGAAATAAAGTGAAGTATTCACTTTAGTAAAGGTTTTGATATAAAGTGAAGGTATTCACTACTCTTTCTGGAGGGGGGGTGTCACTCATCGCTTCTCCATATTGACAATAAGAGACTATCCTTTCTCTACTCATAAAAAATAGTGAGTTATTTTCACTACGGCTCGTATGAAAGATAAGGAAAAGACACTTTTGTACATGGTTGATTGGAGTGAACGCAGTGAGTAGAGCTTGCTCATCGGATGCCCCCTGGAAAGAACACTGGCAGAACGGACATCAACCATCGCCTTTCAAAATGACTGTTTCTGCTGATGACATCACCTTTTTTCATAAATTTCTCTGCTTATGATGAAACTTTTCCCATTTTAAAACTACTACTCCTTTGAACTCAAACAATAAGGAGAGATTTTTATGAACATGAAAAAGATAGCACCAGTGGCAATGACTGCATTATTATTTGGAAGTGCCATGGTGCCAGTAGCTTCAGCAAATGAGCAGCATGCTACAGAAGCAGAAGTACCACAAATTCAAATAGATCCAGTACACATTTTCAATAATACGCGTGGTACTGTGGAAGATGTTCGTGTTGGAGAAAACATTACATACTACACTGTAAAAGACGGCGAGCAAATAAATGTATTAGAAATGACGAAAGATACTCTTGTGTTTGACAATACAGGTAAGAAAGTGGATCTTCAAAAAGGAGATAAAGTAATCGCTTATACATTTGCCAACAAGCCTCAAAAATATATTTATCCACCACAATTCAATCCTGAGGTTGTCATTGTAGAATCAGAAGAAGTTGGCTTTGTTGAAGTTGATTATTTCTTTGAGGATTTAACGAATACGTATGATATGTTAAAACTAAATATCGGTAATGAAACAGAGCTATTAAATGCAAAAAGTGAAAAAGTAGAGGCTAAAGATTTAACAGAGAAGCACCTAGTTGTTTTCTATACAGCCTCTACTAAAAGTATTCCAGCACAAACAACACCATCTAAAGTGATTGTACTGGATGATTATCCCGCAACTACGACGAATCCAGTAAATGAAGAAATTGATAAAATTATCACATCAGACTCTTACGAAGTAGCTGGTACAAAAATGGTGCCATTACGTATAATTGCTGAAAAGCTTGGCTTCAAAGTGGACTCAACTGGTAAAGGGGCTATTCTTACAAAGGGAAATATGTCTTACACATTGACGCGTGGAGAAACAACATTTGGCTATAATAAAGCATTACGCACACTAAAAGTAGCACCAACACTGAAAGACACAAAAACCTATGTACCGGTTGAATTTGTTGAAGAATATTTAAAATAAAAGATTAAAGATCATATCAATAGCTGAAAAAGTCTTTTTGACCAAGGCAAAAGGTTGATTTTCGCTCCGCCAACGTCCTTTCCATGGACGTCCGACTCCGGGAGGATAGCGAGACGGCGAAACTGATTTTGTTCGGCGTAAAAGCAGCAAGTAAGTGGCCTAAAACGAAAAGCCTTTTTCGAAAGTTTATTGTTTGTTTTTTAACACTAGGAGAGTATGCCGAAAGTTTTTGGCATACTCTTTTCATTTGTGGTCATTATGCTATTGCTATGGGATAGTAGTTTTTCAAGGAAGCATAGGTAGGATACCTTTTTGCAAATTGTTGAAGACATTGCTTAAAAGACACTGTATTCATAAAATTTTTGGCTAATGTCATTTCATCTGAATACAGTAAAAATTGCTGGGAGTGTTGTTGAATAAATTCTCTTGCTTTTTCATAGTGCTCATTGATAGAGATGGCACCATAAATGTCTTGTTGGTTGATTATATAGATAAAATCACAAAGAACATGATGTGTGCCATATCTAAATAAAACCGTTACATATAATGTTTTTTCATCACAACGTTCTAAGTCAAACTGGTGAAATGTTATTTCTATTTGATGTATAAAGCGAGAAATGTCTATTCGGTTGCTATTTTTTAAAATAAACACTATCAACACCACCTTTTTAAAAATTATAATGATAAAGAAATAGTTTGTCTATTTCAAAACAGAATATTCTGTTATTTTAGGATTATAATTGTTACTTTGCTTAAAGACATAGAAATTTGTTAAACTTAAATCTGCACTATATCTGGAATAAGAAAAGAAGAGAGCGAAATAAGATGAAAATTATTCACATAGATCAAAAATATCCTGAGGATTGGATAAGGGTATTAAATCATATAGCGAATTTATTTTTTGAGGACTCCAAGCTGAAGGTAGAACCAGAGGGAGCAGATATGTCTGCATCATTTGATTATCAGACTGGGGACGATTTTTCCATTTCTACAAAAGCCGTATTGACTGTAGATGGGCAGCAATATACAAATGAATATAGCATTCAATATGAATCAGCAGCGACTGATCGTGAGCTAAATATTCGTATGAAACGTGCATTATCACATGTATTTTTAAATGTGCTTGAGCAGCATACGAGGATGCATCAGCAATGGGGGATTTTAACAGGTGTGCGCCCAACAAAGCTTTATCATAAATTTAGAAAAGGAGGGAAAAGTGAACAAGAGATTGCTGATCTTTTGATTCGAGATTTCCGTTTATCAGAGGACAAGGTGGCACTATTAAAGGAAATTGTGGAACGACAATTAGTAACCATTCCTGATATAGATGAGATTGGGCAAGAGATTAGTGTTTATATTGGCATTCCATTCTGTCCGACGAAGTGCGCGTATTGTACTTTCCCAGCCTATGCGATTGGTAGTAACCGTAAGCAAGGTCGTGTGGCAACCTTTTTAGATGGCTTGCATATTGAGTTGCGCGAAATGGGCAAATGGTTAAAGGACAATAATATGAAAATCACCTCTATCTATTGGGGCGGCGGCACACCAACTTCAATTGAGGCAGATGAAATGGACGCCTTATATCAAACAATGTATGAGTCTTTCCCGAATCCCGAAACAATTCGAGAGGTGACTGTTGAAGCCGGCAGACCAGATACAATCACACCTGAAAAATTAGAGGTACTAAAAAAATGGGGCATTGATCGTATTAGCGTTAACCCGCAATCATATACAGATGAAACATTAAAAGCAATTGGTCGTCATCATACGGTTCAGGAAACCATTGATAAATTTTGGCTTGCACGAGAATCAGGTATGAACAATATTAATATGGATCTCATTATTGGATTACCGAATGAAGGGGTAGACGAGTTCCAGCATTCTTTAGAAGAATCTGCTAAGATGCAGCCAGAATCATTAACGGTTCATACGCTATCATTTAAACGAGCGTCAGAGATGACACGTAATAAGGATAAATACAAAGTAGCGGATCGCGATACAGTGGCCGAAATGATGGAAATGGCACAGGTTTGGACTAAAGAAAATGACTATGTTCCATATTATTTATACCGTCAAAAAAATATTTTAGGTAATTTAGAAAATGTCGGCTATAGTAAGGCTGGTGAAGAAAGTATCTACAATATTGTGATTATGGAAGAGGTGCAGACAATCTTAGGGATTGGCTGTGGAGCATCCTCTAAATTTGTTCATCCTGAGACAGGAAGAATTACGCAATTCCACAATCCGAAAGATCCAGCAGCCTATATTATGACCTTTGAAGAGGCTATTGGGAAAAAAATAGAGTTTTTAGATGAATTATATAAAGCATAAAGGTAAAGGCAATCTGCGTTGTTCAGGTTGCCTTCATTATTTGTAGTGTTCGCAATGTACAGGCCATTTTTAAAATAACGGCATCCTCGAAATATTGTGGGTCATAGCCTGTCATTTCTCTTATTTTATTTAATCGGTAGGTAAGCGTATGACGATGAATAGCCAGTTGTTGTGCACAAAGCTTTAATTGTAAATTACAGTCAAAAAATGATTGTAATGTTTCCAACTGTTTAGCGTCCATATTTTTCAGTATACGATGATGAAATGCTTGTACTTCTTCTGATTCTCGAGGCTTAAAAAGAGAAAATAACTCGACATCTTCAAAAAAGGTTAATTCATTCTGGACTGTTGCAAATTCTAGGGCTGTTCTAGCGCCTTGGTAGCTATAGGGAAGCTGTGATACATGTTGCACAACAGGACCAATACCTATTTGAAGAGAAGGCAGCTTCTGTTTCTGTTTGCGTAGTGCTTTGATAATGGGACGACAACTCTGATCTTCACAATTTGTCAGCAGAATATAGTATTCTTGCAATTGGCTATGACCGGCAAGAATAGGCTGTTTATAAAATAAATCCTCAAAAAAAAGGGGAATTGAATTTTCTACGTAAGATGTCTCATTAAAGCTCACTAAAATCACTTGAAAGGGAGCTTTTAGAGCAAAGGGTAATTTTTGAATTCGTTCATTTAAGGCTGCATCTAACTTACTACCATGAACAAGTGCTTCAAATATATAATCATTATTTTTTCGTTGCCATTCACTTTTAGATTCAACAATGGCTTGGTGTGTCATAATTTCTGTTGTGAGTTGTACAAGATTGGCAATTTCAAACATATCCTCAGACTCTCCTGTGATGCCAATAACCCCTACTACTTCATCCTGATACATGATTGGCATATTAATGCCTGGTTTTGTGTTCGGATACTGCTCGATATTTTCTTCGTTAATAATTAATGTCTCTTTTGTTTGTGTCACATGAAGGGCACCTTCATGAATATTTTCCACCCTCATTTTATCGCCAGAGGCTAAAATCACGCCACTTGGGCTAATGACGTTAATATTGTGGCGCAAACGTAGCATCGTTTGATGTACGATTTCTTCTGCTAATTTTTTCGTCAACATGTTTATACACCTCGCATAAAAAACAGCCTGTTATAGGACAGTTAAATTGTACACCCATTATAATGTTTTCTGAATTTATTGTCATTATAATAAATTGTAAGCGCTTAACTTAGGATATGAAAATTTACGTAAATGTCAATGGACGACATAAGTGGAGGTATAGCATGAAGGTCATCATTAGTCCAGATTCCTACAAGGGTACTCTGTCAGCAGTTGAAGTAGCAAAATCAATGCAGGAAGGAATCCTGGATGCGGATCAATCGATTGAAACAATCGTATTACCAGTTGCAGATGGGGGAGAAGGCACGCTACAATCACTGATTGCCTCTACAGAAGGTCAATATTTTTCTGTAAACGTCCTAGATCCATTGGGAAGGGCAATTCAGGCTCAATATGGAGTGTTGGGGGATCAAGTAACATGTGTTATAGAAATGGCCCAAGCATCTGGCATTATGCTGCTACAAGATAATGAGAAAAATCCAGAGCTAGCTACATCTTATGGCACTGGCCAGTTAATTAAAGCCGCACTCGATCAAGGCTATAGAAAGTTTATTATCGGCATTGGTGGAAGTGCCACGAATGATGCTGGGATTGGAATGTTACAGGCATTAGGCGTTCGATTAATGACGGAGGATGGTTCAGAGCTAGAGGCTGGAGTTTCTAATTTAGTGAAATTAAATGTTATAGATATTAGCCAGCTAGATGCTAGATTAGCCGAGGCGACATTTACAATAGCCTGTGATGTTGATAATCCGCTCATTGGTGAACGAGGGGCAACAGCCATTTTTGGTCCACAAAAAGGTGTCCGAAAACAGCAGATTGCCGAATTTGATCGCTGTTTAAAGCATTTTGCAGATATTGTTGAAGCTCAATTTTCCATTCGGCTGCATGATTATAAAGGTGCGGGAGCTGCTGGGGGAATGGGTGGTGCTTTAATCGCATTTTTAAATGGAACATTCCATGCAGGGATTGATATTGTATTAGATGCTGTACAGCTTCAGGCACATTTAGTAGAGGCACAGTTTGTGATAACAGGAGAAGGTAAATCCGATCTACAAACATTACATGGTAAGGCACCATTGGGTGTGGCAAAGGCTGCTAGACTTGCTAAGGTAGAGGCATTGTTATTATCGGGAGGAATCGATGGAAAGGCGAAGACAGCTCTGCAAGAGTATTTTACAGTTATCGAATCTTTAGTAGATGAGGAGACTAGTGTGCAGCAGGCGATGCAAGATCCTACGCACTATATTCGCTTAAAAACTAAGAGATTGATTGAGCGTACCATACAAAAGGGGGATGACTAGATGTTGTTCATCATTATTTTAATAGGGGTATTATTTGTTGTACTGGGGACGGCTAAGTTAAAGCTTCACCCGTTTTTAGCGCTATTAATTAGTGCTTTCTTTGTTGGAATGGCATCAGGGATGCCATTATTATCAGTCGTTGAAAGTATTAATACTGGATTTGGTGGCTTGATGACAAGCATTGGCTTAGTTATTATCGCTGGTACGATTATAGGCTTAATATTAGAAAAGTCAGGTGCTGCCTATCGAATGGCGGAAGTCGTGTTAAGAATTGTAGGGCCAAAGCGTCCTCAATTAGCGATGTCTTTAATTGGCTATATCGTGTCCATTCCAGTGTTTTGTGATTCAGGCTTTATTATTTTATCCAGCTTACAAAAATCATTGGCAAAGCGAGCAAATGTCACAATTGCTTCAATGGCAGTAGCTTTAGCAACGGGCTTATTTGCTACACATGTATTAGTGCCACCAACTCCAGGACCTATTGCAGCAGCAGGGAATATTGGTGCTGCGGATTATTTAGGAACGGTCATTGTCATTGGTTTATTAGTAGCGATACCAGCGACATTTGTAGGTTATCTATGGTCGGTGAAAGTGGCGACAAAGATTCGAGTACCCGAAGATGAGGTAGAGACATTAGATTATGAGGAAGTGATTAAATCTTTTGGCAAAATGCCGTCAACATTTAAAGCCTTTTTGCCAATCGTTTTACCAATTGTGTTAATTGGTCTAGGTTCTATAGCAGCATTAGTTGGTGATACAGAATCGACATTCAATACAATCTTTAAATTTTTAGGTTCACCAACAGTAGCTTTATTTTTAGGTGTAGCATCGGCATTTTTATTATTACCTGAAATTAGTGAAACGACATTAACGGGCTGGATTGGTGAAAGCTTAAAAGAAGCGGCTCCTATTTTACTTATTACAGGAGCTGGCGGTTCATTTGGAACTGTTATTAAAAATGCTGGTGTTGGAGAAATGCTTCAGGAAATGGATTTAGGCATGTTTGCATCAGGTACATTATTCCTTCTTGTGCCATTTATTGTAGCGGCAGCATTGAAAACAGCTCAAGGTTCTTCCACAACGGCACTTGTGATCACCTCTACTTTAGTAGCGCCAATGCTTGTAACATTAGGAATTGAGGGAGCGGTACCGTTAGCATTAGTGGTGATGGCAATTGGTGCTGGAGCAATGACAGTTAGTCATGTGAACGACAGCTTTTTCTGGGTAATTACACAGTATAGTGGCATGGAAGTCACACAGGCCTATAAAGCACAAACGGTCGCAACTTTATTGCAGGGTCTTGTCACAATTACAATTACGATGATTTTATGGTGGATATTCGTTTAAAGAAGAAGGAGAGCGGCCCATGGCTAGCTCTCTTTTTGTATAATAGAAAAAGAGAAAGGAAGTTAGTTGATGAAAAAGATAATAGTATTGCTCTTTTGTATTTTTTTAATAGCAGGCTGTACTGAGGCAATCAAGCCAGAGAAAATGGCTGTAACGGCTGGTCATGATATGCGCGTTCATTTTATTGATGTGGGTCAAGGGGATTCCATATTGATTGAATCACCAAATGGTAAAACAATGCTTGTGGATGGAGGAGTGAAAGGTGCAGGGCAGCAGATTGTCTCTTATTTAAAGGAACTTGGAGTGAGCAAGCTCGATGTAGTTGTAGCGACACACCCAGATGCAGATCATATTGGCGGTCTCATTCCTGTGTTAAATTCACTTACGATTGAGCAATTTTATGATTCGGGTAAAGTACATACATCCCAAACCTTTGAAGAAATGCTGACACTAATTGATGAAAAAAATATCCCTTATTATGTGCCAAAAACAGGTGAAACTATTGAGTTTGATAAGGATGTAACTGTGAAAGTATTGAATGCGAATGAGCAGGCATCAGATAATAATGATGCTTCCATTGTTTTAAAAATGACTTATAGCAATGTCTCTTTTTTATTAACAGGAGATGCTGGAGTAGCATTAGAAAAAGAAATGCTGCAGTATGATGTAACAGCAACTGTTCTGAAGGCAGGGCATCATGGCTCTAACACAAGTAGCTCACAGGAATTCATTCGGGCTGTAAAACCAGAAGTCACGATATTAAGTTACGGGGAAGATAATAAATATGGCCATCCACATGCAGAAGTAGTAGATCGTTTGCAGGCTATTGGTAGTAAAATCTATGCCACAGCGGATTTAGGAACGATTACGGTATCCACAGATGGGGTAAACTATACAGTGAATGGGAAGGAAACTTCTAAAGTGGAAACTAGCAAAAAAACTACCGAAATAGAAGTATCCGCTCCAGCTATTGAGATCGTCAGCAAGGATTTAGTTACTGAAATTGTAGGCATTAAAAATAATGGACAACAAGCTGTTTCTTTAAAGGATTGGCAGCTTGTTTCAATTGAAGGGAATCAAGTGTTTAATTTTCCAAATCTCACTTTACAGCCAGGGAAAATAATTTATATTACAAGTGGAGCTAATGCAAGAGAAGGGCAAAATTATTTGAAATGGACAACTAAACAGATTTGGTTAAATGATGGAGATGCTGCGCAATTACGCAATGAGAAAGGGGAACTTGTCAGTGAGCTCGAGTAAATACACATTAGACCGTATTGAAGATGGCTATGCGATTTTCTTAATGTTTCCAGAGGAAGAGGAACAACTCATTATTTCACAGTCAGCCATGAACAAGCCAGTGCAAGTAGGTGATCGTGTGCAGATAGAAGAAAAAGATGGCATTTACTATATTGAAATTTTACAAGATGAAACACAACAAAAAAGGGCAGACATTCAAAGTTTAATGAACCGTTTGCGTAATAAACATAATTAATAAATGACAAGCTGTGAAGATTTGACGCACAGCTTGTTTTTAGATAGAGGAATTGTACATAATTTGTTATCCTAAATATTTTGAAAATATGCTAAAATAGTAGTATTAATCGTGAGCTAGGAGCGGACAAAATGTCGATAAATACAATTATTTTTGATTTAGATGATACATTACTATGGGATAAAAAATCGGTCAAAACAGCATTTGAAAAAACATGTGACTATGCTGCAACAGTACATCATGTGAACCCTGCTGAGCTAGAGGAAGCGGTTCGTCGAGAGGCACGTGCTTTATATGAAGGTTATGAAACATATGATTATACCGTTTTAATTGGTATTAATCCGTTTGAAGGTCTTTGGGGAACTTTTGATGACGCTACAGATTCTTTCAAAAAAATGAAAGAAATTGTTCCTAGTTATCGTGCAGCGGCTTGGACAAAAGGGTTAGCTGCTCTTGGTATTGAGGATACAGCGTTTGGAGCCGAGCTAGGAGAGCGCTTTGTAGCCGAGCGTAAAGTAGCGCCATTTTTATACGAAGATACTTTTGCGGTGTTAGATGAATTAAAAGGAAAATATCAGCTTGTCTTGCTAACAAATGGTGCACCAAGTCTGCAAAACTTAAAACTAGAAATCACTCCAGAAATTGCCCCCTATTTTGATCACATTATTATTTCGGGAGACTTTGGTAAAGGGAAGCCGGATGCGTCCATTTTTGAATATGTTATGGAAAAAGTAGGAATTACCGCTGATGAGGCCATTATGGTTGGCGATAATTTGAATACCGATATTTTAGGCTCATCACGTGTGGGTATGCGCAATGTATGGATTAATCGTGAAAACCATATTGCTGATGGTGCTGTGATACCTTCCTATGAGGTAGACTCTTTGACAGCATTGATGGAGCTTGTAAATAAGCTATAATATAAAAATGTACTGATCCCTCATGGAGTCAGTACATTTTTTGTTAAAAATAGACATTTAGTCCAAGATATAAACATGTAAAAGCTATAGCTAGACAAAGCTGAACAAGAGCACTAGCTATTAAGTAACCCTGAGGTTCACCAGCCTTTTTACGATAATAGATTTGCATAAAGGAGTAGAGTGAGAAAAGGCCATAAATAATTACTGCATGAATAGTATGGTGTACAAGATAGATACCAAATGAAATACCTCCAAACAACACGAGCATGATGGCATTGGCAATGGCATGCTCAACTGTCGCTGCAAAAAAGCGACGTTCTGTATAAGGCATTCTTTTTTTAGCAATCCATAGTATAAAATGCATAAGTAGGATGAAAATGTTCCCAATAATAAGTTTCGTCGACCGCTTCTCATCATAAAAATAGCGTAGTGAGTCAAATGACTCTTCAATCAGAAAGGCTTGCTGTGTTTCAACATTGAAGAAAATCTTGTTATTGAGTACCTTCCATTTCTCTTGTGTACGGTCATTATAGAGAATCAAAATATCATAGATAGTACCACTTTTCCACTGACTAGCGGATATTGTTACAGGAGAAGCGTTGTCCCAGTTTTGTTGTAGCTGTGTGATAGCCTTTGCATGAGCATAGCATTGCTGAGGAACATAAAGGCAAGAATCCTGTGCTATAAAGGTTTCCTTGTTCATATTCTCCTTTAAATAGATTCGTTGGATTGCTTTGGAGGAATCCATTGTTGTAGGAGAATTAGTAGGACTTTGAACAAAAGATAATAGTAATATAGAAAGAACTACTATAAATAGCAATGACACAGAAGGAATTTTCCATTTATTTTTAGTCTTTTGTTTATTAATTACTGAGGGCTCTGTCATATTGCGTAATAATTTTTTTTGCTGCTGATCAGATAACATTAAATCATCTAAGTGTTGCCATGTCTTCTTATCATTCTTCATCCATCTCACCTCCTAACTGTTTTTTTAATGCGATGAGTGCTCGTTTTAATGTGTTTTTTACTTTTCCCTCATTCCAGCCAAGGATAGTGCAGGTTTCCTCGATGGATAGTCCCTCTATTTTGCGCAGAATGATTACATCACGATAGGTGATTTTTAGTTTACGAATAGCAAGATATAGCATCTTGGCATCTTCTTGTTGCATCAGCCATTGATGAGGAGAAGGTGACGCTTGTTCTTCATGCTGTTGTAAAAAAGGGACAAACTGAATTATCCTTTTTCGACGATAATGATCATAGGCAAGGTTACGTGCAGTGCACCGCAACCAAGCGAGATCGGCTCCTTCTTTTATTGTTTGGTGATGTTTCAAATAACGGACAAAGGTTTCCTGTGTATAATCCTCCGCTAATTTTTCATCATTTAGTAAGTAATATAAGTATTTAAAAATGGTGTGGTTATGTAAGTAAAATATTTCTTCTATCTTCAAGCTGTACACCTCCTTTTCTTTAAAGACGAAGAACCCTTAGAAAAGTATCATTTTACCAAAATAAAAAGCAGAGAGTAGAGACTCCCTGCTTCTTGTTATGATTAATTATAGGTTAATGGCTTTTACCTCATCAATGTTTTCAAGCTGTGCTACAAAAACTAAATCTTCTTCAGTTACAACATTATCAACCGTTAGCATCATAACCGCTGTACCACCAACCTGTGCACGGCCAACTTGCATTGTTGCGATATTGATTTCTTTTTCTGCAAGCTTTGTTGCTACACGGCCAATTGCACCTGGTTTGTCCGTATTTTTAATGTAAAGAAGGTGACCTTGTGGAATGACGTCCACAACATAGTCTTCTACTTTTACGATACGTGCACCTAAACCGTTTAATAATGTACCAGCTACTGTATGTGTTTCATTAGCAGTAATAATTTCAATCGTAATTAAGCTTGTAAAGCCTTTAGCAGTTGTTGTTTTGTGCTCATTAATTTTCATGCCGATACGTTCAGATAAGTAACGGGCATTGACATCATTTACATGATTACCATGATTTTTTGCTAATAAGCCTTTTAGTGCATTTGAAGTTAATGGACGTACATCATAGTTTGCTACTTCACCAGCATAAGATAGGTTGATTTCTTTTACAGGCTCTGTTGTTAATTGTGATAGGAATGAACCAAGCTTTTCAGCTAATTCAAAGAAAGGCTCAACTTGTGCAAGAAGCTCTTTCGGAATAGATGGCATGTTTACAGGGTTTGTTACGGTACCTGTTTTATAAAATTTAATGATGTCGTTTGATACATCAACCGCAACAGATTCTTGTGCTTCAATTGTCGATGCACCTAAGTGAGGCGTTGCGATTACCTGTGGTAATGTCAGTAGCTTATGATCTGTTGCTGGTTCAGAAACAAATACATCTAGGGCAGCACCAGCTACTTTTCCTGCTACGATTGCATCATATAAATCATCTTCATTGATAATTCCACCACGTGCACAGTTAATGATACGCACGCCATCTTTCATCATCGCAAATTTTTCTTTATTAATAAGATTACGTGTTTCAGGAAGAAGTGGTGTATGAACTGTAATGAAATCTGCTGCTTCGCAAATTTCTTCAACTGTTGCTTTTGTTACACCTAATTCTTTTGCACGTTCATCTGTTAGGAAAGGATCGTATGCCATAACATTCATACGTTGACCTTTGGCACGATAAGCTACTTCAACACCGATTCGTCCAAAGCCTACAACACCCAACGTTTTATTTTTTAGCTCAACACCAACATAAGATTTGCGATCCCATTTTCCATTTTTTAATGTATTAAAAGCTTGTGGAATATGACGAGCAAGTGAAGTCATCATCGCGATTGTATGCTCAGCAGCTGAGTTTGTGTTACCATCTGGTGCGTTGACAACGATAATGCCATGTTCAGTAGCAGCAGCAAGGTCAATATTATCGACACCCACACCAGCACGACCAATTAATTTTAAGTTTTTAGCTGCTTCGATCACTTCACGTGTCACAGTTGTTTGAGAACGAACAAGTAATACATCCACATCTGCAATTTTAGCGATTAATTGTTCTGGTGCAAGACCAGTGTCTACAATAATGTTTAAATCTAAATCTTGCTCCTGACGTAATGGGAAAATACCATCCTCACTTAGTGGATCAGCGATAAATACGTTAATGTTTTTTGTTGCAGTAGTCATTATAATTAGCTCCTTTTTAATAAATATGGGTTGTGGATTTATCTACGACAGTCTGAAATTTGTAAAATTCGAACATCTTACAGCATGCAAACGATCTCCTTTCTAAATCGAAAACAATATAAAAAGCCTTCCACGCCTTACAGACACAGTTATTGTGTTGTAAGGGGCGAAAGGCTGAATAAACATTGGTTCGCGGTACCACCCTTAATCACTGCTGGAAAATTTATTCTGGCAGTCTTAGCTATATGCGTAACGCGCATGGGACGGATAAGCTTACTGTTAAGTTGTTCGGCTTATCTATTCTGGAGTGGAACTATTATCGTAGAAATCACTGATTTACACCAACCATCAGCTCTCTTTGGATTTTCTTGTGACTAGTATGTCTCCGTCGTTATATTTTGTGTGATTAAATTTGTTAACATCATAATCCCTATTGTTCACCTTTGTCAACGATATTTCTGAAAAACTTAAAAAATATAGACTTCAAAAGTCTGAATAATAACTAAAAACGAACATTGTTTGTTTTATTAGTGTTTAATATTCGTCTTTTTGGAGGATACAATGAAAGCGTTAACGATATTTGAAAAGTGCGATAGTATCAGTGTTCCATGTAGTTTACGGTTAAAAAATTATATGGTAATTAAATGGAATGAATTAGATGATTTATGCTATTCCTTGATGATTTTAGTGTAAGAAAGCGAACATTTTCGCTTGTCACATTTTAGACAAAAAATTAGATTTTAGAAGGTAAACAGGCTGTGAGAGAAGAATGTTAGATAAGGATGATTTGATTTGGGGGTGTAAAAATGCAGTACGATGTTGCAATAGTTGGTGCTGGACTTGCGGGTTTAGTTGCTGCTTGTGAGTTAATCGATGCAAAGAAAAAAGTTCTTTTAGTAGATCAAGAGTCTGAAAATTCAATAGGGGGACAGGCATATTGGTCTTTTGGTGGGATATTTTTAGTAAATTCTCCAGAGCAGCGAAGGCTTGGAATTAAAGATAGTAAAGAACTGGCGTGGCAAGATTGGCAAGGAACTGCAGGCTTTGATCGTTTAGAAGATGAGGATTCGTGGGCTTATAAATGGGCCAGAGCCTATGTTGATTTTGCTGCAGGTGAAAAATATGACTGGTTAAAGTCAAAAGGTATCAAATTTTTCCCTGTGGTTGGATGGGCAGAACGGGGAGGCTCTTTAGCGGGAGGACATGGCAATTCTGTACCAAGATTTCATATTGTATGGGGAACTGGTCCTGGCATAGTAAAGCCATTTGTAAATAAAGTAAAGCAAGCTATGAAAGATGGATTTATCGATTTTAGACCAAGACATCGTGTGGATGAATTTATACAACATGATGGAACAATTACAGGAATCAGTGGAACAGTGCTAGCAGAAACCTTTATTAATCGAGGTGAAAAAAGTTCGAGATTGGGGATTGGCGAATTTTCCTACGAAGCCGATGCCGTGATTGTAGCAAGTGGCGGTATTGGGGCTAATTTTGATTTAATAAGAAAAAATTGGCCTGCACGACTTGGGACTCCTCCTAAAAATATGGTATGTGGTGTGCCAGCTTACGTTGATGGGAGAATGCTAGAAATCACAGAACATGCTGGAGGACGTATTGTAAATCGTGATCGCATGTGGCATTACACAGAGGGATTAAGAAATTGGGATCCAATTTGGCCCAACCATGGCATTCGTATTTTACCAGGGCCTTCCTCCTTATGGTTTGATGCAGAAGGTAATCGATTCCATGCACCCAACTTCCCAGGCTTTGATACGCTCAGTACGTTAGAGGCAATTCAAAAAACAGGTTATGATTACTCTTGGTTTATTTTAACGGAAAAAATTATTGAGAAGGAATTTGCACTATCTGGTTCAGAACAAAACCCAGATTTAACAAACAAAAGCATTAGTGATGTGCTTAAGCGTATAATGCCAGGTCCACCAGCCCCTATCCAAGCTTTTAAAAATCATGGCGAAGATTTTGTGATTGCACATGATTTAAAAGAACTAGTAGAAGGCATGAATAAACTAGCAGGGAATGAGCTACTGGATTTCATGAAAGTGAAAGAGCAAATCTTGGCAAGGGATCGAGAAATGGACAATAAGTTTACGAAGGATTTACAGGTTAACGCTATTCATGGGGCAAGGCATTATATTGGAGATAAATTAGTGCGTGTTGCCAAACCACATAAAATTCTAGATACTAAAAATTGGCCATTAATTGCCGTACGTTTAAACATTCTAACTAGGAAAACCTTGGGTGGCTTACAAACAAATTTAAATGGTGCGGTGTTGGGTATGGATGGTCAACCTATGCCAGGTTTATTTGCTGCTGGTGAAGTAAGTGGCTTCGGTGGCGGGGGTGTTCATGGCTATCGTGCTTTAGAAGGGACATTTGTCGGAGGCTGTTTATTTAGTGGACGGCAGGTTGGGCGCTATTTAGCGCAGGAATAATAAGAAAAAGAGCATCGTTCATCAGGACGATGCTCTTTTTGGATGGGCTAGTAGATGGCTTACTATTTTAAGGTTTAGACCATTTACGCACACGGCTAAACCCTATCTCACCAAGTATTAACAATTTGCGTTTTGAATCTCTGCAATCTTAGCAATTTGCTCCTCAACCTGCTCCTTCGTCCAACCATTCTCTTCGACAAAGAAATTGCGTTCTGCACGGCGGCAATCATCTGAACAGCTACGCATATAAAATGCTTCGTGTTTTTCCTCACATAACATTAATTTATGACATTCAGGGTTTGCACAGTTTGTATAACGTTCAGAAGGTTCACCTGTGAAGTAATCCTTCCCAACGATGACATGCTCAACCTGATTAATCGGTACACTTCGACGACGGTCAAAAACAAACATCTGACCATCCCATAGCTGGCCCTTTACTTCAGGATCTATTGCATAGGTTGCAATACCACCGTGTAATTGACCAACACTTTTACCATAGCCTTCACGTTTTAGCCAACCAGAGAATTTTTCACAGCGAATACCACCTGTGCAGTAAGTTAAAATCTTTTTATCTGCAAAATCTTCTTTATGTGCTTCCATCCAAGCTGGAAGGTCACGGAAGGTTTCAATATCAGGTCGTACAGCACCTTTGAAATGACCAATATCATATTCATAGTCATTTCGGGCGTCGATAATCACAGTGTTCTCTTCTTGCATTTGTTCCATAAATTCTTTAGGCGATAAATAATCGCCTGTGATTTCCAAAGGATTAATATCATGCTCCAAACCTAAATGGACAATTTCCTGACGAGGACGTACATGCATTTTCTTAAAGGTATGTCCTTCCACCTCATCGATTTTCCACATAATATCACTAAAACGAGCATCTGCCTTCATATGATTCCTATAAGCATCTGTTTGCTCAACGGTACCAGAAACGGTGCCATTAATGCCTTCAGAGCCTACTAAAATCCGTCCAAGAAGTCCAATTTCTTTACATAATGCTAAATGTTCTTCTGCAAATGCTACAGGGTCTTCAATTGTAATATATTTATAATAAAGTAATACACGATAGTCCTTCTGTATCAAAATACGTTACCACCTTTAACTCAATATTCGTCCTTTAATATAGCATAACAAGAGCAATTTTGCTTAGAGTAGAAGGAGTTTGCTAAAAAAACACGAATAGTACATAGTGAATGACTATTCATATTTGGGGGTAATAGAGATGGAATTTTCAACGATTACTTTAGAAAAATTAGAACGTCGTGCAACGTTAACATTGAATCGTCCGCAGGCGATGAATGCTATGGATGATGTTATGATGCGAGAACTCGCAGAATGCTTTGAGGCTCTCCAACAGGAACAAAATATACAGGTGCTTGTTATTCGTGGAGAAGGAAAAGTCTTTTCTGCGGGTGGCGATATCAAGGCTATGTTAGATGAAAATAAACCATTAAATATTGATGAGGCAATGGTCTATCTTTCACGTATTGTGAAAGCGTATTATCAGTTACCAATGATTGTGATTGCGGCTGTTCATGGTGCATCGGCAGGTCTAGGGTTTAGTCTAACACTTGGGGCAGATATAGTTGTGGCTTGTGAAAATAGTAAGCTAGCTATGAATTTCATTGGAATAGGACTAATCCCAGATGGAGGTGGTCATTTCTTCATGAAGGAACGTGTGGGGACTGTTAAAGCGAAACAGATGATTTGGGAGGGGAAGGTATTAACAGCAAAAGAAGCATTAGATGAAGGGCTTATTGACTTTATTGCACCAGAGGGTACTGTATTTGCCATGGCAGATCAGCTTGTTGGTAAAATGCTTGCGTCACCTATTTCTTCCATGATTACAACGAAAAAAATTCTACATGCTCAAAATTTGCCTCAGCTAGAAAATATCCTAGCTTTAGAAGCAGAGGGGCAATCCGCTATGCGTAAAACAACAGATCATCTAGAAGGCATTCATGCATTTGTAGAGAAAAGAATGCCTGTCTTTGTAGGAAAATAACAATCATAAAAGGCGCGTAGCAACATTGACTACGTGCCTTTTAGCCACTAAACATGGAATAAAATTAATTTACCCGAAGCGTTTACAAGACGATGAGTTTTGTCGGCAACACCTTTTTCCTCAATTTGTTGTTGTCCGTTTAGTTTAGCAGCCTCATCATTTTCAAATGTCCAAGTTTCATCAAATAATGTTTCCCCTGTTTTTTCAAAAGCTGTAAAACGATAATTCTCCATACAAACCCCACCCTTTTACTTAAATATATTTCTATTATACATAGAAGATTTATAAACTTCACGGTAAAACTAGTGAATTTTTTGATAAATTACGAAAATTGTGGAAAAAGTAAGGCAATGCTGTTTTTTATGTAATACCATTTTTCATAAAACGTGAACTATGATAAAATAGAACAAATATTCGGTTTTGTTTAGTGAACATATTACGGTACAGAGGCGATAATTATCTACTATTTGAGGTGATTGGATGACAGCAATTCGTTTTTTTCATTTGGCAGATTTACATTTAGATAGTCCATTTAAAGGTTTATTTGGATTACCTGAGCACATTTTAAAGAACATTAGGTCGAGTACTTTTGAAGCATTCGATAAAATGATCCATAAAGCAATTCAAGAGAAACCTGATTTTATATTAATTGTTGGAGATATTTATGATGGTGAAAATCGTAGCTTGCAAGCACAACGAAGATTTCAGGATGCAATGGAAAAGCTCTTCCAACACAACATCCCTGTAATTGTGAGCTATGGTAACCACGATCATTTAAATGGCACTTGGACACGCTTTGCTTTGCCAAGCAATGTCTATGAACTACCAGCGGAAACGACCGTGGTTCAATTAAAAATCCGAGGCCAGCAAGTAAATATATATGGTTTCAGCTATCATGAACGCCATTTAAAGGAATCAGTTATTGAAAGTTATCCAATTGCACAGGATCAGCATGCCATTCATATTGGTATGCTACACGGCAGTGAGGCAGGCAACACGACCCATGATGTTTACGCCCCTTTCACTAAGCAGCAGTTGATAGAAAAGAACTATCATTATTGGGCTTTGGGACATATTCATAAACGACAGCTTTTACATCAAAACCCTCCCATTGTTTATCCAGGCAATATTCAAAGTCGACATCGTAAAGAACAAGGACTGAAAGGCTTTTATGACGTGACGTTATCCCAAACATCGAATGAGCTAGATTTTATCCCTACATCTACTGTCGTTTATAACACGATAGAAGTGGATTGTACGAATGTTGTACATGCCAATGAATTACTAAAAAGATGTTCGGAAGCGATCACAACGAATAGGACGAAGTACGGGGCATCAGTAGTTGAGCTTCACCTGCAAAACATTGATGAACAAACGGAAGCTTTATTTGCACACGCAACTGTAGATGCATGGTTAGATACTGTGCGAGAGACGGAGGAAGGCATTGAGCCGATGTGTTGGGTACAAAAGTTGGTATTGCAGAAGACAGCAAGTCTTTATGAGCAGACAGCAGCAACTCAATCCGTTGTCAGCTTAATGGAGCAGTGGGACAGTAATGAATGGAAAGATATTCTAAAAGATTTATACCAATATGCTGGTGGTGCAAGGCTGATAGAGCCACTAAGTGACAAGGATATTGAAAACTTAACGCAAAATGCACAGGCATTATTGGCAGAAGAAATTCAAAGGGCGTGATCACATGCTGACTATACAAAAAATCCAAATATATGGCTTTGGTAAGCATGAAAACATCACCATTTCCTTAAATGAGGATGTCACTATTTTTTATGGATTAAATGAAGCAGGAAAGACGACGATTCAGCAGTTTATACTACAAATGCTCTTTGGTTTCCCCATACGGCAGCAGACACAGCGCAAATATGAACCAAAAGTTTCGACGAAATATGGTGGTCAGCTCACACTCGTGCATCCTATTTATGGCCAGTGCACTATTGAACGTGTGAAAGGAAAGGCAGCGGGCGATGTTTCTGTTTATCTAGAGGATGGAACAACGGGACACGAGGAACTATTAACTAAGCTTTTATATGGGTATTCTAGAACGTCCTTTGAATCCATTTTTTCATTTTCATTGCATGAGCTACAGGGCATTGAAAAAATGTCAGAGGAGGAGCTAACCCATTTGCTACTAGCCTCTGGCACAACAGGGGTTCAACATTTATCAGCTCTTGAAAAGAAGATGGAGAAAGAGGCAAATGAGCTGTTTAAAAAAACAGGTAAAGTACCCGTGATTAATCAAAAGGTTGAGCAATTAAAGCAGCTTGAGCGTACGATTAAACAGGAGCAGGGAAAGATTCTAACATTTGAGGACAAATTAAAGCAATTACAACTACTTGAGCATAATCTAGAAAAGCTTTATAGTACGCAAAAACTGCTGCAACAACAATGGCAGCAGTTAACGATTCAAAAGCAGGCACTACCTCTCCTCAAACAGCAACAGATTTTACAGCAGACACTGGTCAATTATCAACATGTACAGTTTCCGCCAGAAGGTATAAGACGCTATGAGCAATTAAAGGATCGTCTATTACACGAAAGCCAGCAGCTAATGCAATTAAAGGAGCAATATCAAACATTACAAGATCAAGTACTTACCATAGCGGATGAGCATACAGTCAATGAAATGGCTCGTCTTATGCAAAAAGAGGCAACGTGGCATCAGCTGATGGTGAAGGAGCAAAATTTACATGATGATCTCTTTATGTTTGAGCAAGAAATAAAAGCACAGTTTCGTTTATTAGGCGTACTCGAGACAGAGGCACAGGAGAATCTTCTCGAAGAAACGGTTTCACTCCAGCAGGAACAACAATTTCAGCTTCAATTAAGTAAATTGGAGGAGGCAGAGGACGAGCTAAAGTTTCATCTACGCTCACTAGAGCAAGTCCATCTAGAATTAGAGACAATTGCCAAACAAAAGCAACGGCTCATGCAAGAGTCATTAACAAATGAAGAAGAACATATTTTAGCACAGTGGCCCCAACAAAAGCGTAAGCTTGAGCAATTACGTGCGGCCAAATCGCAACGTAGTAAACAAAAGCAACCTCATTATTTTAGCTGGCTTGTACTGCTAATCGGTTTATTGTCATTGATTTATGGTGTATTTGAAAAAAACATAGTTGCGACCATTATCGGAGCTGTTTTATCATTGCTGACTCTGTTATTTATCCGATATGTTAAACAAGCGGATGAGCCTACTAGTAAAGAGCATAGTTCCCTTCTTCGAGAGTTAGAGCAGGAGGAAATGACGGTACAAGCGGTGCTATTAAAGAAGCAAAGATATGAAGATCGTTGGGTACACGTCAATGAACAGCAAAAGGAGAAGGAGCAGCAATACGCTTCTCTTGAATATAAAATTCAACAGGCTGAGATAGAGAGTGAAGAAGCCACTCACACACTCCAGCATTTTTTAAAACGTTATCGATTACAGGGAACAATCGCCAGAACGTTAATGCCCGAATTATTTATGCGTATTCGGAGTGTGCAAGAGCTAGCAGCTAAAAAAAATAGTACCCTAAGCCTTATGCAAGAAGTTCAAAAAGAAAAGCAGCATATTTATAAACAGCTTCAACAGGTTTTAGAGGGAGCCTATAATGAACAGGAAATATATATGTATTTACGGACAGCCTACCTTGAAGCACAACAACATCAACAGCAAGTACAGCAAACAAAAGAACAGCTAGCTGGCCTGAAGATAAAAATGGATGGTGGGCAATCAAAACTGGACCGTTATACAACTGAAATGGCTGAGCTATTGAATGAAGCACAAGTTCCAAACGAGCAGGCTTATTATGAAATGTATGAGCAATTTGAGCAGCAAAAAAACATCATGACAGAGTTACAAACGGTTCAGGCTCAACTCGCCTCACTCAATCTTCCACAGCGAGAGAGTCTAGTGGAGGACACTGTTAACGAGGACATACATGTTTTAGAACAAGAGCAAAATTCAACGCAGCTAGCGATCGACCAATGTCTTGCGCAACGTGCTGCTTTGCTCATTGAAAAAGATCAGCTATTAAATGATGAAAAGTATGGGCAATTGCTACAACAGTTTGAGCAGGAGAAAGCAGAATTGCAGCAGCTGATTGAGCAATGGGCAACTAAAAAAGCTGTTGCGACAGCCATTCACGAAACATTATTCCGCCTACGTGAAGAAAAATTACCTCATGTCCTTGTGGAGGTGAATGCGATTTTCCGTTTACTAACAGGGGGAAGATACGATAAACTTTCGATTCATGATGAAGGTTATTTTGTTGCACAAGATGTAGCAGGATTACGTTATCAAATGGCTGAATTATCTCAGGCTACCAAAGAACAAGCCTATATTGCATTACGTCTGGCCCTTGCAAAAACACTAGTGAGCACTGCTCCATTTCCAATTATTATGGACGATCCATTTGTCCATTTTGATCGAAACCGTACAAACAAAATGGTACAATTAATGAAAGAAGTAGGATATGAACGTCAAATTTTATATTTTACTTGTCATGATACAATGCTCAAACATTGGCAGAAAGAGCAAATTGTCGATATAGGAGCATTAGCAAATGAAAGGGGAGTGGCGTCAACATGAAAGGGATTACGACGCTCCAAGTTGGAGAAGCAGTTGATCAATTTTTATTAATAAAACAAGCGACAAAAGGTGTTACAACCGTTGGAAAGCCATTTATGTCGCTATTACTACAAGATAAAAGTGGAGATATTGAGGCAAAGCTCTGGGATACAAATGAGGATCATGAAAAAATGTATCATGCTGAGGCCATTGTACGTGTAGGTGGAGAGATTCACGACTATAGAGGAAAGAATCAATTGCGTATCAAATCTATTCGTGTTGCCAAGCCAGAGGAAGGTATTGCGATCGATGATTTAGTACCATCCTCTGCAACACCAAAAGAACAATTGTATGAAGAATTGACACAATTTTTCTTTGATATTAAAAATCCAAATATCTCACGTATTACAAGAGCGGCTATTAAAAAACATTATGATGCCATCTTAGTTTTTCCGGCAGCAACTAAAAACCATCATGACTATGCGTCTGGTTTATTAGATCATATGGTGTCCATGCTCAAACTAGGAAAAGCCATTGCTGATTTATATCCAACACTTAATCGTGACCTGTTATATGCAGGCATTATTTTGCATGATATTGGCAAGGTTGTGGAGTTGTCTGGGCCTGTTGCCACGATGTATACAGTGGAGGGCAATTTATTAGGTCACATTACCATTATGGTGAATGAAATTGCCAAAATTGCAAGTGAGCTAGAAATTGAAGGCGAAGAAGTTATGCTGTTGCAGCATATGGTATTGTCTCACCATGGGAAAGAAGAGTGGGGGAGTCCGAAAAAACCGATGCTTCAAGAAGCGGAAATCTTACATTATATTGATAATATAGACGCGAAGATGAACATGCTAACAAGAGCATTAGGGAAAACGACACCAGGTGAATTTACTGAGCGGCTTTTCCCACTTGATAATCGTTCATTCTATAAGCCTACTATTTAAAAAGTAATATGATTAAGCCCCTAACCTGTTGAGAAATTGATAATTGATGTTGCTTATTAACTAACCTATACTGATTTCGATAAGTCTAAATATGCATATGTGTAATTTTAGTACCTAACTATTGTACCAATGCTAGTATTTATTTTAGAATAAAGAGAGAAATGATAGGAATGGGGAAGAGCAATGGAAACAGAGGGACTTTTTTCACGGGAAATTAAGTTTTGGAAAAGTTTAATTTTCAAAATGATACTAGCTATAGGTATAAGTTTATTTATTAGCTCGCATATCTCAGAATTTGTTAGTCATCAATTTGAAAAAGTAGTACATTTAAACGGCAGTGCAGGTGTTGCCATTAATACGTTTATTTCGTTATTTATTGGTACAGTCATTATTTCGTTATGTACGAGATATATCGTCCTAAAACGTGTAAAGCGTGTATTAAAGGCTATGACACAGGCGGCTGATGGTGATTTAACGGTACGCATTGACGACCGTTTCAAAGATGAAATTGGACAATTATCCACTGAATTTAATCATATGTTAGAGCAAATTGGCACGGTTATTGAAAAGACGAATAAAGCATCTGCGGATGTCTCGACTTATACAAAGGAATTTACAGCGATTACAGAGCAAAGTAGTCACACGGTTGAAACCATTTCTGATGCTATTGGAGATATTGTTTCCAGTGCGGAAGGACAATTGAAGCAAATGGACCTTTTATCTGAATCCGCTAATCTAATTTCCAAAGATATGGACCATGCATCTTCTGCTGTACAGGCTGTTGCAGATATAGCGAATGAAACAAATCAAAAGGCTGATTTAGGTTTACAGCTAATTGAGCAAACGATTGATAAAATGAATACGATTAATGATTCTGTTCACCAATCAACAGAAGTTGTAAATGCTTTAGGTGAAAAATCAAAGGAAATTAGTACGATTGTCTCGTTAATTACAAGCATTACCGATCAAACAAACCTGCTTGCATTGAATGCATCTATTGAGGCGGCTCGAGCAGGAGAGGCTGGAAAAGGCTTCGCGGTTGTTGCGGATGAAGTTAGAAAATTGGCAGAGGAATCTGGGAAAGCTGCTGACAATATTCGAACACTAGTGGATGATATATTAAACCAAACTTCCGGTGCTGTTTTCGCTATTAATAGTGGCACACAATATGTAGATGAAGGACGAGAGGCTGTTGAACAGACAGGTGATGCCTTTAAAAATATTGTGGAATATGTACAACAGATTAGCCAACGTACAACGGAAGTTACGGATATCGTATGGCGCGTTAATGAGAAGGCAAGCCAAACAGATTCTGCTGTAAAAGAAATTGTAGGTATGGCGAATGGCACATCTTCAGGTATGCAGCATATTGCTTTATCCATAGAGCAACAAAGTACTTCTAATGAGGAAATTGCGAGCGCGGCAAATGTCCTTCAAACGATGTCAAATGACTTACAAGCTGAAATTAGCCAATTTAAAGTGAAATAGAGAAGGAAAAAGGAGCATCTGATTTGTCAGATGCTCCTTTTGGTTGTGGATATTGTTCAATTGATAAACAATATTCCCTCGATTATTTAGATTCCTTGTCCGTATCTTCTGCTTTGTCTTCAGAATCTTCTTTAGCAGCTTTGTCTTCTGCTTTTTTAGCTGCTTCTTCAGCTGCTTTTGCCTGTTCTTCACTTGTTGTTGTGAAGAATTCTAGTGAATCTTTTAAATCTTTATCAGATGTTTTAACATTCGCATCTTTAGCCATTTTTGCAATGATATCTTTTAGAATAGCTTGAGCTTCACCTGTTTGGTTTAGTTTATTTAACATTGTTGAACGAATGTTTTCTTCTTCATCTTTAAATGCACCGACATCTTTTACATCACGCTTCTCCGTAATTTCAATTACATGATAACCAAAGCTAGATTTTACTGGCTCACTCAATGTATTTAATTCAAGAGCGTAAGCAGCATCGTTAAATTCATCTACCATTGCACCAACAGAGAACCATCCAAGCTCTCCACCTTTTTGAGCAGAACCTGTATCTGTTGAGTACTCTTTTGCTACATCCTCAAACTTAGCGCCGCCCTTAATTTTTTCAATGACTTCTTTAGCTGTTTTTTCATCTGCTACTAAAATATGACGACCATTAAGTTCTGTTTTCATTTGCTCGTAGTATTTTTTCACATCTTCTTCTTTAATTGCTTGATCTTTTAAAGCTTTCTCTTGAAGAAGTTGAACACGTAAAGAATCTTTAAAGCCCTGTTCTGTTAAGCCACTTTCAGCAAGTGCTTGTGTAAAGCCTTCACCAAATTGTGAAGCTGTTGTGTCATAAGCTTCTTTAATTTCTTTATCTGTTACTTCATATTTGTCAGCTAAAACTTTTTCAGTCACCAATTGTTGCATTACATATGAGCCTGTTAAAGCTTTTGCCTTTTCATTAAAATCAGCTACTGAAATATCGCCCACTTTAGAAGTAACGATGGCTTTGCTGTCTCCGCCGCTACAAGCACCAAGCGCTAATACAGATGCAGCTAGAGTTAAAGATAAAACTGTCTTTTTCATAGTGGATATTCTCTCCTAACATGGTTTCGTCCATTTTTTACTATAACATAAACGTTTTAAAAACAAAATGGTTCCCCCTTGAGTATTGCCTATATTTCAAATTTTGAAGCGCATAGGATATAGAAAAGAAAGGGGGTGAAGTTATGGGCAACGGAGGATACGGTGGCGGTGGCTACGGCTCAGGCTTTGCTTTATTAGTTGTGTTATTTATTTTATTAATTATCGTTGGTGCAGCGTTCCTATACTAATTAATAAAACAGCGAAAAGCTAAGAGCTCTAACTCTTAGCTTTTCTTAACAATGTTAGACATTCGCGCCGCATGCCTTAGATACTACCAATCTTCTTGGTTAGAAAAAGTTGTTGCATGGGGGGCTCGACTTATTCTTCGAGCGTGCGGACGGGCGCGGATGTACTGTTATACTGCATATAAAATTTCAATATAGAATGAGACAAGTAATATGGTAATAAGTATATTTATAGTTCGGAATATTTTTGGTTGGTTTTCTTCGGGAATTTCACGTCGCATGCATAGAGCATATGTCATGCGGTTAATTTGAAATAAATAGAATACCGAGAATAGAACTACAATCATTAATAGCAAGTCTATTCCTCCCCTCTTTCAATAGTAATAGCATAACAAAGAACGTCATTAAAAAACAAGTACAAGCATTTAGTGAACGGTTGGTGGAACTAAAATTTCATAACCTTTAGGTGTTTCCTCTATTTGCGAATTTTTAGGTGAGTGCAAAAGGTATTTCACGTAAAGGATATCAATCAAACATAGACTACAATGATAGGCTAGCAGCAATGTACCATAATGTGTGTATGCCGGTAAAAGCCAAGTTCCTATTATAATACTTGTGTTTAGAATGATAAAAGGCGTAAGTAATGCTAAGATGTAACGATTTTTTGATAAAGGCTCACGAATACGCATGTGTAAAACTGGAATTATATAAAATTGAGTACGTACACGCAATTTTAAATGCTGGCGTAAATCGTATAGTGCCAGAAAATGTAAAAATTTATGAACTGGATAAAGTGTTAAGGCTGCTATGACAAAGAGCCAGAATAAACGATCTGTATAATGCTCCTCGTTGAATAAATTAAACAATACATACGAAACAGAAAAGACCGACAAAAAGGTAATAACACTCATTATAATAATACGCGTAGTACCGTAATGATGTTCTAGATTTAAAATTTTCCAACAATGCATGGCTTAGTATCAACTCCGAAATAGGAAGTGTCCTATTTAATGTAAATTGAATGATGTTAGAATGCAAGAAAAAGGAGGTATTTCAGAAATATTTCTGAAATACCTCCTTTCACATGATTTATTCCTGAATGAACAGTAGTATACCTCATTATGTTCAACTAATAAATAAGGGCAGGAAAAATTTTGTGCAGTTTGAAGCTTCGTCTTATCCTTTTACAGGTGTGCGTTCTTCTAGTGTGTCAAAGGAATCGCGGAAATGTTGGAAGGAACGTTCGAAAATATCGATGAAATCCTCACCATAAATATTACGAATAACAGCCATCACATCTAAAAAATCTGGGAAACGGCCATATAGATCTTTTAATGCTAGTGATCCTTCTAATACGGAATGATACGTATTATGGTAGTTTTTATTCATCTCTATAATGAGTTCTGTCCCAGTTTCAGTTAGCTCCACGTAAGTATTACGTTTGTCGTCATCACGCTTCGAAAATTTAAGGAAGCCACGCTCTTCTAACTTTTTGGAGAAATTAAATGCGGTAGAAACGTGCATCACGCCAAATTTTGCTACATCTGAAATGGATGCTCCTTTTAAATGATATGAAATCCATAAAATATGGTGTTCATTAATATTTAGATCATAAGGTTTAATCCATTGTTGCCAATCTTTTTCTACCGCTTTCCATAGCGCTTTAGATAACTGTGCGATTCTTTGACTATAAAGCATCGCTTCTTTTTGTGTATATAATTCCTCTGACAAAGCCATCACCTACTGCTTTCTTTCACATTTTTAAAAATATTATAGCAGTAAAGAAAAAAAGTTTAAAGTTAGAAAAATTAAAAAATTGAAAAGTGGTTAAAAAATAATATTATAGTAATGATTTTTGATAAAAAAATAGATTTTTTACCATTCGAAAAGGACTTTAGTCGCTAACTTTTTCTTGTGGTTTTTTCTTATTTTCTGTAATTTGTGCAATGTTTTTCTCGATTTCGCTAATCGAATTCTGTAATGCATCTAATTCTTGTTGCAAATTATTTTTAGTTGGTTCGATTTCTTTAGTGAAAGTTGTAATTGTTTGTTTTAAATCATTTATTATTTGTGGGATATTATTTTTTACTTCAATTGTTAAAGTGTTGACAGATTGTTTAACAGTCCCTACTTGTTGTTTGACATCAAGGAGCATTCCTTTTGTCTGATCGACATTTTGTTTGACAGAAGCACGTAGCTGTTGTCCTGATTGTGGCGTTGAAAAAAGTACAGCGACTGTTCCACCGATAATGCCTGTTGTTAGTCCAAGTAAAAATGGTTTTGCTTTCATATTGATACCTCATTTCTAGTCATGTTTATCTACTATTAAACCATGAATTGTACAAATACAAAAAGAAAAAAGAAACTAGACGAGTGATTTACCACCACCGTTTAGTTTCTTTTAATTATTTTAAGTAAGTGTTTATGATATTTGAGAAATGGCTGTATTGAATTTAGAACGCTTCACTAATTTTGTGACAATGGGATAAATGACGGCAAAAGCAACGACATTAAATGCGACAGCTGGCAGGACAACGCCAATAAATAACATCGCAAACGTTGCACCAACATTTGCATTGAACACAAAAAGTGCTACGGCTAAAAAGACAGTTCCTGAAAGAATAGTTCCTAATCCAACTAAGATAGCTGATACAGCGAAATGATTTGCTAGTTTTTTGAGAATCAATAAAGCGGCTAAAAAGACAAAGCCTGTTACTGCTTTATCAATAATATTTGGGACAAGACCTGCTGGGAATGTTGTAAATAAACCTGAAAGTACGCCTGTTGAAAGCGAAAGTAAGAACGTTTCTTTCACAGTGGGGAACAATAAAATGCCAATAAACATCATTGTTAACATGAAATCAGGTTTCATGCCATTCACCATACCTGGTGTCACCACATAAAGGGCTGCACCAACACCTACTAATAATGCCATTAATACTAAATTTTTTGTATTCATCTGTATCTCTCCTCGACTAAGCTAATCTATTTGTCTCCTAACGTATCCTCTTGATCGTTAGCGAAACTTATTTGTGATTGTACGCCAAAATTTTTCAATTTGCAATACAGTTTTCTGAACATTTTAATGTTAATATATTACAAATGACTTATAGATTGGCTTTAATACTTTCTGCAACTTCGGCTAACTGCTCTGGTGAATATTTTTGAGTCTGCCAAATTAAGCCTAGTCCTTCTTTTTCATCGTAACGCGGAATAAAATGTAAGTGGTAGTGGAAAACAGTTTGTCCAGCGGCAGCACCATTGTTATTAATCGTATTCATACCTATTGGCTGAAATGCTGCTTTAATAGCATTAGCGATTTTTGGTGCAACTGCATATAGATTACGTGCTACATCCTCTGGCATTTCAAATAGATCTTGACAGTGATGCTTTGGAATTAATAATGTATGACCTTTTGCAACAGGTGAGATGTCTGTAAATGCATAGACATGATCGTCCTCGTAAACTTTGGTACTTGGAATAGATCCGTCAATAATTTTGCAAAATAGGCAATCGCTCATGAGAATTTCCCCCTTAACGTATATGTAAGTACATTCTATCATACTCAAACCTGTATCATTTGCTAATTTTTGATAAAATATAAAACAAGAAGAGGAGTGAGGATATGTCAGTATTAGAGGTACAGCATGTGACAGGTGGTTATACAAGAAAGCCTGTGATTAAAGATTTATCTTTTACAATTGGAAAAGGAGAATTAGTTGGCTTAATCGGCTTAAATGGAGCTGGTAAAAGTACAACGATTAAACATATTATCGGAACGATGTTGCCAAAGGAAGGGGACATTCGTTTAAATGGTGTGACATTGAAGGAAGATACGGACAAATATCGGACAGCATTTTCCTATATTCCTGAAACTCCTGTATTATACGATGAATTAACATTAAGAGAGCATCTAGAATTGACAGCGATGGCTTATGGGATTAATAGGGCAACCCTCGATGCTCGTTCTGAGGTGCTATTAAAAGAGTTTCGCATGGAGAAAAGATTAAATTGGTTCCCTTCACACTTTTCAAAGGGGATGCGTCAAAAAGTCATGATTATGTGTGCTTTTTTAGTGAATCCAAGTCTATATATTATTGATGAGCCTTTTGTGGGGTTAGATCCACTAGGTATTCAATCATTACTAGATCAGATGGATGAAAAGAAAAAAGAAGGTGCGTCTATATTAATGTCTACGCATATTCTATCGACGGCTGAAAAGCATTGCGATCGAATTATTTTATTGCACGAAGGAAGAGTGCGAGCACAGGGGACGATGGCGGAATTGCGTCAATCATTTGCTATGCCGAATGCGACATTAGATGATCTTTATATTGCCATGACAAAGGAGCGGGACCATGAAGAATTTGCGTGATGTATGGTCCTCTCGCTTCATGCATTATATAGGAGAAGTACAAAAGTATATGCAATTTATTTTTACAGGGCATATTGCAATTGTACTTGTATTTCTTATTGGAGCAGGGGGCTACCAATATAGCGAATGGTTGAAAGTTGTCCAAACAGACTTTCCAGCAGAAATCGTCATAGCTGTTATGATAGGGATTTTATTGGCCTTTAGCCGTCCTACTACGCTGTTGAGAGAACCAGATCAAGTATACTTATTACCTTTAGAATCGAAAATGTCTCAATATTTTAGCAAAGCATTGGCTTGGACGTTCTGGTCCCAAGTATGGATTGTAGCGATTGTTTATATTGTATGTATTCCATTATTGAAAGCCGTAACGGCATTAACAACAACTGAAATATGGACGATCTTTTTACTTATCATTGTATTGAAATATATAAGTGTGCAAGGAGAATTCAGCTACCGATACAGTGAGCGAGGTCAAATGGTTTGGGTGGACAGGCTTATTCGAGCTGTCATATTCGGGGCTGTTTTATACATGGGGCTTCATGCTCAGCTAATACTAGCGGTAATAGCGACAGTTATTAGTGTGGTTTATATCATTATCTTTAGGAAAAAATCAGTTGGCGAACCTGTGCCTTATGAACATTTTGTCAAAATTGAACAGAATCGTATGATGAGCTTTTACCGTTTTGCTAATTATTTTACAGATGTACCTCATCTACACGGAAGTATCCGACGTCGACGCTGGATGGACTGGCTGTATAGATTTGTGCCATATGGTAAAGAGAATGCTCAAAAATATTTGGTGTTTCGTACCTTTGTCCGTACAGATGACCATTTCTATTTATGGCTTCGTCTTACGGCCATTTCGGGAGTCATCGCAGTTTTTGTTGATATTCCTGTAGTGACATGGATTGTTGCTGGTGCACTCAGCTTTGCGACCACAATTCAGTTAAAACAAGCCTTACTATCAAGTGGTGAATTTCGAATGGACATGCTCTATCCTTTACCAGAACATGCCCGCCAATTAGCTGTAAAGCAAACTGTCCGTTTAGCAATGGTTACACAAGCTATTATTGTTGGTTTATGTGCTATCACACAGCCAATGTTTTATTTAGCCATTGTCATTGTTATTGTAATTAGCGAATTAACAGCAAAAATTTCCAAATAAATAGATTGTAGCTGATAAATTGAAAAGCTCATTTTCCAATGCTAGTATTCGGAAAATGAGCTTTTATTTTATCTACTATTCTGTATCCTCATTTGGCATAGCACTATAAGTTGTTACATAAGAAGCTGCTGAAAAGATATTTTGCTGACTTACACCTGATGAATCATCTCTTTTAGCATGTGCAGATTCAAAGGCTCTAGAGCTCTTCCATGCTTCAAATGAATGTGGTCCATTCCACTGCGTCATGACAATGTAAGTATCACTCTTGATCGGACGTAATAAACGGAACGCCACAAAGCCAGGCTCATTTTCAATGGCGCGTGAACGCTCTAAAAAGCGGTGTTCGAAAACAGGTCGTCCTTCATCTGTCACAGGAATATTATTAAATACAAAGAAGCCTCGTTCCTCTAATTCATTTACTGAATCCAGTACCTCAAATTTACGTGGTGTCGCAAAAACTGTCTTTCCTTCTGTCTCATGAATCAGTACAGAGTTTCCATCCCCATGAATTAAAATCATATGCTCATTTGGATACTTATTTTTTACCTGTTCTAAAAAATCACCAGTGCCAGAAGTTAAATAAATATACATCAATTTATCCTCCTTACGATCTTACTAATTATAGCGTGATTATACCCTTTTCAGCGTAAGTCTAACGCTCTGTTCAAAAAGAATCTGCCGAGAAAGAACAATTTTATGACATTTCACTAGGAAAACTATACAATTACGGAGGAAGCGTTTACTATTGGAAACGGATATCAATAATAAAGGAATAAACAAAACATTTTTTAAGACAATTTTATAGTATGAATTTATCGAGGGGAAGGAACTATTCATGACAACTTTTAATGATACACTCCTGCGTGCTGCACGTGGAGAAAGGACAGCACACACGCCAGTATGGTATATGCGTCAGGCAGGACGTTCTCAGCCAGAATACCGTGCCATTAAAGAAAAATATTCCTTAGAGGAAATTACACATCAACCTGAGCTATGTGCATATGTCACTCGTCTACCTGTAGAAAATTATAATGTCGATGCAGCCATTCTATACAAAGATATTGTGACACCTCTTCCGGGGATTGGGGTAGATGTAAAGATCAAAGCAGGCGTTGGTCCTGTTATTTCAAACCCTATCCAATCAGTAGCAGATGTAGAAAAATTAGGTGAATTCAATGCTAATGAGCATACACCGTTTGTATTAGAAACAATCAAGATATTGGCAGAAGAGCAATTGAATGTTCCTTTAATCGGTTTTGCTGGAGCACCATTTACACTTGCAAGCTACATGATTGAAGGCGGCCCTTCAAGAAACTATAATAAAACAAAATCATTTATGGTATCAGAGCCACAAGCTTGGTTTGCATTAATGGATAAACTAGCTGACATGATTATTGCAGATGTAACTGCTCAAATTAAAGCTGGTGCAAAGGCAATCCAAGTATTTGATTCGTGGGTAGGAGCCTTAAATGTTGAGGATTATCGTGTATTTATTAAACCAATTATGACTCGTATTTTTGCAGAGCTGCAAAAAGAAAATGTGCCACTCATTCAATTCGGTGTCGGTGCGAGCCATTTAGCAAAGGAATGGAATGATTTACCGATTGATGTTGTAGGCTTAGACTGGCGTTTGCCAATAAAAGAAGCGCGTGCGAATGGTATTACAAAACCGGTACAGGGTAACTTAGATCCATCCCTTTTATTAGCAGATTGGTCAGTCATTGAGAAACGAACAAAAGATATTATTGAACAAGGTTTAGAAATGCCAGGTCATATCTTTAACCTAGGACATGGTGTTTTCCCAGAGGTCAACCCAGATATCTTAAAACGTCTCACTACACTTATTCATGAATACAGTGCACAACAAATTCAAGCTCGTTCTTAATAGAAGTGAATCAAATGTGAAAAATATGTCCCTTTCTACATAGGAAATTTTATTTTCCATATAGAAAGGGAGCTGTCCAATATTAAAGATTGGGCAGCTTCTTTTTGTCACATAATGTATGAAAACATAAAACAATTTTAGAGGTGAAAAGGGTAATGAAAGAAGTTAAAGGCTTATTGGTAATGGCATACGGAACACCTTATAAAGAAGAAGATATCGAACCTTACTATACGCATATTCGTCATGGACGTAAACCTTCGGCAGAGCACTTAGAGGATTTACGTAGCCGCTATGAAGCTATCGGTGGTTTATCTCCATTAGCTGCGGCGACACAAGCACAAGCTGAAGCCCTATGTGCACGTTTAAATGAGGTGCAGGATGCTGTAGAATATAAATTGTTTATTGGCTTAAAACATATTCATCCATTTATTGAAGATGCAGTAGAGCAAATGGTGGCAGAGGGCATAAAAGAAGCGGTTTCTATTGTTCTAGCCCCTCATTTCTCTACGTTCTCTATTAAGTCTTATAACGGTCGTGCTGAAGAGGCAGCAGGAGGTCGCTTAACGATTACTTCTGTAGAATCTTGGTATGATGAGCCGAAATTCATTGAGTATTGGGAACAACAAGTAAATGATACATTTAATGCAATGCCACAAGAAGAACGTGAAACAGCTTGTTTAATTGTGTCAGCACATTCATTGCCTGAAAAAATTAAAAACTTGGGCGATCCGTATGAAGATCAATTAATTGAAACAGCACGTCTTATTCAAGCTGCGACAGGTCTAAAAAATGTAGAGGTTGGCTGGCAATCAGCAGGCCAAACACCAGAGCCTTGGATTGGCCCAGATGTTCAAGATTTAACACGTGAGCTATTTGAAGAAAAAGGCTTCCGTTCATTTGTTTATACACCAGTAGGTTTTGTAACAGAACATTTAGAAGTGTTATATGACAACGATTTTGAATGTAAAGTTGTTTGTGATGAACTTGGCGCAAAATACTATCGCCCAGCGATGCCAAATACACACCCATTATTTATTGATGCGATGGTAGATGCGATTCATAAAAAATTAAGCTAAGCGAAAAGAAAGTGATGATGTTGGTGACTCAGAAAAGACGAAAGGTAGTTGTCGTAGGCGGTGGCATTACAGGCCTTACAGCCGCATTCTATATGCAAAAAGAAGCAGGCGCAAAAGGATTGCCATTAGATATCGTACTTGTCGAGTCGTCATTACGTCTTGGCGGAAAAATTCAGACCTTAAGAAAAGATGGTTTTATTATTGAGCGTGGGCCAGAATCTTTTTTTGATCGTGAAAATTATGTTAATGATTTAGCAAAGGATCTCGGGATTGAACAGAAATTATTGACAAGCAATGCAGGGCCTACTTATGTTGCTGTTGGTAGTCAGTTATATCCAATACCTAGTCATCTCTTGTCAGGAGAGACACCACATATCTCATCCTTTATAGCATCAGGTCTGTTTTCACTTAGCGGTAAAGTTCGTGCGGCTGGGGATTTTTTCATCCCTCGTTCTGCACAAGATGACGATCAGCCGTTAGGCGCATTTTTTAGAAGAAGATTTGGTTCTGAAATAGTAGAAAATCTAGTAGAACCATTACTAGCAGGAACATTTGCAGGGGATATTGAGCAATTAAGTATGAGCTCGACTTTCCCGCAGCTTTATAGTTTAGAGCAAAAATATCGGAGTTTGTTGATTGGCATGAAAAAGTCAGGAACAAATTTCTTAAGCAATCATCATATTGATGAAAACAAAGGGATTTTTCAAACCTTTAGTAATGGTCTTGAAACACTCATTGAAAGTATAGAAGAATCACTACTTCCAGGGACAGTCATGAAGGGTGTCAAAGTAGAAGAAATAGAGCATGGCAAAGATGGATCAGTTCAAGTAATGCTCAATAATTTCTCACATATAAAAGCAGATGCTGTTATTATTGCTACTCCCTTTAATATGGCAGAAAAAATGTTTAGTAAGCATAATCTGTTACATGAATTGGGAACAATGAAGGCTGCAACGATTGCAACCGTTACAATGGCCTTTAAAAAGGATCAACTTGGTGATCTAGATGCCCTTTCATTTTATGTCTCTCGAAATAGTGATTTTTCAATCACTTCTTGTACATGGATGAACAGAAAATGGCTAGCTACCACACCAGACGATTATGTACTATTACGTAGTTATATTGGGCGAGTGGGAGATGAAGCGATTGTGGCACTATCTGATACTGAAATCGAAAAAACGGTGCTACAGGATTTAAAGAAAACGATTGGCATAGATGGGGACCCTCTAACGACAGTGGTTACACGTTGGAAAAATGCGATGCCTCAATATACAGTTGGACATGAGGCGAAAGTTCAACGTATAAAGCAGGAATTACAAGAACATTTTCCAAATGTCAAGCTTGCAGGAAGCTCATTTGAGGGAATATCAATTCCAGAATGTGTGCAGCAAGGTAAACATGTTGCAGATGAAGTATTAATGGAAATGTTTAAATAATAGATGAAAAATAGTACAAACATGCATAACAAATGTTTGTGCTATTTTTTGTTTTTTGAAAAAGAAAAAGCAAACCACGATTTCGTAGTTTGCTTTTTCCACTTGCTTCAAATAGTGATGACCATCTAAATCTAAGAAATTCGATGACATGACCAAACGATACCACCAGAGTTAGCACCACCTAGTGTAAGACCGATTGTCAAACCATTGGCTTCATAGAACAGATCGATAGTGTCTCCAGCGTTTAATTGTACTTCTCCTGCCAAAGTTACCGTTCCATTTCCAAGAACCGCACGCAATGTTAATATGAGCGCGACGTTTACGTTTAATACAGGGAATAAGCCACTGATTAAATTCGTAGTAGTATTTTGTCGTATTGCAAATGAAGGGTTTATTCCACCCCCTAAAGTGACACTAATAGCCGCTGTAGTAGAGTAGTTAATGGTCGCTTCAAAGGAATATCTACCTGTAGTTGGTACAGTGAATATTCCAGTTGTTGGATTGAAAGCAGGCGTTGTAAAGTAAGGTGATGCTACACTCCAGTTAGTGATGGAGGTAGAAGCATTAACAGCTAAAGTATTTTTAAATGCAGAGAATCCTTCTGTAAACGCTGGTCCAGTAGGTCCAGTAACCCCAGTAGGTCCGGTAACCCCAGTAGCTCCAGTAACCCCAGTAGCTCCGGTAACCCCAGTAGGTCCGGTAACCCCAGTAACACCAGTAGGTCCAGTTACACCGGTAGGTCCAATATCTCCAGTAGCTCCAGTTATACCAGTAGGCCCGATATCCCCAGTAGCGCCAGTAGGTCCAGTAACGCCGGTAACGCCAGTAGCGCCCGTAGCTCCGGTAACGCCAGTAGAGCCAGTAACCCCGGTAGGCCCGATATCCCCAGTAGCGCCAGCAGTACCAGTAACCCCGGTAGGCCCGGTAACGCCAGTAGAGCCAGTAACGCCAGTAGAGCCAGTAACGCCAGTAGAACCAGTAACGCCAGTAGGTCCGATATCCCCAGTAGCGCCAGTAGCACCAGTAGGTCCAGTAACACCGGTAACGCCAGTAGCGCCCGTAGCTCCGGTAACGCCAGTAGCGCCCGTAGCTCCGGTAACGCCCGTAGCTCCGGTAACGCCAGTAGCGCCAGTAGTGCCAGTAACCCCAGTAACGCCCGTAGCTCCGGTAACCCCAGTAGCTCCAGTAACACCAGTAGCACCAGTAGGTCCAGTTACACCGGTAGGTCCAATATCTCCAGTAGCACCAGTAGGTCCAGTAACGCCAGCAGTACCAGTAGCGCCGGTAACCCCGGTAGGCCCGATATCTCCAGTAGGCCCTGTAACCCCAGTAGAGCCAGTAACCCCGGTAGGTCCGACATCCCCAGTAGCACCAGTAACCCCGGTAGGTCCGATATCCCCAGTAGCACCAGTAGGTCCAGTAATCCCGGTAGGTCCGATATCCCCAGTAGCACCAGTAGGTCCAGTAATCCCGGTAGGTCCGATATCCCCAGTAGCACCAGTAGGTCCAGTAACCCCGGTAGGTCCGATATCCCCAGTAGCACCAGTAGGTCCAGTAATCCCGGTAGGTCCGATATCCCCAGTAGCACCAGTAGGTCCAGTAACCCCGGTAGGTCCGATATCTCCAGTAGAGCCAGTAGCCCCAGTAATGCCCGTAGCTCCGGTAACGCCAGTAGCTCCGGTAACGCCAGTAGAGCCAGTAGAGCCAGTAGCTCCAGTTATACCAGTAGGTCCGATATCCCCAGTAGAGCCGGTAACCCCGGTAGGTCCGACATCTCCAGTAGGCCCGGTAACCCCAGTAGAACCAGTAACGCCAGTAGGGCCAGCAGTACCAGTAACCCCGGTAGGCCCGGTAACGCCAGTAGAGCCAGTAACCCCAGTAACCCCAGTAACCCCGGTAGGTCCGATATCTCCAGTAGAGCCAGTAATGCCCGTAGCTCCGGTCACCCCAGTAGCCCCGGTAACGCCAGTAGAGCCAGTAACCCCGGTAGGCCCGATATCTCCAGTAGGGCCAGTAACCCCAGTAGAACCAGTAACCCCAGTAGAACCAGTAACCCCAGTAGAACCAGTAACGCCAGTAGAACCAGTAACGCCAGTAGCGCCAGTAATGCCCGTAGCTCCAGTAGGTCCAACATCTCCAGTAGGGCCAGTAACTCCAGTAGCACCCGTAACACCAGTAGATCCAATATCCCCAGTAGCCCCAGTAGCCCCAGTAGCCCCAGTAGCCCCAGTAGCCCCAGTAACCCCGGTAGCCCCAGTAACCCCAGTAACCCCGGTAGGCCCGATATCTCCAGTAGAGCCGGTAACGCCAGTAGCCCCAGTAACGCCAGTAACCCCGGTAGGTCCGATATCTCCAGTAGCGCCAGTAGCCCCAGTAACGCCAGTAGCCCCGGTAGGCCCGGTAACGCCAGTAACCCCGGTAGGCCCGATATCTCCAGTAGAGCCGGTAACGCCAGTAGCCCCAGTAGCCCCAGTAACCCCGGTAGGTCCGATATCTCCAGTAGCGCCAGTAGCCCCAGTAACGCCAGTAGCCCCGGTAACGCCAGTAGGGCCAGTAACCCCAGTACTACCTGTAGGTCCAGTTATCCCCCCAGTAGGTCCTGTAGGTTTTACAGGCCAAATTGGACAACTGGGAATAGGTCCAGTTTTGCAACAACAAGGGTAGGAATGACACTTAGTGCAAACTCTATCTATAAATTTTCCAAAATGCATAATCTCACCTCCTCTCTCAAATATCGTATTCTGCACAATGATAGAGGAGGTAGACACATATCTACTTATTAAAGTTATTTATAGATTCGTTGCAACTACGCTTAAAATAGTAGAAGGTTTTCTATATCGATAGGGGCTAAATCCTTTTTATTTAGTTATTGATATTTTCTAAGAGTCATTTTGATCGATTGTTAAAATACGATTGAAATATTCTTTATTGTGTAAAATTTTTGGATCATTTGGAATGAAGGAGCTGGCTAGCTCATTATGGGTATTTGCTAGTTCGTATTGCTGTAAACGGTCGAAAAGTACACATAGCTGCAAGTGTGGGAGCCATGTTGAAAAGCTTTTATTTTGAAAAGGAGCGTTTGGATTTTGTTTAATTACCAGTGCTTGTTCGTACCAAAAAATAGCTTCGTAATTCCTGAATTGTTCCATGAAGTGGTAGCCAAGGCGACAGCAGGCTTCGGGGCGGGGGACATCGTATTCAAAGCTTCGTAAAATAGCACTGAAGTTGTTTTCTCTATCGTCTAAATTGGAATAGCAATCTGCTAATTTAAAACAGGCGCGAATATTATCTTCTACCCAGCCTAACTTTGAGGTTAAAAATAATTCGTAATAGTAAATGGCATCCTCAAACTGACCATGATCTAGTAATTCATTAGCAAAATAAAATGTATCTCGCGGTGTTAGTGTTTCTCCTGCTTCAATAAGTTGCTTATAAATCGTAATATTACGTGAGTGATCATGTGTTAATGGTAAATGGCTAACGGCTATATCACTATCAAACAGCACGCCCCCTACTTCTAAATATTCATGAACTGCACCGATCCATTGAAAATGCTTTTCTCTTTTTACAAGGCGATATCTCCTTATTAAGGCGTCCACATTTCCCTCATGATCATAGCTTAGATGATAATTCATGGACACGGCATCTATATCAGAGGTTAGAGAGGCTTTGAGCGACTTCAATTTTTCTTGATCTTCCTCTAAAAAAACATCATCTGCGTCTAGCCAGAGGATGTATTGCTTTGTTGCTTGTTGAAAGGAAAAGTTTCGTGCCGCTGCAAAATGATGTATCCATTTAAAATCAAAAATTCGGTCTGTAAATTGTGCAACCACTTGTTTTGTACTATCGGTTGAACCGGTGTCAATAATATTAATTTCATCCACTATATCTTTGACGGACTCAAGACATCGACCAATAACATCTTCTTCATTTTTTACAATCATACATAAGCTAATGGAAATCACGCTATATTCCTCCTTACCAGTATCTTTGTAGTATATGTAACGCTGACAGTATGGGTTGGATGATTGAACTGAGAGGAGGTTCGTGAGTTTGAAATGTGAAAAGTATTTTTATGGTTTGTCATAAATTTACCTTCCAAGTTTCACCCGAATTTCACAATTGTGAAGTATAGTAAAGGGGCAGAGGTGATAAAGTTGAAAAAATGGGCATTCTTCATTTTTTCGTTACTACAAATTATATGGTTAGCAGGTTGTACTGAAAAATCATATGAACCCATTGAAAGGGATCGGAATTTTATAGCTTCGTTAAACATACAAGAACCATCATTAGATTTTATTGATGAAGATGGCAATGTATTTGCTACTTGGTCATTTGATAAAGCTTATTCTGGGGCAATACTGTTAGGGAATGACCAAATCTTATTGTATGGACACCAATTAAATAATATCGACGTCTATACATTATCGACCGGAGAAAAGCGCTATTCCAAAAAAGTAGAGATCGGTACAACGAATGTGTACTATGATGACAACATTAAGCAATTTTTTATAACGAATAGTAAAACGAATACGGTGACAAGCTTTGATCAAAAGGGAGATGAACTAGTCAGACAACAACTTGGCAATTATCCTATGTCAATGGCATCGTATAAAGATAAACTGTATGTTATTAATTTTAAAGATACAAAATTATCAGTGTTAAACATGAAGGATTTGACCATTGAACAAGAGTGGCCAATTCAAAAATCCGCACATGGCATAGCTATTTTAGAAGAGACACATGAGCTATGGGTAGGTGGGCATGGGGAAGGAAGTAAGCCCAACAGCTCCGTTAAAAAATATGATTTGACTACTGGCCATCTGAACGGAGAGATTGATATGCCTTTAATGCCAGTAGGGTTAAAAAAGACTAAGGATGCCGTTCTTGTTGTAAGTCATGGTCACAATGAGTTGTATGTTGCTGATTTTGATGGCCATATTAAATGGCACCAAGAGGTTGGTGCAAATCCCTTTGTAGTGAACCAGTTTAAAGACTATATTGTTGTCGCTGGTTATGACGATCACACATTGTACTTTATAAAGGGTGATCAGAAGGAAAAAACAGTTGATGTAGGGAAAGGTGCTTTTCAACTGTTAGTAAGGGAGGAACAATGATGACAACTGTGTTAATAGTTGATGATGAGCAGGATATGCGTAATTTAATTGAGATGATGCTAAATAATTCGGATATAGAGACATTTACTGCCGCAAGTGGTACTGAGGCTTATGATGTGATAGTACGTGAAAATATTGATTTAGTATTACTTGATGTGATGATGCCCCATGAAGATGGCTTTGTCGTTTGTCAAAGTATTCGTGCTATGTCCAATGTACCGATTATTTTCCTGACAGCACGTGATGCCAATGAGGACAAGGTGAAAGGTCTTACACTTGGTGGAGATGACTATATTGTTAAGCCTTTTACACATGACGAACTAGTGGCGAGAATTTATGCTGTATTAAGAAGAAGTGGCGCGAATATTACAGAGCTACAGCAAAAGTACGTGATTATTGGTCCTATTAAAATAGACGAAATTGCACGTAAAGTATCTGTTGATGGAAAGAGTATTCCGCTTACCTTAAAGGAATTTGAGCTATTGCACTTATTTATGAAAAATCCGGGAAATGCCTATACGAGAGAGCAATTACTAGAGCGTATTTGGGATATTGATTATGTAGGAGGCACACGCACGGTCGATACACATATTAAAACTTTACGAATTAAGCTTGGAAAGGATGCGGCTGCGCATATTCAAACCGTTTGGGGAGTGGGCTATCGCTTTGATCCTGGCGAATGAAAAAGATTGCCACTCGCATTTGGTTGTTAATTTTTGCATTTTTAATCATTACCGTTGTCTTTATGTATGTTCTCACAAACTTTTTGTATCAACGTTTATATGTACAAGATACAGAAGAGACAATGGTCGAAGTTGGCTTGAAGCTACAGACCATGTATGACAATGGGAAGGTGACGGATGAATTTATTGCAGATATTGAACAATTTAATGATTACTCAAATTTAAATATATTTGCGGTAAGGAATCCACGTGAGTTAAGTGCCTGTGTTCCATTTGATATAGATTATGAGACCCTGATTGGCCCTGAGGAAAGACAGAAATTATTAGCAGGAAAATATGTGCAAAAAATTGGATATGAGCCACGGTTTGATCGACAACTTATTTCCGTAGTTATACCGCTCGTTGATCAAAATCGATTAGAGGGTATCATTTATATTTATTTCCCATTAGCCAAAATTAGTGAGTTAGCTAATAGTGGCGTGATTTTGTTGTTTATTAGTGCTTTCATATTTTTAGTAGTGGCTAGCTATTTGATTTATAAAGGTATCCGGCACATTATGCGACCATTAAACGATTTACAACTTGCAGTGGAACAGATGTCCTATGGGAATTATGAGACACGTGTGCCTGTCAATTCACGAGATGAAATTGGTAAATTATCTAGTACCTTTAATAAAATGGCAGAGGCCATTCAGCAGGAGGATGAAGCACAAAAAACGTTTCTAGCAACCGTTTCGCATGAATTACGCACACCTATAAGCTATGTAAAAGGCTATAGCGAGGCTATGCAAAATGGCATCATTACAGAAAGTCAAAAAGAAGATACCATACAGTTGATCGTCCGTGAGGCGAATCGAATGGAGCGGTTAACAAACGAATTACTTCAACTGGCAAGAACAGAAAATGAACAAACCAATTTAGTTTTATACCCTATTCCACTAGGAGAGACATTGCGAGAGGTTCAAAAAATCCTAACACATCAAGCAGATAAAAAGAACATAACATTACATGTAGATGTAGATGATGCGCTCATTATTGAAGCGGATGAAGTAAAGCTAAAGCAAATCTTTATTAATATTATTGAAAATGCAATTAATTACTCGTATGAAAATTCTAAGGTGGAAATTGTTGCTGTTGAAAAGACTGGCAGTGCACAAATTACAATCAAGGATTATGGAATCGGTATTCCATCCGAGGATTTATCACATGTCACAGAGCGATTTTATCGTGTTAACAAAGCACGGAGTCGTGCAGACGGTGGTAGTGGATTAGGGTTATCCATTGTTGAACAGTTATTAAAGCAGTTACAGGGATCGTTAGAAATTGAAAGTGTTGTTGAAAAAGGCACAACCGTTAAAATCCGGTTGCCATTAATGGAGGATTAAAAGATGAAAAAGTGGTTATTCGCGCTAATTGCAGTGCCTACATTATTAGTAGGATGTGGAGAAAAAAAAGAGGCTTTACCAGAACCAGTTGTACCTCAAATTCCAGAGGTAGAGATTTTAACACCAAAAGAGGTAGTACTCAATGAAACAATTGAGCTGGCGGCACACGTTGAACAAGGTGGAGAAAACGTTGATGATGCTGTAGTAGAATTCGAAGTTTGGGAATCAGGGAAACGTGATGAAGGACAAATGATTGATGGGAAATTAGAAAAAGACGGCGTCTATAAAGCAACGACTACATTCGATCATGACGGTGTTTACTATATGTATGCACATACTACAGCTAATGGTGTTCATAATATGCCAAAGCAGCAAATTATTGCTGGTAGCCCAGATATGACACAGGTTTTACCAGAGGATGAGAAATCTAATAACAGCATGGATAACAATATGATGAATCATGGTAATGGTACGTCAAATGATGCTGATCATGATGACGAAGAAAAAGATGAAAAAAATCATCATTAAATGCTTGCATTTTTTTAAAAATAGGAATATGATAATGACCAGATGACCGAAATGGTTTTCTGGTCATTTTTATTGAAGTGTACATTAGAGGTACATAACCTAACAAGAAAGGATGTTACTAATGGATCGTAGGCAGGAAATTCTTGAAGCAGCTGCAAAATCTTTTACATTGTTTGGCTACAAAGCAACAACGATGGAGCAAGTGGCGAAAATCGCTAATGTCGGTAAAGGTACGATTTATACATTCTTTGCAAATAAAGAAATTTTATTTCAAGAGATTGCTATGTCACTTGTACGAGAGATGAAGGCGGAAGCAGATGCAGTGTTGGATGCATCAGCAAGCTTTATGGATAATGCGCATAATGCTTTAATGAAAATGCTACAGTTCCGTGAAAAACATCTTTTATTTGCAAAGCTAATCGAGGAAGAAAAAGAATTACGAACACCAGCTGTTAAACAGGTGCTACTTCGCATCGAAACAGAAATCTTATCGTATGTTTCAGAGTTAATACAGCGTCGTATTAAAAAAGGTGAAATTAGAGATTGCGATGCAGAACTGGTCGGTTACTTATTGTTAAAGGCATATCTTGCTTTTGTTGTCGATTGGCATGAGTTACACGGTGATGTAATCCCTGAAGAAAAGATTCTTAATCTTTTCAAGGAAACAATCTTTCGAGGTTTGATTCTAACTTGATTCGGTAAAAGACAGATATAAAAGTGTCGAATCAAGTGTCTTTTTGCAAAATTGCCGAGGTTGACTATTTTTTTTGAATGAAAATGACCAAATGACGTTTTCGGTCAAATAGTTTAGGAGTGAGGATATTATATGATTAAAGCTGAGTGGCTGAAGATCTTTAAAACAAGAAAAATGCTTGTTTCAATCATTGCTGTATTATTTATTCCAGTAATGTATGCAGGTATGTTTTTATGGGCGTTTTGGGATCCTTATGCAGGGCTTCCTAATCTCCCAGTAGCTGTAGTTAATGAGGATACTGGTGCTGAGATGGATGGCGTTAAATTAGACTTGGGGGATACCTTAGTTGATAAATTGATAGATAGCGAACAATTTAACTTTATAGAGGTTTCAAAAGATGAAGCTGAAAAAGGCTTAAATAGTCGTGATTATTATATGATTTTAGAAATTCCAACAAATTTCTCTGAGCATGCTACAACATTATTAGATGACAAACCTTCGAAATTAGTGATGAACTACATTCCAAATGAAGGTCTTAACTTCCTTGGTGCTCAAATTGGTGAGACTGCAATGGATCGTGTCCGTGCTGAAGTAAATTCACAAGTATCAGCAACGTATGCTGAAAAATTATTTGATTCCATTGCAACACTTGGAGATGGCTTTACAGAGGCAGCTGATGGCTCGAATAAGTTAGATGAGGGTGCACAAAAAGTAGCAAATGGTGCAAAAGATTTAAAAGGCTATCTAGAGCAATTAGCTTCAAGCACAGTTGAACTGTCGAATGGGACAGATAAACTGACAAAAGGTGCTGGAGATGCTGCGAAAGGTGCGAATGATTTATCAAGCGGTTTAGTCAAACTACAAGATGGTACTGTCCAATTACAACAAGGTGCACAGCAAGCAGCAAATGGTGCAACTAGTCTTGAACAAGGGTTATCACAATATACTCAAGGTGTTGCAAAAGTTGGGGCAGGTTTAAACACTTTAAACGATAAACAACAACAAATTAGTGCAGGCGCAGCTTCTATTGCTGAAAATGCAGGTGCATTAAATGGTGCAGCCAACCAATTAACAGCTGGTTCTGCGAAAGTGGAGGCAGGCATTACAGCCTTATCTAGCCAATTACAAACGATGATGGCTTCAATGCCTGAGGAACAAGCAGCAGCATTAAAGCAAACATTAGCAGAGCTGCAAGCTGGTAGTGCTAGCGTGCATAACGGCTTAACATCTTTATCTGCTGGTACAGAAAAATTACAGGCTGGTGCTAATCAAGTAAGCTCTGGTGCAAGTCAAATTGCAGCAGGTCAGGCAGAAGTATTAGCTGGTGCAAACGCATTAACGGCTAAAAGCAATGCTTTAATGGAAGGTGCAAAAGGTCTACAAGCAGGTAATGCGACATTAGCTACAAAATTAGGTGAACTACATGCAGGTGTGAATACAGCTGTAACAGGTTCAAAAACATTAGCATCTGGATTAAATGAATTAGCAAATGGTACAACAACATTAAATCAAGGTACTTCTACGCTTGCTTCGAAATCTGGTGAGCTAGCACAAGGTTCCGCAACACTTGCAGATGGTTCTACAGAGCTTGCAGATGGTACGACAACGTTATCTAGCAAACTAGGTGAGGCTAGTGAAAAAGCAAATGAGGTCAAAGCAAATCAAGACACGTATGATATGGTAGGTAGTCCAGTAGAGGTTGAAAAAGAGTCTGTAAACCATGTTCCAAACTATGGTACAGGTTTTGCACCATACTTCATTTCTCTTGGCTTATTCGTAGGGGCATTATTAATTTCGATTGTGTTCCCATTTGTTGAACCAGCTATCCGACCAAAAAATGGTGCAGCTTGGTTTACAAGTAAAGTGACTGTATTAGCCGTTGTAGGTTTAGTGCAAACATTACTAACAGTAGGTATTGTAAAATGGGGTCTAGGACTTGAAGTAAATAACATGGGCTACTTTATCATAACGGCATTATTAACAAGCTATGTATTTTTAGCCTTAATTCAAATGCTTGTTTCGATCTTTGGTGATCCAGGACGTTTCATCGCAATTGTTGTGTTAATTTTACAATTAACAACAAGTGCAGGTACGTTCCCACTAGAATTAATTCCATCACCATTACAAGTATTTAACAAGCTTTTACCAATGACATATACGGTTCAAGCATTTAAATCAAGTATTTCAACTGGCGATATGACATTCTTAATGCAAAACTATGGTGTTCTAGCTGGATTCTTAGTAGCATTCTTAGCCATTACATTCGGTTACTTCATGCTACTTCACAACAAACGTTACTCTAAAGTAGCAGAAGAAAACTAATAATACACTTGAAGCACTCATCGACTATTCGGTGAGTGCTTCTTTTGGTAAAAGGATATATAGGCAACTATTGGTTTTCTCTATGAATTGGCGTTTTCCTTGCACGCTAGCCCTATTGGAGTCTCCACTAAATGCACAATATCTCTCTATATAAATAAAAACAAAACCATCAATAGCATAGTTGTGAAAGGTGAAAATAGATTTCCGTTGGCTTTCCTGTGGGCGAGCTGCTTCCTCCGCAACCGCTCCGTTTAGAGGCTCGCCTGTCTCGCTATCCCACGGGAGTCAAGTAGCCTTCCACGCCAATCTATAAAAATGTTAACTTTTTAGCAAAGGTTCAAGGGAAGATGTTCACTACTCATTTTATAGAGGGGTGTTGTCACGCAGCACTTCTCCACATGCTTGATTGGAGCGAACGCAGTGAGTGAAGCGGCTCATCGGACACCCCTTGGAAAGGACGCTGACGGAACGGAAAGTAATCCCTCGCCCTTGACACCACCTTTTTTCAATAACATAAAACAACAGCTGATGTGAGCGTATCAGCTGTTGTTTTTGTAAGTGTAAGAGATTTAATTAAGGGTTCATCAAAATGTGATGAAGTGTGTCATGATTGCTACGTGTGGGGCACGTATATGACAAATTACAGTATAGGCAAATGCTTATAGGTGGTTACATTTTTCACAAGTGTTGCTGTAGCATTCGCTTTGTTCTTCCATTTTTTCACCGCACTCAGTACATTGCTTTGCAGGTAAATTCTTGAAAAATTCAACTACGTTTTCTAACATTGTGGACTCCTCCTTTAAGTTCATCTGTACTATTACTGTTTTGATATTTCCTAGTGTATTATAACAGATGCTTTTCGTCAACACAAAATGCCTAATTTACGTTAAAATAAATATGGATAATTTGTGAAGGAGGAAATGTGAACTATGATTTTCGTTGATAATAAAGGGATCCATGATCCACGTATTAACCTTGCTATTGAGGAGTATTTATTAAAAACAATGGACGTTGAGAAAGAGCCAGTGCTTCTTTTTTATATTAACCAACCGTCCATTATTATCGGTAAAAACCAAAATACAGTTGAAGAAATCAATACAGACTACGTAGAGGACAATGGCATTATTGTTGTGCGTCGTTTATCAGGTGGTGGTGCTGTCTATCATGATTTAGGGAATCTTAACTTCAGCTTTATTACAAATGATGATGGTAATAGCTTTATGAATTATAAAAAATTCACACAGCCAGTAGTAGATGCTCTAGCTAAAATGGGTGTCAATGCTGAGCTTTCAGGGCGTAATGATATTCTAGCAGAAGGGCGAAAGGTTTCTGGAAATGCTCAGTTCTCTACAAAAGGACGTATGTTCAGTCACGGCACATTAATGTTTGATACAGAAATTGATGCAGTAGTGTCAGCTTTGAAAGTCAAAAAAGATAAGATTGAATCAAAAGGTATCAAATCCATCCGTTCACGAGTAGCAAATATTTCGGAGTTTTTAAAAGAACAAATGACAGTAGAAGAATTCCGTCTTGAAGTTTTGAAATCCATTTTCGGTGGGGAAGAAAATATTCGCTATTATGAGTTAACAGAGGAAGATTGGGCAAATATACACAAGTTATCCGCAGAGCGTTATCAAACATGGGAGTGGAATTTTGGGAAATCACCACGCTTTAATATTCAAAAAACACATCGTTTCCCAACAGGTGGCATTGATATCCGCCTAGAAGTTAATCATGGTGTGATTGAAGAGGCACATATTTTTGGTGACTTCTTTGGTGTAGGGGATATGGCTGATATAGAACAGCTTTTAGTTGGGACAAACTATGATAGAGCTGCCATTGCTAAGGCATTAGCAGATATCGATATTCCTACATATTTTGGTGGAATTTCAACTGAGGACTTTTTACAATTAATTTATTAAGGAAAATACGGTTTCGTGTAATGTTTTAGCCTAAAGGTTCGCTGACAATTATGTCGTCGAACCTTTTTTTGATACAATATAGAAAGAAAGGAGTGTTGATATGGAAAAGCATCGAATATTCATAGTAGAAGATGATGTCAAGATTGCATCATTACTAGCGGAAACGCTTAGAAAATATCAATACGAAGTTGCAACAATTCAAGAATTTGATCATCTCATCGAAGAATTTACAGCATTTAATCCACATATGGTGCTGCTTGATATAAATTTACCTGCTTATGACGGCTATTATTGGTGTCGCCAGCTACGCCAGCTTACAACATGCCCGATTATTTTCATTTCTGCTCGCTCTGGAGAAATGGACCAAATTTTTGCGCTTGAAAATGGGGGCGACGATTTCATTACCAAGCCATTTAACTATGAAATTGTTTTGGCTAAAATCCGTAGTCATCTACGCCGTACATATGGTGAGTATGCAGCAAGGCAAGAGGAACGGACAATCAAGCAAGGACAGCTTGTACTTCATTTAGAAAGAATGGAGCTACATAAAAATGATTTAGAAATTCCACTTCAGAAAAAAGAATGCATCATTTTAGAGCTGCTTATGGGAAATGCACCGAAAGTCGTGACGCGTGAACAGCTACTAGAGGAACTCTGGGACGATCAGGCATTTGTCGATGAGAACACGTTGAATGTTAATATGACGCGCGTACGAAAAAAGTTAGCAGATTATCACATAGCATCAACAATTGAAACTGTACGTGGTGCGGGCTATCGGTTCATATTAAGCGCAGGTGAGCTATAGTGGGCTGGAAATTATTCTTACGTGACTATGCATCATTTATTGTGTTCCAGCTCTTATTAGTTGGCTTCATTATGGTCATTTATATGCTAGATGGCTTTCGAAATATTGATACAGCTATTTATTCCTTCTGTATTAGCCTTGTCTTATTAGCTTCATTTTTACTTGTGCGTTATTTAATGCGCCAACGTTATTTGATGAAAATCACTCATCTCCCAACAGCAATGGAGGATGTGCTACAAAAAAACGCAAAAACGCCAGAAGCTATGCAAACCGAAAAGTACATGCACGAGTTGTATCGCCTTTATCAGCATGAGCTGCATGCGCTATATGCAAGTCAAAAAAGACATGATCAGTTTATGAACCAATGGGTGCATCAAATGAAAACACCTATTTCAGTCATTGAATTATTATTACAGGATGACCGACCTCTTGATAAAAAGAACGTACAGGAGGAAATTGATCGTTTACGTAGAGGCTTGGACATGGTGCTTGTTAATGCACGTTTAGAAAATTTTGAGGATGATATGCAAGTGGAACAGGTTGCGTTGAAAGCAATTGTCACTGCAACTGTTAATGAAAATAAACGTTTATTTATTACGAAAAGAGTTTTCCCAGAAATTCATATTGAGGATGATCTTATTGTTGCCAGTGATTCGAAATGGCTTCGCTTCATTCTTGGCCAATTTATTACAAATGCGGTGAAATACACGTTTGAAAGCAATAAAAAAATTGTGATTTCTGCCATTGAAAAGGATGACTATGTACAGCTAGCCATTTGCGATGAGGGAATTGGGATTCCAGCTTCCGATCTTTCACGTGTTACAAAAGCCTTTTTTACTGGTGAAAATGGGCGGAAAACAGGGGAATCTACTGGGATGGGCCTTTATTTAGCCAAAGAAATCTGTGAAAAGCTAGGACATGAATTGGCTATTACATCAGAGGTAGGAAAAGGGACAATTGTGACAGTGACATTTACAAATTAGGGGGCGCTAGGATGGGAGAAGTACGTATAGAAGATTGGGTATTAACTATTGATAAGGAGAAAACAAAAGCTCTTTATATGACACAAATGCAAGAGGGGGATCATTTTGCTTATCAAAATTTCTTGAAGGCAAATGAGAGGCTCGATGAAGAACTATTGCATTTTTCAAATAAGCTTGGGTTAAACTTACAGCAACCTACATTATTGAATGCATTTCCTATCGAAGGTCAACAGATGATGTACAGTGGGTATTATACTGTGTGCGGTGAGATCCTAGAGGGAGAAATAGATGCTTGGGATGTGATTGTTGGGGAGCATTGCTTTAGTTTAGTAGAGGAAGAGTCCGTTCTGACATTAACAGAGCCTCATTTTCAAATCGGCTTTGAGGTCGTATTACAGTGGCTTTTACCACAATCCTTAGAATTAATGAAGAAATAAGGTGAATGACGTATGCCTATTTTACAAATTAAAGATGTGACAAAAGTATATGAAGGTAAAGTGACACATAGGGCATTAAATCAGTTGAGCTTTGATGTAGAAGAAGGGGAGTTTTTAGCTGTTATGGGACCTTCCGGAAGTGGCAAAACGACCTTGCTGAATATTATCTCGACAATTGATGAGCCTACTAGCGGTGAAATCATACTGGATGGCATGAATCCACATAAATTAAATGCAACTGAGCTTGCTTACTTCAGAAGAAGACAGCTCGGTTTTGTGTTTCAGGATTTCAATCTTTTGCACATGCTAACGGTCGAGGAAAATATCGTGCTGCCACTAACATTAGACCAACAGCCTTTAGAAGTAATGGAGGAACGTCTAGCTAGTATTGTAGAAAAGCTCGACTTAACTTCTTTCCTTCATAGACGTCCAAATGAAATATCTGGTGGACAGGCACAAAGAACGGCTATTGGTCGAGCACTTATCCATAATCCGAGTCTGATTTTAGCGGATGAGCCTACGGGTAATTTAGATTCGAATTCTTCACGTGATGTGCTCGAACTGCTAACAAAAGTCAATCAGGATAAACAAACGACGATTGTAATGGTCACACATGATCCGATTGCAGCTAGCTATTGTGATCGGGTGTTGTTCATTAAAGACGGTGAATTTTTCAATGAAATTTATCGAGATGATCGTCGTCAAATGTTTTTCCAACGTATATTAAATGTTTTGAGCTTACTAGGAGGAGGGCAAGTAGGTGACCTTTCGACAATTCGCTTACCGTAATGTCGTGCGGAACAGCCGGATATATGGTGCCTTTTTCATGGCAAGCTTTTTTTCTGTGGCTGTATTTTTTATCTATTCAATGCTAATGTTTCATCCTGATATTGAGCGCGGGATATTAGGAGAGGTATCACTTATCGGGATGGTGGGTGCTGAAATTGTTCTCGTCCTCTTTACATTATTCTTTTTGTATTATTCCATGAGTGCCTTTTTAGAGGCAAGATCCCATGAATTCGCCATTTTATTGCATTTAGGAATGGAAAAGCGCCAGATGAATAGACTTGTCTTTTTAGAGACAATGATTATTGGGTCAGGCTCTATTATTGTAGGTATCGTGTTTGGCTTCTCGTTTTCAAAATTCTTTTTTATGATCGTACGAGAAATTTTGCATTTAGATGAATTACCATTATATGTTTCCTGGCAGCCGTTTTTACTAACAATTGGTGTTTTTACAAGTGCGTTTGTCGTCATTTCATTTATTAGTGTGTATTTTACACGAGAGAGAAAATTACGAGATCTTATTAAAGGCAGTGATTATGTAAATAGCTTAACAACCTATTCCAAAATCCGAGCTATTTACGGTATTGCTTTAATTTTAACGACGTATATTTTAGCGTTTGTTGTAGGACATACGGCATTCATCTGGCTAACTTTATTAATACCATTTTCAGCAACATTCGGCACATATTATTTTTTCAGTGATTCCGTCCCGTGCTTTTTAGATTTAGCACGTGGAAAACGCAAGTTTCATTGGCAACGTTACCGTCTTCTCTCACTAGCTGAACAAACCCATATTATGATGGATAATGTGAAAATGTTTTTCGTTGTTACGATGGTATCAACACTTGCCTTTTTGTCTGTGGGCGTTTTAGCGACTATGTCCTCCTATACAACTCAATATGATCGCTTAAATCCATTAGGGCTGGTTTATAAAGGAGATGTGGATAATCCATTTGAGCGAGAGCATATCAATTCATTGCGACTGCAATTAGAGGAGAAAGGTTTATCTTATCAGCTGTCCCGTTTTATTGTAGTGAAGCAAACCTCTTCTTTCACTCGAAATGAAGTGGAGGTATTTCGAGAGTCCGATATGAATGTTTTGCTTTCTTCGTATAGTTATCCATTACTGAACCTGGGAGCTGGTGAGGCAGTATTTATCCCTTATTCAGAGGATTCGTTAAAAAAATTAAAAAATAGAATTGTGCACACCGTTTTAGAAGAGAATAATATTCCGATTACCATCGATAGTGTCTATCCAAAAATAGTGTTTCCAGGTTCAATTGTAAGTGTCAATTCAATTGTCATTAGTGATGAGGACTTCGCAAAGCTGATTCATCCGATCTCTGATCAAGATATTATTCAACCTAGTTATCATCTATTTACATTCGTTATACCACAATGGATGGAAACAAAAGATATCGGGAGGGCTATAGACCATCTAGAATCCAATTTATATTTTCTTAAAAAGGATAAATTTAGTCCATTTTACTTTGAAAATGCAGGATTAAATTATTCTTATATACTAGCTACCTACTCATTATTTACTTTAGTGGGTGTATTGGTTGCCACTGTATTTTTACTTGCGGCTGGGAGCTTTATCTATTTTAAATTGCATACATCACTTGAACGTGAAAAGCGTAAATTTGATGTGTTAAAGCGCATGGGCTTAACTGATGCGGAGCTGAAAAAGCTTGTTAATCGTCATTTATTTCCTCAATTCTTTTTGCCTTGGGGTGTTGCAATGATGCATAGTGCCTTTGCTTTTCTAATGGTACAAGGTATTTTGAGAGACATAGCAAATATTTCGATTGTAAAAGAAGTATTCTTTGCTTTTGGCTTCTTTGTGTTAATACAAGTAGTTTACTTTTATTTAATTCGTTGGCGTTACATCTCACATATCCGCTCATGATGTCTTTGTTTAAAAGAGAAAAAAATGAATTATTTAACGTAATTTATGACATGAAATAAAAAGATTCATTGTCTTTTAGATACATTTCTTATATAATATTACTGAATAACGATTCATTTTATACGATAAGGGGATGGTGTAATTGAATTTAGTTTCACGTGTTCGCCAACAGGCAACAGAGCAGCCGGAAAAAGTTGCGTATCATTTTATGGGGAAAGATACAACTTACGGGGAATTTGAGCATACAGTTGGTCGTTTTGCAAAGGGATTACAAGATTTAGGTGTTGAAAAAGGGGACCATGTGGCGTTTTTACTCGGCAATACGCCACACTATTTAATTGCCTTGTATGCAACAATGCGTTTAGGGGCAACAGCAATACCAGTTAACCCAATCTATACACCAGATGAAATTTCTTATATTTTGCATAACGGGGATGTAAAAGCAGTCATTGCACTCGACGCTTTGCTTCCATTAGTTGAAAAGGGTGTACAAGCATTTCCACAAGTAAGCACATTTATAGTTTGTGAAACCACGCCAGATATAGCGGAAAAAATGGCAGCGTTATCACCGCAAGCACAAGAAAAAACGCATTTATTTACACAGGTCATTGCCACTGCTGCTGAATCTTTAGAGCCTGTGGAAGTTGCAGATAATGACAATGCTATTATTTTATACACTTCAGGAACTACAGGTAGTCCAAAGGGTGCTATGCTGACACATGGCAATGTGTATTCAAATGCTCGTGATGTTGCCCATTATTTAGGAATCAAGGCAGATGATCGCGTCATTGCTACATTACCAGTGTTTCATGTATTTGCCTTAACGGTTGTGGTCAATGCGCCTTTATTAAGCGGAGCAACAGTTTTACTTACACCTCGCTTTAGCCCTACTGAAATTTTTGCTTTAGCGAGAGAGCAAAAAGCAACGGTATTTGCTGGTGTTCCAACCATGTATAATTTCTTGTATCAATTACCTGAAGGTGATCCTGAAGATTTCTCGACAATTCGTTTGGCCATTTCAGGTGGGGCATCTTTACCTGTTGCACTCTTACATAATTTCGAACAGAAATTTAATGTGCGTGTGTCAGAGGGATACGGCTTATCGGAAGCTTCGCCTGTTACATGCTTTAATCCACTTGATCGTGATCGAAAAGCTGGCTCTATCGGTACATCGATAAGCAATGTGGAGAATAGAGTGGTTGATGTGAACGGTCAGGAAGTACCTGTTGGCGAAGTTGGCGAGCTGATTGTACGTGGCCCTAATGTGATGAAGGGTTACTATAAAATGCCTGAAGAAACGGCCATGGCCATTCGCGACGGCTGGCTCTATACAGGGGATTTAGCTAGGGTAGATGAAGAAGGCTATTTTTACATTGTCGATCGCAAAAAAGATATGATTATTGTAGGTGGCTTTAATGTTTATCCTCGTGAGGTTGAGGAAGTGCTGTTTGCCCATAATAATATTGTAGAGGCGGCGGTGGTAGGCTTTCCAGATCCTAACTTAGGGGAAGCTGTACATGCATATGTTGTGTTAAAAGAAGTAGCAGCCACTACGACAGAAGATCTGCTATCTTATTGTGCCAAGCATATGGTGAAATACAAGGTGCCAAAGATGATTGAGATACTGGATGAACTTCCGAAAAACACGACAGGGAAAATATTACGACGTTCATTAAAAGAAAAAGTTTAAACGAGTATAGCTACTATTGAAAAATGGTAGCTTTTTTTTATGTACATTATTCGTATAATAGTAAAATCAGTTGAGAGTAGTTGTCTGTAAGTGATAAAATCAAACATGTGAAATCTTCTACATACTTTTCAAGAGCTTGTCATATAGTGAGGAAGTAATGTAAAAAGACGTACAAAACTGGAACCCTTTGATGTGAAGCTACGTCAAAGCTTTTAGGTAAAAATACTATTGAAAGAGAGCATACAAAAACATGTTAGAACTCATTAAGGAGTTAATAAGCTTTATTGTGCATATCGATGTGCATTTAGAAGAAATTATTCGTGATTTTGGCAATTGGAGTTATCTGATTTTATTTGCGATTGTTTTTGTAGAGACAGGCGTTGTCATTTTCCCATTCCTACCTGGTGATTCATTGCTATTTGCAAGTGGAACATTAGCAGCTGCAATGGGTGCCTTTGATATGTGGATTTTAATTCCTGTATTTTTAGCAGCAGCTATTTTAGGAGATACGATGAACTATCATATTGGTCATAAGGTAGGAACATCAATCCCTCCAAAGAGCCTCCTCGGAAGAGTTGTTAAAAAAGAACGTATGGAGGCAGCTGAAAAATTCTTTAATACACATGGTGGGAAAACGATTGTTATAGCTCGTTTCATGCCATTTATTCGTACATTTATCCCGTTTGTGGCGGGTGCAAGTAAAATGAAATATAGCTATTTCTTATTTTATAATATCTTTGGTGCAATATTATGGGTATTCAGCTGTACATTACTAGGTTATTTCTTTGGTAATATTCCTATTATTAAAGATAACTTCTCGGTTGTCCTTATTTTGATTATCTTTATATCAGTTGTGCCTGCAGTTATTGGTGCTATCAAATCTAGAGTAGGTAAATAATGAGGACAGTCCTAAAGTGGTCAATGGATCATCACTAGGACTGTCCTTTCTTGTGTTATATGTCTAATAGTGACCATACTAAATTAGTGTGAAGTATAAACAACAGGTCGTAAAAATGATATACTATATATTACTAGAATATGAAGAAATGGGGGCAGCGAAATGGAAGTATTTATTGGCAGACAGCCTATTTTTAATCTTCATGAGCAGGTAGTTGCTTATGAATTATTATATCGTGGCAAAAACGTCAATGGCTTTCCAATGGTCGATTCAGATGCAGCAACGATTGACGTACTTGTGAACTCATTTCTTTCAATTGGTTTTGAAGAGGTAACAAAAGGTAAACCGGGTTTTGTTAATTTTACTGAAAACTTATTGATGAGCTCCATTCATGAATTTTTAAATCCTTCACAGGTTGTGATTGAGATACTAGAAGATGTTCCGCTTACTCCTCAGTTAGTGGAACGTGTAATTGAGCTAAAAAAACATGGGTTCCAAATTGCTTTAGATGATTTTATTATGGATGAGCATGTGGAAATTTATGATGAATTATTTGAGCAGATTGATTATATTAAGGTTGATTTTTTAGCATCATCTATCGTTAAACGAATGGAAATTGAAGTTAAAGTAAAGGATAAGTTTCCAAACATTCAATTACTCGCTGAGAAAGTAGAAACGCGTCATCAGTTTGAAGTAGCTAAATCTTCTGGCTATGTGTTATTTCAAGGTTATTTTTTTGAACAACCTCAAATAATACGAGCAACAGACATTCCAGCGAATACAATTCAATATATTCACATCATCTCTTTATTAAAAGAAGAAGAGCCAAATATCCAATTATTAGCGGAAAATATCGAACGAGATATTTCATTGACGTATAAATTATTACAAATGATTAATAATTCATCTAAACGATCTAAATCGAAGGTACGCTCCATTAAACAAGCCATTGTGTTACTGGGCGTATCAAATTTACGAAAATGGATCTATTTATTGGCCATGCGAGAAATCGATATAGACGCCAATTCTGATCTTTTTAAAGAAGTGCTGTGTACATCTTTATTCCGAGCAAAGGTTTGTGAAAAGCTAGCGAAGCTTTCTTACAAAAAGAATTTCTCAGAATATTTCTTAGTAGGCATGTTTTCACTCATTGATACGTTGCTTCAAAGACCTATAGAGGTCATTTTACAACAATTACCGTTCTCAGAGGATATTACGAGCACCATTTTGGGCATTGAAACGGATATGACACCCTATCTAGAGTTTAGTATCGCACTAGGGAAGTTAGATTGGCCACGTCTAGAAGAGCTAGCGACACAGTTGAATATTCCACTAGTTGATATTGATCATTTATATTATGAAGCCATGGAATGGGCTGAAAAATCATTTTAAACTGTGCAAAAGCTATCTTAACGTTTCATTTAAGATAGCTTTTTTTATATTTCCACAATGGCATATTCCCTTCATCAAGATGAAGTTCTCAATATGAAGAGTATTTGCTATAATCATCTCGTCTTTAAAAAATTCTGATAGTTGAAGTGGGCGTGGGGAAATGAGACATGATGTGAGAGATAACATTGTGGAGTATGTGTATGTGATTGTTGGAGCGGCAGTAATTGCTATTGGTTTTAATGTTTTTTTATTACCAAATCAAGTCGCTTCAGGTGGGGTAAGTGGCATTAGTACGATTTTGCATGGTTTGTTTGGATGGAATCCGGGAATTGTTCAATATGCATTTAATGTACCATTATTTATTGCTGGTGTATTATTGCTAGGCAAAAAATTTGGGATTAAATCATTTATCGGTACCATTACGTTACCTTTTATTGTCTTGTTAACGAATAGCTGGGAGCCTTGGACTGATAATGCTTTACTGGGAGCTCTTTTTGGTGGAATTGTTGTTGGCTTAGGAATAGGACTGGTCTTTAAAGGGAATGCTTCAACTGGTGGCACTGATTTACTAGCGCAAATCATAACGAAGTTTACTGGGTTGTCGCTTGGAACAAGTGTACTGTTAATTGATGGAATCATCGCAATTAGTGCAGCAGTTGTTTTTGATTTAGAAAAAGGTTTGTATGCTCTGATTGGACTTTATGTTACAACAAAAACGATTGATATCATTCAGTTAGGTTTTAGCCAATCTAAAATGGTCTATATTATTACATTGAAACAAGATGAGGTAAGAGAAGCCATTTATGCTGAAATCAATCGTGGTATAACTAAGTTACCAGCAATCGGTGGCTATACAGGAGAAGCACGACCAGTTCTCATGGTTGTTGTTTATCAAACAGAATTCACAAAGCTGAAACAACTCATTAAAAGCGTTGACCCATCAGCGTTTGTCATCGTTTCTGATGCTTATGAGGTATTAGGAGAAGGTTTCAAACGTGCATAATTTTGGTATAATGGCGGCGTAAGGTATTTATTATGAGGAGGGGTACTAATGAAAAAAGCAATGTTAACATTAGTGTTCGGATCAGCAATCTTCTTAGCTGCATGTGGTGGCGGAGATAAAACTGCAAGTAATAATGAAGGTGCTACAGAGCCAGATGGTGAAGCGATTGCCATGAAATCTTGTGTTTCTTGCCATGGTGGCGAGTTACAAGGTGCAAGTGGTCCAGCATTAAATGACGTAGGTGCTCGTTTATCTGAATCAGAAATTTTAGATATTATCAATAATGGTAAAAACGGTATGCCTCCAGGGGTTGTAAAAGGGGCAGATGCTGAGGCAGTAGCCAAATGGTTGGCAACTCAAAAATAGTATTTATAAAACTAGCGGGCTGGAGAGCCGCTAGTTTTTTTATGGAGGTAAACGCTGTGTTGAGAGTAAATACATTCCTTTTAGACATAGACATGCTAAAATAAGAAGAACCTTATCCATTGATTGGAGGCTTTTTCATTGGTCGTAGTATTAACAAGAGATGTTATGGAGAAATTTAAGTTAGAGTTATTAGCTGGCGAGGAAGGAATTGGAAGAACGATCGTCACTAGTGATATTTCAAGACCAGGACTTGAAATGGCAGGATACTTTACACATTATCCGGCAAATCGCGTCCAATTGCTTGGCAAAACGGAACTGTCTTTTTTCGAAATGCTGCCAGCAGATGTCAAGCTTGAGCGTATGCGTTTACTTTGTTCGCAAGATACACCTGCTATTATTATTTCTCGAGATTTAGAAGTCCCCGAGGAGCTGATTCAGGCTTCCAACGAAAAGCATGTTCCTGTCTTTAAAACACATATGACGACAACCAAATTTTCGAGTAGATTAACAAACTATTTAGAGGGACGCTTAGCACCAATGACAGCAGCGCATGGCGTGCTTGTCGATGTGTATGGAATTGGTGTGCTTATTATTGGTAAAAGTGGCGTTGGGAAGAGTGAAACAGCACTTGAGCTTGTTAAAAAGGGTCATCGTTTAGTAGCAGACGATTGTGTAGAAATTCGTCAAGAATCAGAAAACCTTTTAATTGGTAGTCCCCCACCTTTACTAGAGCATTTATTGGAAATACGCGGAATCGGCATTATTGACATTATGACGCTATTTGGTGCAAGTGCAGTGCGTCCGTATAAACGGATTACACTCATTATTGAGCTGGAAATTTGGGACCCGCAAAAAGTTTATGATCGATTAGGCTTAGAAGAAGAGAAAATGAAAATAATTGATACGGAACTAACCAAACTAACGATTCCTGTAAGACCAGGACGGAATGTTTCCGTTATTATTGAAGTGGCTGCGATGAATTACCGCTTAAAGAGAATGGGCGTAAACGCAGCAGAGGAGTTTTCAAGACGTTTAGATGAAGTAATTTCATCTAATGATGAGTTAGATGATTAAACAGTTGTGAACTAAAGTATGTGAATGACATATTGAGAGGAGCAGAAGATGGATTTACTACTATTACAGATTGACCCGATTGCCTTTCATTTAGGGCCTATTCCGGTTCGTTGGTATGGATTGTTAATTGTGTCGGGAATCATTTTAGCATATATTGTCGGGCAGAGAGAGGCCGTTAAGCGAGGATTGCCTGAAGACTTCCTGGCAGATTTATTGTTATGGGCAGTTCCTATATCCATCATCTGTGCACGTATTTACTATGTGACCATGCGATGGGATTACTATAGTGAAAATCCAGGTAAAATCATTGAGATTTGGAATGGCGGTATTGCCATCCATGGTGCACTTATTGGAGCATTTGTCACAGCTTACATATTTACTCGTATAAAAAATGTAAGCTTTTTACGAGTAGCAGATATTGCAGCACCTAGTATTTTAATTGGACAAATTATTGGTCGATGGGGCAACTTTATGAACCAAGAGGCTTATGGTGGGGAAGTATCAAAAGCCTTTTTAGAAAATCTAATGCTACCAGATTGGATTATCAATCAAATGTATATCGAAGAATTAGGTTCTTATGTACATCCGACATTTTTATATGAATCCGTTTGGAACCTGATTGGGCTTATCATTTTATTAGTCTTACGTAAAGTAAACTTAAATCGTGGGGAAATTTTCTTTAGCTATCTAGTTTGGTATTCTATTGGTCGCTTCTATATCGAAGGTATGCGTACAGATAGTCTCTACCTAGTAGGCGATTTACGCTCAGCACAGGTAGTGTCCATTATTGGTATTGTAGTTGGACTAGGTGCCATTATTTATCGCAGAATAAAGGTAAAGCCAGCCGTAAAATACTTGGATAATAAATAAGGGGATGTAAAATATGGCTGTTAAAGCACTATTGTTTGATTTTGATGGCACGTTACTTAATACGAATGATTTAATCATTCAAACATTTATGCATGTATTAAATGAGCGATTTCCCGGGCAATATTCGCCAAAAGATTGCTTGAAATTCATTGGTCCATCACTCAAACAGACATTTAATGACATTGCACCAGATGAAGAGGAAGCTTTGATCGCAAATTATCGCGCTTGGAATATAGAGCATCATGATGAACTAGTTAGCGAATATCCTGATGTTGTGTCAACACTAGAGCAATTAAAAGCACAGGGTATTCGATTGGCTATCGTTTCAACAAAACGTAATGAGACTATTGATCGTGGGCTTTCTATTATGGGTGCGACACATTTATTTGATGTGCGTATTGGCACAGATGATGTAAAAAATGTGAAGCCTGACCCAGAGCCAGTACTACTTGCTTTACAACGTTTAGGAATAGACAAAGAAGATGCCATTATGATTGGTGATAATTCGCACGATATTGAAGCAGGGCATCGTGCAGGTGTAAGAGCAGCAGGTGTTGCTTGGGCAATTAAAGGTGAGGCATACTTACAGCAATATCAACCAGAATATATGCTACAGCATATGACAGATTTATTGGATATTGTGAAAGAGGGGTAAGGGCAGATGGCGCGTAAAACAGAACGTTATCGTGTCGAAGGAGCCAATTCGCTTTGGAATATATATGACACGGTGTCCTTTTGGAAGGTGATGAAGTGTTTCATTGTCATTCAAATTGGACGCTTCACACCATTTTTACGTGTGAAAAACTGGCTTTATCGTACATTTTTAAACATGACTATTGGCGAGCGAACTTCATTAGCCTTAATGGTCATGCCAGATACCATGTTTCCCGAACGTATTTTCATTGGTGAAAATACAGTGATTGGTTTTAATACGACAATTTTAGCGCATGAGTATTTAATAGAGGAATATCGCTTAGGTGATGTTTATATTGGAAATGAAGTAATGATTGGCGCAAATTCAACGATTCTACCAGGTGTAACAATCGGAGACGGTGCCATTGTTTCAGCCGCCACCCTTGTACATAAGGATGTGCCGGCAGGGTGTTTGGCAGGGGGCAATCCTATGCGGATTATTTATACGGCTGAACAAATGGCTGAGCGTAAGCGCAATGAGGTTGTAGAATGGTGTACACCAAAAAAATAATACAAACTCATGTTGTATGACTACATACTTCGTGAGTTTTTTCATATTAAAAAGCTACTCCGGTTTTGGAGTAGCTTTTAATATTTATGCAAGTGCTGCGTCATAGTCTGATTTGAATTCACAATTGTCGTGATCACCTAAGCAAGTTGATTCAACAAAGGTTGATTTAATTGCAGTCCCATCTATGTCTTCTGTTGTATGAAGTGTTACTTTGTCGCCAGGGTAAAACTCACCTTTACAAATACTTACGATCATTTGCTCACTTAGTTGTACGAATGGACATGCCATAATAAATCCCTCCAATGTGTAGTTTATATGGTGCTTTTTGTTATTAATGCTATTCTATATTAAGCTTTTAAAAAAGTAAAAGAAAAAATAGAATGAGAGTAATAATCAATAAAAGTATTGATATTAAGGTATTCTTATTGATAATGAGATTGAGAATCATTTTTAATATTTCATTCAATAATATTATATCTATATAATATATGCGTGACTGTATTGAGAATAGGTTGTTGATAAAACTTAATTTTTTCCAACAATTGTATAAGAGAGAATCATTCTCAATTTTTTAGTGAATACTTTAGTTGATTTATAATCATCATGTCACATTTTAGACATATTCTCATTCTCAGTAAAACATTTTGTCAAAATTTAAGAGAAATGATGTCTTGTTTTTATACCGTTGTTCACTAAGTAATAGGTATAATTAACAGAATAATAAGTATTTAAAGATTTCGTTAATTAAAGAAGAAAAGTTGACTGCTTAAAAGAAATAAGTTAGAATTCTTTCATAATCTAATTCTCTAACACTCTAGTGAATTAAAGTGAAATGTAAGGAAGTGTTCATATGTCGTCGATAAAAATGTTTGAAAAACCACTTGGAATGCGCGATACATTTCCGCAAATCTATGAGAAGGTTGAAGCCGTTAGGCATGCTGGCAGAGACTTTTTATATAAAAGGGGTTATGAGTTCATTAAAACACCCGCTGTAGAGTATTTCGATACAGTGGGGAAAGCTTCAGCTATTGCTGATGCTCATTTATTTAAGCTAGTGGATAGCCAAGGAAATACATTAGTATTACGACCTGATATGACAACACCGATTGCTCGAGTAGCTACATCGAAATTATTAAAAGAAATGATTCCTTTACGTCTTGCTTATTTCGCAAGTGTTTTTCGAGCTCAAGAAACGGAAGGTGGAAGACCAGCGGAGTTCGATCAAATGGGGATTGAGTTAATAGGGGATCAATCTGTATTTGCCGATGCAGAAGTTATTGTGACAGCAATGGAGCTATTAAAACATTTTAAATTAGAAGAGTTTAAAGTCACGATTGGTCATGCGGGTATACTAAATTGCATTTTACAAGATTACACAGAGAGTATTGAACAGCAAGCAACACTTCGAACATTGTTGGTTCAACGAAATTATGTAGGGTTTGAAGAAGCAGTAGAATCATTTGATCTACCCAAAGCTAAATCTGATGCCCTCCTACAATTTATTGGGGAGGCAATGAATGTTAAAGACATCCGAGATATTGAAAAATATGTGCGTAAAAATGATGCATTAGAATACATGCAACAACTTGCTCAACTGCTGGAATTGGCTGACTTAGCTGAGTATATAGCTTTTGATTTCACCCTTTCGAGTCATATGAGTTATTACACTGGCATGCTTTTTGAAGTTTTTGCGGTAGGAAGTGGCTTTCCGTTAGGAAATGGTGGACGCTATGATGGTTTATTAGAAGTATTTGGCTCAAAAGTTGGTGCAACAGGTTTTAGTATTCGAGTTGATCGTTTATTAGAAACCTTCAATGGCCAGTCAGAGAAACGACAGGAAGCAACAGTTGTGCTTTTTGAAGAAGAACAATTCGAGGCAGCATTACTAAAGGTGAAAACATTACGGGCAGCAGGAAAATTAGCTACTTTACAGTTGCGTAGTAGCCTAGTTGATGAGGCAGCCTTTTTAGCATACTTTACAGAAGTGGTGGTTGTTGGACAGGGGGAAGTAGGCGGTGAATGAATTAACAATTGCAATGCCAAAGGGACGGATCTTTGAAGAGGCATATCAAATGCTGTTAGAGGCAGGTTTTAATTTACCAGAAGAGGTAGAAATGTCACGTAAATTAATGATTGAGATACCAGAGGAAAAAATTCGCTTTATTTTATCCAAGCCAATGGATGTCCCTGTCTATGTTGAACATGGTGTTGCTGATATTGGCATTGCTGGGAAGGATGTTTTGTTAGAACAACAGCGTGAAGTGCATGAGTTATTAGATTTAAAAATTAGTCATTGCTATATCGCATCTGCGGGATTACCGAACACACCAATGAATGAAATTGCGCCTCGAATCGCTACGAAATATCCGAATATCGCAATGAAGTACTACAAGGGCATTGGAGAGCAGGTTGAAATCATCGAGCTGAACGGTTCTATTGAATTAGCACCAATGATTGGTTTAGCTGATCGCATTGTCGATATCGTTTCAACAGGGCGTACCTTAAAAGAAAATGGCTTAGTAGAATATGAGTTTATTACAGCTGTTTCATCACGATTAATTGCAAATCCCGTAAGTTATCGTATGAAGGGTGAGCGTATTATTGATCTTGTGAAGCGATTAAAGAAATGTGTAAATGAGCAAAAAAGGAATCATATTTAGCTACATATGAAGGACTAAAGGGGATTAATCCTATGAAAATAACAAAGCTTGAAAAAGGCATTTCCTTAAAAAGACCACTTGAAGGGGGAAATGAGGAACAATTAAAAGTTGTGCGACAAGTGCTAGCAGATGTTAGGACACAAGGAGATGTAGCGCTCCGTACTTATACTGAAAAATGGGACGGCTATGCCCCAGAGAGCTTACGTGTTACAGGGGCAGAAATCGAGGAAGCAGTAAATACGCTAGACCAGCAACTTTATAAGGATTTAGCAGAAGCAGCCGAAAATATTCGTCTGTATCACGAGCAACAAATACGTTCAGGCTATCGCTTAGAGCTAGGACAAGGTTCTTGGCTAGGTCAACGCGTAACAGCACTAGACGCAGTAGGATTGTATGTTCCAGGTGGTACAGCAGCATATCCTTCATCTGTATTAATGAATGTGATTCCAGCTCAGGTTGCAGGTGTGAAGCGTATCGTCATTACTTCTCCGGCAGGTCAGAATGGGAAACTGCCAGCAGGTGTCCTTGTGGCAGCTCATCTTTTAGGGGTGGATGAAATTTATAAAATTGGTGGTGCACAAGCGATTGCTGCACTTGCATATGGTACAGAAACAATTGCTCCAGTTGATAAAATTACAGGTCCAGGGAATATTTTTGTGGCTCTCGCCAAACGTGAGGTATTTGGAGAAGTAGCAATTGATATGATCGCGGGGCCAAGTGAAATTGCGGTTTTGGCAGATGATACAGCATATCCTGATGAAATAGCTGCAGATCTGTTATCACAGGCAGAGCATGATGCATTGGCTTGTGCCATCCTTGTCACTACCTCAGAGCCATTAGCTCAAAGGGTAGCTGAGGAAGTAGAGAAGCAATTGCTGGAATTGCCACGTCAGGCAGTAGCTCGTGCCTCCATAGAAACCTTCGGGGTCATTTATGTAGCTGAAACGATGTCACATGCGGTGGAAGCCATTAATTCATTAGCGCCTGAGCATTTAGAAATTGTGACAGAAAATGCTGAAACGATTGTTGAACAGATAAGACATGCTGGCGGTATTTTTATAGGTCGGTATAGCTCGGAGCCTGTGGGAGATTACTTTGCAGGAACCAATCATGTATTACCAACGAATAGCACGGCTCGTTTTGCAAGTGGCTTAAACGTAGATGATTTTGTAAAGAAATCAAGCATTGTTTATTACAGTGAAAAAACATGGCAAGAAAATGCACCAAAAATTGCACGTCTAGCACGTATGGAAGGCTTAGAGGGGCATGCACGTGCAGTGGAATCACGCGGATGGGAGAAGGAATAGGGCGATGACAGTAAAGAAGAGATATGCAAAGGTAGAGCGTACAACAAATGAAACGCAAATTTCAGTAGCAATCGATTTAGATGGTGAAGGGCAAGCAAATATTCAAACTGGTGTGGGATTTATGGACCATATGCTCGATTTATTTATGAAGCATGGATTATTTAATGGGACCATACAAGCAAATGGTGATACCTATATCGACGATCACCATACAACAGAGGATCTTGGCATTGTCTTAGGGCAGGCTGTTCGTGAAGCACTTGGTGATAAGAAGGGCATAAAACGCTATGGCACAGCATTTGTGCCGATGGATGATGCACTAGCACAGGTAGTTGTAGATTGCTCCAATCGTCCACATTTAGAGTATCGTGTGCCAACTTTAAAGGAAAAAGTGGGAACGTTTGATACAGAATTAGTGCATGAATTTTTATGGAAATTTGCGCTAGAGGCACGCATGAATGTTCACGTGATTGTACCTTATGGCCATAATACACATCATATTATTGAGGCAATTTTCAAAGCATTAGCACGTGCGATTGATGCGGCAGTTGAAATTGACCCACGTGTTAAAGGAGTACCATCGACTAAGGGGCTGTTAACGTGAAGATAGGTGTTATTGATTATGGAATGGGCAATTTATTTAGTGTAGAACAAGCATTAAAACGACTAGACTGTGAGGTCGTTGTGACGGCTGATGAGAGCGTGTTAGATGCAACAGATGCACTACTATTACCGGGGGTTGGCGCATTTCCTGATGCTCGCAAGCGTTTAGCAGAAACTAAAATAGACCGTTATTTACAAAAGGCACAAAGTGAAAATCGCCCTCTATTGGGAATTTGTCTAGGCATGCAATTATTGTTTGAGCAAAGTGAAGAAGTAACCCCAACACAAGGGCTAGGTTTTTTCAAGGGGCATATTCAACGCTTTAGTGGTATCGAAGGAGATCAAGCATATCGTGTGCCGCATATGGGCTGGAATGAACTGATCTTGACGAATCGCCCTACATGGTTGGACGGTGAAGTATCAGCGAAGCATGTCTATTTTGTTCACTCATTTTATGCGACACATATTCAGGAATCTGAGCTTGTTGCCTATGCAGACTATTGTGGCATAAAAGTACCTGGTATTGTAACGAATGGTTCCGTGACAGGCATGCAATTTCACCCTGAAAAATCGGGAGAACTAGGCATTTATTTATTAGAGCAATGGCTGAAAGGTGTGAAGGCATGCTAACAAAACGTATTATCCCATGTCTTGATGTCAAGGAAGGTCGCGTTGTAAAAGGTATCCAATTTGTATCTATCCGTGATGCAGGTGATCCAGTGGAGCTTGCAAAGTTCTATGATGAGCAGGGCGCAGATGAGCTTGTATTTTTAGATATTTCTGCTTCACATGAAGGTCGAGAAACGATGATAGATGTTGTTCGTCAAACAGCTGCTACACTTGCAATACCTTTTACAGTTGGTGGTGGTATTCGTACGTTGGAAGATATGAAGCGTATTTTACGTGCAGGTGCTGATAAAGTATCCGTGAATACATCTGCTTTGGAGCGACCAGCTCTTATTCAAGAGGGCGCTGATTTCTTTGGTGCACAATGTATCGTTGTTGCAATCGATGCTCGCTATAGTAAAGAAGATGATACATGGATGGTTTATACACATGGTGGACGCAATAAAACAACTTGGTCAGCCGTTGAGTGGGCACAAGAAGCCGTGCGCTTAGGAGCAGGGGAAATTTTATTAACAAGTATGAATCAAGATGGTGAAAAATCTGGCTTTGATTTGGCCTTAACTAAAGCGGTAAGAGAGGCAGTGACAGTTCCTGTTATCGCTAGTGGTGGAGCGGGACATGCCGAACATTTTTACGAAGTATTAGCACAAGAGGTAGATGCAGATGCTGCATTGGCGGCTTCAATCTTCCATTACAAAGAAACGAACGTATTACAAGTAAAAGAATACTTACGTGACAAAGGAGTGGCAGTAAGATGATAGAGAATATTCGGTTCGATGAGAAAGGTCTTGTTACAGCTGTTGTACAAGATGCCAACACAAAAGAAGTGCTAACAGTGGCCTATATGAATAAAGAATCATTAGCTAAAACAATTGAATCAGGAGAAACTTGGTTTTATTCTCGTTCTCGTCAAGAGCTGTGGCATAAAGGAGCAACAAGTGGTCATAGACAACAAGTGGTGTCCATAAAAGCAGACTGTGATCAGGATGCATTAGTGGTGGAAGTGCTACCCGCTGGCCCAGCTTGTCATAATGGTACAACTTCTTGCTTTACAGAGGTGATTCAACAAAATGAGCAGATTGGCTCTGTAGACATCATCGCTAAACTTGTGCGTGTGATTGCAAAGCGTGAGCAGGAAATGCCAGAAGGAGCCTATACTACATATTTATTTGACAAGGGTATCGATAAAATTTGTAAAAAGGTTGGGGAGGAGGCAACTGAGGTTGTCATTGGGGCTAAAAACCGCGATGCCGAAGAAGTAAAATGGGAGGCAGCTGATTTAATCTATCACCTCCTAGTATTGCTACAAGAACAAAAAGTAAGTATTTATGATGTTCTACATGTGTTGGAAAAACGTCATGAGGAGAAATAACAGCATATTATTGATTGTATGGTATAATAGAAATTACTGTGTAAAGGAACGTAAAATGCGTTCCTTATTTCTTGTTTCGGAGGAAATATATTGGAAAAGAAACGTCAAAATGAGACTCAATCGAATATAGTGTCGTTCATTCCAACAGGCGACTATTATTATAAAAAATCAATTCAAGCAATGAATAGTGGACAAATGAATAAAGCTTATAAATATTTACAACGTGCGGTAGATTTAAGCCCTGATGATCCTATGATTATCTTGCAGCTAGCCATCGTAGAGTTAGAAGGTCAACGTTTTGAGGAAGCGTATGATCTGCTTCGTCATGCCTATCAAATTGATCCAGATAATCCAGAAATCATTTTCTATATGGCAGAAGTATCAGGATGTGTGGGCATCATGCATGATGCGAAACGTTTTGCAGAAGAATATTTGCGGCTAGAACCAGAGGGTGCTTATGCAGATGAAGCAGCAGAAATACTAGAATTTGTCGCTTTCGAGCAAGATGATTTGGAAGACCCTGAAGAATCTGGTGAGGATTTGTATCGTCAGGAGCAAGCTCGTCGTTGTATGGAAAAAGGGGATTTTCCAGAAGCTATTACTATTTTAGAAGATTTAATTGAAGATCGACCAGCCTTTTGGTCAGCCTATAATAATTTAGCACTTGCTTATTTTTATGTAGGAGAAGAAGAGCAGGCGAAGGCTCTCTTACATACCGTGCTACGTGAAAATAAGGGGAACTTACATGCACTATGTAATTTAACGGTGATTGCTTATTATGAAAAAAATGAAGAGGATTTACAAGAACTACTAAATATACTTGTCAAAATTCAGCCATACACATGGGAGCACCGTTATAAATTAGGGGCTACATTAGCCTTAATAGGACAGTATGAATTAGCCTATAAATGGTTGCGTAGTATGCAAAAGAGAGGCTATGTTGGAGATGCTGGTTTTTACTTTTGGTTGTCACATGCGGCCTATTTCTCAGGTCATGAGGAAGTATCGAAAAGTGCATGGGATCAGCTACTAGAGCTAGACCCTGACAAAGAGGGCTTTGAGCCATGGCGCCAACAAGAAAATGAATTTGCACTTGATGCATTGGAGCATGACCGTGATTTTATTGTTGAAAAATTAGAAAGCACTTATACGAGTGAGCGCATTTTTGGTTTGTTTTTACTGAAGGATACTGCACATAAGCAAGAAATTATCGCTCATCCGAAATTGGTTAATGTTGAACAATTAGACACATTTGAGAAATTGTTTTTAGCTTATTCACTCGGCCACGAATTTGATAAGAAGAACAAAGTAGAAGCGAGCTTTTTACGTGCTGTCAACGTACCAGAAATTTTATTAGAACAGTATGGGAAGCTCTCATCACTCATTGTACCAATGTTTCAAATGTGGTTTGTACTATGTGAACAAGCACTAATACAAAACTATCGTTTTACAAACCCAACAGCAATTGCAGGAGCCAATGATTATTTATTTAGATCTTCACAGATGCTCAAAGTGACAAAAAAGGAAATTGCCCAACAATATGGAGTATCTGTATCAACATTATCGAAGTATATTGATGAAATTCTAACGTTTTTACCTAATAGTCATAATTAACGTGTGAGCAACATAGTTGAATAACTTTATACTTTCACATACGATGAACATACTAACGTTATCACCAATGTTCCTTGGCGACATTATCCTATCCGTCAAGGGCTTTATCTTCTTCTGTAGGTGACGTTACACTTATTGGTTGAATGAAGATAAAAAGTATTCTGTTTAGGGGGAAGTATTGATGTCAGAAGAAAAAATTTATGATGTAGTAATAATTGGTGCAGGTCCTGCTGGGATGACTGCTGCTGTTTATACATCTCGTGCAAATTTATCAACATTAATGATTGAACGTGGGATTCCTGGTGGGCAAATGGCAAACACAGAGGAAGTAGAAAATTACCCAGGTTTTGATACCATTTTAGGGCCTGAGCTATCTACAAAAATGTTTGAGCACGCTAAAAAATTTGGTGCAGAATATGCCTATGGTGATGTATCCGAAATCATTGATGGTGAAGAATATAAAACAATTAAATCTGGTGCAAAAGAATATAAAACACGTGCCATTATTATTACAACAGGTGCGGAGTATAAAAAAATGGGTGTGCCAGGTGAAAAAGAGCTAGGCGGTCGTGGTGTCAGCTACTGTGCAGTATGTGATGGGGCATTCTTTAAACAAAAAAATCTAGTAGTTGTAGGCGGTGGCGATTCAGCTGTTGAAGAGGGCGTTTATTTAACTCGCTTTGCTGATAAAGTAACGATTGTCCACCGTCGTGACAAATTACGTGCCCAAAAAATTCTACAAGATCGTGCCTTTGCCAATGACAAAATTGATTTCATTTGGAATGCAACTGTAAAAGAAATTAATGAAGCTAATGGTAAAGTTGGTAGTGTCACATTACAATCAACTGTTGATGGTACAGAATCTGAATTTGCAGCAGATGGTGTCTTTATCTATATTGGTATGTTGCCTTTAACTAAACCATTTGAATCATTAGGCATTTTAAATGACGCTGGCTATATTTTGACAAATGCCAATATGGAAACTAAAATCCCAGGTATCTTTGCAGCTGGAGATGTTCGTGAAAAAACACTTCGCCAAATTGTGACAGCGACAGGTGACGGTAGTATTGCCGCACAAGCTGTACAGCATTATGTGGAAGAGCTATTAGAGAAAATTAATGCCTAACATGGCTATTTAAAGGAAAAAAATACAATTTTAATGTGGTTTTAATATTGCTGTAACTTGAATGACATATAAAAGGTGTATGATAAAAAATGTAATTAGCAATCCCCCTTTTATTTTGTTTAGTAGGTTGTTTCCGCCTCAATTAGGTGGGAGCAACCTACTTTTTTATTTGTACAAATTAAAAAAATAAACGTATTTTTCGCCTAACATAAAAGCATTACACATGAATAAACCTAAATTGTTAATTGTCTTTACTAGAGAGTTGTAAATGAGGACAAATCTTGCAAGGTCTTGCTATAATGGGGAGTAGAATGCAAAAGTGATTAGAGGTGTGCCTATGCAAAGAATTGCAAATTTAATTGCCGTAAAAGACGGTAAAGTATTATTACTTCAGAAACCAAGACGAGGCTGGTACGTTGCTCCAGGAGGGAAAATGGAGAGCGGTGAATCCATCTTTGAGGCTGCTGTACGTGAGTTTCAAGAAGAAACAAATGTCACACCTTTAAATGTTCATTTAAAGGGTGTTTATACGATGATTATTAAAGAAAATAATGATGTAGTGGATGAGTGGATGCTCTATACATTTGTTGCTAAGGATGTAGAAGGTATACCATTCGAAGAAACGAGAGAAGGCAAGCTTGCATGGCACCCAGTAGAGGATTTAGCACATTTGCCAATGGCTGAAGGAGATCGAACTAATTTACAATTTGCGGTTTCGCAATCAGGCATTCAATATGGCACGTTTGACTATACAACGAATTTTGAATTACTTCATCAAAAAATACAAATATCAAAAGAACAATAAAGGAGTTGCATGACAGTGGTGGTTGAAGGCCAACAATGTACACACGAATTGGTTATTATTACAGGAATGTCTGGGGCTGGGAAGACCGTAGCTATTCAAAGCTTTGAGGATTTAGGGTATTACTGTATTGATAATTTACCACCAGCGTTACTTACAACTTTTTTAACTCTGCTAAGAGATTCTGGTAAAAATAGTACGCGTATTGCAGCCGTAATGGATATGCGTGGTGGCGACTTTTTTGATGCTCTTATTGGCGCGTTAGACCATATACTAAAAGAAGGCGATATTGATACTCGTATGTTATTTTTAGATGCAGACGATGCCACATTAGTTAGACGCTATAAAGAAACAAGACGTGCCCATCCACTAGCAGTCAATGGTTTACCTTTAGATGGCATTAAACAGGAACGGGCACTTTTATCTGAAGTAAAGGGCCGTGCTAATTTTGTGTATAACACATCGAACATGAAACCGAAGCAATTACGTGAAAGAATTGTCAATGAATTCGCTAGTGAGGCAGATACTATTTTTACTGTGAACATTATGTCCTTTGGCTTTAAACATGGGATGCCTATTGATGCAGACTTAGTGTTTGATGTTCGTTTTCTTAAAAACCCTTATTATGTAGAGGAGCTACGTCCCAAAACAGGATTACAAACAGAGGTATCCTCTTATGTTTTAGCTTTGGAAGATACGCAAATACTCATAAAAAAACTAACGGATTTATTAGATTTTATGATTCCTCTTTATCGACAAGAAGGTAAGTCACAGCTTGTCATTGCTTTTGGTTGTACTGGCGGTCAGCATCGCTCAGTGACATTAGCAGAATTTTTTGGGGCATATTTAGCAGGCAAGGAAAATACGGTTATTACGCATCGTGATATTAATCGTAGAAAGGAATGAGTGAATGGGGAAAAAGCAAACAAGGCTTGTCGTAATAGGTGGTGGTACAGGGCTTTCCACATTACTACGCGGGCTGAAGCATCACCCATTTGATATTACTGCCATTGTGACAGTGGCAGATGATGGGGGTTCTTCAGGCCGTTTACGTGATGACTACGATATTCCGCCACCTGGTGATGTACGTAATGTGATTGCGGCATTATCAGACATTGAACCACTTGTAGAGCAAATGTTTCAATATCGCTTTTCAGCATCAGAGGATTTAAAAGGTCACTCCTTAGGAAATTTAATGCTTACGGCACTTACTGATATTACTGGAGATTTTAATCATGCTATAAGTGAAATGGGCAAGGTTTTAAAAGTTCATGGTCGTGTCATACCAGCTGCAAATAAAAAAATAAACTTACATGCTGTGCTAGAGGATGGTTCAATTATTGAAGGAGAATCAAAAATTCCAACAGCATCAAAGCGCATTGATCGTGTTTTTTTAGTACCCGAAAATGTGCAACCGTTACCAGAAGCCATTCGTGCGATTCAGCGTGCAGACTATATTTTAATAGGTCCAGGAAGCTTATATACAAGTATTATTCCAAATCTGCTTGTGAAGGAGATAGGGGAAGCTGTTGTGAAAGCGAAAGGCAGAAAAATATATGTTTGTAATTTAATGACGCAAAAAGGTGAAACGATTTCTTATACAGCAGGTGATCATGTAACAGCCATACATAAGCATGTTGGCGGCGATTTTATTGATTCTATTTTAGTAAACGACGAAGAACTCCCTAACCCTGTAAAAGAACTATATAAAGAAGAAAGAGCAGAGCCAGTGACATTTGATGTGGCAAAGCTTGAAAGTATGGGCTTAGAGGTTATACAACGTGATATTGCTACAATTCGGTCAGATGGGACTGTTCGACATAATGCTATCAATGTTGCAGAATGGCTGGTAGATTATGCTGATATTTACCAGCAAAAAGTAAGAAGACCCATTATAGAAACATAATGGATTGATTGTATATGGTAAGATGAACATATACATAGAAATCATGATTGAAAGGGGGGCATGATATGTCTTTTGCTTCTGAAACAAAAAAGGAATTAACGCAAATAGAAGCGGACAATCATTGTATGAAAGCAGAAGTTTCTGCCCTAATTCGTATGAATGGTTCATTATCCTTTGCAAATAAACAACTAAGTTTAGACGTGCAAACTGAAAACGCTGCAATTGCTAGAAGACTATATACGATTATGAAAAAATTGTATCCGTACAATGTAGAATTGCTTGTTCGTAAGAAGATGCGACTGAAAAAAAATAACGTGTATATTTGCCGTGTAAGAGAAGGTGCGCGCGAGCTGCTAATTGATTTAGAAATCATCTCAGACGACTTTCAATTTAACCATACAATCTCAAGAAAGCTCATCAAAAAGAGTGGTCAAAAAAGAGCTTATTTAAGAGGAGCATTTTTAGCAGGAGGTTCTGTCAACAATCCAGAAACATCAGCCTACCATTTAGAGATTTATTCTTTGTATAAAGAGCATGGTGAGGCATTGATGGATTTGATGAATGAATTTGAACTTAATGCCAAAACAATTGAACGAAAAAAGGGTTTTGTCACCTATTTAAAGGAAGCAGAGAAAATTTCAGATTTCCTTAATATTGTTGGCGCACATCAGGCCATGATGAAGTTTGAGGATGTGCGCATATTGCGAGATATGCGAAATAGCGTCAACCGTATTGTGAACTGTGAAACAGCCAACTTAAACAAAACTATTGGTGCAGCATTACGACAGGTAGAGAATATTCGATTTATTGAAAATTCAATTGGTCTGGATCAGCTACCAGAAAAGCTACGTGAAATAGCACGTCTACGGGTAGAATATCAGGATGTGACATTAAAAGAGCTTGGTGAAATGGTATCAAGTGGAACGGTTAGTAAATCAGGTGTTAACCATCGATTGAGAAAAATTGATGAGATTGCTGATGCATTAAGACGCGGTGAAAAAATAGGTGGTTAAGTTTTCATACTTTTCAGGTATGAATGTCATGCGTAATCGCTTATTGTTCTTTTGCTAGTAAGTGAGGTAAGATAAAACTAATAGATGAACGGTAGTGAAGGGGAGTTTTGAGTATGATTGAGAGAAGAGTCCAGGTCAAATTAAAATTAGGACTACAAGCTAGACAAGCAGCACTATTTGTGCAGGAAGCAAATCGTTTTAGTGCGGATATCTTTCTGGAAAAAGACGAGAAAAAAGTAAATGCCAAATCCATTATGGGTGTCATGAGCTTAGCAGTCGCTAAAGGCACTGAAGTTACTTTAAGTAGTGACGGCAGCGATGCGGAGCAAGCGGTTACAGCATTGGCTACAATTATCGAAAATGAAGACTAACATTCATTGAACACAAAAGGCATCACAGAGCAAATCTGTGATGCCTTCATAGTGTTGAAAAACAAAACCATCCATAGCGTTTTTGTGAAAGGCGAAAATGGATTTCCATTGCAGGCTACTTGCTTTCCTGTGGGCGAGCGCCGAGCAGCTTCCTCCGCTACCGCTCCGTTTAGAGGCTCGCCTGTCTCGCTATCCCACGGGAGTCAAGTAGCCTTCCATCCCAATCCATAAAAATGTTTCTTTTTAGAAAGGTTTTCAAATAAAGTGAAGGTATTCACTACGCTTTATGGAGAAGTGTTGTCATCCATTACTTCTCCGCATTGAAAATAAGAGCCTATCCTCTTTCTAATAATATAAATAAAGGGCTATTTTGTTCAGGAAAAGACACTTTTGCAGAATGGTTGATGGGAGTGGAGCCAGCGTCACTCCTAGGGGATTAGCGTCCTAGAGGAGCCCCTGGAGCGAATGCAGTGAGTGAAGCGCGCCCCCTGGAAAGGACGCTGGCGGAACGGAAATCAACCCCTCGCCTTTCAAAATGGCTGTTTCTGCCGTTGACATCACCTTTTCTCAACAACACGAAAGGCATCACAGAGCGAGTCTGTGATGCCTTCTCATTTTTATTTATTATCGCTACGGTGCATAATGTGATCGATTAAACCATATTCTTTAGCACGTTCAGCAGTCATGAAATTATCACGATCTGTGTCTCTAGCAATGACTTCAAGTGGTTGGCCTGTGCGTTCAGATAAAATGCCATTTAATTTTTCACGTAAGAATAAAATACGTTTAGCAGCAATTTCAATTTCTGTCGCTTGACCTTGTGCGCCACCTAGTGGTTGGTGAATCATTACTTCTGCATTTGGTAATGCAAAACGTTTACCAGGCTCACCAGCAGCTAGTAAGAAAGCACCCATTGATGCAGCCATACCAATACAAATTGTTTGAACTTGTGGTTTAATGATTTGCATTGTGTCATAAATAGCCATACCAGCCGTAATTGATCCACCTGGTGAATTAATGTAAAGAGAGATATCTTTATCTGGATCTTCCGCTTGTAGGAAAAGAAGTTGTGCAACAATGGAGTTAGCCACATTGTCATCAATAGCGCTTCCTAAAAGAATAATACGGTCTTTAAGTAGACGTGAATAAATGTCATATGCACGTTCACCGCGACTTGTTTGTTCAATAACTGTAGGAATTAAATTCATGTTAAATCCTCCTTAAAAAACTAAATTCGAATACCTTTGCTGAAAATTTCCATTGTTATTTCAGCTGTATCCTTATCATACACATTATAGTCAGGGAAGGTCAAATATTAACCCTGCTAAAGTGAAATAAAAAAAATAAAATGTTTTTGCATTCTATGGTTGAATTATATGTGATAGGCTTGTATAATAATTGAGGTTATAAGTTTAAAGTACAGTACACTATTTTGCAGGTATGCTTCAAAAAATGAGGGTTATCTACATCATGCTTTTCGTAAGCCTAGAGTGAGTACTTTTTTTTTGTGCCTTTGCCCTCGTGGTGTAATGGATAACACGTAAGATTCCGGTTCTTGCACTGGGGGTTCGATTCCCTCCGAGGGCGCCATTTTACTGAATATAGATAGACTTGTTATAGCTCATCTCCTAATAAGTAGTTTAGCAGCCTGCTTAGCGGAGATCGAGAGGGAGATATAGGTGCAATACTGTCCTAGTTGGCATTATTCCCCTATTTATTCCTTTCAAACCTTCAAAAAAGCAATAACTCCAAATTATTTTTTAGTGGACATACTGTACGTGAAGACTAGAAATAGTCGAAAAAAAGAATCCTATCTGAGGGGATTCTTTTTTTTTTGCCTAAATTTATCGAAATTTGGTGTGGATTGTAGTTTATATATATTAATTTTAGATTAGATTTCTTGTTATTTATACATGTTTCTTCTAATTATATAAGTTTATTATAAATTAATATGAAAAAATATTTAGTTTTATGCGAAAAGTTGTTGTCTAAATACTATAATATTAATATAATTGACCTAATAGTCTAACATTTCCGAATTGCGAAAAATAATACGCATTTCGGAAAATTATCGAAATAGGGGGAAATACAATGAAGAAAACAGGTTGGATGCTACTGATGATGGTTGCAGCATTAACATTAGCACTTGCAGGATGTGGTACAAAGGATGGTGCATCTTCAGGAAGCTCATCTTCAGAAGATGGTAAGAAAATATATAAAGTTGGTACAGAGGCAACTTTCGCACCATTTGAATCTGTTGACGATTCAGGGAAAATTGTGGGGATTGATGTCGATGTTTTAAAAGCTATTGCTGATGAAATGGACTTTGAAGTTGACTGGAATAACATTGGTTGGGAGCCAGTTTTCCAAACAATTAAAAACGGTGAAACAGATATTGGTGCTTCAGGAATCACAATTACTGAAGAGCGTAAAGAATCATTTGATTTTACAGAGCCTTATTATGAGTCTCAATTATTGATTGTTGTAAAAGAAGATTCAAAAATTAAATCTCTAGCTGAACTAAAAGATAAAAAGGTATCAGTACAAATTAATGCTACAGGTCATATGGCGGCGAAAAAGCTACAAGGGGAAGCAAGTACAAATATTATGGCGTTTGAAAGTCAACCAATCGCAATTCAAGAGATGTTAAACGGTAACGTTGATGCAGCTATTGGAGACAATGCGGTAGTTTACGAATACATTAAAGCGCATCCAGATCAAAAACTAAAAGTAATCGAAGATGATGCATTTGAAAAAGAATATTATGGCTTTATGGTTCAAAAAGGAAACAAAGAGCTATTAGATAAATTAAATGAAGGTCTTAAAAAGATTAAAGAAAACGGTAAATTAAAAGAAATTACAGGTTCTGATTTCAAGTAATAAATGAATGATGACGCCCCTAGTATGCTAGCGGCTCATTCACTTTAAAGGGGAAATGGGGTTTTCGGATGGACATCTTTGACTTACGCTGGGACATTGTCTGGAACTACCGAGATATGTTTATACGGGGTATTGGCGTAACAATTATTTTGACACTTAGTGGTTATTTTGGAGGTATTCTATTAGGACTATTTTTAGGCCTAGGAAAATTATCGAGTAAAAAATGGATTTATTGGCCATCAAAATTATATATCGATTTATTCCGTGGAACACCAATGCTTGTGCAAATTTTATTAATTCACCTAGCAGTTATTCCAACAATTTTTGGTCATTCTTTAGGATATATGGTGTCAGGGATTACAGCGCTCGTATTAAACTGTGCTGCTTACAATGCGGAAATTTTCCGTGCAGGTATTCAAAGTATTGCAAAGGGGCAAATGGAGGCAGCTCGTTCTTTAGGGTTAACACATAACCAAGCGATGCGTAAGGTCATTTTACCACAGGCATTTAGACGTATGATTCCACCATTAGGGAACGAATTTATCGCATTATTAAAAGATTCTTCATTAGTAACAGTTATTGCAGCACCAGATATTTTATACGCAAGTAAGGTAGTAGCAGGTGCAAGCTTCCGCTTCTGGGAACCGTACATCGTTGCTGCACTACTCTATTTAGTTTTAACATATGGTGTAACGAAGATCGTGGCATTTATCGAGAAACGATTTAGCAATAGTTATGTCCCTCGTAAAGCTAAGGCAGAAGGGCGGGAAGCAAGATGATAAAAATTGAAAACCTACACAAATATTTCGGAAAGCTTGAAGTATTAAAAGGCATTGATTATGAAATCCAAGAGAAACAAGTTGTTTGTGTGATTGGACCATCTGGCTCAGGCAAAAGTACATTTTTACGATGCATCAATATGCTGGAAGATGTAACAGATGGTGCTATTTATATTGAAAATGTGAAAATTAATGCGCCAAAAACGAATATCAATGAGATTCGGGCAGAAGTTGGCATGGTGTTTCAACAATTTAATCTATTCCCGCATATGACAGTTATCGATAATGTCACGATGGCCCCTATGCAAATTCGCAAAATGAGTCGTCCAGAAGCTGAAGAATTAGGGCATGAGCTGTTAAAAAAGGTTGGACTCGACAGCAAGGCATATAACTATCCTGAGCAGCTGTCGGGTGGTCAACAGCAGCGTGTAGCCATTGCACGTGCCTTAGCCATGAAGCCAAAAGCCATTTTATTTGATGAGCCCACTTCAGCACTTGATCCTGAAATGGTCAAAGAGGTGCTAGATGTTATGAAAAATCTAGCAGCTGAAGGGATGACCATGGTTGTTGTTACGCACGAAATGGGCTTTGCTCGTGAAGTAGGGGATCGAGTAGTCTTTATGGACGGTGGCTATATTGTAGAAGAAGGCTCTCCAGAGGAACTCTTTGGCAATCCACAAAGTGACCGTACAAAGGCGTTTTTAGGGAAGGTATTATAATCTTAATGAATAAAGAGCAGTTTCTGGTGTTTACCACCAGAGACTGCTCTTTCGTGTTAATGAAGGGGATTAGTTGTTGTGTCATATGCATTCAGCATCGTTTGCATATCCTGTTGTGAGTATTGAGGTACCTGATAATAGCCATGTTTATTTTGATAGATGGATAATTCGTAGCCCATTTCAATGCAGTTAGGAATACTATCAGCAACAACGCGACGAACAACTGGGTTTGTTGTCTCTAAAGCAGCCGTTGTCATACATTTTGCTGAACCTTTTTGAGCACCAAGTAAGAACCCTGAAATAGTTTCATCATTAATTTCATTGGCATTTTGCATTGGCTTTTTTGGTTGACCAGGATTTACGCCATATTTAAAGTCATTTCCTGTCTCCATTTGGTAACGTCCTGTTGGAACAGATGGATCATGTCCTGTTTTGAAGGACTCTACAATTGTATTGTACATACCTAAAGTAAAATTATACTGGCGATCCAAAATATTCAATAATTCCGGATCTTGTACATGTGGGCGTAAAATTATGGCTTGGTTCATACCTGCGATAATTTCGCCAATTGTTTCATGCATGTCCATCATTTCATGGCCACCATGATTTAGACTATGTTGTTGATTGAAATTGGTTTGATTTGATGATTCATTGTAAAACGATTGTGACAAAAAAAACGCCTCCTCAATGATTTTTTGATGCAGTAATTAGTATGTCAAGTCAAATGAAATTCATACGGTATAAATGTAAAGACAAAAATGTAGACTATTGAAGAAAGGAAAAGTAGGTCGAGGAGGTTCTATAAATTGAAAAAGTTGCTTGGACCAATTGGGATAATTGTTCTTATTCTTGTTCTATTCGCCTTATTATTCATTCCTAAATATAATAGCCTGGTGACTGCAGAGGAAAATGTAGATTCGAAATGGGCACAAGTGGAAAATCAGCTCCAACGTCGTTATGATTTGATTCCAAATTTAGTCGAATCAGTGAAAGGCTATGCGAACCATGAGCAAGAGGTGATTGCAAGTATTACACAAGCACGTGCACAAATGGGTAGTGCAAACACTCCAGAGGAGCAAGCTGCTGCAAATGATGCTTTAACTGGAGCACTTAGTCGTTTACTTGTAGTTGTTGAAAATTATCCAAACTTAAAGGCAGATACAAACTTTCGTCAGTTAATGGATGAGCTAGCAGGCACTGAAAATCGCCTGGCGGTAGCACGTGAGGATTACAATAATGAAGTTCAGCAATTTAATAAGCAAGTTAAACGTTTCCCAGGTAATTTGATGGCAGGAATGTTTGGCTTTGAACAAAAAGAATACTTTAAAGCCGCAGCAGGAGCTGACAAAGCACCATCAATCGATTTTAGTCAATCAGGTACACACTAATGAAGCGTAGCCTTGTACAGATAATCATCGTTTGTTCGGTGTTTCTTTTATTTACGAACATGGCAAAGGCAACTATGCCGTCACCGATGAAAAATACGTATATACATGATTTTGCCAATGTATTATCTGCAAGTATCAAAGAACAATTAAATCATTACTCCGCGCAATTGGATCAAGGCACAGGCGCTGAAATCATGATTGTAACCATTGATAGTCTAGATGGACAGGAGCCAAAGATGTATGCTACAAAAATGATTCGTTCTTGGGGAATAGGTGACGAACAGAAAAATAACGGTGTTTTAATTTTAGCTACATTTGGACAGGGTGAAGGGAATAATGACGTAGTAATAGCTGTTGGTCAAGGATTAGAGGGGCCATTACCAGATGGAAAATTAGGACGTATTTTAGATGAGGCATTTTATCCTTCTGCAAGTACGGGTGACATAGATCAAGCCTTCCAATCGACATATGCTGAAATATTTCGCACTGTTGCCGAGGAGTATAATTGGAATGGTGAATTACCAGCGACAGCAGACGAAGGTGAAGACATGCCAACTTGGTTAATTATATTGATCGTTCTCGTTGTTCTTATTATTTATACGTTCTTTTCGAAAGGTGGTGGAGGTCCTCGTGCTGGAGGCTATGGTGGTTATCCAGGTGGCTTTGGTGGAGGGCGTTCAGGCGGAGGCGGCTTTGGAGGATTCGGTGGAGGATCTTCCGCAGGCGGAGGAGCGAGCAGAAAATTTTAATCGTAATACCTAGCGAACTAATTATTTAGTTCGCTTTCATTATGAGTGAAGAAAAAGTAATGATCATAAAAAATATCAAACATTGACAATAATACAAAAATTGGTATAATTTGAATATATCGACTTTCGATATAACGTAAACTGATATAGGGAGGAATCATTTTGAAAAAAAGATTTTTATCTGCATCATTAGCGATCATTTTAACAACATCTGTAGCTATTCCTGCAACCATGCAAGAAGTACGTGCTGCCAATGAAACAAATAGCTTTGTAATAGCGCAGGAGCAGCGCATTTCAGTGCAGGAATTTTTGAATTTAGCTGTAACAGCATTAACTTTCCAACACGGATCAGATTCAATGCGGCAACAAATTATTGATACATGGGTAAAGGCTGAGGAGTTCGCGGATTTAAATTTATCGATTAAACGTGATGAAGCCGCTCGTATTTTAGTAAGAGCTTTAAATAAAGAAGAAAAAGAAGCATCGCTTGCTGAGTATTTAGAGAAAGCCAATAAGCTTGGTATATTTAAAAATGTGTCAGTAAGCACGGATGCTATTGCTAAACAAGATGCAGTTAAAATGTTAAACAATGCAAAACAAATTAAAAATGGTTCTAATAATAAAGGTGTAAAGGAAATTTCTGTAGAAGATTTCATGAAGAATCCTGGGAATTTCGGCTATGAACTTTCACCTGATGGTAATTACATCACATTTGCCTCTGCATGGAACAACAGATCCAATGTTTTCGTAAAAAAAATGAATGATGATAGTGAGCCTGTTCGCGTCTCGAACTCTAAAGATCGTGATATTGCAGGATTTTTCTGGAAGGAAAATAGTTTATTATATTTAAAGGATAAAGGTGGAGATGAAAACTTCCATATTTATTCTACTACATTTAATGGGTCAAAGGAAAAAGATTTAACGCCATATCCAAATGTAACAGTAGGAATATTAAGTGGCCTACAGGGTGTTAAAGATGAAATTCTTATAATGATGAATAAAGAGGATGCCACTGTCTTTGATGTGTACAAGCTGAATGTCAAGACAGGTAAAACAAAGCATGTTGCTAAAAATCCAGGTAATATTACAAACTGGTTAGCAGATCGGAATGGAAATGTGCGTATTGCCGTAGCAACAGATGGTGTGGCAGGAACAATCCTTTATCGAGATTCTGAAAAGGATGAATTTAAACCGTTTATTGAAGTGGAAGCAGGGGATGAAGTAGTGCCACTGGCTTTCTCTAAAGACAATCAAACAATTTATGCAACTTCCAACAAAGGTAGAGATAAAGTAGAAGTTGTAAAATATGATTTAGAAGGCAATGAAAAAGTTATAATGTCCAATGATGAAGTAGATGTTTCGGGTGTTTTATATAGCGCTGAACAAGATAAATTATTATATGGTGCTTATGTTACTGATAAGCTGCATTATCAATTCTTTGATAAAAAGTTTGAAAAGCTGTTCCGTAAAATACAAAATAAGCTTGGCGTGCATGAAAGTGAATTAGGTATCAATGATTACAATAAAGAGATGACAAAATTTATTGTGAGCGTTTCAAGTGATACCGTGTATGGAAAATATTATTACTATGATTCCATAACAGGTGACTTAACAGAGTTGGCTACTTTAAGCCCTTGGTTAAAACCAGAAGGACTTGCTGAAATGCATCCAATTTCTTATAAGAGTCGAGACGGTTTGACAATTAACGGCTATTTAACTTTACCGAAAAATCAAGAAGCTAAAGATCTTCCTCTTATCGTCAATCCACATGGAGGACCTTGGGCACGCGATATGTGGGGCTTCAATCCAGAAGTACAATTATTAGCTAATCGAGGCTATGCCGTACTGCAAGTGAATTTCCGTTCGTCAACTGGCTATGGGAAGGAATTCCTTCAAGCTGGTAATAAGCAATGGGGACTTAAAATTCAGGACGATATTACAGATGGTGTGCAATGGGCGATTGATCAAGGTATTGCAGACCCTGAGCGTATCGGCATTTATGGTGCATCCTTTGGTGGTTATGCAACATTAGCTGGTATTACGTATACACCTGATTTATATGCTGCAGCAGTTGATTATGTAGGAGTATCTAATATTTTCACTTTATTAAATACCATTCCTCCATACTGGGAAACGATGCGTAACTTGTTTTATGAACGCGTAGGTCATCCAGAAAAGGACAAAGACTTATTAACAGCTGTTTCACCTATTTTCCACGCAGATAAAATCAAAACACCATTATTTGTCGCTCAAGGTGCAAATGATCCACGTGTTAATAAGGCAGAATCCGATCAAATTGTGGAAGCCTTACGTGCTAGAGGTGTGGATGTTGAGTACATGCTAAAGGATAACGAAGGACATGGCTTCGCTAATGAAGAAAACAGAATTGAATTCTACAATGCCATGGTGAAATTCTTCGACAGTCATTTAAAATAATTATAACCGAAAGGCATTGATGTGCGGCTTCCGCACAGTCAATGCCTTTTTTATTACAATAGTCCATTATATGGATGCGAAAAGGGAAGCTAAGACAGTTCAATCAAAAGTTATCAAAGAATAGAAAACATTCCTTCATCACACTTTCGTTTATAATAAGATGAGGAGGTGCTATCGATGATTGTTAAATTTTTTAGTCGAGCAAATTGCCCATTATGTGTGGAAGGCTTGCAGACATTAAAGCTTGTACAGGAGGATCTACCATTCGATATTGATATCGTTGATATCGAACAGGATGATGATATACATGAAAAATATATGCTAATGATTCCGGTAGTCGAAAAGGATGGTGCTGTGATTCAGTATGGCAATCTAGATTATGCTATATTGCTGGAGCAATTAAGTAGTTGATGCACCAGACTAATAAAGAATTAATAACGGTATAAATGACACTATTGTTAGCTGTATTCCACACAATTCACAAATTGTTCAATGAAAGCGTTTTGAATTTGAACAGTTTGTGAAGACCTTCACATTTGACTTCCTTTTCAGAAAAAACGGAGTAGAATAGGTATCAAGTAAGAAGTTGTTATAAAACAGATTATCAGATGTATCACAGAGTTTCGTGATTGTTATATTACAAAAATAAATGATGTGAAGGGAGATTTTACAATGTGGGTTATTACAGTATTTGAGAAAAAGGATGTTCGTATTTTTGAATTTACAAATAAAAGTGAAGCAACAAAAGCTTTAGAAGGATTTAAGAAGAACGCAATTTTATCTTTCACAAAATAAACGCAACAAAGTCTCGTAGCTGTTTTCAAAGCTATGAGGCTTTTTTTTAGCCAAAACTATACATTTACTTGCGCTTTAAAACAATGCATATTATAATAAAACCATAAGTGGGACACAAAATAATGTTGTGGGATAAAAAATAACCCACATCTATTAATAAGGGAGTAGATAAATATGTTCACTGTTCCAGAGGCACAACAAAGGCTACTTCCTGAATTGTATCCGCTTCTGCAATCAAGATATCGAATTTTACAAGCTGTTCAGCTCATGCAGCCAATCGGACGACGTACACTTGCCGATTCACTGAAAATGACAGAAAGAGAAATTCGTAAAGAAACTGATATTTTACGCGAGCAAGGGTTATTAGATTCACAAAAGTCGGGTATGGTATGTACAGATGATGGTGAAATAGTTATTGAAAAACTAAGAGCTATCGTTTACGAATGGTCTGGCTTAACTCAGCTTGCGAAAAAGCTGGAACAGCATTTTGGTATTGAGCGTGTAGTTGTAGTTCCTGGTGATTACAATGAAGACGATACGATTTTAACCTTACTTGGCAAAGAAGCGGCACTACAATTTATGTCTTCAGCCTTTGATGGGCAGGTAGTAGCTGTCACAGGTGGAAAATCCGTTGCGTCTCTTGCACAATTTTTACATCCTGGCGATATACAAAAGGATATTACATTTGTTGCTGCACGTGGAGGTATTGGACATGAAATGCAAATGCAAGCCAATACACTTGTTGCAACATTTGCCATGCAGATGGAGACACAGTACCGTACTTTATTTTTACCAGAGCATTTAAGTGAGCAAGCTTATCAAGCCATGTTAACAGAGCCTATGGTTACAGAAATGATGGCATTTTATGATCAAGCAGATTGTGTCATTCATGGAATTGGCTCCGCAGAGGAAATGGCGATTCGTCGTAATTCATCTCCTGAGGATTTACGAATTCTTGAGGAGAAAGGTGCTGTAAGTGAAGCTTTTGGCTATTATTTTAATGCAGAAGGTGAAATTGTCCATCGTATACGCACGATTGGTATTCAACTGGAGCAAGTACAAAATAGTCAGCAAGTTATTGCAGTGGCAGCGGGGAAACAAAAGGTCAATGCTATGCTTTCTTATTTTAAAGTAGCACCCAAACAAACAATATTTATAACAGATGAAGCAGCTGCAAAAGCCATTGCGGCGAATTTATCTTCTATAGAAAACAACCATCTTAAATGATGGGGTAGTACCAAACTTATCACTCGATCTCAGAAAGTGGTGAAACACTTTTTGAATGAGCATAAAGCAAATTTAAAGTTTCTATTCATTAGAAACAGACATTACACATTATTGGAGGAATTAACAATGGCATTAAAATTAGCGATTAATGGATTTGGACGTATTGGACGTTTAGTATTTCGTGAGGCAATGAAGCATGATGAATTTGAAGTAGTAGCTGTAAACGACTTAACAGATGCTGGTCAGCTTGCACACTTATTGAAATATGATTCAGTCCACGGTATCTATGATGCTGAAGTCAATGCAGATGAAGATTCTTTCGTAGTAAATGGTCAACGCATAAAAGTTTATGCTGAAAAAGACCCTGCACAGTTACCATGGGGTGAGCTAGGTGTAGACGTAGTTCTTGAATGTACTGGACATTTCCGTTCAATGGAAGAAGTAGGCAAGCATATTGAAGCAGGTGCGAAGAAAGCTATTCTATCTGCACCAGCCAAAGGGGCAATGCCAACATTTGTTATGGGTGTAAACCACGAGGATTATAACCCAGCAACTGATGACGTAATCTCAAATGCTTCTTGTACAACAAACTGTCTAGCACCAGTAGCTAAAGTGCTTGATGAAAAATTTGGCATTGAACGCGGTATGATGACAACAATTCACTCTTACACAAATGACCAACGAATTTTAGACTTCCCACACTCTGACCCACGTCGTGCTCGTGCAGGTGCGGTATCTATGATTCCAACAACAACTGGTGCAGCAGTAGCTGTATCAAAAGTATTACCACAATTAAAAGGTAAGCTAGATGGCTTCTCTATGCGTGTGCCAACACCTAACGTATCATGTGTTGACTTAGTAGTAGAGCTAAAAGCAGACGTAACAAAAGAAACAATTAATGCTGTATTAAAAGAAGCTTCTGAAAATGAATTAAAAGGCATTTTAGATTACAATGAGCTACCATTAGTATCGATTGATTATAACGGTAACCATCATTCTTCTACTGTTGATGGCCTTTCAACAATGGTATTAGAAAACAAAATGGTGAAAGTTCTAGCTTGGTATGATAACGAAATTGGTTACTCTACTCGTTTAATGGATTTAGCTTTATACATTGCTGAACAAGGATTAAACCATAAATAAGTATCATATTTCGACATTTTGAGTAAAAAGTGTGACATATTACTGCTTTTTATGCACAAAAAGTATAGCCTTTATAATATCGAATAGATATAATATACAAGGGTAAAGAGAGTAAGGGATTTTACCCTTGCTCTCTTTTTATACAGGACAAGCAATTGCAAGACATAACACTTAACTTTTGCTACTATAAAAACAAGTATTAGGGTGCATTATCAAAAGTTGGAGATTGAAATTCTTTTAGCTGATGTGCCAAAAAAGTACCAAAGTGCCTTTTCAATTTAGCAAGCATGGTGTCGCGCCAAGATGGGTAAAACACAAGAATGTAAGACTAAAACAGCTTTGAAGGGAGTTTCTTCATGTTAAATAAGAAGACGATGAAAGATATTGATGTAAAGGGTAAACGCGTATTTGTACGTGTAGATTTTAATGTTCCAATGGCAGATGGTGCCATTACAGACGAAACGCGAATTCGTGCAGCTATTCCTACAATTGAGTATTTAGTAGAGCAAGGTGCGAAAGTTATTTTAGCCTCTCACTTAGGTCGTCCAAAGGGTGAAGTAAAAGAAGATATGCGTTTAACAGCAGTTGGTGTTCGCTTAGCACAATTAATGGGCAAGCCTGTTACGAAGCTGGATGAATCTATTGGTCAAGTGGTGGAAGAGGCTGTTGCTAGCATGCATGATGGGGATCTTCTTCTTCTGGAAAATGTGCGTTTCCATGCAGGTGAAGAGAAAAATGATCCAACATTAGCACAGCAATTTGCACAGCTAGCTGATATCTATGTCAATGATGCTTTCGGCGCAGCTCATCGTGCACATGCTTCTACAGAAGGAATTGCTAAGCATATTCCAGCTGTATCTGGTTTCCTTATGCAAAAGGAATTAGATGTACTCGGTAAAGCATTGTCGAACCCAGAGCATCCCTTTACAGCGATTATTGGTGGTGCCAAAGTAAAAGATAAAATTGGTGTTATTGAAAGCCTATTAGAGAAAGTAGATCACTTAATTATCGGTGGTGGTTTATCCTTTACATTCATCAAGGCGCAGGGCTACGATATCGGTAAATCATTGTTAGAAGAAGATAAAATTGAGCTAGCAAAGTCCTTTATTGAAAAGGCAAAAGCAAAAGGCGTGCAATTACATATGCCAGTCGATGCTGTTGTGGCAAATGAATTTTCACAAGATGCTGAAACACAAATCGTTGATGTGGATGCTATTCCAGCTGATTGGATGGGTCTAGATATTGGACCAAAAACAGCTGCAAACTATGCGGAAGTTATTAAAAACTCTAAATTAATCATTTGGAATGGACCAATGGGCGTCTTTGAAATGGATAAATTTGCTAACGGCACAAAAACGGTTGCTGATGCAATGGCAACAACAGCAGGCTATACAGTAATCGGTGGCGGTGATTCAGCAGCTGCTGTTGAAAAATTTGAAGTAGCAGATAAGATGGATCATATTTCTACAGGTGGCGGTGCTTCTCTAGAATTAATGGAAGGTAAAGAACTTCCAGGAATTGTAGCACTAAACGATAAATAAACTAACTAAACAATCGGAGGCAACATGATGCGTAAACCAATTATTGCGGGTAACTGGAAAATGTTTAAAACATTTGAAGAAGCTATTCAGTTTGTAGATGCAGTACAGGATAAACTTCCTACCAATGACAAAGTAGATGCTGTTGTTTGCGCACCAGCTCTTTACCTACCTACACTTGTGCAGGTTGCTAGTGAGTCAGAGCTGGCGATTGGTGCACAAACAATGCACTTTGAAAATGAAGGTGCCTTTACTGGTGAAATTAGCCCAGCCCAGCTAGCAAGTGTAGATGTTGACTATGTCATTTTAGGGCACTCAGAACGTCGTGAATACTACAATGAAACAGATGAAGCGATTAATAAAAAGGTAGCAGCAGCGCTTGCACATAATATCGTGCCAATTATTTGCTGTGGTGAAACACTAGAGGAACGTGAGGCTGGCACGACAGAGCAAAAGGTGGCTGGACAAATTAAAGCGGCACTTGCTGGTTTTGATGCACAGCAAGTTGAGCATATGGTCATTGCCTATGAACCGATTTGGGCGATTGGTACTGGTAAAACTGCTACAGCAGACGATGCAAATCAAGTATGTGGAGCGATTCGTGCAGTTATCGAAGAGCTATATAATGCTGAAACGGCGAATGCTGTACGCATTCAATATGGCGGCAGTGTGAAGCCTGATAACATTCAGGAGCTTTTAACGAAAGAGCATATTGATGGTGCTTTAGTTGGTGGAGCAAGCTTACAGCCAGAATCTTACTTAACATTATTGGAGGCGGCAGCAAATGCCTAAAAAGCCAGTAGCATTAATTATTTTAGATGGCTTTGCATTTCGAGATGAAACATTCGGGAATGCAGTAGCACAAGCCAACAAGCCAAATTTTGATCGATATTGGAGTCAATATCCTCACGCTACATTAACTGCTGCGGGAGAAGCCGTTGGATTACCTGACGGCCAAATGGGGAATTCTGAGGTAGGGCACTTAAATATCGGTGCTGGACGAATTGTTTATCAAAGCTTAACACGCTTAAATAAATCGATTCGTGAAGGGGATTTCTTTACGAATCAAGCGTTTTTAGATGCAGTAGCATATGTAAAAGCTCATCACTCCAAGCTCCATGTTATGGGCTTATTATCAGATGGTGGTGTTCATAGTCATTATGAGCATATGTTTGCGCTATTAAAGCTAGCTAAACAGCAGGGATTAGATGAAGTTTATGTACATGGCTTCTTAGATGGACGTGATGTTGGTCCAACAACGGCATTAGACTATATCGAAGAAACAGAAAAACAAATGGCTGAAATGGGTATTGGTCAGTTTGCTTCGATTCACGGACGTTATTATGCAATGGATCGGGATAAGCGCTGGGATCGTGTCGCTCTCACGTACAATGTACTTGTTGATGGTGTTGGTCAAACAGCAGAAAGTGCAAAAAGTGGTGTAGCAGCATCCTATGAGCGTGAAGTAACCGATGAATTTGTGATTCCCTTCAGTATTCAAGAGCATGGTGAGCCAGTAGCAACAATTAGCGATCATGATGCAGTGATTTTCTTTAACTTCCGTCCTGATCGTGCTATTCAGCTATCCACAGTGTTCACAAATGAAGGATTTGATGGTTTTGCTGTATCTGCAAAGCATCCAAAGAATTTAAAATTTGTATCCTTCACACACTATAGTGATAACGTCAATGCACAAGTTGCTTATGAAAATGACAACTTAAAAAATACGATTGGTGAAGTACTAGCAACGAATGGGAAAACACAGTTACGCATTGCTGAAACTGAAAAATACCCACATGTTACATTCTTTATGAGTGGTGGACGTGAGGAAAAATTCCCAGGTGAAGAACGTATTTTAATTGCCTCTCCAAAAGTGGCAACATATGATTTAAAACCTGAAATGTCTGCCTATGAGGTAACAGAAGCCTTGCTTGCAGAAATTGCTGCTGAGAAATTTGATGGCATTATTCTCAACTTTGCCAACCCTGATATGGTGGGTCATAGTGGAATGCTTGAGCCAACGATTAAAGCGATTGAAGCGGTAGATGAATGTTTAGGCAAAGTAGTAGATGCTCTTCTTGCAAAAGGAGGCGCAGCTATTATTACAGCTGACCATGGTAATTCTGATGAAGTATTGACTTTAGCAGGTGAGCCTATGACAGCTCATACAACAAATCCTGTTCCAGTAATTGTGACAAAAGCAAATATAATGTTAAGAAATGGTGGTATTTTAGCCGATTTAGCACCAACCATGTTAGAATTATTAAAGGTGTCACAGCCTACTGAAATGACAGGACAATCATTAATTGAAAAAGAGGAGAATTAATTATGCCATTTATTACACAAGTTTATGCGCGCGAAGTTTTAGACTCACGTGGGAACCCAACAGTAGAGGTTGAAGTATTTACAGAATCAGGCGCATTTGGACGCGCAATCGTACCATCAGGTGCATCAACAGGTGAATACGAAGCGGTGGAATTACGCGATGGTGACAAATCTCGTTACCTAGGCAAAGGTGTATTAAAAGCAGTTGAAAATGTAAACACAATTATTGCGCAAGAATTAGAGGGTAACTATTCAGTTCTTGACCAAGTTGTCATCGACAAAGCTTTAATCGAGCTAGATGGCACAGAAAACAAAGGCAAGCTAGGTGCCAACGCAATTCTAGGTGTATCGATGGCAGTTGCACATGCTGCGGCAGATTATTTAGATGTACCTCTTTATCAATATCTTGGTGGGTTTAACTCTAAACAATTACCAGTACCAATGATGAACATTTTAAATGGTGGAGCTCACGCAGATAACAATGTAGACATTCAAGAATTCATGGTTATGCCTGTTGGGGCTGAATCTTTCCGTCATGCATTACGCATTGGCGCTGAGATTTTCCATAGCCTAAAAGCGGTTCTAAAAGCAAAAGGCTACAACACGGCAGTAGGTGATGAGGGTGGTTTCGCACCAAACCTTGGCTCTAACGAAGAAGCGATTACAGTTATCTTAGAAGCGATTGAAAAAGCAGGCTACAAACCAGGTGAAGAAGTTCGACTTGCTATGGACGTAGCATCATCTGAACTATTCAACAAAGAAGATGGCAAATATCACTTAGATGGTGAAGGTGTTGTGAAAACTTCTGAAGAAATGGTTGATTGGTACGAAGAGTTAACAAACAAATACCCAATCATTTCAATTGAAGATGGCTTAGACGAAAACGACTGGGCTGGCCACAAGCTATTAACAGATCGCATCGGTAGTCGTGTGCAATTAGTAGGTGATGACCTATTTGTAACAAATACGAAAAAATTATCGGCTGGTATTGAGCAAGGCGTAGGAAATGCAATCCTAATCAAAGTAAACCAAATCGGTACATTAACTGAAACATTTGAAGCAATCGAAATGGCGAAACGTGCTGGTTACACAGCTGTTATCTCTCACCGTTCTGGTGAATCAGAAGATGCAACAATTGCAGATATCGCCGTTGCTACAAATGCTGGTCAAATTAAAACAGGTGCTCCTTCACGTACAGACCGTGTAGCAAAATATAACCAACTTCTTCGCATTGAAGATCAACTTGGTTCAACAGCAGAGTTCCTTGGATTACAATCTTTCTACAACCTTAAATAATAGACAAAAAATGCCTCAAAGTTTATTGATACTTTGGGGCATTTCTTTTTGTGCCTATTGAAGTGGAAATCAACGGCTTTACTTTATGTCATTATAAAAGAAAAAAACTGTAGACAAACTCTCAATTTTTTTGAGTTTGTCTACAGTTCCTTTTTATGGCTGTGCCCAATGTTGGTCTAGTTCTTGATCGAGATAGACCCAGCCCTTCCAGGCAATATGAATCGTATCCATTATAAAATAAGGGTCATATTCATGGTCTGTAAAATCAACGTAGTCAACATTGGCAGCCTTTAATACTTGCTGCATCTTATCATAGTACTGCTGACGACGTTCCTCTGGATAGCCATTATAATCATACCAGTAGCCATTAACCGGAATGGATACGAATAATGGCTTGGCACCAGCATCTTTTAACACATCCATGACCAATTGAAAATCTTTATATTCCGGAGACTTCGTGTAATCCTCTTTCTTTCGCATTCCTTTAAACTTTGAAAAATTAGCATTAACAAGTCGCTGGTAAGCGCGATTTTCAATCATGTAGTCATTGGAAACACGTTTCTTTCCGTACGCCTCAGCATGCTGTAATTGCTGTTCAAAGCTTTGATTGGCAATGAGCTTGTCATTGCTTTTTAAGTGATGACCTTTACGTGGGAAAAGGGAATAATATAAATCCTTCTTTTCTAGCAATTCCTTATGGAAGCGCCCTGCCACCATCGCCAAACGTCCCGTAATCGGCTTTTCCTTACCGTTTGACATTTGATATTGATACATCGTTTTTAAGAGACGATCCCGCTCAACGGTATCAAATTCTAGCAGTCGTTCCATGGCGCGTTTACGAAGGTCGGCATCCATCTCTTGATTAAAAGCTAAATCATAGGCATGTAACATCGAATAATTCGGTGAAAAGTGAAATTCACCCATGCCCTTTTCTGTAAACCATTGTGGGGAGATGATGAAAACTAATTTTTTATCCTTTAAATTTCCCTCTTGAGCAGCAAAATTTAAAAAATGAGTAATGGACTGCATTCCCCCACGCCCAATCATAAATGTTGAATACGGCGCTTCAGATGCTCGCGCATAATTATAGGGATGGAAAGGGTCAAAACGATTTAATTCAGAGGAGCCATACAAAGGCATGGAATGAGGCTCCTGTAACATGCGTTCCTGTAAATACGTACCTTGAAAGACAAGTGGAGACATGTTTGTTTTGGCTTGCTCCACATCCTCATCGGAAATCCACGCCTTGATCCATGCATTCGGAAAGAAGACAAAGCCAGTAAAAAGAGCAAAGGCGATAAATAGAGAGAGGAAGCCTTTCTTCATCATTGTCTTTCAGCTAATTTCCCTACAATTCGATTCGGTGTATTCCATTCTTCACGATTAAAATCAGTTATAGGTACAGAAATATTAAAGCGGTTTTCAATTTCTACTAATAAATTAATTGTCCCAAACGAATCTAGCAAACCTTCTTCAAATAAATCAATATCTGGGTTCTCTACAATAATTTCATCTTCACATAACTCGACTAGCATTTCTAAAACTTGTTGTTGATCCATTAATAATTCTCCTTTATTGAACAGGCTCTTTCAGCCCTTGGTTAAAATAATTTGCCAGAAAAAATATAGAAGCCAAAGCATACGGCATTAAACGTAATGAAGACGCCAATAGCATGGGTCCACTTATTTTTAGGCCAGCGCTTATGCTTTTTATTCCAGCGTTCAAACTTATCAAAGCTAATAATTAATAGGGCATGATAGAGTCCGTAGACCACAAAGTGCCATTCTAGGCCATGCCAAATACCCATTAAAAAGAATAGTAAAAAGAAGCCTATATACGAAATAGCGAATTTATTTTTCAGCCACTTTTTCTTCGTCATCCAAAGCACAAAGCGCATATAGACGTAATCTCTAAACCAAAAGGAAAGACTCATATGCCAACGGTTCCAAAAGTCTTTAATATTGCGACTTGCGAATGGACGATTAAAGTTAATAGGCGTTTGTATGCCCATTATTCGGCTCACACCAACAGCAAATGCACTATAGCCAGCAAAATCAAAGAATAAGTAAAAGCTATACATATACATATACGCTAATTGCCCCTGGAAAGGTGTCAAATAGTTATACGTATGATTTGGCAAATAAATGAGGGTGTAGTTGTAAATTAAATACGCCAAAATAAATTTATATAAAAAGCCGACAAAGATATAGTTGAGCCCACTTAACAGCAGCTTTTGATAATCCTCCGAGGAAGGTACAGTATGAAAATCCTTTGTAAAACGTCGCCAGCGATCAATCGGCCCTGATGATACTGTAGGGAAGAATAGTAAGAAATACGCTAGCTCTATGACAGGAATTTTCTCTTTCATTAAGCCGTCACGGGTTTCTAAAATCATTTGCACTGCTTTAAATGTAATGTAGGACACACCAAGGAAGCCAAATAAATGATGTAATCCAAGAATCGGTAGTACCTTCACAAGGACAAGTGGTAATATCGACAAGAGTACAGCTATTATAAAGATTGTTCCACTATTTTGCTGAAGGCGGTAACGCTGATAAGCCACAATAAGGACTATCTGAAAGACCGTAAATAGAATGAGCGAAATGGACCCATTCAATGAATGTCCAAAGATAAGAGCTAAGACAATCAATGACACAAATAGATTATAGTATTTAGAAGATTTGCCTTGTAAACCCAATAGGATTGTTGGTAGTAATAAAAGTCCGATGATCACAAAGAATGCTATATTTCCATAAGGCGTCATACTGTTTCCATAACCGCCAATCCTTTACGATCAACCTTACCGTTCGGATTTAATGGTAAAGCGTCCATATATTTAAACGTTTTTGGTACCATATAAGCAGGCAAATACTCTGATAGAAGTGTTTTTAACTGCTTTGTCATTTTGAAGGGAGAGTCTGTTAATGGCTCGCGCAAAACAACATGTGCACTAAGCGAGATGATCTCCTTTTCTTTATAAATCGGTACAACAACACAGCTTGAAACGGGTGGTAGGTTGCTAATTTGTTTTTCAATTTCCTCAATTTCCAAACGATAACCATGTAGTTTAACCTGGAAATCCTTGCGCCCAGAAAAGAATAAATAACCATCCTGCTCATAGCCTAAATCACCTGTTAGATAGATGCGTTGTTCAGCTACTGTTGAAAAAACCTTCGCTGTTAAATCAGGCGCTCCCAAGTACCCTGCACTGACAGTTGGGCCTGAAATAACAATTTCACCATCTTCTAATAAAGCGACGTTCGGCTCCGTTATAGGAGCAATCGGTAATTGTTCAAAGCGTTCCACTAATGCTTTGGACACCTCTACATAGGATACCGCGACCGTTGTTTCCGTAGGACCGTATAAATTATAAATGGTAGCCTGTGGAAAGCGTGACATTAACTCTTTACATACCGCTATTGGTAAAACCTCGCCGCAAAATAAAAAAGTATCTAATGTCGGTATGAGCTGCTGGTTCCACTCTTTGTTCATTAAACACATCTTGGCGAAGGAAGGTGTAGAAGTCCAAACACGAGTATTCGACGTAGCTAAAGAATCAAATAATGCTTTAGGATTGGCGATTTCTTGCTGTGTAATCGCGTAAAGTGTGTGACCTCCAACAAGAGCCGGGTACAGATCCATGACAGATAAATCAAAGGAATAAGGCGCTTGATTTAAAAATACACCGTCGTCCTGTAAAGGGAAGTTTTCGTGCATCCAAGAGACAAAATGTGCTAAATTACTAGCTGTTATTTGGACACCTTTTGGTTGACCAGTTGAACCAGAAGTGTAAATAATATAATGGATTTCCTCGTTTTGCACCCATGTCGCTGATGATAGGGTAACATCCTTTGAGGAACTCGCTAAGATATCACTCACCGCCATAACAGGGATATTTGTGAGCATGTGTAATGGCTCTTCTGTTATCAATAATAAACCTGCTCCAGATGCTTCTAAAATAAGCTGTAATCTTTCTATTGGCGTTGAAGAGTCAACAGGTACGTATGAGTGACCAGCTTTTACAGCACCTAAAAAGGCGACAATTTGTAGGGGGGACATATGTCCATAAACGACAATAGGTTGTTGTCTCCGCAAGTTAAGCTTCATCAGATAATCAGCTACATTATCCGATAAGTGCCAAAGCTCACCGTATGTTAAGGAAGCATGGTGCGTTTGATAAGCAGTTTTTTGTGGCTGCTGGAGGGCCACGCGTTCAATAGCTGCTAAAATACTTAACATTATAAAATCTCCTTTATTTAAAATTCCGTATATATAAATGGTCCAGCGTTCATATCATGGAAACCATGTATAAGAAACAGCAGTACCAAAACGATCAAATAAAATAGCGTCAAGGCAATAAAGCGCAAAGGCTCGTTATTTTTGATGGATTGCATTTGTCCACCTCCAATGAAAAAAGTATAGGATTAAATTTTCAAAAAATAGTAATTTACTAGTGAAAAATCCTTACCTTATGTTTTTAACACTGATTTGACGGAATGTGGAGAAAAATGTTGCTGAATTAAGGTGAATTCAGTAAATCATAAGATTAATTTAAGGTAAATTTAAGGTTATGGGGGAAAGTGTGGATTTTACAAACTATTGGTTGGTCTTTTTATGTAAAAAAAGCACGAACATAAGGGAATAATCTCAACTTATGTTCGCGCTATTGTTTTTATTTCACGGCATTCAAAACTTTTTTTGATACATAAAATTCAGAGCCATTATAGATATTTATTGTGTCAAATGTATGGGTCTTTACAGTGTTTGTTGAAGTTTGCTCATACAGCATTGTGTTTTTATTGACTGGGATTTTCACCATCACATCTGCCTTTTGTGCAATAAATGTTGGGTTTTCTTTATCGGATAAGTCAATTTTTGTTGTAAAGCCTTTTTCCGTAAATGCCTTTGTTGCTGGCACATATAAATCATTTGTAAGTGTATTTAAGTCAAAGCCCATGAATTGCGCCATTGTATGAGCTAAATCAGTGTTTTCTACTAGCCCTGTCAGCTTAGATGGACCGAATGAATATAAAAACACATCCTCACCGGTATGACCACCTGTCGTATAGCCAATGTTCGCACGATTTGCCAGCATTTTGACCATTTCACTGCCTAAGTCTTTAGAAAGTTTTAGTTTAGTCAATTCAGTCTTTGTTAATTGATCTAAGCCATAAAGGGCAGCCACTTCTTTTAAATTAGAACGGTCTTCTTTTAATTGACTTAATGCTCCCTCAACGGTCATGGACGCTTTTTTCAACGGATCAATGTAAGCAGAGACTGGAATACTGGAGTAGGTATTAGTCGTGTTGGCATTCCCCATCGTAATCCCGCTATTTCCATGGTCTGTTACGGCAATAACTAATGTATTGCCATCTTCCTTCGCAAAATTAACCGCTTCTTTTACAGCATCATCAAACGATAAAATATCGCTAATGATACCGATTGTATCGTTGGCATGTGCTGCCCAGTCGACCTTGCTACCTTCAACAAAGAGGAAGAAGCCGTCCTCATCCTTTTTTAGCGTATTGATTGCCTTGTTTGTCATTTCAGCAAGCGTAGGCTCGGATGCTCTTGTTTTAGCGCGATCTAAATCGTAGGCAAGTGCACTTGGTGCAAAGCTTCCCCAAATTTTTGAAGACTGACTTTTGAATAGTTCATCACGTGTTTGAACTAAATCATAATTTTTTTCTTTCAGAACCTGGATTAAATCCTCGCCATCTTGACGGGCATTTTTTGTAGTTCCTGGTGACAGCGACTCTAAGCCACCACCTAAAACGACGTCAATATTTTGGTAAACTTGCTGTTCAGCAATATCACCATATTGACTTCTATTGTTAACATGCGCTGAAAAACCAGCTGGCGTTGCATGTTGAATTTCAGAAGTAGAAATCAGTCCAGTCGCCTTGCCCTTTTGTTTAGCTCCTTCTAGCACATTGGCTACAGGTCGGAAGGCATCTTGTTGAGCAATTTGTGCTAAACCAGGGGAATTAATCACGGATGGTAAAACGCCTACATATTTATCATTCGATTTATGACCAGTTGCTAAAGCCGTAGCAGCAGGCGCAGAATCTGTAATGGCTGATTCAGCAGAATACGTGCGCATAGCACCAGATAAAATCTCATCCATTGCTAAGCCCTCACCCTTATACCAACGAGAAAGGGTAACCGCATTATTACTGCTCCCATCCATTACAAGCATAATGACATTTGTCGGTTTCTTTACTTCGGCTGCTTCTACCTCTTGTTGTGGGATACTAACTGCGGATAACGTTACAGCACTTGCTAAAAACAATGAAGTCCATTTTTTTGCGTATTTCATGATTTTCCTCCTTTAAATGATTTCAATTGTAAGTGTAAAGGAAGGGTGTAAAGCTACTGTTAAATATTTGTTAATAAAATATGGTAATACTGTAAATGAAGAGATAAGAATGGAAGGAATCTGTGCGTTTATCACATGGATTCGATTGAGGCAGTATAAACTTTGGTGATGCTGTGAGCCGTCTAATTTAAGAACTTCATCCTCGATTAATACTTCTTCAACCGTTTAAATTTCAATTTTTGTTAAATAGCCAGCATTGTCATAGTCACTACAATAAATGGAGTCTTTGCATAAGTATAGTTGGCACTAGTCGCAGCAAAATAAATATCAGTAGTCCATAAATGACTTAACTTAGTTTTTCATCATGAAAGATGATACCAATGACCATCAACACTAACTTGCCAAATACACTTAACTTCTGCGCATTTAAAATCATTTGGTTCAACAGTGGGTTTGCTTAGTTTGAAAGCCGTAGCTAATGATGCCGCCAATAGGTAATTTTCATTGCCGATTAGTTCACTAAATATATGTTGCCTCAGAAGTATGTAAAAATGCTTTGGAGGCAACTTTTTATTACCGTGTATAGTACAAGTTCTATTAAATGGCAAGCCGTCACCATGCCATAGTTCAATTATTAATAAACAATGGCATGAAGCAATCTATATAGATATTTCCCTTTTTAGCTTATAAACAGGCGATAAATAGAAATATTTTTAGATTTTTCAGTTAATTCCAGTGTGAATCGATAAAAATATTGATATAGTTTTAGATAAAGAGAGTTCAAACGAAGAATAACATATTAAACTAGCAGATTATCAAATCTAACAAGAATATCATTTTGTTAAAATAGATAAAAATGATTTTTTATAGAAAAAATAGGTTTAAAGTAGAAAAATAATTTTATTTGATTTCACTATTTGAAATATAATGCATTTCAAGGGGAAGAGAAGTTGTTATGATACTGATAATAAATTAAAGGGGGGTGCTATAAATGGATACAAAATTACTTAGACAAACATTTGGAAAATTTCCTACAGGTGTGACGGTCGTTACTTGGTTTGATGGTGTGGGGATTAATGGGATTACAGTGAACTCATTTACTTCAGTTTCGTTAGAGCCTGCTCTAGCACTAGTATCTATTGATAAAAAAGCAAATGCATTATCTCAAATGAAAAACAATGCATTTACAATTAATATTTTATCAGATCAACAGGAGTCTATAGCATGGCAGTTTGCAGGACGTAAACAAGAGGGGCTTGAAATTACATGGATTAAAGATGGTATAGCTCCAAAAATTGAAGATGTTTGTGCTTTTATCGAATGTAAGCCATGGAAAGAAGTGGATGCGGGAGACCATGTTTTATTTATAGGAGAAATCCTTAATTTTGGACGCACTAATAGTGAAGCGCTTACATTTTTTGAAGGCAAGATGGGCTCGACAAAACAGTTCATACAACAATAGTTATTTAGTAGAGGGGATTATTAATTATGGGAATTAGAACAGGGCAACAATTTATGGATGCATTAAAGTCAAGAAACCCGGAAGTATGGCTAAATGGTCGTTTAGTAGAGAGTGTTTACGATGAACCCTATTTTCAACAACCAATTAAAGAAATCGCAAAGTTATATGATTTACAACATGATCCAAAATATCAAGAAGATTTAACGCATGTATGTGATGAAACAGGGGAGCGTGTAGCCACTTCATTCCTTTTTGCAAAATCCTACGAAGACATTATGAAACGTAGTAAAGCTTTTGAAGTGGTAGCTCGGCAAACTTTTGGCTTGATGGGGAGAACACCAGATTTTTTAAATACAGTGGTAACTTCTTTAGCACAAAATTCTTGGTTCTTGGCGAAATACAACCAAGATTGGGCTAAGAATATTGAAGCTTATTATCGCTATATACGAGATAATGATGTGTTCTTAACTCATGCCATTGTGAATCCACAAAATGACCGAAGTAAAGCATCACATGAACAGACAGATAAGTTTACGCACTTAGGTGTAGTAGAAGAACGTCCTGATGGATTAGTTGTCCGCGGAGCAAAAATGCTAGCAACATTAGCGGCGTTTACGGATGAAGTCATTATCTATTCATACCCAGGATTTGTACCAGGAGACGAGCGTTATGCATTAGCTTTTGCTGTACCGATTGATGTGAAAGGGTTAAAAATTATTTGTCGTGAACCCGTTCAAGATGGTACACGTTCAACATTCGATCATCCACTGGCTTCTCGCTATGAGGAAATGGATGCACTACTCATTTTTGAAGATGTATTAGTACCATGGGATCGTGTGTTTTTATATAACAACGTTGAGGCTGCGAACTTGCTGTATCCAATGACAGGTATTGCTGAACAGCCCGCACATCAGTCAGGGGTTAGAGGATACATTAAACTGGCATTTGCTGTAGAGGTAGCTTGTAAGGTTGCTGATTCGATTGGTGTAGATCAATATTTAAATGTGCAACGTGATCTCGGCGAATTAGTGCAATATGTAGAAGTCATTCGTGCATTGATTCGAACAGCGGAGCATGAATTTACGGTAACAGAGCATGGTGAAGCGCGATTAAATCCAGATGCTTTAGAGACCATTCGCGGCATGATGCCAGAAATATATCCGAGAGCCATTGAAGTCATGCAAACAATTGGTGCAGGCGGTTTGCTAATGATGCCAACTGAAGCTGATTTCTTAAATCCAGAGCTTCGTCCAAGCATTGATCGTCATTATGGTGGACGAGAAGGTGTAGATGCAGAACTAAGAATGAAAATCTTTAAGCTAGCCTGGGATTTATGTGGTGAAGGGTTTGGTATGAGAGCGCTTCAATACGAACGCTATTATACAGGAGATCCAATACGGAAACGTGCTATTTACTACAATAAATTTAAGAAACGGTACTCCTTTGATTTAGTTGAATCCATTCTTGCGAAAGAAGATGTAGGCGAGAAACAAACAGTATAAATTGAACTTGGAGGTGAAGCATTTGATTTCATCGGTAAAAAAAATCTCACGCATTATCGATTTATTTTTGGATGGCGAACCATCTTTAAGTAATAAAGAAATCGCAGAAAAGCTAAATTTACCTCCGAGTTCAGTCCATCATTTCTTAAAAACAATGTGTCAAGAAAGTATTCTCTTGCAAGGCAGTGATAAGCGTTACCGATTAGGCTGGAAAATTCTTGAGTGGAGTAACAAAGTTATGTATTACCAAGAAATTAATTTTGAAGCAGGCCCTATAATAAGTAATTTGGTTGCGCGTTTTAAAGGTACTTCACATATTGGGATGTTTGATAATGGGGAAGTTCGATTTGTATACAAGGCTATGTCTCCACATGCGGATATAGTACCAACATTTGTCGGTATGACTCGTTATCCTGCTTATTCAACAAGCATTGGGAAAGTATTATTAACGTATAATCCAGCATTTATGTTGCCGATGTTGGAAAAAGGCATGTTTAAGCAAACTGCCAATACTATCACCTCTGTAGATGATTTGAAAAAGGAGCTTGAAGTAGTTTATAAAAACGGCTATGCCATTAGCGATCAGGAAAATGCGTCCAATACTTATGGGGTTGCAGCACCTATTAAAACCTATAATGGTCAAGTTGTAGCAGCCCTTAACTTAGTAGGTGAAAAAAGTTATATGAACGGTAAGGATAAACAGGCAATTGTTCGTGAGGTAATTCGTTCAGCAGAACTAATTTCGAGACAACTAGGCTATATGACAATAAATTATTAAATTTAAAATTAGGAGGAATTCAATTATGTCCAATTCAACGCAAGTAAGTAAATTACAAGCCCGTTCTCAAAACATTTTTAAAATCATTGAGGAGAACAAGCATTTACTAAAACCGCCAGTGAATAATAAAGTGCTATGGGAAGACTCTGAGTTTTTAATTATGTTGCTTGGTGGCCCTAATGCTCGTCGTGAATTCCATGTTGACCCATCAGATGAACTATTCTATCAAATTAAAGGTTCTTGTTTTGTAGAGGTTATTAATGATGAAGGTAAACGTGAAGTAATTGAAGTGAAGGAAGGCGAAATGTTTATGCTACCAGCAAACGTCCCTCATTCACCACACCGCGTTGCAGACACATATGGAATTGTCGTGGAGAGAAAACGTAAAGAAGGCGAGTTAGAGGATTTAGTATGGCTATGCAGTGAATGTGACCATGAATTGTATCGTCTACGCGTACAAGTAACAAACATTGGGAAACAAATTTCAGATGGTATTGATTACTTCAACGCTTCTAAAGATTTACGTCAATGTGATAGTTGTGGACATGTAATGCCTGAGATTGTAAGTGAATGGCAATGAGAATCGATTTTCATACACATATTTATCCGAGAGATTTACCGAATTTTGCTAGTAAGTATGATAATGATAAGTGGCCTGTTCTAGAGCAAAAATGTTCTTGTGGAGCGGATATTATGGTAAGTGGTGAAGTATTTAGGGAAGTGACCAATCAAGTGTGGGACACAAAAAAACGCATTGAGGATATGGATCATGAGGGTGTAGATATGCAGGTTATTTCACCCGTACCTGTCACATTTTCTTATTGGGCACCTATTGAACAAGCGGTAGAGCTTGCACAATTCCAAAATAACTTTATTGCAGATGTTGTTAAAGCACATCCAGATCGTTTTATCGGCCTAGGAACTGTACCGTTGCAAGATGCAAAAGCGGCTGTTGTGGAGTTAAAACGGTGCAAAGAAATAGGTCTAGCCGGAATTGAAATTGGCACTAATATCAATGGAGAAAATTTGGACAGCGAGTATTTACTGCCATTTTTTGAAGCGGCAGAACAATATGAAATGCCGCTCTTTATTCATCCTTGGGAAACCTTAGCACAAGAGAGAACACCAAGACATAACTTTTTATATACAATTGGCATGCCGAGTGAAACAGCTTTAGCGGCAGCGAGCTTGGTGTGGAGTGGTGTAATGGAAAAGTGTCCGAATTTAAAGGTTTGTTTTGCCCATGGTGGCGGATCATTCCCTTATATTCTTCCACGTCTAGACCAAGGTTGGGATGTTTGGCCAAGCCTTAGACGTACAAAATATCCTCCAAGCCACTACACGAAAAATTTTTACTTTGATTCATTAGTATATGAATCACAAAATCTACATTACTTAATTGAACGTTTTGGCCATGAGAAAATTATGATGGGATCAGACTATCCATTTTTACTAAGAGAAATTAACCCTGGAAAAATCATAGATGAAACCTTGGACTTATCAGAAGAAGTACGTAAAGCCATTCTAGGTGAAAACGCTATGTCATTTTTAAATGTAGAAAGGAGCAGGGTTCTAAATGGTAAATCAAGTGAAAACGCCTGAAGAACGCTTGCAAGAGCTTGGAATAGAACTTGCTGAGCCAAGGGAAGCAGTTGGAAATTACGTTGGTTGTGTACGAACAGGTAATTTAATTTTTACATCAGGTCAAGGTATCGATCAGTATCATGGCAAATTAGGTGAAGATTTAACAGTAAATGATGGCTATGCAGCTTGTCGCCAATCGATGATTAACCTGTTATCTGTATTGAAATCTGAATTAGGTGATTTATCGAAGGTGAAGCGTATTGTAAAAATTTTAGGGATGGTCAATTCTACGCCTGATTTTACACAACAGCCAAAAGTTATGAATGGTGCATCAGATTTACTAGTGGATGTTTTTGGAGAACGAGGCAAACATGCCCGTTCAGCAGTTGGGATGGCCCAACTTCCTAATAATACAGCCATTGAAATAGAAATGGTTGTGGAAATTTCAGAATAATCAAAAAGCGACTTTGAGAAAAAGGTAAAACACTCTTTTTCTTAAAGTCGCTCCATAATTGAGGGAGTGAAAAGTGATGCAACATGCAACGTTTAAAACGAAAAGTATTAATTGTCGTAATTTCATAAACGGTGAATTCATTGACGCTATAGATGGGAAAGTGTTTGAAAATATAAATCCTGCTACAGAAGAAGTCATTGGATGGGTAGCAGAAGCGACTAGGGAAGAAGTCGATGCAGCAGTACAATCTGCAAAAGCTGCTTTGAAAGGACCGTGGGGAAAATTCACTGTCAAAGAGCGCTCTCTACTGTTACGACGTATTGGCGACCTCATTTTAGAAAATGTTGAAGAACTTGCTGCTTTAGAAACGATAGATACAGGCAAACCGTATCATTTAGCGATAGAAATGGATATTAAACGTGCAGCACATAATTTCCACTTCTTTGCGGATTACGTTACTTCACTTGGCAATGAATCTTATAACCAAGACAATATGGCACTTCATTATTCAGTGACACGACCAGTAGGTGTCGTGGCTATGATTAATCCTTGGAATTTACCATTACTACTTTTAACTTGGAAATTAGCCCCTTGCTTAGCAGCAGGTAGTACTGCTGTCATGAAACCGGCGGAGCTTACACCAATGACAGCTACTCGCTTGGTTGAATTATGTCAAGAAGCGGGGATACCAGATGGTGTTGTAAATTTAGTTCACGGTTTTGGTGGGAATTCAGCAGGTGCTTTTCTATCAGAACACCCTGATGTAGATGCTATTACATTTACAGGGGAAACTAAAACAGGCACTACTATTATGAAGGCTGCTGCCCCTACATTGAAAAAAGTTTCATTTGAATTAGGGGGCAAAAATCCTACTATTATTTTTAAAGATTCGGACCTAGATGAAGTTCTTGCAACAACGTTAAAATCAAGCTTTACAAACCAAGGGCAAGTGTGTCTCTGTGGTTCTCGTATATATGTAGAACGTGATATTTATAAAGAATTTGTGGAGAAATTTGTAGCTCGTACAAAAGAATTAAAAATTGGAGATCCATTTGATGCAACGACAGATATCGGCTCTGTCGTAGGGAAAGAGCATTATGAAAAAGTAATGGGTTACATTCAAATTGCCAGAGAAGAGGGTGGCAATATTCTTACAGGCGGTGGTCGCCCAGCTACTATCGATAAAGGCTACTATATTGAGCCAACAATTATTACCGATTTAACGGATCAGGACCGTTGTGTACGCGAAGAAATTTTTGGCCCAGTTGTTACAGTATTACCTTTTGATACAGAAGACGACGTGATTTCCCGTGCAAATGATACAAATTACGGCTTAGGTGCAACTATTTGGACAAATGATTTAAGACGTGCACATCGTGTTGCAGGTCAAATTGAGTCAGGCATCGTTTGGGTAAATACATGGTATTTAAGAGATCTTCGAACACCATTTGGTGGGATGAAACATAGCGGAATCGGGCGTGAAGGTGGCGCACACAGCTTTGAATTCTACTGCGAGGTCTCAAACGTAACAATTAAATTATAACTTGGGGGGAAAGCATGGTAGTGAATCTAATTGAATGGTCTAACAAATTATTAGAAGCAGAAAGAACACGCATTGGCATTGAGCCGATTACTCAATCAGCTAAAGATATTTCATTGAAAGATGCTTACTCCATTCAACTTGAAATCGTTAATAGGAAGTTACTGAACGGCCATAAAATTACAGGTAAAAAAATTGGTTTGACATCTTTAGCAATGCAAAATCTATTAAACGTGGATGAACCAGATTATGGGCATCTTTTATCGAATATGGAAATTACAGAAGGAAAAACCGAGCGATCAAGTTATTTAAAGCCGAAAGTCGAAGGCGAAATTGCGTTTGTACTGAAGTCTCCTTTAAAGGGACCTAATGTCACTGTTAAGGAGGTACTTGAAGCAACAGATTATATTGTAGCTAGTCTTGAAATCGTAGATAGTCGCATTGCCAATTGGCAAATAAAATTGCTCGATACCATTGCAGATAATGCTTCCTCTGCAAAATACGTACTAGGTCAAGTGAAACGTGAGGTCTTCAATGTTGACTTACCAGCAATCGAAATGCAGCTTTATAAAAATGGAGCGTTTATGAATGAAGGAAAGGGAGAAGATGTTTTAGGCAATCCAGCAAGTTGTGTCGCTTGGCTTGTAAACTGTCTAGCAGATTTCGATATTGGTGTTGAAGCAGGAGAAGTTATATTATCAGGTGCTTTATCGGCAGCATTGGATGCTGAACAAGGTGATAAGTTCACAGCCGACTTCGGTGAACTATTAGGTACAGTCGAACTAGAGTTTGTGTAAAGGGAGGAAGCTACCATGACAAAAATGAAAGTGGGCATTATTGGTTCAGGTAATATTGGTACGGATTTAATGATGAAAATTCAAAGATCTCCGTACTTAGAGATGTCAGTACTTATTGGCATTGATCCTGAATCAGATGGCTTAAGACGTGCACAAGAGGCAGGTTTTCAGACGATTTCCAATGGGATTGAAGGATTTCTAGAGCAACCACATTTGGCGGATATTTTATTTGATGCAACATCAGCAAAGGCACATATTGCTCATGTGAAAGCTTTACAAGGTTTAAACAAAAGACTAATAGATTTAACGCCAGCCGCTGTAGGTCCATTTGTTGTACCGACGGTGAATTTGACAGAGCATATGGAAAAGCCTGTTGTAAACATGATTACGTGTGGAGGTCAGGCGACGATACCAATCATCTACGCCATTAGCCGTGTACAAAGTGTTGATTACGCTGAAATTGTTGCAACAATTGCTTCGAAAAGTGCAGGTCCAGGAACACGAGCTAATATCGATGAATTTACAGAAACAACATCCAATGCAATTGAGCTGATTGGCGGTGCAAAAAAAGGAAAGGCAATTATTATTTTAAACCCAGCAGAGCCACCTTTATTGATGCGTGATACGGTGTTATGTCTCCTTGAAGAAGAAGCGAATTCGGAAGAGATTATTAAATCCATAAAAAATATGGTCGCAAAAGTAAATGAATATGTACCAGGTTATCGCTTGAAGCTAGATCCGATTGTAGATGGAAAGAAAGTTACCGTATTTATTGAAGTAGAGGGATTGGGAGATTATTTACCGATCTATGCTGGAAATTTGGATATTATGACGGCCGCTGGATTGAAGGTGGCTGAAGAAATGGCAAAAACAATGAGCGTTAGGGAGGTGGAAGTGCGATGAGTCAAATCTATTTAACAGAGGTTGCACTTCGTGATGGTAGCCATGTGGTTGCCCATCAATTTTCTTCTGAGCAAGTTCGTTATGTAACGAAGCAATTAAGTGAAGCCGGTGTACCGTATATTGAAGTCACGCATGGAGATGGTTTAGGAGGCTCGTCCCTTCAATATGGTTTTTCTAAAGAGCATGATATTGCGTTAATTAGAGCGGCAGCAGAAGTTGCTGGAGATTCTAAAATAACGGTTTTGCTTATTCCTGGAATTGGCACAATACATCATTTGAAAGAGGCTTATGAGGCAGGTGCTCGAGTTGTTCGTGTTGCTACACATGTAACGGAGGCAGATGTATCAAAGCAACATATTGAAACAGCGAAAGCACTAGGGATGGAGGCATTTGGGTTTTTAATGATGTCACATTCTGCATCACCTGAAAAAGTATTAGAGCAGGCGTTGTTAATGGAATCATATGGGGCTGATGCCGTGTATGTTACGGACTCAGCAGGGGCTATGCTACCGTCTGATGTACAGAATCGTATTCGTTTATTACGTGCTCATTTAAACATTGAGATTGGTTTTCATGCGCATAATAATTTGTCTCTGGCTGTTGCCAATACACTTGTAGCGATTCAAGAAGGTGCTACACGTATCGATGGCAGTATTTGTTGTTTAGGTGCAGGAGCAGGCAATACACAAACTGAGGTATTGGTCGCAGTATTAAATCGCATGGGTATTGAAACAGGCATAGATTTATACCAAATACTCGATCTGGCTGATTATGTTCGTGCCAATATTTTGCCACATCCACAAGATATTACGACAGGTAGTTTAGTAATGGGCTATGCAGGCGTATATTCAAGCTTTTTACGTCATGCCAATATAGCTGCTGAAAAAGTGGGTGTTGATGCTAGAGATATTTTAGTAGAGTTAGGCAAATTAAATGTTGTAGGTGGACAAGAGGATACGATCATTGAAGTAGCACAAAAAATTGCACAACAGAAAGTGGGGAGTGCATAGTGTCTTTATTTGAATATGCTGAGCGGGTGGCGGAAGCACAAGCAACAAAAGAGGCAGTTGAAAAGATTACTAACTCAAAACCAAATTTGACAGTAGAAGAAGCCTATGAGATTCAAAAAATTAGTATGGAAAAAACGATGACAGCTGACAATCGGTTTATCGGTTGGAAAATGGGTCTAACAAGCATTGCTAAACAGCAACAAGTAGGGGTGGATTCTCCAATTTATGGGCGTTTAACCTCACAAATGAATCTTAGGACAAATGAAATTATAGCTGCTGAATATATTCATCCACGTGTGGAAGCAGAGGTAGCCTTTGTTTTTAAAAAAGAGCTACAAGGTGCGGATTTAACACCATTAGGAGTATGGGATGCGATTGAAAACGTATTTCTAGCACTTGAAGTCATTGACAGTCGCTATAAAAACTTTTCATTTACTTTACCTGATGTAATAGCTGATAATGCTTCTTCATCGAAAATTTGGCTGAGTGCGCAAGCATTTTCACCTTATACATGTGATTGGGCTTCTATAGAAGTCATTTTGAAACAAAATGGAGAAGAGAAACTACATGGTACAGGAGCTGCGGTACTTGGTCATCCCATTTATTCGGTCATTGAATTATTAACGATGTTAGCAAAAGAAGGTAGAGGTATTTTGCCTGGTCAACTCGTTTTAACAGGTGGCATAACAGATGCAATTCCAGTAAAAGCTGGTGATGAAATAGAAGCAGACTATGGGACACTTGGCAAGCTAACATTAGTTGTGAAGTAGCGGGGACTAAATATGCCAATTGTTCAAATTCAGTTATTAGAAGGACGGTCTGTGGAGCAAAAGAAAAAAATTATACAAGAAGTTACAACTACCATTGTTCAAACGGCACGAGTTCCAATTGATAGTGTAAGAGTTATTTTAATAGAAGTGCCACCCGTTCATTGGGGAATTAGTGGAAAGACGAAGGCGGAGCCATAACCAATGCAACATATTAAATCAAAAATAGAGGGGATATTTTATGATAAAAAAACCGCTAAAGTTTATGCTAGTTAGTTGTTTATTCGCACTTTTATTCGTTTTGGCAGCTTGTGGTAACTCAAACACAACAAATGAAACAGATGCAAAGACGGACAATAAATCAGCTGTGTCAGCAACTAGTTCGGATGAAGATATTCCAAAGAAGAAATTTAAGCTTGCCCATATTACATCAACAGATCATATGTGGCATAAAGCTGCTGAAAAATTTAATGAAGAATTAAAGGCACGCTCAGATGGCAAAATGGAGCTTGAAATTTACCCTGCAAGTCAATTAGGGACTGAAGCGGACATGGTACAACAAGTAGAGGCAGGCTCGATAGACTTTGCTTTTATTACAGCCGCTTTTTTAAGTACGCGCACACCTGAGATGGCTGCATGGTTCGCACCATACACGTTTGAAAATTTACAAGAAGCTTCAGATGCAAGTCATACCGATATTGCACGTGAGATTTTAGGAAAAGTAGACGGAACAGGATTAAAAGGGTTGGATTACCTTTTCGCTGGTCAACGTACGATGGTATTGAAATCAAAAGAAGTTAAAAAAGCTTCGGATTTAGCAGGTTTAAAAATGCGAGTAACACCAAGTCCACCGCTCCAAAAATTTTATAAAGATGCGGGAGCTGCACCAGAAGGATTACCATTACCAGAAGTATATTCAGCATTACAAACAGGCGTTATTGACGGAATGGATATGGATTTAGATGCGACAATCACAAATAAATACTCCGAAGTAGCCAAGTATGTAGCTGTAACAAACCACATGGTATGGCCATCAATTGTCGTAGCAAATGAGGGAATGTTTGATGGATTATCTGAAAATGCTCAAAAAATCATTAATGAATCCTTACAAGCAGCAATAGCTTATGCAGTAGAAACACGAGTTGGACAAGAAGAAGAATTCAAAAAAGAACTTGCCAGTCAAGGAATGACTGTTTATGAGTTGGGGGCAGATGTATTTAAAGAGCAAATCGAAGCATTTGACGCCGAGTATAGTGCAAAATCTGCTTTAATTAAACAGTTTATTAATGAATTCCGTAAGTAAATGGGGGAATGGCTAGATGGCGAAAATTAGTCAAGTTATTACTAAAATCGAAGAACTACTGATGATCATTTTAATGGCTGCGCTTGCTATCTTAATGATATTTGCGGTTATTTTTCGTTATTTCTTTAAAGATCCCATCCCTTGGGCTGGTGAAGTTTCGATTTTCTTATTAATATGGACTTCGTTTATTGGAGGAAGCTGGGGTCTGAAATATGGTACTCAGGCTTCAGTTACATTTTTATATGATGCTGTATCTAAGCGTAGTAAAAGGATTTTTAAAATTGTTCAGGATTGCATGATGATTGCGTTCTTATTTATATTAATCTATTACGCTTACAAATGGATGATGAATCCTGCCATGTTGCTACAAAAATCGAGCTCCTTACAATTACCAATGTGGATTCCTTATAGTGCAGTATTTATAGGATTAATTTTTGCAGCAATTCATCTTCTTTCACATTTAATTGACACACTTAAAAATAGAGAAGGAGAAAATACATGACTTATATTGTACTCGTTATTTTCTTTCTTTTACTTATCATTGGTATTCCCATCTCAATGGTGCTTGGTATTACGACAGTTATTTATTTCATCTTAAATGGTCAGGTGACATTATTAGATTCTACACCATTACGTATGTATTCAGGGCTTGAAAATTTTGGCCTATTAGCGATTCCGTTATTCATGTTAATGGGTGAAATTATGAATGAGGGCGGTATTACAACGAGGCTTGTTCAATTTGCTCGTGTCCTTTTTGGGCATTTTAGGGGAGGGCTGGCCTATGTGACAGTTATTGCTAATATGTTTTTAGCATCGATTCTAGGTTCAGCAAATGCTCAAGCTGCAATGATGAGTAAAGTAATGGTACCGCAAATGGAGAAGGAAGGCTATAAACGTGAATTCGCAGCGTCTATAACATTAGCATCTTCTATTATCGCACCTATTATTCCACCAAGTATGATTTTCATTATTTACGGTACGTTATCAAGTACATCTGTTGGCGCTCTATTTATGGCTGGGATTCTCCCAGGGATTATTTATGGTCTTGTTTTTATTTTAGTTATTTCTTATATGGGCTATAAACAACAATTCCCGAAAAGTGAACGGGCTTCGTGGGCAGATATTCGAAGCAAGTCATTAAAAGTAATCCCAGCACTATTAATACCCATTACAATTGTTGTAGGTATTCTAACAGGTGTATTTACAGCAACAGAATCTGCTGCTATCGCTTGTTTACTAGCAGTAATTGTCGGTTTATTTGTCTATAGAGAGTTAAATATCAAAAAGCTCCCTAAAATGCTAATCAATACGGTGACAAATACAGCTACAGTAACATATTTAATTATTATGGCCAATATTTTTGGATGGATGATTGCCTTTGAACGAATTCCACAATTGTTAGTAGAAAATATGTTAAACATTACAGAAAGTCCATGGGTATTCTTATTATTAGTGAATTTAGCATTGTTACTAATCGGCATGATACTAGATGGAATTGCCGCATTAATTATTCTAGTACCTGTCATGATGCCACTCGTAATAGCATTTAATATTGACCCGGTGCATTTTGGAGTCATCATTTGTATTAACTTAACGTTAGGCTTATTAACACCGCCAGTAGGGACAGGACTTTTCATCGTATCATCGATGGCAAAAGTGAAGTTTGAAACGCTAGTAAAGAGTGTTTTTCCTTTTATTGTTATTTCCTTTATCGTGCTACTATTCCTAACATATATTCCAGACCTTGTATTATTCGTACCAAGATGGTTGGGGATGTAGGGAGTAGCAGGTACGTTAATTAGGAGAATATTAGGTTATCTTATGGTTGCTTTTATAGTCAATTAATATATGATACTACATTTTTTTAGTTATTTGTGGAGGAGGATGCACGACTTCTGCTTGCCCTGAAAACGAGCATCCCGTAGCGGGAATCAACCACAACTTTAATAGTAATAGTTAAAGTAGGCTAATCACAACACACTTGAAAAAATCGACCACTGTATTAGGTGGAAATGAATTGGCTCATCGAGCGTAAAAGGTGGTTTTGATGGATTATGCAACAGATGAAACTTATTGCAATGTGGATCATCATTGCTCAATTTTTAACTGCCTTTGTTGGGAGAAGCATTAGTCCTCTAATGTTCTATATTAGTGCAGACTTATCATTGAATAAAGGGCAGTTAGGATTTCTTCCAACTGCTCTTTTTATTGGTCAATTTATAGCAACATTGCTAGTTGGCTATTTAGCAGATCGATTGAGTACCCGTAAAATAATGGTTTGTTTGATGATTATTGTTGGAACAGGCTTTTTAAGCTTTGCTTGGATAGACAATTATACGTTGGCCTTAGTATTTGTTGTACTAGCAGGGATGGGTTATGGAGGAATGCATCCTGTTACAAATCGTTTCCTTATGAACATACTTCCAGTAAATCAAGTTTCATTGCTAATGGGGTTAAAACAGATGTCTATTACGCTAGGTTCAGCAGGCTCGAGTGTTGTCCTGATTCCATTAGTAGCTTTCATTGGTTGGCGTTATACATTGTCTGTAGCGGCAGTAGTATTATTAATGTTTAGTTTCATAATGCCTTTTGTATTAAAAACAAAAGAAGATTCACAAACTGAGATAGCTACTAAATTGCCTTTACGTCAGCAATTACGCATTTTCCTTCATTCAAAATGGCTCTTTTTTACGAATAGCTCAGCATTCATCTTAATGGGTATTCAAATGACATTTAACACCTACATTATATTATTTTTATATGAAATAAAGGACTGGCCCATTTATAGTGCTGGCATATGCTTGGCTATTTCTGAAATTAGTGGGGCAAGTGGGCGAGTGTTGTGGGGGATTATTAGTGATAAATTTTTTAATAAAAATCGATGGGCTGTATTATTAATCATTACTATACTAAGCGCAAATGGGATAATCCTTATGTATTTTACCTATTCCACCTTTTTTATAGTGATGTGTATAGCAATTATAGGTTTTTCTCTTGCGGGCTTTAATGGTATATGGATGACGCTAGCTGTTGAAAGTGTAGAAAAATCGATGAGTGGTTTTGCAAGTGGGTTTAGTATAATGGTGGCATCCATAGGTGTATTTTTAATTCCACCGGTTTTTGGTTCACTTGTGGAATATTGGGGTTATTTGGTAGGTGGGATTTTTTTAGTTAGTCTATTTGCCTGCTGTGCCATATTCATGGTAATAGCACTATTTACTGTCAAGAAAGTCCATACATCATAGCTGATAGTCACCACGTTGAATACAGTACCACAAGAGAGCATGTATACTAACTGCGACCTGACCATACGAGGAAATTGGGAAAATTCAAGATTCTAGTAAATTTTCAATAGAGCTTGTAAATGATTTCATCATGAAAGTTGTCACATAATCCACTTTTTGTTATACTAAAAGGTGTTGTGATGTTTCAAAGTTCGGGAGGTGCAGTGAATGCATACAGTAGTATTAGTTTCATTAGTTATCGTATCATTAGCGTTGATCGTTGTGGTATTACTTCAATCTAGTAAAAGTGCAGGCTTATCAGGTGCCATCTCGGGTGGAGCTGAGCAACTATTTGGAAAGCAAAAAGCACGTGGTATGGATTTAATCCTTCACCGTGCAACAATTGTGTTAGCTATACTATTTTTCATTTTAGCAGTTGCTATTACAAAAATCTAATAGTTGAAGATATATCGCCTAACCAAATTGGTTGGGCGTTTTCTTTTATTAAAACTAAATGGTAAATTCTCTCTCCATAGCAAAAATTGAATTGTAATTTACAATCCAACTTGTTATTCGCTAGACATAATCGAGATGGCTATAATGGGTATAGTATGGATGAGTGTTTTAGGATGAAGGAGTGCTTACAATGAACAAATCATTATCACAGCCATTTTTCTTTCAAGCAGGACCACGTGCTGTATTATTATTACACGGCTTTACTGGTAGCTCTGCAGATGTACGAATGCTTGGTAGATTTTTAGAGAAAAAAGGGTATACTACTTTGGCACCTCACTATAAAGGTCACGGTGTGGAACCAGAAGAACTAATCACAACAGGTCCAGCAGACTGGTGGCAGGATGTCGTTGCCGCCTACAAACAGTTACAGGATGCTGGCTATCAAGAAATTGCTGTCGCTGGTCTTTCATTAGGCGGTGTGATGACACTAAACGTGGCACTAAATAATCCTGTTAAAGGAATTGTCACAATGTGCGCCCCTATGACAATGCGTACAACAGACATTATGTTTGAGGGTGTCTTGAAATATGCAAGGGATTATAAAAAGTTCTTAGGAAAACAAGATGAGCAAATTGAAGCAGAAGTAGCACTCATTGCTGAAAAAGGGATGCCATCTCTACAGGAGCTACGTGAATTTATTGCCCGTACACGACAAGAAATTGACATGATTTATGCGCCTATTTTTGTCATACAAGCTACAAATGATGAAGTAATAGAGACAGAATCTGCCAACATTATATATAATCAAACTGAGTCACTTGAAAAGCATATCAAGTGGTATGAAAACTCAAAACATGTTATTACATTGGATCAAGAAAAAGATCAATTACATGAAGATATTTATCGCTTTTTAGAAAGCCTAAATTGGGCACAATAATTATAAATAGGATTTTCTCATGAAGGAGGGAATATGTATGAAAGACCAAAAAGATACACTACAAAGTCGTTTACTCGATTTTTTCAGCAAAGATGATTATAAACCATTAACTGTCGGTGAAATCGAGGATGAATTCGGTTTTGAGGATGCTGAGGAGTTCAAGGAGCTTGTCAAAACCCTTGTCCGTATGGAAGGGCAAGGCTTAGTTGTGCGTTCTCGCTCCAATCGTTATGGTCTACCAGAGCGTATGAATTTGCTAAGAGGTAAATTTATCGGACATGCGAAGGGCTTCGGTTTTGTGACACCTGATGTCGAGGGCATGGATGATGTATTCATTCCACCGCATGAAATTAATGGTGCGATTAATGGAGACATCGTTTTAATTCGTGTCTTAAAAGAATCATTTGGGGACCGACGAGAAGGGACTGTCACAAAGGTCGTCGAGCGTGGTCAAACAAGCTTTGTCGGCACATTCCAGGCTAATCGAGGCTTTGGCTTTGTTGTCTTAGACGATAAAAAGCTACCGATGGATATCTTTATCGCAAAGGGAGACACATTAGGAGCTGTTGACGGTCATAAGGTTGTTGTTGAGGTTGCGACATGGCCAGAGGATTTAAAATCCGCAACAGGCTATATTACCAAAATTTTAGGGCATAAAAATGATCCAGGTGTGGATATTTTATCAATCTTATATAAGCACGACATTCCACCTGAATTCCCAGACGAAGTCATCGCAGCTGCTCAACGCGTCCCAGATGAAATTACAGAGGCAGATTTAGTAGGTCGTCGTGATTTGCGACATGAAACGATCGTGACAATTGATGGTGCAGACGCAAAAGACTTGGATGATGCGGTAACCGTAACGAAAAATGTAGATGGTACTTACAAGCTTGGCGTACATATTGCAGACGTTAGTTACTATGTTACGCAAGGCTCAGTCATTGACATCGAAGCTTATGACCGTGCAACAAGTGTTTATTTAACAGACCGTGTAATCCCAATGATTCCACATCGTCTATCAAACGGTATTTGTTCATTAAATCCACAAGTTGACCGTCTAACATTATCCTGTGAAATGATTATTGATGGGAATGGTAATGTCATTTCACACGAAATTTTCCAAAGTGTCATTAAAACGACAGAGCGTATGACATATAAGGACGTTTACATGATTTTAGAGGAGCAGGATGAGGCACTAATCGAACGCTACGAGCCACTTGTGCCAATGTTTAAAAATATGGCTGAGCTATCTGGTATATTACGTCGTAAACGTGAAACACGAGGGGCGATTGACTTTGACTTTAAAGAATCCAAAGTCCTTGTCAATGAAGAAGGCTGGCCAGTTGATATTGAATTACGTGAACGTACAGTAGCGGAGAAGCTAATTGAGGATTTCATGCTTGCTGCCAATGAAACAGTTGCAGAGCACTTCCACTGGATGAATGTACCGTTCCTATACCGTATTCACGAAGATCCAAAGCCTGAAAAGCTCCAACGCTTCTTTGAATTTGTTACGAACTTCGGTATTTTAATTAAAGGTACTGGTAATACAGTGCATCCCAAGGCACTGCAAGATGTTTTAAAAGCCATTGATGGTATGCCAGAGGAGCCCGTTATTTCAACAATGCTACTACGCTCGATGCAACAGGCAAAATATTATCCTGAAAGCCTTGGTCACTTTGGCTTATCAACGGATTTCTATACACACTTCACATCACCAATTCGTCGTTATCCAGACTTAATCGTACATCGTTTAATTCGTACGTATATAATTAATAAGGATACTTCTAGAGAAACGATTGCACAGTGGAGTATGGCAATGGATGAAATTGCTGACCATACTTCTGAGCGTGAACGTCGTGCTGTTGATGCAGAACGTGATACGGACGCTCTGAAAAAAGCACAGTACATGTCTGATAAAATTGGCGAGGAATTCGAAGGGATCGTTTCATCCATTACAAACTTCGGTATTTTCGTGGAGCTGCCAAACACAATCGAAGGACTTGTTCACATCAGTAATATGACAGATGATTACTACCGCTTCGATGATCGTCAAATGATTATGATTGGTGAACGAACAAATCGTCAATTCCGTATTGGTGATGAAGTGACAGTCCGTGTTGCCAATGTCATTATTGAGGAGTCATCCATTGACTTTGAAATCGTTGGAATGGTAACTTCATATGGACGAACACGTAAAGCAGCTCCTACTGTCATCCATGCACGTAAAAATTATAGTGATAACAAGGGTGGACGCAGTCAACGAAGCACACGCAGCGACGAAGAAAAAGGCGGACGCGGTGGCAACCGTAGAGGCGGTCGCCAAGAGGATGACCGTGGAAGTCGTAGCGCCAAGCAAGGTGAACGTCGTGAAAGCGATCGTGACCCGCGTGGTCGCCGCAAAGAAGACTCAAGCCCAGGTCCTAAAAAACGCGTGAAACAAAAGCAAAAGTTCTATGAGGGCATTGCAAAGAAAAACAAAAAGAAAAAATCAAAACGTAAATAAGCATTAGCGAAAGTGTCCTAAGTAAGGATGCTTTCGCTAATGCTCAACCTTTAAGTAGAGGGTGAAGAATATGGCAAAAGGTTCTGGAAAAGTATTAGCACAAAACAAAAAAGCTGGACATGATTACTTTATTGAGGAAACAATCGAAGCAGGCATGGTCCTAACCGGCACAGAAATCAAATCCATCCGTGCAGGCAAGGCCCAACTAAAGGACTCCTATGTCCGAATCACCAATGGCGAAGCATGGATTAGCAACATGCATGTCAGCCCCTTCGATCAAGGCAACCGTTTCAATCACGACCCACTACGCGCCCGCAAGCTGCTGCTCCATAAAAAGCAAATCGGCGAGCTAGTCGGTGCCGTAAAGCGTGACGGCTACACAATTGTTCCATTGAAAATGTACATCAAAGACGGCTATGCCAAGCTTTTAATCGGCGTCGGCAAAGGAAAAAAAGACTACGATAAACGTAACGACATGCGCAAAAAAGAAGCCAAACGCGAAATGGAACGTACCTTCAAATCAAAAAATCAATATTAATAGATTTCGAGAAAGCTCACCTTGTTGTTGGTGAGCTTTTTTAGGTGTTGATGCTGGGCGAGGCGGATAGAACGGCGAAAGTGACGGAGAGAGATTGAAATGTGGTGGATAGAACAACAAAAGTGATGGATAGAAAGCCCAATCTAGCGGATATCCTAGGTATTTAAGCCAATTTTTTATACAATAGCGGGATACTTGAACTATCGCTAGTTTTGTTTTATAATATGTATTACTGATTGCCAGATTTCATGGAAGCGTACTTTAAGCTCCCACCGTACTAGAAGCAATTCTAGCTCTTTGTTTGAACGAAGCCCAACCGCTTTGATTCATATATCAAGGGGACGTTACGGATTCGACAGGGATGGTTCAAGCTTTAGTCGCGCGTCGGAGGGCTCGGCTCCGTCATCAACGACAGTTATATAATAACTGGCAAACAACAAAACTTAGCTTTCGCAGCGTAAGCTCGTAAGCGCTCTGCCTCTCTATCGCCCATGTAGAGAACGTGGGGCCCAACTTTAGTGGGATACGGTCGATGGTACCACCTGAGTCATCGACAAGAGATTTCCAGGTTAGCGTACAGGACGCCTGTTTGTCGGCATAATGTTACGTGAATCCTAAATAGGCAAACTACACGCGTAGAAGCTGAAGTATTGGAGTCTTTGGACGCGGGTTCGACTCCCGCCGTCTCCATACATTGGAAACAATATAGTTTCAAAAAGTGTCAAATTCCTTGATATATCAAGGGTTTGGCGCTTTTTTTATTTCAAAAACTTTAAACTGATATCAAACGGTTTTGGGTCATTTTTGGGGTCAAACTAGGTCAAAATTGGGTCAAAGAATTAGCGTGAATTGATGTATGCATCAAACTTTTCAATTGTGCTAGCTTTGGTTTTCTTGGTTACATGCGTATAAATGTCCATTGTCGTTTTAACATCTGTATGTCCTAGCCTTTCCTGTACTTCTTTAATACTTGCACCCGCTTCAAATAATAGTGAGCAATGGGTATGGCGTAAACCATGTGTAGTAATAGGCTGAAGCTTGTATTTATCAATTACTTTATGGAGCCACTTTTGCGTTTGAACAGGTTGGATGAAGCGGTTATGTTTATTGCTAAATACGAGTTGTTTTTTATTAGATGTATTAATGCCTTTTTCTAAATAAATCTTACTTTGCTGGAACTTCCATTTTAATAGTAAAGACATTGACGTTTCATCCATTTTAATTGTTCGCACTACACCATTTTTAGTTGTCTTCAGGTACAATTGACAATCCTTGCCGCGTGAAATCGCTTTGTTAATACGAATTTCACTTCGTTCAAAGTTGATATCATTCCACGTCAGTGCTAATAACTCGCCTTTACGCATACCTGAATAGCTCAATACATGAAATATTGTATAAACCATTAGATTATCTTGCTGTTCAAAGCTTTGAAGTAGTTTTATTAATTGTTCTCGTTCGTAAAAGTTTTCAAATTCTGCCTCATCTAAAACGATTTGCTTTCGCTTCTTAGGCATCTCAACCAATGTAAAAGGATTTTTATCAATGTAGCCATGTTTAATCGCATAATCGAGAACTTTTGCAGCATAGGACTTAACCATGCGAAACCGCTTTAGCTTTTTAGCCCACTGATTTACATGCTTTTGGCAAGTTGCAATATCAATCTTGTCAACTTTATAAGTACCCATAGCAGGTAAAATGTGATTTTTAAAGATACCAATAGTTTTTACAAATGTACTTTCTTCAACGCTGTTTTCGTACTGCTCAACCCACATGTTATAAATATCTTGATACGTTTCATATTGTTGTTTTTTATATGTGCCACTGTATACCTCGAGCTGTAACTGATTCATAGCATCTTGAGCTTCATTACGTGATTTAAAACCACGTCGAGTAGTAGTTAAAGGCTTTCCAGTTAATGAATCTGTACCAAGGTAAAACTTAAACATAAAACGCTTTTCGCCATCTTTTAATGTGTACTCTTTGATTTGGGGATTTCTCGCCAAAGTAATTCCTCCTCTGTTCTGCTTACGGAGACAGAGTGTAAGGTAAGTAGTACCTTACATATTTATCATATTATTTATAGCGTTTAAAGACAAATTAGAGTTTGTAGAAAAATAAAAGAACAAGCTAAAAAACTTGTTCTAATAGTTCATATATTGAATAAAATTTTTAAATGCATTAGTCTTGATTTCATCCGTTTCGATAATATAAACATCTGAAGTAATATCTTTAAAGCTATGACCTAACCTTTTCTTTATTTCATATGGTGTTGCACCACTTATATAGTACATTGTTGCATGTGTACGTCTTAAATCATGGGGAGAAATCTTTTTGAGTTTATATTTTTCTTGGATATTATTGCACCAGTCCCAAGCCTTAGATGGATAAGTAATATTATTTTTCTTATCAGAAAATACAAGGCTATAGCTACTTAAATTATAATGCAAAACGGATTGAATTGTTTTCCACTCATTTAAAATTTCAAGTGTGCGATCATCAATCTTTAATAGTCTATGATCAGATGTTTTAGTGGAAGAAATTATTAGTTTCCCATTTTCATCATAGGTAACACCTTTGTTTATTGTAATTTCCTTTTTATCAAAATTGATGTCACTCCATTGTAAGGCAAAACCTTCTCCACGCCTAATACCTGTATAGCATAGTAACCGTAAATATGCATATTTTTTTATATCTTCATTTTTAGTAGCTTCTAAAAACTCTATTAGTTCTTCACGGCTATAGTAGTCTTTGGTGGATTCTTTTTGCTTTTTAATGGGTGTCGTAACTGCCTTCATGGGATTTCGTTCAATAACATCTAATTTCATCGCATAATCAAATACTTTGGCTGCATAATGTTCGACTGTTTTGTGTTTTTTTAATTGATCATACCAAATGTATGCTGCATTTTCGCAATGTTTGTAAGTAATAGATTGAATTTTAATGTGACCTAAACAAGGCAGGATATGATCATGAAAAAGTTGTTTTGTTTTATGATATGTCGAAGGTTTAACGGATTTTCGATAAATTGATAACCATTCATTATAAATATCACTAAATGTCTTTTTTTCAGGGCGATAGCCTTCTTTAAATTTTATTTTAAGTCGTAAATATTCATTTGTTGCAGCTGTTATTGTTTTAAAACCACGTCGAGTAGTTTCAATTCGTTTACCGGTAGAAGTGGTTCCTAGATAAATCTTGAATTTATATCTTGTTTCCCCTGATACTAACTTATATGATTTAATTGCTTTTATTTTTGCCATAATAACTCCTCCGTTTTCTAGTAGCTATTTTTTTCTATAAATTTATCTAATTCGTGTTTATAGATTCGTTTAGTACCATCGATTTCAAATACTTTTAGCCCTTCACATTTAAATTTTTGAAAGGTGTTATACGAAACTCCTAAATATTCAGCCGCTTCTCTAATAGTTAGTAACTGTTTCTCAGGTTTGGATATTTGCTTAGTAATAGCTGTAATAATTTCATTTTTCAACTCTTCTAGATATTGTTTAAATTCTGGTTCTGTCATTTTGTTGGCTCCTTTGCTTTTTGTCTAAACAATATACCCGCCAAATTTTATTTTTTTAAGAGTAATTTTTATTTATTTCTTCTTTTATTTCTTTTGATAGAAGTTGAAAAATTAAAGACAGTATGCTAAGATTTACAAAACCTAGTTTTAAGAGAACTGAATATTTATCAAATGACCTCCTATTGCGCAAAAAGTTTGAATTAGGGGGTCATAATTATGAGATGCATTTTCATTTAAAAAATGAAACAAAACATAACTGTGATGAAATATGAGTAGTCCTAATGAAGCGGTGTTTTCAATGGAAAAAGATATACAAAACATTGAAAAAGAGCAAATAGATGAGGAATTATGTCAGTTATTTACCAATTAAACGATAAGACGTTGAAAGATTTAATAAATAGATTAAGTACAAAGTAATACTGAACTTAAATTCATCTATCAGTTTTAATAGCTGTATACAAAAACCTTAGTTTACTGTTTAATGCAGAAATTAAGGTTTTTCTAATGAAAAATTAACCTTATTGTATAGAGGTGTATTTAAAAATATGAAAAACTCAGGACTCTAGTGAGCTTAGAGTATATTGAAAATGATTTATCCTAAGATTTTCAACATGATTAAGATGAATTGATGATAGTAAAATTTTACAGCACGAACAAGATGGCTCTTGTGAAGCTCTCGATATACTTCCTAAAATATTGAATAACTTCTAGATTAATATTATTTATAAAAAAAACCTTACCTATTTAGAAGGTAAGGAATGAATTTATTTTATTTGTCTTGTGCCAAATAAAAATTTTCTTTTGCCTGGTTGTAGGCAGCTTCATTTTTCTTAAGTAGTTTTTTGTTTGGTTGAACGGTCTTTGAAAAATTCAGATTAAGCTCTGGTTCTTTCATACGGGCTTCTAACGTTTTTAAAAATCTTGTCATAAAAATCCCTCCGTTTTCCTTTCTTTACTAGTATTGTATCTTTTTTTATAGGAAATAAACAGCAAATGATTTATCCATCAAATTCAAAGTATTTTTTTATTAACAGATCGTGAAACAGGGAAATTAACTTTACCCCATCAAATGGTTTTTTTGCAGGTTTTACACATAAATAAAAAAGTGTGATAGTGATTTATCCCCACCATTGCAATTTGCAGTTATTAAACATTTCAACACCATTATAGAGGGTTCTAGTAACTGAAGGTAGCTGAAGGATTTAAAGTAAGAGATAGAGAATAGGGTGTTTATGTACCTGTAAGGTATGCTAAGTTAACCCCTAGTAGTAATTGGTGCGAAAATATTAGCTTCCATTTGATCAGAAGTCTATTACAAGTAAAAAGGGATAATTATGATAAAATAGTAACATAAATTATGACTAGTTAAATTATATATACGTAGTATTGTGATAAGGAGAAAAGAAATGACAGCTATCGAAATACTATCATGGCCTTTTATACAAGAAAGCATCAATCAAATCAACAACAAAGAGCAGTATTTAAATTATCCAGTTATTTATGTTTTGAATGGCAATAAAGAAGCTTATATTGGTGAAACGGTTTATTTTAAAAATCGTATGAAAGCTCATTTAAAAGCACGTAAAAATATTCAACAAGTAAATTTGATTAAGCACGAACACTTTAATCGATCAGCGACCTTTCATCTAGAGACAAAACTGATTAACTATTTCCTTGGTGATGAAAAATATACGCTTCAAAATAAAAGTAAGATGGCTAACGATTTTACTCATAACTACTACAATAAACCTTATTACGATCAACAACTATTTAAAGAACTTTGGCAAAAACTATATGAACAAAAGCTTGTTGACAATGAGTTACATGTAATTGAAAACAAAGATATATTTAAATTATCTCCTTTCAAAGATTTATCTTTAGAACAACTTGAATTAAAAGATAAAGTACTCGAGTTTTGTGAGAAACGAGTTACTCAAAACACAAGTGAATATGGAAGTCTATTAATCATTGAAGGTGAAGCGGGTGTTGGAAAAAGCGTTGTGTTAAGTTCTATTTTCAATACGATTCAAGAAAGAGTAGAAGAAGCATCTTCAAATTTATATCGTACAGAAAATTATTTAGCTGTGAACCATGAGGAAATGTTTAAAACATATAAAAATATAGCAAAACAAGTGAAACATTTAAAAGGGAAAAACTTTGCAAAACCTACGTCTCTGATTAATATGTTGCAAAAAGAGGGAAAAAAGGCTGATATCATTTTCGTAGATGAAGCACATTTATTGCTAACAAAGCCAGATACTTATAATGGATTCCACGGCAATAATCATTTAGAGGAGTTTTTGAAGCTAGCAAAGGTAGTTGTCATTATTTATGATCAAGATCAAGTATTAAAACTGAAGAGTCTATGGGGAGCAGCAACACTAGAAGGGCTTAAGAAATTAAGTACTTTTCACGAAGAATACCAGTTAACAAATCAATTTCGCATGCAAGCAAATGATGACGTAATCAATTGGATAAACGAATTCAAGCGTAAAAAATTATTGCCGCTTCCTAAAGATAAAAACTATGAATTTAAAGTATTTGAATCTTTGAAGGACATGCATGATGAAATTAAATCCCAAAATACTCAGCACGGTTTAAGTCGTGTTGTATCAACGTTTGATTACATACATAAAAAAGATGGTGGGACCTACTACGTGAAAGAATCCAATGGTGAATACCAACTGCCATGGAATACAACAAGTACGAAATATACATGGGCAGAAAAAGCAGAAACCGTTCACGAGGCTGGATCAATTTATACAATACAGGGTTTTGATTTAAATTATGTTGGTGTCGTGCTTGGGCCATCTGTTCAATATGACGCTGTTAAAGATGAAATCAGCATTGATACGAGTAAGTATATGGATAAAGGTGCATATACAGGTATGGACGGAATTGAAAATGTAAATGAAGCAAAGGAAAAAATCGTCCTAAATTCAATCAATATCTTGATGAAGCGTGGAATTAGGGGTCTGTACATTTATTCAAGTGATGAAGCGTTGCGCAATAAACTTTTAGAATATCAAAAAGCAGGTAAATAGTATGGGTGAGTTAGAACAACTACGTAAAAGTATTTTGCAATTCCGAGACCAACGTAACTGGCAGCAATTCCATAATCCTAAGGATCTAGCACTCTCCTTATCATTAGAAGCAAGTGAATTATTAGAGCTATTTCAATGGAAAACGAGTGAGGAAGCAGTTGAAAAGAATTTAGATAAGATGAAGGAGGAGCTAGCGGATGTTTTGATTTATACGATATTGTTTGCGAATGAAACGGATTTGGACTTAGTAAAAATAATAAATAATAAACTTCAAAAAAATAATGAAAAATATCCAATTGAAAAGTTTGCTGGGAAAAATACTAAATACAATGAGATATAAATTTATAAAACATTTAAAAGGCAATTTAAAAACCTTAGATTTCGTTTGAATACGAGAAACTAAGGTTTTTCTTATGGAAATTTATCTGATATAAGGAAGCAATAGTACATATAATCCCTTTTTTTGTTCCTCTGATAAATTTTTAATGATATTAAGTAATTCATCATCTATATTTTCACTTTGTAGAAATTTATCTTGTGGAATCTTAATAGTTGTATCAACTTTGTTTTCCAGTAATAAAAAGAATGAGCTAAGCGTTAGTCCGAATTGCTCGCAAATTTCACCTAACAGTGTATAACTCGCTTCCTGAATGCCGCTTTCTATCCGTGAAATAGATGCTTGAGAAATATCTAATTTTTGAGCAAGATCACTCATACTTAAATTATTTTCTTTGCGTAATGAACGTATTAACTGTCCTATTTGCAAGTTATTCATATATGTTATTTCAACTCCACTTTTATCGTTTAATTAATCGTACAGTTATTGTATTTTACAATCAATAGAAAATAAATTATACTTAAAACGTAAATATACATAATAAGTAATGAATGGGGTTGAACGTTATCGGAAACTTTGAATCGGCACTTATTTTATTAATAGATGAAAGGATTGATGTGCTTTATCATAATAAAGGTTTTAGGAATCACCAAAATGAAATGGTTAAAGATATTAAACAGAAATTATCCAAAACTCTTTCAGGTATAAGTGAAATAGAAGTTAAAGAGATTTCTGAGTCGATACAGATATCAATTCTTAATTATCAGCACTTATTATTTCAAGATATATACAAGCAAGGCTTTTTAGATGGGATTGTACTCAGAGAAAAAATATCAGGGGGATCGATAAACGATGAAAGCACTTTTTAAAGGTCAACTCACGATGGATGTATACAAAATTGTAGAGAGTTTAGGGGATGAAGCGGCTACACGAAATTTAGCACATGAAGATATTACATCTGAATTGTTTAAAGAACTAGGTACGTTAGTAGAAGCAAAAGGCTATCGTGTTCCTTACGTGGGGATAAATTTAGAATATGAGGGTGTACCTACTACACAATATGAATCACTAGTAAATAAAGCTATTAAAGAAGCTAAGAATAGTGAATTATATATTCGTGGAAAAGGGACTATAACAAATATATCTTTTTAAATAGCATTTAATTGTGCAGTTTTTTGGTAAGTAAAATCTTCTAAAAAACTGCTTTTTTTATAACTTGTAAATTCAATTTGGAAATCCTTGTATACAAGAGGTGACGTAATTGAATAATCACAACATAGAAATTGAGAAATTTAAATCATTATTTTTAGAAGATAAAATCTATAATGCGCTAACAAAGTATGGTTATAAGGAAGAGGTGCTTTTTCCTGAGTTTATTAAAACTTTAAATGCTAAAAGGCTTTATACTTCTTTAGAAGTCTCTACAATGCTTAACATGAATGTTAGTAGTTTACGCTATTATGTTACAAACCTTTGTAAATTTGAATATCTTGAGAATGTAAGAGAGGGGAGAAATTATAAGTTTCATTATATAAGTATTTATAAATTGTATTTAGTGCAGCAGTTTTTAAAGAGGCAAGGTAAAAATTTGAATAATGTTAAGCTATTGTTACATGAAAGCGTTGATAGTTATCAAAAAGAAATTAAATTAATAAAGAATGCGATAAAAAGACTGGATCAAAATATTGGCTTCCTTTTTAAGTTTGAAAAAGGGAATATGCAAACCAATGAAGAAGTCCAAGTATTAAATAAAAAAATGAGGATAATTGAAAAAGTAATATTGTCTTGGAATGGAAATCAGGAAGAAATTTTTAGAATAGAGCAGTCCTTATATATATTGCATAAAAAGGCTTTTGGGATAAATGACGAGATAAATATATGTATGAGAAAGTTACTTTATCTTGAAAGTGATTTTAATATTTTGTTATTGAAAATTGACTATAGCTCGAAAATTCATGAGCATAAAGATTTTATAAAGCAAACAAAGAATGGCTTATTTAAAAGGTTATTAAATATCAGTCCATTGGATGTAAGAGATAGTGAATGTACATCAAATTTAAGTAAACAGATTCAAGATTTGAAAAACGAAATTATTGTGGAACAAGAACATAAAAGTAATTTAGAAAAAGAACTCTTTCTAGTATATAAAGAAATAGAGAGAGAAACTACTAAGAAAATGGAATTTATTGAAAGAAATAGTCAGGTTATAAATACTCTTATATCGAGTTTAAATTCTACTTAGATTAAATATGGGATCAGAATTAGTAGAGAGTGACATTTTGATGGGGTTTAAAGAGTTACCTTATTAATGACTAAATAATACAAAACATAAAGAGATGGAATAATCTCCTTTCTTTGTGTTTTGTATTATTCTGTTTTGATAATATGGAAAGTGAGTTTTTAGTTTTGACTATAGTATTTCATTAAAAAATCTGTTTCTATTTGCATTTCTTTATTTAAAGTTCTTTCTACTTCCATTAACCAACCTTTATATCGGCGCGAAAAATCAACCTTGCGAAAAGTAAAGGGATAAAAGTCTTCTAACATTTCATTTTTAATAATATCTAACACAAACTCAATCTCTAAATCCCCAGGTAAATCTAAGACAAATACTTTATAATGTGTTCCTCTTTCAGCATTGAAGCCTTCTCTAATAGAGTCTTTACGTAACCCTCTTCCTTCAATTTTACGTCTCCATGCTCCAATTGCTTCTTTTAATCGATATGTTTCAATTTTTAATAAGCGTTCCAATGAATTAATTTTTTTTTCTATTTCTACAATTTGTTCATTTTCTTCATGTTGATTTCGTATTTTAACCCACATCCTTTGATATTTTAAAACATTATATCTGCAAAAAATGATATTACTAGAGTAATTACAAATTTTATTCAGCTAAATAAATTCGTGTAACATCCTCACGGTTGTGACCAATTAATTTAGAGACTGCTAATCGTGCATCTCCTTCTGTATAACCTTTTTCAATAAATAATTCATATTGTTCTTTTGCATATGCATGTCTAAAACTATGCATTGTAATTTCAACACCCTTTGGCCGAGTGTTGAGTGGGTCTAATACTTTTTGGCGATTATTCCTAATAAAATCTTGCACACGTTGAATTACTTGATGCGCTTTCTGATCTCGCAAAACAAAAAGTTTCTCTCCGCGATTGACCTGTTGCATTGCATCTTGTAAAACGCTAAAGGATTGTGTTTGTAAGGGAATTTGTCGTATTAGTCCACCTTTTCCTTTAACAGTTAGAAAGCCTTCACGTAATGCTTTTTCAGCATCCACGCGGCTTAATCTAACCGCTTCATGTACACGTAAGCCCTGTTCACGACACAGCATAATAATAAGTGCGAGGGAAGGAGAATTAGATTGTTGTGCCAATGTTACTAAGGCTTGATATTCCAGTTCGGTAGGACGACGATCAACTCCACCAAAGCGCCTTCTTTCTAAATGGAATTCATTATAATTTTCGCTTAAAATTTGATTGCTGCTCAGCTGATAACGAGGATTAGGGATTTGATCATGAAAATATCTGATAGCAGCTAAATCATTTTTAATTGTAGAAGCGGATTTGCCCTCGCTTTGTCGTTCACTTACATAATCTACGAGATGCTTATTCTGAATGTTAGCAAGTACTTTTAAATTATAGTTGTCCGCTACGAAGCGGCAAAATAAGTCCATATGATTGTAGTATTGAGGTAGAGTTTTATTCACACTAACTCCTTTTGCATGTCTAGCAATTTTATTTAATTGCAACATCAAGTTTAAATAGGCTCCTTTATTGCTCACATCTTCATTAGTAGATATGGCCACACGAATTTCTCTTTCTGTTTTAATCCATCCTCGATTTCCGATAACAAGCATTCCTTTCTTCATAGCTGTATAAAAAAGGGCAGACCCCACCCATATATGAAATTAGCTTATCTTTATGAAATTTATATAGTGGGATATAGAAAAAGCCCGCAATAGCAAACGTCCTTTTCTCATAATACATACTGTCTATATGGTCTTATAAAATTTCATAACGATAATAAAAGTGTTAAGTAATACATTTGCACAACTTTAAGCAATGATGCTTAACGCTAATTTAGCGGGTGCAGCTCACTTATGCTTACTCTAAAGTAAGATTCATTTTAAAAATGAGAAGTGAGGTCAATGTCCGCAGACAAAAAATCCAATGACTAAAGTTAACATATAACCTACTTTTAAAAGTAGTCGCTAATGCACTTGGCGATATTTCCGTCACTCTTGCCCATAGAGTGTTAGCCTCTTATATTTTTAGGTGTATTATCACCATTTAATTTTTATCCCCAAGCTAATCTTGAGATAAGATCTTAGAACAACTGGTATCAAGCAACAGCTATTTGAACCAGACCAAAACAGAGTTAGGCAACAGCACGATCTGATATTGGATTTTTTCTTTATATAAAACGCTGTGTTGATTCTGTTAGAGTAAAAAATCAGCGTATCTTTTTTGCTCTATATTACAAAGATTGGTAGGGTAAAATGCCAACTAGAAAAGATAAGTGGATTGTTCGATATATAGAAAATCGGCTCAAAAGTGAGCATGGGATATTCTTAAGGGGTGTTCAATAAAAATTGAGTTTTTGTTAGTTATTAAAATAAAAGATAAAAAGTAATTGTATTTTCAGTCTAAGAGACTGTACAAATTGTTTTTTTTAAAAATATAAAGTAAATAATATGAAGTATTTCTATTTATAATAGCAGTTGATTTATCGTATTCGAATAGACAGTAAAAACATTCAATAAAATAATTGCATTGTTTATAAAAAATATCTAAATATTTAAAAAACTTTAACGAGAACAAATCGAATATTACCATAATGCCATTTATTATTATTTAGCTAAAATTCCTTAAGCTTCGTTATAATGATTTACTTATTGACAAGTTTTATAGGGTAAATTAATAATGGTAGTTTAGTTGACATGTGTATAATGAAAAGATATGTATTTAGTAATTAAGATTAATTTGGTTATGAGGTTTCTCTACATGTTAGTAATTTCACTTAATTAATTAAAAATAGAGAATTATGGGGTATATGAATACCTTAAAAGTTAATAATTTTAAGATAGTAATTGTGAATATAATTTAGGATATTTTATTCAAAGATATTAAATCATTAGTAGAATTCTTTTCACATTCAATCACTGGATTAATCTCTCCAGTATGTTAAAATTGTAAAAGATCTTCTGGAGACGTATCTCCAGAATAAAGGAGCGAGAAAATTGGGATTTGGACAACATCAAAGTTTTTATCTAAGAATTTATTGGTTGAGGAAAGCAATTCAGCAAATTGAAATAAATAATAGATTTTTTTATCAAAAAAATGCATCCGAGTTGATTGGTTTAGGAACAAATATGGTTAACTCATTAAAACATTGGATTGTTGCTGCAGATATATGTGAGGTAGATAAAAGAGGAAGTGATAATAAAGTAATACATAGGAAATCTCCTTTTGGTGAAATTTTTGATAGCTACGATCCATATATAGAATTAAATGATACAGCGAGTATTATTCATTATCATTTGGTTGATGATATTGAGCCTTGTACAACATGGTATTGGTTTTTTAACGAATATGATAAAACCTCCTTTGAAAAAGAAGAAGTTTTAGGTGACTATTTAACATGGCTTAATAAAAATTATGAATCAAAAAATTCTACTAATACATTAGAAAGAGATTTAGAATGTCTTTTTAAACAATATTATTCAAAAAGTACAATAACTGATCCTGAAGAAGTTATTCAAAGCCCACTTACTTCATTAAAGCTAATTGACGAAAAAGAGGGGAGAATCTATAAAAAATCTCCTAAGTATGAGGAAATAGGTCTTTCAGCATTAATGTATGTTTTATTAAAATACAATCAATATGAAATATCTATTGATGAAATAGAAAATGCAAAAAACCTATGGGGGAAAGTGTTTAATATGCAAAGAAGCGAAATAGTAAAAGCAATAGAACAACTTGCTTCTAAGTCACGTTACCCTCTTATTTTTGATAGAACAAATAGATTGGATTTAATTAGGTTAGAACAAGAAGACCCGATTGAGTTCTTAAAAGAAGAGTACATTAGAAAAGAAAGGGCATTAAAATGACTTTAAATACAATTAGTTTTAAACCAAGTGTAAATATTAAGCTTGATTTGGGTAGTGAGTGGATACAGGAAAGATACATTCCAACTCCAACACATTTTGAAAGTTTATCCGGATTATTAGAAGGTTTTTTAGGGATAGGAAATAAAGCGCATATACTAGTTGGGTCTTATGGTTCCGGAAAATCTATGATTGGAACACTCATGGCAAACTTTGTTTCAAAAAATGTAGAAAATGAAGAACTAGAAAAATTAGTACAAAAATTCGATAAAGTTAATGTTGAAGAAAATAGTGTAATTGAATTACTTAAAAAGGTTAATGAACATGATAAAAAATTCATACCTGTTGTTATTAATGGGAAGCAAGGCAAATTTAGAGAAGCAGTTCTATCCTCAATTTACAAATCTTTAAAACAGTTGGATTTCGATTTTTCTCTTCCATCAATTGCAGAAGAAATAAAGTATAAAATAGAGCTTTGGAAAGATGAATATTACGAAACTTACAATAAATTATGTCAAATTCTAAAAGAAAAGACTTGGGATATTAATGGATTTCTAGATGATATAGATAATTATGAATATGAAGCTATTGAAACTTTTAAGGGAATTTATCCACTTCTTACAGCGGGCGCAGAATTTTCAGTATCCTATGGTAATGTTGATATTACTGAGCAATTATCATACATTTTAGAAGAAATTAATAAAAGAAATTATAGTATATTCTTGGTTTATGATGAATTTGGAAGACTTTTACAAGGTATGGAAATGTCTGAAATTGTTGAGACGATGCAAGATTTACAGGATATCGCAGAACTTGCTGAACGATCTAATTTAAATGTTTTATTAATTACACATAAAAACTTAAAGCAATATTTTTTAAACTATAACGATGAATTACAAAGTGAATTTCAGCGAATACAAGGACGCTTTAGAATTTATCATACATTTAGTGACCCGGCGACATTTATCAGGATTTCGAGTCAAGTTACAAAAAAATACCGAATAGATTGGGATAATCAATATAAATTTGATAGTGAAATCGTAAAATATGATCTTTTCCCAGAATTAAATGGTAGAGAAATGAAATCCATCGTAGTAGATAATTCATACCCCCTACATCCTGTAACAATGTTTACATTACCTAGATTAGCCAATATAGTTGCCCAAAATGAACGAACTTTGTTTACTTTCTTAGAAAGTAATGAAAATGGTGGCTTAAAGAAACATTTTGAGGTAAATGGTACATGGTATTATGCTTATAATTTATTCGACTACTTCGAACCGTCATTTCAAGAATTTAACACAGATTCTTCAACTGGAAGTACTTATTTTAAATATTTAAGAGTTCAAAAAAAGGTGGGAAATTCTTCAACTGCTAATGATGAATTTAAGTTATTAAAATTACTAACTCTTTGGGATATTGCAAACCTGAATAATATACAAAAGCTTAATAAGGAATTTATGTGTTTTGCGTTAAATTGGGAGTTAAACAATTTAAATAAAATTATCAAAGTATTAGAAGGTAAAAAACTAATTCGATACAGCTTGTTTAATGACAATTGGGAAATATTCGAGGGAAGTAGTATTGATGTAAATAAAAAAATTGAAGAAGTAATACAACAGGGAATAGCAAAGCAAGAGAAGTTAGAGTTGCTAACATGTAATTTAGAAAGTAGATTTGCATATCCAAAAAGATATAACGATGATAAAAACATGATAAGATACGCAACTATTTATCCTGTTTATGCAAGCGATTTATTATCTAGTAGAAATAAAGACTCACTTGGTGATATTGATTCTGATATGTCTATCTTTTACGTTATACCGGATTTAGAAATTGAAAAAATTAAAGAGAAGATATCAGAGTTAAGTCAGGTGGATAATAAGAACATATATGTATTACCTCATAAGAAGTTAAATAATATAGATGAATATTTAATGAAATTGGCATCAATCAATAAATTATTAGACGATAAATACTTATTAAATGAGGATGCTATTATTGAAGAAGAGTTATTAAAAATTAAGGAAAATACTCTCTTTGCAATTAAAGAAATAATAAAACCAATTACACAATTCCAAAAGTCTTATTGGTATAGCGATGGTGAAGATTTAAAAATAAAGAGTAATTTATCTTTAAGCGAAAAATTATCAATAATTATGGAAAATGTATTTGATAAAACGCCAGTAATTAATAATGAATCATTTAACAGAAGAAACATTTCGAAACAACAATTAAAAGCAGCCAAAGAAGTAGTTGATGCAATAATAAATAATACTGTTGACGAATTAAAAGGTCCTTCTAAATTAATTTATGCTTCTGTTGTTAAAAATAATAAGGTTAATGAATTAAACGAAAATATTCAAATAACAATGTTAAGAGAGGAATTGATGAAACAAACTAAATTAGGTAAAGGAGATTTTACAACATTACTAGATATCTTCAAAAATCCACCTTTTGGAATCAGAGAACCGAATATTCCAATTTTACTTACTAGTATATTAAAAAAAGAATGGAAATATCTTATGTTTTACCATAAGGATGGCTCTTTTATTAATGATATAGATGGAGATATCTTATATGAAAGAATGTTAGACAAGCCTTATAATTATTCGTTTTCTTATCAGTCTCTTGGTAATAAATATAAAACCACTATTTCATTAATAGATGAATGCTTTAGTTCATATTTAGATGAAAAAGATAAATCATATCATCCGGCCGTTCGTGTAAATAGAATGTTATCAAAATGGTTTAGAAATTTACCTAAAATTACTCAGAAAACTAATAAGCTATCCGATAAATCATTGGCATTTAAACAGTTAATTAAGAAAGGTCAGTTTGAGCCAGATGTCGCTTTAAGGAAGTTTTATGAATTAGAACTAGATTTAGATACTGTTGAATTAATAAAAAAGGAAAATGAGCAATACTGTATCAATCACCAAAATTTAATAGAAGCAACAATTTATAAATTAACAAGTGTTTATTCCTTTAACGAGTTATTAGAATTTGTTCAGAACAAAAATGAAGTAGTAAAAGTAGATAATAAGCTATACAAAGTACTGCTAGTATCTAGTGAAGAAAATTGGATTGACAATTTGGCATTAGAATTAGTAGGTGTTAAAAGAGAAGATTGGTCTGACGCAACTGATGAAGTGTTTTTCAAAACCATTAACAGCCTAGTAGAAAGTGATAATTTAAAGGAATTAAAGGAAGAGTATTATGAAGTTAAGATTGAAAACAATAGTTTAGCAATACCTAAAGTTGATCTTTCACCTAAAGGAGAGACAATATACACGAATATTAAAGATGATTTAGAGTTAATGGCTAGAAAATTACCAAAGGATGAAATTAAAGCTTTATTATTTAAATTATTAGTAGATTACTACGAAGAAAATATGTAAGAAGGAGTGATTGGATGTACGGGAGAGAACCTATATATATAGCAATGTTCAGTGGTGGAGCAGCAAGTGCATACGTTGCATATTTAATGACATTAAAACATGGTAAAGAAAAATCGCAATTATTCTTTACTAATACATTATGGGAACATAAAGATAATCGAAGATTTATGTTAGAAGTGGCAGAGGAAATAGGGATTGAAATTACAGAAAAAAAAGATGGTAGAACACCTGAAGAAGTTTTTGAAGAAACTCGATTTTTAGGAAATTCAAGATTAGCTAAATGCTCTTCTGAATTAAAAGTTCGTCAAACAATGATATATCTCGAAGAACTACGCGATCAAGGGTATGAACCGGTACTATATTTTGGAATTGGTAAGCATGAAAAGCGAAGAAGAGAAAATTTAGAGGAACTTTATAGTCATTTTCTGATCCCACGAGATGGAGAAGAGCAACCCGTAAAAACTGTATTCCCATTATATGAAAGTAACATTTCAGATGATGAAATTAAAAAAATAATTACAGAGGAATGGGGAATCGAACTACCACAAATGTACAACTTAGGATTTTCTCATGCTAACTGTGGAGGTAGATGTGTTAGAGGTGGATTTAATCATTATAAGCATTTATATGAAACATGGCCAGAAGTCTATATTAAACAAGAAGAGATGGAAAATAAATTGAGAGATCAATTAGGAAATGTAACAATTCTAAAGAGAAACGGTAAACCGTATACATTAGAAGAGTATAGAAAAGAGCTAGATAAGGATTCTGAATTAGCAAAGAAACTTGTTGAAGAGAATGATGTACCATGTGTTTGTCATTATGCTTAATAAATGGGTTAGGTCAAAAATGACCTAACCCATTTTTGCATTTTACGGTAACTCACTGTGTTGTGTTAAGAACTATCGATATGTTCATTACGTAGAATATTATAGAAAGAGTTAATAAGTGGTTGAGATAATGGATTCAGGGTTCTTCATTGTGTTGGTGTATGCTGCTAGTAAACTAGATTAGTATACATGATTAATTAATGAATTTAATTGTATTTTCCAATAATACGGATAATACTGTTTTTATTTACATAATTTTTTCGATATATATCTGGTATAATTTTGGTAAAGAAGTAATGGTAATGGGTTGTCTAAAAGGAGGTAAAAGTTAGTGGTCGCTAAAAATTCTGAATGGATTAGTTTTCTAAGGCAATATGGACCTATTCCAAGAAATGATAATATGTATGACGAAACAATACAAAGAATTATTAAAAAGAAAAAAGTAACTCCTATAAAAATTGATATGGTCTATTTAGATGAACTTGTTGAGAACTTTAAATTGCCTGTTCCAGTATCTGTTATATTGACAGGAACAGCTGGAGATGGGAAAACATACTATTGCCGTGAGGTTTGGAAACAACTTGGTGGATCCGAAGCACTTTGGAATGAAAACCACAAAATTAATGAGCTAATTGTTAATGGGAATAAAGTAATTTTTATTAAAGACCTTAGCGAACTTTCGGATGATGAAAAGGGAACGTTAACTTTAATGGCCGATGCTGTGATGAGTGAAAATATAAATGTTGTGTATATGGTAGCTGCTAATGATGGTCAATTGCTAGATTCATGGAAGAAGATAGATCAAACTTATAATGTTATTAATACAAGACAGATAATTGAAGAACTTTTAATTGAAGGTAAACAACGCAAAAATGATTTCCGTATAAAATTGTATAATCTTAGTCAAACAAATTCAGCAAAAGTCTTCCCTAAACTAGTTAAAGAAATATTAAATAATCCGGGATGGGAAGAATGTACAAATTGTCCGTATAGTTCCGAGGAATCCATGTGTCCGATACTTGAAAATAAAAAAAGGTTAGAGAATGAAGAAGATTTAATTATTGAAAGATTAACTGATTTATTATCCTTATGCGAGATAAATGAACTTCATATTCCATTAAGGCAATTATTATTGTTGGTTTCTAATATGCTACTAGGCCATCCTGATGTTAAAGATAAATTATTAAATTGTAAAGATATACCTAAGATTATCGATGGTAACTCTTTATATAAAGCAAGCATTTATAGGAATATTTTTGGTGAAAATCTTCTTGAAAGAAAGAGAAATTCAATAGATATTTTTTTAACGTTAAATAGATTTGGAATTGGAACTGAAACTAATGCCTTAATTGATAATATTCTAATCTTTGGTGAAGATGATAACCAATATAGTGAGCTTTATAAAAAGCTTGTTCTTTCAGATAAGTATTATGGTGCAGATGCAACCTTTATTTCAGAAAAAAAAGCATATCTTGAGGGTGATTTGTTAGATAAGTACAGTTTTCTGGATTTATTAAAATCACAAAGACAAAGATTATTCTTTGTTATCCCTAAAGATCAAGAAGATAAGTTGAAGATATGGAATTTAACAACTTTTCATTATGCTGGTGAATTTTTAAATGATGTTTATAAATCGCTGTTAGAGCAAAAAAGAGTCCATTCACAATATACTACACGTATGGTTAAGGGATTGAATAGAATTATTACGGGATTACTAGTAGAAGATAAGGATCGCTTAATATTGTCTACCTCCGGTAATTCCTCACAAGCAAAAGTTAGTAGGGTATTAGAAGAATTTATTTCTGTTAAACAAAATAGGGGAGAGTATGTGAAATTTGAATTAGATAATGATACTCAAAAAATTTATCTAACGGTAGGATTTTCAAATGATATACCTCCAGTAAGACTACATCTTCAATTAATTAGATTTGAGTTTATTTCTAGAGTTGCTGAGGGTACTTTACCGGGTAGTTTTTCTAGAGAATGTTATGAAGATATATTAGCCTTTAAGAGTCGACTGTTAAAAAGATTAGAGGATAGACGAAAAGTGGAAAATGATGATGAAGACACTCTTTTAACATTAAATCTTTTAAAGGTAAATGAAAAAGGGTTAGTAGAAAGTAAACCATTGGAGGTATTTTGATGTTAAAAACTCTTCCACGACCATCTGCTTATTCACAACTAGACTTTTGGGTTGATGAAGCAATCTGGGGCCATAGGTTATATGATGAACAAACCCCGTGGCTTTGCTTTATGGAATTTTTAGGTGTACTAAATTCGGAATATCAGAAAGACTTTGCGTTTAATGAACAGTCATATAATACTCTAAGTTATAATCCATATTCGAGAATTTATTTGAGAAATTTATTATTTAATAACCCCTATCTCGAAGTAGTTTATAAAGATTATGAAGACCACAGAGATGAAAAAAGAGCATGGGAAGAATGGACCAAATTAGCGCAGCAAAGTTTTGCAGGTTTAAATAATGAATATCCTAATTTAATATACCTCCAATCAAATTTTGAAAAATTTGAATATTTTTACGAGGCTATTAAGTTTCTTCAGAATAACACAATTGAAGGGGAAAATAATAAAAGATGGAGTTCTCAATTTATTTTCCCCTATGGTAAGGAATGTCTATACGAAGATCTAAGAATTACGGGAGATAAAGTACAAAATGACAGAAGATTCTTTGCTAGAACTGGTGAACTACTATATTTAATGTTGTCACGTTCAAAAAAAGGAGATATTATTTTGCCTTTTTTTGAATCCAATATATTAAAGTCAAATTCAATTTATAGTAGATTAGCAAGAATTTTACAACCAAATGAGGGTGAAGAGGCTACTTTAGCAGATATGAAAGGAACATATCTACCTTATGAATATTTACCGGAATATTCTAACCTTGCTGAAGATTGGATTAAGATAATAAATTGTAATATCCCTGCTTATGACACTATTCCACATTTAGTCAATATTACTGGTTTGCATATGATTATTTATTTTTTAAATAGATCAAAAGAAGTGTTGAATGAATCAACTAAAACGCATTTCATATTGGAAATCCTTGCACCTAAAAAAACAATAATTAGGGAGTTAGCCTCGGACTCTTATTTAGAGAATAATAATCTTTCTAGATTAGCAATAGAACGTTATATAAGAGGGATAAAAGAAACGGATGAATGGGTAAACATATCTACCTTTGCTGATCCATTATTCGAAGCACAAAAATTATTAAATGAGAAGTTTTTATGGCCTTCTATCAAAGAAGACTTATCATCATTTGATAGTCCTGAAGAATTAATTGATGAATTGGTTAATAAAGCAATTTTACGACACAAACAACATGTGAATAATTTCCATAGAACATGGGGAAAAGAAATAGGATTAATATCAAGCAGAAATAGTCAAAGGATACGATATGCACCAACTGATAGTCTTTTAAAAACATTAGTATTAACAAATGTGCCTGAAAGATTAGAATTCCAAGAATTCCTTAATATTTTGAATATAAAATATGGTTTTATTATTGGGGACAAAGAAGCTGTCGAAGTTACTAGTTCTGGTCAGGCTGATTTAGAAGCATTTTCAGATAATGCTATTAGATTGGAACAAAGATTATCAAGCATGGGACTATTACGAAGATTATCAGATGCAGTTGCTTATGTTGAAAATCCTTTCGCAAAGGACGGTATATAGTGGATCAGTTGAAGTTAATTGGAAAAGTTGCAATAGAATTTTTAAAACAGAATATTGGATCAGATGATAGTGAGGATGGTATTGCAAGATTCTTACTCGATAGGTTATCAAGTCAACAAGTATCTATTATATGTAAAGAAATCCTAGAAGACGATTATTTAAGTAGAATTGTTGATATAAAAATTCCTGCAGAATTAGCGGTAGATTTACCAGAATCTATAATTACAAATGAGAGAACAACAGCTTTAAGACACGCATATACAGACAAACAAGTTCTACTCTTGGCAAATAATAATGACGATCAGGGTCCTTCATTAAGAAACTTATTCAAAATAGGCGCAAATGATCTTAAAGCTAATACTCGATTATGGGTAAAAATAGCATCAACCGATTTACCTCAAATAAATGGTAGTGAGAGGTTAATGAAAATATGGGAAAGGGCACTTTTAGGTTTACTAGATGTAAATGATTGGAGTTTAGAGAATTTTAGTAGCTATATTTCACTTACTCGACAAAAATTACATGAGGATGGTGCTACTTTAATTAGCGCACTAGGGTGGGCCTTACCAGCATTAAGGATACCTAGAGATTCTGGTTATTTTTATGTGATTCCTGAAAGTAGACAGACATATAAGAATAATTGGGGTAAATCTTTTAAAGAATTGAAAGATAAAAGAAGTTATTATTTGTTTAAATTAACTCCCAATAAAGATGTAATTGAAAATGAGCAATTAAAAAATTCTTTTGAAGAAGTAAAGGAATATATTCCTGAAAGTATTCACCCTGTTATTTATCAATTTATTGATTCAAATTCAGGATGGTCGAATAATTCAGAAATTATTGCTAACTATGAGTGGGAAAGTGATAATATTGGTTCATTATTTACGGGTATAAAAGTTACAAAAAAAAGTAGTCTTGCAGAAGAAACTCGTGAATTTCTAGAGGACGAATTTTCGGAGTTAATAACCGATGAAGATTATGCTTATCTTGAAATATTGGAAAAAAGAAAAGCCAAAGAACCAAATGATGAGGATATTTCATTTTATGATAATCATAGACGTGAAATTGAAACTGATAACAAATTAAAGGCAAAATGGGATAAGTTTATATATGGTAAACCTATTGAATGTACAGATTTTTTAGTGGGACTAATTAGAGCTATTGAACGGTTGTTTGCTCAATCAGAAACTTCAAGCGGAAAGAAATTAATTAAAGTGAAGACTCAAAAAGGAGATCGAAAAAGTGCATGGCTAGATCTACATACAGATTTAGGATTATACTTTAGCACAAGATATAAAGGGTTGGATCAAATAACAAGTCCATTCATAGAATGGGATACTTTCTGGTTATTTAAGTATGATGAATTTATTGAGAATGAGCAAAAAAAGGCTAAAAGCAATTTTAAAAAGAATCATTCAAATTCCAAAGGTTCAAGACAAATAAAATTTTATATTGAACTACATTATGAAGACGCTCACGGTATTGAACAATTTAATAAAGTTCAATTAATATGGGAAGGCAATCCTAATTCAATAGGTTTAGAGCTTTTAAAGGATTTAAAGAGATTAAATGATCATCCATTCCAAGCAACAAGTGTTTCCAAAAATCCGATTAGTAAAAAAGGAAAGCTTCAAGGAATTTCATTAAGTGACATTTATACTTTACAGCCCGTTTATAGGCAGAATAGAGGCTCTTTAGTAGGAGTTTATGAAGCTAAAAAGGATATCAAAAAACTTTTTTTAAAAGAATTAGAACAAGCAAAAGCTGAAGGAAGAATTGACGAAACCGGTCATAAGGAAATTTTAGAGTCATGGAATTCTTTTTCGAAAGAATACACAAATGCGCTTGAGCAATGGCTTAGCGTAGGGTTAATTACAGAATCTCATATTTTACAGTCGAATTTATACGGAAACCTAATTTCTTCTTTAGCAAAGTATGCTAAAGGAGATGTTAATAGATTAAAACTATGGTATCCAATTATGAAGTTGGGAGTAGCTGAAGTTAAGGATACTAAACCATTAGCTATTATACCTCCGTGGCATCCCATGAGGATTGCGGGTCTATCTGCTAAGATGCTTCAATTAAAAGAAGTGGTTAGATATTTGTTAAATACAGGTAACTTTGAATTTGGGGATACTAAACTTTTCTTTGATGAATTAGTTCAGGATATTGAGCATCCGTATTATCCAGAAATATGTTTAGGATTCCGTGGACAAGAAGTTCCTGAGATTCTTGCTATAACTGATTCATTAAATGATTATAGTTTGATGGAAATACCTATTATAAAAACAAGTTTTCAAGAAACGAATGAAGATCCTAAAGAAGCTAGTAGTAAATTGACAAATTTAATTGAACGCTATTTAGAGCTTCAACCACATGAAGGGGCTAATTTAGGAGTAGTGTTATATAACTCAGATTCAACAAGATTACCATTAGCAATTGTTGATTCAATTGCTAAACTAAATGAGAAAAATAATAATATTAAGTGTCAAGTAGTATTAAGGCATAGGGATACAAATAAGCTTAATCAAATTTATTCAAAGATGGTTGAAGGATCTGATTCTGATGCTGATATGTTTGTTCCTAGTGAAGTAACAAATGATTTTATGGCAAAATTGCGAATTGGTGTAATGGCGCATCAATCTTCTGTTTCTGAAAATGAAGAAGGCAAGCCTTATGATATTGTATTCCTACAAGATGTGATATCTCGACATGCTGAGTTTGATTGGATCAAAGTGGATATCGTTAGAAACATACCTGATATTTTAGAATTGTATCCAGCAAGATGGTCACGTCGTAGACCGGCCGCAAAGGATGAATTAAAATCTATAACATATTTGGTATGTCCTAGCCAAACGGCTGAGGGTTGGGAGTATTTAAGGTTTATTAAAAGCATAACTAAAAATGTTGATGAGGAAAGTGATGAATATTACTTACCTTCAAGACAAATTACATTTCAAAAAAGTGACACAAAAAATATTTTTGAAGAATCACATAAACTCGGTGAATGGGTTGCTAATTATGATGAGTTATTAGATAGAAGGCTGCTAAAGAGTCAAGATGTTAATGTTATTAAGTATCAGCACAATAAAACAAATGGGCCTAATTTGGTTGTTTCGACTACAACATCACTCAAATTATTGAGAATTATATTAAAAAGAAAATTCAAGGCTTTAAATTTAGGAATATCCGATGATGAAATTGAAAGATTATCTGACTATTTTATAAATGAAGCAAATGAACTTTCAGGAGATATTGTATTAAGAGCTGCGAAGATTGGCAGAAATGCAAATGAACTTATTGGAGTAGTTTTAAGTAAATTGATTGCTAAAGAAGAAGTACAAGATGATAGTAATATTGGTTGGTATTTCCTAGATGATTATGCAAATTGGTTAGGAAAAAAGGAAGAACAAATAGCCGATATACTTGCAATAAGTCCATTTGAAAAGGACGGAAAATATTATCTGCAAATATTAGTAACCGAAGCCAAATTTGTTGATATAAAAAATCTTTCCAATTCTAAAAAAGTATCGAAAAAACAATTAATAGATACAGTTTCAAGAATAAATAATGCTTTGTTTGGAGTGCCAACTCGTTTAGATAGAGATATTTGGCTTTCAAAAATAAGTGATTTATTAGTTGAAGGAACTGTTTATATGCAAAATTCCTCGATATCTATCGAGAGATGGCGTGAGCTAATTAGAAGTGGAGAAGTAGAGGTAGAACTAAAAGGATATTCCCATGTATTTGTTCCTTCATCTAGTGATGGTTCAGATGGTCTTGAAAGTGTTCAAATAAAGATTAATGAATTAGATAATGGATATCAGGAGGTATTTTCCAGAGAATCTGTGAGGGAGTTATTATTATCTATTTTAAACAGTAAATCTTTATTTACAGTCAGATCAAAATTTGCGAATGAAGTAACATGGAAAAATTTCACTCCTTCATTACCTAGTGAAAATTCTTTAGATACTGATAATAAGATAATAGGAGAAGAGGGGGATTCTGGGGTTACTGGAGCAGGACAAGTATATATCGATTCTGAAAAACAAGATAAAAAGGAAACCATTACTACTATAGATCATGATGGATCAAGTGGAGAAAATGTAACTCCAAATTCTTTTTCAACTTATAAGAATAGCGATTTAAATGATTGGATAACAGGAAATATAAATGAAGAACAATATAGGGATAGCGATAAAGAATGGCTTTCAAAAGTGGTCAATACTTTAAAAGGAGCATTGGCAACTTATGATTTACAAGGTAAAGTTCTTGATTCAAGACTTACACCAAACGCGGCTATTATAAAACTTAAAGGATCAGATAGACTTCGTATAGAAGATATCGAGAAAAAGAAATCTCAATTGCTTACTACTCATGCACTAAATATTATTAATATTTTGCCTCAACCGGGAGAAATCGTTGTATTTATAGAACGACCAGAAAGAGAAACAATCTCATTAGCAAATGTTTGGAATAAACGAAAAATTAAAGATGTAGCAAATGATACAAACTTAAACTTTGTTATTGGTGTTAAAGAGATTGACGGCGAATTGTTATATTTAAACCTCGGAGGACCATTTGAAGGTCTTGAACAACATGCACCACATACATTAATAGCAGGTGAAACGGGCAGTGGTAAGTCGGTATTGATACAAACATTAATACTTGATATTTGCGCTACAAATTCAATTGAAACTGCAAAAATTTATCTAATTGATCCAAAGTATGGTGTTGATTATCAAAATCTTGAAGAGTTGCCTCATTTAGCTGAAGGAATCGTTATAGATCAAGATAGAGCATCTGAAATATTGGAAGAATTAGTAAATGAAATGGAAGCTAGATATTTGAAATTTAGGGAATACAGAGTACCAAATTTAAAAGAATATAATGCTAAAGTAAATGAGTCAGAAAGACTTCCTTTTATTTATTTAATTCATGATGAATTTGCAGATTGGATGCTTATAAATGAATATAAGAATACTGTTTCATCAACAGTCCAAAGATTAGGGGTAAAAGCTAGGGCGGCAGGAATTCACTTAATTTTTGCTGCACAAAGACCAGATAAGGATGCATTACCAGTACAATTAAGAGATAACTTAGGAAATAGGCTTATCTTAAAAGTTGGAAGCACAGGTACATCCGAAATTGCTCTAGGAGAAAAGGGTGCAGAGAATTTATTAGGAAGAGGTCATCTTGCTGCTAGATTATCAGGGGAACCAAACTTAATATTTGCTCAAGTACCATTTATATATAGTGAGGAAATATATCGTTTAAGTAAAATAATTAAGGGATAAAATCACTATATACGTTTGTGGAGAAGGAATAAAGATTTTCTTCTCCGCATTTTAAAAAAAGAGTTTCATACACGTTATTTTTCGATTTATAATTTTCCTGTATTATAAATAAACTTTTCTTCACTAATACTTATCTTTTACTTATTATCATATGTTCACAATAATTAAAAGTAGAGCGTTGTTAGTACAGTAAATCAAAAAAATTTCAAGTTAGGTTGATGTGGTGAATTAAGTGAAAAATATGGCTAAGCGAATGATACAAGATGTCCTAGTGTTCAAGTTTTAATAGAACGCATTGATGTGAAGAATTAGATGCTGTTCAACGTGGTATACTTTCTATATTGTCGCATTTAAGTTCAGCAATAAGGCGAAATGGAACTGTTTTAAACGAAGGATATTAAGGCTTTAAAACAGTACATTTAATAGGTTTTAGTCCCTTCATATGATGAAATACAGGTTCATGTTATCTATAAAAAATGATATGTAAGATTTTTGAAAGTGAGTTGAGAAAGTGGATTATTTAAAATTGGTGGAAGTAGAAGTTAATATAAATGGTGAATTAACTCTTTTGAAATTTAAAAGATCTGAGAGAGAAAATGAATTTTATACAGAAGAAGGGGTTATTCTAAATACAAAAATATCTGGAAATCAATCTCTATGTATTGGTGCAAAAAGAATAGATAATAATGATTATTTAAATGAAATGTCAGATGTAATAGAGCAAATGTTTGTTGAAATTTATAACCAAATCATGAATAAAAATATTGAAGATTTAAAAAGTGGAGTTGAGAATACTGAAGGAGATTATTTAAGTAGCGATCCGAATATTACTATTCCTTATGATCCAAATTCAATAAGAGTAACTCAAGGAAGGTTTTCACTTCGAGAAATTGATGAAATGATTAATGGAACTGAAGATGAGGAATCTATTTTAGATTTATCTCCCGACTTTCAAAGAAATTATGTATGGGATAACACAAGAAAATCTCGTTTAATTGAATCTATTTTGCTAAGAATCCCGTTGCCAGTATTTTATCTTGCAAGAGATAATGAAGGTAAATATCAGGTTGTTGATGGGGTACAGCGTTTATCAGTAATTAACGAATTTTTCTCCAACGGTTTTAAACTCCGAAATTTAGAATACTTAAAAGAAGATTGTGATCAAAGATACTTTCTAAAGAAAAATAAACTTTCTCTGCATCCAAAATTTGTTAGACATCTTAGGTCATATCAAATTGATTGTAATATTATTGAACCGGAAACTCCATTTCGTGTTAAATCAGATATATTTAAAAGATTAAATACTGGAGGGAGAAGTTTAAATAACCAAGAAATAAGAAACTCGATATTAAAAAAGAAATCTAGAGATTTTGTTCGAAAATTAGCCGAGTCAGAGGATTTCAAAATTGGTACTAATTATAGTATCAGACCAACAAGAATGATGGATCAGGAACTAATAATAAGATTTATTGGTTTTTATCTAGTTTATAAAAATCAAACAATAAAATTAATTTACAATGGAAAAATGAATGAATTTTTAGATAATGTAGTGGAAATACTAAATAGTGAATATAAAAGTTTTCCATTCAATAAAATCGAATGTGATTTCCAACTTGCTATGAAGAATGCTTATACAATGTTTGGAGATTATGCATTTAGGAAAGTATCAATAAACTATAAAACAGAATCAAGAAATATGATAAATAAATCGTTGTTCACTGCATTTTCTGTGTTGTTGTCAAATTATGACACAAAGATGGTAGAAGAGAAAGGTAACGTTATTTTGAAATTTGCAAAGTGGTTGGAAAAAGAAGAATATTTGTTTGACTCAATAACAAACGGTACAAATGATAGAGCAAGAATTGATACAACTTTCCTTCTTATTGAAAAATTTCTTGATTCTATATACGGGAGTAAGAAATGATAAAAAATATTGAGATAAATAATTTTAAATGTTTTGATAATATTAACGTTAATTTGAATAAAGCAAGTTTGTTGTTAGGAGCAAATTCAGGTGGTAAATCTTCTTTTATACAAGCTTTGTTACTTTCACAAATGTCATTAAAATCTGTTTCTACAGGTGAAAAAAGTCTAGATTTAATAACTAACAGCTATGGATTAAATTTATTTTCATTTGATGAAATAATCTATAATAATGCAAGCGATGATTTCTTTAGTGTAAGTTTAAATTATGATAAAAATGTTTCCAAAATTATTTTTAAACCTACAGATGACACTAATGTAGTGGAAATATCTTTATCTGACGAAAGTTTAAAAACATCGAAAGAGATAATTTATCTTAGTGCAGATAGAGCAATTTCTAAATATCAAAAAAGTGGAAACATTAATAATATACAACTTGGGCAATCAAACGAATATTTGGGTTTTATTATTGAAAAGGGTCGACAAAAAAATGTCATCAAAGTTGATAAAAAAAGAAATCACTGGGGAAGCAAAGAAACGAGTGTCCTAGATATACAAATTAATGAATGGCTGAATTATATATTACCGAATAGTAGAGTTAATGCTAAAAACAACGGGATTGACAATAGTTACTCTTTATTATTCGGTGATAACTCTAACTTACATCAAACCAATGTAGGTTATGGAATTTCTTTCATACTTCCAATTATAATTGCAGGATTAATTGCTAAAGAAGGATCGGTGATAATAGTAGAAAATCCAGAACTTCATCTACATCCACAAGCCCAATCTAATATTGCTACTTTCTTAGCAGTAATTGCCGCATCTGGAGTTCAGGTAATAATAGAAACTCATAGTGAACATATTGTTAATGGTTTTAGAAAAGCAGTGCTTTTTAGTCAAAATCCTTTAACTAATACAGAATTAACAATAAACTATTTTAATTTTAGAGATAAATGTACAGTGGAAGAAGTATTATTAAATGAATTAGCTGAGATAACACAATGGCCAGATGGTTTTATGGATCAAGAAGATAAAGATTTATTTGAAATTAGGAAAATGAGGTTAAATAATGGGAGAGATGTTGCTAGATAATAATAAATTTTTAGAAGTGATAAAAGGAAATAGTGTAAACATAAGTGAGTTTGTTTCAGTGATTGAACTGTTGAAGGATATATCATATAAAGTACTTATACAGCAAGAAAATAATAGTTTAATGAATATATATAATGAGCTTTATACCAATAAAAATGAAGATGTGAAAATAATAAGTAAATTATTTGAAAAACTTTTTAGTTTTAAAGAACCAACAGAATTTAATCAAATATTATTGAGAGTTATTAATTTAGGAAGAGAAGAATCTATTTCATTTAAAGAAATACTATTAAATAATGGTTACTTTGATGATTACATTAATATTATTACTTATGCGAATGAAAGTATCCCTGAAGGAAGCCTAAGAAATGTAAATAATTATGAAGATTTAAAAACCGCACTTCTACTGTTTACTAATAGATTTAGAGAAATTAATAGTTTTACAAATGAACTAAGAGTTATACTTTCACATATTGTATTCGATGAAGATATTGATAAATCTATAGAAGAATTAAATGATGGGTTTGATAACAGAAAAAATGAAATTATATATCATTTATATTGTATCCAACGTGAAATACCTAACATTATTTCTCAAGAGATTAGAGGTTATCAAAATATAGGATCTGCAATGTCTTTAGACTGCAGTCCTGAAAGAAGTAGAGAAATTGTTAAAGATAAGCTAGTCAAGGTAATTAACGGGGGAAAAGAAATAAATTGTGAACTACATACAAAAATGGAGAAAATATCAACTCGAGCGCCGGATAGAATTTACTTTTGTCCATGTATTCCCGTTGGTACAGACCATGAATTAGATGGAAAAATATATATATATAAGATTACTAAACATGCTTAACTTTCTTTAAATGATTAACATAATAAAAGGGACTTAAGATGAATTCTATTTCAAATATCTTTTATAAAAGCACAAATAGTACCTTTTCAAAAATTAATTATTAGTTATTTATTTCTCCGTAAGCAAATTTTAATTATTTTCGTTTTGGGTCAAACTATGGGTCAGATTTTAAAACAGGTGCTGAAAAACCATTTAAAACACTGGTATTTCAGCACTTTTTATATTTTCCGTTTTAAGACCCGCCGTCTCCATACATAAAGGTGAGCAATATTATAGCGGTATATAAGAATAAAGGATCATCATCTGAAATGTGTGCGGATACAGATATTTTAAATACATTTGGTTATGATTTATTTACTAAGCTTTTACCGAAACTAAGGTTAAGCAGTACACCAATATAGGAAAAAGGTTTACATCAACAAAATAAGGTATACTATATTTGTTGAATAGATTTCTTTAAAGGCAGGAAAAGTAGGTGAACCAAAGTGGGGAAATATCAATTGGATACTAAAGGTAAGGTGGCTGTGGCAAAGTATCATGAAAAACATAAGCCGGCCAAATTTGATAAAAAGCAGCAACTTGAGAAAATACGTGCTGAGTATTTGAAAAAGAAGCAAGAACAAACAGATTAATAATTTGAATGAAAACATAGGAAGACTAAAATCTCCCTATGTTTTTCTTTGATATTAACGGTAGAATTTTTCAAATTGCAGATTCGGTGACAGAAAACCTTTCATCAAATATCGATTCCTCATTAATCGATTTTGACATTTCTTGTCCCACCCTAGCATTTTTTATTTGTTGTCATAGGGAAGACACTCTCATTGGAAAAAAATAATAAAAGATTTAATACATGGGAAAGTGATGATATTTGAAGGAGTTCATTATTTATATCGTACTAAAGCACAAGAAACTATTGAAAGTTTTAAAGAAGTTGAAATGTAGTAAAGTGAATGTACTCTAATTTGTCCCTCTTATTTGCAAAGATGAGAACGAGCCAACTAGATGGTCATACTGAATCAGTATATGTGCGAGACAACCTCAACCAGCAGTAAAATATAGCTAGAATTTACATAGTGTAGATTTGGTGTGTTCAAACTATAAACAAATTCAGTGAAATTTTTACAAAATGCCCCCCTTTTTTACTAAGCTCCTATTATGATACAAAATCCTCTTATGCAGAAAATATAATTATTGTAATTTAGTATAAATATGATTATTTTTGAAAACAGAGGAGCGTTATATGAGGAAAAAGATACTATTACTAATGGTTGTTTTAACGATTGCGATTAATAATCTTTACTTTGCATCAAATGTTTATGCAGCTGAAATGATTTTTAACGATGTGGATCAAAAGCATTGGGCAGCAAAGGAAATCCAATACTTATCTCAACAAAATATTATTCAAGGAAGTCCGGATGGGAGTTTTGCACCTAATGATAAATTAACGCGTTTACAAATTGCGTTAATGGTTACGAGAGCGAAGGGATATAGTGTGATCGATCGACCTGACCCACAGTTGGTTGATGTAAAAAATGAAGATGCTCATTTCGATATCATTTCTGCCGTCATGGCTGAAGGGGTTTTTGATGATGTTGTAAAGGGGCAAGAATTTAAACCGAACGCATTTGTGACAAGGGAGGAAATGTCATCGATTCTATCAAGAGCTTTTGAATTAAGTGGTCTTTCTTCAGTTCAATTTAAGGATGTTACACCGAACGATTGGGCTTATTCGTCTGTTCAGGCATTAGTGAAAAATGAAATTGTTTTTGGTTTTGCGGATGGGACGTTTCAACCAGAACGCTTTTTAACGAGAGCAGAATTTGCCGTGATGATGGCGAGGTTATTAGATGAAACATATCGTGTAGCACCAGAGCCGCCAAAAGCGCAAGCTCCTGTAGAAGAACCTCAGCTAAATAAAATGTACATAACGGTTCCAATTGTTAAGCAAAATCCAGAATTGCCAAATGGCTGTGAAATAACCTCTTTAACAGCTGTCTTAAACTATTATGGATTTTCCACAAACAAAATGGAAATGGCCAATAATTATTTACCAAAGGAATCATTTACCTATCAAAATAATAAAAGATACGGTCCGAATCCTTATAAGGCATATGCAGGTGACCCTCGTTTAGAGACAGGCTTCTTTTCTTATGCACCTCCCATTGTTGCGGCTGCTGAAAATTTTTTCGTTGGAAGAACGACTAAATATACAGCAACTGATGTAAGCGGCAAGGAAAAAGAGTTTTTCTATGAGAAAATTAATCATAACGTTCCAGTAGTCATTTGGGTAACCTTGGATTTAAGTACGCCAAAAGTATCGTCTTCTTGGTATTTCAGTGATACAAAGGAATATTTTAAAGCACCGATTAATCTACATGCTGTTGTGTTAGTTGGATATAATGAGCTCAATAATACCGTTCATGTGATGAATCCGCTAAAAGGAAGAGTCTCACATAATGCCGAGAAGTTTTTCAGAAGCTATAAAGAACTGGGAAGCCAGGCGATGATTGTTGAGAGAAATAAATAGAGTAGAATAAGGGGTAAAATTAAGTTTGCGAAAGTAATGGATAGTAAGGTTGTATAGTTACATAGGAATTATTTTGATGCTAATATGAAAATTATTTTGTAAACGATATTGATATGCCCATTGTAAAAATGGATTGAAATAATTCACATATCGATATCGATCACTTTTAATGTTGGAAGACAATCCAAAGGCAAGAGGAACTATAAAAGTTGATGATTTATTACAAAAGTAGCTACAAATTAAACAATGGCAAGTTGAAGAACAAGAAAAGAGTAAAAAAATATAGCAAACGGTTATTGAGTAGTGAAGAAAGCTATTATCATCGATAAAAATTAAAGAGGTGAAGACAGCCATATTATGAAGAGGAAACGAGAGTCTGTTTAACAGGCTCTTTTTTTATATTCTTTTGAAAGCCTCTTACAATACGAGTAGTTTCAATAAGCTTTTAGCTATGGACAAGAAAAAAATCCCCAGCCGTACAATGAATCTAGGTCTGGTCAAACGACTTCGTACGAAAGGGGATCCAAATGGATAATAAAAGTTTAGCACATATAACATGGAATTGTAAGTATCACATCGTCTTTGCACTAAAGTATAGAAGGCAAATTATTTATGGTCAAATTAAAGTAGTTATAGATAGAATTCTTCGCCAATTATATGAGGTGTAGAATTTATTGAAACAACCGCCTATCTTATCATTTTCATATTTGATAAGTATCCCACCAAAATTAAGTGTTTCATCATTTGTAGGCTATTTGAAAAGGTAAAGTAGTTTTATGATATTTAATCGACATTCGAACCTGATATAAACGGCTACTTGCTCGCCTTTAGCTGTTAGTGAGAAAATAAAGTGCAGTTGGCGGACCTTTCAGAATGTTGTTAGACATAGGCGAGTACTTCAGCATTAGCGCAGGTATTACGATTGCTAAATATGCTGCCACCTTAGTTAAGGGAACGGTGAAAATTGTTGGGGGTGGTACCATTCAATCGAAAACTATGCTGCCCAAGTGCAAGAAGCACATGAACAGGAACAGCAGTTAGGAGGGGGTGAACAGTGGATCAAATGGATGTAAAAGAACCGATTTCAATTTTTACAAGCGCTTATCAAACCGCAGATTTTATAAAATCAATGGGTGATTTAGCATCATTAGCAGTTAATGTATACTCTTTGATTTGGGAGTTTCTCGTCCAAGTAATTCCTCCTCCGTACTGCTTACAGAGACAGAGTGTAAGGTGAGTAGTACCTTACATACTTATCATATTATTTATAGTGTTTATAGACAAATTAGAGTTTGTAGAAAAATAAAAAGAACAAGTCTAAAAAAGAGCTTGTTCTAATAGTTCATATATTATTAAATATTAGCTTTGATTTTCTCTGTTTCAACAATATAAACCATCACCATTATATTTATTTTTATCCTTCACTGTGCTAAGACATCCTACCGCTTCACCAGCGACGGAGAATAATTTTTCGACCTCCCAACTGGGCATATATCATTAGGAGTTACTCACTTCTCGACATCATAGTCATTGGCAATTCTCCCATTTCAGTTTATTTCCATAGAAGTTATCAAGATCATCAAACGAAGCTCTGAAGACATTTAAATTAAAGTCAGTCGGCTCCAGCGTACCTTGAATGAATCCCAGCATGTCATTCGAGACGTTAGAAGCATCCACAGCCCATTCGTTCACCACTTTATATACTTCTTTGTCATAAGCCGTTTTTTTAGTTATAAGGACCGATGTAGCTAAGTTCTGTGTGATGCCGTTATAAGCGTTGATTGCGTTATCGAAATTTAGTGATCCACCTTCATTAAGTGCCACTCGTTTAAACTCAAGGTAATTAGCATACATTTCGTCTAAAGCAATTGCGTATTCAGGTGATAGACAAGATTTATCAGTAGCTGGCTTGTTTATTACCTCAACTGCTTCTACCTCTTTGGTTTCTATCACCTCAGGATTTTCACCTTCTGGGCTCAAACTTTCTTGTTTGTTCTCTGTAAGATAACCATTGGTTGATAAGAGATACCCTATAACTACAATAGCCATCACTATAATAGATGTTAAAATTGCAATTATTACTTTGTAAACGTTATTCTTTTTCATTTTTCAATAACCCCCAAATTATGCCTTGAAATATAACCATTCTGCCCTAAATACATCTTTTATTTGATCGAATTTATAGGATTTTACTTCAAAAATAAGCATTCCTAATTGTTGATGAAAAACATAATATCAGATTCATACCTAAATGCTTCATTAAATATATTTATTGGCATTTATTGTAAATTAAAGGCTTTATTTTTTAAATGCATCTTTTAATATTGTTAATAAAAAGTTCTTTTATTTAACATCTCATTTTGGTTTAATTTTGCATAAAACCACATTACATCATTAAATATAAAAACTTAACTTATAAAATTATTATATACTATAGTGGTAGTTAAGTGGTAACTTATCCCTAATTATCTAATTCTTCTGTAGTGTGAGTATAGAGAGCAGTTTAGTTTTAATATCCAAATGCATGGATAGTCTTTAAGTAAATGCCGAAGATATGAAGAAACCCCGTTTTTTTTTAATTTTTAGTAGGTAGAATGTGGCGATGTCGGTATTTAAACGAGCCCTCCTCTGACATTAATAGATATTGAGGTAGCCTTTTATAAAAACGATAAATGAAAAACTGAAAATTAAATGATAGCAATAATCCGCCTGAATTATTGATTGACCACAGATAACGTGTATGGATCTTTAGAAGAAATTTTTATTGAGTATACAAGATTTCTTTATCAAGGATAAACAACGATTCAACACTATATGTTTTCTAGTATGCCAAGTCAAACAAAATAACTTTATAGATTAGATGAAAACTTTTACTTATACCTATTACTAGCTATATACAGGGATTACTGAAGCGGAGTTTTTTCTAAATAGGATTTAAGACAATTAGAAAAAGCTCAATGCATTGTAATTTCTAATTCTATGTCAATATTTGCGATTACCGCATACTTTTTAATTATAATTTCAGCTTATTAACAATATCAAAATTCCTTATATATTAGGGGGCGGTCTATATTTGAAAACTTAAATTGTTTTTGGTTATTTTATGATTATTTACTATGTAAATTGTAAATTATATCAAAATTTTGTTTTTATAATATGTGTTAAAAATAAGTAATTATATTATTCATGGTTCCGCTTATAGCATAGCTTTCAAATGGATTATTAAAAAATCAGTAGTGAGTATGTACTTTTCGAAAAGTATTTTTTTGTCTTTAAAGTGGAGAGAGCAATTTATATAGCAATACTTAGAATTGGAGGAAGTTAAAAATGGGTAGGAAACAACCTATAGGATTACACAAAGCACAGAAATTTATAATTATTATTAGTGCATTTGTGTTCACTTTATTTTTGGCTATTAAAACGGTGGATTTTACCGATCAAATTCGATTTTTTTCCTTATTGAAGGATAAACAGTTTTTCACTTCTGTTGATAAAAACATTAAAAGTTTATATAATCCAGATTCAAATCAGTTGGATTTATCATTATTAACGAAAAGTATATCGTTTGTTAATGAAGTAATATTGTTATTAATATTGTTATTAGTAATATATTATTTTGTGTTATTTCTAATGAAAATTTTAAATACTGATTTATTGAGACAATTTACCTTATTATTTAAACTAATGAAACATAATTTAACTTATATCTCTTCGTTGAAAAAGGTTTTAACAAACGGTCTATATACTGTACCTTTTTTATTGCCGCTAATTTTTAATTTTGATTGGAACGCAGCTTTACTAATTATCATTGTTTTGTTAATATCATTTCTCTTTGTGAAGTATTTATATGTAAGGACATATAAAATCATTGCTATAAGTCTAGTAACTGTCTCTTATACAATGTTTTTGGTTTACAATGTTTATAGTTTTCATATAGGATATAAAAGGTCATTAAAGGCTGTTCTAGTTCTTTATTTCTGTTCTTTTATCTAGAGTATGATTGTTATAGTTGAGTGTACATCAGACGATTCAGTTTGAATGTTTTAATGCATGGTTAGGAAAATTTTGCAACTAAGATGTACACCTGTATGTCGAAAAGTTGAGCACAGCTCTACTATAGGTAGGAGTTAGTAGTTTTTTTAGAAAGATCATAGTAGGCAGAAATTGCAGAATGAGTGCGAATAGATAAGCATATAATATTATGGGTGATTTATATACTGATTTTCTCTTACATTGAACATAGCTAAGCAGCGTGTGTGAAGTTTCTGGCAGCTATTTTTAAAATTTTTCAATCACTATCACTTCCTTCTTCTAGAGATTTTTTAATGGAGATGTGGATTTTGCAAAGTAATTTCTTGATATAGTTTCAGGATCACCATAAAGATGATATCTTCCTCAATGGATGCAGTCTGCACACAATTACCAAAGAATCTAGTAGTTGCATTCTATCATTATTTATAGAATTAGCAATATTTGAATGAATTTAAGCGTAGTTCAATTAGAGTTAAAATATAGTCTTCATTTTGGGAGGCTTTGGAAGTTATTTAGTATATCATATTCCTTAATTCGAAAATTGTAGTGCTGATTCTTCCATATTGAGTATAGACTCAAGTTGTTTTATCTATTTCTTTTTGCATTATATGGCAAGAATGTCTGTCTAAATGTGAAGTAACCAAAGAACTTGGCAGTGAAAGTTTGGAGTTGCAATTACTCTAATGATCAGAGCAGTATAGTAATACTTGGATTTGAAAATTTATTTACAATAGGATTCAGCACAGCTAAAAATGGTAAAAGAACAGATTATATAGATATAAAAGCATAGTGCTAATGGATTGGAATTAAAAAGATAGTAATTCAGAGTCATATTTTAAGAATAAAAATTTTGTTGATATTTAAAGTGTAAAGTTCCATTTTTTAACAGAGTTTAATGCAGATATAATGGCTGGTCCTGGACAGATAATGTCCGATCATAAATACCAAACTGATAATGTCTTTAGAAATGCTGGCCAGGTAGGTTGTGTGGTTGTCAGATATTTTTTCCAAGGACTAGACAGGACATTAAGGAATACATGCCGTTCACAGCACAGCCTCAAGCTAGCCTGAAAGCATGGATGCACCCTAGTCTAGGCTGGTGCATTCATATTGTTGAAAGAAAAGAGGTGAATATCAGCAGCTAGAAAGAAACTAGATTTACAGAGTGCCAGAGTTAGTTCATTCCTGTTGCCACTCCAGGGGGCGTCCGATGAGCCGCTTCACTCACTTACGCTCGCTCCAGGGTCTCATCTGTGACGCCAAATCCCCTAGGAGTGACGCTGGCTCCACTCCAATCAACCATTCTGCAAAGTGTCTTTACTTTTTTTCATAGTAGTAGAGCGATCAAATAGCCCACTATCTGTATTCTTAGAGGGGATAAACTCTTATTTTCAATATGGAGAAGTGATGCGTGACACACCTCTTCATAAAAAGTAGTGAACACCTTCCCTTTATTTGAAAACCTTTACTAAAAAGAAATATTTTTATGGATTGGAGTGGAGGGCTACTTGACTCCCGTGGGATAGCGAGACAGGCGAGCCCCTACACGGAGCGGTAGCGGAGGAAGCGGCTCGGCGCTCGCCCACAGGAAAGCAAGTAGCCTGCAACGGAAATCTATTTTCACCTTTCACAAAAAGTCTATTGATGGTTTTGTTTTTCAACACTATGGAATGCACCTAGTCTAGGCTAGGTGCATTTTCTTTCAATGTAATGTCAGCATGTATGTTCATTTCAAAACTACCTCAAATAGAAGGTCTTCTCCCCAACCTAAAATTCATATACATAAAATAAAAGCTAATGGGAGTAGTGATTATTGGACAAACAACATCATAAGTACAGATGGGTTGTGTTTGTTGCTGTATTGTTTACCTATTTGTTAATGGCAAGTCAGCGAACTGCTCCAGGGTTAATTACGGATCAATTGATGAAGGATTTTGGTGTGACAGCATCGACAATCGGGTTATTGACGAGTATACAATTTTTTGTGTATACGGGTTTGCAGATTCCGATGGGGATTTTAGCGGATCGGTTTGGGCCGAATTTTTTTCTTATCGTTGGTGCTGCCCTTACAGGATTAGGTACAATTCTTTATAGTTTAGGTACACATGAATTCGTACTGTTTTTCTCTAGAATGCTTACTGGGGTAGGAGATGCGACCATATGGGTGAATATGGTGCTCATTTTGGCGCAATGGTTTCAGAAAAAGGAGTTTGTCCGATTAATTGGTTTTACTGGGATGACTGGGAGTCTTGGTTTCTTATTGGCGACAGTCCCTTTTGCGACCTTGATCCTGTTATTTGGTTGGCGGATCACATTTTTTTCAACGGGGCTCTTATTATGCTTATGTGGAGTGCTTCTTTATTTTGTGCTTGTGAAAACTACAAAACGAATTTTTGCAGAAGAATTAGTAGTAGTAACTGAGGAAGTACAACGTGAAAAAACCTCTGTTTTATTACGCAGAATATGTTCGAGTCGACAAGCGTGGGCTTTATTTTTTTGTCATTTTGGCGTTGTGGGAGGCTATGTTGGCTTTATCAGCTCGTGGGCTGTTCCGTATGGGATCAATATGTATGAGATGACACGTGCTGAGGCAAGCCAGCTCATTATGATTGGATTGATTGGGGCACTGATGGGAGCTCCGTTAACGAGTTGGGTTGCAGGTTGGTTAGGAACGATTAAAAAGCCTTATATTGTTGTTCATATTGCAGTTTTAGTGAGTTGGTTTGCCTTTCTTTTATTGAAAGGGCATCCATCCATTTTCATGCTCATTGTCCTGTTCTTTATCATCGGCTTTGGATATGGTGCAAGTGCCTTGACTTTTGCAGCTGTTCGCCAAACTTTCCCTTTAGCTGAATCAGGTATCGTTTCGGGGTTTGCCAATACAGGGGGCTTTCTAAGTGCAGCATTATTACCCATTATGTTTGGCTATATTTTGGATTATTTTCAGTCTGCCTCAGGTAACATCAGTGATGGATATTACTATGGTTTCATCTCGCCAGTCGCATTCTCTGTTATGGGCTTAATTGGGGTGATGTTGTTTAAGGAAAGGCGTGTGGAAACAGGAGGTTGAGAACATCCTTTTATCCTACTTATAAACAGAGCATAGATTTCGAAGGTGAATAAAACTGCGCCATAATGTAATGACGAAAGGGAATACCTGTATTAAAGGTAATTCCCTTTTATTGTACAAAACGAATCCATATTACTCCTTCAACGTAATCATTACAGTATAAATTTACTATCTTATTGATTAAAATTACATAGAAATATAAAATGTATATATTGAGCTTTTTGTAACATATTTCATAATCAGGTATTTAAAAAGATGTTTCCTCTGAGTAGGATTTATTTTTTATGAAACGATTGATAAATAAGAATAGTACCAATGGATCGTTATTATTTTTTGCATTCAAGAACAAAAGATTTTCTATAGCAATATTACATAATGGGGAAAGCGTAAAGGGGTAATGAACAGTGTTAAAAGTTAAACATGTTGCAATCGGTGTTGGTCTCATTTTAATGTTGTCTGCTTGTAATGATGAAAAAGTTATAAAAGAAAAAAATATGGAAAGCGGTATTGAGGCAGAGATTTTAACATTAGAAACACTTATAAAAGAAAGGAAATATGAGGATCTTTTAGTTGAAATGGAAACTTTAGATGTATCAGAATCAGAAATTGATAAAGTTAGAGCAGTTGGTACAAAATTTGTAGATCAATTAATACAGGAAAAAAATGTACAATTCTTGGGATCTAAATATAACAGAATGAGAATCGTTTTGAATCGTGAAGATTGGAATAAGGTTGTAAAAATTATAGAAGAAGAGAAAAAGTTAAAATTAGATGAGATGGAACAAGCAGTCAGAACAAAAGATTTCCTAAAAGTTCAAGAACTATATGAAAATACAAAAGTACTAGAAGACAATGAAGAATTTTTAGCAATGTATAATTATGCTTTATATTTACAAACCGATCAGAATTCCTATAAGGCTTCAGGAGCACTAGCACTTGCTGTAAATCCTAAATACTTTGGAAGAATGAGGGATGAAATTGTAGCAGGAATAACAAATACGTCTTATGCCAATCCATCATCGTTTGGGCCAATAACTCTAAATGATTGGGGATGGATAGAACATGAATATCGAAGTAATTTATATACAATGGAGAGAAGAGCAGAAGAAAAAAAAGTAATGAACGAAAAAATTGAAAATGCAAGGGGGATGAATCCTACACTTGGAATGACATATGACGAAGTATTAGCATCACTATGGGGCGCACCTTATGATATTAATAGAACAGTAACAGAATACGGGTCTTATGAACAATGGGTTTATGGAAACGGGCAATATCTTTATTTTGAAGATGGTATATTAACTAGTTTCCAAGATTAAATAAGGAGTTTAAATCAATTTCACTAATGCATTTTATTATTTACTGTTCGTAAATGTATAAGAATCGTTTGAACGTTGGTGCTCCATCTTCTGAATGATCCTAACTCAATTTCAAAAAGGGAACATCTAAGTTTTAGATTGTTCCCCTTTATTTCATTGGTCAATAATATGTTTTTCCTTATTTAATATAGGAATAACTAAAAATGCGTAGCGAACTCAAATATTACCCTATCCCATATAAACACTCTCACAAGTATCTGGAGCAGGTTCATAGAAGCAATGATTTTTGAATTGACCAGTAAACGGTTGGCCGTACCATGTTGGGGGACATGGGGCATATGGATTGAAGTACCAGAGTGCATATTTTGCTGGATGATCTCGCCAGAAGTCTAAATTTTGTTTCGCTAATCTTTTTTCGGTTTCTCTCGCTCGTTGGTAAAACATATTGCCCTTTTGAACGGCTTCAAAAGAATAATTTCCACCTTGTACCTGGTAAATAACTTGTTCAATGGTTCTAACATCGTTGAAGTCTAAACAAGATGCTACTGCACGATTGACAATGACATTGCCCACGTATAGCATACCCTGTTGTCCTTCACCCTCAGCCTCTGCTCTCATCATCCTTGCCATTAAAGCAACGTCTGCATCGCGGTATTTTACTCTTGGCATTTTTACACCTCCACCCTATAGTATGAAAAAGATCAAGGCTAGTTTCGCTTTATCTAGAAATTCGTTGTTTTTCATACTACTCAATAAAAAAACGCCATCATTGCAGTGTACAAAACAGCAAGATGGCGTCTTTAGATTAAAAATTCTTTTTAAAATAAGGTGTTTTTTTCAGTACAACACATACTGGAATGGCGATCATTAAGCCTACAAAGTTTTGAATGACATCTCCTGGAATGGATGCCATCGGTGCAATCCAGCTATTGAACATAATGGCTTGCCCAACATAGTAAACGGCAATCATCACAGGCATGGATACGACGGCCCCTAAAATATTCAGCCCAAGATTATCACCTGTATGTCCTTTTGACCAGGCGATTTTACCAACGATGAAGCCTTGTAATGCACGTGAAATAATAGTAGTCGGTGCCCAGATTAACCAGCCGCCTACGATATCGAATAAACCCATTCCGATGGCTCCAGCAAGTGCCCCTTTTTTAGGTCCGAATAAAATAGCTGAAATGAAAAGCATGGATGTCCCTAAATGAATAAGTCCACCTTGCCCGATCGGTAGCTTAAGATTGATGAACATGGTAGCTACGAAAACAAGTGCTGCTAAAATAGCTGTAATGACTAAATCAAATGTTTTCGTGCGTGATTTTGTAAAGGATGATGGCCTTTGTATATTTTGCATTTGTCTCTTCCTCACTATGATGAATATTTTGATGATTTTTACTTTAGCAAAGGACTGACTGTTGTGAAAGTGTCAATTTTATAAAAAAATTAGAGGTCAGATTGAGGTTATTTTCGCATCTTTCTAATTGTGATACGATGAGGTAAGTATAAGCAGGATGAGTTAGGTGGAATGAATGATGAAAAAAGTTGCTGTAATTCAAGATATGTCGTCCTTTGGGAAGTGCTCGTTAACGGCTGCGATACCTGTACTGTCTGTAATGGGCGTACAAGCAGTACCGCTTCCAACAGCTATTTTAACGGCGCAAACAGGGTATTCGAGTTTTTATTGTGAGGATTTAACGTCAAAGATGGACTATTTTGTAGATGAGTGGAGCAAGCTTGGAACTACCTTTGATGGCATTCACACAGGATTTGTCACAGGGAAGGAGCAAATCGATAATATCTTTCGTTTTTTAGACGTGTTTCACGCCAATGAAACGACATTGCTTGTTGACCCAGTGATGGGCGATCATGGCGAGGTTTATAAAATGTTTACGGGTGAGTTACTTGATCGAATGAAAGAGTTAGTGAAGTGTGCTGACATTATTACACCAAATGTTACGGAATGCTGCTTGCTTACAGGTTTGTCGTATGAGAAGCTACAGCGCTATCAAAACGATATCGAGTATATTCAGACTCTTGAAGAGGCAGGACAACAGCTACAACAGGCGACTGGAGCGAACGTCATTATTACTGGATTGAATCCACCAACAGCAGCTGCGGGCAAGCGTTATGTTGGCAATATGTTTGTCGATGCGGAGCGGTCTTTCCATAGTATTCGCAACTATAACGGTGAGAGCTATTCAGGTACAGGTGATCTATTTGCATCCGTTGTGATGGGCGGCATGATGCGTGGGCAAGATTTAGTGGAGTCTATGAAGCTGGCAGAGACATTTTTAGCCGCCGCGATCGAAGCTACATCGAAGGAGCAAGTTCCACGCGAGGCAGGCGTACATTTTGAACAGTTTTTACGCATGCTACTTTAGATTATTATTGATTTCCTCTATTGGATATTTGAAAAAGGGTCATTTGATTTTCTTGAAGGATTGATAAATTTATGAGTGGCGAGGGGGCTAATATGAGCTTACACGCCGCTTTTATTTTAGGGCACTATTTGTGACTAAATAATGTGCGTAGAATTTAAAGTTAAATATTAAAAAATACAATTGAGGTTATAAGTTTGATATGGGCAGCCTTTTTAATTTCTATTAGCTAAGTTTATTACTTAATCGTGTGCAAGCAGCGTATCTTTCTCTTTTCACTTTGTATTAAAATATTTTGAACAAGCGATTGTGAGCTTACTCGTTTTGGGAAGTTAAGTGTTGTTAGGGTGCAGAAAAAACGTAGTGTGCTGTAATAAAAGGTTTCTTCTTATTTCGTCATAATAAAAATGTTATAATGAAAAGGAAAGCCAGTTTTGATTGAAGTACAATCAAAATTGGCTTTGGTTCTGTTCAACCTCATGTAATACCTTGTTATTTTTTATCACTGTATAATGAGAAAGTGGAAGTTGGTGTAATATGAAGAATCGTAGTCAAATTAAACAAGACCGTGCTCATGAAACGCGTAGGACATTAATTGAGGCTGGGAAAAAAGTATTTTTCGAACTGGGCTTTCAGAAATCAACGATGAAGCAAATTATTAAGGAAGCTGGTGTTGGGCATGGCACAGCTTATGTTTATTTTTCCAATAAAGATGCACTTTTAATAGAAATAATCGATTCGCTTCTTGAAAAAATGTACAATATTGCGAAGTTAAGCTTTGTTCCGAAATCAAAGGAAGAAGCAAGAGAGCAAATTACATTCCAGGTAAAGGCATTCAATAAGCAAGGTATAGAAAACGAGAAGCTCATGAAGCTGGTTCTTGAGGCAATAGGGAGCTCAGAGGAAATTCGTCAAAAATGGTCTCTTGTTCAGCAACACTTTATTGATCATATTGAGAAAGATATTTTATATGTGCAAAATAATAATATTGCATACGCCCATCTAAATGCCAAAGATGTTGCAAATATGTGGTATCACATTAATGAGAGTTTCCTTTGGCGTTGCTTGCAAGACCCAAATGTCTCAATCGAGCAAAATGTAGAATTAATGGTACATTTTTATATGAAAGGCCTCTATACTGATTAACCTCCCCCTGTTGGAGGTTTTTTCTGTTTTATGTATTAAAAATCAATTTTAAAACATAAAAATTCTTTTTTTAAAAATATTGACACTGTGTCACTTTTTGATAAGATGAATATAAGGTGGTTAAAAGATGACCATGCTACCATTATTTTAGAAAGGTGAGGTGTTTAATATGGAGTTTAATCCTACAAGAGAATACGCAGCTTTTTTAGACAAAAATGATGATTTACAAGGATTTAGAGAACAATTTTATCTTCAGCCAGAGACCATTTATTTTGATGGGAATTCATTAGGGCTTTTATCAAAGAAAGCTGAGGCAAGTCTGTTGACGCTTTTAGATTCTTGGAAACAGTACGGCATTGATGGGTGGACGCAAGGGGAATATCCTTGGTTTTATTTATCTGAGCAAGTGGGTGCTCAGCTGGCCAAGATTGTAGGCGCGAAACCAGAGGAGGTCATTGCAACAGGTTCTACTACTGTGAATATGCATCAAATGATTGCAACATTTTATAAGCCAACAGGTAATAAAACAAAAATTGTTATTGATGAATTAAATTTCCCAACTGACTTATATGCAGTACAAAGTCAATTAGGTTTGCATTATGAAAATATTGAGGAGCATATTCAATATGTTCGTAGTAAGGACGGGCACTTTTATGCGCATGATGATATTGTATCTGCGATGACAGATGATGTGGCATTGATTATCCTTCCTGGTGTGTTATATCGAAGTGGCCAGATTCTTGATATGGAAGCGCTAACAAAGGAAGCGCATCAGCGTGGTATTCTAATTGGCTTTGATCTTTGTCATTCAGTGGGTTCTATAGAGCACTCACTACATGACTGGGATGTGGACTTTGCCTTCTGGTGTAATTATAAACATTTAAACGGAGGTCCTGGTGCTGTCGCTGGATTATTCGTCAATGAGAAGCATTTTAATACAAAGCCAGGCTTGGCAGGTTGGTTTAGCTCGGCTAAAGAAAAGCAATTTGATATGGAAACAAGCCTTATACAGGCACCAGATGCAGGTGCTTATCAAATGGGCTCACCACATTTATTAAACCTTGCGCCACTGCTAGGTGCGTTGGAACTCTTTAATGAAGCAGGCATTCAACGTATTCGTAAGAAATCAATTCAGCTAACAGAGTATTTCATTGCACTATACTATCAATATTTGGGCGAATATGGTTTCGAAGTTAATTGCCCAGTAATCAATGAGCAACGAGGTGGACATATCTTTTTAACACATACAGAAGCGGCTCGTATTTGTAAGGCATTAAAAGCGAAGGGAGTTATTCCTGATTTTAGAGCACCAAATGGTATTCGTATCGCACCTGTGGCACTTTATAACACCTTTGAAGAGGTCTATGAAGTCGTTCAAATACTAAAAACAATTATGGATGAAAAATTGTATGAGCAATTCAAAAATGAACGGGAAATCGTTGCATAATAAAGGAGTAATGGAATGATTATTGGTGTACCTAAAGAAATAAAAGTAATGGAAAACCGTGTTGCTTTAACGCCTGCAAGTGCAAGTGTTTTAATAGCTGCAGGTCATATAGTACTTGTTGAATCGAACGCAGGTCTTGGCTCGAATTTTACAGATGAGCACTATATGGAAGCTGGTGCAACCATCGTTCCAAAGGCGAAGGACGTATGGGCTGCCGAAATGGTCCTAAAGGTAAAAGAGCCAATCGCTTCAGAATATGATTATTTTTACAAAGGACAAATCTTATTTACCTACTTACATTTAGCAGCAGATGAAGCATTAACGAAGGCACTTTTAGAAAAAGAAGTAGTAGCCATTGCTTATGAAACGGTCCAATTAGCCGATGGAAGCCTGCCACTTCTTGCTCCGATGTCAGAAGTGGCTGGTCGAATGGCTGCGCAAATCGGTGCACATTATTTAGAAAAAACAAATGGTGGTAAAGGTATTTTACTAAGCGGTGTGCCAGGTGTGGCAAAAGGGAATGTAACCATTATAGGTGGTGGCGTTGTCGGCTATAATGCAGCAAAAACTGCTGTAGGCTTAGGTGCAAATGTGACGATTTTAGATGTCAATCCCGCTCGACTTCGCCAGCTTGAAGAGATATTTGGGGATCGTATTCAAACGTTGCTATCCAATAGCTTCAACATTGCAGAACAATTGAAAACAGCAGATTTGGTTATTGGTGCAGTACTTATTCCTGGTGCCAAGGCGCCCCGACTTGTGACAGAGAAGATGGTGAAAGCCATGCAGCCAGCCTCTGTTATCGTAGATGTGGCCATTGATCAAGGCGGAATTGTGGAAACAGCAGACCGTGTAACAACACATGATAATCCAACATACGAAAAACACGGTGTTGTGCATTATGCAGTTGGTAATATGCCAGGTGCAGTGCCGAAAACATCGTCAATGGCTTTAACGAATGTGACATTACCATATGCTATACAAATTGCAGCAAAGGGCTATAAGGAAGCACTATTACAAAACGAATCATTGCGAAAAGGTTTGAATGTTTATCAAGGTATAATTACAATGCGTAAGGTTGCTGAAGCTTTACAGCTACCATGTGAAAGCGCAGAGGATCTATTAAAAGGTCAAATCGTGTAATTGTACTCGAAGAACTGAGATTATATGAATGTAAAAAGAAATTGAAAAGGTCTGAGTTCAGTATAGTATAGGAACTCAGGCCTTTTATATAGTAGCATCTTTATCTGGCTGTTAGCTATGTGTACGATCAATAGATTTTTTGAACTGAATGGCTTTGCTTTCTAATAGTATTAAGATCAAGTTTACATCTGGTTTTCTAGGAACTATTTTTCCATTTTGTTCATCTGAAAAATACCTCCAAGACGGATAGAGAATTTCCTATCCTTTATCAGTCTTGGAGGTATCTTATTAGTTTTAGCGCTTTAACAACTATGCTATATGGTTTCTACTTGCTCTTCCTCAAGATCATTTGTGATGACACGATTTTTTGCTATGTTTATTCGTTTCCAAATATAATAGCAGATGGAAATGAAGATAAGCCAAGGGAAGCCGACAAGTAATGTTGCTTTAAAATCAGGAGAGAACCATGTTGATAATACGACAGAAGCTAATAGAACGGCTCCTAAAATGGTTAAATAAGGATAACCAATCATACGTACAGGTAGTTTTTCTCCATCTATCGGTTTGTATTTTTTACGGAAAAATAGATGCGTAATGAAAATCATAAACCACGCAAACATAGCGCCAAAGCTTGAAATTGAAATCATAAGCGATAAAGCTGATTCTGGCTTGAAAATCGAAAATGCTGTAGCAATGATAATACCGATAACAGATGCGAGCAATGCCCTCGTCGGAACTTGTCTTTTGTTAAGCTTACCCAATTGCTTCGGAGCAAAGCCACCCCGTGAAAGTGAGAACATCATACGAGTAGAAATATAAAGCTGGCTATTCATAGCCGAAAGCGCTGCGATTAGAACAACAAAGTTCATCATGGATGCGCCACCAGGAATATTTAATATTTCCATTACTTTAACGAATGGGCTCTTGTCTGCACCTGCCATTCCCCAAGGGACAATCATCAGCATTAGTACAAGTGTTACAATATAAAATAAAATTAAACGAATCACAGCTGATTTTAATGCAATTGGGACAGCTTTCCTTGGGTTCTCTGCTTCCCCAGCACTTACAGCAATCATTTCAATACTTAGATAACTAAATAATGAAATAAATATACCCATCCACATTCCCCAAAAACCATGTGGGAAAAAGCCGCCATCATTGAAGTAGTTTTGGATGCCAATATTGGAGGAGCTATCTGCCCCGAAAATAACAATACTAGCTAAAATAATAAAGCCGACAATCGCAGTGATTTTAATAACGGAGAACCAATATTCTACAGCGCCAAATAATTTCACTGTGGTAGCGTTTACATAAAGCAGTATAGCAGCAAATAATATAATCCATACAGCATTGGGTACACTTGGGAACCAATACCGCATATAAAGGGCAACAGCGGTCACCTCTGTACCAATTGAACAGATTAATGAGAACCAATAGGAATACCGAATAGCAAATCCTGCCCAGGAATTTACGTATTTTTCAGCATAAGCACCAAATGATCCAGTTGTAGGGTGCGCAACCGTCATTTCTGCGAGACAACCCATTAGTAATAGTGCAATGAGAGCTCCTATAGCGTAACTCACAATAACACTTGGACCAGCTAGACCGATGGCTAAGCTACTGCCGAGAAATAACCCTGTCCCAATGGCACCTCCAATGGCAATCATCGTAATTTGATTTGTCTTTAATCCCTTGTTTAAACCTTGCTCACGTTCCATAATGTCTTCCATACTGTGGTTATGTTTAACCATTCTTTCATCCCCTTTGTGTAAATTTCATCTTTCATAGATCAACTTCTTTCTATCATTTCTAAAAAATCTGGTGAATCTATGCATATACTAAATTAAAAATGACACAGTGTCAATATAATATGTCGTAATTTTCTGAATATATATCTTTTTTTCTCTTTAATGTATGTAATTTGGTTTGTTTATTTTATCAACAACGGATTATAATCACTAAAAGTAAGGTGTTTCATATATAATTATCCTTTATGCTTAATAAAATCATTTCCGTAAATAATTGATACTATATCACTTATTTAGTAGAGGTTATGCTTGATAAGAAAACAAATCTCCTGAAAAATCCCTAGTGTTATACGAAAATGATGTCTTCTATAAATAACCAGCAACTGTATAGCTTGAAAATATGCATTGGGTTTGCCTAGAAAAATCTTTTAAGAACGCTTGCAAAACGATTGTTTCGTTAAGGTTGCTCTATGTCTTGATTACTTAGTACAAAGTGTATTTTTCTTGTACTGCTAATAGTGTTCACCGACAGTATAAGAGTGTGTTTCGCGATACTGCTAGACATCTATTTTAACCTCCTTCATTTTCTTGAAAAAATACATCAAATGCTATTCGCTAGGGTCGATAAAAATGAAAAGTGTTATAGGAGGGGAAGAATGGAAATTAGGCTTTTAACAGCAGCAGATGCTGAGGTATATCGTCATTTGAGATTAGAGGGACTACAAATGAATCCGGAGGCATTTGGTTCTAGCTTTGAAGAGGAAAAGGATATGGGGCTTGCCTTATTTGCAAGTAGACTCGAGGGTCAGGAATCGTTTACATTCGGGGCATTTGAACAGAATGATTTGCTGGGCGTTGCGACATTGGTACAGGAAAATAAAATGAAGCTAAAGCATAAAGCGAACATTTTTGCCGTTTATGTTTCTCCAAAAAAGCGAGGGCTTGGCTTAGGTAAACATTTAATGTTAGCCGTCATTAATCAAGCAAAGGTATTAGCGGTCGTTGAGCAGATCAATTTAACGGTTGTGTCTTCCAATGATTCAGCAAAAGGGCTATATAAATCGCTAGGCTTTCAGGTGTTTGGAACAGAAAAGCGTGCGTTAAAAATAGGACAGCAATATGTTGATGAAGATTATATGGTGCTGTACATCTAGTAAAAAAAGAAATGCCTTTGAAGTCAGCCTTCAAAGGCTATAAATTTTTATGGTGAACTCCAATGGAACAATGAAAATAATGCAATGACTAAAGTAATACCAGCCATAACAAGTATAAGTAAAGTGCTAACAATAGGCACTTTCTTTTTAAGTAGCCATATACTCAACACAATAATAATAATTGATAAGGGGAGTGTTAGCCAAAATCCTAGATTACCTAAGTATTCGATTTGAATGGCGAATGAATCGTAAAAGTAATTATAGGAAATGCCAAGCATGATAAAAAGGGTCATGACAATATTCGGTGACAGCATGTTATTGTGATTCATAAAATCCCCTCCCATCTAAAAAGTATTTGTTCTTACATATATTGTATGAATTTGCACGGTTAAGTCACACGGCAGCATTCCTTTTAAAGAGTGCTGCCGTAAATTTTTTTAGGCTGATTATTGCTCCATTTTATCTAATAATCTCAAGATGACCGCTTCTAAAACCTCTATTTTCTTTTCGAATCGCACAAAGAGATAGATGGTAATGGCAATAGGGAAACCAGAGTTTCCAATTAAGCTAACCCATATTTGAATCGTTTCAGGTGTAATCATGACATCTTCCTCCTTCAATATTGTTGTGCCTTACAATGACTAAAGTGAATTGCTGCACCATAAAATCAATATAAATTAATCTCAAACAGAACATTTGTTCTGTTTTTGGTTTATAATAGAGAGAGGATATTCACTTTATTTAGCAAGAAGACGGATAGATAGGAGTGATAATAATGTGTAATGAGCATCAAAAAATAGAGGCGTTTTTTCGCAGGAATATAGAGCAGATTAAAAATCCAATTATTAGAAGTTTTTTAGCTGATGCTAAAAATCTTTATTTGGTTCAAAATGCCATTTTATATCCAACCGATTGTAATAGGAAAATGGTTGATGAAATTTTTCAAACTCACTATATAAGGGTTCGAAAAATAACATATGTCAGCAGTTTAATTTATTTCTTCAGCTTGGATTTTGATAAAAAAAGGAGAAGATTGCAAAACCGCTTCTTATTAATCGTAGATAATGACCTATTTGAGACTGAGTGTACTAGAGGAGACGTAAGAATTGAGGGAGGATTATTGGACATGGTTGAAAACGAACAGCTCTTTAAAGCTTTAAAAACATTAACGGGCAAGCAACTTCAAATTTTAGAGCTGATTTATGTCAAAGATTGTACGATTAAAGTAATAGCAGAAACATTACACACATCACCTCAAAATATATCCAATCTACATCGAAAGGCATTAAAGAAACTTCAGCAGATGCTTAAAAAAGGGGAGAGATAATCAATGGAAAACAACTACAATGAGGAGACGCTAATAATCATTGAGAACTTCATGCCAAAAATTAAGCAGTGTCTTCATCAAACAAGTTATCAGGACAGAGAGGATCTGGAACAGGAGATCAAATTAAAAATTATTGAAAAAATGGCGACAAAAGAATTTAAGGACACACCTGGATTTTGGGATTTCTTTACATGAAAAAAAGAAAAGAGCAATTTTCCTTTTTAATGGGATAATTGCTCTTTTGAAGCATTAACCTTTTAAGAAGTCTGGTTTAGCAAAGCTTGGGTTTGGATATGTGTAGAAGCCCTCGCCAGTTGCACGACCAAGTTTACCTTTTTCAATGTACTCTGTTTTTAAAAGGTTAGCTAATTTTTTCATGTTTTCATCGTCAGTAGCACTTGCTTTCGCTTCCACAATGTTATAGGCTGTGTTAATGCCGACGATGTCTAGGATAGCAAATGGCCCAAGTGGAGCACCAGTACCAATCATCCATGTTTTATCAATCGTTTCTGGATCAGCTACTTCCTTTACAAGCAAAGATTCAGCTGCATCTAAAAATGGCACAAGCAATGAGTTTAAAATATAGCCAGGTTGTTCTTTATATAATGGTAGAGGTACCATGCCGATTGCACGTGCAAATTCTACAACCTCATCAAATACTGTCATATCTGTACCAGGATGTTTCATAATTTCAGCTGTATTGTTTTTCCAAATAGTATTTGCAAAGTGGAGAGCTAAAAATTTCTCAGGGCGTCCAGTTGCCTCAGCAAATTGACTAGGTAATAAAGTAGACGAGTTTGTTGCAAAGATTGTTTTTGCTGGTGCTACTTTGCCTAGATTTGTGTAAAACTCAGTTTTGATGCTCACAACCTCAGGAATTGCTTCAACTACAAGGTCCGCATTCGCAACAGCTTGAGCTAAGTCACTATTAAAAGTAAGACGTGCATAAGCAGCATCTACTTCTTCTTGTGTCGCACCTAGGTCTTGTTGATACAAGGGTTTTAAATTTGTAATGCGATCCTGTGCATTTTTTAGAGCCTCGTCATTAATGTCGTAAACGGTTACATTAAAACCTTTGAAAGCAGATTGGTAAGCAATTTGACTTCCTAATACACCGCTACCTGCAACCGTAATGTTTTGATAATTCATCGAAATTCCTCCTTTGAAATTGTTACATTAATATAATAGTGTGGATAGGTAGATAATCCTTCGTTACAATTCCATACTACTTCTAACCTTCAATAAAAATCAAATGATAGACTCTAATATTATAGAGATATAAAGATTTATGTGATGTTCCTTATCAAGTATGTACCCAATAATAAAGAAATATAACGTTAAAAAGAACAGCTTTTAAGCTGTCCTCCATGTTAAAGATAATTCACTGTAGTAAACATGCCCCCAACACCAGGTGCGCCATTGTTTGTAACATGATGGGGCATATGACAATGGATGGGCCAGATACCAGGGTTATTAGCCGTAAAGCTTATATCCCATGTTTCACCAGAGGCAACAAGAATGGTGTTTTTAGCAATTTGTGTGTGGCTAGAGATAGGAAAACCATCTGCCCCAACGACGTGGAATTGGTGACCGTGTAAATGGATGGGATGGTGATGCATTTGGATGTTGCCAAAACGAATTTTTACAGTATCACCTAAATGTACGGCTAATGGCTTTGTGAAAGGATAGCATTTGCCATTGATCGTGAAAAAATTAAATTCAGGCTTAATAAAGTTTAAAGGATACGTACCTTTTGTAAGCTTCCCCCAGGATAATTGATCGACAGCCCATTCTTGTAATAGGCATAGATAATCCTTGTGCTGAGAAATGTTTTGTAAGCAAGGGTCTTCAACGATAAATCCGCCTAAAAGACCAGCATTATCTTGCACAGCGACATTCACATGCGAATGATACATATATGTTCCAGGAGGGTTTTTAATTGTAAAATGATAATCGAAATAATGCCCTGGCTCGATAAAAGGTGACGGTTCAATGGGAGGAACACCATCCATTGTGTTCGGGACAAGTAAGCCGTGCCAATGTACACTAGTTTTTTCAGGTAGTCGATTAATGACACGAATACATATATGATCCCCCGGATAAACACGAATGGTTGGCCCAGGTGTGGAACCGTTGTAGCCCCACGCCTGAATGAAGATTCCATCGACAAGCTCCCACGTTATTTCTTCTGCAATCAAAGTGAAAAACTTCGTACCATTTACTTGCATGACATAGGGTAAATCTTTAATACCAGGGGTGATAACCATAAAGAAGCCTCCTGTAAGCATGATTTTCTATTGTATGTTTGTCGTTGTTAAATTTAGGACATGTGAGGCGGATGGTTTCAATAGCATCTATGACTAGAAACGCACATAAAAATCATGCTAGTAATCAATATAAGGTGGTAATATTATTAAATTTTTTTAGAAATAATAAAAAATTACCTTGTTGCTTAATTGAATACATGCCGAAATAAAAAGGGAAGTAGTAAAATTTTAGTATGTAATAAATAGGTCTTTCTTATAATTATTGAATTATTTACATATTTTTATAGATTTACTAAGTCCTGTTTTAGTACACTTGATGTATGAATTGAAGGAGGAAGAACGATGAAAAAAGTAATGTTAGCTGGTGCACTAAGTATTGCATGTTTAACAGGAGGATTTGGTGGACAGGCACAGGCACAGGAAACTGTAAATGTGGCAAATATTATCCATCCAAAGCAGGCTGTTGCAGCTACTAGTCAATTACAGGCAATGTCCTATCAAGATATTTATAAAATGCTATTGCTATCTAAAATAGGCTTTGAGAATGATGAAGTCTCGATTGTTACAACGAAAAATAGTATTACAGTAAAAATTTCGTTAGAGTCGATTCTTCAATCCTACAAGGATGGTACAAACCTATATCCAGAGGGAGAAAAAGAATTTAAAGAAAACTACGAAGAGCTTAAAAAGTTATTCGGTAATGCGATTCAAATAAAAATTACGCAAACTGGCAATGGTTTTAAGAGTGAAGTTTATACAGCAGGGAAATGGGAAGCTGTTAGCGCAGAGGATTTAAATGATATGGTTCAAGTATTTGCTCGTGCAGATGTTGAGTTAAAGCCAGGTGGTTATTTTAAGGATGCCATTGGTCATTGGGCTGAGAGCTATATCCAATTGCTATATCAAGCTGATATTATCACGGGTACATCTGCCACAACTTTTAATCCGAATGGACAAGTAACTAGAGGAGAATTAGCGGCTATTATTTTCCGAGCATCTGGCTTAAATGTAAATGAAGATTATGAGGGACCAGCTACTTATACGGACCTGAATGGATTCTGGGGTGCAAAGGAAGTAGCGATTCTAGAAGAGTATGGCTTAATTGATATTTTTAATGGTGAAAAATTTGAGCCGAAAAAGCCTGTTACACGCGAGGAAATGGCATACATTACGGCTAGATATTTAGAAAGTATGGAAGTTAATGTTTCACAAGTGAGCACAACTAATACTTTCACAGATAAAAATCAAATGCGTAAAGAAACAGTAGAAGCTATTGGTCTCTTACAGCATTTAGGAATTTTAAATGGCACGAATGGGAAATTTAACCCGAAAGGAAATCTGACTCGTGCAGAGGTTTCTAAAATTTTAACGCTTACTTTAATGCTACTAAGTGAAGAAGAATAATGAAAAAGGATGTCTCTAATATTAGAGACACCCTTTTTTTACTCCACAAGTATATGGAAAATATAGCTGAGGAAATAGCCTAAAAAGAGGTAGATAAAAAATGATTTAAATGAGACTTTCTGTAGCTGATGCAAAATAAATTCAGAAATACTAGCCGTGGCAATTAATCCTATCGATATCCCCATTAAGACCCCCTGTGCTTTCTCCGGTAAAGACCAGTATTGTCCAAACCAAATAAAGATACTAAAGAAAATAGAGAAGATAAAGAAATAAATGAAAAGTCTCCATAGCTTTTCCCCCTGAGAAATAAGTGCGGTTGAAAGAGCAAAGCCTTCTGGAACATGATGAAGAATAATAGAGGCTGTGAGCGAAATACTTAAGGCAGCATTTCCAAGTAAGTTTCCAACAGTGAGACTAATAGGGATTGTATGGATAATCATAGCAAGAGTTAGGAGAGAAACCGATGGATTTTGTGTATGTGAAGCATGAAATAGGGTGTCTAGTAGTTGAAAGATGAAATAACCGATAAAAATGCCTAGTATAATACCGAATGATTGATAGATTTGAAATGAAGAAGGGATGATATCTAGCACAAGTATGCCTACTAGAAAGCCCCCACATAATAATGATAATCCCTGTGTCGTATGCTGAAATAGCTTAGAGAAAATCCAGGCAATCGCACCCCCAATGCTCACACTGAAAAATAGAAATCCGCCAAGTATCATTGCACTCACCTGTAAAGTTCCTCCGCCCTATCATAAACTTTAATGTCATTTTTCCAAATATATGCTAATTGGACATGAATATGCTTGCAAGAATGTATCTAGAAAGCGGTGGATAATTTCATAATGTAGGAAAATAGCGAATTTATTCAATTGACTGAATATTAGTTTAATTTTATACTTTTTAATAGAAAGACCAGATTCATCGATTAAGCTCATATAGGGAGGAATGGTTGAATGAAATGGGATGCAAGTTATGATGTAGTTGTAGTAGGATCAGGTGCAGCAGGATTGACAGCAGGTTTAACAGCAAAATTACAAGGATTGAAATCATTAGTGATTGAAAAAACAGATCGCTACGGCGGTGCTTCTGCTATTTCAGGCGGTGCCTTATGGATTCCGAATAATCATGTCATTAAAGGCGCAGGTGTTCCAGATACACATGAGCTTGCACGCCAATATTTAGATTCAACAATCGGTGATCGTGTGCCAGAAGCGTTAAAGGAAGCTTATATTACGAGAGGACCTGAAATGTTACGCTTTTTATACAATAAAACTAAGCATATACGCTTCCAGTATGCAAAAGGCTACTCGGATTATTATCCTGAAAAACCCGGTGGCTTGTCACAGGGACGTTCCATTGAACCACTGATTTTCGATTTAACGAAAATGGGTTCTTTAGCGAATACTATGCGTCGGGCAACACTATCAACAAAAGGCTTTACGATGAATAGTTACGAGTTTCATAAGGTGAATATGATTACACGAACGTTGCAAGGAAAAACGACTGCACTGAAATTAGGGGCGCGTTTAGTAAAATCAAAGGTGACAAAGAGTGACCCAGTAGCTTTAGGCGAGGCTTTAGTGGCACGTTTACGGCTCTCTCTTGCGGAGGCAAATGGCGAGCTTTGGCTATCAACTGCCTTTAAAGATTTCATTATGGACAAGGGACGAGTGATTGGCATCGTTGTGGAACGTGATGGGCAAGAGCAGCGCATTGAGGCAAAGAAGGGTGTTGTTCTTTCATCAGGTGGCTTTTCACATAATCAGGCACTCCGCGAAAAGTATTTACCTAGCCCAACGAATGCTGCGTGGACTTCTTCACCAGAAGGGCAGACAGGCGACATCATTGAACCTGGCGTGAAAATTGGCGCTACGTTAGATCTAATGGATAAAGTGTGGGGAGCGCCTTCTGTTATTGATCCGCAAGGGCAACCATTCTTCCTAGTGGCAGATCGCGGTGTACCGAATATGATGGTAGTGGATAGCACAGGGCAACGTTTTGTTAATGAAGCGGCACCCTATCATGAATTTGTAGAGAGGATGTACAAGCATCAAGAAGCTACAGAGCAGGCTGTTCCTTCCTGGATATTGATTGATGCCTCTGCTAAAAGCCGTTATATTTTTACAGGGCTGTTTCCAGGACAAGCCTTCCCGAAAAGTTGGTATGATCATGGCATCGTGAAAAGTGCGGAGACGATTGAAGAGCTTGCCAGAGAAATGGATGTGCCAGCTGAGAGGCTAGTAGCGACGGTAGATCGTTTTAATGACTTTGTACGGAACGGTCATGATGATGATTTTTATCGAGGAGATAGCGCCTATGATAATTACTATGGGGACCCGACATTACCAAATCCAAATTTGGCGGAGATAAAGAAAGCCCCGTTCTATGCATTGCGTTTATATCCAGGAGATATTGGTACAAAAGGCGGTTTAGTTGTGGACGAATATGCTCGGGTGATTAAGAAAGATGGTGAACCAATCGAAGGTTTATATGCTTCTGGCAATTGTTCAGCGTCTATTATGGGAGAAACGTATCCTGGACCAGGAGCGACCATTGGACCTGGTATGACTTTAAGCTATGTGGCGACAACATATATGGCCAAGGGAGTAGCAAAAGAAGAGGCATCACTTGTGAATGTATAAATTGGACGGAACCCTTCCAGCACGCTGATGAGGAAGGGTTTTTACATTGGGGAAATGTTCTAACACTTTCTTGCTAGGAATATAGTGGCTACTAAATGTATGGCGATGAAAACGGAAAAAGGAGCGATTTAGTACGTTGCTAGCTTACAGACTCATCACGGACATTGAAACATTAGAGCCCTATAGAAGTACTTGGTCAGGAATACTTGAACGAGAGCATAATAATAATCCTTTTATTGAATACGAATGGATCTCAACGTGGTGGACAACACTAGGGGCTCATGACAATGTAGAGATTTATGTAGTCGAAAATGAAGGCATGGCCATTGCTTTTTTTCCGTTCATTCATTCTGTGAGGTATGGAATCCATCATTTTAGCTTTATAGGACAAGGATTTGCGACCTATATGGAAGTCATAGCAGAAAAGCGATGGCTAGAGCAGGCAATTGCTTATTTAATAAAGGAATTTAGCCAAAAATATAAGCGTTATTTGTTAGTATTTCATGGCTTGTTAGAAAGTAAAATTACCTCGCAAGCGCTTGAAAAGTATGCCATAGAATACCAGATGCCTTATTCTATATTTCGAACAGTAACATCCTATATAGATTTTCAATCGATCTCATTGGATGAGTTTTTGAAAAAGCACCGGAAAAAATTCAAAGGCTTGAAGCGTCGTGAACATAAATTAAGGTCACTTGGTCAAGTAGTCTTTCAAAGTGTGAAGCACAATCATATACAGGATATGTTTACGTTATTTACAAGAAGATGGCAAAAGAAAATTGATAAAAGTGGTTTTACAGCAAAGCAAACTCGCTTATTTTATGAACGATTAGCCAAAACGAACAGCAAGGTATTACGAGTAGAAGTAGATCATTTGCAATTTGAAGGGCAGTGGATTGCTTTTACCATTGATCTATGCTGTAGAGAGCGTAACTTCTGTCAGGCAATGGGACATGAGCCTGATTTCAATCTATTTGGTCCTGGTCGCATCATAGAAAAAGAAAATATGTTAAAAGCCCATGACTCTGGCTATCGTTATTATGACTTAGGAAGTGGCTATGAGCCATATAAGTTTGAATGGTATACACATATTGATTTCACAAGGAAGTTTGTCATGAGTACAAAAGGGGTCAAAGAGCGTGTTATTCGAACATGGATGGTATTTCGTGATCGCCTGAAAAGTCTATTAACGAATAATCATCAGCTAGTGAAATTGAAGAGAGATCGACTAGGGGAACTGCGTTATTTTGTGAAGAATGCCAGTGCAAAAAATTGGTTAAAGGCTTTAACAAGCAGACTCCAACGAATTCTAGCCATTCATATATTAGACGTTTATATCGCAGAGCAAAATCAAGCAAAAGAATTAGTAAACTTTCAAGAGATAACAATGAAGGATATCATGACGCTGAATGAGCGAGCACATTATGTTGCAAGTTTCTATAAGGGCTATCGGCTGTTTGGGGAAAACAATCAAGTTTTATATAGGAGACACGATAAAATAGCAATTGAAGAAATGCTTGACTATTCTTATGAGCTGCCAGAAAATATGTCCTTTATCAGGGAATATGATAGCCAGCGACTAGCTGACATTGTTGCTGATGTGCAGCGTGAAGGGAGAGCGGTTTGTACAATCGCTTCATGGTATGATGGACACAGGCGGCGCAAGCTTCAGTATGCTGGGTTCCATAAGGTAGCCAAAATTCACATTGTGAAGTTGTTCAAATGGCGAAAAATATATCAATTCTAAAAAATAACACCCTCAGCAAAAAAAGCTGAGGGTGTTTCATTAAAAATGGATACCAGGTTTATCGATTAGTTTACAGCCTGTACCATATTTTGCTTTTAACGCACCTTTGAAATGAGTGTGCTCAAGTTCAGGGAATGTTTGCTTCCAAAGCTCAAAGACATTATGACTGGATGCTTTGCCATCCTTCGTTAGTCGTGCAATATGGAAGCCGTATTCGTCATTACAACGAGCTAAAGGACGATTTTCACGGACCGTTAAAATGCGACCACTCACAGTCATTTCATATAGCCCTTCATAGCCAGCAATAGCACGGCTTTCTTCTGTTCCTTCAGCTACAGTTTCTTCCTTTTCTATCGCTGGTGCTACTTTTTCTTCTGTTGCTGCCTGTTGATTAGAAGTTTGCGTTTCCTCATTGCTGCTTGCTGCTGGAAGTTGTTCAACAACGACAAAATCTTTATTAGAAGCTTTATCGCTCATTGTCGCCATAACGTTCATAATAGAACCAACATAACGTAAAGGTTTATCTCGCCCTTCTTCAAAGACAAAAATATTATATTCGGTTTTATTGATCTTTTTCATAATAATATTGCCTGTTGTAATTGTAAAACCGATAAACTTATTCTTTTTAAGTGCTTGTATTGCTTCTTGCTTTGTTAAAATCATTTGAAAATCTCCTAAATAATTATTTATTCTATTCTACCATAAAAATTATCATCTTGTTTTTCGTAAAATTATGGATTATTTTGTTCGTTAAAGGAAAACATCCCTATTTTCTCAAATTCAATAATGGTACGATGAAGAAATAAAACGTCTCCAAAGAGGAGTCGAGCATCAATAGAGATTATTTAGTAGGGAGTGTTGATAGGTTGATCAATGTGCTAGGGGGCATCGGTTTATTTTTACTTGGGATGACGATGCTAACTAACGGTTTGAAGGAATTGGCAGGAGATGCCTTGAAAAAATGGCTAAATCGTTTTACAGGTGGGACCATTAGTTCGGTATTATCAGGAACATTGATGACGATGCTAGTGCAATCCTCCACCGCCACTACCTTGATTACCATTGGTTTTGTCAGTGCGGGTCTCCTCACGTTTGTCCAATCAATTGGTGTCATTATTGGCGCCAATATTGGGAGTACAAGTACTGGTTGGATTATTTCACTAATCGGCTTCAAAATTAATATGCAGACAATGTCACTGCCTTTCATTGCTCTTGGTGTGTTTGTGCAATTGCTTGCTCCTCGTGACTACAAAGCAGTTGGTGGGCTAGTTACTGGTTTTGGATTATTATTCTTAGGTATTGATGTCCTGCAGGGAGGAATGGCAGCTGTACAGGATAAAATTCCATTCGATGCATTTAGTGCAAATTCTATTAGTGGAATACTAATTTTAATTGTTTTAGGTCTTATTATGACGGTTATTATGCAGGCTTCTAGTGCCGCAATTGCCGCCACTTTAACAGCTTTATATGCAGGCGCTATTGATTTTGAACAGGCAGCTTATTTAGTTATTGGCCAAAATATTGGTACGACTGCTACAGCATTATTTGCTGCAATTGGTGCATCAACAGCTGCTAAACGAACAGCCGTGACACATGTATTGTTCAACGTAGTAACGGCTATTCTAGTGACATTTGGTGCAACGTTTATGTTCACACTAACCGAATTTGTCACGAAATCCATCAATGGTAGCTTCGATGAAACATTAGGCATTGCTGTTTTCCATACATTATTTAGTGTCATCGGAGCCATTCTTTTTGTGCCTTTTGTACGCCCTTTCGCAAAGGCTATTGAAAAAATGATTCCTGAAAAAGGAAATCGTTTAACACGGAATTTAGATGATAGTGTAGCTAAATTACCAGGGGTAGCTGTAGAAGTATCCTTCAATACGTTACAGGACATTACCAAGGAATTGACGACTGTCATTGTTACCCTTATACAAGGGAAAAAACGAACAGCTGAAATAGACAGTCAATTAGCTCAAATTGATGAGGCGATTGAAAAAACGCGTTTATTTATGGATGCTATACAATCTTCTTCGCAAAAGGAACGTTCTAAGCATATAGCACTTTTACATGCTTTAGATCATTTGTACCGTCTATCTAAGGCATTACGTGAGCAGAACCCTAATGCCTTCCAATTACAGGTGACGTTAACTCAAAAATGGTTAGAGGTATTGGAAAAAGTTCTATTGATTATCGATGAGGATGAGCGTTTACCTGAGATTGCAACTCTGCTTGAGGTTACATCCTCCGAAATGGCGGCAGTTCGACGTGACAAACGAAATGCGTACTTCGAGCATACTGTTGAAAATGTGGTAGAGTTAGAGACAGCCGTATCGAAAGTGGAGGCTTTACTGTGGCTTGATCGCCTTATTTATCACTATTGGCGTACAACGGCTCGCCTTGCTGAGTATCAAACCGTAACTAAAAAAGGTCGTCATGTTGAGGCAGAAAAAAACACAGCAATAGTTGAATAAAAGGAATACTCATCTCCAGAAGGAGGGTATAGAATGGTTCAGCATCAATTTACAATGGATTTAACATGGGCAGAGGGAAGAAATGGTACAGGGAACATCAAAGCAAGCAATTTGCAAACAGAAATTTCTATTCCTCAGGAAATGAATGGACCTGGCATTGGGACAAATCCTGATGAAATGCTGTTAGGGGCAGCGGCAACGTGTTATTTAATTACATTAGCAGCCCTCCTTGAAAGATCAGAAATTGAGGTGCAGCAATTATCCATGCAAGCGCATGGATTTGTCAGTGTAGAAAATGGTGTATTTACTTATGAGAAAATTGTGCATAACCCAACGATTGTTGTCCAAGCATTATCAGAACAACTTGCAAAAAGAGTGGAACGTTTAGCACAAAAGGCGGAACAAACGTGTATGATTAGTAAAGCGTTAAAAGGTAACGTTATGATTGAATGTGATGTTCAAATTTTGGAAGCAAGCATATAATAAGGCAAAAAGAGTTATTCAGCATAGGTCGCTGATATAACTCTTTTTTTTATAAAAAGAGGCACTTTTTTTAAATAGTTCTAGAAATGTTCAAAATGAATATATAGTGATAAGTGCTAAAAAAATGCAAAGGATGATGTATTGCACGTTCAGACAGCTCAGAATCTCACATTCTATGGTCAGTACGGCAAAAGAATATTTGATATAGTTGGAGCATTATTTTTACTTTTCATGACAATCCCTCTTATGCTAATAGTATTCCTCATTTTACTCATGACGACAGGTCGCCCTATTTTCTTTAAACAAATAAGAACTGGCCTCGATCATCACCGCTTTGTGATTTGGAAGCTACGAACCATGTGTATTCAAGCTATTCCAGTGAATATGCCTGCTATTTGTGCTGACGGTATCCCTGATGATTATTATTTTAAAACAGAGCAAGATACACGGATTACAAAAGTGGGTGCTATCCTTCGAAAGCTCAGTATTGATGAAATTCCACAACTTTTAAATGTGTTAAAGGGTGAGATGAGCATTGTCGGACCACGCCCAGAGGTTCCCACCATTACAAATGCGTATAACCCGCTACAGGCCAGGCGTCTGGAGGTAAAACCCGGCTTAACGGGTCTTGCCCAAATTAACGGTAGGTCGAATATTTCACATGGACAAAAAATTTCTTATGATGTTGAATACGTTGAAAATTATTCCTTTTGGATGGATGTTCAAATTGTGTTGAAGACACTTTATGTCGTAGTAGCAAGAACAGGTGCCTATTAAAGAAATAAGGAGTGGCTAGACTGAAGATTGTTCAGCTTATTACACGAATGGATAAAGTGGGAGGAGCACAAAAGCATGTGGAGGCACTTGCTATCCAGCTCAAACAAGATGGGCATGAAGTAACTGTCGTGACAGGTTCCTATCAGCCCTCATTATGGTGCTTACAAGAACAACAAATTCCAGTGATCACCATCCCTACCTTGCAAAGAGCTATTCATGTAACGAAAGACTTTCAAACATTTTGGCAATTAAGAGCAATCTTCAAACGAATACAACCTGATGTTGTAGCCACCCATTCATCTAAGGCAGGTGTAATAGGTCGTGTCGTTGGCAGTTTACTACGTATCCCAACTGTTTTTACTGCACATAGCTGGAGTTTTACAGAAGGTGTTCCCCGCAAGAAAAAGCTACTCTATCATCGGGTGGAAAAATCGGTTCAGCCATTCACAACAAAAATAATTACAGTATCTGAATATGATCGGGAACTAGCCCTCTTGGAAAAGGTTGCGCCCGCTCATAAATTGCTGACCATCCATAATGGAATTGATCGAATTGAGAGAAGCAAGGCAACTGAAAAGACATTCGTGGAGCAGCCAATCATTATCATGGTTGCTCGTTTTGAAGTGCCAAAAAGACAGGATATTTTACTAAAGGCATTAGCAGAGCTCACAGATCTATCTTGGCATCTTCAATTAATTGGGGATGGCTCTTTACGTCCAGCTCTTGAGGGTTTCGTTGTTCAGCATGGTTTAACGAATCGTGTAACCTTTTTAGGCAATCAATTAGACGTTCATTCATATCTAGAGAAGAGCCATGTATTTGTATTGTTGTCAGATTGGGAAGGCTTGCCGATTTCTATCATTGAAGCAATGCGTGTAGGTCTTCCAATTATTGCAACAAATGTAGGTGGTGTGAACGAACTTATTGCAGATAAGGATAATGGATTTTTAGTAGGGCGAGAAGAATATGAATTATTGAAGAAGAGGCTTCGTACATTGTTAATGGATACTATTTTAAGGCAACAAATGGGGAATGCAAGTGAACGTCGTTACTTGCAGGATTTCACGTTTATCCCCATGTATCAAAAAACAGTAACAGTGTATCAACAGGCTGTTTCAGAACTTGTGAAGAAAGGGGATTAAATTGCAATTAATTCGCATTAGAACAGATGATGAGCTTATGTGGTACAAGGAAATTTGGGATGCCATTTTAGAAGCAGAGGACAATGATAACCCGTTTATAGAATTTGCTTGGTTTTATAATTGGTGGCAAATTGTAGGGCGTAAAGAACGAGTTGAGCTTTACGCCATTGAACATGACGGGACAATCATTGCGTTTTTCCCCTTTAAGGTATCTGTTCGATGGGGGATAAGAGTGTATGCCTTTGCAGGTGAAAATATTGCTAACTATACAGGGGTTGTTGCCAAACATCAATGGTTACCACAAGCAACGACCTTCGTATTTGATGAACTGATTAAGAGGCATCGGCATATTGTTTTTTCACTGCATGGCTTATTAGAAAGTAAAGTGTCTACAAAAGTCGTGGAGCAATACTTTGTAGAGCGACAATTACGTACAAGTATTTTCCGTGTTGTGACACCCTATCTCGCCTTTTCAGAAGTAGATTTTCAGCATCATTTCCAGCAACGGCGAAAAATGCATGGTGTTGATCGTCGCGAACGAAAGCTCCGAAATTTAGGCTCCTTAACAATGCGTGAGCCATCACAGGACGAGCTTTGGCAAATGTTTCGGTTGTTTGATAGACGCTGGGCAAAGAAGCTAGATACAAGTGATTTTACAAAGGGCAAGAAAAGAGATTTTTTTGAGCGTCTTACAATGCTAAAAGGAGAGGCATTACAGGTGGAGGTCGATGCACTTGTTTTTGAAAACCAGTGGATTGCTTTCACCTATGGTCTTGGCTGTCGTGGTCGTTATGTAACTTATGCTCTGGCACATGAGCCAACCTTCAATTTATTTGGTGCAGGTCGTATAGTCAATCAGGAAACCATTCAGCGAACGTTTGCAGCAAACTATAACTTATTTGATATGAGCATTGGCTATGAGCCTTATAAATTTGATTGGCGTTCTAGCATTGATTTTACGAGGCATATGCTTGCTAGCAGTGGTACGAAACGTACAAATCTATTGGCAGGTTTTTTGACGCTAAAGGAACGGCTCAAAGAACACGTAAAGGGCAATCAACGAATTGTGGACTGGAAGCGTAATACACTGGGCTATTTACGTTATTTAGTAAAGTATGGAAAGATAAAAGATTGGCTAGAATATGGACAACAATTCGTAGAAAAATGTATTCGTTTGAAACAAGTGGAGCTGTATGAATTATCCCCATTAGAGGACGTATCGCCACAGCAGCCTGTAGGTAATTTATTTGAAGAAATGTCCATTCAGGAAGCGATGCAGCTTGATCAGGAAGAAGTCATTGCTCTTTATTATAAGGGCTATAAGATCTATAAAGACTCCTTTGCGGAAACGAATAAGCCAGCCTTTGCGTTACATGCCTCCAATTGGCGTGTAGATTCAATGAAAATTGTAGAAGCCTTACCGAAGGAAACCTATTTTTTAGCCTATGATGTTTTCAAACAAATCGATATTATTACAGCGTATTTCCGAAAAATAAAACCAGCACAAACATTGTGGGTAACAGCAAGCTTTTGGCAATGGCGGAAACGTAAACGTTTAGTACAGCTAGGCTATAAACCTATTTCTCGAATGAAACTTTATAAAATCGCCCGTTTTGAGCGACAGCGTGTAGAAAAATATACAGAGAGTGGGGGCGATGTTCATTCTGTCCATTAAAAGTAAGCGATGGAATATCGCAATGCAGCATTTTTATTTTTTAGAAAAACCAGCGAATTTTCGAAAATCAATGAAAGTCGTAGGGTATACACATTCATTGGTACCTAGTCGAAAGCTTGTAAAAAGTGAAACGATTCACATTCATTTGCAAGAGCATGAGCTATCATTGTATTTAGCGCTTTCTGAAGGCAATCGCAAAATTTTACGACGTGCCCAAAAGGAATCTTATCAAGTCATTTTGTATAAAGAGCCATCCCTGGAGAACTTACGAGCCTTTCAGCAATTTTATAATCATATTGCAAAAAGAAAAAAGCTTGAAGCGATTGGCAAGTCGCAAATGGAAACTATTATGCTCCTCAACGAACAGGGGGCATTATTATTATCTGAGATCCAAAGTATTTGTGGACAAACATTGTGCTATCGATTAGATATTGTACATGAGAAAAAAGCGATGTCCTATTATGTGGCAACTTGTCATGCATCAGCTATGCCAGCTCATTTAAAACGCCCAATCCGTTATGCTAATCGTTTTTTAATCTGGCATAACCTACTGCATCTAAAAGCACAAGGGTTTGTTTTATATGATATGGGTGAGTTAACGGACAATCGAAATGTACGAGCCTTTAAATTAAGCTTTGGAGGCAAGCTTGTCCATGTTTACTCAGGCTATATTACTCAATCCAAAATACGTGCACTGTTACTAGGTGTGCAAAAATGGAGGAAGTAGTTACATGAATGGTGGGGGTCTCGTTATTTCATTAGATTTTGAGCTGAATTGGGGTGTCCATGATGTATTTCGATATGGACAATATAATAAGAACCTTTATGGTGTACGGAAAGCCTTGCCCAGGATACTAGCGTTATTTGAGCAATATGACATACATGCGACTTGGGCTACAGTCGGATTATTGTTTGCAGAATCAAAGGCAGAAATGGCTCATTATTTACGAGGTATCCCTGTGAAATATGATAACATGCGCTTTGCGGCGCATAGCCAGCTAGCAAAAGTAGGCGAAAATGAACAAGAGGATCTCTTGCATTTTGGGAAATCATTAATTGAGGAGATTAAACGTACACCACATCAGGAAATAGGAAGTCATACCTTTTCTCATTTCTATTGCTTAGAGAATGGTCAAACAGAAGCAGCCTTTTGTGCAGACTTACATGCGACAAAAACGATTAGTGAGGGGTATGTTGCTCCGATGAAATCCATAGTCTTCCCCCGTAATCAAGTAAACAAAGATTATTTAGCAGCCTGTTTAGAAGCGGGCTATGTTTGCTACAGAGGTACTGAAAATCATGTTCTGTATGATGCCCAAAAGTTTACGAAAAAAGGAAGACTTTTGGGTGCCAAAAAGTGGCTAGATAGCTATTGGAATCTAACTGGTCATCATATGGCTACACTGGAGGAAATGCAAGAGGACCAACTAATTAATATTCGATCAAGTGCCTTTTTAAGACCTTATTGTAGTCCGTTACGTGTATTCGAGGGTTTAAAAGTAAATCGCATAAAGGAAGGCATGCTTGAGGCTGCTAAGGCACAAGCATTTTATCATTTATGGTGGCATCCTCATAATTTTGGCAAACATCTTGATAAAAATTTAGCTATGCTAGAAGAGCTATTAAGTTATTTTCAGACCTTGCGCAGTCAATACGATTTTCAAAGTTACTCCATGTATGAAGTAGCAGAACTTTGTGAAAGCCGTTCTAAACAGCAGAAGTAGAGGATTAGAGTGCTTTTATTAAAAGTGGAGAATTTTTGGAAACAGGGTTGGGGGTTCACATCTTCTTTACCACGGTGGCTTGCTCATGAGAGTGGTCCAATAGCTCTCGAGGTGAGAAAGCCGCTTATAAAGAAGAGCAAGGCGTTCTAAAATAGTGGTAACTCTTGTGAAAGACACCAACTCGGGACTAAAAACAAATATTTATTCATATAAAATGTGCAGAGCAAACTGATTTCTAGTTTGCTCTTTTGTTGTATAAGGAGAAAATTTAAAAGAAAAGAGGAAAAAAGAAAAACAGTGACGAAGTTGAATGTACGAATGGTACTATTACTATAGAGGATATATGTTAAGACTTTTTAGGGAGAGCATAAGTTCGTATAGGTCAATTTAACTTGAATAGAAAAGATATAAAGGTGGTAGATGAATATGTTTATACAACCAGAATGCCAATGGAAGCAAGAAAATGGATCAGCGATGCATCAATGGATAAAGCAGCAGCTAAATCCAAACCCGAATGATGTGGATATTGTCGTATATGGTGCACTTTTATCGTATGCCAGTGGAGCCTCAACAAAAGCGCAATACCCAACAGCATTTCGGAAAGCTTGGCCAAGCTTTCAATCGTATAATTTAGATGAGCAGATAAATTTACGTGCACTATCAGTCGTTGATATAGGAGATGTGGCGATTCATGAACAAGATAGAATGCTTTCAGAATCGGCCATTGAGGCGGCAGCGGAAAATTTAAGTATCGCCTTTCAAAAAAGCTTTACTTGTTTGATTGGAGGCGATCATGCCATTACAGCATGCTCACTAAAAGGCATAAAGAATGCTTTTCCACAAGATCGGATTGGCATTATTCAAATTGATACGCATCTAGATGCAAGAAATCAAGAGGAGGTTGGTTTAGCGCAAGATTCGCCAATCCATCAGTTAATGGCAGCAGGGATTGTGGAGGGGAAACATGTGTATAATGTCGGTCTACATGGCTTTTTTAATTCTCCTGAAATGATTCATTATGCAAGAGAGCAAGGGATTCATATGATTACGTTAAAGCAAATGCGACGTGATGGTATTCAGCTCACAATCCGCGAAATGTTACGTCAGCTTATGTATGAGGTAGATCGCATTTATGTTTCCGTTGATTTAGATGCTCTTGATATTATGTTTGCACGCGATGTTCCGGCAGCAACACCAGGTGGTTTAACGGCCTATGAATTATTTGATATTCTTAAACTAATTGGTGAAAATGAAGGGGTTCGTCATATTGATTTTGTTTACGCCGACCCGAAGGAAGGAGTGCTGCGTCCAGAAACTGTTAAGATTGGAGTGACAGCTTTTTTACAATGGTTAACAGGGATTCAACTGGATCACCGCAATCGCATCTCGAAAAAAGGGAAGGTTATGTTGTAAAGTAAGTGTATTTCCGTGTATTAACAATGCTGATTATTGAAAGTTTGCTATAATGTTTAAGTAGAAAACAATAATAGATACAAACTTTGTATTGTAATAGAGAGGAAATATAGCATGACAACAAAACCAAAACTATTGATTATTGACGGGATGGCACTGTTATTCCGGTCATTTTTCGCTTCCGCTGCAATGGGGCATTTTATTCGTCTGGCAGATGGAACACCGACTAATGGAGCCCAAGGATTTGTGCGACATGTGTTAACGGCACAATCGATCATGAAGCCAACACATATGGCTGTTTGCTGGGATATGGGGGCACATACATTCCGCAATGATTTATATGATGGCTATAAAGCGAATCGCCCAGCACCACCAGAGGAAATGCTCCCTCAATTTGATATGGCGAAAAATTTATCACAGCAAATTGGCTGGCAAAATTTCGGAGTGAAGGGCATGGAGGCTGATGATTTAATTGGCTCGATGATTACCAAATGGCAGGAACAGGCAGACATTACTGTCATTAGTGGTGATAAGGACTTGCTTCAGCTTTTAAGACCATCTACAGAAATTGCCTTTATGAAAAAAGGCTACACAGAATACGATATTTATACACATGCTCGCTTTAAAGAAGAATATAGTATTGAACCAACACAGTTTGCACAGGTTAAAGCCTTTATGGGTGATACAAGTGATGGCTATCCAGGTGTGAAGGGGATTGGTCCTAAGCAAGCACTAACGTTAATTCAAACATATGGCTCGATTGACAAAATTTTAGCGTCACTCGGTGAATTGAAGCCAGGGCAACGGACAAAAATTCAAGAGAATTTGGACATGCTGCAATTATCCCATGAGCTTGCAACAATTCAAACGAATGTTCCAATTGATGCCGATTTTACAAGCCTCATGTTACCAAACTATGAACCGCAAATTTTTAAAGAGATAGAAGAGAGTGGCTACACGCTAATTGCAAAGCACGCACGCTCATTATATTCCCTTATTTAATGGATCATCACAGAGTATAGCAATATGCTCTGTTTTTTTATGAGAAATGAGTGGAGAGAGCAAATAAGGACGATTCATTATTTGCCCTACTGAGGTGTTATTTTAACGAACGATAATACCTTGACATTGTCTTTATAGAGAGCCTGCCGAATTTGACTGTCCCGTTGTGGCCCACCATTATCATGAAATATTAACCATAGCGCATCATTTTTTATGGTATAGCCAATAAGCGGTACCCAATGGTAGGCAAAGGTTGATTTTTTATTCTGCCACTGTAGGCTAAAATAGCGGTCAAAACGCATAGCAACAGGGCGACCTGCGTCAATTTCTTGTAAAGCTTCTTTTAGTGAACAAGTTCGAATATTCCAGGTGGGTTGCATTTCGCGGAGGTTGTGAATCAGTCGCCATTTGAACAAACCAATTTTTGTGCCACCAAGCTGTCGATAAAGCTTATTAATAGAAGGAGCTGAACTGTTCAAATAGTGTAAAATGACGTAAATCGTAGTGGGCCCACAGGCAGAATTTCGATAGCTTGGTGCAATGGATGAATCATATTGTGATGTTCCATATAAAGCCAATTGTTGGTGCATCATGTTTCCCTCCCAAAAAGAGCTGCATTTCAAGAAGAAATGCAGCTCTTTATTCATTATTATTGTGCAGCTAAAAATTCTGTTACTTGCTGAGGTGTTTTGGCATTGGCACTGTGTAAGTGTGCAAGTTTTTCACCGTTTTGGAAAATCAATAAGCTTGGGATTCCCATAACATCATATTTGTCAGCGATTTCTGGAAGCTCATCACGATTTAGCTCATACCAATCATATTGGCTGTACTCTTCAATGATTGGATCGATGAACATATTCATGCGTGTGCAATCTGGGCACCAGCCAGCGTAAAATTTCACTAGCACTTTTTGGTCACCAGCGATTAGTTCATTAAATTGTTCTGCAGTAGTAATTGTTTTCATAAGTATTCACTCTCCTTGCTTTTCATTCTACACATTTTTCTCTCAACCTGAAAGTTTTCTGTTTGGCCGTTTTGATCGCTACATATTGTCTGCTTTTAGCTCGTAAAGAACAAAAAAAGATGTATATTGCAAAAAATAATTCTTGAAAAAAGATTGCTAAATTAGACAAAATAATCTACACTAAAAACAGAAAAGTAGTTTTATCTTCATTCATTAAGAGTTGTAATGGGAACGGAGATAAACCTTAGTAGTGCTTGGTTGAATGGAGTGAATCTCATCCAACAACAAGACAAAATCCACTAAGGTACACTTGATATTTTTTTGGCCAAAAAATGAATGGCTATTCATTCAATGGGAGAATAAGGGGGAATTGCTTGTGACTTACAACATTAAAAAAGCAGCTGTTCTAGGTTCTGGGGTGATGGGCTCTGGAATTGCAGCACATTTAGCAAACATCGGTATACCAACATTACTATTGGATATCGCACCGAAGGAACTGACGCAAGAGGAAGAAGCAAAGGGTCTTTCTTTAGCGCATCCAGCTGTAAGAAATCGTATTGTAAACGGAGCTTTGCAAAAGTTATTAAAGCAAAAGCCAGCACCACTTACTTCTAAGAAAAATTTATCACTACTAACGGTTGGCAACTTTGAAGATGATCTAGGGAAACTAAAAGATGTAGATTGGATTATCGAAGTTGTTGTGGAAAATTTACCAATTAAACAAAGTCTCTATGAAAAAATTGATGCTGTTCGTACACCGGGAACAATCATTAGTTCAAATACATCTGGTATTAGTATTGATGCTATGGCAGAGGGACGTTCAGATGATTTTAAAAAGCATTTCCTTGGCACACACTTTTTCAACCCACCTCGCTATTTAAAATTACTAGAGGTGATTCCTGCTAATACAACTGCTCCTGAAGTAGTTAGTTTCATGAAAACATTTGGGGAAGATGTGCTTGGTAAAGGTGTTGTACTGGCGAAGGACACACCAAACTTTATTGCAAACCGCATCGGAACATATGGCTTACTGATAACATTACAGGAAATGTTAAAAGGTGGTTATTCAGTTGGTGAAGTAGACTCTGTAACAGGTCCACTTATTGGTCGTCCAAAATCTGCAACTTTCCGTACACTAGACGTTGTTGGTTTAGATACATTTATTCATGTAGCAAAAAATGTTTACGATCAAACAACAGATGAGGAACAGCAAGTATTTGCAGTTCCTGAATTTTTACAAAAAATGGTTGAAAATGGCTGGTTAGGTGCAAAATCGGGTCAAGGTTTCTTCTTAAAACAGGGAAAAGAGATACTTGAGATTGATCCAACAACATTATCATATAGTCCAGCGAAAAAGTTAAAAACAGCTTCTATTGAAATGGCGAAACAAACACGTGGGTTAGCTAATAAAGTGAAGGCATTAACCTATGCAAAGGATCGTACAGGTGAGTTATTGTGGGGGATCTTTGCTCCAACATTAATTTACTCAGCACAGCTACACGGTGAAATTGCAGATGATGTTGTAGCCATTGATAATGCCATGAAATGGGGCTTCGGCTGGCAACAAGGACCATTTGAAATTTGGGATGCTATTGGTGTACAAGAATCTGTAGCAAAAATGGAGGCTGAAGGTCGAGAAGTCCCTGCATTTGTCAAAGAGATGTTAGCGAATGGCTTTGAGACATTTTATTCTGAATTAGATGGCGATGTAGCTTACTACGATGGTTCGCAATATGTGAAAGTTCCAGTCAATGAAAAAGAGATTAACTTAAAGCGCTATAAGAAAAAGCATGGTGTTATTAAATCAAACACAGGTGCTAGTTTAATAGATTTAGGTGATGGAGTTGCACTGCTTGAGTTCCATTCACAATCGAACGCAATTGGTTTAGATATTATCCAAATGATTAACTTTGCGGTTGATGAAGTAGAGGCTAACTATAAAGGCTTAGTAATCGGCAATCAAGGGAAAAACTTCTGTGTAGGTGCAAATCTAGGGATGATTTTAGTAGAAGCACAGGATGATAATATTTTTGAGCTAGATTTCGTAATTAAGGCATTCCAAGATGCTATGCAAAAAATCAAATATTCACGTAAGCCTGTTGTGGCAGCACCTTTTGCCATGACATTGGGTGGAGGAGCAGAGGTTTGCTTACCAGCTGCACATATTCAAGCAACGATGGAAACGTATATGGGCTTAGTGGAAGTTGGCGTTGGTTTAATTCCAGGCGGCGGTGGTAATAAAGCGCTTTATCAAAAATTCCTAAAGGGCTTACCGAACGGCGTAGATGTAGACTATCAACATATTGCTAATAAAGTATTTGAAACAATTGCAATGGCGAAGGTTTCAACTTCTGGTGAGGAAGCACGTGAAAATAACTTCTTAAACTTTGCAGATGGTATTTCTGTTAACCCAGACCATCAATTATATGATGCGAAGCAAGCTGCATTAGCGCTTTACGAAGCGGGCTATCAACCACCTGTACCAACAAAAGTGCCAGTGGTCGGTGCATCAGGCTACGGAACATTACTCATCGGTGCGCAAGGCATGTTTGAGTCAGGCTTTATCAGCGAACATGATTTAAAAATTGCTAAAAAATTAGCTTATGTCATTGCGGGTGGTAAGGTTCCGTACGGTACATTAGTTGACGAACAGTATCTATTGAACTTAGAGCGTGAGGCTTTCCTTAGCCTTGTTGCTGACCCACTTTCTCAGCAAAGAATGCAACACATGCTGTTAAAAGGTAAACCACTTCGTAACTAATTGACAAAATAGATCAATCTTGCACATGAAACAAAGGGGGATTAATACGATGCGTGAAGCCGTTATTGTAGCAGGAGCACGAACTCCAATTGGAAAAGCAAAAAAAGGTTCTTTAGCAACAGTAAGACCAGATGATTTTGGTGCTGTCGTAGTCAAAGAAACATTGAAAAGAGCGGGCTATGAAGGACCGATTGATGATTTAATTTTAGGCTGTGCGATGCCTGAAGCAGAGCAAGGGATGAATGTAGCACGTAGTATTGGGGCACTAGCAGGATTACCAGATACAACTCCTGCGCTAACGATTAATAGATTTTGTTCATCAGGTTTACAGGCAATTGCGTATGCAGCAGAACGAATTATGCTAGGTCATTCAAAGGTGATTCTAGCTGGCGGTGTCGAGTCTATGAGTATGGTGCCGATGGTGGGGAATACACCACGCTTAAATCCGACATTAGCTGAATCGGCTCCTCAATATTATATGGGTATGGGGCATACGGCTGAGGAAGTGGCTCGCCAGTACAATGTTAGTCGTGAAGATCAAGATGCCTTTGCAGTTCGCTCGCATGTTCTTGCTGAAAAGGCGATTAAAGAAGGTAAATTCAATGATGAAATTGTACCAATCGAAGTGGAACAGCATTACGTAGACGATCACAATAAACCACAAGTAAAAAAATTTACATTTAGTATGGATGAAGGTGTACGACCAGGTACATCAGTTGAAGGCTTAGCAAAATTGCGTCCAGCTTTCCATGTAAAGGGCAGTGTAACGGCTGGTAATGCCTCCCAAACTTCTGATGGTGCAGCAGCTGTACTAGTGATGGATCGTGAGGAGGCCGAACAGCAAGGACTGACACCAATGGCAAAATTCCTAGGCTTTGCTGTTGGTGGTGTGCCTCCTGAAGTAATGGGAATTGGTCCGATTGTGGCAGTACCTAAAGCGTTAGAAATTGCAGGTTTATCCATAGATAACATTGATTTATGGGAAATCAATGAAGCATTTGCTTCTCAATCATTACAGGTAGTACGTCATTTAGGCATCGACCAAGAAAAAGTCAATGTCAATGGTGGAGCAATTGCATTAGGTCACCCTCTAGGTGCTACAGGAGCTATTTTAACGTTAAAGCTTATTCATGAATTGAAGCGTCAAGGGAAGAAATATGGCGTGGTGACAATGTGTATTGGTGGCGGCATGGGTGCTGCTGGTGTATTTGAAATTTTATAAAATTTTCTAGATCAGCTTGAGGTGTACGGTTTACGGTTGCCTCCGAACATGTTCACATCAAGCTTTTCTATACATGTTCATTTGGGGATTAAACAATCAAAATAGATATATTGGGAGGAATTTATCATGACTGAAAAAACAACTGATTTCATTAAAGGCGGCGGATTTCTAATTGAAGATGTGGAATTAAATCGTGTATTTACACCAGAAGATTTCACTGACGAGCATAAGATGATTGCTAAAACAACAGAGGAATATGTAGCAAATGAAGTTTTACCAGTAGTTGAAAATTTAGAGCACCATGAATTTGAGCATTCAGTGCGTCTCCTAAAAAGTGCAGGCGAATTAGGTTTGCTTGGAGCAGATGTGCCAGAAGAATATGAAGGGCTTGGACTAGACAAAGTTTCTTCAGCTTTAATTGCTGAGAAAATGTCTGTTGCAGGTGGTTTTTCCATCACACATGGTGCACATGTTGGGATTGGTTCACTACCAATCGTTCTATTTGGTAATGAAGATCAAAAGAAAAAATATTTACCTAAGCTTGCTTCAGGTGAATTAATCGCAGCATACGCATTAACAGAGCCAGGCTCAGGTTCAGATGCTCTAGGGGCAAAAACGACTGCGAAATTAAATGAGGCAGGCACACATTATATTTTAAATGGTGAGAAGCAATGGATTACAAATGCAGGTTTTGCTGACGTATTTGTTGTTTATGCAAAAATTGATGGTGATAAATTCTCTGCCTTTATCGTAGAACGTGCCTACAATGGCGTTTCAGTAGGCCCGGAAGAGAAGAAAATGGGGATTAAATCATCGTCAACTCGTACATTAGTATTAGAAGATGCGGAAGTACCTGTAGAAAATCTATTAGGTGAAATTGGTCGTGGGCATGTCATTGCCTTCAACATTTTAAATATTGGTCGTTATAAGCTTGGTGTGGGCACAATTGGTGGCTCTAAACGTGCATTGGAGTTAGCTATCCAGTATACAAACCAACGTCAGCAATTTAAAACAAAGCTTTCTGATTTCAATCTAACAAAAGAGAAATTGTCAACAATGGCTTCTCAATTGTACGCGTCCGAATCATTAAACTATCGTACTGTTGGTCTATTTGAGGATCGTTTAAGCCAGTTAAGCCTTGAAGAGCAAAAGCAAGGAAAAGTAATTGCAGGTGCTATTGCTGAGTATGCAATTGAATGCTCTATTGCGAAAGTATTTGGGTCGGAAACATTAGATTATATTGCAGATGAAGCCGTACAATTACATGGCGGTTATGGCTTTATGGCTGAATATGAGGTAGAGCGTATTTACCGTGATTCTCGTATTAATCGAATTTTTGAAGGTACAAATGAAATTAACCGCATGATTGTCCCTGGCACATTTATGAAAAAGGCGCTAAAAGGCGAGCTTCCTTTATTACAAGTTGCTCAAAATTTACAGCAAGAGCTGCTAATGTTAATGCCAGAAGACATCGGTACAGAGCCACTAGCACAAGAAAAATATTTAGTGAAAAATGCTAAGAAGATTGCTGTATTAGCTGCAGGCTTAGCAGCACAACGCTTTGGTGCGAAGCTTGATCAGGAGCAAGAGGTATTAGTGAATATTGCTAATATCGCTAACCAATTATTTGCAATGGAGTCAGCTGTCTTACGTACAGAAAAGGCAATTGCTCGTGATGGCGCTGAAAAAGCACAGCAGAAATTGCTATACACGCAAATCTTCTGCCAAGAAGCATTCACAGAAATCGAAAAAGAAGCAAAAGACACAATTCTTGCTTCAGCAGATGGCGATGCAGCACGTATGACATTATCTGCACTTCGTAAATTAACACGCAATAATCCTTATAACTTAATTGCGAAGAAACGTGAAGCTTCTGTTAAACTAATCGAAGCTGAAAAATATATTGTTTAATAGCATACACTTTCACTTAGCTATCTGTAAGAGGATAGCTAGGTTTTTTTATGAGAGATGGATAGAAGCGTGAAACTGACGGATAGAACAGCTAGATTGACGGATAAAATGGAGAAAGTGATGAATAGAACAGCAAAACGGATGGATAGGCTTACGAAAATGAGAGAAGTTCCACCATTCGAAACAATTATGATGGTATACTACAGAAAAAGACAGTAGAGGAGCATTTTAATGACGATTCAATTTATCCATTATCCGAAATGTACGACATGTAAAAAAGCACAAAAGTGGTTAAATGATCATGAGGTTTCCTATGAAGAGGTACACATTGTAGAGCAATCGCCAACAAAGGATGAAATAACAGCCATTTGGCAAGCCAGTGGACTGCCTTTGAAGAAATTTTTTAATACATCGGGTATGAAATATCGTGAGCTTGGTTTAAAGGACAAGCTAGCGGAAATGACTGAAGATGAGCAGCTGGAGCTACTTGCTTCTGATGGGATGTTAATCAAACGTCCAATCGTAACGGATGGCCAAAAAGTAACGCTAGGGTTTAAAGAATCAGATTTTGAGCAAACTTGGAAATAGCCGTATTTAAACAGGATCGAACGACTCTTCTAACCGAGATAAAGTCACTGGCAGATGTCACAAATTTTTAACAGAGATGTATTTCAAGTAACTTGAAAAAATTGTGGACTGCAATTAAGCTGGCACGTAATTGAATCTTGTTTTTATAGGAGAAGTATGGCACACTGAAAGTGAATATATTACATATTTATGGAGGGGTTTTTTGCATGAGCACACCTAAAGACTTACGTTATTCTGAAGAACATGAATGGGTAAAAACAGAAGATGGAAAAGTACGTATTGGTATTACTCACTTCGCACAATCTGAATTAGGAGATATCGTTTTCGTTGAGCTTCCACAAGTTGGCGACGAAATCAAAACAGATGATCCATTCGGTAGCGTAGAATCAGTTAAAACTGTTTCTGAATTGTATGCACCAATCTCAGGTACTGTAGTTGAAGTAAATGCAGATTTAGAAGATAGCCCAGAATTCGTTAATGAATCACCATATGAAAAAGCATGGATGATCGTTGTGGAGCCTGCTGATGCATCAGAAGTTGAAAAACTAATGACAGCAGAGCAATACGAAGAAATGATCGCTGAATAAGACAAGCTATAATCGAAAAACGTCGGAAACTACCGGCGTTTTTTGTTATATAATGACTTATAAGTGGGTATGTCTAAATGGAGGTGGCGTAATGTTCGAGGGAAAATGCTTAATAGTAGAAGGACGCTCAGATAAGCTACAAATTGAGCCAATTTTAAATGAGAATGTTACAATACTATGTACGAATGGTACAATTGGTGTGCATCAATTAGAAGAGCTGCTTGATCCCTATGAGAGCTGTGAGCTATTTACTTTTTTTGATGCAGATACTTCAGGCGATAAGCTACGTGCATTAATGGACAGACATTATCCAGAGGCAGAGCATTTACGTACAATGCCAACCTATAAGGAAGTAGAGACGACACCAAGAAAAGTGTTAGCGATGATATTACTGCGTGCACATTTTTCAATCCATAATGAATATATTTTGTAAGGTTGCGTGAGGAAATGGAAGAATGGTCAAAAGAGCAGTGGGAAACGGCTAAACAGTCGGGACAGAAAGCTGCATTTTATTTATATACACCGATGTGTGGAACGTGTGCAGTGGCATCTAAAATGATGGCCATTATTGAACAATTACTGCCACAGCTACCAATAGGTAAAGCGAATATAAATTTTTTAGAGCATGTTGCTGTTGAGCATCAAATTGAAAGTGTTCCGTGTTTACTTGTTAGTGATGGCGGAAAAGTGACAGATAAGATTTATGCTTTTCAATCCGTACCATTTTTATACGAATTGTTAAAAAAATCAATTGACTGAACTTTACTAGCGTGGTAAAGTATCAAATATATTACTAAAACATTAAATATATCGAACTCTTATAAAGAGTGGCGGAGGGAAGTGCCCTATGAAGCCCGGCAACCATCACAAAGTGAAAAGGTGCCAAATCACTCAAAGATTTTTCTTTGAAAGATGAGAGAACGGTTTAACGTTATTATACGTGACCCCTTCTACTTGTCTGTGAGTGAAGGGGTTTTCTATATGAGAAAAGGAGTATTCGCTATGATCCAGCTTCAAAATATTACGAAGAAGTACAAAACAGCAAATGGCGAATTAACGGCAGTCAAAGACGTCAACCTTACCATCAATAAAGGTGAAATTTTTGGCATTATCGGCTATAGTGGCGCTGGTAAAAGTACCATGATTCGTTTATTAAACGGTTTAGAGAAACCGACAACAGGAACAGTAACGGTGAACAGTCAAGAGTTTTCATCGATTAAAGGGCAAAAGCTTAGAGCAGCTAGACAAAAGGTAAGTATGATTTTCCAACATTTCAATTTACTTTGGTCTAGAACAGTTGCCGAAAATATTGCATTTCCACTAGAAATAGCAGGTGTTTCAAAGGCTCAACGTGAAGCACGAGTGAAGGAATTAATTGCACTTGTTGGTCTAGAGGGACGTGACAGGGCATATCCATCCCAGCTTTCTGGTGGACAAAAGCAGCGTGTAGGGATTGCCCGTGCATTAGCGAATAATCCAGAGGTTTTACTATGTGATGAGGCGACTTCCGCACTCGATCCTGAAACGACGGATGCCATTCTTGATTTACTCGTTGATATCAATGAACGTTTAGGCCTAACAATCGTTTTGATTACCCATGAAATGCATGTCATCCGCAAAATTTGTCATCGTGTAGCGGTCATGGAGGCAGGCGAAATAGTGGAACGTGGTGAGGTATTGCAAGTTTTCCAAGCACCACAAGCGGCTATCACTAAAAAATTCGTATCTCAGATTACAGATACAAAGGAAACACAGGATACGGTGGCACAAATCAAAACAAATTATCCAACTGGACAACTTGTCAAACTGATTTTTGTTGGTGAAAAGACCGAGCAGCCGGTTATCTCACATCTTGTGAAACAATTTGATGTAGAAGTAAGCATTGTTCATGGTAATATTTCGCAAACGAAAAACGGTGCATACGGTACACTGATTGTGCAAATTGATGGCTCGAAAACAAATGTGGCTGAAGCCCTTCGTTATTTAAATACAGTCGAAGTACAAACGGAGGTGATCGCAAATGCTAACTAATCTTTTTCCAAACGTAGACTGGGAAAATATGTGGCAAGCTATGTATGAAACATTGTACATGACGGCAATTTCTACAGTTGTCACATTTATTCTTGGGTTAGTCATTGGGATCGTTCTATTTTTAACAAGCCCTAATCAGCTATGGGCTAATAAAATGGTTAACTTTTTAACGGGTTCAATCGTTAATATTTTCCGCTCCATCCCATTTATCGTGTTAATTATTTTATTAATTCCATTTACGAAATTCTTACTTGGTACGATTCGGGGAGCAAATGCGGCATTACCTGCTCTAATTATTGGTGCAGCCCCGTTCTACGCTCGTATGGTATTGATTGCGTTACGTGAAATAGATAAAGGTGTCATTGAAGCAGCCCGTTCAATGGGGGCAAAAACATCCACAATTATTTGGAAAGTACTGATCCCTGAATCTTTACCAGCACTAATTTCAGGAATTACTGTAACGGCTGTTGCCCTCGTTGGTTATACTGCAATGGCAGGGATTATCGGTGCAGGTGGTCTTGGTAACTTAGCTTTCCTAGACGGCTTCCAACGAAATCGCCAAGATGTGACATTAATGGCAACTATTTTGATTTTAGTAGTTGTATTTATCATTCAATGGATTGGTGATCTCATAACGGTGAAGATCGATAAACGTTAGTAAGACTAAAAGAGGTTAATCCGGTTCTAACCGCTAACATATTTGAAACAAATAAAAGGGAGTGTCATAAATGAAAAAGTTATTAGCAGGATTATTTTTATCTATACTTGTACTAGCATTAGCAGCTTGTGGTACAGATAAAAAGGAAGATGCCAATTCAGCATCTGATCAAACAGATAGTAAAGACAATGTAACATTAAAAGTAGGTGCTTCTAATACACCACACGCAGTCATCCTAGATAAAGCAAAACCAATTTTAGCTAAAGAAGGCATCGACCTTGAAATTGAAACTTATACAGATTATGTTCTTCCAAACCAAGATCTAGATTCAAAAACACTTGATGCAAACTACTTCCAACATATTCCATACTTGGAGTTACAAATTAAAGATAATGGCTATGATTTCGTGAATGCTGGTGGCGTTCATATTGAACCAATCGGTATTTACTCAAAAAAATATAAAACTTTAGAAGATCTACCTGAAGGCGCAACAATCTTACTTTCTAACTCAGTATCAGACCACGGTCGTATGCTATCATTAATGGAAGCTAAAGGCTTAATTAAATTAAAAGAAGGTATTGATAAAACGGCAGCAGAAATAAAGGATATTGAAGAAAATCCTAAAAACTTTAAATTCGATGCGAATACTGCACCAGAAATGCTTGTACAAATGTATGAAAATGATGAGGGCGATGCAGTACTTATCAACTCTAACTTTGCGATCGATAATGGTTTAAATCCAATCGAAGATGCTATTTCTCTTGAAGACAAAGAATCTCCATATGTGAATATCATCGCAGTACGTGCAGGCGACGAAACAAGACCAGAAATTAAAAAATTATTAGAAGTATTAACTTCTAAAGAAATCCAAGACTTCATTTTAGAAGAATGGAAAGGTGCAGTAGTACCAGTACAATAATTCAAAGGGTAAGTGAGTGATCTAACTCACTTACTTTTTTATTAGCCCCCTCAAGTATTGCTCATTAATGATACTTGAGGGGGTTATTTTTATTGCAATTATTAAAAAATGTTGATTTACCAATAATTAATATAATTTAGTGTTGATTTTTTTAGAGTTAGAAAGTAATTCTGAAATTATTTGTTAAATAGGATGAACATTATTGCACAAATATTATTAAATTACATAAAATGTAGGTGTTTATGAGTATATTTTATAATTGTTTAGAAATTGTTTAGTTATAATTAGTACTATATAAATGTTGATGAAGTTTTTTTGAGTTAAATTTATTTTTTTAATCTATTTTGACTAGAAAAATCATACGTAAGTATGTAGCGATGAAAGGAGTCTGTACAGTACGATGATGAGAAGTGACAAATTACTTTGCAGAATGCTTGCCATGAATAACTATGGTCAAACGAAGCTGTAACGAAAAGAACGATGACAATGGACTACTAGATTAGATAAAGGAGTAATTTTTTATGACAATTGAAACGACATCATTAAGCAAAGCTTTATCAAAAAAAATCCACACAAAAAAAGCTACAATTGGGGTTATTGGGCTTGGCTATGTAGGGTTACCATTTGCAGTGGAAATGGTTCAAAGTGGGTTTCAGGTAATAGGCTTTGATAAAAACCAAGATAAAATCATGCAGTTACAAAATGGTCATAGTTATATCGCTGATCTACCTAAAGAAAATATACAGCAAATGCTAAAGAGTAATCAATTTGAGCCAACGAATGATTTTTCTAAGCTTTCACAAGTGGATGTCGTTATGATTTGTGTGCCTACACCTACTACTGCAGAAGGAACTCCCGATATTTCATATATAAAAGAAGCAACACATACCATCGGACAATATATCAAGACGAATGGGTTAGTTATTCTTGAAAGCACAACGTATCCTGGGACAACAGAAGAAATTGTCCAGCCTATTTTAGAAAACTATGGTTTTGTGATTGGTCAAAATTTATTTTTAGCCTATTCACCAGAACGTGTGGATCCAGGAAATATCAACTTTTCCGTATCGAATACGCCTAAAGTGGTTGGTGGAATAACTGCAGCATGCTTAGAAGTATCAAAGATCTTTTATGAAACAGTCATTCATACCAATGTTTGTCCTGTTTCAAGCCCAAGAGTGGCTGAGATGGAGAAATTGCTGGAAAATACATTTCGTCAAATTAATATTGCCCTTGTCAACGAGTTAAGTCAGATTTGCTACAAAATGGATATCGATATTTGGGAAGTCATTCATGCAGCTTCTACAAAGCCATATGGTTTTATGCCATTTACACCTGGACCAGGAGTAGGAGGGCATTGTATTCCAGTCGATCCTAAATACTTATTGTGGGCAGGACAACAACACGGGATCTCGGCAACGCTAATTGAAGCGGCAGATAAAGTCAATGATTCCATGCCTCATTTTGTTGTGAACAGATTAGAAAACTACTTACGTCTACAAAGTAAAGAGCTGTGTAAGGCAAACATTGTTGTCATTGGCGTTACTTATAAGCCCAATATAAATGATTCACGTGAATCTCCAGCACTTCGTGTTATTCAACAACTACTAGATAATCAGTGTCAGTTAAAGATTATCGATCCTTTTATTGAAACCTTTTCTGTAGAGCAAGCTCTTGTCAAGACGGACCTACTAACAGTAGAAATAATCCAACAGGCAGACGCAGTATTAATTTTAACGAATCATTCAGATATTGATTACTCTTTAATTGACCAACAGGCTTCTTTAATTTTTGATACACGAAATACCCATTTTCTGTTTAAAAATAAAAATTATTACAAATTATAAGGAGAATTCATGGGAAATGAAACAACTTAAACTATGTGGTCTGCTCATTCTACTGTTGTTAGCAGGCTGTCAATCTACTCCTAAAGAAACGATTCACCCAGTTGATTCTACCATAGACGTCAAAAAATCTGATGGTACTATGAGTGACTTAATCAGTCATGCCAATATAGTTGTGCCAAAGGTTGCCTTAACATTTAATGGCTTCGCAGATAATGAAACGATGGAGTTATTACTGACAAAATTAGATGAATCGAATATGAAAGCAACCTTTTTTCTAGAGGGGATGCGTGTTGCTCAGGAGCCAGAGCTTGTTAAAGAAATATTAAAAAGGGGACATGAGGTGCAAAATGGTACATTGACATTTCCAGATGTATCAATTTTAGATTATGACCAAACGTATGAAGAAATCGTTTTAACCAATCAAATTTTTAAAGAGCATTTAGGTTATACACCACAATTTGTTCGTAGTCGCTCAGGTGATGTTACCGATAATATGCGCTTAGCAGCAGCGGCACTAAATATGAAGGCCGTTATTGGATTATCTATTAATCCACTTGATCGAAAAATGCAAAGTGCTCAGGAATTGACCGACTATATCGGCCAATATATTGATAGGGGCTCTATTATTCATCTCAACACATACATTAACCCTGCTATTATAGATGCCATTCCTTTATTAGCCCAATTAGCGAACGAACGGGAGTATACCTTTACTACTTTAAGTGATTTATTAGATGAGCGCTATTTAACAAAGTCTGTAGAAGAAATAGCTGGTTATGATGCTGTTAGCCCCAATTTAAATTATGAGCAGGTCAAGCCGAATTTATATTATCGGAAAGAGACGACTAAAAAGGAGATTGCGATTACTTTTGATGACTGGGCACATGAAAAAAGAGTAAAAGAAGTGTTGGATATTTTACGTAAATATGAAATCAAAAGCACCTTTTTCTTGATCGGTAGTGGCGTGGAGAAAAATCCACAATTAGCAAAGATGATTGTAGAGGAAGGTCATGAGGTAGCTAGTCACTCCTATTACCATCTAGATGTTACGAAAATGACACCCGAAGATTTACAGGACGATTTAGTAAAAGCACATAGGGCTTTGACCTATGCGCTACAAGAGCCACCTCTACTCTATTTTAGACCAGCACAAGGCATAATGGATGAGCGAACAGCCAAAATCATCACTGCTGCGGGCATTAAAACGATTGCTATGTATGATATAGCTTCTTTTGATTGGAATTTAGAGTATACAGCACAAGACATTTATGATCGAGTGATGTCTAGGGTCGGGCCAGGAAAGGTCATTGTCATGCACATTTTAGATGGAACTAATACGGTAGAAGCACTGCCACTCATCATTGAAAAGCTGCAACAAGATGGTTACAGCTTTAGTAAAATGTCGACGTGGATTGAAGAAGATTCAAATAGGGATGTGAATGAATGATGAAAACGAAAAAAGAGGTTTTAACCATACCACGCTCTGATCGTCGGATTTTATCAAATATTCCTGATCCCGAAAATGTACGGAGCCTTGTCAATCGGCGTGGAGCATCCTACCAGAAAGATGAAATTGATCCTGCCGATGTGAATGAAATTTATCGGCTCCAACAACTAAGCTTGCGCTATGAAACTCATTTTGAGGTGCAAATTAAACGAGCACGACGTCAAGTGAGTTCAGACAAATACTATGCGGAGGATATTTCAGTAACAGGTATCCTTGTTTACACGAATCAGCCCCATCATTTACTCATCGATGAAATTTTAACAATGAATTTTACAATACCAGGTGGAGCGATGCCTGAGGGCTATGAAGCTAAAGTAAAGTTAAAGGCTAAGGTTAAACGTTTTTTTACGAAAGAGATAGATGGACAAATCCAGTATTACGTTGCCTGTGAATTTTTACAGCCTTTGAATGAATATATGACAAAAAAACGTTGGGGCATTTCTATTTTTATGGCCAGTTTATTTTTATTGGTTGTATCACTTATTGTCATGTTAATGCGAGCCGAAAGTGTGATTTACTTTAGGTTTAATAAATTTTTATATTTATATAGTATTATTGCGGCTACGTTTCTACTAAGTAGATATATATTTGGTATTTTCTATAAGAATGTACCAATCAATCCGAAGTTTGAACCAGGTGTATCGATTATTATCCCCGTGTTTAATGAGGAAGAATGGATTCATCGCACAATTTCAAGCTGTATCAATCAATATTATCCAGTAGATAAATTAGAAGTCATTGTTGTGGATGATTGTTCAACAGATCGTACAGAAGAAAAGGCAAAGGACATGATTGACCTTATTCATCAAGAGGGCGAGCGTTTTAGGACAAATGATCGCTTACAGTTTTATAAGCTGCCACAAAATGGAGGGAAACGGGAAGCGTTAGTAGCTGGTGTTCATCAAGCAAAGCATGATTTAGTTGTTTTTGTGGATTCAGATAGCTTTTTAGAGCCACATGCAATCCGCAATTTAGTACAGCCATTTCAAGATCCTAAAATGGGTGGTGTAGCTGGCCGAACTGAGGTTGAAAATAAATTTACGAATGCTCTAACGAAATTACAAACGGTCCGTTATTATATCGCCTTCCGCATTATGAAAGCGGCTGAATCATGGTTTGATACGGTTACTTGCTTATCTGGGCCATTAGCATGTTATCGAAAAGAGCTTATTTTAAAAAATGAAAAGGCCTGGCTCAATCAAAAATTTCTTGGTCAGCCAGCGACATTTGGTGATGATCGCAGTATGACTAACTATATTTTGAAAACGCATCGAACAGGTTATCAGGACAATGCCATTTGCTCAACGATCGTACCCTCTGACACAAAAGTTTTTTTATCACAGCAAATGAGATGGAAACGCTCTTGGCTAAGAGAATCATTACGAGCATTTTTATTTATGTGGAAAAAAGAACCGTTTATGTTCCTTTTCTTCATTATTGGTTTAATTGTGCCGATTGCTGCACCAATTGTCGTTGTTTATAACTTAATTTATGTACCACTGATGTATGGTATTTTTCCAACCACTTTTTTAATTGGCTTACTACTAATGGCCATGCTAATGAGTTTGGCTCATTTATTCTTTAGAAAAAGTAAATTATGGGGATTTGGCTTTATCTTTGTTCTCTATTATGAATTTATTTTGCTTTGGCAGATGCCAGTTGCTTGGGTGACGTTTTGGAAATCTACATGGGGGACAAGGGAGACACCTCAGGACATTCTCGCGAAAGAAAAGAAAATGGAAAAGCAAAAATTACGAAAATCCCGATTTTCGATGTTAAAAATTAGAAAAATGGGTGAGAAGGAATGAATGAGAGAAATATAGAACTCCAGCCAGCAAAAAAAAATCGTCGAAAAATCATCCGTTCAATCGTGCAATTAATCATTGTAGTTTTGTTAGCTGTTATTTTAATAAAAGCTGTATTTTTAACAGAGAAACGAACAGCTGAAACGGTACCATTAAACAATAAAGAGGGCTTTATTGCCCTTTCCTATTTCGGTGTGAGTAGAAATGATTCACCTAAATATGTGTCCAAAAAGAATTTAGAAGAACAATTAACATTGCTAGAAAAGCAAGGTTATCAAACCATTACGCAACAGGATATTTTAGATTTTTATCAAAAAGATAAACCATTGCCAGAAAAAGCATTGTATTTATCGTTTGAGGATGGACGAACAGACTCCAGTATTTTTGCTCAAAATATTATGGAAAAATTAAATTATAAGGCGACGATGTTTACGTATGCTAATAAAATGGATACGCGAGACAATAAATTTTTAAAGCCTAAAGATTTAAAGCTAATGGAACGAAGCGGTTATTGGGAGCTAGGATCTAATGGATATAGGCTAACCTATATTAATATTTTTAATGATAAGGGACAGTCTCTTGGTGTGATTGATGAAAATAATGTACCAAATAAAACAACGATAGAATACTATAACCACTATTTAATGGACTTTATTCGAAATCAATATATGATTCCAAGTGAAACACGATTAGAGATGGAAAAACGCATTCGCAAGGATTACACATTGATGGAGGAAATCTATCAACAGGAGTTTGGCGAAGTGCCGAAAGCCTATGCAATTATGCATGCCAACTCACTGTATAACAATATGGACCCACTTGTTCAGCATGTCAATGATAAGGAAATTAAAGACAAGTTTCGTATGCACTTCAATTTAGAGTTAGGTGCCTATAATGATCGAGAGGCAGATTTGTATAATTTAAATCGCTTGCAAGTCTCCCCCTATTGGTCAACCAATCATGTCATGATGAAAATCCGTCAAGCTAGTAAACAAAATGTTGAATTCAAAATAGGGGATCTTTCATTAGCACAGAAGTGGGATGTAATGAACGGTGCTGCTGAATTTGAAAATAATGAAGTTACGTTAACATCAGCACCATCAAGTGAAGGGAGAATTCTCTTTAAGGAAGCCTTACCCGAAAACTATCAGGCGCATTTTACTTTTAAGGGAAATGTTGTGGGTCAGCAAGCCTTCTATATTAATTACGATGAAAAAACGAATAGCTATTTGCGAGTTGCATTAGTAGATAATGAGATTGTGATTAGCGAAAAATTACCAGGAGCAGGAATTGTTGAAAAGCAGCGTTTTCAGTTAAATGAAATAAAATGGAATGAAGAGGAATATGCCTTTAACAAAGCGACCGTTTATTCCTATCAAGATACACAAAATGGGTCACGGATTAATGACAAAGAATACCCAAGAAACTTAACGAAAAAAAGAGTATTTAACATTACCGTGAATAAGGATAAAATAGAAATAGATGTTGATAATGTATTATCCGAGACCGTTCAAATAAATCCATTGTTACAAGGGTCACAAATTGGATTTGGTGCATTGTACAGTAAAAAGGATACTTCACATGAACAGTATGCAGATGATATTTACGATACATTGATAGAGGATATATTAATTACAGACAGTAAAGATCAAACCATATTTACGAACCAATATACGAATTTTGAGAAGGTGAAGCATAAAACCATCACCATGTTTAATCATGTTGTGGATTTCTTTATTGAAACCTTCTAAATCGGGGTGAAATTTGATTCAAGTGAAGAACTTTGTATTGTTTATATGTATAGCACTACTATTTATCACTGCTTGTAGTAATAGTAAAGAGCCACCAGCTGAAGCAAAGGTAGGAATAAAGGACAAGGAGAAGCTTCGATTGTCCATCTGGTTACCAGAATGGCAAAATAAATCTGCGATGGAGGATGTGAAAAATTCTCTAGATGGATTACAAGATATACGGGTTTTCGGTGCTTATTTTAATAGCAAAGATGAACTATTATTAACTGAAAATGCGATTGACATGCTACAACAAACGCAGCAACAATTTAATGATTCCCATCCTGTAATCCTAACGCTTATCAATGATTATGTAACAGATAATGCCCCTTCTGTTCAAAAGGACAGTACGCTTTTGCATAGACTCGTGCAGGATTCTTCTGCGAGGCAAAAGCATATCAATAATATTTTGCAAGTAGTCGATCAATACCAAGTGAGTGGCATTGAGATTGATTATGAAAAGGTAGCACAGAAAGACCTTCGAAACTACATTCTTTTTTTAAAAGAGCTGTACAAAGCTCTTTCAAAAAAGGATGTGACATTACATGTCGTTCTAGAGCCAAGTTTTCCATTTAATATGAAATTGCCAAATGGACCAATCTATACTGTCATGGCCTATAATGTTCATGGCTATCATAGTGGTCCAGGTGCGAAGGCCACTTACTCTTTTCTCAATGATTTAGTGAGAAAAGTGAAGAAGTCCAATCAGGATTTAGCGATTGCCTTTGCTACAGGAGGCTTTGATTGGGTAGCCGAAGGTCAAATTGTTGCTTTAACAGAGCTTGAGGCTGAACAACTATTAGCTGAAACGAATGCAGTGAAGCAGCGTGATAAGGGGAGTGGGGCCGTTTATTTTACGTATGTAGATGATGACAATGTCAGTCATGAGGTTTGGTATGCAGATCAAGAAACACTTGAAAAATGGGTAAACTATATACAAAAAAGAAGCTATCATGACGTGGTGCTATGGCGTGCTGGAGGCTTAGGTGCAAGAACTTTACAATGGATCAGTGAGCAATCAATTGAATAGCATTCATGCAAAAAAATCGCCTTTTCAGGCGATTTTTTTCATAGTATTGAAAGTGAAAGGTGAAAAGGGCTTTTCGTTTTAGGAAACTTGCTTGCCGCTGTTGTGCAGAATAAAAGCAGTTGCCCCCTGTCATGCTATCCTACGGGAGTCAAGTAGTCTGCCACTCTCATCTGCAAAGTGATAAAGGTTGCACAAATAAAATGATGGTGTTCATTACTCATTTAATCGATGGCTGTTGGGACCAATACTTCTTCACATTGAAAATAATAGCCTATCCTTTCTCTAATAATAGGCTATGTTCCTTAAGTTAGTAAGAAAGACAAAATGCGGTATGGTTGATTAGAGTAGAGCCAGCGTCACTCCTAGGGATTAGCGTCACAGCGGAGACCTGGAGCGAACGCGGTGAGTGAAGCGGCTCATCGGATGCCCCTTGGAAAGGATGCTGGCGGAACGGAAATCAACCTCTCGCCTTGTCAAAAAGTCTTTCTCTGCTATTGACATCGCCTTTTTATTGGAATTGGGAAAGACGAGAAAAGAAATGTTTCACAAAATCTAAAAAGATTGCTTCAGATGGTGCGATTTCTCGATTTACGGGTGAGATAATGCCAACAGTTCTAGGTATTGTGGGTGATTCAATTGGAACCTTGACGGTAAATCGAGCGGCTGAATCATATAAGGAGCTTTCAGGTAATAGACTAACACCTATACCAGCAGCTACTAAACCTTTCAGTGCATCCAAATCCTCACCTTCTGAAATAACATTTGGTAAGAAGCCTGCAGCACGGCAAGCATCCATAGCTACTTTATGTAATATATAGCCATCTGGAAATAAGACAAATAAATCGTTTTTCAACTCTGCTAGCTGAATACTTTCCCTTTTAGCTAATGAGTGATTAGCGGGTAGTAGTGCGGCGATGTTCTCAGTGAACAGAATTGTGGACTGAATGGATTCGTCCTTAGGGGGTAATGGTCCCAAAAAGGCTAGGTTTAACTCCCGGTTTTTGACCGCATCAATTAAAAATCGATAAGATCCTTGACGTAGTTGGAATTGTAAATCGGGATATTCTCGTTTAAAGGCGGATATAACAGTAGGCAGAACATAGCTAGCCAAACTTGTTGGAAAGCCAATTTTAATAGAACCTTTGGCAGGATCCAAATATTCTTCTACTTGCTTTGCCGCAAAATCAATGGCCTTTAAGGCTGTAATGGTATGCTCAAGAAATGTTTTCCCAATGGGAGTTAATTTCACATTTCGACCAACGCGCTCGAACAATGGCGTGCCTAATTCATCTTCAAGGTTTGCGATTTGCCGACTGATGGCAGATTGGGCTACATGAAGATGCTCCGCGGCCTCTGAAATATGCTCCCGTTCAGCAACCTCTACAAAATAGCGTAATTGACGTAACTCCACAAATATTCACCTCTATTAATCTAAAAATAAGATTGATTTTACCTTAATTATATATTATTTAAGATGAAAAATGATTGTAAATGTCAAAATAATAATTAGAATATTATGTTATCTTGCGAGATGGATTTGGTTATTGAAGTCTAGAAGAAACTTTGCCTAAAATATCTTGTTTTTAATTGATTCCATTTTAATGAAATAGGTTATAGTATAGTTATGGTTGTTTATGCAAATTTGTCATAAAACCGCTACAATTAACACTTTCCAAGAGGTTTTCACTATGTAGCTAGATGAAATCTATTCTCAATTAGGGATATTTCATTGAAAATGAAGAAAGTCTATTCTCATTGTCTAGCTGAACTAGTAATAATCTGAAAACGCTTATAAATCCTTTGTTTTTCAATATTTTATTTGAGAAATGGGAAAGTAATTGAAATGGTTTGCATAGAGAACGATTTTCAGTTAAGATTAGAATGATAATAATTAAGGAATGGTTGACCCATTCACTGAACACTATGGAGGTATTTTCATGTCAACTTTAGTTATTAAAGATCTTCACGTTGCGATCGACGGGAAAGAGATTTTAAAAGGCGTAAATCTTACAATTAATACAAATGAAATTCACGCAATCATGGGACCAAACGGAACTGGTAAATCGACACTAGCTTCTGCAATTATGGGTCATCCTAAATATGAAGTCACTTCAGGTACTGTAGAGCTTGATGGCGAAGATGTACTTGAAATGGAAGTGGACGAGCGTGCTCAAGCTGGTTTATTCCTAGCAATGCAATATCCATCAGAAATTGCTGGTGTAACAAATGCTGATTTCTTACGTTCGGCGATTAATGCGCGTCGTGAAGAAGGCGATGAAATTTCATTAATGAAATTTATTCGTGAATTAGATAAAAATATGGATTTCCTAGAAATGCATGAAGATATGGCTCAACGTTATTTAAATGAAGGTTTCTCTGGCGGTGAGAAAAAACGTAATGAGATTCTTCAATTAATGATGATTAAACCAACATTTGCCATTTTAGACGAAATTGACTCTGGACTTGATATTGATGCATTAAAAGTAGTATCAAAAGGCATTAACGCAATGCGCGGTGAAGGCTTTGGTTGCTTAATGATCACACACTATCAACGTCTATTAAACTACATTACTCCAGATCATGTACACGTAATGATGCAAGGACGTGTTGTAAAATCTGGTGGTGCAGAGCTTGCACAACGCTTAGAAGCAGAAGGCTATGATTGGATTAAAAAAGAATTAGGTATCGAAGAAGAAGCAGAAGAACAAGAAGCATAAGAAGGAGGACGAACTAGCATGACAGTGGAACTTAACTTGCCTGTAACAGTACAGGACGTGCGCTCGTTCTCAGAAGCAAATGGTGAACCAACTTGGTTTACAGAACTTCGCACGGCAGCACTAGACAAAGTAACTGGTTTAGATTTGCCAAAACCAGATAGAACGAATATTACAAAATGGGATTTCATGGAATTCCCGCAATTGGCGGTTCATAGTGAGGCATTCTCTTCATTGGATGCTCTACCTGAAGAAGCAAAAGGGTTAATTGACCTTGAATCACAAGAAAACCTATATATCCAACGTAATAATACACCAGCGTACATTAAGACATCGCAAGAACTTATTGATAAAGGTGTTATTTTTACTGATATTTTCACAGCAGTCCGTGAACATGGTGAACTTGTTCAAAAATACTTTATGACAGAAGCTGTTAAAGTGGAGGAGCATAAGTTAACAGCACTTCATACAGCGCTTGTTAATGGTGGTGTGTTTGTATACGTACCAAAGAACGTAATCATTGAGCAACCACTTCAAGTTGTTTTCCTAAACGACAATGCAGAAGCTTCATTATACAACCACGTTTTAGTAGTAGCGGAAGCTAATTCTGCTGTAACTTATGTAGAAACATATATTTCAACAATTGAAGAGGCAAAAGGTCAAGCAAATATTATTGCTGAAGTCGTTGTCCAAGATAATGCACAAGTAACATATGGTGCAGTAGATGTACTTGCAAAAGGCTTTACGACATACGTAAATCGTCGTGCACGATTAGCACGTGATGCAAAAGTTGACTGGGCTCTTGGTTTGATGAATGACTCAGATACAATCTCTGAAAACATTACACATTTAATTGGTGACGGTTCTCATGCAGATACAAAAACAGTAGTAGTTGGTCGTGGAGAACAAAAACTTAACTTCACTACGGAGGTTCGTCACTGGGGTAAAAACTCTAACGGGCATATCTTAAAGCATGGTGTAATGAAAGATGCAGCTCAATCAATCTTTAACGGTATTGGCTATATCGAGCATGGTGCGACAAAAGCAGATGCACAACAAGAATCACGTGTATTAATGCTGTCAGAAAAAGCTCGTGGGGATGCAAACCCAATTTTATTAATTGATGAAGATGATGTAACAGCAGGACACGCAGCGTCTGTTGGTCGAGTAGATCCATTACAGCTTTATTATTTAATGAGCCGTGGTATCTCAAAAGCAGAGGCAGAGCGCCTTGTTATCCATGGATTCCTTGCGCCAGTTGTTACGCAATTACCAATTGAGGGCGTTCAAAAGCAACTGACGGAGGTTATTGAAAGGAAAGTTCGCTAATGATGAATAAAGACATTAAAAGCTATTTCCCAATTTTAAATCAGGATGTCAACGGTCATAGACTTGTTTATCTTGATAGTGCTGCAACGTCTCAAAAACCTGTTCAAGTGATTGAAGCTATTAAAGCATATTATGAATTTGATAATTCTAATGTTCACCGTGGCGTGCATACATTAGGAAATCGTGCAACAGATAAATATGAAGGTGCACGTGAAAAAGTTCGTAAGTTTATCAATGCACAATCAACGCAGGAAATTATATTTACACGTGGCACAACAACGGCTTTAAATACGGTGGCGTCAAGTTATGGGCGTGCTAATGTCGTGGAGGGTGATGAAATTGTTATTACCCATATGGAGCACCACTCCAATATTATTCCTTGGCAACAGCTGGCTAAAGAGAAAAATGCAACATTGAAATACATTGAGCTAGAAGCAGATGGTACTATTAGTCTGGAGAAAGTTCGTGCAACAGTCACACCTAAAACGAAAATCGTTTCTGTTTCTATGGCGTCAAACGTCCTTGGAACAATAAATCCAATTAAAGAAATTGCTCAAATTGCACATGCTAATGGTGCGGTTATGGTGGCCGATGGTGCACAAGCTGCCCCACATATGAAAATCGATGTGCAAGATTTGGATGTGGATTTCCTCGGATTCTCAGGGCATAAAATGTGCGGACCAACTGGAATAGGTGTACTATATGGTAAAAAGGAACACCTTGAAAAGATGGAGCCAATTGAGTTTGGTGGCGAAATGATTGATTTTGTCGGGCTTTATGATTCAACGTGGAAGGAATTACCGTGGAAATTTGAAGGTGGAACGCCTATTATTGCAGGTGCAATAGGTTTAGGTGCCGCTATTGATTTCTTAACTGACATTGGGCTAGATAATATTGCAGCACATGAGCATAAGCTTGTAGGCTACGCAATGGATCAGCTTGAGACAATTGACGGTTTGAAAATTTTCGGTCCACGTGATCCAATGAAGCGTTGTGGATTGGTGACATTTAACTTAGATGATGTACATCCACATGATGTTGCAACGGTGCTTGACATGAATGGGATTGCTGTTCGTGCAGGACATCATTGTGCACAGCCACTAATGAAATGTCTTCAGCAAGTAGCAACAGCGCGTGCAAGCTTCTATCTGTACAATACAGAGGAGGATATTGACCGTTTAGTTGCAGGGTTACGTTCTGCGAAGGAGTATTTTGGAGATGTCTTTTAATAATTTAGATCAACTATATCGTTCAGTCATTATGGATCACTATAAAAATCCTCGTAATAAAGGATCTTTACAAGAGGATGCTGTAACGATTGATATGAACAATCCAACATGTGGCGACCGCATTCACTTAACATTAAAAGTGACTGACGGTATCGTAGAGGATGCAAAATTTGACGGCGAAGGCTGCTCTATTTCCATGTCCTCTGCATCGATGATGACACAGCTCATCAAAGGGAAAAAGGTTGAAGAAGCAATAGAGCTTTCAGATATTTTTTCTAAGATGATGATGGGGGAAGAGTATAGCGATAAATACGACCTTGAGGATGTAGAAGCACTGCAAGGTGTTTCACAATTTCCTGCACGAATTAAATGTGCGACATTAGCTTGGAAAGCAATGGAAAAAGGCGTGAAATAAATCTTACATCCTTGTTGCTTGGATGAAAGCGACATGGCTTTCATCCAAGACAAGGGTTGAATACCTGGAGAAAATACATCTCAGTGAACGGAGGAGAAACGATGGCTAAAAAAATGCCTGATATCGGCGATTACAAATACGGATTCCATGACAAGGACGTATCAATTTTCCGTTCAAAACGTGGTTTAACTGAAGAAATCGTCCGTGAAATTTCAAATATGAAACAAGAGCCAGAGTGGATGCTTGAGTACCGCTTAAAAGCACTTGAAACATTTTATACAAAACCAATGCCACAATGGGGTGGCGATCTTGGAGATTTAGATTTTGATGAAATTACGTACTACGTAAAACCATCAGAAGCTACACAACGATCATGGGATGAAGTGCCTGATGAAATCAAAGCTACATTTGATAAATTAGGTATTCCAGAAGCAGAACAAAAATATCTTGCTGGTGTATCAGCACAATATGAGTCTGAGGTAGTTTATCACAACATGAAAAAAGACCTTGAAGATCTTGGTATTGTGTTCAAAGATACTGACTCAGCTTTACGTGAAAACGAAGATATTTTCAAACAATATTGGGGCAAAGTAATTCCTTACACGGACAATAAATTTGCTGCATTAAACTCAGCTGTATGGTCAGGTGGATCATTTATCTATGTACCACCAGGTGTAAAAGTAGAAACACCATTACAAGCTTACTTCCGTATTAACTCTGAAAACATGGGTCAATTCGAACGTACATTAATTATCGTGGACGAGGGTGCACACGTACATTATGTTGAGGGTTGTACAGCACCTGTTTATACAACAAACTCTTTACACTCTGCAGTTGTAGAAATTGTTGTACGTAAAGATGCTTATTGCCGTTATACAACGATTCAAAACTGGGCGAATAACGTTTACAATCTTGTAACGAAACGTACAGTTGTTGAAGAAAACGGTACAATGGAATGGATTGATGGTAACATCGGTTCTAAGTTAACAATGAAATACCCAGCATGTATCCTGAAAGGTGAAGGTGCTCGTGGTATGACATTATCCATTGCATTAGCAGGTAAAGGACAGCACCAACATGCTGGCGCAAAAATGATCCATATGGCACCAAACACATCTTCAACAATCGTATCGAAATCGATTGCTAAACAAGGTGGTAAGGTAACTTATATGGGACAAGTTCGTTTTGGTCCTAAAGCTAGTGGTGCACGTGCGAACATCGAATGTGACACACTGATCATGGACAATCAATCGACTTCTGATACAATTCCGTACAACGAGATCTTAAATGATAATGTTTCTTTAGAGCATGAAGCAAAAGTTTCAAAAGTATCTGAAGAGCAATTATTCTACTTAATGTCTCGCGGAATTTCTGAAGAAGAAGCGACAGAAATGATTGTAATGGGCTTCATCGAGCCATTCACAAAAGAACTACCAATGGAATACGCAGTAGAAATGAACCGTCTGATTAAATTCGAGATGGAAGGGTCTATCGGGTAATTAACTTACCACCCCTAGTCACAGTAAAACTTGTGACTAGGGGCTTTTTTATGATCTGATATATCAGATCATAAATGGATTTTTGTAATATATTAAAATAATACTGGATTTTTGGATGATTACATACTAAAATGATAATGAGAATCAATATCAATTGAAAAGTAGGAGCTGATAAAATAATTTCATGTTCAATGCTTCAATATGCCAGATGACATAGCTGTTTGTCATAACGATAACAATTTAAAGGAGATTATTGTCAATGAAAAAGAAGTTTCTATTTATTAGTGTCATCGCATTATTTATGCTGATCCTAGCTGCATGTAGTGAGAAAAAGACTACGGAAGAGGAAACATCCACAGATACGCCAAAAGAAGAAGCAACGCAAACAAAAGATGAATCTACAAATGAAGATGGTACGAGAACAATTGAATATCTTGGTGAAAGCTATGAAGTACCAGAAAAGGTCGAAAGAATTGTTGTAACAGGTGCTATGGAAGCGATGGAGGATATGGTTGTTCTTGATGTTCATCCAGTAGGAGCTATTGCTATTGGTGGCAAGTTCCCTGAGCTATATGCTTCTGTAACAGACAAAGCAGAATCAATTGGTGAGAAAATCAAACCAAATTTTGAAAAAATATTAGAATTAGATCCTGATGTCATTTTAGGTTCAACAAAGTTCCCAGAAGAAGTACAAAGTAAATTAGAGAAAATCGCTCCTACTATTTTAGTGTCGCATATATCGACAAACTGGGAGTCTAATTTAAACTTATTAGCTGAATTAACAGGTAAGCAAGCAGATGCAGAGAAAATCTTAGCTACATATAAGGCAGATATTGAAGCTGCTAAAACGACGTTAACTGAGAAACTACAAGATAAAAAAGTAGCTGCTGTTCGTATTCGTGGTGGACAGGCTTATGTTTATCCAAAAGAAGTATTTTTAAATGCTGTTCTTTATGGAGAACTCGGTTTAGCAGTGCCTGATGAAGTTGCGAAAGCAAAAGCACAAGAAGCCATTTCTGTGGAACAACTGGCAGATATGAACCCTGATTATTTATTTGTACAGTTTTCAACAGATGAAAATGCGGATGCACCAAATGCTTTAGAAGACTTTAAAAACAATCCAATCATCCAAAATATTAATGCCTTTAAAAATGACCAAGTGTTTGTCAATGTACTTGATCCATTAATGGAAGGTGGCCCAGCTTATAGCCGAATTAAGTTTTTAGAGGCTATCCAACAAAATCTTGTGAAATAATAGGTAGCCCAATTAAGTAGCATGAGTTCAAGGGTATATGGACTCATGCTTTTTCTTTTGCATATAAGAGACAAACCTTCATTTTGAATGTACAAAAGAATGCGATATTTTTTACATGATGTTTATTTCTAGTATCATACTGTGTGCTATGATTATGTACATAGAGGAGGGTGTCACATGATTGTAGTTGGATTAACCGGTTGGGGCGATCACCCTTCACTTTCTAGTGGAGTGACTACCTCAAAAGATAAATTATTTGATTATACAGGTCATTTTTTAACGGTCGAAGTCGATACGTCTTTTTACGCCATCCCGTCCAAGGAGCATGTTCGTAAATGGTGTGAGGATACACCCGAAAATTTTCGTTTTGTTGTAAAGGCGTACCAAGGTATGACTGGCCATTTGCGTGGTGATATACCTTTTGAAACAAAAAATGATATGTTCAATGCTTTTATCGAATGTGCGAATGAATTTAAACGTTATGGAAAGCTAGCAATGGTATTAGCACAATTTCCACCGTGGTTTGATTGCCAGGCAAAAAATGTACAATATTTATTGTATATACGGCAGCAGCTCAAGGATTTTGAAGTAGCTATTGAGTTTCGAAATCAAACATGGTATGCAGAAAATGTCGTACAGCAGACGATGGATTTTTTACGTGAACATCAATTTATTCATACGATTTGTGATGAACCACAGGCTGGTGTAGGTTCAGTCCCCTTCTATCCTGTAGTGACGGCGAGTAAAGCACTTATCCGTATCCATGGTCGCAATATCCATGGATGGCGCAACACAGGGAATGCTGAAAATTGGCGTAAAGTTCGCTTTTTATATGATTATAATAAAGAAGAATTACAACAGCTTGGGCATAGCATGCAAAAGCTTGAAAAAGAGGTCAATGAACTCTTCGTATTATTTAATAATAATTCAGGTAATCATGCAGCGAAAAATGCAAAGGAGCTACAAGACATGTTGAATATTAAAGATGTTGGACTAGCGCCTAAACAATTAAACATGTTTGAAGGGGAACTATAATGGAATTTATTTTATTAGTTATCATTGCACTATTGGCGGGTCTAATTGGCTCATTGGTTGGGCTAGGTGGTGGTATCGTTTTAGTACCAGCAACCTTATATATTGGTTTAAATCTAGGAATGATTCCAGATATTACGCCTCAAAAAGTAGTGGGTTTATCAGTTGTTATGATGATCTTTACAGGGCTAGCCTCCACATTAAGCTATATGAAATCCAAAACGGTGGATTATAAAAGTGGCTTTATATTTTTTCTTGGAAGTATTCCAGGAACGATTCTTGGAGCTTGGGTCAATAAAGGATTAGACTTACCATCCTTCAATTTATATTTTGGTATTCTGCTTATTATTTTATCAATCATTTTGCTTGTCCGTGACAAGTTGAAGCCAGTAAAATGGTTTGTGAAAAATGGTACGCAACAAGAATTTACAGACTCTGAGGGCAATACCTTTATATATGGCTATCCTATTTGGTTTGCCTTTATATTAACATTTGGTATTGGCTTTGCTTCTGGGCTGTTCGGCATTGGTGGTGGCTCGATGATTGTACCAGCAATGATTATTTTGTTTTTATTTCCACCACATGTCGCAGTGGCAACATCGATGTTTATGGTGTTTTTAACGTCCATTGTAAATTCCTCAAGCCATATTTACTTCGGACATGTGCCGTGGCTCTATACAATCCCTGTTATTCCAGGGGCCTATATTGGGGCAAAATTGGGGGCGGCATTAAATAAAAGAATTAAATCAGATACGCTTGTACTCGCCCTAAGGATTATTTTATTATTATTAGGAATTCGTTCCATTATAGAAGGCATATTAGCTTAATTTGAAATGAGGTGGCTTTAATGCTTGAAAAAATCCATATTTTTCACACAAATGATTTGCATAGTCATTTTAAGTATTGGCCACGTATGCAAAGCTATGTGAAAGAGATGCGTAACAATCTAGCGGCAATAGGGGAAACAAGCTATTTATTTGATGTTGGAGATCACTTAGACCGTTCTAATATTTATACAGAGGCGACGGTTGGGAGAGGCAATGTACAATTACTTAATGAGGCAGGTTATGATGTAGTGACAATCGGTAACAACGAAGGCATTACATTGTCACATGAAGAGCTCTTCCATTTATATGATGATGCCAATTTTGAAGTTGTGGTGGCGAATGTCTATGCCTCTCAAGGGGAAAAGCCATCTTGGATGAAGCCCTATGTTATTTTAACAACAGAAACAGGTACAAAAATAGGTGTAATTGCTGCTACAGCCATGTTTGAAGTGTATTATCAAGAATTAAATTGGCATATGGACGATGCCCGCAGTACATTGCTACGTCTAGCACATCAACTACGTAAAGAGGTTGACATTGTTGTGTGCTTGTCACATTTAGGCATTACAGAGGATGAGCTCTTAGCGGAAGAATGTCCCGAAATTGATGTGATATTCGGGTCCCATACACATCATGTCTTGCCAACTGGCAAACATATCAATGGTGTTTTACTGACAGGTGGAGGGAAATTTGGCCAATATACAGGTCATCTTGTCATAGAATATGATAAAAAAATGAGGAAAATTGTTGAAAAAGAGGATACTTTAATTCATAATAAGGATTTGCCAATTGTTAATAATGAACAGAAAATGGTACAGTTTTGGGAGGATGAAGGTAACAGAATACTGGATACACCAGTCTTTACAACAAATAAATCCTATAACAAGGAATGGTTCCATTACTCACAGCTATCAGATTTATTTGCACATGCCATTTTGGAAAAAAGCGGTGCCGACTGTGCATTGTTCAATGCAGGTATCTTTTTAGATGGTTTACCGAAGGGCACTGTAACTGCGCTAGATTTGCATCGAATTTTTCCACATCCTATTAATTTATGTACAATTGAATTATCCGTTGCAGAAATGAAAGAAATTTATATGCAATCCAAAAATGAAGAGTGGCCCTATATCGAATTAAAAGGTTTAGGGTTTAGAGGCGTTATTTTTGGGAAAATGTTGACATACGGATTTTCAATGAATGACAATCGCCAATTATTGATTAATGGCAAGCTAGCGGATCACGATCATATTTATAAACTTGTGACGTTAGATTTATTTACATTTGGTTATTTTTATCCAAGCTTTAAATATGCGAAGAAACAATATATTTTACCTGAATTTTTACGAAACATTATGATAGATTATGGTCAAAGATTCTTTAAACAATAGAGAGAGTTTAAAGAATGGATTGGGGAAGAAATCATGCGATTAATTTCAATCGATGTATTAAAAGAAGGAATGGTATTAGGTAGAACCATTTGGAATGAGGCAGGTCATCCACTTTTAAAGAAAGATGTTGTTATTAATGACCGGATTATTCAACGACTTCAACAGTTAAATATGCATTATCTATATATTAACGATGATATTTCTGAAGGTATAGAAGTAGAAGAGACCGTTCCACCTGCTATGCGAAATAAAGTGATTACAACTATAAAGGATTCATTCCAATCCATTGATGGTTGTAATCCCGTAAATGCCTCTTATATATTAGATCAGCAATCAAAGACAATTGTCTCAATTGTAGATGAACTACTTTCTGCAGTTACTGGAAATGATGAAATTTTAACTATTTTAACAGATGCTTATTTATTTGATGAATATTTATATCAACACTCCTTCCAAGTGACCTTGTACTCCATTGCGATTGCCAAAGAGCTTGGTTATTCGGCTGAGGATTTACGCTTAATCGGTATTGGTGCTTTACTGCATGATGTTGGTAAACTCATGGTACCTAAAGATATATTAACAAAGCCTGATCGTCTCACTAATGATGAGTTTGAAACAATGAAAATGCATGCTCGTTATGGTTTCGATTTATTGCGCAATTTACATTCTATCTCATTACTTGTGGCACATTGTGCTTTTCAGCATCATGAGCGAATTGACGGAAGCGGCTATCCAAGAGGGCTTGTTGATTTTGAAATTCATCCTTTTGCCAAGATTATTGGCGTGGCAGATGTTTTTGACGCAGTTACAACCAATCGTGTTTACCGTGAAAAGATGCTACCCTCACAAGGGTTAGCAATTGTTGAAGCAGGCTCTGGTACTCTTTATGATGCTCGTGTTGTAAAAGCGTTAAAAAGGGCAGTGGTCCACTATCCAAATGGCGTTATTTTAAAATTATCGGATGGACGACGCGGTATTGTATCCAGACAAAATACATTGGATGCAGCATTACCGTGGATTCGTATTTTTGAAGAGCAAAATCAATTGCTCGCAGCTACATATGAAATCAATTTAGTGGATTATCCTAGTGTTTCAATTGAAAGTGTTGAGACCGATTACGTGGCTTCCGCAAAAGTAGAATAAATTGCTCCCCCTGTTCATACGTTATGGAACAGGAGGAGATTTTTTTGTTTTTCCCTCGAAAAAGGATGAAATTACGCTCATATAATCAAAGGGGAATACGTCTTAATCGATTAACAATTTTAATTGTAAGTACGGTTATTTGCCTTATATTATTTATTTATTATTTAAACGAACGGCTCATGCCAACCTATTTGCAGTATGCCGAGGTACAAACCACTAAGATTGCGTCATACGTTGTGAGCAAAGCCATTAATTCACGTACCTCAAATGTATTAGATGTCAATGATATCATTCAAGATATTCCTCCCGGTACATCTGAAATGATGACGACTAAGTTTAATACAGAAATTATTAATCGTGTTCGAGCAGAGACATTAGAGCTTGTTAAAATGTATTTAGAGCAAGCTGAACAAGGAGAATTATCGCATTTACCTGAATTAGATAATGTTGAATATGATATTAACAGAATTCAGGAAGGTGATGGTATTGTCTTCTTTGTACCTCTTGGTCAAGCGGCCAATATACCTTTGCTCGGAAATTTAGGGCCAAAGATTCCGATACGCTTCCACGTGATTGGAAATGTTCATAGCAATGTGACGTCCTCCATTCAGGAATTTGGGATCAACAGTGCTTATGTGGAGGTAGGTATTCATTTAGAAGTCAATGTACAGATTATTGTCCCGTTCGCTAGTAAATCTTCAACCGTTGCACAAGATATCCCTGTAGCAATGGGCTTAACGAGAGGTCCTGTTCCAAACATTTATACAAATAGTAGTGATGCACCGCAACCCTCCATCGAAATACCTGTCCCTTATAAGTAGAAATGTTATTGTGATAGTTGTTGGAGCTCCTTTAATATGTTACATTGACAACAGTGAAGATAGTTAATATTAAAAAATGCATATTTTTGATAGGGGCGATATTCGTATGACATCTTGTAAACCTACAAGTAAAGAAGAACATGTAAGAAAACCAGACTGGCTAAAAATAAAACTAAACACGAACGACGAATATAAAGGGCTTAAAAAGCTGATGCGTGAGAAAAATCTGCATACAGTATGTGAAGAAGCTCGCTGTCCAAATATCCATGAATGCTGGGGAGAAAGACGTACTGCTACCATGATGATTCTTGGTTCCGTTTGTACACGTGCTTGTCGTTTCTGTGCAGTCAAAACAGGGTTACCCAATGAACTAGATTTGGCTGAACCAGAGCGCGTTGCAGATTCAGTAGCAATTATGAACTTAAAGCACGTTGTAATCACAATGGTAGCGCGTGACGATTTAAAGGATGGCGGTGCGCAAGTATTAGCCGAAACAGTTCGTGCTATTCGCCGTAAAAGTCCTTTCACATCTGTTGAGGTGCTGCCATCAGATTTAGGTGGTATAAAAGAAAACCTTCAACTGCTAATGGATTCGAAACCAGATATTTTAAACCATAATATTGAAACGGTACGCCGTTTAACACCAAGAGTACGTGCTCGTGCAAAATACGAACGCTCATTAGAGTTCCTTCGCTTGGCTAAAGAGATGCAGCCAGAAATTCCAACGAAATCATCGTTAATGATTGGCTTAGGCGAAACACACGAAGAAATTTTAGAAGTAATGGACGATTTACGTGCGAATAATGTAGATATTATGACAATCGGTCAATATTTACAGCCAACGAAAAAGCATTTACCAGTTAAAAAATATTATTCACCAATTGAATTTGGTAAACTGCGTAAGATTGCCATGGAAAAAGGCTTTAAACATTGTGAAGCAGGCCCACTTGTACGTAGTAGTTATCATGCAGATGAACAAGTAAATGCTGCAACAAAAGAACGTCAATTACAAGCAGAACTCTAAACGTCAAGGCTGAACGAAAAGGGTGGTGTCACTTTGATCATAATTGAAGGATTAGAATATGAACTAATAAAGGATTATCGAGAAGCCTTTCAGGAGGAAGTTTTTCAGGAAAGGTATTCAGATATTTTAGCCAGATACGATTATATTGTAGGGGATTGGGGCTATAATCAATTACGTTTAAAGGGTTTTTTTGATGATAAAAATCAAAAATCAACTTTTGATACGAAAATAAGTACGCTTCAAGACTATCTATATGAGTATTGTAATTTTGGCTGTGCTTATTTTGTGTTACGTAAAACGGGCAAAGTCATGAAACAGCCCGAAGTGTTGGATACAAGTGTGGTAACAAAGCCAACAGACCAAGAACCTTTAGCGGAATAAAAAAGATAAGAGAAACCTGATGTGATAGGCATCAGGTTTTTTCTTGTGTCCTTGTTTTCTTTTGCAGTAATGGGGGAAAACTAAAGCACAAAACAGCTTATTAAAGGTGTGTTGCATATGAAAAGAGCCGTATTTTTAGATCGCGATGGTGTCATCAATGAGGTACTAACGAGTCGTGTGAAATTTGTCAATAAGCCTAAGGATTTATACTTTTTACCACAGGTGCCTGAGGCGATCAAGAAGTTAAATAAACATTTTGATTATGTGTTTGTTGTGACAAATCAAGGTGGTGTCGGTTTAGGTTTCATGAAGGAAACGAGCTTACAGAAAATACATGAGCATATGGTGAAGGAGCTCAAGAAAAAAGGCGCCACTATCCATGAGGTCGTTTATTGTCCACATAAGCCTAGGTCGGGCTGTGCTTGCCGAAAGCCCAATAGTAAATTAATTGTGGATTTAGCGAGGAAATATAACATTGATGTATCTAAATCCTATATGGTTGGTGATACGGACACGGATATAATTGCAGGCAAACAAGCAGGAACAAAGGGTGTATTTTTAGGAGACCAAGATCCATTAGCAGATGCCGTTTTCCCAGATTTAATAAGTGCTGCACATTGGATTATTGAGGATTCAACGACTTAATTAGTGTGAAAAAAAGAAGTATAAAACATTAAAAAAAGGATAATTTATGAGTGGAGGTGATGATATTGGCAAAGAACAAGCGCGATAAAAAGCCATTAGATCGTGAGGAATACGGATATGGTTTTGATATAAGTGTAGATGATTTAGCGGTTATTGGTCAAAATCAGCAAGCAAAAAAACAAAATGATGAAGAAAACAAAGACAATAAGCCCCATAATAAAAATAATCCATCTACTTTAAATAAATAACAATACGTAAAAAGATTTCGCAATCGCCTACAGGGTAACGCGGAATTTTTTTATGCCCTATAAAAAAACACCCAATAAAAAGGGTGTTAGTTCAATAATTCACGTAAATATTCTCGTAACTCTATCGTTTCTTCCTCTGTGCGATTGTACACATGTTCTAAGTAACCAGGTTCTTCTATATCATCAGGGCCGATGATAGCAAAGCGACCAAATTGAATATCCATGACAAGCACTTTTCCAAAGAAGCGGCCTGATTGTAAAATAGCTAAATCATAACGTAGCTTTTTCCCAGCAAAACTAACAAAGCGTGTTTTTGTATCTTCTACATCATCATATAAAAAAAAACGTTCCATCTTTTAATCTCCTTCCAGTCCTATAGTTATGGTACTATAGAAGAGAAAAGACTATCAACTTTTAATGATTTGAATGGGGGCTTTCCTTGTGTATTTTGTAGATCGTAATAAAATCACAAAAAATTTACAGTACTTAGATGGGCTATTAACTATTTTGGAGACAGAGGATAATGATAACTGGCTTCAAAATGATATAAAGAAATTAGCTATCGAGCGAATTGGACACAACATTATGGAGTCAATGATGGATGTAGGCAATTTAATGATTGACGGTTTCATTATGCGTGATCCAGGAAGCTACGAGGATATCATCGATATTTTAGTCGATGAAAAAGTTGTAGCTGCTGAAATGGAAGCACCATATAAAGCAGTTGTTGGCTTGCGTAAAATGCTTGTACGCGAGTTTATAGATGTAGATATCCCAGAGGTTATTCAGGTACTAACAGCCAATTTAGAGGCTTTAAAGCAATTCTCGCCAGCAGTCCACCATTATTTAACAAATGAATTAGGGCCAGTTTCAGCTTTTTTACCAGAGGACCATCAATGAAACAATATAAAGCCTATTGCTTTGATTTAGATGGCACTGTCTATCGCGGGAAGGAAGGAATTCCTTCAGCGGTTGCGTTTATTCATCGTTTACAGCAAGCAGGAATTGAGCCATTTTATGTAACGAATAATTCTTCGAAGACGCGAGAACAACTGCAGGAAGTTTTAATGTCTATTGGTGTAAACGCACCATTAGAGCATATTTATTCAAGTGCATTGGTAACAGCAAAATATGTGGCACTTCATTTCGCAGGCAAAAAAGTAGCCATGATGGGCACAGATGGAATACGTCAGGCATTACTCAATGAAAATATTGAACCTGTTGAAGATGAGCCGGAAGTATTTGTTATGGGTATTGATCGTACGCTTGATTATATGGCACTTGCTAGAGCAACGATTTTTGTCCAAAAAGGGGCAACCTTTATTGCGACTAATCAAGATATTAAATTCCCGACAGAGTACGGCTTTTTACCAGGCAATGGTTCTTTTGCTCGCTTAGTAGGAGAGGTTGCAGATGTTGAACCAATCTATATTGGTAAACCATCACCAGCCATGCTGGAAGTAATCGCTACAGAACATGGAATGGCTAAAGAAGACATGGTGATGATCGGTGATAACTATGACACGGACATTATGTGTGGTATTCATTTTGGCTGTGACACCATTCATGTGAATACAGGTGTTACTCCTACAAAGGTTGTACTAGAAAAAGAATGTCAACCTACATATGTAGTGGATGTATTAAAATAATAAAAGGATGTTTATGCTGATTTTTAGCATAACATCCTTTTTATTTGTTCAAATTTATTTCATATAGGCATTTTAGAAAACTACCATAATGGATTTTCTTCAATAAATTGATAAATGGCTTTCGTTAATGCATCAGGAGAATCGGCTTCTACTAATTCACCATTTACAATTGCATAAAAAGATTCCGAGCACTTTGTACAATAACTGAGGCAGCCATATTCCAAAACGTCGATGTTTGGGTCGCGTTCGAGTACTTCATAAGTTGCTTGAGAGCCATTTGCTAAATTACTTATACAAAATTCAACCATTGGATTCATTCATGTCACCTCACCAAAGTAATGCTACTCGGTTTTACGATTTTCGTCAATTATTTATGTTTAAGGTAAAAGAAACGTTTTTTGATAAAAGATAAAGGGAATTCGTTATTAATAGCTCTAAAATCAATCGAAATGAACAAGTTCTCATTTATTATGTGAAATCTTTCACAAAATTTCATTCTGATATTGTGAAACTTCTCACAATCGGTTATACTCGTTTGTGGATACTTTGTGAACAATTATTAAAAGAGATATAAAAGGAGACTATTATGGGTAAATTAGTACTTTTAGGTGGCGGCTACGGCAATATGCGTGTCATGCTTCGTCTATTAAATAGCTTACCATTAGACAGAGAGGTAGTTATAGTAGATAGAGCCCCTTTCCATAGTTTAAAAACAGAATTTTATGCATTGGCGGCAGGGACTGCAACAGATAAAGAAATTCGTGTAAGCTTCCCAGAGCATGAACGTTTAACGGCTGTATATGGAGAAGTCGTTGAAATTAATCGTGCAGAAAAAGTAGTCCTTTTAGAAGATGGGCAACGTATTGAATATGATGATTTAGTCATTGGGCTTGGCTGTGAAGATAAATATCATGGTGTACCAGGTGCGGAAGAGCACACATATAGCATTCAAACGATGGGACAATCGCGCGCAACATTCCAAGCACTTTGTGGTTTACCGGCTGGGTCTACAGTGGGAATTGTAGGGGCTGGCTTGAGTGGAATTGAGCTTGCAAGTGAGCTACGTGAAAGTCGATCAGATTTAAAAATAAAGTTATTTGACCGTGGTCAACGTATTCTTAAGGATTTTCCAGAAAAACTAAGTAAGTATGTAAAGGATTGGTTTGTTAAGCATAATGTTGATGTTATAGCCAACTCCAATATTACAAAAGTAGAACCAGGTAAAATTTTCAATCACGAAGATGAAATTTTACTCGATGCTGTCGTTTGGACTGCAGGTGTACAGCCTGTCAAAATCGTTCGTGATATGGATGTTGAGAAGGATAAACATGACCGTCCACTTGTCACTCAGTATTTTAATGTACTTGATGATGAACATGTCTATATTGTAGGGGATTGTGCTTCATCAGATTTACCTCCAACAGCACAGTTAGCTGAGGAACAAGCGGAGCAAATCGTAAAAGTACTTCGTATGCGTTGGAAAGGTGAACATTTACCAGAGAAGATGCCAGACATTAAATTAAAAGGCTTCATGGGGGCTCTTGGTAAAAAACAAGGCTTTGTGTACTTAGCTGATACAACAGTCACTGGACGTATTGCGCGCTTAATGAAATCAGGATTATTATGGTATTACAAACGTCAAAATGATTAATTAGCTACTGTCTTTCATAGAGAGAAAAGGGATTGCTCTAACATCATGTTGAAGCAATCCCTTAGCTTTGTTTAAACAGTTTCGTCTGGAACAAAGCCTAAATTTTCAAGTGCTGTAAATACAGGCTTTAATTGCACATAGCCTTCACCAACAACTTCATTATTTATGAGGACAAGAGGGTAAAAAAACTCATCTTCTTGAATACGTTTGGCATACTCTTGGTCGCGATCATTCTCAATTGGACCTTCAATATCAATATAGCGAATATCGTAGGTGTGATCTGGGTACTTACGGTCGATGGCTGCTTGAAGCCACTCATATGTATCTTTTGAAGATGGAGCATTGACACAGCTAGCACAGATAACAGCTGTTCCATAAATTTCAATCATCGGTTTTGTTGATGGCATAGTATTTTCTCTCCTTGTGATTCAATATTGGATTTTTTCTGTTGCTAACATTATAATCATTATAAGGAAAGGAGTCGAGATAAATGGCAGAAGCAACAATTAACGACCAAGTACAAGAGGTATTAGATAAATTACGTCCATTCTTACTACGTGACGGTGGAGACTGTGAATTAGTAGATGTTGAGGATGGCGTTGTTAAATTACGTTTATTAGGTGCATGTGGCAGTTGCCCAAGTTCTACGATTACATTAAAAGCTGGTATTGAACGTGCTTTACTAGAAGAAGTACCAGGTATTGTGGAAGTAGAGCAAGTATTCTAAGCTATCATAAAAAGTTCTAGCTGTCAGCACAGCTAGAACTTTTTTCAGCTATACATGGCGTGCATGTTCTTTCTCTTCACGTATAATGGCCCATTGCTCTTTCGCCATATCCACAATTTTTGCTTCGCCCCCAGCACTTTGTTTTTCAATGACTCTTGAAAAGAAACGTGTGGCATTTTCAATATCTCCAATGCGTCTGGATAATTCAGCAATCATATACATGATGCGGACAGCTGACATTTGTGTGGAGCTGTAATCCTCGGTAGAATAAGATTCCATATAATAATCACGTGCTAATTTCATAAAGCGCTCCTCTTGTCCACTATTGTTCAACGAACGATAGAGCCAAGCAAGACGTAGAGTTAATCCGGCAATCGCTACATTTTTTTCTTTTTTAATTGTCCCACAAAGAAAAGCTAACTTATAGGCTTGAATCGCTTGAAATACGGTACGTTCACCCTTGAAATCATGGTGCACCCATTTTTCCGTAATGTGTGTACGAATTTCATCTTGAATACCTGGTGCAAAATATTTTGTAAAGTCTTCTGTAAAGGAGAAGCCGCAATGCTCGCAAACAAAGACGTTGTAATAAAGAGCATTGACATCATCTGCATAGATCGGTTGAAAATCTGTTTCGGTATGGTCTACTTTAATAAATTTTGAGCGTACCTTTAATGTTGGAAATTCTTTTTTGCAATTCAAACATTGAATTTTTTTTTCGTAATATGGTGAAATCTCCATATATATTCCCCCCCTACAAAGAAGTCGTTGTAACTATTATACCAATAGAGTTTTTATTAACATGAATAAAAAATACTAAAAATGTGAAAAATATTAGAATTATGACTAAAAATCGACTTGAAGCTGAATGTTTGTCATACAATGGTCAAAATTGATATGATAATACGTAAGAAGGAAGGTGATTGGGATGACAAGTACAAAAAAAGTAATAGAAGTTACACAAGCTGCTGGCTTTCATATTAATGAAATGATGGAGCATAATGAAGAACAAGGTTCTTTTTTACGTGTAGTGGTGAACGGTGGCGGCTGTAGCGGACTATCCTATGGCATGCACTTTGATCAAGAGAAAAAAGAAGATGACTTTGAAGATGTACAGCATGGTTTAACAATTCTTGTTTCCCGTGAAGATGCGCCGATTTTGATGGGAACAAAAATTGACTATAAACAATCGCTAATGGGCGGTGGCTTCACAATCGATAATCCAAATGCTATTGCATCATGTGGCTGTGGTACTTCATTTAAAACAGCTAAACGTGAAGGTACACCTGAGGTTTGTGAATAAAAACTTGTATCAGGAAGTTGATAGATAAGTGTACACAATCCTTAAAATAAGAACACAACCCTAAAATAGCGGTTTAGGGTTATAGATACCAAGCCTTTTTGATTTGTATGTTGGGATAACAACAAATTGAAGAGGCTTTTACTATGGTTTGCAAATATAAAAAATCTAAAACGAAAGCCCCGTTTATATAATGAAACAGGGCATTCTAATAATCTAAAATTTATAATACCAAAAAATCGCTATTTCATTTGCTGTTGGAAAGTTTGCATAAAGCATTGTATCCACTGCACCTATTATAAAGTGATTTTTGGCATAAAAATGACAAGCTGAAACATTGATATCCTGTGTTTCAAGCGTGAGACCACAAAAGCTCCTTTCTTTTGCCCACTCAATTGCTTTATTTAGTAAGGCAGTACCAACACCCTTTTTTCTATAATCCTTTGCAACAGCAATATCTTCAATAAGTGCATATCCATTCCAATTAGAGCACATCTTAATCTGCCCAACACAGTTGTTTTCAATATAATAAAAAAATACAGCTTTCTCGACTTCCTCTATGTAACGAAGGTCCATTTCATCATCATCATATTTCTTGAAGTAAGGCTCAGCAAATATTTCCTCTGTGAATGTCCAAATATTATTTGCATATGTCGGTACAATCCTTCCTGAAACCATAAAACCGTCGTTTGTTTTATTAAAATCCTTTATATTATCTTGATTCATTTTAATAATCATTTTCATCTCCCTTTCTCCATTGAGGTAGGATTTCTACCTATCTTAAGTCAAACTAACATCTACCTTCTTTAATGGAATTCCCGACAGCAGGAAATTGGAATTTACATGTTTACATTGGTGAGACTCTCTTTGATGAAATAATAGTTAATGTACAATCAGTTCTAAGAAAAGCGGAATGAAAGAAGCCTTTTTCATGGAGCTAATCAGATTTTTCACGCTCAATAAACTTTGCCTCATTTAAAATAGCTAGCTGGTAAATGGTCCTTTTTTCATCGAGACCAAATTGTCCGTTTTCCTCGATAACAAATTGTTCATTGTTTGTTGTTTGAAAGTAATACGTTCCTACAGAGCCTATTTCATATTCGTAGATAACCTCATTTATATCTTGCCATTTATAAATAGTTTGTTTGTGATAATGTTGAAAAACGATTTGATCCTTTTGTATGGCGCTATAGCTTAAAAAAGAATAATAGCCTAATACGAAGCTGCTTAAGATGATTGCAGATGAAATGGCGTAAATATATGGATTTCTTTTTAATCCGAGGACAATCAAAGCTAATACTATCAATCCCATGGCTATTAAAAGCATAATAAAGTTGCTAGGAGGTGTAATCAGTACGACATTATCCCTATTAAAATAAAATGTATGCGATATAGTTAAGGGCATAAAAAAGGCAAGAAAAGGAGTTAATATTGCTAACATAAGTGCTGTTATAAAGTACTTTGCTCGCACTGAGAGTGCATTTAACATAAGGTCTCCTCCTAAATCAAACTTCCTTGTTATTGAAAGTGTAACATATTTACAAATAAGGTATGTATACGCATTTTTATAGTATATAAAGATTGGTCTTAAAATTCTGAATAAAAGCTTCATTCCATTGAAAGCAAGCAGGTATAATAGTTAGATAGAGGTGAAGGTTATGAAAAAAGATCGAGGAAAAATATGGTTGGGTGTATCAGGTGTTACGGTCAATGAGCTTGGACAATGGTTAGTTGTGAAAAAGGCTTATAGCGGCTTGAAAGGACGTTGGTCATTGCCAGCAGGGTTTGTCAACGCAGGTGAAACAGTGGATGAGGCGGTCATTCGTGAAATCAAAGAAGAAACAGGAATTGATTGCAGTGTATCAGGCTTAATTGGATTTAGAACGGGTGTCATCCGTGATGACATTAGTGATAATATGGCGATTTTTTATTGTCATATGCTAGATGAGCAGCAACAGGTATGCATTCAGGAAAAAGAAATACTAGAAGCCAAATGGTTGTATCCTCATGAGCTAGCACAGGATGAAACAACCTCGGTTATGTTAAAAGAAATGGCATCCAATCAATTCGAAAAACATCAATTAGAAGCGATAGAGGGGATTAATCCTGGCGATATTTTTGGTTATACCTCTTATCGACTGTTCTTTAAAAAATGATATGACTTCAGGAGGAAGGCTATGATGGAGTTATTTTTATTTATGCTGGAGCGAGTCGGTTTGATCATTGTGTTTGCCTTTTTAATGTCCAGATGGAGACTTTTTCGAGAGAAGCTGTTTCAGGAGCAAGGAAAGAAGGAGAAAATATGGCTTATCATTATCTTTAGTAGCTTATGTATTATTAGTAGCTATACAGGTATTAAAATTGAAAGCGGTACGATTCATCCTTTAAATCAGATGATACATAGTACGATCAATGCTGAGGAGGCTATTGCTAATACGAGGTTAATCGGCGTAGCCATTGCAGGTATTTTTGGTGGGCCCCTTGTAGGTGTTTGTGTAGGGATTATTGCAGGTGTTCACCGAATTACACTTGGGGGCTTTACAGCGATAGCCTGTGGTGTTTCGACGATTCTTGCTGGCTTTATGACAGGTGGATTAAGCAAACGTTTCAAAATACGTCAAACTTTTTCCTATAAGAAAGCTGTCATTATTGGAATCTGTGCGGAAACGATTCAGATGATTGTCATTTTAGTAGTCGCGAAGCCATTCGAGCAAGCTTTGCAGTTAGTATCGTTAATTGCGCTGCCAATGATTTTGATGAATGCCTTTGGGATATTTTTATTTTTCATGATTATTAAAACATTTATTGATGAGGAAGAACGGACAAAAGCTTTACAAACACATCAAGCTTTTTCGATTGCCCAACAAACGATTGAGCATTTTCGTAAGGGTTTGAATGAAGAATCATGCCAAACGGTTGCTGAAATTATTAAAAGGGAAATAAAAGTAGAGGCGGTCGCTATTACTGATAAAAAGGGCATATTGGCACATGTCGGTGTTGGTGAGGATCATCATTTAATTCATCGTGAAATTATGACAGCTCTAACGAAACGTGTATTAAAGGAAGGCGAAATTTTAATGGCTACTTCGGCAAAGGAGATTCAATGTCCACATGATGGTTGCCCATTAAGCGCTGCCATTGTTCTGCCTTTAATGGTACAGCAGCGCACTGTTGGAAGCTTAAAGCTCTATTTCACGAAAGCAGAATCTTTAACAGGAGTGAAGAAGGAACTTGCGGAGGGCTTAAGTAGACTATTCTCCTCGCAGCTCGAATATGCTGAAATTGAACAACAGCGAAAGTTATTAAAAGACGCTGAAATTAAAGCATTACAGGCACAAGTTCATCCTCATTTCTTCTTTAATAGTCTGAACACGATTTCGAGCTTGATCCGAACAGATGCAGATGCGGCAAGAGCACTATTGATCAAACTAAGCACATTTTTTAGAAGCAATTTGCAAGGCGCACGGCAAATGCTCATTCCATTAAAAAATGAAATTGATCATGTTGAGGCTTATTTATCCATTGAGCAAACAAGATTTCCTAATCGTTACGAAGTCGAATTTATGATGGATGAAACACTCTTTGATGTGCAAATTCCTCCATTTACATTACAGCCTCTTGTTGAAAATGCTATTTATCATGCCTTTAAAAACCGCAAGGAAGGCAAGATTTTTGTCAAAGTACAACGAGTGAACGATAAGCTAGTACTAGTAACGGAAGATAATGGCTGTGGTATGAGAAAAGAACAGGTGAAACAGCTCGGTAAACATATTATGCAATCGGAGCAAGGAACAGGAACGGCGTTATGGAATATTTACCAACGCATTCATGAAATTTACGGCACAGAGGCAGATTTTCATATAGCGAGTACATTGGATGTAGGAACGAAAATAATGATTCAACTGCCGCTAAAGGCGACTAGATGGGAGTAGAAAAGATTGAATGTATATATTGTGGATGATGAACCGTTGGCACGCGCTGAGTTGAGGTATTTATTAGAGCAAACAGCGCTAGTAAATGTTTGTGGCGAATCTGAAAATCTAGAGGACTTTTGCAAACAGTATGAACAGATAGATTGTGTATTTTTAGATATTGAGTTAGGAATGAATAATGGACTCGATTTAGCTAAGCAACTACTGTTAGATGCACAAAGACCCGAAATTATTTTTGCTACAGCCTATGATGAATATGCATTACAGGCATTTGAGGTCAGTGCCTTTGATTATATTTTGAAACCATTTGAGGCACAAAGAGTACAAGCTACTGTGGAAAAGCTATTAGCTAAAAAAAGAGCTGCCCAGGTAAAAACAATGGAAGAAATAAAGTTTTCACAGTTGGACAAGCTCGATAAATTAACGGTTTATGTAAACGATCGAATTTTATTAATGAAAATACAGGATATTTTATATTGTACATCTGAGGACAGTAAAACGGTGGTTGTGACAGAGCAAGGGAGATTTTTCGCTTCGGAGTCATTGGCAGCGTTAGAGAAGAAGCTGGCTTTAAAAGGTTTTGTGCGTGTCCATCGTGCGTTCATTGTTAATTTAGAGCATATTGTGGAACTAGAGCCTTGGAGTAGTTCTAAATATAATTTAATATTGCACAACAGACATTCAATTCCGGTTAGTAGGCTGTATATGAAGGATGTACGGAAAATTTTTGACCTATCAAAATAGTTGCATTTCAATAGAAGAATACGACATTTCAACTTTGATTTCTGACATTTCAGTTAATTTTATGAATATGGGGGACATTCCTTTGCTATGATGTGAAAAAAGTAAAAGGGGTGTTTGCATGAATGCGATTACAATTGTGATAGGATCTATTTGTGTTTTGGTGATTAGCTATCGTTTATATGGCATATTCTTTACAAAAAAGGTACTCAAAATAAAAGATGATACGCCCACGCCAGCGCATGCTTTGGAAGATGGTAAGGACTATGTTCCGACGAATAAATGGGTAACCTTTGGGCATCATTTTGCAGCGATTGCCGCTGCAGGGCCGTTGGTTGGACCGATTTTAGCTGCACAGTTCGGGTATTTACCTGGACTTCTTTGGTTATTAATAGGAGCGGTAATTGGTGGGGCTGTCCATGATGCTGTTGTGTTATTTGCTTCCATGCGTCATGGGGGGAAATCCTTATCAGAAGTGATGAAGGAGGAGCTTGGTCCTATTGCTGGCTTCTGTACAGGCCTTGCGATGCTATTTATTATTACGATTACTATGGCAGGTCTTTCAATGGTGGTGTTAGGAGCTTTAGAACGTAATCCATGGGGAACGTTTGCGGTAGGAATTACTATTCCAATCGCGATACTAGTAGGGATTGCTTATCGAAAAACAGGCAATTTAATTTTAACATCCACAGTAGGCTTTATTTTATTGATGATTGGCGTATTTATCGGGCCACTTATTCAAGGTACAGCATTTGGTGAATTTTTAACGTTTGACCGTGATACATTAGCTATTATCTTACCGATTTATGCCTTTTTCGCCGCTGCTTTGCCTGTATGGCTATTACTAGCCCCACGTGATTATTTAAGTAGTTTCATGAAGATTGGTGTATTTATTGCATTAATTATTGGCGTTTTCTTTGTCAATCCTGCTATTCAGTTCCCGCCGTTAACAGAATTTATTCATGGCGGTGGCCCAGTAATTGCAGGTCCTGTATGGCCATTTGTGTCTATTACGATTGCCTGCGGAGCTATTTCAGGCTTCCATGCTTTTGTAGGCTCAGGAACGACGCCTAAAATGATTGATCGTTGGGAAGATATTCGTATTGTTGGCTTTGGCGCAATGTTAGTAGAGTCATTAGTAGGCGTGATGGCCTTGATTGCAGCTACAGCCCTTCATCCAGCAGACTATTTTGCGATTAATTCAGCACCAGCTGTATTTGCCACATTAGGGATGGAGCCTGTTCATTTACAAGCCTTGTCTCAAAGCATTGGCATGGATTTAGAGGGACGAACAGGAGGCGCTGTAACCTTGGCTGTTGGAATGACAGATATCTTTACAGGCATTCCTTGGTTCGCAGAGTTATCTTCTTATTTCTATCAATTTGTAATAATGTTTGAGGCTGTCTTTATTCTAACAGCTATTGACGCAGGAACGAGAGTAGCTCGCTATTTGATTCAAGACTTTGGTGGCAATGTTTATAAACCATTGAAGCGTACCAATTGGGTACCGGGTACAATTTTTGCCAGTGCACTCGCCTGCTTTATGTGGGGCTATTTATTGTATTCGGGGGATATTAGCTCCATTTGGGTATTATTTGGTGTATCCAATCAACTGATGGCAGCTATTGGTTTAGTATGTGGAGTGACGATGGTATTGAAGGTGGCAGATAAGCGAGTTTATGCGCTAACATGCTTTATTCCATTGGCTTATTTATACGTCACTGTCAATGTTGCAGGCTATTGGATGATTAAAAATGTGTATTGGAATCCAGCAGCTGCAGGCTTCAATATGTTAAATGGCATCTTATCCGTTATTATGCTGATGCTCGGTTTATTAATCGTCATCACAGCCTTTAAAAAATGGGCACAGCTTTGGAAATCACCGAAGTTCTTGCTAGCTCAAACAGCTTCATAAAGAAACAGTAAAACTATTGAAGATTAGAAGTCCTATCTTCAATAGTTTTTTGATGATAAAAGCGGGAAAATACTCGCGATGAAGGAAGGAATACTCGCGGAAGACAGGGAAATACTCTCGATAGGAGGAGGAATACTCGCGGAAGACAGGGAAATACTCTTGTTAAGAGAAAGAATACCTGCAAAAATCCGCGATAACTGAAAGATTAACTAAATATGTCGAACAAGCGAAAACAAGGATATGTTCATTGAAAGCGTTGTCGTAATCATGTAAACTAATGAGAGGAAAACGGAGGTTATACATACATGGATGGTCCAGTTTCATTAGTACAGTTAATCATTTCAATATTGTTATTTTTCGTCATGTTCTTTGGTATCGGATTTTTGTTAAATATGCTGTTACGTATGACATGGTTAATGTCGATTGTGTATCCAATCGTTGTCATCTTTATTGTAGATGAAGTAAGCTTCTTAGATTATATTTTTAAGCCAGGTTCTGCATTCCCAGCACTAATCGATAAATTACAGGCGCTACAGTTTGTAGATATTGCTATTTTATCAGGTGGTTTTGCGGGTTCCATTGTGGCAGGTATCGTGATGATTTATTTACGAAAAAGTGGATATCGAATGTTCTAACTTGCTGAGTATTCTTCTTTCAATCGAAGGAAGAATACTTTTTTTATACAAAAAAACACAACCTCCCTCTAGAGGATGTGTTTTTATTGCTTATAATATGAAAAACTCGTAGGTTATGATGGCGATAAAAATACCTGTGAGAGCCCCAAAAAATACTTCGCTTCGTTTATGACCTAATAATGTTTTTAATTCCTCCATTTTCTCCTGCCCATCCATCTGAGGCCATTTTTTTAAATCATGGAGCAATGTTTGGAAGTCCTTGCGCAGCTGATTTAATATAGCGGCATGCTGTCCTGCTTGGTAACGAACACCACTGGCATCGTACATCACAATAATGGAAAACATAGCGGCTACTGCAAAAATAGGGGATTCCAACCCCGTCTCATAAGCAATCGAGGTTGCCAGTCCAGTGACTGAGGCAGAGTGAGAGCTAGGCATACCACCCGTCGAGGTAAACAGGCTCCAGTTCACTTGTCTAGTCATTAAAAAATGGATGGGGATTTTGACAAACTGTGCAAAGAGAACGGCAAAGAGGGCAATTAGTAATGGGGTATTTTGAAGTAAACTCAATTCATCACAACCTTCGCAAATAATTGCTTTTATTATAACATTCATTATTTTCTAAAAGAAGATACAGGCAAATATTACGTACTTTTCAGAAACTTCGTTATAATAGTATATGGAATGGAGGAATTTACATGCATATTGTAAAAGAAGCAAAAACATTTGAAACGATTTCTACAGAACTATTAGTGGTGGGAGTCACAAAACATCGTGAACAAATGCAGGATTGGACAAGCTTTTCATCTTTTTACGGTGAATCACTTGATACGTGGATTAGTGCTGGGGACGTATCAACAGAATTAAAGAAACTAACGAAATTGCCATTTGTGAAAGACCATGCGAACCTTAAACGTATTTTATTTGTAGGCCTGGACGAGCGTAAAAACTTAACAGAAGGTGATATTCGCGCAGCATTTGGTTTAGTAGGAAAAGAATTAAAAGCTTTAAAGGCAAAAGAGTATTCCATTTGGCTTGAATCATTTACAACAGATTCAATTGCAACTACAGATGTAGCGTTTTTAGCAGGAGAAGGAATTGGACTTGGCTATTATGCTATTCCTCATTACAAAACAACTTCAAACGAAGTAGATAAACGTATTAATGCTGTTCATCTTGTGACAATGTCAGAGGATATAGATGAGGTTGTGGCTAGCTTTGAAGTAGGTGTAATTTATGCGGATGCTGTCAATGAAGCTCGTAGTTTAATTAATCTACCACCAAACCTACTAACAGCAACTGATTTAGCCAATTATGCACAATCACTTGCAGTAGAGTATGATTTTGAAGTAGAGATTTTAGGTAAAGCTCAATTAGAGGAACTAGGTATGGGCGGTATTTTAAGTGTTAACCAAGGCTCATATGAAGAACCACGATTAATTACTTTAAAATATAAAGCGACTGAAGATTTTGAAGATCCAATTGGCCTTGTCGGTAAAGGGGTAACGTATGATACAGGTGGATATTCTTTAAAGCCAAAAGACTCAATGGTCGGTATGAAAGGCGATATGGGCGGCGCAGCAGCTGTGCTTGGAGCGATGAAAATTATCGGTGAATTACGTCCAAATAAAAATGTTGTAGCTGTTATCGGTTCTACAGATAACATGGTATCTGATACAGCATTTAAACCAGATGATGTGATTACTACGTATAGTGGGAAAACGGTTGAAGTCTTAAACACGGATGCAGAAGGACGTTTAGTTCTGGCAGATGCAACTACATATGCTAAACAGCAAGGTGCTACATCACTGATTGATGTTGCTACTTTAACTGGAGGCGTCATTACTGCGCTAGGTATGGATAAAACAGGTGCTCTTGCGAATGATGATGCATTTTTCGCAGCATTTATGGAAGCTGCAAATGAGACAGATGAATTTGTTTGGCGTATGCCTTTAACAGAGAATGATAAAAAACGAATTCGTAAATCAGATGTAGCTGATTTAAACAACTCTCCAGGTCGTGATGGTCATATGATTTTCGGTGGAGGCTTTGTAGGCGAATTTGTTGGCGATACGCCATGGATTCATTTAGACATTGCTGGCACATCTGATGCAGTGGCTATACATGATTTAGGGCCTAAAGGCGGTACTGGGGTTATGGTACGTACGCTTGCGAATTTTGTTCAACGTTTAGGGGAAGAAAAGTAAGAGAGAATGGCAATCAGCGGGAATTTGTTCTCGCTGATTTTTTGTGATTTAAGCACTAATCCCGATAGAATAGGCATTCTACATATGATAGATGTATCTTCCTTCATACGATAGAGTAAAAAGGGAGGTAGCATATGCGCAATTTCGGAGGTTACCCAGGAGGAGGATTTGGAGGCTTTATTTGGCCATTTGGTGCACCGTTTTTCGGTGGTTTTTTAGGAAGTTTCCTTGGCTCTCAATTTAATCAATATCCTTATAATCCATATTATCCAAACTATCGACCATATCAGCCAGGTCCATATTTTCGACCAGGTCCACGGTATCGCAGACCTTGGTAAGCACATAAAACGATCAACCAGTTGCCCTATAATCGGCAACTGGTTTTTGTTGTGCCTTACGAAGTAGCAAATTGGGTGTTGACAGAATATACTAAATTATTTATTATTCTTATTATATTACTAAGAATTAAATAGGTGGCTGACTAGCAAACTAGAGGCTTTTATTGTTCATAGGCATTGTTGTGCCTAAGGATAATATTGGCCTCTTTTATTATCTTGATTCAATAAGTGTTTTTTGAACCACCAGGTACAGAAGACTCCCTCCACTATAAATAGAGGATAGAAGGAGTGAAACGGAATGGGGAAAGTTTATATCGTAGGTGCAGGTCCTGGAGACGTTGACCTCATTACGGTCAAAGGATTACGTTGTATTGAATGTGCTGACATTATTTTATATGACAGACTCATTAATAAAGAGCTATTGGATTATGCCAAGCAAGACGCTAAATTGATTTTTTGTGGGAAATTGCCACAACAGCATGCAATGATTCAAGAGCAGATCAACCAGACTCTTGTCAGTTATGCACAGCAAGGGTATGTCGTAACAAGATTAAAAGGAGGAGATCCGTTTGTCTTTGGTAGAGGGGCTGAGGAAGCTGAGGTACTAGCTAAGCATCAGATTCCATTTGAAATTGTACCTGGCATTACTTCAGGTATAGCAGCGCCAGCGTATGCAGGCATTCCTGTTACACATAGGGCATTAGGTTCAAGTTTTGCCATGGTTACGGGGCATATGCAGGATGGGAAAGAAGATGCGATACGTTGGGAAAGTCTTGCGAAGGGAATTGACACGATTGCCATTTATATGGGGGTTGGTAATCTGCCATACATTCGTCAGCAATTACTCAAATATGGCCGTGATGAAAATACGCCTGTGGCTGTTATTCATTGGGGCACATTAGCCACAAAGCAACAAACCGTTACGGGTACTTTAGCTACAATTGAAGAAATTGTGTGTACGGAAACTATTCAAAACCCTAGCATCATATTAGTAGGGAAAGTTGTGACACTAAGAGAAACAATTCAATGGTTTGAGCATAACACGCCACAGCCAGTCCAAATAACGAGGTAAGGATGTGGAATGATGCAAGCAATTTTATATATTGCACACGGCAGCCGAGTCAAGGCAGGCGTAGAGCAGGCCGTAACGTTTCTTCAACGCGTGCAGCAGGAAATTCATGTATCCATTCAAGAAATCTGCTTTTTGGAGCTTGCAACACCGACCATTGCTGAAGGAATTGAGAGCTGTATTCGAAAAGGTGCAACAGCGATTGCAGTGATGCCCATTCTACTACTAGCTGCCCAACACGCCAAACAAGATATTCCGAAAGAAGTGGCAAAAGCTCAAAAGCAATATCCATCTGTAAAGTTTACTTATGGTGAGCCTCTTGGAATCCATGAACGATTAATTGACTCATTACAAGCTAGGATAATAGAAAAACAGCAACCTAAGTTTGACGCAAGTGTTTTACTTATAGGGCGTGGGAGTAGTGATTCAGCCGTCAAAAGAGATCTAGCAAAAATTGCAGCAAAGTTACGTACTAAATATCATTATAAAGTTGTTGATACATGCTTTTTATATGGGATGGGACCGACTTTTGAAGACTGGCTCCAACAAGAAAAAGGGAAGCAACGGCAAGTCTTTATTGTACCGTATTTATTATTTACAGGTATTTTAAGGCAAAGTATTGCCAAGCGAATACAGAGTTTTGACAGTCAAGATATCGTGCTTTGTGAAAGCCTAGGCTACGATGACAATGTGAAAAAGGTGTTAGTGGAACGTATTGATGAATTATTACATTTTAAAGAGGAAGGTGTTTCGTAATGGTAGATAAAAGAGCTGAAAACGTAAATCTAGCATTAGAGAATGTCCGCCAAATGTTAAATACTGTGAACCACGGATCAATTACATTAATTGTACAAAATGCGTACGTGGTTCAAATCGAAAAAAAGGAAAAGATCAGGCTTCGATAATCTAAAAAAATGAAATGATGATGATTCGTGAGGTGGCAAAGATTGAAATTGCAAGTAATAAACAGTCCATTTAATGAAGAGCAGGTGAAGTTATTAAATGAGCTTCTTCCTAAATTAACAACCGAACAAAAAATTTGGCTTAACGGTTATTTAAGTGCACCACTAGCAACATTGGAGGCAAATGAGGAACAGCCAACACCAGCAGCCCAACCCATTACCCAAACAATGACCATTTTATATGGCTCTCAAACAGGCAATAGTCAAGGATTAGCTGAAAAATATGCAGCCGCTTTAAAAGCTCAACATGTAGAGGTTACTATCTCATCATTAGGAAAATTTAAAGCAACTAATTTAAAAAAGATAACAAATCTTTTACTGATTGTTAGTACACATGGGGAAGGTGATCCACCCGATCAAGCGATACAATTCTATGAGTTTTTGCACAGTAAGCGCGCACCTAAGCTAGAGCATCTACAGTATTCGGTCCTTGCTTTAGGGGATAGCTCCTATGAATTTTTCTGTAAAACGGGGAAGGATTTCGATGAGCAATTCGCCAAATTAGGTGCAACAAGAATGGTTCCCCGAACTGATTGTGATGTGGATTATGACGACGCAGCTGCACAGTGGTTCTCAGCAGTTCAACAAAAATTTCTGCAGCAAGCAACTGCTGTAGGGTCTACTTCAACATCAAACGAAGACACGCAACTACTAGAAGAATCTACATATTCAAGAAAAAATCCATTTTACGCTGAAGTACTTGAAAATCTGAATTTAAATGGTCGTGGCTCGAATAAAGAGACACGTCATCTTGAATTATCAATTGAGGGAGCTCATTTTCATTTTGAACCTGGAGATAGCATTGGCATTCTGCCAGAGAATGATGAGCAATTAGTCCATACATTGCTGGCAGCCCTTCAATTCAATCCAGAAACGGAAGTGACTGTTTTTGAGGAAACGGTAGCATTGAGGGATGCGTTACAGAAAAAATTAGAGATTACGGTGTTATCTAGGCCTTTACTCGAAAAAATAGGTGCTTATACAGAGCATCAACAATTTTTAAAGCTATTTGAGGAACCGAATGCTTGGAAGGGCTATGCAAAAGGTAGAGATTTACTTGATGTGGTAAAGGATTTTGCACCATTTACATGGAGTGCTCAGCAATTTGTAGAGATGCTACGTAAAATTCCAGCACGACTTTATTCAATCGCTAGTAGCCAAAAGGCCAATAACGAAGAAGTTCATTTAACCATTGGAAAGGTTAGCTACGAGACAGCTGGCAGAAAACGTTTGGGTGTTTGTTCTGGCAGTGTAGCAGAACGTGTTCAAATTGGTGATACATTACCAATCTATGTTCATAAAAACCCGAACTTCAGATTACCAGAGAATGAAGATACGCCAATTATTATGATTGGAGCAGGTACAGGAGTTGCCCCGTATCGAGCTTTCCTTGAGGAGCGAGAAGAGTTAGGGATTGAGGGGAAGGCGTGGCTTATTTTTGGCGACCAGCATTTTGTTACGGACTTTCTTTATCAAACGGATTGGCAACGTTGGCTTGCATCGGGCACATTAAGCCAAATGCATGTAGCCTTTTCACGAGATACCGACCAAAAAGTATATGTTCAGCATAAATTACAAGAAAATGCGGCGAGCTTTTATGAATGGCTTGAGCAGGGTGCTGTCATTTATGTGTGTGGTGATAAGCAGTCGATGGCAGCTGATGTGGATGCAACCATTCATCACATCATTGAGCAGCAAGGGCAGAAAACACCAGAGGAAGCGAAAATTATTGTGAATGAATTAAAACAGCAGAAACGCTACCAACGTGACGTTTACTAACTGTATTTAGCATGAGTTCTTTAACAAATGATTCCTCTAGTGAGGCTCGTACCTTAGCTAAAAAGCACAGCCCCAGATGGAAGCCAAAACGCCGAGGTGTAAAGGATTAAAGGAGCGATCAAGAATGACAGAAAAGATAGTTTTACCTCCACAGCCTGGAGAACCAAGTGATGTAGAGCGCATTAAGACTGACAGTAATTACCTACGTGGTACGCTCGAACGTACCATGAATGATCCATTAAGCTCTGGTATTCCAGAGGATGATAATCGTCTTATGAAATTCCATGGTAGTTATTTACAGGATGATCGAGATCTGCGCAATGAACGTCAACGCCAAAAGCTGGAGCCTGCTTATCAATTTATGGTGCGTGTACGAACACCAGGTGGCGCAGCTACACCAGCACAATGGCTAGTCATGGATGAAATGGCTAGAACATATGGTAATGGCTCTTTAAAGTTAACAACACGTCAAGCATTTCAAGTACATGGTATTTTAAAATGGAATGTCAAAAAATATATGCAGGAAATCAATGAGGTACTATTGGATTCTCTGGCAGCTTGTGGAGATGTAAACCGCAATGTGATGTGTAATGTGAATCCAAACCAATCAGCATTACATGAAGAGATTTACAACTGGTCTGCCAAACTAAGTGAGCATTTATTACCTCGAACACGGGCTTACCATGAATTGTGGTTGGATGGGGAAAAGGTGGTAGATAGTCAGGATGAAGAAATTGAACCGATTTACGGAGCACAATATTTGCCTCGTAAATTTAAAATAGGGATTGCAATTCCACCAAGTAATGACGTGGATGTTTTTTCACAAGATATTGGACTTATTGCCATCGTTGAAAAAAATCAGCTTATTGGCTTTAATATAGCTGTTGGTGGAGGAATGGGCATGACCCATGGTGACCATGAAACCTATCCACAGCTTGCTCGTTTAATTGGCTTTATTACGCCAGATAAATTATTGGAAACAGCAGAGAAAATTATTACGGTACAGCGTGATTATGGGAATCGTTCTGTGCGCAAAAATGCACGTTTTAAATACACGATCGATGCAAGAGGGCTTGCCTGGTTCCAAGAAGAATTAACACGTCGGCTAGGCTGGGAAATTCAGCAGGCTCGTCCCTATATATTTGAGCGTACTGGTGATGAATTTGGCTGGATTAAAGGGGCAGATGGTCATTGGCATTACACGTTATTTATTCAAAATGGTCGTATAAAAGACTTTGAAGATTATCAGCTGTTAACAGGATTACGCGAAATAGCTAAAGTACACACAGGTGATTTTCGCCTAACACCGAACCAAAATTTAATGATTAGCAATGTGACCCCACAAAAAAAGAAAAAAATTAATACGATTATTGAACAATACAAACTAACAGATGGTGCGCATTATTCTGCCTTACGTCGCAATTCCATTGCCTGTGTTTCTTTACCAACCTGTGGTTTAGCAATGGCGGAAGCAGAACGCTATTTACCTTCGCTCATTACGAAGCTTGATGCCATTATCGATGAGGCAGGATTAAATGAAACAGAAATTGTTATACGCATGTCTGGCTGTCCAAACGGCTGTTCACGTGCAGCGATGGCTGAAATCGGCTTTATCGGTAAAGGACCAGGGAAATATAATATGTATTTAGGGGCAAGTTTTACAGGCAACCGATTGAATAAAATCTATCGTGAAAATATTGGCGAAGAAGAAATATTAGCAGAGCTTCGACCAATTCTTCTGCATTTTGCGAAGGAGCGTTTAGAGGGGGAGCATTTTGGTGACTTTGTTATTCGTGCTGGATATGTGACAGCTGTTAATGATGGGAGAGAATTTCACTAATGATTAAAGCCATGTAGCAAATTGCTTTGCTACATGGCTTGTTGTTGAAAAAAGGTGATGTCAATAGCAAAAAAAGAACCTTTAGCAAGGCGAGAGGTTGATTTCCGTTCCGCCAGCGTCCTTTCCAGGGGGCGTCCGATGAGCCGCTTCACTCACTGCGTTTCGCTCCAGGGTCTCACCTGTGGACGCTAAATCCCCTAGGAGTGACGCCGGCTCCACTCCAACCAACCATGTGGTAAAAGTGTCTTTTCCTTCTCTTTCATACTAGACGTAATGAACAAAATAGCACATTATTTGTAGAGAAAGGATAACCTCTTATTTTCAATGTAGAGAAGTGATGAGTGACAACATCCCTCCATAAAGAGTAGTGAATACCTTCACTTTAGTTGAAAGCCTTTGCTAACAAGAAACATTTTTATGGATTGGAGCGGTAGCGGAGGAAGCGGCTCAGCGCTTGCCCACAGGAAAGCAAGTAGTCTGCAATGGAAATCTATTTTCACATTTCACAAAAATACTATTAATGGTTTTGTTTTTTCAACACTAAGCCATGTAGCAAATTGCTTTGCTACATGGCTTTTTAAATGGAGTAATCTTCGGGAATAAATACTTTTAATTGTTTTGGCTTTACAAATACTTGATCGCCAACTTTAAGCTGTAGGTGGAAAAATTGTTCTTTTGATAACTCCGCCTCTAAAAATTCATCAAGATCCTCACGGCGTAGCTCAATTTGGACAATAGGTCCTAGCAAATGAATATGACTGATTTTAACAGGAACTGTCCCTGGAATACTTGTTTTTTCGATATGAATGTCATGAGGGCGTACATAGCCAATTACGTTATCATTCGTATGTGTGAGGGCATCTGGTACATCCAGTGCAACTTCGCCTTGCATGAGCTTACCATTATGTAAGCGACCTTTAAAAAGATTGACATTGCCCAAGAAGTCATAAACAAATGGACTATTTGGATTCGTATACACCTCATCTGGGCTGCCAATTTGTTCGATTTTGCCATTATTCATTACGACAATGCGATCCGCTACATCTAGTGCTTCCTCCTGGTCGTGTGTCACAAATATACTGGTAATATGAAATTCATCATGCAACTTTCGTAGCCAGCGACGTAATTCCTTGCGAACTTTTGCATCAAGTGCTCCGAACGGTTCATCCAATAAAAGAACCTTAGGCTCTACAGCAAGGGCTCTCGCCAGTGCAACACGTTGCCGTTGCCCCCCTGAAAGCTGTGTCGGATATCGATTAGCGTAATTTTCGAGTTTGACTAGCTGCAATAATTCCATCACTTTATTTGTTATTTCTTGTTTTGAGGGTCTGCTTTTTCGCGGGCGAACCTTTAGCCCATATGCGACATTATCAAAGACTGTCATATGACGAAAAAGGGCATAATGCTGAAAGACAAAGCCCACATTGCGCTCCTTTGGATGTCGATTGGTTATGGACTGACCATCGAATAAGATATCACCAACATCAGTGGTTTCCAGCCCCGCAATCACACGTAATAAAGAGGTTTTTCCCGAACCAGAAGGGCCGAGCAGTGCTACTAGCTCCCCTGACTGAATATGAACTGATATATCCTCTAATGCTTGAAAAGCACCATATTTTTTGGATACGTTTTGAATTTGTATACTCAACGTGACCATCTCCTTTTAACTAGATTTTGATTTCCATGCGATTATATCTTTCACAACTAATGTAAAGATGGCCATAACACTCATTAAGGAGGCAACAGCAAAGGCTGCTGAAAATTGATATTCATTATAGAGAATTTCAATATGAAGTGGCATCGTATTGGTCATGCCACGGATATGACCTGATACAACAGAGACCGCCCCAAATTCCCCGATGGCTCGTGCATTACATAAAATCAAACCATAGAACAGTCCCCATTTAATATTGGGCAATGTAACATACCAAAATGTTTTAAAGCCGTTGGCACCAAGTGAAATGGACGCTTCCTCCTCAGATGTGCCCTGTGTTTGCATGAGTGGTATTAACTCACGTGCAACAAAGGGTAAAGTGACGAAAATAGTGGCGAGGACAATGCCAGGCAAGGCAAAAACAATTTTAATATCATGTGCGAACAGCCAATCACCGAAAAGTCCCTGTGAACCAAACAATAAAATAAATACTAGTCCTGCGATAACAGGGGAGACGGCAAATGGTAAATCAACGATGGTAAGTAATAGATTTTTCCCTTTAAAATTAAACTTTGTAAGGGCCCATGCAGCCATTACGCCAAAAAGAGCATTAAGTGGTACAGCAATAGCTACAACCGTTAACGTAAGCTTAATAGCAGCTAACGCATCTGGATGTGTAATAGCAGCAAAATAAACGTCGGCTCCCTTTTGAAAGGCTGTAATAAAAATAGATAGTAAAGGTAGTACGATAAAGAAAGCTAAAAAAGCTAAGGCAATGAACGTTAACGAATAGCGAACAATACGGGGCTCCTGTAATGCAGCAGACTTTGGGGCTGCTTTATTTTTCTCACTACTAGCCTGCTGAATAAATGTTGATTGTTCCATGTGGTACCTCCTACTGTACAAAACGACGATTGGCTAGCCATTGGATCAAGTTGATGGTGAACAACAGAATAAAGGATGTCACAAGCATGACAACTGCTATTGCGGTAGCACCTGCATAATCATATTGTTCTAGCTTCGTCATAATAATTAACGGTGTAATTTCTGTTTTCATCGGCATATTTCCTGCAATGAAAACAACGGAGCCATATTCACCAAGTGCACGGGCAAAGGCTAATGAAAAGCCAGTTAAAATGGCAGGTAATAGCTCTGGCAGAATGACTTTACTGAAGGTTTGTAAACGATTGGCACCAAGACTTGCCGAAGCTTCCTCGACCTCAGCGCTAATATTTTGTAATACGGGTTGGACTGTACGTACTACAAAAGGTAGCCCGATAAATGTTAACGCGATCATAATACCAAGCGGTGTAAAGGCAATTTTAAAATCAAAAAATTGACCGATCCAGCCATTTGGCGCATAGAGTGATGTTAAAGCAATACCAGCAACAGCAGTAGGCAAGGCAAAGGGTAAATCTACTAGGCCATCAATGATTCGTTTAAATGGAAATTGATAGCGAACGAGAACCCATGCGATAATGGTGCCGAAAAGTACATTTAGTAAGCCCGCAATCAATGCTGTGCTGAAGCTCACTTTATAAGAGGCAACAGCACGAGGCTCTGTAATGATAGCGATAAACTCAGTCCAGCTTAAGGACATGGTATGAATGAAAATCATTGAAAGTGGTAGTAACACTAGTAAACTAACATAGAGCATTGTATAACCAAGAGACAGATGAAAGCCTGGAATTATTCGCCGTGATTTTTTAGGAAGGATTAACTGACTCATCAAAACGCTCCTTATTGTGGTACATATATTTCATCAAAGGTACCACCATCTTTAAAATGGGTAGCTTGTGCTTGTGACCAACCGCCAAAATCATCAATGGACACAAGTTCAAGCTGAGGAAATTGCTCTTTATATTTTGCTAGAATGGTTTCATTACGTGGTCGATAATAGTTTTTTGCCGCAATTTCTTGCCCGATATCACTATATAAATGTTGTAAGTAAGCTTCCGCAACTTCACGTGTCCCTTTTTTATCAACGATTTTGTCAACAACTGCAACTGGTGGCTCTGCCAAAATACTTAATGATGGTGTGATGATTTCAAATTCGTCCTTCCCTAATTCATTTAAAGATAAGTAGGCTTCATTTTCCCATGCAATTAAGACGTCTCCAATCTTTCGTTCTACGAATGTCGTTGTAGCACCACGAGCGCCAGAATCTAATACTTCAACATTGCTATAGAGTGATTTCATAAATTTTTTTATTTTTGTTTCATCATTGTTATATAACTTTCCAGCATAAGCCCAAGCCGCTAAGTAGTTCCAACGTGCACCACCAGATGTTTTGGGGTTGGGTGTAATGACCGACACATCTTCTTTAATTAGATCATCCCAGTCTTGAATATTTTTTGGATTCCCTTTGCGTACTAAAAACACAATGGTCGATGTATAGGGGGTCGAGTTATAATCAAATTCTGTCTGCCAATCTTTATTCAATAGCTCGCGTGTTTGAGCAATTTCGTCTATATCGTAAGCTAGTGCAAGGGTGACAACGTCAGCTTCGAGACCATCGATCACAGCTCGACCTTGTTTGCCAGATCCACCATGTGATTGATTGATTTTGACATCTTGACCTGTTTCGTCTTTCCATTTTTTTATAAAATCCTTGTTAAATTCATCGTAAAGCTCGCGTGTTGGGTCATAGGAAACATTGAGTAGTTCTACAGACTTCTTTGCTTCCTGACCACTTGCTTTTTCATCAGAATTAGCACTTCCACAGCCAGTTAAACTTAACGTTACTGCAGCTAATAGTGCTAACGTTTGGAGAACATAGCTCCTTTTTTTCATATCATTTCGCTCCTTTTCCATCTAAAGAATGCAAAAAGCCATCCCCCATAATGTTATGACTTCATGGGTAGATGGCCTTCAGATTCTCTGATCAGCAACTTATTATTTATGTCAAAGCTTTAATAATACATTAAACATATATTTCCTATTAGTCAACAAGGAATTAAATAAAAAATTAATTATTTTGAAAATGAATATAACGGTCACTAGATACCACTCATTCTATGCAGGAAGGAACTGAAAAAATGGGTGGATGAAAAAGATATGTCAAAAAACCTAGTTGACTACTTGGTGTATTTTAGTATATATTTGGTAATAAGAAGAATGATTGTGGTACGAGGTAGCAAATACTAGTGAACAATCATTAAATAAAGAGCTGGCTAGTCAAACTAGAGGCGTTTTAACAAAGACCTGTTTTACTGTGTCTATTGTTAAAATGCCTTTTTTGCTATGAGGGGGGATTTGATGTTAACGTACGAAAATTGGCAAGAACCGATTATTGATTTTCAAGTTGATGATCTGTATAAGGGTGCACTGGAAGTTTTACAGTGGGGCTATCGAGAATATGGAGAGGAAATCGTCTATGCATGTAGCTTTGGCATTGAAGGTATTGTCTTAATTGATCTCATTTCAAAGGTAAAACCAGATGCTACAATTGTTTTTTTAGATACAGATGTCCATTTTAAAGAAACCTATGAAACGATTAATAGAGTCAAAGAAAAATATCCACAACTAAACATTGTCATGAAGAAGCCTATCCTTACATTAGAACAACAAGCTGCTCAATATGGTGATGAGCTTTGGAAGTCCAATCCAAATAAATGCTGTGACATTCGCAAGATAAAACCTTTGCATGAAGCCTTGTCAGGTAACAAGGCTTGGATATCTGGCTTGCGGCGTGAACAATCGCCAACACGTCAACAGACAAACTTTCTAAATCGGGACGATAAATTTAAATCGATTAAAGTTTGTCCACTGATTCATTGGACATGGAAGGATGTCTGGCGCTATGTTTCTAAGCACAATCTGCCATACAACCCATTGCATGATCAAGGTTATCCGAGTATCGGCTGTGAGCATTGTACAAAGCCAGCATTTACGATGGATGATTTACGTTCAGGACGATGGCAAGGTTCTGGTAAAACGGAGTGTGGTTTACATGAATAAAGGAGTTTTGCCATGCTTGAATATTTTGCAATAGCTATTAGTTTATTTTTTGCGATGAATATAGGGGCAAGCGGAGCAGCAGCCTCAATGGGCGTTGCTTACGGTGCGGGTGCCATCAAAAAAGCTTGGCAAGCATTACTTTTATGTGCAATAGGTGTCTATAGTGGAGCTGTATTAGGCGGAGGAGAGGTTGTCAAAACGATTAGCTCAGGCATTATGCCGCAGGACTATATTACGGTAAAGGTTGTCATCATTATCCTAATTTCGGCGACAAGCTCCTTATTTTTCGCCAATCTTTTAGGTATCCCCTTATCAACGAGCGAAGTAACGGTTGGCGCTGTTGTTGGAGTAGGAATAGCCTATAAAGTATTATTCGTGAGCTCACTGCTAGTTATCATATCATTTTGGATCATTGTACCGCTTGTCGCCTTTGTCATTGCACTTGTCTTTGGAAAATTATTATATAAATTACAAAACAGAGGGCTGCTAAAAGATCGTCCGATTTTAACGGTTCTGCTCGTATTAGCTGGATTTTTCGAAGCCTTTTCAGCTGGCATGAACAATGTCGCCAATGCTGTTGGACCACTTGTTGGTGCAGGGATGATAGATGTTACGATGGGCATTGTCCTAGGTGGGGCATTTGTGGCACTAGGTGCTATGCTACTTGGCAAACGGGTGCTTGAAACCAATGGTAAAAAAATTGTGCGCTTTCAAAAGGCAGAAGGAATCTTAATTTCTAGTACAGGTGCCCTTCTTGTTGGCGTAAGCTCGCTTTTTGGGCTTCCAGTTCCTTTAACACAAGTAACATCTTCATCCATCATCGGGATGGGCATGGCGAAGAATGGAAAACAAATTTTCCATCAGCATATTGTCAAAAAAATCATTCGGATTTGGATTGTATCGCCTATCTTTTCGTTAGCTATTTCGTACTTTTTAGTGCAGCTATTTTTAGAAAAGGACCTCTATGCCATTATTTTGATTGGCACTATTATTGTTGGGACACTAGGTGTCATTAGCCTAATGCGGACGATGCGAGAAGAAGAGCAGTCCATTTATGACGCAGGTGAAGGCATATAAATTGAATCATGCTAGAACTACTATTTTGACTATAAAACTTAGTATTTAACTAGAAGTAGGAGGAGATTTTCATGAGTTTACAACCACATGGTGGGCTTCTTGTGCAAGCGTTTAACCCAGAAAAAGAGATAGCAACCATTCACAAGGAAATTGAGCTGGATGCTATTTCTTTAAGTGATTTAGAGTTAATTGCGATAGGTGGCTATAGCCCAATTGAAGGCTTTTTAACACAAGAAGATTATGAGTCAGTTGTGGAACAAAGTCGCTTAGCATCAGGCGTAGTATGGAGTATTCCGATTACATTACCTGTTACACAAGAAAAAGCAGCTACGATACAGCCTGGTGATGAGGTGAAACTGGTCTATCAAGATGAAGTTTATGGCGTTATTGAAGTAGTTGATATTTATGAGCCGAATAAACGAAAAGAGGCTTTGCTTGTATATGGGACAGAGGATTTAGCACATCCAGGAGTTCAAAAGCTTCATGACCGACCTGCTATTTATGTCGGTGGAAAAATTACCTTAATCAAACGTATCGCACAACAATTTCCTGCGTATTCGTTTGATCCCGTAGAAACACGTCAATTATTTGCCGACAAGGGATGGAAAACAATTGTTGGCTTCCAAACTCGTAATCCAGTTCATAGGGCGCATGAATATATTCAAAAGGCAGCGCTTGAAACAATTGATGGGTTATTTTTAAATCCACTTATTGGTGAAACAAAATCGGATGATGTGTCAGCTACAATACGTATGGAGAGCTATGAGGTTTTATTGAAAAGCTACTATCCTGAAAGCCGTGTACAATTAGGCGTTTTTCCTGCCGCAATGCGTTATGCTGGGCCAAAGGAGGCTATTTTCCATGCGCTTGTAAGGAAAAATTATGGCTGTACCCATTTTATTGTTGGTCGTGACCATGCAGGTGTAGGTGATTATTATGGTACGTACGATGCACAAAAGATTTTTGAACAGTTTACGGAAGATGAATTAGGAATAGTGCCATTAAAATTCGAACATAGTTTTTATTGCCAGCGATGTGAGGGGATGGCTACTACCAAAACGTGTCCGCATGATGGCTCTGCCCATGTTATTCTATCAGGAACGAAAGTACGTGAAATGCTTCGTAATGGAGAAGTACCACCTAGTACATTTAGCCGCAAAGAAGTTGTAGATGTATTAATCAAAGGCATGCGTAAGGAGGTAGTTAAATGAGTTCAAATATTGTTTGGCATGAAGCCTCCATTACGAAAGAGGAACGTCGTTCAAAAAACAAACATCAAAGCTTTATTTTATGGTTTACGGGATTATCTGCTTCAGGGAAATCATCCGTGGCCAATGCTTTTGCCCGTCGATTATTTGCACGGGGCAATCAAGCCTTCGTTTTAGATGGTGATAATGTACGCCATGGCTTGAATAAGGATTTAGGATTTGATGAGTTCGGACGAAAGGAAAATATTCGCCGAATAGGGGAAGTTTCTAAGCTATTTATTGAAAGTGGTCAAATAGTGCTAACCGCTTTTATTTCACCTTATCGAGAAGATCGTCAAGTAGTACGTGGACTTGTAGACGACGGTGAATTTTTAGAGGTCTATGTAAAGTGTTCAGTAGAAACATGTGAAAAAAGAGATCCGAAAGGTTTATATAAAAAGGCAAGGAATGCTGAAATTACGAACTTTACAGGTATTAGTGCCCCATATGAAGAACCAGAGAATCCAGAAATTATTTTGAACACAGAACAGCATTCCATCGAGGAGTGTGTTGAACAACTGACGAAGATTTTAACTTTGAAGGGATACATTTAAAGAAATTAAAAGAACTGCTCGACAGTACGAACGAGCAGTTCTTTTATGTTTATTTTACATTTTGTTCCTTTTTCATTCTGTCAATTTCAGGACCTAACTCATCACGTACTGTACCTTTCCAAGGCTTTACACCAGCGATATAGGAAGAACGAGTCATAATGTGTCCCCCTACAGGACCAGTGATGAAGAGGAACAGTATCCCTAGTAAAATTCGGGGATTGAAATGATCTTCTATTAGCCAAAAGTGAAAGAATACACCAATCAATACACACATGACACCCAGTGTTGCACTTTTAGAAGCTGCATGGGCACGCGTATACAAATCAGGTAAGCGGACAAGTCCGATAGCTGTGACGGCGATAAACAGTACGCCAACAGAAATGAAAAAGATAACTAAGCTATTAGCGAGAATTGTCACGTTTAATGATATCTCCTTTCTCTATGAATTTAGAGAAAGCCATTGTCCCGATAAACGATAAAATCGCAAGCAATAAAATAATTTCTAGAAAGAAGCTTGTTTCCACTAAAATCGAAAATAGTCCAATAAGAGAAATAAGTGAAACACCAAGTGAATCCAAAGCGACAACACGATCAGATGCAGAAGGGCCTTTTACCATTCGGTAAATAACTGCAATCATCGATAAGCAAATCACTACGATCACAGCAATAATAAATGTTGTCATGATTTACTCACCTCCAAAATCGCTTTCTCAAATGAATCTCGAATGGAAGCAACAGCTTCATCCACATCATTAATATCAATCGCATGTACATACAATGTTTTCGCATCATCTGATACATGCACTACCACTGTTCCGGGTGTTAACGTAATAAGACTTGATAATAAAGTGATTTCCCAGTCTTCGGTTAAAACAGTAGGATAGGCAAAAAAGGCAGGTTGCATGTCCAATTTAGGCTTTAACACGACCTTTAAAACTTGCACATTGGCTAATATTAACTCTTTAAAAAACAGCAAAGTCAGTTTAATAAGGGCCCATAAGCGGTAGACATAAAGACGTGATTTGAAAAATCTTCGCATGATGATAAGTAAAATGATCCCTATGATGAACCCTATGATAAAGCCAGCTGCTGTGTAATTAGAGGAAAGGAACATCCAGACGAAGGCAAGTACAAAATTTAAAATCATTTGAAATGCCATTGTGTTAATCCTCCTTCATGACAGCATCTATATAGATAGATGGATCCGTTAATAATTTTGCTGCATCGTCCATGAATGGCGTAATCCATTCTGAACCAACACCATATGCTACAGTAATGAGTACTAAAAGGGCAGTAGGCATAAACAGCATCTTATAGACAGATTTATCGACAGACCCGTGTGTTTCTTTCTCCTCACCCCAAAAAGCATAAAGGAAAATACGAATCACGGATAATAGGACAAGCAGTGAAGATGCTAAGATAAAAATACTACTCCACATACTACCAGCCTCAAAGCCTCCCTGTACAATAAGCAGCTTTCCAACAAATCCACTAAGTGGTGGAATGCCAGCTAAACCAAAAGCTGCAATCAAATAACACCAGCCTAGAGCCGGATATTTCTTCATGAGACCACCCATCTTACGCAAATCAGATGTACCAGTAATGTAGATGACAATGCCGATTAACATAAAGAGTGCTGCCTTTATAAGCATATCGTGAATTAAATAAAACATAGCACCCTTTAAGGAAACCTCATTCATTTGAGAAACACCAAATAAAATGACACCTACTGCAATAACAATGTTGTAGATAATAATGAGTTTGACATCAAAATAAGCTAGTGCCCCAATACATCCAGCTACGATAGTAGCAATGGCTAGTACCATTAATAAATCGTGCGTATAGGATAAATCATGTACAAAAAATAGCGTATAGGTACGTGTAATGGCATAGACACCCACCTTTGTAAGCAAAGCACCAAATAGAGTTAGGACAGGGATTGGCGCTGCCGCATAAGAAGTAGGAAGCCAAAAGTATAATGGGAAAATGGCTGCTTTTAGTCCAAATACCATTAAAAATAGGACGGCAATAACCGTAATAATTCCCGGCTGATTAATTTCAGCAATTTTGACAGCAATATCCGCCATGTTTAATGTACCGACTACGGAATATAAAAAGGCAACGGTAATAACGAATAAGGCCGAAGAAATAACATTAATTAAAATATATTTAATAGACCCTTTCAGTTGTCCCTTCTCACCACCTAGAACGATGAGTAAGTAGGAAGCCATTAACAATACCTCAAAGAAAACAAACAAGTTGAAAATATCGCCAGTCGTAAAGGCCCCATTGACCCCCGTTAAAATAAACATAATACCAGGGTAATAAAAGAAGCGTTCACGTTCCTTCGTAATGGAACCGAAACCATACCAAACAACAAAAAATGCAATAAGCAATGTCGTTGTAACGAGTAATACAGATACCATATCAGATACCATTGTAATACCGTAAGGAACAGGCCAATTTCCGAATGTTACTTTTTGAATACCATCCTGTTTCACTTTTAAAAGAAGTGAAATAGCAGAGATGAAGGCGAGCCCAATACCAAGTAATGAAAATGACCGTTGATAGGTTAGATTTTTTTGCCCAAACATTAAAATCATACCGAAGAAAAACGGGATGATAATGGGCAATAATAGGAAGTTATTCATCCTCATCACTTCCTCTCATTAAGCTAATATCATCTGTGTTAAGCTCCTGATAGGAACGATAAGCAAGTACAAGGAAGAATGCTGTAACCCCAAAGCTAATAACAATAGCTGTTAAAATAAGTGCCTGGGGTAAAGGGTCCGCAAAAGTTTTGGCTCCTTCGTTTAAAACGGGTGGTGCTTCGCCACCAAGGCCCCCCATTGTTAAGATGAGCAGGTGGGCACCATGACTTAAAAGACCTGTTCCAATAATAATGCGTAATAAGCTTTTCGATAAAATTAAATAGACAGCTGCCATAAAGAGAAAGCCGATGACAAAGGCCATAATTATTTCCATTATTCATCCTCCCCAATCGTTTGAATAATGGTCATCGTAACGCCGACAACAACCAAATAGACACCGCTATCAAAAAGCATAGCCGTGTGTAATGACTGTTTGCCCAGAAGCGGTAAATCGAAATAATCAAAGTAATGCGTAAAAAACGGTTTGCCCACAAACATTGGGAATGCCGCAGTAGCAAGGGCTAATAGTAAGCCAATAGCTGTTACATACGTATAATTGATAGGTAAGATATGGCGCACTGTATTGATATCAAAAGCTAACACTAAGAGAACAAGTGCACTTGATGTTAACAGTCCTCCAACAAAGCCGCCCCCAGGCGTGTAGTGACCAGCTAAAAATATATGAATGGAGAAGAAGAAAATAATGAAAAATACAATTTTAGCTGTAAATTGTATTATCACATCATTTGTTTTCATGTGTTTTCTCCTTTCTATTCATACGTAACTTAATCATGGCTAAAATCGCCATGCCCGCAATGCCTAGTACTGTAATTTCAAATAATGTATCGAAACCACGATAATCTACTAAAATTACGTTTACAATATTTCCTCCACCAGCTAATGAGTACACGGTTTCCTCGTAGTACTTAGCAATAGAAGGAATCAGTTTTTGTGAATGCGCAGATAGTGCCACAAGTGTTACCATAACACCAACTGCAATTGAAACAATGGCACGATTTAATTGGAATCTCATTCTTTCCTCGCGCTTACCAAGCTTCGGGAGGTGATAAAATGCTAATAAAAATAGTGCTACTGAAATCGTTTCAATAACGAGCTGTGTTAACGCTAAATCCGGCGCGTTAAAAATAACAAAGAATAATGCAACAGTGTAGCCAACAGCACCCAGTCCAATAATGGCTGTTAAACGTGACTTGGCCAAGATAGTAATGGCTGTACCAATTAATAAAACCACAATCAATATAATTTCATATGGTCTAATTGGTGAGGCCCCTTGGAATGAAAGACTAAAAGCATCCTTCACGAAAAGAGAGCCAATGACGATAATAGCGATTCCACTAAACATATAGAGTAAATAGTGACGCATCGAGCCAGTCATATAGCGTCGTGATAAACGATTTAAGCCAACACCCAACCCCTGCATGATTTTGTCATAGGCATTGTTTAATGTGAATGCTTGTGGGAATCGTTGGTATATTCCTTGCCATTTTGGTAAGGCAACAAATAATAATACCCCAATGATAATTATTCCGATTGTCATCAGTAGCTCAGGGTTAATGCCGTGCCAAGCTGATACATGTATATCAACAGCTTGTGGTGTATCATATAAAAATGGCTGAATGGCTTGAACAGCAGGCTTGACAAAGGTATTGCCTATTAAATTCGGGATGAAGAAAATAATTACGACTAATGCTGCTAAAAGTATCGGCGAAATAAGCATCCCTATTGGTGCCTCATGTGGTTTATGAGGTAATTGTTCCGGCTTGTAATTGCCATTAAATGTTCGGAAAACAAAATAAAAGCTATAGATAAATGTGAAAATACTAGCGATCCAAGCAATAATAGGGAAGAGTGCTCCCCATGTTTCAAAGCCGAAAAATTCAAACTTTTGAAGGGCAAGCATAGCTGTTAAAAACATTTCTTTACTTAAGAAGCCATTAAATGGTGGAAGACCAGCCATTGATAAGCTGCCAATAGCTGCCACAGTAAAGCTAATCGGCATGATACTCATTAATCCACCAAGTTTTCGAATATCACGAGTTCCTGTTTCATGATCCACAATCCCTGCAATCATGAATAAACTGCCTTTAAATGTTGCATGATTGATAAGGTGGAAAATAGCTGCATATGCCGCAAATTTAATCGTATCGACTGTGTCGTTAGCATGAAAGGCAACGGCGCTCGCCCCAAGCAGTGACATAATCAGTCCCAGTTGACTGACTGTAGAAAATGCAAGAATGCCTTTTAAGTCTGTTTGCTTCACTGCAAAGAAGGAACCCCAGAATAACGTTAAGAGACCTACTCCTGTTACAAGCCATATCCAAAGCTCTGAGGCAGCAAAAATAGGTGTAAATCGTGCCACTAAATAGATACCTGCTTTGACCATTGTTGCGGAGTGAAGATAGGCACTTACTGGTGTTGGTGCTTCCATTGCATCTGGTAGCCAAATATAGAATGGGAATTGTGCGGACTTTGTAAATGCGCCTAAAAGTAATAAAACGAGCGACCAAGTGAATAAAGGTTGGTCTACTAAATTAGGTGCCATCACAATCAATTCACGGATGGAATAGGTTCCTCCCATTAAATAAAGAAGAATGAAACCACCTAGCATCATTAAGCCGCCACCGACTGTTATCATCATGGACTTCAGTGCACCGAAGCGTGAGGCATCACGGTTATACCAATAGCCAATGAGTAAAAATGACGAAATAGATGTTAGTTCCCAAAAGAAATAAAGTGTTATTAAATGATCTGACTGTACTACTCCCAGCATGGCTGACATAAATAGCAATAAGTAAACATAAAAATTATGTAATTTTTCTTTATGCTTATCTAAGTAAAAGATAGAGTAAAGTACAACCAATGAACCAATTCCGGTAATGAGTAGTGAGAATAATAAGCTAAGTCCATCCAAATACGAAACGATGGAAATATCAAGTGATGGAATCCAAGGTAGCTCTGCAATAAATACTTCTCCTTCAGCTACTTGTGCAATATATGTTGCATAGATAACTGCGAGTGTAGCAGGTACAGCAAGAACAAACCAGCCTGTGTGAATATTTTTCATGCGTTTATATAAAAAAGGCACTAATATTGCAGCAAGCATTGGAATGAAAATATAAAGTACTTGTAACAAAAAAACCCTCCTTTATGCAGGTAAGTATACCAATTATAACGTACTTTAATTGCGAATGCATATGGACGAATGGGATTTAGCTTGCGGTAGTGGAAGAATTTTCGTTATATTATAAATAGGAAGTTATCAATAAAAATAGAGGAAAAAATTTTTTATGAGGAATCCTTATATCTATGGTTATCTACCATTAATTACAATTTTATTGTTTAGTTTGACATTTGGCATGTATGCTGTTGGCGAATCCTTACAGATTTTTCAAGCAATCGGTGTTTATTCAGGTATGCGAGAATTTTTATCTGATTTTGAGTTACGCGTATTTTTGCTCATTGTTTTTGCCATTGTTTTTTTTATGTTATTTTCTGCACTCAAACTAGTAGGGGAAACGATTCATGAGCTAGGAATGCTGTTTTTCTCAAAAGATCATGATGGAGCTACTGTTAGTCAGGCTCGAGGTGGCTATATTATCTTGTTTATCGGCGCCATGTGTTCCGCATTTGCCATCCAATTTATTTATGTTTTGATTGGTATCTTTATCATAACTGTGTTTACCTATTTTATTTATCTGATTTATAAAATGAGTCATTTTATGTCGATGGGCGGCACAATTGGTCTATTAATCTTTGAGCTTTTTATGTGGACCATTCTTTTAACACTCATTATTTATGTTGTGTTGAAGCTATATAATGGCATTTTGGCAAGTTTGCCGTTTGCCCATTAGTTACATTACATACTAGTGAAAAGAGGTAGCAGTCATGTAAGACTGCTACCTCTTGGCTGTTTCACTACTCTAATAAAACATTAAATAATTGATGATGAATTTTGTATGCCTCTAATTTTTGCATGGATTGAGGCTTATCATAGCCTAGCCATACAGCCGCAGTATAACCATCATTAAGTCCGGCAAGCCAGTAGTCCCGATAGTCATTAGTTGTGCCTGTTTTTGCTCCTATATAGTCGCTGTTACTGTAAACCCCTTGTCCTGTCCCATTTGCCACAACATCAGCAAGAAGCTCACGCATATATTTCACCGTTTTCGGAGACCAGATTTGATTACGCTGTGTATCCCAACTATAAAGCTCAGTTCCATCTAAAGCTGTCACTTTACGAATACCATGAGCTAAAACATAGGAGCCATCGATAAAGCTTGTATAGGCATCTGCTAGCTCTAAGGCTGTCACACCGTAAGTTAGCCCACCCAATGAAGCGGCATAATTATGATCTTTCGCTACAATCGAACGGAAGTGAAAGCGATTAAGGTATTGAAAGGCCGTTTCAACGCCAATAGTTTCAAAGAGACGCAGTGCAGATGTGTTGTAGCTGTGTCGAAAAGCTGTACGGAGGGACACATCACCATACGTATAGCCCCCATAGTTTTGCGGACAGAACGAGCCAACACAGTATCTACCTCCATTGACAATAGAATCAGGTGTATGTGCTGACGTTTCAAAGAAAGGGGCATAGACTGCTAAAGGTTTAAAGGCTGATCCAGGCTGACGTGTTCCTTGGAATGCACGATGATAATCAAATTTTTCATAGTTTTTTCCTGCATACAAGCTGACAATTTCTCTTGATTGGTTTTCAATGACTGCACCAGCTGCTTGCAACGAACCTGTACCGAGAATAGCTGACATTTTAACCTCATCATGCTGCTGTTTATTTGGATCAAGTGCAGTTTGAATGATGAGTCCATTTTGAAATAGTGTATCTAGTCGATTATCTAATTGTGCTTTAATTTTTTTCTTTTCTTCCTCATTCTCTGTATTGCTCAGTCGATCCGCATAACCCTCTTTTTCAGCAACTAACCACTTTAGCTCTTGAAGAACGTAAGTGCTATACATTGGATAACTTTGAATTTTATCTTTCACATTTAATGTAATCGGCTCAGCTTTGTAGGTAGCTGCATTTTCCTTTGTAATAGCGCCATTAACTGCTAGCGTATCTAACAAACGCTCCTGTCTCGCTTTAGTTTGATCGAAATTTTTCAAAGGATTATAAAGAGAGGGGTTATTTGGGATCGCCGCAATAAAAGCAATTTCAGCAATGCTTAATTCTTGAAGTGGCTTTTGAAAATAATAGGTCGCTGCTCCACCGATACCATAAACTTGGTTGCTAAAATAGGATTCATTAAGATACATTGTTAAAATAGTTTCTTTATCAAATTCTTTTTCTAATTCATGCGCATAAAAAAGCTCTGTTAATTTCCGCTCATATGTTTTTTCATCAGATAAATAACGCATTCGAACGAGCTGCTGTGTAATCGTACTACCACCTTGAGAGGCTGTGTTGCTATTCGAATTGGCTACAACTGCACGAATGATTGCACTTAAATCAAAACCGATATGCTCATAAAAATCAGCATCTTCACTTGTAATGAATATTTCCTGGGCAATTTGTGGAATTTCTTGTAAGGTTAACGGCTGTCGCCATTCGACATATTCCTCGCTAAATGTTTGCCCATTTCGATCAATTAGAGTGACAGGAAGTTGGGTTTGTACCTCAGGTAAATGAATAGCACTCGATATTTGTTCCTCATGTGCTTGAGCGGTATTGATTTCTGTCCTAATGTTTGTACTAATCCACCATAAAGCAGGTAGGGATAGTAATATAATAAAAAAACCAAAAGCCTTTTTCATGTGTGCCTCCACTCTTTCGATAAATCCTTCATCAGAATAACATATTTTGGATTGATTCCAAATACTCGCTCAGACCTATTTCCTTGGTTTTGATTATGAAAGTTAAAATTGCAAAAATCGTCAATACTTTGATGAAGAAAACCAATAAGAAGTATGTTAGACTAAAATGAGGTCGGAAAGGATGCATTAGTCATTTTTTTCATTGAAACTGAAATTTATCATTAAAGGAGAGACTTCCATGTTTCCACAATTAACAACAGACGTACAAGCAGGCGAAGTGCTTGTAGAAATGAACACAACACTAGGTGCTATCAAAATTAAGTTGTTCCCTGAGCATGCACCAAAAACGGTTGAGAACTTTTTAGGCCATGCTAAATCAGGCTACTATAATGGCATTATTTTCCACCGTGTTATTCAAGACTTCATGGTTCAAGGTGGAGACCCAACTGGTACTGGTATGGGTGGAGAATCGATTTGGGGTAATTCTTTTGAAGATGAATTCTCAGATAACTTGTTTAACCTGCGCGGTGCGTTATCAATGGCAAATGCAGGTCCAAACACAAATGGCTCTCAATTCTTCATCGTACAAATGAAGCATCTGCCAAGTGATATGCTTCGCCAATTACAAGGAGCTGGTTTCCCAGAGGAGATCATTGAAGCTTATGCACAAAATGGTGGTACACCTTGGTTAGACCATAAACACACAGTATTCGGTCATGTTGTGGAAGGTATGGACATTGTGGACAAAATTGCGGATGTTGAAAAAGATTTCCGCGATAAACCATTAGAAGATGTGAAAATTGAGTCAATTACGGTTTTTGAATAATACTTATAAGGACGTGTAGAGTATGCAAAACTTTATGTACCAATTTTTATATTTCCCTGAAGACAAATCAGGTTATATTCCAGCGGCTTTTGAGTTTTTAATCATGCTTATTCTATGTATTATCGTGTTTATGCTTTTTAGAAAAATTTCTAAGAAACAGGAAATGAAATCAAAAGAAATCGAAGCACGTATTCTAGCAGATAAGAAAAATACAAATAATCAACAAAACATTTAGCTAAAAAAGAATCTGCTTCCCACATTAGATGTTAAGGGTAAGCAGATTCTTTTTTATAGATCATTTTTTATAACGACGAATCATATTTTGCACCGTCTTGAAGCCAGTGAAACAAACGAGTACAAGCGATAAACCAATCCCACTTAATGCGGTAATAAACGCTAGCCATTCGAATAGTGTATAACTCCAAATACTCTCGAAATCACTGCTATCCTTCCACCCCTCAATAACTAAGTTCATACCGTAAATACCAGATACCACAGTAAATACAGTTAAAATAAACAGTAAATTATTACTTCTATTATCTGATTGATCCTCTTGTGTGCGATACAAACTGTCCAATGTCGCTTTGGTTTCTACATAATGCTCATTAATACGGAACAGCTTTCGTAGCATTTGGGAAATTTCTCTTCCTTCCGTTCGAACAATCACTTCTTCAAAATAATAGCGTGCCGAAAATTTTGTAATTAATTCAATTAATTCATTCACAACGAGCTTATCCTTGCCCCATTTGATTTCACTATATTCATAGGACAACTTTAAGAGCATCATTTTGTAAAAATAATGAATGAAAAGATTATAATAGTGTGTTCCCATAAACTCTTGAATGCTATGTGTACACTTTTCAAAGGGCAAATTCGTAAGGGTCATTTGTGCCTGTGCCGAAGTAATAATATAGCTATTGGGTGCCCAACGTGTATGTGCATGGTCTTGCACATATTGCGCAATATATTGAGCGTTTGTGCTGGAAATAAAGGGCTTGCCTGCAGGTGTTCTACCATCTACTTGTCCTAATCGAAATAAATGCTCAGGTAATATGTCTGCTTCTTTCTCAGCAATTAAATAGGCAGAAGCATACATCCGCTCATCCTCGAAAAACGGTAATCCTTCGTAGCTAGTGTCTTGTTGATGCTGTAAAAAAGGCTGTAAATAGGGGATAAAATAGTTAAATAATAGTTCACTGGTTGAAGAACAATGGCCAAAGGAAAAATGATGACTCGCCCCTTTTTCTTCTCGAAGCTTAGCCTCCAGTACTCTAAAATAGTGAATAAAATTTAAAATGTCACTTATATCATGTGGGGTATCTGTTATATTTGTTCTCACGGTTATAATACCGTTTCCAAAAGGACATAGTGTTACATCAATACTCGTGATTTCATAATGAATACGACTGTCTAGATGATGTAAGGAGCCTTGGGTATAGAATGCTTTTGAAAACCGAATAAAGTCAGGGCTATTCATATCGTATGGGAATAATTTATCCTCTAAAAAGGGATAGAAAAACTGGGCAAGCTCCTCATGGATGATTGTCGTATCACCGTAAAAGGCATTTTCAAGAGCTGTATTATTTAGGGTGAAAAAAGTAAAACCTTCCTTTAGTAGTACCTCTCCAATTTTTTGACGATTTTTCGTGGAATAGGCAAAGGGAAATAAGAATGTCATATATGCACGTTTAATCATTAATGGCGCTAAGTCCATGAAAACACCTCTTTTTACATCTGATTGATAAGAAACTTTTCCACAAAATCATTATTTTAAACATATAAAAGGATATCTCCAAAAGTTGAGATATCCTTTTTACTGTTATTTTCTATTCAAACACTTTTTTAAAGCGTTTTACACCATCTTGAACGGTTTCAAATGAACAAGCGACATTCATACGTAGGAAGCCATGACCTTCTTCCCCATATTTTGTCCCTGGCTCTAATGCAAGCTTTCCGATTTTTAATAAGCGATTCATGATGTCCTTTTCTTCAAGCTCTAGCTCGCGGTAATCAATCCAGATTAAATAAGTGGATTGTGGTATTGTGACACGAATGCCTGGAAGCTGCTCTAACTCGGCTTTTACATATTCCATATTTGTAGAAATATATGGAAGTAACTCGTCTAACCAAGGAGCTCCTTCTGTATAAGCGGCATGAAGTGCAACAGAGGCAAATGTATTTAACGAGCCTTGTCCACTTGCCATATTTATTGCCTCTAGCTGTAGACGTTTTTTCCTATCTGTTACGATCATATAAGAAACTTGAATTCCTGCTAAATTAAATGTTTTGGTAGGAGCCATGCAAGTAATAATACGATTGATCTCATCACCTGCAACCTTTGCTAGAGGAATATGCTTATCCCCGTTTAACATTAAATCAGCATGTATTTCATCAGAAATAATGATGACATCGTATTTAGCACAAAGTCGTACAATCTCCTTTAAAGTAGCTTCATCCCATACATAGCCTCCTGGATTGTGAGGGTTACATAATATGTAGGCTTTCACATCTTGCGCTAATGCCTGTTCAAAGGCTTCGAAATCATAGCCAATCACACCATCTTTTTCAACTAATGGGCAGCTTACAACTTCACGCCCATTACTTTTGGGGATGTTATAGAATGGTGGGTAGACTGGTGGCGAAATGAGTACTTTGTCACCAGGGTTTGTTAGGGCTACAATGCTATTGGCTAATGCCGCTACAACACCATTACAAAATAGGATAGATTCTTTATCAATATGCCAGGCATGGCGAGTATTTTGCCAGTCTACGATTGACTGAATCGCTTCTTCACCCATAAAACTATAGCCAAAAATAGTTTGTTCAGCGTGTTTCTGTAATGCCTTTGAAACGGCTATTGGTGCTGCAAAATCCATATCGGCTACCCACATTGGCAAGATATCTGACGCATCATCTAGGCCATATACCTTTTCCATTGCGTCCCATTTTACAGAGTTTGTACATCGACGTTTGAAAGTTTGATCAAAAATAGACAAGCAAATCACTCTTTTCTTTTTTATTTAATATGGTATCATACGGGTATGATCAAAGGATAACAGGTGAGTATTTTGGAAAATATAAAAATGAATCAAGCAGCTGTACATCTGCTAGAGGAGTGGGATCCATTCCACTTAGGTCCAGACCATTATGATACAGAAACGGCAGATGTAGTAGCAGCATTGCAAGGGATAGATGATCCATCGACACTTGCAAAAATTATTCAAGAAACATATGAGCATTCGTTTGAACAATGGATACCATTTGAAGATTGTGTAGCCATTTCTTACAAACTAATTGCTATTAAATTTGAAGCAAAATGTATTATTTAAAATATTTTGCATATTTCTTATAAAAAAAGGGGGCTGTCATTCGACAACCTCTTTTTTAATGTGCACGTTTGAGGCTAGTTCTTATTTAAATAAAGGTAAAATCCCCTGAATGAAAATAATGAAAATGGCAATTGGAGAAACGAAACGAACTAAAATATACCAGATATTAAACATTAAGCTAGATGCGGCTAATTCCTTACGTGAAATATCCTTCGTATAATAATAACCTGCAAATATAGAAATAAGGAAAGCTCCTATCGGCATGCCGATGCTGTTCGTCAGAAAATCAACAAAGTCAAAAATAGAGCGATCTAATATTTTTACATCTGATAATATACCAAACGACAGCGCACTTGGGATACCGAAAATAAAAATGATGATTCCACCAATCCAAGCAATCTTTCTACGTTTTTCTGGATGGTCTCCAATCGCAATGGCTACAACAATTTCTAACATAGAAATGGAGGAAGTGACGGTAGCAAATAGCAACAGGATGAAAAAAATGGTTAAGAATAGACCACCAAGTGGCAACTGCTCGAAAACAGCTGGCAAAATAATGAAAACAAGGCCAGGCCCTTGGTCAGGCGTATAGCCTAGAGCGAATACTGCGGGGAAAATAACAAGACCCGCAAGTAAAGAAATAATAATATTCATGGAAGCTACATTGATTGCTGAATTACCAATCTTCTCTGTTTTAGACAAATAGGAAGCATATGTAATCATAACGGCAATACCTACACTTAAAGAGAAGAAGGCTTGTCCTAAAGCCATTAAAAATGTTTCAGCGTTAAAGTAAGACCAATCAGGCACAAACATAAATTTAACGCCTTCCATTGCGCCATCTAAAGTTAAAGAGCGTATAACTAAGACAATGAAGAAAATAAAGAGCAAGGGCATCATCCATGTGCTGGCTTTTTCGATTCCACCCTTAATACCTGCCGATACAATCACTACTGTTAATAGCATGAATAGTCCCTGTACTAGAATGGCTTCGGAGGGGCTTGAAATAATATTGGTAAATAAATCTGCGTAATTCATCTCAGAACTAGCATTTGTTAGCTTAAATGTAATGGCACGACCCAAATAGCTTAAAATCCATCCACCAACAACACTATAAAACGATAAGATAAGGCCCGCAATCACCATGCCACCCCAGCCAATCAAATACCACGGCTTTCCTGGCGCTTGTTCCTTAAAGGAAGTGACAGCGTCTTTTTGCCCTCGACGACCAATCATAAACTCAGCAATAAGCACTGGTAAGCCGATAAAAAATGTACATAAAATGAATAATAAAATAAAGACACTACCGCCATTAGTACCTGCCATATAGGGGAATTTCCAAATGGCTCCTAACCCTATAGCACTTCCAGCAGCAGCTAAAATAAAACCAATTTTAGTTGTAAACTGATCTCTCGATGACACGAAAATAAATCCTCCTTATACTAAAGTTTTATTTTACCTCAATATTCTCATAACACAAGCAGATATCAGAAAATTGACGATGGATATTCCTATATCAGCAGCTGTTTAGAAATGAAATAATAACATATTAGGAGGGGTCTTCTTTTTGAGTAAAAGGTATATTATTTTTGTAACAATTGGGTATAATATTTCGTTTCACTAACAAAAGGGGGGATCGCTTTGATGGAGTCGGACTTAATAGCAAGGGCCCAACAAGGAGATAAGGAGGCCTATACCGAGCTTATTCGTATCCATCAACGAACTGTTGAAAAATTTGCCTTTCAATGTGGTGTACATAGGAATGATTTAGCTGATGTTTCACAGGAGGTATTTGTCAAGTTGTATCGCTTTTTACATCAATTTAAGCAGAATCGTCTTACAACGTGGCTCTATAAAATCACCTTAAATGCTACTCGTGATTACTATCGCAAGGAACAACGACAGCAGGAAAAAGAGGACAAGCTACACGCTCAACAACAAAATAACTATTCATCTGCAGAAGATAATGTTCTTCTATTTGAGGAGGACAGGCTGTTACATAGTGCCATGCAACCTCTGGATGAAAAGTATCGCTATGCAACAGATCCATCCCAAACAACAATTAAAGTGGGCGTTAAACTAGAATCAATGCAGAAGATTGGTCAGCATTTAACCTTCCAGCTAAGTACAATGTCTACAGAAAAAGGCGGAGAACGTTGCATCATTACGGCCATTTCCGAGTAAGGAGATTTTTTGCCCCGTTTTTACACGTATGTTATAATTTAAGCGATATATACGTAGCAAACAAAAAGAAAGTGGGCAAAGGTTATGGTAAAAAAATATGAATTAGGAGACGTGTTGACCGGAAAAGTTACAGGTATTCAACCATACGGTGCATTCGTAGCACTAGATGACAATACGCAAGGCCTTGTGCATATTTCGGAAATAACATACGGCTTTGTTAAAGACGTTAGTGAGTTTTTAGCTGTTGGGCAGGAAGTAGAAGTAAAAATTCTTGAAATCGATGAAGAGGCCGAAAAAATTAGTTTATCGATGAGAGCGCTACAGGAACGCCCCACATCAGTACGAAAAAAAGATGCACCGCCGCGTAAAACATTGCAGGACCGTGTAGATGAATCGGATGCAAATGGTTTTAATTCCTTAAAAGATAAGTTGCAAGACTGGATCGAACAATCAGGACACTAAAAAAACGAGGATACTTTCGACTGAAGGGATCCTCGTTTTTTTGCTATTGTTTTTTTATTTTTCGGATTCGATATTGCAGGTTTTGGCGACTCATGCCAAGTGCATTCGCTGCTTTTGTAATATTGCCCTCATATAAATTTAAGACATTTTGCACATAATATGATTCGGCTTCACGCAAATAAGCATCCAGTGGCATGACTTCATGATTTTGATGAAACATAAAAAATTCTGGCTCACGATTGTTTGTGTCTTGCTGTTGTACCTTGAAGCGGAAATGGAGTGGCAATAAATCTGAAGTAACCGTTGACTCTGTTGTCATAAATGAAACGATTTCATCCAACAGCAGCTCAAGTTCCTTAAGATTTCCTGGCCAATCATATTGTAAAAATAATTCCTGTACATCTGGTGCAAGTTCAGTGACTTGGGAGGCAAAGCGTTCTCGATGTCGAGTAAAATAATCATCGACAAATGGAAGAATATCTTCTTTTCGATCCGTTAAATTAGGAATGGTAATAGCCATTGTTGCAAAGAAATAATAAAGTGACTTAGACAGCTTTTTTTCAGCGATCAATGTAATGGGGTCACTGCCCACACTTCCAATCAGCATATATTTGGACTGTGGAAGGGATTGTAGTATAGCTAAAAGTTGTTCCTGAATGTCTAAGCTCAAAAAATCTATGCGTTCAAAGAAAAAGGTATAGTCCGTATCTTCTTCTAACAGTTGCTGTAATTTATCCAGCACGGATTGAGCAGAACGGCGGCTGACAAGCGTCACAAAAGCTTCAGGATCTGGAGAGGCTGCATGGTGGATTCCTTCAGCCACTAAATCTTTCCCTGTGCCAGATTCACCAATTAATAATACAGGTAATTTTACGGCTGCTGCTTTTTTAGCATTCTCGATAACCTGCTTCATTGATTCTGAATCAGCTTTAATCATATCAAATGTTAATGGTTCATCATAACGACGAAGGGGTTGATAAACAAGCTTTTCAAGTGAGGTAATATCTCGAGCAAATTCTATTGCCCCGATGAGTTTACCTTCCACAAAAAGTGGAAAAGTATCATTGATTGTTGTAATTTCATGACCATTTTTATTCCAATAGGATTGTTTAACATTGATTTCCTTTTTTCCTGTTTGTAAAACACGCATTAATGTACTTTCGTGTTGACGGAACGAAAACATTTCAATAATGGAACGGTCCGCAAGTTCATCAAAATGAAATCCTTCAATTTCTTTCATTTTTGTATTGTAAATAATTGTTTTACCAGATAGGTCTACTGCATGGATACCAACGGATACATTTGTTGCAATAAACTCATAAAAAGGTAGTAAAGGTTCAGAATTTTTCATAAAAATGTGCACCTCAAAAATTTTTTACTTGAAATATGCAACAAAATTTTGCATTATAATAAGTGTAAGAATATTTTATACGCAAAGATATTTTGCGTCAATGTTTTTTGCATACCCAAATACATCTCACAAGGGAGGATTAAGTATGATTCCATACAAACACGAACCATTCACAGATTTTTCACAAGAGGCAAACTACAATGCTTATGTGGAGGCTTTAAATAAAGTTGAAGGTTACTTAGGTCAAGACTACCCACTTATCATTGGTGGCGAGCGCATTACAACAGAAGATAAAATCGTTTCGTACAATCCTGCAAAGAAAACAGAAGTGATCGGCCGTGTGTCAAAAGCAAGCAAAGAGTTAGCTGAAAAAGCGATGCAAGCAGCGGATGAAACATTTAAAACATGGAAAAAAGTTGACCCTGCGATTCGTGCTGACGTTTTATTCAAAGCTGCAGCTATTATTCGTCGTCGTAAACATGAATTCTCTGCATTACTAACAAAAGAAGCAGGGAAACCTTGGGCAGAGGCAGATGCAGATACAGCGGAAGCAATCGACTTCTTGGAATACTATGGTCGCCAAATGCTACGCATTAAAGGCGGTCAACCAGTAGAAAGCCGTCCAGGCGAATACAACCGTTATGACTATATTCCATTAGGAATCGGTATCGTTATTTCTCCTTGGAACTTCCCATTTGCTATCATGGCTGGTACAACAGTGGCCGCTTTAGTAACAGGGAACACAGTCTTATTAAAACCAGCTTCTACAACACCAGTAGTGGCGTATAAATTTATCGAAGTATTAGAAGAAGCAGGTCTTCCAGCAGGTGCCGTGAACTTCGTACCAGGTTCTGGTGCTGAAGTAGGCGACTACTTAGTCGATCATCCAAAAACACGCTTCATCAGCTTCACAGGTTCACGTGATGTTGGTTTACGTATCAACCAACGTGCTTCTGTATTAAATGATGGTCAAATTTGGATTAAACGTGTCATCGCTGAAATGGGCGGTAAAGATACAATCGTAGTTGATAAAGAAGCAGACTTAGAATTAGCTGCACAATCAATCGTCAAATCAGCATTTGGCTTCTCAGGTCAAAAATGTTCAGCATGTTCTCGTGCAGTCATCGTAGAAGATGTATATGAGCAAGTTGTTAATCGTGTAGAAGAATTAACAAATGCTTTAACAGTTGGAGATCCAACAGATTTCAGCAACTTCATGGCAACAGTTATTGACCAAGCGGCATTCAACAAAATTACGGAATACATCGAAATCGGTAAAGGCGAAGGTCGTCTAGTGGCTGGTGGTACAGCAGATGATTCAGTTGGTTACTTCGTACAGCCAACTGTATTCGCAGACGTAGAACCTTCTGCACGTATTATGAAAGAAGAAATCTTCGGGCCAGTGGTAGCGATCGCAAAAGCAAAAGATTTCGATCACGCTATTGAAATTGCGAACGATACAGAATACGGTTTAACAGGTGCAGTCATCACGAAAAACCGTGTGAACTTAGAAAAAGCACGTGAAGAATTCCATGTAGGAAACCTTTACTTCAACCGTGGCTGTACAGGTGCCATCGTTGGCTACCAACCATTTGGTGGTTTCAACATGTCAGGTACAGACTCAAAAGCAGGTGGACCAGACTACCTACAACTGCATATGCAAGCAAAAACAACTTCAGAAATGCTTTAATTTTATATTGACGTTAGGGCTACTCTAATAAGTAGAAATTAAAGCATTATGACAGGATTTGCAAAACTTCTCCAGGTAATACTATCCCTGGCTCAAACCGTAGACACTCATGACGAGGTAGTTTATTTTGGAGAAGTGAGCAAATTTATGGTTGAATTGTTGCTGAATTCTTAATTATTCTACTCATAGAGATACATAGTCCCTATCTTCCATAGATTTTTCATCATGATTTAGTAAGGAGAGAATAGGATATGACAAAAACTCAACAAGTTATTGAACAAACACAAAATTATGGTGCAGCAAACTATCATCCACTGCCAATCGTAATTTCAGAGGCTGAGGGTGCTTGGGTTAAAGATCCAGAGGGCAACAAATATTTAGATATGCTATCAGCTTATTCAGCTGTAAACCAAGGACACCGTCACCCAAAAATTATTGCTGCTTTAAAAGAACAAGCTGATAAAGTAACGTTAACTTCACGTGCATTTTACAGCGAAAATCTTGGTGAATGGTATGAGCTAGTAGGAAAATTAACAAATAAAGAAATGGTCTTACCAATGAATACTGGTGCTGAAGCAGTAGAGACTGCCTTTAAAGCAGCTCGTCGTTGGGCATATGATGTAAAAGGCGTAGAAGATGGCAAGGCTGAAGTTATTGCATGTAATGGTAACTTCCACGGTCGTACAATGCTTGCTGTATCTTTATCTTCTGACGAAGAATATCGTCGTGGCTTCGGTCCAATGTTACCAAACGTTAAATTAGTAGACTATGGTAATCTTGAAGCATTAAAGGCAGCTATTACACCAAACACTGCAGCATTCTTAATCGAACCAATTCAAGGCGAAGCTGGTATTGTCATTCCAACAGAAGGCTTCTTAAAAGCTGCTCGTGAACTTTGCCGTGAAAACAACGTATTATTCATTGCTGACGAAATTCAAGCAGGTCTAGCACGTACTGGTAAAATGTTTGCTTGTGATTGGGAAGAAGTAGAACCAGATATGTACATCTTAGGTAAAGCACTAGGTGGCGGTGTATTCCCTATTTCTTGTGTGGCTGCAAACCGTAATATCCTAGGCGTATTCAACCCAGGTTCTCATGGTTCAACTTTCGGTGGAAATCCTTTAGCTTGTGCAGTTTCAATTGCATCAATTAAAGTGTTATTAGATGAAAAATTAGCAGAACGTTCACATGACCTTGGTGAATATTTCAAAGGTAAATTAAGAGAAATTAACAACCCGGTTATTAAAGAAGTACGTGGTCGTGGTTTATTTATCGGTATGGAATTAACAGAGGCAGCGCGTCCATACTGTGAAAAACTAAAAGAATTAGGTCTATTATGTAAAGAAACACATGATACAGTTATTCGTTTTGCACCACCACTTGTTATTTCTCAAAAGGATTTAGATTGGTCAATTGAACAAATTGAAAAAGTATTTAAACTTTAACAAAATGTTCACATTTTAATTCGGAAGTATGTTACAATGATGCCGATATACTATCATTAAAAAAAATAAAGAGGCGATTTAATATGTCTGAAAACTTAAATCTTTTCACATCAACACAAGATGTCATTCAAGATGCTCTAAATAAACTTGGCTATGATGAAGCAATGTATGAATTACTAAAAGAACCGCTTCGCATGCTACAAGTACGCATTCCAGTGAAAATGGATGATGGTACAACAAAAGTATTTACTGGTTACCGTGCACAGCATAATGATGCTGTAGGACCAACTAAAGGTGGGGTTCGTTTCCACCCACAAGTGTCTGAGGAGGAAGTTAAAGCGCTTTCAATGTGGATGACATTGAAATGTGGTATTGTCGATCTACCATACGGTGGTGGTAAAGGCGGTGTCATTTGTGATCCTCGTCAAATGTCTATGGGCGAAATCGAGCGTTTAAGCCGTGGTTATGTACGTGCAGTAAGTCAAATCGTAGGACCAACAAAAGATATTCCTGCGCCAGACGTATTTACAAATGCACAAATTATGGCATGGATGATGGATGAATATAGCCGCATGGATGAATTCAACTCTCCAGGCTTCATCACTGGTAAGCCACTAGTACTTGGTGGTTCTCAAGGTCGTGATCGTGCGACTGCACAAGGTGTTACAATCGTAATCGAAGAAGCAGCAAAAAAACGTGGCATTGACATTAAAGGTGCTCGCGTTGTGATTCAAGGATTTGGTAATGCAGGTAGCTTCCTTGCGAAATTCATGCATGATTTAGGTGCAAAAGTAATCGGTATTTCAGATGCTTATGGTGCACTGCATGATCCTGAAGGTTTAGATATCGACTATTTATTAGATCGTCGTGATAGCTTCGGAACAGTAACAACTTTATTTGAAAACACGATTTCAAACAAAGAATTATTAGAGCTTGATTGTGATATTTTAGTGCCAGCTGCTATTGAAAACCAAATTACTGCTGACAATGCACACAATATTAAAGCCACTATCGTAGTAGAAGCAGCAAACGGTCCAACAACATCTGAAGCAACTAAAATCTTAACAGAGCGTGGCATTTTACTTGTACCAGACGTATTAGCCTCTGCTGGTGGTGTGACAGTTTCTTACTTTGAATGGGTACAAAATAACCAAGGTTATTATTGGACAGAAGAAGAAGTTGAAGAGCGTCTATACAAAAAAATGGTTGAAGCATTTGACAATGTTTATACAACAGCAACAACACGTAACATCAACATGCGCTTAGCGGCTTACATGGTAGGTGTTCGCCGTACTGCTGAAGCTTCACGCTTCCGTGGATGGGTTTAAGTAGAAGATAAATGAAATGAAACGAGTCATTCCTATAATAATGGGGTGACTCGTTTTTTCTTGTTTATTTGTTTGAATAAGGTGCTCAAGGCGCTGTTGTACTAATCTAAGTAGTAATGACGTAATAAGTATACGCAATATTCCATTTATATAGAGGGTGACTCAACAAAATCTGAACAATCACTAGTATTATGATTGCAAAGTCGGCGTTTAATCTTTGCTTTCTCCAATATAAATATGAGAAAATCCAACTAGAAAGGGGCGAATTAAATGGATTCATTTACATTTTTTAACCCAGTGAAGCTCCATTTTGGTGAAGATGCACTGGAAAAATTACCGAACGAATTAACGCAATATGGCGAGAAGGTACTAGTTGTCTATGGTGGCGGAAGCATCAAAGCGAATGGTGTTTACAATGCTGTTATAGAGAAATTACAACAGGCAAATAAAACAATAGTTGAATTAAGTGGTGTTGAACCAAATCCACGTGTGGAAACAGCGAGACGTGGTATTGAAATTTGTAAAACTGAAGGCATTGATTTAGTGCTAGCTATTGGTGGCGGCTCTGTTATTGATTGTTCCAAATTAATTGCTGCCGGTGCAAAATATAATGGTGATGCTTGGGATATCGTAAAACGTAAGGTAATTGTAGAGCAAGCCATACCGTTAGGAACGGTATTAACGCTTGCAGCTACTGGTTCTGAAATGAACTCAGGATCTGTTATTACCAATGCAGCTACCGAAGAAAAACTAAGCTGGGGTAGCCCAGCGACATTCCCGAAATTTTCAATACTGAATCCAGTCTATACTGTGACGGTACCTAAAAACCACACCGTTTATGGAATCGTTGATATGATGTCACATGTTTTTGAACAATATTTCCATAACACAACGAATACCCCGATTACAGATGAAATGTGTGAAGGAGTATTACGAACGGTTATTACGACAGCGCCCAAATTACTTGAGGATTTAGAGAATACGACATTACGTGAAACGATTTTATTGGCGGGGACAATTGGTTTAAATGGATTCTTATCAATCGGCTCTCGTGGTGATTGGGCATCTCATAATATTGAGCATGCTGTATCCGCTGTATACGATATTCCACATGCAGGGGGATTAGCTATCCTCCAGCCACATTGGATGCGTTTAAATGTGCCTGTGAATCCTGAGCGTTTTGCGGGTATAGCAACACGTGTATTTGGGGTCGACGCAACAGGCAAGACAGTAGAAGAAGTTGCTTACGAAGGAATCGATCGTCTATCAGCATTTTGGACGTCATTAGGGGCGCCTAATCGCTTGGCTGATTATGATATTGATGATTCGAAATTCCAACAGATTGTAGAGCATGCTATGCAGAACGGTCCTTTTGGAAACTTTAATAAACTGCAAGAGGAAGATGTAAGAACCATTTTACAAAATTCTCTTTAAAACAATGAGTGTGAGGCTATGATTTATGGTCTTGCACGCATTGTTTTTTTTAGGTTTCATGAATCGAAATGTTAAGAAAAATTAACGATTCATGTTGAATTTTGTCGTAGAAGTTTCTTAAGTCCTGCGATATAGTGAAATAGATAGATGAATAAGATGGTAGAAATATTATTTCTATTATTTTTAGGTGAGAAAAGTCATGTGAAAATTGAATTATTGGTTAATTATTGAAAACAATATTACTTTTGAATAAGAAGAAAAGTATTTTTGTCGTAATTGCTCGAATGATGTAAAGATGTTCAGAAATTGTTCAGCCATCTTTATTAAAATAATGACAATTTAAAACAAAGGGGAGAGGGATCAAATGTTGAAACGATTGTTAGAGAAGCGCATTGTTACATTAAATTGTGTGGAGATACCATTTCAACAGCATGTTTATAAAATGCAAAATTGTGTAGAAGTATTGGGAATTGAAGCGAAATCTCTACAAATTGAAAATAATAAAATTATCACAGGATACATTGATGATCAAAGTATATTTTTCAAAAGCTTACGTTTTGGACAAACGATTATTCATTTTTCGGATGGTGTAAATAAAGCAATTGTACAATTATTTGTTCGTCCTTCTGGAGAAATTGTTGTAGAAGTAAAGCCTTATTTAGGAGAAGCTGAAATTGTCACTGTGTATTATCGAACAATTTTAGCGGATACATTTATCGCAATTGATTTAAAAGGTGCTTTAAAACATTATCTGGTGGCCCATCAATTCATGAACAGAGAAGATTCGATTGCAGAGGTGCACTATCAATCCATGCATCCAAATGTTTTAAAGGATTCTTTTGCTGGACATTTTGTATTAGGTTGTCATATGGATGGCAGAGAAATTCAAAATGCTAATGAATATGCTTTAGCTAACCGTCAAGCTTCATTACAATTTTCGAAAATCATCATTCTACAAAGGGGGAAGAGAAAGGCGATAGCCTGTGACAGACTGCTTACTTTTATGATTACCAACCATGTCTTTGTTGGGTACGAGGATATACCTGATTATCAAAATGAAGTTGAAAATTATGTAAAACGAGATTGTTTAATACCAGTATAACAAATAGCCAACTGCCTGAAATATGGCAATTGGCTATTTGTTTTCTTTAAATGATTATATGGTGTCTTTTGGTTTTTCGTTAACATGTACCCAATTTGTTTTTCCATCATCTTCATCAAATAAAATCGCTACTTTCGATACCCCTTTTTGGCTTAAGATGACCTCTGTTAAATGGTCACGTACGTCATCTAAAAAAGCCAGCGATAAATGAGGATCCGCTTCAGCTACTAATTCGACATGCAAAAATTCTCCTTCTTTAATTACTTCAAGGCGGAAGATATCTTTAATATTGGGATCATCCATTACAATATGGGCGATGTGATTTAACATTTCCTCGTCAGTCTCCCCAATGACGCCACGAGCGTTATCTAGAAATACTTTACCGACAACATAAAACATCATCGCGCCAATAATCATCGAAACAAGACCTTCTATTCGGCCCCAACCAGTAAAGTAGGCAATTAAAATGGCAGCAAAGGCTAAAAAGTTTCCGCTAGTAGCAACTAAATCTTCCATAAAGACTAATTTGGTTGCAGGCTTTGCACGATTTAAATAAGAAAACGCTTTTGGAATTGTGGAGAGACCTGCTTTTTCTTGACCCGCTTCATGCAGCACTTCAGCAGCTGCTTTGGCAAGCACTGTACCCTCTAAAACAATCCCTATGAATAATACCCCGAGTGCAATTAGTATTCCACTAGACTCTCCTGTAGGATGAATAAAATGATGCCAACCTTCTTTTATCGTTTCATAAGAAAGGATAGCTACAATAATGACAGCAAATAAGCAGACTAAATTGACAATTCGACCGAAACCACCGGGAAATTGTTTTGTAGGTGCCTTTTTTGAAAGTGCTGAGCCTATATACACAAATAATTGGTTTGCTGCATCACCGAGAGAGTGCATCATTTCTGCAAACATGGCAACATTACCAGTTAAGAAAAAGGCGACTCCTTTGATGATTCCTAAAAAGGTGTTGACACATGCTGCCAATAGGGAGGGTTTGTTGCCATCCTTTAGTAATTTTAATAGTTCTGCCATAAAAAATCCTCCAACTAGTTTAAAATTTCCATTTCGATTTTTTCTATATAAGATAGTGCTCGTAATGAACGATAAAATGATAATAGGTTATCAGAGACAATTAAGGATAGCCGCAAGTCCAATTCATGTAAAACATTATCATTTTTTAAAGGTACATCTTTAATGCGGATATTTTCGATGATAATGTTGTTGTCCTTTAAAAATAATAGAAATGATTCCGTATGGTTGTCATCATCAATTTGGACTTTTAATAAAATTTCTCGCATTCGAATTCGCTTAGGTCCAATTTTCATCAGGAAAGGCGATAGTATTTCAATGCCGAACACAATAATTACGACAGCTAGCGTTGCATCCATATAAAATCCTGCACCAACTGCAATACCGATACCAGCGGCTCCCCATATCATGGCTGCAGTTGTTAATCCCGTAATGCTATCATTGCCACGTCTTAAAATGACACCTGCTCCAAGAAACCCAATCCCGCTGACAATTTGTGCAGCTAAACGGAGAGGATCCATCGTAATATTAATATCTTCTCTGGAAGGAGTTGAGTATGCTGTTTCAATGGAGATGATGGTTAATAGGCAGCTGAAAGTAGCAATAACTAAACTGGTTTTTAATCCAACTGGCTTCTTCTTTAATTCCCTTTCGATACCGATCACTAAACTTAATGTGGCTGCAATAATTAATTTTATGCCAACTTCATATGTAATCATATTTTCCAATAATGTTTCCATACACAACCCTCCATAGATATTTCGTATTGCTAAGAGATATGCAAGCTGTCATTATTATATGTGCATTACTTTTTTGTATTGTACATCATGGAAGTAAGGAAATATAATTATTTTTTTCTTGATTAAGCAGATGTTTTTTTGGAAATGAAAGAGAAGTATCAGACATAGAAAATCTCCTTCTTGTAATGAATGGAGTGGAGCTTGTTTTTTCAGCGGGGATTCAAACACCTGGTGAAATAGGGGAACCTATGTGCTAAGGTAATGTGTTTGCATGAGGCAGATCAATTAACTGTTGTTACAAGACGTAATAGCTTCTGGGGATTCAGTTTGAATATTACGCGCGAGGCATCAATGATGGAGGTGAGATTTTTGGAGCAACCTAAAATTCATCCATACATCCCAATCGTAATTGGTGTTATTTCAGTATCCATGTCCGCTATTTTTGTGAAATTAGCATCAGCGGAAGCTGGCATCATAGCTTTTTATCGTATGCTATTTTCTGTTTTAATAATGGCACCGTTATTTTTGAGGAAGTATACAAAGGAGTTAACAGCTTTAAGTAGACGTGATTGGTTATTTTCTTCAGTTGCGGGAATCTTTTTAGCTTTCCATTTTATTTTATGGTTTGAATCACTCAACTATACTTCAGTAGCAAGCTCTACAGTTTTGGTGACATTACAGCCGTTGTTTGCATTTGTGGGAACATACTTTTTCTTTAAAGAGAAGATAACAAAGAAAACGATCGTTGCAGGTACCATCGCTATAGTAGGCAGTGTGTTAATCAGTTGGGGGGATTTTAAAGTAAGTGGAACAGCTTTTTATGGAGATATACTTGCGCTCATTGCTTGTGCGCTTGCTACGGCTTATTTTCTATTAGGACAGGATGTGCGTAAAAGATTATCTTTAATGACGTATACGATGGTTGTGTATGTTGTGTGTACCATTACTTTACTTTTTTATGTATTGATTAAAGGAGAATCTTTTGGTCCATACTCTTCGATGGATTGGTTATGGTTTTTCTTATTAGCGTTAGTCCCTAATTTATTGGGTCATACTCTATTTAATTGGTCTATTAAATATGTTAGTACGAATGTTGTTTCAATCGCTATATTATTTGAACCTGTAGGGGCAGCTCTTTTAGCCTTGCTGATATTTAAAGAGTATTTGATTATGACACAAATCATTGGTGGATTGATTGTATTAGCAGGGATTCTATTGTTTGTCATCGATGTTAAAAAGATTTTTAATTTTTTTACGAAAAATGCTTGATTTTTATAATGCTATATTATATATTATTACTTGTCCTTAACAAGAAGGAACGCTTGAAAATAAAGTTTTAAAAAGTTGTTGACTTCTTGTTGTGAACAAGATATGATAATAAAGTCGCTGAAAACGACTTGAATAAAATGAACCTTGAAAACTGAACAAGCAAAACGTAATCAATAAAGTTTTCAGTAACTAACTTCGGTTAGTGAACGAAACAAAATTTTGGACATCAAAATGATGCCAGCAAAACAATTTGAGCTATTCAAATTTCTTTTATGGAGAGTTTGATCCTGGCTCAGGACGAACGCTGGCGGCGTGCCTAATACATGCAAGTCGAGCGAACAGAGAAGGAGCTTGCTCCTTCGACGTTAGCGGCGGACGGGTGAGTAACACGTGGGCAACCTACCTTATAGTTTGGGATAACTCCGGGAAACCGGGGCTAATACCGAATAATCTGTTTCACCTCATGGTGAAACACTGAAAGACGGTTTCGGCTGTCGCTATAGGATGGGCCCGCGGCGCATTAGCTAGTTGGTGAGGTAACGGCTCACCAAGGCGACGATGCGTAGCCGACCTGAGAGGGTGATCGGCCACACTGGGACTGAGACACGGCCCAGACTCCTACGGGAGGCAGCAGTAGGGAATCTTCCACAATGGGCGAAAGCCTGATGGAGCAACGCCGCGTGAGTGAAGAAGGATTTCGGTTCGTAAAACTCTGTTGTAAGGGAAGAACAAGTACAGTAGTAACTGGCTGTACCTTGACGGTACCTTATTAGAAAGCCACGGCTAACTACGTGCCAGCAGCCGCGGTAATACGTAGGTGGCAAGCGTTGTCCGGAATTATTGGGCGTAAAGCGCGCGCAGGTGGTTTCTTAAGTCTGATGTGAAAGCCCACGGCTCAACCGTGGAGGGTCATTGGAAACTGGGAGACTTGAGTGCAGAAGAGGATAGTGGAATTCCAAGTGTAGCGGTGAAATGCGTAGAGATTTGGAGGAACACCAGTGGCGAAGGCGACTATCTGGTCTGTAACTGACACTGAGGCGCGAAAGCGTGGGGAGCAAACAGGATTAGATACCCTGGTAGTCCACGCCGTAAACGATGAGTGCTAAGTGTTAGGGGGTTTCCGCCCCTTAGTGCTGCAGCTAACGCATTAAGCACTCCGCCTGGGGAGTACGGTCGCAAGACTGAAACTCAAAGGAATTGACGGGGGCCCGCACAAGCGGTGGAGCATGTGGTTTAATTCGAAGCAACGCGAAGAACCTTACCAGGTCTTGACATCCCGTTGACCACTGTAGAGATATAGTTTCCCCTTCGGGGGCAACGGTGACAGGTGGTGCATGGTTGTCGTCAGCTCGTGTCGTGAGATGTTGGGTTAAGTCCCGCAACGAGCGCAACCCTTGATCTTAGTTGCCATCATTTAGTTGGGCACTCTAAGGTGACTGCCGGTGACAAACCGGAGGAAGGTGGGGATGACGTCAAATCATCATGCCCCTTATGACCTGGGCTACACACGTGCTACAATGGACGATACAAACGGTTGCCAACTCGCGAGAGGGAGCTAATCCGATAAAGTCGTTCTCAGTTCGGATTGTAGGCTGCAACTCGCCTACATGAAGCCGGAATCGCTAGTAATCGCGGATCAGCATGCCGCGGTGAATACGTTCCCGGGCCTTGTACACACCGCCCGTCACACCACGAGAGTTTGTAACACCCGAAGTCGGTGAGGTAACCTTTTGGAGCCAGCCGCCGAAGGTGGGATAGATGATTGGGGTGAAGTCGTAACAAGGTAGCCGTATCGGAAGGTGCGGCTGGATCACCTCCTTTCTAAGGATTATTTCGGAATACAAACCTAGGGTTTGTAAGATTACGTTTTGCGTTCAGTTTTGAAGGTTCATTCTTCTTGAATGAATTACTTCTAATTATGTGCTCCTGTCGCTACGCTTTCGTCGCAAAGCTGCGAGATGTAGAAGCAGGCAGTAGGTTTGTTCTTTGAAAACTGGATAAAACGACATTGAAATTGTAACAAACACATTTATTTTTTAAGTTTTTTATAGGCTTAATAACTTGGTTAAGTTATTAAGGGCGCACGGCGAATGCCTTGGCACTAGGAGCCGAAGAAGGACGGCACTAACACCGATATGCTTCGGGGAGCTGTAAGTGAGCTTTGATCCGGAGATTTCCGAATGGGGGAACCCACTACGTTTAATCGCGTAGTATCTTGACGTGAATACATAGCGTCTTGAAGGCAGACCCAGGGAACTGAAACATCTAAGTACCTGGAGGAAGAGAAAGAAAAATCGATTCCCTGAGTAGCGGCGAGCGAAACGGGAAGAGCCCAAACCAAGAGGCTTGCCTCTTGGGGTTGTAGGACACTCAATACGGAGTTACAAAAGAGCGAGTTAGATGAAGCGACTTGGAAAGGTCCGCCAGAGCAGGTAAAAGCCCTGTAGTCGAAAGTTCGTTCTCTCCTGAGTGGATCCTGAGTACGGCGGAACACGTGAAATTCCGTCGGAATCCGGGAGGACCATCTCCCAAGGCTAAATACTACCTAGTGACCGATAGTGAACCAGTACCGTGAGGGAAAGGTGAAAAGCACCCCGGAAGGGGAGTGAAAGAGATCCTGAAACCGTGTGCCTACAAGTAGTTAGAGCCCGTTAATGGGTGATAGCGTGCCTTTTGTAGAATGAACCGGCGAGTTACGATTACGTGCGAGGTTAAGCTTTAGAAGGCGGAGCCGCAGCGAAAGCGAGTCTGAATAGGGCGAAATAGTACGTGGTCGTAGACCCGAAACCAGGTGATCTACCCATGTCCAGGGTGAAGGTAAGGTAACACTTACTGGAGGCCCGAACCCACGCACGTTGAAAAGTGCGGGGATGAGGTGTGGGTAGCGGAGAAATTCCAATCGAACTTGGAGATAGCTGGTTCTCTCCGAAATAGCTTTAGGGCTAGCCTCGTGATGAGAATACTGGAGGTAGAGCACTGTTTGGACTAGGGGGCCATCCCGGTTTACCGAATTCAGACAAACTCCGAATGCCAGATATTTATACACGGGAGTCAGACTGCGAGTGATAAGATCCGTAGTCAAAAGGGAAACAGCCCAGACCACCAGCTAAGGTCCCAAAGTAATCGTTAAGTGGAAAAGGATGTGGCGTTGCACAGACAACCAGGATGTTGGCTTAGAAGCAGCCATCATTTAAAGAGTGCGTAATAGCTCACTGGTCGAGTGACGCTGCGCCGAAAATGTATCGGGGCTAAACGATTCACCGAAGCTGTGGATTGACATCTACGATGTCAGTGGTAGGAGAGCGTTCTAAGTGCGTTGAAGTCAGACCGGAAGGACTGGTGGAGCGCTTAGAAGTGAGAATGCCGGTATGAGTAGCGAAAGACGGGTGAGAATCCCGTCCACCGTATGACTAAGGTTTCCTGAGGAAGGCTCGTCCGCTCAGGGTTAGTCGGGACCTAAGCCGAGGCCGATAGGCGTAGGCGATGGACAACAGGTTGATATTCCTGTACCACCTCCTCACCGTTTGAGAAATGGGGGGACGCAGTAGGATAGGGTAAGCGCGCTGTTGGTTATGCGCGTCCAAGCAGTAAGGCGTGTGTGTAGGCAAATCCGCACACTGTAACGTTGAGCTGTGATGGCGAGTCCGTATGGACGAAGTTCCTGATTTCACACTGCCAAGAAAAGCCTCTATCGAGGTGAGAGGTGCCCGTACCGCAAACCGACACAGGTAGTCGAGGAGAGAATCCTAAGGTGTGCGAGAGAACTCTCGTTAAGGAACTCGGCAAAATGACCCCGTAACTTCGGGAGAAGGGGTGCTCTTGAGCGTGCAAGCGCATGAGAGCCGCAGTGAATAGGCCCAGGCGACTGTTTAGCAAAAACACAGGTCTCTGCAAAACCGTAAGGTGACGTATAGGGGCTGACGCCTGCCCGGTGCTGGAAGGTTAAGAGGAGTGGTTAGCGCAAGCGAAGCTGCGAATTGAAGCCCCAGTAAACGGCGGCCGTAACTATAACGGTCCTAAGGTAGCGAAATTCCTTGTCGGGTAAGTTCCGACCCGCACGAAAGGCGTAACGATCTGGGCACTGTCTCAACGAGAGACTCGGTGAAATTATAGTACCTGTGAAGATGCAGGTTACCCGCGACAGGACGGAAAGACCCCGTGGAGCTTTACTGTAGCCTGATATTGAATTTTGGTACAACTTGTACAGGATAGGTAGGAGCCAGAGATCTCGGAGCGCCAGCTTCGAAGGAGGCGTCGGTGGGATACTACCCTGGTTGTATTGAAATTCTAACCCATGCCCCTTAGCGGGGCAGGAGACAGTGTCAGGCGGACAGTTTGACTGGGGCGGTCGCCTCCTAAAAGGTAACGGAGGCGCCCAAAGGTTCCCTCAGAATGGTTGGAAATCATTCGTAGAGTGTAAAGGCACAAGGGAGCTTGACTGCGAGACCTACAAGTCGAGCAGGGTCGAAAGACGGGCTTAGTGATCCGGTGGTTCCGCATGGAAGGGCCATCGCTCAACGGATAAAAGCTACCCCGGGGATAACAGGCTTATCTCCCCCAAGAGTCCACATCGACGGGGAGGTTTGGCACCTCGATGTCGGCTCATCGCATCCTGGGGCTGTAGTCGGTCCCAAGGGTTGGGCTGTTCGCCCATTAAAGCGGTACGCGAGCTGGGTTCAGAACGTCGTGAGACAGTTCGGTCCCTATCCGTCGTGGGCGTAGGAAATTTGAGAGGAGCTGTCCTTAGTACGAGAGGACCGGGATGGACACACCGCTGGTGTACCAGTTGTCTTGCCAAAGGCATCGCTGGGTAGCTATGTGTGGACGGGATAAGTGCTGAAAGCATCTAAGCATGAAGCCCCCCTCAAGATGAGATTTCCCATTACGCAAGTAAGTAAGATCCCTCAAAGACGATGAGGTAGATAGGTTCGAGGTGGAAGTGTGGTGACACATGGAGCTGACGAATACTAATCGATCGAGGACTTAACCAAAATGTTTGAACCATTCAATGAACCGTTTATCCAGTTTTGAAAGAACAACTCTTTCAAAAAAGAGAGCTTCAAGACACCATTTATTTTGAAGCTGATATAAAGGAACTTCTGCTAAGAACGCAACATCCATGTTGCAACGCAGAAGCCAGCACATCCATGTGCAAGTCTAGTGATGATGGCAAAGAGGTCACACCCGTTCCCATACCGAACACGGAAGTTAAGCTCTTTAGCGCCGATGGTAGTTGGGGGCTTCCCCCTGTGAGAGTAGGACGTCGCTAGGCATAATACCCAGGAGGATTAGCTCAGCTGGGAGAGCATCTGCCTTACAAGCAGAGGGTCGGCGGTTCGAGCCCGTCATCCTCCACCATATGCCGGTTTAGCTCAGCAGGTAGAGCAACTGACTTGTAATCAGTAGGTCGTGGGTTCGATTCCTATAGCCGGCACCATTTTTTTAGAGCCATTAGCTCAGTTGGTAGAGCATCTGACTTTTAATCAGAGGGTCGAAGGTTCGAGTCCTTCATGGCTCACCATTTTTAAATAATAATAAGCGGGTGTGGCGGAATTGGCAGACGCACTAGACTTAGGATCTAGCGCCGCAAGGCGTGGGGGTTCGACTCCCTTCACCCGCACCATTATTTCATTGCCAGATAAAAAAACTTATGCACATGCGGAAGTAGTTCAGTGGTAGAACACCACCTTGCCAAGGTGGGGGTCGCGAGTTCGAACCTCGTCTTCCGCTCCAAATGTGCCGGGGTGGCGGAACTGGCAGACGCACAGGACTTAAAATCCTGCGGTAGGTGACTACCGTACCGGTTCGATTCCGGTCCTCGGCACCATTTTTAATGCGCCCGTAGCTCAATTGGATAGAGCGTCTGACTACGGATCAGAAGGTTATGGGTTCGACTCCTGTCGGGCGCGCCAAAAAGAACGGGAAGTAGCTCAGCTTGGTAGAGCACTTGGTTTGGGACCAAGGGGTCGCAGGTTCGAATCCTGTCTTCCCGACCATTTCCAAAGAAATTATGGGGCCTTAGCTCAGCTGGGAGAGCGCCTGCCTTGCACGCAGGAGGTCAGCGGTTCGATCCCGCTAGGCTCCACCATAATAAATTAACCAGTATAAAGATCCTGGCGGCGTAGCTCAGCTGGCTAGAGCGTACGGTTCATACCCGTAAGGTCGGGGGTTCGATCCCCTCTGCCGCCATCTTAAAGGACCTTTAGCTCAGTTGGTTAGAGCAGACGGCTCATAACCGTCCGGTCGCAGGTTCGAGTCCTGCAAGGTCCACCATTTATATATTGCAACGGAGGTATACCCAAGTCTGGCTGAAGGGATCGGTCTTGAAAACCGACAGGCGGGTAACACCGCGCGGGGGTTCGAATCCCTCTACCTCCTCCAGTTTTAAATCTTTATAAATGGTGCTTTAAAAACTCGAAACCGTATAAAATTATCGCGGGGTGGAGCAGTGGTAGCTCGTCGGGCTCATAACCCGAAGGTCGTTGGTTCAAATCCGGCCCCCGCAACCAAATGGTCCCGTGGTGTAGCGGTTAACATGCCTGCCTGTCACGCAGGAGATCGCCGGTTCGATCCCGGTCGGGACCGCCATTATTTTCATAAGAAGATATGAAAAGCAAAAGAAAATAAGCTTAGCATGGACGAAATGGGTCAGTAGCTCAGTTGGTAGAGCATTAGATTGAAGCTCTAAGTGTCGGCGGTTCGATTCCGTCCTGACCCACCATTTATGCGGGTGTAGTTTAATGGTAAAACCTCAGCCTTCCAAGCTGATGTCGTGGGTTCGATTCCCATCACCCGCTCCAAGGGCCTATAGCTCAGCTGGTTAGAGCGCACGCCTGATAAGCGTGAGGTCGATGGTTCGAGTCCATTTAGGCCCATCATTATTCCGAAGTAGCTCAGTTGGTAGTAGCACCTGACTGTTAATCAGGTTGTCGCAGGTTCGAGTCCTGCCTTCGGAGCCATTTTTATGTGGGGAAGTACTCAAGAGGCTGAAGAGGCGCCCCTGCTAAGGGTGTAGGTCGGGTAACCGGCGCGAGGGTTCAAATCCCTCCTTCTCCGCCATTGGCCCGTTGGTCAAGTGGTTAAGACACCGCCCTTTCACGGCGGTAACACGGGTTCGAATCCCGTACGGGTCATACTAAAAAACAGTAGATGCACACGCATCTACTGTTTTTTCATATTCATAGATATAAATATTACTCTTGATTCAATGCATTTTCATCCATATAAACTACTTCCCAGATATGCCCATCTACATCCTGAAATCCCCAGCCATACATAAACCCATGATCTTGGGGTTCACTATAAGATTTACCACCGGAGGCCAGTGCCTTATTTACTAATTGATCTACTTGCTCTCGATTTTCAGCAGATAGACATAAAATTGCTTCTGCAGACGTAGTAGTATTTGTAATTTCCTTCTTACTAAACCCTTTGAATCGTTCTTCCACCATCATTAATACGAAGATATTTTCACTAATAATCATTGAGGCTGTAGTCTCATCGCTAAATTGTTGATTGAACTCAAAACCTAGTTCCTTAAAGAAGTTGATGGATTTGTTTAGATCTTTCACTGGTAAATTGATAAAAATATTTTTCGATTGAAAAGCCATTTATTTTCACCTCCAAATCGACAGTAGCATAGAGCATAAAGCCATGTCAATTTCAGCAATAGATGGATATTCTTTGATTGGATCGATGATGATGCATTTGAAAATGGCAGTTGTTTAAGCTATTCAAAATAGATGTTATATGAACATAAAAAGCAGAGACGTTTTTTTACACCATCTCTGCTTTTAAAGCAACCTAATTATCCTCGTGCTAGCATTCTTTCGAGAGAGCTAAGTGCTTCAGCTGTAGTATATTCATCTACTTGGATACGGTTATGTGGTTGCCCCTGCTCAATACTTTCTAAGCTCCACAACAGATGGGGAAGGTCAATGCGATTCATTGTTAAGCAAGGACAAAAATTTTCATTTAAAGAGATAATATGTTTATCTGGATGCTGCTTCATTATGCGATTGACAAGATTCATTTCTGTTCCAATAGCCCATGCCGATCCGCTTGGTGCACGATTGATTGTCTCAATGATGTATTTTGTGGAACCTGCATCATCAGCAGCTGCTACAACTTCACGACTGCATTCAGGGTGAACAATAATTTGCATAGTTGGATGTTCTTTGCGAACGACCTCCGTATGGTGAACCGTAAATCCTTCATGTACAGAGCAATGACCTTTCCATAGAATAACCTGAATGTTCTCAAGCGGCTCATTTGTTTCAAGTATATTCTTATGGGGATTCCAAACAGCCATATTTTTAAGTGGAATACCTAAATCATAGGCAGTATTTCTTCCTAAATGTTGGTCAGGTAAAAAGAAAATACGCTGTTTTTGTGTAAATGCCCATTGAACAAGCTCCTTAGCATTCGATGAAGTGACACAGGCACCACCATGTCTTCCCGTAAAGGCTTTAATGGCAGCAGTTGAATTGACATAAGTTAGCGGGATAATTGTATCACCAAAGAGTTGCTGAAGAATCGGCCATGCTTGTTCTGTTTGATAAATATCAGCCATATCAGCCATTGAACAACCTGCACGCATATCTGGTAAATAGACATGTTGCTGCTTCGTTGTCAGCATATCAGCAGTTTCAGCCATAAAATGCACACCGCAAAATACGATATGCTCAGCTTCCTTGTTTGCGGCAGATAATTGAGCTAACTGTAGGGAATCACCAGTTGCATCTGCAAATTGAATGACTTCATCTTTTTGATAATGATGTCCTGGTATAAATAGTTTAGATCCTAATTTTTGCTTTATTGATAAAATACGAGATTCCATTTCCTTTACTGATAATGCCCGGTAATGCTCTGGAAGTAGTGTCGTTTGTTGTAATAAACTAGTTATGGACAAGGGAATGATCTCCTTTCATTTGAACGAGTGCACTAATGTCAAAGGCTTTAACGGAATGCGTTAATGAACCAAGTGAAATAAACTGAACACCTGATTGTGCATAGGCCTTTAAATTTTCAAGTGTGATGCCTCCTGATGCCTCTGTCACAATAGAAGAAGGGACAGTGGGAAGCCATGCTCGTATTTCTTCTGGACTACGGTTATCAAACATAATAATATCTGCTCCAGCAATGATGGCTTCTTCTAGCTGGTCCTTTGTTTCAATTTCCACTTCGATTTTTACAGTATGACCGACTTTTGCTCTAGCAGCCTGAACAGCTTTTGTAATGCTACCAGCAAAGGCAATGTGGTTATCCTTTAGCATGATGGCATCATACAGGCCATTACGATGATTAAAGCCACCACCGGTTCTAACAGCATATTTATCCAGCATACGCAATCCAGGCATGGTTTTACGCGTATCACATATTTTCGCATGCGTACCAGCTGTTTCTCGAACGGCATGATGGGTCGCTGTCGCAATAGCGGACATACGCTGAATAAGATTTAATATAACGCGCTCACCTATTAATAATTTTTGTAAGGGTCCCTTTACCACAGCAAGCACATCACCGGTCTTTACTGTCTCTCCATCTTTTTTTAGAAGTTGGATTTTTATTGATCGATCGAGTAAGTGAAAGCCATACTCAATAATGAGCGCCCCGCAGAAAACCCCATTTTCTTTAGCATAAAAAGAAAATGATCCCTGCTGTTCAGCTGAAAAGATATATTCACTCGATAAATCCCCATCACCTAAATCCTCATTAAAAAATTGCTTGAGCATTTCCTCGAGTTTGATGATATTCATACAATGAGTTCCTCACTTTCATTTGGCCTTGCGAAAAAATAATCCAACGACTTGCCCAGTGTGCGTCCATTTCTAATTTATCCGTACGAATGTGAGCACCACGCGTTTCCGTTCGTGTAATTGCAGCATGTGCCATTAATGTTGCAACAACATGCATCATAAATAGTTCCAATTCAGCTTGTTCTAGACCCTTTAGATTCGTATAAAGAAGTGATTGTAAGGAGGGTAATTGCTGAATAAAATGCTGCAAGTCATTAACGTTTCGCACGATGCCTAAAAACTGCATCATGTATTGCTGTAACTGCTGTTTGCTAAATAAAGATGGCATTATTTCAGCACATTGATGGTGGTCATGTGTGAAATTTTTTTGATGGCAACCATGTTGAATGATGAACTGAGCCATTCTTTGCCCAAACGTAATACCTTCCAATAGGGAGTTACTTGCTAAACGGTTCGCACCATGGACACCTGTACAGGCAACTTCCCCCACTGCATATAGATTAGGTATAGTGGTTCTTCCTTTGTCATCAGCAATAACGCCCCCCATTAAGAAATGACTTCCTGGAGCTACAGGAATTAAGCCATCTTGTAAATAAACTTGATTGTCATAGCAAAGCTGAGCAATTGTTGGGAATTTCACTTCAAAATTTTGAATGTTAGTAATATCAATAAACGTCTCCTCACCAGCAGCACGCTTTTTAAAAAGTGCAAGTGCCGTAATATGTCTTGGTGCTAAGTCAAGTTGGGCATGTAAGCCTGTCATAATGGGCTGACGCTGTGCATCGACAAAGATGCCACCAGCACCTCGAACAGCTTCGGAAACTAATCCCTTCGCCTCATTTTCACACCAAAGCAGACTAGGGTGGAACTGCATAAATTCCATATCACTGATGGCAGCACCTGCGCGAAATGCTAACGCGATGCCGTCACCTGTATTGGTTGGATAATTAGATGTGCTTGAATAGAGTGCACCTGCACCACCTGTCGCTAAAATGACATGATGGGCCAAATAGCGTGTAATGCCTTTTTGTCCTTTGGTAAGTGCACCTATGCAGTCACCATCTGTATTCCGTAAAAGCTCATAAGCCATTTCATAACAATTCACCTTTGTTTTAGGCGAAAGTTTATGAAGTAAGTAATCTATGAAAATTTGACCAGTACGATCACCACCTGCATGTAGAATACGATGATGACTATGTGCCCCTTCGAGTCCTAGAGCCGGTTTTCCATCAACATGACGATCGATAGGGAGACCAGTCTTTAAATATTTCTGCATGATTTTAGTGCCATCTTCTATGAGTGTAGTAACATGTTTTTTCTCGTGATGATATTCTCCAGCTTTCAATGTATCAGCAATGTGGTGTTCAATATGATCTTTCTCACTTGTAACAGCAGCGATGCCACCTTGTGCACGATAAGAACTACTCATATAAAGAGATGATTTTGTAACAATTTGTACTTGAAAATGTTCTTCGAGCAGTAAAGCAGCTTGAAGTGCAGCAATTCCACTGCCGATTATAAGGACATCTGCCTTTACATCCATAGTTATACCCTCTTTACAGTTGTCTTGACACTTATCTTTACATAAAATAAAAAAGAAAACAAGACTTGATGAACTAGAGAGGGAGAAGACAATGATTTATATGGATTATGCTGCGACATCACCGATGACGAAGGAGGCTCTTGCAGCTTATGTAGAGGTAGCACAGCGTTATTATGGAAATAGTGCAAGTCTTCATGATTTAGGAGGACAAGCCTATTATTTTGTCCAGCAATCAAGAGAGGTTGTAGCCAATGCTTTAGGCGTAAATAGTGACGGTATTATTTTTACAGGGAGCGGGACAGAAGGAAATATCCTGGCTATCTTGTCATTAGCGCTAGCCTCTAAAAAAGGAAAACACATTATTTCATCTCAAGCTGAGCATACGTCTGTGCATGCAGCATTGAATACGCTTGAGAAAATGGGTTTTATAGTGACAAAATTGCCTTTACAGATGGATGGATGGATTGACCTTGAACAATTACAGCAAGCAATCCGCAAAGATACGGCTTTGATTACAATTCAACATGTCAATTCTGAAATTGGTGCTATTCAGCCTGTAGAGAAAATAATAGAGATGGCTAAAAAATCTGATGTTTTCAGCCATATTGACTGTGTACAATCATTTGGGAAGCTTGCTATACCAAGTGGAGTAGATGCCATCACAATCTCAGCTCATAAAATAGGTGGACCAAAGGGGTGTGGTGCTGTCTATCTGAATCCTGCGCTCCGAGTACCTGCCTTAACACCGGGTGTGACTCATGAGAGGGGTTTAAGAGGCGGCACATTAGATACACCAGCAATTGTAGCCTTTGCGGCAGCAATTGAAAACTATCAATATGAAAGACAACATTATGAGACTTTAAGAAGATTTTTGAAAAACAATTTGCCTGAAACATGCCAATTAATAGAATGTAACCAACAATTGCCTACTATTTGTGGCGTAATGATGGATAAAATAGAGGGACAATATGTTCTTTTAAAGTTAAATGAGGCAGGAATCTGTATTTCGACGGGTAGTGCATGTGATATTCATAGTGAATCTGGAACGAAAGCCATTTTATCAATGGGTTACTCTTTGGAAGCAGCACGCCAATTTTTTAGACTATCTTTTGGAGCTTCCACAACATTTGAAGAAATTCTAAGATTGAAACAAGAGCTTTTAACTATTTAATGAAACAACAAGTGAAGGGTTTTCTATACCCTTTCCTTGTTTAGAAATAGATTATAAGCTAAGAAAATAGGTGAAATAAAATAATTGTTTTCTTTTGAAACAACAATTGTTATAATATTTTGCAGGGCAATATTTTCTCTTACTTAGCAAAAATAACTTCAAAAAGTAATAATTTCTTTTTTTTATAAAAAAGTATTGCACAATGTGAGAAAACGTTATACAATAATTCTTGTCTTGAAGGACAGGTAAACAACTTCAAAACAAGATACATAAAGAAACTTCTGCTAAGAACGCAGAAGCCAGCACATCCATGTGCAAGTCTAGTGATGATGGCAAAGAGGTCACACCCGTTCCCATACCGAACACGGAAGTTAAGCTCTTTAGCGCCGATGGTAGTTGGGGGCTTCCCCCTGTGAGAGTAGGACGTCGCTAGGCATAATACCCAGGAGGATTAGCTCAGCTGGGAGAGCATCTGCCTTACAAGCAGAGGGTCGGCGGTTCGAGCCCGTCATCCTCCACCATATGCCGGTTTAGCTCAGCAGGTAGAGCAACTGACTTGTAATCAGTAGGTCGTGGGTTCGATTCCTATAGCCGGCACCATTTTTTTAGAGCCATTAGCTCAGTTGGTAGAGCATCTGACTTTTAATCAGAGGGTCGAAGGTTCGAGTCCTTCATGGCTCACCATTTTTAAATAATAATAAGCGGGTGTGGCGGAATTGGCAGACGCACTAGACTTAGGATCTAGCGCCGCAAGGCGTGGGGGTTCGACTCCCTTCACCCGCACCATTATTTCATTGCCAGATAAAAAAACTTATGCACATGCGGAAGTAGTTCAGTGGTAGAACACCACCTTGCCAAGGTGGGGGTCGCGAGTTCGAACCTCGTCTTCCGCTCCAAATGTGCCGGGGTGGCGGAACTGGCAGACGCACAGGACTTAAAATCCTGCGGTAGGTGACTACCGTACCGGTTCGATTCCGGTCCTCGGCACCATTTTTAATGCGCCCGTAGCTCAATTGGATAGAGCGTCTGACTACGGATCAGAAGGTTATGGGTTCGACTCCTGTCGGGCGCGCCAAAAAGAACGGGAAGTAGCTCAGCTTGGTAGAGCACTTGGTTTGGGACCAAGGGGTCGCAGGTTCGAATCCTGTCTTCCCGACCATTTCCAAAGAAATTATGGGGCCTTAGCTCAGCTGGGAGAGCGCCTGCCTTGCACGCAGGAGGTCAGCGGTTCGATCCCGCTAGGCTCCACCATAATAAATTAACCAGTATAAAGATCCTGGCGGCGTAGCTCAGCTGGCTAGAGCGTACGGTTCATACCCGTAAGGTCGGGGGTTCGATCCCCTCTGCCGCCATCTTAAAGGACCTTTAGCTCAGTTGGTTAGAGCAGACGGCTCATAACCGTCCGGTCGCAGGTTCGAGTCCTGCAAGGTCCACCATTTATATATTGCAACGGAGGTATACCCAAGTCTGGCTGAAGGGATCGGTCTTGAAAACCGACAGGCGGGTAACACCGCGCGGGGGTTCGAATCCCTCTACCTCCTCCAGTTTTAAATCTTTATAAATGGTGCTTTAAAAACTCGAAACCGTATAAAATTATCGCGGGGTGGAGCAGTGGTAGCTCGTCGGGCTCATAACCCGAAGGTCGTTGGTTCAAATCCGGCCCCCGCAACCAAATGGTCCCGTGGTGTAGCGGTTAACATGCCTGCCTGTCACGCAGGAGATCGCCGGTTCGATCCCGGTCGGGACCGCCATTATTTTCATAAGAAGATATGAAAAGCAAAAGAAAATAAGCTTAGCATGGACGAAATGGGTCAGTAGCTCAGTTGGTAGAGCATTAGATTGAAGCTCTAAGTGTCGGCGGTTCGATTCCGTCCTGACCCACCATTTATGCGGGTGTAGTTTAATGGTAAAACCTCAGCCTTCCAAGCTGATGTCGTGGGTTCGATTCCCATCACCCGCTCCAAGGGCCTATAGCTCAGCTGGTTAGAGCGCACGCCTGATAAGCGTGAGGTCGATGGTTCGAGTCCATTTAGGCCCATCATTATTCCGAAGTAGCTCAGTTGGTAGTAGCACCTGACTGTTAATCAGGTTGTCGCAGGTTCGAGTCCTGCCTTCGGAGCCATTTTTATGTGGGGAAGTACTCAAGAGGCTGAAGAGGCGCCCCTGCTAAGGGTGTAGGTCGGGTAACCGGCGCGAGGGTTCAAATCCCTCCTTCTCCGCCATTGGCCCGTTGGTCAAGTGGTTAAGACACCGCCCTTTCACGGCGGTAACACGGGTTCGAATCCCGTACGGGTCATACTAAGTGCAGTAGATGAATTACATCTACTGCACTTTTTAATTGATTTGATAACATAGTTACTATAAAAATGAAGCCTTCACAGAACATCGAATCTGTGAAGGCTTGTTAATTATATAGGAAGTTAAGAAATTTTTCTCCCTTTTCCGTAGGGGATCATAAACGCATAACAAGGAACTTAGACAAATGTAAGTTCTGTATTGTATAATTTTGTATTTTGAAGCTAGATGGACTAAGCTAATGATAAAGGAGGGATAGGAATGAATGAAAAATTAAAGTGGGTGCACAATCAGCTGGATAAAGCAAATGACGGAACAGCTTTACTGCCATATTTTACATTGGAACAAGTAAAGAAAGTGGGGCAATTTCTACGTACATATGAGCAATTTGAAAAGACACCTCTCCATCATCTTGATTCACTTGCTTCATGGATGGGTGTAGAAAAAATCTTGGTAAAAGACGAATCCTATCGATTTGGCTTAAACGCATTTAAAGTATTAGGCGGAGTTTATGCAATTGCGCAGTATGTTGCCAATAGACTCCAGAAAAATATAGAGGAACTATCGTTTGAACAATTAAAATCATCAGAAGTAAAAGCGCAGATAGGTAATTTAACCTTTATTTCAACAACAGATGGTAACCATGGTCGTGGTGTGGCATGGGCGGCTCGTGAACTGGGGTATCAAGCGCGAATATATATGCCAGCTGGCAGTGCCGATGAACGTTTACAGCATATTAAAAAAGAAGGAGCCTATGCTGAAATAACGACAATGAATTATGATGAAACCGTGCGTTATACCTCGCAGCTAGCACAAGAAAATGGCTGGGTCCTGATTCAGGATACGATGTGGGATGGCTACGAAGAAATACCATTATGGATTATGCAAGGCTACACAACACTTGTACATGAAATCGTTGAACAGATGCAGCAAGCTCCGACACATGTATTTTTACAAGCTGGTGTTGGATCATTTGCAGGGGCAGTAGTAGCTTTTTTACAACAATATTATGAGCAGGATATTACATTTGTGTTAGTTGAGCCACATGTTGCTAATTGTTATTATGAGAGCTTTAAGGCAGGTACTGAGCAATATGTAACTGTTGGTGGAGAGATGAAAACCATAATGGCGGGCCTTGCTTGCGGTGAACCTAATCCACAGGCTTGGCAACTTTTAAAAGCCCATATAAAAATAAGCATCTCCTGTGGGGAAGAAATAGCAGCAACAGGAATGCGCGTTCTTGCAAATCCATTGGCTTCAGACTCACGTATTATAGCAGGAGAATCAGGAGCGGCTCCGTTTGGTTGCTTTTATGAATTAATGACTAATGAACACTACAAAGATTTAATACTCGACCTACAGCTAGACGAACATGCGAGGGTGTTGTTTATTAATACAGAGGGCGACACAGATAAAAAGAATTATCATCACATAGTGTGGCATGGGAAATATGCGAATCAATGAACAGTAAGATAGCTGGATCATTTTTAAACTACCAAAACAATGCAGAAGAAACGAACTATTGCGAAATAAGAGTATCTCGCGATAGTTTATTTTTTCCTTGCTTATTTTACGATTGTAAAAGACCTTATTAGTGAATAGTAATATGGGCAATTTTAAAAGCACCATAATCATCTATTGTAACAGTATAGGTCTTATAGCAATCATAGAATTGATAATTTTCTTGTGCATCATAAAAATCACACGTTTCGTTCATATCCACATAGTATTGACCATTTGAAAATTGTACATCTAATACCCCATTGTTTTAAATAGAAGTAATATGTAATTTCATTACTATATTTCTCTAATTCTTGATAAGCTGAACTGCCAAGTGCAAGCATATCAGCAATCCAATAAAAATCACCCTCATTGAGTGCTATCTCATAATACAAACGGAATGCTTACACGAATTGACCAGCTAGTATAGCGTCTGCTTCGTTAGTGGATTCTGTTTCAATAATAGATAGTTGACTGTTTTCATAAACATTCGCAACAGCACGAACTTCATTTGCTGAAAGTGGCTTAGCAATCCATCCTTCAAATTGGTCAAGCATACTGTAAAGAGGGATGGAGAAGGCAAAGTTAGTACTTGTTTTGTATGACTCTCATGGTGACAATTTGGACACTTCATCCTATCACGTTCCTGTGAAATATTTATTATTCATATCGGTGTATAAAAACTCAGATTATAGATTTTTATGGAATTATATATTCTGAAAGGATGATTATAGTTCGTTTAATATTTTTTATTTTGTCTTGACCTTAACGTTGCGTCAAAGTTTACAGTAGCATTAGAGGAGGTGAGCACATGGAATATTCCATTCAGGAGCTTGCTCAATTGTCGGGTGTTAGCACGAGAACATTGCGTTATTATGATGAAATTGGGTTGCTGAAGCCAGCCAGAACAAATGAGGCAGGGTATCGATTCTATGGCCAATTGGAGGTCGATATGCTACAGCAGATTTTATTTTATCGTGCATTAGATATGAAACTTGCGACGATTCAAGCGATTATTAAGGCGCCAAATTTTCAACATGCAGAGGCGCTAAAAACACATAGAGCAGCTTTGCTTCAACGCCAGGAACAGCTTGTAACAATCTTACAGACGGTAGAAAAAACAATACAATCCATTGAGGGGGAACAACCGATGTCCAATGAAGAAAAATTTAAAGGTTTTAAAGAAAGGTTAATCGAATATAATGAAAAGCAATACGGACAAGAAATTCGTGCGAAATATGGAGAAGGCACAGTGGATGCTTCGAATGCTAAGCTTATGAATATGACAGAGCAACAATATCAGGCGATGCAAGAGCTAGAACAGCAAATGTTTGAGCGGTTAGCAGAGGCTATGGAGCTCGGGAATCCTACAAGTGACATTGCGATGGAAGTGGCAGAATTGCATAAACGCTGGCTAAGCTTTACATGGAATGAATATTCTCAAGAGGCCCATGCAGGACTTGCACAAATGTATATAGCTGACGAACGATTTACGGCTTATTATGATGAGCGAGGTGCAAAGGGAACTGCACAATTTTTACACGATGCAATCATAGCTTACACGAGTAAATAAATAGGTCTTCCTTATGCTGACATGTTTTAGAAATCGTAAATTAGGAAAAAATGAAGGCATGAGGAGGAGATTTTTTTGGATCAACAAATAATGCAACAATTAAAAAGACAACTAGAGCAAGAATTGCAAGAAATTGAACAACGATTAGAGGAATCAGAGCGTCCCCAAGCGACAGAGCTATCTAATTATGATAATCATCCTGCTGATAATGCGAGTGATTTAACAGATCAGCTAACAGAAATGGCTATGGATGAGCATCTTGGCGACAATGCGGAGGAAATTAAAAAAGCTCTTCAAGCAATGGCAGACGGAACATATGGTAAATGTGTGGTCTGTGGTGAAGACATTCCATTAGGACGTTTAGAGGCTATGCCGCAAGCTTTGACATGCGTGGAGCATGCAGAACAGAAAGAAGAAAACTTACGACCGGTGGAAGAAGATGTACTATCTTCAACACCAAGATCTGATGATTTTATTGAACTTGAGGAATTTGGCTCTTCCGATACACCGCAAGATAAAATTTAGTAAGTTTTTCCTCGTGAAAGCAGTATAATAGCTGTAGAGGTGAGGATATGAAGATTATTGATTTACATTGTGATGCGCTTTTAAAATTAACAACTCTTGAAACGGCAAATTTTGCAGAGGATGAGCGTCTTCATACCAATCAAAAAAGACTGCAATTAGGGCAAATAGAGGCTCAAGTATTCGCCATCTTTATTGACCCAGAAATCCCACAAAATCTGCAATTTCTTGAGGTCATGCGCCAAATTGAAGCATTTCATACCCATATTTTACAAACAGAGGGCATGGTGCATATAACAGATTGGGCGCAGTTAGACCGAATAGCTCCACATGAGATAGGAGCTATTTTAAGCTTAGAGGGCTGCAATGCCATTGGTGATGATTTAGCAAAACTGACAGCCGTACTAGATGCTGGTGTAAAATTAGTAGGCTTAACATGGAATGAAGAAAATGCTGTTGCACATGGAGCTGAACAGGATGCAAGTTTAGGATTGAAGCCGTTTGGTCAAGAAGTTATACAATTACTAAATGAGCGAGATATTATTATTGATGTCTCTCATCTGAATGAACAAAGCTTTTGGGACGTGTTGCCTTTAGCGAAGCATATTCTTGCAAGTCATAGTAATGCACGTACACTATGTGACCACCCACGTAATTTAACGGATGCCCAAGCAAAGGCGCTTGTAGAACATGGGGGACATATCCATGTAGTTTACTTCCCACCCTTCATTGGTAAAGATGCAACACTAGAACATTTAGTGGATCATGTGGAGCATTTAGCAAAATTAGTAGGTGTCGAGCACATAGGATTAGGTTCAGATTTCGATGGGATTGATAGGACTGTCAAAGGCTTAGCGCATGCAGGAGAAGCACAAAATTTAGTAGAGGCACTACGCTCACGTTTTTCAGCCGAAGAAGTGCATGGTATCGCAAGTCAAAATTTCAGACGTTATATAAAAAAAGCAGCAACCCGTTAAGGCTGCCGCATTTTTAATAAAAGAAATAATAAATTAATAAACCGATTCCTAATAGGAAGCCGAAGAATGTATTCGTTTGTGCTGTATATTTCATCGCAGGCATTACTTCTTTAGCTTCTTTTTTGTCTCGGAAAATTTGAATAGCACGTAATGGTTTTGGAATACTTAGGAAAATAATTAATGCCCAAAAAGTAATGCCATCAACTGCTACAAGGGCGATTACCCATAAATACGAGACGATAAAAAAGCCAGATAACACAGAAATCGCATTATCGCGTCCTACTAAAATAGCCAATGTTTTTCGTCCACCTTCTGTATCGCCAACAATATCACGGATATTGTTCGATAACATAATAGCACCGACTAAAATCATGCTTGGCACAGACAGCAATACAGCATCGAGTGTCACTGTAAGCGTTTGAATATAGAAGGCGATTAACACAATGCCCATGCCCATTACTGCCCCAGAAACAATTTCTCCAAATGGGGAATAGGCGATTGGATAAGGTCCACCTGTATATAAGAAACCAATAAGCATACAAACAAGCCCTACAGCTGCTAACCACCAAGATGTTGAGGCACATATGTAAATGCCAAGAAGCATAGCAATGGCATAGAAGCTTAACGCAATCAACATAATTGTTTTCGGCTGTACACCATGACGGACAATCGTTCCGCCAATTCCCACAGAATGCTCGTTATCTAATCCTAATTTGTAATCATAATATTCATTGAACATATTCGTTGCTGCTTGAATAAGCATACTTGCAATGAGCATAGCAAAAAATAGTCCAAAATCAATTGCTTCTTTTTCAATTGCTAGAGCAATTGCTGTCCCAAGAAATACGGGAACAAATGAAGCGGTTAAAGTATGTGGACGTGTTAAATGCCACCAAACTTTCAAACCCCTATCAGCTTCAATGACTTTGGTCATAAGGTCTTTCTCTCCTTCAAATGTTGTCGACTCTTCTTATTTTAAACGAAGAATGAGAAAATGGGTAGGTTCACAGCTTATTACATACTGTTTAATGAAAAAAAATGATACAATAGAACATGCATTTATGAACTGAAAATAAATAAGAATGATTAGCAACAGTACGAATAACAGTGTTGCCAACCAAAAAAATGATGTATTTTAATCATCATTGATTATGAACATTGCAGCAACGGAGGTAATTTTCATGCAACAGAAGTGGTACCAATCCACAGAGGTAGAAGTGGACTCTTTGGGCCAAAGCCTTCATTTTTATATGGAAACAATTGAAGTAAGTCGCTTATCTGCACTGGCGTTCTATGCAGCAGGCGAAGAGTGTTATAAAGGTGAACGATTTTATTGGCAAAATAGAGAAAAAACAATGACATTAGTTGGGCTAGGACATGCTCATACTATTCAAAACAATGCTCAACATGAACGTTTCGATGCTGTGGAAGCAGAATGGAAAAACTTAACGAAAAACTGTCCAAAAGGACAAAGTGAGTTACAGCCTATTTTGTTTGGTGGTTTTACATTTGATCCGCAAAATAATGTTGATGGAGAATGGACGGATTTTCCTGAGGCTTATTTTGCATTAGCAACATTTCAACTTGTGATTCGTGATGATAAAGCATACGTGAGTATTCATCTGTTGACACAAAATCATCAGGCTGAAGATCAGCTAGAAGTATTGAGAAAAGAGCGAGATCATTTAATTCATGCAGCCCAGGTTAAAGAAGTGAAAACGTATACAAAACCTGATATCACAAATTATTTCGAACCCTATAAGGAACCTTATTTAGCCTCGATTGACCAAGTGACAGCATTAATCAAACAGAAAAAAGCGGATAAAGTAGTTATTGCACGCTCACTTGCATTGCAATTTAAAGAGGATGTATCTGCACCACAAGTACTCTCTCAAATTATTCATGAGCAGCCAGAAAGCTATTTATTCGGTTTAGAGCATAAAGATTTATTGTTTTTTGGTGCATCACCTGAACGCCTTGTAAAAGTAGAAGAGGGTCGTGCGTTTTCTTCTTGCATTGCTGGCTCGATTAAACGAGGCAAGACGGCAGAGGAAGATGAGACTTATGGACAAAGTTTATTAAATGATCCGAAAAATAGTGGTGAACATCAATATGTTGTCGATATGATTGTGGATACTTTCCGTAAAAATTGCGTGGACATGACAGTGCCAGATAGACCACGCCTATTAAAAATTCGTGATATTCAACATCTATATACACCTGTAGAAGGTCAGTTAAATCAAAATGCTACAATTTTACAATTAACAAAATCATTACATCCTACACCAGCTTTAGGTGGTGTACCACGCAAAGAAGCATTGGCAGCCATTCGTAAGTATGAGCCGATGAATCGTGGTCTGTATGCCGCGCCAATTGGCTGGCTAGATGCTGAAGGTAATGGTGAATTTGCAGTTGCGATACGTTCAGCTGCGTTACTAAGTGATAAAGCTTATTTATATGCAGGTGGAGGGATCGTAGCAGATTCAGAACCACAATCTGAATATGAAGAAACATTAGTGAAATTCCGTCCAATGCTTCGTGCGCTAGGGGGACGATTACATGAGTGAACGAAAAAGATTAACAGATTATGTTTATAAAATGGTTGCATCATTAGTACAAGCCGGTGTAGAAAATGTTGTCGTCAGTCCAGGCTCACGTTCCACTCCTCTTGCCTATGCAGTTGCTTCAACGAAAGAAGTAAACATGTATCGTCAAGTAGATGAACGCTCAGCTGCATTTTTTGCGTTAGGCCTGGCTAAGGCTACTGCTAAGCCTGTTGTCCTCTTATGTACATCTGGTACAGCAGCAGCAAACTATTTTCCTGCGATTGTAGAAGCAAGCTATGCACGAGTTCCATTGATTGTCTTAACGGCAGATCGCCCTCATGAATTACGTGAGGTAGGTGCACCCCAGGCTATCAATCAGCTTAATTTATATGGTTCACATGTGAAATGGAGTGTAGATTTTCCGTTAGCAGATGGGGCTGATCCGACATTACCTTTGATTGAGCGTCACCTTGCTCGTGCGGTAGCGATTGCCACAAGTGCACCATTTGGACCAGTACATATTAATGTACCTTTCCGCGAACCATTATTAATTGATTTACAGCATGAACTGCCAACAGTAACATTCAAACATAGCAGTATGGGACAACTAACCCCAACGTTGGCTAATCAGCAGGAGCTTTCCTCTATACTACAATTGACTAAAAGAGGCTTTATTATAATTGGGGAATTAGCGCTTGGCACGGACTTATCCATCGTTTGGGAATTTGTCCGTCAGCTCAAGTGGCCAGTCCTTGTTGAAAGCTTATCGAATATGCGTGCATCTGTACCAGAGGATTGTTTACCATATATCGTAACAACCTATGATGCCATTATGAAAAGCGAGGATTTTAAAGCACTTGTTCAACCAGATACAGTATTACGTATTGGGGCCCAGCCCGTCTCAAAATTTATTATGCAATTCATCACAAAATCACAGCCAAACGCTTATGTGATTATCGATGAAGATCCTATGTTTAGAGATGCTACGGGCGTATCTACGCATTTTATTCATGCTACTATCGGTCAGTGGCTGACACAATTAGCTATCAATGATACAGCCCTTGAAGAAACATACTTAGCCAAATGGCAAAATGCGAATGAGCTGGCATCCATTTCTATTGAGCAGTATTCAGAAGTAGAGAAAGATGAAGGCGCTATAGTTAGCCGTTTACTTAAAATGATTCCTGACGGTAGTGATATCTTCGTTAGTAGCAGTATGCCAGTGCGTGATATCGATACATTTTTATTGGCCACACCGAAAGATTTGCGTATTTTTGCCAATCGAGGCACGAATGGAATCGATGGCGTAGTATCAACCGCGATGGGCTTCAGTCAAGGAAATAAACGAGAAACCTATTTGCTGATTGGGGATTTAGCCTTTTTACATGATGTAAATGGATTGATTGCCTCCAGATATCAGAAGTGTAACTTAACCATTCTTGTCATGAATAATGATGGTGGCGGTATTTTTTCTTATTTACCACAGTCAACTGTCGAAGATCATTATGAAGATTTATTTGGCACACCGACTGCACTTGAATTCCGTGACATTGCCCATATGTATGAGATGGACTATGTGCGTGTGGAAACAATCTCCGAGCTTTCAGAGAAATTTTCAACAAAGCAACATCATCCTTTACGTTTGGTTGAAATATTTACCGATAGAACCGAAAATGTTAATGCTCATCGAGCGCTATGGAATCGAATTAATGCGGAGCTAAAAGCATGACAAAATGCATGATTCGAGGACTTGAAACACATATTGAAATATGGAATGACAATAGTGAACATACACTTGTTGCGTTACATGGATTTACAGGCAGCACGGCTACATGGCACGATCTAGCGCAAGCTCTACCTAATGTTCGTGTTATTGCCATTGATTTAATTGGTCATGGTCAAACAGCTATTCCAGAGGATATACAGCGTTTCTCCATGGAGGAACAATTACAAGATTTAGAAGAATTATTTTGCCAGCTTCATCTAGAGAAATTTACGTTGTTAGGTTACTCAATGGGAGGAAGAATTGCCTTATCGTATGCTATTGCACACCCAGGCCATATTCAACAGCTTATCTTAGAAAGTGCTTCTCCAGGTTTACGAACAGCAGAAGAACGAAAGGAACGCTGTGAGCGAGATGAAGTACTGGCACAAAAAATAATGGCAAATGGGTTACAATCATTTGTCCATGCTTGGGAGAACATACCTCTTTTTGCAACACAGCATCGTCTTCCTAGAAGCGTACGAGAAACCATTCGAGCAGAAAGACTTTCTCAGAAAGAAGAGGGACTGGCTGGAAGCCTGAGAGGTATTGGAACAGGTGCTCAGCCTTCAAATTGGGAGAGCCTAGCGCAAGTGGAAATACCTGTACTACTCATTACTGGTTCATTGGATGAGAAATTTTGTAAAATTGCACTAGAAATGAAAGCGCTATTAAATACTGTTAGCCATCTTACAGTAAATGACGCTGGACATGCAATTCATGTGGAAAATCCCGCTGAATTTGCTACAATAGTAGAGGAGTATTTAACGTAATATACTGTTACGTTAGCGCCTCGCTAGTAACGAGACGAATTTATTGATATAGGAGGCAATTCAATGACACGTCAATGGACTACATTACATACTTATGAAGACATTAAGTATGAATTCTATAACGGTATCGCAAAAATTACGATTAACCGTCCAGAAGTGCGCAATGCATTCCGCCCGAAAACGGTAATGGAAATGATTGACGCATTCTCACGTGCACGCGATGACAAAAATATCGGTGTGATTATTTTAACTGGTGAAGGTGAACATGCTTTCTGCTCAGGCGGAGATCAAAAAGTTCGCGGTCATGGTGGCTACGTAGGCGATGATGAAATCCCACGTCTAAACGTTCTTGATTTACAACGTTTAATTCGTGTAATCCCAAAACCTGTAGTGGCAATGGTTGCAGGCTATGCAATTGGTGGAGGACATGTTTTACATGTTGTCTGTGACTTAACAATTGCTGCTGACAATGCCCGTTTTGGACAAACTGGACCAAAAGTAGGTTCATTTGATGCTGGTTACGGCTCAGGCTATCTTGCTCGTATTATTGGACATAAAAAGGCACGTGAAATTTGGTACCTTTGCCGTCAATACGATGCACAACAAGCACTTGATATGGGCTTAGTCAATACAGTTGTTCCTTATGAGCAATTAGAAGATGAAACCGTTCAATGGTGTGAAGAAATGCTACAAATGTCACCAACTGCACTACGCTTCCTAAAAGCAGCGATGAATGCAGATACTGACGGCTTAGCAGGTCTTCAACAAATGGCTGGTGACGCTACACTTCTTTACTACACTACAGATGAAGCAAAAGAAGGTCGCGACGCATTCAAAGAAAAACGTCAACCAGACTTTGGTCAATTCCCAAGATTCCCTTGATGATGAAAGGATGTAAAGCTCGTATCTTTTTGGAGATACGAGCTTTTTGTATGCATGCAGGAGGAGTGGGGTGGATAGAACGCTCAAATTGGATGATAAAATGCAAAAAGAGGTTGATAAAATGCCAAAAGTGTTGGATAAAGCTCAAAATGTGAGGGATAGAGTAGTACTTTGAAAAAGAGAGGTGGATAGAACGCTCAAATTGATGGATAAAATGCACAAAGTGTTGGATAGAACTCAAGGTGTGAGGGATAGAGTAATACTTTGAAAAAGAGAGGTGGATAGAACGCTCAAAATGGTGGATAGAATGCAAAAAGAGGTTGATAAAACATCAAAAGTGTTGGATAGAACTCAAAATGTGGGGGATAGAGTAGTACTTTGAAAAAGAGATGGATAGAACGCTCAAAATAGTGGATAGAATGCAAAAAGAGGTTGATAAAACATAAAAAGTGTTGGATAGAACTCAAAATGTGGGGGATAGAGCAGTACTTTGAAAAAGAGAGAAGGATAGAGCGCTCAAATTGGATGATAAAATGCAAAAAGAGGTTGATAAAACATCAAAAGTGTTGGATAGAACTCAAGATGTGAGGGATAGAGTAGTACTTATAATAAAAGAGATGGATAGAACGCTCAAAATGGCGGATAAAACTTAAAATGTGAAGGATAGAGCGATTAGCGGAACAGATAGACATACAAAAGGGCGAGAAAGACCATTGACTAATAGACAAAGTTGATGGGAAAGCGTTAAGATGTAGGGTGATTGGAGTGACAAAGATGTATCCAAATTGGATTTTACAACGAGCCTATTTAACACCATTACGGAAGGCATTGGCTTATAAAAAACAAAGCTGGACTTTTCAGGAACTACAGGATTTATCTATAAAACGTGCCCGACAATTAGTGGCACTCGGTATTCAACGGGGAGACCGAATTGCGATTATGGGACCAAGTAAGCCTGAACTAGTTATTGTGATGTATGCTTGTATGCATTTACAATGTGAGATGGTGATGCTTAATCGTAGACTATCACAGGATGAACTGGCTTATCAGCTAGAGGATTCAGGAGCGGTGTGCGTGTTGATTGCAGATGAGGATATAGAAAAGTTGCCACCTGAAACAGGTCATCATTTATTTTCAACGATTGAAGAGGGGGTTGAGCGCACCGTAGATATTGAAAAGGAGTGGCCTTTACATCAAACTACAACGATCATGTATACATCGGGTACTACTGGCTTTCCAAAGGGAGTTCGCCAAACGGTTGGGAATCATCAGGCGAGTGCGACTGCCTCTGTTTTAAACATTGGACTACAGGCTCATGATGTTTGGTTATGTGCTGTACCATTATTCCATATTAGTGGATTTTCAATATTAGTACGTTCACTGCTGTATGGCAATCAGGTTGTTTTATACGATCAATTTGATGTAGAGGCTATCTCACAACATATTATAGCTGGGGAAGTAACTCATATGTCTGTTGTAGCAGTGACATTGGAACGGATTCTACATACGTTAGAGCAGCATAATACGAAAGCTTCGCCACACTTTAAGTTGATGTTAGCTGGAGGTGGGCCAGTGCCCGTTGATTATTTAGTGAGAGCACATGCGTTAAACTTAGCTGTCGCGCAAACCTATGGCATGACAGAAACTTCCTCACAAACAGCTACATTGGCAAGTGAAGATGCCATGCGAAAAATTGGTTCTGCTGGCAAACCTTTATTTTTTAATCAAATAAAGATTGCGCAGCCCAATGCGAAAGGTGAGGGAGAAATTTGTATTCGAGGGCCTCATGTTACTCCTGGCTATATTGGACGTTTTGCACAAAAAGATGCAACGATGGATGGCTGGCTGCATACGGGTGATATTGGTTATATCGATAAGGAAGGTTATTTATTCGTCATTGATCGTAGAGCAGATTTAATTATTTCAGGGGGAGAAAATATTTATCCTGCAGAAATAGAAAATGTGTTACTCACACATCCTGCTGTCAAAGAAGCGGGGGTATGTGGTGTGGCAGATGAGCAATGGGGACAGGTTCCGATTGCCTTTATCGTGTTACATGAGCAGGCATCTGTTGAGCAGCTCCAAGCCTTTTGTTTACAGAAACTTGCTAAATATAAAGTACCTAAAGAAATTATTATTACAGACAGTCTTCCGCGAAATGGTGCGGATAAATTGCTGAGACGAAAATTATTACAATAAAAAATTTGTGAGAGAAGTCTTCTTAAAATGAAGGCTTCTTTTTTATTCGCACTTTTAGCATGAAATTAATCATTCATTAACATAATAAAAAATGAGAGGCATAAACTAGTTAGTAAAGGAGAATGACTCATATGAGGAAATATATATATAATGTTGTCATTATAGTATTTGTTCTACAAATGAGTCATGTGCAAGTATTTGCAAACGATGAAAAAGATAATGTAGCAACTGCTCATTCAATTGAAACACTACAATCTCTCATTAATAAAGAAGTTACGCAGCTATCTTCGGAATTTTCCATTCGCTATACTGGTGACATAACTGAAATAAAAGATGGACTAACAGACATTACAAAAACTGCGATTCAAAACTCTTATATTTATACTAATATTTCTAGCTTTAAATGGAAGTACGATGGTTATAACAATAATATTGTCATTGCATTTGCCTTTACCTATCATATTTCCCCAACAGAGGAAGCATTTGTAGGGCAAACTTTGGCGAATATTATTGCACCCATGCATGGATTAAGTGACATAGAAAAACTGCAGGCTGCACATGATTTTATTGTTTTAACTGCGGAATACTCCAAAGAAACAGAAGGAAGTCAATATTCCCCTTACACGTTACTAACAGAAAATAAGGGAGTTTGTCAGGCATATGCTTTAGTGCTTTATCGAATGTTAGAAATGTTGGGCTTTGAGGTACAATATGTGCCAGGAAAAGTGGGTGAACAGCTCCATGCCTGGGTATTAGTAAAGTTGGATCGTGATTGGTATCATATTGATGTCACTTGGGATGATCCATTGCCGGATCGTAAGGGAGAAGTACGCTATCAATATTTTTTAGTGTCGGATCGTCAATTAGCACAGGATCATACTTGGGACTACGCAAGTTTTCCTGCTGCAACAAGCGAGAAGTATACGGAGATGCTAGAAGAAACGAAAATACAGAGTTTAACAATGCCTTTACAAGCTAGCTTTACTGAAAATAATGGAATCTCTATTATTGGAGAAAATAAGCTGGCAGTACAACAATTAGTGGAACAGCCGACAAAGCTTATTGCACAAAAAACAAATGATCCAAACACTTTAGTTCAGTTTGACTTTACTGAATGGACACCAATGTTAGTGGGAAGTATGTCCGTTTTTATTGCGATTCAACCAAAAGTGATGCAGGATAAGGAACTAAAAACAACAAAATGCCGACCATCTTTTTATCGAACGGGGAAACGCATGCCACAAGAAAAATACGTCATAATAAAGGAGGTGTCCCATTCGTCGGGGCACCTCCTTACTCATAATATGTTGGTTTACACTGGCTTAATCTCTACTTATTGGCTCTTACTTGATTAATGTGCGTTTAAAGCTTTTTCTAGTGTTTGAATATTTTTTTGCATCAAGGTGAAGTAGGTTTCTTTATTTTTTTCATCGTCAGCTGTTAATACACTTAAATTATGCAGGACAAGAGATTCTGCGCCAACTTCTTTTTGAATAACCTCTGCTAATTTAGAAGAAACATTTTGTTCAAATAAAATATAGTGAATATGCAATTCATTTGCTTTATCAACGATTTTTGTTAATTCTTTTTGAGATGGCTCATTTTGTGAATTTAAGCCGGCAATTGGCACTTGTGTAAAACCATATTGACCTGCAATATAGCCAAAGGCAGCATGTGATACAAAGAATGTTTTATTTGGTGCTTTGTCAGCCATTGCTTTGAAGTCATTATCCAAATCCTGCAGTTCTTTTACTAGTGCTTCATAATTCTTATTAAAAGTCGATTCTTGAGCAGGCATTTTTTCAACTAGTGTATTTTTAATAGCAAGTGCTAAATCCTGACTAATTGTAGGAGATAACCAAACATGTGGGTCGATGTCGCCATGTTCATGCTCATCATGTCCGTGCTCATCAGCTTCATGATCGTGCTCTCCCTCTGTGGCAGCGTGATCGTGCTCATGATCGTGCTCTTCCTCTGTGGCAGCGTGATTATGCTCGTCATGCTCATCTTCTGCATGAACATGGCCTGTGCTGATAGCTAATTTTTCATCTGAAACTGTGTCAGCAGTTGCCACCATCGTGACATCTTCGTTTGCTAAAGTCTTTTTAGCGTTTTCGACAAAGCCTTCCAGTCCTAAGCCAATATAGAAGAAGATATTTGCATCTGCTAATTTCATCATATCTTTTTGAGTGGGTTCAAATGTATGCTCGTTCGCACCAGCTGGGTAAATAGAAGATACTTCAACAAAATCGCCACCAATGCGCTGTGCAAAATAGCTTAACGGATAAACCGTTGTATAGATGCTTAACGTATCCTTGTCATCAGACTTTTGGGAAGTGGAAGATTTGTCTCCACAAGCAGCAGTGAATAAGGCAAGGACTGCGACTAACAATAATAAATACAATTTTTTCATATAATCAGATACCTCTCTTAAATAGTAATCATTACGATTTATTTTTTAGAACAGTTATTATAATAACGCACAACTTAAAAAAGTACAAGAAAAAAATGCCCTCCGAAAGTTAATTCTTTTTCGAAGGCCATTTTTCAGGCACAGGATCAAAGCCACCAGGATGAAACGGATGACACTTCGATATACGTGTAATGGTTAAGATGGAGCCTTTCAATGCTCCATGCTTTTGAAAAGCTTCCAGCCCGTAAGAAGAACAAGTAGGATGGAAACGGCAAGTTGGTGGCGTCATAGGTGAAATGAATTTTCTATAAAACTGAATGAGCCAAATAAAGGGGTATTTCATCGTTGTTCTTCCTCTTGCTGAGACGTCATTTGTTCAGGCTTCGGATCAATAGTTTGTGTAAAGATATGATTTTTTTTCTTCAAAATAATAATGACAGAAAGACCAAACATTAGCATCATCATGGCAATCATAATGATAATTGGTAAAGGTACACCCATTGCTTTCACTCCAAATTCAATAAATTATGATTAGTTATCCTCTTGATGATAGCTTTGCTGTGGTTTTTCATCAATAGTATGTTTAAAGGCATAGGCACGGTTGACACTGATAATCGTCGCAATAGTGATAAAGATAACAATGATAACTGCGACTATTAAGAGCGTAGTTAAACTCATAGTATTCACTCCGTTCTTTGTTCATCATACCTATTATAAATTATGTGGTTCTATTAATTGTGAAGGAAGTTTGACATTAAAGCGAATAAAACAACTCCGTTCTCTCCATACTATGGAAAAAGGAGTGAATCATAAAGATGGATCGTCAGCGCGTATATTTTTCACTTGCCAATAGAACCTATTATACAAATCCTTATGCTGGGCCGTGGAATTTTGAACTGAATGTAGATCGACAGGCATTAGATGTATTTGAGAGAATCTTTCAGCAAATGCAGCTGCTAGAAATTTCAAATGCATGGCGTGCACAATTACCGTATATACAGTATCACTTAGACAGGGAAAATGATGAAATCGATAAGCGATTAATGAAAATTTATGCACTCGTTCATGAATATGGGGATGATGACACAAAGGCATTTGTTGAGCAGCTTCCTTATTTCAATAAACGTGTCTAGCGGAACGGGAAAAGGGCACTGCATCGGCAATGCCCTTTTTCATAGTGTTGAAAAACAAAATCATCCATAGAATTGATGTTAAAGGTGAAAATGGATTTCCATGGCAGGCTACTTGCTTTCCTGTTGGCGAGCCGCTTCGTGTAAGGACGCTCGCCCACGGGAGTCTACTAGCCTTCCAATCCATAAAAATATTTCTTTTTAGCAAGGTTTTCAAATAAAGTGAGGGTATTCACTACTCTTTATGGAGGGGTGCTGTCACTCATCACTTCTCCACATGGTTGATGAGACCCTGTGAGTGAAGCGGCTCATCGGGCATTCCCTGGAAGGGATGCTGGCGGAACGGAAATCAATCCCTCGCCTTTCAAAATGGTTGTTTCTGCTGTTGACATCACCTTTTTTACCATTAACAAATGGCCTTTAAAATCGTAAATACTGCTTCTCTAGGAACAATGACGGGAATAGTGAGTTGATCTTTAATCATGTTTTTCATTGTTGTGGAATAACCCATACAATCAAGAATGAGCAAATCAGCTCCTTGATATTCTAATAGCTGTGCTTTTGCTAATAAATGTTGTGCATTGAACTGATAGGGTGAGCTAGCTGAAAAGGTGACATCGAACTGTGCACTTTGCCATTTCTCCGCAACAGTTTGTTGTTGCTCAGGCTCAGGGCCTATTAAACCAAGTGCTAATTCTGTTTGTAACCCTTTCACTAAATTTGTCATCATGCGATCAGGTAGTAACAGGTTTTTACATGACAGCTTATTCGTAAAATCTCCTGTACACATAAGCAAAACCCAAGTGAATTCATGTAAATCATCAATGCATGTCTGAATATAGGGCATCAGCTTTTGTTTACTTAGCTTGACTTGTTGTCCATTTGTCAAAAGTGTTACTAAAACATCTGTGTCTTCACTAGAGGGTGAAAGGGAAGTGATTTCGGCTGGAGAGAGTGAATCCAGTACGCCAAACTCATGAACATGTAAACCAGATGCTCTTAATTGCTGAATATCCTCCGCCATATCTTTGCGAGGCGCTTGACCAATTGTGACTACGGCAATTTTTGAATGTTTCAATAAGCTCACTCCGCTTCGTAATATTTTTGTCCATTGACATACGTTTGTAAGACCTTTGCTTCTGTTTCAAAAATAGGGTGTGACCAAACAACAAAATCAGCATCCTTGCCTTCCTCAAGGCTGCCAATGCGGTGATCTAGCTGTACGAGCTTAGCAGCATTTATTGTAATACTTTTTAAGGCGGTGTCCTCATCTAAACCATAGCGAATAGCTTCAGTAGCACAATATTTTAAGTACTGAATTGGTACGAATGGATGGTCTGTCATGATGGCAAATGGGATATTATGCTCTTTAAAAATGGCTGCAATCGCTGGTGTAGAATTACGTGTTTCATATTTAGATGGCGTTAACATATAGGGCCCAAGTGTCGCATGAAAGCCACTGTTTTTTACCGCATCGACTATTAAATAGCCTTCTGTGCAATGCTCTAAATGGAGCTTCACATTAAATTCTTTAGCAATTCTTATAGCTGTCATAATGTCATCTGCTCTGTGACAATGAAGGCGAAGGGGCATGTCACCTCGTAGCACTTCAATGAATGGACGCAACTCTGAATTTTGTTTAATTTGCTCAGCCCGTTGTTGTTCATTCAGTTGACTTGCACGTTGGAAACCATCACGTAAAAGCTGGGCAATGGCCATGCGAGTCATTGGCTTTCGTTTGTATTGATTGCCAAAAACATTCTTTGGATTTTCTCCTAACGCGCCCTTTAAGCCGCTTCGTTCTACTAAAACACGAGAGGGAAGAGTGGGCCCTGCTGTTTTAAGAATACTCCAAATGCCCCCAATGACATTGGCACTACCTGGACCAGTTTGTACAGTCGTCACACCGCCTTCTAACGCATGTTGGAAGGAAAAGTGTCGGATATCTACACTATCTAGAGCATGCATAAGAGGTGTAAAGGGCTCGCTATATTCATTAGCATCATTAATGTCTTCAGTAACCTCTGCCCATGTCCCAACATGGGCGTGAATATCAATTAAGCCTGGTGTGACATAAGCTCCCTGAAGATCGACTAACTCTGCTTGAGGAGGATAATCTTTGGCTGGACCGACATAGACTATACGCCCATCTTCGATCCATAACTGTTCAAAAATATCATTTTGTTCATTGACTGTGAGAAACTTTGCATGATGATAAATAATCATTCTGAGAACCCTTCTTCCCTTGCATAAACTTTTGTTCCTTTAATAAAAGTAGCTACAACCTGTGCATCTAAATTTAATGGATGCTTATCCCATATGACAAAATCAGCTAGAAGGCCATCACGAATAGTGCCAGTTTTATGAGCGATTCCAAGGAAATTAGCAGCTCCTGTTGTTAGTGCATACAGAACATCCTGACGTGTCAGCCCTTCTCTTACAGCTAAGCAACCTTCTAATGTTAGGTGAGAGGTGCTACTAACAGGATGATCCGTACAAAAAACAAACGGAGTATGTTGTTGGGACAACTGGCGGTATAGTTTTGGTGATAATGCCATCATCTCGTTATGCTCGATATATCGAAACGTTGGGCCAGCAATGACCGTATTGAAGGATGTCCCTTGAAGCAGTGAAGCTTCAGTGCCGTGAATAATATGAAAATCAAAAGTAGACTTAAACTCTTGTTGAAGACGGTCAATGAATTCAAGATCCACAGCTTTATGTGCCCGTATGACAATTTTCTTAATTAAAGGTTCTTGCTGCTGAATCTGTTGCAATGTTTCTCTTAAAATTTTGGCAATCCCCATACGGGTTAGTGGCTTTCTCCTTTCAGCGAAAAAAGTGCTTTTTGCTTGGTGTCCAATGGAGAAGGAATAAGCAATATCTTTGGCAATGACCATTTCATCAACCGTTGTATGTGTATGATGAATAATAGCTGTTTTTGCACCGACCAAGCTTTTAGGGGAGGGAACGATATGAGAGGCTGTCACCCCATGGGAGATAGCTTTTTGAAAGGCAGCATCGAATGGATAAATGCCATCAACTACAGAATAGTCCAGATGTGAGTCAAATTCATAGCTATCATCCCCCTCCCAACGAATCCCTATTTCAGCTAAGCCAATTTGTGAACAACTATCGATAAGGCCAGGTGTAATATAATAGCCATCTAAATCGATGTCTATTTCAGACGTTGTAGAAGATGGAGCAAAGTATTGCCCCTGTACTTGAAATGACTGTTTGTTAAAGCTACGTGTCTCAGAGTTAAAAACAAGTCCATTTATATATCGAGTCATGGGATTAAATCTCTCCTTATGAAGAGAAAAGCGGAGACAAGCATCTCCACTTTTCCAGTTAATTATTTAGAAATGGATACGTTCGTACCGTTTGGATGTACAATTTGTACGGAGTTGTCAGTAGAAACCTCAAAGCCCTGTACTTTTTTGTTTACACCTGCAACGGTTTGTGTTGCTTCTAATTCAATACGCGGAACATCTGCTAAAATCAGTTTTAATGCTTCTTGGTATAATTTAGCACGTTCTTCCTGTACCACTGTTTCAGATACGGCACGCTCTAATAATTTATCTACCTCTGGGTTGCTATAGCCTTTCCCATTACCTAACGCACCGATTTGATTTGTGTGGAATAATTGATATAGGAAGAAATAAGGATCTGGATACCAAGTCCAGCCACCAATATTCATTGGAGCGTTCCCTTTTGCAACAGTATCACTGTAAGTACCCCATTCAAGCACTTTAATTTCCACATCAATGTTTAAGTTTTTCTTTAATTGACTTTGGAAAATCGTTGCGTAAGGCACACGTGCTTCTGATACATAAATCTCTGTTTTGAAGCCATCAGGATAACCAGCCTCTGCTAGCAATTTTTTTGCTTCTTCTGGATTATATTTTGGTACTAAATCAACTAATGATTTATCATATCCCCATGAACCTGGTGGTAATGGTAAATAAGAAACATCACCGCCACCCCATTGGTTAACACCAGAAATGATTTCCTCAACATTTGTTGCCATATAAAGTGCCTCGCGAACACGTTTGTCAGCAGTCGGACCAACTTTGTTGTTAAGGTCAAGATAAACAATAGATAAACCTGGATTCGTTAAAAGCTCAAGGTTGCTATCTTGGTTAATAATTTCTCTGTTTTGGCCTTTGACATCCATGGCAATATCTATGTCACCAGAACGTAATGCATTTGTCATCATATTTTGATCGGAGATAAACTTCATGGATAAAATATCAACGTGAGGTTTTTCACCCCAATAATTGTCATGGCGAACTAGTTTTACTTCTTGGTCTTTTTTCCATTCTGTTAACTGGAATGGGCCTGTACCAATGAAGTGTTCTGAGAAGTTATCGCCCCAGCCTTCAACCTCTTCTTTTGGAATAATGATATTTCCTGCATCCGTTAGCATAGCAAGAAGGGCAGCATTCGGTGTAGTTAAGTGAATTTCTATTTCATAATCTGACAACACTTTAACTTCTGTCACACCACTTAAACGATTCATAGCGGATTCTTTGGCGGAGCGCTCTAAAGAATATTTCACATCTTCCGCTGTCATTTCACGGCCATCCTGGTATTGCCCCTTTTGGAATTTCACACCCTCACGTAATTTGAACGTATAGACTAACATATCATCTGACACTTTCCATTCTGTTGCTAAAGAGGGGATGATATCTGATAGATCTTTGTTATAAACAACTAAAGTATCACCCATTTGACGCATAACTTGCGATTCATAAACCCCTGTATATTTGATAGGGTCAAATGTTTTGGCATTGGCTGAAAGACCAACATTTAATTTGCCACCTGAAGTGACTTCTCCATCTTTTTCATTTGAAGAATTACTTTTTTCTGTGTTCCCACCACAAGCTGCTAAAACACCAATTAATAAAGTTAAAAAGAGTAGTAGTAAAGGTTTTTTTACGTTTATCTTCTTCATCTGCATAAGCCTCCTTTATTTTGTTTCACAATATGAACCGTTGATTCAAAAATGATAGGTTCGAATTAAAATTAGCACATTTGTAAATAGAAAGTAAATATAAAATTAAAAAAATTCAGAAAAAATATATTTACAAATAATTATCACATGGTGTAGTATGTGGTTATTCACAATATGAACCACTGATTCTAATAATGAAAAGGAGGTCTTAATAAGATGGGCTCATTTATTTTAAAAAGGTTAGTCAACCTTATCCCGACACTGCTAGTAGTAGGAATCATCGTCTTCATTATTACGCGAATGATTCCAGGTGACCCAGCTTCAGTAATGCTTGGGCCACAAGCCAGTGTGGAAGATGTAGAGAATTTAAGAGAAGAGCTAGGATTAAATAAATCAATGCCTTCGCAATTTATTTCATATGTAGGAGACTTAGCACAGTTAAATTTAGGATATTCCTATTCTTATAGTGAGTCTGTCATCGGGCTTATTATAGAAAGATTCCCTAACACAGTGATACTAGCATTGGCAGCCTTGTTTATAGCGGTTGTGGTCGGTATCCCAGCAGGAATATTAGCTGCTAGAAAGCAAAATACAATCATTGATTATATTGTCATGCTTGTATCATTAGTTGGTGTATCCATGCCCATTTTTTGGTTGGGGATCATGCTTGTTTTATTCTTTAGTGTCAATCTTGGTTGGTTCCCAGCCACTGGAATGGGCAACATCAGTGATGGTCTATGGACCTATTTGAAACATTTAATTTTGCCAGCATTTGCATTAGCAACGATTCCAATGGCGACATTTGCACGGATTACCCGTTCAAGCATGTTAGAGGTTATTTCGCAAGATTATATTAAAACAGCTCGTTCTAAAGGCATTAAAGAATATTTAGTGATTGGTAAACATGCCTTTAAAAATGCGCTAACACCTATTTTAACGGTATTAGGGATGCAGATATCCAATTTACTGGGGGGAGCGGTTTTAACAGAAACGATTTTTAGTTGGCCTGGAATGGGGCGACTAATTGTAGATGCCATTGATAAACGTGATTTTGTTGTTGTACAAGGTACTGTTATTTTCATCGCATTTATCTTTGTACTTGTTAACTTAGTAGTGGACGTGCTTTATAAAGTTGTCAATCCTAAGGTCAATTTAGAATCGGATGGAGGGAAAAAATAACAATGACTCAAGCAATCGTCAATGAAACAAGAAAAAGAAATACGTTGTTGCGCAAGTTGCTAAAAAATAAATTAGCGACAATTGGGTTAGTCATTGTCACCTTGATGGCCATTGTTGCAATTTTTGCACCATTGATTGCTACCCATCCACCAAATGAAATGATTGTCGGTAAATCATTTTTACCAATGAACACAGAAGGGCATTTGCTAGGAACGGATAATTATGGACGTGATTTGTTTAGTCGTTTAGTTTACGGTACACAAATATCGATGATTGTCGGCATTGCAGCGGTGCTATTTGGAGCTGTGTTTGGAACATTATTAGGGTTAGTGGCAGGGTATTTCGGTGGTCGCATTGATTCGATCATTATGCGTACGATGGATGGTCTTTTTGCATTCCCATTCATTTTACTTGCTATTACACTAATGACGGTATTAGGGCAAGGACTTGTCAACGTTATTGTTGCTATTGGTGTTGCCAACATTCCAGGGTTCGCAAGACTTGTTCGTGGTCAGGTTTTAAGTGTAAAAGAAGAAGAATTCATCGAAGTGACGCATTCTCTAGGTGCTACACATAGTCGAATTATTTTTAGCCATATATTACCGAACTGTTTAGCTCCTTTAATTGTTTATGGAACGATGAGTACAGCGGGCGCTATTATTTCGGAGGCGGCACTGAGCTTTTTAGGATTAGGAGTTCAACCGCCAACAGCTTCGTGGGGTAGTATTTTAAAAGATGGTAAAGATTTTTTAGTATTAAATCCTCAAATGGCGACATTTTCAGGAATCTGTATTTTATTAACAGTTCTTGGTATTAACCTTTTAGGAGATGGATTACGTGATGCGTTAGATCCGAAAATGAAAGTTTAATGGAAGGGGGTGGAGTCATGACTGAACGTTTACTAGATGTAGAAAATTTAACAGTAGAATTTAAAAGTGGCGGCTCTACAATGAAAGCTGTCAATGGAGTAAATTTACAATTAAATAAGAAGGAAACACTAGGGATTGTTGGAGAATCAGGGTCGGGAAAAAGTGTTACAGCCACTGCTCTCATGCGTTTAATTCCATCTCCGCCAGGAAAAATAACGAATGGAAAAATTGACTTTAATGGTCGTGATTTAATTGGCATTTCTGAAAAAGAAATGCGCAATGTGCGAGGTAATGATATTTCAATGATTTTCCAAGATCCTATTACAAGTTTGAATCCTGTATTAACAGTGGGCAATCAAATTATTGAAGTCATCCAAGCACATGAAAAGATCTCGAAGAAAGATGCCGCTATCAAAGCTGTCGATATGTTAAAAATGGTTGGTATTCCCGAGCCAGAGAAACGATTAAAAATGTATCCTCACGAATTTTCAGGAGGCATGCGTCAGCGTGTCATGATTGCTATTGCTCTTGCTTGTAACCCGAAACTACTCATTGCTGATGAGCCAACAACTGCACTGGATGTAACTGTACAAGCTCAAATTCTTGATTTAATGAAAAAATTACAACAAGACCATGATACAGCCATCATTATGATTACACACGATTTAGGTGTGGTTTGGGAGTTATGTGACAAAGTAAATGTTATGTATGCAGGTCGAACAGTTGAGTCGACTACAACAAGACAGCTCTATGAAAAACCTTTACATCCTTATACGTGGGGATTATTAGAGTCTCAAATTACAATGGGCACACAGGAGCAACAAAGATTGCCAGCCATTCCAGGTAGTCCACCGGATTTAACAATGCCACATAGCGGCTGTCACTTTTCATCACGTTGCCCTTTAGCAACAGATATTTGTCGTCATACAGTACCCGACTTAGTGGAAGTGCAGGACAACCATTTTGTAGCCTGCCATTTACAAGCGAAAAATCAAATTGTCGCAAGGAAGGAGGGAATTTTTAATGCAACAGCACAATGAACTTGTTTTAAAGGTAAGTAATTTAAAAAAGCATTTTCCCATTAAAAGTTCAATCCCTTTTAAAAAATCAACACAATTTGTGAAAGCAGTAGATGGCGTCAGTTTTGAATTATATAAGGGCGAAACACTTGGGATTGTAGGTGAATCAGGTTGTGGGAAATCGACGGTTGCTCGTTTAATCAACCAGCTGATTTCTCCAACAGAGGGAATCGTAGAGTTTAAGGGTACGGATTTAGCAAGCTTAAATACAAAGGATATTCGCTCTGCTCGAAAGTCGATACAAATGGTTTTCCAAAATCCATATGCATCACTCGATCCTCGAAAAACGATTGAATATCTCATTGCCGAGCCATTAGTCATCCATGATATTGGTGATGAAGCATCACGTAAAAAGCGTGTTATTGAATTACTTGAAACAGTAGGATTAAGTGCTTATCATGCAAAGCGCCATCCACATGAATTTTCTGGGGGACAAAGACAACGTATCAATATTGCTCGTGCCCTTGCGCTTAATCCAGATATTGTTGTATGCGATGAACCTGTTTCAGCATTAGATGTTTCTGTACAAGCACAGGTAATCAATCTATTAAAAGACTTACAGAGAGACTTCGGTTTAACATATATTTTTATTTCACATGATTTAAATGTTGTGAATTATATGTGTGATCGGATTGCCGTCATGTACTTGGGTAAAATTGTGGAAATCGGGACATATAAGGAAATTTATGAGAACCCTCAACATCCCTACACACAAGCCTTATTATCGGCAATTCCTAAGGAAAATCCCTTTGATAAAAAGGACCGTATTATTTTATCTGGAGATGTTCCCAGTCCAGTAAATCCACCGAGTGGCTGTGCATTCCACAAGCGTTGTCGTTTTGCTACAGACAAATGTGCAGACGTCCAACCGACACTCGATACTGTGACAGCTACACATCAAGTTTCTTGTCATTTATTTTCGTCGATACAGCAAGAAGTGTCGACGACTTAGAGCAGAAAGTAATTGAATAAATTATAGAAGTAAAAAGGAGCGGACTGATTATGTCATTGAAGCATGTTATTGAATTATACGAGGTAATGGATAATTTCCATGTTAACGGAGAAACGATTAAAGCCTATTTACACAGCATTGATCCAACAGCAGATGTGAAGATCAAAACGATTAAAGGTGAAAGTGGCTCAACGGATTTTGTGCGTGTACTAGTGAAAGGAAAGCAAGGAAAATCCTCTGGTGGTCAGGCACCGACGTTAGGCATTATTGGTCGTCTCGGTGGTATTGGAGCACGTCCTGAAATGACAGGCTTTGTATCAGATGGAGATGGAGCACTAGCATGTATGGCAGGTGCAGCCAAAGCCATTGATATGGCGTTAAAGGGTGATCAGTTAGAAGGAGATGTTATTTTCTCAACGCATATTTGTCCAACAGCACCCACTTTGCCACATGAGCCAGTGCCATTTATGAACTCTCCAGTGGATATTAGTGTCATGAACGAAAATGAAGTGGATGAAACAATGGATGCCATTCTATCAATCGATACAACGAAAGGCAATCAAGTATGTAACCATAAAGGGTTTGCCATTACGCCAACAGTCAAAGAAGGTTACATATTAAAAATCAGTGATGATTTATTGCATGTTTACACACAAGCAGCAGGAATTTCTCCAGTTGTACTACCGATTACCATGCAAGACATTACACCATATGGCAATGGTTTATTCCATATTAATAGTATTTTACAACCAGCTGTGGCAACAACAAGCCCTGTTGTAGGTGTGGCTATCACAACAGAATCTGTCGTGGCAGGCTGTGCAACAGGCGCCACACATGTAACAGATGTAGAAAATGTAGTTCGATTTGTGTTAGAAGTAGCAAAAACGTATGGAGCTCATAAATGTTCCTTCTTTGACGAAAAGCAGTTTACACATATGAAAAATTTATATGGAAGCATGCATCATCTACAAACGAAAGGAAAAGAGGTATATACACATGAATGATTTACAAGCACTCAAAGCGCAATTATTAGAGGAAGTTGAAAAGCATCAAGATGAACTGATTGCATTTTGTTCGAAACTCATTCAAATTCCTAGTGTCAATCCTCCAGGAGATACGACTGAAATAACAGCTTTTATCGAAAACTATTTACAGGATGTTGGCATTACTTATCAAAAATACGAAGCTGCAGATAAAATGTTTAATTTAGTAGCTTCTATTGGGAGTGGTGAGGGCAAGGAACTCATTTATTGTGGTCATACAGATGTTGTTCCTGTTGGTGATTTATCAAAGTGGGAATTCAATCCATTTTCAGGGGAGGTGAAGGATGGCTGGATGCTGGGCCGTGGTGCAAGTGATATGAAAGCTGGTTTAGCTGGTATTATTTTTGCAACAAAGCTACTAAAGAAATTGAATATTGAATTACCAGGGAAACTAACATTGGCGATTGTGCCAGATGAAGAAACAGGCGGCGAATTTGGTGTTCCGTGGTTGTTAGAGCGAGGTTTTGTGCAAGGAGATGGTTGCTTAATCGCTGAGCCTTCTTCACCGCTAAATCCAACCATTGGGCAAAAGGGTTCTTATTGGTTTGAATTAGAGGTTCGTGGGGAACCTGGACATGGAAGCCTATCACCTTTAGCTGGGAGAAATGCTATTGTCGATGCCATTCGAGCTATTCAAGAGATTCGTACACTATGGGATTTGGAAATTACGATCCCAGAAGAGGTACTGCCACTTATCGAGGTATCTAAAAAATACATGCGAGAGGTGGAAAAAGATCGTTTGAAATATCAAGAAGTTTTAGAGAAAATTACTGTAAATATTGGTACAATTGAGGGAGGTACGAAGTCCAACGTAATCCCAGATTATTGCAAGGTTCAGGTCGATTGTCGCTTACCATTCGGTATTACACAAGAAGAAGTAACAGAAATTTTGAAACATAAACTAGATGGTTTGGCTATTGATTATTCAATCAAACGTTTTGGCTTCAAAAGTGTAGCAAATTATACGCCTGCCGAAAATCCTGTATGCCAATCCATTGTGGAAAATATTTCATTTGTAACAGGGCAAGAGGCATATGGCGTTATGCAATGGGCAAGTAGTGATGCTCGACATTTCAGACAATATAATATTCCTGTATTGCAGTACGGCCCAGCCTATTTACCAAGTATTCATGGTTACAATGAAAAAGTGCGTGTTGAGGATATCGTACGCTGTGCAAAAGTATATATTACTGCTGCTGTTGATTTCCTATATCAAAAGTAAGAGATTAGCTACTCTCTTACTTTTGATAAAGTGATATCAGGTGCTGACGGCTGCTAAATCTGTCGCTTATTTCCCCCTTTAAGAGAAAGATTTGCAGCCGTTTGTACAGATAAATAGATCAAAAGGATGAGAGATATGCTAAAGACGTTAAATTTATCAATTGCGGTTTTAAAAATGTTTACAAAAGAAAAGCCCATATGGGGTGGAAGAGAGTTAGCAATGGCGATGAATATGAATCATACAAATTTATATCGCATTCTTGAAACCTTTGAAAATAATGGGTTTATTACAAAAGATCCTGTAACAAAAAAATACTCACTCGGTATTGCTTTATGGGAGATTGGTATGAATATGTATGATTCATTAAACATAGATCAGCTATGTATGCCGGTTCTTGAGAAATTAAAAGATGTCACAGGCGAAACAGCTATTTTTACTGTACTGAATGGACTGGAAGCGTTAACATTACTAAAAGCCGAACCTGTTAATAAGGTGAAATTCACCGTTTCAAGAGGAAGTAGATCCCCACTTTATGTAGGGGCATCCTATCGTTCGATGCTTGCTTTTCTAAATGAAGAGCAAATTGCCAAGGTGATTGACGAGCCTTTAACAGCCTATACGAATAATACGATGACAGATGCTAATGAAATACGAGCAGAGCTGGAAAAAATTCGTGCGTGTGGTTATGCACTCAGTAACAGTGAATATTCTGTTGATGTACTGGCACTTGCCATGCCCATATTCAATAGTGAAGATCAGGTCGTAGCCTCCATTACTGTTTCTGGACCAATCTATCGTTTTACGGAACAACGTGTTCCAGAAGTTTTAGAACCATTAAAAGAGGCGAGAAATGAAATAGAAGGAATTATTCGTAGATATCATTTGAATTTTAATTAAGGAGTTTTATTATGCAACATTTACATGATATTGCACTTACTATACTAAAAGGTAATCTAAATGTTCAATCATCTGAAACACTGTTAATCTTAACAGATATTCATAAGCAAGATATTGCGCAAATCTTTTATAAAGCTGGGCAATCTATTACAGCGAAGACAATGTTAATGGTAATGCCGCTATTAGATAAATCTGGACAGGAGCCAATCCAAGCTGTTTCGACGCTGATGACGAATGTCGATGTCACGCTTTGTATTACCTCGCACTCATTAACACATACAGCTGCTCGTAAAAACGCCTGTGAACAGGGTGGCCGAGTGGCGACAATGCCAGGTGTTACAATGGATATGCTAGAGCAAGGTGCGCTACATGCAGATGCACAGGAAATAGAAGATATGGTAGGAAAATATGTTCATTTACTTGATGCAGCAAAAAATATTCGCATTGACAAAGACGGGCATACATTAACATTTAGTGTAGAAAATCGTTTGGGAATTCGTTCTACAGGCGTTATACGCCAAGCTGGAGAGCATGGGAATATCCCTTCTGGAGAATCTTATATTGCACCACTAGAAACATCTGCGAATGGAGAGATTTTAGTGGATGGTTCGATTGCTAATATAGGTGTTTTAAAGGAGCCATTATTATTAAAAATCACGAATGGTCGTTTAGAGGAGGCAATCGGTCCTGATGGTCCTCAATTACTTGCTTTACTTGGTGAAGGAAATGGTAGAATCATTGCAGAGTTTGGCATCGGAGCGAATAAAAGTGCCATCCTATGTGGTAATGTACTAGAGGATGAGAAGGTGTATGGGACAATCCATATTGCATTTGGTAGTAATAAGCCATTCGGTGGAGCAAATATGGCTGATGTCCATATTGATTGCGTTGTGAAAAACCCGACTGTCTATTTCGATGGTCAGCAAGTCATCTAAGGAAAAGCGTGTCTTCATATGAAGCACGCTTTTTTGCTTTACCTCACTATAGCTTACAGTTGCTTGTCTTTGTAGGATTACACTATAGTTAACATAGATAAGCTAGAGGAAAGGAAACATTTTGCATCTAGCATTCCGTTAAACTAGGAACCAACATTAGATCCTGTCCATAAAATAGGAGCAAAGAATAGGTATAGCTTCTATTGGTCATCAAGAAAGAACGTGAGGTTGAAAATATGCTAACATTTACAGATTTACATGGTCTACAAGTAGATTTGAGTTTTTCAAGAGGGGAATTTGAAGTCGAGCCAAAGCACGTCCTTGTTTTGTTAAAGCATGAAAATAAATGGCTATGTACTATTCATAAACGACGTGGTGTAGAGGTGCCAGGGGGCAAATTAGAGCAAGGTGAAACTTTAGAGGAGGCGGCTATTCGGGAAGTTTTCGAAGAGACGGGTGTCCGTGTGAAAAATCTCCAATGGTTCGCAGAATATGCCGTTCATGATGCCATTGTGTTTTGTAAATCTGTTTTTACTGCACAATTTTTAACGCAGGAGGACATTGAATTTGATTTAGAAACATCGGGTATGCTTTGGCTAACGGATGAAGAATTTGCTCATCATCCTAATTTAAGCTTTCATATGAAGGATGAGGGTATGAAGAAAATGCTGGAGGAGTTGAAAGACCGTGACATACAATGGTGAAATTGTGGAAAAACGTGCCTATCCCTCACCGAATCCAGCCATACGACTAACAGAAATAACCTATCTATCACAGGGCTTACGTATAAAAGGATTATTAGCAGAGCCAAAGGCAGAAGGTACATATGATGGTTTTTTATATTTAAGAGGGGGCATGCAAAGCATTGGGATGGTAAGACCTTCACGTATTGCCCAATTTGCTGCACAGGGCTTTATCGTTTTTGCCCCATACTATCGTGGAAATCGTGGTGGAGAAGGCCGTGATGAGTTTGCAGGAGCAGACCGTTATGATGCTGTTTATGCCGTAGATGTTCTCAAGCAATATTGTAATGACAATATACATGTTTTTGGTTTTTCTCGTGGGGGAATTATGGCTCTTTGGACAGCCATTTTAAGAAAGGATATTACCTCGGTCGTCACATGGGCAGGTGTTTCGGACGCAACAGCCACTTATTGGGAACGTACGGATATGCGCAGAATGATGAAGCGTGTAATTGGCGGAACACCGAATCGTGTACCAGAAGCATATGATGCGCGAACCCCACTTTTCGAGATAGAGCAGATCACTGCGCCTGTATTAATCATACATGGCTATCGTGATGAAAATGTAGATATCGAACATGCCAGACAACTAGCCTTTTTTTTAGAAGATGCGAATAAATCATACGAAACCTGGTATGATCCAGACCATGCACATCAATACCCACCAGCAAAAAATCGTGAAACCGTCCGTGCCCTTTGTGAATGGATGAAACAGCAATAAATAAATGATGAAAAAAAATACCCCCTTCCTTAGAATAGCTATCCACTTCAGGCAAGATAGCTATGCTAAGGAGTAGGGGGCAATAAAGGGGTGATGATTATTTCATGTTACTTTCTAAAAATTGTTGTATGGTAGCCCAGTAAAGCTCGCTTGCAACACTTTCTGCGCCACCATGCCCAGCTCCCTCAACAATCAACTTTTGCTTTGGTACATTTGCCGCTTCATATACTTCATTCAACATGGTAGATGGAACGAACGTATCGTTGTCTCCATGAATAAACAACATGGGTGTCTTCGATTTTGCCACTTGTTCAACTGCACTCGCTTCACCTAATGTATAGCCTGCTTTTAGTTTCGACACTACAGAAGAGAAATGCATGATTGGAAATGCAGGTAAGTGAAAGATTGCTTTCAACTGATAGGAAAATTCATCCCATACTGAAGAATAGCCACAATCCTCAATGATTGCTTTAACGTTTGTTGGTAAATTCTCTCCTGAAGCCATCATGACAGTGGCTCCACCCATCGAAACACCATAAAGAACAATTTCAGCGCTCTCATTTAAGCTGACAATGTGATTGACCCATGAAACAACATCAAAACGATCATGCCAGCCCATGCCAATATAATCTCCTTCACTTTTACCATGGCCTCTCGCATCTGGAATAAGTACATGATAGCCCATATCATAAAAATGTTTAGCATACTTTGTCATTTGTGCGCCTTCGCTTGAATAGCCATGAAAGATGATAGCCCATTTGTCAGTGGGGTGATCATTTTGGATGGAGTAAGCATGGAGCTTTAGCGAATCATAGGATTGAAGCGAAGCATCTTCATATTGCTTATGAAACCATTGCTCAGTTGTTTCTTTCTCTTTAACTTCCAGAGGATTGACAGCTATTACATTATGAGGTGCATCTAGCACTGCTGTTTTATCAGTGTCAGGATTTAATGCCAGATTATAAAAGTAATTTCCTGCAAAAAAACCAGCGCCAACAAATAAAGCTAACAACATTATAAGAATAGAAAATAGTATTTTATATTTTTTTGTCATATGTATCTCCCTAATACTAGCTACCTTCAAGGTAAAGAAAAAGAGAACGAATGAATTCGTTCCCTTTGATTCTTGTGTCTAGTCGTTATTTTAATGGGCCACCAAGTGTAGTAATGGCATCAGAAACGTTTGAGAATTTCTTGAAGTTTTCGTTGAATAAGCCTGCAAGTTCAGCAGCTTTCGCATCATATGCAGCTTTATCTGCCCATGCTTCACGAGGATTTAACACTTCTGACGGTACACCTTCAACTGCTGTTGGAATGTGTAAACCGAAGACAGCATCTTGTGTCGTTTCAACATTTGTTAATTTTCCGTCGATTGCTGCACGTACCATTGTGCGTGTGTAAGACAGCTTCATACGGCTACCTGTACCATATTCGCCACCAGTCCAACCAGTGTTCACTAGGAATACTTGTGCACCATGCTCGTCAATTTTTTGACCTAACATTTCTGCGTACACTGTTGCTGGAAGTGGAAGGAATGGAGAACCGAAGCAAGTAGAGAATACTGGTTCTGGCTCTGTTACACCGCGTTCAGTTCCAGCAAGCTTAGAAGTGAAACCGCTTAGGAAGTGGTACATTGCTTGCTCTTTTGTTAATTTACTGATTGGAGGTAATACGCCAAACGCATCAGCTGTTAGGAAGATGATTGTTTTTGGATGACCTGCAACAGAAGGATCAACAATATTTTCGATGTATTGGATTGGATAAGCTACACGTGTATTTTCTGTTAATGAACCATCATCATAGTCACAAATACGAGTTTCTGGATCAACAGCTACGTTTTCTAAAACAGAACCGAAGCGGATTGCATTGTAGATTTCTGGTTCTTTCTCAGCAGAAAGGTTGATTGTTTTTGCATAGCAGCCACCCTCAATGTTGAATACACCATTATCAGACCAGCCGTGTTCATCGTCACCAATTAGCTTACGATCTGGATCAGCGGATAATGTCGTTTTACCAGTACCAGATAGACCGAAGAATAATGCCACATCGCCAGCTTCACCAACGTTTGCTGAACAGTGCATTGAAAGGATACCTTGCTGTGGTAATAAGTAGTTCATGATACCAAAAATAGATTTTTTCATTTCACCAGCATATTCAGTACCACCGATTAAGATCATTTTCTTTTCAAGTGATACAATGATGAAAGTTTCAGAAGCAGTACCATCAACTGCAGGGTCTGCTTTAAAGTTAGGAGCAGAGATGACAGTGAAGTCTGCAACATGAGAAGTTAATTCTTCTTCAGTTGGACGGATAAATAATTGATGAGCAAAAAGGTTGTGCCAAGCGTATTCATTAATTACTTGGATGCTTAATTGTGAATCTTTGTCAGCACCTGCGAAGCCTTTAAATACGAATAACTCGTCACGTTCTTTTAAATATTTTATTACTTTTACATATAAGTTATCGAACACTTCAGAAGAAATCGGTTGGTTGACTTTACCCCAGTCAATTTGATCTTTTGTGCTTTCTTCTTCTACCGTATATTTATCTTTAGGTGAACGACCAGTGTATTTGCCAGTTTCTGCACGAACTGCGCCATCTACTGTTAACATTGCTTCACCACGAGATGTAGCTTTTTCTGCTAATTGTGGTACTGAAAGTTGAACATTAATGTTACCGCCGTTTAATAATTCCTTCAGTTCGTTTGCAATTTCTACTGAATTCATCGATTAAATACCATCCTTTTTTATAGTATTCCCTTGATTTAGAGGGATTTTTTCTTAATTTCAAAAATAGTATAACACAATTGCTTAAATAATCTATACTAATTAAGAAATTATTTTAGAGTTTTTATCACTTTTCAATAAACTGACAAAAAATAATGTTTTTCGAGTAGAATCCGATCAATCCTACTGTAATTAGGCGCAAAAATTGAGCCACACATATGTTACCACAAGTAGCTAGGTATGTTGTAGGGATTAATTTGCTTCTATTTACATCATCATCCAAGTATGAAAAGTTTTTGTGTAATCAGTTCCTTCCTTTCTATACAGTAATACATAAGAAAATATTTGACAACGTTCAACCTTTTCAGTAACATGAAATTGAACGGATACTCTTATCCCGAGCTGGTGGAGGGTCAGGCCCTGTGAAACCCGGCAACCTGCATGTTTTATTTCACATCATGCGTTGGTGCCAACCTGATGCAAGGGAACATCCCTTGAACGATAAGAGTGAAAGGTTACGAAGTCATTATTCCTTTCCTCATGTGCAGTAACGTGAGTAAAGGATTTTTTTATTGCTAAAAAAGAATGTAAAGGTAAGTATATGTAGTTCTTTCCTTATTATAATGACAGATCTTTCGAAATCCTCGTGTTAAAAGCAGCAGTAACGGCTTGAGAGTTCAATCCTTAGGAGCGGACTTGACATGGGTAATGAGTACCGTATTCATACACAACTACTTTTTGTAAGAGTAATAGGAGGAAAACCAAATGACAAACCGTCGACTGTTTACATCAGAGAGTGTAACAGAAGGACATCCAGATAAGATTTGTGACCAAATCTCGGATGCCATTTTAGATGCTATTTTAGCAGAAGATCCAAATGCACGTGTAGCGTGTGAAACAACTGTCACAACAGGATTAGTATTAGTAGCAGGAGAAATAACTACTTCTACTTACGTTGATATTAAAGGTATCGTTCGTGATACTGTAGCAGAAATTGGCTATACACGTGGTAAATATGGCTTTGATGCTGAAAATCTAGCGGTGCTTGTAGCTATTGGCGAACAATCGCCTGATATTGCACAAGGTGTTGACCAAGCTTTAGAGGCTCGTGAAGGCTCTATGACAGATGCTGATATTGAAGCAATTGGTGCTGGTGACCAAGGTCTAATGTTTGGTTATGCATGTAATGAAACACCTGAACTAATGCCATTGCCAATCAGCTTAGCACATAAATTAGCACGCCGATTAACAGAAGTTCGTAAATCAGGTGAATTAGCGTATTTACGTCCTGATGGAAAAACACAAGTAACGATTGAATATGATGACAATAATGTACCTGTGCGAGTGGATACAATTGTTATTTCAACACAACATGATGAAGAAGCAACACTTGAACAAATTCAAGCTGATCTGAAAGAATTTGTTATTGCACCCGTTGTGCCAAGTGAATTATTAGATGCAAACACGAAATACTTTATTAACCCGACTGGCCGTTTTGTTATCGGTGGACCTAAAGGGGACGCTGGTTTAACAGGACGTAAAATCATTGTTGATACATACGGTGGTTATGCACGTCACGGTGGTGGCGCATTCTCTGGTAAGGATGCAACAAAGGTAGACCGTTCAGCGGCTTATGCGGCACGTTATGTAGCAAAAAACATTGTAGCAGCTGGCTTGGCAGAACGCGCTGAGGTACAACTTGCCTATGCGATTGGTGTGGCTCAACCAGTTTCCATTGCGGTTGACACATTTGGTACAGGTAAAGTGAAAGAAAGCGCAATCGTAGAGTGGGTACGTGAGCTATTTGATTTACGTCCAGCAGGTATTATTAAAATGCTAGATTTACGTCGTCCGATTTATAAACAAACGGCAGCTTATGGTCATTTTGGTCGTACAGATTTAAATGTACCATGGGAACAAATCGATAAAGCAGATGCTCTACGAGAAAAGGCACATCTATAAACTATTGAGCTAAAGTAATGAAGACATTAGAAAATTATTCTAATGTATTAAAAAGGAAAGGGGCAATATTGTCCCCTTTGTTTTACAAAAAATCCCTCGCTACGATCCGTGAACATTTTGGTTACACGGAAATGCGAGGTATTTTTTTCGTTAATATTGAATTTTTGTGTATATTGTTTACTTCTGAAGGGATTTATAATATTGTCCTTTTTCTGCATATTCGCGCACGATACGTTCCATATCCTCTTTATCTTCTGCATTTAATTCACGGACTACTTTTGCCGGACGACCTAATGCTAAACTATTCGGAGGAATGACTTTACCAGGAGGTACTAGGCTTCCTGCCCCAATAAATGCACCCTCTCCAATCTCTGCCCCGTCTAATATAATGGAGCCCATACCAATTAAAGCATTTTTGCGAATTGTACAGCTATGTAAAGTGACTTGGTGTCCAACTGTTACCTCATCTTCAATAATTAGCGGAAATTTTGGGCTTTGATGTAAGCAACAAAGATCTTGGATACTGACACGTTTCCCAATAATGGTTGGGGAAACATCACCACGAATGACCGTATTAAACCAAATGGTTGTTTCAGCACCAATTGTTACGTCGCCCGTAACAGTTGCGTAATCAGCAATGAAGACAGATGGATCGATCTTTGGCATTTTATCTTTAAATGGATAAATCATGAAAATCGCCTCAATTCTTTCTATAATGTAGTATTATCGTATCAAATACGCAACTTTATGGAAATATAAAATTAAAATGAGCTATTTATTTCGATATAATCAATGTGTAATTATTTTTTAGGAGGACTATGTGAATGTGGAAATGGGAAGCTGAAGGACAAGCAAAGGCTGTGATTGCTATAGTTCATGGTGCATATGAAAATCACCGATGGTATGCATGGCTGATAGAGAAATTAAGATTGGAAGGCTTCCACATAGTCATGGGAGATTTACCTAATCATGGCGTGAATGCAAGGTTTGCTCGTGTCCATGATGAGGACTTCAAATTGTACAATAAATATACAAGAAATCTGATTGAGAATGCTTTTTCATATAATTTACCAACTTTTGTAATAGGACATGGGCTTGGAGCAACGTTAGTTCTTCACACAATGCAAAAGAAGCAATATGAATGTGCAGGGATTATTTTGACATCACCGTGGCTGCAATTAAAGCTTTTACCAGGTAAATTATCAAATGCTTTAACGAGTCTAAGTGCATTGACTGCAAATGTTAAAATGACTCACAATATTTCATATGAGAACCTTACACGCAATGTTGAAGGTAGGGACGAAATGAAAGATGAGGTACCATTCATGTCAGTCGTTTCAGTGAAATGGTATCGAGAGCTTCAGCAGATGATGAAAAATTTAGTGATGCTTCCAAAAGGTGAATTTCCGAATATGCCTATGCTCATTATGACAGCTGAGAAAGATAAAATTACGGAAACACGGCAAACTCGAAACTGGCTCCATCAACAAGAGTTTACAGAGTTTCAATTTAAAGAATGGGCAAATTGCTATCACAATTTATTTCACGAAGTAGAACGAGAAGAGATTTTTATGTATATTCGTGATTTTATTAATAATGCTCTTCGAAGAATCGGTTATATCATTAAATAGGTTTTATCCCTTCCATTTACTAGAAGACTTACTTAAATATTGTTACTTAAATATAATATTGTAATTTTCAGAAAAGTGTAATACTATAATGACTTAAAGTATGGTATTTTCAAATTGGAGGGGTATAATGGAGGTAATCGTTGGTAAGTTGAATGGCATTTTATGGGGTCCGTGGTTTATTTATGGTATTTTATTGATTGGACTTTTTTTCTCAATCATCACAAGATTTCTACAAGTTAGACACATTAAAGACATGTTTGTTTTAATGTTTAAAGGGGAGAAATCGGAAAAGGGGATTTCATCTTTCCAAGCAATGTCGATTGCATTATCAGGCCGTGTAGGTACTGGTAATATTGCTGGTACTGCAACTGCAATTGGGATGGGGGGACCTGGTGCTGTCTTTTGGATGTGGGCAATCGCTTTCATTGGTGCGGCTACCGCATATGTAGAGTCAACATTAGCACAAATCTATAAAGAAGAAAAAGATACGGAATATCGTGGTGGACCAGCCTTTTACATAGAAAAGGGAATGGGTCAAAAATGGTTTGCAGTTATTTTTGCTGTAGCTGCGTTGATTGCAATGCTAATTTTAATGCCAGGTGTGCAGTCTAACGCCATTGCAGGAGCTGTTGAAAACGCTTTTGGTCTGGATACATGGATTACAGGACTGATTATTGTAGTGTTGTTAGGTGCTATTATTATTGGGGGAGTTAAATCTATCGCGAATGCTGCCCAAATCATTGTACCGTTCATGGCATTAGCATACATTATTATGGCTATTATCATTATTGCTATGAATATTTCTGAGGTACCTGCAGTCTTTGCTTTAATTTTCTCAAGTGCCTTTGGTGCACAAGAGATTTTTGGTGGTATCATTGGTTCTGCGATAGCTTGGGGAGTGAAGCGTGGCATCTATTCCAATGAAGCTGGTCAAGGAACAGGGGCGCACCCTGCTGCTGCTGCGGAAGTATCACATCCTGCTAAACAAGGGATAGTACAAGCGGCGTCTGTGTACATTGATACATTATTAATTTGTTCTGCTACTGCATTTATGATTTTATTTACAGGTATGTACAATGTACATGATGAAAAGGCCGCTGAAGGAGCAGATCCATTTATCCATATTGGGGAATTCAATAGTGGCGGATTAGCAGGCGATGAGCAAATGACATTTGCGAAAAGTATTGAAGCAGGTGCTGCTTATACACAATATGCAGTTGATTCATCATTACCTGGTTTTGGAGCTCCATTCGTAGCAATCGCGTTATTCTTCTTTGCCTTTACAACAATTATGGCCTATTACTATATTGCTGAAACGAATGTCGCCTATTTATTCAGAGGTAGCACGGAGAAGATTTTCATTTGGATTGCGAAAATTGCCATTTTAGTTGCTGCCTTTTATGGTACAGTCCGTACGTCTGACCTAGCTTGGGCAATGGGAGATGTGGGTCTTGGACTAATGGTTTGGATTAACGTTCTTGCTATTTTAATTATTATGAAACCAGCTATCGTAGCATTAAAAGATTACGAGAAACAGAAAAAAGAGGGGAAAGACCCTGTCTTTGATCCTCGTAAACTAGGCATTAAGGGTGCAGATTTCTGGGTTGATTATAATGAGCAACGTAAAAATAAATAGTAAATGACGAAGGCTATCTACTAGTTTCTATTAAACTAGTAGATAGCCTTTTGCATGTCATGTATTAAATAGGAAATTCTTTCATTTTCTCTAACGCAATAACGAAAGGTGGATCATTTTGTTGATTGAGAAACTCGTATTTTAAGACATGTACATGTTTTTGTGGAAGCCTACTAACATAGTCCATGACCGTATCTCGTTCTTCCCTACCACCAGGATGACCATGATAAATAACAAGAATGATTAGGCCGCCAACCTTCAAAAGCTTTAGTAAATCCTCAATAGCTTGTGTCGTTGTAGCGGGCTTTGTAATAATGTCATGATTGCTGCCAGGTAAATAGCCAAGGTTGAAAATGGCTGCAGCTACAGGCTTGTGTACATACTGTGCTACGTCTTCATGCCCTTTATTAAGGACCAGTGCACGATGCTCTAAACCGTGATCTAAAAGGCGAAGGAGTGTTGCATCAACCGCTTCTTTTTGAATATCAAAGGCATAAACTTGTCCATTATCCCCCACAAGCTGTGCTAGAAACAATGTATCATGACCGTTTCCAGCAGTAGCATCGACGACCGTATCTCCCTCATCTATACTGTCCTTTAAAAGCTGCTGTGCATATTGTAAAACACGTTGTAGTTTCATTTTGTAACCTCAGCCTTATAAAACTTCCCTTGCCAGCTGCCACGACGTTCAAGCTCGGCATCAATACCATTCAATACTTCCCATTTATTGACGCTCCACATTGGTCCAATCATTAAATCAATCGGTCCATCGCCGGTAATACGATGAATGACCATTTCAGGTGGGAGAAGTTCTAATTGATCTGCTACTAGTTTTGTATAGACATCCTGATCTAAAAATTCTAACATGCCTTTTTCATATTGCTTCACCATTGGCGTCCCTTTTAGTAGATGTAGTAAGTGGATTTTTATGCCTTGGACATCTAGCTGTGCTACTGCTCGAGCAGTTTCCATCATCATGTCATAGTCTTCAAGAGGCAGGCCATTAATGATATGTGAGCAAACACGTATGCCGTGCTTGCGCAATTTTTCAACGCCTTCCACATAGGTTGCATAATCATGGGCACGATTAATCAGATTCGCTGTTTTTTCATGCACGGTTTGAAGACCAAGCTCAATCCATAAATACGTACGCTCGTTTAACTCTGCTAAGTATTCCACGACATCATCTGGCAAACAATCAGGGCGAGTAGCAATGGAAAGACCAACAACACCTTCTTGTGCTAAAGCAGCTTCAAATTTTTCCTTTAAAACTGGCAGTGGGGCATGTGTATTTGTATAGGCTTGGAAGTACGCCATATATTTGCCGTCCTTCCATTTCTGATGCATTTTGTCTCGGATTTCAGCAAATTGTACATCGATTGGATCTACCTTATTACCGGCAAAATCACCAGAGCCTGCAGCACTGCAAAATGTACAGCCACCAAAAGCGACTGTGCCATCACGGTTTGGACAATCAAAGCCTGCGTCTAATGCGACTTTAAATACTTTATGTCCGAATTGATCACGTAAATAGCGATTCCATGTATAATACCTTTTTCCTTCTGAAGGAAAAGGAAAATTCGTTTCTGTCATTTATTTCACTCCTCTAACGCTTTATTCTATCATGTGCTTTTCGTTCCGTCATGGGGGAAGGGCTTGATCGTTACATCAATGAAGAAAAATTGTAATGAAAACAAGAAAAAGACTTTTAAAACTTAGTTAAAGTATGATGGCATACTTGTAAAAAGGGTAAAATTATTTTTCTTGTGCTTTTAAGGTTTTCAGCATAAACTAGCTATTTAGAGAGGCGAAATAATGGAGGTCATCATATGCCAAAACGTGTTTGGTTTTTACTTATTGGAATGCTTGTGAACACAACAGGTAACTCTTTTTTATGGCCTTTAAATGCCATATATATGCATGATTATTTAGGGAAAACTTTAGCGATGGCTGGTTTTGTCTTAATGCTCAACTCTGCTGCTGGAGTATTGGGCAATCTATTAGGTGGTTACTTATTTGATAGAATCGGTGGCTATAAGGCGATTATGTTTGGCATCCTGCTAACGATTGCTTCATTAATAGGCTTAACAATTTGGCATGGTTGGCCACATTATGTGTGGTTTTTAACGATACTAGGCTTTAGTGGGGGCATCGTTTTTCCAAGTATGTTCGCATTAGCAGGGGCTGCATGGCCTGAGGGCGGACGAAAAGCCTTTAATGCGATCTATTTGGCACAGAATGTTGGTGTTGCAGTTGGCCCTGCTCTTGCGGGTATAGTGGCTGATTATCAATTTGATTATGTTTTTAAAGTGAATTTAGGCATGTATATTTTATTCTTTTTTATTGCTTTATTTACATTTAAACGTTTAGAGGCAGGCAGTATTGCCCCTAAAAATGTCGTCAGTGAAAGTAAACGAATTGTTAACAAAGCACCATTCTATGCTTTGTTAATTATTAGCGCATCCTCAGTGTTATGTTGGCTTGCATATTCTCAATGGAGTGCTACTATTTCATCCTATACTCAAGATTTAGGCTTAGGGTTAAAGCAATATAGTTTACTTTGGACAATAAATGGTTTGCTTATAGTTGTAGGTCAGCCACTCATTGCACCGCTTGTGAAAAGATGGGAAAACAATTTAAAGCGTCAGCTCGTATTTGGTGTAATTCTGATTGCCCTATCGTTTGGAATCATCGCCTTTGCGAGTGATTTTAAAATGTTTGGAGCCGCGATGCTTGTTTTAACGTTTGGTGAAATGTTCTATACCCCAGCATTACCAACCATCGCGAATCAGCTCGCACCAAAAGGTCGACAAGGATTCTATCAGGGCATTATCAATAGTGCAGCGACAGGTGGTCGGATGATTGGGCCATTATTCGGTGGGATAATGGTGGATCAATTTGGCATGATACCTCTTGTATTAACTTTAGTGGTCGTTGTGCTGTTGGCTATTATTCCATGTTTAACTTATGATTATCCTTTAAAAAAGAATAATATCGTTGCAGATTAATAGTGGGCAAGGAAGAGAGCAAAAACGAGTGATCAGCACTTGGTTTTGCTCTTTTTTTATTGAAGCTATTGAAAAATAATCGATACAGGCTTACAATCATACATATTCAAATATTTGAATATGTAGTAATGTGGAGGGTGTTTTTTATGGAAGAGGGTTTACAACAATTTAAGGCGGATTTTTTTAAAGCATTAGCACATCCGTTACGCATTAGAATACTGGAACTCCTTGTAGAAGGTCAGAAAAGTGTCAATGAGATTCAAGATTGCTTAGAGAAAGAGGGTTCTGCTGTTTCTCAGCAATTAAGTGTATTACGCGCCAAAAATATCGTTTATGGTGTGAAGGAAGGTAAAAAAGTCTACTATTCTTTAAGTGATCCGATGATTGGTGAATTACTTGGGGTGGCAAAGGATATTTTCAATAACCATTTAGTTAACACCATTTCGAGATTAGAGGAAATGACGAGCAATGAAGGTGACGAAGGCAATAAGTAAATCAAAGAAGTTGAAAAATTATGCTTTGCTTATTATTTCGAAGGGAAGATTTATCTATGAAGTCACTGTTTACAGGACGCTTTGAAGGGTATTCTGTTCATCACGTCAAGAAGGATCTATTATCCGGAATTATAGTTGGGATCGTCGCTATTCCACTTGCCATGTCTTTTGCCATTGCATCGGGGGTGAAACCCGAATATGGGATTTATACCGCCTGTATTGCGGGTATTCTTATTTCTCTTTTTGGTGGATCGAAATATCAAATTGGTGGGCCAACTGGGGCGTTTGTACCGATTTTATTAGGAATTGTCATTACCTATGGCTATGAGGATTTATTACTTGCAGGATTAATGGCTGGGATTATGCTTTGCTTAATGGGCATTTTTAAGTTAGGATCTTTAATTAAATTTATTCCTCGCCCTGTAACAGTTGGCTTTACAGCAGGTATAGCAGTTATTATTTTTACAGGTCAAATTGCCAACTTTTTAGGGTTAACAAATGTTAAAAGACATGAGTATTTTATTGCCAATATACAAGAAATTATGAAGCAGCTTGGAACGACCAATATGTATAGTATTTTGACGGCTGTTATCTGTTTTGTGACAATACTGATGACGCCGAAGTTTTTTCCAAAGGTTCCTGGAGCATTAGCAGGTATTGTTGTTTCTACACTTGTGGCCACTTTCCTCTTTACAGGACATGTTGCTACGATCGCGACAGCTTATGGGCAAATTCCGAATTCATTGCCTCATTTTGCTATACCTGATATCACCTTTGAACGCCTACAACTGCTTATTGGACCAGCGTTTGTCATCGCCATGCTAGGGGGCATAGAGTCACTACTATCGGCAGTCGTTGCAGATGGGATGACGAATAGTAAGCATAACAGTAATCGAGAGCTGATTGGTCAAGGAATTGCTAATATCGTGACGCCTTTGTTCGGGGGGATTCCAGCTACAGGTGCTATTGCACGGACTGCAACTAATATTAAAACAGGTGCAGTATCGCCTATGTCAGGTATCATACACGGAGTATTTGTTTTAGTTACATTATTGCTATTAGCACCATATGCGTCTCATATTCCATTAGCAAGTATGGCTCCTGTATTGATGGTTGTAGCCTGGAATATGAGCGAACGACACCATTTCTCACATATTGTGAAATTAAAATCGGGTGACTCGCTAGTGTTATTGATTACCTTTTTATTAACGGTGTTTACAAGTCTCACATTAGCAGTGGAAGTAGGGCTTGTATTAGCTGTGCTATTATTTGCAAAACGCATGAGTGAAAAGCTTGTTGTGACAAAGGTACTCCCAGACCATTCAAACAAAAGTGGGAAGGTACAGCCCCATGTCGTTCACCAGCAGCATGATTGTCCGCAAATTAGCATGTATACAATTGAAGGACCATTGTTCTTTGGAGCTGCTCAAATGTTTGAACAAAAAATTGAAAGCACTTTGCATCAGCAACCAAGAGTTTTGATATTGCGAATGGGGAAAGTGCCCTTTATGGATTCCACTGGTGAAGCATATTTTAGCAATATTATTGAAAACTTTACAGCACAGGGTGGTAAAATCCTGGTAACAGGTGTGCAAGGTGATTTAAAAATAGCTCTTCAGCACAATGGTATTTACGATAAGATTGGAGCGCATCATTTTTATCAGCATACTGGAGAAGCGATTACTAAGGCTCTCGGCTATTTGGACACAAAGAAATGCATCGGATGCCAGCATTTTGCTTTTCATGAATGTAGGGATTTATCAAAATCTAAGGAAGAAAAGGAATTAATTCTTCAGTAATGGGTTAGTCTGTAAACAAAGGCTTGTGCTTTTCAATACTTTCCATTAGAATAAATGCAATATCATGTAAAGACTGTGATGAGGAATAGTAAATTTGTCGTTCTTTTTAGAGAGCTAGCGGCTGGTGGGAGCTAGTAAGAAAGCAAGTTGAACTCGCCTTCTGAGTCTGCCCGCGTGAAACAGCGTGTGTCGTTTCTTCCGCGTTAAGGAAGCTTGAGCCGAGTGTAATCACTAATTTGGGTGGTACCGCGGGAGTACAAATTCTCTCGTCCCTTCTATAAGAAAGGGACGAGTTTTTTTATTTTTTAAATATTTTGTCAATTATGATGAAGAGCAACATGATTCAATCGAAGGAGGAAAAAGAATGAGTTTTAATCATCTACAAATTGAAAAAAAGTGGCAGCAGTATTGGGCTAATAACAAAACATTCAAAACTGAAAATGAAACAGCGAAGCCTAAATTTTTTGCATTAGATATGTTTCCATATCCATCTGGCGCTGGACTGCATGTAGGACATCCAGAAGGATATACAGCGACAGATATTTTATCACGCTTTAAACGTATGCAAGGCTACAATGTATTACATCCAATGGGCTGGGATGCTTTTGGTTTACCAGCTGAGCAATATGCACTCGATACAGGAAATGACCCAGCAGAATTTACAGCTAAAAATATTGCAACTTTTAAACGCCAAATTCAAGAGCTAGGATTCAGTTATGATTGGGATCGCGAAATTAACACGACGGATCCAGAGTATTATAAATGGACACAATGGATTTTTATCCAGCTTTATAAAAAAGGTTTAGCCTATGTGGATGAAGTAGCTGTTAACTGGTGTCCAGCGCTTGGTACGGTATTGGCTAACGAAGAGGTAATTGATGGGAAATCAGAGCGTGGTGGGCATCCAGTAGAACGTCGACCAATGAAACAATGGATGCTTAAAATTACTGCATATGCTGATCGTTTAATCGACGACCTAGAAGAAGTTGATTGGCCAGAATCTATTAAAGATATGCAGCGCAACTGGATTGGTCGTTCAGAAGGGGCAGAAGTAACATTTGCTATTGATGGTTCAGATCAAAACTTCACGGTCTTCACAACACGTCCAGATACATTATTTGGTGCTACATATTGTGTACTTGCGCCTGAACATAAATTGGTAGAACAAATAACGACAGCTGAGCAACGTCAAGCTGTTGAGGCATATTTAGAAAACGTGAAAATGAAATCGGATCTTGAGCGCACAGATTTAGCAAAAGAAAAAACAGGCGTATTCACAGGTGCTTATGCAGTGAATCCGATTAACGGGAAAAAAGCGCCGATTTGGATTGCTGACTATGTGTTAGTGTCTTACGGTACAGGTGCTATTATGGCGGTGCCAGCACATGATGAACGTGACTATGAATTTGCGACTGCATTTGGTTTAGACATCGTTCCTGTACTTGAGGGTGGGGACATTAGCAAAGAAGCATTTACAGGTGATGGTCAACATATTAATTCTGAATTCCTTAATGGTTTAAATAAAGAAGATGGCATTGCGAAAGCAATTGAATGGTTAGAGCAAAAAGGCGTTGGAGAGAAGAAAATTTCTTATCGACTACGTGATTGGCTATTCTCACGTCAGCGTTACTGGGGTGAACCAATTCCAATGATTCATTGGGAAGATGGCACGATCACACCTGTTCCAGAATCAGAATTACCATTAGTGCTTCCAAAAACAGATAATATCCGTCCATCGGGTACTGGTGAATCACCATTAGCTAATATTGCTGAATGGGTGAATGTTGTAGATCCAGAGACAGGCAAAAAGGGTCGCCGTGAAACAAATACAATGCCACAGTGGGCTGGGTCTAGCTGGTACTTCTTACGCTATATCGACCCTACAAATACAGAGGCGATTGCAGATCCAGAGTTACTAAAACGTTGGTTACCAGTAGATATTTATATTGGAGGAGCAGAGCATGCAGTACTGCACTTACTTTACGCTCGCTTCTGGCATAAAGTTCTTTATGATCTAGGTGTTGTTCACACGAAAGAGCCATTCCATAAATTATTTAACCAAGGTATGATTCTTGGTGAAGGTAATGAAAAAATGTCTAAATCGAAAGGTAATGTTGTAAACCCAGATGAAATCATTTCATCACATGGTGCCGATACATTACGTTTGTATGAAATGTTCATGGGACCATTAGAGGCATCTGTTGCATGGTCAACAAATGGTTTAGATGGGGCACGTCGTTTCTTAGATCGTATTTGGCGTCTATTTGTTAATGAAGAAGATGGTGCCATTTCATCAAAAATTCAAGTGTCTAACGATCAAACACTTGAAAAAGCATACCACCAAACAGTGAAAAAAGTGACAGAGGATTACGAAGGTATCCGCTTTAACACAGCTATTTCACAGATGATGGTATTTATCAATGATTGCTATAAAGCTGACGTTATTCCAGCAGAGTATGCGGAAGGCTTTGTTAAAATGCTAGCACCAATGGCGCCGCATATTGCAGAAGAGCTATGGCAGCTATTAGGCCACGATTCAACACTTTCTTACGAGCAATGGCCAACATACGATGAAACGAAGCTTGTGGATGATGAAGTGGAGATTGCTGTGCAAGTGGCTGGTAAAGTCCGTGCAAAAATCGTCGTAGCGAAAGATGCTTCAAAAGAGGATATCGAAAAAGTAGCGCTTGCTGATGAAAAAGTACAAGAATATATGGCAGGAAAAAACCTAGTGAAAATTATCGTTATTCCAAGCAAACTTGTCAATATTGTCGTTAAATAAAGAGACATAAATTAAAATGTACATTACTAAATGAAATTTTAGTGATGTACATTTTTTATTTTTCGTGAAGAGTTTATAGTGGATAATTTAAAAAACTACACTCCATAACTATCGGAGTGCAGTTCAAATGATGATGTTTAAATAATCAATCCAACAATAATAGCTGTTAGGATACTGACAAGTGTGGCTCCGTACAATAACTTTAAGCCAAAACGAGCAACGACATTACCTTGTCTTTCATTCAACCCTTTAACTGCTCCGGAAATAATACCGATGGATGAAAAGTTGGCAAAGGATACAAGGAATACCGAAATAATGCCCAGTGTACGTTCACTCATGGACTCTGAGACGTCGCCAAGGTTGATCATAGCAACAAATTCATTCGTTACTAATTTAGTGGCCATTATTCCACCAGCTGAAACAGCGTCTGCCCATGGGATACCCATTAGGAAAGCTATTGGTGCAAAAATATAGCCTAATATTTCTTGGAAAGAAACACCGATAATCATATCAAACAATGAATTGATTAAATCCATTAATGCTACGAAACCAATTAGCATGGCTCCAACAATGATGGCTACCTTAAAGCCATCCATAATATATTCACCAAGCATTTGGAAGAAAGCTTGCTTCTGCTCATCTTCAATGGTTAAGATATCTTCCTCTTCTTTTACGGTATACGGATTAATGATGGAAACAATTATAAAACCACCAAATAAGTTTAACACAATCGCCGTTACGACATACTTTGGTTCAATCATCGTCATGTACGCGCCAACAACTGACATCGAGACGGTCGACATCGCGGATGCGCATAATGTATACATACGCTGTGGCGCAATCTTATCTAATTGTTTTTTAACTGTAATGAATACTTCCGATTGTCCAACCATTGCGGAAGCAACAGCATTATAGGATTCCAATTTCCCCATTCCACTTACTTTACTCAACAGTAATCCTATCCATTTCATGAAGAAAGGGAGAATTTTAAAATGCTGCAAAATCCCAATTAAGACTGATATAAAGACAATCGGTAATAATACAGCTAGGAAGAACGGAGACTCTCCTTCATTTGCTAATCCACCAAAAACAAATGATATCCCTGCATTTGCGTAAGACAATAAATGATCAAATACTTTGGTGATTCCTTTGATTAAAACAAAACCAATTGTCGTATTGAGTAGTAGAGCTGCCAATAAAAATTGGATGATTAACATCACCACTATATATTTATATTTTATTTCTTTTTTGTTTTTACTCATTAATAAAGCTAGGGCAAAAACAAGTAACAATCCACAAAAGGATATTAAGTATCTCATAAGTTCCTCCATAAGTATGTGTAATAGTTTGTCCTGATGTTCTAAATTCAGAAGAACAGCTAAAGATCTTAATTAGTCAGACGTCAGACAAACAATCTCACTATAACAGTTTTTTTGCTAGTTATTCAATAGATAATAGAAAAAAAGTATGCAACAGGGCATACGAATACGATAAATACAGCTCTATAACAAGAAAAGCTCATGTCAAAACACTTTTTTATTGTGTGAAGTTTTTAAAATTTTATGACCAATGTGTAAATGAAAACGTAGGAAACCAACTAGGGAAGTGAAAGTGTAAGGCGTGTTTGGGAAGTTCTGACCATTGTGGCAAACGTACGAGTGGTGTTATTTAAAGATGCAGAAGAAGGTATTCAGGATGTATTTTTTTACCTAATCATTATTGACGAAAACATAAAAGACATATATTTAGTTAACTACAGACTAATGCCTGACCTCCATATATTTTAGGGTTCAGGCATTTTTTCTATAGTATCGGTCTGAAGCATTAATTGATAAATGCTAGAGATCATAAAGCTAGTTGCTAATCCGTAAAGTGCATTGAAGCTTAGGGCAACGCCAATTCCTATGAGGATAGATAGCAGTATGACAAACCAACTATGTTTATGAATACGGCGATTCGTAAATAAAAGAATTAACATAAACGGCAGTATGGTAATGTGCAGGAACGCGAAAGAATAAATAACCCCTAAAATCGTTAAATTGATAGATAAGAAAAAGGTAAGTAAAATGACCATAAGTCCAGTTAAGTAAAAATAATAGGGTCTTTTCTTCATAAAAAATCGTTTTGTTGCACGCATATCTACAAGCAAGGACGTCACAACGGCTAACAGGACAATGACAAGGAAAGCGAATGTCAAAAACCCAGGCTGTACTTCATATAAGAACGTAAAAATTAGCACTTGAAACTGACCAAAGGAGCCACTGTATAAAGCAATCATTAAAATAGCTGTAAAGGATAATGTTAATAATGCTAAAATCACACCTGATGAAAATAGGCTGCGACGTATTTTTTTTGGCTTGATAAATGCAATTAAATACCATGTTGATTTATCGAAAAGTACTTGTCCTAAAACGGCTAATTGAATAATGACATAGAACAGGAGGATTTCGCTATTTTTAAAATAAAATAAATAAGGGTGGTATAAGCGAATGCCTTCATAAACGGTGCTTGCTCCATTTTGTACAAAGTAGTAAATAGGGATAAAAATAAGTAATGAAAACAGGGCGATGATAAATAAAATTTCTAGCCAAAGTATACTTTTCACAGACATGATGCGATCAAGCAGTAACATACCGGTTAGAAATAAAAAAAGCGTAATGGGTATCGGGATATTTAACATGATTTCAGACAAGACACTAATGCTAATTAATTGAATTAACCAAAGTTCAATGCTTGTCAAAAGGTAAAACAGTCGTATCACTTTTAAATTCATACCACTCAATTTTTGTTGTATGGTAAAGAGTAAAAAGCTTTGTGTATGCTGGTTTTGCTTGTAATTCCTTTTATTTAACAAGGAGCTCACTACAATAAACGAAATAGCTGTTGCTAATGTATAACAAATGCCTGCCATAAAGCCATAAGAAATAAGAGCTGAGGGAGAGGACAATAATAAATTACCGTTAATCCATCTTGCTAAAAGAATGATGACGCCTGCTGCTGTGCTTAAACTTGCAAATGGTACGAGCAATGAATAATTTTTTAACATACTATCAAATACCTTTACTCATTTTAGCGGATTTATATTGACGTGGCGATTGATTATACTTTTTCTTAAAGGCCACACTAAAATAGTGTTGGCTATTAAATCCACAGCTCTCCGCGATTGCAGACATGCTTGCGTCCAGGTTTTCATTTATTTTCTTCACGGCCATTTCGAGGCGGTAATTATTTATATACTCATTAATGCCAATAGACTGCTCCTCCAAAAATTTACGACTTAAGTAGCTTGGATTCAAATGGATCTTTTCTGCAATAATATTTAAACCGAGCTTTTCATAATAGTTTTCATGGATATAGGAAAGCGCACTTTGAATCGCATCATGGTTGGAGCTCCATACTTTATATTTCTCCACAATCGCATCTAATTCACTAGCAATAACAGGTTTTGTAAGATAATCTTTTACCCCGATACGCAATGCTTGCTGGGCATATTCGAAGGTCTGATAAGCAGTTACCATAATGATGTCTATTTCATACATTTCTTTTAATTCCTTGCTTAAAGTGATACCATCTTTCCCAGGCATTTGGATATCCAAAAAGGCGATAGTCATACGGTGTTTTTTAGCTAATTGCAGAGCTTGTGAGGCATCCTGAGCAGTATGGAATGTCCAATTAGGGAAATGCGGTTTTAATAAATAAATCATTTGCTCTAGCTCTAACGGCTCATCATCTGCGATTAAAATATGCATGGTGAGATTCTCCTTTCACATTCAAATTGATAGAAGGGCTAAGCGGGAACGTGAATTGTAACTGTGTAAAACTGTTCATTATTTTGAATCGAAAATAAAACATTTTCGAGACCATAAATAAGCTCAAGCCGTTGTCTAATATTTTCAAGACCATAACCTTGCTGTAATTCATCTTCTAGCTGTTCAATAGCAGTTTCTATCTTTTCTAAAGGCTGTGTATTTTTTATTTCTATTAATAAGATCTTGTCCATTTTTTTAATCGTAATGGATAACTCAGCAGGTCCTATATGCTTTTCAAAGCTATGTTTATATGCATTTTCAATAATGGTCTGCAAAATAAATGGAGGTATTTGTACAGATAGAGCTTCATCATCCATATCCTTATGAATCGTCAAACGATGTCCAAAGCGTAACTGTTGAATATTTAAATAGCTATCCATAAATTGTATCTCGTTCTTTAACGTGATTAAAACCTCATGATTATTGTATTTAAATTTAAAAAACGTTGCTAAGGCCTCAATACCCGCAACCAAATCTTCCTTACGATTGATGCGGGCTAGGCTTAGCAATGAATTTAATGCGTTAAAAAAGAAATGTGGTTGTATTTGCTGATTTAACTGAAGAATATTCGCTCGTTGTAAATCCTGCTTGAGCTCTAAACTTCTCTTTTCTTCCTCAAGGCTATCGATTTGTTTTTCGAAAATAAATATAAAAGTAAGCAGAAAAGCTCCAATAATTGGAGCAATTACACATAGGAGAATATATATGTTGAAGGTTTCTAGTTGTAACATAATGATCTCTCCATTTATTTTATAAGTGTAAGATACATTAAACTAAATTTTCTGCAAAATGGCAAGCTACCTTATGTGTTGCGGTGATTTCTCGTAATGCTGGAACTTCTGCTTTACATTTCTCTGTGGCGAATGGACAACGTGTGTGAAAGCTACAGCCAGTAGGAGGATTAAGAGGTGACGGTAGGTCTCCTTTTAAAATAATGCGCTCCTTGCGATGTTGTTTGTCGATTACTGGAATAGAAGAAAATAATGCTTTTGTATAAGGATGATATGGCTGTGTGAAAAGGGAATGCTTATCAGCAATTTCGACAACCTTTCCAAGATACATGACTATGATACGATCTGAAATATGTCGAACAACACTTAAATCGTGCGAGATAAATAAAAATGTTAAATCTAAATCCCGTTGTAGCTGCTTTAATAAATTTAAAATTTGTGCTTGAATAGAAACGTCTAGCGCAGAAACCGATTCATCACAAATAATAATTTTAGGATTGACTGCAAGAGCTCTTGCAATTCCGATACGTTGACGCTGACCACCAGAAAATTCATGTGGATAGCGCTCTAAGTATTCAGGACGTAATCCAACAAGCGACATTAATTCAATCATGCGTGCCTCTTGTTGTTCAGGTGGTACTATTTTTTGAATAGACATGGCCTCTGTTAACATTTTACGAATGGTTCTTCGTGGGTTAAGGGATGCATACGGATCTTGGAAAATAATTTGGATGTCCTTGCGTGCAGCACGTAGCTCTTTTTTGTTCATATTCACTAAGTTTTTACCAAATAACATTACTTCTCCAGAAGTAGGTTCATCTAATCTTAAAATAGAACGCCCCGTCGTTGATTTTCCGCAGCCAGATTCTCCAACAATGCTAAGTGTTTCACCAGGCATAATGTCAAAGGAAACACCATCCACAGCTTTTACAATTTGCTGAGGACCGAAGAGCTTTTCTTTTTTTAAGGAAAAATGTTGTTTTAAATTATTTACTTGTAATAGTGGCTGTGCTTGCTGCTCTTTTATCATATGGTCATCTCCTCCATAAGTGTTGCTCCCTGCCATTCCTTACTGTACATCCAGCATCTTACTTTTTTCTCGTGCTCCACAGTCATAAGCTCAGGTTGTTGTTCATGACATAAATCTGTAGCAAATGGGCAACGTTCTGCATAACGACAGCCAACCGGATAATTGTATGGACTTGGAACAGTTCCGTGAATAGTAGATAATTCTTCTTGCTCTTCATAGAGCTTTGGTAATGATTGTATTAATCCATTTGTATAGGGGTGTAACGGTTTTTCAAAAAGACTTTCTGTTGTGCCTTCTTCTACAATCTGCCCCGCATACATCACAGCAATTTTATCGCAAATTTCTGCTACAACACCTAGGTCGTGAGTAATGAAAATAATGCTCATGCCTAATTGCTTTTGCAGATTTTGTATAATTTCAATAATTTGAGCCTGAATGGTTACATCAAGTGCCGTTGTAGGTTCGTCTGCAATTAAAACATCGGGTGTACACGCTAATGCCATTGCGATCATAATGCGCTGACGCATCCCACCGCTTAACTGGTACGGCTCCTGCTTCGCTCTTTTTTCTGGTGCAGGAATTCCCACTAGACGGATCATATCGACGGCCTTTTGCCATGCCTCTTTACGTGATAAACCTTGGTGTAAGCGAATAGATTCAGCAATTTGCTCCCCAACGGATAACACAGGATTTAGACTTGTCATAGGCTCTTGGAAAATCATTGATATTTTATTGCCTCGAATTTTGCGTAATTCCTCATCTGATAATTTTAAGATATCTGTATTATTTAAGAAAATCTCACCGTTGATGATTTTACCAGGAGGTGACGGTACTAAACGAAGTAACGATAGGGAGGTCATTGATTTCCCACAACCAGATTCACCAACAATGCCTAGCGTTTCTCCCTTTTGAAGTATAAAGGAAACACCATCCACAGCTTTGGCAACGCCTTCACTCGAATAAAAATAAGTTTGTAAATTTTTTACTTCTAACACGGTATTTTGTTTCATCGCTTTTTCCCTCCCTAGTTTAAATCCATTCGTTTATTAAAAATTCGATATAATATGTCTACGAAAAGATTAATGAAAACAAATATTAATGAGGCTACGAGAACGCCGCCTTGAACAACAGGTATATCTCGTGTACGAATAGCATCTACAATCATTCGTCCTAAGCCGTTGACAGCGAACACAGATTCTACTAATACTGTTCCCCCAAGTAAACTACCAAACTGTAAGCCTACAACTGTAATAACTGGAATTAAGGCATTGCGTAGTGCGTGTTTTAAAATGATAATATAGCCTTTTAAACCTTTCGCCTTCGCTGTTCGAATATAGTCTTGGTTCACAACCTCTAGCATACTAGAGCGAGTCATACGCGCAACGATTGCAGCGCCACCAGCACCTAGTGTGACCGCTGGTAGAATAATATGTTTGGCACTATCCCAACCTGCTACAGGAAGCCAGTGTAGCTGTACAGAGAAAACATACATCAATAAAATACCTAACCAAAAACTTGGTAGGGAAATCCCTAATAAGGCGACAATCATTAGTCCAACATCCATAAACGAATATGGACGGATTGCTGAGATGATGCCGGCAATCAACCCCAAAATAATAGTGATTAAAATACTATAAAAGGCTAGCTCAATTGTAATTGGTAAACGTGCAGTAATTTCCTCAAATACAGGTTGTTTATTTTTTAACGAATGCCCCATATCTCCCTGTACAAGATTTTTAATATAATCTGTATATTGGATAGCTAATGGTTTATTAAGCCCTAAATTTTCACGTAATTCTTCAACCGTTTCTTGAGAAGCTCCTTCTCCTGCTAAAATAATGGCGGGATCACCGGGGATCATTTGCATAATTAAAAAAACAACAAGCGTTACACCAAGGGTCACAGGAATAATTTGAGCGAGCCGTTTTATGATAAATAATGTCATGTGTCTTCTCTCCTTTAATTTTTCATTCTTGGGTCTAGCGCATCGCGTAAACCATCGCCAAATAAGTTAAATCCTAAAACAAGGATGGAAATCATAATACCAGGGAATAGCGCCATATAAGGAGCAGTAAATAAGAAATCTCTTCCGTTTGATAGCATGGCACCCCATTCAGGAGATGGTGGCTGTGCCCCTAATCCTAAAAAGGATAGACCTGCCGCAGATAGAATAGCCGTTGCTAAACGCATAGATGCTTGTACAATAATCGGTGATAAAATGTTCGGGAAAATATGTTTAATTAAAATCGTCATATCATTTGCTCCGAGTGTTTTGACAGCATCGATATATTCTAGTTTTTTAACTTCCATTGTCGAGCCACGTACGATACGAGCAAACATGGGGATAGAGAAAAAACCTACTGCAATTGTGACGTTAATTAGACTTGGCCCTAATGCACTAACAATAGCTAGAGCTAATAAAATACCTGGAAAGGCAAGCATGATATCTAAAATTCGACTAATAATAGAATCAATCCATTTACCATAATAACCAGCGATAAGTCCTAGGAATGTGCCAATCGACCCACCAAATAACACAGCTGAAATACCAACTCCAATGGATAAGCGTGAACCATATAAAATTCGACTTAAAATATCTCGTCCTTTGTCATCGGTGCCCATTAGATGATCTAAACTTGGCCCTTGTAATTTTTGATCTAACTGTACGTCGTAAGGATCATAAGGTGCTAGAATAGGTCCGATAAGAAACATCAATATATAGAGAAGAATGATGATGCCCCCAGCGACCGCCGCTTTATTTTTTTTTATTTTGTTTAGGAAAGAGACAAGATTCTTTTTTCTAGAGGCCTTGCGTGCATTCACTAAAACAGAATGATCGATAGTAGTAGTTACTTTATCCATATCGAATCTCCTTTTCTATTTGATTTGTTTTCAATTTAGTGAAAAGCGTAAAGAATGTAAATGATTAATGGAGTATTAGTCAGAAAATTTAAAAAACATGTAAAGATTTTAAAAAACAAGTGAATTTTATTTCTTTATAATTCGAAATGTAAGGATCAAATCATATAAGGAGGAAATGTTTATGAAGAAAATGAAGTTGATTTTATTTATGACACTCATTACCGTACTTGTTTTACAGGCATGTTCAACTGCAAGTAATCAAAGTTCAGAAGGTTCTAAGGAGGGATCAAAAAGTGTAGGAGGAGAATTAGTTGTTTTAAGAGCATCGGATGCGACAAGCCTTGATCCTCATTTTATTACAGATATTCCGTCAGCGAATATTATCCATGGCAAAATATATGAAACACTTGTTGCTTTTGATAGAGATCGCAAAATTGTTCCATTACTTGCAAAAGAGTGGGAGCAAAAAGATGATGTCACTTGGACATTTACATTAAATGAGGGCATTAAATTCCATGATGGAGCAGATTTTAATGCAGAGGCTGTTAAAGCTACATTTGATCGTATTTTAGATCCTGCAACTGGTTCACCACAACGTGATAAATTATCAATGATTAATGAAGCAGTGGTAGATGATACGTATGTTGTCACGTTGAAGTTAAAAGAACCATATGCACCGCTTTTATCTATTTTAGCAAGTCAAGAAGGTAGTATGATCAGCCCGAAAGCTATTGCGGAAGCGGCTGATGAATTAGCAACACATCCAGTAGGGACAGGTCCATTTGTATTCGAGGATTGGAAATCTGGTCAAGAAATTACATTAAATACAAACAAAGATTACTGGGGCACTGTACCGAAAGTAGATAAAGTAACATTTAAAGTCGTACCAGAGGACTCTACTCGTTTAGCAATGATTGAAAGTGGAGAAGCACATATCGCTGAACAAGTACCCGTAACAGAGATTGACCGCATAGAAAATTCTTCAACGATGAATTTATTCCGTGCCGAAGGACTTGCAGTAGAATTTATCGGTTTCAATGTGAAAGATGCACTATTATTAGATGTAAAAGTACGTCAGGCAATTAGTTATGCAGTTGACCGCGAAGCAATTATTAGTGGTATTTATGATAATGTAGGTACACTTGCAAATTCGGCAATGAGTCCTAAAATTATTGGTTATTCTAGTGAAACAAAACCATATGACTATGATGTAGTAAAGGCAAAAGAGTTACTAAAAGAAGCTGGCGTTAAAGAAGGAACAAAAGTTAAATTACTGACAAGTGACCGTAAAGAGCGTATCAATATGGCTGAGGTTATTCAATCTCAATTAAAAGGTATTGGATTAGATGTTGAAATTCAAGTAATGGAGTATGGTGCATTTATTTCTGAAATCACGAAAGAACAGCACCAAATATTTATTAGTGGTTGGGGTAATGCTACTGGGGATGCTGATTATAATCAATTTAATCTATTCCACACGGCTTCTATGGGACCTCCAGGCAACCATTTCTACTATTCAAATCCAGAGGTAGACAAGCTAATTGAGCAAGGGCGTTCTGAGTCAAATCAAGAAGCACGTAATGAAATCTACAAAAAGGCAATGCAAATAGAGTTAGATGAAGCTGTATACATTCCAGTTCGTAACTATGAGCATTTAGCAGTCTACAGCAATGCTGTAAAAGGTTTCTGGTTAGACGCATCTAACTACACAATAATCGGTGGCGTTGAAATTGTAGAATAATCGAATTTGGTGAAAGATAAAAAATACCAATTGGGAGGAAACTATGAGTAAACTATTGCTGAAAAATGTAAGATTAGAAGAAGCATATGAGCACGAAAATGAACATATTGTTGCAACTCGTACAGGTATTTATGATGTCCTAATCGTAGATGGGCATGTTCAACAAGTGGATAACAATATAGTGGCCGATGGAGACGTAGAAGTAGTGGATGCTCAAAAGCAACTATTAGTCCCTTCTTTCCGAGAAATGCATATCCATATCGATAAAACGTATTTTGGTGGGGAATGGCAAGCACCAAGACCCATTACTAAAGGGATATTAACGCGTATTGAAGAAGAAAGAACGCTATTACCAAAGCAATTACCAACGGCTGCTTATCGAGCAGAGGAAATGGTGAAGTGGCTTATTTCCCAAGGACATACACATATTCGTTCACATTGTAATGTGGACCCACAAATTGGGACAAAACACATTGACATCACAAAGCAAGTATTAGAAAAATACCAAGATCAAATCACCTATGAGATTGTGGCTTTTCCACAACATGGCTTATTACGCTCCAATGTGGAAGAATTGATCCGTGAAGCAATGGCAATGGGTGCAACGCTCGTTGGGGGCGTTGACCCATCCATTGTAGATCGCAATATTGAGAAATCACTGCACACAACGATGGGTATTGCCCAAGACTATAATGCAGGAATAGATATTCATATTCATACAGCTAACACACTTGGTGAATTTGAATTTTATAAGCTAATCGAGTTAACGAAACAGGCGAAAAAAGAAGGACAAGTGACAATTAGCCATGCGATGGCACTTGCGGATTTAGAACAGTCACGATTAGAAGATTTAGTACAGGCGATGGCTGCTGTACAAATGGATGTCACAACAACTGTACCAACAGACCTGAATCGTTCAACAATACCAATGCCTTATCTTTATAACAATGGTGTAAAGGTTTCTGTAGGACATGATAGTTTAACAGACCATTGGTCACCATACGGTACGGGCAATACGATTATGAAATTAAATGTGATGGCACAGAGATTCCGTTTTATCGACGAATATTCATTAAGTCGTGCTTGGAGATACGCTTCTGGTGGTATCACACCTTTGAACGACGTGGGAGAACGTGTTTGGCCACAAGCTGGTGATAAAGCCAATATGCTGTTAGTAGATGGCGTTAGCACTGCTCATGTTATAGCAAGAAGATGCCCAATTTCTACTGTTATTTCACAGGGCAAAATTATTCACCAACAGGAAGTAGGAGAGTTGAAAGGAGAATTCAGATGAAGCACTGGCTTACAAATGTTCTACTTGAAACAGGAGAATATGTAAAAGAAAATGATACAGTTGGTACGAAAGTGGAGCTTTTTAACCTTGAAATTACAGATGGCTATATTTCTCAAATTGTACCAGCAACGCAGGTAATCGATTCTCCAAATGAAGTAACAAATATGAACGGGAAGCTGCTATTACCTGCCTTTAAGGAAATGCATAATCATTTAGATAAAACATACTTAACTTTACCATGGAAGGCTTGTGTACCCGTAAAAAATTTAAAGGAACGACTTGATCGTGAAGCACAAGAGTTATCCGTTCTTGCTACAACAGGTAAACAACGTGCAGCTGCAATGATTGAGAAAATCGTTAAGAATGGCGCCAACCATATTCGTACCCATGTTAATATTGATCCTTACATTGGCTTGAAAAATTTAGAAGGTGTACTAGCGGCATTGGATGAATATAAAGATGTCGTGACGTCAGAAGTCATTGCCTTCCCACAGCATGGCTTACTAAGAGATGATGTCCCTAAATTATTGCGTGAAGCCTTACGCAATGGGGCAACGATGATTGGCGGCTTAGATCCAGCAGGGATTGATAATTCAATTGAGCCTTCTCTTTATGAAGTGATGGATATCGCACAGGAGTTTAATGTAGATGTTGATATTCACCTCCATGATGGTGGTCATGTTGGGTATTATACAATCGATAAATGGATAGATATCGTTGAGGATGCACAATATCAAGGTAGAACGGCGATTAGTCATGCATTTTCACTTGGGGATGTATCCGTTATGGAACAGCATAAAATCGCTGATCGTCTCGCACAACAGCAAGTGAAAATTATGTCTACTGTGCCATTCGATTTAAGACGTTTAATTCCACCAATTGATTTACTAACAGAGCACGGAGTAGATGTCCACTTTGGGTGCGATGGCTTTTATGATTCTTGGAGTCCTAATGGCTCTGGAGATATTTTAGAAAAAGCGACTACTTTTGCTGATATTTCTCGTAAGCTAGATGAACGCTCTATTCGACAAACATTAAAATATATTACAAATGGTGTAACACCATTAGATGCAAATGGTCAAAAGGTTTGGCCGAATGTGAAAGACGAAGCAAGCTTTGTATTCTTTGACGCAGTATCAAGTGCTGAGGTCATTGCACGTAAACCATCTAACCGAGTGGTTATGTCAAATGGTAAGTTTATCAACTAAGTATAAATCTAAATCCCCCTTATTTAGATATGATAGCAAACTAGAAGATTTCTAGTTTGCTATACTTATGTTTTAATAGAAAAGATTAATAAAGGAAAGGGAAGTAGATTTTTAATAGTTGACCCAGAACTTATGTAGAAGTCTCTTTACATGCAGGTACGATTAATATGAAGCAATTCACTATCTATATGATTTTATTTAGCTGTGTATTTTTTTGGGCCAGTAACTTCATTATTGGCTCGATTTTAATTGAACACTGGGCTCCTATAACAGTCGCCATTTTTAGGCTAATTATCATTGTTTTATTTTTGGGATGTATTAGTTGGAAAGCTATTACCCGAACAATATTTACGCGCAAGAATTTACTATTGTTGGTCATTGCAGGAATACTGGGCGTTTCCATTAATCACTATAGTTTTTATGCCAGCCTTCAGCATACTTCTCCTATCACTGCGGCTTTAATATTAGCCTGTGCACCGATTGTCACATCATTATTGAATAAATTGATTTATCATGAATCACGGAACGGCATATTTTGGCTAGGTGCGATCATTTCATTTGTAGGAGTGGGTCTCATCATTACAAAAGGAGCCCTCATCACCATTTCTATTGGTAAGGGAGAGGTGCTAAGTTTAATTACAATGCTAAGCTTTTCCTTATTTCTTATTATTGTGAATCATCTTAGTCTAAAAATGTCAGCTCAGTCCATCACCTTTTATACAAATCTAATTGGCTTACTGATGCTTATACCATTTTCTTTTACTATATTGCCGCAAACAAATTGGCAAGTAACATACCCCTATTGGATTTTGCTAGTTTTATCAGCAATCGTTATTCATGGGGTTAGTAATTTAATGTGGAATCAAAAAATGAAGGAAATAGGCTCGACGAATGCTTCGCTGTTATTGAATTTTGAGCCAGCTATTGCCATGCTGTTGAGTGCGATTTTTTTAAAGCAATTTCCTACCAGTGTCCAAATTTATGGCTCCTTACTGATTTTACTAGGGATTTTGCTATGTATTTATTATAAAGAAATAAAAGTTATGCTTTTTATGAAAGGAAAAACAAATTAAAAAATGTATTTTTCTGTACAGTATGTTAGAGGTAGCTTCTAACATGCTGTTTTTTTGTAGCGCTTGTTTTATTTTTTTACAAAAACAATATGACTTCGAAAATCGTCTTGTTCCAGATTATTTGTATTCTATTAAGAAGCAATTGATTTTGTTTAGTTGCCATTAATATTCAATTTCCTGAAATAAAAATGTATATTTGAATAATAAAAATAGGGAGCGATTGAAAGCTATTTATAAAATATGCATACTCTGTATTGTCAATAAATTTTTTTTTTGAAAGTTTAAGTAAAAACAGAATTGATTTTTAATTTTTATTGCTACTTCTAAAAATTAAAATTTCGTACATTTATATGGTGAAATTCTCTTTTGTTCTAAAAATTTCTATTATTCATTAATTTGATCTGCTTCCTTTTTAGAGAAATGAGCATAAAAATATTGTTGGTAAAATAAGACGTATACAACATCAGAATGTGAAGTTATGCACAAAAATAATTATATTAATATAATTAATGATACATAGTATAATAGAGTAGAAAAGTAATATTAGCTAAAAGCTGTCATGTTTTTTGTAGGAAAAACGAATTTATACTTAGAGACTGTAAGGTTTATGTGATAAAAATCATTGATAAAAAAACAAAATACTTTTTGGAGAAATAATATTTTTTAGAAAAACATCTTGCATTTGAATAATTCTAAGTGGTAAATTGTTTTACATGGACGTTCATAGAATTTTCACAGGTAGCAAAAGAGGGGAGAAATGAGAATTTATGAATAAAAATAGATGGTTAATTGCATTATCTGCAATCGCTATTCACCTTTCAATCGGTGGAGCCTATGCATACAGTGTATATAAGCTACCGATTGTCACAGAAATGGGATGGAGTGAAACAAAGGTAACGGTTGCCTTTACCATTATGATGGGGCTTGCAGGTTTCTCTGCCGCATTATTTGGTAGCTTAGTAGAAAAAATGGGGCCACGTAAATCGGCGATGGTAGCAGCTGTCTTATTTGGAGCAGGACAAGCTGGTGCGGGTGTAGCGATTTCAATGGATTCTGTTGTCATGTACTGGTTAACATATGGTGTTCTTAGTGGGTTAGGTATGGGGATTGGTTATATAGCCCCTGTATCAACACTTGTAAAATGGTTCCCAGATCGCCGTGGTCTAGCAACAGGTATGGCCGTACTTGGATTTGGATCTGGTGCATTAATTACAGCGCCAGTCGCAGCCAACTTAATGGAGGCAGTTGGCATTTCTACAACGTATTTTATTTTAGGGGCAAGTTATTTCACGTTAATGATTTTAGGGGCTTCATATATAGCGCCGCCTAAGCCTGGTTATATGCCAGCGAATATGAAGGCAGCTGCCGATAAAGGCAAAGAAGTAGTAAAGAAAGATTTAGCAGTGATGTCAGCGCGTGAGGCTGTCAAAACAAAGCATTTCTGGATGCTATGGTCCATGCATTTAGTCAATGTAACTGCGGGGATTATGATGATATCTGTTGCCTCTCCGATGGCACAGGAGATTGTTGGTCTATCAGTTGCTGGTGCTGCTGCAATGGTAGGAATAATGGGGCTATTTAATGGTGGTGGTCGTTTAATTTGGGCCGCTGTGTCTGATTATATTGGTCGTTCAAACGTTTTTGTTATTTTCTTTACAGCACAATTAATTACATTTATTGTCCTACCACATACAACAAACGTAATTATTTTCCAAGCACTTATTTTCTTAGTTGTTAGTTGCTACGGTGGTGGATTCTCGAATTTACCTGCATTTGCTAGTGATCTATTTGGTACAAAGCAACTTGGCGTTATTCATGGCTATTTATTAACAACTTGGTCATTAGGTGGTATTTTCGGACCGTTGTTAGTAAGTACAATTAAAAATGCTTACGGAAGCTATATTCCTGTGTTCTATGTATTTGCTGGGTTAATCGCAGCTTCATTAATTATTTCGTTAACACTACGTGCAGATGTACGTAAACAAACTGCTTTAAAAGCAGCACAAAATGTTGGAGATGTCTCCGCTACTCAATAAAATGAACTTTCAATTGAGACAGGAACTATATAAGTGTCATTTCGCATATGGCACTTATATAGTTATTTTTTTGCAGCGATTGTTATATAACAATTAACGTTTCTTCATTTAATGTATAACAGTATATATTTGATGTCAATAACATGACTGGAAATGAAGTGATTTTATTATTAAAAGAGAAATTTTGTAACGAAATGCACAATCAGGGACAATCCGCTAAAATTTGAATCTTTTCTCAACAGTAAACGTATATAAGGTAATTAGGAGGGATGAATCTTGGGGAAATTTTCTTTAGATGAATTTGTTCATAAAACACAGCAAGATGACAATGAGAATGATTATTTTGAATTGGAAACTGAACGAGTATTAGAAGTGAATCTAAACGGTGAAGTATGGTCAAAAATGGGTGCAATGATTTCCTATACGGGTGATATTAAATTTGAACGTGAGCGTGTGCTGGAGCATGGTCTTGGTAAGATGTTTAAGAAGGCTTTAACAGGTGAAGGCACGCAATTGATGAAAGCAAGTGGAAAGGGAAGACTTTATTTAGCAGACCAAGGAAAGAAAGTAACGGTTTTTGATTTAAAAAATGATAGTATTTGTGTAAACGGAAATGATTTACTTGCCTTTGAGCCTAGTATTGAATGGGATATACGCTTAATGCGTAAAATGGCTGGCATCATGTCAGGTGGTTTATTCAATGTGACACTACAAGGAACAGGGAAAGTGGCCATTACAACACATTTTGAACCATTGACATTATTAGTGAAACCAGGTGAAACAGTTTATACTGATCCACATGCTACCGTTGCATGGTCAGGAAATTTAACACCTGAGTTTAAAACAGATATCAGCTTCCGTACATTTATCGGTCGTGGCAGTGGCGAATCCATTCAAATGGCATTTTCAGGTGAAGGCTTTGTCATTATCCAGCCGTTTGAAGAAGTTTATATGTCTAGTGAAAGCTAAAAAGAGCGTGTCCGTTTTTCTTGGACACGCTTTTTCATAGTGTTGAAAAACAAAGCAATCAATAGCATTTTTGTGAAAGATGAAAATGGATTTCCGTTGCTGGCTATTTGCTTTCCTGTAGGCGAGCACCGAGCTGCTTCCTCCGCTACCGCTCGGTGTAGGGTTTCAACTGTCTCGCTATCCCATGGGAGTCAAGTAGCCTGCCACCTCAACCCACAAATATTTAACTTTTTAGCAAAGGTTTTTAAATAAAGTGAAGGTGTTCACTAAGCATTTATGAAAGCGTGTTGTAACTAAACACTTCTCCACATTGAAAATAAGAGCCTGTTCTTTCTCTCATTATACAAATAAAGGGCTATTCGATTGCAACAGCTAAATGAAAGATAAAGAAACATGGTGGAGGCGGCTTATCGGACGCCCCTTGAACGGAAATCAACCCCTTGCCTTGCCAAAAGGTCTTTCTCTTCTATTATAATGCAGCATGCATTCCTGCAATACGTCCCGTTACGAGCGCAGAGGTAATATTATAGCCCCCTGTATAGCCATGAATATCAAGAATTTCTCCGCAGAAGAATAAACCTTCTTTTTTCTTTGATGCCATTGTTTTTGGCTCGATTTCTTTTACAGAGACACCACCGCCCGTAACAAACGCTTTGTCAAGTGACTGTGTGCCGCTCACTTTTAATGTGAAATTGACTAATAAATGTGCTAATTGACGAATTTTCTCTTGGGATAACTCAGCACCTGTTGATTGGACATCGATATTTGCTCGCTCACATAAGAATAAGAGCCACCGTTCTGGTGCAATGCCTTTCCAGACATTTTTCACAGCCTTTTTTGGATCTTCCTTGATTAGTTTATTTAAATATTGCAGACATGTTTCTTCATTATAATGAGGCAGTGTCTGAATACGTATTGTCACTGGTTCATAGCCTGTTTTCATTAATTCTTTCACAACGAACTGACTACAGCGTAAAACAGCGGGACCACTCAAGCCAAAATGGGTAAAGAGCATATCCATTTGATGTGTGACAAGTGTCTTGCCTTTTTTGTTGAGCACAGAGACAGCGACATCACGCAATGCTAGACCTTGAAGCTCACGCGCTTGGATAAAGTCCTCTTTTGATAGAACAGGCACCTCTGTTGGGAAGAGCGTCGTGATTGTATGACCAGCACGCTCTGCCCAAGGATAGCCATCACCTGTTGAACCGGTTTGTGGGACCGCCTTGCCACCAACTGCTACAATGACTGCTTGACTACGGACTTCGGAGCCATCCGCAAGACGTACACCCAAAATTTTATTTTCGTCCATCAGAAGCTTACTGACGGCTGTGTGTAAACGAACTTCAATATGTAGTCGTTGAAGCTGACGAATTAGTGTATCAACTACATCTTGTGCCCGATTGGATACAGGGAACATTCTGCCGTGGTCCTCTTCTTTTAGGGCGACACCAAGCCCTTCAAAAAATGCGATAATATCTTCGTTATTATAAACTGTAAATGGACTATAAAGAAAACGACCATTGCCAGGTATATGCTTAACTATTTCTTCGACAGGTAAACGATTAGTAACATTACAACGTCCACCGCCAGAGATGGCTAATTTCTTGCCAAGTTTTGCGCCTTTTTCTAACAATAACACTTTCTTTTTACGCTCTCCGGCAGCAATCGCCGCCATTAAACCAGATGGGCCACCACCGATCACGATTACATCATACATAGTTAGAAACTCACTTTCTGTTCAAATTAGGAATCTTTCCTATTATACATGAAGTCTATATAGAGAGGGGTTTTCTTGGACATTGAAAATAATAGAAAAGTGTTTTATAATTCCTTATCTCATCTTTCGTGATGAAGAGTGTTTATAGTAGAATGAAACACATGAATCTTTGTTATACAATTGTTTCGATGAAAGTTTTCCTTTATTAGCATTGTCAGCATGAAATGAACGTCTTTTCATGCTATTATGGTAAAGGTTATGCACTAAATTATGAGGTGAAAAATAGAATGTGCGGATTTATTGGTTATATTAATGGAACAAATGTGATTGATCATCATCAAACAATAGAAAATATGATGAATACAATTATTCACCGCGGACCAGATAGCGGCGGTATTCATAGTGACGATAAAGTAACGTTAGGTTTCCGTCGATTAAGTATTATTGACTTATCAGAAGTAGCAAATCAACCATTATATAGTGAAGACGGCAATATTGTGCTTGTATTTAATGGGGAAATTTTCAACTTCCAAGAGTTACGTGCAGATCTTATTGAAAAAGGTCATACGTTTAAAACACAGTCAGATAGTGAAGTCATTATTTATGGCTATGTAGAATATGGCGTAGATTTTGTGAAAAAACTACGTGGGATGTTTGCCTTCTGTATTTGGGATAAAAAGAATGATTTACAATTTATTGCACGTGATGGTTTTGGTATTAAACCATTGTACTATTCTGAGCATACAACAGATGGTACATTTATTTTCGGTTCTGAAATAAAATCGTTTTTACCACATCCTTCATTTATTAAAGAATTAAATAAACAGGCGATACGCCCATACTTAACATTCCAATATTCTTCAATGGATGAAACCTTCTTTAAAGGTGTCTTTAAATTACCACCTGCACACTATATGCTGATTCAAAATGGACAAAAGCAAATTGTGCAATATTGGGATAAAAAATTCCATGCAAAAGACGCACCGATTGAAAAATATATCGAAGAAATTCAGTCAACGGTTAAAGAGTCTGTAGAAGCTCATAAAATTAGTGATGTAAAAGTTGGTTCATTCTTATCTGGTGGTATTGACTCTAGTTATATTACTTCTTTATTACGCCCAGATAAATCCTTCTCAGTAGGATTTGCTGACTATGAAGATATGTTCAATGAGACAAATCTTGCAAAAGATTTATCAGATACGTTGAATATTCAAAATGAACGTAGATATATTACAGCGGATGAGTGCTTTGAAGCTCTTCCTAAAATTCAATGGCATATGGATGAGCCACAGTCCAATCCATCTTCAGTGCCACTTTACTTCCTTTCAGAGCTTGCATCAAAAGATGTAACAGTTGTGCTATCAGGTGAAGGCGCAGATGAAATTTTTGGTGGCTATGCTTGGTATCAAAACTCAGGGAAAATGCAAAAATACGAAAAACTACCATTAGGTCTTCGTAAAACATTACGAGGAATGGCAGAAGCCCTACCGAAAAATCAATATACGAACTTCCTTATTAAAGGTGCTCAAACGGTAGAAGAGCGTTTTATTGGAGAAGCAGTCGTGTGGGATGAAGTAGATGCCATTAATGTTTTAAAACCAGCTTATAAAAATGCGCCATCTGTAAAATCGATTACAAAACGTATTTATGATGAAGTGCCTGGTGATGACGATGTGACAAAAATGCAATACCTGGATCTAAACCTTTGGATGCCTGGTGACATTTTATTAAAAGCAGATAAAATGAGTATGGCTCATTCAATTGAATTACGTGTACCATTTTTAGATAAAGAAGTTATGGAATTAGCGAAAAATATTCCATCTAGATATCGTGTCAACGACATTGATACAAAATATGTTTTACGTCAAGCGGCACATCAAGAATTACCAGAGGAATGGGCGAAACGGCCAAAACTTGGTTTCCCAGTGCCAATTCGTCACTGGTTACGTGAAGAAAAGTATTACAGCATGGTCAAAGAAATGTTTACAACGGACTTTGCGAATGAATTCTTTGATACAAAACAATTAGTGGGCTATCTAGATGAGCACTATGAAGGGAAAGCAAATCGCGGTCGATATATTTGGACGGTTTATGTATTCCTAGTGTGGTATAAAAAGTTCTTTGTGGACATGGTATAAGAAATACGGTTAATCGGTGGGGATGTTCCATTCCTCACCGATTATTTTAAGGTCTTTTTTCATCAGGTATTTTTGAATGAACTTTTTGGTGTATTTATGCGTCTCATTTCCTATAAATATGTTAAGATTACAGTTGGTTTACTTATGCTATTCACAAGGTGATAGCGCTTGCATGTTGGTTTCTTTGAAATAACAGAAACGAAAATGTTTTATAAGTATCCTTGAAGTGTTACGATATTAATATTGATTTTACAATGAATGGATGGGTATGATGTCCAATTTAATGAAAGGTACTGCGATATTAACACTGGGGATGTTTTTATCGAAGGTACTCGGATTAATTTATATTTTTCCGTTTTATGCAATTGTTGGCGAAAAGAACATTGCGCTTTATCAGTATGCATATATTCCCTATTCTATTATGTTGGCAATAGCTATTTCAGGTGCGCCAATAGCCGTCTCTAAATTTGTCTCCAAGTATAATGCAATGGGAGACTATCAATCAGGTCGCAAGCTGATGAAATCGGGCATACTCATTATGATGGTAACAGGCTTCGGGGCATTTATCGCACTCTTCCTGCTTGCAACGCCGATAGCAGGGCTAGTTATTAAAAGTGAGGAACAAGTCTTTACGGTTGAACAAATTGCTTCGGTGATTCGCTGGGTCAGCTTTGCCTTAATCGTCGTACCATTTATGAGTCTATGGCGCGGCTTCTTCCAAGGCTATGACAAAATGGAGCCTACGGCAGTTTCTCAATTGGTAGAACAAATTGTGCGAATTGTTGTGTTACTTGGTGGTTCTTTCTTAGTCGTTGTGGTGTTCAAAGGGAAGCCAGAGACAGCGATTTCGTTTGCTGTGTTTGCTGCCTTTATTGGGGCAATCGGTGGATTAGGTGTTCTTTATTACTACTGGAAAAAATATCAGCCTGAATTCAACTTATTACGTAGCCAAAGTGTGACGTCTACACAGCTACCGATGTCCAATATTTATAAAGAAGTGATTACCTATTCCATACCAATGGTGTTTGTTGGAGTAGCCAACCCGTTATTCCAATTAGTTGACATGCTTACATTTAATGGGGCGATGACTTCCATTGGTTTAGCAGAAGTGACAGATACTTATTTATCGATGATAAACTTTATGACACATAAGGTTGTCATCATTCCGGTCATGCTAGCGACAGGCTTTTCAATGGCATTAGTACCGACGATTACAAAATATTACACACAGGGTGAGTATTTATCGCTACGCCATGCGATGGATAAAACCTATCAAATTTTAATTTTTATTACATTGCCAGCTGTAGTAGGTATTTCTCTTTTAGCTAATGAAATCTACTTCATGCTTTATTCAGAAAGTGAAATGGGTGCTACTATATTAGCGCATTATGCACCAGTTGCGATTTTATTTGCATTATTCCAAGTAACAGCAGCGTTGTTACAAGGGATTGATTTTCAAAAGTGGATTGTCTTCAGCTTATTATCAGGGATATTCGTTAAGCTAGCGTTAAATATTCCATTCATTCGTTGGCTGGAGGCAGATGGTGCCATTGTGGCAACTGCAATTGGCTATAGTGTATCGATTCTTATCAATATCCTTGTGCTACGAAAAACATTGAATTATCGATCAGAAATGGTTGTTCGTCGTGTTATGTTGATTGCTTTATTGACAATGGCAATGGCAATTAGCGTGCTCGTTGTGCATAAATTATTGGAATTGCTTATGGGCCCAGTAGATAGTAAATTCTCAGCATTACTATTCTCTATTATTTGTGCGGGTGTTGGTGTGGCTGTTTACGGCTTTTTATCACTGCGCTTAGGTTTGGCACAAAAGTTATTGGGTGAACGATTAACGCGCATTATGAGCAAACTGGGAATGAAATAGGAGTGGTACTATGCGTTTAGATAAATTACTAGCGAATATGGGGTATGGTTCCCGTAAAGAAGTGAAGCAGCTATTAAAGCAAAAGGCTGTCACAGTGGATGGTGCTTATGTTAAAGACGCAGCGCTACATGTAGACCCAGAACAGCAGATTGTATCAGTGTTTGGAGAGCGCGTTGTTTATACAGAGTTTGTCTATTTTATGATGAATAAGCCACCTGATGTTATTTCTGCAACAGAAGATTTAAGAGACGAAACGGTGATTGAATTATTAGAGCCATTGCATCAGCATTTTCAACCTTTCCCAGTTGGACGGCTGGACAAAGATACAGAAGGGTTACTGTTATTAACCAATGACGGTTTGCTGGCCCATAATTTATTGTCTCCGAAAAAACATGTGCCAAAGGTTTATTTTGCACAGATTGAGGGCGTTGTGACGGAAGAAGATGTCGAGAAATTTGCGCATGGCGTGGAATTAGATGATGGCTACGTTACAAAGCCTGGAAAGCTTGTGATTCTACAATCTGCACAGCAATCAGAAATAGAGCTGACAATTCAGGAAGGCAAATTTCATCAGGTGAAACGAATGTTTGAGGCTGTGGGTAAACGTGTAACGTATTTAAAGCGGTTGTCTATGGGGAATCTTCACCTAGATGATAAGCTGGCATTAGGTGAATATCGTGAACTAACTGCAGAAGAGCTAGCCAGCTTACAAAACAATCATTAACACAATCCTCGGTGCTACTATAGCATCGGGGATTTTTTATATACAGTATGATGACAGTAACGGTATAATATGAATGAGTTACTGTGATGTACTCATGTAGCTTATCATTATCTAAAGTTTTTAAAATATGATGGTAAAAATAGGTAGAGGACAAATATATGAAGAACCTGCGTATAAAATTATTACTATCTTTAATAGCTTTTGCAGTCATACTCGTTGCTGTCATTTCATATGTCAACAGATAAATACTAGTGGCAGATATCGAGAAGCAAGTGGCCATGAATAAAGTATTAATTGAAAATCATATTCTGACAGATATGCAAACGATCGATAATGCTCATTTTTATTTTGATAAAAATATGTCAGATAATATGGAACAGGAACTTAGAAAATTACAAAACGATTATCGCAAAAATCCTGCTATTGAAACTTGGGATTTGCAACAGAAGAAACAGAAGCATGGTATGGATATTTACATAGTAGATCAATCCAACAAGGTGATTTACACGACATTTGAGAAAGATATTGGTTTGGATTTTTCGAGCTGCTGTCAGCGTTTTTCGGCATTATTGGATGAGCGGCGTGCTAGTGGTGAGTTTTATACAGATGGAATAGATATTTCGACAACGACAGGAGAATACCGAAAGTTCGGCTATTTGGCAACGCATGATAAGAAATATCTGCTTGAGTTAGGCATAGACTTACTGAATGATCCAGTCTTTCAAACCTTTAATTTTGAGAAAACCGCAGAATCCTTAATTGCTAAATACGAGGATTTAGTAGAAGTGCAAATCATTAACGCCGGTGGAGTTTTTTTTGATGATTCTAGATTGAAGAAGATCACCGTGCGAGATCAATCCAAACAATTTCAGCAATATTTTGAGCTAGCGAAGAAAAAAATGGAGCCAGTTGAATTTCAAAAAGCATTACATCATGGTTATATAGAAACGCATCTTTTTTTGCCTTATGAAGCAGAGACAGTGAGAGGGGAGTCTTCAAAAAGGCTTGTTTATGTGAAATTTGTCAATTTTACTAAAATAGAAGCGCTCCAAAAAAATACAAAACAATTTTGGATTTTACTATCCATTGCCTTGCTAACAGCATTTATTATGCTATTAGTCATCAATAAAATTTTATCTAAAACAATCTATCTTGCCACATTCGATCCGTTAACGGGTGTCTATAATCGTGCTACCTATATTCGGAAGTTTGACAATTTATTAAAAAAACGAAAAATGAATGTACCGGGTTTGTTGTTAATCGACTTGGATAATTTTAAGCAAGTAAATGATCAATTTGGGCATGTGGAAGGGGATCGTATCCTGATTGAAACAGCCATGATTTTAAAGCATGTAGTGAAAAACAATGGCTTTGTCGTGAGATTCGGTGGAGATGAATTTGCTATTGTCTTGTACGATACGACAGAACAACAGATGGAACAAATTGCAGAGGCCATTTTGACTCAAATCAGAACCGTAAAATATGAGGGATATGCTAGTGAAAAATGGTCCGTATTATCTGTCAGCATGGGTGGCGCCATTTATCATCATGCTGAAGAGACAGAAATGAGCTTATTTGAACGGGCGGATAAGGCACTATATCAATCTAAAAATGCAGGTAAAGATCAATATTCTAGTTATGCTGAGGTCGCTGCTGACGAAGATTATAGTATTTAAAAAACGCTCCATTCTATCATTAACCAATGATAGCAATGGAGCGTTTTTTAATGCGTTGTCGTTTTGGATTTATAAAAGAAACAACTACATAATACAAGAATGGCGATGACAGCAAACATAGCATTCATATAATGAGTCAATAACCAACCACCTATTATGGGTCCAATAAAGCCGCCTAAATTTTTAAATTGCGCAGCGCCCAAATAAGTTGCTTTTTGTGTATCTGGTGCAATTTCATCAATCATAACATTCATTGTTGGAAAGGCAAAAATCTCACCTATTGTAAAAATAATCATGGCGATGATATAGAGCGTATAATTATTGGAAAATCCGAACAAAAATAGACCAATTGCAAAGAACAGTATACCTACCAATAATGTTGCGGACGATGAGAACCGCTCTGATACAATGCTTATTGGTAATTGTAATAATAAGACAACCGCTGCATTGAGAGAGATTAATAGCGAATAAAGTTTCGCACCTTCCTCGATTTTTAATTCAATGATTTGTGGTAATGTAGAATCAAATTGAGAGTATCCTATATTGATTAGGATGGCACCTAAAATAAAGCTAAGTAGTACACGATTTGTTAATAAAATTGTGAATGTACTTAGTATTTTTGTTTGAGTGACAGCTTTAGGTTGTTGCATTTGATAACGGTTTAACACGAAAAATAAAAATACAGCATAAATGATATACATAATACCTGTCAGCATAAAGGGGATACTTGGACTTGATAGCTGTGAGATGTACACACCGATAATAGGGCCGATGACCGCTGCAATATTAATGGCTGTATAACGTAACGAAAATAGTCTTTTTCGTTTATCAGCAGGTGTAAAATCAATCATTAATGCCTGTGTGGAAGGTTCAAAAAATGAACGACAAAGACCATTCAAGGCATTGAATAGGACAAAGAGCCATACGGTATGAACAGTTGCAAAGCCGAAAAATACAAGGCTCCAAACAATAATCGTTAGTAAAATAACACTTTTTCGACCAAAGCGATCTGTTAGATAACCACCAAAAAATCCACCAATAGTGGAAATAAGTGGCGCAATTCCAATCGTCAACCCAATTTGTAAAGGGGAGGCTTGAATTTCATTATGTAGATAAATAGCTAAAAAAGGCATTGCCATAAAGCTTGCAATACGTGTAAATATTGTTCCGCCTAAGATAATCCAAACTAATGGATGAAAGTACGTTGACAATTTCAAATAAAATCCTCCTCTCAACATTTAGAATGTTTCGAGTTTAACGGATTGTTAAGCAACTGTAAATAGTCAAAATAATCTTGAAGGAGCACATAGGGAAATTTTTCTGTAAGTATGGAGCATAAAGGGTATGTTTTGAATGCACAATAGTGAAATGACTGGCCCTTCCAATAAGCCATAAAAAAATCTAATACGCTTATAACGACAAAAAAGAATGACCCCGACGAAAGGTCATTCTTTTTCCATACACAATGCTTTACGTACAAAACGTAAAACTAAGACGTCATTTTTACTTTTTTCTTCGTCGTTGTCCATTTGCCTCGACTTGGACTCATTACCAAATCGTTAAAGGCTAACACGTTCAAATCTCTTTGAACGGTGCGAGGAGTGATACTAAACTCTTCGACTAAATCCTGTGTAGACACGGTTCCTTTGTCTAAAATAAACATGTACACGTCTTTAATACGATTAAGCATTCGATCAGTAGTTGGTTTCATTAAATGAACCACTCCTTCATCTTAATTCTCTTGGCAAAGACTAGCGGACGACAATATGTGCGGAGTGCACTTAGGCTAATAAGTAGCTGCCTTAGACATCCCCTTTTCTAATTTTATAGTCAGAACAATTATTCTGATAACTTCATTATATAGAAAAACTACTTAATTTTCTAGTGAATGCAAGAGAAATTTACATTTGAAATATAAATTTTATACTGTATTTTGTGGGAATACGTGAAAAACATGCTATATGTGGTAGTGTCAGTAGAAGTTACTGAAAATAGTTGTCAGAAAGCTGATTGTCATATATGTTGTAAGGTGTAGAATAATGTTGATACTTTGAAGGAGGTATATGGTATGGATTGGTTACAGGCTGCAAAAGAAAGGCAAGATGAATTGATACAAGAGTTACAGGAGCTTGTGCAAATTAATAGTGTTCTTGATGAGGATACAATAACTACTGAAGTACCATTTGGAGATGGTCCACTTCAAGCGCTTGAATGGTTACTAGCAAAAGGTCAGAACGAAGGCTTACAAACGAAAAATGTTGATAATTATGCTGGGCATATTGAAATGGGTTCAGGTGAAGAACTACTTGGTATTTTATGTCATGTTGATGTTGTACCGATTGGAGACGAAGCTGACTGGACATACCCACCATTCAGCGGTACAGTAGCAGACGGTAAGTTATATGCACGTGGTGCGATTGACGATAAAGGTCCTACGATTGCGGCATGGATGGCTATGAAGCTTGTGAAAGAAGCGGGTATTCCATTAGAAAAAAGAGTACGAATGATTATTGGTACGGATGAAGAAACAGGATTCCGCTGTGTCGACCACTATTTTAAACAAGAGGAAATGCCGACAATTGGTTTTGCACCAGATGCGGATTTCCCGCTCATCAATGCGGAAAAAGGCATTGCCGAGCTTGTGTTCTCTCAAAATAAAATAGGTGATGCAACGAAAGAACAACTACTACTATTTAATGCAGGAAAGCGCCCAAATATGGTACCAGATTTTGCGAAAGCAACAATTCAGCATGTCTCCGAGTCATTCGAACAGAATTTTCAAACATTTTTAAGCAAAAATCAGCTAGATGGCTCTTTATTAATGGAGGACTCTCGCTATATAATAACTATCAAAGGTAAAGCAGCCCATGCAATGGAACCAGAAAAAGGTGTTAATGCAGCTGTTTATCTTGCAGCATTTTTACAACAAGAGTTGACGACAGAGGCAAGTAAACAATTTGTTGACTTTATCGCACATGTTTTTTATCAGGATCATTACGGCCATCAGCTTGCGCTACAGTTTGAGGATGCAATGTCAGGAAAAACTACATTAAATCCAGGTATCGTCAGCTATGATGTTCATAAAGGTGGCAGTTTAGTAATTAGTATGCGCTATTCTGTGTCCTACCCATTCGATGAAAAAATAACGGCGGCTCAACGCTTAACGGTGGAAAAAGGGTTCTCACTAGATATTCAAGACGACTCCAAACCGCATTATGTCAGTGAAGATGATCCATTTATCCAAACATTAGCAGCTATTTATAGACGTCAAACGGGTGATAGAGAAACACCTCTATTATCGACAGGTGGTGGGACGTATGCACGTGTGATGAAAAAAGGTGTGGCATTTGGCATGCTGTTTCCGGGAGAGCCAGATGTAGCGCATCGTGCAGATGAGTTTGTTGTCGTTGAAAATCTCGTTAAAGCTGCAGCAATTTATGCTGAAGCAATTGTTGAACTTGCAGGAAAAAAATAACTCAAAGACGAAAAGGATGAACAAAACATGGCATATTCATTATGGAATGATCAAATTGTTGAAGAAGGATCGATTGTGATATCTCCAGAAGACCGAGGTTATCAATTCGGTGACGGCATTTATGAGGTAATCAAAGTTTATAACGGAAATATGTTTACAGCACAAGAGCATATTGATCGTTTCTATGCAAGCGCCGAAAAAATTCGTCTTGTTATTCCTTATACAAAGGACGTTTTACACAAATTATTACATGAGCTAATTGAAAAAAATAATCTAGATACAGGGCATGTATACTTCCAAATTACACGTGGTGCTAATGCCCGTAATCATGTTTTCCCAGATGCGAGTGTTCCAGCTGTATTAACTGGTAATGTTAAAGAGGGTGAACGTGCATATGAAAACTTTGAAAAAGGGGTAAAGGCTACTTTTGTTGAGGATATTCGTTGGTTACGCTGTGATATCAAATCTTTAAACCTACTTGGTGCCGTATTAGCAAAGCAAGAGGCTGCTGAAAAAGGTTGCTATGAAGCGATATTACATCGTGGGGATATCGTGACAGAATGCTCATCAGCGAATGTTTATGGTATTAAAGACGGCAAGCTTTATACACATCCAGCGAATAACTTCATTTTAAATGGCATTACCCGTCAAGTCATTTTAAAATGTGCAGAGGAAATTAATTTACCTGTCGTGGAAGAGCCGATGACAAAAGCTGATTTATTAACGATGGATGAAATCATTGTTTCGTCTGTATCTTCTGAAGTGACGCCTGTAGTGGATGTTGATGGAAACCAAATTGGTGCTGGTGTACCAGGGGAATGGACACGTCAATTGCAACAAGCTTTTGAAGCGAAATTACCACTTTCTTCAAATACAAAATAAAAAAACATTTAGAGAACTACCAATAAGGATAGTTCTCTTTTTTATGGATGTAATGTTGAGTGTCGTCATGTAAAATAAAAAGGATAGGAAAGAATAATTTTACAGATTGAAATTCGTAGAACAAATGTCGATGTAATGTATACAATTGCCTCTTTTTCTACTAAAGCAATCGTAATCCATGATGTCTCGGTGTAATAGTGTCTAAATTTTTTTCAAGCCTGCAAGTAAGAAGTTAACCTCAAGTCATCCTGTTGTGTGAGCAGTTAATTATCTTCTCTTAAAGGTTGTAACATTCGTCGGGGAATTCGGGACAACATGGAGTAGATCACGTCGTCATTGCTTCAGGGCATGATGCTTTTTGACAGTGTTCTCCCTATTTCAGCGAGCGTTTGAACACACGCTTTTAGTACAAAAAACAATTGCTGAATCAAGATAAAAAGAAATATAGATATGGTGAGTAAGAATGGAGTGACCTTTACATGGCACAATTGGTGAAATTACAAGATTATATTTCACGCTATCAAATTGATTTAGCGAGATATCCAACTCAATTTGTGCGCTTAAAGAAAAGTCAGTGGGAGCGCATTAAGCGTCAGTGGGAATTGGGAGAGGATATAAGCGAATGGCAACATGACGACAATGAGGCAGAAACAAATGCCTTCGAAGAAAAGGAACGGTTTTCCTTCTTCAAAAAAATCTTTGCTGGCCGCCAAAAGGAAGCAACTGAGGATGTTGAAAAACTAGAAATATCCAACGAGCTTGTCAGTGATGAAGATACCATTCCAGAAGAAGAAACGACGCTCACATTTGAACCTAAAATTGTGTTTGCACCACAATCCATCCATGAGCTGAAACGAATGTTTATCGATCAATTTTTCCATTTTCAAATGAAATGGGCTAGTTCAACATTACGTGAAAAATCATATGTAGATCCTCGTTTCATGCGTGACTCTTTACTACGTACATTATTGCAAACGTTACCAGATAACTATTTGTTGTTTTATTATCCTATTCTACAAATAAGAAAAGCCCCTATTGAGCTTGATGTAGTACTCATGTCACCAACAGAATGTATTTGTATTACGGTGTTAGAAGCTGAAAATCAAGCTGTCTATGTAGGTGGGAGTGATCGCTTCTGGATGAAGAAAGTGGGAACTAAGGACGTTAAAGTACTGAATCCAACAATTAATTTAGGGCGGATGGAATCGGTGCTATCGCAATTATTTAAACAAGAGAATATAGATATGCCTATCCGTAAAGTTGTGCTAACTCGGAATGGTTATTTTGATTATCCTGGTGCACCATTTGGGATTCGCTTTGTTGATCGTCGAAATTACCACGAATGGATAGAGCAGTTGAGAAAAGTTTCCTCTCCTATGAAGCATATGCAAATACGGGCTGCTCAAACAATTTTAAATACTGTCCAAACAACCTCCTTTAATCGAGACATTTGGCAGCAAGCGCCACAACCAACAAAGGACTGATATATGCAGGTATTATTTATTGTCAATGAGGCAGCAGGAAATGGGAAAGGCAAGAGGGTTTGGCTTCAGCTGCAACAGCAACTAACGATCACCTATCAAGTAGCTTTTACGGAATATGAAGGACATGGGAAGGAAATAGCCAAACAATGGGCTCAGCAACAGCAAGAACACATGTTACTTGTCGTTGTTGGTGGTGATGGCACCATCCATGAGGTAGTTAGTGGTGTTGTACATAATAAATACGTCATTATAGGTGTCGTTCGAGCAGGCTCTGGCAATGATTTTGCCCGCTTTTTCCCAAGCTTTCAACATGCGAGGCAAATAGAGGCCTATATAAGGAACACTATGGCCAATACACAGATGGATGCAGGAATTATTCAGCTCGGTGATAAATGGAATGAAATTTTCGTTAATAATGCGGGTATAGGCTTCGATGCCTATGTGACAAAATCAATTAATACATCTCGTCTTAAATTTTATCTCAATAAAATTGGGTTAGGAAAGCTTTCCTATGCTGTAGCTGTTATGAGAGGGTTATTTCGCTTTAAGCGTTTTGATGTAACGATTCGTTCAGGTGAACAAGAATGGCAATTCCAGCAGGCATGGTTTGTAGCGATGAGTAATCAGCCTTATTTCGGGGGAGGCATGAAAATATCACCAGCTGCAAAAGCAGATGATGGCCTTGTGGATATAACGATTGTCCATGGAATATCACGTATCAAATTATTACTTGTTTTTATCACTGTTTTTTTTGAAAAGCATACAAAATTTAAGGAAATTACTTTTTTACAGGGCCAACACTTTGATATGAGTGTACGCGCTCATCAGGTTGATTGTCATACGGATGGCAATTACGTGGGCGTTGTGAATCAAGGGATCCCTATACACTGTACAGTACAGCAAAATGCATGGCAGGTTATTGCTAAAGATGCCTAAAAATATCATTGTGCAATAATTTCATGCGAATTGTAGGGGAATACGTTATACTATAAAACATCAATAACTTCACAAGAAAGAAATGAGGAACAACATTGAGATTAAGAAATAAGCCTTGGGCAGAGGAAATGATTACAGATCACCCAGAGGTGATTATTCCAAATCCTGAAGACTTTAAAGGTAAGTGGCAGTCTGTTTTCGGAAATGACAATCCTATCCATATTGAAGTAGGTTCTGGAAAAGGGCAATTTGTTACAGGTATGGCTTTGCAAAACCCAACGATTAATTATATTGGCATTGAGCTTTATGATAGTGTGATTGTTTGTGCACTAGAAAAAGTGCTAGAGGCAAAATCTCCAGCGAATTTACGCTTACTAAAAGTAAATGGCGCAGATTTATATAAATTCTTTGATAAAAATGATGTATCACGTGTATACCTGAATTTCTCAGATCCTTGGCCAAAAACACGTCATGCAAAAAGACGTTTAACGCACGAGGGTTTTTTGAAATTATATGAGTCGATTTTAGTGGATAATGGGGAAGTCCATTTTAAAACGGATAACCGTGGTCTGTTCGAGTATTCTTTAATCAGTATGTCTGAATATGGTATGTTACTAAAGTATGTATCTCTCGACCTACATGCAAATATGCCAGAGGATAATGTGATGACGGAATATGAGGAGAAATTTTCTGCGAAAGGGCAGCCGATTTATCGCTTAGAATCACAATTTATCATTAAATTGTAGGGGGAATATGGATGGATCAGTTACAGTTTCACAAAATGTCATTAACATGGCTTAACGGGGGTGTTACGTGCCTAGATGGCGGGGCAATGTTTGGTGTTGTACCGAAGCCGCTTTGGTCACGTAAATATCCAGTCAATGAAAAAAATCAAATTGAATTACCAACAGAACCCATTCTCATTCAATATGAGGGCAAAAACTACCTGATTGATACAGGAGTTGGTTTTAATAAATTAAACGAAAAACAATTACGAAACTTTGGTGTAACCGAGGAATCCTCATTAACGGAAAGCTTACAGGAACTGGGGTTAACAACAGCGGATATTGATGCAGTGTTAATGACTCATTTACATTTTGATCATGCTGGTGGCTTAACACAATGGGAAGAGGATGTACTTGTACCAACTTTTCCGAATGCCAAAATTTTTGTTACGAAAATTGAATGGGATGAAATGCGTAATCCTAATATCCGCTCTAAAAATACGTATTGGAAAGAGAATTGGGAGCCAGTGCAGCACTTAGTTGAAACCTATGAAGATACGTTGGAAGTGGTACCAGGGATCGAAATGATTCATACAGGTGGACATAGTGAGGGACATGCTGTTATCAAGCTAACGCAAAATGGTGAAGTATTATTGCATATGGCGGATATTATGCCAACACATGCTCACCAGAATCCATTATGGGTATTAGCGTATGATGATTACCCAATGACAAGTGTATTTGCCAAAGAGCGACTTATAAAAGAGGCGCTTACCAATAGCTATAGCTTTATTTTCTATCACGATGCATATTACCGTATGATTAAATGGGATGAAACGGGCAAAGAAATTGTCAATAAGCTTGAACGTAGTAGACAAGCTGTTATTACATTTTAATAGCGCCAGCAAAGGCCGAGGTAATTGACATATAAAATGTCAATTACCTCGCTTTTTTGTTCGTGAACAGGATAGAAAATATGATACACTTAACACGATACTAAAATACAAAAGAGAGTTGAAATAAACATGGCAACTGAACAACCATTTTTACCAGTTTTACTAGGATCAGATATGAATGCATATGGTATGGCACGCGCGTTTTATGAAGCATATGGTATTAAACCACTTGTCTTAGGACGTTCTCATTTAACAGCGACTCAAGATAGCCATATCCTACAATTTCAAGAAATAGACCGTTTAAATGAACAAGATGTTTTTGCACCTGCACTTGCAGAAGTTGCAAAAAAATATGCTGATAAAAAACTATTGCTTTTAGCATGTGGAGACGATTATGCTAAGCTGATTATTAAAAATAAGCCAGCGTTACAAGAGCATTTTACTGTACCGTACATCGATGAATCGTTGATGGATGAAATTTTATTGAAAGAAAACTTCTATAAAATGTGTGATCAATATAATTTTAAATATCCAGGTACAACAACGGTGACAGCCGATAACTATGAAAACTTTACACCACCATTTGATTACCCTATTATTTTAAAAGCTTCAAACTCTGTAGAATATTGGGCATGTAAATTCCCAGGTAAGAAAAAAGTATTTGTTGCGCATGATGATGCGGAAAAAACGGCCATATTAAAAGCGATTTATAGCTCAACATATCAGGATACTATGATTATCCAAGAATTTATTCCTGGTGATGATTCTTATATGCGTGTGTTAAATGCTTACGTAGGGAAAGATGGAAAAGTAAAGCTGATGTGTCTAGGTAATCCTATTCTAGAAGAACATTCTCCTGAAGGAATCGGAAGTTATGCAGCCATCGTTACAACCTATGATAAAGAATTAATGGATCAAGTACGATTCTTCTTAGAGGATATCGGTTATACAGGCTTTGCAAATTTCGATATGAAATATGATATTCGAGACAAGCAGTATAAGCTATTTGAAATTAATTTACGTAATGGTCGCTCTAGCTACTATGTAACAGCAAGTGGTCATAATTTAATGAAGTATGTCGCTGATGACCATATGTTAAATATCGAGCAAGATGTCACATATGTGCAGGACAAACATTTATGGATGATTATTCCTAAGGGCGTATTATTCAAATATGCATCAAATGAAAAGCTTAAACTAGAAGCAAAAAAATTAATTAGTGAGGGCAAATATACAAACTCTCTTTACTTTAATGAGGATATGAATACGAAGCGTTGGGTGAAGTTAACGCTCAATAACTTGAATTATTATCGTAAGTATAAAAAGTACTTTAATAATAAAGGTTTATCCGAATAACAATAAGAAGCCATCTCATTCATTGGAGATGGCTTCTTATTGTCTATACATGATTAAACTTCTGTTAGTTCCACGACAACACCAGAGCGTGCGTCGGCAGCAAACTCGAAAGTCTGCATTTCCCCTTCATTCATACGAGAGATTCCTCCGCGATATACTGGGATAGTCATAATACCGTTTGTGAAATCTTCTGTTTTCATAAAAATCCAAGAACCGTCAATCGGTGCATCCTTTTTAAACTCTCTTTTTATGTTTTCAAGTACTTGTCCTGCAGGTACGAACGGAGAAACTTTTTCACTAGCTTCTTTAATAATGACTGCGGCAGCTAAGCCAGTTGCAACACCAATTAAAAAATCACGTAATTTCATACATCTTTCCTCCTTTTTCTATACCTATATTTTAGCATAGCCTATGGAGTGAATGCACGTTCACACTTTAACAGTTTTAGGAAATGTATCAATATTTCGAATTCGGAAATAAATGTGTTACAATAGGCAAGGAAGAATATTCTACTTCGTGGGGAGAGAGTCATCATGAATGAGGAAACATTACAATTATTTAAAACATTAACAGAACTACCAGGCGCTCCGGGGAATGAACATGCTGTACGTGCGTTCATGCGTTCTGAGTTAGAAAAATACTCGGATGAAATCGTTCAAGATAATTTAGGGGGCATCTTTGGTGTCAAGCGCAGTGAGGTTGCTGACGCGCCGAAAGTGTTGGTTGCTGGACATATGGATGAAGTAGCATTTATGGTTACTTCTATTACAGATAATGGCATGATCCGTTTCCAAACATTAGGTGGCTGGTGGAACCAGGTTATGCTTGCACAGCGTGTAGAAGTTTATACAAAAAATGGCGCAATACCTGGCGTTGTTTCATCTATTCCACCGCATTTATTAACAGATGCGGAACGTGCTAAGCCGATGGATATAAAAAATATGCTTATCGATGTTGGCGCTGACAACAAAGAAGATGCAATGGGTATGGGTGTTCGACCAGGACAATCTATCATTCCTATTTGTCCATTTACACCAATGGCCAATCCGAAAAAAATTATGGCTAAGGCTTGGGATAACCGTTATGGCTGTGGTCTAGCGATTGAGTTAATGAAAGAAGTACAAAATGAAAAACTAGGATCGCATTTATATTCAGGCGCAAATGTTATGGAGGAAGTAGGTTTACGTGGTGCTCAAGTATCAGCAAATATGATTAAACCAGATTTATTCTTCGCATTAGATGCTTCTCCTGCCAACGATACGTCGGGAGAAAAAAATCAATTTGGACAGCTTGGCAAAGGTACATTACTTCGTATTTTAGACCGCACAATGGTCACACATCGTGGTATGCGAGAATTTATTTTAGATACTGCCGAATCAAATCATATTCCTTACCAGTACTTTGTATCTCAGGGAGGAACTGACGCAGGGCGAGTACATACAGCAAATGATGGTGTTCCAAGCGCTGTTATTGGTGTTTGCTCACGCTATATTCACACGTCAGCGTCCATTATTCATATTGATGATTACGCAGCTGCCAAGGCATTAATTGTTGAATTAGTGAAAAAAGCAGATCGTTCGACATTAGAGACAATTCGCGCTAATGTATAAGAAGTTAACAAGATGCCTTTTAGAGGCATCTTTTTCTATGGAAAGAAAGTGGGGATTAGATGAATATAGCCATTGGGACAATGAATAAAGCGAAGACAGAGGCAGTTGAAGTAATTGCTCGACAATATTTTGAAGATGCCATCTTTACGCATGTGAAAGCTGCTTCTGAAGTGTCAGATCAACCAATAAGTAATGAAGAAACGAGACTAGGGGCGATTAATCGTGCAAAAAACGCCATGAACACAACAGGTGCACAATTCGCATTTGGCTTAGAGGGTGGCGTAACTGAAATAGATGATGAAATGTATGTTTGTAATTGGGGTGCATTAACAGTTTCTGATGGAACAATTTTCACAGCTGCTGGTGCACAAATTATATTACCAAAAGAAATTGCCCAGGAAATAAGAGGTGGTGGAGAACTTGGCCCTATTATGGAGCAATACACAAAACGTCGAGATATTCGTCAAGGTGCAGGTGCTGTAGGTATTTTTACGCAAGGTTTGGTGAGTCGACAGATGATGTTTGAGCATATTGTATCACTATTGGTTGGTCAATATTTGTTCGCATTTTCACAAAAATAGTTAAATAGAATTAGTATTCAGCATGCAGTTAGGTTGCATCTGATGAATAATTTTTTTAAAATAGAAAAAAGTTAGCAGAGAAAGGAAGAGGAACATGTCGTTTACCTGGCTAAAAACTATCGGCCTGATGCTTTTACTTCTGGTCCTTTCTGGCTGTAATCAATCGATTGATGACCAAATTGCGAATGGGCTCCAATTAACGGAGACGGTTTTTGCTGAAGAGCCAGAAGAACATACGGAGAAAATTGGAGATATCAAATTATACTTACCTTCAAACTTTAAAGTTGAAGACAGTTCAGATGCTTATAATATTGTGATTTCAAAAGGAAAAGAAAGCTATATTCTTTTTATTAATGATGAAGAAGCACAAGACAGTAAACTTTATTATAATCTTTTAAAAGAAAATGAAGCGGACAAAATTATCGAAGAGTTAACTTATGACAAGAATGGTCGTTTTGGCTTCACTGCGGTTCTAAAGACGGAAGATAAAAATGAGATGGAGCTCATTGTTAGTAGCGGCGGCGTGAAAATGACAACGATTTCTCAGACCAAACATATTGAAACTAATTTGCGTGAGATGACGAAAATTGTACATTCGGTTAAAATGAAGTAAATAGATTGGATTGAACAGACGGTTCACAAACATGTGAGCCGTTTCATTTTGAAGTCAGGATGTGAGAGAAATGAAGCAATTGAAATCAGAACAACTGATAGAGCTATTAAAAAAACGATTGAATGAAGAGAAATACGAATTTCATTTTGATAAAAAGCATGATAAATTACGATTGAATCATAAGACGATTGACAAAGGAATGGAGCTCTCATTACCTGGTATCTTAGCAAAATACAATGATAAGCAAGAGGCAGCGATTGAGGAAGTTGTCTATACGATTGAGCAGACTTTTAATGCGATGGAGCAAGAAAAAGAACAAGGCTTTCAAACGACTACACAAATTTATCCTATTATACGTGCGACTTCTTATCCCCAAGCATCTAAAGAAGGACATGCGTTTATTACAACTGAGCATACAGCGGAGACACGTATTTTTTATGCGCTCGATTTGGGTAAAACCTATCGTTTTATTGATGAATCCATGCTAGAAGCATTACAATTAACGGTAGAGCAAATTCGAGAAATGGCACGCTTTTCAGTAAAGCAATTACCAACCGCATATAAAAAAGATGAGGTAGCAGGTAATCTATTTTATTTTGTCAATGTGAATGATGGCTACGATGCTAGCCGTATTTTAAATGAGAGTTTTTTGACAGACATGCGAGCACTGGTGGAAGGCGATATGACATTGTCTGTGCCACATCAAGATGTGTTAATTATAGGTGATATTCGCAATGAAACAGGGTATGATGTATTAGCACAGATGACGATGCATTTCTTTACTGTCGGTATAGTACCGATCACATCATTATCTTTTATTTATGAAGATGGGGAACTAGAACCAATCTTTATTTTAGCCAAAAACAGAGTGAAAAAGGAGCAAGAAAAACAATGAACGTATTTTACAACAAAGAGCATGTAGGAGATGTCTTACTAGTTCAATTAGCAACTGAGTCTATTGTGAAAACAGTAGTAGAACGAGCTGGAGATATCGCTATTTTAAAAGAAGCACAAACAGGAGAAATAAAGGCGTTTAATTTATTTAATGCAAGCAGCTACATCCAAACAGATGCAAGAGGCTTAGTGGAAGTGACACCAGAACTAGTAGCACAACTAACTGCAGCCATCGAGAAAAATGGAGCTACAATCAACCTTGATGTTGACTTTTCTCCAAAATTTGTGGTGGGTTATGTGGAAACAAAGGACAAGCATCCGAACGCTGATAAATTAAGTATCTGTTCCGTAAATGTAGGCGATGAGACATTGCAAATTGTTTGTGGTGCTCCTAATGTAGAAGCAGGTCAGAAGGTAGTTGTTGCAAAAATTGGTGCAGTAATGCCTTCAGGTATGCTCATTAAAGCAGGAAATTTACGTGGTGTTGAGTCTTACGGCATGCTTTGCTCAGCTCGTGAATTAGCCATTCCTAACGCTCCTTCTGAAAAAGGAATTTTAGTATTACCGGGAGATGCCACTATTGGTAGTGCTTTTGAAACACCAACTAAATAGAAATGCCTTTATTTGAAAAGGAATTTATTAAAATGTAAATGTTTTATCATGATATTATTCCTTGTATCAAGGTGAAATGCCCTAAATCGTTATGTTACTAATATGCTAGTAGCGTAACGATTTTTTTGTTTAGAATGAGCCTCTAAATGCAAGTTTCAAGAGCGTTTTTATGGTATGCTTTTTGATATAGACATTGAGCTATTAATTATATGAATCAAGCCAATGCTATAAATGAAGTGTAAGAGAAATGAGTGAAACGAAGTGAACTGGTTTAAAAAACAAATTAGTAAATTTATAAATAAAGAAGATGAATATTACGAGTATGAAGAATATTATGATGGCTACGAAGAAGAGCAGACCGAGCAACTACATACGCAAAATGAAGTACCGATGGCTAAGCAGAAGACTTTCCGTTTTCCATTGATTGACGATGATGAAAGCGGGACATCCTACACACCACAAAAAGAAATGTTTGATCAAATGGGTAATGATGATTATGGACAGATTGGTGATTTATCTTTACCGAAGCATTTAAACCACCATATTGTTGACTCCAGTGTTTATGATGTGGAGGTTTCAGGGATTCGTGATTTATTAGCAAATCGTTCAAAACGCACTGGTCGAAAAACAACGATGAAAAGTCAGCCTGTAGAACAGCAATATCGTTCACGAGCAAGCTTAGTGTTTCGGGATGCACAACATGAGACAGTCAATGTTAAGTCTGCGTCTGCACCAGCATCTGTTTCGAAAGAGAAAAAGCAGTGGAAGGAACAAAAAGTTGAAAGCATTTTACCTGAGAATCGTAAACGCTTTGTGCCAACAGATGTACCTTCACCCGTCTATGGATTTGCAAAACCAAGTCCCATCAAAGAATTATTAGATAAAAGAAAAGAAGAATACGAGGAGCAAGAAACCTCGGTACATGATACCGAAATGGTGACGGTTACGAACTCTATAAAAGAAACGACAACAAATGAGGCTAATGAAAATATACTAGAAGAAAAAGAGCCGGCTAGCATAGGTCAAATGGTTGAAGTAGAGCAGCATGAAATCATTGAACCTGATGAGCTACCTTTAGCAAATGAGCCTATTCATTTTGATGATGATGTATCGGTAGAGGCTAATGGTGAGCAGGAGAGTATGTTATCTAATATGGCTATACCTCAAACAACATCATTTGCCATGGCCTTTGAAGATCAAGTGAAGGAAGCTGTTCTGCAAGACCAAACAGTTCAACAACTTTCTGCCGATCAATCTGAAATTCACGTGAAAGAAATGATAGTAGAGCAAGTACAAATCGAAAATTCCACGATTCATATCGGAGAGGTAACAGTTGTACAGCCATCGAAGGATGACCCATTACTTGTTGACGACCAATCTGTTGATACGGTGCAGAAGGAAGAAACAAGTCGTATTCCTTTTAATGTCCTCATGTTAAAAACGGATAAAGAAAAATGGAGAATCCAACAGCAAATGAAAAAGGCACAGCCTCTTCATGTAGAAAGTACTCAGAAAGCAATGGAAAACGAACCAGTGGATGTGGCGGTTGCCTATGAAGAGGAAGAATCATGTTCTCTAGACAGCGTTGTAATAATAGATCGTCCCCAACCAGCTGATTCGCTAACAGAAGAGGATCTTGTTGAGTCAATGACAGAGCATATGCCATTGCAAGATGAGTTAGCATCCCATCAATATGCCAAGGACGATACGCGAAATGCTACTACTCCACATAGCTCTGAAGACAATGTAGCAGTCATTACAATGACACCTGTGACAACAATGTCTGGTGTATTAACGCAAGAAAGAACAGAAATTGAAAAAGCCGCTAATGATGAAATTTCAGCTACTACTGAGCCAGAGCTAGAATCAGAACTAGAACGAGGTTTAGAGTCAGAGCTAGAATCAGAACTAGAACGAGGTTTAGAGTCAGAGCTAGAATCAGAACTAGAACGAGGTTTAGAGTCAGAGCTAGAATCAGAACTAGAACCAGATTTAGAGCTAGAACCAGAACCAGAACTAACTACCAACACTGATGAAATTTCAGAAATTGTAGCGTATGGTCCTGTACAGTCTGTTGACAAGCAAGAGGAACCACCAGTATTTGAAGTGGAAGCACAGGAAGCTGAAAAACCTGCAAAGCCAGTTCATGTCTATCAAAAGCCTACAGATGAGTATTTAGAGCCACCAGAGGAGAAAACACAGGATACGGATTGGATGGAACAACAGGGAGATACATTGGTCGAGGCACTTTCTTATTTCCAGGTTTCCGCTCAAATTGAATCGATTATGCAGGGGCCAGCTGTTACGCAATTCGAAATAACGGTGAGCCATGGTACAAAGGTTAGTAAAATCCGAAACTTAGCCGATGATTTAAAACTGGCCTTAGCAGCAAAAGATATTCGTATTCAGGCACCAATCCCTGGAAAAAGTTCAATAGGTATTGAGATTCCAAACCGCGTATCTCGTGCTGTTCGCTTGTCAGAGGTGACAAATAGTGCCTCTTTCCTTGAATCGGATTCTCCATTAGAGGCAGCGTTAGGTCTTGATTTAACAGGAAAGCCTGTTACATTAGATTTGCGAAAAATGCCTCATGGCTTAATTGCTGGTGCAACGGGTTCGGGTAAATCTGTTTGTATTAATTCTATTTTGGTTAGTTTATTATATAAAGCTGCACCACATGAGTTAAAACTCATGCTGATCGACCCTAAAATGGTAGAGCTTGCACCATTTAACCATATACCGCATTTAGTTAGCCCTGTTATTACAGATGTGAAGGCAGCAACGGCTGCACTGAAATGGGCAGTGGAGGAAATGGAGCGTCGCTATCAGCTATTTGCTCATGCAGGTGCACGTGATATTACACGTTATAATGCAATAGCAGATAAAAATAATGAGCATAGCTTGAAGCTACCCTATATTTTAATTGTCATTGATGAGTTAGCTGATTTAATGATGATGTCTCCGGCTGATGTAGAGGAGGCCATTTGTCGAATTGCTCAAAAGGCACGTGCTTGTGGTATTCATTTAATTGTTGCGACGCAAAGACCTTCTGTGGATGTTATTACAGGGTTAATCAAATCAAATATCCCTACACGTATTGCCTTTGCTGTTTCCTCACAAATTGATTCTCGTACCATTTTAGATGGGCAGGGAGCAGAAAGATTACTTGGGCGAGGGGATATGCTATATTTAGGTAATGGTATGTCAGCGCCAGTGCGACTACAGGGAACATTTGTGACAGATGATGAAATTGAAGCCATTATTGAGCATGTTCGTGAGCAGGGAGAGCCTGATTATATTTTCGATCAAGAGGAGTTATTGAAGAAAACAGAGGTGTCCGCAGAACAGGATGATCTGTTTGAAGATGTTTGCCGATTTGTCTATGAGCAAGGTGGCGCCTCAACCTCATTGATTCAACGAAAATATCATATTGGCTATAATCGTGCTGCTCGTTTAATTGATATGTTAGAATCACATGGCTTTGTTTCGGAGGCAAGAGGAAGTAAGCCGCGTGAAAGTTACATTACAGAAGAAGATTTAATTACTATGTTTGAATAAGAATTGCATTGTTTTCGTCTAGATTATCTAATTTACGTCGATTTTAGTTTTTTTAGAAAAGTTACACATCTATCCTTATGCATAAAAAGTGCTATAATAGACAGGATGTGTTGAATAGTACGTATTTTTTAACACTTGTGAAGGTATTAATACCTAACGATTCGTGAAATAATACGTTACACCTAATAGATGATAGATGGGATATTGAAATTCCCGGGGGGTTTAATTAATGACAGTTTTTCATTTCACAGGCATTAAAGGTTCTGGCATGAGTTCGCTTGCACAAATCTTATTTGATGCTGGTGAACAAGTACAGGGCTCAGATGTCGATAAATATTTCTTCACGGAGCAGCCGTTACGTGAACGTAATATTCCAATTTTTACATTTAATGCAGATAATATTAAAGAAGGCATGACAGTAATTGCAGGAAATGCGTTTCCAGATGATCATCCTGAATTAGTACGTGCCCAAGAAATCGGTGTAGAAATCATTCGTTACCATAAATTTTTAGGTGAATATATTGGCAACTATACATCCATTGCAATCACAGGTGCGCATGGTAAAACATCTACAACAGGCTTGATGGCACATGTTGTAGGCGGTTATAAGCCAACATCTTATTTAATTGGTGATGGTACAGGTGCAGGGCATGAAAATGCTGATTTCTTTGTGATGGAAGCATGTGAATATCGCCGTCACTTCTTAGCCTACAATCCAGATTATGCTGTGATGACTAATATCGATTTTGATCATCCAGACTACTTTGCCAACATAGAGGATGTATATTCTGCATTTCAATCATTAGCGTTACAAGTGAAAAAAGCGATCATCGCATGTGGTGATGATGAACAGCTTCAGCGTATTCAAGCAAAAGTACCAGTTGTCTATTATGGATTTGGTGCTGAAAATGACTTCGAAGCGCGTAATGTAGAAAAAACAACTAAAGGTACAAAATTTGATGTATTTGTTCGCAATGAATTTTATAGTACTTTCTTTATCCCGTTATTTGGGGATCATGCTGTTTTAAATACATTGGCTGTCATTACGCTATGCGAATATGAAGGCATTTCACCTGATATTATTCAGGAGCGTCTACACACATATAAAGGTGTTAAGAGACGTTTTACTGAAACCGATATAGGGGATACTGTTTTAATAGACGACTATGCACACCATCCAACGGAAATTCGTGCAACAATTCAATCGGCACGACAAAAGTTCCCTGAACGTGAGCTAGTTGCTATTTTCCAACCACATACATTTACACGTACCCAAGCTTTTTTACAAGATTTTGCGGATAGTTTGAGCCTTGCAGATACAGCCTATTTATGTGATATATTTGGCTCTGCAAGAGAAACGCAAGGTGCACTATCTATTCATGATTTAGCGTCTCTTATCGAAGGCAGTGCAGTGATTACCACTGAAGGAATTGATATATTAACAAAACATAAAGGCGCAGTATTTTTATTTATGGGCGCTGGTGATGTTCACAAGTTCCAAGATGCTTTTGAAGACGTGCTTACAAACAATGAAACAGCTTAGTCCGTAGGGGTTAAGCTGTTTTTTCTCAAATTTGAGAAGGAATTCCGTTTTTTTTGTCGAAGATAGGGAAAGTAATAGTAAAGACAATTTACTAGCAGGAGGTTATCTTATGGAAGTGATTTTGTATATTGCAGCCATTATTGCTGCAATCGGATTTTTAATTTTATGTGTGAGCGTTGGTATGACATTATTTTCGCTCAAGTCCATTTTAAACAGTTTAGCTGGGACATTATCTGGGATTGAAGGACAAATGGAAGGCATTACGCGTGAAACAACGTCCTTATTAACAAAAACAAATAGCTTAGCAGATGATATTCAACATAAATCGGAACAATTAAATTCAGTTGTTCAAGCTGTTAAAGGTATTGGTGATTCCGTTAATGGTTTAAATAATTCTGTACAGCAAATCACTTCTTCTGTTTCTAAAAGCGTAGAACAAAACGAAGAAAAAATTGCACAGGTTGTACAATGGAGTAATGTGGCGATGGGTATTGCGGATAAGTGGAAAAAACGCAAAATCATTGAGCAAGAGTCAGTTTCTGAGGATGCCTATGCATTTGAAACGGTACAGGTAGAAGAAAAGCCAAAAAGAAAATGGGGTCGTAAAAAATGATAATTATTCAGTGAGTATTACATGCTGACTGAATAAAAATAAAGTCTTAGACATAAGTTGTAGATGCATCTGTGAAAGTAGATGGACAACCAGTCTAGACAAATTTGATAATAAGATGGGGAGGAATTGTTGTATGACAACTCAAAAGCCAAATTTTAACGAAGTAAAGGAACAACAGCTTGAAAGTTCTTTACCTCAGCTTTATCATTCACAAGACTCGATTTATGAAGAGGAGCGTGTAAACATGAAAGATTTTGTGATTGGCGCATTAGTCGGAGGAATCGTAGGTGCTGCGGCAGGTCTACTGTTAGCCCCAAAATCAGGAAAAGATTTACGTAGTGATGTGGCGGTACAAGCTGTTCAGTTAAAAGATAAGAGTGCAGACTTCTCGACAACTGCAAAAGATAAAACGGTTCAACTTTCTAAACAACTTCAAGAACAATCTACACAATTAGTGGAAAAAGTAAAAACATTGAAAACGGCAAAAGCACCAGCTGTTTTTGATGATGGTACGGTTTCCTTTGAGGGTGAAGAACCGCTAGAGGAATTTATTCCTAGTGAGGAACCTAAAGCTCAAGAAATAAAGGAACAAACAGAAGAGACAAATGAAGAAGTACGCGCATAATGCATAATAAAAAGGGATACGTTACATGATAATGATGTAACGTATCCCTTTTTTAAGTGATGGGTGAAGCTTCTAATAGTATTTCTAGTTGATCGCCACCAAATATTTCTGTATCAAAGCTTGCTGGTTGACCATTTCTTAAAATCGTGAAATTCCCTTTAAATGTACCTGGTAACTGCCAATTAGAGAAACGGAATACATCCTGATAAATCCAACGACTGCGATCCTTTTCTCTAAATTCGATAGTTGCTCCATTCGGCACAGTGGACAGTGGTGATACAACGTTTTGATTGACGAGCGCCTCATTTGCTGTTTTCTTAAGTTCTAAAACTTCCTGTTGGAAATGAATAATGATTTTATCCTCTAGCAAAAGGTTCATTTGGTCTGCTATACGTTGTACGGTTGGTAAAGATGGTTGGTGAAAGCTAATGATATCGCCATCTTGAACCGCATAGCTCATTTTAGCTATTTTTCCATTAATCATTAGCTGTGAAGAGAATTCTGGTAAATACAAAGGTTGACTGTCCACTTGAATAGAATAGGATTCAAATTGTTTGACTAAATTCCAGTTGTTCGTGACTTTAAATACATCTTCAATTGTATCAGCTATATCAAAAACTACTCTATCACGATCATTTAAAATTGTATCAAGTGATGCAGGTGATTGATTGACAGTAATTTTTGGCTCAATCACATATTTGGTTTGTTGTATTGTAATTGTTTTTATCGCTGCATCATCAACAAGATCTCTCACTGTAGCTGTTGCAGTTTGCCCATCTTGCCCTTCAATTAGCTGAATAGCATCACCCGATTTAATCAATGTTTTGGTAGATGCCTGTTGGCCATTGACCAATATTTCTGCTGGTTGCCCATGACCACCTGGGATAAAAATATCTTGTCCATTGACACTGACAGATAGCCCAAGTCCAGGTTTTCCATATAATTGCTTTGCTCGTATATTTGCCGCTAAAAAAGCATCCGCCACAGTCATTTCCTTTAATTCAAAAAGGCGAACCACTTGATTATTAACCGTTAAACTCATATATTGAATCGGCATTTTTTTAGCAGCAATCGCAATTCCAATCGGCGTGACTAACTCAGGTGATGCTTTTATATGTTCTTCCTTTGTAAGGTTTTGAATAGCATCAATACCTCGAACAGCGATACGATTTGCTGGTAAGTCAAGGACTTGTCCAAGTTCTGTAGTCAGATTGGGTGTTAAGCTACCACCACCAACTAACATAACGGCTTTCGGTGCGACACGATTATTGAGTCGTAAGATTTCTTCACCAATAGACTTTGCCAGTTGCTTCACTGCAGGCTCAATTGCTAATAACACCTCATTCTTTGGATAAAACTGATCAAATCCTAGGATATCTTGAATTAATATTTCTTCTGCTGTTTGGAGCTGACGTTTTGCCTCTTCTGCTACAGGGAAGTCTAGTAAATAGTGGTCGCTTAATGCTTCTGTAATTTCGTCGCCAGCTGTTGGCACCATACCATAGGCCACAACTGTACTTTTATCAGTGATCGCGATATCAGATGTTCCTGCCCCTATATCAACAAGTGCCACATTTAAGCGACGCATCGTTGGCGGAATGAGCACATTAATGGCAGCAATAGGTTCTAATGTCAGTGCTTCCATTTCTAAATCTGCCCGTTTAAGAGCAGCAATAAGTGATTCCACAACAACGCGAGGTAGGAAAGTGGCAATCACTTCAATTTGTGCTTCATCACCTTGTTGATCGAGCAGACTGCCGATTTCCTCGCCATCCAAGCGATAATAGAGGACTGAATAGCCTACACAATAATAGTGGCTAATCTTTGCATCCTCCTTTTGTTGTAAAAGTTGTTGCTGTGCTTGTTGAACGGCCTGAAGTTCCAAGCGACTAATATCTTCTTCAGTAAAAATAGGCCGATTACGTATATTAATGGTCACACTAGCTTGTTCAGTTTTCAAAGATCGACCTGCGGCAGCCACACTTACCTTTGTAAGAGGACCATGTTTTTCTTCGAGTTCACGTTTTATTTCATTTATTAAATCTGCCACATACATGACATTATGTATTTGACCATCTACCATGGCACGTTCTTTATGCTCTTTCACTAAAATATCTTCCACATGAAAATGGTCATTTTCTTCTTGTAGAATAATCCCGACCACTGAGCGTGTACCAATATCAAGTGCGAATAATTTAGAACTCAATGTAATCGCTTCCTTTCGCGTCATACTTGAAAAATAATTTAGCGAGTTGAAGCGCTAAATTAAAAATGCGTGACATTCTGAACAACATTGATTATAATAATGCTATTATCTAAAAATGTAACATACATTTCAGAGTTCTGAAAGTGTCTGTCATGAGGAGAGGAGCAAGTAAGCATGAGCCAAAAAGATTTAGAAAGCTTACGTAGTCAAATTGACGGTTTAAACTTAGAAATTCTTCGTCTAATTAACGAACGTGCAGCTGTAGTTGATGAAATCGGTAAGATTAAAGAAAAGCAAGGTGTGAATCGCTATGATCCACTACGTGAAAGACACATGCTCGATCTTATTAAAGAACACAATCAAGGACCATTAAACCAAATGACGGTTGATTATATATTTAAGCAAATCTTTAAAACAGCTTTAAAACAATTAGAAGCTGATAAGAAGAAGGAATTGCTTGTATCTCGTAAAAAGAAATCCGAAGATACAGTTGTTAATATCAATGGTGAATTAATTGGGCAAGGGAAGCCATCTTTCGTATTTGGTCCTTGTGCAGTTGAGTCGTATGAGCAAGTAGCAGCTGTTGCCGCTTCTATTAAAGCAAAAGGCGAAAAGTTAATTCGCGGTGGTGCTTATAAACCACGTACTTCTCCATATGACTTCCAAGGTCTTGGGCTAGAAGGACTTAAAATTTTAAAACGTGTGTCAGAGGAATATGGTTTAGGTGTGATTACAGAAATCGTAACACCAGGTCATTTAGAGGAAGCATTAGACTATATAGATGTTATCCAAATTGGTGCACGTAATATGCAAAACTTTGAATTATTAAAGGCAGCAGGTGCAACAAATAAACCTGTCCTATTAAAAAGAGGCTTAGCTGCTACAATTGATGAGTTCATTCATGCCGCTGAGTATATTATGTCTAAAGGCAATGAAAACATTATCCTTTGTGAGCGTGGTATTCGTACTTATGAAAAAGCAACACGTAATACATTAGATATTTCAGCTGTACCAATTTTAAAACAAGAAACGCATTTGCCAGTATTCGTAGATGTAACGCATTCAACAGGTCGTCGTGATTTATTATTACCATGTGCTAAAGCAGCTATCGCAATTGGCGCTGATGGTGTTATGGCAGAAGTACATCCAGATCCATCTGTAGCATTGTCTGATTCACAACAACAAATGGACATCCCAACATTTGACGCATTCTATGAAACACTACAAAAATTCATGAAAAATCATGAAATTCATGCTTAATTGTTAACAGCGAACACCGCTTGCTTACTTCGGCAGGCGGTGTTTGTTATATCGTGACAAAATAATGTCTAGAATAGGACTATTAGTACTTGGTTTTTACGTAGTTCTTCTTGAAAATAATATGAAAATTATCGTATGATAAGGCTATAATAGGAAAAAAGGGAGGCACGTACGATGACTGTTACAATTTATGATGTTGCAAGAGAAGCGAATGTTTCCATGGCAACGGTCTCTCGTGTAGTCAATGGTAATCAAAATGTAAAACCAGCAACACGAAAAAAAGTATTAGAAGTAATTGAGCGATTAGAATACCGTCCAAACGCAGTAGCGCGAGGTTTAGCAAGTAAGAAAACAACAACAGTTGGCGTGATTATCCCAGATATTGCAAACAATGTTTATGCGGAGCTGGCTCGTGGTGTAGAGGATATTGCCACGATGTATCGTTATAATATTATTTTAGCCAACTCAGATCAACATGAAGATAAAGAGTTACAGCTACTGGATACGATGCTTGGAAAACAAGTAGATGGAATTGTTATGATGAGTGATGAGGTCACAGAAAAAATGCAACAAACGATGGATCATTCTCCAGTACCGATTGTGCTAGCTGGCTCGGTTGATGAATCGCAGACAATTGCCACTGTGAATATCGATTATTTCCAAGCGGCCTATGAAGCAATTTCATTACTTATTCAAAATGGACATACACGTATTGGTTTCGTAACTGGTCCACTTTCGTATACAATTAACGGAAAATTCAAGCTAGCAGCCTATAAGAAAGCATTGCAGGATGCTGGTTTACCAATAGATGAGGCATTAATTGCCGCAGAAGAGTCTAGCTATGACATGGGCTTAGAGGCTTGGGAAATATTATCTGCTCTCGAACATCCACCAACAGCTTATTTTGCAGGCAGTGATGAGCTGGCAATCGGCTTAATTCATGGCGCACAAGACGCAGGCAAAAATGTTCCAGAGGATATTGAAGTCATCAGCTTTGAGAACTCAAAGCTAGCGCGAATGGTACGCCCACAGCTAACAAGTGTAGCATTACCGCTATATGATATTGGAGCAGTTGCCATGCGCTTGCTGACAAAATTAATGAGCAAGGAGCCTGTCGAGGACGAGGCAGTTATTCTACCCCACCGTATTGAGCATCGACAATCGGTCAAAAGTAAATAATGATTGTAACACGTAAACTTGTGAAGAGTTTGCGTGTTTTTTTATATGGATGGATAGAACTGCAAAAGTGGTGGATAGGACTATAAAAATGAAGGATAGAATTCTAAAAGTAGTGGATAAAACTATAAAAGTGGTGGATAGAACTCCAAAATGAAGAATAGAACTATAGAAGCGATGGATTAAATGCGGCGGGCCATTATCGCTCCAATGAAAAAGCCTCACGTTGATCGTGAGGCAAAAAAAGTTAATCTCTTTTTTCATTTCGAATAATATGTAGCGCTTTGGCTAACATTTGAGCATTCTTCTCTTCGATTTCAGCTTTTCGAGGAATGGGCTCATATAAAGGAATTGGGTCCTCCCAAGTTGGTATAAAAGGAACAGGTGCTTCTGGCTGCCAGCGATCAAGCCATGCCTGAGGGAGTGATCCTGTTGGACATACTTGATCAGTCATTTCCAACCATAACATGGACCAGGCGCGAGGCACCACTCGCCAAATATCATAGCCACCACCACCAACAGCAATCCATTTCCCCTGACAATACTCATGTGCTAATTGATGGGCGAGCCTTGGAATTTCACGATAAATATTCATCGTTCCGTGTAAATGTGTTAACGGATCAAAAAAATGGGCATCAGCACCATTTTGTGTTAACACAACATCGGGCTTGAAAAATTCAAAGACCTCTCGCATGGACTGTTCATAAATATCTAGGAAACTTTCATCCTCTGTGAAAGCATCCATTGGAAAATTAAACGAGGTTCCATAGCCTTGACCATTGCCGCGCTCTGTGATGTTTCCTGTTCCTGGAAAGAGATAGCGGCCAGTTTCGTGAATAGACAATGTACAAACATTTGGATCCTCATAAAAGCTCCATTGGACACCGTCTCCATGATGAGCATCTGTGTCTACGTAAAGTACACGAGCATTGTATTTTTCCTGCAAGTAACGAATAGCAACCGTACTATCATTGTAAATACAAAATCCTGATGCACGACCACGGAAACCATGATGTAGCCCTCCGCCAAGGTTGAGGGCATGTTCGGCTTTACCTTCCATTACATAATCAACAGCGGTTAACGTTCCACCAACGAGCTGTGCACTTGCTTCATGCATATTGGCAAAAATAGGTGTATCTTCAGTGCCAATACCATAGCTTTCACATTGTGCTTCCGATAATTCACCATGTCCAGCTCTTTTCACGATGTCTATATATTTTGGATCATGTGCAAGCAATAACTCTTCTTCCGTTGCAACACGAGCAGGCACAATATCCACATCATCAAGAGCATTGATATTTTTTAGTAAATCCATAGTTAGCGTCAAGCGTTTATGATTGAAAGGATGTGTATCTGAAAATTTATATCCGAGTTGTTCAGGCGAGTAAACGAATACGGCCTTTTTCATTATAATGAAACACCTGGTAAATTGGGCCAGAGAACATCAAAGCCCTCTTTGCGAAGGTCTTCAATCATGGCTAAAGGATTCAGTGTTTTTACTCGGACACTTAAAATTTTATTTTGTGTATTTTCAGAATCAGGATAAACTAAGACGCTTTGGACATTGGCATGATGTTGATGAAATATTTTGGTGATTTCAAATAAAACCCCTGGCGTATCTGATACTCGGATCTCGATTTTTGAGCCAGGCTCCGTAGCACCGGTCAGCTCTATATATGTATAGAGTAAGTCTGTTGTTGTCACAATCCCTACTAATTTTCCACCAGAGACAATCGGTAAACAGCCTATTTTCGTTTCATAAAATGTAAGAGCTACCTCTTCAACGAAATCTAGTGGATGACCGATAAGCGGGTCTTTCACCATAATTTCCTCTACTTTTGCATTAAAAACAGGAGAGTGAGGTTCATCCTGTAATGATGACGGTAAGACCTCTTTAATATCTCGTTCAGTAATTACACCTAAAACATGACGTTCCTCATCTATAACTGGTAAATGACGAACTTTTTTTTCACGCATTAGTTTTAGTGCTTCATGCACGGTATTAGTAGGCGCTAATGTGTAAGGCTCATCATTCATAATTTCTTCTACGATCATATACGCATCCCCTTTGTGTTGGTTTTAATACATGAAACGATTTCTAAAACGAAGCCTATCAAATCTTTCCATTGTCTCAGGAGGCACACGTTTTCCTTCACGTGCCATAAGGCAATTTGCTGGATGTGAAGTAATTTCGGGATCATCCGTAGCGAAATATTCAAAGCCGACGGAGCTCATCATTTTCTCCATCATTTTGCGGTAGTCCCAAACATTTAAACCCGTTCCTTTTAAATCCCAATGCCAATAATACTCGGTAGTAATCACCAGATAGTCTTCCATTTCATCTCCCATAAATGAAACGGCTAGCAGAGCCTTACCTGAACCCGTTCCACGATAGTCTGGAATGACTTCAATGGCTCCCAATTCAATCATGTCATCGATTCGATCTTCTGCCCATCGTTCAAGTGGATCAGGATAAAGATAGGTAACATAGCCTACGATAATATCTTCGTTTCGAATAATAATAATACGACCTTCTGGGAGCCCTGCAATTTCGATGATGGCCTGCTGCTGCTGTTTTGGAGGTCTGAAGGCAACCAAGCCCTCATGGAATGAATATGTAGCTAATTTTTCTGGAGGTACAGGTCCTTCCACATACACAGTACCATGCTTAGTTTCCTTTGTGACAGAAAAAAAAGTTTTTTTATGTTCCATAATTACACCACCTGAGTTTAATAATTCCATTATAGCTGATTTCTTGCGGAAAAACGCTTATTTTTGCAAAATATACCTGTATTTTTGGAAAAGTGAAAATATTAAGACAATCCATCAAAATTCGTGTAAAATAAAAATATAATGCTTCTGTTATTTAACAGATGAAAGTAGTGTGATTAAGAATTCTATCATTATTACAGTAGTAAACTGTTATATAACAAAGGCTGTATATCAAATTTGCTTTTACGATTATTTCTACATTTCAACAGGGGGGATTGTTGAAATTTAGACAAATGCAAAAGCAAAGAAAGGGGTAGTTTTATGGGGATGAAAATGAAGGAGAAGCTAATGGCTTTACCTGGTCAACACCATTTAACGAATTACGAAGAAGTAGCAAAGTCTCATAATTGGACGAATACGGAAAAGGCATTTAGCTGGTACGAAACAGGTTTAGTAAATATGGCGTATGAGGCAATTGATCGTCATACAGAAACACATCGTAAAAATAAGGTGGCACTTTATTTTAATGATGGTAAACGAAAAGAGACTTACTCTTTTAATGAAATGAAGAGATTAACAAATAAAGCGGCAAACGTTTTTAAATCAGCTACTAGCCTGCAAAAGGGTGATCGTTTATTTATTTTTATGCCACGTTCACCTGAGCTTTACTTTTCATTGTTAGGTGCACTGAAAATGGGTGTTATTGTTGGACCATTGTTTGAAGCTTTTATGGAAGGAGCTGTGTTTGATCGTCTGGCAGATAGTGAGGCGAAAGTATTAGTCACAACACCAGCGTTGCTTGAACGTGTGCCATTAGCCAAATTGCCTCAGCTAGAACATGTTTTTTTAGTTGGGGAGGATATTGAGGAAACAGCTCAAATTCTAGACTTTAATAAACATTTAAAAGAGGCTTCGGCACGATTTGAAGTGGAGTGGGTTGAGAGAGAAGATGGGATGATTCTTCATTATACTTCAGGTTCAACAGGTGCTCCAAAGGGTGTGTTGCATGTCCATAATGCAATGATTCAGCAATATCAATCAACACAGTGGGTGCTTGATTTACGGGAAGACGATATCTATTGGTGTACAGCCGATCCTGGATGGGTTACTGGAACAGCCTATGGTATTTTTGGGCCTTGGTTAAACGGTGTGACAATGCTAATTGTTGGCGGAAGATTTTCACCGCAAGCATGGTATCAAGCCATTGAGGATTATGGTGTAACAGTTTGGTATAGTGCGCCAACTGCGTTCCGTATGCTCATGGGGGCAGGTAGTGGTTTACTCGAAAGCTATGATTTATCCTCTTTACGACATGTGTTATCTGTCGGTGAGCCTTTGAATCCAGAAGTTATTCGTTGGGGAATGGAGGAATTAGGACATCGTATACATGACACATGGTGGATGACCGAGACAGGAGCTCATATGATTTGTAATTATCCTTCGATGGATATTAAGCCGGGTTCGATGGGGAAACCTCTTCCAGGTATTCATGCAACGATTGTTGATGATGCTGGCAATGAAGTGCCACCCTTTACAATGGGTAATCTAGCTATTCAACGTGGTTGGCCAGCCATGATGCGCCAAATTTGGGGCAACCCAGAGCGCTATGAATCTTATTTCCTAAAAGGACAATGGTATGTATCCGGTGATTCGGCTTATATGGATGATGATGGTTACTTCTGGTTTCAAGGACGTGTGGATGATGTCATCATGACAGCTGGTGAACGTGTAGGACCGTTTGAAGTAGAAAGCAAGCTACTTGAGCATCCAGATGTAATCGAAGCAGGTGTTATCGGGAAGCCAGATCCAGTGCGGGGGGAAATCATTAAAGCCTTTGTATCTTTACGAGAAGGGGTTGAACCTTCTGATGCATTGATTGAAGATATCCGTGATTTTGTTAAGAAAGGTTTATCTGCACATGCAGCACCGCGTGAAATTGAATTTAAGGATAAATTGCCAAAAACACGTAGTGGTAAAATTATGCGTCGTGTATTGAAAGCATGGGAATTAAATTTGCCAACTGGTGATTTATCGACGATGGAAGATTAAACAAGTAAGCTAACAACAATTGATATTTATACAACATATGCATAAAAGGAAGGCAAGGATTCATTCGATGAACGAAAGGATTCTTGCCTTCTTTTTTCTGACTTTACAATGTTACATAAGCATTCTAAAGATGAAGTAAAGTCTACAGAGAAAATATATAATTTCATAAAAATTCAGTTGACTTAATAAATATGCAGACGTATACTATTTTTAACTTATTTCAGAGGTGAGTGCATTGAAAGTAGGTATTGTTGGAGCAACTGGATATGGTGGACTAGAGCTTATTCGGTTTTTACATAACCATCCGGCTGTGGATCAGATTGATTTATTTACCTCATCAGAAGAGGGTGTACTTTTTTCTTCAAAATTTGGTCATCTTGTTACGATAGTAGATACGCCATTACAAAAAATAGAGTATGACACTTTAGAAAAATTTGATGTTTTGTTTACGAGTACACCATCTGGCGTGACTAGTGAGCTTTTACCGCCATTGATTGGAAAAGGGCCAAGATTAATCGATTTATCTGGTGATTATCGCTTAAAAAATCTCGCAAGCTATGAAGCATGGTATGGCAAAAAAGCGGCACCATCCCATAGTGTGCAACAGAGTGTGTATGGCTTAACGGAATGGAATACAGAACTTATCCAGCAAGCAACACTTATTGCTAATCCAGGCTGTTACCCAACAGCGGTTTTGTTATCCTTATTGCCACTTGTAAAAGAGCGGTTGATTGATCCGAGCTTTTTAGTGATTGATGCTAAGAGCGGTATTTCGGGAGCTGGCAATAAGCCATCACAAACGACCCACTTTAGTGAGGCGAATGAGAGCTTTTCAATCTATAAAGTAAATACACATCAGCATATACCAGAAATCGAACAGGCACTTTCCATGTTTGCTCATGTAGATACAACGATTACTTTTAATACGCATTTGGTGCCAATGACACGGGGGATTTTAGCGACATCCTATGCACCTGTTATGCCTGGCATTACAGAGGCACAATTGATCACTTGTTTACAGACAACCTATGAGAAGCATCCATTTGTTCGAATAGTTACGGATGCAAAGGGTTTAGGGACAAATCGTGTGAAAGGATCAAATTATTGTGATATTTTGGTAAAAGTTGATTCCCGTACAAATCGTGCCACGATTGTCAGTGTAATTGACAATCTTGTAAAAGGGGCAGCGGGGCAAGCTATTCAAAATATGAATGTGCAATTTGATTTACCACAAACGACAGGGCTAGATGTTGTACCGTTCTTTATTTAACAGCATGCAGGAAACTGTATGCTTGTCTTATTTTATCCATCAAAGGAGGAATTTCAAATGACAATCACTACGTTAACAACTGTAATGAAGAAATTATCAAGTAAAAATATCGTTTCACCAAAAGGCTTTAAAGCGGCAGGATTACATTGCGGTTTAAAGCATAAGAAAAAAGACTTAGCACTTTTAGTAAGCGAAGTACCCGCAAGTGTAGCTGGTGTTTTTACAACAAATGCTGTCCAAGCAGCACCATTAAAAGTCACGAAAGAAGTTGTCTATACAACAAAGAAAATGCAGGCAATCGTTGTGAATTCTGGCAATGCGAATGCCTGCACTGGTAAACAAGGGGTTAAGGATGCCCAAACGATGCAGGCGTTAGCTGCTGAAAAGCTAGGAATTGCACCGAATTTGATAGGTGTTTGTTCAACGGGTGTTATTGGCGAAATAATGAAATTGGAGCCAGTTGCTAACGGTATTCAACAGCTAGAGCCAAAGGATAATTTAGAAAGTGCCATTGACTTTGCACAGGCTATTTTGACGACAGATACGGTTATGAAAAACACAAGCTATAGTACAACGGTGGATGGCAAGGAAGTCATTATCGCTGGTGTTGCAAAAGGTTCAGGCATGATCGAACCGAATATGGCAACAATGCTTGGTTTTATTACAACTGATGCCAACATCGAATCTGATGTGTTACAAGCGGCTTTATCAGCTATTACAAATTTGACATTTAACGCTATTACAGTGGATGGGGATACATCCACTAATGACACAGTGGTTGTATTGGCAAACGGTTTAGCGAGAAATGATACTCTAACGCCTGAACATCCAGACTGGCAAAATTTTTATTACACGTTGCAAACAGTGGCGGAAGATTTAGCAAAAATGATTGCCAAAGATGGAGAAGGGGCAACAAAGCTCATAGAAGTGGAAGTTGTTGGGGCAATTTCAGATGAAGAGGCACGAAAAATTGCTAAAACTGTCGTGGGCTCACCACTTGTGAAGACGGCCGTTTTTGGCTGTGATGCTAACTGGGGGCGTATTATTGCTGCGGTAGGGTATAGTGGAGCAACTATAGATCCAGATAAAATTACTATTCAAATTGGTAGTGCCACAATGGTTGAAAACGGTGAGCCAATTGCTTTCTCTGAAGATGCGTTAATTCAAATATTAAAAATGCATGAAGTAAAAATCTATGTGTCTCTTGGTCTGGGTGAAGGTAAGGGGCATGCTTGGGGATGTGACTTAACATATGACTACGTCCAAATCAATGCCTCATACCGCTCGTAAACGTATGGTGATTAAGCTTGGAGGCAGTACACTGGAAGGGTTAAATGAAGCTTTCTTTGATAATTTTAAAAGGTTACAAGAAAGTGGGGTAGAACTGATTATCACCCATGGTGGTGGTCCAGCCATTAATCGCGAACTTGCTGCTCGAGGTATACAATCACATACATTAAATGGCATACGTGTTACGCATGAGGCGGCTATGAAAGTTGTCCAATCGACTTTAATCGGTCAAGTGAATCCTGCACTAGTTCATGAATTAGCACATGCAGGTATAGCTGCTCTTGGGCTAAATGGCTTTGATGGTCAATTGATGGTCGCAGACTTTTTAGATCAAGCTATTTATGGCTATGTTGGAGCTATCAAAACCATCAATACGTCATTATTGGAAATGTTAATGAGTGGGGGGATTGTTCCAGTTATTGCTTGTGTAGGTGCTAACGAAGCAGGTCAGGCTCTCAATATAAATGGTGATACAGTGGCAAGTGAAATTGCGCTAGCGATAGGGGCAGATAGCTTATTACTCGTAACGGATGTGAGTGGTATTCGTATTCAGGATGAATATCAATCAATAGCTACACCTGCTCTCATTGATCAGTGGACAGAGCAGGGGCATATATACGGAGGAATGATTCCGAAAGTACAAGGGGCTATTGACGGTTTACGTGCAGGTATTCCTTCTGTACAAATTGTGGGAGAAACATTAATAGGGACAACGATTATCGCTTCGAGTAAACTTCATTCGCCCTAGAGTTCTAATAAGATAATGTGATAAGTATAGTTGTTGAAAGAAGACTATTTCTAATGATAGTGGAGATGATAACATGAGTGCTTTATTTGGAAACTACGGTAAGCGCCGCGCACAAATTGTCAAAGGACATGGGACCGTTGTGGAAGATTCTACAGGGAAACAATATTTAGATTTTACTAGTGGAATTGCTGTAGTGAGCCTTGGTCATGCCCATCCAGCCATTGTGCAGGCACTGCAAGAGCAAAGTGAAAAGCTATGGCATATATCAAACCTTTTTGATATACCGGGTCAGGAGAAGGTAGCACAAAAATTAATCGCCCATACGCACTTTGCTCATGCCTTTTTCTGTAATAGTGGAGCAGAGGCTAATGAGGCGGCTATTAAATTAGCGCGGAAGCATACAGGAAAACATCATATTATTACATTTGAAAAATCCTTTCATGGTCGTACCTTTGGCGCCATGTCTGCAACAGGTCAAGGCAAAGTACATAATGGCTTTGGACCACTCGTAGAAAAGTTTACGATTTTGCCATTCAATGACGTGGCCGCACTGGAAGCAACCATTGATGATTCGGTAGCAGCTATTATGCTGGAAATGATTCAGGGAGAGGGCGGTGTCAATAGCGTATCAGCAGAATTTGCAGCAGCTATTACAAAAGCTTGTGATGACAAAGGGATACTGCTAATTATTGATGAAGTACAAACAGGTATTGGACGAACGGGCACACGCTATGCCTTTGAACAAACGGTATTAAAACCACATATTATGACATTGGCAAAAGGATTAGGCGGTGGTTTCCCTGTTGGCGCCATGCTAGGAACTGCCGAGCTTCATGCGACATTTAGCCCTGGAACACATGGTACAACATTTGGTGGAAATCCTCTTGCAATGAATGTAGCACAAGCTGTTTTGAGCCATGTATTTGAGCCGGAATTTTTACAGCAGGTACGAGAAGTATCGGCTTATTTTGTGGCTCAGCTAAAAGCAAACTTACCTTCTAGCTATACCATTCAGGGACAGGGTCTGTTGTTAGGGATTGGTTGTGGTAATACAGAGGTAGCACCTTATATTGCCGCAGCAGAAGAGCGTGGTCTTTTATTAGTGGGGGCAGGACCAACTGTTATTCGCCTCTTGCCACCATTAACGGTCACAAAGGAAGAGATTGACAAAGCAGTGGCTATTTTAAAGACGATTTTACATTGAACGAATAGAGGATGGGTTATAATTAATTGTCCATGATGAAGGCTAGACATTTTCTTATATAAATAGATAACCCAAACTATTACGAAACACTAGATGAGCGTTTCGTTAAATAGTTTGGGTTTTTCATTGGATAAAATCCTCTTGTACCAGCCGCCTTGTGTTGTTAAAAAGTTATTGGAGCTGTTTTACTAAAGTGCTCACTAATTCGGGTAGCCACTTTTCAAGCTGACTAAATGTAAATCCTGCTTTCTCTGCTTTCTCATTCGACATATACCAGTCTGCAGGAACTCCGTAGGGTGACTGTGATTCCTCATTTCCGCCAATAAGTGAAATTTTTGCACGCTTACCACTTATCTCTTCAATCATAGCTATTAGATCCTTAAGTGATATAGTACCAGACGCAGTAGCGTTGTATGGACCTTCTATAGGAGTAACACCAGTAAAATATAAAAATGCAGCTGCTTCCTCATCTGTAATATAGCTCATTTTTGCATCTATGTTTGGTAGAGTGATCGGTTGATCCTGTAAAATACGTTCAACATGGAAATGTAAACGATGTGTATAGTCATGTTCCCCCATCACAATCGGAAAACGTACAGCGACAACTGGGAACGAAGCCTCTTTAAATAAGACAGCCTCTGCTTGTCGTTTGCCCTCGCCATAAGAAAATTCCTCTTGTTGACCCATGCGAATTTGATACTGGAATGGGTCAAAGTCTTCTTCCTTTTTCATCTTTCCATCTACTTCATAGGTTGAAAGAGTAGAGGTGAAAACCAGTTTTTTAGTTTTCCCCTTTAATAGCTCACAAATTGCTTGTGCCTCGTTGGGAGAATAGCAAATATTATCATAAACAATATCCCATGTAGTATTAGCTAGTGCCTGTGCTAAAGCGTCACGATCATTACGATTGGCCACTAATTGCTTAACATTTGTACCAAAGGGATTACCGCTTTGACCACGTGTTAAAATCGTTACATCATGTCCATTTTGAATACAAAGTTCCACCAGCTTTTTACCAAAAAAACGTGTGCCTCCTAAAACTAATATGTTCATATTTTTTCCCCCCTTCAAAATAGTAGTCCTCTTTATAATGACAAAAAAACAGACTTACTACAATTCATAAGTAATGATGTAGTAAGTCTGTTTAGCTAGATTGTTTTATTCGATTGCTTTATGCTAAGCAACATAGATTAGCGTCTTGTTGTTGATGTGTCAGGAGGAGGGGTGTTGCCATTGTCTCCTCCATTTGAGCCATCTTCCGGGTTTTCAGTTCCATTGCCATTGTTACCAGAGCCCTCGCCGTTATTAGAGCCGTTGCCGTTATTACCAGAGCCGTTGCCATTATTAGAGCCATTCCCATTATTAGAACCATTACCGTTACTACCAGAGCCATTGCCATTTGTAGGTGGCGTTGTTGGTGGAATTGGTTCTTGCTCGTTTTCCTCTGGGTCAGGTTCATTTTCGCTACCACCAGTAGAAACAACATTAGACTGTGGTGATGTTAGACCTGTAATGTCTACAGCGACCACAACATATGCTTGTCCACTAGCAACAGAGATACTTTGTGTTGACTCTAGCACAGACGTTACAAGTGTGTTACCACCATTCGTAACGTTGTAGATACGATAACCAACAACATCATTTGATGACTCTGACCATGATAATGTCGAGCCATTTACTGTAGCTGTTACAGCTGCTGGTGGGCTATCGTCCGCTGGGAAATCAACTGCTGATACAGATGAATTCGACAATGTTGAATTCTTTGGTAATAGACTAGCTGGGTTACCACCAAGTCTTCCTAGCATTCGTTTGATAAATGCTTGATTAATGCCTGCACCACCTGATTTAACAAATTCTGCTGGTGTATTTGGCAGAGCATTATAGGTTTTTCCTTTAATCGTTACAACACTTGAAGATGCTAAGCTATCATCAGGCTGTGACGGTAAAAATACTTTCGCATTAAATAAATCTGAACGTACAAGACCTGCGTTTGCACAAGCGGCAGAAGGTGCCATACCTGAAATACCACAGAATGAAGCAGTCACAACATTTTTAGGCGCCTTAAAGCTTGTCGGCGGATCAATTAATTGAGGGTCTGCATCATAAACAGCATTCATTAAAGTGCCCCATAGCTTATTGACACGAACACTTGGCTGTAAATACGTATTGTTAAATGCATAAAGTGTACGAGGCTGATCGTACCCCATCCAAACACCAAGGGATACATTTGGATTATAGCCAACTAACCAAACATCTTTATACTCTTGAGAAGTCCCTGTTTTTGCAGCGAAATCAGAAGAGAATTTTAACGTATTTCGTGCCATTGTCCCTGTTCCCTTCGTTAGAACATCACGTAACATATCTGTCACGATATAAGATGTTTCGGGACTGAACACTTGGACAGGTTCCACTTCATGTTGATAAACAATATTTCCTTCTTGGTCTTCAATTCGATCAATCATATAAGCATCAATGAATTGTCCACCATTTGCAAAAGTTGCAAAGGCATTTGTGTTTTCTTCAACAGTAGTCCCTTCACTTAAAGCACCGATACCCGTTGCTAAGTTTGTAAAATCATCAGGATGTAATTTTGTGAATCCCATTTTTACTAATAAATCAGCAGGGCGTCTATTAATAATGTCATTATATAAACGGAGCGCTGAAATATTTTGAGAGTCTGCTAATGCCTCACGAGCTGGAATAAGACCTCGTTCATCACTCGTAATATAGTTACTTGGACTCCAGGAACCAATCGAGAATTTCACATCAACGAGTGGGCTACCTGCACCGATTACCCCATATTCTATAGCAGGAGCGTAAACAAGTAATGGCTTCATAGTAGAACCGTTAGAGCGAAAAGCCTGTGTAGCGTGGTTTACTTGTGTTGTTTTAAAGTCTCGACCACCGACAAAGCTTAAAATTTTCCCTGTAGTATTTTCTATTAAAATACTGCCCACTTGTACAGGCATCTCAATATCTATTTCTTCACCAGTGACAGAATCTTTTCCTTTACCAGTATACGTATGACCGTAATACTGGAAGTCCTTCGCGGCCTTTTGCATGGAATCATACATATCTTTATTAATGGTTGAGTAAATACGATAGCCCTTTGAACGAACATCACGATCTGCTAAAATTGTGTATTTATCCTTTAGTTTTTTTTCTGCTTTTAATCGTTCTGGGTCAACCCCATCTTCTTTTGCTAGTTTCTCTGCAATAATTTCTTTTGCACGAGCTTCAAGCTCATATGTTAGCCATGGGTAACGATCCTCCGCACGCATTTCTGGTCCGCGGAAATCTGCCGCTATATCATAATCTAAAGCTTCTTTGTATTGCGCGTCGTCAATATAACCAGCTTCTTTCATACGATATAGTACCGTTTTCATACGATCAATACCCGGCTTTAAAGCTTCTTCACTTTTCAGTTCACCTGTATTCGTAAAAGGTGTGTAGGCAAATGGTGCCTGTGGAATACCAGCTATGTAAGCAGCTTGTGGAAGAGATAATTCTTTAGCTTTCACACCAAAAATCCCTTCAGCGGCTGTTTCAACACCAGCAATATTTCGACCTGAAGAGTTACGACCGTACGGAATAATATTTAAGTAAGCCTCTAATATTTCTTCCTTCGTCATAAAATGTTCTAAACGCATTGCCAGTAAGATTTCCTTAGCTTTACGTTCATAGGATACTTCGTTTGTTAGTACTTGGTTTTTAATAAGCTGTTGAGTAAGGGTAGATCCACCTGTTTGCGTAGCAGAGTTAGTGACATCTTGTAATAAACCACGAACAACCGCCTTTGGTACTATGCCGTTATGATCGCGGAAATATTCATCTTCTGTTGCTAGAACAGCATTCACAACATCTGGTGCTACATTGCTAAGTGATGTTTCACGGCGATCCAAATCTGTCCGTAACTTCCCAATATAAATATCGTTGGCAAAATAAATTTCACTGGTTTCTTCATAACTAAAAATTTGATTGCGCAACTCTTCTTTTGAGCGTAATGGCTCTTCTTTTACGAGAGAAGCGAAATACCCAGCTCCAACTGATCCGACAAATACAGTGCCCACCAATGCAAAGACTAAAAATAGTAAAAATAAGTTCCAGGTAACACTACCTGAAATACGTAATTTCTTCATCCATTTTTGTTCAAGTAATTCATCGATCTTCGCATTGATTTTTTCAATCCAATCTTTCAATGTATCGACCTCCTAAAATCTTGTCTATTATAGCACATAATGTTTTAGCTCGAACATAGTTATTGACTTTGAAATAGATTCGTATAGAATTATGTTTATAGTTTTCTAGTGATGAAGAGTTTGCAGTAGTATCTATATTCCCTGTTTAGAGAGCCAGTGGTTGGTGAAAACTGGTCATAGTGTAGAGACGAATTACGTGCTTGGAGCTTAGACGTGCGCGCCTGCGATAAAGGCGGTTGAATGAAGTGGAAGATGGATGACATCTTCAAGCCGGGTGGTACCGCGTTAGTTTGTAACTTAACGTCCCTGCATGCAATTATTTGCGTGTAGGGACTTTTTTTATTTAAATAAGCCCATACACGTAACGCATTTCAACCATTTTTAGGAGGAATTAATATGACAAATGAATTATTACAAGATTTAGAATGGCGTGGTTTGCTATACCAACAAACAGATGCGGAAGGTATGGCAAAATTATTAGATGATCAATCGGTATCTTTATACTGTGGTGTCGATCCAACAGCAGACTCAATGCATATTGGTCATATTGTGCCACTTCTAACGCTTCGCCGTTTCCAAAAAGCTGGTCACCGTCCAATTTTACTTGTTGGTGGTGCAACAGGGATGATAGGTGACCCATCTGGTCGTTCAGAAGAGCGCCAATTACAAACAGTAGAGCAAATCGATAAAAATGTCCAAGGAATTCGCAGTCAATTAGAGCGTATTTTTGATTTTGCAGAAGCTGGCAACGGTGCACAGCTTGTGAACAACCGCGACTGGATTGGCAATATCAATACAATTGAATTTTTACGTGATTACGGTAAATTAATTAACGTAAACTACATGTTAGCAAAGGATACGATTGCTTCTCGTCTAGACACAGGGATTTCGTTTACAGAGTTTGCATACACGTTAATCCAAGGTATTGATTACAATCATTTATACAATCACTACAATTGTCGTATACAAGTAGGTGGCTCTGACCAATGGGGTAATATTACAACAGGCTTAGAAGTTATTCGTAAAACACATGAGGAAGAAACGAAAGCATTCGGGATTACGATTCCTCTAGTAACGAAAGCAGATGGCACAAAATTCGGTAAAACAGCAGGTGGTGCTGTATGGTTAGATAGTAAGAAAACATCTCCATATGAGTTCTATCAATTCTGGATCAATGCTGCTGATGCGGATGTGATCAAATACTTAAAAATTTTTACGTTCCTTTCTCGTGAAGAAATTGAAGCATTAGCAGTCTCTGTAGAGGAGGAGCCGCATTTACGTAAGGCTCAAAAAGCTCTTGCAGAAGAAATGACTCGTTTAATTCATGGTCAAGAGGCATTAGAGCAAGCCATTCGTATTACTGCCGCTTTATTCTCAGGGGATTTAAAAGCACTTTCAGCTGAAGAAATGAAAGATGCTTTTAAAGATGTTCCTTCTATTGAAATGGCTAAAGTGGACAAGAATATTGTAGACCTTCTTGTGGAAGCAGGCATCTCATCCTCAAAACGTCAAGCCCGTGAGGACGTATCGAATGGTGCGATTAGTGTAAATGGTGAGAAGGTGACGGACTTAGAATATGTATTCGATGCCAAGGACCGTTTAGAGGATGCATTCAGCATTGTGCGTCGTGGTAAGAAAAAATATCATATGGTGAAGTTCGTTTAATTTCTATAAATGAAAAAGCAACATCCTCTTGTTCAGGGGGATGTTGCTTTTTTCATTTATAAGAAACTTGGAGGTTTTATCTGTTTATATTCTTTAGGATGTAATAGGTTCGCAAGCTTTAAGGCACCTTCGATCAGCCGTGGAGAGGGGCGGCAATACAGCCATTCTTCCATTACGTGAAGCTGTTTCATTTGAAAGGCATGTAGCTCTTTAGCATGTGGACGTTTTAATAAATTAGCAGGCTGTATACGCTCAAATGCTACACCTACCCAAGCCATCATAATGTAGTCGGGCTTTCGCTCAACGACATCTGCCCAATCCGTTTGAACACTGGCAAGATCTACATCCTGAAATAAATTAACCCCACCTGCAATAGCACTAATTTCCGTAAGCCAGTTTATTTTTCCTGGTGTAAAAATAGGATTGGGCCACCATTCCCAATAAAGAGTAGGTTTCTTTTGGATAGTCTGTGCAATGGAACGCATCTTTTCGATAGAATCCATGTATTGTTCGGCGATGGCCTGTGCATGTTTTTCCACATGACAAGCTCTTCCAAGTGTCAGAAGGTCCTGGGCAATCTCCTCTAGTGAGTTTGCATTAAAAATGATGTGGGGAATCTTTCTTTCTTTCAATGCTTCAATATTTCTTTCCATCCCAGGCACACTTAAGGAAGCTAGGACAAGATCAGGCTGTAATGCCTCTAGTGCATCCATATTAATCGATAAATCTGGTCCAAGCTGTGGTAAATCTTTAACCGTAGCTGGCCAATCAGAAAAATCATCGACACCAACGAGCTGGTCTGTCAGCCCTAAATAAGCGACTAATTCTGTATTGCTAGGACAAATTGAAATTAAACGCATATCGTTTTTCTCCTATTCTTTTTAAGAAAAGTATAGCGAGAGTTTCTAGTATAGACAATGTATGTATACTGAACCTATAAAAAAGTGGAGAAAACAAGCGTTTTCTCCATCTATTGTCATGATAGGCTTATATGAATTCCTCGATTAAGAAAGGACAACCGCTTCGAGTGACTCCTCTTTTTTCGCAAGAGGCCCCATTGCATTAGTAATGATTTGTTTAATATCCTCTAGTGTTGCTTTACGAGGGTTAGTCTCAGCACAAACATCCAGCATTGCATTTTTCGCTAAGATTTCGATATCCTCATCTTTTGCACCCAATTCACGGAAGCCGCTAGGAATATTTAAATCTTGTGATAGCTTTTCAATAGCTGTAATAGCCTTTTCAGCGGCATCACGCTTACTTAATCCTTCCACATTCTCTCCTAATAATTCAGCGATACGAGCAAAGCGCTCTGTACGTGCTGTTACATTGTAGCGGCAAACATGTGGCAATAAAATAGCATTGCACACGCCATGTGGTAAATTATAGTAGCCACCTAATTGATGAGCAATCGCATGCACGTAGCCAAGCGATGCATTATTAAAGGCCATTCCTGCTAAAAATTGAGCATACACCATTTGCTCACGCGCTTCTAAATCAGCACCGTTCGCATAAGCACGCGGTAAAAATTCAGGAACGAGTTGAAGTACCTTTTCAGCACATGCATCTGTAATTGGCGTAGCATTAGTAGAAACAAATGATTCAATCGCATGTGTTAATGCATCTACGCCAGTAGCCGCAGTTAGAGCAGGTGGTAAGCCAATCATAAGCTCGGGGTCATTAATGGATAATAACGGTGTTACATGTTTGTCAACAATGGCCATTTTCACTTTACGTGCTGTATCTGTAATAATTGTGAATCGAGTCATTTCACTTGCTGTCCCAGCAGTTGTATTGATCGCAATTAATGGCACCAATGGATTTTGTGATTTGTCAACGCCTTCATAGTCATGAATGCGTCCACCATTCGAAGCAATAAGTCCGATACCTTTTGCTGCATCGTGTGCGCTGCCTCCTCCAAGAGAAACAATGGAATCGCAGTTTTCAGCATGATATACTGCTACGCCATCTTCAATATTCTGATCTGTTGGATTTGGTTCTGCTTTAGGGAAAATTGCTACATCGATTCCAGCAGCTGTAATGATGTTTGCAATTTGTTCTGAGAGACCTAATTTGTGTAATCCCTCATCTGTTACGATTAATGTCTTTTTCACTTCTAAATCGTTTAAGCGTTTACCAACTTCTTGAATTGCTCCAGGTCCAAATAAGTTTGTTTTCGGCATAACAAATTGCTTTAGAACGTCTGACATATTTCCAACCCCTTTTTAAAAATTATTATTGCTTGAATGATGGTGAACCACCTTTCGGAATTCATCGTATTCTATTTTTTGTGAAAGTTCAACTCGTATTTTTATTAAAATTGTTCATTTTATTCATGTTATTATTTCACAAAAAAGTTAAGGTGTTGAAAGGGTGTTTAGAAAGTAGTTTTGTATAAGAATATTGAATTTAATGTGGTTTGAAAAATATTTTACTATGAAAGTAAAATATATTTTTTGGAAAATGGTTCTATTTTTATGAGTAGTTGAATAGTAAATAACTGATATTTTGTTTTTATTATTAAGGTAGTGATTATGTTATTTTGAAACTGTGTAATTACTATTTTAAAGTACATAAGATTGTCACAATATGAGAGGAGAAAAATTATTGCTCGTTATAATGAAATGCGTCTGCGCTAAAAAATAGTGACTTTATTTTGAAGAAATTTGTGGAAATAAAAGTTCTTGCATTAGATTAATTTTATAGTTAGAATGGTTAATAGTTAGATAATCTAATTAAAAGGTGATTCAATGACAAAACTTAAGAAAACGTACACGAATGAAGATGATTTACCAGTGTTAGGGGTAGAGCCATATATTGAACTGATTCAGGCGTCCTCTTCAAGTGAGACAAATCAAGAAGATGCAAAATTGGGATTAATGTTGTTATGGTTAAGTGATCATGTTTTAGATGTAACAGACAATGAGTTAGCTCCTTTTGGAATTACAGAAAGTAAATTGGACTTATTACTATTGCTGACACTACATGAAGAGAGACGTGCGACTCCGTCTGCTTTAGCTAAACGATTGGGAATTACGAGGGCATCAGCAACATCAATGCTGGATTGGCTAGAAAAGAGAAATCTTGTTGTACGGAATCATAGTAAAGAAGATCGGAGGAAGATCTATGTAAGTTTAACTGATGAAGGGCGTACTTTTATCGCTGAGGTTTTACCGACTTATTGGTCGTCATGTGCTTCTAATTTAATCGATTTGGAACCTGATGAACGAAAAGTATTCGAGAAATTAGTGAGTAAATTATTAAAATCTATACAAAGAAAACTAAAGGTGGAACGTTAAACTGTAGCTATATTGATACAGTTTAATTTTTAGTTGTTTAATTAGATTATCTAACTATAAGCTAATCAAACTAAAAGGGTGATTTATTTAATGAACATTGTAATTTCAGGAAATCGCGCAAATTATACTTTAATGACAACTATTCTAGCCTGGACAGGTATGGTGGTGATGTCGAGCCTCTATTTAACAATACCTCTTATTAGTTTATTCAGTGATTATTTTCATATTTCATTGTCTAAAGCAGGTTTTACATCAAGTGTTTTTTCACTTGGCTTTGCGCTAGGGTGTTTTTTCTATGGTGCAATATCAGAAAAATATGGACGTAAAAATGTCATCGTATTTGGGCTTTTTTCATTAAGTGTGATAACGTTACTTCTAGGTTTAGTTAATGATTTTTCTTTTATTCTTCTATTGAGAGGATTACAAGGGCTTGCGGCAGCTACATTTTCACCAGTAGCGCTTGCTTATACTCTTGAGGTTTTTCCAAATGATCGAAAAGTTGGGGCAGTTGGTTTTATTAGTACGGGATTTCTTGTAGCAGGTATAGTTGGTCAGGTATTTAGTGGATATGTAAGTGAACATAGTCATTGGCACGTCATCTTTTATGTGCTTGCTGTAGTGTATGCTATGACTGCTTTGTTAGTCGTGTGGATCTTACCGAAGGGAATCGTTCACAATGAAACCAAAAATATATGGGCTCCCTTGAAGAGAATCGGTATTATTTTCACCAATAGAAATTTGATATTTAGTTATATCATTGCATTTGTTTTATTAATGTCATTTGTCAGTATGTACATTATTTTGGGGGCATATTTAACGAGTGATTCCTTTGGTATGAAAAGTCAGAACCTCATTTACATTCGTGCCTTTGGGATAGTAGGAATGGTGATGTCACCATTTGCAGGGAAATTAGCAAAGCGTTTTAATGTACTATTTGTATTAAAATTGGCCTTATGTCTTTCGATTATCTCACTAACGGTGATGAGCTTTGTTTCAACAATAGCTGGTTTAACGATTATTAGTATTTTATTTGTCGGTGGGATTGCACTGGCGGTTCCTTCATTAGTAACACTTGTTAGTCAGTTAGGCTGGAATATGGGAGGGATTGCGGTCTCTATGTATACAGTCATTTTATTTGCTGGAACAAGTGTTGCACCATTCATATCTGTTTATTTGATACAATCTGGTAGCTTTGCTGTAGCCTTTCTTCTTCTAGCTATCACACTTAGTATCGGATTCGTTTCCGCACTAATGATTACAATTGGAAACAACAAAAGTGCAAATTGATTGTTTAGGGGTGTTAGGATGAAGCTCTAAGTAAAAATTATTATTACAATTATATGGTGAAGACAATAAAAAGGCCCTGAAACCTTGATATACAAGGGATTTCAGGGCTTTTGTTGTCATTAACGAGAGTAGTACTCTACGATGAATGATTCGTTGATTTCAGCTGATAATTCAGAACGCTCAGGAAGGCGAGTGAATGTACCTTCTTTTTTGTCAGCGTCGAATGTTAAGTAGTCAGGTACGAAGTTGTTTACTTCGATAGCTTCTGCTACAACAGCAAGGTTTTGAGATTTTTCACGAAGAGAAATCGTTTGACCTGGTTTTACGCTGTATGATGGGATATCAACGCGTTTGCCATCTACTAAAATGTGACCATGGTTAACTAATTGACGAGAACCACGACGAGTACGAGCTAAACCTAAACGGTAAACTAAGTTGTCAAGGCGAGTTTCAAGAAGGATCATGAAGTTTTCACCGTGAACACCTTTCATTTTACCAGCGCGGTCAAATAGTGTACGGAATTGACGTTCGTTCATACCATACATATGACGAAGTTTTTGCTTCTCTTGAAGTTGTAAACCGTATTCTGATAATTTTTTACGTTGGTTTGGACCGTGTTGACCTGGTGCGTAAGGGCGTTTTTCGATTTCTTTACCTGTACCGCTTAGTGAGATACCAAGACGACGTGATAATTTCCAAGATGGACCTGTATAACGAGACATATTGTTGTCTCCTCCTTTAAATTTGGTTTTTTTGTTGTAAAACAAAAACCAGTAGTACCCATTCTTACACGCATTTTATTTTCATGTATTTTCGCCTATGCAGCCGTTAGGTTACACAATACACCATCTAATTTCCGTTGCTAGAAGAATCTAAGTAGTTGTACATATGAAAATAGAGGAATAAAATACAGTTATAAGCTTATACCACTGCTGCGTTTATTTTACACAAACTCCATTGTAACTGCTCAGGACAAGGACGTCAATTATTAACATATAAAATTTCATCATGAGTTTTCATAGTAGGAAATTCCTTAAGACCTATTTCAAATGATGTGAAAATAGTTAATGATACGCTGTGTAATGTAAAATGTAAAAGTAAGGGATAATTACATAGTCAAAATGACACAAATTATGTATAATATATTATAAGTTAATAGTAATTGATTTGGACGTTATATAGAAAAGGTGATTTCATGACAGACCATTTACAAACGCTAAAATATATAAAATCTGATGTTTTGAGCTTTTGGGTGAGTTCTAATGAAGAACAAGCTAGTTTTAATGGGTATTTTTATTCATTAAAACAGTGTCTAAAGAAGCACTTGAAAATTGATAATGCAGCTTTTCTCAGCTTTGAAGGTAATTCATTAATACCTATTGAGGAGATGGCTTCATTAACAATTGAAACAAAGCTAAATGCTGTGTCATGGCTGATGATCGAAGCTAGTTTTTATCAACAAAAAGTAGTGAAAATTCCTTATATAATAAAAGCAAGACAGGCCTATTCAATGATGACAGATATGGTGCTTTTCCAAGCAGAGGGCAAACATCCCATTGGTGTATTACTTGTGGAGGCATCAGAGTCTTGGAATGACTTTATGACCTCGGATTATGGTGAAGAGTGTATAGAAATACTTTCGAAAGTTCTTCAAATGATGAGGGACAATTTAGATGTCAAAATAAACGAAGATCAATATAGAAAACTCTATAATATGACTGATTTATTTCATTCAACAATGGATATTGATTTAATTTTAGAAAATGTATTGAAAAATATAAGGGATAATTTCCCTGAGTTTAATGTAGAGCTTATATTATCGAATGATCAAGATCGACATACGACCATCGATATTAAGCTTTTTGATTATTTATCAGAAAGACCTGCTACAATTGAGGCTTTTGTATCAGGAGAGTTAACAACAGAACTAGCGAGTGATTTAAATTGTCGATTGTTAAATGCGCCGATAAAGGGCAGGCAAGCTATCTATGGCATCTTGCAAGTAAGTGCACCAACGACTTATCTTTTTTCAACGACTGAAAAAGACTTCGTACGAATGCTTGCACAAGCGTCAGGAAATGCACTTGAAAATGCAAAATTATATCATCAATCGCATCGTCTTGTAAGCGATTTACAACTCATCAATGAAACATCACATCGTTTAAATATGCGGATTGACATTCATGAAATGTTACTTTTCCTACAAAAGCAGTTACTGAAATCTTTTCAACCAATGGAAGTTTGTTTCGCATTTAAAAAAAATGATACGTTTGAAGTGACGGGCGCAAGTACATCTTTGTTCAATGCAGAAGAGGGGCAGACCTATATAAAACATGTTGAGCAGCATTTTGCTCAAACGAATGATCCACTGTTTATTGCCGATTTCAGTCGTTTAACAGCGAATCAAATTGAGTACCGTTCCATTATGGCGATCCCTATATTAATGGAAGAAAAGATCAATGGTTTTAGTATTGTCTTACATAAAGAGCCATATTTCTTTTCGTTCGATAGTTTTAAATTAATGCAATCGTTAATTCATCACTCCTCTTTAGCCATTGCTAATTCAATTTTACGAACACAACTTCAGGAAATGGTCGATTTGGATCATTTAACAAAACTATATGCACGCAGCTATCTCGATCAATTTGTAGAAAAGTCGCTTGAATACGACCAGTCTGGGATGTTCTTGTTAATTGATATTGATAATTTTAAGCGCATCAATGATACGTACGGTCACCAAGTAGGGGATAAAATTCTTGTGCAAATTGCACTCCAATTGAAAGAGACGATTGGTAGTCGTGGGATTTGTGCAAGATGGGGCGGAGAAGAGATGTCTGTTTATGTACCAAACATTAAGGAGCAGGAAGCATTAGAATTAGCATCCGCCATTGTGGAGGTTATTCCGAGTACTACAGATCCACAAGTAACTATTTCTGCGGGCCTCATAACATGGGATGAACGAGACCGACCAGCCTTCCAATCTGTTTTTTTACATGCTGATACAGCCTTATATGAAGCGAAAAATAGTGGGAAAAATCGTTTTTGTATTCATGACGGCTCTTATCAAACTAATGTATAGGCGAATAAGGCGAAATGTCTATGGCTGTACAAATAATTTGCCCTGAAATGACAATATAAAACATTTCAGGGCAATTTTTTAATATTTTATAAATGAAGAAGTAATGTTTGGACAAATTGTTCTAAGCCATTGCGGTCTTCCTCTGAAAAACGGCTCACAATGGGGCTATCAATGTCAAGGACACCAATGATCTTGCCTTGTTTTATCAATGGAATCACAATTTCGGACTGTGAAGCAGCATCACAGGCAATATGTCCTGGAAATTCGTGCACATCTTTGACAACAATCGTTTCTTTCGTTGCCACGGACGTTCCACAAACGCCACGACCAATGGGGATTCTCACGCAGGCTGGAAGACCTTGAAAGGGTCCGAGTACAAGCTCATTTTCTTGTAGGATATAAAAGCCAACCCAGTTAATGTCAGTTAAAAACTGATTTAAAAGTGCTGAGGCATTACTTAAATTGGCGATCAAATCTGTTTCGCCAGTCAGTAGTGCATCTAATTGTTTGGATAATGTCAGATATTGGCCAGCAATTGATCCTTCGTAATTAATTTTTGTAAACATATAAGCACCTCGTTTAAAAATTATTTATATTGGTAATATAACATTATGATGTTGATGTAAGTCCGTTGCGCTATGTGCATCCGAACCAAATACATATGGCAGTTCAATAGCTTGACTATACTTGATAAAAGTAAATGGAGGGTAAGGCTCCTGACAATATTGTTTGCTTAAACCAGCACTATTTATATCTAGCTCATAGCCTCCACATTTCATGCTGTCTAATACTTCTTTGATGCGTGAGGCATCATTGATTTTTTCATTATGCACTAGCTGAAATTTATGAACAAGAGATGGATGCCCAATCCGCTTCGGCTTGTATGGACCAAGATCGGCCTTAATGGATTGTAGGACAGTATCATAATATAAATCATAAACCTGTTTAACAGAGCCAACTTTTTTTGAAAAATCAATAAAGCACTCAGGAGAAAAGTCGATACATACAAAGGAATCTTGCCATTGCAAAAAATGGACAGACAAGATCGCATCATCTAAAAAATGTCCATATGTATCAAGGAATTGCCGAGTTTCTTGTTCAAAACCTTGGATATAGTCAACTTCTAACCCAATTCGGATGCGAATATCTTGTGCATACTGTTTTTGTAGGTGTTGCAATTCCTCAAAGTAGGGCATGAGATCATGTGGATTCATTCCGCTATCTTTTTGCGGGGTAGGATCGACAAAATTATTTGGTAATGGGGCATGTTCAGTAAAGGTGATATCAGTGAAATGGTGAGAAATTGCTTTTTCAATATATTGCACGAAAGAGTCTGAACTGCCATGTGGACAAAAAGGACTATGTATATGCCCATCACGTTTCATAATTTACCACTCCTTTAGCTCTATAGATGCGCTATTTAAGTATTTCACAATAGCGAAAATACAGTTTTCTGAAAAACACTTAAATTTTAGTACAAAAGGCGAAAACATAGTATATAATAAAGACAACTAGCCAATTCGTTTATTGTAGAATAGGAGGCTTACGATGGAGTATATCATCATTCCGATTATCCTACTATTAATTTTAGCCATAGTAGGATTTATGATGCGAAGAAAACATGTTGCAATCATTGCAAAACTTGAAAATGAAAAATTACAAATTCAACATAATCCTATAAATGAAGAAATTTCAAAAGTAAAATCTTTAAACATGAACGGTGAAACGGAAGAAATGTTTGAACGATGGCGCAATACTTGGGATGAGGTCATCGATGTACATATGACTAAAATTGATTCATTGCTATTTGATGCTGAGGATCAAATTAATCGACTTCGTTTTAAAAAAGCGACGTTTATAGAACGTGAAATTGAAGATTATATTGAGAAATGTGAACAAGATAAAGATAAAATTTTAGAAGAACTGAATGAATTAATTGGCAGCGAAGAAAAAAATCGAATTGAAATTGAACAATTAAAGGAATATTATCGCTCAGCAAGAAAGACTTTGCTTGCTCACCAACATTCATTTGGTGTAGCGTTACCTGCACTTGAGAAAAAGCTAGAAACATTTGTACAAAAGTTTGAAGAGTTTGATGTATTGACAAATGATGGGAATTATTTGCAAGCACGCGAAATTGTCATTAGTTTAAATCAAGAATCACAGCAGACCTTTGAATTTATTAATGATGTCCCAACCATTTTAACGGAATTACAAGTGAAGCTACCAGGAGCGGTTCAGGAATTGCGGAATGGTCAGCGTGAAATGGAAGATCAATCTTACTATTTACAGCATTTAGAATTGACTGAGGCATTAAATAAGTATGAAAAAGAGTTTGATGAATTAAAAAAAGACTTAGCAGCGCTTAATTTAACAGTAGTTAAACCTCGTGTGACAGAAATAAATGAAGAAATCGATCATTTTTATGATTTACTTGAAAAAGAGGTTATTGCTAAAAATTACGTTGATCAAAATTGTGAGCGTCTATTAAGCTCCATCACTAATGTTATTTCTTCAACAAAATTAGTGAATGATGAAGCGACCTATGTGCAACAAAGTTATCATTTGAACGAAAAGGATGCAGAAATTCCGAAAGCTGCATTAAAACAATTGGAAGCATTACAACGTCGCTACGACTTATTAGCTATGCGTGTGAGAGAAGAAAAATCGGCTTATTCTAGTTTACAGGAAGAATTAATCGAAATTAGTGAAGAGCTTGAACGAATTCATGAGGAGCAAGGACATTTATCAAATACAATGAAGAAACTTCGAATTGATGAAAATAAAGCCCGCGCTCAAGTTGAAAATTTAAAGAAAATATTACAAGATACAGATCGCTTATTGAACAAGGCCAATATCCCAGGAATCCCTGAGGAAATGGATGCACGTCTTGATGAGGCTGCAGAGCACATCTACATTGTTATGCAAAGCCTGCAAGAAGTACCATTAAATATGGGGACTGTTCATAATAATTTAAATGCTGCCACACTGTGCGTAGAGGATGTAAAAGTCAAAGCACATGAGTTAATAGAAAATGTTATGCTTATTGAACGTATTATTCAGTATGGAAATCGTCATCGTGCTTCGAATCCAACATTGAATGCGCGTTTAAAAGAAGCTGAAGAGGCATTCCATCAATTCCGTTATGCGAAAGCATTAGAAGAAGCAGGAACAGCTGTTGAAGAGATGGAGCCAGGTGCTTTAAAACGTATTCAAGAAATGGTTGCAGAAGAGTCTATGTCAAATTAATTCAAATAACTGTTAGCTGTCTAAAAAGTATAGCGATTACTTTTTAGACAGCTTTCTTTTTAAATAGAGGGAAAGGTATGATACGGTTGAAGCTGTCGCTACGAGAAATGAATGAGAAGTATGCGAGTGAAATTTTACAATGGCATTATGCAGCACCATACGATTTTTATAATAATGACTTATCAGATGAAACCTTACAAGAAATGCTCGAAAATCCCTACAATGCTATCTTTAATGAGCAGGAGGAGTTAATCGGCTATTATTGCACAGGAACAGCCGCACAAGTGCCGAAAGGACATGACATTGGGGCATATGCAGAATGCTATGTAGATATCGGCATCGGTATGAAGCCCAATCTAACTGGTCAAGGCTTAGGGACGGCATTTTTTTCGTTTATTGTCAAAACAATTCAACAAGAGCATCAACTACCGCTTCGTTTAACTGTGGCCCGATTTAATAAGAGAGCCATTCGTCTTTATGAAAAATTCGGCTTTGTCAAAGATAGTGAATTTAGTACACCAACAATCTTTATTACAATGTTGAAAAAAGTGTAATATACTATTTAAAATTTGAAGAATCGTGAAAGTTAGTGGTCAATCGCCAAAGATTGCGTTATGATAAATACCGTTAAATCAACGTTTTGAAAGTGTGTGAAAAGTGATGGTTAAGACAATTTATTTAGATAATAGTGCAACAACAAAACCTTTACCAGAGGTTATGCAGACATTTATGGTAGTGAATGAGCAGTATTATGCCAATCCTGCATCCATCCATGCCATGGGAGTTGAAGCAAATGATTTATTAATGCGTGCACGTGAGCAAGTAGCAGATATTTTGCAGACAGAGGCAAAAAATGTGCTATTTACTTCAGGTGGGACAGAGTCAAATAATGCAGCTATTTTTGGTATAGCACGTAGTAATACACATATAGGAAAGCATATTTTAACGACTGAAATAGAACATCCATCGGTTTTAGAAACAGTTAAACAGCTTACAAAAGAGGGCTATGAGGTTGACTATCTTCGAGTTGATCAACATGGAGTCATTTCTTTAGAGGAGCTGCGTGCTAAAATACGTAAAGATACAATTTTAGTCAGCATTATGCATGTGAATAATGAAATGGGTGCTATCCAGCCTATTAAGGAAGCAGCAGCAATGATTCATGAAATGAGTAGAGCAGCTCTTCATGTTGATGCTGTTCAAAGCTTTGGGAAATTAGCTGTGTCCTTTAATGGAGAAGAAGGTCCAGACAGTATTGCTATTTCTGGTCATAAAATTCATGGCTTTAAAGGCTCAGGTGTATTAGCCTTTCGTAAAAGCATGAGATGGCAGCCTTATGCACTTGGTGGAGGTCAGGAATTTGGTTTGAGAAGTGGTACTGTAGCGGTACCGCAAGCAGCTGCATTAGCAAAAGCGGCTCGATTAGCAGTAGAAACATTGAATGACCGTGCAATGAAATACCGTCAATGGCAAGATGAAATTCGTACGCAACTAAAAGGATACGGAGAGGCAGTGCATATTTTATCGACTCCACAAGGAGCTGCACATATTTTATCGTTCAGTGTTCGTGATTTAAAAGGGGAAGTCATTATTAATGCTATGCAAAAACGTGGCATCATCGTGTCAACATCAAGTGCTTGTTCATCGAAGCAAACGAAAACAAGCCATGTTGTCGAGGCTCTGCACCTCGATGAGCATTATAAAAAAGGTGTAATTCGTATGAGCTTTGGTGCGCATAACACAGCACAAGATATAGAAAAGTTTAAACAAGTACTAGCAGAAGTCATGCTGGAACTCAAAGGAGAAATTAAGTAATGATTTGGAAAGAAATTTTAATTCGATATGGTGAGCTTTCTACAAAAGGTCGCAACAAAATGGATTTTATCCGTCGCTTACGTGAAAATATTCGTCATGCTTTTGCCGATCTAGGACAACTGCATATTCGTACAGAGCGTGATCGTATGTTTATTGCTATAGAAAACGAAACACAAATGCAGGCGCTCGTAACAGGCTTACCTAAAATTTTTGGTATTCAATCTTTTAGCCCTGTGGCTGCATGTGAAAAAGATATAGAAAGTATGAAGAAACTTGCCATCACTATAATGGAGACATTTAAAGATGAGCAGCATACATTTAAAGTAGAAGTGAAACGTACCGATAAAACATTTCCTTTAGAATCTCATGCCACCCAACGTGAGATTGGTGGCTATGTTTTACCGCAATTTCAAAATTTATCAGTCAAAGTGAAGCAGCCTGATATTGAACTACGTGTAGAAGTTCGTCATGATGCAACATATATGATGGCACAAGTTATTCCTGGCGCAGGTGGAATGCCTGTAGGGTCTAATGGAAAATCTTTATTAATGTTGTCTGGTGGTATTGATAGCCCTGTTGCAGGTTATTTAATGATGAAGCGAGGCGTGCGATTAGAAGCGATTCACTTCTTTAGTCCACCATATACAAGCGAAAATTCATTAGAAAAAGTAAAGGTACTTGCCAATGAACTAACGAAATTTGGTGCTAGTATTCGTTTACATGTCATTCCATTTACTGAAATACAAGTTCTTATTAAAGAGAAAGTACCTTCTAATGTATCGATGACAACAACACGCCGTATGATGTTGAAAGTAGCTGATCAGGTGCGTGAGGAAATTGGGGCACTTGCCATTGTAACAGGTGAAAGTCTTGGGCAGGTAGCGAGTCAAACGCTTGAAAGTTTAACAGCGATTAATGCTGTAACGAATACACCTATTTTGCGTCCGTTAATTTCATCAGATAAACTTGAAATCATTGATATTGCAGAAAACATCGGCACATACGAAACATCTATTCAGCCATTTGAAGATTGCTGTACGATTTTTACACCTACAAGTCCAAAAACAAAGCCGAAGCTTGAAAAGGTCGAGCATTATGAAAGCTTCTCTGATTTTGATGAGCTAATCGAGCGAGCAGTAAAAAATCGAGAGGTCTATATTTTCCCTAAGAAAGAAGAGCAACAACAAGATAAGTTTGCAGAACTATTATAAGGTTTCAAAGCCGTCTCAAAGTCCATTTTGAGACGGCTTTTTTATATTAATGGCTAGATGCCATTAGAGGTACAATTTACCTTTAAAATTTTCGTATTAAAAATCGAATATCGCACATTCTATATTCACAAGGAGGTGAGACACATGACTTCAAACAACAACAGCAGTTCAAACAAGCTTGCAGTACCTGGTGTACAACAAGCACTAGATCAAATGAAATACGAAATTGCACAAGAATTTGGTGTTCAATTAGGAGCTGAAGCTTCAGCTCGTGCTAACGGTTCCGTTGGTGGTGAAATCACTAAACGTCTTGTACAAATGGCAGAATCTCAATTAAAAGGTATGCCAAACAACCAATAAATGCTGACTAAGCATTTATAAACTTAAAACCAGTGACCGTAAAAGGCACTGGTTTTAGTTTGTTTATAGATCATTTTTTTATGCGAGATAATGACGTAAATGTAGATACGGTGTGTGCAATATCTTGACTTTCACAGATAGCAGAAATAACGGCAACACCATCAGCACCTGCTTGAAAAACAGAATGTGCATTTGTACAAGTAATCCCACCAATCGCTACAATCGGTAATTCAGGATAAAGATGACAAGCTTGCTGTAAAAAATTTGTACCACATGGTGGTTGTGCATCACTTTTAGATGTTGTTGCAAAGATTGGACCAATTCCTACATAATCAGCATGATGGTCTATAGCTGTTTGTAATTCCTCCTGTGAATGTACAGAAACACCAAGTATCATGTTCCCGATTTTTTTACGTGCCATTTCAACATCTAAGTCATCTTGTCCAATATGAACGCCATCAGCACCAAGTCGCAAAGCAAGCTCTACATCATCGTTAACGACAAACGGTACATTATACTGCTGACAAAGTTTTTGACATTGGCGTGCAAATTGTTCATAGGCTAATCCAGTTAAGGCAAGAGATCCTTTCTCGCGAAATTGAAACATCGTAATGCCAGCTTGCAATGCCTTTTCGAGGAGATGGATGGGATTTTGTTGAAAAACATTGCCTGTTCCCATAATAAAATAAAGCTGTAAATCCTCACGTTTCATGAATGATTACCTCACAGGTTTCCTTATGCTGTTGATAAGCGAAATGATTTGTAGGTCCATGCCCGTTGCCTATGGATAAATCATGCATAATCGCTAATTGAATAAATTTTTTAGCTTCGATAATAGCCTCTTTCATCGCTAAACCCCGTCCAAGAAAAGCAGTGAGTGCTGCTGAAAATGTACAGCCAGTACCATGTGTATTTTTTGTTTGGATTCGTGGAGACTGCATCGAAAAAGATTGTCCATTTTTGAAAAATACATAATCAATGGCATAAAGTGGTTCTGCTAAATGCCCACCCTTTAGAATGACGCATTGTACACCTAGCTGTAAAAAGCTTTGAGCCACTTGTTTCATATCCTCAAAATGGCGAATGGTTCTCCCCGTGAGAGCCTCTGCTTCGGGTATATTTGGCGTAACAATCGTAGCTAGTGGTAGTAAAGATGAGCGTAACGCCTCAATAGCTTCTTGCTGTAATAAGCTTTCTCCACCTTTTGCAATCATTACGGGATCCACAATTAGTGGTATATTTAATTCACCGATCATGCGTGCGATGGCTTGGATAATACCAGAGGAATAAAGCATGCCTGTTTTCATTGCAGCAATCGGAAAATCTTCGACTAACGCTTGAAATTGTTTTTCCACAAACGAAATGTCAATGGGGAAAACACCTGTCACGCCTGTTGTATTTTGTGCAGTTAAAGCTGTAATAACGGAAGTGCCGAACACCTCTAATTCCTGAAATGTTTTTAAATCAGCCTGTATACCAGCACCGCCACCACTATCTGATCCAGCAATCGTCGTTACAATATGCATGATGCTTCACCATCCTTTGATAAACGATGTATAGCATTAAGCAAAGCTATTTGAAAATCACCGATATCTGCAGTGAATGCAGAAGCTAGTACCGCTGCCTTTTTATAGTAAGTGAGTGTTTCTGTTAATTGGTTGTATGGCTTGTTACCTGCGACATAGGCAGCACCACAAAGCGCACTAAGTAAACAGCCAGTACCAGTGACCTCTGTCATTTGTGGGTGGCCACCAGCTATCCACTGGCTATGCTCGCCATTTGTTATAAGATCACGTTCACCTGTTACAATAACGATACAATTATATCGTTGTGCCACTAGTAATGCTTCCGTCTCCAGTGACATGGAGCCATGACCACTATCTACACCTTTCTGTTGCCAATCTACATTGGCTATAGCCGCAAGCTCACCGATATTACAGCGAATTACGGCAAATTCTATGTTTTCAAGTAAGTATTGAACGGTTTCCTTGCGATAAGTTGTAGCCCCTGCCCCAACTGGATCTAATATAACTGGAATGCCAAGTGCATTAGCTTTTTTTCCTGCTAACAGCATGGCGTTTTTGGTGCGAGTATTGAGTGTCCCAATATTAATTAATAATGCTTGTGCCATTGCTACCATTTCCTCAACCTCTTGGCTATCGTCAGCCATAACGGGCGAAGCACCTAATGCTAATAAACCATTTGCTTGGAAATTTGCCACCACATAGTTTGTGATGCAATGAATAAGTGGTTGCTGTTGACGAATTGTTTGAAATATCATTTTGTTTTTGTCCTCCTTTGTGGATGGACGTAAGCATGCAAAAAAAGCTCTTTTTATGTAAAAATACACGAAAAAGAGCCTTTCATCTGAAAAAATCGATGTTTGTTGCTCCCTACGTCAGTATTAACTAACAGGTTCAAAGGGTCAGGTTTTACCTTCTCAACTCTTTCGAGTCCCCCTGCAATTTTGCTTTTAGTTGACCAAAATGTACCATACTTTTCATTTGTATTCAATAGCTAGTTTTCCTATCGACAAAACGTGACTGATGCCATATAGCTAGGTATGATAGTTGTCATGACTTTACCTAAATTAAGCGTAAACCATTGAAAATACTGAAAAAGGAGTTTTATAATGTGTCATAGCAAAAGGGGGCATTTGCCATGAAAAGACAAGATTTAGTTGCACCAGAATGGTATAACATAACAGAGGAAATTGAAAAATATGCTCAGGATGCAACGAAAAATGCTTTAATTATTTATGAAGAAAATCAAGCTGTACAATTTATTACATATGCACATTTGATGGAAAAAGCGAATCAAGCAGCACATGTTTTCACCTTACAAGGTTTAACGAAGGGTGATGTGATTTTAGTGATGGTACCACGCTCAGTGGAAGCATATATTGTTTATATTGCAGCATTAAAAGCAGGTTTAACCATCATTCCAAGCTCAGAAATGTTAAGAACAAAAGATATTGAGTATCGCATTCATCACGCCAATGCTAAAGGGGTTGTTGCCTATGAGCCCTATATTGAACAATTTGATGAAGTTGGAAATTTACAGGGTATACAGCAATTTGTTATAGGACAAGCACATGAGCCTTGGCAGCCTTTACTAGAAAAAATGCACCATCAACCTACAACTTACATAAATCCGACTCCGACAAAAAGTACTGATAATGCATTTTTAGCCTATACAAGCGGCACAACAGGTAACCCGAAGGCAGCGGTACATACACACAGCTGGGGCTATGCTCATTTACGAACAACAGCACCACATTGGTTAGGTGTACAAGAAAATGATATTGTTTGGGCAACAGCAGCACCTGGATGGCAAAAATGGATATGGAGTCCCTTTCTCGCTACATTAGGCAGTGGTGCTACTGCATTTGTTTACAAAGGTAAATTTGATGCGGCTTCCTATTTGGCACTGCTTGAAAAATTCAAAATCAATGTATTATGCTGTACACCAACTGAATATCGTTTTATGGCATCACTTGAAAATTTACACGCATATGATTTACATGCAATTCGCCAAGCTGTATCAGCAGGTGAACCATTAAATAGTGAGGTTATCAACGTATTTTCAGAAACATTCCATTTACAAGTGCGAGATGGCTATGGTCAAACGGAAAATACATTACTTGTTGGTACAATGGTAGGGATGGAGGCGCGAGTTGGCTCAATGGGAAAACCTACTCCTGGCAACACCGTTAATATTATTAACGATTTCGGCAATCCCGTTGCAGTGGGAGAGGTGGGTGATATTGCTGTTCATCGTGAAACACCAGCTCTCTTTAAAAAATATTTAAATGATCCTGAACGTACAAATTTACAATTCCGTGGTGATTGGTATATAACAGGAGATCGTGCCTACAAAGATGAAGATGGCTACTTTTGGTTTGAGGGTCGAGGAGATGATGTCATTATCTCCTCTGGTTATACAATTGGTCCCTTTGAAGTAGAGGATGCTTTGATGAAGCATCCAACTGTGAAAGAAGCTGCTGTCATTGCCAGTCCAGATAAAGTTCGAGGAAATATTGTAAAGGCATTTATTGTTCTTCGTAATGGTGAAATTGGTGATGAAACACTTATTCAAACACTTCAAAGTCATGTGAAATCATTGACTGCCCCATATAAATATCCACGTGCTATTGAATTTGTCGAAGAGCTACCCAAAACATCCTCTGGAAAAATTCGACGAGTTGAATTACGACAGCAAGAAACAAAGCAATGCCATTCATCATCATTTCCTAGGAAATAATGTCGAAAATCAAAGTTCATGCAAAGGTATGGACTTTGATTTTTTTTATTTTTTTAGGTAAGGTAATATGAGGAAATAAATAGCAACAAGCTTTTTGCATATTATTGCAAAAAAATGAAACAAATAAGCAAGTCATTCGTATTACGTGTTGAGGAGGCGGAAAGACATGAATGTAAAAAGGTGGGTTGCTTTAGTAGTCGCAGGTGTTCTTTTACTATTTTCATTAGGAATTAACACCATTTTTGCCCTATTTAAAGCAGATTTCCTAGGTAATTTTGATAGTTTGATGGCTGGGAATAATTTAGATGTATATGAAAATGTCATTGAAGGGGACAATTTTGATAAGCGAATTGCTTATTTAAAGGTAGATGGAGCGATTCAAGATATCGGCTCAAGTACATTATGGCAACCAGTTGCCTATGATCATACATTTTTCTTAGAGCAATTGGATAATATTTTGTATGATGATTCGATACAGGGCGTTGTTTTAAGCGTCAATTCTCCAGGTGGTGGTGTGAAAGAATCTGCAGAAATCTATAAAAAGCTGCTAAAAATTAAAGAAGAACGACAAATTCCAATTTATGTATCGATGGATTCGATGGCAGCATCAGGTGGTTATTATATTTCAGCACCTGCAGATAAAATCTTTGCCCATCGTGATACAATAACAGGCTCAATTGGCGTCATTATGCAATCCATTAACTACCAAGCATTGGCTGAAAAAGTAGGTGTTAAATTTGAAACGTTTAAATCAGGGGAGCATAAGGATATGCTAAGCCCAATGCGTGAAGTGACACCAGAAGAACGTGCAATGATGCAGGATATGATTAATGAAACGTATGAAGAATTTGTAGACATTGTAGAGCAGGGACGTAATATGTCTGAAGCAGAAGTGAAGAAGGTTGCAGATGGTCGTATTCTTGGTGGCACAAAAGCGCTTGAAGCAGGTTTAATCGATGAAATTGGTGATGAAGAAGCAGCCATCGCTGCTCTACGTGCAGATTATGGACTGGAAGATGCTGCTTTATTTGAGTATGCGTACGATATGGGAGGCTGGCAATCATACGTTGGGATGAAAATTGGCTCCATGTTTGGTCCATCTGCAGAAGAAAAAATGCTAATGAAAATTATGACCGACTACAGTGCACCGAAAATGATGTATTTATACGGGGAATACTAAGGAGGGAGTACAATGACAAACAATGAATTTGTTATGCAAGGTTCACCCTCTATGGAAAATGGCTTTCTTATGAACGCTCCAGATGAGTCAATAAAGCATAAAAACTATGCTTTAAAAACGGCTGGTTTTTGGATTCGGTTTTGGGCATTTTTATTAGATGGATTCATTATTTCTGCTGTAGTTGGAATACTTATCAATCCTATCTTTTATCTAATGGATTGGTCCTTATCAGAATCTGTTTGGTATGCACCGATTTCAATCATCACAGCGATCCTCTATTATAGCTATTTTGTACTGATGACAAAGTTCTTTGGGCAAACACTTGGAAAAATGGTTTTTGGCTTACGTGTTATTTCATTAAAGCATGATAAGCTTACTTGGTCAGATGTGTTATTCCGTGATTGGATTGGCCGCATTATCAATAATATTTTTATGCCTTTGTATATTTTGGTAGTCATTTTACCAGAAAATCAAGGGTTACATGATTATTTTGCAGATACAGCAGTGGTGCACGAAAAAGTCTTTGTTGAAAAGGATCCAGCACCAGCCGCTTTGCCAAAACAGCAAGAGCAGATAGAAACGACTGTGCAAGAGGAAAAAATAGAACTAGCCAAGCTAGAGGAAAAAAATGAACAATAAACAAAAGGCTGTCTCCTAATTCGAGACAGTCTTTCCTATTTCTAAGCTAGTTCTTCTAAAGTAAGCTATCTTAGTTGCAATTAATTCCCTTCATTTAGTAATATTATGTACATATGAAATAAGGAGGCGTTTATATGGCACAAGTAACATTTAAAAATGGTCCAGTAACACTAGTAGGAAATGAAGTAAAGGTGGGCGATCAAGCTCCAAATTTTACGGTATTAGCGAATGACCTATCACCTGTAACATTAAATGATTCAGAAGGCAAAATTCGTCTATTTAGTGTTGTACCATCATTAGATACTGGTGTATGTGATGCACAAACACGCCGTTTTAATGAAGAAGCAGCTAACCTGGGTGACAATGTAGTTATTTATACAGTATCTGTCGATCTTCCATTCGCTCAAAAGCGTTGGTGTGGTGCAGCAGGTATTGATGCAGTGCAAACTGTATCAGATCACCGCGATCTTTCATTTGGTGAAGCGTATGGCGTGTACATTCAAGAATTACGTCTTCTGACACGTGCAGTATTCGTTGTGGATGCAAATAATAAAGTAACATATGTTGAATATGTACCTGAAGCTACAGATCATCCAAACTATGAAGCGGCCATTGCAGCTGTTAAAGCACTAGCATAATGAGCTGCTTTTAGGCTAAGATAATACTAGACAAAGGGGCTGTGACGAGAGTTTGTCACGGCTCTTTTCTGCGTGAAAGGAAGTTTAAATATGGAAAATATCGAGAAATTATTTGGTCTGCTAAATGAGCATGCTGAAAAGATCGAAAAAGAACAAGATTTAACATTGTTAGAAGGGTTGCTAGATGGTCTCGAGGCATGGCTTGATGGCGAAGTGAATTTTTCACAAAAGGATGCAACAAAAGAGGATATTCGCAAAGCTATTCAAATCGCTATTTTAAAAGGAATGCGCAAAGGGTCGCAGCCAAACCATCAAATGACACCTGATACGTTAGGGTTACTAGTTGGCTATTTTGTGGAGCAAATATTTGAAGAGCGCCTTGCAAACGAAAAAATGTCAATTATGGACCCAGCCGTAGGTACGGGGAATTTACTACTAACAGTCATGAATTTATTAGATGGAAAAGTGGAAGCGACAGGCGTAGAGGTTGACGAGCTATTAATTCGTCTTGCTGCTGCTACTGCTGATTTAACAGAACAGCCTATTTCCTTATACCGTCAAGATGCCTTAGAAGATTTATTGGTAAACCCAGTGGATGCCGTTGTTTGTGATTTACCTGTAGGCTATTATCCTAATGAAGAAGTAGCACTCGATTATGAATTATGCGCAGCAGAGGGGATGAGTTATGCTCATCATCTATTCATTGAGCAATCGATGAATTATACAAAGGATGGCGGCTATTTATTTTTCCTTGCACCATCACATCTTTTTGACTCCGAGCAATCTAAGCAACTACACAAGTACATTCAAAAGCATGCTTGGATTCAAGCCATTATTCAATTACCTGAGGCTATGTTTGCCAATAAGGCATTAGAAAAAAGTATTGTGATTTTGCAAAAGCAAGCAAAGGAATTGAAAGCACCTAAAGAGGTACTATTAGCAAAAGTACCGAATATGCAGAATAAGCAAGCTCTTGCGCTGTTCTTTGAAAAAGTGAAGATGTGGAAAGAGGGCAAATAATTGCTCTGGAAGCCGACATAAGTAAAAAGATGATGTTACTACTAGCAGAAAAAGACCTTTTGGTAAGGTGAGGGTGATTTCTGTTGGACCAGCGTCCTTTAGAATGAAAAGCCTTTTTCACCCTTCATAGAAATTCTAGTGATCGTTTTGTTTTTCAACACAATGTAAAAAGGTATCCTATGGAAGGATACCTTTTTATGTATTGCGAATTAGTTTTCTGGTGTACGGATAACAAGTACGTCACATTTAGCTGAACGTACAATTGCTTCAGATACTGAACCGATTAGGAAGCGTTCAACTGCATTTAGACCAGTTGCACCACAAATGATTAGATCTGCGTCTACGACTTTAGAAAGCTCTTTTGTAATGATATTTTTAGGAGAGCCGTACTCAATGATAAGATTAACGTTTGTTAAGCCTTCATCTTCAGCTTGTTTTTTGTAACCATTTAATAGCTCTTCAGAGAATGCTTGAGCACGTTCTGCAATGGAACGGTCATATGCTTCGATTGCAGCGAATGAACGTGTATCAATAACATTTACTAGATTTAAGACAGCACCTTCGTTTCGTTTTGCAACATCAATTGACTTACGAAATGCATATTCAGCTTCTTTTGAGCCGTCTACTGCAACAACAATGCTTTTATAATGATTAGCCATTTTGAAAAACCTCCCTGATTTGTATATGTTGATTATACCAAATGATTTTCTAAAGGAAATACTTTCCGAAAGAAAAATATGAAAAAGTGAAGACATTTCATTTCAAAATGTCAATTATATACACTTACTTAATTCCCACTATTTACAGCGTGTAAACGCCTTTTGATCGGTAGAACTTGTGGAAGTATTTACTTCGTTAGCAACTGTTATAGCCGTCTTTTTAGTTTTCAAATATAATAATTTATACCATTATTCATCGTTTAAATATTTAGTATTTTATAAATGTTAGAAATTTTATTTGTATTTGCTTTAGTTAAAGCTTTTTTTGCATTTGTTTGGTAATATGGAATGGCAAGGGGTGCATCAATTCTTAGTTACATAATAATGATGCTTATTTTTTATGCTATGGAAGGGGATAGGAAACAATGAAGATTGGTATTCCAAAGGAAATTAAAAACAATGAGAATCGTGTAGCCATGACACCAGCAGGAGTTGTAACTTTAACACACGCAGGTCATGAGGTATACATTGAAACTGGAGCAGGCTTAGGGTCAAGCTTTACGGATGCTGATTACATTGCAGCAGGAGCTCATATTGTTCAAACTGCTAAAGAAGCATGGTCACAAGAAATGATCATGAAGGTAAAAGAACCTGTAGCTTCTGAATATGATTATTTCTATGAAGGTCAAATTTTATTTACGTATTTACACTTAGCGCCAGAGGTTGAACTAACTCAGGCACTTTTAAATAAAAAGGTTGTAGGTATTGCCTACGAAACAGTGCAATTAGCAAACGGTTCATTACCATTGTTAACGCCTATGAGTGAAGTAGCTGGTAAAATGGCTACGCAAATCGGTGCACAGTTCTTAGAAAGAAACCATGCTGGTAAAGGTATTTTATTAGGTGGCGTTTCAGGTGTGCAGCGTGGCAAGGTGACAATAATCGGTGGTGGTATCGCAGGAACAAATGCTGCAAAAATCGCTGTTGGCATGGGTGCGGATGTGACAGTAATCGATTTAAGCCCAGAACGTTTACGTCAATTAGAAGATCTGTTTGGTCGTGATGTTCAAACATTAATTTCAAATCCTTATAATATTGCAGAATCAGTGAAAGATTCAGATTTAGTCATTGGTGCGGTGTTAATACCAGGCGCAAAAGCACCGAAACTTGTTTCTGAAGAAATGATTCAGTCAATGCAAGCTGGCTCTGTTGTAGTCGATATTGCGATTGACCAAGGCGGTATTTTTGCTTCGTCTGATCGTGTGACAACTCATGATGACCCAACATACGTGAAACATGGCGTAGTACATTATGCAGTAGCAAATATGCCAGGAGCAGTACCGCGCACATCAACAATTGCTTTAACAAATAATACAATTCCATATGCACTTCAAATTGCAAACAAAGGCTATAAACAAGCTTGCCTAGATAATGCGGCACTGAAAAAAGGTGTGAATACATTAGATGGACAACTAGTCTATAAAGCAGTGGCAGATTCACAAGGTCTTCCATTTGTCGAAGTGGATGAGTTAATTCAATAAATCAAAAAAGGAAGCACTACACTAGTTGCTTCCTTTTTTGTGTGTAATTATAGAACAATTAAATCTTTCGGGAATTTTGTTAATACTTCAACGCCATCTTTCGTTACAACTACATCATCCTCAATGCGTACGCCTGTCACATCTGATTTATAAATCCCTGGCTCAATTGTAAAGACCATGCCTTCTTCCATCGTCATTTCATTTGCACCTGTAACGGATGGGAATTCATGCACAGAAATTCCAAGGCCATGACCAAGACGGTGAGTGAAATATTCACCATAGCCAGCTTCTGTGATAGTATCACGTGCAATTTTATCTAAGTCCATCGCACGAATACCTGGTTTTACAGCTGCGACAGCATTTGTATTGGCAGCTAAAACAGCGTGATAAATTTCCTTCTGTGCTTCACTAGGCTCCCCAAAGGCAACAGTACGCGTAATATCTGAGCAATAGCCATCGTAAATAACCCCAAGGTCAAATAATACCATATCCCCTTTTTCAATTTTACGTGCACCTGGCTTGCCGTGAGGAGAGGCCGTTTTTGGACCACTTAATACCATTGTTTCAAAGGACATTTTGCAACCTTTATCTTGAATAGCACTTTCAATCGCTGTTAGAATTTCCATTTCTGTTTTCCCTTCAGCGATCTCCTTACAACCGATTTCAATTGCATAGTCTGCTAGCTCCGCAGCTTTACGTAATTTTTCTAATTCAGTCTCATCTTTGATGACGCGCATAGCATTAATCTTTTCATCAAGGCGAACAAAGTTAGCCTGTGGGAATGATTGCTGTAAAGCTTCTAAACGCTCGACGATTAGTTGCGATTTTTCAATAGCAAACGTAGTCGGATTAACTTGGTGTGAAATGATTGCTTGCGCAAGAACGTCCATTGAGTTTTCAGTATCCTGATGGCCGATTACCTCATAAGACCAACCTGCTGCCTTCGCATCTGGAATCTCCATTTGTGGACAAATTAGAAAAGGCTCGGCATCTTTAAAAATCATGACTCCTAGTAATCTTTCATGTGGATCACTTTTAAAGCCTGAAACGTAAAAAACATTGTCAGGTGTTGTTACAAATGCTGCATCGATGTGATGTTGCTGTAAATAACTTTGGATTTCTTCGACCTTTGACATCAATATGTCCTCCTTTTAGTACATGGGAAATTTTACGTAAAAAAGCGTCGACTCTATAAAGCAATGTCGATGTTCCTTTTCTAGTACTGAATAATTGTGCGCTAACAGGGTATAAGGCTGTTAGAGAACACTACGATTATTCTCTGTACAAGCATATCAAAAAAAGGGAAAAAGCGCATGAGTAGCGAATTAAAATGATGAACTGTAATTTGGTTTTCGAGGAGGATTTTAAAATGGAAATTAGTTATCATGGACATTCAGTTGTCAAAATTCAAACAAACGGGAAAACAATTTTAATTGACCCTTTTATTAATGGCAATGGGCAAACAGACTTAACGGTGGCAGAAGAAGCACCAGATATTATTGTACTTACACATGGGCATAATGATCATGTTGGGGACACAGTGGAGCTAGCGAAGAAAAAAGATGCGTTAGTCATTGCTCCAAATGAATTAGCTAATTGGATCTCTTGGCAAGGTGTAAAAGCACATCCAATGCATATTGGTGGTGCTAAGGAGTTTGACTTTGGTAAGGTGAAGTTTACACAAGCCTTTCACGGTTCATCTTATGTAACAGAAAATAATGAAATAATTTATATGGGTATGCCGGCAGGGGTTTTATTATTTGTTGAGGGATTAACGATTTATCATGCAGGTGATACAGCTCTATTTAGTGATATGAAATTAATTGGCGAACGACACCCTATTGATATTGCATTTTTACCGATTGGGGATAATTTTACAATGGGACCAGAGGATGCAGCTTGCGCGGTTTCATTCTTAAAGCCGAAAATTGTCGTACCAATTCATTACAATACATTCCCACCAATCGAGCAGGATCCACAAATTTTTGCAGATTTAGTGCAAAATACAGAGGTTCAAATTTTGAAAGCTGGCGAAAAAGTAAACTGTTTCTAATCGTTGATAGGGCTGTACTATATGAATTGACACCACGCTAGTAGTTGAAATGATGGGGAAAGTTAAACAATTTGATCACTTTATATTAAATATTTTTATAAAAAATATGGTACACTAAGAGCAGAATAGAAGCTTAGGAAATAGGTGATATTTTGTCTACAAAACATGAGAAAATTTTACAATACATCGAATCACTACCCGTGGGTGATAAAATTTCAGTACGTCAAATAGCGAAAGAAATGCAAGTGAGTGAAGGGACGGCTTATCGTGCCATAAAGGAAGCGGAAAATCGTCGCTTAGTAAGTTCGATTGAGCGTGTTGGAACAATTCGCATTGAGAAAAAAAAGAAAGAAAATATTGAACGCTTAACTTTTGCAGAAATTGTCAATATTGTCGATGGCCAAGTTTTAGGTGGAAAATCGGGTCTACATAAAACGTTAACGAAATTTGTCATTGGTGCAATGCAATTAGAAGACATGATGCGTTATACAGATGCAGGTAGCTTATTGATTGTTGGTAACCGGATTAAGGCACATGAAAATGCACTTCGAGCGGGTGCAGCTGTTTTAATCACTGGCGGTTTTGATACAACGGAAGATAATAAAATACTTGCGGATTCATTAGATTTACCCATTATTTCAACAAGCTATGATACGTTTACAGTAGCAACAATGATTAACCGAGCAATTTATGACCAATTAATCAAAAAAGATATTTTATTTATTGAAGATATTTATGTCCCAATGACTGACACGGCTGCCTTAAAAAATGATGAAACGATCCATCATTTTCATAAGTTAAATGAACGCACAACACATGGTGCATTTCCTGTTGTCACACATCAAAATAAATTAGTCGGGATGATTACCGTAAAAGACGTTATTGGTCGTGAAGAGAACGAGCTAGTTGAAAAAGTAATGACAAAAAATCCGATTGCTGGTTCCATGAAAATGAGTGTAGCTTCTGCTGGGCATCGTATGATTTGGGAAGGGATTGATCTCTTACCAATTGTTGATGATGACAATATTTTGCAAGGTGTTATTAGTCGTCAGGATGTACTTAAGGCGCTGCAATTAGCACAAAGACAGCCTCAGCATGGTGAAACGATTGATGATTTAGTGAAAAATGAGATGAAGGTACTGGGTGATGAAGAACTAATAGTAGAGTTTAAAGTCACACCACAAATGACCAATCAATATGGGGCCATTTCATATGGTGCTTTTACAACTTTACTAGCTGAAGTTGGTTCATTTGCCTTAAAACGCCGTAAACGTGGTGATGCAGTGGCTGAGAATATGACTATTTATTTTATTAAGCCGGTTCAAATGGAAAGTACGCTTACGGTTAAGCCTCGCATTTTAGACATGAGTCGTAAGTTTGTGAAAATGGACTTCGAAGTGTATAATCAACAAATGCTTGTCGGTAAGGCAATGATGATGTTCCAACTATTAGAACGTTAAGTATTGAAAAAGGGATGGCCTAGCGCAATTGCTTGGTCATCCCTTTGTTACATATATTATTGATTAATGCGGAATTCTTCCTCAACAAATTGCCCATAATGGCGTGCTTTTTTTATATTTTCTATAACAACTAAGATGCCTAGTGCGACAAGAATTGCTACAATAATAAATGTAAATAAGCCTGGGAATAAATAAGCTTGATTTAAAGCGAAGGATAAAATTAAGGAACCTAAGCCGATATTCGCCTTACTTTTATACCAATTTTTAGTAATTGGTAGTGGAGAACGGAATTGTTTTGTTTTAAAATAGAAATAAAAAACAAAAGATATGATAATCGCAAATACAAATATTAAATTGAGCATAGTAAACCTCCTAGCATAACTAGACATTATTGTAACGATAATTATAAAAAAATGCTAACGGTTCTTACTATCATTTTGGAGGAATTTAAGGTGAAAAGACAAATCATCGACACAATTAAGGCCTTTGAAACAATCATTATTCATCGTCATGTACGTCCAGATCCGGATGCTTATGGTTCTCAGCAAGGTTTAAAAGAGATTATTTTAGCCAACTACCCTGAGAAAAAGGTCTTTGCTGTTGGTGAACATGACGCTTCCTTATCGTTTATGGCACAGCCTGATGAAATAGCAGATGATATGTACGACAATGCTTTAGTGATTGTCACAGACACGGCCAATACAGAGCGGGTTGACGATCAACGCTATACAAAAGGAAAAATGGTGATAAAAATTGATCACCACCCAAATGACGATGCATATGGTGACTTATTATGGGTAGATACGACAGCAAGCTCATGCAGTGAAATGATTTATGAATTGTATGAAGAAGGCAAGGCAGTTGCTAGCTGGCAACTTACAGATGCTGCTGCACGCCTATTATTTGCAGGAATTGTAGGGGATACAGGAAGATTCCAGTTCCCAAGCACGACAGCGAAAACATTTAAAGTGGCTTCAGAGCTGATTACATATGATTTTGATCGAAATCAAATTTTTGATGGTATGTATGAAATGGAGCAAAAGCTACTTAATTTACAAGGCTATATATATCAAAACTTTACAATGGATGAGCATGGAGCTGCCTATGTAAAGCTAACAAAGGAATTGTTAGCTGAGTATAATACAGTGCCATCTGAGGCCTCTTTATTAGTAGGCTGCCTTGGCAGTGTTAAAGGGATATGCGCGTGGGTTGTTTTCATTGAAGAAGTAGATCAAATACGAGTACGTCTACGTTCGAAGGGACCTGTTATTAATACATTAGCAAAAGAATTTAATGGTGGAGGACATCCGCTTGCATCTGGTGCGACAGCTTATTCATGGGAGGAAGCTGACCACGTTATTTCAAGATTACAAGAAATGTGTAAGGCGTATCATTAACAGAGAAAAGGAAGGGATTCATTTGACACATGTATATACGAAAATGTATACGAGCGCGGATTTATTGAAAAGCACAATTCGGCTTGAGCAATTGATTCCTTTTTTACAAGAGCAAAAGACACAGGCCTGTGCAATCGTTAATACGAAATTGTACGGGCTTTTGCCTTTTTGTAAAGCATTGCAGCAAGCAAGTATCCACGCTGTCATTGGGCTTTCCGTTAACGTACAGTGGCATGAGAAAACCATCCCTCTTGTTCTGTATGCACAAACGCAGGAGGGCTATCAACAGCTATTAAAGATTAGTAGTGCTATATCCATTAGACAAGACGAAGTGTTGCCTTGGAAGTGGCTTGAGGGATACGCAGCGGGTTGTATAGCTCTGCTTTCCACAAATGATTTTGCAGATTTAGAGGATTGGCATACTGCGGTCACTGCTTTAATTCAGCTATTTCAACAGCAATTATATGTGGGCATCGCTAGACCAGATGGAGTAAAAACAGCGAATGAAGAAGAAATAGTGATTTGGTGCGAAGAACAGTCTATTCCGCTTGTTGCCACTCAAAGCTGTTATTTTTTACGTCCAGAAGATCATTTTGCTTATGAAGTAGCAAGAGCAATTGATACAGGTGATAAGCTAGGAAACACTATGCTAACGGCCGATGTGCAAGGCTATTTTGCACCGACAGCAGATGAATGGCAAAATTGGTTTGCTGATCATCCACAGTGGCTTGAAGCAAGTGTACAAATGCTCGCTAGCTGTAAAGCTGTTGTACCTGAAATGTCTGTGCAAATGCCTAAATTTCCTGTACCTGTAGATGAAACAGCTGAAAGCTTGCTGATGAAGGAAGCATTTACAGGATTAGAAGAAAGATTTCAGCAAATGACGATACCTACAGCCTATCGGGAACGGCTACAATATGAGCTTGAAATTATTTGTTCCATGGGCTTTGCTGACTATTTTTTAGTTGTCGCGGATTTTATGCGCTATGCGAAAGAAAATCGCATTTTGACTGGACCTGGTCGTGGTTCGTCCGCAGGTTCCCTTGTGGCATATAGCCTCGCCATTACACAAGTAGATCCACTTGCCTATGGTTTATTATTTGAACGTTTTTTAAACCCTGAAAGAATTACTTTACCTGATATTGATATTGATTTTGTTGATAGTAAAAGACATCAAGTGATTCAGTATGTTGCCCAAAAATATGGCAAAGCCAATGTTGCGCAAATTATTACATTTGGCACACTGTCTGCAAAGGCAGTTGCGAGGGATGTTGCAAGGGTTTTTGGTTTTGAGGCAGAGACATTAGAAAAAATTTCGAAGATGATTCCAAATAAGCCTGGTATTACATTGCAAAGAGCTATGGCAGATTCACATGACTTTCAAAACTGGCTTGCGGACAATGAAAAGCATCAGCGATGGTTCGAGGTAGCGCTAAAATTAGAAGGTCTGCCTAGAAATTCCTCTACACATGCAGCTGGTATTGTCATCGCCCCTTCGCCATTAGTGAATACGGTACCAATTGAAGAAGGGCATGATGGTATTTATAGTACGCAATGGCCGATGGGGGATATTGAAGCGTGCGGTCTCGTCAAAATGGATTTTTTAGGCTTGCGTAATCTCACCATTTTAGAGCAAATACGTTGGTCTATTTATAAAGCGGGAGGACCTTGGATAGAATTTGAACGAATCCCTATGCATGATGAAAAGACGTTTCAACTTTTACAAAAAGGGGATACACTAGGGATTTTTCAATTAGAATCAGACGGAATGAAACAAGCTTTACGTGATATCCATCCTACGAACTTTTTAGATATTGTAGCTATAAATGCACTTTATCGTCCAGGTCCAATGGATTTTATTGCGGTCTATGCAAGAAGAAAAGCTGGTAAAGAAATGGTTACGATGCCCCATCCAGTGTTAGAGCCTATTTTACAAGAGACATTTGGTGTAATTGTCTATCAAGAGCAGATTATCAAAATTGCCTCAGTTCTCGCAGGATTTACAATGGGACAAGCCGATTTACTGCGCCGTGCAGTGAGTAAAAAAGATCGTCAAGTTTTAGAGGAGCAACGTGCTGCATTTATTCAAGGGGCATTACAGCAAGGCTTTGATCAGCAAGTAGCGGAAGAAGTCTATGAACTGATTGTGCGTTTTGCGGATTATGGTTTCCCTAAAAGTCATGCGGTTGCCTATAGTGTCATTTCCTATCAAATGGCCTATTTAAAGGCGCATTTCCCTCGAAGCTTTTATGCAGCGTTATTATCTAATGCAACAGGTAATGTCGATAAGATTCAACAACTTGTCCATGAGGCAAAGGATAAAGGCATCCCATTTTATCCACCTTCTTTAAAAAACAGTACAAAGTATTTTACAGTAGAAAATGAAGGTATTCGCTACAGCTTATCTGGCATCAAAGGTGTGCCCCATACTCTGATAGAAAAAGTGAATACGCTACGTCAAACAAGTCCAGAAGTACTGAATAATATGTTTGATTTGGCTGTTGCCTTAAGTGCACAGCATTTTAAAGCCAAAGTGATGGAAGCATTAATCTATGCTGGAGCGCTTGATTATCTTGAGAAGGACAGGGCTGTTCTTCTCATGACAGTAGACGCAGCCTTAAAACATGCGGAGTTATTAAGACCTACTGAAGATATAGATCTGGCATCAGCTATGACACTTAGTTTTGGTAAGCCAAAATATATGCAGGCAGAAGAGATGTCTCAAAAGGAAAAATTAGTACATGAGAAGGAAAGCTTAGGCTTTTATATTTCTACCCATCCAGTAGCACAAGAAAGACTACACTGGCATGATGTCAATAGTACTTGTCGCGAGTTAAAGCAACTTCGTGACGGTAGTTATGTAAAAATGATTGGTATGATTGAAGAAGTGAAAAAAATTCGTACAAAAAAAGGGGAGCAAATGGCTTTCGTTCAGCTACAGGATGAGTATGGAGCTGTTTCGATTACATTATTCCCTCAAGTTTTTCAACTTGTCCAAGATTTATTGCTAGAGGATGAGATGCTAGTAATTGATGGTGTGTTGGAGAGGCGTTTTGGTAAGCTACAAATCAAAGTAAAACATGCACAAGCGACAAAAAAGATATGAAATGAAACAAGAATATAGAAACTGCATAAATTTTATGCAGTTTTTCCTTTACTTTTGAACGGTTCTTTTGTAAGCTAGAATCAACGTTAAAAAGTGGTCAGACCACTTTTTTGATAAGGGGAGTTAGTCGTATGGATAAAAAAACCGAACAAAAAAAAGTGTTTTTAGAAATCGTCCAACAACTACGTCAACTCATTAAAATGGAAAAAATCCAAGCAGGTGAAAAACTACCCTCCGAACGAGTTCTATCAGAGCGTCTAGGTGTCGGGCGATCCTCTGTGAGAGAGGCTTTGCGAAGCTTAGAATTGCTAGGGCTTATTGAAACAAGACACGGTGGTGGTACTTTTCTTGCGTCCACACATAAGCATCAGCTCGTAGAAATACTGTCGATGTTTATATTAGAAGATGAAAAATCGAAGAAAGATGTCGCATTAACGCGACAAATTCATGAAATGGAAGCAATCCGCGTAATAAGTTGTACAGAGATTCTTCGCACACTACCTGTGTGGGATAGTTTTTTTGTGAAACTAGAAATAGAGGGAGCGGTTAATTGTCGAGATATTTTACGAGAGTTATTGATTACGACAGGGAATCGTCTTTCTTTAAAAATCTGGTTTCAATTAGCAGCTTATGATGGCGACCGTTTAAATCGAAACTCAACAGAAGATGAAAAATTAATCATTCAAACGATGTTAAAATCGATGCAGCTTGGGTACGAAAAAGAAGCATTGAAAGCTTATGAACAGTGGATGAGTACTGTACAAAGCATTTAGCTAACAACAAAGGGGGAGTCGAACATGGCAATACGCAGCTTATTTAGTGGTAATCGAAAAAAGAAAGAGGACGGACAAGAAAAGACATTTCCAGAAGGGTTAATGACGAAATGTCCTGAATGTCGTCACATTCAACTGACAAAGGAATTAGAAAAAAACGATAAAGTATGTACAAAATGTAGTCACCATTTCAAAATGACAGCACAAGAGCGTGTGGACTATTTTTTAGATGAAGGCTCATTCGAATCAATGGATGATCATTTACAAACAAGTAATCCCCTTAATTTCCCAGCCTATGTAGAAAAAATTTCAGCCGACCAAGAGAAAACAGGTTTAAATGAGGCTGTCCTAACGGGTGTCGGAACGTTAGATGGCGAAGAAATCGTCGTAGCAATTATGGATTCTCATTTCCGCATGGGTTCAATGGGCTCCGTTGTGGGTGAAAAAATCACGCGAGCAATAGAAAAGGCAACAGCATTAGGTGTGCCATTTATCATCTTTACTGCTAGTGGTGGTGCTCGTATGCAAGAGGGCGTATTGTCATTAATGCAGATGGCTAAAACAAGTGTGGCTTTAAAGCGTCACAGTGATCATGGTTTATTGTTCATTTCTATTTTAACGCATCCAACAACGGGTGGAGTTTCCGCAAGCTTTGCTTCTGTTGGTGATATAAATATTGCCGAGCCACAAGCATTAATTGGCTTTGCAGGTCGTCGTGTTATTGAAGAAACAGTAAGAGAAAAATTGCCAAGCGATTTCCAAACAGCAGAATTTTTATTAGAGCATGGTCAGCTTGATGCTATCTTCCCTCGCAAGGATTTACGTAAGCAAGTTTCATTACTTGTAAAAATGCATACGAAAGGTGGCGTCCAACATGCCTAAAAATTTAGCATTTGAAGAACCAGTCGTACAATTACGAGAGAAAATTGATGAATTAAAAACAATTGCTGCTGAAGCAGATGTAGATATGTCAGGAGAAATCGAAAAGCTTGAAACACGTTTATCGCAATTAGAGCAATCGATTTATGCCAATATGAAGCCTTGGGATCGTGTGCAGGTAGCAAGACACCCAGAAAGACCAACAACTTTACAATATATTGAAGCGATGTGTGAAGACTTTATTGAACTGCATGGTGACCGTACGTTTGGTGACGATGCAGCTATTCTAGGTGGGATTGCCATTTTTGAAGGGCAGCCAGTAACGATTATTGGTCATCAGCGTGGTAAATCGACAAAAGAAAATATACGCCGTAATTTTGGTATGCCGCATCCAGAGGGCTATCGTAAAGCGCTACGTTTGATGAAGCAAGCTGAAAAATTTAAGCGACCGATTATTTGTTTTATTGATACAAAAGGTGCTTACCCAGGTAAAGCTGCTGAAGAACGAGGACAAAGTGAAGCAATTGCTAGAAATCTTGTTGAAATGGCAGGCTTAACTGTACCTGTTATTAGTATCGTCATTGGTGAAGGAGGAAGTGGTGGTGCACTAGCACTAGGTGTAGCAAACCGTGTCTTTATGCTAGAGAACTCAACATATTCCGTTATTTCTCCTGAAGGCGCAGCTTCAATTCTATGGCGTGATGGTAGCCTTGCTAAGCAAGCGGCAGAAGCTATGCGCATTACAGCACCAGATTTAAAAGAACTTGGTGTAATAGATGGCATTATCCCTGAAATAATCGGTGGTGCCCATCGCAATGTGGCAAAACAGGCTCTTTCTATTAAAGAATGCATTAGCGACACACTTCATACATTAAATTCTCTAAATGGAGAACAATTAATTGAAGATCGTTATGAAAAATTCAAAAAAATAGGACAATATACAGAAGCGTAAACATAGTTGTTCATAACAAATGAATGCTCTTATCTGATCGTGTATAAAAAATCTAAGCGTATAAATTTGCTCGTAAAGAGACAAAATTTGTATCTTAACATATTAAAAGGCTATAAAAATTAAAGAAGATAATAGCGCATGATAAACGCCAGACTTCTTGAAGAAATGTTAGATTTAGGATGTTTTGGAATGGAAAGAGTGTGTGAAAGCGCATTCTTTTCATTTTTTATGTAAAAGTTATGTTTTTGTATCCTCAGAGCCCTTACATAGTTTGTTTTTTCATGTTAATGTGAATAATAATAGTAACTGCAGGAGGTTCGACAATGAAAAAAATTGCTGTATTAACTAGTGGTGGAGATGCGCCTGGAATGAACGCGGCTATTCGAGCGGTCGTTCGTAAGGCAGCGTTTCATGGGATTGATGTTGTCGGAATTAAGCATGGTTATGAAGGCTTAATAAAAGGATATATGGAAGAACTTGATTTAGGTGCAGTTGGTGGTATTATTCAGCGTGGTGGTACGCATTTAAATTCGGCCAGATGTCCAGAGTTTAAAGAGGATGCTATCCAACAACAAGGTATTGACAATTTAAGAGCTGCTGGAATTGAAGGACTTGTTGTCATTGGTGGTGACGGGTCTTATCGAGGTGCAATGGATTTAGTAAAAAAAGGTTTCCCTGTTGTAGGGGTGCCAGGAACAATCGACAACGATATTCCAGGAACGGAATATACAATCGGTTTTGATACGGCTCTTAATACAGTCGTAGAATCCATCGATAAAATCCGAGATACAGCTACATCTCATGAAAATTCTTTCATTGTTGAGGTCATGGGGCGTGATGCAGGTGATATCGCCTTGTGGGCAGGCCTTGCTGCTGGTGCTGAAACAGTGTTAATTCCAGAGGAAGATTATAATTTAGATGATATTGTAGCACGCTTAGACCGTGGAGCTGCACGTGGTAAAAAACATAGCATTATTATTGTAGCAGAAGGGGTCATGTCTGGCAGTGAGCTGGCAAAGTTGTTAAATGAAAAAACAGGAAAAGAAACACGCGTTTCAGTGCTAGGTCATATTCAACGAGGCGGTTCACCGACCGCACGAGATCGAGTATTGGCAAGTCAATTTGGTGCACATGCAGTTGAATTGCTAATGGAAGGCAAGGCTGGTCGAGCAGTAGGTATTCGTAATCACCAAGTCATTGATTATGATATGCCAGAAGCTTTTGAAAAAAATCATGAGGCAGATGTAAGCCTTTATACACTAATGAAAGAACTATCAATATAATTTGTTATAAAACGGAGTGGGCAAAAATGAGAAAAACAAAAATCGTATGTACAATCGGACCTGCAAGTGAGTCGGCAGAAACTTTAGAAAAATTAATGGAAGCAGGTATGAATGTAGCCCGCTTGAATTTTTCACACGGATCTCATGAAGAACATGCAGGGCGTATTCAATTAATTCGTGAAGTGGCACAAAAGTTAAACAAACCAGTAGGAATTTTACTTGATACAAAAGGACCTGAAATTCGTACACATAATATGAAAAATGGTGAGCTACATTTAGTAGCAGGCCAAGTGATTGATATTTCAATGACTGAAGTAGAAGGTACTGAGACAAGCTTCTCTGTCACATATGAGCGTTTAATTGAAGATGTTGAGCAAAACTCAATTATTTTACTTGATGATGGTCTTATTCAGTTACGCGTATTAGCAACTGATCTGGAAAAAGGTTTAATTCATACGATTGTTGAAAATGCTGGCGTCCTAAAAAATAAAAAAGGTGTAAATGTACCAGGTGTTTCTGTACAGCTACCAGGGATCACAGAAAAAGACGCGCAAGATATTCTATTCGGTATTGAGCAAGGTGTAGACTTTATTGCTGCTTCATTTGTTCGTCGTGCAAAGGATGTGCTTGAAATCCGTGAATTGCTTGAACAAAATGGTGGTAGTCATATTCAAATTATCCCGAAAATCGAGAACCAAGAGGGTGTCGATAATATCGACGAAATCATCCTAGTATCTGATGGATTAATGGTTGCTCGTGGAGATCTTGGTGTTGAAATTCCAGCAGAAGAAGTACCACTTGTTCAAAAGAAATTGATTTTAAAATGTAATCAAGTAGGTAAACCGGTTATTACGGCAACACAAATGTTAGATTCTATGCAGCGTAACCCACGTCCAACACGTGCAGAAGCAAGTGATGTAGCGAACGCAATCATCGATGGAACAGATGCCATCATGCTATCAGGTGAAACTGCTGCGGGTCTTTATCCAGTAGAATCAGTTCAAACAATGAATAAAATTGCACAGCATACTGAAAATTCTTTAGACTATCGAAAAATTGTTTCTGCCCGTAGTCGTGAAAAAGAAGCGAATATGACGGAGGCTATCTCTCAAGCAGTAGCATATACATCTATCAATTTAGGGGTAAAAGCCGTATTAGCACCAACTGAAAGTGGTAATACAGCAAGAATGATCGCCAAGTATCGACCAGGTGTGCAAATTGTTGCAGTGACAGGCTCTCCAAATACAGCCAATACTTTAACATTAGTATGGGGTGTGTATCCAATTGTTTGTCAACGAGTGACAACAACAGATGAAATTTTAGAGCTAGCTGTAGATGAAAGCTTGAAACATGGTTTCGTTACGCACGGAGATGCTGTTGTCATTACAGCGGGTGTGCCAGTAGGTGAAGCAGGTACAACAAACTTAATGAAAGTACACATTATCGGAGATTTACTAGCTCGTGGTCAAGGGATTGGCAAAGCCTCCGTTGTAGGGAAGACAGTCGTTGCCAAAAATGCTGCTGAGGCACTTGCTTACGATACAGAAGGATGCATCCTTGTAACAGTTGGATCTGATCGAGATATGATGCCAGCTATAGAAAATTGTATTGGTCTGATTACTGAAGAAGGTGGTCTAACGAGTCATGCAGCAGTTGTTGGTCTAAGCCTTGGTATTCCAGTAATTGTGGGCGTAAAAGAAGCAACAACATTAATACGTCATGATCAAGAGATTACAATGGACGCTGAAACAGGAGTTATTTACAAAGGACATGCGAGTGTTCTTTAACAAGTAACGAAAAGCTCTAGTGCGATTTTTTGTACTAGAGCTTTTAAATAAGGTTGTACACATTTTGTGGTAACTTCTTTTCTCTATCAATACTAAGGAATAGACATTCTCTTTGAATGAGGGTATTCATTTTTTTATGAAACTAAATGGGCTATAATAACGTATAAAAGGTATAGCTTTTCATGTAGAAAGGAGAAAAATATGCGTAAAATTTTTCTTGGTTTCGTTGTCTACGCTTTAGCCGAATTGGCGTTATTAATAGTCATTGGACAAAATATTGGTGTTTTAAGTACTTTATTGCTCATTATTGCAACGAGCGTTATTGGTATTTATGTCATGAAGAATAAGGGTATGAATTCTGTCCAAAATGTAAAAAATACGTTGGCACGCGGAGAGGCACCAGGTGCTGCTTTAGTGGATGCATTACTAACGTTTAGTGGTGGTTTGCTTTTAGCATTACCAGGATTTTTAACAGATCTGATTGGTCTACTATTGCTCATGCCATTTTCTCGAAAAATGTTCCAACCAGTTGTCTATTACTGGATGCGTAAAAAAATGAAAAAAGGCCAATTCATTATCGTTCAAAGATAGAGTTTTCCTTTAGCTTTACTGCTAAAAATAAAAAGATAGGGCTAAGCAAGATCCCATAAAAGCCAAACAATAGAATAGAGGCAGCACTGATAAAAAATGTATGGAATGTACGTAATTGTAGCGTATTGGACCAAAGCATTGAATCAGCTAGCTGCCTTGTTAATTGAACAAATAAATACAGTAGTAAAATGGCTACACATAAAAAGGTGTTGCCGTTGAAATAAAAATAAATGCTCATTGGTACAAGAAAAACACCGATTCCGAAAAATGGTAATACATCTGCAAATGCTACAATAAAAGCTTTAATGATGGCTTGTTCAAACTGGAGGATCATAAACCCTGCACAAAGGATTAGTAGGGTAATGGTGAATAATTGAAACTCCACGAATAAGAAGTAATGAAAGAGTTGCATGATTTTTGCAAAATGAGATTGCCACTCATGGCGATATTTCTTAGGGACATATTGAAAAAACCAATAGCGTGATTTCCGTGTTTCTAATAAAGCGAAATAATAAGCGACTAAAAAAATAAACACCTCGATAACATGCTTCATTAATACTTGGAAAAGATCTGCTGTGTAAATGATGATAGAATCAAATATGGACAGTGACTTTTCTTTTAATACTTGTACAAACATGGATTCATATTCACTAAAAAGCGGGAAATTTTGTAATGTCTCTCGAATTTCTGGAAAGATAACAATGATACTGTTAATGGATATGACGACAAGAAGAAAAATACAAGTTAATATGAGTACTTCCACAATAATTGCTGCGATCCAATAGGCAATCCTACAATATTTATGTAAGAAATTTATAACAGGATACGTCGAAAAGGATAAAAAAATTGCAAGTGAAACAGGTAATACAAACCAAAGTATTACTAAATAAAAAATAAAAAGTAAAACACTTGTAGTTCTTTCATATGAAAAATACTTTAAATTCCTCATTTTTACAAATTCACCTCAAATCAATTGATAATACGATTGTCAAAATATACAAAAAAATCTCTTTGGAACAAATATATAGTCGTTCGGACGTCTTTTTCTTTATTTGGAGGATTTTCATTCACAAAGCTGTCAAAAATGATTATAATAGCAATGTAAGCGATTTACTTAATGGTTCATATGAGCAAAAACCATAAATGCAACAAAAAAAACGCATTTATAACAAAGTTTAAATATGAGGGAGCGATAATTTATGTCAGCAACTAAAGGTTTAGAAGGTATCGTAGCAGCGGAATCTAAAATCAGTTCAATTATCGATGACACACTTACATATGTTGGTTACAACATTGATGATTTAGCAGAAAATGCGTCATTCGAAGAGGTAATTTACTTGTTATGGCATACTCGTTTACCAAAAGAGGACGAGCTAGCTGAATTAAAACAACAATTGGCAGACAATATGTCAATTCCGCAAGCGATTGTCGACCAATTCAAAACATACCCACTTTCAACTGTACATCCAATGGCTGCATTGCGTACTGCAGTATCTTTACTTGGTGTATTCGATGAAGAAGCGGATGTTATGGATCCAGAAGCAAACTACCGTAAAGCAATTCGTCTACAAGCTAAAATTGCTACAGCAGTAACTGCATTTGCACGTGTTCGTAAAGGTTTAGAGCCAGTTGAGCCAAAACCTGAATTAGGATATGCTGCAAACTTCTTATACATGCTAAAAGGCGAAGAGCCAGCAGCTATTGAAATTGAAGCATTTGACAAAGCATTAGTATTACATGCTGACCATGAATTAAACGCATCTACATTTACAGCACGTGTATGTGTAGCTACTTTATCAGACGTTTATTCAGGTGTAACAGCAGCAATCGGTGCATTAAAAGGACCACTTCATGGTGGAGCAAATGAGCAAGTGATGAAAATGTTATCTGAAATCGGCTCACTTGAAAATGTTGAATCTTACATTCAAAATAAATTAGACAACAAAGAAAAAATCATGGGCTTCGGTCACCGCGTATATCGTAAAGGCGACCCTCGTGCACCACATTTACGTGTAATGTCTAAAAAATTAACTGAGCTAACTGGTAAACCAGAGCTATATGAGATGTCAGTTAAAATCCATGACATGATCGTGGAACAAAAGAAATTACCTGCAAACGTAGATTTCTTCTCTGCGTCAGTGTATGATTCTTTAGGTATTGATCATGACCTGTTCACACCAATTTTCGCAGTATCTCGTACTTCAGGTTGGGTGGCACACATCCTTGAGCAATATGCAAACAACCGCCTAATCCGTCCACGTGCTGAATATGTTGGACCAGGCATGCAAAAATATATTCCAATCAGCGAGCGCTAATTTGGAAAATATGCTAGAATGTTTGGGACTGTGTTATCACTAACACAGTCCTATGATTATGAATTTAGGAGGCAACAGAATGTCAAACAAAATTGTAGTTGAAAATGGCGTACTTAATGTACCAAATAATCCAGTAATTCCTTTCATCGAAGGTGATGGAATTGGTCCAGATATCTGGGCAGCAGCATCACGCGTAATCGACGCAGCTGTAGAAAAAGCTTATAACGGTGAAAAGAAAATTGAATGGTTAGAAGTTTTAGCTGGTGAAAAAGCATTTAACCAAACTGGTGAATGGTTACCACAAGAAACTTTAGACAAAATTAACGAATACTTAATTGCAATCAAAGGTCCTCTTACTACACCAATCGGTGGTGGTATCCGCTCTCTAAACGTAGCATTACGTCAACAACTTGACTTATATGTATGCTTACGTCCAGTACGTCACTTTGATGGAGTGCCTTCTCCAGTTAAACGCCCAGAAGACGTTGACATGGTTATCTTCCGCGAAAACACAGAAGACATCTATGCTGGTATTGAATTCGAATCTGGCTCTGAACAAGCTCAAAAAATCATCAACTTCCTACAAACTGAATTTGGTGTAAACCAAATCCGTTTCCCAGAAACTTCTGGTATTGGTGTAAAACCTGTATCTAAAGAAGGTACTGAGCGTTTAGTACGTTCTGCTATCGAATATGCAATTAAACATAAACGCCCATCTGTTACTTTAGTTCATAAAGGTAACATCATGAAATTCACTGAAGGTGGATTCAAAAAATGGGGTTATGAATTAGCTGAAAAAGAATTTGCTGATCAAACATTCACTTGGAATCAATATGATGCAATCAAAGCTGAACAAGGTGAAGAAGCAGCAAACAAAGCGCAAGCTGACGCTTTAGCAGCTGGTAAAATCTTAGTGAAAGATTCTATCGCTGATATCTTCTTACAACAAATTTTAACTCGTCCAACTGAGTTCGATGTAGTAGCTACAATGAACTTAAACGGTGACTATATTTCTGATGCTCTAGCTGCACAAGTTGGTGGTATCGGTATCGCTCCAGGCGCGAACATCAACTATGTAACTGGACATGCAATCTTCGAAGCTACTCACGGTACAGCTCCAAAATATGCTGGCCAAGATAAAGTAAACCCATCATCAGTTTTACTTTCAGGTGTATTAATGCTTGAACACTTAGGATGGCAAGAAGCTGCTGACATGATCACTAAATCTGTTGAGAAAACAATTTCTTCTAAAGTTGTAACTTATGACTTCGCACGTTTAATGGACGGCGCTACAGAAGTGAAATGTTCAGAATTCGCGAACGAGTTAATCAAAAACCTATAATTTTCTATTCTAAAATAGGAATTATCACTAAAGCGGATAGTTTATTCTGCCGATATAATTAGGGTGAAAGTAAATTTAAATTGAATATTTACGATAAACTTGTTTAAACGAGGGAGTGAGATGTATGTCTCCTCCCTCTTTTAAAATATATAACCTAATTTTAAAGGAGCGTATTCAAAATGTCTCTGAAACGTAAAAAAATCTCAGTAATCGGTGGCGGCTTTACAGGCGCTACGGCAGCATTTTTAGCAGCTCAGAAAGAACTTGGTGATGTCGTATTAGTGGATATTCCACAAGCAGAAAATCCAACAAAGGGAAAGGCACTAGATATGTGGGAAGCAGCACCAATACAAGGGTTTGATTCTTATGTACAAGGCACTTCCAATTATGCAGATACGGCTGATTCGGATGTAGTCATCATTACTGCTGGTGTTGCGCGTAAACCAGGTATGAGTCGTGATGATCTCGTTCAAATCAATCAAGGTGTCATGAAAACTGTTTCAAAAGAAATTGCTACGCATTCACCAAATGCTACAATCCTTGTACTGACAAATCCAGTTGATGCCATGACTTATACAGTATACAAAGAAACTGGCTTCCCGAAAAATCGTGTTATCGGTCAATCGGGTGTTCTTGATACAGCTCGTTTCTGTGCATTTGTAGCACAAGAGCTCAATATTTCAGTGAAAGACATTACTGGCTTTGTATTGGGTGGTCATGGTGACACAATGGTGCCATTAACACGCTATTCATTTGCAGGTGGCATTCCGTTAGAAACATTAATTTCTGCCGAACGTTTGGAAGAGATTGTTGATCGTACACGCAATGGTGGAGCAGAAATTGTCAACTTACTTGGCAATGGTTCTGCCTATTATGCGCCAGCTGCGGCACTGATTGAAATGGCTGAAGCCATTATTAAAGATCAGAAACGTATTTTGCCATCTATCGCTTATTTAGAAGGTGAATATGGCTACCATGATTTATACTTAGGCGTTCCTACTTTACTTGGAGCCAATGGTATTGAAAAAATCTTTGAGCTTGAGTTAACGGACAAAGAAAAGGCAGCTTTAGACCAATCGGCAGATGCAGTCCGTAATGTGATGAAAATTTTAGTGTAAATGAATAATGCATCAGCGTTATTAAACAGATTTTTTCGAGCTTACTTGAAAACGAGCAGGATAATTCCTGCTCGTTTTTTTATGTTCAAGTGTTAGGAAGCTTAAGGTCCTTCTGCTTTTCATTGTACTTTTAGCATAAAATTGATACTATGAATGTAGTATGATAGAAAAGGGGTTGGCGTATCTTTGCTTCAAAAAAATAGTAAACTTGGTCTCACAATTGATGAAATTACAGTTGGCGAGAAGATCCATATAACAGAAAAAATCGAGGATAGGGATTTATTGCTGTATTTAGGGCTGACAAACGATAGTAATCCGCTTTATATTCAACATGATTATGCGGCGATGACACCTTTTCAAAAACCAATTGTGCCGACAATTATGTTAAATGGAATTATTACATCAGCTGTGTCCAAGTATATTCCGGGGCCAGGTGCGCGAATTATTGAGCAACATTTAAAATATTTAGGTCCTCTCTATCATTATGAATTATTTGATACGCTTTTAGAGGTAACGGCAGTCAATAAATACGACAATACGATTACGGTATCTGTACACTCATATAATGAGCAAAAGGAGCTTGTGATTGAAGGGATGCTGTTGGTGACACCACCGCTTATATTATAGACGTCTTGAGATTTGAAATGGGGGTTTCAAATCACTTACGGAGGCATTATACATGACAAAAACAATTTTAGTTATTGAAGATGAATTTTCGATTGCAACATTATTGAAATATAATTTAGAACAGGCTGGCTATGTCGTTGAAACGGCTGCTGATGGTCAGGAAGGACTTGAAAAAGCAATCGACCTACAGCCCAATTTAATTCTTTTGGATTTGATGCTTCCAAAACTAGATGGTATGGAGGTATGTAAACAAATCCGACAGCAACGTATGAATACGCCTATCATTATGTTAACTGCAAAAGATGACGAATTTGATAAAGTTCTTGGTCTTGAGCTAGGCGCAGATGATTATATGACAAAGCCTTTTAGTCCACGTGAAGTATTGGCACGTGTCAAGGCTGTGTTAAGACGTTTCACACAAAATGTTGTGGTAGATGATAAGGATGAGCCTAAAGAAAAAATGTATGAGTTTGGACAATTGAGAGTGTTTCCAGAGCGTTTTGAAGTTTTTTTACAAGACGAAGCATTGGAATTTACACCAAAAGAGTTTGAGCTACTTATTTACTTACTTGAAAATAAAAATCGAGTTTTAACACGTGATCAGCTATTAAGTGCTGTATGGAAATATGATTTTGCTGGCGATACTCGAATTGTGGATGTACACATTAGCCACCTTCGCGATAAAATCGAGGAAAATAGCCGTAAGCCAATGTTCATTAAAACAATCAGAGGCCTAGGTTATAAATTTGAGGAGCCGAAAACGACATGAAATCAATGAGCAACCGCTTATTCTTGACATTCATGCTTTTACTTGGAACGATACTAGCTGTCCTAATGATTGTTATAGGTCAGCTTTTTCCTGTTTATATCAAGCAATACAATGAACAAGCAACCACGCAATTACAGGCGTCGATGGATCAAGTAATCGATGAACGCAAGATGGAATTATCAAAGGAAGATCAGGAAGCATTGTATGCAGTACAAAGCATGAAACAAGAGGAATCCTTGTTGTCCTATGTGCATGCCCGACTCTACTTAGTACTAGCTGTTCTTTTCACCATCACATTAATTTTAATCGCCATTGTAAGCCGTTATATGATTCGCAATTTTACGGCACCTATTGATAACGTGACAGAAACGGCTCTTGAGCTTGCCAAGGGAAACTACCGTGCACGTGCCCATGAAAATGAACATGAACGCATGATACCACTCAGTCATTCCATAAATATTTTAGCACGTAATTTACAGGATATTACGACGATACGTGAAGTAGAGGAAGAACGACTGAAGACCCTAATTGAAAATATGGGAAGCTCTCTCATGATGATTGGCCGTGAAGGAAATATTTCCATCGTGAATCGGGTATTTCTAGAGCGCTTTGATATGCAGCTTGATGATGTACAAGGAAAGGTATTTCGTACAATAGGTTTACCAAAATCATTAGAGCAATTTATCGATCATGTCTTTCTAACAGAGATGCCTTATCGACAACAAATCAAAATGGAAATACAGCAGGAGCTCTATAATAAAGAAGTCTACGGGGCACCTGTCATCGGGGATCATGGACGATGGCTAGGCGTTGTTATCGTTATGCACGATATAACGGAACTTGTTCGATTGGAGCAAATTCGAAAAGACTTTGTTGCTAATGTATCACATGAATTACGTACACCTATTACTTCTATTAAAGGCTTTTCGGAAACATTATTGGATGGGGCCTATAAGGATGAAAAAATGCTGATCTCCTTTTTAGAGATCATTTATAAAGAAAGTAATCGACTTCAAATGCTCATTCAAGATTTATTAGAGCTGTCAAAAATTGAGCAGCATGGCTTTACTGTCAATATTATGCCGATGGGCTTACAAGATGTTTTAATCCGTGGAGCAGAGCTGACTGCACCGCGGTTAGATGAGAAAAATATGAGCTTCCAAGTGGATTTCGAACGAGATGTCCAAGTAATGGGGGATGCCAACCGTATTATTCAAATCGTGACGAATTTAATTACCAATGCTATTACATATTCTCCTGAAAACACGACTGTTTCCATTCGTTTAAAGGAAAATGAAACACATGGCATTATCGAAATAGAAGACCAAGGAATCGGTATTGAAAAGCATGAAATTGCTCGTGTTTTTGAGCGTTTTTATCGTGTGGATCGAGCAAGAAGTCGTAATTCTGGCGGAACAGGATTAGGGTTAGCGATTGTGAAGCATCTTGTAGAGGCCCATCATGGTCGTATTCAAGTAGAAAGCGAAGTCGGAATGGGGACTAAAATGATTGTCATGATTCCAAAAGATTAACAATTCCTTTACATGAACAACATGTTATATTCATATTTGGGTACTATACTAATTACTAGAAACCCCCTATATGATTGTTAAGACGATAACCATAAAAAATCTACTATCTAGTTGGAGATTTTTTAATAAGGATTTTATTTTCACCACAGAAAGAATGTAGTGTCTTTTTTAGGCACTACATTCTTTTTCTGTTTTACAGGGAGGAAAAATAGGTGTAAAGTATAGTAGCATAAAGTTTAACAACAATTTTTTTGGCAATTGTTTGTTAAACCATCGCTTTGACAGTCAGTGAATCAACCTTCTTTTCATTTTGAATTGTGTTTTTCTGACTGTTGAGGCAGAGAAAAAAATGAGAGAAGGATGACCATGAAAATCGTCAAAAGTATCGTGCAGATCGGCTATCTTTACATCTTATTATTTATCGGAAATACTATTGCACGCCTACTTCACTTGCCGATTCCAGGGAGCATAATAGGGCTCGTCCTATTATTTTTACTTTTACAGTTTCATATAATCAAGCTTGAATGGATTGAATTAGGAGCAGCTGTATTACTAAGTGAACTCTTACTATTCTTTATCCCATCTGCCATCGGTGTAATTGATTATCATGCCTTATTCGGTGTGCAAGGAATGAAGGTTGTGCTGGTCATTGCTGTAAGTGCAATTGTCGTGATGTTTGTAACGGGCTATACAGCACAATGGCTAGAGCAACGAAAGAAGAGTGATACAGTATGAGTCTATTTATTGCTACCATCAGCTTATTAGGAACTATTGCTATTTTCTATATTTGTAAAATGTTCTATAAGAAATATAAAAAAGAATGGTTATCACCCATGCTGATGACGCCTTTAGTGATTATAGGTATTTTATTGCTGACAGGCATACCTTATAAAACCTATAATACTGGAGCGAATGTTTTAACAAATTTACTAGGGCCAGCAACCGTTGCGTTTGCGATTCCGATTTATAAAAATGTGAATCTATTAAAAAAACACGCATTCGAAATTTTCGTCAGTATTGCGGTTGGCTCTGCAGTTGCTATCGTATCATCCTTTATCATGGCTCTAGTGGTAGGGCTGAATGATGAGTTGGTGCATAGCTTAGTGCCACGTTCAGTAACAACACCTATAGCGATGGACATTTCAAATATGATTGGAGGTTCCCCTACTCTTACAGCCGTATTTGTTATGACGACTGGTATTTTAGGGAGCTTGTTGGCACCCATCGTTATTAAAATATGCCGTTTCCACAGACCTTCATCTAGAGGCCTAATGCTTGGGATGGGTGCTCATGGAACTGGTACTTCTAAAGCATTTGAACTTGGCGAGCTAGAAGGAACATTTGCTAGCCTGGCAATGATCGTTGCCGCCTTAATCAGCATTGTATTATCTACAACCATTTTCCCAGTATTTGAACATCTGGTTATCAATATCCTGTTGCCATAAAAGGTAACAGGATTTTTTTATCTTGCTTCAGAAATGTTTTTACAAAGCGTCACGTAAAAATAATTATATGAAAATATTTTGAAACTTTTTCTTAAGGTCTCCCGTAAACAATAGTACTAAGCAAAAGGGAGGAATAGACATGAGTGTGAAAAGGACACTAATGATAGTTGGACTTGGAATATTTGGTATTATTGCACTTATTACAGTTTTTACATCATGGTACACGGTGGATGAATCAGAACAAGCTGTTGTCATTACATTTGGTCGTGCCGATGATATGGTTACAAATCCAGGCCTTCACTTTAAATTACCTTGGCCAGTGCAGTCGGTCGAAATTTTATCAAAAGAAACATTTAGTTTACAATTTGGCTATAAGCAAAATAAAGAGGGAGATCTAGAGGCCTACGATGCTGAAACAAAGATGATTACAGGGGATGAAAATATTGTTTTAACAGACCTTGTTGTTCAATGGAAAATTACTGAGCCTAATAAGTTTCTATTTAATTCACAAGATCCTGAAAGAATATTACATAGCGCGACATCGAGTGCCATTCGTTCTATTATCGGAAGTTCTTCTATCGATGCAGCGTTAACAGAAGGTAAAGCTGATATCGAAGCAAAAACGCGTCAATTATTAGTATCTCTTATAGAAAAGTACGATATTGGAATTAGTGTTTTAGGTGTAAAATTACAAGATGTAGAATTGCCAAATAAAGATGTGCGTGCAGCATTCACAGCTGTTACAGATGCACGTGAAATGAAAAATACGAAAATAAATGAAGCTGAAAAATATGAAAACCAACGCATTAATGAAGCCCAGGGTGAACGAGATGCGATTATGTCAAAGGCAAAAGGTGCTAAAACAGCTCGTATTGAGCAAGCACAAGGTGATGTAGCTGTCTTTAATAAAATGTATGAGCAGTATAAAGGCAATCAACAAATTACACGTGAGCGTTTAATTTTAGAGACGCTAGAAAATGTCTTACCAAAAGCACAAATTTACATTATGAATGATGATGGTAGTACGATGAAGTACTTGCCGCTACAGTCACTACAACCTCAGCAGACACAAACAGAGAAAAAAGAAGGGAGCGGTAACTAATGGACCAAAAAAATAAGGATCTTGACAAATTCCTCAATTTTTTATCGGGCAAAAGTAAAAAAGCTGCTCCATCAGAAGGCGACTCAGGGGACAATGTAGTGAAAATGTCAAAAAAAGGTCCTAATAATCCAAAGAAGTATATCTCTTTAGCTGTAACATTAACAGCTATATTTGCTCTAGTGATTATTTTATTAACGAATATTTATATAGTGAAGGAATCGGAATATGCAGTTGTTCGACAGTTTGGAGAGGTTGTTAAGTTCGAGCGCGAACCCGGTTTAAATATGAAAATTCCATTTATTCAAAGTGTCACTAAGTTACCAAAAAACCAAATGACATATGAAATTTCAGAAGAAGAGATTAATACAAAGGATAAGAAGCGAATAATTATCGATAATTATGCTGTATGGCGTATTACAGATCCAAAATTATTAATTTCTAATGCTGGGACGATTGAAAAAGTGGAATCACGAATGGAAGAATTTATTTATTCTGTTATTCGATCTGAGCTTGGACGAATTGATTATAATCAAATAATTAATGATGAGGATTCTTCGAGAGGCAGCATTAATGATACGGTGACTGAACGTGTTAATGAACTGCTTTCAAACGATAAATACGGCATTGAAGTAGTAGATGTACGTATTCGTCGCATTGATTTGCCAACTGAAAATGAGCAATCTGTTTTTACGAATATGATTTCAGATCGTGAATCCATTGCCCAAAAATATCTTTCTGAGGGAGATGCTCAGAAACGTCGTATTGAAGCCAAAACAGATCAAGAAGTACAAGAAATGCTAGCTACAGCCAATAAAGAAGCTGCCATTATTCAAGCTGAAGGTGAAGCAGAAGCTGCAAAAATTTATAATAAATCATTCTCTCAAGATCCTGAATTTTATTCCTTATACCGCACGCTAGAATCATATAAGAAAACGGTTGGAGAAGATACGGTCATCATTTTACCTTCTACTTCACCATATGCCAATATTTTGTCTGGTTATATAAAATAAACAGTCAATTAAAGTCGTCTCTTATGAAAGAGGCGTCTTTTTTATTGCTACAAAATTATAATTATCTATTTATTTGGATTGTTATTTTATGAAAATAATAGAAATTTATAATTTTATATTCCCCAATCTACTATAATTTGATAGAATGAAAATGTTTAAAATGAATAGTTGGGGGTAAGAGCTTTGAAATTAAAAATTAGCACATGGCTCCAAAATTTAGGGATCGCTTGTAGTATAGCATCGTTATTGACACTCTTCTTTCGCCTATCTGAATTTTCCTGGGTGACGAAAAGTGTTTATCATATACCAGTCTTTTTTGTTTGTATCTTTTTAATGAGTATTATTATTGCAGCGGATGTAAGAAATTTGTTTAAAAAATTGTTTTGGTATGAAAAACGTAAGATTCAGCGTCCTATTTGGCAAGTAGGGATCGGCTTTATTTTCTTTTTGGCACAAATCAGTATGGTAATGGTATTTAGTCAAGAGTTGACACAGCCACAATTAGGTGGTATGCCATTATTTCTAGTGATTGCCTTTATGAATGCATTTATATTAACCGTCATATATGAAGAAATTTTTTATCGTACATCCAATCAATAACAGCTATCGAATATTGAAATTTCAGATGGACCCAGATTATAACCTTTTAACGGTTTGATGATGTATTAATAAAGCCAATCGCATTGAGCGGTTGGCTTTTTGCTATGGATCGAGATGCAGAAGTGATGGATAAAACCACAAATGTGATGGATAGCGTGCCGAAAGTGACGGTTAGCACCTCGAAAGTAGCGGATAATCTTGCGGATGACCGTCTGCTTTTTTTACTTGAAATGCATTGTTATGATAAAGTAGAGGGAAGTAGAAGACAACGCAGGAGGATAAAATCATGACCAAAGAAAAATTACTATTATTGGACGGTAATAGTTTAGCGTATCGCGCGTTTTTTGCGTTGCCATTGTTAACGAATGATAGTGGTATTCATACTAATGCTGTATACGGCTTTACAACAATGCTACAAAGAATATTAGAGGAAGAACAGCCAACGAAAATATTGGTGGCCTTTGATGCAGGAAAAACTACGTTTCGCCATGAAACTTTCACGGAATATAAAGGTGGGCGACAAAAGACACCACCAGAACTATCAGAGCAGTTCCCTTATTTACGAAAGCTTATAGATGCCTATGGTATTAAGCAATATGAGCAAGAATTATATGAAGCGGATGATATTATTGGGACTCTTGCTAAAGAGGCTTCGTCACAAGATATGGATGTCATCATCGTAACGGGAGACCGCGATTTAACGCAGCTGGCGACAGAGCAAGTAACCGTTTATATTACGAAAAAAGGCATAACAGAAATTGAGAAAAATACACCTGCCTTTATTGCAGAAAAATACGGTTTATCACCGCTACAAATTATCGATATGAAAGGTTTAATGGGGGATGCCTCCGATAATATTCCTGGTGTGCCAGGTGTTGGTGAAAAGACCGCTGTTAAATTATTGAAAGAGCATGGCTCCGTTGAGGCACTTTATGAGGCGATGGATACATTGAAAGCTTCTAAAATGAAGGAAAAGCTGGTGGCTAATGAAGAGCAGGCTATCATGAGTAAGAAGCTGGCAACGATCTATACAGAAGCCCCTATTACGATTTCACTTGCTGACCTCGCCTATAACGGACCAAATGAAGAAGAATTAATCAATGTCTGGCGTGAGCTTGGCTTTAAATCACTCCTTGATAAAAGTGATTTTACAATGCAGGAAGAAGAGCAAGCACCTTTCGATTATGTACTAGCCGAAGAAGTGCAACCAGAGGATTTACTAGATGTAATGGCTGTCCATGTTGAACTGGAAAATGAGCATTATCACACTTGTCAGCTACTAGGAATTGCGTTGTCAGATGGAACAAAGACGCAATATATTCCATTTGATATTGCAGCAAAATCGGATGCGCTCCGTCGCTGGCTAGAAGATGCCACAAAAATAAAGTATATGTCCGATTCAAAGGCAGCTCAAGCGGCATTAAAGCGAGTAGGTATTCAATTGGCAGGCGTTGACTTTGATCTGCTACTAGCCTCTTATATTAATAATCCTGGATTAAGCGGGGATGATGTAGCAACACTTGCGAAGGAATTAGGTTACTATGATGTTCAAGCAGATGAGACGGTTTATGGAAAGGGAGCTAAGCGTGCAATTCCTGACATGGATCAACTTGCACAGCATGTTAGCCGTAAAGCCTTTGCTGTGTGGTCATTACAGCCAAAGTTAGCAACCTTATTAAAAGAGAATGAACAATTTGAACTTTATAAAAACCTAGAGCTACCATTGGCAGGGATTTTGGGCGAGATGGAAAGTGAAGGGATTACTGTTAACCGTGCTACGTTAGAGAAAATGGGTCAAGAGCTTAATGATAAGCTGATAGTGATTGAGCAAGAAATTTATGCGGAAGCTGGAGAAACCTTTAATATTAATTCCCCTAAACAATTAGGTGTTATTTTATTCGATAAGCTAGGGTTACCTGTCATTAAAAAGACCAAAACGGGCTATTCAACAGCGGCTGATGTACTGGAAAAATTACAGTCAGAGCATGCTATCATCAAACATATTCTGTTGTATCGCCAGCTTGGAAAATTACAATCCACATATATTGAAGGCTTATTAAAGGAAATCCATGAATCAGATAGCAAGGTCCATACACGCTTCCAACAAGCATTAACGGCGACAGGGCGTTTAAGCTCCACTGATCCAAATTTGCAGAATATCCCGATTCGTTTAGAAGAGGGTCGCAAAATCCGTCAAGCATTTGTCCCATCAAAAGAGGGGTGGATTCTGTTTTCTGCTGACTACTCACAAATTGAATTGCGAGTGCTTGCACATATGTCGGAAGATAAAAACCTTGTAGAGGCCTTCCGTGAAGGGATGGATGTTCATACACGTACTGCTATGGATGTATTCCATGTAGCCGAAGAAGAGGTTGATAGCAATATGCGTCGTGCAGCGAAGGCTGTTAACTTTGGTATTGTCTATGGTATTAGTGATTATGGCCTTTCACAAAACTTAGATATTACACGTAAGGAAGCGGCCACGTTTATTGAAAAGTATTTCGCAAGTTTCCCAGGTGTGAAACAGTATATGGATGATATTGTGCAAAATGCGAAATTTAATGGTTATGTCACAACGATTTTAAATAGACGTCGCTATTTACCAGACATTACAAGCTCCAACTTTAATTTGAGAAGCTTTGCAGAGCGTACTGCGATGAATACGCCGATTCAGGGAAGTGCTGCGGATATTATAAAAAAAGCGATGATCGATATGGATGCTCGATTGAAAAAAGAAAAAATGCAGGCAAAGCTACTTCTTCAAGTGCATGATGAATTGATCTTTGAAGCACCTCAGGAAGAAATTGCATTGCTAGAAAAAATTGTACCAGAGGTAATGGAAAATGCTATTGAGCTTTCAGTACCGCTCAAAGTAGATTTTAACCATGGCTCGACATGGTACGAGGCAAAATAAGGAGGGATTCAAATGCCTGAATTACCAGAGGTGGAAGGTGTCGTCCAGGCATTGAAACCAAAGATTGAAGGACGCACCATTCAACAGGTTCAACTATCTGAAAGAGTACATTTCTCTTTTAGTGAAGGGAAACAATGTATTGTAAAACAAGCAGAGCCTGATGCTTTTGAAATAACGATGTCCCAGATGACCATTACCAAAATTGAACGCCGAGCGAAATACATTTTCTTTCATTTGCTGAGGGATGATGTTCCATATGTCCTTGTCAGTCATTTAGGCATGACAGGTGCCTGGTTTGTTGTCAATTCACCAGAAGAAATCCATGAGGCAAAATTCCAAAAGCATATTCATGCCACATTTAAAATGGCTGATGGAGGATACTTGATTTATTCGGATATTCGCCGCTTTGGCGAACTTCGCTTTCTAACAAAAATTGAAGATCATGCGCCATTAACAAAAATGGCCCCAGAGCCATTTGATGAGCATGCATGTGACTTTTTTATAGCAAAATCTAAATTACCGAAATATGAAAATAAGGCGGTAAAAGAAGTGATTATGGATGGGCAAGTTATATCGGGCTGTGGCAATATTTATGCTACAGAGGCATTGTTTGCTCAGAAAATTCACCCAGCACGCAAAATGAACCGCATCAGTGAAAAGCGGAAGCGGGCATTATTCAAGGAAATTGTTACTGTCCTACGTCAAAGCATTGAAGCAGGCGGTTCAACAATATCTGACTATCGAAACATTAATGGGGAAGCTGGGAGTATGCAAAATCGACTGCAAATGTATGGGAAAAAGCTATGTCCAGTATGTGAAACGGCAACAAGTCAAATGACGATTGGTGGGCGTACCTCAGTTTATTGCCCAAATTGTCAACATTAAAGGGGATTTAACGATGATTATCGGACTTACAGGGAGTATTGCAAGCGGAAAAAGTACAGTAGCAAAAATGATGATCGAACTGGGGTTACCGATTGTCGATGCAGATGTTGTAGCACGAGATGTTGTAGAACCAGGAACAGAGACTTTAGCATTCATTGCTGAAAGCTTTGGACAAGCCATTTTGCTTGAGGATGGCCATTTAAATCGAACAATGCTTGGGGATATCATTTTCCATGAGCCTGCTAAGCGCAAAATATTAAATGATATTATGCATCCAGCTATTCGCAAAGAAATGCTACGTCAGCGCGATGCCTATTTAGAGGCAGGACATGAGCATGTGGTAATGGACATTCCATTGTTATTTGAAAGTAAGCTGCAGCATTTTGTAGAGCGTATCATTGTGGTATCAGTCAGTGAAGAAGTTCAGCTCCGTCGCTTAATGGAACGCAATCATTTATCGAAAGAGGATGCATTGGCGCGTATGCACTCGCAGCTACCGATGTCTGTCAAAGAAAAAGGTGCACATGCGGTCATTTACAATAATGAGAATATAGAAAACACAGAGGAACAATTAATAAAAATCCTGCGCTATTGGAGTGTTATTTAATTGGTCAATCAGGTGCGTAGCAAGCCAATCTTGCTGCGCATTTTTTTATGGGAAAATGCCATAATAAAGAATAATTTTTCAGAAAATAAGAACTTTTATATTCTCAATATATAATGTTCATCTTTTTTAAAATTGTGTTATACTAATCACCATAAAGTATATAATTAATTAATTTGAGTTTGTACTCACGGGAGGATATTATAAATGACAGTATCAATTGCTATTAATGGTTTCGGGCGTATCGGACGTATGGTTTTCCGCCAGGCTATCGTACAACAAGGTTTAAACATCGTTGCAATTAATGCAAGCTATCCAGCAGAAACGTTAGCACATTTGATTAAGTATGACACAAATCACGGAACATTTGAGGGTACGGTAGAACCAGCAGGCGATGCTTTAGTTGTAAATGGTAAACGTGTTCAAATTATTAGTGAACGTGATCCATTAAAATTACCTTGGGCTGAAATGGGTGTAGATATTGTTATTGAAGCTACTGGTAAATTTAATGAGCGTGATAAAGCAGCTATGCATTTAGAGGCTGGGGCAAAAAAAGTAATCCTAACAGCACCTGGTAAAAACGAAGATGTCACAATTGTTTTAGGTGTAAATGATGACAAACTCGATATTGCGAAACATGATGTTATTTCAAATGCTTCTTGTACAACAAACTGCTTAGCGCCAGTTGCAAAAGTATTGAATGACACATTTGGCATTGAAAATGGCTTAATGACAACGGTTCATGCATATACAAACGACCAAAAGAACTTAGACAATCCACATAAAGATTTACGTCGTGCACGCGGCTGCGCACAATCTATTATTCCAACATCTACAGGTGCTGCAAAAGCATTGAAATTAGTTTTACCTGAATTAGAAGGTAAAATTCATGGTATGGCACTTCGCGTTCCTACACCAAACGTATCTTTAGTAGACCTTGTAGTAGATTTAAATACGGATGTCACAGTTGACTCTGTCAATGCAGCATTCGTAAAAGCTGCAACAGAGGGGCCAATGAAGGGCATTCTCAACTTCTCAGTAGAACCATTAGTATCTGCTGATTACAATACAACTACTTACTCTTCAACAGTTGATGGACTTTCTACAATGGTTTTAGGCAATCGCAAAGTGAAAGTACTTGCTTGGTATGACAACGAGTGGGGCTACTCTGCACGTGTTGTAGACCTTGTGAAAAAAGTGGCGAATGCTTTAGAGACAGTAAACGCGTAATAATTTTTTATAGAGAGCACATTGAAATCGACATGGTTTCAATGTGCTCTTTTTTTGGAGAAACTTTCCTTGTGCTTTAGGTTCTTTAGGTTTATCATGAGCACACAAACATGAATGCACTTTTCTTACATGTAGGAAATTTGTTATAATAGAAATATTAAAATGTTGTAAATCAGGAGAGTAATTATATGAGATGTCCATCTTGCCAATTTAACGGAACGCGTGTTGTGGATTCGAGGCCAGTAGATGATAACAAAGAAATTCGTAGACGTCGTGAATGTGAGTCATGTGGCTTCCGTTTTACAACGTTTGAAAAGATTGAAGAAACACCATTAGTTGTAGTGAAAAAGGAAGGTTCACGAGAGGAGTTTAGCCGTGAGAAGGTACTTCGTGGGCTTATTCGTGCTTGTGAAAAACGTCCAGTGGCGCTTGATGTACTGGAGGAGCTTGTCCTGTCAATTGAAAAGGATCTTCGCCGTATTGGAAATTCAGAAGTACGTTCAGAAGATGTTGGTGAAATGGTAATGGACCGCCTAGCCAAAATCGATGAGGTCGCTTATGTGCGTTTTGCATCGGTTTACCGTCAGTTTAAAGATATCAATGTCTTTATTGAGGAAATAAAGGACATTATTCAACGTCAGACGGAGAAGAAATTATAGCAAACAGAGAGGATGAATGACGTTGATTCATTTATATAAGGAATTGCAGCCTGGCGATCCTTTCGACATTCGTCTACCTCATGCATTTTCTACACAGGAGCGTCAATTAGTTACATTATTTTATCAACCATTAACGGGTTCAGAGCCAATCAGCCTTTATTTAACATTATGGGCGGAAGCAGAGCAAATGCCAAAACAACAAATGACACATTATTATTTAATGAATGTGCTTGGATTGCCCATTGGTAAAGTGTTTGAAGCTCGTATTGCACTAGAGGCAATTGGTTTGCTGCGTACATGGAAAAAGGAAAATGCTGGTGAGCGTAGTTTTTTATATGAGCTACAGCGCCCACTAGATGCAGATAGCTTTATGAAAGACCCGTTGCTGTCGATGTTTTTGTTTAGCAAAATTGGCGAACAGGCCTATCGAAATTTACGTCAGCGCTTTATGTCACCAATAAAGGATACGGAGCTTAAGGATGTGTCCCGTGCCTTTATTGATGTCTTTAAGCCTGTTCACGCTAATATTCCAGCAGATATACAAGTAGATACGAGTCATAAGGATAAACAACCGAAAGTATATCCTTTTTATTTGGAGCAATTTGATTTTGAGCTATTACAAGCAGGTTTGTCAGAGCAATTGGTACCTTCCAATTTGCTGACATTAGAAGTACGTGAAGCGATAGCAAAACTGGCGTTTTTATATCATTTAACGGCCCTTGATATGCAAAAAGTTGTGATTCTTGCTTTGGATGATGATTTAGGAATTTCCCAGGAACGTTTACGTAAGGCTGCTGCCGATTTTTATAAATTAACCGTGTCAAAGGAGCCGCCAAAATTAGCACGGGTAACTGAACCATTACCAGCAGCAGAAGCAGGGCAAAAAACGAAGGATCAAGAGCTCCAACACTATTTAGAAACGACAGCACCTGTACAAGTGTTACGTGATATTAATAATGGAAAAGAGCCTTTGCAAACTTCTGTCCAGCTAGCGGAAAATTTAATCGTTCAGCATGGTATGCCTATTGGAGTGGTCAATGCTTTGTTAGAATACGTTATGCTAACGACAGATATGAAGCTGCCAAAAAAATATGTGGAAACGATTGCGGATCACTGGGTACGTAAAAATGTTCAAACAGCCAAGGAAGCTATGGAGCTTGCACGTCAAGAGCATGATAAATATACGGCTTGGAAAAATAAGCCACAGACTACAAGTAAAACGAATCAGCAAAACAAAAGACGTTCAGGACAGCAACGTGAAGAAAAAGTGCCTGAATGGTTCTATAAACGGAATGAAAAACAAGAGGAATCTACTTCTAGCACAATAGATTTTGAAAAAGAGCGACAGAAAATATTAGAGATGCTAGGAAAAAGTGAATAGTAAAGAAGGTGAACAACTATCGAACCTATAAATGGACCATTAAAACGAGCAATTAATGTACCCTCGTTTCAAGAACGCTATGAAGCAATGCGACGTGAAATTTTAGAACATCCACGTGTGCAGGAATTCTTAGCTCAGCATGCAGATGAATTAAACTATGACAATATAGAGCGAAATTTACCTAAGCTTCATGAGTTTATTAGTCAATCTACTGAGTGCTGTGGCTGTGACAATACGGAACATTGTACAAACTATTTAAAAGGCTTCCTTCCTACATTAAGGGTAGTACGGAATTCTATTGAAATGGACTATGTACGCTGTGAGCAAAAAATCAGAGAAGAAGAACGTCGAGATGTTGCGAATATGATTGCCAGTATGCACATGCCAAAAGACGTGCTTCAAGCAACTATTCAAGATTTAAGTATTGATGATGAATCACGTGTGACAATTGCACAAAAGGCAGCTCAATTTGTAAAAATGACAAAAGAAACAGGTCAATTACCTTCAAAAGGTTTTTACTTATACGGTAAATTTGGTGTAGGGAAATCTTTTGTACTTGGAGCACTAGCTAATGAATTAGCGTCCACTAAAATTCGCTCTGTTGTGGTTTTTGTTCCAGAGTTTTTACGAGAAATGAAAAACGCCATTGGCGACAATACCTTGAACGAGAAAATTGATTATATAAAAAAAGCTCCTGTTTTAATGCTAGATGATTTAGGCGCAGAAACGATGACGGCTTGGACACGAGATGAAATATTAGGAACTATTTTCCATTATCGTATGGCAGAGCAATTGCCAACGTTTATTACATCTAATTTTAATTACGATGAATTAGAGCATCATTTAGCACAGTCACAAAAAGGTGATATCGAGGTTGTAAAGGCAGGACGTATTATGGAACGAATAAAAGCCTTGACTGAGCCCATTGAAATGCGAGGTAATAATCGTAGAATGTAACATGGCATTGATAGTTGCATTTTTCGACAATCGAGCGTATACTGACTCATATACTTAATATCAATATGCATTGATGAGGACATGAATTTTGTGTATCGGCTTATAGAGAGGGAAGTCATTGGCTGAAAACTTCCTAGTGTGAGCACATCATTTACTACCTACTGAGCAGCGAAAGGGATAATCTTTCGCCGGTCCCTAGCCCGTTAGCTAGCCTTGAGCTTCGTCTGACTTTGGATAAGTCGGAAGGAAGAAGGGTGGAACCACGAGCATACGCTTCGTCCCTTTCGTAGGGACGGGGCTTTTTTATTTGTCTCAGATTTCATTGAAATCGTTGTGTGAAATGGTGGCTCCGCTCATAAAAGGAAAGAAGTAGCTCATGAAAGTAATGTCTCCACTCTAACCGAGTAGGACCCCGCTCAATTCAAGCCGAAGTCACACAAACAATGACTCAAGCTAATCATCAAGCATTATGTATTCAACAAAATGAAGGAGTGCAAAGAATATGTCAGAAATGATTAAATTAACTTTCCCAGATGGCGCTGTAAAGGAATTTGCAAAAGGTACATCAACTGATGATGTAGCATTATCTATTAGCCCTGGCTTACGTAAAAAAGCTTATGCCGGTAAAATCAATGGTGTGTTAGTAGATTTAAAAGCACCAATTGAAGAGGATGCAACAATTGCGATTATTACACAAGATGATGTGGAAGCACTTGAAATTTTACGTCACTCTACTGCCCATTTAACAGCACAAGCTATTAAACGTCTATTCCCAGATGTGAAGCTTGGTATTGGCCCAGTCATTGAAGGTGGTTTCTACTATGATATTGACTCACCAACACCAATTACTGCTGAAGATTTGCCAACAATTGAAAAAGAAATGAAAAAAATTATTGCTGAAAACCTAGAGGTAGAACGTAAAAATGTAAGCCGTGCCGAAGCACAAGCAATCTATGAGGAGATTGGCGATGAATACAAATTAGAATTACTTGAGGCCATTCCAGCAGATGAGCAAGTATCTATTTATTATCAAGGCGAGTTTTTCGATCTTTGCCGTGGTATTCACGTACCATCAACTGGGAAACTACGTGAATTCAAGCTGTTATCATTAGCAGGTGCATATTGGAGAGGGAACTCTGATAACAAAATGCTACAACGTATTTATGGTACAGCGTTCTTCAAAAAAGAAGAATTAAAACATCACCTACAAATGCTAGAAGAAGCAAAAGAACGTGATCACCGTAAAATCGGGAAAGAGTTAGAACTATTTACAACTTCTCAAAAAGTAGGTCAAGGTTTACCACTTTGGTTACCAAATGGTGCAACAATTCGTCGTGTTATTGAACGTTATATTGTCGATAAAGAATTATCACTAGGTTATAAACATGTTTATACACCTGTATTAGGTTCGAAAGAGCTTTATCAAACTTCGGGTCACTGGGATCATTACCAAGATTCTATTTTCCCACCAATGGAGATGGATAACGAGACATTAATTATGCGTCCGATGAACTGTCCTCACCATATGATGGTATACAAAAACAGCATGCATTCTTATCGTAACCTACCATTACGTATTGCAGAGCTTGGTACAATGCACCGTTATGAAATGTCAGGAGCGGTTTCAGGTTTACAACGTGTACGAGGAATGACTTTAAACGATGCACATATTTTTGTTCGTCCAGATCAAATTAAAGCGGAGTTCCAAAAAGTAGTACAGTTAATTTTAGAGGTTTATAAAGATTTCGATTTAAATGATTACTCATTCCGTTTATCTTATCGCGACCCAGCAGATACTGAAAAATACTTCGATGATGATGCAATGTGGGAAAGAGCACAAAGCATGTTAAAAGAAGCAATGGATGAGCTTGGCTTAGATTACTTCGAAGCAGAAGGTGAAGCGGCATTCTATGGTCCTAAACTTGACGTTCAAGTAAAAACAGCGATTGGTAAAGAAGAAACTTTATCTACAGTTCAATTAGACTTCTTATTACCAGAGCGATTTGACTTAACGTATGTTGGGGAAGATGGAAAACCACATCGTCCAGTTGTTATTCACCGTGGAGTTGTATCAACAATGGAACGTTTCGTTGCCTTCTTAATTGAAGAATACAAAGGGGCATTCCCAACTTGGTTAGCACCAGTACAAGTAGAAGTTATTCCAGTATCGAATGAAGCCCACTTCGACTATGCAAAACAAATTGAAGAGCAATTAACAGCAGCTGGCTTACGTGTGGAAATGGATGATCGTGAAGAGAAATTAGGCTATAAAATCCGTGAAGCACAAATGAAAAAGATTCCGTATATGCTAGTAATTGGTGACAAGGAAGTAGAGGCGAATGGCGTAAATGTTCGACGCTATGGCTCAAAAGATTCAGAAACAATTAGCTTTGAGGATTTCCTAGCAACTATAAAAGCCGAAATTACAAAATAAGCTTTCATAATAAAGTACGCTTGCCAAAGTGAGGGTTTCTGTGTAAAATGAATCTTGTTTTTGTATAGAACATTTGCATTTAGGCTAAGCTAGTAGTGATAAGAAAATAAACATTTGACAGCTTATCATATACATGCTAATATAGTTAAGGTTAATGAATACAAAGTTTGTGGTTGAAGTAGAGGCTGCCCGCTTCTCACCTGATACAACGCTTTAAAGGCTGTGAACAGGTATGACACGTTGAATTGTTTTGCGTAGACTTGCGCATGCACATATAGCGGGCGGACATCTTCAAAAATGTCCGTCCTTTTTTTATGGACATGACAAGAGGATGTACCGTTCAACCGGGCAAGACTTTGCCCAAACCATGTATTCGCGACAACTACTTGGAGGTGGATTACTATTAGCAAAGACATGTATGTAAACGAAGGCATTCGCGCACGTGAACTTCGATTAATCGATCACAATGGTGACCAGCTTGGTGTAAAGACACGTAATGAAGCGCTAGAAATCGCCACTCGTGTAAACTTGGATCTTGTCCTTGTGGCCCCTCAAGCCAAGCCGCCAGTCGCTCGTATCATGGACTATGGTAAATTTAAGTTTGAACAGCAAAAGAAAGACCGTGAAATTCGTAAAAATCAAAAGGTCATCGTCATGAAAGAGGTTCGTTTGAGCCCATCAATCGATGAGCATGATTTCCAAACGAAGTTACGTAATGCGATTAAATTCCTTGAAAAAGGCGATAAAGTAAAATGTAGCTTACGTTTCAAAGGTCGTGCGATTACACATAAGGACATTGGTCAACGTGTGTTAGATCGTTTTGCTGAAGCTTGTGCTGAAGTATCAACGGTAGAACAAAAACCGAAGATGGAAGGCCGAAGCATGTTCTTAGTTCTTCAACCAAAGAACGAGAAATAATATTAGACGAACAGTTTAGGAGGAATTCGACATGCCAAAAATGAAAACTCACCGTGGAGCTGCGAAACGTTTCAAAAAAACGGGTTCAGGTAAATTAAAATATGACCGTGCTTATGGAAGCCACTTATTCGCAAACAAATCTACGAAACAAAAACGTCACTTACGTAAAGCAAACATCGTTTCATCTGGTGACTTCAAACGCATCAAATCTTTACTTGTTTACATGAAATAATTGACTACAAAAATACTAACATTCATTTTTAAATGAAAAGCAGGAGGTAATTCATATGCCACGCGTAAAAGGCGGAACAGTGACGCGCAAACGTCGTAAAAAAGTATTAAAATTAGCTAAAGGTTACTATGGTTCAAAACATACATTATATAAAGTTGCTAACCAAGCGGTAATGAAGTCAGGTCAATATGCATACCGTGACCGTCGTCAGAAAAAACGTGATTTCCGTAAATTATGGATCACTCGTATCAATGCAGCTGCTCGTATGAACGGTCTTTCTTACAGCCGTTTAATGCACGGTTTAAAAGTTGCTGGTATCGAAGTTAACCGTAAAATGTTAGCTGACCTTGCTGTAACAGATGCTGCAGCATTCACTCAACTAGCAGACGCTGCTAAAAAAGCAGTAGCTAAATAATAGTTGACGTAGTCAACTATTATTTCTGCACCGAAAGCGCAGCGGCAGGTGCAAAATAGGAATTTTCTGCACCGAAAGCATAAGCGACAGGTGTTAAAAAAGACTGATGGATTTTTCCATCAGTCTTTTTTGTGTTAGATTAGTAGTATAACGTTTTCTAGATAAAGGAGTAAGAAATGGGACAAGCATTATTAGCGTATATGAGCATTGTATCGATTGTGCTGCTCATTTTAATGGGTATGGATAAATCACGTGCTAAAAAACATGAATGGCGTATTGCGGAGCGCACGTTGTTTACGCTTGCCATAGCAGGAGGGGCAGGAGGTGGCGTGCTAGGTATGTATTTATTCCGCCATAAAACACGCCACAATCGTTTTGCATTTGGTTTTCCACTATTAGCAGCCATTCAAATTTTTATCATTGTACAATTGTGGTCATAATTGACATGAATTAAAAACACATCCTCATGATGGGGATGTGTTCCGCATAAGCTGTTCAATGGGCTGCTTCCAATTAATTTTTGCGTTTGGATAGTTCAATAAAATTTCCTGCTGTAAATATTCAAAGTCGCTTTTGGAGAGGCCTTGCAGCGTCGCAGCGTCACGCGCACCGACAAAAATAGTCACAACCTCGAAAGCATCCTCTGTCGTGCCTAGGTATTTTTCACCTTCAAAAAGAGCACCCTTATAGGAAATGAAGAAATTCTTTCGCACATTTTTAACGTCATCGTAAAAATAATATTGGCCTTTTTCATAGGCTTCATCAAGTTTGCGTTTAGGATCGGTTATATAACGAATCGCTTTATAAAATACATAGATAATAAGCGCTATCACAGCAAGTCGAATTAGTAACGGCAACATTTTTAAATTTTCCCCCTTGAAGAAAGGTTATTCTTTCCTATACGATTAGAGAGGTCAAATAGTTTCATTTTATTTAAAATATTTTTTTAGAAATTTAGGAGATAAAAATGAATTTACAACAATTGTTTACAATGCAACAAGAGCTGGATGATTTTATCGAGCAAACACAAAATATTCAGCAAGATGTGTTTCAGGAAAAGGGCTTAGCCTTAATGGTAGAGTTAGCAGAGCTTGCGAATGAAACGCGCTGCTTTAAGTTTTGGAGCACAAAGGGGCCTTCAGCACGTGAGGTTATTTTAGAAGAATATGTGGATTCTATTCACTTTATCTTATCGCTTGGCTTATTAAAGGGCTATACATCGATTGAAAAGTGGCCTGTGGTAGAAGAAAATCGAGATTTAACAGCCATTTTTTTAGAGACACAAAGTGCTATTTTAACATTTATTCAGCAACCTACCAAGGAGCGCTACTTAGCCATTTGGCAATGCTACGGGGTACTCGCGTATAACCTCAGTTTTACATTTGAGGACGTGGTTGGCGCTTATATTGAGAAAAACCAAGAAAATTACCAGCGTCAGCGTTCAGGATATTAAAGTAAGAAATACACTAATTTTCAGACGATTAAGCTAGGAATATTTCGGTAAACGAAGTATAATAAAGTAGATACGAGAAGTAGGAGGCAAAAGGATGACACAACTAGATTCAACATTACAAATGTTTAAAGATTTAACAGATGCGAATGGTATTGCAGGTAATGAGCGTGCACCTCGTGAGGTCATGAAAAAATACATTGCACCATATGCAGACACTGTAGAAACAGATAACTTAGGTAGTGTAATTGCTAAAAAAGTAGGCGATGAAAACGGTCCTAAAATTGTCGTAGCAGGACATTTAGATGAAGTAGGTTTCATGGTAACGCAAATCGATGACAAAGGCTTTATCAAATTCCAAACTGTAGGTGGCTGGTGGAGTCAAGTAATGCTTGCACAGCGTGTAACGATTACTACTCGCAAGGGTGATGAAGTGATTGGGGTTATTGGTTCAAAACCACCTCATATTTTACCTGCAGATGTACGTAATAAAGTAGTAGACATTAAAGATATGTTTATTGATATTGGTGCTGCTTCTAAAGATGAAGTACTTGAGTGGGGCGTGCGTCCTGGCGATATGGTAACACCATACTTTGAATTTAATGTTATGAAAAATGATAAGTATCTATTAGCAAAAGCTTGGGATAACCGTATCGGTTGTGCTATTGCGATTGATGTTATGAAAGCGTTACAAAATGAAAAGCATCCTAACATTCTTTATTCAGTAGGGAATGTACAAGAAGAAGTGGGGCTTCGCGGTGCTAAAACAGCAACACATAAAATCCAACCAGATATTGGATTTGCAGTAGATGTAGGTGTAGCAGGAGACACGCCAGGTGTTACAGCTAAAGAATCAACTAGTAAGATGGGTGCTGGCCCACAAATCGTTGTGTATGATGCATCTATGGTATCACATCGTGGCTTACGTGAATTCGTATTAGATGTAGCAGATGAGCACAATATTCCATATCAATTTGAAGCGATGGCTGGCGGTGGGACAGACGCTGGCTCCATCCACGTAACAGCAAATGGCGTACCAGCACTATCCATCGGTATTGCGACACGCTACATCCATTCACATGCAGGTATCCTACATCGTGATGATTATGATAACGCTGTTAAATTAATGGTAGAAGTTATTAAAAAATTAGACCGTGATGCAGTCAATAAAATTACATTTGATTGATTGAATGATAAGAACTAAATAGAATTCCCATAGTTTTGCCTTCTAACGACAATGTTAGGAGGCTTTTTTCGTTGCTTAAACCAATATAGCTTACTTAAGAGGGAATAGTTAGGATATCATAGCAAATATTACACAATAGTCATTAGTACATACTAGATAGCAAGTTGAAAATGAAACCAAAATACTATTTTTGAAAATTAATTTTGTATGGTATAATTTCCTATAAAAGGAGTGGATTTATTTGGGAATTCAAAAAGTAATCAAGTTTTTATTATGTTTATCTCTTAGTTTATGTATCATAAATTATCCTAGTATTTCTTTTGCTGAAACACTTGATATGAATACATCTAGTGAAAAAAGCATATCTGACATTGATACAGGTATAGCAAACTTGAACTACAATAACAAGGAAGTATTAGCAGTGAATGGTGACAAGGTTGATAGCTTTGTTCCAAAAGAAGGTATTAACTCAAATAATAAATTTATAGTGGTTGAACGTAATAAAAAATCACTTACAACTTCACCGGTGGATATTTCAATTATTGATTCTATGGCGAATCGTACATATCCAGGAGCATTACAACTTGCAAACCGAGCTTTTGTAGACAATCAACCTAGTTTATTGGTAGCTAAAAGAAAACCCCTAAATATTAGCATTGATTTACCTGGCATGAAAAGGGAAAATACTATAACGGTGGATAATCCAACATATGGTAATGTGTCTGGTGCAGTAGATGAGTTAGTATCTACTTGGAGTGAGAAATATTCCACAACACATACTTTACCTGCAAGACTACAATATTCTGAATCTATGGTTTATAGCAAATCTCAAATAGCGAGTGCTCTGAATGTCAACGCTCAAGTTCTTGACAATTCACTAGGGATTGACTTTAATGCGATTGCGAACGGCGAGAAAAAAGTGATGGTTGCAGCATACAAACAAATATTTTATACCGTAAGTGCTGAACTACCTAACAATCCATCAGACCTTTTTGATGATAGTGTCCATTTTGAAGAATTAACGCGTAAAGGGGTAAGTAATGATGCTCCTCCCGTTATGGTATCAAATGTAGCTTATGGTAGAACAATTTATGTGAAATTAGAAACAAGCTCTAAGAGCAAGGATGTACAAGCTGCTTTTAAAGCCTTACTGAAGAATGTCAATACGAATGTAGAAACTAGTGCACAGTACAAGGATATTTTTGAAGAAAGCTCCTTTACGGCTGTAGTATTAGGAGGAGATTCACAAAAGCATAATCAAATTGTCTCAAAGGACTTTAATGATATTCGAGGAATAATTAAAGATAATGCAGAATTTAGTCTTAAAAATCCAGCATATCCAATTTCGTATACAAGTGTTTTCTTAAAGGATCATTCAATTGCTGCTGTTCATAATAATACAGATTATATTGAGACGACATCTACAGAATATTCTAAAGGAAAGATCATCCTTGATCATTATGGTGCATATGTTGCTCAATTTGAAGTAGCCTGGGACGAATTTTCCTATGATGAAAATGGAAATGAAGTATTAACCCATAAAACTTGGGATGGAAATTGGAAGGACAAAACAGCTCATTTCTCTACAGTAATACCACTTCCTGCTAATTCAAAAAATATAAGAATTTATGCAAGAGAGTGTACAGGTCTTGCCTGGGAATGGTGGAGAACGGTTATTGATGAATATAATGTTCCAATGTCTAATGAAATCAAAGTCTCCATTGGAGGAACGACATTATACCCAACAGGTAGTATTAATTAACATCAAAATTCATCATAATGATGTGAAAAATGATATTCAATTTCGATAATAGCGTTTTACCTCCTAACAAATTATTGTTAGGAGGTTTTTTGCGTTGGTTAGAACCTGTACAAGTCCGATTGGTGAAAGCAATTAATCCGTGGGAGATGAAAGCCCCCACGGATTGCATTCAAGATTCATAAACCATCTTATTGTTGAAAGAGGTGATGATAGTCTGTAAAGATAATAATTCAATAGCATTTGCTTCAATAGCTTCAGTAGAGCAGCAAGCAAGCGAATATTGTCCTTCGAGATGGGTGGATAAAAAAGAAAGAATGTCACAATGGTTACCATGGAAATGAATAGTGCCATCCATTATTTTAAAAGAAAAAGATTGAAGTGGCGTTGATAAGCCAATGCCTAAGTATTTGATGTAGGCTTCCTTTAATGTCCAAAGCTTAAAAAAATAATCTAATTGATCCTTGTCCGATAACGTGATGAGATCCTTATATTCCTCAGAGGAGAATATATGCTGGGCAAGATTGAGATCCAATAAATGATGCTTTTCAATGTCAACGCCAATTTCTGTATTACTGACACCACAAAAAACATAATTTCCTGAATGAGAAACATTGAAAAAGGCATTTGGTAAATTTTTAATAAAAGGTTTGCCATACGAATTATTAGCAAATTCAATAGTACAGGGGGCTATATTAAAATTTGTTGAAATTAAATATCTAGCTAATATATCCCCTAATAGCCCTCGCTTGTAGTCTTCTTTATAGTGAAATTTTTGAAGTCTATTTTTTTTCTCATTGGAAATAAAAGCTGTAAGTTTCGAATGGTACATGTCAAAGTGTACATCTGTAATTGAAAGTAAAGCCAGTTTTATAATAATTATACCCTCCTATTCGTTTAGCCTTTCGATAATTGCTGTCTATATTCTTTAGGTGTGAGGTCTAGATAACGTTTAAATAGTTCTGAAAACCTTCCGGCACTTTGATAGCCTACTTTCCGAGCAATCTCATTAATAGGAAGCTCTGTATGAGCTAGTAGTTTCTCAGCCTGATGGACTCGTTGCTTTTGGATATATTCAGTAATTGTACAATGATACACTTCTTTAAATAGCTTTTTTAATTTTGTAGCACCCATACATGAAATTTTCGTTAAATGATCTAATGTTAGTTGAAGCGTATAGTAATTTTCGATATGAGCGGCTACATGCTCAATATGGTGAATATCTTCTTTAGAAATTTGTGAGCAATGACATGTTTTATCAGAAAGGGCTCGTTCCATAATGAGAGCCAATGCTTCATATACTTTTCCTTCATAAAAAAGGGCAGAAGTTAGGTCGGAACCTCGATAAACAGCTATTTGTCGAAGGAGAATAACCATCTCTGAAAAAGTAGATGTCGCTTTTAATGTTGTTAACGCTTGTCGTGGATTCACATATTTTTCACCATATTTATATGCTAAAAATTGATCACAAAATGTAGCAGTAAACTCAATGCCAATTGATTGTACTGGAATATTTTTATGAATAATAGCACTATATTTTTCACCTTTGCTCCAATAGCTTCTTATATAGCCAGACTTTAATGGTTGATAAGGATGAAGCTCCTCGCCTGAAATAGATTCGTAGTATGTGATTGTTAGTAGCTCAGGCATCGTTAATTCTAATCGATGATCCTCAAAAAAATAAAAATCATGAATAAGAATAGAAAACATATCTTTGGCATGATATATCCAATAATACCCGTTACCTAAAGCTGGATCAATTGTGAAAGTAGTTCCTATGGCGTTATATTTACTCTTCTGATCATCTTGTGAAAATCCATTTTTTAATAATAGAGGTTCAAAATGTTGTAAAGTCATTTGCTTTCCCCTTCCCTCAATTAGACATTCCTTTTCCTTGATTAGACGTAAACACAGTGTGGGCATATTTTTATGTACTGTTATTCATTATAATAGATAATGATAATCGTTATCAATTAAAGGTGCTAATTATAGTAAAAATTACAATAGAAAGGGATTGTGATGTAAATATGTATACACAAACGATGCAACAAAAAACGCTTACGATGAAAGATTTAATAACAGTCGGTATTTTCTCAGCGCTTTTCTTTATATTTATGATGATTGGGTCAGCCTTTTTCGCACCCAACCCTGTATTGACTTTTTTAATGCCAGCGGGTGCAGCCCTATTAACGGGCCCTATTTATTTATTAATGCTAGCGAAAGTACCGAAATTTGGCCCAATACTAATTTTGGGGATATTGATAGCGATTATTACGTTCGTAACAGGAATGTACTGGTTATGGTCATTAGCATGTATAGTACTAGCTTTGCTAGGCGAATTCATTGCATCAATCGGCAAGTATAAAAATAATACGATTAATATGATGAGTTATATTGTTTTTTCACTTCATCCTATGGGGTCTTACATAATGCTATGGTTCAATCAACAAGCATATAAGGAGTATTTAGTAGGTCAAGGAACAGAACAAGCTTATATGGATACGATGCTAACAACGGCCCAAAACTGGATGCTACCAGCAATGATTATTGGTACAATGCTCTGCGCACTCATTAGTGGTTTTTTAGGGAAAAAATTATTGAAAAAACAGTTTGAGAAATCTGGGGTACTGGCATAGCTAGAGTGGTGAAACTTTAAGATTAAGGGAGAAGATTTATATGTATGAGCAGAGCAATGTGCATATGCAAGTTTCCACCGTCAAGCTTGATCCAAGAACAAAAATATACCTGCTACTGTTAGTGAATGTTGCGGTGTTTTTGTCACCTTCTTTTCAATACGAACTGCTATTAATGGTCATCATATTTAGTCTTTGTCTATTGATGGGTATGTTGTCATTTTCAATAAAAATGATGCTAGGATATGGATTTATTCTAGGTATTCACTTTATAAGTGAAAGATTTTTATCTGGTACATGGGAGCTAATGTTTGTCTCGTTTGCTATGTTTATTAGAAAAATTTTTCCATGTGTTGTCATGGGAGGGTTACTAGTTGGGACTACCAAAATCAATGAATTTATGACGGCCTTAGGAAAACTACGACTTTCAAAAAAAGTAATTATTCCATTAGCCGTCATGTTACGCTATTTTCCTATGATTGGGGAAGATTGGCGCTATATAAAGGATGCGATGAAATTAAGGGGCATTTCTCCCTCCATCATAGGCTTTCTAACAAAACCTATGCAAACGGTTGAATGCATATATGTTCCTTTAATGATGGCAGCATCCAAAATTGCTGATGAATTATCTGCTGCAAGTATAGCGAGGGGAATTGAAAACCCGAAAGAGCGCTCTTGCTTTCAACATGTACATTTTCAACTAAGCGATAGTATTGTCGTTTTTGTATTGACGTTTTTTGTATTTGGAGGGCTGTTCATATGTTGAAAATCGAGCAATATTCATTCCATTATACAGATGAGAAAAGTGAAGGTATCGAAAATATAAATTTTCATGTGAAAAGAGGACAGTGCATTTTATTATGTGGTAAAAGTGGCTGTGGGAAAACAACGATTATCAGAGCAATTAACGGTTTAATTCCTTATTTTTATTTCGGCCAACTTAAAGGGCAAGTGATGTTAAATAATCTACCTGTAGAAAATAGAAAGATGTATGAATTAAGTGAACAGGTAGGGACAGTTTTTCAAAATCCACGATCACAGTTTTTTAACGTTGATACAGATAGTGAGATTGTATTTGGAATGGAAAACATGGCATATCCAAAAGAAATGATGGAAGAAAGAATGCAAGAGATTACATTGGAACTTCGTTTAGAAAAGCTTCGTCGTCGTAATATTTTTCATTTATCAGGTGGTGAGAAGCAGAAGATTGCCTTTGCGAGTGTCTATGCTGTTGCACCAGATGTTTTTGTGCTAGATGAGCCTTCGTCTAATTTAGATGCGGCTGCTATTGAAGAATTAAAGGAGATGATTGCCTTACTAAAAATGCAAGGTAAGACGATTATTATATCTGAACATCGACTTTATTATTTAAGAGATTTAATTGATACTGCCATTGTGTTAAATAAGGGACAAATTGTATCAACTTATACACAAAAGGAATTTTTACAGCTTTCGAATCAACAGCTGGAACAATTGGGGCTACGCACGCTTTATTTAAGCAATGTACAGTTTCAACATCGACAGCAGCCTGCTAAACATAAAGTCCATGAACTTATTGTGAAGGATGTTACGATTTCACATAAAAAGAGAAATATACTGGAAAATATACACTTTGCAGCAAAAAGCGGCGAAATTATTGCCATCACAGGACATAATGGGGCAGGGAAAACGACCTTTGCTAGATCGCTATGTGGTCTACATAAAATAACATCTGGAAATATTTATTTTAATAAACAAAAACTAACTTCGAAAAAACAAGCACAGCTCTCCTATCTGGTGATGCAAGATGTTAATTATCAGTTATTTGCTGAAACAGTCGAAAAGGAATGTGTCTTTGGGGTGAAAAATCCTGATTCAAATTTAGTACAACAAGTATTGGAGGAGATGGATTTATTAGAGTTGACAGAACGACACCCTAATACATTATCAGGTGGACAAAAACAAAGGCTTGCAGTAGCGGCTAGTTTAATAAGTGAAAAGGAAATTTTAGTATTTGATGAACCGACAAGTGGACTAGATTATGACAGTATGCAAAAGGTGGCAAGTATTTTAAAAAGTTTAGCGGAGGCTAATAAAATTGTTTTTGTTATAACACATGACCTGGAATTTATAGCGACCTGCTGTCATCGTATTCTTCGTTTTGAAGATGGAAAGAAGCAAGACGATTATATACTGAATAAAGAAAATCAGCAGTATACAATTGATGCTTTCACTCTACAGCAAGGTTAGCGGCTGCTGAGTAAAGTACAATGTGAAATTACACAGATGATTGTGTAGGAAGGGGCTGAATAACAATGGAAAAAGCACTACAAAATAAAAATCCGATCTTCATGCTTCTTTCTTGGGCAGGAAAAGATAAAAAATATTTATATTTATCGGTTTTATGTTCTTTAATTAGTGGTCTTTCTACAATTGTATCTTATTTCGTTATTTATCAAATTATTGAGCAAGTCTATCACAATACCTTAACGGAAGCCTTATTAATTCAAAATTTATTACTTTTGATTACATCGATTATTGTTCGATTTGGGCTCTTTGCTATTTCTGGTACTCTTTCGCATAAAGGAGCCTATCGAACGTTATTTAAAGTGCGTTGTCAAGTAACAGAGCATATGGCACAAGTACCATTAGGCTCTTTAAATGAACGAAATACAGGGGAAATTAAAACATTATTAAATGAAGAAATCGAAAAATTAGAATTATTTTTAGCCCATCATTTACCAGAGCTCGTCTTTTATATGAGTGGTCCAATAGCTGTCTTTATCTATTTATGTACGGTAAATGTACCGTTAGCGCTTATTTCGTTTATTCCATTAATCATTGCAGTAGCAGTTATGGCCATCATGTTTCGTGGTACGAATCAAATGATGGATCGTGCAGCACGTTCTATAGCTAATTTAAATGCAATCATTATCGAATATATTCAAGGCATGCGTTTAATTAAGGCATTTAACATGAGCAGTTCATCTTTTCAAAAGTTTGCTAAAGCTGTAGATGATGAATTTAAGACATGGAAAGAAATATCTTTGAAAATGGGCCCACCATATGCGAGCTATATCATTATTATAGAGTGCGGTTTATTGCTAATGGTGCCCATAGGTGGCATGTGGTTCTTAAATGGTAGCTTAACAGGAAGTGTCTTTATTCTTTTTGCATTTGTAGGTTCATTGTATTTAACAGAACTACGCCCTCTACAAGAATTAGGCATGAACTTTGCACAAGTATTAAATGCTGTAAAGAAATGTGTAACTTTTTTAGAAACACCTGTTTTTGAACAAGGGCAAGCATTTCCAAAGAATTATACTATTGAATTGAAAAATGTTAACTACTCTTATGATGGGCAGAAAGAACATTTAAAAAATGTGAATCTAACGATTGCTGAAAATGAAAAAATAGCTATTGTCGGTGCTTCAGGTTCAGGGAAAAGTACAATTGTCCAGTTGATTTCACGCTTTAATGACGTTCAACAAGGGGAAGTGTTAATCGGTCATCAAAACGTGAAGGCTATTGAGTATGAGGAATTATTAAAAAATATAACGATAGTATTCCAAAAGACATTTTTAACGAGTGGGACCGTTTTCGAAAATATTGTTATGGGCTCTAGCGCCACACTTGATGAAGTAAGAGAAGCAGCAAAAAAGGCCCAAATTGATGATTTTATCATTTCATTACCAGATGGTTATGATACGAAGGTAGGGAGCTTTGGCATTAGATTTTCTGGTGGTGAAAAGCAGCGTATTGCGATTGCACGTGCCATTTTAAAAAATGCGCCTATACTAATATTGGATGAAGCCACATCCGCAGCCGACCCAGAAAATCAAGCCGAAATTGATCAGGCCATTGCTGAGCTTTGTGTAGGTAAAACGGTTATTATCATTGCACATCGTCTTGGAATGATTAAGCATTGTGATCGAGTGGCCATTGTCGAAAATGAAACAATTCAAGCGTGTGGAACACATCAAGATATGCTAGAAGAGTGCCCTTCATATAAAAAAGTTTGGCAGGATTATAGCAAAGCTAGAGAAATTACGTATGAATTGTAAGATATTTATCTTGGTTCAGCAGATGTCACATATTTGGAAGAAAATTACCTACGTAGCGACGGGTACAATTACGCCAAGGCGTAATTAATGGATGAAGGAGAATCTAGTATGGACAAAAAACATGCATTTAGAAAAAATATTTCTTTTTATCTTTCTGTTGTTTTCAATGTCATCGAAGGGATGCTAGCTGGTTTTAATTTTATCGTTTTATACTACACGATTAAAGCCTTAATTACAGAGCAATTAACGATGAGCATGTTAACTCAAACTATATTATTATTAGGTGCTGTTTTTGTTATTCGCTTAATTGTCTATGCATTTGGTTATACGAGAGGGCAAATTGGTGGTGCGCAAGTAAGTAGAATTCTTCGCTTGTCGCTGGGCGATAAAATGAAAAAAATACCACTTTCCTCCTTTACGAAGGCACAAATTGGCGAGTACATTAATGCAACGACAACAAGTGTTAATAATTATGAAAATATTTTGACTCATAAAATTGGTGATATTATAAAAAATACTTCGTTTAGCTTACTGTTAATTGGCTTCGTTGCAACGCATTCGATATCTGCTGGAATAGTTCTTTTATGTTCAGGCTTATTATTATTACCATCACTTTACTTGTCCTTTTTAATGGTAAAAAAATACGGGAACGAGAAGAAAAATATTATGACAAAAAATACAAGTGATGTAGTGGAGTATATTAATGGTATTCAAACGCTACGATCATTTGGTTTAGGTGGTGTTAAAAATAAAGCAACAACTGATTCTATGAAAGCCTATAGTGATATTAGTTATGTATATGAGATCAAAGTAATTCCAATTGGTACGATATTTAGTATTCTCTGTTGGTTCAGTTTACCGATTGTTCTTTATTTAGCAGGTCATCAATGGTTGGCAGGAAATCTAGAGGCTTCTTCCTTCTTTCTAATTAGCATCAGCCCTTTATTTACATGTAAATTGTTTGGCACACTTTTTATTGACCTTACCTCTTATAAAAATTTTATGATTGCCAAACGTCAAATTGAAGCTGTATTAGATGCAGAGGAAGAGCCATCAAGTGATGCCTTTTTTGAACCTGAACAATATAGTATAGCTTTTCACAATGTGAATTTCGCCTATAGCCAAGAAGAACCTGTATTGCGTGATATTAATTTTGAAATTGGGTCTTCCCAGTTTGTAGCAATTGTCGGGCCATCGGGTTCGGGAAAATCAACTATTTTAAATTTAATCACAAAATATTATGAGCCTAATCGTGGTGATATTTTAATTGGTCAGCAAACGATTCAATCGATCGCTACTGAAAAAGTAATGCGAAAAATTTCAATGGTTGATCAAGATACTTTTTTGTTTAATGACACGATATTAAATAATATTCGCTATACAAAGCCAGAAGCAACAAAACAAGAAATTATTAATGCTGCAAAAGAGGCCAACTGCCATGATTTTATTGAGAAGTTGGAGTATGGCTATGACACAATCATTGGGGAAAATGGTAATAATTTATCTGGTGGTGAAAGGCAGCGTATATCCATTGCACGTGCCATTTTAAAGGACAGTCCTATACTTTTATTAGATGAAGCGACCGCTTCGTTAGATATCGAAAATGAGTTAGCTGTAAAAGAAGCGATTAAAAATCTTTTGAAAAAGAAAAAAACAGTGGTGATGATTGCCCATACACTTTCCATTATTAAAAATGCAGACAATATATTAGTTGTGGATGGAGGACAAATCGTTGAAGAAGGGTCACATCAAAGTCTTATCGCTGAGGAGGGCAAATATGCAGCTATGTGGAAAAAAGAACATCAATTAAGTATCGTCTAACAAATAGATGTTAACAGAGAGAATGGAGGCGAAAAGGATGTCTCAGCAAATGGATTGGTATTTACAAGAAGTAGAACGATATGAAGAATTGGGCTTTTTAAGAAAGAAAACATTAATGGAAGAGCTTGACATCATTGCTCAACGATTTCCGCATCATCTGGCAGTAGTGGAAGGGAATCGACGCTTAACTTATGAAGAGCTGCTTCAAGAAATTGAGCAATTATCGACAGGCTTTTTATCTTTAGGTTGGCAGCAGGGTGATCGGGTTTTAATGCAGTTACCAAATACAATTGAATTTATTACTGTTTTATTTAGTCTGTTAAAAATAGGTGTGCAGCCTGTTTTGATGTTGCCATCCCATAGAGAAGTAGAAATCGATACAGTTGCCAAAATGGTTCAGCCAATAGCTTATATATGTTGCAGTAGTTATCTAGGTTTCCAGTATGAATGTATGGCCGCACAGGTAATTCCTCAGCATAAAAGTATTCGATATATTGTGACGGTTGGGGAATCCACCATACAGTGGCCAGCATCCTATACACATGTAACAGTAGATCAGCTGAAAGAAAGGAACTATTCATTAGCAATTAGCGCTTCACCTCACTATAGAGATACTGCATTATACTTATTGTCTGGTGGCACAACAGGCATTCCCAAAATAATTCCGAAAATACATGAAGCTTATGCCTATAATGCATTCGCCTCTGCTGAAAAATGTGGAATGACTCCTGAAACGGCATACATGGCTGTACTATCGATTTCACATGATTATCCGTTATGCTCACCAGGTATATTAGGTACTCTTTTTACAGGTGGAAAAGTGGTATTATGTCAAACCTCTAGCTTTGATGAAGCATTTCATGAAATCGAAAAAGAACAGGTGACACATACCGCCATTGTACCAACAATTGCTAGCCTTTGGTTAGAAGCATTTGAATGGTATGAAGATTTGAATATGTCGAGCTTAGAGGTGGTCTTAATTGGCGCTGCTCACATAGAGCAGGAAATGGCTGTTCAATTTATGAATACATTTCACTGTAAAATACAACAAGGATACGGACTCGGCGAAGGGATTACTTGTTTTACAGCATTAAATGATCCTGTGGAAATTGTTACAAGCTGTCAAGGGCAAGCAATTTCGATAGGTGATGAAATAAAGATTATAGATGAGCTAGGAAGAGAAGTTCCTCAGGGTCAGCTTGGAGAATTGGTGGCAAAAGGTCCGTATACATTTGGCGGATACTATCAAGCATCTGCTTTAAATGCAGAAATTTTTACCAAGGATTACTTTTTACGTACTGGTGATAAGGCTCGTATTACATCAGATGGAAATATACAAATTGTCGGTCGAGTAAGGGAGCAAATTAATCGTGCAGGTGAAAATGTTATACCATCTGAAATTGAAAGTTTTTTACGTACACAGCCAATGATAAAAGATGCTGCTGTTGTTGGTTTACCAGATAAGGATCTAGGAGAAAGCATTTGTGCATTTATAGTGACCGATGGACAAAGAATGGAACGAGATGAGATATGTAGTTATTTATTTCATATAGGTGTTGCTCCATATAAACTTCCAGATCGAATCATATATGTTGAGCGATTACCGTTTATAAATGTAGGGAAAGTGGATAAAAAAAAATTAAAACAGATGGCTATGGAAAGTGAGGCGTCTATGCATTGAAATTAGAAAGTGATTTAGACATCATCCGAAATCTAGCATTAGAAGTCAATCAACTCCTCGGTATAAAGAAAGAAATACGCGCGGATCAAAATTTATTGGAGTTAGGCTTAAACTCCTTACAAGTCATGAAATTAGTCAGCAAACTAAAAAAAGCTGGCATTACCATTACTTTCAAAGAATTAATATCGGAACCTTATTTGAGCGCTTGGTACGAATTATTAAATAGAGAGGCTGTCCATTCAATAAATAGTGATAACTCCATATTAGAAAATCAAGATAAAACAATACCTAATATGTATGAGCCATTTCCATTAACAGATGTACAGTATGCCTATTGGGTTGGGCGACAAAGCGGTCAATATTTAGGCGGAAATGGCTGTCATGGTTATATGGAAATTAACGGTCAACATATTGATATAGAGCGGCTTGAATCGGCATGGGCCATCATTGTCCAGCATCATCCTATGCTCCGTGTTAAGTATACGGAGGATGGCCAACAGCAAGTTTTAACAGAATCCCCTTTTACAGCTATTGCTGTTCACGATTTAACAACATGTTCACAAGACGAGGTTAATCAACAATTAGAAGCTATTCGTGCGAATACTTCACATCGGCTATTGGCAATTGATCAAGGGGAAGTAGCTCGATTACAGCTATCTCTATTGCCTGATGGTAAAACGCGACTTCATTTCGATATCGACTTACTTGTAGCTGATGTGCAAAGTTTCCAAATCATTTTACATGATTTAGCGGCCGCTTATACTAGACAACAAAAACCAAAAGCACCTGAAAATTGGAACTTTGCGAAATATCTTTATGATAAAAAATTAGCAAATGCTGATGAAGAACGTTATGCCGAAGCCTATTGGAAAAACAGGTTAGCCACTTTACCATTAGGTCCTAAACTACCGTTGTCAAACAATGCTGCGTTGATACAACACGAACCTAAATTTACAAGAAGAGAGTACTTTTTAGAAGATACTGCTTGGAGCAAGCTGCAATTGATTGCCTCTCGTTATAACGTTACTTCTGCGATGGTATTGTTAGCAGCTTATGCTTACACATTAAATAAGTGGAGCAGTGAATCCCGTTTTCTTATGAATATACCATTGTTCAATCGAGATACTTTGTCTGAAGAGCTAGAGCATGTTGTAGCTGATTTTACTACCTTGTTATTATTGGAGGTTGATAGTGAAACACAACAGTCTTTTTTAGCCTTTACAAAAAGTTTACAACAGCAATTTCATCAAGATATGAACTATACGGCTTATTCAGGGGTCAAAATTCAACGAGATTTAGCTAAGTATCACCCAGATGAAAAAGTCTTTGCTCCAATCGTTTTTTCATGTAATTTAGGTGTACCACTTATTAATGAAGAATTTAAAGATGCATTTGGCAAGATTCATTACATGATTTCTCAAACACCTCAAGTTTGGTTAGACTTTCAAATGTTTGATATGGATGGTGGTTTATTATGTATTTGGGATGGTTTAGATGACATATTTCCATCAGGTTTATTGGATGACATGTTTGATCTGTTTATCAAAACCATTCATTGGTTAATTGAAGACGAACAGCATTGGCTCCAACATCCAGCTATCGAAACGAAAGCACAAATAGCAAGACGTCAAGTAATAGAAGATTTCATAGTAACAGATTCTGCACAGTGCTTGCATACGTCTTTCTTTGAAATAGCAAAGCAACAACCATATGCTATAGCGCTAATAGATGGGATAGACCATCATGAAATAACTTATAAACAACTAACCTTACAGGCGGAACAGGTGGCTGCCACATTGTTACATAACGGCTTTAAAAAAGGTGATCGAGTAGCGATTTCATTGCCGAGAGGATTAGAGCAAATTCAAGCAATTTTAGGGGTTTTGGCTATTGGGGGATGCTTTGTTCCAGTACATGTGACACAGCCAAGTGAACGCTATAAAAAAATTATGGAAAAGGCTAATGTAAGCTTTATCTTAACAGCTGCTCCCTATGAGGCAAAATATAAAAATATTGATCAAGTACAAGTTATTAAAATAGAACAAACACAACAATTTGGTCATGTGACATTGCCTAAAGTGGATGTAAACAGCTCAGCTTATATTATTTTTACATCAGGCTCAACGGGAGAACCAAAAGGTGTGGAAATTAGTCATAAAGCAGCTTGGAATACAATTGCAGATATCAATCAAAAATATAACATAAGCATGGAAGATCGTATTTTAGCAGTATCCTCATTAGATTTTGATTTGTCTATATACGATATATTTGGTCTTTTGAGTGTTGGTGGCAGCATTGTTCTTCTTTCAGACGATACGGCTCGAAACGCTGATATTTGGTTAAAGTTGGTTCGTCATTATCATGTTACACTATGGAATTCTGTACCCGCTTTATTGAAAATGTTTTTAATAGAGGCAGAAAGTGCAAAATTAATTTGTTTAGATTTACGTATCGTCATGCTGTCAGGTGATTGGATTAACTTAGATATTCCTGACCGATTGTTAAAAGTAGCACCGAGAGGTTTATTAGTAGCGATGGGTGGTGCGACAGAAGCGGCAATCTGGTCCAATTACTATAATGTTGATCACCCGTTACCAGCAAGTTGGCGATCTATCCCTTATGGAAGACCATTGAGAAATCAGTTTTATAGAGTGATTGATGTAAATGGAGAAGATTGTCCGAATTGGAAAGCAGGAGAATTGTGGATAGGCGGCGCTGGTATAGCCAAAGGGTATGTAGGAGAACCACAATTAACTGCTGAGCGTTTTATAGAAGAAAAAGGTATTCGCTGGTATAAGACAGGGGATAATGGGCGATTTTGGCATAATGGGCTTATTGAATTTTTAGGAAGAAATGATTCCCAGGTAAAGGTACGGGGTCATCGTATTGAATTAGGTGAAATCGAAAGTGTTATGCGAAGCTATGAGAAAGTGGAGGATGCCGTTGTCACTGTCAGAGGAGAGGAAAGCCAATATTTAGCTGCTTATATTGTAAGTTGTTCAGAAAAAGAGCAGGTACAATCTATAAAGAACAATAAACCCATGATTGATTGGTCTAACATAGATCAATTAAAAGCGTCAGGGTATTTTTTAAAAAATGTAAATGAGAATGAATATCGTTATCGATTATTTAAAAATTATTGTACCCACCTCACTACGGAAACGATTTGTAAAATACTTGTCAGATGTGGTTTTCCAATAGAAAAAGATGCAAGCTACAATAGGATAACGATCATAGAGCGAGAAAAGATCAACAGTCGATATCAAAGCTTAATCGATCAATGGTTTAGATTTTTAGAAAAAAACAATATCGTTTCATGTGATGGGCCGATTATTCATAATAAACAATGCTTAATCGTCCAAAATGAAGAATCGTTTCATCGTTTAAATAAAAAACAAACAACATATATAAATGAATTTATTTCTACCTTTTTTGAAAAAAGCTATGCACTTTTAACTGGTGAAATAGAGCCTTTAGAATTATTGCTTCCTCATAATGTACACACTTTAGAGCAATTGACAGATAACCTATCTGATGGAAACAAACAGCAAGAAGTATTCATAAACTTGATTCAAACGGTATTAAATCATCGAATAGAACGTCAAGCACCACTCAAAATATTAGAGATTGGGACGCGTCATATCAACACACTTCAAATAGTAATGGAAGCATTTTCGACAGATGAGCTACATTATACGGCTACAGATGAATCCAACTATTTTTTAAATCGTGCTCAACAAATTGTAGGGTCACAGCCGAATATCCATTACAAAATGCTTGATATAAATAAGTGCCCGATTTCTCAAGGCTTTGTAGATGATGACTATGATGTGATTGTGGCTTCTCACTCTTTACATAGAGCAGCCCATATTAGAAATTCACTTAAACATTTAAAAAAGCTATTAAAGCATGGCGGTTTATTCATTCAATTAGAAATGACGGAAAATAATCCTCTGCAATTAGTCAGTACAGCATTTTTAGAGGATGGCTTTACACATTATGAGGATGAAAGGGCAAAGACATGCCTTCCCTTATTATCAGAAAATGATTGGCTTTCAGTATTGACAGACGAGGGCTTCACCAATATGACGACGCAGTCTATTGATACCGCGTTTACACAGTATTTATTTGTAGCGCAAGTTGAACGACAATCAACATTAGATTTCCAATTAGAACCACTTCACCGTTACTTAGAACAACGATTACCAAACTATATGATTCCACAAGTCATTATTCAATTAGAGCAGTTGCCTATTACTGCTAATGGAAAAGTAGATCGAGCAGCATTACCAATCCCTCAACAAGAGCAAGCTGATCTAGCTAAAAAGGATTTTATTGCACCAACAACCTCAATCGAATTGAGATTAGCACAAATATGGAAAGAAGTATTAGGGCAAGAAGCCATTAGCATAGACGATCATTATTTTGAGCTTGGTGGAGATTCATTATTAGCTACTCAGCTTAGTGCAAAAATAAAAGAGCAATTTGCTGTCAAAATGAGTTTAGAAGCCATCTTTAATCAACCAGTGTTTCAACAAATGGCCTTGTTATTAGAGGAACTAGTGCACCAAAAGTCAAATGAGGACTCGGAGAAAAAGTTACCAAGTATAGAGCCTAATGAGCAGGATCGTTTTAAGCCGTTCCCATTAACAGACGTTCAGCAAGCCTATTGGTTAGGCCGTAGCGGCATTTATGCGTACGGGGATGTATCTACTCATTGCTATTTTGAAATGGATTGTTCTTCCCTCGATCATGCAAGGGTGGAGCAAACATGGAATCGTCTTATCCAACATCATGATATGATGAGAGCCATTATTTTAAATGATGGACAACAGCAACAAGTCCAAGAATTTGTAGCGTATTATTCCATTGCTTCCTATAATCTTACGAATCTTTCAGCAGAACAACGTAAAGAACAGCTCACGTTAGTGCGCAGTGAGATGGAACATCAAACTTTTATTCCGAGTGAGTGGCCATTATTTGATATTCGTATGTCGGCCATTAATGAACAAAAAACAAGAATCCATATTAGTTTTGACAATATCATTTTTGATGGCTTTAGTATGTTCTATTTATTTAAAGAGTGGAAGCGGCTATATGATGATTCTTCAGCAAAACTACAAACACTTCAAACGACATTTAGAGATTATATACTGGCTTATCAAAAAATTCGAGAGACCGAAATGTATAAGCGGGATATTCAATATTGGCATCAGCGAATTGACAATATGTATCCAGCACCTGATTTACCACTGCTTGATTATAAAGAAGATTTATCTAACTGTAAATTTACAAGATACGAGGAAAAGCTATCGACAGAAGAATGGCTAGTATTAAAGCAATTGGCTGCCAAAATGAACTTGTCACCAGCCTCGTTGTTAATAGCTGCTTATGCTGAAACGTTAGCGAGATGGAGTAGCCAACCGAAATTTACGATTAATCTTACTCGTTTCCATCGTGTGTTGTTCGAACCAGATGTTGACCAGCTCATAGGTGATTTTACATCTCTTAATCTGTTATCTATTGATATGTCAAAAGGAGAATCTTTTTTAGAGCGTGCAAGAACTGTTCAAAAGCAATTATTGCAGGATTTAGAACATCCTTATGTAAGTGGTGTTTATGTCGAACGAGCACTAGCAAAAAAATGGTATCGACAAATGGGGATTATGATGCCCTTTGTCTTCACGAGTGGCTTAGGGCTTGAAAAAAATAATGGATCTACAACAAAAACTAGCTATTTAGGGGATATTGTATATGGATTATCTCAGACACCTCAAGTTTGGCTAGATCATCAAGTTTCAGAGCAAAAGGGTGAATTATGGTTAAGCTGGGATGCCATAGAGGAGCTTTTCCCGCAGTATCTAATTCGCGACATGTTTGAAGCATACACCCGTATTTTAAAGGAGCTTGCTAGGAAAGAAGACTTATGGCAACAGCCAATTAGGAGTCTTGTATGTTTCCCATGTCAAGAGCAAGAAGGGAAATTGAAAGGACCAGACACAGCTATCTCCGACGAGACATTAATCAGTCTTGTTGAAAAACAAATAGCAGCAAATCCTACTAATCTGGCAGTGATTTCGGAAGAAAAAAATATGACGTACGAACAGCTAAGTCATTTAACGAACCATACTGCGCAAGCAATACTCGCAATGGATCGTACTAAAGGAAGATTAGTTGCTGTTGTTATGGAAAAAGGATGGGAACAGATAGTTGCTGTTTTAGGCATTATGAAGGCAGGGAAGGCATATTTGCCGATAGATTGTACAACACCGATTGAACGGATGAAATTTCTTTTACAGGAAGGAGAAGTTCAATCCATTGTGACGCAAGCACATGTGCTTAAACAGCTACCTTTTTTAAATGATTATCATGTGACAGTCATTGATCCTGAATGGGCACATCAAGAATGTTTTATTACTAGTCCTGAATTATTGTCTTCTGATTTAGCGTATGTCATTTATACTTCTGGTTCTACTGGAAAGCCGAAGGGGGTCATGATTGATCATCGAGGTGCAGTGAATACGATAGTAGATATTAATGATCGACTTGGCGTTTGTGCAGAGGATCGCATTCTTGCGTTATCTAACTTGACGTTTGATTTATCGGTCTATGATATTTTCGGTTTACTTGCTGTTGGAGGAGCCATAGTAGTACCACGAGCTGAGCGCATAAAAGATCCCGTTCATTGGAATGAATTATTGCAAACGCAGCACATTTCCATTTGGAATACAGTACCTGCCTTTATGCAAATGCTGGCACAATATACTAAAAATATAGAGTTTTTCACATATCCAACATTAAGAGCGGTACTACTGAGTGGAGACTGGATTCCAATAAGCTTGCCAAGTGAAATTTGGGAAATTGCGCCAAAGACACAAATTTTAGGATTAGGTGGTGCAACAGAGGCGTCTATATGGTCGAATATTTTCGATATACAAACAGTAGATGGGAATTGGAAGAGTATTCCATATGGGAAACCTTTAGCCAACCAATATTATTATATTTTAAATGACCAAATGGCGGCCTGCCCTGTGAATGTACCAGGAAATTTATATATCGGAGGAGTAGGGCTTGCAAAAGGCTATTGGAAAAATGAAGAGCGTACAAATGAGCAATTTTTAATTCATCCAATGACAAAAGAGCGTCTATATGCTACAGGCGACTTAGGGCGATATTTGCCTGATGGCAATATTGAATTTTTAGGAAGAGCAGATGCACAAATCAAATTAAATGGCTATCGGGTTGAAATAGGCGAAATAGATTATCACTTAGCTAAATTGCCTTGTGTGAAGGAAGCAGCAACCATTGTTCATGAACGTAATGGAACATCAATACTAGTGGCATATGTAGTATTAGAAGATGAACAAGATGGACTAAATAATGAACAATTTAAACAATTACTTGCTCAAAAATTGCCTCATTATATGTTGCCTACAATCTATAAATCTATTGATAAAATGCCTCTATCAGAAAATGGGAAAGTAAACCGTAAGTTTTTACAACAGTTACCATTGAATGAGCAAGAGCTGTCAAAGAAGTATAGAGCACCTTATACAGAGATGCAAAAAGACGTAGCAGCAATATGGGAAGAAATATTATCCTACGAACAGCCTGGACTTGATGATGACTTTTTCACATGTGGAGGTAATTCTTTAATGGCCATTCAAATGATCGGAAAAATAAAAGAGCAATTCACTATAGAGCTTTCTATTCAAACACTATTCACGCATACACGCCTTGAACAACTAGCAGCATATGTTGAAGAGCAAAGTGTCACTATGGAGGAAGGAGCTCTATGAGACAGCATCTCCTTGCCCGAATATGTTTCATGATTATCATGATGGCTTGCATAAGTGGCTGTAGTGAAGAAACAAAAATAGCTAAGCATTCTTCATTAAAAATAGGTGTGTTACGAATCGATGATAGTCTGCCTTTATATGTAGCTGAGAAGGATCAACTTTTTCAAAAATATGGTGTCGATGTTGAGCTTATAGAGTTTGGCAGTGCTTCTGACCAATCCAAGGCGATGGAGGCTGGTGAGCTCGACGGCATGATGACTGATATGATAGTCCAAAATTTAATAAAAAAAGGAGGCTTGGATGTTAAAACCATTGCATTAGCATTAGGTGCGACGGAGAAGGAGGGAAGATTTTTAGTCGTTTCTTCTCCGCAAAGCGCTATTGTTGAACCGAAACAGCTAGAAGGACAATCTGTAATGATCGCTGAAAATACAATGATAGATTATCTAATGGAGCAATATGAGCGCCATTTAAAACTAGAATCCTCCCAAATAACAAAAATTCATTTGCCGAATCTTTCATTACGTGTAGATGCCGTATTAGCTGGAAAAGAAGCGCAGGTAGCTATACTACCAGAGCCATTGGCAAGCTATGCAGTTGCCCAAGGTGCAAATATTGTCATTGATGATACAAAGCTTGGCGAGAACTTTTCCCAATCAGTCATCGTGATGACACAAAAAAATATAACAAAAAATAGAGCTGAGGTTAAAAAATTTCTGGAAGCCTACAATGAAGCCATTAAACAGGTAAATCGGCAGCCAGAAAAATACTTTGAGCTTGCCTTACAAGTGGCGAATGTACCAGAAATTTTAAAAGAACAATATACAGTTCCAGCCTTTACGCCTAATCGTGTACCAGCACAAGAAAATATGGAGCGTCTTTCGGATTGGTTAGTTTCTAAAGGATTATTAGAGCAAGCCTTTTCATATGAAGAGCTAGTAGAGACATCCTTAGAAGAACAGTAAAAGGAGGATAGGCCATGTATCAAATTCAGCATGTTGACTTAGCATACAAATCAGCCTCAGGTATGGTGAACGCTCTGCAAAATATTAGCCTTCATATATCTTTAGGTGAATGTGTAGCTATTGTTGGTGTCTCAGGTAGCGGAAAATCCTCATTTTTAAATATTGTAGCTGGCTTGGAGAAACCGACTAAAGGAACCATTTATTTTGATGGTAAAGAACTGAAAGGACCACAGCAGGAGATAGCGATTATTTTTCAAAATTATGGCCTGTTTCCATGGAAAAGCGTGAAAGCTAACATAGCTCTCCCTTTAAAGCTTGCTAAACGCTCTAAGCAGGAAAGGGACAGGGACACACAATTAATTTTATCGCAATTGAATATTCACGATTTGCAGAACCGCTACCCTTTCCAACTATCTGGGGGGCAGCAGCAGCGGGTTGCCATCGGTAGGGCTTTAATTCAAAAACCAAAAGTCTTGTTAATGGACGAGCCGTTTTCTGCGTTAGATATTTTAACGAAGGAGCAATTCATGCAGACATTACAAACAATACGTCATGAAAGAAATTTAACCTTACTATTCGTGACACATAATATTGATGAAGCGCTGATGATGAGCGATCGAATTGTTGTATTTCACACGAATGGAAAAACAATTGCAGGAATTATTGAGAATGATTATCAAATAGAGGGGCGTCATCATCCTGCTTGCATGTATCGTCAGCAACAGCGGATTAAACAATTATTAAAGGGAGAGCCCTGTGAAGAAGACATATAGTATAGTGATTGCTGCCATCCTGATTATTTTATTATGGCATCTGTCTAGCATTGCATTAAATAAACCTTTTTTACCTTCTCCCTTTAAAGCAGGACTATCATTTTTAACAGTAGTAACAAACGGTGATTTAACACCACATTTTGTCATTAGTAGTTATCGAGTAGCTATTGGTATTGGCTGCGCTCTTTTATTAGCGATTCCTACAGGATTACTTATGGGATGGAATAACAAAATAGACCTCATATTAAGTCCTTTATTATATGTGCTCTACCCTATCCCGAAGGTTGTTTTTTTACCAATTATTCTTGTGTTATTTGGATTAGGCGATGCCCCAAAAATCATTTTAATTGCCTTTGTTCTTTATTTTCAATTAGTCGTAGTCATCCGTGATGCAGCGAAGGGAATTCCTTATGATCAGAAGCAAGTTATCCGGTCATTAAATGCTACAAAACTACAAACATTGTCTCATTTGACATTACCCTATTGCTTACCGAGTGTAATGACTTCTTTAAGGGCTTCATTAGGAACAGCATTAGCCATTCTATTTATAGCAGAAACTTTTGCATCTTTTAGCGGATTAGGATATTACATTTTAAATCGAATGGATAGTAGAGATTATCTAGCTATGTATGCAGGTGTGATAGGACTAGCTTTATTGGGTGGAGGGTTATATGCCCTTATTAATATCGCAGAAAACACTGTTTGTAAATGGTATAAATTGATGGCAGATAATAGCAGTAACCATTAAGGAGAAAAACTATGGATATACAAGGAAATATGATACGTTCAACGATTCAAGGCTTTTCTACATCTTATTTGCTCTATACAGCTTGTGAATTAGGAATATTTGATGCCTTATATCAAGAACGAAGACATGTATCGTTATTGGCAGAGGAATTAGCAATTGATGAAGACATACTCTTTCGTTTTATGAGACCATTAGTGGCTTTAAAGTATGTGAAAGAAGAAAAAAATTATTTTAATTTACTTCCTTTAGGGGAACGGTTGGCAGGACAAGCAAAGGATTCTTTAAAGGATTTTCTGCTATTTACAGGGAGACAAGCAATGCCTTATTGGTCAAAACTATGTGAGGCAATAAAAATGAACAAAATCCCATATCAATTAGTAGAGAAACAGCCTTATTTTCAAGCACAAATACAGCAAAACGAAAAATTTGAAGTGTTTCATAATATGATGAGTAAAACAAGTGAACAGCTTCAATTAGACACCTATTTCGCAGCAAAAAAGGATTGGCACTGTATCAAGACAATTATTGATATTGGTGGTGGATCTGGAGAGATAATTGTGAAATTTTTGGAATATTATCGCAATGCTCAAGGGGTTGTAATCGATTTACAACATGTTCAACAAAAGGCGGAGGAGAAGCTGGCACTTTACGGTTTCGATAGTCGATGTACGTTTCAGGCAGGAGATTTTTTTCATGCAGTGCCACGGTCAGGTGATCTCTATATTCTATCGAGAATTCTCCATGATTGGGAGGATGAAGCAGCAATTACAATTTTACGTAATATTGCCGAAAGTATGAGCGAAAATTCTGCACTAACTATTATTGAAAAAATATTACCAGAGGTCATTGAAGGAAATGCCTCGCATTTATATATGACAGATTTAAATATTTGGACGATGTGCGGAGGCAAGGAAAGAACACAATCGCAGTTTGAAGCGTTATTCCATCAAAGCGGCTTAAAGATCAAAGCACTTTATCCATTAAAAGAAGATGACTATCTAATAGAAGTTGTCAAAAAGGACTTCGAATATCAGGAGGGCATATTATAATATGAAAAAATTAGTAGCAGAGTATCGCGAATTGGGCGTAAATCTTTGGGTAGAAGATGGGAAATTACATTTTAAGGCTCCAACTGGTGTACTTACACATGAACGGAAAGAGCGGTTACGACAGCATAAAGAGCAGCTTCTTGACTTTTTACAAAAAGAACACCAGCCAATCACCCATGACGCAGAAAGACGTTATGATTCCTTTCCACTTACAGATATTCAATCAGCCTATTTAGTAGGAAGAAGCGGCAATTATCATTACGGTGGAGTAGGCTGTAAAGTATATGCTGAACTAGTTGGTACTATTTTTGATCCTATACAGCTTGAAAAGGCATGGCATCATGTCATAAAGCGTCATGATATGCTTCGTGCGATAGTGCATCAGGAGGGCTATCAGCAAGTACTAGAAAATGTAGAGCTTCCAGCTTTACAGGTTATTGATTTAACAGAGGAAGCACCTGAAGCTGCGAATCAACGATTATTACAAGTAAGAAATGAGCTATCTGTTAAACAGTATGCTCCTGATAAGTGGCCATTGTACGACCTCGTCCTGACACAGCAAAAAAATCAAAGTACTGTTCATCTATCCATTGATATGTTAATTGCGGATTTTGTCAGTATCAATGTATTAATAGCTGAATTAGAACACTTTTATTATACAGAAAATACGCCATTACCAGCTTTAGACATTCAATTTAGAGATGTCATGACCCAACAATATGAACAAAAACATAATCGATCGGCAGCCTATGACATAGCTAAAAATTATTGGACTAGCCGTTTAGAGACTTTTCCAGAAGCGCCAGAGTTACCAGTTGTAAGTGACAAAACGGATAGTCATACCATTCGTTTTGAACAATTTAATTTTTTATTACCGAAACACGAGTGGCAAAGTTTAAGTCAGAAGGCAAAAGAACATCGACTAACACCATCTAGTATTATATTGACGGCTTTTGCTGAAATTATCGGTGTATGGTCAAAACAATCGCATTTTTGCTTGAATATTACGATGCTTAACCGTCCTACTATTCATGCTCAAATTCATGATATAGTTGGAGACTTTACAACGATTAATCTATTAGAAATATATGCAAAAAGAGATAGAGCTTTTTATGAGCATGCGGCTGAAATTCAACAGCAGCTCTGGACAGATTTAGAGTATCGGGATTTCTCAGGAATTGAGGTATTGCGTGAATTAAAGCGACAGCGCAATCGAGATGTTATTATTCCTGTTGTTTATACAAGCACATTAGGTGCTGAGGTAAATAGCCATATGTCTGATAATGAGCCTAAGTTGAAGTTAGCCTATAAAATTAGTCAGACCCCTCAAGTGTGGATTGATTGTCAAGTATCTGAACAACCAAATGGGGTATTGATAAATTGGGATGTACGAGAGGGCATTTTTCCAAATGGTTTAATGGATACTGCTTTTCAGTTTTTTGTGGATCACCTAACAAACCTGGCAAATAACGAGGGAGCGTGGACTGATCGCGATGTGATAGGCTTACCAGAAGCAATGCAAAAGGTTAGAAATGAAATAAAGAATACAACAGTTAATTTACCTAAAGGATTACTGTATGACAAAGTGCTAGATGCCATTACACAATATCCTAAAAATAGGGCTGTTTATGCAGATGGCAAATATTTTACATATGAGGAGCTCGGTCGCTATGTATTTGCTATTCAACAGGCATTGCTGAAGGAAGGTGTACAGCAAGGGGATTTTGTAGCCATTGATTTACCGAAAGGGATTTGGCAAATTGCTGCTGTATTAGGAACATTAACAGCGGGTTGCGTGTATGTACCTTTAGAGAGAGAGCAACCGATTGCACGGAAGAAAGATATTATCAATGAATCGCAAATCACATTTATTTTAAGTCATAGTCATTCTAGTAAATTATACGAACAAGATGCTCTTTCTTTTATTAGTGTCGAGCAATTAAACGTTGTATCAGAAGCACAATTAGTTCCTGTACGTGTAGACGTTGAGCAGCCAGCTTACATTATTCATACATCAGGCAGTACAGGTAAAGCAAAAGGCGTTATTGTCAGTCATAAAGCGGCGCTAAATACAATAATGGATATAAATCAGCGTTTCCATGTAACAGAGCATGATCGAGTTTTAGCCATTGCTAATTTAGCATTTGATTTATCCGTATACGATATTTTCGGCTTATTAAGTGTTGGTGGTAGCATTATATTACCAGAGCATAAACGTCATAAAGATCCAAAACATTGGCTGGAACTTATAACATCTCAGCAGGTCACTATTTGGAATTCAGTACCAGCTCAAATGCAACTTCTTTCCGCTTATATGCAGGATACGACAACAACTCTTCATAACGTATTGCGTCTAGTATTTTTATCTGGTGATTGGATACCTGTTACATTACCTAAACAAATGGCACATTATTTTGAAGAAGCGCAATTTATCAGTCTTGGTGGAGCTACAGAAGCAGCCATCTGGTCTATTTATTATCCAATAGATATGAATACGGCTTATAAAAATAGCATTCCTTATGGTAAGCCATTGGCCAATCAAAATTTTTATGTGTTGAATAAGGAGCTAGAAGAATGCCCTGACTGGACAATTGGTGATTTATATATTGGAGGAGAGGGGCTTGCCACTGGCTATCTACACGATGAAAAAAATACTACAGCGAAATTTATAATCCATCCTTACACAGAAGAACGGTTATATGCCACTGGCGATTTAGGCAGATACCGACCAGATGGTGTGATTGAATTTTTGGGAAGAGAAGATACGCAAGTAAAAATTCATGGGCACCGCATTGAACTAAGCGAAGTTGAAAGCTCTCTACAACGGATGCAGCAGATAGAGCATGCTGCCGTAATTGCAAATAAGGATTCGGCAGCAAAAGAATTTAGTATTTCAGCATTCGCGCAAGCAAGAAAAAATACAAATGAAGTCACAACCTTCGTTCCTTCAGACAAGTTAGCAGCTATAGTGAAGACTGCTGGAGATCGAGCAACTCATGCTGTAGATCGCGAGCTATTTGCACAATGGTCTACAATTTCCAATTGGACAGCCGTCCTAGATATTATGAAAACATTCCAGGACTTAGATATATTTATAGATGATCGAGAATTTTCTTTTAGTGAGATTCAGCAAATTGTGAAAGTTCATCCCTATTATCATCAGCTACTCAGACGATGGCTGAATGTGTTATGTAAAGAGAATCTTATTCAGCAAAATCCAGTTACGACAAACTATTATCTAATTCATACAGATTTACCGCATAATGCTTCAGCAATGTCTTGGCTACAATGGAGAGAAATTGAGGAAAAAATGCAATATGGTAAAAAGCTTGTGGATTACTTTGAGGATTCAAGTAAGCATCTTCTAGGTTTACTTCGGGGCGAAATAGATTCGTTAGATTTATTTTTCCCAAAAGGAAGCTTTGAGATTGCCTTAGCAGCATATAAAGACAATCTGATTAGTCGTTCATTAAATCAAGTGACGATTCAAGCTGTTCATACGATTATAGATGAATTTAGAGCGAGTTATCCAAATAAATCATTTCGAATTTTAGAAGTAGGAGCAGGCGTAGGTGGTGTAAGTTTAGAGTTAATACCGTCATTAGATCAAAAAAATGTAGAATATGTTTTTACAGATTTATCACAATTCTTTTTAAATGAAGCACGTAAATCATTTGAACCTTATAAGTGGGTTACATATGGTTTGTATGATATCAATCAATCTTATTGGTCTCAAGGAATTCAAGCATCTTCCTTTGACCTGATTTTATGTAATAATGTTTTACACAATGCTAAAAAAGCACCTCAAGTGCTACAGGCTTTTAAGGAAATGACAGTGGAAGGTGGGGCATTGATCGTGGCGGATACAACAGGGGAAAACTATTCCCTCCTTACATCGATGGAATTTCATGCGGGTCTAAATGATTTTGAAGATTTTCGTAAAGACAATGATCAAGTATTTTTTAATCGTGAACAGTGGCATGAGTTATTTGCAGCAGCACAAATGGAGATAGCGGGTGTATATCCTACCCCAAATGATCCATTATCAGCAGCCAATCAGGCAGTATTTGTTGGTCAGTTTAGAGGTGAACGCAAGCGAATTTATGCGAGTGAGATTCAACAATATTTAGAAGAACAATTACCAGCATATATGCTCCCAGCGCATATTGAAGTACTCCGTGAATTACCGTTATCTGAAAATGGTAAAGTGGATCGTGGTGCGTTACAAAGTCGCTTAGAAGCATCTAATCCATTTATTGCACAATCTGGAGAATCCCCACAAAGCGATTTAGAGAAAAGAATTGCAGCTATCTGGGCAAAGGCATTAAATCGAGAAAGTATTTGGCGTAATGAAAACTTCTATCAAGCAGGTGGTGATTCATTACTAGTGGCACAAATTGTGGCCGCCATGAGAGATACACTACCAGAGGTGAAGCATTGGGAGTGGGATCAATTAATGGTAGAGATTTTACAAACGCCAACCATTGCAGAGATTGCAGAAAAGATAAGTCACTCAGTGGAAAATCATCAAACAGTGCAGGATGAAACTACTTCAGATAAGAAACCGTCTTTCGTTATTTTAGCTGAAGGTGAAATGGGCGGTAACATGAAAGTTCTATTTCATGATGGAACAGGGACACTTACACCATACAATCAATTGCTCCCTTATTTAATAGAAGAATCTAATCGCAAAGATACGATAGCAGGGTTTATTTTTGGCGATGAAGCAGATTATTTAGCCTATCCATCTGAATCACTCATTCAAAGTTTAGGGCAAAAATATGCCAAACAATTGTTAGAGCTAAATGCTGCAAGCTATGAACTGATAGGATACTGCATGGGTGGACTTATCGTTATTGAAACAGCAAAGGTGTTACTTGCAGAGGGTGTTCAAGTTGAACCAGTCATAACTATAGATACTACGCCGTGTGATGCCAAGCTTCGAAATGATTTATTAATGGAAAGAACATTTGGTTTATTAATAGGTGCAGATCTTGAAAAAAGCGGTCATGCTGTTGACGATGAATTACTCAAAAAAGCATTACAAGATTTAATCAAAAAAGAAACGAACATGATTACGATTGAAGATTTATGTGAACTAACGGGAGAGTTCACACCAGTTGCACACTGTTACCAAAAGCTTGCTAGTAAGTCACCTGAACAAAGATTGGTAGATTTATATACGACTGTTCCAGCTTTGCAGGGTGATATTTCTGCCTATCAAAAACAGCGAATGGAAACGCTATATCAAATTTTCTGTCAAAGCTTTAAAGGTGTTGTATCGTATGGAACAGAGCCTTTCATGGGAGATGTAGCTGCATTTAGCTGTATCGATAAAACGTCATCCTTTTTACCAGTCATGGGTACAAGAAATGAAGAATTTTGGAAAGAGATTACATTTGGTCACTTGAATATTATACCTATAAATGGCAATCACATTACCTGTTTACAAGAGCCATATGTGAAAGAGACTGCTCATTTACTGCTTAAAGGAGTTAGTCATGAACCATCAATTTAAAATAGGAATTATTGGCTACAGTGGATCCGTTGGACAAGCAGCTGTACGATTTTTAAAGGATAAATATCCACTACGCTGTGGTAGTAGAAGTGGCAATAAAGAACATGCTCACTCACATGAATATATAGATTATAGGCAAGTAGATATATATGACCAAGAGGCGCTAGAGACATTTTGTACAGGATGTACAATTGTATTAAATTGTGCAGGCCCATCGTATAGCATTATTGATAGAGTAGCACAGGCTACAAAAAAAGTGGGAGCCCATTATGTTGATGCATTTGGTGCCGATTTGTTGGAAATAAAATTTATGCAGCAGGAGCTAACGAATATCATGATTCTTTCAGCAGGAAGTTTTCCCGGTTTATCTGGGATTCTTCCTCGTTTATTAGCTCAAGAAGGGTTCGATCAAATAGAGAAAGTAATCGGCTATGCAGGTGGTGAAGAAACATATAGTAAAGGAGCAGCTGCTGATTTAATGCTTAGCTCCATTTATGGATTTGGCACAGCGAATGCCTTTTATAAGAATAAAGAAATAGTACGAGATACTGTACAGCCAGAAAAAATAAATGTCACCATTTATGGTGAGGAAAAAGAAATCTATACTCAAAGGTATATAACAAATGAAACAATCCGCCTCGCAAAAAAGCTACAGATAACTGAAGCACATTGGCATAATATGTATCCAAATAAAGCTGTTTTTTCATTATTACAACAAGCATGTATACGATTGGCGATGAAAAATACATCAGAACATTTACATCAAATTATAGATGAATTGATGGAAAGACTCACTGTATTCCCTGTGCGGCAAACATGGTACACCGTTATCATTGAAATGATTGGAAAGTATCAGCAACAGCCAATACGACGAAAAGCTCAATTACTTAGTCAAAATAGCTTTATGATTAGTGGCATTATTTGTGCATTATCTGTAGAAGCAATTATAGAAGGAATGGTGCACGAAAATGGTGTTTATTGGGCATATGACGTATTAAACCCTACTATTGTGATGCGAGAATTGCGTGTGCAGGGTGCGATAGAAGATTTTAGCATCACTTCACATTCAGAAAATCATGTAAGCTTGTTGGAAGAAGGGATATTATGAGACCGTTAAGGGTAGTGGTTTGTGGTACGAAATTTGGAGCGTATTATGTGCAGGCAATTTTAAACTTACCATCTCATTATAGGCTTGTAGGTATTTTATCTAAAGGTAGTAAACAGTCGGAAGAGCTTGCTAATACATTTAATGTACCGCTTTACACCGATGTGGATGAAATAACAAATGAGCAGGTGGATGTTGCCTGTGTTGTTGTTAAATCGACTATCGTGGGTGGAGCAGGGACAAGCATTGCACAAGCGTTTTTAGAAAAAGGTATACATGTTATTCAGGAGCATCCAGTGCATGAAGATGATTATTTAAAGCTAATTAAAAGTGCGAAAGCTGGTAATTGTAAGTATCACTTGAATAGTTTTTATCCAAATGTTGATGCCGTATATGCCTTTTTACAAACAGCGCAAACATTAAGAGAAGCCAGCGACATTATTTATTTAGAGGCGGCGTGTAGTATCCAAGTATTATTTCCAATGCTTGATATTATCGGACAAGCACTTGGGGGCTTACAAACTTGTACACTTGAACCAATTAATAATCATACAGAGCATGATCCCTTTTATACGCTATCTGGACAAATCCGGGATATTCCAGTGACGTTACGCATTTTCAATCAAATGGATTTAGCTAATCCAGAAAGTAATATTTATTTGTTGCATAGAGTGATTTTAGGAACGAACAGAGGAACATTGTATCTACCAGACCCGCATGGATCAGTACACTGGATGCCATGTATGAGCTCATCATTAAACGAGTCAACTATATTTAATAAGAAAAGAGACAATAAATTCTTAAGCTATCCGGTTGAAGAGATTGTCTTTCCTGCACAAAATACGAGCTTTGAAGATTTATATATAAAGATATGGCCAAAAAGTGTTGAACGCTCTCTTATAACATTTTCAGAAGAAATTTGGAGTCGTTCTTACTTCAATCAAACAACACAATATTATTTAACAGCTTGTAAATTATGGAATAATATTGGGAAGAAAATGGGGCCGTCCCAAAAAGTCTGTATACAGGAACGAGAGCCGTTAAGAATGAGGGATATTAAGGGAGAAAAAGAATGGATATGATGAATGTGAAAAAATGGTTTCCTTTTGTGAAAGCGTTAGATTATGGTCATCCTTGTAAGCTTTTTTGCTTTCATCATGCTGGTGGCAGTGCAGCCGTTTTTAAAAATTGGAAAACATGGGAGAGGAACTTAGCTGTCTTTCCGATCGAGCTACCTGGAAAGTCAACAAGAATAAAAGAACAGTACATGACAAATTATCATGATGTCATACCACAAATTGCAGAGGCTATTCATCAAGTGACAAGCCAAACACGAATTTATTTTTATGGTCATAGCATGGGAGCTATTCTTGCATTTAAGACAGCCTGTTTGTTAGAAGAAAAATATAAGAAAAAGGTGAATTTATTAATAGTAGCTGGCCGCCATGCCCCACAGGATGATTTTCCTGATGACTATCAAACAACGATGGACGATAGTGAGCTCATTCAAGAGTTAAAAAGAGTAGGTGGTACACCGAATGAATTGTTAGAAAATGAAGAAGTGCTGCAATATATTTTACCTATTGTAAAAAATGATTATCGCTTGAATGAGTCGTTTGATTATCAAGATGAATTATTCCATGGTCCGATTCTTGCACATTGTGGAACGAATGATCCTGATGCACCAGCATGTAATGTGAAAAATTGGCAAGTTGTCACGACTAATACCTTTCATTTGAAAGAGTTTTCCGGAAGTCACTTTTTCCCATATGAAAATAAACAGGATTATTATAAGGAGTTAGAACAGAGTTGTCAGGAAAACACCTGTCATATGAGTTATTAGTTACGCAAAGAATATATAAAGGATACCTTAAAACGGAGGTATCCTTTTTGTGCTTTAAAAGATTAGTATAGATGAATCTTAATGTATGCATAAATATTCTATATGGCGAATTTTTGTCACATTTAAAGTCTCGTGCTTACTAATTGAAATAAATTATAAAAATTCAGTTGATTTTATATTTATGCATGATATACTAATTTCAACAGCAACGATGTAAGGAGCGAAGGCGATGAAATTACTCGAAGAAGTACAGTTGAAGTTAGTATCTAGTTTAAAAGGAAAAGATCTTCTAACATTGCTAGACTATACAAGTCAAGAGGTTCAAGAACTGATTGAACTAGCAACACAGCTAAAAATGATTACAAAAGAGGGAAAATGTCCAAGATTATTAGAAGGTAAAACACTTGGCATGATTTTTGAAAAACATTCAACTCGTACACGTATTTCATTTGAAGTTGGCATGAATCAATTAGGTGGGAAAAGTATGTTTATGCATGCGCGCGATTTGCAAATTGGTCGTGGTGAATCGATTTATGATACAGCACATGTATTATCTGGTTATTTAGATGGGATTATGATTCGTGCAAATTCTCACGCGATGGTCAAGGAGCTTGCAGAGCATGCAGCTATTCCAGTCATCAATGGACTAACGGATATTTATCATCCTTGTCAGGCATTAGCGGATTTAGAAACGATTGCAGAAAATAAAGGCTTTTTAAAAGGGCTTAAAATTGCCTATGTAGGCGATGGCAATAATGTAGCGCACTCACTAGTCGTAGCTTCTGCACATGTCGGCATGAATGTCGCTGTGGCAACACCAGCTGGGTATGAGTGTGATGCGCAAGTAATCGCCAAAGCACAGGCGATTGCATCGGCAAATGGCAGTACGATTACGATCACAAATGATCCTGTTGAAGCTGTGTTAAATGCAGATGTGGTTTATGCAGATGTTTGGACATCCATGGGTCAAGAGGAAGAAGCGGCTAAACGTTTACAAGACTTTGCTGGTTATCAAATTAATGATGAGCTAGTTGCCTACGCAAAACCAAATTATATGTTCTTGCATTGCTTACCAGCACATCGTGAGGAAGAGGTGGCAACATCAGTTATTGATGGACCTAATTCTTATATCTTTGAACAAGCCGAAAATAGACTACATGCACAAAAAGCCGTACTGGCATCGATTCTTGCTTAAATTTGGACATATGCTTCTCGAGTTGAGAAGTACGATAAAAAGAGTTTACTTGCGCAGCAGAGGATGTTCAAGTGAATAACATAACAGTGGTAGCGCAGACAGAGGGCTGTAAACCACGCGCGATGTTTGTTGTCAAGATGGATGGCAACATCGCTACATAGTAAAGTAACCCAGGAGACGCTAGGTTACTTTCATGTTGTTGAAAAAAGGTGATATCAATAGCAGAAAAACCAACTTTGCAAGGTGAGAGGTTGATGTCCGTTCCGCCAGCGTCCTTTCCAGGGGGCGTCCGATGAGCCGCTTCACTCACTGCGTTCGCTCCAGGGTCTCCTCTGTGACGCTAAATCCCCTAGGAGTGACGCTGGCTCCACTCCAATCAACCATTCTGCAAAAGTGTCTTTTCCTGAACAAAATAGCCCATTATTTATATTATTAAGAAAGGATAGCCTCTTACTTTCAATGTGGAGAAGTGATGTGTGCCAACACCCCTCCATAAAAGAGTAGTGAATACCTTCACTTTTTTGCTAAAAAGTTAACATTTTATTTTATGGATTGGAGTGGAAGGCTACTTGACTCCCGTGGGAATAGCGAGACGGGCGAGCCCCTGCACGGAGGAAGCGGCTCGCCGCTCGCCCACAGGAAAGCAAGTAGCCTGCAACGGAAATCCTTTTTCACCTTTCACATAAATTCTATGGATGGTTTTGTTTTTCAACACTATGAAAGTAACCTAGGAGACGCTAGGTTACTTTTTCTTTTGATAAAAATTAAAAACATAGTTTTCCAATAAATTATAGAGAATATAAAGAATTATTTATATAATAGGATAAATAAGTATGAAGGGGTGAACTTCTCGTGAATATAGACCATATCGAGGCATTTTTATATGTTGTCCATTACAAAAGTACCCATAAGGCAGCCAATGCGTTGTTTCTCTCACAGCCGACTGTGACAGCACGAATCAAATCGTTAGAGCGGGAGCTTGGTGTTGAATTGTTTTACCGAGATGGGCGAAGTGTGAGCGTATCGGAGAAAGGAAAAGACTTTATACCGTTTGCTACACAAATTGTCCAAACGTTTCAGCAAGGAAAGAAGCAATTAGAGGAAACACAGGAAACAGATGAAGTATGTATTGGGGCAAATGGGGTGACAGCACAGTATTTCTTAGCCTATGCATTGCCGAAATGGAAAGAACAATTTCCTTATTTGCGATTTCAACTAATTACAGGTTCAACTACGATGATTTTAGAAAAGTTACAAAGCCATCAAATTCATCTAGGTCTTATTCAATATGTGCATCGAGATGGCATCAGTAATGAGCTATTATTAAACAATGCGGTGAAACTTGTGAAACATCGTGATCATTTATTACAACAACGTGAACGCATGCAAGCAAAGGAGTTAGCCCAACAGAAAATGGTGTTTTTTGAATGTGGAGCGTTTGATTGGAATTATGTGCATAAAATGTTTGAGATAGAGGGCGTGACAGCCAATATTGAAGTACGTACGGATCATTTAGAAGTTGCTAAGGAATTTATTCGGACAAAGAACTATATTAGCTTTTTACCACATCTTTGCGTCAAAAAGGAGCTCGAAAGCGGTGAATTTGTAGAGATAGACGTCAAGCATTTATTGGATATGAATCAACACATATTTTTAACCTATAAAGATAAAGAGGTGTTGACGACAGCCTTTTGGCAGACAATCTGTGAGACCGCTAAGCAATTTGAAAGCATGCAAGAAAGGCATTGATTAAATATTTTTTCAGAACTTAAAATTTTTTCTATTACGTAGCCTATTGCATATTGTCTAAAGGAACTGTAATATCATTCTCAATCCAAATTTATTTATGAATTAGCATAAATAAAAAATTTTTAAACAAAAACATACTTAACCACTAAGTTTAGTAAATAATAAGGATTGAGGAGGAATTGACATGGCTAGACAGGATAAAATTCGATTTGGGGCCATCATTCATGGAGTGGGGGGCAATATTTCTAGTTGGCGTCATCCAAAGGTAGCGAGTAATCAAAGTGTAAGCTTGCCTTTTTATATTCAGCAGGCTCAGAAGGCAGAGCAAGGGAAATTTGATGTAGCATTTATTGCAGATGGTTTATTTATTAATGAAAAATCCATCCCTCATTTTTTAAACCGCTTTGAGCCGATTACAATTTTATCAGCATTGGCTGTAGCGACGAAGAATATTGGCTTAGTTGGAACCGTTTCAACTTCCTATAGCGAACCATTTACAGTGGCAAGACAATTTGCTTCATTAGATCATATTAGTGCGGGGCGTGCAGGCTGGAATGTAGTAACTACTCCATTAGAAAGTACTGCTTTGAACTACAATAAAACAATCGACCAACATCCTAACCATGCAGAGCGTTATCAAATTGCGGAAGAATATTTAGAGGTTGTCAAAGGCTTATGGGATTCTTGGGATGATGATGCATTTATTGCTGACGTTGACAATGATCAATTTTTTGATCCAGAAAAATTACACATTTTACATCATAAAGGGACCTATTTTTCAGTTCAAGGTCCACTCAATATTGGACGGTCAAAACAAGGTCAGCCTGTTATTTTCCAAGCTGGGTCATCAGATGCAGGCATTCGATTGGCTGCCAAGGATGCAGATGCTATTTTTACACATGGTGCATCAATTGAAGAGGCGCAAACATTTTACAGAAGAGTAAAAACAGAGGTGGCAGCATTTGGGCGTAATCCAGATGAAGTAAAAATCTTCCCAGGAATTTCACCTATTATTGGCGATACAGTGGAGGAAGCAGAGGCAAAATATCAAGAAATCGTTGAACTAGTTTCCATAGACCGTGCACTTGCTTATCTTGGGCGTTATTTCGACCATCATGATTTTACTCAGTATGATGTGAATGCTCCGTTTCCTGAACTAGGTGACATTGGAGCCAATAGCTTTAGAAGTACAACTGATTATATTAAACGATATGCTAAACAAGAGGGTCTTACATTACGTCAGGTTGCTTTACGTGAAGCTACACCTAAAACAGCCTTTTTTGGGACAGCTGAGCAGGTAGCGGATCTTGTACAGAAATGGTTTGAAAAGGAAGCGGCAGATGGCTTCATCATTGGTGTGACAGTGCCTGGTGCTCTTGAAGATTTTGTGGATAAGGTCGTGCCTATTTTACAAGCAAGAGGACTTTATCGTAAAGACTATGAGGCAGAAACACTGCGCGGGAATTTGGGATTACCATTCAAAGAAAGTCGCTATGTCACACAGTCTGTCTAAAAACCTAGTAAATTTATTAGAATAAAAGAAATTAGGAGGCATTGGATGAGCTATACATTAGGCATATTAGATCAAAGTCCGATTATCGAGGGTGCAACAAACGAACAAACTTTGCAAAAAACAGTGGCACTTGCACAAAAAGCGGAGCAGTTAGGTTACTCACGTTTTTGGGTGTCGGAGCACCATCATACAGAAACATTAGCAGGTTCCTCGCCAGAAGTATTAGTTTCCTATTTATTGGCAAAGACAAAGTCCATTCATATCGGGTCAGGTGGTGTGATGCTACAACATTACAGCCCATACAAGGTGGCAGAAAACTTCCATGTACTGGCAGCGTTGGAGCCAGGACGAGTGGATTTAGGTATTGGAAAAGCACCAGGTGGTTTACCTCTTTCCACAAAGGCATTACAATATGGCACGCTCAATCAAGGGGACGATTTTGAAGATAGACTAACATTTTTACAGCAATTAATTGAGCAATCAATACCAAAAGAGCACGAATTATATGGTATACAAGCAACGCCGATTCCGAAGATAAAGCCAACATTATTTTTACTCGGTGCTAGCCCAGAAAGTGCTGCTCTTGCAGGAAAACTCGGCATTGCATTTGTCTTTGCTCGATTTATTAATAGTGACAATGATGTATTAGCGCAAGCAGCACGTATCTATCGTGAGTATAATGCCAGTGGCCACTTCGCCATATCAATCGCAGCCATTGCAGCTCCAACCAAAAAGGAAGCAAAGGAATTGATTGGGGATCAAAAAATTACGAAGGTGCATTTAGCGAGTGGTAGAACACTGACATTACAATCCATAGAGCTAGCTGAAAAATTTGGTCAAGAGTCTGGAGAGGCGTATACAGTCAAACAATATGAGGCAGATATTGTCTATGGATCGCCTAAGGATATTAAAGCAATATTAGATGATTTTCATGTTCAATATCAGGTAGATGAATTCATTTTGCATACTCCTGTATTGAAGGAGTTTGAACGTAAACGCTCATTCGAACTATTAAGTCCAGTTAATTTACAGCTACAGCAAAAAGTGGCAGTCAGCTAAGGAGGTCATCATCATGACAAAAAATGTAGAGATAATTGTTTGGTCGAAACAAGGTTGTAGTTATTGCGAGGATATAAAAGCGTATTTACAGGAACAACGAATAGCATACAAAACGGTGGATGTCACGTCGAATGATACGTTCCGCGACATCCTTGAAATAAAATATGGTGTTCGATATGTACCTGTTGTAGAAATTGGATCAAGTGAAACGGGTATCTATCAAGCTGTAACAGAAATAGGTTTAGAACACCTGCAGAAGGCACTTGCTGTGAGCTTACCCTCACATGCATAACAGAAGGAATGAGGGATTTTATGAAAAAAATATCGTTTTATCTACTATTTGTACTAGCGGCACTATTAACAGCCTGCGTAAGCTCAGAAAAATCAGATGGAGATGCGAGTGCCCAAAATACAGCACAGGGTGGGAAAGATGTTCAAAAAATCATTGTAGGTACGGGGACACAGTTTCCAAACATCTGCTTTTTAGATGATAAAGGCAATTTAACGGGCTATGACGTGGAGCTTGTTCGAGCAATTGATGAGAAGCTACCAGAATATGAATTTGAGTTTAAAACAATGGAATTTTCCAATTTATTACTAAGTTTAGAGACAGGGAAAATTGATTTTATTGCCCATCAAATGGAAGTCAATAGTGAACGACAGGAGAAGTTTTTATTCAATAAAGAGCCGTATAATGTCTTCCCATTAAAGGTGACAGTGAATGAGAAAAATAAAGAAATTCAATCCGTTGAGGATTTGAAAGGGAAGAATATCAGTGTTTCACCAACGAGTAACTCCGCTGTTTTTATTGAAAAATATAATAAAGAGCATAATTTAGGAGCGAATATCGTCTATTCTTCTGGTTCAGTAGATGTCAATAATCAACTGGCTACTGGTCGTATTGATGCCATTATTACAACACCGTTCGCAGTCAGATACTATAACGAGAGCAATGAAGCACAACAAAAGGTTGTAGGTGACGCATTATTAAATTCAAAAGTATACTTTTTACTCAATAAAAATGAAGTGACATTACAGGAGCGCTTAGATGAAGCTATCGTTGAATTAAAGAAAGAGGGAGTGGTAAGTGAACTTAGTAAAAAATGGTTAGGTGATGATTACACAGTAGACTTCTAATGACAGGAAAGGAAGGCGGAAGTATGGAAAATAACTTTGATGTCATGCTCATTGCGAAGATCATTCCAACATTGCTTCAATATTTACCAGTAACATTTGAAATACTACTATTCTCCATACTTTTTGGTATGGTACTAGGGATTGTGCTAGCCATACCGAAGCTACTTCACATACCCGTATTGAAGCAGATCATCACGGTCTATATATCCTTTATTCGTGGAACCCCTATTTTAGTGCAGTTGTTCTTAGTATTTTACGGCATACCTGCATTGCTAAAATTGATTCATATTGATGTTACTCGCATGGATGCGATGTATTTTGTCATTATTACCTACACACTAAGCAATGCGGCAGCCTTTGCCGAAATATTTCGTGCTGCTATTTTAACCGTTGACCGAGGACAAATGGAGGCTGCCTATTCAGTAGGCTTAAATGGAACACAGGCTTTTATGCGCATTGTTTTCCCACAGGCAATTCGTGTTGCTTTTCCAAATATAGCAAACACGATGATTAGTTCATTAAAAGATACATCACTAGCGTTCTCTATTGGCGTAATGGATATGGTTGGACGTGGAGAAACCTTGATTGCTTCAACGACACGAGCGTTTGAAATCTATGTAGCATTGTCTATTGTTTACTATATTATCGTGATCGTGCTGGAAAAACTATTTAAGTTCAATGAACGCTATTTTAATCGTTATATGCCAAAGGAATTGGCTTCACAATAGGGGGAATATAGTATGACCATTGATCTGGCTTTTATAGTAGAAGCCTTACGAGAAATTAGTAAAGTAATACCTTTAACCTTATTCATGACCATTACACCTGTATTATTAGGTATTGTTATAGGGATAATCGTCGCTTTTGTTCGCATTAAACAAATAAAATTTATTGCGCCTATACTTAATTTTTATGTCTCTTTTTTTAGAGGCACGCCCATTATTATGCATATCATGCTCGTTTATTTTGGCTTGCCAATGCTAGTGGATATGATGGCAAGTACTTTACAGTTAAAGATACAATCAAGCACCATTCCTATATTATTTTTTGTCATACTCGCCTTAACACTTAGTGCGGGAGCTTATGCTTCTGAAATTATTCGCTCAGGAATATTAAGTGTACCGAAAGGACAATTAGAAGCAGCCTATGCGATTGGTTTAACATTTACTCAAGCGATGCGACGTTATATTTTACCGCAAGCATTTGGGCAGTCTATTCCGAATTTGACAAACGTCTTTATTGGCTTTTTACATGCCACATCCTTAGCATTTTTTCTATCTATTAAAGAGTTGACTGGTGCTGCGAATATCGTTGCTTCTGTGAATTTAAAGTTTTTAGAGTCATTTATTGCTGTGGGAATCATTTATTGGGGAATATCAATTGTGGCAGAATGGATCTCACATCGCATTGAAAAAAGAGTAACCGCCTATCGTAAGGGTGGCTTTTCATCATAGAAAGGGGAAACTAGCATGACAGTAGCTGACATTGTGATTGAACATTTACAAGAGGAAGATTATGAACGCTATCTTGAGGTTTTAGTCGAGAGCTATGAGCAATACGAAAAAGACTATCAGGACCCTGAACATTGGCAGTCATATTTAAGTGATATCCGTGCTTCAGTCGGCAATCCGAACGCAGAAACAATTCTTGTAGCAAAGCGTGGTGAGGAGATAGTAGGAGGGCTACAAATATTTACTGATGCGGAAAAAGCATATGGCTTGCCAGAGCTGAATATTCAATCTACGATCGTACGCTTGTTAGGCGTACATCCGAAAGGGAGAGGGCAAGGGGTCGCTAAGAAATTATTACACGAAAGTTTTGCCTTTGCCAGAAAGAGACAGGATAAGGCTCTTTATTTACATTCAGGTGATATCATGCAGGCTGCTATTAATCTTTATTTATCTCTAGGCTTTGTACGAGACGAGTCAAAGGAATTTTATAAGGGCGACATTTTAGTCAAGAGCTTCCGCTATGATTTATAAACATAAACCCGCTGATGACATAGTCATTCAGCGGGTTTATCGTTAGTTATAGGGTGAAAATTTTTCCTGGATTCATAATGTTATATGGATCGAGTGCTGCTTTTATACTTTTCATGACAGCTAAAGAGGTACCGTGCTCAGTAGCTTGATATTTCATTTTGCCAATGCCAACACCATGTTCACCTGTACATGTACCACCCCGAAGTAAAGCATATTGAACAATCTGTTCATTGAAGCGATCTGCTTTTGCCTGCTCCTCTATGTCATTAGGATTTAACATTAGTAGTGCATGGAAATTTCCATCGCCCACATGTCCGACAATCCCGCCTGCAAGACCAATATGATCGAGCTGCTCACGCGCATACAAAATGGTTTCTGCAAGCATGGAGATTGGTACACAGACATCTGTTGACATAAGCTTTTTCCCAGGGTAAGCATGAATATACGCATAGGCTAAGGAATGACGTGCTTCCCAAAGCTTGTTACGTGCCGCATTATCTTGTTCAAATTCAACGGATAGACAGCCGAAGTCCTCAAAAATTTCTGTAGCAAATGCTATATCTGCATGCATACCTGCTTCATTTCCGTGAAATTCTAAAAATAATGTTGGTTTTTCGCTATAGGAAGTATCGTTATAGATATTGGCTTGTTTCATAGAGGCTTCATCAACTAATTCCACTCGGCCGATTGAAATGCCTACCTGTAATAAAGCAGTGACGGCACAGACAGCATCGCCTACTGTATCAAAAAATGCGCGTCCTGCTGTTACAAATTCAGGTATACCGTAGACTTTCAATATTAACTCTGTAAAGCAGCCAAGTGTCCCTTCTGAGCCTACAAATAGACCGTTGAGATGATAACCAGAAGAGGACTTCGCAGCTAAATTACCAGTATGGATGACGGAGCCGTCTGCAAGTACAACCTCTAAATCACGAACTTGATCCCGCATAACACCGTAACGTACTGCGGTTGTACCACTAGCATTCGTTGCTGCCATGCCACCTAATGTTGCATCTGCACCTGGATCTACTGTGAATTGTAGACCGTGCTTTTTTAATTCCTTATTTAATTGAGAACGTGTGACCCCAGGCTGTACTTTTACAAGAAGGTCATCAGGTCGAACTTCTAAAATAGCATTCATTTCAGAGAAGTCGATGGAAATACCATGTGCAATAGGAATTGCATTTCCTTCTAGGCTGGAGCCAACACCAAATGGTACAACTGGTACACGTTGTGCATGTGCAATTTTTAAAACGGCACTGACATCTGCTGTGGAGCGTGGAAAAACAACGATATCAGGTAGGCTCACCGCATGATGAGATTCATCCTTCCCATGTAGCTGTCGTACCGTTTCGTTTGTTGACACTTGTTCTTCTAATAACACCTGTTTGAGTTGATTGACAAGTAATTCTACTGCAACAGTCATTCCAATCCCTCCAAATTTTCTGATAAATAAAACTTTATCACGCATTTATTGGAAATGGAATGCACTGTGCATTAAAAATCAGTTTGCAAATATTTTTTCTAGTTTTTGAACGAATTCATCTTGTTCAGATGGACTTGATTGCTTCCACCAATTTTCGAAAAACACCCCAAGCCCTGGCAGTAAATGTTCTTCTCCACGGTTAATGGCATCTTCCACAATATCTTTAAATTCTGCTGCAGATTGACCATGAACATTTGCAGTAATGGCATCTCTTATTTGAAAATTCATCTATTTCGCCTCCTTAGTAGTAATTTGTCCAATCATCGTTTAAATATGTATGAAATGCCAAAGAAAAATATATGATTTTTACAATAAATTGCTGAGATTATGTATAAATAGGACAGGGGTTTTAGTCATTCTCAACGATGAAATGATGAAAATGTGTACTCGCTTTCAATAAACGCCAGGGACTAAGATAGTATCACCTAGGAATATTGGACTGTGCATAGTCGACAGGAAGAGTAAAATGTCTATTCAGAACGAGCAAAAGCTTTCACCAACACAATCCTTTGAAGAAATATTAGAATGTGTGCAACCAATGATTACCGTTATTCTTAAGCAACTTCATATCTATAAGGAGTTTGATTATTATCGTCATATTGCTTCCATTGCTGTATGGAGGGCATGGCTAAAAGCAGATCCAGCAAAAGGACAATTTTCCGCTTATATATATTCATCGATCAAAGGAGAGATTTTAAATGAATTATCAAAGGAAAAAAGCTATAAAGAGCGAATAACAGTCGTTGATGATGAAACACTCGATTATGTTCGTAGTGAGTTCAAAGGAGGGGAGAATCAAAAAAATTCTATTGACCTTGAAAGTATTTTGACCCAGTTAAAGCAGATAGAAAGAAAAATACTACTCCTTTATTATGTAGAAGGCTACAATGATCAAGAAATAGCCAAAGTACTAGGTTTATCTGTCGCTGCTAGTAAAAAAAGACGGGCTAGAATCTTCCAGAGGCTAAGTAACCAAGTTTTTGAAGTGGAATGAAGTACTAAAATATCAAAAGTATGCTAATATTGAAATAAAATGAATATTAGCATACTTGATATGAATGCATACAAATTCAGATAAAAGTGTTATGATTTGTAAGAAGTCAAAGAAATATACAATTCTAAGTGTATTATTTAATATAGTTAGTTAGAATTTCCTAGTCAATGTTTAGATAGTTGTATGGAGGGTTTGTAGTGGAGAAATGGTTTAATCAAATAGAGAAAAAAGAGGTTTGGTACATAATATTGCCGTTATTACTTGTCATACCATTATTAAGCTTTAGCAATCAAATGTATGGTGTATTCCAGGGTGACATTTATCAAAATTTAAAATTGGTGATCCAAGTTTTAATCATTGTTTTTACAATGGCTATTGCGATCCAATCTTATTTAGTATTTTCACACTTATTATCCAATCAAACTTTATACATAGGGAACATTTTTTTTATAATTGCATTACTTGAATTAGTTAGCTTGTTCTTTAGTCAATCTACTGAATGGGGCTATATGGACGAGTCAATACATATATTAATGCGTGTGTATCTATCCATTGGATTTCTACTGATTATTTTATTCAAAAGACAACAATTATCAATGAACTATCGGTTGTTTACATATGGTAGTTCTTTGCTATTCGTTATAGTCAGTATTTCTCTAGTGTATATGGTATCCAACATATTGTCAGAACAATTGCTAGTGTATATTGATAATATGGTACACCTTTTTGCTATAATTCTTCAAATTATAACCATTGTGATAGTAAGTAGGTATCTAAAAAAAATGCCGAAGCGATCGATGTGGTTAATCAGTGCAGCCATCTCGCTTATTGTAAGTGATGTCTTTTTTATTTTTAGTCAAGATCAAAATGCGATATGGGATTTCTCGGCATTAATTTATCAATTTTTAGCCTTTTACTTTTTCTTAAAGGCGATTTATTATACATCTGTGGAAAAGCCGTTTCAACAATTATTAAAAATTAAAAAGGATCTTGAACAATCTCAAGAAGAGCTGCGATTTCAGGCCTATCACGATGATATAACACTACTGCCAAATGAGCATTTATTACTAAAGACGTTAAAGGAAAATTTACATGATAATCAAGTGCAGAAGGCCATCATTGCCATAGAAATTGACCGTTTTGCAGCCATTCGCTCCTCTATCGGGATAAGTAATTCTAATAAAATGATGAAGCTTGTCGCAGAGCGCATTCAAGCGATTGTACCTCCTCATTATTTTGCAACGAAGCTGCGAGAGGGTCAATTTGTTATTTATATTAATCATGTAAAGACGGTTGAAGAATTATTACAATTTTGCTTAAATCTCAAAAGTGCCATGAAAGACCCTTTGCAGGTACAATTATTTTCATTAAATGGCAACTTGAATATGGGCATTGCCCTCTATGAGGATAAATGGACGGGCGAAGAGCTATTGATGCATGCCCAATTAGCAATGAGAGAGGCTAGACAAATACCCCAAAGATTTCTTTTTTATAAGCCTTATATGTCAAAAGACATTGCAGATCGAATTTTGTTAGAGCAAGACTTACATAATGCATTAGCCAATAATGAGTTTTATTTAGATTATCAGCCACAGGTAAATTTAAAGACGGGCACAATTGAATCCGTCGAAGCATTGGCCCGCTGGCGGCATCCGACGCGTGGCTTTGTACCACCAGATGTATTTATTCCCATTGCCGAAGAGTGTGGGCTTATTATCCCATTAGGTAAATGGATATTAGAAACAGCTTGTATGCAAGCGAAAACATGGGAAAAACAAGGGTTACCCCCGATGAAGGTGGCAGTGAATTTGTCACTTGGGCAATTATTTCAGCAGGATTTAGTAGAAATGGTGGAAGAAATTTTACAACGCACAAAATTGACGCCTAAATATCTACAATTAGAAATTACGGAAAGTATGACGATGAATATTGATCAAATGACACAGCTATTACATGAATTAAAGGCATTAGGCATTCAAATTGCTGTAGATGATTTTGGAACAGGCTATTCATCTTTATCCTATTTAAAGGATTTTCCCATTGATTGTTTAAAAATCGACCGTACTTTTGTAAGAAATGTGCCGCATAATCCAAACGATGAAGCACTTGTTTCCATGATTATTTCGATGGCTAAACATTTGCGTTTAAAGGTTGTTGCAGAAGGTATTGAAGAAGTGGAACAACTATCATTTCTGATGGATGGCGGTTGTGATTATATTCAAGGCTATCTATTTAGTAAGCCAATCTCACCTCAGCAAATTTCAGAAACTTATACGGAGTTACACCACCATATAGATGAAGTGTTAACACAGCTTCAATATATTGAGGATTATATTATTTAAATAAAAAAAGAACCTGCTTATTGACTATGCAAATAAGCAGGTTCTATCTGTTTAATGAACGAGATATTCTTCCTTTAATTCGGAAATAGCTACTTCAGATCGCTCCTCTAAAGAGCGGCGAAGGTGAACAGTCGCTGTTTTCTCATCATTGTGGAGTTGGTCGATCCAGACGGAAACGCCATTATAGCTCACTTCATATTCTGACGGTGAGGCAACAATTTCTTGTGCACGTTGAAAATTCAACGGAAGCCCCCCTTATTTTTTTTGTTTATTTTTGTTTTGTGTGACTGAATTAATGAGCTCCATAAACTCTTGAGAAAATTCTTCACTCACCTTATTTGGTGCGATTTTTTGGTTTTTTGGTGTTTGAGGTAATGAAGCTTTATTATTGCTTTGACCTTGTTTATTGTCTCTTCCCATGTGAGTTGCTCCTTTCCTGTTGATATAGGTTAATATGGCTTCAAACAGCATTTTTTATCCCGACATCACAGGTAGTAAGTCGTTACTTCACATGGGAAAAAGTTGCATAGCTCTTTATTTTTTGAGAACAATAACGAGCACTACGGTTTTTTAATGGAAAAATGATTGCTTAATAAAACCCAATTTTGAGGGAACGGGAAACCTAATGCCCAATAACTAATACCTCGAAGGTTATAGTGTTTGACCATATCAAATTTCGCCTGTGCACTTCTTGCATCTTCAAACCATACCTCATGATGCCTTCCTTGCTCATCGACATACTGATAAAAAGGAGATTGTGCAGTCGGGTCAAATTGTATTGTTGCTCCGTACTTGATGGCTCTATTAAGCGCCTCCTGCGGACTAAACGTTTCTGCTTCCTGTCCTTTGACATGAGGTAAGAGCCAATCACGCGCATACAGCTCAAAGCCCAATAGAATCTTATCGGCTGGAATTTCAGTTAAGGCATATTCCACAACTCTTCGCATTTCATTAATAGGGGAAATGGCTTGTGGAGGGCCAAGTCGATATCCCCATTCATACGTCATTAATACTACAAAATCTGCAATTCTCCCATGTGCTTCGTAATCATGTGCTTCATACAATGTGCCAGTTTGCGTAGCACTTGTTTTTGGTGCAAGGGCAGTTGACACTAAATAGCCCTTTGGATGAAGCATATCAGCGGCTAATTGTATAAAAGCATTGAAATTTTCACGATCTGCTGGCAAAACATTTTCAAAATCGATATTCAATACTTGGTAGCCTTTATCTTGCATCACTTGTAAAACATTATTCATGACTTTTTTTCGTAGGTCAGCATCGGACAAGACGACATGTGCTAAATTAGAGCCTTCCTCTGTAGCAGTAAAATTAGCGAGCGTTAACATAGGGATGATGTTTTTAGCCTTTGCAGCTGCTATCATACTTTCATCGCTGATGGGCTGTAATGTACCGTCTTCTTTCATTTTATAAGCAAAGGGACTAAAGTACGTTAAAAGATGACCAACGGCATTAATTGAATCAATCGCTTCTTCAAACGGCTGATAGGAATAAGCATTGACTTCAATCATCGGTAATTCTCTTGGGATGATTAAATTAGTTCCTACATATAGCATATTAGGATTGTTTATTTGATTTTCCACCACAATGACTTGAACGGTCGTACCGTAGCGCTGAGCTATTTGCCATAATGTTTCTCCTGGCTGCACGATATGGATGATGGGGGGAATTATTAATTTCGTTCCTGGTGTTAACATATCAGGATTTGTTAGATGATTTTCTGAAATGATGGACTGTAAAGGAACACTAAAACGTTGTGCAATTGACCATAACGTGTCCCCACTTTGAACAGTATAAATGGTATAAGGAGAAGGAATAACTAGTGATTGCCCGATAGCTAATTGATCGGGTGTAGCTAATGCATTTAATAGACTGATCGATTGAACAGGTACAGCATAATGATTGGCTATTTGCCATAATGTTTCGCCAGCACTCACTACATGAATAAGCATAGAATACCTCCTACATGATGTTATTAGTGCATCATATGTTTCAAAGGTGAAAATGAGTATTTTCATGTGAGTCTAGTAAATTGGTTGAAACTTCAAATTCTTTGATAAGTTTCATGGGGAGAAAGGTGCTTGTTGTTGAAAAAGGTGAGGGGCACGGGGACGGCAGAGCCCTTCTCCTTATGTATTTTAAATATCGATCATTTTAAAAACGTTCATGATATAGAGGGTCATTAAGTGGGAGATGATGTCCTGTTCAATTAGCACAGCTACTGCAGCATCGAGTGCGTGTAAAAGACAATGTTGCTCGTTACGGCGATGAGGAATTTATCAGCATCTTACCAGTGAACGAAATAGCTGTGGCAAAAGCAATTGGAGAACAATTAAGACAAACTGTTAAGCAGGATAATTGGCCGACAGGACGTATTACGCTCAGTAGAGGGATTGCTACAATAACAGCTGGGAATACAGACATGCCTTTCATAAAAAAAGCAGATGAAGCACTGTATGTATTGAAAGCGTATGGATGCAACCGAGTTACTCATTATCATGAGATGAAATGAATGTCTTTATTTTTCGGCTAATAATTTTTGGATAGAAGGTAGATCTGCTGGAGCGAATGGAAGTTCGAGCAATTGCTTGCGAGGAACCCATTTTGCTTCAGCATGTTCTAGTATTTTGGGTACGCCTTTCACAATCGTTGCCTTATATGTTTCTAAGTGAACGAAAAATGTGTCGTATTCATGAAGGGTTACTGCGACTCGATCACCTACTTGAATCATACAGTCAAATTCCTCAAAAATTTCACGATAAAGCGCCTGCGCAGGTGTTTCGCCGTGTTCTATCTTCACACCAGGAAACTCCCAGTAATTTGCTAGTACCATATGTGGATTTCTTAAAGCACAGAAAATTTCTTGCTGCTCATTTTCTATAATGACACCAACGACATGTATCGTTTTTTTCATTTATATTCAGCTGCCTTGACTTAGTATGCTGTGTCTAATTATAGCATGTCTATATTGTTCTTTACTGAACGACTGTAGAAAATAATAGTTTTCTCACATAACTATGAAATTTGCCATTTGCTAAGGTATAATAGTGGTCAATATATAGGAAAAAGGCGGTAAGAGGTAGCATATGAAGAGAATTGAATCTACGCAAAATGCGTTAGTGAAATATTGGAAAAAGTTAGCGACAACAAGAAAAGAGCGTGAACGATCAGGTGAATTTCTAATAGAGGGTTTTCATCTTGTGGAGGAAGCTTTAAAAAATAAAGAGCAAGTATTACAAATTATTGTACGTGAAGGTATTGATTTGCCAATGTTATGGCCGATTGATGATGTTGCTATTGTAGAAGTAACAGCAGCAGTAACAAAGGAATTCGCAGAAACAGAAACTTCTCAAGGCGTGTTTGCTGTATGTAAACAGCCAATTTTAGAGGATGAAGTGAAGGCCACTTGGCGTAAAGTGCTATTAATTGATGCAGTCCAAGATCCTGGTAATATTGGAACAATGATACGCACTGCCGATGCAGCAGGATTAGATGCCGTGATTTTAGGAAAAGGCTGTGCAGATGCCTACAATCCTAAAACATTACGCGCAGCTCAAGGCTCCCATTTCCATATCCCAGTAGTACGCGGAGACTTAGCAGAATGGGTAGACTTGCTACAAAATCAAGGTGTACCTGTCTTTGGTACTGCTTTGGATGAGGAGGCAGTGCCATATAGTGACATTCAGCATTCGGGTGCATTTGCTATTATTATGGGGAATGAAGGAAGTGGCATCCAGCCACAGCTATTAGCGATGACAGATCAAAATATGATTATTCCACTTTTTGGACAAGCTGAATCATTAAACGTAGCAGTTGCAACAGGTATTGTTTTATATGGCTTTGTGAAATAATTGACAGATCCTTGTGGGATTCAGGTAGTTGTCTCTTGATTTGCTACTATTCGTTATTGTATAATTTATTCTAAAATGTATGTTTAAATAATAAATGCTTTGATCGGGAAGTAGTAAAGATTGTGAATGGACGACAGGGAGCGTAAGGCCGGAGATTGAGAGCCGACGCCGTACCAATGCAATTTTGAATTCAGCCCGTGAGCAGCTACCGGGACCAGCGTGATGCTGTAAAGGTGTGCCGGCTTCATCAAGTCGTTATGTCAATGAAGTGATTGTAAGTTTTTGGCTTGCAATAACTAGGGTGGTACCGCGAATATGTCCTCGTCCCTTTTTAGGGGCGAGTTTTTTTTATGCCTAAAATGCAGGCATTTATTTTCTAAGGAGGTTTTAACATGGAAGAGCAATTAAAACAATTAGAGCAAGAAGCTCTTGCTAAAATTGAAGCAGCAGCAAATTTAAAAGAATTGAATGAAGTGCGTGTTGCATATCTAGGGAAAAAAGGACCTATCACAGATTTACTAAAAGGGATGGGGAAATTATCAGCTGAAGAACGTCCGAAAATGGGGGCTTTAGTGAATAATGTTCGTGAAAATGTAACAGCAGTACTAGAAACAAAGGTGGTTGTTCTAGAGGAAGCAGCGATTGCTGAAAAATTAGCAAGTGAGTCGATTGATGTCACTTTACCAGGTCGTGAAGTGAAAGTAGGAAATCGCCATCCGTTAACACGCGTCATTGAAGAAATTGAAGATTTATTTATCGGAATGGGCTATGAAATTGCTGAAGGTCCTGAAGTAGAAAAGGACTACTATAACTTTGAAGCATTAAATTTACCAAAAGGACACCCAGCACGTGATATGCAAGATTCGTTCTATATTTCCGAGGAAATATTGCTACGTACGCATACTTCGCCAGTACAGGCTCGTACGATGGAAGCAAAAAAGGGTGAATCTATTCGCATCATTTGTCCAGGTAAAGTATTCCGTCGCGATAATGATGATGCAACACATTCCCATCAATTTATGCAAATTGAAGGTTTAGTCATTGGCGAGAATATTCGTATGAGTGATCTAAAAGGAACATTAGATACTTTAGCGAAAAAAATGTTTGGTGCAGACCGCGAAATTCGACTTCGTCCGAGCTTCTTCCCATTCACAGAGCCATCAGTAGAAATGGATATTTCTTGTTTCAAATGTGGTGGCGCTGGTTGTAATGTATGTAAGAGCACAGGTTGGATTGAGATTCTAGGCGCAGGTATGGTGCATCCAAATGTATTAGAAATGGCTGGCTATGATCCGAAGAAAGTTTCTGGCTTCGCTTTCGGTATTGGTGCAGAACGTATTGCGATGTTGAAATATGGTGTTGACGATATTCGTCATTTCTATACAAGTGACACTCGTTTCTTATCACAATTCGAGCGAACAGAAGCGTAAGGGGGATAAAACATGTTAGTATCATTAGAATGGTTAAAAGATTATGTCAATACACAGGACTTAGCGCCTGAGCTATTAGCTGAAAAAATTACACGCTCTGGTATCGAAGTAGATGCAGTTATTGATCGTGCAAACGCTATGGATAAAGTAGTGGTTGGCTATGTAGTGTCTAAAGAGAAACATCCAGAAGCTGATAAGTTAAATATTTGTCAAGTTGATGTTGGAGAAGCAGAGCCACAACAAATTATTTGTGGTGCACCAAATGTAGATGCTGGTCAAAAAGTCATTGTTGCTCGTCCCGGTGCACATTTACCAGGTGGCATTAAAATAAAAAAAGCAAAACTTCGTGGTCATGAATCAAACGGTATGATTTGCTCATTGCAAGAACTTGGAATCGAAGGCAAGCTTGTTCCTAAAGCATATTCAGAAGGAATCTACGTATTACCGTCAGATGCAGAAGTTGGCTCTGATGCACTGGCTATTTTAGGCTTACGTGATACAGTGCTAGAGCTAGGCTTAACACCAAATCGCTCAGATGCTCTTTCTATGCTTGGTGTAGCCTATGAAGTAGGTGCCATCCTTACTGAGGAAATTAAGTATCCAGAGATTGCATATAAAACGGCTAATGAAAAAGCACAGGATTTATTAAAGCTACGTGTGGAAGATTTACAAGCAAATCCGATGTATGTCGCAAAAGTGGTGAAAAACGTAAAAATTGGTGAGTCACCAATGTGGTTACAAAATCGTTTAATGGCAGCGGGTGTACGCCCTCACAATAATGTCGTGGATGTAACCAACTATGTGTTAATGGAATATGGTCAACCATTGCATGCTTTCGACTATGATAGCCTAGCAACAGGTGAAATCGTCGTTCGTAAAGCAAAAGAAGGTGAGAAAATCACAACACTGGATGACCAAGAACGAACTTTAAAAGCTTCTGATTTAGTCATTACGAATGGAAAAGAACCAGTGGCGATTGCTGGCGTAATGGGTGGTGCCAATTCAGAGGTAACAGACGCAACAACGACTGTTGTCATTGAATCAGCTTATTTTGATGGTTTAACAGTACGCCAAACATCTCGTCACCTTGGTCTACGTTCAGATGCATCGGCTCGTTTTGAAAAAGGGGTAGACCCAAATCGTGTCTTACCAGCCGCTGAACGTGCTGCCGCATTGCTTGCTGAATTAGCTGGCGGTGAAGTATTAGAGGGTACATGTCTAGTAGATGAGTTAGATAAAACAGCAGCGCGAGTAGTCGTTTCTCCAGATTTTATTAATGAGCGTTTAGGGATGAAGATTGCATTGGAAGATATGCTTTCGATTTTAGAGCGTCTAAAATTTGGTGTAGAGGCAGCAAATGGTTTACTAATGATTGATGCACCAACACGCCGCCAAGATATTAAAATCGAAGAGGATATTGTAGAGGAAATTGCTCGTCTTTACGGTTATGATGAAATCCCTATGACATTGCCAGAGGGGGCAACACAAGTAGGCAATCTAACACCATACCAAGCTAATCGCCGTGTTGTTCGTCATTATTTGGAAGGGGCTGGCCTCTACCAAGCTGTAACATATTCATTAACATCTGATGCATTGTCACAACGTTTTGCCTTAAAAGCAGAGCCAGTAACTAAATTGTTAATGCCAATGAGTGAGGAGCGCTCTACATTACGTCAAAGCCTTATTCCACACTTAATCGAAGCGGCTGCGTATAATGTGGCTCGCCAGGCTGAGGGTGTTGCTTTATATGAAATTGGTTCTGTGTTCCTTGGTCAATCAGATGAAGGGCAACCTTACGAAGAAGAGCATGTAGCAGCGGTACTAACAGGTAAATGGCTAGATCATGCTTGGCAAGGTGAGAAAAAAACAGTAGATTTCTTTGTGCTAAAAGGTATTATCGAAGGTGTAATCGGTAAACTTGGCTTAGAAAATCGCATGACATTTGTGAAAGCACAAGTGGATGGATTACATCCAGGACGTACGGCTAGCATCTTATTAGATGGCGAGCAAGTCGGTATTATTGGTGGACTCCATCCTGCAGAGCAAAAAGCATGGGGAGTCAAAGACACATATGTTATGGAAATGAATTTAGTTGCCCTATTAAATGCAAATGCACAAGAAGCCCCACTTGCATATACATCAGTGCCTCGTTTCCCAGTCATGTCTCGTGATATCGCGCTCATTATGGACCGTGCAACAACAGCAGGTGAAGTTGTCGAAGCTATCAGCGCAGCTGGCGTGAAATTATTAAAAGACGTTCGCATATTCGACGTTTATGAAGGGGAAAAAATGGAGCTAGGTAAAAAATCCGTTGCATTTTCTCTCACATACTTCGATCCAGAACGTACTTTAACGGACGAAGAAGTAGTAGCCGCACACAATAAAGTGTTAAAAGCTATTGCTACGATTGCAGGTACAGAAGTACGCTAATCTATTTGAAAAAAGACTGTCTTTTTGAGGCAGTCTTTTTTTACTTGGGGAATTTAGCTAAGGGGGAGGATCAGCGCAAGCAGAAAGGCACTCTCAAAGAGGCTCAAAGCGTTCACTCCGAGAAGGTAGTTGCTCAAAGTAGTCCAAGTCGCTCTCAATCGAATTAAAAGCGTTCTCGTACAATTGGAATCTAGCAAGATTACTATTTTTCAAAAGAACCTAGATATGGGAACTACCCATAAGACTCCCCCTGCTACTTAAAAGAACATGGAATGCTTTTTAAATCTTCTTTCGTGCTTTTTCGGTGTTGGCAAAATGCCATTTTGTTATGGAGCGTAGAAATTCCTCGCCATGGCTACGCCAAATGCGAGCTGCTTGCATATCTACCTTGCTAGAAGCCCCCTTCATTAAGGTAAGTCCTGCGATTGCACTCAATCGATCCATTTCCTTTAAAAATGCAGCACGCGCTAAAATAGATGCTGTAGCGACAGCGACATGTAATTGCTCTGCTTTGGTAGAAAAATAGACATTTTCTTGTACAAGTTCATGTTCGTTTTTTAAATAATTGTAATAGACACCGCGTTCGGCAAACTGGTCGATTAAAATGAATTCGGGTTTTTCAGGTGCCATTTTCGTCAGCGTATTTTTTAGAGCCTTGTTGTGCATCATGGCTTTCATTTTTCCTTGGGAATAGCCTTTTGCCTGTAGGCTGTTATATTTCTCGTTGTGTAATACGAGGACACTATGGACACAAGCTGCTCGTAAATCCGGTGCAATTTTTCGCATGTAATCATCCGTTAGCATTTTCGAATCTTTTACGCCAAGCTCATTAATAAGTTCGATTTTGGAGGTAGGTATATATACCGCAGCCACTGTGATAGGGCCGAAATAATCACCTGTGCCAGTTTCATCTGAGCCTAAGACAGACATTGCTGCGAAATTTTCAGGTAGTACATCACCCTTTGCCCCGATAGATGAGAATGTCTGGCTAGTTGTTTTTTCAATAGTTCCCCAACGTGCCGCCTCGCGTTCAGCACCACCTCCTTGAAACATTAATTTTCCTGATTTATACATAGTAATGGCGGTATCTGGTAGCTTTGCAGCAAATATGACACCAGGAGCCTTACGCTCGATAAAATAGGTTGCGTAGTAAGCCATCACCTCTTTTTGAATATTTGTTGAAATGGAAAGCACAATATTTGACATTTAATCGTTCCTTTCTGTCCTCATTGTTCACAATTTTATACCTTTCATGGTATGATAATAAATAGCTTTTTTGTGTGATGGTGCTCACAAGCTGAAAAGATCGTGTGTGCATCGAATTTATAGGAGGGTGCGACTATGGAAAAACAAGAAAAAAATAAAATTTCTGTGGAAATATATGGTCATACATATAAAATGGTCGGCTCAGAATCCATTGGCCATATGCGACTTGTTGCTTCGATTGTTGATGACCGGATGCGCGAGATGAGCGTACATAATCCCTCACTTGATAGCACAAAACTTGCTGTTCTGACGGCAGTAAATACAGTACATGATTATTTACTATTAAAAGAACGAATGGAGCAACTAGAAGAAGAATTGAAAAAACTAAAGGGTTGAAGAGAATGTTAGATTTAATCATATTAGTGGTACTGCTAGCTGGAATTGGTGTCGGTGCAAAACGAGGTTTCATTGTACAAATGATGCACATTGTCAGCTTTGTCGTAGCCCTAATTGTTGCGTATATTTATTATAAGCCATTAGCACAAAAATTTGTATTTTGGGTGCCTTATCCAGGTGTCACTGATACAGGTAGCCTTGGTGTCGTCATTGATAGTCTCGATTTAGATCGCACCTTCTATCGTGTGATTGCCTTTGCGGTAATTTTCTTTGCTGTTAAAATAACATTGCAAATCGTGGCATCGATATTTGATTTTATTGCGTATTTACCTGTGCTCAATACAGTGAATCGTTGGCTTGGCGCATTACTTGGCATGATTGAAAACTATTTAATTATGTTTATTTTGCTATACGTGTGCGCTTTATTGCCGATTGATGTCATTCAAAATTTAATGTCGAAGTCATTGTTAAGTGGGCTTATGTTGGAGCATACACCGATTATTACGAAGATGTTCCAAAACTGGTGGTATATTTATATGCAATAGTAAACTGTGCACTTCTCTCTGTTTTGAGAGAAGTGTTTTTACGATAGGGGGAATTACCAATGAATAAAAAAACAATTATTCGCACACTCGAAAAAATTGCTTTATATATGGAACTACAAGGAGAAAACCCATTCAAGGTATCTGCTTTTCGGAAAGCAGCTGCAGCACTGGAGGGGGACGAGCGTTCATTAAGTGAAATGGACGATGTAACAAAACTTAAAGGGATTGGTAAAGGAACGGCTGCTGTCATTGAGGATTTGATGGTAACAGGTGAATCGAGTTTGTTAAAAGAACTAGAAGACATTGTCCCTAAAGGATTATTGCCATTGTTAAAATTGCCAGGCTTGGGAGGTAAAAAGATTGCGAAGCTTCACCAAGAGCTAGGCATTGACTCAGCAGAAAGCTTAAAGGCAGCTTGTGAAGCAGGGAAAGTTCGTGAATTAGCAGGCTTTGCTGTAAAAACAGAGGAAAAAATTTTAAAGGAACTCGCTAATTTGGCGAATCGCTCAGAACGTTTACCAATTTGGCAGCTTGAGCCTGTGGTTTTACAAATAGAGGCGCTTCTAGGTAGTATGAAGGAAGTGGAACGTTTTTCAGTTGCTGGAAGCTTCCGTCGGGCGCTAGAAACAAGTAAAGATATTGATTTTATTGTGGTGACACAAGCAGTTGAGGCTGTACGTGAAAAGTTATTAAATGGATTAGCCATCCAAGAAGTAGTGGCAGCGGGAGATACTAAAATTTCAGTGATTTTAGACTTAGAGGAGCCAGTTGGTGTTGATTTCCGTTTAGTGAAGGACAATGAATATGCAACTGCCTTGCATCATTTTACAGGGTCAAAAGACCACAATGTGCGTATGCGCCAACTTGCCAAAGCGCGTGGTGAAAAAATTAGTGAATATGGCGTTGAACAGGAAGATGGTACCGTTATAACGTTTTCAGATGAAGCGGCATTTTTCGCTCATTTTGACCTACCTTGGATTCCACCAAGCTTACGTACAGGAACTGTGGAATTTGATAATACAAAGACGATTCAACAGTTAGTGCGATTAGAGGATATTCAGGCAGATTTACATATGCATACGACCTGGTCTGATGGTGCATACTCTGTTGCAGAAATGGGCGAGGCATTACGAGCGCGTGGCTATCAATATAGCGTTATTACAGATCATTCACAATTTCTAAAAGTAGCAAATGGTTTAACACCGGAGCGTTTAGAAAAACAGCGTGTGGAAATTGAGGCATTTAATGCAACACATCCAGATTTCCATTTGTTTAAAGGGACAGAGATGGATATTTTGCCAGACGGCTCCCTTGATTTCGACGATCAAGTGTTAAAAGAGTTAGACTTTGTTATCGCTTCTATTCATTCGAGCTTTACACAATCACAAGATAAAATTATGGCACGTTTACTAACGGCCATGCAAAATCCTTATGTTCATATGATTGCCCATCCAACTGGTCGAATTATTGAGGATCGTGATGGCTATAATCCTGATATGAAACAGCTGATTGCGTGGGCGAAGGAATATGGTAAAATTTTAGAGTTAAATGCAAATCCGTATCGTTTAGATTTATGTGTGGAACATTTGGAAATGGCTTTAGCTGCAGGTGTACCTGTAGCCATTAATACAGATGCTCATGATATAGCGCATTTACGTTTTATGGATATCGGTGTTCGCTATGCCAATAGAGCATGGCTACCGAAAGATATGATAGTGAATACATGGACGCTTGAACAATTTGAGGCGTTCATACGACGAAATAAATAGGTTGAGGAGGTGTTCTCAGTGATAGCAGAACGCGCATTGAAAACACTAGAATACGATAAAGTTCGGCAACAAGTGGCCTCATATTGTACTTGCTCTATTGGGAAATCTGCCATTGAGGAGCTTGTACCACAAACAGATTTTGATAAAGTAGTACAATTATTAGAGGAGATGGATGAGGGATTATCCATTTTACGTGTTAAAGGCAATGTTCCAATGGGAGGAATATTTGATGTACGACCATCTGCAAGACGTGCCCAAATAGGAGGCATGCTAGCAGCAATAGAATTAATGGAAATATCGAGCACAATTCGAGCGAGTAGAATTTTACGTAATTTCATTGAGGATTTAGAGGCTGATGAAGTGATTGAAATTCCACATTTCATCGCGAAAAAGGAAGCGATACCTGTTTTAACAGGTTTGCAACATGAAATCAACAACTGTATTGATGACAATGGAGCTGTTTTAGACTCGGCTAGTCAAACGTTGCGTTCTATACGCCAATCTTTACGAGCTGAAGAAGGGAAAGTCCGTTCTAAGCTGGAAAGTTTAATTCGTGGAAGTAATGCAGCGAAAATGCTTTCTGATACACTTGTGACAATTCGTAATGATCGCTTTGTTATTCCTGTTAAACAAGAATATCGTCACCATTATGGCGGGATTGTCCATGACCAATCCTCTTCTGGTCAAACCTTATTTATCGAGCCAGACTCTGTTGTACAAGCGAATAATGAAATTCATCGCTTAAAAATGAAGGAGCAGGCGGAAATTGAGCGTATTTTACTGGCATTAAGTGCAATGGTGCAAGAAGTAGCATCAGATTTATTTAATTTAGTGAAAGTTTTAGGGGATATTGATGTTATTTTAGCTAAAGGCAAATATGGACAAGCCAATAAATGTACAATGCCTAAAATGAATAAGGATGGCTATATTCGACTAGTTCGTGCACGTCATCCACTTCTACCAATAGAGATAGCTATTCCGAATGATATTGAATTGGGCAAAGAAATTACAGCTATTGTCATTACGGGTCCTAATACAGGTGGTAAAACGGTAACATTGAAAACGGTAGGTCTGTGTACATTAATGGCGCAGGCAGGATTACCAGTGCCAGCATTAGATGGCTCAGAACTTGCTGTATTTGAGCAATTGTTTGCTGATATTGGTGATGAGCAATCAATTGAGCAGTCACTTTCTACGTTCTCGTCTCATATGGTCAATATTGTAGATATTCTACAAAAATTTGATCATGAATCACTTGTTCTTTTCGATGAATTAGGAGCAGGTACTGATCCTCAGGAAGGAGCAGCCTTAGCTATCTCCATTTTAGACGAAGTACATGGACGCGGTGCACGTGTAATGGCTACAACTCATTATCCTGAGCTAAAAGCGTATGGCTATAATCGACCAGGTGTTGCCAATGCTAGTGTAGAGTTTGATATTGAAACTTTGAGTCCAACCTACCGTCTACTTATTGGTGTACCTGGGCGCTCTAATGCATTCGAAATATCCAGTCGTCTTGGACTGCCTGAATCCATTATCGATCGTGCGAAAGGCTTTACAGGGACAGATCGACATGAGGTTGAATCGATGATTGCCTCATTGGAGGAAACACGTCGCCAATCAGAAGATGATGCAGAACGTTCCCATGCATTGCTAGTAGAATCGGAAACTTTACGTAAAGAGCTTCAAGATAAATTACAAGCCTATGAAGAGCGTAAAGAGGCACTTGATAAGAAAGCAAAGGAAAAAGCTCGTAAAATTGTTGATGAAGCGAAAAGAGAAGCGGAAGCGATTATTGCAGAGCTTCGAGAAATGCGCAAAAATGCTGATCAAGTTGTCAAGGAGCACGAATTGATTGAAGCACGTAAACGTCTGGAAGAAGCAACACCACTTGAAGACAATAAAGTACTGAAAAAAGCAGCGCAAGTAAAAGCACGTGCGCAAAACTTAGTTGTCGGGGACGAGGTAAAGGTGTTAAGCTATGGTCAACGAGGTACTTTGTTAGAAAAAGTGTCAAATACCGAATGGGTTGTCCAAATGGGGATTTTAAAAATGAAAATCGCTGATAGTGATTTAGAGTATATTAAGCCTGAAAAAGAGACGGTATTACGAACAGCTGGTGTGAAAAATCGCAATAGCCATGTAAAATTAGAATTAGATTTGCGTGGTGAACGCTATGAGGACGCTATTTTAAGAACAGAGAAATATATTGATGATGCGTTACTCGCTAATTATGGGCGTGTGTCTATTATTCATGGGGTTGGTACAGGGGCTTTACGTCAAGGTATTCAAAGCTATTTAAAGAAGCATAAGCGCGTGAAATCCTTCCGTTTTGGTGAAGCCGGCGAGGGGGGCTTAGGCGTCACAGTTGTTGAATTGAAATAAGCTATAAAGGGGACGGAGAAAAATGCTGAATTCTGGCTTTTGGCGATATCCAATTATCGAAACGGCAGGATATTTTAGTGTTGTTGTATTATGTTTAGTCGTCTCGATGGCATTGTTCGAAGTCGTTACGAAATATAAGAATTGGGAAGAAATTAAAAATGGTAATGTTGCTGTGGCCCTTGCAACAGGTGGAAAAATACTAGGGATTTGCAATATCTTTCGTTTTTCCATTGCACGCCATAGCACATTAAGTGAAATGATTGGCTGGGGTCTTTTTGGCTTTACACTATTGATTGTAGCGTATTTCTTATTTGAATTTATGACACCTCGTTTTAATGTAGATCAAGAGATTGCCAATGATAATCGCTCAGTTGGTTTCATTTCCTTTACCATTTCAGTCGGTCTATCGTTTGTAATTGGGGCAAGTATTGCATAGGAGTGTCATGACATGGAAAAATTAGCAAAAGTACTAATCATTGTCTGTATCGCATTTTTGGCAGTGGGCGTCTACTATATGATGACTGTTTAAGTAAAAAACGCATTCTCTTATGAGGGTGCGTTTTTTGTATTTACTTCAATTTCTGCTAACAGCTATTCATTTTTCTCCATAACCTGAATAAATAATTATTTTTATAGTATAGGAATATCCTCATAATTTTCTATTTGAAAGATTTGAGAATGAATGAGGATTCATAAGGTGTATGCAAATAAAACAGACTAACCATCTGTCATATTAATGTTGTGAATTGCATAATAATTAATCGAAAATGCATTTATTTTCTATTTTCTGTTTGAAACTGCATTTCTTTTTCATTATAATAAATATAAGAATTGACAAAGTTTGGGACAAAGGGGAGAGGACGTATGACAGCAAAACCATGGCTAGCAAATTATCCTGAAGAAGTACCACCGTCTTTAACGTTTGAGGAAATTCCAGTGCAAGAGTTTTTGACACGCGCCTATAAAAAGAATCCATCCAAAGTTGCGATTCATTTTATGGGGAAGGATTTGACGTACACCGAGCTATATGAGTCAGCTTTAAGGTTCGCAAACTATTTACAAGCATTAGGTGTGGAAAAGGGAGATCGAGTAGCCATTATGCTACCTAACTCGCCACAAAGTGTAATCGCTTACTACGGCGCTATGTATGCAGGTGCTGTTGTCGTACAAACAAATCCACTTTATACTGAACGTGAGCTTCAATACCAAATGGCTGATTCAGGTGCAAAGGTTATTCTTGTCATGGATATTTTATATCCAAGAGTGATGAAAATTATGAAAGAGACAGCACTTGAAAATGTTATCGTGACAGCCATTAAAGATTATTTACCATTCCCAAAAAATTTAGTCTATCCATTTATTCAAAAAAAGCAGTATGGCTTTAGTGTCAAGGTTGAACATAGCGGGCAAAATCATTTATTTTCAGAAATCATGCGCTCTGCACCGATTAAGGTAATTGATCATATCTCATTTGATTTTGAAGAAGACCTAGCACTCCTACAATATACTGGTGGAACAACGGGGTTCCCAAAAGGGGTTATGTTAACCCATAAAAATTTAATTGCCAATACGACAATGTGTGATGCCTGGATGTATAAATGTGTGCATGGTGAAGAGACCATTATGGGCATTCTTCCATTCTTCCACGTCTATGGTATGACAACGGTTATGCTATTATCAGTATTCACTCAAAATAAGATGGTGCTCTTACCGAAATTTGATGCTGAAACGGCATTAAAAACGATTGATAAACAAAAACCAACACTTTTCCCCGGTGCACCAACCTTATACATTGGTCTTCTAAATCATCCAGACATTGCGAATTATAATTTATCATCTATTAAGGCGTGCTTAAGTGGCTCTGCTTCATTGCCAATTGAAGTTCAGGAGAAATTTGAAGCGGTTACTGGTGGGAAGCTTGTAGAGGGATACGGATTAACAGAAACATCACCTGTAACACATGCTACGCCAATTTGGGGTAAGCGAGTGATTGGTTCAATCGGTTTACCTTGGCCTAATACAGAAGCTGTTATTTTACGTACAGGGGATACGGAAGAGCTTCCAGTTGGCGAAGTGGGTGAAATCGCTGTCAAAGGTCCACAAGTGATGAAGGGCTACTGGAACCGACCTGAGGATACAGCAGCGACATTTGTCGATGGCTGGTTTTTAACAGGTGATCTTGGTTATATGGATGAGCAGGGTTTCTTCTATGTAGTGGATCGTAAAAAAGATTTGATCATAGCGGGTGGCTTTAATATTTATCCTCGTGAAGTGGAAGAAGTGTTATACGAACGCGAAGAAATTCAAGAGTGTGTTGTTGCAGGCATACCTGACCCGTATCGTGGAGAAACAGTAAAAGCTTATATTGTTTTAAAAGAAGGATATTCGATCTCGGAGGACGAATTAAATAAATATTGCCGTCAGCATCTAGCGGCATTTAAAGTTCCTCGTTATTATGAATTTAGAGAGGAACTACCAAAAACAGCCGTAGGAAAAATTTTACGCCGCTCTTTGGTAGACGAAGAAAAAACAAAATTGGCGAATAAAGAAGCGAAATAAATACGTGTGAAAGTATTGACAAGTAATGCTGTAAAATATAATATGAAAATATGAATGAATGACCATTCATATTTTCATATTTTTTTAGGTTCACACGTCATATTGATATTGTAGACGTGCGCATGTTTTTTAGGTGGTGATATAAAAGTGAAACGAGATAAGCCGAAATATAAGCAAATTATTGATGCAGCTGTCATCGTTATTGCGGAAAATGGGTATCACCAAGCGCAAGTATCGAAAATCGCCAAACAGGCAGGGGTGGCCGATGGAACAATCTATTTATATTTTAAAAATAAAGAAGATATATTAATTTCTGTCTTTAATGAAAAAATGGCTGTTTTTGTAGAGTCATTACAAGATATAATAGAAAATGGAAGTACGTCTCGTGACAAACTTTCACGAATGATTGCCAATCATTTTAATGTTCTTGCGACAGATCGATACCTAGCAACCGTCACACAATTAGAGCTTCGCCAGTCAAACAAAGACTTACGATTAAAAATTAATGGTGTACTACGTGAGTATTTACATTTACTCGATCAAATTTTAGTCGAAGGTATGCTTTCAGGGGAGTTTAATCAGACGATGGATGTACGCTTGGCACGACAAATGGTTTTTGGAACAATTGATGAAACGATTACGTCGTGGGTTATGAATGACTATCGATATGATTTGATGGAACAAGTTCCAAAGGTTCAGGCATTAATCCTGAACGGCATTAAAGCTTAAAAGGATGTGGAGAAATGGAATTTCTAAGTTGGAAAGTAGAAGATGGGGTAGCGATTATTACAATTGCACGTCCACCAGCAAATGCATTATCTCGCGGTATTATTGCAGAAGTTAACGCTGTCTTAGATGCTGTTGAACACGATGATGCAGTAAGAGTCCTTGTACTTCATGGCGAAGGCCGTTTCTTCTCTGCAGGGGCAGATATTAAAGAATTTACTGGGGTAGAATCTGGAGAAGAATTTACGAAGCTAGCTAGCAACGGGCAGCAAGTATTTGAGCGAGTTGAATCATTCTCGAAGCCTGTTATTGCAGCTATTCATGGTGCGGCATTAGGCGGTGGGCTTGAATTAGCCATGAGCTGTCATATGCGATTTGTCACTGAATCGGCAAAACTTGGTTTACCTGAACTACAATTAGGTCTTATACCTGGCTTTGGCGGTACACAGCGCTTACCACGTTATGTAGGTGTAGCAAAGGCTGCTGAAATGATGTTTACAAGTGAGCCAATTACTGGTGCAGAAGCCGTGCAGTGGGGCTTAGCGAATCGTACATTCTCAGACGAAGCACTGCTAGATGAAACGCTGAAAATTGCGAAAAATATTGCAAAGAAAAGCCCAATTGCTTTAAAAGCAGCTATTCAAACATTGCAATATGCAAAGCATGCATCATTTTATGAGGGCATTGAAGCAGAGGCAACATCCTTTGGGACAGTATTCGTATCAGAAGATGCCAAAGAAGGAATTCAAGCATTCATTGAAAAGCGTGAGCCTGTGTTTACTGGCAAATAATTTCCCAAATGTCGATAACAGTTTTAAGATGTTATCGGCGTTATCGAAACTGAAAATATATAATATTTATAAGTTTACTTAGAATTATAAAACGTTCCAGGAGGTATGGATATATGAATATTTTTGCATTAATTAAACGTACGTTTGATACAGAAGAAAAAATCGTAGTGTCGGGTGGTAAAATCCAAGAGGACGGCGCAGAATTCATTATCAACCCTTATGATGAATATGCCATTGAAGAAGCAATCCAAGTTCGCGATGCTGCTGGTGGTAAAGTAACAGTAGTGACAATTGGTGGCGAGGATGCAGAGAAGCAATTACGTACAGCACTTGCCATGGGAGCAGACGAAGCAGTGCTAATTAATACGGAAGACGATTTAGATGAGTTAGACCAAAATGCAGCAGCTTATCTATTAGCGGAATACTTAAAAGATAAAGAGGCTGATTTAATTTTAACAGGAAATGTTGCGATCGATGGTGGTTCAGGTCAAGTAGGTCCACGTGTTGCAGACTTATTAGATATAAATTATGTAACAACGATTACAAAGCTTGAAATTGATGGAACATCTGCGAAAATTGTTCGCGATATCGAAGGAGATTCAGAGGTAATTGAAACTTCTTTACCATTACTAGTAACAGCTCAACAAGGTTTAAATGAGCCACGTTACCCATCTCTACCAGGTATTATGAAAGCGAAAAAGAAACCGCTTGCAGAGCTTGAGTTAGATGATTTAGATATCGATGAAGATGATGTAGAAGTGAAGATTGAAACAGTAGATATCTTCTTGCCAGCTCAAAAAGCAGCAGGCCGCATTCTAGAAGGCGACCTTTCTGTACAAGTAAAAGAGCTAGTAAATCTACTTCACACAGAAGCAAAAGTTGTTTAATTATTTGATGTTAATCGAATCTTAAAGGGTAACGGAGGGAATATGCTATGTCAAAAAAAGTATTAGTATTAAGTGAAGTTCGTGAAGGAAGCTTACGTAATGTTTCTTTCGAAGCAATTGCAGCTGCAAAACAAATAGCTGATGGTGGCGAAGTTGTTGGGGTACTTTTAGGAGATGCTGTAGCAAGTTTAACAGGACCATTATTTGAATATGGTGCTGACCGCGTAGTAACAGTGGAACACCCACATTTAAAACAATATACATCTGATGGCTATAGTCAAGCACTATTAGCTGTTATCGAGCAAGAAAAACCTGCTGGCATTGTCTTTGGACATACAGCAAATGGAAAAGATTTATCACCAAAAATCGCAAGTAAATTACAAGCAGGTCTAGTATCTGATGTTACTGCTATTGAGGGTGCAGGCGATGATGTTGTCTTCATCCGACCAATTTACTCTGGTAAAGCTTTTGAAAAAGTGAAAGTGAAAGAAGGCGTTGTTTTAGCTTCTATTCGTCCAAATAACATTACACCTTTAGAAAAAGCAGAAGGTAAAAATGGCGATGTGTCTGCAATCACTGTTGATATTACAAACCTTCGCACAATTATTAAAGAGGTTGTTCGTAAATCTTCAGAAGGTGTTGATTTATCAGAAGCGAAAGTAGTCGTTGCTGGTGGTCGTGGGGTGAAATCTGAAGAAGGTTTCGAACCATTAAAAGCGCTAGCAGATTTACTAGGCGGTGCAGTTGGAGCATCACGTGGTGCATGTGACGCTGAGTACTGTGACTATTCACTACAAATCGGTCAAACTGGTAAGGTAGTCACACCAGATCTTTATATTGCGGCTGGTATTTCGGGAGCGATTCAACATTTAGCAGGAATGTCAAATTCAAAAGTAATTGTTGCTATTAATAAAGATCCAGAAGCTAATATTTTCAAAGTAGCGGATTATGGTATCGTTGGAGATTTATTCGATGTGATCCCACTTCTAATAGAAGAATTTAAAGCGTTAAAAGTAAACGCGTAATGCACAAGCGGGAAGGGCTAATCCTTCCTGCTTTTTTTGTGATGAAGTACTATTTGAAAATTATCGCAAAATAAAATATTGACATAATTAACGTTACCCAGTATAGTGATTGATACAATAATAATGATTAGAAACGCAAAGATTAGGAGTAGTAAAAGCTCATTATTCGGTGAAGAGAGCTGCGGGATGGTGCAACGCAGACCAATAAGACTTTGAACTTGCCTAGGAGTGGTAACATAAATAGAATTGTCGGATTATTCTATTTGTTTGACGATTAACCTTCGTTACAGGGTTTTTAAGCTGGGTTCTCAAGAACCAATTAGAGTGGTACCGCGGTTTGCTGATAGCATATCGTCTCTTCTTTCATTTGATGATGAAGGAGTAGATGATATGCTTTTTTGATTTTTAGGAGGTAAGAAAGTGGAAAAGAACAAGCAACAATTAACAAGAACTATGACCTCGCGTCATATCACCATGATGGCGTTAGGTGGAGCCATCGGAGCAGGTCTATTTAAAGGAAGTAGTGCAGCCATTGATATGGCAGGACCTTCAGTGCTGATTGCCTATTTAATAGGGGGCATTATTTTATTATTTGTCATGCAAGGTCTAGCAGAAATGGCTGTTCGAAATAAAGACGCAAGAACGTTCAGAGATTTAGTTCAATCAGTGTTGGGAAAATACCCTGCTTATTTCCTAGATTGGATCTATTGGAAAATGTGGGTTTTAAATATTGCAGCAGAATCTGTCGTCGCCGCTATTTTTATTCAATATTGGTTGCCAGAATATCCAATTTGGATACTTGCCCTGTCTGTTTCTGTGTTAGTGACAGCCATTAATTTATTATCGGTGAAAATATTTGCGGAAACAGAATACTGGCTAGCATTGATCAAAATTACCGTTATTATTGTCTTTATTATAGCAGGACTTATTTTATTACTTGCTACGTTTGGAAACCATAGCGCCGTTGGTTTTTCTAACTTAACTGAGCACGGTGGTTTTTTCCCTAACGGATCTATGGGATTAATTGCTGCTATGTTAGTTGTTATTTATTCTTATGGTGGTACAGAAATCATTGGGATTACATTAGCAGAAACGAAAAATCCTGAGAAAGTAGTGCCAAAAGCGGTTCGTAGTACATTAGTACGTATTGTTACATTCTATTTACTGCCTTTCTTTATTATCGTAAGCTTGATTCCATGGAATGAAGTAAACGGAGTTCCTGAAAGTCCTTTTGTAATGGTGTTCAAAATGATTGGCATTCCAGGCGCAGATCACATTATGAATGCTGTTGTGATACTTGCCATTATTTCTTCCATGAATTCAGGGCTTTATGGCTCATCCCGTGTACTATATACACAAGCTGTAGACGGACGGGTTCCTAAAATATTTGCCCACTTATCTAAAAGAAAAGTGCCAGTATATGCTATTTTAATGTGTACATTAGCGATGTATTTAGGAGTTATTCTATCTTTATATGTTGGCAGCAAGACTTTTGATTTTCTAATGGGATCACTTGGCTATACCGTGTTATTTATTTGGTTAATTATTGCGATTGCCCATTTGAAATCCCGTAAAAAACAAGCAGAACATACAAGTGCCTATGAAGTAAAATGGTTCCCGTATACAACATGGATTGCCATTATGGCGTTAAGTGCGATTTTAATTGGGATTATTTTTACAACATCTATTATCGTGACAAGCATTACGTTAGGCATTTATCTTTTTATAACATTCACCTATGTATGGAAAGGTCGTTATCAAGCCAATTAATGGTCTTTATAGTTTTTTTCGACACAGTTTTTCATAAAAAATACATTGCAGGCAGATTGTTCGCTCAAGTGAATTTATCCATGCTATACTACAATCATAGTAAGTTTAAGGAGGATTTCAAATGGCAATTGTACATGCAACAGATGCTACGTTCCAGGACGATATTAAAGAAGGGTTAGTACTTGTAGACTTTTGGGCTGCTTGGTGCGGACCTTGTAAAATGATTGGGCCAGTTCTTGAAGAAATGGACGCTGCAGGAAGTGCGGCTAAAATTGTAAAAGTTGATGTAGACAATAACCAAGGTACTGCAGCTCAGTATCAAATTATGTCAATTCCGTCTTTACTATTATTTAAAGATGGAGAATTAGTTGACAAAACTGTAGGCTTCCAACCGAAAGAAGCTTTAGAAGCATTTATCGCAAAACATGCGTAATTAATGAAGTTCACAAAAGCCGGACCATCAATAGATGTGTTCGGCTTTTTTTCGTTATATAATAAAGGTAATATCTATCATATTCAATTGAGAGGGATTTTTACGTAGGGGGGGCAGGTAGGTAATGAACGATTTAATCAAGCGTAAACTAGATATTTTACCGGATCAGCCTGGCTGCTATTTGATGAAGGATCGTCAAGGGACAATCATTTATGTGGGCAAAGCGAAAATACTGAAAAACCGTGTACGTTCTTATTTTACGGGAACACATGAAGGCAAAACACAAAGGCTTGTCGGTGAAATAGAAGATTTTGAGTATATCGTGACATCATCTAATATTGAAGCACTTATTTTAGAGCTGAATCTCATTAAATTACATGATCCAAAATACAATGTCATGCTAACAGATGATAAGACATATCCATATTTAAAAATTACGAATGAAAAACATCCACGTCTTATTACGACACGTAAGGTAAAAAAGGATAAGGCTAAATATTTTGGTCCTTACCCCAATGCTTATGCGGCAAGTGAAACGAAAAAGCTGTTGGATCGATTGTATCCATTGCGCAAATGTGTCCAATTGCCTTCCAAAGTTTGCTTGTATTATCATATGGGGCAATGTTTAGCACCTTGTGTAAAAGAAATTAATGGTCAGGTTTATCAAGAGATGATTGAGGATATGACGAAGTTTCTAAATGGTGGTGTCGAGGCAGTCAAAAAAGAGCTTGAAGTTAAAATGCTTGCAGCTGCTGAAAACTTAGAATTTGAGCGAGCGAAGGAGTTTCGCGATCAGATTGCACATATTGATACGGTCATGCAGAAACAAAAAATAGTATCAAGTGATACAACGAACCGCGATGTATTTGGCTATGCCGTCGAAAAAGGCTGGATGTGTGTGCAAGTTTTCTTTGTTCGCCAAGGAAAGCTGATTGAGCGTGATGTCTCGGTTTTCCCAATTTATCAAGATGCTGAGGAAGAGTTTTTAACATTTGTTGGCCGCTTTTATGAAAAACCAGAGCATATTAAGCCGAAAGAAATTTTTATTCCACAAGCAATTGATGCAGCCATCTTAACGGAGTTATTAGAGCTTAAAGTTCTTACACCAAAAAGAGGTCAAAAGAGGGAATTGGTTGAATTAGCAACTAAAAATGCTGAGATTGCTGTGGCAGCTAAATTCCAGCTAATTGAACGGCAGGAAGAACGGACAATTGGTGCTTGTGAGGCACTTGGTGAAGCAATAGGTATTTCAACGCCATTACGAATTGAGGCATTTGACAATAGTCATATGCATGGCACGGATGCTGTATCGGCTATGGTTGTCTTCATTGATGGAAAGCCTGCGAAAAAGGAATATCGTAAATACAAAACGCGTACGGCTGCAAAGCATGATGATTACGGTGCGATGCAAGAGGTTATACGTCGGCGATATTCGCGTGTCTTAAAGGAAGGCTTGCCATTGCCAGATTTGGTCTTAATTGATGGTGGCAAGGGGCAAATGGAAGTCGCCCGTGAAGTACTAGAAGATGAGCTTGGACTTGTTATACCGATTGCAGGTTTAGCAAAAGATGATAAGCATAATACGTCGCAGCTATTGTTTGGTGATCCACCAGAAGTAATTGCCTTAAAGCGTACTAGTGATGGCTTTTATTTATTACAACGAATTCAGGACGAAGTTCACCGCTTTGCTATTACCTTCTTGCGCCAACAGCATGAGAAGCATGCCATTCAATCGGTGTTAGACCATATTGAAGGTGTGGGGCCAAAACGCAAGCAGCAGTTGCTCAAACATTTTGGTTCAGTTAAGAAAATTCGAGAGGCGAGCGAGCTAGCTTTGCAGGAGGCAGGAATACCTGCTAATTTAGCGAGCCAAATTTATAGCTATTTTCAGCAAGAGTCATTGTCAAAGGAATAGACATGTGCTAAGGTTGTAAATAACATTGTTCGTCAATGTGATGAATAGCGAACTGGTGTGGCTAGCATGTTGACGCCAGCGTTAAACCAATTGAATACATTCACTTTATGGTGATGATAGAGGTGCAAGATTCAAGAGTAACACAATGGAGGATGAACAAGTCCAGAGATCGTGTGTGAAAGGGGAGCTTGCCGAAGTATAGCATTGTTGTTTCCTTTGTTGTACTGGTTTTACATTTAAGAAATGTAAGATTGTCGATTCTAAAAGTTTCGGAGAGCTATCACACATGCACAAGTTACGATCATTGTACATGTTATAGGCAGCTTTCACGTTATGTGGAGGCTGCCTTTTAGTTTTCTAGAAGCAGGTGAAATATATGACTGGAAAGGAGAACGCAAGAAATGGCTAAAATAGTGATGAAGTTTGGAGGGGCTGCACTAGCTTCTACTGAACAAATCCAAGAGGCAGCAAGGAAGGCGATTGCTGAAAAGGACAGAGGCTTCGATGTAGTCGTGGTCGTTGCAGCAATGGGACACACAACGAAAGATGTGCAAACGATGGTACATCAACTAACGGACGAAGTGCCCAAACGAGAATTAGCTGCAGTCGTGTCTACGGGCTCTCAATTATCCAGCGCTTTATTTGCCATCGCATTACAGGAAGCGGGCTATGAGGCAGTGTCCTTAACTGGATGGCAAGCAGGTATACATACAGATTGTAAGTATCGTCATGCACGTATCGACTATATCGATGACAGTCGTATTGAAGAACATCTTGTACAGGGACAAATTGTAGTGATTGCTGGAGAACAGGGTATTGATGAGGAACAAAATATTACTACACTTGGCAAAGGCGGAGCTGAAACAACAGCTATAGCACTCGCGGTAGCATTGGAAGCAGAGCGAACTGATATGTACACAAATGTTGACGGTGTTTATACAGCAGATCCACGCTATGTCAGCAAAGCTCAAAAGCTGCAGGAAATCTCCTATGATGAAATGCTGGAGTTATCTAATTTAGGATCACATGTTATTCATCCTCGTGCAGTGGAGTTAGCAAAAAAATTTCAAATGCCCGTTATTATACGCTCTAGCTTAGTAGAGTCAGTAGGTACTTTATTGAAGGAGGAAGTGGAAATGGAGAAAAATTTAGTCGTCCGTGGTGTAGCCTTTGAGTCAGATATTATCCGTTTAACAGTGGGGTATGATGCGTATGCCGATGGTGCATTGGCAGATATGTTTACAATCCTTGCAGAAAACCGCATTAATGTAGATATTATTGTACAGGCAATCATTGATGGCTTAAAACCAACTGTGTCTTTTTCCATTTTAAAAGAAGAATTTGCGGAAACATTGCGTGTTCTAGAAGATAGTAAATTGTCACTTGGCTTTAGTTTTGCTGACTTTGAAATAGGGTTGGCGAAGGTTTCTATCATTGGCTCAGGTATGGCCTCTAATCCAGGTGTGGCTGCTCGCATGTTTGATCGATTACGTCGTGAAGATATTCCTATAAAAATGGTTAGTACGTCTGAAATAAAAGTGTCTGTTGTTGTACCACAGGATGATATGATTCGTGCAGCAAATGCCTTGCATGATGAATTCAATTTAGAGCAAGCACTTTATATATAATAATAGAAGAAACAGTATTTTATGTAATAGTCCGAAATTAAAGGAAGAAAAAAGAAGGATTGTCATCCCGTTGAATAGGGAGACAATCCTTTTCATCATTCAGTAGGGATGGTATTCATAATACGTTCCTTGACATCCCATTTGACTGTAAACATGACATAGTGCTGCTTTTCTCGCTTTTCATCATAGCATTCTGTAAGGTAGCCTTTAGCTAATTGAATTTGCTCTGCTATAAATCCTGCTTCCAGTCTAAAGCTTCGTTGTTTGATTTGCAATATTTCAGGGTCATTTGTCAATTGGAAAATGCGACCATCCTTTGATTCCTTCATGAGCTCTAGTGTACCCCAGCAGGCATCTGCGAAAAATGCGATAAGTTCGTCTTGACTTTTGCATGGGAACTTGCGAGCAAGCTCTTTACCTGCCCAATAAAGGACATCATTCTCATGTTTACCAAGGATAGAAGATAGAATATGATCGCGAATGAGCTCATAACCAAATGATGAAATTGTAGGAGATGGAGTGTTTAACATTGTTATCCTTCTTTCTTAGAATTTTCTTAAAATTCAACAGTAATAAAGTAATGATAGATTTTTCGAGAAAAAACAACGCATCATGTACTAGATTAGTTCTTTAATAAGCTCTATGAAAAACTCCGAGTTGCCTTGACGCTCGTAGCTCTTGAGAGTACAATAAACATGTCATAATATTGTACCATGATGAAATACACAGTCAATGAAGTATCATTTACAAAATGATGACTTCTTTTGTTGTGCTATTTTAAGTACTAAGGGGGGTAACAGTCTTGTCGAAAGATCGAGAGTTTTTATGGCGTCGCTTACATTCTCTACTTGGTATCATTCCAGTAGGTCTGTTTTTAACGATGCACCTGTTCATTAACTTTACAGCAACAGGCGGGGCAGAAAGTTACAACGATGCTACCGCAGTAATGGAAAAGATTCCATTCCTTATCCTAGTTGAATGGATTGTCATCTATATTCCATTAATGTTCCACGCATTCTATGGTGTCTACATTGCATTCACTGCTACACCAAACACAGGACGTTTCAGCACATACCGTAACTGGATGTTCTCTTTACAACGTTTCACTGGTGTATTCCTAGTGATTTTCATTGCATGGCATATTTTCCAAACTCGTATTCAAAAAGCACTTGGCACACACGTTGATTACGACATGATGGCGAATATCGTTGCTAATCCATTCATGCTTGGATTCTACATTGTTGGTATTATATCAGCAACTTTCCACTTATCTAACGGTTTATGGGCATTCCTAGTAAGCTGGGGTATTACACAATCTCCTCAGTCTCAAAAGATTGCTACTTACGTAACAAACATTATTTTCGTAATTCTAAGTGTAGTTGGTGTGGCTGCTATTTTAGCTTTCGTATAATTCAATAGAAGCTACGATAGAGTAACAGCAATCATTGCAATTTTTTAAGAGGAGTGAGAAATAATCATGGCGAAAAGCAAAATAATTGTTGTCGGCGGTGGTCTTGCCGGTCTGATGGCAACGATTAAAGCAGCTGAAGTTGGTACTGAAGTTGATTTATTCTCATTAGTTCCTGTAAAACGCTCACACTCTGTTTGTGCGCAAGGCGGAATTAATGGTGCGGTAAATACAAAAGGTGAAGGGGATTCTCCATGGATTCACTTTGATGATACAGTATATGGTGGGGACTTCTTAGCGAACCAACCACCAGTAAAAGGTATGTGTGACGCAGCACCTGGCATTATCCACTTAATGGACCGTATGGGTGTTATGTTCAACCGTACACCAGAAGGACTTTTAGATTTCCGTCGTTTTGGTGGTACTTTAATGCACCGTACAGCTTTCTCTGGTGCAACAACTGGTCAACAATTACTATATGCGCTAGATGAGCAAGTTCGTTCTCATGAAGTAGCTGGTTTAGTAAATAAATATGAACACTGGGAATTCCTTGGTGTTATCATCGATGATGACGGCGTTTGCCGTGGTATCGTAGCGCAAGATATGCGTACAGAAGAAATTAAATCATTCCGTGCAGACGCTGTTATTATGGCGACTGGTGGCCCTGGTATTATCTTCGGTAAAACAACAAACTCTGTTATTAACACAGGTTCTGCTGCTTCTATCGTTTATCAACAAGGTGCTTCATATGCGAATGGTGAATTCATTCAAATTCACCCAACAGCGATTCCTGGAGATGACAAAAACCGTCTAATGTCAGAATCAGCTCGTGGTGAAGGTGGTCGTATTTGGACTTATAAAGACGGTAAACCTTGGTACTTCTTAGAAGAAAAATACCCAGCTTATGGTAACTTAGTACCACGTGATATTGCAACACGTGAAATTTTTGATGTCTGTGTAAACCAAAAACTTGGTATTAATGGCGAGAACATGGTATACCTAGATCTTTCTCATAAAGATCCACATGAATTGGACGTTAAACTTGGTGGTATCATCGAAATCTACGAAAAATTCGTAGGGGATGATCCACGTAAATTACCAATGAAAATTTTCCCAGCAGTTCACTATTCAATGGGTGGATTATGGGTTGATTACAACCAAATGACTGAAATTCCTGGTCTATTTGCAGCAGGTGAATGTGATTACTCTCAACATGGTGCAAACCGTCTTGGTGCGAACTCATTATTATCTGCTATCTACGGTGGTATGGTTGCAGGACCAAACGCAGTAGATTATGTAAAACACCTTAAAAAGCATGCAGAAGATCTTCCACAAGAGATTTACGATGCTCGTGTCAAAGAGGAGCAAGCGAAATGGGATGCTATCATGAAAATGGAAGGCACAGAAAACGCTTACTTACTGCATAAAGAGCTTGGTGAAATGATGACTGCTACAATGACTGTAGTACGTTACAATGATCAGCTTGAAGATACATTGAAAAAACTTGATGAGCTTACTGAGCGTTGGAATAACATCAACATTAACGATACGCAAAAATGGAGTAATCAAGGCGCGCACTTTACGCGTCAACTTAAAAATATGTTAGTGCTTGCAAAAGTAATGACAAAAGGTGCACTATTACGTAATGAATCTCGTGGTGCACACTATAAACCTGATTTCCCTAACCGTGATGACGAGCAGTTCTTAAAAACAACAATGGCGAAGTTTGACCCAACTACTGGTAATCCAATCATCACGTACCAAGAAGTCGACGTTTCTTTAATCCCACCACGTAAACGCGACTACTCTGCGAAAGGAGACTAAAAGTTATGCAAATCGCAGCTAATACTGGAAGAATGGTCAAAGTGGAAATCTTACGTCAAGATACACAAGGCGGCAATAGCTACTGGCAAAAATTCCAAGTGCCTTACCGTCATGGTATGAACGTAATCTCAATTTTAATGGAAATTCAAAAAAATCCTGTTACTGAGGATGGTGTAAATACATCGCCAGTATCATGGGATATGAACTGTTTAGAAGAAGTTTGTGGTGCATGTTCAATGGTCATCAATGGCCGTCCACGTCAATCATGTTCAACACTTGTTGATCAATTGACTGAGCCAATTAAGCTTGAGCCAATGAAGACATTCCCTGTTATTCGTGACCTACAAGTTGACCGTGAACGTATGTTCAATGCACTTAAAAAAGTGAAAGCTTGGGTACCAATTGATGGTACTTATGATTTAGGTGAAGGTCCACGTATGCCAGAAGGTAAACGTCAATGGGCTTATGAATTATCTAAATGTATGACTTGTGGTGTATGTATGGAAGCATGTCCAAACGTGTCTGAAAAAGCTTCATTCATCGGACCAGCTCCATTATCACAAGTACGTCTTTTCAACACTCACCCAACTGGTGCAATGGTTAAAGATGAACGTTTAAATGCTATTATGGGTGATGGTGGCCTTGCGAACTGTGGTAACTCTCAAAACTGTGTAGCTGCATGTCCAAAAGGTATTCCTTTAACAACATCTATCGCTTCACTAAACCGTGCAACTACAGTGCAAATGTTCCGTAACTTCTTCGGTTCTGATCACTACGTAGATTAATATACGGACAAGCTAAATGCCCAAACTCTCTTACACTTTGTGTGAGGGAGTTTTTTTATTTGAAGTTGCATATGATATAAACAGAAGGAATATTTGTGATAAAAGGCGTAAATTGCGGTTTTTTCTATGATAATATAGTATTTTCTTTTATAATGAATATGTATTCATTTCATTTGCCGTCATTATAATTAAAACAGGCAAATACATAACAGGGGATGGTGTAACATGAAAGCAAACTATATTGAAGATTTTCAAGAGTGGGAAAAGGATTTTTCCTTTTATAGTGAGGTACGTGTACGTTTTTCAGAGACAGACATGTTTGGTCATATGAACAATACCGTTAGCTTTACATATTTTGAGCAAGCAAGAATTGATTATTTCCATCATTTAGGTATTTTAATGCCTTCAGCAGTTAATGAGGATGTGGAGGCTATACCGATAGTGGCCGATTTACAATGTGATTATGTGAAGCAGGTCTTCTTTGATGATGTTCTCCGAATTTACACAAAGATCGCGAAAGTTGGAAATTCATCACTGGACATTCATTATCTTGCTAAAAATCAAAAGAATGAAATTTGCTTCACTGGTCGTGGAACAATTGTGCAAATGGATCCTCGAACAGGCAAGAGTGTGCCGATTTCTGAGGAAGATAGGACGAAATTCATTCAATTGGCGATTCTTCCTCATTAGTTTATAGTGTAATTATATGAAAGTTTATTGAAAAAGTAGGAATTGCATTTTACATAAAATTTATGAATGTATCGATGTAATTTTCGAAATTTTTAAGGAAACATGGAATAATCATGCAAATAGCCGTCACCGCTTCCAGCCCCTTAACATAAGTTACAATACGTGCGGGGGAGGAGGGTGTAACTGAATGAATGGCTCTCATCATCGTTCTCTTTTAACAAACCGAGAACGTGAAATATTTGCGCTTTTATTAGCTGAAAAAACAACGAGAGATATTGCAGAGCAGCTTGGTATTAGTGAAAAAACAGTGCGGAATCACATTTCCAATACAATTCAAAAGCTAGGTGTAACGAATCGATCTCAGGCGTTAATTGAGCTGTTACGCTTGGAAGAATTTAAATTAGACTAATGGACACTTGCTATTTCGTGAAAAAAACGACAAAATAGAACTATTCAACGTATTTTTAGGAGTGAAATAGTTATATGTCGGATGAAGTAACAAAGCACTCACCTGAAACCGTTGCAACGGTTGAAAAGGAATTACGCTATATAGCGGCCATCGTGAAGCAAAAGGGAAGAGAAATTGTTTCCGACTATGCGATAACGCCGCCACAATTTGTTGCATTACAGTGGTTAGAAGAGCTTGGTGATATTACAATTGGCGAATTATCAAACCGTTTATATTTAGCCTTTAGCACAACAACAGATTTAGTGGATCGAATGGAGAAAAATGAATTAGTCAAGCGTGTGCGTGATGAAAATGATCGCCGTGTTGTTGTCGTTCATCTTCTCGAAAAGGGCGAACGTATTATTCAAGAAGTTATTGAAAAAAGGCAGCAATACTTGCAGGAGATGCTTGTTGGTTTTAATGAACAAGAAGTCGCGCAATTATCAAGCTATTTAGAAAAACTACATGTACACATGAAACAGGATTGAGGCGGAAAGTATGAATGCCCCGATAGGCGTTATTGACTCAGGAGTAGGCGGTTTAACCGTAGCAAAAGAAATCATGAAGCGATTGCCAAACGAAACGATCTATTATATTGGCGATACAGCAAGATGTCCGTATGGTCCAAGAAGTCGTCAGGAAGTACGGAATTTCACTTGGCAAATGGCAAAAGCACTCGAAAAAATGAATATTAAGATGCTCGTTATTGCTTGTAATACAGCGACTGCAGTAGCACTCGAAAGTTTACAAAGAAATATGCCTTTTCCGGTACTAGGCGTTATTAATGCTGGCGCACGTGCAGCTGTAAAAAAGACGAAGCGACATGAAGTCGTTGTGCTTGCAACAGAAGGAACAATTAAAAGTGGGGCGTATGAAGAAGCCTTATTATCACTTAATACGTCAACACATATTATCCCACTAGCATGTCCAACATTCGTACCACTTGTAGAAAGTGGCGAATACAAAGGTGACTTTGCAAATAAGTTAATAGCTGAAGGCTTAAAGCCGTTGAAAAATCGACAATTTGATACGGTTATTTTAGGGTGTACACATTACCCTATTTTACAAAAACAAATTGAAGCTGTTGTCGGAGGAGATGTGAATGTGTTATCTTCTGCGGAGGAAACAGCAAAAGATGTTCAAGAAATGTTAGCGTATAACGGCACTTTAGCAAATGCTGATGCGGTGCCTGCCCATAAATTTTTTGCATCTGGTTCTGTTCCAATTTTCCGTTCAATCGCTGAGAATTGGCTGGAGCAAGGTACTCTTGACATAAAACGTATGACATTAAAATAAAAAATCAGCTTAGCAACAGGCTAGGCTGATTTTTGCCGTTTTTTTAGCTATGTACATAAACGTCCGAGTACTTTTTTGATGGCACAAATTGTGATAAGATGAGGGCGCGAAAGTTTTTAGGAGGAACGAATGATATGACAAGATTTGATGGAAGAAATGAAGACGGGCTACGACCTGTAAAAATGGATACAGAGTATCTATTACACCCAGAAGGCTCCGTATTAATTCAAGTAGGTAATACAAAAGTAATTTGCACAGCAACAATTGAAGACAAAGTACCTGGCTTTTTACGTGGCCAAGGGAAAGGATGGATCACAGCCGAGTACTCAATGCTTCCTCGTGCAACCGCTCAACGTACACCACGTGAATCCTCACGAGGAAAAGTCAATGGCCGTACGATGGAAATTCAACGCTTAATTGGGCGTGCATTACGTGCTGTTGTCGATTTAGAAGCCCTTGGAGAACGCACTGTATGGATTGACTGTGATGTTATTCAAGCTGATGGTGGCACTCGTACAGCATCTATTACAGGAGCATTTGTTGCAATGACACAGGCAATTGCTAAGTTTGCTGAAGAAAAGCCATTTGAGAAGTTCCCAGTAACAGACTTTTTAGCGGCAACAAGTGTTGGCATTGTAGAAGAACAAGGTGCCATTCTTGATTTAAATTATGTAGAAGATGTGGCTGCTGCTGTTGATATGAATATTGTGATGACAGGCACAGGGCGATTTGTTGAAATACAGGGTACAGGTGAGGAAGCTACCTTTTCTCGTGAAGAACTGAATGAATTGTTAGCATTGGGTGAAAAAGGCATTCAGCAATTAGTAAATCTTCAAAAAACAACGCTTGGTGAACTGGCCAACAAAGTCGGAGGGAATCAATAATTATGAAACAAGTAGTCATCGCCACAAAAAATAAAGGAAAAGCAAAAGATTTTGAAGCATTATTTGGTCCACTAGGTTATGAAGTAGTGACAATGTTTGAAGTAGCACCAGAAATGGAAATAGAAGAAACTGGTACAACATTTGAAGAAAATGCAATCTTAAAAGCAGAAGCGTTGGCGAAGGAACTTGGCACAATTGTGATTGCAGATGATAGTGGCTTAGCAGTGGATGCATTAAATGGTGAGCCAGGCGTGTATTCTGCCCGCTATGCTGGCGATCATGACGACGAAGCAAACATGGTAAAATTGTTAGCTAATTTACATGGTGTCGAAGATGACAAACGTACTGCCCGTTTTTGCTGCTGCATTGCAATTGCAGGACCTGATTTTGTAACGACAACGGTATTCGGCACATGTGAAGGGGTTATTGCACATGAAAAACGTGGAACGAATGGATTTGGCTATGATCCAATCTTTTTCGTACCAAGCTTAAATCGTATGATGGCTGAGCTTTCACCAGAGGAAAAAGGCTCTATTTCTCACCGTGGCAATGCCATTCGCAAGTTAAAGGAACAATTACCGAATCTTATAAAATAAGAGGTGATATCCATGAAAATACTTGTTATGAGCGATACACATGGTGATAGCCATGTCATCGAAAAGGTTAAAGGTTTTTATCCTGAAATAGATGTTGTCATTCATTGTGGAGATAGTGAACTTCCTTTCTCACATGAGGCATTAAAAGGCGTGAAAAAAGTAAGAGGAAACTGTGATCGTGAAACAGCTTTCCCCGAAGAGGAAATTTTCACAGTCAATGATGTTAAAATTTTTGTGACGCATGGCCATTTATTCAATGTGAAAAATTCCATCTTATCATTAACCTATCGGGCCAAAGAGGTGGACGCACAAATCGTATGCTTTGGTCACTCTCATATCCTTGGTGCCGAAATGATTGATGATATTTTATTTTTAAATCCTGGAAGCTTATTAAAACCACGTGGTCGTAAAGAGAAAAGCTTTGCGGTTGTGGAAATCACTGCAACCTCTTTTAAAGTCGCTTGCTTGACAGATGATCATCAAAGTATTGCGACTCATATTTTTCAACGAAATTAACATAAAATAAAAATCCGCATAACATTAAAGTTATGTGGATTTTTATGTAGGCTTTCTAGTGGTAAATTTGACTAGGAATGATTAATGTTGAAATTGCAAAAATAAATCAAAAGGCAATAAAGGAGAAAACATGGAAAAGACAATTGGCTGGCATTTTGATAATAGTTATGTTCGACTACCAAGTATTATGTATTCCGATATTTCGTTAAATCCTGTTCGTTCACCAAAGCTAGTTTTGTTAAATGAAGCTGTTGCAGTGTCACTTGGATTAGATGCTCAAGCTTTACAGAGGGAAGAAGGAGTCGCTATCTTAGCTGGCAATAAAATCCCAGAAGGTGGCGAACCAATTGCACAAGCCTATGCAGGGCATCAATTTGGTCATTTTAATATGTTGGGTGATGGTAGAGCACTTTTATATGGAGAACATATAACACCTCAACAGGAACGGTATGATATCGCACTAAAAGGTTCTGGTAGAACACCTTATTCTCGTGGTGGAGATGGACGAGCTGCGTTAGGGCCAATGCTAAGGGAGTACATCATGAGTGAGGCGATGTTTGCGTTAGGGATTCCCACATCACGTAGTCTTGCAGTAGTGGCTACAGGTGAAATGATTATGCGAGAAACTGAATTACCAGGAGCAATTGTCACGCGAGTTGCCAGCAGTCATTTGCGAGTAGGGACCTTTCAATATGCCGCACAATGGGGAACAGATGAAGAGCTCCAACGCTTGGCTGACTATGCATTAGAACGTCATTTCTCAGCTGATACTGGCACTCAAAATCGATATCTTTATTTGCTAAAGGAAGTCATGAAGAAGCAGGCATCCTTAATAGCACAGTGGCAGTTAGTGGGCTTTATTCATGGAGTCATGAACACAGATAATATGACCATTAGCGGTGAAACCATTGATTATGGTCCTTGCGCTTTCATGGACACCTATGATCCCGCGACTGTATTTAGCTCTATTGATCGGCAAGGTCGTTATGCTTATGGAAATCAGCCCAACATTGGTGGCTGGAATTTAACACGCTTAGCTGAGACGTTACTCCCTTTCATTCACGATGATCAAGAAGAAGCTATTCAATTGGCACAAGACACGCTACAACAATATCCTCACTTCTACGTTGAAAATTGGTTAAAGGGGATGCGCGCAAAGCTAGGTATTTTTAATGAAGAGCAAGAAGATGTCCAGCTTATTGAAGGGCTTCTACAGCTTATGCAACAATACGAAGCAGATTATACGAATACGTTTATCGCTTTAACCTTTGAGCAAATGGAAGATACCCCATTAATGAATGCATCAGCGTTTCAAGAATGGCATCAAAAATGGACGGAGCGATTAGCGAGACAGCAGCAAACGAAAGAAATGTCACAACAATTAATGCGTCAACATAATCCTGCTGTTATTCCTCGCAATCACAGGGTAGAAGAAGCTTTAGAAGCAGCTGTAGAACGAGACGACTATCGTGTTATGAATAATTTATTAAAAGTCCTTGCTCAGCCTTATGCCCATACGAAAGAGCAACAAGAATATGCTGCATTACCTGAACCGTCTAATCAACCATATCGTACTTTTTGTGGCACATGAGTAAAAACGAGAGACATTCATTCTCTCGTTTTTTATTGTATATAGGCACTCTACAGAATCCGATCGCATACTCTATGTATGAATAAAGATAAAGGAGAATGGGGTCGGTGCATAAATTTTCAAAAGGTTGGTTTGTCAAAGAGTTACGAGCTCATGGGATAATGGTTCATCCTCAATTTAAAAACCATTTAGGCTTATTTAAAGAATCTGAATTACGAAATTTATATTATCGGTATGTTGAAATAGAATATGCTGAGCAAGATCAATAGTCCAGTTGTTTGAATAACTCCTTTCTAGGAAAAGCTAGTAGTTAGAAAGGAGTTTTTCTATGTGGATGATGACACAGACATGGCAAGATGTTCTATTTTTACACTGGCCCATAGACCCCAAAGAGTTAGAAAAACATCTACCTGAGGAACTAAAACTTGATCTCTTTGAACAAAATGCTTGGCTAAGTGCTGTCCTTTTTAAAGTTCATCGACATCGACTACGATTTCTACCAACCATTCCTGGAATGAATATCTATTTACAATTGAATGTCCGAACATATGTAGAGTATAACGGCATGAAAGGCATCTATTTTTTTCATTTAGATGTCACGAATTATTTCGTGTCAAAAATCACGGCATTAGGTAGTTTACCATACCGCTTCTCCAAAATCTTAGCAAAACAAAGAGAAAATCACTTTTCATATACAAGCCATTACAAAGCCTGTGACGAAAGATTAAGGGTTACTTATACAATAGAAGATCACACGAATACTAATTTTGACCAATGGATTGTAGAACGTTATCATTCATGGGCCAAGTGGAAGGATACCCTTTTTCGAATTGATATCCACCACTCACCATGGGAAATACAGCGGGCAAGCGCAACGATTCACAGTAATACATTAGCTTCTTTTATGAAGGGGAATTTTCAGGGAACGCAGCCTATTGCTCATTTTGCTAAAAACAAAGTAGCGAAAGTTTTTCCACCAGTAGTTGAACGCAAATAAATGGGATTTTTACATTAAAAAAGATAACAAAATTGCATCACAATGGCGCCAGCAATCATATCTGACATGGCTAGAGCTTCTGCTTCAATTTCATCAAAAACGTCTATATCAGCTTGATAATCTTTCTGGATCATCGTCACGGCTTCATTTTTCGTTAAAGCTAAATGCGTATAAAACATTTTTTGGACAGCCTCTCTACTTAAGTAAGGATTAATCGTATGCAAAAATAGCGCAATATCATCTGCATTGCGATACCATTCCTTCTCTTTTGCTTCCGCTGTGGTAGCATCTCCTTTAGAAGCAGCTGTCACTAATTGAGCAGCCAGCAGCAGATGTTCTTTAATTAATGCTGTATATCGATCTGCTATAGAGTCGCCGTAAAAGGGACGTAGACAATTTCCTAAATCAGTCGCATTTCGTAACAGACGCTGCTGCACAAAAGGAAGATCAGGTAAATTGAAGACAATGCTAATAATCGTCATTCGCGTCCAATTGACATGCTCCATCCAAAGTAAGCGATTCATCGCCATAAAATCAGCTTCGGCTTTACTGATACAGCGCCGGTAATCATGTGAATGTAAAAAGTGACGAATCGGTGCCGTATATTGAGTAGAGGGGGCTTGATACAGCTGGCTTAATGAAAACCCATTTGAATAGGGGTACAAGGCTTCACTCCTTCTTGTTCTTTCTCCTACAGTAGCATACTCTAAGGAAACTCTGGGTATGAAGAACAAGTAAGGAAGAGCAAATGACAAAACTACTCTTCATACATCATTTTCTTTGTCATGCCGCCATCGACCGTAAGATTAATGCCTGTCACAAAATTATTTACGGGGTTTGTTAAATAGAGACAAGCCTGTGCGATATCTTCAGGCACACCAACCCTTCCTGATAAATGCTGTACATGATCGACTGGTCGAAGTGCCTCATAATCGCCTGTTTCAATCCAGCCAGGCGAAATACAATTCACCGTGATTTGATCAGGACCTAAAGACCGCGCTAAAGCATGTGTTAACGCCACAATACCACCTTTTGTAGCCGCGTAGGCTTCCGTATTAGGTTCTGACATCTCAGCCCGTGTAGATGCTAACGAAACAATCGAACCACCTTTCACATTGTGCCTCATCACCTTCGCAGCCTCTCTGGCACAGAAAAAGGCACTCGTTAAATTTGTGTGTAGTAGATGATTCCACTCCTCAAACGTCACATCATAAGGAGAGATATGCTGAAACTGCCCAGCATTATTAATTAAAATATGAATAGTCCCATATTGCTCAACAGCTCGTTGCATTAACTGAACGATATCCTGTTCCTTCGTTACATCTGTTTGAACAAATAAAACAGCGTAGCCTTGTGCAAGCATATCCTGTTCTAATTGTTGACCTAAACCGTCATTTAAATCAGCAATTACCACCTTTGCGCCATGCCGTGCATATGCAAGCACTATCCCTTTGCCAATCCCTTGTGCGCCACCTGTAACAACAACGACCGAATCCTTAAACATCTACATACCTCCCAATTTTTTATCGCCAATAGTGTAGCAAATATTTTCATATTCGTCTTCTTGAGAGGAGTAAGACATGGTATAATCGAAGCTGTGGCAACATATGATGAACAATATGAGGCAAACCTTGCCTACATAGTAAAATTAATGTTGACATTATGCCATAAAGTACATATAATAAGTATTGTCCTTCCTATGAAATACATAGAAATGACACCATGTCTCAGTAGCTCAGCTGGATAGAGCAACGGCCTTCTAAGCCGTCGGTCGGGGGTTCGAATCCCTCCTGGGACGTCAATAACAAATCAAAGGTTAATTTTTAACCAAATTGAAAAGCGCTTGAAACCTTATGAACAATAGGTTTTGAGCGCTTTTTTTGTTTATATTAATATTTTTAAGAATCGCATAGAATAACATATAAAAAATAAATTAGGTAAACAAAATGTAAACATGGTGAACAAAGAAATTAAAATGGAACAGACGAATTGATAAAAGATCCTACAGTTAAAGATCGTTATACAAAAGAATTTGTTTCGTTTAAAGAAGGACAAAGAGTTAGGGTTGCAATTCAAAAAGGGAGTTCATGGTCAGGGTCATATTCAAAGTATGATTGGATTATAGTATCAATGTTCCCTGTATTTTAAATTTATGTTACAATCTATATTATGGAAATTTTTAAAGAAAGTGACTATGGGATGGGAAATAATAAAATTATACAAAATGTGAAACAAACTATTTCTGGGATTGAAATTGGGTATTTTACCACTGCCAAGAGTTATATTTACGATGAATATTTTAAATATTTTAATGATGAGGATCAAGAAACTAAAAAATATGCATTACTACTTTTTACATGCATGTTAGGTAACTGGTATAATCAATCGACTTTTGTCTTTAAACCTGAAAAGGAACGTTTACAATATAACAATGAAAAAGGAGCAAAATTTTTTAATTTTGAGGACTATATAACTTCATTGTTAGATAACTATCAAAATATTAAACGAGAATTTCCTTATATGTTTGAAATAATTGTTGTTTATTTACTTCTGATAGAGAAAGATAAACATTTGAGTTATGAAGAATGGTTTCCGGAAATTAATCCAGAAATATTTAAAGAACTCAGGGAGGAAATTTTAATTCCCAACAGAAATTTGGTCAATGATTGCCATCCAATAAAATATTTATTTAGAGAAGTTGGAATAAAACCTTTTTTCAAAGGTGATTTTTTTTAATGAATAAATACTAAAGCCACATTCAAAAAAGAGTGTGGTTTTTATTTTGTTAACTTATAAAAATAAATAAGTAAGAAAATGAATTTCTTAATACTAGGAAAGTTCGCAAAAAAACAGTGTGAATTGATCAAAAGCGTTGATTACTTCCATCCTATTTGTCCCATGATATGGATAGATGGGGGGTGTTGGTTAATGGATTATGAATATACTGTAAAGTTTTACTTTGAAGAAAGTCGTGAAGAAGAATATAAAATCAAGACTAATATTGGACAAGAAACTTTTGCAGAAGAAATTACTAATGGATTCAATGAGAAGTCCTGGTATTCATTTACTGAAACAGAAAATTATAAAACAGTATTAATTAATACTAAAAATGTTTATAAGGTATCAGTAGTGCAAGACACTGTAGAATTTGATTAATCATTATAAGTCACATCCAAAGGTAGTGACCTTTTAATGTTAAAGTTTTAGTTATGCAGCTAATTGGCTGGCATGAGTTCGGTAATTTACTGGGCTCAAGCCAGCCAGTTTTTGTTTTAATTCGTTCATTATTGTAGTAATCGATAAACTTCTCTATTTTCTTTTTTAACGCTTCATAGGAGATTCATTCTTCCCCGTCATATATTTCTTGTTTGAGTAAATCAAAGAAGTTCTCCATTGCGGCATTGTCTGCACAAGTTGTTTTACGAGATATGCTTTGGAAAATCTTGTTTTGTTTTAATGTTTGCCCCCACGAATTATGTTGATAATGCCACGCTTGATCTGAGTGAATGGTCGTACGGTATTTTACACGTTCATGAATGATTAGGAGCACTAACCCATCACAAAATCGAGTGTCGGGCATTTTGACATGCTAAAAGCGATAATCTCACCATTATATAAATCCAGTATTGGACTTTTTCGTCTCCTGTACACTGATATGTCTGTTACGACTTTTTGAAGGGTATACGGTACTGAAACGACGGTTTAAACGTTCCCAAACAGTGCCTTTATATAATTTATAGCGTGATTTGCGTACGAATTTCTCACATTTGAAGGAATTAAAGAGAAGGAATCCTAACTCTATATGAAGAAGTAGTAACTTGTTGAGATGACTCAATCATTTTTAATTAAGGAGGAACTTTTTTGCAATTACTTTTTAAATATAATTGGATGGTAAGAGAAGACTGGTTTCGTTGGTGTGACGAGTTGAGTGAAGAAGAGCTTTTGCAAAACCGACCTGGTGGAATGGGAAGTATATTACATACACTTTTCCATATAATTGATGTCGAATGGAGTTGGATACGACTTTTACAAGGTAAAACTGATTTTCAGGAGAGTTTTGAGGAATATAATAGCTTGGAAAAGGTTCGTAAATTGGAAGCTGAATTTCATTTAGAAGTAAAAAACTTTGTAAACCAATGGGACGACAGTATGGAAGAGCGTTTACTCCATAATACATTAGCAGATGGAAGGATTGAGACACATATATGGGGTGAAGTCATTCGCCATACGATTGCACATGAAATCCATCATATAGGACAGTTATCAATTTGGGCTAGAGAGATGGGAAGAGAGCCTATCTCTGCAAACCTAATTAGACGGGGTCTCTCTTCATCATTGAAGGGTTAGAGGTAGGGACCAAATAAATATAAATAGATGGAAAGATTTAATAAGTTTTTAATATACCGATTGATAAAAAGCTATAAAAATAGGTTTTAGATAGAGGAAAATGAAAACATAGTAATGGATAGAAAAAGTAAAAATAGCTTTGATATCAGACACTCTCGCATGAGGGTGTTTTTTTATTGATAGGAGTAAAAAATGTAGAAATATGAAAATAATCATAGAATTACCTCGATTATCCATGTATATTTGTGGAGAAGGGAGTTTGAATAAATGAAAAAATTGCTTATTTTACCACTTATTTTGCTACTAGGTATTTTGTTAGTAGCTTGTAGCCAAGGTGATGAGAGTGGTAAGAAAAAAGAAGGTGCTGAAAAAGCATCAGAAGAAACATTAAAAGTGGATAAAGGACTTTTAAATGTTGAAGTTACCATACCCGCTACACTTTACAAGGGACAAGACATAGATTCTATTATTTCGGAGGCAAAAAATAGTGGAATTAAGGAAGTTATTAAGAATGATGATGGATCTTTAACTTATAAAATGTCTAAATCCGAGCACAAAAAAATGATGAAGGAATTAAAAGAAAGAATAGTAAAAAGTGTAGAAGAACTTAAAACAAGTGAAGATTTTGCTTCTATAAATGATGTGGCTTATAACAAATCTTTTTCTGAGTTTACACTCACAGTAAATAAGGAAAAGTTTGAAGGTAGTTTCGATGCACTGGCATCCTTTGGGCTTGCTTTAGCAGGCATGTACTACCAATTATTTAACGGTGCAGACGTTGAACATTATAAAGTCACAGTATATATTAAAGATGAATCAAATGGAGAAGTATTTGATACTATGGTTTATCCAGATGAATTAAATGAAAATAACGATAAGTAACTTGAAGAGCACCTAATATACAGGAGGAGTTGTCATGAAAAAGCTAGGATTATTATTATTGGTGTCTATTTTATTGGTAGCTTGTGGTCAAAGTGATAAAAACAGCAGTTCAGATAACAAAACAAAAGAGTCTGTTGAGAAAAATGCAGAGGAAGAAGTTAAGGCATCTGAAAATAATGAAGAAAATGAACCAGAGGTAGAGGAAGTTCTGACGATTACTAAAGGTAATGTATTAGTAGTTGATAATTATGCAGAAATCACAATTAACAACAATATTTTTGGTAAACAAATTTCACCACCAAATCCAAGTTCTGTGTATACATATTACAAAAACGAAGAGGAGGGGGAAGTATACTTAGATACAATTATTTCAGTAAAAAGTTTACTAACAACAGGTCAAACATCTAATGAATTTGTAGATGTAAAAATTATTTATGATGGAAAATACGAATACAAGACTTTCTCAACAATAGAAAATCGAGGTGGATCAGATTTCACGTTTACAAATATTACATCAATTGAACCTCTGAAAAATGGTACACTACATTTTTTAGCTTCCGTTCCAGAACAAGTAGAGCAGGATGGGAAGCCGCTTAAAGCGATAATTACTGTAAAAGGGAAAACGTATGAACAAATAATTAGATAGCTATTTATTGTATTAAGCACTCCTATTTGGGTGCTTTTTACTATGTTAAAAAGAGACAGCAACTATTCGAACAGTAATCCAAATCGACGATCGTTTGAGCCAGACATGAGAGTAATACAAGGCTGTTCAACTTATCTTTATATCTCCTAAAAATAGGAAGCAATCAAGCTTCAAGGTAGCTACAGTTACCTCAAAAGTATCTAATAGTATAGAATTGTTCGGCACACAACTCTTCGACAAGGAGGATAAAAAACATTTAGCGTGAAGCCATCTAGATGGTAATAAATCTTCTTCAAATAACATAGTAGTCATTTTAAATATCGTTTGCTACGTTCATGAGAAAACAATATGTGTAGACGAATATGCTTTGTTAAGATTAATAACATATTAAAAAAGTTTGCTAAGGTATAGTGAAAAATTTACTTGTTTAAAATAAGTTCATTCTTTGGGAAAGTAGCTTAGCTATATTTATAAATGCAATGTAGATGTCATATTTTCTTTTCCTAGTTATTTAGCTTTATTGCAAGGACATTTTTTTAATTTGATTTATACTATTAACACTTAAAATGATTATTTTGTATTGAGTGGAATTTCCTAATTATGATACCATATAGATTAATACATATATGGAGGAATTATTATGGAAAAGAGTAAAATAAAGTTATTATTACTATGTTTATTGTATATTTTAATTCTATCAGCATGTAATCAGAAAGAAGAGCGTGTTGATAAATCAGGTGAGAATGAACAAGAAAAAGTAGAGACTTTACATCAAGAGGAAAAAGCAGTAACAACAAATCAAGATAATTTAGCTATCGAGAAAGCTTCCACTAATGAAGAGACTGATGAAGACAATCATTTAAATACATCTTTGACAGTAGTTTTAGAAGATGTTATTCCTAGAGATCCTAGTACTGATAATAATGTCTATGGATATGAATTAAATTTTATTATGAAATATATAAATCACACAGATAAAGACATTAAAGGATTTTTAGCAGAAACATATTTTTATGATATGTTCGGCGAGTTAGTATACAAGTCAGCAATGAAATATGAATGGGATGTTATTCCTGCAAATGGTTCTACAAACTTTAATACTGCTGTTGATTTAAATCAATTCAATGATGTAGATATGCGCTTTTATAATTTACCATTTGAGAATATGACTTTTAACTATAAAATTAAATCCATAATCTTTACGGATGGAACAAGTATATAAAGCCTTACAATATGTTTATAAGATAACTTTAATTATCAAATAGTTTTTACATTCTTGCTTCTTGATTAAATAACTATTTATATAAATTAGCAAAAGTGTGTCGTTAATCGATAACATGAATCTGGATTTTTTTATAATATAATCCCATCACTACTGAAGGAGTAACGAAGATAAGCTTTACCAAACTCAGTTGAGAATAGATAAGTATACCCTTTCCATTCTCGCTCCTTACTAGATTACAGCAAGCAGTCGATAAAGCTTGGTTTGACAAAAAATGAACTGATTAAAGGAAAGCTAGAAGGTTTAAGATTATTTTTCGCAATTTCAATCATAGATGCAGTATCGCTAGACTACTTGAATAAAAAAACCCCCATAAAAGTTTAAATTAGTATCTGACTTTTATGGGGTTAGTTCATATGATTCTCTGTTTTTGGAAGGGAATTACTCCATTATTATTAATTAATTGCTTGTAATGAGTCTAACCCTTCTTTAAGATATACAAAACTTTTATATTTTATTACATTACTATCTACCGCCATCAAAGAATTTAAATATCTCTTTAATTCATTAATATAAGCACTTGTAAAATCGAATAAATCGAAAGTATGTACCCATTCATTATTACCAGATAATTGACTGTAGTTCGTAATAATGAGATTATGACCTTTCTTTTCAAAGCTAATAATATTAGCGTTTCCAAATGGGTCTAATTTTTGTACTTCATTTGTTTGATGAAGTCGTATTAATAACTCATTTAATTCAATTACAATAGTACTGTGCATAGTTGTAGAAAAGAGTAATTCTTCGACATCTCCATCACTAACTAATACTTCTAAATAACTATCGAAATAGTAATCATAACCAAGATCCTCGTTTTTTAAAACGAATATATCTTCATCGACATTAAATTTTATTCGCATGTAGTGCTCTCCTCTAATTATTTTTTAGTGATGACTGATTTCCCACTGGTTGGGTAAGAAGTTTTTATAACATAATTATCTGTCACAACTGTTGTCATTTCATCAATACCATATTTATTAGGTTTATATTTATATACCATAGTACCATCTTTTGGATTAACACTTGCTAATTGTCCTTTTTCTAGAGACTCCATAATTAAATTTTTAATTTTCGCCTCACCAAGGTGTTTTGGAAAAAGTGTTGTCCCTTTTGTAGCAGCAGTTCCTGACACATGTCTTTTATCAATATGTTGCCATCCAGTCTTAGAATTTCCATCCATTAAGATTCCTCTGCTATTAAACTTTTGAACTTTCCCTAATCCTGCTAATGCATTTACCTCATCCTTTTTACTGGATTTCTTCAATAAACTATAGATTTTCCCCGATTTTACGACTTTACCTGCTGGAAATAAAGAAATGATAGCAAGATTTATTTATGATGAAAAGCGAAAAATGAAAAACAGGCGACTTTATTTGCCATCTGTTCTATTTTTCTCTGCCATCTTTCAATATAAAACTTTCCTCGAATTGTGCATCTGGAATTTCTATCATTTTATTCAATTATGTCTAGCTTATTGGTTATATTGAACTGACGAAAATTGAAGTGAGAACAATAGCATTTCCTTAAAAAAGACGCCTAGTCCGATGAAAAGCTGGGAAAAGAACTGGCTTTTTACGTGGACTAACAAAATTTGACGAGGCAAGTTTTATAATGACATCAACAAGATGTTCTCACCATAAGAAAAGGGTCACCAGCTGGAGGTGACCCTTTTGTTATGGTGCTGTAACGACATGATCGATAGTTGCCAATAATGAAGGCACTAGCTTATATTCGTTTTCTTACAGTGAAAGATGATTCATATTAATATTCTTTTTGCACGAAAGTTGCGCCTACAATAATTAAAAGAATAAATAGAACAACAATTAAAACGAATGTGGAACTATTATTTTTACCGTAGTCCATGCAATAACCTCCGCCATAGTCTTGACCAAAGCCTTGACTATAGCCTCCGTAACAACAATTAAAACCGCCTGTGTTTCCAAAGTATCCCATTGTGACCTCTCCTTTCTTCAATTTATTGTATGTGGGGATATTGAAAGGAGAGGGGTATTCGTCTAATTGATTATTCTATATTGACCCAATCCAGAATTGTAGCTAGTGTTTTAGCTTAAATGAAGCGGTGATGCTTTTATAAAAAAATAAATGTCAAGTTTCAAAAACGCCGCTTTTATTATTATTTGGTGTTATTGCAATATGGGCGAACCAACTTACCATTCATCGTTCAATTCATAAGACTACCCATTCTTTTTGCCTTTTTAATTTGCGCAGGTGAAAGTCTTCTGTCATCTCCTCAGCATTACGAATAGAATCTTAAAAAGTATAGAGGTGACCTTTCCTGTTTGGACCTACCATTTAATTTTCAACCTACAATGAAAATAGATGGATAAAATTCTTATCTATCATTTAAATGTGTGAAATATATCCATTGATTGTGACGAACTATCCTTCTTTTCTTCATCGAAAATGTAGGCGTTATCTAGATTTTCTTTTTTGTAGCAATGAGTGTAAACCCTAGTGAAAAATAGAGGAAACTTGCCACAATGGTGCTATACAACAATATCGTAATAGAAGTGGGAGCCCAAACTTTGATAAATGTCCAATTTAGGCCACCGAGTAAAATAGTGGGCGTAAAAAATATCGCGGCCAGTAGTGTAGTAGCGAGTACAAAATGTACAGATAAAAGGAATATTCTTTTGTAATTTAATTTTGCCAAACCACGTTGCTTGTTATAGAGGCTTTGAATATTTTTAAATAATAGGTAACAGAAGAAAATACTAATTGCGATGACGATAGCACTTATAATTGTTACAATTTTATCTAGCTTTTGATAGCTACTAACATGTTGATTTTGAATCGTTTTGCCTTCCCATAAATCCATGACCCCTTGTCCAATCGCTGTTGTAAAACTTGTATTCATATTGGCTAAAATAGCTACGCCTATTTGTTCATCTGGTTGCATGATGAAATATGAAGTAAAGGTTGGATTTTCACCAGCATGGTAAATATATGGTTTATTGTCCTTTTCAACAACTGCCCAACCGTTTGCATAAAAAGTATTCGTATCAAAAGGCTCCACTGTTTGATCGGGAATATGGGATTCTTGAATGAGATTGTTACTGAGTGAATAGATTTCGCTGTTTCCTAACTGTAATTTCAACCATCTCGCTATATCATTGGCGTTACTGATGATATAGCCAGCAGGGATATTCCCACTGTAGACAGGTGGTATATATGCCTGCTCTCTCATAAGGCCAATTTTATAACCAGAAGCCATATTACTAGATTGTACTTGATGAACCCCTACAAAAGATTGATCCATGTTAATAGGTTGTAAAATATTTTGCTGGATATATTGATCAAATGGCTGTTTCGAAACATGCTCAATAATTAGTCCTAAGACATCATAATTAATCGTTGCATATTCAAAGGAGCTACCTGGTTTGCGATTTAATGGATGATCCAGTAATGTTTTGACCGTTAGCTCAAGGGCGTTATCAGCCGTGCTTTCTGGAATACGAGTAATTGAATTAGAGGGAATTCCGCTTGTATGTGACAATAACTGCTGAATTGTCATGACCTGTTCCTCCCCTTTATAGGCTAATGATAACCAAGGGATATATTTTTGAACATTATCAGAGCGTTTTAACAAACCTTGATTTTCTAATTGCAGAATAGCAAGCGCCGTAAATGCTTTAGAGGTGGAGCCTAGCTCAAAAAGGGTATGAGAAGTGACAGGCGTTTTTGTTTTCATATCTGCAAAACCAAAGCCCTTTTGATATACCGTTTTCCCTTTATCAACAATGATTACCGAAAGGCCTGGGATTTCGCTAATGGTTTGCTGTTCCTCAATAAATTGATCAATTTTCCTAATTGTATCATTTGATGCAGCCTGTACTAATTTGGGTATCAAAATATAAAAGATCAATATTACAGCAATCATCATCGATTTTTTCATTAATCGTGTCATGTTGTTTTCTCCTTAGAATGAAATATATTTGTTACAACATGGATTACTATAACAACCAAAATATGGTCAAACCATCGATTAGCATGACTATTCGAGGGATAACATGACAATTTTGTCACATCAGAAAACTCAAAAAGGGCTACTCCTATATCAATAGGAGAGCCCCAATAAAATTTATTTAGTTTGCTCTGGAAGTAAATCTTGCCCATTAATTATGAGTTTAGATGCAGAGATGAGAATATCTTTATTGGCCTCATAATAAGGATCTAAAATTTTATAGAAGGCTTCCCATTGCTCACCAGCTTTTTCTTCTTCCCCATCTTTCTCAAGGGTAACAGCTTTTTCATAGTGTTGTTTTAATTTTGTGTAATCCGATTGACTAATTTCGAATTCAATATCAGCCATATATTCTTCAAAGGAAATTTGTTCATATTTAAAATGTGAGTTCAACTTTTCGTAGAATTGATCCCAAAGCTTCATTGATAACTCTTCGTTTTTATCTTTATCTGCTTTTTGAGCTTCATCATAGATAGATTTTAACTCTGCGAGTTCCTCTTTTGTCAAATCTACTTCCATGTCCGCCATGTATTGCTCAAACGTTAGTGGCGGATACAGCTCTTGGTGATACGGCTCAAGGATCGTGTAAATTTTATCTATTTTTTCTTGTGCCATTTCCGTTTTATCTTCTTTTGTGAATTTTACCCATTCTGTATAAAGAGTTTTCAACTGCTCTTTATCTTGAGCTTTAATAACAATGTTCTTTTCAGTAAATGCTGCTTCATTGATAAATTCTTCAAACGGCTCAGGTTGCCAGTTTGCTAATTCATAGGGTCTTGTGATGTTATCCATCGCTTGATAGAGACGTTCCATTTCCTCATAATTCTCTTCTTTTCCTGCTTTTTTCATGTCATGAAAGAGTTTTTCTAATTGGATTAACTCTTCTTTCGTTACGCCCTTAGGTAGTGATTTTTTGTACACATCAAAGGTATAGAAGTCCGAGTAATCCTCTATAATGCTACCTTCAACTGAAATTTCCTGTCCTTCCACTAGCTTCAATTGCTCGATTTGCTGATCAGAGAATTTGTGTAACCCAATATAATAATTTTTGCCATCTGTACCTTTGATGGTAAGGCCATCACCACCAAAATATTTAACGGTACCTTGTATTTTTTGTTCTATTTGCATTATGACATTATTTGTTGTTTCCGCAGATGTTGCACCAGCTTGCAGCGGTGTTAATACAGCCATTCCTAGTGTTAGTGCTGAAGCCAATAGCCATGTTTTTTTAACAGGTTTTTTCATGTTTATCAATTCTCCTTTAGGTTAACTTGTGTTACCAATAATTAGACGTTTTACCAATTGAAAAGGTTTTATCTTTTTTAAAAATTTTTAAAGAAATCAAAAGAGCGGAGTTCAAGACATGCCCTCTCTTTTTTAGTACCCGATTGCTTTGAAAAATAGCCATTATTTACAGTACAACTTACACAAAAGATTGGGTCTTATTTAGATTGAAGGAAGGAGTATATGTACAAGGACATGACGAAAGTGTTTTCTATAGGGAGAAAGAGAACTGAACGTTACTATTCTGCAAGGAGAGGAGCGTTTTCCGTTACGACCGAGTACGTCCTTGGAATTGCACGAGTAACGAAGGCATTAGTGCAGAGTATGATGGTTTTAGCTTTGTGCTCCTAATTGTTAGCTTTAGGAGCACTTTCTGATGAACATCAATTGAATTCTAATGTTTAAAATGTTCCACTACTACTGACTATAGTGAAAGTCTACCGATTCCAGTGGGTAAGCGAGCCTTTTTGAGACCCTGCACGTAGAGATAGCGAAGGAAGTAGCTTAACGCCAATCCACAGGAAAGCGGGTAGTCTGAAATGGGAATCATTATTTTTTATCTGTTTATGTTAAATCAGCTTTCATAAAAAGTGAATGCCTTTTCTACTGTTCATCCTGGAAATAGATTTTATAGAATTTACGATTCGTTGCCTCATCATAGCCAACTTCAATCAGCTCATCTATTTGATCGATATGTTGAATATTTACTTGTATTTCAATGTTGGCATCCAGTTTGATTTTACGTTTATACTTCTTCTCAGCCTTTTCTAAAGCACTGTCCGAAATGACTGTTTCATAGGGTTTGACTGAGTTGATGATGATATCTTTTTGGCTAGCATCTGCTTGCTCAAATACGGTGTCGATATAATGGTTTACTTGAAACTCCTCTTCATTTCTAAAATAATCTAGTGTTTTATTCAGAAGTCCCAGCTTCTCCGTGTTTGTATAATTTTCTTCCTTTAAGATGTATTTTTTACATTCAGCTAATGCTAAATCCGTTTTATGATAATGTTCATCTGCTGCTTTAATTTTTAAAAATCGTTCTTGCCAATAAACAATATCTTCTTTACGTTTCGTTTTCATAAACACAGCAGGTGCTTGATCTGGTCCCATATCAACAATGATAGCCATATTATTTATTTTCTTGACGTTAATACCATCAACGCCGTTGATAATCATTTGATTGTGGTCATTTTTAACATCTAAAAATATTTCTTTTTCATCAATTTTGACAATGGCAATAACCTTCTTAGCCTCATTCAATAGTAAACAATTTTCGAACAAACCAATAAACAGTTCACCGCTTTTAATGTTTGGATGTTGTGAGACACTATGTAAGTGCCTAGCCATATTTTGTGACTGTTCTAGAAAGTTACTGTTCTGTTCAAAAATAGTCTTGGAATACGTAAAAACTTCATTGAGCTCAATACTGGTTTCATGGAAGAATTCATATTGCTGCTCCATATCTATTTTACTAAATGCAAGCTGTGTAAAGGCTGCTTCTAGCATGACTTCAGGTTGAGACAAGGCTTCTTCTCCTAAAATAAGCGTCTCGCTCAAAAAATGCAGACTATATTGTGCTAATTTACTTTCACTGACTTCTAGCATAAATTTCACCTTCTAATTTTTCATAGTAGCTAGTATACCATATCCTATTTAATAGATTTACATTGACGGTGAAAATAAGGCATGAGAGGGGAATGGGAAATCCTACTAATAACGCAAGAGCCATGTTAAAGAAAATTGGATTTAGAAATAAGTAGAATAGGTTTTGAAGAAAACTTAGCAAAGATAAGTCAACTCATCCAATACCGCATCCATTTATTAATACCAGTTCTCAAATTATTTGAGGCTGGCTTTTTTTATGGCTATCAAAGATCAGATGTCTAGTTTTGAGAAGAATGTTGAGGATTAGAAGTTTAAAATGCCGTTGCTTAGATAATGCTAAAAACATGTAGGGATACTCTGTACGATTGTACTAAAGAGGGTGATTAATATGTGGGAAAAGATGATTTCCTACGTGCCGCATTGGCAAGTTTTTTTTCAGGGCTTTTTAGCATTTTTCATTCCATATTTGATTTTCAAATTGTTTCATGGTTTTTTAATTGTCAAAAAGGGCAACGGCAAGATTGATATAAAAGAATATAGTGATCAAAGTGAGACGGTGCATAAACCTATTCAAAAAACGTTAGAGCAATTTACAGGTGATTACAGTGAAGATCTTTTACAAATGAGGAAAGAGCTTGGTCATAATTGGGATATCCATTTCAGAGAATTTCACATTGGGAATACTGGTAACCGTGCAGCCATCGTTTTTCTTAAAGGATTATGCGATAAAGAGTTGATAGACAAGCATATTTTAAAATCATTAATGAATGGACTTTCAGAAAATTCCACGTTGATAAGAGGTTATGAATTACAGCAATTAATTGCAAATGAAATTCTACCAGTGAGTGATCTTATAGATGAATCGAATGTCATGAATTCTGTGGGAAAAGTATTAACTGGATCTACTGTCTTAATTGTTGATGGTATACCGAGTGTATTTATCATTGGTACCGCACATGGAAAGACTCGAAATCTTGAGGAGCCTGTTTCTGAGGCATTGGTACGTGGACCAAGGGTGGGCTTCACGGAAAAATTAAGTGTCAATACTTCTTTATTGAGGCAACATGGTGAAAACCAACATTTATCTATTATTGAAATGGAAGTGGGGGAGCGAATAAAAAAACAGTTAGTCTTAGCCTATATAGATGAAATTGTGGAACCTGATCTCGTCAAAGAGGTAAGGAAACGGATTGAATCGATCAGTTTGGATGATGTAGCTGAATCGGGTTATATTGAGCAATTGATTGAGGACAATTATCTTAGTCCGTTTACGCAAGTACAGAGTACCGAGCGTCCTGATCGTGTTGTCGCAGCTTTACTGGAAGGACGAGTTGCAATTCTATTGGATGGAACTCCCTTTGCATTAATTGTGCCAGTCGCTTTTAATATGTTATTGCAATCACCAGAAGATTATTATGAACGTTGGTTGCCTAGCTCTCTTATCCGTTTGCTTCGTTATTTTGCTGCGGGTATCACTTTATTTGGACCATCCCTGTATATTGCTTTTGTGTCGTTTCATCAGGGGTTAATCCCCACTAAATTAGCGTTGTCTATGATGGGGACAAGGCAAGGGGTACCCTTCCCAGCATTAATCGAAGCTCTCATTATGGAGGTTGCCATTGAAATATTACGAGAAGCAGGACTTCGTTTGCCGAAGCCGATTGGGCCGACAATGGGGATTGTTGGAGGGCTAGTTATTGGTGAAGCAGCAGTACAGGCAGGAATTGTTAGTCCGATTATGGTTATTGTTGTTGCGTTAACGGCTATTTCTTCTTTTGCTATTCCCCAATATAATGCTGGCATCACGCTACGAATGCTGCGATTTGTCTCGATGTTTTCGGCTGCTTTATTTGGACTATATGGCATCATCCTATTTTTCTTATTCCTTTGCAGTCATTTAGTGAAACTAAAGAGCTTCGGTGTACCATATCTTAGTCCTACTGTTCCGTATCGAGCAGGTGACTGGAAAGACTTTATGGTTCGTATGCCGTTCAGGATAATGAAACATCGTCCAAGATTGTTAAAGCCAAAAGATTCTGTCCGCAAAGGGGAATAAGAGGGAAGGAGAAAAACAGCTATGAACAGCAGTTTGAAAGATAAAATAACGACGTCACAAGCAGTTGTTATTATTATTAACTATATTCTTGCCACTGGGATTCTTACCTTACCTCGTGCATCTGTAGAAAAAGTAAAAACGCCGGATGTGTGGATTAGTGTTTTTTTAGGTGGAGTTGTTGCCATGATTGCAGGTGTGATTATTGTCAAGCTAAGCCAACAATATCCTGATAAAACATTTTATCAATACAATCAAGACATCATAGGAAAATGGTTGGGCTCATTCATAAGCGTATGTGTAATTGTCTATTTTTTTACTATTTCTGCCTTTGAGGTTCGCATAATGGCTGAAGTAACCTCTCTCTTCTTATTAGAAGGAACCCCTACGTGGGCTATCATTTTGCCCTTTTTGTGGGTAGGGATTTATTTGATTAGTGGTGGCATCAATACAATTGCTCGTTTGTTTGAAATCATTTTCCCTATAACCTTTGTGATTTTTTTGCTCGTGGCCTTTTTAAGCTTAGGAATCTTTGAGATCGATAATCTTAGACCAGTATTAGGTCTGGGGGTTGTCCCCATGTTAAAGGGGATCAAAACAGCGACACTGGCATTTTTAGGTCCTGAAATTATGCTGCTCATAGTAGCATTTATGTATCCATCAGATAAATCAAAAGCTGTAAAGGTTGTGCTAGTGGGCATAACGATACCTTTACTTTTTTATGTTATTACAGTTGTTATGGTTATTGGAGCTCTATCCATTGAAGGAGTGATGACAAGGACATGGCCTACGATTGAATTGATGCGAAGTTTTGAAATTCCTGGATTAATTTTTGAACGCTTTGAGTCGTTTTTACTGGTCATCTGGATTATGCAAATATTTGCTACCTTCTCGATTACCTATTATGCGGCTGCTTTAGGATTAGCTCAACTTTTTAAGAAAAGTATGAAACCTTTCTTATACGGATTATTACCTATTATTTATATTATTGCGATGACGCCAAAAAATATTAATGATCTTTTTACATTTGGAGATAAGATTGGTCATGCTGCATTGATTTTATTTGGTGCCGTACCTATTATCTTACTCCTTATATCAAAATGGAAAGGAAATAATAAAGCATGAAGCGGAAACATCGATATATCCGATATCTTCTAGTAATAACTGTATCCTTCCTTCTTACTGGATGCTGGAGTAGTAAAGAGATTGAGGATTTAGGTCTCATTGTAGGTACATCATTGGATTTAGAAACGGGTGATGTATCTTCTGAGGAGCAACAAGATGCTAGATATGCAAATAGGGAGCTGCTAACGATTACCAATCAATTCATTACGTCAGAGACAACGGTTTCTGGAACGAAGGAGGGCGCATTACCAGAAAGAGCATATAAAAATGTGACTGAAACGGGTGATGCGGTGTTGCCAACTTTACGAAATATGCTTCTAAAAGTTGACAAACGTTCCTTTGCTGAACATTCCAAAGTGATTATCATTGGAGAAGAATTAGCTAGTACCGTCAACCTGCAACAAACACTAGATTTTTTTCTAAGAGAATTAGAAATACGACCTAGCGGCCAGCTCCTTATTGCTCAAAATCGGGCAAGTCAGGCACTTGAAACGAATGAACCAACGAAAATTCCAGCCTTTCAATTAGTAGAAATGATGGAGGGGCATGAAAGGACGACTAAGATTTTACCACCGATGACCGTTGCTAAGCTAGAAGGAAAGCTCTATTCAGACTCGAGCTTTTTATTGCAAAATGTGTTAGCGGAAGATGGGGAAGTAAGGTTTGCAGGAGCTGCTGTCATTGAAGGTAAAACTAAAAAGTTGCGTGGATTTTTAAATGAAAGTGACTTGGAAGGAATTGCATGGATAACAGGCAAAGGGAAAGGTGGTTTAGTCAAAGGCTTTGATGAGGAGTCAGGGGCGCCCATTATCTATGAAATTATTTCAGCTAAAAGTAAAATTATTCCACAAATAAAAGATGATCAAATCTCTTTTACCTTAAAAATTCAAACAGAAGGTAGAATCTCTGAACATTGGGTCCTATCAGATAAGGCATTTGACAATCGATTTCTGAAAAAAGCGGAGAAAGTATTTGAAAAAGAGATTGAACGATTAGTGAAGAAGGTTTTAGAAAAAACACAACATGAATTTCAAACGGATGTTTCTGGATTTGGCAATAAAGTAAGAATAGATTATCCAAAGGTATGGCAAAAAATAAAAAAAGATTGGGATCAAACGTTTAGTGAGGTTCCGATTACATGTGAAGTGAATGTAACCATTAAGGACTATGGGACGTCAGGTGATTAACATCGTTAATCATCTTTTTTTTGTTCATTTGTATATACTGGAATAAAGGAACGTATATTGGCAATTCAAAAAGAGGGAGGATAATAGGCATGCAATATACCATTCAATCAATCGCTACAGTTCATAACAATCGGCAAATGATCCACGATGATCATTGGGGAGAGATTATATCAACCATTGAACTTGCTGACCAAATCCAGGAAGCATCCATAATAGGAATAGAAGAATTTTCTCATCTAGAAATTATTTTTTATTTTGATAAAGTTACAGACGATCAGATCCAATATGAGGCGAGACATCCTAGAAATAATCAAAATTATCCCGAGGTCGGCATTTTCGCGCAAAGGGGTAAGAATAGACCCAATAAATTAGGAAGTACAATCGTTGAGTTATTAGAGGTCAAACCTAGAGCATTAATCGTCCAAGGGCTAGATGCCATTAATGGCACACCTATACTAGATATAAAGCCTGTGATGAAAGAGTTTTTACCTAAAAAGGATGTTCAACAGCCAGCGTGGTCAATAGATTTAATGAAGGCCTACTGGGGGTAATAAAGTTGTTAAAGCGAAGACATTTGAGCATTTTTAAGAATATTGTTGCACTATGCGATGGATGCAGAGCATTGTGGTGTAGTAATCGAGGGGAGTAGCATGCTCCCCCTGAATTTTTATAGAATAATTCCCTCTTGATAAAGAATGCTAATGGCATGAGAGCGATTTCTGGCATGTAATTTTTTGATAGCGGATTTGACATATTGGGTAATAGTTAATTCACTTAAATCCATAAAATCTGCAATTTCCTTCGTACTTCCCCCCTGTGCTACCTGTCTCATCACCTCCAGCTCACGTTTGCTAAGAAGGCCTTCCTTTTTGCTATTTCTAGCTTGCATGATAAGCTGACCAATAACATTTCCAAAAGCTGTCATGTCATCCAATAGCTTTTCATTTATAGCTATTTCCTCTTCCAATTGTGTACTACAAATATAGCCGAAAACATATTGGCCAATGAAGATGGGAATGATTAAAAATGAATTATTTTGTGAGGGAATAGAATATTTAATACTTATATTTTTTAAATAATCCATCCCTGTACAAAATTTAGCCTTCTTATCCTCAATAGCAGCATAAATAATAGGGAAGCTACGAATCTCCTCTCGAATTTCACCGATATGACTACCTCCAGATTCATTCAAAAAAATGATTCCTTCAGCTACAAAGCCTATTGGAGAATACCTTAATAAGTAGGCATCTTTGATAGGAAAAGAATCTAAATATACCTGCAAAATATGTATCAACAGCTCTTCATGATTGGCATAACTTTGTACCGTGTCGAAACGTTTTTGAATGGTATAAAGATTGGACATGACCTATCCCCTTTTTTAAGTATATACTACGCTTAAAATAAGGAATTTTCAATATTTTCTGTAAGTTGTAGTATTTAATCTAAGGAAATCCAGTATTTTCTTGTATTTGTATTTAATAATTTATTGGAGTGAGGGGTGTAGTGGATGAGTAGCCAAACAATTAAAGAGGTGGATGCAGTTGTTTTAGGCGCTGGCTTTGCAGGCTTGTATATGTTACATCAGCTGAGGAGTAAAGGTTTTTCTACCATTGTATGCGAGGCTGGAGATGGTGTGGGCGGTGTTTGGTATTGGAATCGTTATCCGGGCGCTAGATGTGATATAGAAAGCATCTATTATAACTATACATTTTCAAAAGAGTTGTATGAAGAATGGACTTGGACATCTAGATTTCCAGAACAAGCGGAAATATTACGTTATTTAAATTACGTGGCAGATCGCTTTCAATTGCGAACGGATATCCAATTTAATACAAGGGTCACTGCAGCACATTTTAATGAGGAACGTCATAAATGGATTGTTTATCTAAATGACGGACAGCACATTTTAGCAAAGTATTTTATTACAGGAATAGGCTGTCTGTCTGCTGCCAATGTTCCTAACATTCAAGGACTGCAACAGTTTAGCGGAAATTGGTATCACACGGGGCATTGGCCACATGAAAAGGTTGATTTTACAGGGAAACGAGTAGGAATTATCGGGACAGGCTCCAGTGGTATTCAAGCCATACCTGTAATTGCGAAAGAAGCAGAGCAGCTTACTGTATTTCAACGGACACCACAATATACGATTCCAGCTCGTAATCATCCATATGATGAGAACTTTATCAAAGAAACCAAGCAAAATTTCGAAGCTTTAAAGCAGTCAATGAGAAATTCTGTATCAGGTACACCTTTTGCACAAAATCAGCAATCTGCAATGGAGGATAGTGATGATAAAAGGATGGCGGTTTTTGAGGAAGCTTGGGCACAAGGTGGTTTTGCCTTCGCATCCACTTATGATGATTTGTTAACAAATGAACAATCCAATGAAAAAGCAGCAGAATTTATTCGCTCTAAAATACGACAAATTGTGAAAGACCCTGTGGTAGCAGAAAAATTATGTCCGAAGTATATGTATGGTACGAAAAGACAGGTTTTAGATAGCGACTATTTTGAAGCCTACAACAGGGAGAATGTTGTACTGGTGGATGTAAAAGAATCACCTATCAAAAAAATAACAGAAACAGGCATTCAAACGACGGATGAACATTACGATTTAGATAGTATCATTTTTGCAACAGGCTATGATGGCATGACAGGACCATTATTTAAAATTGATATAAGGGGAAGGAGCGGTGAGACATTAAAGGAAAAATGGGAGGATGGTGCTTCTGTTCAAACATATCTCGGACTAACAACAGCAGGTTTTCCTAATTTATTTATGATTACTGGTCCAGAAAGTCCATCTGTCCTCGTGAATATGCCAATCGCTATTGAGCAGCATGTAGAATGGATTGCACAATGTATCGATTACTTGCGTGAGCATGACATTGACCTTGTGGAACCAAATAAAGAAGCCGAGGAGGCTTGGAGCAAGCATTGTCGAGAGATTGCTAACACAACACTTTACGTCAAAGGTGATTCCTGGTATACGGGAGCTAATATTGAAGGTAAACCCCGCAGTTTTTTAATTTATCTGGGTGGATTTGATTATTATACAAAGCATTGTCATGAGGTGGCTCAAAATAATTATGAAGGCTTTAAATTAATGAGATTAAAATCAATATCATAGTTTGCAAGAGAGGAGCATATATCAATATGGGACAACAAGTAGTCATTATTACAGGTGCAGGAAATGGTATAGGGAGAGAAACAGCAAAATTACTAGCCACACAGGACAAGGCATTAGTATTAGTAGATTTTGATGAGAAAAGTGGTCAAGACACACTACACGCTGTGAAGGAACATCAACAACAGGCTATCTTTGTCCACGCAGATGTTTCGAAAAGCCAAGACGTGAAGAAATATGTGGAGGCTGCAAAAGAAGCATTTGGTAGAATTGATGCGTTCATCAATAATGCAGGTGTGTTAAGCCCGCCATCTTTACTAGCAGATTTAGAGGAAGAGACATTTGATAACGTCATTTCGGTCAATCTGAAAGGAACTTTTTTAGGCTTAAAATATGTGTTAAAAGAGATGGAGCAACAACGGTCAGGTGTCATCGTGAATACTTCTTCAGCAGCAGGCATACAAGGACAATCCTATTTAGGCGGCTATGCGGCTAGTAAGCACGGTGTTATTGGGTTAACTAGAACTGCTGCCATTGAATATGGTCCTAGCGGTATACGAGTAAATGCTATTTGTCCAGGTGGTGTAATGACTAATATGACAAAGGGCTTAACGTCCAATCCAAAGGAAAACGGCCCCCTAAGAAGATTAGCAAATGCTTCTGAAATCGCAAATGTAATCGCTTTCTTAATTTCGGAGGAAGCCTCTTATGTGAATGGCGCTGTCGTACCAATTGATGGCGGTTTAACATCGTAAAAAATATTTTAAATAAGAAAGGAAGAATTTTAATGGAACATCGTATTGATTCAGAACTAAGAGAAACGTTAGCCATTTTCCCCCCATTAGATTTAGATAATGTACAGGCAACAAGAGAAGGAATGGCAGCCGTTGCTGTGCCAGCTCCGATAGATGAACAGATAACAGTTGAAAATAAAGTGATTCAAGGGCCTAATGACAACGATTCTCTTCGCATTCGTATTTATAAGTCAAAGGAGCAGAAAGAAATTTCCCCAGGGCTGCTATGGATTCATGGCGGCGGCTATGTCTTAGGTGCTCCAGAAGGAGATGATTTGCTTTGTCAGCGCTTTGTTAATGAAGCGAAGTGTGTGGTTGTATCTGTAGACTATCGACTTGCTCCTGAATATCCTTATCCAGCACCACTTGAAGATTGTTATGCTGCGTTAAAATGGGTAGCAGATCATGCGGACGAATTAGGGATTGATCTCAGTCGTTTAGGGATTGCTGGAGCAAGTGCTGGAGGAGGTCTCACAGCTGCACTCGCATTACTTACTCGAGATCGTCATTATCCAAAGCTTAGTTTCCAAATGCCTCTATATCCAATGATAGATGATCGGAATAACACACCATCTTCATTAGAAATTACGGGACATATGATCTGGAACCACTCGCTCAATCAAAAAGGCTGGGAAATGTATTTGAGTGGAGAGAACGGCAGCGACAATGTGTCACCATATGCCGCAGCAGCTAGAGCAGATGATTTATCAGGATTACCGTTTACGTATACATGTGTTGGTCAATTAGATCCATTCCGTGACGAGACTTTACAATATGTGACAAAGCTATGTCAGGCTGGAGTAGATGTCGAATTCCACTTATACCCAGGTTGCTATCATGGCTTTGAAAGTATTGTTCCAACAGCCGCAGTCAGTCAAAGGGCTGCCACAGAGTATGTAGAAGCTGCTAAATATGTTTTGCATCGAAAGATTTCAGTGCCTTTATAAATAACTTACAAAAGTCTCGAAACTTTGATTTAAAAAAGTTTCGAGACTTTTTTGGCAATCATAATTACATCATAACTAGTTTGTAATGCCACCTTTTAGGTTAGACTTTTATCGAGTGAAAGGAGGAGAATACAAATTGCTACAATTTGATTCAAAAATTGTTGGAAAAGAGATTGCTTTCGGCTATTTACGTGATAAAATTGCCAATCGAGGTTTTACGATTGGTGGGAATTGGGAGTATTATAAAGGAAGCTTCGATTCGGTATTATGGAAAGAGGCAGGGGAAACTATTTATTTGCGTGTTCCCTTTATCGTAACATCAGGGGAACTCGATAATGAGGATGCCCAAATTCGTTTTCAAAAACCATTTGTCATTAAGCATGTTGAGAATATAGGTCTAGATTATGATGAGGGGTCTTTACTTGATGCAACTGGTGTTAGTCAATTCCAAACTCCGCTTGATAAAGACGGGTATATTCACGATAAAAGTAGATGGATTCAAGCAGGCGAACAAGCTGTTGAAGAAAAAGTGCTACCTTTTTTTATGCATTAGCTAGATAAATTTGAATAGCTAATGGCTAAAATTATATGCCTTTTATCCTTTTTATTATTGGGAACTTGTAATCAAAAATAGAAATAGAATTGTCGTAAGAATTTTCCAACATTATAATAGTGTTAACGTACACTACTAGAAGAGGTGAGTTTATGGACAAAATAGCTATAGATGATTTTCAACATACCCATCAGAAATTGCAACAAGAAAGACTCATCCATCGAAAAGAAGCGTATCTTGATGTGTTAGCGAAAACAAAAGCATTTGGTGAAATAATCACTTTTGAAGGTATAAAAGGTAATAAAAGAGACGTCTAGGGGACGTCTCATGTTGTTGAAATAAGATCATGTCAATAGCAGAAAAAGAACTTTTAGCGAGGGGTTGGTTTCCGTTCCGCCAGCGTCCTTTCCAGGGGGCGTCCGATGAGCCGCTTCACTCACTTACGCTCGCTCCAGGGTCTCAGCTGTGACGCTAAATCCCCTAGGAGTGACGCTGGCTCCACTCCAATCAACCATTTGGCAAAAGTGCCTTTTCCTTCTCTTTCATACGAGCCGTCACGATCAAAATCGCTCCTTATTTGTCTGATGAGAGAAAGGAAAGCTCCTTATTTTCAATGTGGAGAAGTGATGCGTGGCAACACCTCTTCATAAAGAGTAGGGAACACCTTCACTTTATTTGAAAACCTTTGTTAAAAAGAAATATCTTTATGGATTGGAGTGGAAGGCTACTTGACTCCCGTGGGATAGCGAGACAGGCGAGCCCCTGCACGGAGCGGTAGCGGAGGAAGCAGCTCGGCGCTCGCCCACAGGAAAGCAAGTAGCCTGCAACGGACATCTATTTTTACCTTTCACAAAATTTCTATAGATCGTTTTGTTTTTCAACACTAAGAGACGTCTAGGGGCGTCTTTTTCTATTTTCTTAACGCATTAAAAATGAAAGGGTGAACAACAATGAAACGTATCATGCCATTATTACTGCTAGTAATGGTTTTATGTGTTGCTTGCGTGCCACCTAAGGATAAGAATAACGGAGGCTTAGAAAAAGAGGAGACGCGCATGGCTCCTTCAATGAATTCAACAGTAGAAATACTAGCAAATCAATTGCAAACACCATGGTCGATTCAAAAAAATGGTACTGTTTTTTATGTAGCAGAAAGGCCAGGTAGTATTGTAAAAATCGCGGAAGGAGGAGCAGTTGATAGGCAACAGGTCATCCTCAATAAGGAGCTTTCAACAGCGCCGGAAGCTGGTTTATTGGGGTTTGTATTAGCGCCTAATTTTTCAGACAAACAGATTGCCTTTGCTTATTATACGTATGTTGAGGGAAGCGAGCAGTTTAATAGAATTGTTACATTAACCTTGAACGATAATAAGTGGCTAGAAACGGATCTTATCATAGATCGGATAAAGAGTGGTACATATCATCATGGTGGTCGTTTAAAAATAGGGCCTGATGGTAAACTGTATGCAACAGTAGGCGATGCGAAGCAACCTTCCTTAGCACAAAATTTAGATGCTCTAGAGGGGAAAATTTTGCGCATCAATTTGGATGGCTCCATACCGAATGATAATCCTTTTCCACAGTCCTATGTATACAGCTATGGACATCGAAATCCGCAGGGCTTGACCTGGGCAACAGATGGTACGATGTATGCCAGTGAGCATGGCAATGCCGCAAACGATGAAATTAATATAATCAAGAAGGGGAAGAATTATGGTTGGCCCATTATGGAAGGAACAGAGAGACAGCAAGGTATGATCACACCTCTCTTTACATCGGGTACTTCTAAAACATGGGCACCATCTGGCATTGACATTGTGGATGATCAATTATATGTTGCAGCTTTAAGAGGTACCGCAGTTTTAGCGTTTGCTGTGAAAGAAAACAAACATACTGAACGATTGTCGGAATTTGGAAGAATTCGTGATGTCTTTGTGGATGACGCATTTCTTTATTTTATTAGCAATAATACAGATGGTCGAGGAAGCCCACAGTCACAGGACGATAAACTATATCGGATACCATTGTGATATACTATTTGTGAAGACATAGCAGGGTATAAGGAATGGGGAGGACTAACATTGGCTAATTATCTTAAAATCGCAGTGGCAATTGATTTCTCGGAACAATCATTAAAAGCATTGGATCGAGCAAGTCACTTAGCCATGCAACACAATGCTATTTTGCAGTTAGTGAACGTCATTGATACAAAATCATTTGGAGCGGTATCTGCATATGATTTGAAATATGCGGAGGAATTAAAGAAAGAAAACGTTGTAAAAATGGAACAGCTGGAAAAAGAGGCATTGCAGACAGGAGTCAAAACGGTGGAATCTGTAGTAGAAGCAGGCTCACCAAAAGGTATTTTAACACAATTACCGAATGTGGACTTAATTGTCTGTGGTGCAACAGGGTTAAATCGTATGGAGAAAATGATGTTAGGATCTGTTGCAGAGAAAGTAGTGCGCTATGCTCTCTGTGATGTGCTAATTGTCCGTTAATTTTTTGAATAAAAAAGACCTGCTTGTGCTAGTAGACAAGCAGGTTTTTCATTATTCGATTGTTTGAGCGTTATCAATAATGCTTTGAGGAATATCAATTGTTTTTAGGTGGTTGAAATCAGTGTAAGTAACGACTGATTTTGTATTCATGATTAATTCGTCACCTTCTACGGCCATTTTTAAATCAAAATTCATATCCATTTTTTTTGTATCGAAAGTCTCTTTATCGATGTGTAATACATAGTTGATTTTTTCAATTGTTAATTGATCCATTGGATTTTCTTCTAATCCCATATCCTCGATAGATTTAGTGATCTCAGAATCAATTAGCTCTTTAAATTTATCGCCTTTTGCTTCTAAAGTAAGGACATACTCATCGTCTGTTTGTTCAAATTTAAAATCACCAATGAATTTTTTTAGATGTTCTAGCTGTTCTTTCGCATCTGCAGAAGCAGCCGTTTGATCTAAAATCTCATCAAAATTCTCATCAGGTAGCTTGATCCAGCTATCAGTTGTCATATCTTTCATGAAAAGACCAGTGTCTTTCTTCATGTATATTTCTATTGGCATGTCCGTTGTTTCTTCGCCTTCACTCATCATATCGGGCATCGACATTGAACCTGACAAATGCATTGCAAGTGGGTCAACAATGATGTCCATGTCCATTTTAGAGTCGATAGAAAATTCCATAGCCTCTTTACCAGATCCAACCTTTGTTACCTGTGTCATGTCCATATTGGCACTTGCACTTTTAATGTCAGCCTGGCGGTCCACTGCTTTGTCATACACTTGTTCTAAAGTGAGTTTGCTTGTTTTAGTTGTGTCTTTCGTAGGGGTAGCACTCGAGTTACAAGCTGCAAGTGTCAATGCTAGTGTCCCAACTGCTAATACTTTAAAAATTTTCTTCATTACTTTCATCTCCTATTCTTGGTAAAAAACACTATCTACTACTATACGCCCTAAAAAAGGAAAAGTTTCGTTATTTTTTTAAAAAGACTAAGCTTTTATTAAAAAAATAACATTCTTTTCACAACTGCACGTGATAAACATGTGAAAATTAATAAAGGTACAGAAGCATAATTAAAAAAGAAAAAGCTGTCACCAAGCAATTGTTCAATGACAATTGCTTGGGACAGCTTTTTTGATTATCTTTGTTCTGCAGAGATTTAAGTGTCCGCTGATCACGATAATGCCCTAATGTAATGGATTAATTATAACCCCAGATCATGGCGAATAATGTACCAATGATTGTTACTACACCTACGAATACTGAATATAAAATCGTTGTATACAACGTTTTCTTATCTTCAGATTCACCGATGTGCATGAATAATACTAATTGTACAGTTGCTTGTGCAAGGGCAGTTACTAGTAAAATTCCAAATGCCATATTAAGAGACATATCGAATTTAACAACAGCTAAAGCTACAATTGTTAGTAATAGTGAGAAGCCGAAGCCCATCACATGTTGTTTTGGGAATAATTCCTTCATCAGCTAATCAGTCCTTTCAAGTAGACGAAGCTGAAGATGAAAATCCAAACAACGTCTAGGAAATGCCAGTACAATGAGAAGATAAACGCTTTGTTCGCTGTTTGTGGATTTAAACCACGTTTAGCCACTTGGATTAAAATAGCTACGCCCCAGAAGAAACCAAATGTTACGTGGGCACCGTGCGTTCCAAGTAAAGTCATTAAGGACGATAAGAATGCGCTTGTTTGAATCGTCGCACCTTCGTGTACATAAGTGACAAATTCATCAATCTCAATAGCTAAGAAGCCAAGACCTAGTAAAAGAGTGATGATAAAGAATGTCATCATCGCTTTTTTACGGCCGATACGCATTGCATGAACACCAAGACCAATTGTGAAACTACTTGTTAATAATAAGAATGTTTCCCATAGAACTGGAGTTAATTCGAAAATTTCGGCACCATTTGGTCCACTACCTGTACGTGTATGAAGTGTGAAATATACTGTAAATAATGTGGCAAATAACACGATTTCGGCGCCGAGGAAAATCCAGAAACCAAAGATTTTTAGACGGTTTTCCTCTGTACTATATTCTAATGGAAGTGAAGAATCGATTTTCATATTATTTATCACCTCTCAAGCTTTTTTCAGTTGCCATTACTTCCTCAACTGAAATGTAACGACCATGATCTTTTTCGAATGAACGATGGATCATGAAGCCAAATACACCAAGCATACTGATGATGGCTGGAATCCATAGATTGAATACAGCGAAGAATGCTGCAAGGAAGAAGAATCCACTCATCCAGAATGGTGTGCCTGTATTATTTGGCATGTGAATTTTTTCGATTGGACCTGCAGTAATATCGCGACCTTCTTTTTTCGCGAACCAAAACTCATCTAAGCGAGTAACAGTAGGCACTACGGCAAAGTTATATTCTGGTACTGGAGAATGTGTAGCCCACTCAAGTGTACGACCATCCCAAACATCTGCCTTTTCATTGCGAGGCATATGTTTCCAGCTGTAGTAAATGTTATAAACAATTAATGCAAAGCCGACTGCAAGTCCTAGCGCACCGACGAACGATAACATGTTCAATGGACCATAACCAGTAGACTCAGAATAAGTGTACATACGACGAGCATATCCATCTAATCCTAAAATGAATAATGGGAAGAACGTTACGTTGAAGCTGATGGCAATGAACCAGAAACCAGCTTTCCCTAATTTTTCATTTAAACGGAAACCGAACATTTTTGGCCACCAGTAGTGGTAACCTGCAAGCACACCAAATACTGTACCTGGAATTAATACATAGTGGAAGTGGGCAACTAAGAACATCGTATTATGATATTGGTAGTCGGCACTTGCCATCGCAAGCATAACTCCTGTAACCCCACCAATTGTGAAGATAGGAATAAAGCCAAGTGCGTAAAGCATCGGGGTTGTAAATTGAATTTTCCCGTGCCTCATAGTGAGTAACCAGTTAAATATTTTAACTCCAGTAGGAACTGCGATTGCCATTGTTGTAATAGAGAATACACTGTTTACCATTACACCGTGACCCATTGTATAGAAATGGTGAGCCCAAACTACGAATGATAGTAAGGAAATGACAACCATACTCATAACCATTGATTTGTAACCGTATAAGTTTTTACGTGCAAACGTTGCAATGATTTCAGAGAAAATACCGAAAGCAGGTAGGATAACGATATAAACCTCAGGATGTCCCCAAACCCAGAATAGGTTGGCCCAAAGCATATCCATACCACCGTCTTGCATCGCAAAGAATTTTGTGCCGAATTGACGGTCCAACATCATAAGTGCAAGCGCTACAGTTAATACTGGGAACGCGAATACGATAATAATGTTTGTAATTAAAATAGACCAAGAAAACATTGGCATTTTCATTAATGTCATACCAGGGGCACGCATTTTAATGATCGTCGTGATAAAGTTAACACCTGTCATTAAAGTACCAATACCTGATAATTGAAGTGCTAAAGAATAATAGTTATTCCCTACAGTCGGACTAAATTCCGTACTGGCAAGAGGGAAGTAGGCTGTCCAACCAGCGTCTGGTGAACCACCGATAATGAATGATAAGTTTAATAAACCAGCACCTGCTGCAAATAGCCAGAAGCTGACAGCATTCAGACGTGGGAAAGCAACGTCACGTGCTCCGATTTGTAGTGGAATCACAATGTTCATTAACCCGATAACAAATGGCATCGCCATAAATAGAATCATTAATAAACCGTGTGTTGTGAAAATCTCATTATAATGTTGTGCATCAAGAAGTCCGTTATCTGGAACGGCTGTTTGTGCACGCATTAACAGTGCATCGATACCACCGCGGAATAGCATTAATAAGGCTACTGCGATATACATAATCCCGATTTTTTTATGGTCAACAGTTGATAGCCAGTTTTTATAGAAATAGCCCCATTTTTTGAAATAAGTAAGGCCTGCTACGATAACCACTGCACCAACTACGATACTAATAGCTGCCGCTAAAATCATCGGTTCTTGCATTGGATGGAATAATTCTTCCATACTCATTGGATGCGCTCCTTTCAAAATTAAAAATGAATGTAAATATTCGTTCGAATAAAAAATTAGTGATGTCCTGAATGTTCTTCAGACATATCCTCATGATCCATGTCATCCATATTCATGTGTTTACCATGTTCCATTGGAGCTGGTCTGAAGTCTAAGTGTGTAGATGAGAAGCTTTGGCGACCAACATGCTCTGCCTCTAATAGCTCATCAAATTTTTCTTCAGTTAATGGTGCTTCTTTTGCTTTGACATCAGCAACCCATTGATCGAAATCTTTTTGTGTCATAGTTTGTGCTTCAAATTCCATTTCTGCAAAGCCACGACCATTAAAGTTAGAGTTACGTCCCATAAATGAACCAACTTCATCTGCAGCCAAGTGAATCGTTGTTAACATATCACTCATGGCATATTTTTGACCTGCTAATTGAGGAATCCAGAAACTTGTAATTGGACCAAATGAATAAAGCTTAAACTCGATTGGACGATCCACTGGAATGTTTACATAGTTAACTGTTTCAACACCTTCTTCAGGATAACTGAAGTGCCATTTCCAGTTTGATGATGATGCATAAATAACTAAAGGCTCCTTATCGTCATAACCCGCGGGTTGAGCTTCTACTGTAGATGTTGTTCTTACTGTAACAACAGCTAAGAAAGCTACGATAATAATTGGAATTACTGTCCATGTAATTTCAAGAAGATGGCTGCCCTCTTCATGAGGAGGCTCATAATCTGCAGATGCTTTTGATGCGCGATATTTTGTTAGCATAAAGGCTAAAAGCACATACACGACTAGTAATATAAAGGCCATTGTAATAATGGATAAGATAATTGTGTTTGATAATGTTTCGGCATTAGGTCCTTTTGGGTTGAACACTGTTAATGGTTCACAACCAGCAAGAAGAGCAAGCGCACTCAATGCTACAAACATTAAACTTAATTTTTTCTTCATGTTTGACTCCTTTCTATAAGAACGGCTATTCATAAAATTCATGTGTTTTTTGTCAGTCTCACATTTACAAATAGTAGATACTGAGGTCACCTCTTTTATCTTGGGGTATCAATCAACAACGTAAGAATTTACAATGGCATGGTTCAATATGAAACATAAAATCTAGTGTTGATTGATGTGATGCAAGCGTTAGCAAAATCAAAGCGATGTGCAATCGTTTCTAAAGACGTACTTGCCTGACTACGATTGTCACATTTTGTCGTTGTTTGCACATTGGATTATACGCCCTGTTTTTAAGAAAAAACATAATTTTGTTATGAAAATGATAGTAAGACGACACCGAATTTGAACATTTTTTGAACGAAAATCGTTATTTTAGTATTGGTATTTATAGGTTTTTATTAATAAACACTGTGTAAACGTTGAAAATACTGGATTCCTCATGTTTACCTAAGTAAATAAAATTTTTTGTGAAAAATAGCATTTCACATTTTGGACGCTGTTTTGTAATAAAATCAACGCCTAATAAGTCATTACAACACTTTTTGTTTGCCTTTTTTTAAAAAAAGGAGTACACGCAATAGCGTTGTGTGGAAACTATAGGATGAATTTTCAATGTAAGGAATTTGCAATAAGGGAATAATTGGAGGAGGTTATTAATTATGTTAATATAATTATTGCTTTTCTTTAATATCCAATTTTTTACTTTGTTTATTCTGTCTGAAAAGTAAAAAAGCAAACTAAGACTTGTCCTAGTTTGCTGGTGTTTTAGAAAATTTTTAAGTTATGGAGAAGGAAATGTAGTAAATCAGCATTTTTGAAGTTGACTGTCAATCCCCGAGCTTTAGCCATTTAGAAACTTGCCCATAAATCGTGTTTTGCAGTTGATGTGCTTTATTATTCATTTTCAACGAAAAATACAATGTTTTCATAAAGTTTAAGGTACAGGTGCGCCCACTAAAGAAGGAATTATTATAACCTTGTGTCATTAAATGCATTTCAAATCTATCAAAAGCCTGCTCTACAAACTCTATTAGTGCTTCTTCGGAATAATTTTGTTGTAATAGTGCGTCAACTATGTTGATTAAGCGCTCCTCTTCATCATTGATATAGACATTGTCCTTCCAAGTTACAAGCTTTAATGCGTGTAAGATTGATGGTGCGTATTGTAAATCGAATTTTGGATGTTTAATGGTCGTTGCAGCTAAGTCAGCCCCGTGTGCAATGCTATGTGCCCATCCTTTATCCTGTACATAACCTCTTATATCTTGCTCCAATAATAGATAGCGTCCGATTTTTTGAAAGAAAATGTGTAAGTCATCATCGTTTAAAACTAATAATTCAGCATCCTTTGCAAGAAGCCCTGCTACAAGTAAAGCAGAAAATGAACGAGTAAAGACGCTATCTGTAGCTTTTTCACCAATATGTAAATATAAGAAATCCTCGCTAATTGCTGTTTCAAATAAATAGTGTAGTTGTTGGGGAGTTAATAAATTGTCACTTAGTAATTCGATGAAAGTCCGATAAATTAGGTGGTCGCGTAATTCTGCATCAACTGAGCCGATATGAGCTAACATTTCTTGTAATAACCAATCACTATGCTGTAGCATAAATGCCTGTCGTTCAGAAAGTGTCATTGTAGAAAAAGACTGTAATGTTTCTTTAATGTTCATATTTGAGAAAGCCCCCATCATCATTTTTGTACTATATATTATAGCCTTTTTTATTTCGAATGGAGCGATTTGAAACCTTCATTATATGAAGAAAGGATACGTGGCTAATTACCAATATAACTTTTACAATATTATTTCCAGAAACTATAGAAAGTTGTTATGATAGAAACGCTACAAAATGGTAAAGCTTAAATGTGAACAATAAAAAAAGACATACCTATTTAAGTATGTCTTAGTCTAGTTAGACGATGATTGCCGCTTTTATGCCGATGGGCCATTCAATAAGGGTGTGCTGATTTGTTTTTAACTCGACAAGAATGTGGGTATTTTTGATCGCATCAATAAGCCATTCACTGTAATGATGATTTGGCTCAGGATGTTGTAAAATTTGCTGCATATCTTTTTTATCAACATGTAACAGCTTGTAATTACATTCAATGTTTACTTTTTGAGGAATAATGGCAAGTGATTCATTTTGATGACCAAGTGCAATAGAACCAGGAATACACCCTTGAATACGTAAAATATAGGTGCAGGCTTCTTGCGTATAGACGTCAATTTTGGTGCGTGTTAAAAATTCAAATTCTATCGGCTTATCTTGAAAAGGTCCGTCCGCTGTAGAAAATGAAATGACTTTAATTGATAATGCCTCAAATGCAGATGAGATACAATGATCAAATTCTGTGATTGTATCTAGTAATTGCATGGATTCCACTCCTTATTAAGAACTTGATTTTCTTGAAGTAGCAGACATTAATAAAGAGCGTCCGCAATTTGTAATAAATTTTAGATTATTCTAATTATAATACAATTTATTACAAAATATGAATGTAAAGCAATGATTTTTTTGTTAAAAATAAGAAACTTGTGGATTTTTTAGTAAATAACCGAAATGAAAAATAGAAATAAAGAGGTGAGAAAAATGACAAAACGAAAGCGTCATGTTCTTAAACATGACAATATTGTTGTTTTTCCTGGCACTGTCCAAACGTTACTACGTGAAGGGCATATGTTTGCTGAGAATTATCAATATGAAAAAGCGGTAGCCAGTTTTGAAAAGGCATTTGTCTATGAAGTGGGAGATGAATTTGCACTCAGTGCATATGCCTTTGCTTTATACGAATTAAAAGATTATGACAAAGCAAAAGGTGTTTGTGAACAGTTATTTACGATGGGAACGACACTTTATGTGGAAGTGATGGAATTGTACATTACAATATGTATGCAGTTGAAAGAATACCATCAGGTTGAGACATTAATTACGACGCTTCTTGAAGAAAATGTATTACCTCATGATCAAGTGGAGAAATTTGAACGATTGAAGAGTTTAAATAGAGAAGTGTCTAAAAATCTAGAAAAAAGAGAAAATGCTCAGCTTTTAATAGAGGAACAGGAATATGAGCTGGAGAAATTTTGTGCCCTTACTCCAAATGAACAATCCATTCGTTTACATCGTCTGATGGATACAAATGCAAGACAATTAAAAACGGCACTAAAAGCGATTATTGAATGTTCAACGATTCATCCTTTTGTCCAGAGCTTGGCATTAATTTTATTAGTGGAACAAGAAGTAGCCATTGACGTTACCATAGCCAAATTTAAGCAAACCAAAAACGTTAATCCTGCTCAGTTAGTATTACCTAACCAGCTACCACAGTATGGCGAGATAAAAAACATAATAGAAAAGAAGCTAGAACAAGACCCAACGACATTAGAAATGGTACAATATTTAATGGCGAAACATGCTATTGTAACGTATCCGTTTGAATGGCATCCATTCGAAGCCGATGATGTTGCCTATAGTTATATTGATTTTGTCTCAGCGATGCTAGGTAATGTGCAGGAAATGGACTATGAACTCATCGACTTTTTACAAATGTTAGAAAAGCTAACAGAACTACATTAGGTATGAAATAAGTTGAAACTATACTCATCTATGTTATACTAAAATGGTTGTCAAAATCGTAGTTACGAATGAATTGTCTAACATCTAAACTTGATTATTTATTTGGAGGTATTTATACATGTCAGCAAAATGGGAAAAACAAGAAGGTAATATCGGTACTCTTACAATCGAAGTACCTGCTGTAGAAGTAGATGCAGCAATGGACCAAGCGTTCAAAAAAGTTGTAAAACAAATTAACGTACCAGGTTTCCGTAAAGGTAAAATGCCTCGTAAAATGTTTGAACAACGTTTTGGTATCGAATCTCTATACCAAGATGCATTAGAAATCATCGTTCCTGATTCTTATGCAAAAGCAATTGATGATGCTGGAATTATGCCAGTTGATTACCCAGAAATCTCTGGTACAGAAAACTTTGTACATGGCCAAGACTTCACTTTCACTGCACAAGTAACAGTGAAACCAGAACCAAAGCTTGGTGACTACAAGGGTCTAGAAGTATCTAAACTTCCAGTAGAAGTAACAGATGAAGAAGTGGATGCTCAAATTCAAGAACAACTAGCTCGTAAAGCTGAGCTAGAAATTAAAGAAGACGAAGCAATCGTAGATGGTGATACAGCTGTAATCGACTTCGAAGGTTTCGTAGGTGGAGAAGCTTTTGAAGGTGGTAAAGGTGAAGACTATCCACTAGAAATCGGTTCAGGTTCATTCATTCCTGGGTTTGAAGAGCAATTAGTAGGTGTAAAAGCTGGCGAATCTAAAGATGTTGTTGTGACATTCCCAGAAGAATACCATGCAGCTGAATTAGCTGGTAAAGAAGCTACGTTCAAAGTAACTGTGAAAGAAGTTAAAACAAAAGTTCTTCCAGAGTTAAATGATGAATTTGCAAAAGAAATTGATCCAGAAGTGGAAGGTGTAGAAGCTTTACGCGCTAAAATCAAAGAACAAACTGCAGAGCAAAAAGTAGCAGAATCAGATGCAGCTCTTCGTGATGAGCTAGTAGAAAAAGCTGCTGAAAATGCTGAATTTGAAGTACCAGCAGGTATGATCAACTCTGAAACTGATCGTATGTTACAAGAGTTCGGTCAACGCTTACAAACGCAAGGTATGAACTTAGATCTTTACTATCAATTCTCTGGTCAATCAGAAGAAGATCTACGTGGCCAAATGAAAGAAGAAGCAGAAAGCCGTGTACGTGTATCATTAACACTTGAAGCGATTGCTGAAGCTGAAAAAATTGAGGCAACTGAAGCTGATATTGAAGCAGAATTAGAAAAAATGGCTGCTCAATTCAACATGACAAAAGATCAAATCACAGGTGCTTTAGGTGGAACAGCAGTACTTGAAAACGACATCAAAATCCAAAAAACAGTAGAATTTTTAGTAGAAAACGCTAAAATTACTGAATAGGTTTTTGTGTAATTAGATAGTTAAAAAAAACAAGGTACGGCATTAATCCGTGCCTTGTTTTATCACATAAACTCTTAAAATCAGTCCCCTTAAAGTTTAGTTCTCTTTTTACTTCACTTATACATAGTATTGTTTTAGTTTTTATTTTCATTCAGCAGATGTTTGTACTGAAAGTATAGATCAGTACAAAAGACCTCTTCTTTTTAGGGGAGTGTTGTATTCTATATAGACTTTGTAGTGTGTGTCCAATCACTGAATGAAGATAGAGCCATTGACAGGTTTCGAGAAATTAAAGGTGCTAGCACAATTTAAAATTTAGATGACCTTGCGTCAAGGCGAAATTGATACGATGCTAAATTTAACTTCATTCAGATAGATCTTATTAACATGACTTATTTTTTTGAATGAAAAAAGCCCTCGGTCCATGCATGTAGTAGATTTATAAATAGAGATCAGTTATTCTTTTGTATAACTGGAGTGAAGAGCCGTAACTTTATAGCGCGTAAGGTGGCAAAGGTAACAGGTTTCTACAGTGCTTCAGGAGACAAATGAAGTAAAGTACATGACGATGCGTTATAATCTATGTAGGCAGGAACGCCGAGCAGTAAATGATGCAGACAATTTATTTGATAAAGGTTCAATAATCTTGTAAGATTGTTGCTTGAATAGGGGTGAAACATATTGTTCAAATTTAATGATGAAAAAGGCAATTTAAAATGCTCATTCTGTGGAAAACCACAGGAACAAGTACGTAAATTAGTTGCAGGTCCAGGTGTTTATATTTGTGATGAATGTATCGAGCTTTGTTCCGAAATCGTTGTAGAGGAACTAGGTGTAGAAGAGGAAATCGAATTCCAAGATATCCCAAAACCGAAAGAGATCTTAACGATTCTAGATGAGTATGTAATTGGACAAGAGCGTGCTAAAAAAGCATTGGCAGTCGCAGTTTACAATCACTATAAACGCATCAATACGAACAGTAAAATTGATGATGTTGAATTAGCAAAATCGAACATTGTGTTAATCGGCCCAACTGGTAGCGGTAAAACTTTATTAGCTCAAACGTTAGCACGTATATTAAATGTTCCATTCGCAATTGCGGATGCTACCTCACTAACTGAAGCAGGTTATGTCGGTGAGGACGTAGAAAATATTTTATTAAAGTTAATCCAATCAGCAGATTATGATATCGAGCGCGCTGAAAAAGGGATTATCTATATTGATGAAATCGATAAAGTTGCACGAAAGTCAGAAAACCCATCGATTACACGAGATGTTTCTGGCGAAGGTGTTCAGCAGGCACTCCTTAAAATTTTAGAAGGAACAGTTGCAAGTGTTCCACCACAAGGAGGACGAAAACACCCTCATCAAGAGTTTTTACAAATTGATACAACCAATATTCTTTTCATTGTTGGTGGTGCATTTGATGGTATTGAAACTATCATTAAACGCCGACAAGGGGAAAAAGTAATTGGGTTCGGTTCAGATCCGAATAAAGTAGAAGTTGATGAAGGTTCTATCATGTCCAAGCTGATTCCTGAGGATCTACTGAAATTTGGTCTAATACCAGAGTTCATTGGTCGATTACCTGTACTTGCGAGTCTAGAGCAATTAAATGAAGCTGCACTTGTACAAATTTTAACGGAGCCAAAAAATGCACTAGCTAAGCAGTATCAAAAAATGCTTGAAATAGATGGTGTTGAGCTTGAATTTGATGAAGGGGCTCTTGTGGCAATTGCGAAGGAAGCGATTGAGCGTAAAACAGGTGCGCGTGGTCTTCGTTCAATTATTGAGTCAACAATGCTTGATGTAATGTACGAATTGCCTTCCCGTGAAGACGTAAAAAAATGTATCATTACAGCAAAAACAATTACGGATAAAGAAAAACCGAAATTGCTTCTTGAAGATGGCACTGAACTCGATGAAGGTAGCGACACTAAAACTTCAGCATAACGAATAGATGTGGCTGTCTACCGTTGTGAGATAGAGAGTAATTAGCTGACTTCGATTGTGCAATATTCGCACATATCGACAGTCAGCTTTTTATTCATTCCTACATAAAGCCAGCTGTAACTTGAAGAAATTTTTGGCTCGCTTCAATAACTAGTGTGAATCAACTTTTTAAACACATACTAGTAGCGCGGGATGTGAACATGAAAATTTTGACGGAGGTGAATGCCCGCATGGTGACAATACAAAAAACAACAAATGTACCATTATTGCCTTTACGTGGACTTTTAGTATACCCATCGATGGTGTTACATATTGATGTGGGTAGAAATCGTTCTGTAGCGGCGCTAGAGCAGGCGATGTTAGAGGACCAAATGATTTTATTGGTGACACAAAAAGAAATGCACGATGAACAGCCAGAAGAGCAAGATTTGTATGCAGTTGGTACGATGGCTTTTGTTAAACAAATGCTAAAATTACCAAATGGCACATTGCGTATACTAGTAGAAGGGGTATCGCGTGCTACCTGGAATAACTACCGTGCGTTAGAGAAGTATACTGTTGTGGATGTTGACGTAAAAGAGGAGTCAATAGATAAAGATGTCGAAACGCAGGCATTGATGCGTACCTTAATGACGTATTTTGAAAAATATGCAAAATCCTCCAATAAGATTACGACTGAAACCATCAACACTGTAACAGATATTGAAGAGCCTGGCCGTTTAGCAGATATCATTGCTTCTCATTTACCATTTAAGATTGCGGATAAGCAAGAAGTATTGGAAATGCTGAATGTTAAAAAACGATTAGATCACTTAATTATTCGTTTGCACGATGAACAAGAAGTGTTAGATTTAGAAAAGAAAATTAATTCCAAAGTAAAGCAATCAATGGAGCGTACGCAGAAGGAATATTATTTGCGAGAGCAAATGAAAGCTATTCAAACAGAGCTGGGAGACCGCGAAGGGAAGACTGGAGAAGTAGCGGAATTGCGTAAGCGTATTGACGAAGCGGGTATGCCAGAGTCAACAAAAGAGGCGGCACTGAAAGAATTAGATCGATATGAAAAAATACCAAGTGCCAGTGCAGAAAGCGGCGTTATTCGCAATTACATCGATTGGCTCATCTCATTACCATGGACAAATTCAACAGAAGATCGCATGAATATTGCCCATGCTGAGAATATTTTAAATCGAGATCATGATGGATTAGAAAAAGTCAAAGAACGAGTTTTGGAGTATTTAGCTGTGCGTCAGCTGAAAAATTCGCTTAGAGGACCTATTTTATGCTTGGCAGGACCACCAGGTGTGGGGAAAACATCGTTAGCTCGCTCTATTGCGGAGAGCTTAGATCGTAAGTTTATTCGTATTTCATTAGGTGGCGTGCGTGATGAATCTGAAATTCGTGGACATCGACGAACGTATGTAGGCGCAATGCCAGGACGTATCATTCAAGGAATGAAAAAAGCGGGTACCATTAATCCGGTATTTTTATTGGATGAAATTGATAAAATGTCGAATGATTTTAGAGGTGACCCAGCAGCGGCAATGCTAGAGGTTTTAGATCCTGCGCAAAACAATACATTTAGTGATCATTATATTGAGGAACCGTATGATTTATCGAATGTATTATTTATTGCAACAGCCAATGATTTAAGCAGTATTCCAGGACCATTGTTAGATCGTATGGAAGTGATTTCTATTGCGGGTTATACAGAAATTGAAAAAGCCCAAATAACGAAAAACCACTTAATACCAAAGCAACTTAAAGAACATGGCTTGAAAAAAACACAAGTGGTAATGAAAGATGAAGCAGTCCTCGACATTATACGTTATTATACACGTGAGGCAGGGGTTCGTGGTTTAGAACGGCAAATTGCTACACTTTGTCGTAAAATTGCCAAAGTAATTGTATCTGGTGAGAAAAAACGAGTAACAGTTAGCTCAAAGTCTGTACAAGAATTACTTGGTAAACATCGCTTCCGTTATGGACAGGCTGAAAAGGAAAATCAAGTGGGAGTCGCTACAGGGCTTGCTTATACAACAGTCGGTGGAGATACACTTCAAATTGAAGTATCCTTAACACCAGGTAAAGGGAAGTTACAGCTAACTGGTAAACTTGGTGAAGTCATGAAGGAATCTGCTCAGACAGCATTATCCTATGTTCGTACGAAAATGGAACAACTTAATGTGGATGCAGAATATTTTGATAATCATGATATTCATATCCATGTGCCAGAAGGGGCTGTACCAAAAGATGGACCATCCGCTGGTATTACAATGGCAACAGCTATTGTCTCAGCGATTCTACATCGTCCGATTCGCCGTGAGGTAGGTATGACTGGTGAAATTACGTTACGCGGTCGTGTATTGCCAATTGGCGGTCTAAAAGAAAAAACATTAAGTGCTCACCGTGCAGGCTTAACAACGATTATTTGTCCAAAAGATAATGAACGTGACATAGAAGATATTCCTGACAGTGTGCGTGAGCAACTAACATTTAAACTAGTGTCGTCGGCTGATGAAGTATTAGCCTATGCACTGGACGGAGGTTTTTAGAAAAATGAAAGTCCATAATGTCGAAATGGTCATTAGTGCGGTAAGGCCAGACCAATATCCAGAAGATGGACTGCCAGAATTTGCATTAGCTGGTCGTTCGAATGTAGGGAAATCTTCCTTCATTAATCGAATGATTGGACGTAAAGCTTTAGCGCGGATTTCTTCGAAGCCTGGTAAAACACAAACCCTTAACTTTTATAAAATCGAAGAACAATTATTTTTTGTGGATGTTCCGGGTTATGGATATGCAAAGGTTTCTAAGTCTGAACGCGAAGCTTGGGGGAAAATGATCGAGCGTTACTTTACAGGGCGCCAGGAATTAAAAGCGGTTGTACAAATTATAGATTTGCGTCACCCACCAACAGCAGATGATCGCATGATGTATGATTTTTTAAAGCACTACAATATTCCTTGTATTGTTATTGCAACGAAGGCAGATAAAATTCCAAAAGGTAAATGGGATAAACATAAAAAAATTGTCAAAGAGACATTGGAACTGGAGAAAAGTGATCCACTTATTGTCTTTTCTTCGGAAACGGGTCTTGGCTTTGAAGAAGTTTGGGAAACAATTGAAAATAAAATGTAATGTAAAAACATCTATTGTGTCTAGTCGTTAGGACAGTAGATGTTTTTTGTCTTTTTACCAGTAAGATAAGTAGAAAATTGGGGAAAACGCTTGATGATTAAACAATTTGTCCGATAAATGAGATAGGAGGTGGACTAGATGGATATCGCAGCTTTATCAATGGCAATGAATCAAGCGACACTTATGCAAAATGTATCTTTAGCTGTTACGAAACAGGCTATGGATATGCAGCAACAAAACACAGAACAATTAGTTGAAATGTTAGATGCTCCACATCCAACAGCCGGACATACAATAGATATTCAAGTGTAATGCAGGCAAGGTAGCTTGAAATTGAAAGCTACCTTTACTTTTAAGAATGTTTGAAACTTCTAAAATGTAACTTTTCGAATAAGAAAAACTACCAATAATACGATATACTATTACTAATATTTAGTAAGGAGGCAGGATTTTTGAGAAAGTATTCATACATACTAATGCTGATGTTACTGATGGTTATTGGTTTTTCCTTTAGCCAACCTGCAAAAGCAGCCCAATTGGTGACGGGGACCTTTGTCGATGTAACGTATTCAGAATATACAAAGCCAGATGGTACGATAGAAAAGCAGCTTAGCAAAGTGACATTGCAAAATGATCGTGGACGAACAGTCACATTCAATATTAATAAGAACACTCGTTTATCAATTAATAATACGTCTACGACTATTGAGGGCTTTAAAATGGGCATGGCAGTGGAAGCTGAAATATCCTTAAGAAGTGTTGTAGAGCTTCGTGGTACATCTAATACACCAATAGAAACGAATGGAACATCAACTGGAGGTAGCGTTAAAACGTCGGCTGGTGTCGTAACGAGTATTGATCCAAATGGATTATTTATTATGGTAAAACCAGATGTTGGTGCAGAAACAACCTACTATATAAACAAAGAAACCAATTATCAAAAAGGCTCTTCAGCAACAGATATTAGTGCGTTATATGTTGGAGATCGAGTTAAATTAAGTTTTAAAAATAAAAATACCTCTGTGGTGACGAAAGTAGCCATTAGTGAAACAGGTACTCTAGTGGAAAACTTATACAAAGGCGAAATACAAGCAGTCAATCCAAATGCTAATAAATTAACCGTGAAAAACCAACATGCCTTTGTGAATTGGCAATTTGGCTCACAAACAACAAATGACCTTTCGACAATGTCTTTTACATCCAAGGTGCCAATATATGTTGGCAATACGAAAGTAGAGAAAGGTCAACTGAAAAATTATATAGGTAGTGAAGCATACTATGCGACAGTTAAACAATTTGGGAAAGAAGTCATTGAGAAGATTGTAGTATTGAAAAATAATGAGCGAACGTATTATGAGCCAATGCTTTCTGTAGATACAGATTATAAACTGTTGAAACTAAAAACAGCGGGCTCAATGTACTTCCATAATGGTACCATTTTAATTCGGAATGGGCGTTTAATTGAACCTACTGGGCTGATGGCGTATGGTACTGCTTTTGTCATTACAGACGGTGCTGCTCGTGATCATTATGCACAGGTGGTACAAGTGACAAGTGATAGCTTTATATCACCTAACTTAGCTGGTCATGAATTATATTATGGACGCTTAGCTCAAGCAGATGGTTATTTAATTGAGATTGACGATGCGATGAAAATTGAATCGAATGTTTTCAAGAAAACCGAACGTACAGTACTGTCAGTAAGTAATTCCACAAAAGCTTTAGTGGATGATGGCAATAAAACGTATAGTGTTATGCCGGATATTGAACTTTACTTATCTGAAGGTGATTATGGTTACTTCTATGTGAAGGAAGGGCATGTACAAGCACTTCATATTTTAAATAATGCTAAACCTGTTGCTCCATTAATGCTGACAGGGAAGCTACAATCAGTAAAATCTACGTACCCTGCTGTGCTAAATGTCAAGAGTGTGAGCCAATGGCAAAATGGTCGTTGGTATGAAGCGGGTGAAATGGTTAATGTGAATATTGACCAAGCGACGTTGATTAAAGCGGGAAAAGTCATTCAAGCTTCTGACTTACAACCATCCGATCGTTTAGTTGTCTTATCCGATCGATTTGTGAAAGCTCATTTTATTTTAGTAGATTAGCATAAAAGACAAAGAAAGAATCTGTGAGTCTAATGCGAATAGTATTTGCAAAAAGGCGATGTATACATGATCTGAAAAGAGGAAGGTACTTCGCATAGGCTTGAATACATTCGATAGACGAGCAGATTTTTTGTTAGTCATGAGACCAAGCTTCATTATGCACTTCATGCACAGTGAAAGAGAGGAAAAGCAAATGCAAAAATATTTATCCAAAATAACGTTGGTAGTTCTTGTTATTTTTGTAATTGGAACTACTATCCCGTTCAATGCATCGGCTGCTTCATTAGAAACAACAGGTGCTGTAAAAAACGAGTATACATATGAGGAAGCCGTGTTCCTGTCAGGGACACCAGTTATTTTTAAGGGAACAAGTAAAGATCTTAAAATTGCACAAAAGGAATCCAAAGGTAAGTTAACAGAAACGTATAGCATGAAGCTAACGGCAAGCAATGGGGCTACATTGACAAGAAATATTGCCTACGAATCTGATGTAGTAGATTATGCGGTACTCGGCCAAAAAACATCCAATGGTGAGGTTAAAAAGTATACGGAGAAAATTACGATTGGATCTATTACTTATACATTAGTCGATTATCAATTTTCTCAAGGAACGGTTACGGATAATCGTGCAGCCTCTGATTATTACTCAGGAAATGTAATCTCGCGAAAAACGTATGCATTTGAAACAGGAAAAGGAAAAAACGCAGTTCAAAACACAGTAACGATTGAAACAGATAGTCGACATGCTGGCTATGAAAATTTTTGGGGAGCAACAGAAACACAAATTACAGAGTCAGTTTATTCCTATAGTAATGGCAAGACAAGCCATGTGAAAAATCGTTTGTCTACAAGTAAATCACGTGTTTTAAATTATGAAGAAAACCTTGGTAGTTTAGGAAGTTTTGAGGGTGGCTATGCAGTTTTAAGTGAAAAGGATGTTATTTCTGAATACACTTATGATTTATCTTCTGGACAAAAAGGTACGCTTGATTTAGATACAGAATACATGCCAACGATCGAGCGCCTTATTATTCCTAAATTCCGTGATTTAACTAATCACTACGCAAAAGAAGCCATTGAAAAGCTATATTCTCTAGGAATTTATTCAGATTCAAGTAATTTCTTCTCTCCAAACACACCGATGAAACGCATAGACTTTACAACAGCAATTGGTAAAGCAGTAGATTTACGTGTGTTTGAAGAAAAGAAATCGAAAAAGACTGCAACTACAAGCGTGTTTAGAGATTTAAAGCGTTCAGTTAAAGATTATGGTTATATAGAGTCAGCCTTAAACAAAGGGATAATTAAGGGTGTATCTGCTGATTACTTTAAGCCAGATAGTGCCATAACAAGAGCACAGGCTGCCACTATTTTTGTTCGTGCCTTAGGCCTTGAAAATAGAGCACCAAATCCTGGCTATATAACGAAATTTAAAGATGAAAACCAGATTCCAAACTATGCAAGAGATGGCATCTATATTGCAAATGAAATTGGTCTTATGATTGGAGACTCTGGCGGTCGCTTTAACCCAAATAAACCACTGACTCGTGCAGAGGCATCAGTTGTTCTAGAGCGTTTCTTGAAATATTTAGAAGATGACTTAAAGCAAAACTATCGTGATGACATATTGTTCTTTAACTAAGGAAAGGACTGAACAAAAATGACCTATGCAAAAAAAGCACTGCTCACTACGCTTTGCTTCATGCTAATACTGATGACAGCAACGCCTGTCGTCACGCAAGCAGCTCCAACAATTAAAGATGTTCCTACAAATAGCAATAATTATAAGGCTATTTCTTGGGCAGTTGACAATGACCTAATGTCTTTGAACAATGCCAATAACTTTTTACCAAATGAACAAGTAACGGAACGAGAGCTTATCTTGATGTTTGCTAAGCTGGATCGTAACTATGCATTATCATATATTGATAGTGTTGCTTATAATTTCTATAGTGATTTTTATTTACCGTTTAATGGTACAAATGTGAATGCTAATCGAACAAAAGCCGTTACACGTGGCCAATTTGCTCGAATTTATGCTGCCTTTAAAGGCTTAGATTTAGATGAACCACAGGCTGTACAATATTTATATTCAAATGAACTATCTACAAGTAGTTCAGGCAAAAAAACATTTGCTAGTTTTAATCCTTCTACTAAACTAACACGTGGTGATGTTGCAACCTTTTTATATAGAGCTGTTCAAAATGGCAATTTTGCTGTACAAGGATTAAAACGTAGTGCAGCAGGTCGTGATAATGACAGTATCACTTTACCGCCTGGTTTCATGGGCTCCAACAGTTCTGATTTTGAAGTACCAAAGGATAATTCCAATGATTTTACTGGTCCTAGCAATGTTAATAATGCATTGCAAAGCATTGTGGTGGAAAAGCCAGATTTAATTGCGAACGATGTAGATTCTACACTTGTGACCGTATCGCTAAAGGCTTGTAATGGTGACCCGATTGCGGATGATAAATCGTATACGTTCAAAGTTACGTCATCTTACGGCACAATCGTTGATACATCTGGAGAAGCAGTTAAAACTGTCCAATCTGACGGCTCGACTGTATCAGCTATCGTTATCGCACCATCGTTAACTAAATCAGTACGTGATACTATCTCTTTTGAGCTAGTGAATAATACAGATCCAGCTATGAAATGTCTTGTTGGGGAGAAGCTAAATGCAGAAGTTCGTTACGCACCACAGCCAGAATTACGTATTGATTATCAAGTATATGATCCTGCAAATTCAGATGATGATAATGGCAATGTGACACCTCCATATATCCCTTATGAAAAATTGCCAGAGTTCTTCACACAAAACTTAATTGATGTGTATGATCCAATTCCTTTTGCTTATGATGGGGATAAAAAGCTATTTAGTATTGGGCAGCAAACAAATGTAACAGATGCTTTGGGGAATGTACAAAATGTCTATTTGCGTTATGGTGGATCTGACCCTAGATATCCAGCATTAGGGTATGAACATGCAATATTACAATTTGAAAACTATGATATTTCCGTTTTCTTATTTGAAGAACTAATAAAAGGTCGTCTTCTCGACTCTGTGACTACACCTGCTAAAACTGAAATCATGTATATGATTTCGGAAGACGGTCGTCCAATTTATCGCGTTCAAGGGATTGATGATGATATTGCATCACAGGTTGAAAATATTAATCCGGTCGGCGCCATTATTCAACTTATGAAAGAAATGCCAGATGAAAAAAATCTAACATTAGAGCACTATGATAGTGTGATGAAAATTTATGCTATCTTCACTAACTTAAGTAACTATGACCGTACGGTGTTATTAAAATATCAAGGCGGGAAATTACTTGGGCAAGTAGAGGCCTACAAAAAACGTGTAGATGCATTGAAAGAAAGTGCCGATGCAGCCTCAAGACCATCTGGGAAAGATCGATATACAAAAGTTATGGTGACTTTAGTTCGCCCTGGTGGAGAGCCTGTGACGGATTATCAAGGAACCGTTAAAATTAAGTATGATGGCGTGGAAAAAACAGCTTCATTCATTACGAATACTTCAGATCCATTAAATAATACAGGTAGCCCAGGTACGGCCGTAGCCTACTTTGACTCAGTTATTTATGGAAAATCAAAAGTGGAGGCAACACTCGTTAATCCAATAGATCCTCGCTATGCAACAATTTTAAGGGGTTTAAAAGATAAAACAGTAACGAAAGATATTTTTACTAATCCATACTTTAGTAAAAATTCATGTTCGTTAGCAACAGAGATTGCCTATGTAGTCGACTATTCTTCTTCTATGAAGGCAGTTGATCCAACGAATTATCGTGGCAAAAAAATGATTGAGCTGATCAATCAATTGAAAGCAAAAAATAATATCGTCATCGAAACGAATACAAAAGCAACGGTTCTTGGTGAAGGGACGACAGATGCTGTGCTGAAGAAAGATCTTTACAAAGCATCCAAAGAGAAGGGTGCGACAGATATTTTTGCTGGTATTGATATCGCACTAACAAAATTCTCAAATGATACAAAAACAGCCAAAGCGATTGTCGTAGTATCTGACGGTAAAACAAGTAAAACCAAAATGACGAAGGTTATTAATGAGGCGAAAAAGCAAGGCGTTAAAGTGTACACTGTAAGTATGGGCAAAAAATCACAAGTAAATGATGCCACATTAATGCAATTGTCTACAGAAACTGGCGGAGCATATTTCCATGCGATTGATAATCTAAAATTGCATCAAGTGTTCCAGAAGTTAATTGATACTATTTTATGTAAAACACCTGCTTCAAGCTGTATCAACCCGGAAGATTTATTTGAAGAAACAAGCGTTTCGCTACGAAAAGGCTATCTTACAATGAGCGCTCGAGTTGATGGTAATTGTCAAAACGTTGATAAGATGAATGTACGCTACAATTCGATTAGTGGAGATGTCCAATTTGAATTACAAAAGCGTAGTGATCATGTTTATATGTTAACGAAAACTGTACAAACGATGCAGGACTTTAAAGTCAATAATGAAATCCAGTTTGTGGCATATGATAAAGATGGCAATATAATCGCGTTACAAACAGTTACAATTACAAATTAATAAGCAAACTGCCCCCAAACAGTGGGGCAGTTTTTTAATTTGAAACAAGACGTATAATTTGTTACACTTAGTTTATAATAATTCTAATGTGGATGACGAATTGCAGTTCTTCATGACATGTTCACAAATTAGTGATGAACTATTGTCGAACTGTGCTATAATGAGATTTGTGAATTAGAACGTGTGAGGTGTTATTCATGCATACCATCGTAGTAGGCTTGAATTATAAATCAGCGCCTGTTGAAATACGTGAGAAGTTATCATTCATTGAGAGTGAACTACCACAAGCAATGGAAGCGCTGCAAAAGCAAAAAAGTATTTTAGAAAACGTTATTGTTTCGACTTGTAACCGTACAGAAATATATGCTGTTGTGGATCAATTGCATACTGGACGTCATTTTGTGAAACAATTTTTAGCCAAATGGTTTGATTTGCCTGTGGAGACATTTTCTTCGTATTTAACGATTCGTGAAGAAGATGAGGCAATCGAACATTTATTTAAAGTGACAGCTGGAATTGATTCAATGGTTCTTGGTGAAACGCAAATTTTAGGGCAAGTAAAAAAAAGCTTTTTAAGTGGACAAGAGATTGGTACAACAGGTACGGTTTATAATCAGCTATTTAAACAAGCGGTAACATTTGCAAAACGTGCACATAATGAAACAGCGATTGGTGAGAATGCAGTATCTGTTTCCTATGCAGCCGTTGAATTAGCTAAGAAAATTTTTGGCTCTTTACAACGTAAGCATGTAGCTATTTTAGGTGCAGGAAAAATGGGGGAACTTGCTATTGAGAATCTTTACGGTAGTGGTGTAGGAAAAGTTACTGTCATCAACCGTACATTTGAAAAAGCAGAAACTTTAGCAGCTAAATTCCACGGAGAAGCCAAGTCAATGAAGGAATTGCAATGTTCTCTCTTAGAGGCGGATATTTTAATCACTTCAACAGGTGCAACAGATTTTGTTATTGATTATGAGCTGATGCAATTTGTGGAACGTTTACGTAAAGGAAAACCTTTGTTTATGGTTGATATTGCTGTTCCTCGTGACATTGATCCACGAGTAGGCGACTTACCAAATGTTTTCTTATATGATATTGATGATTTACAAGGTATTGTTGAAGCGAATTTAGCAGAGCGTGAACGTGCTGCTGCTGATATTACAGATATGATTGGCAAAGAAGTTGACCAATTTAAAGATTGGGTAGCAACGCTTGGTGTAGTACCAGTCATCTCAGCGTTACGTAAAAAAGCTAATCGTATTCAAGAAGAGACGATGATTAGTATCGAAAATAAAATGCCAGATTTAACGGATCGTGAACGTAAAATTTTAAGCAAACATACAAAATCTATTATCAATCAATTGTTAAAAGAGCCAATTTTACAAGCTAAAGAATTGGCAAATGAACCAAAAGCAAATGAACAGTTACGTTTATTCCAACAAATTTTTGGTATAGAAGAGGCTGTTGAAGTTGAAGTTCAGGAGATGACAAAGCAAGATCTTGAGCGTAAAGAACGCTCAAAGGCATCTCAAACTTCTGCTGAGCCAAAGTACTCTTTCTAAAATATCCAATGTGTACGCGTAGCCAAAATGGTTGTACGTAAGTACTTCGCGCAATTGGATTCTCTACTGATATTACAAGAGGCGTTTTCGTATCTGTATGGTAAACTAAGGATACGAAAACGTTTTTTTTGTTTTCTGAGAGATACTAGCTTGACCATTTTACTACAAAGAAGGGATGTCTATTGGCTGATTTGACCATGACGAGACTATATGAAGTGATGATCGTCTTGTATGCGATCAGTCTAGTTTTTTACTTTACTGATTATTTTTATAAGCAAGTACGAGCAAGACGCATTGCTTTTTGGCTTGTTTCATTTGTATGGGTGATTCAAAGTGCCATTATTATTTTAACATTTGTGGAAACAAAGCGTTTTCCGATTCTATCCTTGTCCGAGGGAATTTTATTTTATTCCTGGTTACTTGTGACGTTATCGATTATCCTTCACTGTATTGCGAAGGTGGACTTACCGGTGTTTATTATTAATATACTAGGATTTTTATTCGCTAGTATCTTTACATTTATGCCTAAACGCCCTACAGGAGCCGTCGGAGAGACATTAATTTCGGAAATGCTTTTTATTCATATATCATTTGCGATACTGTCATATGCAGCGTTCACTTTAACATTCGTGTTTGCCATTTTGTATCTCGTTCTATATCGTTTACTGAAAAAGAAAAAGTGGACACATTTATGGACAAGATTACCATCCCTACAGCAAACGAGTAGCTGGATGAATATTTCATTTTTTATTGGGATTCCGATGTTATTTATAAGTTTAATATTAGGGTTTGAATGGGCACTATTAACATTAGAGAGTCTTTCGATTTTCGATTCGAAAATCATAGGGTCCTTCATTATTTTAATTTTGTATTGCTTTATCCTATATGTGAATCGCAAAAGCAAGCTGACAGGAACAACTTATGCATGGGTACATATTTATGCCTATCTATTAGTTGTTGTGAACTTCTTCCTAGGAAGTAGTTTATCGCGATTCCATTTATGGTATTAGAAGAAAGGTTGGAGACTGTTGAGAAAAATTATTGTAGGTTCTAGGAGAAGTAAGCTAGCGCTAACTCAAACAAATTGGTTCATTAATGAATTAAAAGCGGCTGGTGCCCCATTCGAATTTGAAGTAAAAGAGATCGTAACAAAAGGGGATCAAATTTTAGATGTGCAGCTTTCAAAAGTAGGGGGAAAAGGATTGTTTGTGAAAGAAATTGAGCAAGCCCTCTACGATAAAGAAATTGATTTTGCTGTCCATTCTATGAAAGATATGCCTGCTGTGTTGCCAGAAGGGTTAGTGATTGGTTGCATTCCTCCACGTGAAGATGCACGTGATGCCTTTATTTCGAAAGGTCATGTTAAATTTGCAGAACTTCCTGCGGGAGCGGTAGTTGGGACAAGTTCATTACGTCGCAGTGCACAGCTATTAACAGTACGCCCAGATATCGAGATTAAATGGATTCGAGGAAATGTTGATACACGTTTAGCTAAGTTGGAGACAGAGGAATATGATGCAATTATTCTAGCAGCCGCTGGTTTGAAACGTCTTGGCTGGAGTGATGATGTAGTCACAGAGTTTTTACCTGTAGAACATTGTCTGCCAGCAGTAGCGCAAGGCTCTCTTGGTATTGAATGTCGTGGAGATGATACGGAGCTATTAGCTGAGTTAGGAAAATTAACGGATCCATTCACTTGGCAAGAGGCACATGCGGAACGTGCCTTTTTGGCAGCAATGGATGGTGGCTGTCAGGTACCAATCGCTGGGTATGCCACTTCAAATGGGGGCGTAATGACATTAACTGGCCTTGTCGCAGCTCCAGATGCTTCTGTTTTGTATAAGGAAACAGTAGTAGGAACAGACGCACAAAAAATTGGGGAAGAGCTGGCTGCTATTTTAACAGAACAGGGCGCTTTCGAACTAATTCAACGTGTAAAGGCAGAGCAAGATGCCAAGTAATTTACCCCTAAAAGGTAAAACGATCCTTTTAACGGGGACATCTAAGACAACAACCATTGTCGACAATATAACAGCTTTAGGTGGCCATGCCATCATTGCCCCATTAATTGAAACATGCGAACGATTAGACAATCATGATACTGAACGATTGAATTGTGCGAATCAATTTGATTGGCTTATTTTTACGAGTCAAAATGCTGTCGATGCTTTTGCTCGTAAAATGCTGCGGCATCATTTGAATGCCGATCACTTCCAAGGGAAAATTGCTTCCATTGGAACAAAAACAACGACAGCATTAGAAAAGCTAGGATTTCAAGTGAGCTTTATGCCTTCTGTATTTAGTGCTGATATTTTCGTCCAAGAATTTCCGAGTGTAGCAGGTAATCTTCCGAGATGTTTGTTTATTCGTGGAGAGAAGGCGAAAAGTACGCTGAAGAATGGACTGCCCTTTGAAGTAAAAGAGTGGACTGTTTATGAAACGAGGGAACGACATGATCAAACCTCAGTTATTCTCAAATGCATCGAGCAACATCAAGATGTCACGGTCATTTTTGCTAGTCCATCAGCTGTTGATGTGTATGCAAGGGATGTAGCATCACATGTTGGCTGGCGAGCAACTCGTATTGCAGCCATTGGTCATATTACGGAAGCGGCTCTTGAACAATACGGTGCTACTGTGGAGATTATGCCAAGTGTATATACCATGCAAGCAGTTATCGAAGAAATTATGAAAGTAGGGGACAAATCATGACAAAACTACAATTTCAAAGACATCGTCGTTTGCGTGCTAATGCAACGATGAGATCAATGGTAAAAGAAACATACTTACATAAAGAGGACCTGATCTATCCTATTTTTGTAATTGAAGGCGAAAATATTAAAAATGAAGTACATTCAATGCCTGGCGTTTTTCAATTTTCATTGGATAAACTAGAAGCTGAAATTGATGAGGTTGTAGCATTAGGAATTCCTGCGGTTATTTTATTTGGTTTACCAGCTGAAAAAGATGCTGTTGGAACAGGTGCGTTCCATGATCATGGCATTGTTCAAGAAGCGACACGACTTATTAAAGCACGTCATCCTGAGCTATTAGTCATTGCCGATACATGCTTATGTGAATTTACAGACCATGGACATTGTGGCTTAATTGAAGGCGATCAGATTTTAAATGACCCTTCATTAGATGTGTTAGCCCGTACAGCTGTGTCACAAGCAAAAGCTGGTGCAGATATTATTGCTCCATCTAATATGATGGATGGCTTTGTTACAGCAATCCGTGCTGGTCTAGATGAAGCAGGATTTGAGCATATTCCAATCATGTCGTATGCAGTCAAATATGCATCTAGCTACTATGGTCCGTTCCGTGACGCTGCAGATGGTGCACCGCAATTTGGTGATCGTAAGTCCTACCAAATGGATCCATCGAACCGTTTAGAGGCTTTCCGTGAGGCAGAGTCAGATATCGAAGAAGGCGCAGATTTCTTAATTGTAAAACCTGCCCTTAGCTATTTAGATATTATTCGAGATATGAAAAATAACTATCCATTACCGCTTGTTGCGTATAATGTTTCAGGTGAATATGCAATGATTAAAGCGGCTGCTATGAATGGTTGGATTGAAGAGAAAAAAGTTGTGCTTGAAACATTATTAGGTATGAAACGTGCAGGCTCTGATTTAATCATTACGTATCATGCAAAAGATGCTGCACGTTGGTTGGAGGAGAAATAAATGACACGTTCTTACGAAAAATCAAAGCAAGCTTATGCTGAAGCTGTTCAATTAATGCCGGGTGGCGTTAGTAGCCCAGTACGTGCATTCAAATCAGTAAATATGGATCCGATTTTCATGGAATCTGGCCACGGTGCTATTATTAAAGATATTGATGGCAACGAATATATTGATTATGTATTATCTTGGGGGCCACTGATTTTAGGCCATACTCATCCAGAGGTAGTGAAAGCAATTGCTGACACAGCAGCAAAAGGCTCTTCCTTTGGTGCGCCAAGCTATACAGAAAATCGTTTAGCTCAATTAGTTTTAGATCGTCTGCCAGGTATGGAAATGATTCGCTTTGTTTCTTCAGGAACAGAGGCTACTATGTCTGCCTTACGTGTAGCTCGTGGTGTTACTGGACGTGATAAGATTTTAAAATTTGAAGGCTCTTATCATGGTCATGGTGATTCCTTATTGATTAAGGCTGGCTCTGGTGTAGCCACATTAGGCTTACCTGACAGCCCTGGTGTACCGGCAGATATCGCTCGAAATACGTTAACAGTTGCCTACAACGATTTAGAAGGGGCAAAAACGGTGTTCGAGAAATTTGGTGCAGAGCTAGCAGCAGTCATTGTGGAGCCAGTTGCAGGGAATATGGGGGTTGTACCACCACAGCCAGGTTTCTTAGAAGGTCTACGTGCCCTTACAACGGAGCACGGTGCAATATTAATCTTTGATGAGGTTATGACAGGTTTCCGTGTAGATTATGGCTGTGCACAAGGCTATTTTGATGTCACGCCTGATATAACTACTTTAGGAAAAGTAATCGGTGGTGGTCTGCCAGTAGGAGCGTTTGCTGGGAAAAAAGAGATTATGGAGCAAGTAGCACCAGCTGGCCCTATTTATCAAGCAGGTACACTATCTGGGAATCCATTAGCGATGACAGCCGGCTACGAAACGTTATCACGCTTAGACCATAGTACGTATGATTACTTTAAAAAATTAGGTGATCTGCTGGAAGCAGGTTTCCGTGAAGCCGCAACAAAATACAATATTCCGCACACAGTTAATCGTGCTGGTTCTATGATTGGTTTCTTCTTTACGAATGAAGATGTTATTGATTTTGCTTCTGCTAAATCATCTGATTTACAATTATTCGCTGAATACTTCCGCCTGATGGCAGAGGAAGGGATTTTCCTACCACCTTCTCAGTTTGAGGGATTATTTATTTCCACAGCACATACGGAAGAACATATGGCTAAAACAGTGGATGCCTTCCATAAAGTATTTGCACAATTAGCAAGATAACAAAGTTTAGGGCATGCTAGAAACAAATCTAGCGTGCCTTTTTTAGCTTAATTCAGCTTAAAGTGAAGCGACAGAGACAGAAAACCGCAAGCGCTTACGATTAATGGTTTTCTATGATGGAAGTCATTCTAGTACTTGAGCAATGAATGAGCAAAAGAGAAAGTATAGCATATATTAACTAGCAAATAAGAACTTCTATACTGGATGAAGGACCTGTTTTTGTTAAAATTATATCTTTCAGCATGGCCAAATTGTGGGCGATATCGTTTATAATATAGCTATTCATAATAGAAAGTAGTGAATTAATATGGCAACTGGCACACACATGGTCGAAGTACCCGTAGGAATTGATAATGTATGGGAATTCGTCAGTGATATGGAAAAATGGGCAAAGCTTGTCCCAGGTTATAATACACACGAAATGATTGATGACAAACATTCAACATGGACTTTTAAAGGCAATGTTGGCGTTTTGAAAAAAACGGTACAAGTAGAAATTACAATTTTAGAATGGGTAGCACCATCAAAAGTTACATTCGAATTAAAGGGTCTTTCTGATAATTTCACTGGAAATGGCTATTTCCTTGCAGAAAGCATTGATGCTGAAAACACAAAAATGACAGGTTTTTTAGAAGTCGTTGCTGGCGGCTTAGCTGGCCCTGTGTTAAATCCGATTTTTAAACCGATTGTACCAAAGGCAACACAAATGCTAACAGATCGTGTAGCTAATAAAATTAAATTAGTCAATGTTTAAATGATAAGAACATCCATGAAAATGGCATGCTAGAAGTAATATTCTAGCATGCCATTTTTCTAGTAGTATCTATTTATAATTATGTTCAACTTGAAACACACTAGCATACTATCCTTTAAATCGTCATATGATGCAAAGGGAGGGATTATTATCGAACAAAAAACTTGGAATATGCGAGAAACATTTTGTTTTCCTGGATATGGTTGCCCAACAGAATTAGCTGCTGTACAAATTAAACCACAGTGGCAAGCCATGCAGTTAGAGGATTCACTTCGATTAATGGGCATCTACCATATTACGGCACATGTTCGTTTTGATTTTCAAGATATGCAAGCATTTACAGGTGATGATAATTTAATTACAATTGATGCCCTTGATGTCCAAGGAGATACTGGTTATTTTGAGTATGCTGTCCCTTTACATGTGGATTTACCAAAAGAATCGGATGTCAAAGATTTAATGGTCAAAGATATTCGCCCTAGTCTGTCGAATCAGATGTGTCAGCTTGAGTGGACAGTTACAAGTATTTTTAACGAATATGAACCCGTTGTTGAAAATGATACTTTAGACAATCCACACCTAATGGCTCATGCTTTCGATCAAGAAGAAAAAATGGCTGTGATCGAGGAAAGTGTTCAAGTGAAACAACCTACCGCAGTAGCAGCAGCTTCACGCCAAGAGACCTCTACAACAGTTGACCAAAAGATAGTAATGAGAGAATCCTCAAGCCATATTGTTGTACGTGAATCCAGCACTTGGCATGAAGTGCCTTCCATGATTTGGGACCTAACAGAAGAGTATACACCGCTTAAAGTCCGTGTTTCAAATGATGTCTTTCAAAAGTAAATAGCAGAGAAGTAGTAGGAGCAATAAGAAGACTAAATCGCCTGATGTTGGCACAATAATGACACGGATAAACTGAAAAGCACAAATTGGCACAATAATGGTTCTACAATAAAAACGAACTTGTCGTAGCCAAGGAGGTAAAAGCCAAGGGTTATACTTGCGTCGACGCATTGAATTGTCACTTCCTTTTCTATTTACTTTACTCTTACTAAAAGATGACTAAATCACTTGAAAAATGACACGATTCTGCGGTACAATAAGGAAAATCAAATACAGATGCTATGATAGGGAAGAGTAAATTATGTCTACATTTTCAGAGAGGAAACGGTAGCTGAGAAGTTTCTATTTGTACTTAATTGAAGGTAGCCCTTGAGCAGCTTTAGTGAACTAACAGTAGTTAAAGCCGGTTAAACACCGTTACCGAATTAAGAGCCAGTAGGGAAGGCTGAGAAAATGTGTCATTTAGCATTGATCTTAACCGCTGCTGGAATTAAAGGTGGTACCGCGAATTAAAACTCCTTCGTCCTTTTAGACGAGAGGAGTTTTTTTATTGGGTAAAAAAATGAACAGCATTTCTTTACCAATAGTCTTCAAACAATAGGAGGAGTCAAGATGACAGAAAACATTTCAATGCCAACTAAATATGACCCACAGTCCATTGAAGCCGGTCGCTATGAATGGTGGTTACAAGGGAAATTTTTCGAGGCACAGCCTGAAAGTGGGAAAAAGCCTTATTCCATCGTTATTCCACCACCGAACGTAACAGGTAAATTACATCTTGGGCATGCTTGGGATACAACATTACAAGATATCCTTACTCGTATGAAACGCATGCAAGGCTATGATGCCCTTTGGTTACCAGGTATGGACCATGCAGGGATCGCAACACAAGCAAAAGTAGAAGCAAAACTGCGTGAGGATAATATTACACGTTATGATTTAGGCCGTGAAAAATTCCTTGAAAAAACATGGGAATGGAAAGAAGAATATGCTGGACATATTCGTGATCAATGGGCAAAGCTTGGCCTTGGTTTAGACTACACACGTGAACGTTTCACACTAGATAAAGGTCTTTCAGATGCAGTTAAAACAGTTTTTGTTGAGTTATATGAAAAAGGTTTAATTTACCGTGGCGAACGTATTATCAACTGGGATCCAGCAGCGAAAACAGCATTATCTGATATTGAGGTAATTTATCAGGATGTGCAAGGTGCATTCTATCATATGAAATATCCTTTAGCGGATGGCTCAGGATATGTAGAAGTTGCTACAACACGTCCTGAAACAATGCTCGGTGACTCTGGGGTAGCTGTTCACCCGAACGATGAGCGCTATCAGCATTTAATTGGTAAAACAGTTATTTTACCGATTGTAGGTCGTGAAATTCCGATTGTAGCTGATGACTATGTTGATAAGGAATTTGGTACTGGAGTTGTAAAAATGACACCAGCCCATGATCCGAACGACTTTGAAGTTGGAAATCGTCACAACCTAGAGCGCATTCTTGTGATGAATGAAGACGGTACAATGAATGATCTTGCTGGCAAATATAAAGGGATGGATCGTTTTGAATGCCGTAAGCAAATTGTTGCTGATTTACAAGAAGCAGGCGTGCTGATTCGTATTGAAGAGCATATGCATTCAGTAGGTCACTCTGAACGTTCTGGTGCTGTTGTTGAGCCATACCTTTCAGCACAATGGTTCGTTAAAATGCAACCACTTGCTGACACTTCCCTCGAGCTTCAAAAAGATGAAGAAGGGAAAGTAAACTTTGTCCCAGCTCGTTTTGAAAACACATATTCTCGTTGGATGGAGAATATCCGTGATTGGTGTATTTCTCGTCAATTATGGTGGGGCCATCAAATCCCAGCTTGGTATCATAATGAAACAGGCGAAGTTTACGTAGGAAAAGAAGCCCCAACTGATTCCGAAAATTGGACGCAAGATGAAGATGTACTCGATACTTGGTTCTCTTCTGCGCTCTGGCCGTTTTCTACAATGGGCTGGCCAGATGAGGCAAATGAAGAATATAAACGTTATTACCCAACCAGCACATTAGTAACGGGATATGATATTATTTTCTTCTGGGTATCTCGCATGATTTTCCAAGGCCTTGAATTTACAGGTCAACGCCCATTCAAAGATGTGTTAATTCACGGTTTAGTACGTGATGGCGAAGGTCGTAAAATGAGTAAGTCACTTGGTAATGGTGTAGATCCAATGGATGTTATTGAGCAATACGGTGCAGACTCTTTACGCTATTTCCTAGCGACTGGTTCATCACCTGGTCAAGATTTACGCTATACAACTGAAAAAGTAGAGGCAGTATGGAATTTTGCCAATAAGATTTGGAATGCATCACGTTTCGCACTTATGAATATGGACGGTATGACCTATGATGAAATCGACTTAACAGGTGAAAAATCCGTTGCTGACAAATGGATCTTAACACGCTTAAATGAAACGATTGAACGTGTAACTTCTCTTGCAGAACGTTATGAATTTGGAGAAGTTGGTCGTGAATTATACAATTTCATTTGGGATGATTTCTGTTCTTGGTATATTGAAATGGCGAAATTACCACTTTATGGTGAGGATGAAGTAGCTAAAAAGACTACTCGTTCTATTTTAGCTTACGTACTGGATCAAACAATGCGTTTATTACATCCATTTATGCCATTCATTACAGAAGAAATTTGGCAGCACTTACCACATGAAGGTGAATCGATTACAGTGGCTGCATGGCCAACAGTACGTGCGGATCTTCATTTTGCTGATGAAGCAGATAATATGAAGCTCCTAATGGATATTATACGTTCAGTACGTAATATTCGTGCGGAAGTGAATACACCGATGAGCAAAAAAGTACCGCTATTTATTTCAGCGAAAGATGCAGCAACAGTAGCTGTTCTTGAAGCGAATCAAGGCTATTTAGAAAAATTCTGTAATCCTGATACCCTCACAATTGGTGAAGGTTTAGAGGCACCAGGTCAATCAATGACGGCTGTTGTCACAGGAGCGCAAGTGTTCCTACCACTTGTTGGTCTTATTAACTTAGAGGAAGAAATTGCTCGCCTTGAAAAAGAGTTAGAGAAATGGGCAAAAGAAGTAAAGCTTGTTACTGGTAAGTTATCAAATGAGAAGTTCGTATCGAAAGCACCTGAAGCGTTAGTCAATGCAGAGCGTGAAAAATTAGCAGATTATGAAAGCAAGCATGCTGTTGTGTTAAAACGTTTAGAAGAATTAAAAAATATGTAATGAGGAAGCAATGGATGGCTGTAAAGTCATCCATTGCTTCTTTTTTATATGGAGCAAAAGGTATGTGTGTAATTAGGTTAAAATATAGTGTTATTCGAAATAATAAGTCTAATAGATTAGTGTTATCATTCGTTCAGTAGGATAAAAAACCTGAATGTTTTGGTGAATTGGGATGGCTAGCCCCCTTTTTGTAGAGCCTATTGTATGAAAAGTGGAGGTGTTGAGGTTGACAGGACACATTGCCACAATTATTACGAAAGTCAATAAAGCATGTGATGAATTAGATTTTGTAAGTGCAAGGGTACTGATAGAAACGAATCTTTTGAAATTATTAGAAGCAAAGTATTATCGTTTATTTAATGCCAGTGGACGTGTGCTCTATTAGCAAATAAACCTCAACAGAATTGTATCCAGTTATCACGTACAGATTTATTAACGATTCAAAAAATAAATGAGTATTGCTCGAATTTCGATATTTAAATGTTAAAAACCCCTTTGAATGAGTACAACGTCCAAATATTCTCCCGCTATTGACAATATGGGGGTTCTATTAGATGCTCACCAAGTACATTAATTGAAAAAATAAAACTAACACGCAGTCGCTAGCAGCGTGTTTTTTCGAGTGTTTTGCTATTTAACGATGTTATTAAACATTACTTGTACTAAAATAAAGGTATTGCAGTAAGAGGGAGTGTTTCTTTTGTTTAACACAATGAACGAATGTACAAAATTTATCTTTACATTAAAAGCAGTTGATCATAAACGTGCACCACTTGTCCTCATGCGAGAAGTACTTGCCCATTTAGGTCATCCGCATAATCAACTACGTGTAATTCATGTGGCAGGTTCAAATGGCAAAGGCTCTACGGTGAATGCCTTAAGAGAAATGCTACAACATGCGGGTTACAAAGTAGGAGCATTTACGTCCCCGCATTTGGAGAGAGTCAATGAACGGATGACTATTAACGGCAAGCAAATCTCGGATGAGCAATTTTTAGCCTATTTCAATCAACTAGCCAAAATTATAGAAGAACAATACAATGGCGATTTTCCCAGCTTTTTTGAGGTAGTCACACTGATTATGTTTCAATATTTTGCCCATCAAGGAGTAGATATAGCGATTATTGAAACAGGGCTTGGAGGACGTTTAGATGCGACCAATGTCGTCACGCCGCTTTTAGCGATTATTACAACGATTTCGCTAGAGCATACTGCATTTTTAGGTGATACATTCGCAAAGGTTGCCAGTGAAAAAGCAGGCATCATCAAAAGAGGCGTACCAGTTGTAGTAGGAGTTAGGAATGAGGAGGCATTAGCTGTTATTAAAGCCACGGCAGAGGAACGACACGCACCATGCTTCGTTTTAGGACAAGATTTTACGGTGACAAATAGTGAGCAAGGCACAGATTATCAGCAATTTACATATAAAAAAGAACAGGTCGTGATGATGGATGTACCTTTAAAAATGGCTGGTCCCCATCAAATTAATAATGCAAGTCTTGCTATTACGGCTCTACTTTTATTACGTGAAGACGGATACCTTTCCTTTGCTGATGATACAATTCGTCAAGGACTACAACGCGCACAGTGGGCTGGCCGTTTCGAGCAATGGCCGAATCATATTGTGCTAGATGGCGCTCATAATTCAGAAGGTACAGCTGCCCTAATCCAAACACTCAAGGATGTCTATCCTAACAACCAATATCGATTCATTTATGCAGCATTGGCTGATAAGGATCATGCCAACAGTATAGAGCTAATGGATGCTGTGGCGATTTCAATTGCTTTTACGCAAATAAACCTGCCCAATGCAATGCCTGCCGAGAGCTTAGCGATGTTATCGACACATGCACATAAAACACATCACGAAGAATGGCTAGAAATTGTTCAAACTGTACTACATGAACGCCATGAAGAGGATATTGTGGTCATTACAGGTTCTTTATACTTTATAGCGGAAGTTCGACAATGGCTAGAGGAGGAAGGACAATGATTCCAAAACTTGATCATTATAAAGAAAAATGGCATGTCAAAAGCGATGATGTGATTAAACCTGGTCTTGAGGCGATTGAAGAGGCCTTGTCCTTAGTAGGAAACCCCGAGCAAACATTGCGTGTTGTCCACTTAGCAGGCACAAATGGTAAAGGATCTACGTTAACGTTTCTGGAGGCAATTGCTCAAGAACATGGCTTACGCGTAGGCAAATTTATGTCTCCATGTATAGTGGATGTCCATGATCAAATTCAAATAGCTGGTCACCCTATAACGGAAGCTGAAATGGATCGAGTTTTTCAACAAATGCAACAGGCAGAGCTTAGTGAAAAACTAACGGATTTTGAATTACTAACTGTAGCTGCATTTTTACATTTTGTGAATGAGCACGTGGATATCGCGCTTATTGAAGCAGGTATGGGTGGGTTACTGGATAGCACGAATGTGGTAACACCGATTGTCTCCATTATCCCAAGCATCGCGTTAGAACATACAAAATTTTTAGGAGATACGCTTTCCCATATTGCCCGTCACAAAGCAGGCATTATTAAACGATCTCGCCCTGTCATTATAGGTGATTTACCAGATGAAGCTAAGCGTATTGTTGATGATGAAGCCGCTCGGAAAAATGCCAATGTTCTAGCATTAGGTCAACATTTTACTGTCAAATCAACAGCTGATGGAGAATGCTATACCAATGTAGTGCAACAGTTTCAAATAGCAAAACTAACTCGGTCTATGAAGGGAACACATCAAGCGAATAATATGGCACTTGCCATTACAGCATTTTTTGAAGTGGCATCTGTATTAGATGTATCTACGAGTGAAGTAGCTATACGTCAGGCAGTGCAAAGGGCTACTATTTTAGGACGTTTTGAAGAAATAATGCCCTGTGTTATTTTAGATGGTGCTCATAATCCAGCAAGTGCGGAAAAATTAGTGGAAACGATTCAATGTGAGTTTCCAAATGAGCGCATAACATTTGTTATCGGTATATTAGCAGATAAAGACGTACAGCAGATTCTCCGCCTTTTTGAGCAGGTCAGCGATAATTTTTATTTTGTTGATTTTGACAATCCGCGAGCGATGACTGCGCAACAAATGCTAACCCTTTCCAATGCAGCATCCAAAGCTGTCCTTGTGGATTATGTACCTTTTTTACAGGCGCAGTCACTAAGTCAGCAAAGAACAATCGTATCTGGCTCATTGTATTTACTAACAGCGGTACGTAATAGATTAAAAGAATAAACCGACTAGGACTCTTGAGAGGGAGTCCTAGTTTTTTTATAGCTAGAGACCATGTTTTCCTTTCAACAGTTCTGTAGCAAATCACAATTAACTCGCATTTACACTTCGTAATCTACATATACTTATATCATATTGAGTCATCGAATTTTTGCAACGCTACTAGTTGGATAGATCGGTGGAAGGGTGAGGTGATAGATGCATGAAAATTGTAAGTCATGTGATAAAAAAACAAATATTTCGAGCAATGATTATTGGTGGATTTGTTGGTTTATTAGGTGTGGCGATTTTTTTAGGCGTGTTACAGGCCAGTACACAGTTACCGTTAAAGATAAATGGTAGTGAAGTAGCAAATAATCAATCAAAAACAGAGACGATTCCAACTGCCGGTGAGACAACCAATACATCTAATGCCCCTATGTTTTTTGCCAGTCAAGCAGGTGTGTATTCGAATTATGAGAGTGCCAGTTCTTTTGTTGCGGAATACCCAGCATTAAAAGAGAGTGCGATTGTTCAGGTTGATGGAAAATTCTATGTATGGACAAGCATGGTAACAGAAGAAAGTCAGCTAGAATTTTTACAGGAACCCGCAACCTTTAAAAAAGCATTTACTGTCAGTGGCGCAAGCTGTAAGGAACCAACACTTGCAGAACTGCCAACAGCCTTAGCAGACAAAAAAGCTACAAAATTAAATTTTAAAGAAAATGGAAAGGACTCTACATTACCAGAGGATTGGCAATCAATTGGAGCGGCTGCCTCTACTATTTCCAACGATGTTAACATTATTCGACTGCATGTTTTTGCGCATTATCAATCTAAAAATACATGTCTTCAGGTGAAGTTTTAAGCATAAAAGATCGCGAAAGTATCATTATCTTGATTTTTTGAAAATTTTCAAATCGTCTATTCTTCGTTATCATAAGGATAAGGAGGAATGGTCAGATCATGTTGAAAACAAATTATAAGCTTGTCCTTGCTTCTGCGTCACCAAGGAGAAAGGAATTACTGGGCATGTTAGCACTTCCGTTTGAAGTAATGACTAGTGAAGTGGAGGAAACAAGTGTACAAGCCAATACTATGCAGGATTATGTAAAGGGAGTGGCTCTATTAAAGACGCGTGATGTAGCCAGAAAAGCACCTAATGCCACGATTATTGGTGCAGATACAATCGTGGTTTACAAGGATGAGCTACTACATAAACCAAAAACACGTGAGGAAGCTATTTCACATTTACAGCGATTGTCAGACAACAAGCATGTTGTTATGACAGCGGTAGCAATTATCGAACCAAATGGAAAAGAAACGATTTTTGTAGAGGAAACTACAGTTATTTTTCATCATTTATCTCAAGAGTTAATTGAAGCCTATGTAGATTCTGGAGATCCATTTGATAAAGCTGGTGGTTATGGTATTCAGACAGTAGGCACACTATTAGTTAAACGAATTGAAGGAGATTATAACAATGTTGTAGGTCTACCACTTGCAGCTTTGTTTTCGCAATTGGTAGCACGACAAATTATCCAATTTGCGAAGGAGTGAGTATTTTTGCTGGAAGAGGTTTTACCAAGTTTGATGATACGTGATGTCCATATGGAGGATCGTCCTCGTGAACGGCTGTTACGGCAAGGGGCTGAAAGTCTATCCAATCAAGAGCTGCTCGCCATTTTATTGAGAACAGGGACGAAGGAAGAATCTGTACTTGCTCTTGCAAATAGAGTATTAAATGTGTTTGAACGTTTACATCATTTGAAGCATGCAACCATCGAAGAAATGGTGGCTATTAAAGGAATCGGTGAGGTGAAAGCCATTCAATTACTCGCAGCCATTGAACTTGGTAGACGATTGGCTCAAAAACAAAATATTGAGAAATTTACGATACGTTCTCCGCAAGATGCAGCAGCCTACTTAATGCCTGATATGACGTCGCTTAACCAAGAGCATTTTGTTGTTCTTTTTCTGAATATCAAGAATCAAATTATTCATAAACAGACCATTTTTATAGGTAGTTTAAACGCCTCGATCGTTCATCCCAGGGAAATTGTGCGCCCATAAGGGTTTATAAGGAATCTGCTTTCGCATAGCAGTAGGGACATATCACAAGCTTCACCCTATCATCAGCCAACTTATCTGAAAGGGAAACCGGACAGGGAGTGTAGCATGTTGGAAAAGCCATAAGTTACTTAATGACCGAAGTACGACTGAATGGCGAGATGAATTGTATAAATAAGGATAAAGGCTAAACTGCTTGAATGACAGCTCAAGGGGGACTACGGGGACCTTTAGCGGGAGGTCATGATTTACGCTATTTGAAATGTGCATTGTCCTTAAAGATTTCGAGGTCAATGATGTGATACCATTTCACCCAACTTTCGTATAAAAGTAACGAGCGAACGTCATATCCGACATTATACATGCGACAAGTCTTTATAAATCTAAATGGGGATTACCTAAGTCAGAATGCCTTTGGGCTATGTGTATAGACACTGAATATCTGATATGGTAACGGAGCTCTCGTAGTAGTCCGAGCTAGGGAAAGCCTAGTACATGGCGAAGGGGAGCAGTTTACAACGTTAATACAAAATTGGGAAGGAGCGGAGGCTCTATGAGAATTCCAAAAGTAGTATTAAATCGTCTAACTGCCAAAGCAAAAGATAAGGATTATGTATTTGAACGGCTATATCGTAACTTATACAATAAAGAGTTCTATTTTGAAGCTTACGCAAAATTGTATACAAACAAGGGCAGTAATACAAGAGGGATCAATGAAGATACGATTGATGGTATGAGTATAAAACGTATTGAAAAGCTCATTGAAAAATTAAAAACGCAAACGTATCAACCAAATCCAGCACGACGGACGTATATCCCAAAAAAGAACGGGAAAACAAGACCGCTTGGCATTCCTACCTTCGAGGATAAATTAGTCCAAGAAGTTGTTCGGCGATTACTTGAAAGTATTTATGAACCGCATTTTTCCATACACTCTCATGGATTTAGACCAAATCTTAGCTGTCATACAGCATTGAAAGAAATCCGCAATACTTTTACGGGGACAAGATGGTTTATTGAGGGGGATATTAAAGGCTTCTTCGATAATATAGACCACCATGTATTAATAAATATTTTAAGAAAACAGATTCAAGATGAAAAATTCATCAATTTAATCTGGAAGTTTTTGCGAGCAGGCTATGTGGAAGATTGGGTATTTCACAAAACTTATAGTGGTGCACCACAAGGCGGGATTATTAGTCCTCTGTTATCGAACATTTATTTAAATGAACTCGACAAATATGTGGAGCAATATATAGAAAGCTATAATAAAGGTGATAAACGTACACACAATCTTACTTATCATAACTTAGCATCAAAAATTGCGAAGAGAAAAAGTAACAATAAACGTGATTGGTCTAAATTAAGTGAAGAACAAAAGAAAGAACGGTTAAAAGAATTAAAAGCGCTTTATAAAGAATTACAAAGCCATGATAGTAAAGACCTTTTTGACCCAAATTACCGACGTTTAAAATATGTGCGGTACGCAGATGATTTTATACTAGGTGTCATCGGTAGTAAAAAGGAAGCCGAACAAACTAAGCAAGACTTGAAAATGTTCTTAAAAAAACAACTAAAGTTAGAGTTAAGCGATGAAAAGACCTTAATTACTCACAGTAAGAAAAATGCGCGTTTTCTTGGGTATGATATTCGTGTTATGAGAGATTGGCATAGAATGAAAATGCCAAATGGAACAAAAAAGCGTAAGTTCAACTATCAAGCAAAGCTTTTCGTTCCACATGAAAAATATATCCAAAAACTTCTACAGTTAAATGCGTTAAAAATAGGAGCAAACAATGGTTGGAAACCCATTCATCGCCCGTATTTGGTGCATAATGATGATCTTGAAATTTTACGTACGTACAATGCGGAAATAGAGGGTTACTACAATTACTATCGTCTAGCGAGTAATGTACATGTTTTACAGTCTTTCCGTCAAACGATGAAATACAGCATGATTAAAACGTATACGAATAAATATAAAAGTACTGTCAGCAAAATTATCACTAAATATAAGATTAATAGGAAAATGGGTGTTCGATATGAAACCAAAGAGGGTCTAAAAATTGCTTATTTTACAGAGCAATGAATGGAAAAGAACGATACGATTAAACAGCCAACAGTTGATATAGTTGAAAATACATTAATTTATACAGGGCGAACGAGTATGATTGACCGATTACTTGTCGAAAAATGTGAATGGTGCAGTACAGTGGGAGTACCACTTGAAATGCATCACATCCATAAACTAAAAGATTTAAAAGGCAAGAAAATGTGGGAACAAAAAATGATTGCCCGAAGAAGAAAGACAATGGCGTTATGTACATCGTGTCATCACGATTTACATAATGGTAAGTTAGATTAAAGTAAATGGAAAGCCGTATACTCTGAGAGGAGTACGTACGGTTTGGAGGGGAGTTCTTGGAAACCTAATATAGAAATATATGAAGGCGCTGGATTCTCACCCTACTTTCGAGAAGCTGTTAAACGGTCTGCCGCTTCCATTATTTGTGCTCATAATCATCGGATTATGTTTATGTTAGACTTTAAATTCACTTAATGATAATATGGTAACACCTAAAAAAATTAGGTGTTACCTAAAATTGTGAGGTGTCGTATGGATCGCTTTAAATTAATTGATAATACTGTAGAATCAAATAATATATTGGTAGATACAAAGGAATTACATAATTATCAAGCAAAAATTTTAGGAGAATGGGAGAGACAGCAAAAAGTAAAAGGGTTCACCATTGAGACTGTTGCATTAAACTTAAGAAATATTAATGAGTTTTTATCATTATCAAGTAAATTCTTTTGGGAGATTACATCTGATGATGTTGAAAATTTTTATCTTTCATTAGTGGGGAGGGGTTTAGCACATAGTACAAGAAGAAAATATCAATCTAATATTTCTACATTTTATAATTTTTTAAGAAACAGAAAGTCTCTTGAAATCTACAATGTTTTAGGTGTTACAGTTCCAGACGTGTTAGATGATTTTAATAAATTTTTTCATCGAAGAGATGATAATGATATTAGAGTTGTACCACCAAGAAAAGATATTGTTGATACATTTTTTGAAGGTATGAAGGAAGAGATGAAGTATGGTAGAAAATATTATACTGCTGCTAGGGACTATGTGTTTTTTAAAGTATTAATGTTGTCGGGATTGAGAATATTTGAATTGACTAAAATAGATATAAATGATTTGAGATTTGACTTAGGAGAAAGTGGTAAAATTCATGTCAGATTTGGAAAAGGAAGTAGAGGTACAGGTTATAAAACTCGTTGGGTTCCAATGCTTAATGATGTAGATGTTTTATTAAAATGGTACTTGGATGAAATACTTCCCGATTTTAAGAAAGAAAATATGAACAAGGTTGCTGTATTTCTATCTGAAAACGGACAGAGGGTTTCACGTAATACCATGAGAGCAAATTTAAAGCGAAGACAGAGAAATATAGGGGTTCCAGAAGAAGAATTGTTTTCTGCTCATCAATTGAGGCATGCATTCGCTACATCTCAAGTAGAATTGGGTGTAGATATACTAACTATGAGTAAATTATTAGGTCATGCTAATGTGTCTACGACTGCAGGATACCTTGAACCTAGTAGTAATTATATCGAAAGACGTATAAGAGTAAGTCAAGAAAATTGGAGAAAACAATTAGCTGATTGGGAAGAAGGTGAATAAAGTTGGCTTTTGAATGGAGATTAAGGAAAATAATGGCTGAAAATGATATATGGTCAGGAGCAGAACTCGCTAGAAGAATGGAAGAAATAACGGGTTACAAACTGTCTGCACCTTCAATTGCAGCATTAATAAATGAACCACCAAAACAGGTGAAAATGACGACACTTGATGCGTTGTGTTCGGCACTTAATTGTAAACCAAATGACTTACTTGTTCATAAACCTACGGTAATTATATCTAAAGATATAAATAATGAAAAAGAAGTTCAAACAAAAAAAGTTGCAAACGGATTTGAACGTAAATTGCCACCGATTTAAAGGAGATATAAATGTATACGAGCTGTCCAAAATGTAATCAAAAGGTATCTAAAAAGACCGTAGCAAAATATGGAGAATGCAATGAGTGTCAAGGTAAACGAAGACTGAATAAATATTTAACAGACTCGGCTTATAGATTATCGAAGACTAAAAGTGAATTTACATCAGATATATTAATCGACTTTATTTCATTTATAGAAAAGAGTCCATGGAAATATGCTCAATTAAATCGAATGGTTATAGATTTTTTGAAAATTTTACAAGGTTATGAAGGAGATATACCCCTCCTAGAATCAAAATTAGTTGATGATTATTTATCAAAAAGTGCAATTAAATCTCCATCGACTATTTACACGATTAAAGTGTTTTTATACTCGAAGAGTTTAATTATTTTTGATGAAGAATCATACGAAGATTCATTTTATCCTGTTGATATTCGACCTGAACGAAGGTTGACAGAACAGGTAACACAGTATTTTTTTTCAGAAAATAGATGTCATGACTGTGGAGTAAACTTAAGGGAAAAAGCTCAACATAATTTCTGTTATGAATGTATTGCATACAGAACGATTCATCATAGAACCACGTTCGAATACTTAAATACGATGCTTAGCAATGAGTCAGTAAAAGGTTTGTACGTTAATTTTATTCATTATTTGTATAGTTTGAATCGAACAGTACAAACATGCGCAGCGATTTTGGGCAATACGGAAAAGTTCTTTGTCTTTTTACAAGGGTACATTCCAGATGGGCTACAGATGCATCCGTTTATATTTAAAGAGCAAGAGCAGACGCATGAATACGAATTGATCCATGGGCGCAAATATATTAACATTCTTCTTTCAGATGATTGGTTGTTAGATTTTAAAAAGGAGTTTTCGTCTGATAATAGTTCTAAAGAAATTTTTTTAGTCTTTCTGGAAAGTGAAGGTTTATTAAAACAAAGCCCAATAGATGCAAAGTCAAAAACCGTACATAAAATTAGACAGTTAGAAAATTCATTTCAACAACCAATATTGAAAATGATTGAGTTTGAATCTCAAAAAATAGAGAATTCTAGACGGAAAAATGCGTCTTCTACAAAGACATGGGCAACAGTTGATATATTTATTGATGAAGTAAGAGCATTTTATTATTGGTTAATGAAAAATTATACTGTTTCAAGTTGGGCAGAAATTACAGAGGATATGATTAATAAATACCTTCTAGATATGGATTTTTTGAGTAGTCAAATAAGAAAAAGAACGTTATTTAATTTTTTTACTTTTATGAAGAAGCATGGATTTATTTTTGTAGTTCCTATAGAACAATTTGTAGCTAGAGATAGCATGGTGGAAATTGAACCATTGACTCTGCAGCAACATAAAGCCATTTTTAAAGCAATTGAGTTTGGAGAGGAAGATTTAGTCGTTGAAAGATTTTTATCTTCTCTAGTGTACTTCCATGGCCTTAAGAGTAGTGAAATTAAAGTTTTAGAGTTAGAAAATCTATTGCTAGATGAAAAATGTATTTATATAAATGGGAGGCCTCCGGCATACCTGAGTGATAGCGATTTAAGGTTATTAAAAAAGGTATTAATTAGTCGCAAAGAAATGTTGGGGAGAAAAAAATCAAATAAATTATTCCCAGCTTTTAAATCACTAAAAGATACTTCAATTTCAAATGTTTCAATTTGTAAAAAGGTAAAACAAGTAACTGGATATTCGCCTAAACGATTACGTATAGCTGCATTTCAATATTGTGCTTCAAAGTTTGGTTCTCAATATTTACATGAAAGTTTTGGTTTATCCCTAACTCAAAGTGCTAGATACGCAAGAATTGGTGAAGATTTATTAGAAGCTATTGTTCAATCGGATATAAATAAAAATCATAATTCATAAGGGGTTTATAAAAAAGTAGAATTGTTGCGTGTGCTACTTACAGGCTCTCTTTAGGAGTTCAAAATTAAAATAAATAACACAAAATAGCATGTGAATTTATTAGATGTTCGTTTTAAAAGGGTACACATATTAGTTTCAACATGCTTTTTTTAAATCAGATCTTTTGGAGGAATGTAATTAAAGTAACATGTGCTTTAGTTTAATAAGAACAGGACTTGTGTATATAAATGATTTTTATATATGCAAGTCCTTTTATTATGCTTCCTCATCACTCTTTTTTCTTTACTTACAATAACGATTAAACTACTTATAGATTCGTTAAAAGTTGCTACGGCTGTTGAAGCTAACTCAAAGTTGGTAATTTTTAGACCTCACGGTTTCGACCTGCTCTAAAACAAATTAGACATAACTATTAACAAAAAAAGAGGTCACTAAGACACTCTCATAATCCTAAAAATTCAAAAAACCCAAATCGTCTAAGGTCATATGTATTATCCTGTTTATCATTTCATCATTAACAGTTGAGTTTTTAACGATATTACTGCTTTTAATCTTTTGATAGATTGGATGTGATTCATTAAACAATTCCGACCCATCTCCAACATCATTTTCCTTAATATAGCCACGTATTATCCGATTTGCCAACCCATCAATTGCAAAAGTATCTTTTCTGTGTTTAGATACTTCATCATCTTCATTAATGCTAATTATATTGTGTCTAACTCTATTAATATCCCTCTTAATTTCACTAAACATTTTTTCCATATAATCTTTAATTGGCAATTCGGTACTTTGTAAATTAGCCACTTTGAAAGTTCCAAAATCCTTTAAGTACATACTTTCTTCTTCTAAAGATTTTTTATATGTTGCAAGTAATTTAGATTTAATTTGGTTCTTAACATCTACAATATCTTTGTATCTTAAATCTCTACGATAGTTAATATGATGTATTGATGAGATATCAAAAATATAATCAGTTAAATCATCTTTTAGCAAAATAAACGGTCTATCAAAAGCCAATCTAACACCTAATTCAAACATTACATTTGGATTTTTAGAACTCACGTCAACAATAACAATATCATCCTCGTAAATGCGTTGAATAATTGTTTTTTGAATCAGAGTGACATCCTCAGATTCACTAACCATACTTACTTCTACCTCATACTCTGTGATTTCTTTTAGTGCTTCTTCAATTATTTTTCTAACATCTCCCCAATGTCCTATAGGAAAACCTTCTGTATGTGAAATTGGCATTATTAATCCTACTTTTAATTTCTTTGCCTCAGTTCCTGTTACACTTAATTCCTTTTGTTTAGATTCTGCAACCTTTTCTACCACAACTCACACTCCTTATAATATGTATTTGTTCCATTATAAGACATAAAGCAATTATAATTCTATAAAAAGCAGTTAAGTAATCACTATAGAACTACAAGCCGACCTGAGTAGCAATCTAGGTGATTTTTGTTGTCTTTCAATAATAATTTAATAATTATTCTTGTATATGTAGCACTTTTTTTTATTGTACTAACGGTGCGGTTTATTCTTTGGCGGGATTTAATATGTTAAGTTTATCCGATGATGAATGTTTCAAAAGTTGTATGGTAACATTGCCACTCAAAAGTTTAATCGCATTGGAATTTAAATTTTCAATTACATGTTTAACAGCCGATGAATCGCCTGTAATATAAATTTCATCCTCTGGAATAAGGATTGATGGTTCTATTTGTGCTTAATTTTATTGTATATCAAATGGTTGTTTGATATGTGATAAGGGTTTGGGTGCATGGGGTTGTCAATCTAAATTTGCTAATTATCTGTGTTTAAAGTTTTTTTATTTAGGAGTTAGCTGTTGGATTATTATAATTAACATAGTTATAATCCTAATATTTAAAATTTAAGTTAATATAAAAAAGAGTGGCATTCACTACTCTTTTTTAACCTAACAGCCCTAATCTTTCTTAGGCGCTCTTTCAAAGATCACTGAAACGGATTTGTAATTTTTCCCAGTATCTTCTATATCTTCTCGGAAAACTTCCACCACCAAAATGGGTGCTTGAGTTCTTCTAACACCAACAATGTCACCTGGTTGAATATTTAACGAGCGTAGATGTTTAGGAATATGCCATGTGTATTTTTTTGTATCTAGTTTTAATGGCTCCCCTTTTTTACTTCTAATATGATAAGCTTTCAGAGTATTATTATCTTTCATTATTCCACCCCTTATTTTCTCAATAATTTTTACTTGCTGATAAAATGCTTGCAGCTCATGCGTTAAAGTTTATTGTAAGCGAAGTATTTAATGTAAAAATAGTCTTGAATTGGATAATCTTGAGGGATATAATTTAATACATGCTTTGAAGATGAAGTGAACGCAAAGAAATATTAAGATATTCTACTTCTTCATTTCAAAAGACTATTGCAGGAGAATATTATGTGGAAATTCAAAGAAATAGTTAAGGATAAGGATTTTTGGGTTAGTTCTATGGTGTTTCCTGGTGCATTATTCGGGTTAGCTACTACTTTACTTACTTTTATTGAATTTGATAAAAGTTGTAAGGAACGCATTTTAATTGGACTAGCGAGTATAAGTTTTATATATATACTGTATAAACTTTTTAAAAGTCTTTTGTTAAAGAAAATAAAATTAAATATTGATGGTTCCGAAATTGAAATAAAAAAAGGTGATATTTTCACATTTCCTCGAAATGTCTATAAGGTAATCGCCTTTAATGAATTTTTCGATACTAAAGTAGATGACCAAATAATATCTAGAACATCTTTAAACGGACAGTATTTAAACAAATTTTATCCAGAAAATATATCAGGATTAGATAAAAAAATCATACAAGATTCACGAATGCAGCTTAGAATTGTTGAAAAAAACGTAACACGTCCTTTAGGAGGAAAGAAAAATCGTTATCGTTTAGGTTCTATATATAAAGATATGGATTTCTTTCTTGTAGCATTTTCAAAATTTGATGATGAGAATCAAGCTAATTTAATGCTACATGAATATGCAAATTGCTTGATAAATTTTTGGAATGAAGTAAATGGTCTCTATGCTCAACAAGAAGTTGTTGTTCCATTGCTGGGTTCTGGTATAACGAGACATAAGGATTTTACTGCCGATCCTCATCAGTTACTAGAAATAATGCTTTGGACTTTTAAAATTAGTAAGGTTAAATTTAGAGAACCTTCTAAAGTTACTATTCTTCTTCATGGAAACCATCATAAAAAAATAAATTTTTATAAATTAAAGGAGTTCGAAAAAAATGGCATATAGAAATGGTAATTATACAGCATTTTATGTAAGTGAACCTTTTAGTGAGAGTAACCTAGGAGCATCTGCCACAAAGGATTTTTCGTCTTATAACTTGTTAAGAGCATGGAAAGCTGCAGATAGTAATTTTCCCTTTAATGACTCACATAATAAAAACTATAACGTGAGAGACGGAAGTGACTGGGAAAAAACTTTGAAACCACGTTTACATGATAGACTAAGCCAATCAAAAAATATTATTTTATTTTTAAGTTCGGTGACAAAAAATAGTAAAGCATTGCGTGAAGAAATAAACTATGGAATAGGTACAAAGGGCTTGCCAGTAATTGTTATTTATCCTGAATATAAGGATAAGGGTGATATTATAGATTGTAAAACAAATATCATTAAAGATGAGATTAAGGGTTTGTGGGATAAATTACCTAGTTTTAGAGATTCAATGGCAGAAGTTCCTACAATTCATTTACCTTATAAAAAAGATCTGATACAAAAAGCATTAAATGATAAGGATTTTATGATAAATACAAAGTGTAAATCTGGTGCATACTTTTATACATGCTAAAGCAAGATAGTGATAACTCTATTAAAAATAAACATACAGTATGTATTTACATCTAAGGCAAATAAACCTTATTTTGATTTTGTTTGGTGAACTGTATCATAAATAGTTCGAAGTTTTAAAAACATCTCCCTCAATGGATTACAAAGAGGAGAGATGTTTTTAATTGGGAGTTGATTTTATTTCGCAATATACGAACGCTTTTCCTCTCATGTTGACTGGGAGTGTATTTATTGCTTAATGAAGATTTGTTAATTAAAATCCGTTATTCATTGAAAACGGAAACATTAATTAGGAAGTTGAAGCTGAAAAACCAAATGAAAAATGGTGTACAAATGTGACTGAATTTAAGTATAGCCATAAACATTAAACTTTCTACTATTGTATATTATCAATCCTCTGGATAATTCATCTGATATTCTATTTGACTCTCTGCTTGATTATCCATATTCAATTTAAAATCAAGGTATTCATTAAAATATTGATATTTCTTTTTATTAGTAAGTGAGTTCTCCTTTTTGATACGTTCCTCAAAAAAGTTGAGTATAATTTCACTTTTAGTTAAACGAGTAAGCCTTTTTATTTTTTCGTCAATTTTTTTAGAATATTGATTTACTAATTCATCAAAATAGTAATCAAATATAATTTCAAATTGTGAAAAATCGGTAATTTCATTATCTTTCAATATCTCTAATAACCTATCATACTCTTTCTTTTTTATACAATTGTTGATTCTTTCATTCATAAAGTTATTATATTTTTCGTTACAAGCACTATTTAATTTTTCGATGAACAATTTAATTTCTGAATGACATTCAATTTCATTACCGTATGCATCAATATCGTTCCATACGCTATGAATAAATGGTTCATATTTTAAATTCTCTCTAGGTTCATAAATTTTAATACCAATTCTTAAAAGTTCTTTATATTTTTCTTCATCTAGCATACTATTCTCTTCTAATGCACTTGCAAGGGAGATTATGCTAGCCTGATCAATAAAATACTCCAAATCTTCATTCTTAATATTTTTATCAATTTGGTTTATAAGAATTTGTAACTCTTTATCATTTAAATAATACAAGTTATAAAGATATGTAATATCTGATCTGATTTGTGAAAATTGGCTCTTATACAATTTGAAGGAATTACTTGGGAGCTTTTCGAATAAAAAAAGTTTCTTCAAATCGTTATAAATATTAAAGTCATCAAAATTCAATTTTTTGTTTTCCTTGGATTCTTTTGGGAAATAATAATCATACACAACTGCTTTACATATTTTTAAAAGAGCCTTATCTATATTTCCTACTCCAACATGTACTTTCGCACGTAATATTAACTCGATATATTTCTTGAAGATCCTTAAATTATTTATATTTTCAGCTAAATAAGCTTTATATGATGAGGATAATCCAAATGATATTATATTTACAAAATATATATCAATTATTTCAATATTATTAAGTTCAACATCATCAACTAAAATCAACTTTAGTATATCTCTATTTAAATTATTGATTTTTAAAATATTATCAATTACTTTCTCTCTATATAAATTGAATATAACTAAGTCCTCTTTTGCTAATTCATCTGTATTAGCAATAAGTATAATATCGAAATTTGTTGACGCTCTCTCAATAAGACCAAGTAATTCTTTCATATTAATGGAATCAGATTTTCTTTCTAAATCATCAAGACATATTATTTTCCTCTTACCGTCGTTCTTATTATTTTTAATGTCTTCTATCGAAAATGAATTTATATAATTTTCGATATTAACGCCTGTAAATTTACCAACAATATCTTTAGCAAGGTTTCCAAATAGTTTTGTAAATCCGCCAAAATCTGTAACATCCTTAAATCCAGGAATTAAATTAATAAGAAGTGTTTTTTCAATTTCCTTGACTGAATTCTTACCAAATGCAGAAACGTATATTAATTCATAGTTCACTTCTTGTTCAAAAAGAGTTTTTATAAGATGTGTTTTACCTATCCCCCAACTACCGTCTACTAAAGTACATTGGGTATTGTTATCTTCCAATATTCTTTTGATAGTATTACTTGCTTGCAAAGTATCCATTAAATTCACTCCTAACCTAAATTTTCATAAATTCCATTTATATGAAACACATTTATTATTATAACTCTCTTGGAGTAGGTAATATATTTAAAAAGTCTTTATATAATAGGTAAATTTTTTTCGGCCGAAATCATTTATTATAACAGAGATGTGTATTGCAAAATAAAAGTGCAGAGTATTGCTACCTGACTTAACGTTGCAACTTTACATGGAGTGGAGGGAATGATAGCCTCGTGTAGGCAAAGCCAGCCCTTAGTATAGCTGGCTTCTTGGCTTATTACTCATGCACTCAGAGGCTCCATGTCAAGTTGCAACTTTGTGTAATTGCAATTGCAAAACTATGTATTTTTTCTTTGCAAAATACAAGAGAGGTGAGAATAGTATGGACAACCTAGAATTTGAAAGTTTAGTACCTACAAATTCAATGGATGAAAATAAGAAACCATTTATTGAAGCACTTAATTGGGCAATAAGCAATTTTTAAATTAATGAATCTAATACAATAAAATTTCTTCAGGAGGATATTAATTTGCATAAACCATAAAGTTAGCGCCTTTTTTGATTGATACGCCTAAAGTGCGAGGAATCCTACTTAGTAGTTTGATGTTAAGGTAGGGATTTGGGGTATTTTGTAAACAAAGACCTCATAAAGTTGTTAGTTGTAATAAGTTTTACAGCTTAAAAAGCAGCTTGATTATATCATATCAGTTAGAAGGTGTTCTTTCTTTAGTTAAATATACTAGTAAGAATAATAGTTATCGGCTCAGTAGAAAGAAGTTAGGATTAACAGTGCAATTTAAATAGTAGACATATTACCCGTGGTGAGTAAATTATGTTGCCCGAGTTATAAGTGCTTAGTAACATTAAAGTCCTTTAAAAATAATAAAGTTGAAGATGTAACCTTTGCTAGAAAATTCACATCTATATTAAAGAGGTGAGTGGAATGAAAGTAAAAGGTTATCCGATTAGTTTAGTAGTAATATCTATATTTATGATTACAGGATGCAATATTCAATTTAAGTATTTAGGATATGCTTATTAATGAATAGACGTTAGCTGTAACTAACTTGAATTAATGTTAAAGAACTTACTTGTTCTGAACATACTCATTTCCATCCAAGTGGTGTGCCAACACCTAGTACGGAGGATATTGAGGTAACGAAGCGAATTGTTGAAGCCGGTTATATTATCGGTATTGAATTAATTGATCATGTGATCATTGGTGATCATCAATTTATTAGCATGAAAGAAAAAGGGTATTTTTAACTCTGCATGAAGCATGCAGAGTTTTTTATGTTGAGCCAGCAAATGCTTTTTATACAGAAAGTTAAACGTCTTCGTTAGGCAGCTATAAAATTTTTGTATTTTTTTGTGGTTTATTGGCGAACCTTTTTCTTTACAAATCGTTAATGTATTCATAGAAACGCTATTATCTTCACAGAAATTGGTAGCCTGATACACGTTGTCTTATGAGAATAAAAATTATATGCTAATCTATACGTACTATTTTTAGTTTAAGAGGGAATTAAAATAGTATCTTTTCTGTGAGATGTAGTATGTGACACTACAAATTCTTGCGCTTTTCCGTTATAATGAACGGTATGAATTTTATCTTTATTCAGGAAGGACTCCCATCGAAATTGGTGGTGAGGTGAATGAGTGTGTAATTTTTTCGAGGTGTCAATCACCAACTGATGAAGATAAAAGCTTTGACAGGTGTGATAGGCTTTGAGAGGAGTCAATTGTGTTTTTTACACAATTAAAGTTCCTGCACATTGTCGTCAAAGATAATGGATGTCAACGAAAGTATGGCTTATATAGAAAGGGAGTACACAATTTGTTTGGACTAGGAAGCAAAGATGTCGGGATTGACCTCGGCACAGCGAATACATTAGTGTTTATTAAAGGAAAGGGGATCGTTTTACGTGAACCTTCAGTTGTAGCAAAAAATACAAAAACAGGAGATATCGTTGCCGTTGGTAATGATGCGAAAAATATGATTGGTCGTACACCTGGCTCAATCGTAGCAATTCGTCCAATGAAAGATGGCGTTATTGCTGACTTCGATATTACAACAGCAATGATCGAATATTACTTAAAAGAGGCATGTAAAAACTCTGGAGGCAACTGGAAAAAACCGAATGTGATGATTTGTGTGCCTTATGGCATTACATCAGTGGAGCAACGTGCGGTTATTGATGCAGCACGACAAGCGGGTGCAAAAGAGGCGTTCACAATTGAAGAGCCATTTGCAGCAGCAATCGGTTCAAATCTTCCTGTATGGGATCCTACTGGCTCAATGGTTGTTGATATCGGTGGTGGTACAACAGAAGTTGCCGTTATTTCTTTAGGTGGTATTGTAACGAGTGAATCCGTACGTGTTGGTGGGGATGCGATGGATCAATCCATCATTTCGTATATTCGTAAAACATATAATTTAACAATTGGTGAACGTACTGCAGAAGCTGTGAAAATGGAAATTGGTACGGCATTGGCAGAAGGTCCAGAGGATAAAATGGATATTCGAGGACGTGACCTATTAACTGGTTTACCAAAAACAATCGAAATTTCTTCACAGGAAATTTCTGAATCATTGCGTGAAGCGGTTGCCTCTATTATTGACGGCGTTCGCAAAACATTAGAACAAACTCCTCCTGAATTATCTGCTGACGTAATGGAACGTGGTATTGTATTAACTGGTGGTGGTGCGCTATTAACAAACTTAGACAAAGTTATTAGCCAAGAAACAAACATGCCAGTCTTTATCGCAGAAGATCCGTTAGACTGTGTAGCAATTGGCACAGGTAAAGCATTAGATCATATCGACTTAATTCGTCAACAACAAGTAAAAGGGTAAGGAGGTTGAGGCAATGCCACACTTTTTCTTCAATAAGAAAGTAATTTTGCTGCTCGTAGGTATGGTTTTTCTTGTGGCATTGATTAGCTTCTCATTACGTGATCGGACGAATGCAACTTTACCAGAGCAAATTATTAAAGATACTGTCGGCGTCGCACAATCGATTGTTGCGAAGCCGGCGAATTATATTAATGGTATTTTTAATAGTATTGACTCCCTCTTAAACACGTACGAAGAAAATAAACGTTTAAAAGCACGCTTAGAAGATTTTGCAGTTGTACAAGCTGAAGCTACGGATTTAAAATCAGAGAATAACAAGCTACGAGAGCTATTGGATAAAACCGAGAGCTTGAAGGCATTTAATCCAATTCATGCAACAGTGATTGCTAGAAATCCAGACCAGTGGGAAGAGAAAATCATTTTAGATAAAGGGTCTTCTCATGGTGTCCAAAAAAATATGGCAGTTATGACGGCGAAAGGTTTAGTAGGGAAAATTATACTAGTAACACCTTTCACATCTGAGGTAGAGCTTTTATATACAAATAATCCAAACTATCGTGTTTCTGCGATGGTATTAGGAGAAAAAGAAGCATACGGTTTAATCGAGGGCTTTGATGAAGAACGTAATAAACTCATTATGAAGCGAATCGATTCTAGCTTAACGGTGAAAGAAGGCGAGCAAGTAGTTTCTTCAGGGCTTGGTGGTATTTTCCCAAAAGGTGTCCCAATCGGAGAAATTACAGAAGTTAGTACAGATGATCATGGCTTAACAAAAATGGCTTATGTCAAACCATCTGCTGATTTTTCAATTTTAGAACATGTTGTCATTGCTAAACGTACATCAACAGTTATTGATGGCTCAGACGGCAATACAACAAATGAAGATTTATCGAATCCGCAAGAGGCGAGTGAAGAGGAGGCGGAATGATGGTTCGATTTCTCATCCCCTCTGTAGCGGTTTTACTATTCTTATTAGAGCCAGAATTTGCTATGCTTTCCCCGATTGAAATTAAAGGGGAAGTCTATTTTCTGGTACCACGTTTTTTAATCTTATATTTAATTTTTATATCCATCTATTACAGCCGTAAACGTGCGGTAATGTATGGAGTTTTTTTTGGTGTCTTGTATGATGTGTTTTACATTGATATTATTGGATTATATTCAGTGCTTTATCCACTTATATGTTTTTTAGCAGGCTCTATCGTGAAAGTTATCCATCAGCACTTAGTTGTGACAACGACAATTTCAGTTGTACTAGTAGCCATTTTAGAATTCATACTATATCAATTTTTCTTCCTAATTGATTTTACAGCAATACCTTTAGCGGATTTCTTACGTTCACGACTACTACCAACAATTATTGCTAATGCTTTATTTTTAATGATTCTTGGTTGGGCCTTCAAATATCTAATTAATGCGCGTGTCTTACAGAGAGCACGTGAAGTTTCTTAATAAAGAACAACGTGAGGTGAGGCATTCATGAAAAAACAGTTAGTTAATATGAAGGGAACGAAGGACGGTTTTGTACTACGTCTAGACGATCAATGTTCGTATAGCGAGTTAGTAGAAGAATTGAAGAAGAAAGTGTTAGAAGGCGGTATCGATGGTAAAGTAGATGTACAATTATACTTAGGCTATCGATACTGTACTGATGAACAAATGAATGAGCTGATAAAAATTGTAGAAGAAACGGAGCAACTTATTGTATCTAAGGTGCAAAGTGAAGTACTGACTGTCCAAGAAAGCAACCAGAAAATGATTGAAGGTCAACAAGATACATATATTGGTGTGGTCAGATCAGGACAAGTTCTGCGTTCATCAGGGGACATTATCATTGTAGGCAATGTAAATCCAAACGGTCGAGTAGAGGCTGGCGGTAATGTATATGTCCTAGGTAGACTAAAAGGAATTGCACATGCGGGTGTGCATGGCAATAAAGAAGCAATCATTGCAGCATCTCGATTTGAAGCCACACATATCATGATTGCTGATCAAGTTCAGGCAATGTCAGATGAACATGTAAACGCGATCAATCAGGCAGAAATGACTTGTGCATTTCTTGGCTATGATGGACGCATTACGTACGATCAAATTCATGCCTTAAAAAATATACGACCATTGTTAAATGTGTCTAAGGGAGGAAGCTAGTGTGGGAGAAGCAATCGTCATAACTTCAGGTAAGGGCGGTGTCGGTAAAACAACGACAACGGCTAACCTTGGGACTGCATTGGCTCTACAGGGTAAAAAAATATGTTTAGTTGATACAGATATCGGCCTACGCAATTTAGATGTCATTTTAGGTCTCGAAAATCGTATTATTTATGACCTAGTTGATGTGGTGGAAGGACGCTGTAAAATCCATCAAGCATTAATTAAGGATAAGCGCGTAGATGAGAAACTATTTTTATTACCTGCTGCTCAAACAACGGATAAAAACGCTGTTACCCCTGAGCAAATGAAGAGCTTAGTAGAGGAATTGAAAAGGGATTATGATTATGTATTAATCGATTGCCCTGCCGGTATTGAACAAGGCTATCGTAATGCTGTCGCTGGTGCAGATCATGCGATTGTTGTGACAACACCTGAAATCTCCGCTGTTCGTGATGCAGATCGTATCATTGGTTTACTTGAACAAGAAGAGATTACAGCACCTAAACTCATCATTAATCGTATTCGACAGCATATGATGAAGAGCGGTGATACATTGGATGTCAATGAAATTACTACACATCTTTCTATTGATCTATTAGGCATTATTGTCGATAGTGAGGGTGTCATCTCATCTTCCAATAAAGGTGAACCAATCGTCATGGACCCATCAAATAAAGCATCATTGGGCTATCGCAATATTGCCCGTCGTATTCTTGGTGAGTCCGTGCCATTGATGGCTATTCAAAATGAGCAAAGAGGTATGTTTTCAAAACTTAAGGCTCTATTTTCAAAATAAATGACAACCTTTTCGTACAAATGTACGAGAAGGTTTTTTCTTGTGCATGTTTGGACATGCAATCTCATATAGTGTGGAAAAAAGGATGAGAGCTTGTTTAAAAAATGGAAATGGTTCGTCACGATACTACTTGTGGCAGCAATCATGCTTGTAATTCGTTTAGAAGATCAAGGCGTAGTAGATACACCCGTTCGAAAGCTTGTAACAACCTCTGCAGATTTAACCTATTTAAGTGAGCTCGGACAAAGTTGGTTCGAAAAAGAAAAAGAGACCATCATGGTATCAAGTGATGTAGGGCAGGCCGATCTTCTAACATTTGCTAATGCCCAAGTTTTTAAAGAAGGTTATTTATTGCAGTATGATGTTGGTTTACCGATCTATGCTGGGCAGAATGGGTTGGTGGTTTTTACTGGTCATACAAAGTATACGGGCAAGACTATGACAATCAGCTATGAGGACGGGACAACGGTATCTTATGGTATGTTAGATAGTTTAGCGCAGCTCCCTTATACATCGATTCAAGCTAATGATTTAATTGGTATGAAAGAAGCTGGTCAATTATATATGTCCATTGAAAAGGGAGATACTCATTATGATTTAGAGCAAATTGTACAATGGCTTGAATCGACGGAGACCAATGAGGATTAAATTACATCTTCTATGTATCCCTCTGGTATTTGTCATGATTTTTAGTGGACAATTAGCTTATTACGCCATCATTTTATTTTCTTTGCTGTGGCACGAGGCAGGTCATTTAGTAGCAGCAGTATTGTGCGGAGTGAAGGTGAAATCATGCGTTATTACACCATATGGGGGAGAAATTCAATTTGAAAATCCAGCGGTTGTGCAAGCTTCGTCACTCCTATGGATTGCATTAGGAGGACCAATCGCTACCATTATTGGGATTGGCCTCGCTTTTTTTATGCCTGATCTGCTCGCCACTAAGCTAATAACTGTACAATTAGTGTTACTAGCTGTAAATATTGTGCCCATCATACCGTTAGATGGTGGCAGGCTAGTATTAGCCTGGCTATTTTTAAGTTATCCAAGAGCTCAAGTGGTGGAAATGTATTATTGGTTGTCTTTCATCATTGCCACTACACTATTACTAGTCACTTTCAAGTTCTTGCCACAGTCTATTTTTTTAGCCATCATTAATTTATTCATTTGGCTGCAAGCATTGAAAGAATGGCGCTATCGAAAATATAGAGTTGCTTTTGAAAAATATGTTATGAATAGATTGACTTAAAAAAAAACGTATGGTAATATTTTAATGTTATTGTTTGTAGCACCCGTGCTACTACAACCGCTCTGGAAAGGTTTAAGTATCTAATAAGATCACCTTTTAAAACAGGCGAGTCTGAGTCTAAGAGGAGGTGCAGTAAAATGTACGCAATTATTGAAACTGGTGGTAAACAAATCAAAGTAGAAGCTGGTCAAGAAATCTATGTTGAGAAATTAGGCGTAGAAGCTGATGAGGTTGTTACTTTTGATAAAGTATTATTCGTAGGTGGCGAAAACGTTAAAGTTGGCGCTCCATTCGTAGAAGGCGCTACAGTAACAGCTAAAGTTGTTAAAGAAGGCCGTGCGAAAAAAATCGTTGTTTTCAAATTGAAAGCTAAAAAGAACTACCGTCGTAAACAAGGTCACCGTCAACCTTACACAAAATTAGTTGTTGAAGCAATCAACGCTTAATTGTGAGGTGTAGCGAATGATACAAGTTACGATTCATCACAATGAAAATAGACATGTGTCAGCATTTGAATTTTCAGGACATGCTGGGTACGATGAATCTGGTAAAGATTTAGTGTGTGCAGGAGCATCTACTATTGCCATTGGTACAGTAAATGCTATTTATGCATTATTACAAATTCAACCAGAAGTCGAACAAGCTGCTGAAGGTGGAGGCTATCTTAAGGTAGATTTACCATCAGATTTAGAGCCTGAAGTAGATGCAAAACTACAGTTAATTGTTCAAGTAATGACTGCCCAAGTGTATTCTATGGTGCAAAATTACGGACAATACATCCAAATCAACTACAACCAAGTAGGAGGTGGAACTCGATGAAATTATTATTAGCATTAGATCTTCAACTTTTCGCATCGAAAAAAGGGGTAGGTTCTACTAAAAACGGACGTGATTCTGAGTCTAAACGACTTGGTGCTAAACGTGCTGATGGCCAATTCGTAACTGGTGGTTCAATTCTTTACCGTCAACGCGGTACAAAAATTTACCCAGGTACAAACGTAGGTCGTGGTGGTGACGATACACTATTTGCTAAAGTTGACGGCGTTGTTAAATTCGAACGCTTAGGTCGCGATCGCAAACAAGTATCTGTATATCCAACTACACAAGAAGCTTAATCTTTTATAAGATAACATAAAGCGGAGGACTGCATTTATTGCAGTCCTTTTTTTGGCTAAATTTCAACAATGCCGATTCTGGTCTCAATTAAGCTGAGGCATAATTGATTAAAGAATTAAGGGAAAAATAGAGCAAAACTTGTTATACTAGTAAGGATAACTTTATTGGAGTGAATGGGATGAACAATCAATCACTAACCATTAGTGAAGTATTACGTTTTGCAAATCATGATTATGTGAATCAACTGCAACTGATTCGCATGAATTTAGATTTAGGTAGAATTGATGAATCAAAGAAACTTATTCAACATTATTCAGAACAATTACGCGTGTTTTCTATCCTCAATCGACTACAATTACCACAAACAATGGAGTGGCTACAAACAGCAGGATGGCGTTATCCATCACTAGCATGGAAGCTAAGCGGTGAGATAAAAAAGCCAGTGACCAACAATATTGATCGGGAAGTTGTAGACTATTTAAACAAAACAGTTATGCATGTTTATGATACATTAGATCCATTTACAGAGCAGATCCTAACGCTTGATGTACGTGTTGACGATCATACATTTGCCGTGACATTCACGCTAAATGGGTTATGGAGTGCTGATGCATTCACCGAAAAAGGTTTGAAACAATTCGACATTCAAACAATTGAGCAGACAACTACGCGCTGGCAATATGTCTTGAGTGCAAATAGGGAGTGAACTAAATGTTTGTCGATCACGTAAAGATTTTTGTTAAAGGTGGCGACGGTGGAGATGGTATGGTTGCCTTCCGTCGAGAAAAATATGTACCAAATGGTGGTCCAGCTGGTGGAGATGGTGGACATGGCGGTAACGTCGTATTTGAAGTAGAAGAAGGCTTACGAACGTTAATGGATTTCCGCTATAAACGTCATTTTAAAGCGCCTCGTGGTGAACATGGGATGAGTAAAGGCATGCATGGTAAAAATGCAGAGGATTTAATCGTTAAAGTTCCACCAGGCACAGTGGTTATGAATGAAGAAACAAATGCAGTTATTGCCGACTTAGTGGAGCATGGGCAAAGAGCCATTATTGCGAAAGCTGGCCGAGGTGGACGAGGAAATTCTCGTTTTGCCACTCCTGCCAACCCAGCGCCAGAACTTTCTGAAAAAGGTGAGCCAGGACAAGAATTAAATGTTATATTAGAGTTAAAAGTTTTAGCAGATGTAGGATTAGTTGGTTTCCCAAGTGTTGGTAAATCAACGCTTTTATCAGTGGTTTCTGCTGCTAAGCCAAAAATTGGTGCATATCATTTTACGACAATTGTACCGAACTTAGGCATGATTGAAACGGAAGATCACCGAAGCTTTGCGATGGCAGATTTACCTGGGCTTATTGAAGGGGCACATGAAGGGGTAGGATTAGGCCATCAATTTTTACGACATATTGAACGTACACGCGTTATTGTCCATGTTATTGATATGTCAGGAATGGAAGGTCGCGATCCATATGAAGATTATTTAACAATCAATGAAGAGCTAAAACAATATAATCTTCGTTTAACAGAGCGCCCACAAATAATTGTAGCCAATAAAATGGATATGCCAGATGCAGAAGAAAACTTAGCAGCATTCCGCCAAAAGGTAGGAGAAGATGTTCAAATTTTCCCAATTTCTGCTGTTTCACGTCAAGGGTTAAAAGAGCTGTTGTTTGCCATTGCGGATCTACTGGAAGTAACGCCTGAATTCCCACTATATGAAGATGTAGAGGAGCAATCAGACGCAACTGTCATGTACAAGCATGAGGCAAAAGGTGAAGATTTCGAAATCACTCGTGACGATGATGGTACATTTATTATTAATGGTTATGCCATTGAGCGTTTATTTAAAATGACGGACTTTAGCCGTGAAGATGGTATTCGTCGTTTTGCTCGTCAATTGCGTGCAATGGGTGTGGATGAGGCTCTGCGTCAACGTGGAGCACAAGATGGCGATACAGTACGCCTACAAGAGTTTGAATTTGAATTTGTCGATTAAGACATGAGTTTTAGGGGGAAGCGTATGAAGAATGTTGCGAATCAGCGATATTATTTAGTTCGTGAGGATGTTTTAACGGATGCAATGCAAAAAACTTTGGAAGCGAAACACTTACTATCAAGTGGTTCAGTATCTTCCATTTGGGATGCGGTAAAGCAGGTGGATTTATCGCGAAGTGCGTTTTACAAATATCGTGATGCGGTTTTTCCTTTTCATTCAATTGTGCAGGAACGCATTTTAACAGTCTTTTTACAGCTTCAAGATAGAAAAGGAACACTTGCTAAGCTTTTAGAAACTGTGACAATTACACATTGTAATGTATTGACAATTCATCAAACGATTCCGATTCAGGGACGTGCCAATGTTACTTTATCATTAGATGTAACAAGCATGACCTGTGATCTTGATGACCTCATTCAGCAATTAAAGCGCTTAGATTTTGTAGAATCAGCAGAAGTAATTAGTTCTGGAGCATTATAATAACAGTACAGTGTTCAATCCTTTAATTTTTGACAAAAATGAATTATCGTGTTTAATAAGACTGCTAGGTCAGAATGCGATAACAAGCTCAAATAAGGAGCTGTCCCAACAGTGAGTAATCTCGCGGGACTGCTCCTTATTGTGCCATAAAGGAGGTATTTGCAATGACAAAGCAACAATGGGAAAATAGAATCGCCTATTTAGGACCAGAAGCATCATTTACATATTTAGCAACAAAGGCTACTTTTCCAAATGAGTGGCTTGTACCGTGTGCGACGATTCCAGAATGTATAGAGGCTGTCGCGGAGGGAAAGGTGGATTTAGCCGTCGTTCCGCTAGAAAATGCCTTAGAGGGCTCTGTAACATTAACATTAGATTATTTATTCCATGAGGCAACACTCTATGTGACAGGTGAATTATTGCTAAAAATCCAGCAGCATTTAATGGTGAATAAAGCGCAAAAGGATCATTGGCAGTCTATCGCAGGTGTTTATTCCCACCCACATGCACTAGCTCAATGTCATAAATACTTATTTTATCGTTTCAGTCATGTGCCATTACATCAAACAACTTCCACAGCGGCAGCAGCGAAATATGTATCAGAAAATCCACAAGAATGTATAGCCGCAGTAGGCAATGCAGCAGCAGCCGAAAAATATGGTCTTGACATAGTTGAATCGAATATCCATGATTTCCATTTTAACCATACACGTTTCTTTGTACTGTCCAAGCAAAATAAACGATTGCCGCAAGAGCTATCTGAAGGGCAAGCTAAGACAACGTTTATGATTACATTGCCAACGGATCGTTCAGGGGCATTGCATCAGGTGCTTTCTGTTTTTGCATGGCGTCAACTGAATTTAAGTAAAATTGAATCACGTCCACTTAAAACGGGCTTAGGTGATTATTTCTTTATGATTGATGTATTAGCAGATGAAAAAGAACCGATGATGCGTGGCGCCATGGAAGAATTAGCTGCACTAGGCTGTAAGGTAAAATCTTTGGGTACTTACTTCACTTATGTTACATCAGACGAGGCAGAATAGCTGTAGGGAGGAATGGTAATGGCAGGCATCATTTTATTTGATGGTATCTGTAATTTTTGTGATAGCACTGTTCAATTTATTATCAAACACGATGAAGCTGGCTATTTTCAATTTGCGTCACTTCAAAGTGATATCGGCCAAGCATTGCTCAATCAGTACAATATACCAAAGAATATAGATAGTGTGATTCTGATTGAACAAGGGAACGTCTCGCTGGAATCTACCGCAGCATTAAACATATGCAGGAAATTGGATGGACTGTGGCCTTGCTTCTATGCCTTGATTCTTGTTCCCCCCATTATCCGTAATGCGCTGTATCGATTATTTGCTAAACAACGCTATCGTTTATTTGGTCAAAAAAGTGAATGCTTATTGCCCACACCTTCTCAACGGCAACGATTTCTTTCCTAGTAGCGCACGGGTTTATAATATCCGCAGAGAGTGGAAAAATACTTTCGCTCAGGATCAAAATACTCGCGAAGAGAAAAGAAATACTGTCGCTCAAGCGTCCAATCAGAAGCATAACATTTGCAATCAAAACAGAAAGCACCGTATGAAAAAGGATATCATACGGTGCTTTTGCTATTTATTGATCTGACACTAAGTAGCCCTTTTTTTGTAGGGCTTGTTCAATTAAAGTTAAAACTTCAACAGAGGGTGCAGAGATGACATGCAGATGAATGCCACCAGTAAGGGCGGATAAATAATTGGCCTGTGTGGCATTGACACGTTCGATAAACTGTTTCACTTCATGGCGATTTGATACCATAATGGAGGCAGTAAGTTCACCATATATTGGATGTTCTACAATAACATTTTTGACAGTACCACCACAATCGACAATGATCATTAATTCATCCTCTGTTTGCTCTGAGGTATGCAAGCAAGGGAACGTACGTTCAACGGTTTGCTGTAATTGTTCCTGATGCATATAAAGATAGCCCTGGCTTGTGGCAATAATGGGCTCATTTCTTGCCTTTAATAGAGTCATATCATTGACGATAACTTGTCTAGAAACATTGGCGAACTTAGCCAAGTCTGTCCCAGTTATAGGTGCTTTACTGTTTTTTAATTGCGCTAAAAGTTGCAGTCGGCGTTCTTCGCCTAACATTTTTTTCATAAGAGTTCACCTCTGCTCATAATAAAGGAATCAGCATTCCTTATGTTTTAGTGTACCATGAAGCATTTCTAACTTGCTGAAATTTTTGTATCCAAATGAAACATTGAACATATGATACGTAGAGAGGAAGGGAGGAAAAAATTGCGTATTCATATTGTTCAAAAGGGAGACACCTTGTGGAAGATTGCGAAAGAGTACGGCATTTCGTTTGAAGATTTGAAGCGGCTCAATGTCCATCTTGCCAACCCAGATTATATTGTTCCAGGTATGGAAATTATATTGCCTGAAAAAATAAACAAAGAGCCGCATAGAGAATCACATAAAGAAATGCCGAAAAAGGAAACACAAGTGCATAAGGAGGCACCGAAGGAAAGTCCTAAAAAAGAGGTACAGCGACCGATGCCACCACCGCCGCCTATTGTACCGCCACCACCAGCTCCTATGCCAATGCCAGAACCACAAATGATTCCGATTCCAATACCGATGCCAATGCCTATGCAAATGCCACAACAACCGATGTGGGTACCGCAGCCTGTGGAAATGAATTGGCACCAACAATTGGTGATGCCACAAATGGAGCAAAATGTTACAATACCACCTGTACAAATACAGCCACCACCACCGCCAGCACCTACACCACCACCTGTAGCTCAACCGAAGCCAATGCCACAACCAGCGCCACAGCCACCGATGCATATCATGCCACAAATGCCTGCTGTCCCACATTGCTCAAGTTGTCATCAACCGATCTATCATCAAATGTGGTGGCCGATGATGCCAATGCAACCTCAGGTCGAGCATTATACGATGCCACAACAGCCAATGTCTTGTGACATGCCAGATCATAAAGTAGGTGGGATGGAAGACTTTTTAGAGTCTACATCACCATTCTTCCATACACAGGATCAGCAAATGAAGCCACAAATGGATATGAATATGGGTCAATCTTGTGGCTGTGGTACACAGCCAATGATGATGCCTGATATGAACATGGGTCAATCCTGTGGCTGTCATCAACAACCAATGATGATGCCTACATGGCAAATGGATCCTTGTCATTGTCCGCCACCACCATGTCCGACACATTGTCCACCGCCGTGCCCACCAGCAGGGGGACAATGGATGTCACCGCACTATTTCCCAGGCGGGATGACGCCTTATCGATGGTGAAAAAGCGTATATTGTAGAAGAGTTAAAGTCAAACATTTGGAAATATAAGTATGAATCGAATCATTATTTTGTCAAACGAGCGAAGCAAGTGGAAATTGCAGAGAAGGTGAGAGCAATTCATCGCCAGTTAGGACGCATGGAGCCTTCTCTGATCTTACCATTGGTCCAGAGTGATGATGAGCAGTTAATTGTGCAAGTATGGCAAGAAGGAAGCCATGGTGCTAACTTTGCATATAAAAAAGATCGCGAAGAATCTCTTAAATTATTAATAGCTTTACATGATACACATAAAAAAATAGCTTGGCAGCGAGTGCCAGGCTTGCATACCTACTCGCAGCTTTTAAAATGGCAAATGCGTCATATGCGTTTTAAAAGTAGAAGAAATGAGTTTCGAGCTTTTTTAACAAAAGAAGAAATTGATCAAATTGTGCATTATAGTGATAAATCTTTACAACTGATTGCATTAGAGGATGCGCCTGAAAAAGAAATCACACTATTACATGGGGATGTGGTTCATCATAATTTTTTATGGTGCTCTGATGGACAATTACGTTTAATTGATTTTGATTTAGCACATCTTGGCGAAGCAGATGATGAATATATTTTATGGTTGCATCGTGTATTACCTGCTGTTGATTATGATCTTGGGAAAATTTTTGCCGAATTACCTGAGCTGAAACGACTGGATAAAAGAAAGCTCCATCGTTTGAAATATCCGAATGAGCTATTACGAGAATGGCTTTTTGCAGTGGATTTACCACTAGAGCAACAGCTAGTATTTTTAGATTATTTAGTGCCATTCACAAAACGAGCCCTCACCTATTGGCCAAAACTGTGGTACGATATTGATAGATTTGTTAAAAAATGACCGTCATTTGGCGGTCATTTTTGTTTGGCAACAGCACTTTTGCCACTACTTTTTGTCGAGCATTCGTTCGCTATATGCTATAATCGAAGACGATGATTGTGAGGGATTATAGATGTATGATTATTTAAAAGGACAAGTAACTCGTATTACACCTGAGTTTATAGTATTAGAACAACAAGGTATTGGCTGGCAACTTCATACGCCCAATCCGTTTGCATTCCGCACATCAGCCCTAGAGCAACAGATATATGTTCATTTGCATGTACGAGAGGATGCACAAGTTTTATATGGTTTCCCTAATCTAGATCAACGTGAGCTATTTCGAAAGCTAATATTAGTATCTGGCATAGGGCCAAAGGGGGCTCTAGCGATTTTAGCTACTGGGAATCCGCAACAGGTTATTAGTGCCATTGAGCGGGAGGACGAAGCGTTTTTAGTGAAGTTCCCTGGGGTTGGGAAAAAAACGGCACGTCAAATGATTCTTGATTTGAAGGGCAAGCTAGGTTCGTTATTAGATACATTGGAGCTTCCTAGTGCAGAACATGAGCTACCATTGTTTGGTGTGAATCCTTATAAGCATGAGCTAGAAGAAGCTATACTGGCGTTAATGGCACTTGGTTATTCTGAAAAAGAGCTCGAAAAAATTCGTCCACAGCTTGAGGACAACGACAAGCTGGAAACGACAGATGCCTTTATGAAACAAGCATTGCAACTATTGCTAAAAATAAAATAAGGAAAGGAGGGAAGGTGCATGTCTGAACGTATGATGGCAAGTGAGGCAGGTAGCTATGATGAGCAGTTTGAATTATCTTTACGCCCTCAAAAATTAACGCAGTATATTGGGCAACATAAAGTGAAGGAAAACTTACAAATATTCATTGAAGCGGCAAAGCTTCGCCAAGAAAGTTTAGACCATGTGCTGTTATATGGACCTCCGGGACTTGGTAAAACGACATTAGCTGCTGTTATTGCGAATGAGATGAATGTCAATGTACGCATGACGAGTGGCCCTGCAATTGAGCGCCCAGGGGATTTAGCAGCTATTTTAAGTTCACTTGAGCCTGGGGACGTTTTATTTATAGATGAAATTCATCGACTCTCCCGTGCCATTGAAGAAGTGCTATATCCAGCAATGGAGGACTTCTGTTTAGATATTGTGGTGGGGAAAGGTCCAGAAGCACGTTCTGTACGCCTTGATTTACCTCCCTTTACCCTTGTAGGTGCTACAACAAGAGCTGGCGCCTTATCAGCCCCTTTAAGGGATCGCTTTGGTGTGTTACTACGCTTAGAATATTATGATGATCGTTCACTTGCTGAAATTGTGGTGCGAAGTGCTCATTTATTTGAGGTGAAAATTGAGCAAGTAGCGGCAATGGAAATGGCGAGACGCTCACGCGGAACACCTCGAATTGCGAATCGTCTATTAAAACGAGTACGAGATTATGCACAAGTGCTTGGAGATGGTATGATAACGGAGGGTCTTGCACAGCAAGCGCTAGAGCTGTTACAAGTTGATCCTAGAGGGCTTGATCATATCGACCATAAACTTGTAACGAACATGATTGAGCGCTTCCAAGGCGGTCCAGTGGGCTTAGATACGCTTGCGGCATCGATTGGTGAGGAACGGGTTACGATAGAGGATGTATATGAACCTTATTTGATGCAAATTGGCCTTATTCAACGTACACCACGGGGAAGAGTTGCCACACATTTAGCCTACGAACATTTTGGATATGAGTATCCACAACAAACATAAAGAAGGAAGTTTTTTCATGCGTGTAGAAGATTTTGATTTTGAATTACCAGAGGAGCTTATTGCTCAAACGCCATTAATTGATCGTACTGCGAGCCGCTTAATGGTTGTTACACCTGGCGCTACTAAAGTAGAGCACCACCATTTTGCTCACGTTTTAGATGAGCTACATGCTGGAGATTGTCTCGTATTAAATGATACAAGAGTCTTACCTGCTCGCTTAATGGGTGTGAAAGAGGAAACAGGTGCACATATAGAAGTATTGTTATTAAAGCAATTAGCTGGTACAGATGAGTGGGAAACACTTGTAAAACCAGCTAAGCGTGTAAAAGTAGGAACTGTTATCACATTTGGTGAAGGTTTATTAACAGCTACTTGTACAGGAGAGCTTGAACATGGCGGACGTACATTTGACTTTCATTATGATGGCATCTTTTATGAAATATTAGAGCAACTTGGTGAAATGCCGTTGCCTCCATATATTCGTGAAAAACTTGAGGACAAGGATCGTTACCAAACGGTTTATGCCAAAGAACGTGGCTCAGCTGCAGCACCAACAGCGGGACTGCATTTCACGGAGCAATTATTAGAGCAGGTAAAAGCGAAAGGTGTAGAAGTGGTCTTTATCACGCTACATGTGGGTCTCGGCACTTTCCGTCCTGTTAGTGTGGATTCGATTGAAAACCATGAAATGCACGCTGAATTCTATAGTGTGACCGAACAAGCGGCAGATACGATTAATCGTGTTAAGCAAAACGGCGGCAAGGTCATAGCTGTTGGGACAACCTCTACACGTACATTGGAGACAATTGGCTCTAAATATGAGGGGGAAGTGCGAGCAGAACAAGGTTGGACGTCTATTTTCATTTATCCAGGCTACAACTTTACGGTGGTGGATGGGTTAATTACAAACTTCCATTTACCGAAATCAACACTTGTCATGCTTGTTAGTACGCTAGCTACTCGAGAAACTATTTTAAGTGCCTATCAGCAAGCAGTGGAGGAAAAATATCGCTTCTTTAGTTTTGGAGATGCGATGTTTATACGTCCGAAAAAATAATAGTGGATATAATCGAAGTACTGTTTTTACTTCAGATAAGAGAGGATTTTTAGTTTATGACACAACCAGCAATTCGATATGAATTACTTCATACTTGTAAACAAACAGGAGCACGTCTTGGCATCGTCCATACACCACATGGCTCCTTTGAAACACCAGCATTCATGCCAGTGGGCACACAAGCAACTGTTAAAACGATGTCGCCAGAGGAATTAAAAGAAATGAATGCTGGGATCATTTTGTCCAATACGTACCATTTATGGCTTCGTCCAGGCAATGATATTGTCAAGGAAGCAGGCGGACTCCATAAATTTATGAACTGGGATCGTCCTATTTTAACGGATTCAGGTGGTTTCCAAGTGTTCTCCCTAAGTCAATTCCGTAAAATTGAGGAGGAAGGCGTTCATTTCCGTAATCACCTTAATGGAGATAAGCTATTTTTAAGCCCTGAAAAAGCAATGGAAATTCAAAATGATTTAGGGTCTGACATTATGATGGCGTTCGATGAATGTCCACCATTTCCTGCGACACATGATTATATGCTGCAATCAGTTGATCGTACAACACGTTGGGCAAAACGCTGTAAAGAAGCGCATAAGCGTCCAGAGGAGCAAGGTTTGTTTGGGATCATCCAAGGCGGAGAGTATGAGGATTTACGCCGTCGTTCAGCAGAAGCATTAGTGGAATTAGATTTCCCAGGCTACGCAATTGGTGGATTATCTGTTGGTGAACCGAAAGATGTGATGAACCGAGTGTTAGAATTTACGACGCCAATGATGCCTGAAAATAAACCACGTTATTTAATGGGGGTTGGCTCACCAGATTCTTTAATTGATGGAGCAATTCGTGGGATTGATATGTTTGACTGTGTGCTGCCAACACGTATTGCGCGTAATGGTACACTAATGACATCTGAAGGCCGTCTAGTGGTGAAAAATGCTAAGTATGCACGTGATTTTGGTCCAATTGATCCGAATTGTGATTGCTATACATGTAAAAACTATTCTCGTGCTTATGTTCGACACCTTATCCGTACGGAAGAAACGTTTGGTATTCGTTTAACGTCTTATCATAATCTACATTTCCTATTGAAGCTGATGGAACAAGTGCGTGAAGCCATTCGTCAAGACCGCCTTGGTGATTTCCGAGAAGAATTCTTTGAAAAATATGGCTTCAATGGGCCAAATGCTAAGAACTTTTAAGCCATTACGCCTTTCATTTTATGTTACTGAATCGAAATAAAAAAGGTAATGTCAACGGCATAATAAGCAATTTTGTAAGGCAAGGGGTTGATTTCCGTTCCACCAGCGTCCTTTCCAGGGGGCGTCAGATGAGCCGCTTCACTCACTGCGTTCGCTCCAGGGTCTCCTCTATGACGCTAAATCCCCTAGGAGTGACACTGGCTCCACTCCAATCAACCATTCTGCAAAAATGTCTTTTCCTTATCTTTCATACGAGCCGTATTTGTATGATTAGAGAAAGGATAGCCTCTTATTTTCAATGTGGAGAAGTGATGAGTGACAACACCCTCCATAAAGAGTAATGAATACCTTCACTTTATTTGAAGATCTTTGCTAAACAGAAACATTTTTATGGATTGGAGTGGAAGGCTACTTGACTCCCGTGGGATAGCTCGGCGCTCGCCCACAGGAAAGCAAGTAGCCTGCAACGGAAATCCTTTTTCACCTTTCATATAAATTCTATGGATGGTTTTGTTTTTCAACACTATGAAAGGACATTAGGCAGTGCCTAATGTCCTTATACTATGGCAATCGTTTTGTAAAAGCATTCAAATCTTTGTAAAAAGTGAATATTTCTAGCAAAATAATGTCAATCATAGAAAAAATATTAGTAATTGAGAAAATTTTTTGGCTTGTCCATCGCTTTTTATTGGTGGAATAGTCTATACTAAAAAAGTGAGATTTGGAAAGGGGGCAAGATATATTATGGATCAATTATTAGGATTAGCGCCAATATTATTAATGTTCGTTGCAATGTGGTTTATCTTAATCCGTCCAGCTAAAAAAAGACAGCAGGAAACACAAAATATGCAAAGTAGTTTGCAACGTGGAGATAAAGTCATTACAATCGGTGGTCTACATGGTGTCGTAGATGCGATTGAGGACACAGCAGTGACGTTAAAAATCGCTGACAATGTACGAGTGAAATTTGACCGTCAAGCAATTGGGCGAATTGTTAATGACAATCAGTAACAAAAGAGAAAAGGCTTACAATAGGGCATTAGCTATGTTGTAAGTCTTTTTTTACACATGAAGCGAACTCATGGCTAGTTAGCTGTTTTTATTTTATGGATCAATACTTCACCAGAATCTTTGCCGTTTACAGTTATTCTGCTTAACGTAAACAGAGAATCGCCCCTTTTCACATGTTTATTTTGAATAACAAAGGCCATCTTAAAACCAGCTTCTTTTGCTAATTTTATGGTGGATGGTGAATGAATGCCGTAAGGATAGCTAATAGCAATGGGCTCATAGCCAAGTTTTTCTTTTATTATTTTTCGTGAGCGAATAAAATCATTTCTAACTCTTTCTTCGTATGCATGATAACTTTCAAGTTGTCCGTCTACAAAACCTGGTCCATATACCGCACCATTTAGCCTACCGTTTTCTGAAGGTAATTTATAATGCAAATCCCATGTGTGACTCTGAACTGTCATATAATCCTTCATTTCCTTTAACTGCTCCCAGCTCATCTTTGGAATTTCTTTTGGCTGTTGAATTTTTTCATCATTTTCTAGGATTCGGCTTGCAATCACAAAGATTTCTGCATGCATATCGTATTTTTTTAAAACAGGGTATGCTTTTTCATAATTGCTTAAATACCCATCATCAAACGTAATTAATATAGGCTTTGGAGGTAATGGCGTTTGCCCATTTAAGTAATCATATAATTGCTGAACAGAAATGGTATGATATCCTGCACCTTTCAGCGCCCTCATTTGATTTTCAAAATTTTCGGGTGAAATAACTGTAGTATTATTTATATGTTCCTCTAAATGATGATACATAAGAACCGGTATTTCCGGCTCTTGGTATCCGTAAATAGGGGAGGAGCTTATTAGCAACAGCAGCATATAAACAACAACGAAAACAATTATTTTCCTTGTCATGTTCTCACCTTGTTTGTTTTTATAGTCGTTAAGCATTTTGTTCTTTGTTATTGTGTACGAACAAGTGGAGACTATTCCTTGAAAATTGTATAAAAAACAATAAGTAAGGTCACTTTGATAGTATGGGGGTGTTTTTATGGAAGAATATTACCATATTATTTTTCGAACTTGTTTTTTATATGTGTTTATTATCATTGTTTTCCGTTTAATGGGTAAACGAGAAGTAGGAGAATTATCAGTCATAGATTTGGTTGTATTTGTATTGATTGCAGAAGTTGCTGCTTTTGCGCTAGATGACTTTAAAAATCCTCTCTTTAATGCCATACTACCTATCATTATTTTGCTCTTTATTCAAATTTTAAGTGCTTACTTATCGTTAAAGTTCAAAAAAATACGAGATTTAGTGGATGGTGACCCAGCTTTATTAGTAAAAGATGGTGTTATTTTAGAGAGTGAGATGCGAAAACACCGCTATAATTTAGATGATTTATGTCAGCAATTACGAGAAAATGGCGTTGCATCAGTGACAGATGTGGCATTTGCCTATTTAGAGCCATCAGGCAATCTTTCCATCTATAAAAAAGATGAAAAAGCTTTCGTGTATCCACTTATTATCGATGGCGATATTCAAGAAAGACATTTATTGACCATGCATAAAGATGTGGATTGGTTAATGGGTGAGCTAGCTAAAAACAATATAACAAACAGTGAAACGGTATTTTTTTGTATTTGGGAAGACCATAAGCTCCACATCCAATTAAAAGAATCTTAAACCTTCTTCGCTAATTTTTTGATGTAGCGGAAATCAGTGATTCGTAACTGATTGGTAAATAATAAAAAAGTAAACAGTAAAAATAATGTAACACCACTGCTCAAAATAAATGGTAGTGATAAGATTGGAATAAGAAAATACTGTGCGACACAAACGGCAATAAAGCAACTATAAGGTACGACAAACATTCTGAAGCCAGCACGTAGGTTTTTTCTTTGTCTAACAGTTGCGATATGCAGGAAGGACGTCAGTAAAACACCAAAGCCAATAGCTACGACGGCTCCTTTTTCCTGAATGCCAGGTTGAGAGGCTAGTACAAACATCACAAATAATTTACCGAGTCCACCATAGATGGAGTTCATCATAGCAGCTTTAGCTTCACCAATCGCTTGTAAGATAGAATGGAGTGGGCTTTGAATATAATAAAAATAAAAAATTGGTGCTAAAATTTTAACGTACCCTCGATTTTCTTCTAGATGGAAGAGCTTCATAGCTAATTCATCACCATGTACAAAGAAATACGTAGCAGCAAAGCAGCCTACTAAGGAAGATAATCTTAGGGAGACCGAAATTCGCTCTTGTAACAGCGGGATGTGCTGTCGAGCGACGGCATCACTCACAGCTGGAATTAGTACAATGGATAAGGCTGTTGATACAAAAGCTGGAAACAATAGTAAGGGTACTAAAACACCAGAGATGACACCATATAAAATAGTAGCAGCAGAAGCGGTTAAACCTGCAACTGTCAAAGCTTTTAAAAAGATAATCGGTTCTAAAAACCAAGTGAAAGAACCAAACAGCTTACTGCCCGCAGAGGGAAGGGCAATACGTAGCATAGGTGATGCAGGGTAGCCTTCGATTTTAGTTTTACGCGTCAATAGTCTCTTTTTCGAAACGATATAATGTAGCCATAAATAGAGGAATGCTACAACCTCAGCAAGAAGTGTAATACCCATTGCAGCAGCAGCAGTAACAGCTGCATTATTGTAATTAGCCACATAAGGCAGCATTAACGTAATGAAGCTAATTCGGACAATTTGCTCAATCATTTGAGCCCAAGCAGTTGGGGTAATTTTAGCTACACCCTGTAAATAAGCACGTAATAACCCAGATCCAACGGACACAGGTACAGCAAAGAGTGCAATCCATAGCGTAAATGTTGTCTGTTCATTATGTAAGAGCGTCGTCGAAATATATGGTATTGTGAGTGCAACGAGTGGCATAAAAATGATCATACCTATGAATGACCAAAGAATGGCCGTACGCATGACACCAAAGATGTTTTCGCGCTTATTTTTTGCTAGTAATTCTGCCACGATTTTAGCTACAGCGATAGGTAGTCCAAGTTGAATGAGTGAGATAAAGAAAATAAATGCTGGATAGACGGTCATATAAATGCCGACAGCCTCTTCACCAGCAATACGCATAAATTGCATTCTATAAAAGAAGCCAAAAAGTTTAGATAAAAAAATCACGAACATTAAAAATAATGTACCTCTTACAAAAGAACTCATGCCATCCGTCCCTTCTCAAGCCGCAAAAATTCATTTACACTATTTGTATGCAAACATGTCTTACGTTACGACTTTGATTGGAGATGATTCAAAATGAGTATGCAATATGAGCAACTATTTGAAAAAATCCGTCCGGCAATTGATAGTAAGATGGCAGAGTTCAAACATTATCAATATGATGCCATTACGGCGGAAGAACTTTGGCGCTACTGTATTGAAAAAAAATGGCGTAAAAAGAAAATCGAACAGCTACGTTTACATGAGGTGATTGCGACCATTTTTGCGGTATCACCATCTGATATTGTCTCATTTAATCAAGTAGAGTTTTTACAAAGTAATAATTGGTTTGAAGAAGTAGGTATGGAAGAATTACAATTACTGCTTGGTCCAGTTAGAACGTAATCAAGGATGTGTCAAATTTTACAATATTTCAAAGAATCCTAAATGTGTTGAATTGACACCAAGCGCAACCTGTTTCATAATAAGTGTGTTGCGCTGTTTTTATTTTGAATAAGTTTTTACTTACATAAGTCTTGAATGCTCTTTTACTTGCATTTGGAAGGCTAGTACCTAATAATACAAAGATAAACTTGCGCGTTATGAACGATTGAATAAGTAGAGCAACCTTTTTGAGGCACAGGTAACACGATTCTAAAGGAAAAGGAGGATTAAACGTTTCAAAAGGTATTGCTAGTTACTTGTTTGGCGTGTAAGGACAGCCCTTACACCAATTCGAGGAGGATTTATTGATGAAACTAAAAAGTCGTATAGTTGCATTCCTATTAATTCTAGTGCTTTTCGCAGCAGGAATTAGTACGACTGTAAACGGCGTCTTAAAGGACATCAAGCTTGGTCTTGACTTACAGGGCGGGTTTGAAGTACTTTACGAGGTAAATGAATTAAAAGATGGTCAAAAAATTACACCTGAAATTGTCACTGCTACGGCAACAGCTCTTGGCAACCGTGTAAATGCTATTGGGGTAAGTGAACCTAGCATTCAAGTTGAGGGAGAAAACCGAATCCGTGTGCAATTAGCAGGTGTTGAAGATCAAGAATCTGCACGTAAGTTATTGTCTACTTCTGCGAATTTAACATTCCGTGATGTTGATGATAATTTATTATTAGATGGAGATGATCTAAAAGAAAATGGAGCAAGTGCTTCCTTTGACCAACAAAATCGCCCAATTGTTTCGCTAAAATTAAAAGATGCGAAAAAATTTGCTGATGTAACAAGTAAGATTGCTGCGAAACCCGCAGGACAAAATTTATTGGTTGTATGGTTAGACTTCGAAGAGGGTGTTGATTCTTATAAAGCGGAATCACAGAAAGCGAAGCCTCGCTATGCATCTGCAGCAACAGTTTCTCAAACATTAAATACAACAGATGTAATGATAAGTGGTAATTTCTCTGTTGAAGAAACAAAAAATCTATCAGGTATTTTAAATGCAGGGGCATTACCTGTTAAACTTGATGAAATTTATTCAACTTCTGTGGGTGCTCAATTTGGTGATGAAGCACTGAAAAGCACTATTTTCGCTGGTATTGTTGGCGTAGTAATCATTTTCTTATTTATGCTATTCTACTATCGTTTACCAGGCTTTATTTCGATCATCACACTTGGTGTATTTACATTCCTAGTACTGGTTGTATTTGATTGGATTAATGCAGTCTTAACGCTTCCTGGTATAGCAGCCATTGTGCTTGGTATAGGAATGGCAGTAGATGCCAATATTTTAGCAGCAGAACGTATTCGAGAAGAATTACGTGTCGGCTACTCAGCGAAGCAAGCCTTCCTACTAGGCTCTAAACAATCTTTATCAGCCATTGTTGATGCACAGCTAACTACATTATTAGCAGCAGGTGTACTATTCTACTTTGGGACAAGCTCTGTTAAAGGATTCGCTACAACATTAATCATTAGTATTTTATTGAGCTTCTTAACAGCAGTGTGGGGCTCACGTGTACTATTAGGTTTACTTGTGAACAGTGGCTATTTCAATAATCCAGCCTGGTATGGTATTGCGAAATCAAAACAACATAGTCTGGATGAAAATATTGGTGCATTAGATTTATCAACGAAATTTGATCGCTTTGACTTTGTACACAATCGTAAGAAATTCTATACATTCTCATTAGCTATTTTAGTGGCTGGTTTAGTTGTTCTTGGTATTTTCCGTCTAAACCTTGGTATTGATTTCTCAAGTGGTACACGTATTCAAATTGAAGCAGATCAAACATTAACAAAAGAAGCAGTGGAAAAATATGTTGATAGTATCGGCTTCCCTTCGGAAGATGTAGTTCTTTCAGGAGAAAAGAGTACCTCAGCGGTTGTACGTTATAAAACCGATTTATCTCAAGCAGATATTTTAAAATTCCAAAAAGAAACAACTGAGGAATATGGTCATAAACCTACTGTAAGTACAGTATCTCCTACTGTTGGTAAGGAACTTGTGAAAAATGCCATTAAGGCATTATCTCTTGCAGCACTAGGTATTATCATTTATGTGGCGATTCGCTTTGAATGGCGCATGGGGGTCGGGGCAATTGTTTCGCTTCTGCATGATGTATTCTTAATTGTTGCTGTGTTTAGTTTCATGCGTTTAGAGGTAGATATTACGTTTATTGCGGCTGTTTTAACAATTGTTGGTTATTCTATTAATGATACAATCGTTACCTTTGACCGTATGCGTGAAAACTTAGATCGATATGATACCATTAATGACCGTGAAATATTGGCAAATATTGTGAATAAATCGCTACGCCAAACGATGGGACGTTCTGTTAATACAGTGTTAACTGTTATTATCGTTGTTGTATCCCTATTAATTTTTGGTGCACCATCTATTCAAAACTTCTCTATCGCTTTATTGATTGGTTTAATTACAGGTATGTATTCTTCTATCTGTATCGCCGCTCAAATCTGGTATTCATTAAAAATTCGTGAAATGAAAAAATCAGATGGAAAGCTACTCAAGAAAGAGAAAAAACAATGGGGAACTGACGAACCTACAGTATAATTTAGTAAGCAGGGAATAGAAAACGATTCGTTTTCTATTCCCTGCTTTTTTGTAGGCGAGATTGCCGAGTGTATTTATAATTTAAATTGCTGAAGGACTTCTTGGAGCTGTTGCGCATTCTGACTTAATTCCTCAGCAACCGCATTCACTTGCTGCATTGTCGCCACTTGTTCGTCAACAGACTCTGCAATCAGTTGAGAATTGCTAGCTGATTGATTTGAAACATTGGCTGTTTCGGTGACAGAGGCGGCAACCTGCTCGGCACTTGCTGAAATTTCTTCGGATGTGGCAGATATTTCTTCAATTTGCTCTGTAAAGGCTGTGACCGCTGAGGTAATAGAGTAGAAAGCATCTCCTGCCTCGTGAATTTTAGACACGCCGTCCTGTACAGAAGCTAAGCCATGGTCCACTGCATTAGCCACATTGCGCGTATCTGTTAGGATTTCCCTCGTAATGGCAACAATTTGATTAGCAGATTGATTGGATTCCTCTGCTAGTTTACGTACTTCATCAGCTACAACGGCAAAGCCTTTACCATGTTCTCCAGCTCTTGCTGCTTCAATGGCCGCATTGAGAGCAAGTAAATTTGTTTGTTCTGAAATGGCTGTAATGACAGTTGTAATTTGTCCAATTTCTTCCGATTGCTTACTTAGCTTTTGAGTCAATGTGGCAATTTCAGAGGTAGCCACAGAAATGATATTCATTTGTTCTTCCGCTGTTGAAATCGTTGCTCCTCCTGTATGGGCTAGTTGGAGCATACTCTCTGCATTGTGGTGAAGACTATGTGTCGCCTCAGCAATGCGTTGAACACCTGCTGCTGTTTCATCCATTGCCAGAGCACTTTGCTGCGAGGTACGAGCGGAAGAAGTGAGCGATGTTGCGTTTTCTTGAATTCTTTGTGCAATATCATCGGATGTTACCGTTACTTCCTCTGTGCTCGCAGTAAGCTCTTCAGAGACAGCTGATAAATGGGATGCACTGTCTTGAATGTTCGTCATCAGACCAGCTAGACTTTGTTTTAATGTATTGACTGCACCCGCAAGTATGCCAATTTCATCTTTTGTCTGATGGTCAAGCTCAGCGATTGTTAAATCTCCTTGTGCTAATGTGTCTGCTGCTTCAGTGACCTTCCGTAATGGCTGAACAATGGAGTTTTTAACAAAATACATAAAATATATACCAATAATAATACTAGCAATTAGTAGACTAATGGAAATAATAAGAGCACGTGAAACGGTATGATTTACTTCTTGATCGACCTTTTGAAGCTGCTCATCATGATAAGCTAATAAATCAGTTGTTAGCTTGAAGATTTCCTTATTGTATTTTGTGACATCGTTATTTATGTAAGTGAGAGCTAAATCCGTATTGCCACTATTAAACGTCTGCAAGGCTTTCGCTGAAGAGGCTAGTAACTCGTTTTGTAATGCAGTGACTTGTTGCATAATATCTTTTGTATAATCAGAGCGAACAAGACCAGAAAGTTCTTGAACTGTTTCAGGTAAAAGTTTGTGATAACGCTCTAAATTATCCCGAGCTGCTTCATCCTTATTATTTAAAACATAGGAGCGTAAAAATAAACCTTGAGACGCAAGTTGTTGCTGTATATTCTCCGTTAATTGAATTTGAACAATACGATGCTTCAATACTTCCTCTAAATCATTTTGTGTTGTTTTGAATTGAAGAAATGATAAGATGCTTGAAATGAGTAGTAAACAGGTTAAAGAAATGAAGCCTAAATTTAATTTTTTGCGAACGGACATATACGTTCCTACTTTCTATATATTATATGGAAAAAATTATTGTTCTGAAATTACTATAACTTGATATATTTACATGGTCAATACTCAGAAAATATTCAATAGTAAGGAATCCTTTTCCCTTTTAAGGTCTTTTTGAAGGATAATATACCTACATAAAAAGTTCTTACGAAAACATAAATTTCAATCTTTTTCTTCAGAATTAATTGACAATTAAATTGGTTTGGCATAGAATTAAGGCTAACTTTTTGTTCGGTCAAGGTAGAAGGCTTCGGGAGCGAGGTCAGCCTAAGAACAGATGAGCTGAGTTTAGATGAGAATAGCTGAGAAATTGTTGAATAAGAGTAGTAGCATAGGTATGTAATTTAGAGAGTCAGTGGGTGGTGTGAACTGATTTACAGCTTATGTGAATGGACTTATGAGAGTCGCTTTTAAAAGCGAACGTGATTCCCCACGTTATAGGGGTGCTTTGAATGTATGGCTAAAATGAAGCTGGTCATCATAGAAAGCACAAAAGTGAGAGCATATGCTCTAATATGAGGTGGCAACGCGGTCATGATCGTCCTCTGCAATTAGGAATAATCCTTTTTGCAGAGGGCTTTTTTTATTTTGCTTCAGCATTCGTCTAGACATTAGCAAAAGGAATTTTTGAAAAGGAGCTTATAAGCTATGCAAACAACGAGTTCAAGAACAAAAATGAAAACTATCAATGGCGATTCTTTAACACCTATTTTAATTTTCAGACGTTTACAGGGGAAATATAAATTTTTGCTGGAGAGCTCTGCACAGCATGAGGGAGCAGGCAGATTTTCATTTATTGGTGCGAATCCACGAAAAACCTATAAAGGTGTGGGACAAGAAATTCAGGAGATATCCTATAAAACGGGAAAAACATATGTGCATAAAGGGGAGCTTTTTGTCCTCCTTAAACGACTTATGCCACGTATCTCTAATACGACACAATTTCCGTTTTCAGGAGGTGCTGTCGGATATATAGGTCATGGTGGAACGACAATGTTCGCTGACGAGAAAATAGGGCTTCCTGATGCGCACTTCCATGTGTATGAAACGATCATTGTGTTCGATCATTTAACAGATGAAGTGACACTGATTCATACAAATATTGATGCGGAAAAACAGCAACCTGATTTGGAAGTGCTGGCCCAACAATTATTAAATGGTGATGCTTATGACGAAGCAACTTATCATTATCACGCAATAGAAAAGGCAACGGATGAATCCTTTGCAGCAGAGTTACAGGCGATGCAAACCAAGTTAAATGATGACATAACAAGGGTAGTACTGCCTAAGCGTTATGTAGCAAATTTTCAAGGTGATGCGTTTTCCTTATACAGACAGCTACGCAAAAAAAAACCTGCACCCTATATGTATTATGTAGAGTTTGAGGATCACGTTATATTAGGCACTTCTCCTGACAGCCTTATACGAGTGAAGGGGGAGCGAGTGATAGCCACACCAACGGAGGGCACCTATCCACGTGGGGAGACTAAAAGTGAAGACCTAAAAAATGAGCGCACATTATATGAACAAACGGACATTCGAAATTCACATGCAATACTCGTTAGTGCCATTCAGCAAAAATTACAGTCTGTTTGTTTTCGAGACTCTGTTCAGGTCATTGAGGCCATGCGTATTGAAAGGTCAAAACAGGCACTGCACTTGACGTCGAGAGTAGAAGGTCGGCTTTTACCTATGTTGCACGCTTTGGATGTACTGGCAGTAACAATCCCACCATTTTCAGTTACAGAGATTTCTAAGAAGCAGGTGATACGTTACTTAGAAAATGGGTCACACATGGCAGGTATTTTTGGTGATGCTCTTGGCTTTATTGGATTCAATGGCCATTTGGATTTTGCTTTAACAGCGCAATCCATTGTAGTTGAACATAAAACGATGTATATGCAATCCACAATAACAATGACTAAATATACGAATATCCCTAACGTGTTACAGCAAGTGCAAGAGGAAGAGAAAGGTTTTTTACAGTTATTGGTTAACGATGGAGGGCGAAACTGATGGAACAATTACAACGGAAAGTAGTGCAAGGTGAACATCTGATGTATGAGGAAATGCTGAAGGTCGCGCAATGGTTATTTCAGGATGAGACACCTAAAGAGGAAATCGCCAGTTTTTTAACGGCTTTAGCTGTGAAAGGGGAAACAGCACACGAGGTAGCAGCATTAGCAACCATTATGCGTTCTTTTGCACGTGATGTAGCTGTAAAAGAAGACGACTATATGGATAATTGTGGTACGGGTGGAGATGGTCTTCATACCTTCAACATTAGTACAGCCTCTGCTTTTGTACTAGCTGGAGCAGGTGTCAAAATGGCAAAGCATGGGAATCGTAAAATATCTTCATCCTCGGGTAGCTCAGATGTGTTGGAGGCATTGGGTATTCATACAGCTATTTCCATACCTCAAACGATTGGATTGCTAGAGAAAGAAGGAATCGCTTTTATCTATGCACCGAATGTTCATCCAAAATTAAAGCGAATTGGCGAAGTTCGTCGTTCATTAGGAAAACCAACGATTTTTAATCTAGTCGGTCCTTTAACCAATCCAGTACCATTATTTACGCAATTCACAGGTATTAATCGTCCTGATTTTGTCATGGAATATGCCTCAGTCCTACAGATGCTAGGGCGGGAGCGAGCCATTGTTGTTTCAGGTCCTAAGGGGCTTGATGAGGCTTCCTTAGCAGGACAAAATACATTGGTCCTAGTAGATAGAGGAGATTTAATTCCCTTCTCCTTGTCGGCTGAAGATGTTGGTCTTCAAGCAGCACCTTTAGAAGCTATCCGTGGTGGCAATGCAGATGACAATGCGGTCATTATGAAAAAAATATTGGCTGGAGAGCACAGTGCGTACTTAGATACGGTGTTATTAAATACGGGTATTGGCTTATTCGGTTATGGTCAAGCAGAAACCATTAAAGAAGGTGTCGCGATGGCGAAGGAAAGTATTTTTAGTGGGAGAGCATTGAAAAAATTGGAAGCAGTTATTACTTACAGTGAACAAATGAAAGAAGTGGAGGTAGGGCAATGAATATACTCTATAAAATTCTGCAGCAAAAGAAAATTGAGATAGGTGCTTTATTAGAGCAGCCAGATCCTTTAGCAAATTTTACAGAAAAGTCACGACCCTCATTAGTCAAAACATTACGTCAAGCTACAACATTACAGGTCGTTGCTGAAATGAAACGTGCTTCGCCCTCCAGGGGGGTCATCGCTGGTGCGGCAGATCCAGTTGCTCAAGCACAGGTCTATGCACAGGCAGGAGCAGCAGCTATTTCTGTTTTAACAGATAAGGCGTTTTTTAAAGGCTCCTTTGAAGATTTAGCGGCAGTTGCTCATGTTGTTGACACGCCTCTTCTTTGTAAGGATTTTATGATAGATCGGGTGCAGATTCGATTTGCGAAGGCAGCAGGTGCCTCTATTATTTTATTAATTGTGGCGGCCTTAACGGATGACGCTTTACGCGACTTATATAGTTATGCAACGGGCTTAGGCCTAGAAGTTTTAGTGGAAGTACACGATACAGAGGAGCTTGAACGTGCTCTTGCAGTAGATGCAAAGTTGATTGGTGTCAATAATCGGGATTTACGTACCTTTGAGGTTAGTCTACAACGGACAAAAGAAATTGCCGAAGTTTTCCCATTCAGTGAGCAACGTGTATTAATTAGTGAAAGTGGTATTTGGTCACAGGAAGATGCCAATCAAGTTGCCACAATGGGAGCTAGTGGCGTTCTTGTAGGGGAGGCATTGATGCGCAGTGAAGACGCGGGGCAAGCACTACAACGTTTACAGGTACTAAAGGAGGCAGCTTCTATATGACAAAAGTCAAAATTTGTGGATTACAAGAACAAGTACATGTCAAAACAGCCATTCATGCTGGCGCAGATGCCATTGGTTTTGTTTTTGCACCAAGTAAACGTCGTGTAACTGTTGAGCAAGCCCAACAGTTAGCGAAGGAGGTGCCACGAGGTGTTTTGAAAATAGGTGTCTTTGTCAATCCCACACCAGCTGAATTAAAGGAAGCGGTAGAGCGCGTGCCTTTAGACTATGTGCAATATCATGGAGAGGAAACGCCAGCATTTATTCAGGAGCAAGGCTACCCAGCCATTAAGGCATTGTCGATACGAGGAAGAGAGGATGTTCAAGCAGCTGTTCATTATCAGGTGGATTATTATTTATTTGATGCGCCTGGAACAGATTTTAAAGGTGGTAGCGGTCATACTTTTGATTGGACGTTACTTGAGGAAGTAGGTATTCCACGAGAGAAATTATTATTAGCGGGTGGTCTCAATGTGGACAATATTGAAGCGGCCATTTTAAGTGTAGCTCCTGTAATGGTGGATGTATCAAGTGGCGTGGAAACAGACGGAGTCAAAGATTCTATAAAAATACAGGCATTTTTGCAGGCAGTAAAGAGGGGGAGCGAATAATGGGAAATTCAATCGCATTTAATGTACCGACTAAGGAAGGTCGTTACGGACAATTTGGTGGACGTTATGTGCCAGAAACATTAATGACAGCTTTACTAGAATTAGAAACAGCTTATGAAGAAGCGATGAAGGATTCAATGTTTACAGAGGAGCTATCCTATTATTTACAGGAGTATGTAGGGCGAGAAACCCCACTCTATTACGCAGAAAATTTAACGAACGCACTTGGAGGAGCTAAGATTTATTTAAAGCGTGAAGATTTAAATCATACAGGTGCACATAAAATTAACAATGCGATTGGGCAGGCGCTTCTTGCCAAACGCATGGGCAAAAAGAAAATTGTTGCTGAAACAGGTGCAGGACAGCATGGTGTGGCAACGGCTACTGCTTGTGCCTTATTAAATCTAGAATGTGTTGTTTTTATGGGTGCGGAAGATATGAAACGTCAGCAGTTAAATGTTTTTCGCATGGAGTTGCTTGGCACAAAGGTTCAATCGGTGGAAAGTGGTTCTAAAACTTTAAAGGATGCTGTGAATGCAGCACTACGCTATTGGGTGACAAATGTTGAGGATACGCATTATATTTTAGGCTCTGCCTTAGGACCTCACCCATTTCCTAAAATCGTTCGAGACTTTCAGCGTGTCATTGGGGTAGAAACGAGAAAGCAAATTTTGCAAAAGGAAGGTCGTTTACCTGATGCTGTTGTGGCTTGTATTGGTGGCGGCAGTAATGCAATTGGTATGTTTCATCCGTTCGTAGATGATGCATCAGTCGCTTTATATGGTGTAGAGGCGGCAGGGAGTGGTCTTGAAACAGGGAAACACGCTGCGGCAATTGCAGGTGGACAATTAGGTGTATTGCATGGTGCCTACATGTATTTATTACAGGATGAAAATGGCTTTGTCCAAGAAGCACATTCGATTTCCGCGGGGTTAGATTATCCGGGAAAAGGGCCAGAACATTGTTATTTACATGATATCGGTCGAGCGCAGTTTGACGCCATCACAGATGCTGAGGCACTAGAAGGCTTACAATTGTTAAGTCGAACAGAGGGGATACTTCCTGCGCTTGAAAGTTCCCATGCTATTGCTTACACAGCAAAACTTGCTAAAACCATGCCGAAAGACCAGATCATTGTAGTGTGCTTGTCTGGTCGCGGAGATAAGGATGTACACACGGTTAGGGCGGTACTAGGAGGAGATGGCAAATGACGACGTTACAACAAGCAATTGAACAAGCAAAGGTAGCAGGAAACAAAGCCTTTATTCCGTATATCATGGCAGGTGATGGAGGGCTAGAAACGATCAAGCCAACCATCCTAACACTACAGCAGCTAGGTGTGACAGCTATTGAAGTAGGTATCCCCTTTACAGACCCTGTTGCAGATGGGCCAACAATTGAGCGGGCAGGAGAACGTGCACTCGCAGCTGGCGTAACATTAACGAAGGTATTGCAAACGCTCACTTCATTTAGAGATGAAATCACGGTACCTCTAGTTGTCATGACTTATTTCAATCCAGTGTTAGCGTATGGCTTAGAGGCTTTTGCAAAAGCCTGTGTAGCTGGGGGCGTTAAGGGAATAATCGTACCAGATGTTCCATTAGAAGAAAGTGCTCTATTACGGGAGGCATTAAACCCATATACGATTGATGTTGTTCAACTCGTCTCTTTAACAAGCCCTCCTGAGCGTATTGCTCGTATTGCAGCAGCTAGTCAGGGCTTCGTTTATGCTGTGACTGTGAATGGAATTACAGGGGCAAGGTCCCGTTTTGCTGCAAACTTAGAGCAGCATTTTGCAAGTCTACGTCAAGCAAGTTCAATCCCTGTGCTTGCAGGCTTTGGTATTTCAACACCTGAGCAAGTGAAAAGGATGGGGTCATTGGGAGATGGAGTTATTGTTGGTAGTGCTATTGTAACAGCATTGCATGAAGAAGATATGACCACCGTAGCAGCATTAGTGGCCGCTTCAAAAGGTGTATTCGAGAAGTCTACTCTATAGAGTAGGCTTTTTTGCTGCTAGATGGATAGTAAGTTTAAACTGATGGATTAATCAGTAAAAGGGGCGGATAGAAATTTTCACATTGATGGATAAAACTATCAATCTAACGGATAGTGCGTATCCAATAGAATTTCGGTATAATAGCTTTCGTAAGGAAGTGAGAAGATGATTCTATCGAAAAAAAGATGGCAGGTGGAGCGTCCAGATGCCACACTTGTACAAGCATTACAAAATGACTTACAACTTTCCGCGATTGCTGCAAAAATTTTAGCAGCACGAGGCTGTGAAACTACGGCTGAAGCAGAAAGCTTATTAAATATGACTGAAGCAAATGTCCATGACCCATTTCTTATGTACGGTATGGCTGAAGCAGTAGCACGAATTGAGCAAGCATTAGAAAATGGGCAGAAGATTTTAGTCTATGGCGATTATGATGCCGATGGTGTCACAAGCACGACTGTTATGCTAAATGTTTTACTAGATCTTGGAGCGGATGTATCCTTTAAAATCCCCAATCGTTTTATCCATGGTTATGGTCCACATGAGGCATTATTTCGTGAAGCATATGAAGAGGGTGTACAGTTAATCATAACAGTAGATAACGGGATATCTGGTATCGAACCTGTTCGAGTGGCTAAAGAGCTTGGCATGGATGTCATTGTGACAGATCACCATGAGCCAGGTGAGGAACTACCGCCAGCAGATATTATTCTTCATCCTCGATTACCAGAAGGTCATTATCCGTTTGGAGAGCTAGCTGGAGTAGGTGTAGCCTTTAAGTTAGCACATGCTTTATATGGTGAACTACCAATTCATTTAATGGAATTGGTGGCGATTGGAACTGTAGCCGATTTAGTTCCTTTAGTGGATGAAAATCGCTATCTCGTGAAGCGAGGTATACAGGAAATGCGTCGTTCCCTTAGTCCATGGGTACAAGCAATGTGTGATATAGCCAGTACAGAGCAGGCAAAAATTACGGAAGAGACAATTGGCTTTTATTTTGGCCCTCGATTAAATGCTGTTGGTCGACTCGGAGAAGCAGCTCCAGGAGTCGAGTTATTAATGGCAGATGATAGTGCTAAAGCAAGCGCATTGGCAAAGCAGCTTAATGCCTGCAATACAGAGCGCAAAGATATTGTGAAAAGCATTACAGATGAGGCCATTGCACTTATTGAATCGGATGAAAAAATCGGCAATTCCTTAGTTCTTGTTGTGGCGGGGGAAGGCTGGAATGCAGGCGTTGTTGGAATAGTTGCCTCACGACTTGTTGAGCAGTACTATCGTCCAACCATTGTCCTTTCACTTGATCCTGAAAAGGGCACAGCAAAGGGTTCCGCTCGAAGCATTGAAGGCTTCCATCTATATAATGAACTAGCTAAAAACCGAGATATTTTACCGCATTTTGGTGGACATCCTATGGCCGCAGGCATGACCTTATCGTTAGAGCATGTGGATGAACTACGTACACGCTTGGATGCACAGGCAAGAGAATGTTTAACAGAGGAGCAATTAACACCAATCGTCCATATTGATATTCCGTTAAGCATCGATGAAGTTTCAGCAGATGCTATTGAAGAAATTTCAGCACTAGGACCATTTGGAACAGATTTTCCAAAGCCTGTTTACGTACTTGAGGATGTTGAAATCTCATCTATGCGTAAAATTGGAGCAGCTGAGAATCATATTAAAATGGAATTAACAAATGGCTATGATAAATTAGATAGTGTCGGCTTTAATAAAGGGCATTTACATGATGAATTAACGTATGGCATTAAAGTATCCTTTATAGGCGATTTACAAATTAATGAATGGCAGGGACGTAAAAAAGCCCAATTTATGATCGAGGATGTCCAAACAACGGAATGGCAGCTATTTGATATTCGTGGTATCCGTCAAACTGCGCGTTGGCTTAATACGGTACCGAAGGATGAGGCACAGTTTATTGCCTTTCATCCAGCAACGATGGCGTATTATCAATCATTGATTGGTGCTCCTATTACAGTAGTTGACCCAGCACTATCCAATGTGGAACAAAGTGATTATATTGTGCTCTTAGATTTGCCACAACAAGTTCAAAGACTAGAAGAGGTGTTACAGAAGACGACACCTTCACGTATTTATGCGCATTTTTATATGCCTGATTCGCAATACTTTAGTGGTTTACCTACTCGTGAGCAATTTTCTTGGTATTATAAATTTTTGAAAAATCGACCAGCCTTTCCGCTTGATATGCATATAGCAGATTTAGCAAAGCATACAGGTTGGCCATTGGATGTATTAAAATTTATGACACAGGTGTTTTTTGAGCTTGGTTTTGTTAAAATGGAGAGTGGACTGACGACTGTCAACGTGAATGCCCCAAAACAAGCACTAACAGAGGCACCGTCTTACAAACAACGTTCAGAACAGATTGAAATGGAGCAAAAGCTTGTCTATGCTCCTTATATAGAATTAAAACAATGGTTTGATGAACGATTAACATAAACGGACGTACAGCGTTTCGTAGGAGGAGCAATAACATGGATTTAAAGCAATATGTTACAACAGTTGAAAACTGGCCGAAAGAGGGCATTAGCTTCAGAGATATTACGACAATTATGGATAATGGACCAGCATACAAATATGCAACAGACCAAATTGTAGAATATGCAAAAGAAGTGGGAGCTGAAATTGTAGTTGGCCCTGAGGCTCGTGGTTTTATCATCGGTTGCCCAGTTGCCTATGCACTTGAAATTGGCTTTGCACCTGTTCGTAAACCAGGTAAATTACCACGTGAGGTTATTAGTGCAGACTATGGTCTTGAATATGGTCAAGATACGTTAACAATGCATCATGATGCGATTAAGCCTGGTCAAAAGGTTTTAATCTGTGATGATTTACTAGCAACGGGTGGGACAGTTGAAGCAACTGTTCGTTTAGTAGAAGAATTAGGTGGTCAGGTAGTAGGCTGTGCCTTCCTAATCGAACTTTTAGAATTAAATGGTCGTGCAAAGCTTGGAGATCTAAATATTAAAACACTTATTCAATATTAAGAGAAAGCGTCTACCATAGTGGGCACTTCAGATTGTAGACAAACTCAAGAAATTACGAGTTTGCCTACAGTCTTTTTCTTTTACAATGAAATAAAGTAAAGCCGATACGGGCCGAGTTGCTTTCCCTGCTCCATCCAACTTCTTCCCTATTACTGTGTTGATTAACCGTAAACTTTTAAGCTGATGAAAGCTGAAGACGGATAATTAAATCAATAAACGTGAACAATTAGAAATGGTAACGGTTGATCAATTTATACCATTCGAGCGAAAATTAGAGGCTGCTATTTACCCTTTAGTAGAAACGACTTACTAAGCTTATGGATGCCCAAATATTGATCATGCCACTCTATATTTGGTAAGTAATTAGAAGAAAAAATGACAACAGCCATCGAGGTGAACTTTTCGATGGCTGTTGTTTGCAGTTTGAAGCGCTCAATAAAGTAGGTACTTTTTAATCTTCATCATATGTTTGGATGATCTTCTGCATTGTGCGCAAGGTATCATAGAAATCTGCATATTTTTCAACCCCTATATCTTCGATGATTCTATCTTGAATCGTTTGCCAAATGGGTGCGGCTTCATGCAGCTTTTCTAATCCTTTTTCAGTGAGCGTAATCTTTTTAGTGCGCGCATCGCTTGTGTCTCGCTTTAATTCAACATAGCCATGTTGCTTTAATAGATTAATATTACGGGTCACAGTCGTTTGATCAAGTTGTAAAATTTCACCTAAACGGCTAATTGAGACAGTTTGCTGAAGATCGATATGGGCCAGCATGGAATATTGTGTAACCTTTAAACCAGTGGGCTGTAGCAGCTTATCATATAATTGTGTGACAACCCTTGTTTTTTTTCTAAGGTTTGCACAAACACAGATTTGTGTATAATCGATTGTTTTAAGTTGATTCTTCATCGTCAGTACTCCTTTGAGGGGATTCTACTAATTGTAAGTATACACCTAAGAGCTAGAAAAGACTGCTTGACAGCTATAGGAACGATTATTATCATTATACATGTATATACATATAAATGGAATGAAGAGATCGCAAAACATGTATATACATGTTTTGTTATGCATCTCACAAGAAAAGAAGGTGTTAGGATGAAGCGAGTTCATTATAGCTGGTTGATTTTGATTGTCACATTTTTCTCGATTATTGTAGCAGGGATTACAATGTCATCGTCTGGTGTTTTCCTGGATCCCCTCGAAAAAGAATTTCAATGGGATCGCTCAACGATTGCTTTAGCATTTGCTGTAAGTTTATTTTTATATGGCATATCTGGACCATTTATGGCGGCGCTGCTTGAAGTCATTGGCTTAAAGAAAATGATGCTTAGTGCCATGTCTACTTTAATAGTAGGAATGACCTTAACCTTTTGGATGAGCCAATCCTGGCAGTTAATCATTATTTGGGGAGGTATCATTGGGCTTGGTGCGAGCCTTTTTTTAACGGTGCTCAGTCCCTATGTAGCGAATCATTGGTTTGTTAAACGCAGAGGGCTGGCAGTTGGGATTTTAACGGCTAGTACAGCCACAGGTCAATTAATTTTACTGCCAGTGCTAGCCATTATTATTGAACATTATTCTTGGCGATGGGCAATGGGATTGATCCTACTCCTGAGTACCATGATGTTCGTCATGATTGCTATGTTTATTAAAAACAAGCCGCAAGATATTGGTCTAACCCCTTACGGTCATGATGAGATTATAGGAGAGCCGCAAGTACAGCCCAAGAAGAATCCAATTAGTATGGCATTTCTTGGTTTAGCAGAGGCAGTTAAAGTCAAAGCATTTTGGCTCTTAGCAGGCAGCTTTTTCATTTGTGGTCTTTCGACAAGTGGATTAATCGGAACTCACTTTGTGTCATATTGTATTAGCTTTGGCGTTCCGCTAGTAACCGCTGCATCTCTTCTTTCTTTTATGGGGGTGTTTAACTTATTAGGCACGACTGCCTCTGGCTGGCTATCGGATCGCTTTGATAATCGTTGGCTATTATTTTGGTATTACTTGTTAAGGGGAGCTTCTCTCTTGCTACTCCCTTATGCACTCGCTCAAGGCTCCTTTGTTTTATTGACGATTTTCAGCATCTTTTATGGACTCGATTGGATTGCCACAGTACCACCAACTATCAGCATTACACGACAAATTTTTGGGATGCAAAAAAGCAGCATTATTTACGGATGGATATTCGCCTCACATCAGGCAGGAGCGGCAGTTGCTGCGTATGGGGGTGGGTTGATTTATAAATTTTTCAATTCCTACACATGGGCTTTTTTCCTTGCTGGCCTATTCTGTGCATTGGCAAGCTTATTCGTTATCATTGTAAAAAAACAAACGCCTCAGCAAGGATAAACAGTCGACTAAAAAAGTTGAACCTCGACAGAAAGAGGTTCAACTTTTTTTATCAATATTAGTTTGACATTTAACAAACAAAAGTTTACAATATAAACAAATATAATAAAAGGTGATGCTATGAATGAAAGAGAACAGGCGGTGCTTGCTTTAATTCGCCAAAACCCGTTTATGTCTCAGCAAGAGATGGCAGATACAATGAATCTGTCCCGTCCCGTGCTTGCTAATTTAGTGTCTAGTTTAACAAAGCAAGGAAAAATTGTAGGTCGTGCTTATATTTTACCCGAGGAAAATGAAATTATTTGCATCGGGGGAGCTAATTTAGACCGAAAATTCCATGTGAAGGGCAATGTTCAATTTGGAACATCTAACCCTGCCAGCTCTTCTTTTAGTGTAGGTGGAGTTGGTCGAAATATTGCTGAAAACTTAGGCAGATTAAACCATCAAGTGACGTTATTAACAACGGCTGGTAAAGATGCTGATTGGCAAGTGATCCAAGAAGCTTCGGAATCCTTTATGAATCTACGTTATGTGGAGCAGCTAGCTGAGGCTTCTACGGGTTCCTATACAGCTATTATGGATGAACAAGGTGAGCTAGCATTAGCTGTAGCCAATATGGAGGTTTATGACCTGCTGTTACCGAGTTTGTTGAAAAAGCATGAAACAATGCTAGTGAATGCTGGTTGCTTTATTTTGGATTTAAATTGCCCGAAAGAAACAGTGGCGTATATCCAGCAAGTAGCCATTGCTCGTGCCATTCCATTAGTCATTGTGCCAGTATCTTCGCCAAAAATGAATCGACTACCTGAAACATTACAAGGTGTAACTTGGTTTATTTGTAACACGGATGAAGCAGAAACAATTGTTGGACATAAAATTGAAAGCGCTACCCATTATGAAAAAGCATTACAACAGCTCTTACAACTAGGTGCTGAACATGTCATTATCACAGCTGGTAGCAAGGGTGTTTATGCAGCATCTACGACGATCACACCTCGTCATTTCGCTGCGAAAGTGATCAACAAAATTGAAGATGTTACAGGAGCAGGAGATGCGTTTGTCAGCGCTGTGATACACAGTTGGTTGACAGGTCAATCTTTTGAGACATGTATTGATGCAGGGTTAACAAATGCTAAAAATACATTGGCATCTCCTTATACAGTAAGACCTGAATTATCAGTAGATTTGTTAAAAAATGAAATGGAGGAATAACAACATGAAAGAATTCATCGTATTATCAGAAGAAGTAAAAGCAGGACAAGCAAAAGGTCTACCAATCGTGGCATTAGAATCTACAATCATTTCACACGGTATGCCATATCCACAAAATGTGAAAACTGCGCGTGAAGTTGAGCAAATTATTCGCGATAATGGTGCAGTACCTGCAACCATTGCCTTAATAGATGGCAAAATCAAAATCGGTTTATCAGATGAAGAGCTAGAGATGTTTGGAAATTCACAAGGCGTTGCAAAAGCTTCACGTCGTGACTTAGGCTACTTACTTGCAACAAAAAAATTAGGTGCGACAACAGTTGCAGCTACAATGATCTGTGCTGAACTTGCAGACATTGAAATCTTTGTAACAGGTGGTATTGGTGGTGTACACCGTGGTGCTGAAACAACAATGGATGTCTCTGCTGACTTAGAAGAATTAGCACAAACTAATGTGGCTGTTATTTGCGCGGGTGCAAAATCTATTCTAGATATTGGTCTTACATTAGAATACCTTGAAACAAAAGGGGTACCAGTAGTTGGTTATGGTACAGATGAATTACCAGCATTCTACACACGTCAAAGTGGTTTCGATGTCAACTTCCAGCTTGATACACCAGAGGAGATTGCAGCAATGCTATCTGCGAAATGGCAATTAGGGTTAAAAGGTGGCGCTGTCATTGCCAACCCAATTCCAGAAGCTGAAGCATTAGATCATACATTTATTACAAACATTATTGAAAAAGCTTTAGCTGAAGCTGAAGAGAATGGTATTCAAGGTAAAAACGTTACACCATTCTTACTTGGTAAAGTAAAAGAATTAACAGAAGGTAAAAGTCTTGATGCGAACATTGCATTAGTGAAAAACAATGCAGTCGTTGGCGCAAAAATTGCTGTTGCCTACAATCAATTACACTAATCATTTGTCGAAACAAGAACCCTTTGTGACATCCTGTCGCAAAGGGTCTTTTTCATTAAAAAGAAGAATATTTTTTCCATTTTTCGAACTGTTCACGAGATTAACTAAACTAAATGACACAGTCTCTTTACAATAGGCTACAAAATTTTATACAATTAAGTTTATATCTAATCTGAAAAATTTGACGAGCAAGGTGGACATGTTATGGCGAAAGAGCAAATTTTGACTCCTGAGGACGTTTTTGAGTTAGTCAAATCCTACATGAATGATGAAAATGTCACATTCGTGAAAAAAGCATATGAATTAGCAAGGGATGCCCATATTGAGCAATTCCGTAGCTCTGGTGAACCTTATATCATTCACCCAGTACAAGTGGCAGGTATTCTAGCTGAATTACAAATGGACCCGGAAACAGTAGCGGCAGGTTTTTTACATGATGTTGTCGAAGATACGGATTTTACGCGGGATGATTTGGTACGGGAATTTGGCGAAGAAGTAGCCGTGCTTGTTGATGGTGTGACAAAGCTAGGGAAAATTAAATATTTATCAAAAGAGGCGCAGCAAGCAGAGAATCATCGAAAAATGTTTGTAGCTATGGCACAGGATATTCGTGTCATCTTAATTAAGCTAGCAGACCGTCTCCATAATATGCGTACGTTAAAGCATTTACCTGCTGAAAAGCAGCGACGTATATCGAAAGAGACGCTAGAAATTTTTGCACCACTTGCACATCGTCTGGGAATCTCGACTGTAAAATGGGAGCTTGAAGATACAGCACTTCGCTATTTAAACCCACAACAATATTATCGTATTGTCAGTTTGATGAAGAAAAAGCGTGATGAGCGTGAGGCTTATTTAGAGAATGTCATGGCTGAGATGAAGTCACAGCTTAATGAGGTTGAAATTGAAGCAGATATCTATGGTCGTCCAAAGCATATTTACAGTATTTATCGAAAAATGGTGCTCCAAAAGAAACAATTTAATGAAATTTATGATTTATTAGCCATACGTGTACTTGTCGATAGTATTAAAGATTGCTATGCGGTTTTAGGGATTGTGCATACACTCTGGAAACCGATGCCAGGGCGCTTTAAAGACTATATTGCCATGCCAAAACAAAACCTGTATCAGTCCTTACACACGACCGTTATTGGACCCTATGGTGATCCATTAGAGGTTCAGATTCGTACGAAGGAAATGCACAAAATTGCAGAGTACGGGATTGCGGCACACTGGGCGTATAAAGAGGGCAAAAATGTTGATCATCAAAAGCAAAATGTCGATCAAAAATTAACATGGTTCCGTGAGATTTTAGAATTTCAAAATGAATCTTCTAATGCAGAAGAATTTATGGAATCCTTAAAATTCGATTTATTTTCTGATATGGTCTACGTATTTACACCTGAAGGCGATGTCATTGAATTGCCGGCGGGTTCTGTGCCCATCGATTTTGCCTATCGTGTCCATTCAGAGGTCGGAAATCGTACGATTGGGGCAAAAGTCAATGGGAAAATGGTGCCACTTGATACACCACTGAAAACCGGCGATATCATTGAAATTTTAACATCTAAGCAATCCTTTGGTCCGAGCCGCGATTGGCTAAAAATAGCACAATCCTCACAGGCGAAAAATAAGATTAAGCAATTCTTTAAACGACATTTACGTGAAGAGAATATCATCAAAGGGAAAGAAATGATTGAAAAGGAAATTCGTGCTCAGGATTTCGATTTAAAGGAAACGATGTCATCAGAAAACCTCAAACGTGTATGTGATAAATTCAACTATACGAATGAGGAGGACTTGTATGCAGCAGTAGGGGTGAATGGCATTACTGCACAGCAAGTGGTTAATCGTTTAGCGGAAAAACGTCGTAAAGAGCGTGAGCAGGAAGAAGCTTTAGAGAAAATCGAACAAAAAATGAAAAATCCAATTCCGCAAAAACGAACGGAATCGGGTGTCATCGTCAAGGGCATTGATAATATGCTTATTCGACTTTCTCGTTGTTGTACGCCTGTACCTGGTGATGAGATTGTAGGCTTTATTACAAAAGGTAGAGGTGTTTCTGTACACCGTGCAGACTGTCCAAATATTCAAATTGAGGATGAGCAAGAACGTTTAATTGAAGTGGAATGGGAGCATGGAATCATCCCTGAGAAAAAAGAATATCCAGTGGATATCGAAGTGTCAGCCTTTGATCGACCTGGTATTTTAAATGAAATTATGCAAATTGTTAGTGAAACAAAAACAAATATTTTAGCAGTCAGTGGTCGTGCTGATCGTGATAAAATGGCAACAATTCATTTAACGATTTCCATTTCAAACATTTCACATTTGCATAAGGTTGTTGAGCGGATTAAACAAACACCTGATATTTATTCGGTGCAGCGTGTCATCAATTAATGATTGGCAACAACATAGAATTGGGGTTTTAATGCATGAAAGTAGTATTACAGCGCAGTAAAGCTGCTTCTGTAACGGTTGACGGAACTGTCACAGGAGCGATTGATAATGGCTATGTTCTTCTAGTAGGTATTACACATGAGGATACACATGAGGATGTCGCTTATTTAGCGAAAAAAGTAGCTAATTTACGCCTTTGGGAAGATGCGGAAGGAAAAATGAATCATTCGATCCAAGAGCATGGAGGCGCAATTTTATCCGTCTCACAATTTACATTGTATGGGGATGCAAAAAAGGGAAATCGTCCTAGTTTCATCAGTGCAGCTAGACCAGAAGTTGCCGAACCGCTGTGGGAAGCTTTTAATCAAGCATTGCGTGAGCTCGGCTTACATGTGGAAACAGGTATTTTTGGTGCAATGATGGATGTTGCACTAATCAACGATGGTCCAGTAACAATACTTCTAGAATCAAAATAATGGAACATTTCCTATAAATCCTTCATATACTAATGAGTATGGTTAGTTTTATAGGAAGGAGTGTCTTGAACTTGACGCAGATAGGGAGTAGATCTAATCCATATTTATACGAAACACTTAACATGATGATTGGCCAGGCAGTAGTGGTGCAAACAGAAAAAACGATGCAAAAAGGTATTTTATTATCCATACTACCTGACCATATGATCCTTGAGATGAATCGTACCCCTTTCTTCATTCGAATGGAGGAAATTGTATGGGTTACATTGGAAACTACAAAAAATTGATGAAGTACGAACCTTCGAATCATAAAAGATGATAGAAGGTTCTTTTTTATATTTTAAGGTATAATGAGCAAATTTAATTATTAGAATATGGAGTTTATATTGGTTTGAGGGCAGAAGCAGGGATCGTTCATGGAGAAAGACACTTTTGGTATGTCTCTTGTGAAATCGGTCATAAAGCGACTAGAATTATACTCAACTAAGAAACAAGTAGTAATGGCTGCTAATATACTATTTAATACTGTCATGAATAGGTTTAAAGGAGGTTATATATTATGAACATAATGAAGAAAATAGCCAAGATAGTGGGAATAATTCTAGCTATTTTCGCTTTGTTTATAGGAAGTGGATACGCTATTCTTGAAATTAATCCATTTGGGAATAAACCAGGCAAGCCAGTTGCGGATATTGAGCACAAGGTTGAAATTTGGGGAGAAGAAGTTGCAGGAAATCATTCTGGAAGTAAGCTAGACGATATGAATATTAAGGGTAATCCTAACAGACTCTTAGCGACATTCAAATTTTCTACTAGTATTGTGGGAGAAGAATATAAAGACAATGAAGCTGCAATTGATACCTTTACATATGTCCATGAAATTGTAGGAGGCTATGAAAAATCTACCTATGAAGATGAACCATATCTGATTCCTTATACGAGGTCAAACAGTGACAGTGCCATCATTATTATTCCAGGAGGTGGCTATGGCTTTAAGGAAATGGATGGTGGAACTGCTGAAGGAAAAGAAGTAGCTGAATCATTAAATAAGGCAGGTATCAATGCATTCGTTCTACACTATCGTTCTAACCCATATGAATGGCCTATTCCCCAATTGGATGTTCAGCGGGCTGTCCGTTATCTACGTTATCATGCAAATGATTATGGTATTCATCCAGATAAAATTGGATTGATCGGTTTTAGCGCGGGTGGTTTTCAAACCGGTAGCTTTATTAATCTCATTCAGGGGAAAAATCTATTTCCTAATAGTTATCAGCTTGATGACATCGATGCAGTCGATGATAAAGTTGTCTCTGCAGCTATGATTTATCCAGCATTGACCTATCGCTATAATGTGCCTATGCTCTTTGCTTCTTTTAAAGATGAAGATGTAAAAAGTCCAGAAGTGCGTGAAGAGCTTTTGAATCAGACAGATCTATCTAAACATTTTAGCACAGCAAATATACCTCAGTTTATTGCTTATGGGACGAATGATTTAGCTGTTGGGGTAAAAGGGCCACAAGAATATATTCAATCTGCACGAGTAGCAGATGCGGATATTACTGAAATTGTAGTAGAAGGTCAGAATCATGGCTTTAAGCAGGAACACTATATGAGAGAGTTTCTTGAATGGGTAAAAAAGGTTTTCAATTCCTTATAATGTGTCTTTTTTACTTTTGTTAATTGTAACTTGTGGAAGCAGAATCAATAATGCAAGCGATATAATTAGTATATACACATGCATGGGCTACTTGCTTTCCTGTGGGCGAGCGCCTAACCGCTTCCACTCCGTGCAGGGGTTGGATACGTTAATGTTTTACTAAATGTTGGAAATTAAAGAGGAAGAAAAATGACAAAAGCCATCGAGATCAACTTCTCGATGGCCTTTGTATGAATTTATTTAACTTCTAACATGAATTTATAGCTATTATCTATAGAAATAAAACTATTGTTGATTTAAAAGGATCTTTTCAATCACTGCAATCTCATACTAGGACTTTACTCAATTTCTTTCCATAAAGACAATGCGTTTATCCAATTTGGATCTCCGTATCCTTGATAGCTTTGAACGGCTACATAAATCTTTCCTTGGTACTCAACCTTATCTCCTTTTGTGTACGCCTTAAATGGACTCCATTGCTCATAAGAAGCCCCTAGATCTTTTGTAGTCACAGTTAAAATGGAACTTTTAATTGATTCATTTCCAGCCGCATCCACTGCAGTTACTGCATACATATATGTTGTATTGGATTGGAGATTCATGTCCATAAATGATGTAGTTTTTGATGTTCCAACAACAGACATTTGATCTGCTTGTGTTCCTTGATATATAACATAATGGTCAACTGCTACATTATCCTCTGATGCACTCCACATTAAGTCTGCACTTGAAGATGTTACGCCCATTGTGTGAAGTGCAGTCGGTTGCGTTGGTGCTTCTGTATCTGGAGCTGTATGCATTGTCTCTACAACTATCGATTCACTTTCATTAGAAACATTCCCAGCTGCATCCACTGCCTTTACCGTATATGTATACTTGGTAGTCGGTTTTAAATTTTTATCTGTGAATGTTGTTCCTGGTACCACTCCAACTACTTTATTATCACGTAATATCTGATATTCTTTTACACTCACATTGTCTGTAGAAGGACTCCATTTTAGCTCGGCACTGTTTGAAGTAACTTTCGTAGTATGTAATCCATTTGGCTGAGTTGGAGCTTCTATATCTACATTTCCATTATTCACTAAATTAACGTCGATTACATTATAGAATGCATTTGAAGTATCAGCTACATCCCAAACAGCTAGAATAATGTGGTAACCACTACGATCAGTTGGCACGTTAATTGTATGAGTTAAATTATTCGATGCAGCAGAACCATTATGTTCTACAGTTGCAATTAGTTCAAGGTCAGCACGGTTTAATGGTTTATTTGGATTCCATCCCTTTTTAGTAATATAATAGTGCCATTTGCTTGTTAAATGTGGCGCTGTATACTTCCATGTAAAGGTATTTGAACCTCCTGTAATCGTGTTTTTAAACCAACGATCAGCGGTTTGTTGATCGAGTATGCCACCAAATAGACCTCCAGCAGATGCGATTTTTCCATCAGCCGGCCCACTTTGTGGAAATCCCTTAGGTGCCTCTAAACTCTGTGGCTCATACATTATGTTTCCGCACATTAAATTAAGTGCTCCATAATTTTGACTACATAAAGCAGCTCGGCTAGCTGGTTTTTCAACAAATCCATGGGCATATGCATTAGGTGCCATTGAAATACCCATGATTCCTGCTGCTAATATGGCAGCGCTTATTCCCTTTTTACTTAACTTTTTTGCGAATTTAGTATTCATATAACTAGTCTCCTTTTGTTGGAATTGGATAGCAACTAGTATGATAGCAATATATTAAAAATTATTCAAAGTCTGTTTTTATAGGATAATAGTTTTGTTGTGCAAATAACTTTTGTTGCAAAATTAATGAGTATATAGACCTTAATTGGGTAAATATCTTACTTTAGAGGATTGTTTTCTATTAAAAATAATTAGCTATTATAATAAAATCTTCAAATCTATTAAAATTTGTCAATTTACGTACAGTTACTCTTCTCATTCGTGAAATGTAGCTATAGAAGTTGTTAACCTTGGTCACAATACTCAAATTACGGCGCTCTGCTGAACGCATAATTATCCAATTAATCGAGTATGAATATTTTATGTAGCAGAGGATAAGCATCCTTATCAGCAGGGGTGTCTGAGAAAGCTTGCTATGGCAACAAATAAATAGAATTTCTGAAATAATAGAAAATTAATACTTTACAATAAATTTGAACTCATGTATATTTATTTTCAATTAACGACATATAGCGACAATATAATGCAAATGTCTAAATTGATTAAAAGGAGGGTGATGTCATGGAAAATGAACAAGGTGTAAAGAAAAGAAGTTGGCTGAAAGTACCTCATACATATACCATTATTTTTGCTATTATTTTTTTAGCGGGTATTGCAAGCTATATTATTCCAGCAGGTGAGTTTGAACGAATAGAGGATAAGGAAGGGCGAATGCTCGTTGTAGATGGAAGCTATCATCATATTGAGAGTGATCCAGTTTCATTTTTCGAAATGTTTACAGCTATTCCAATGGGTCTTGAAAAAGGGGCTCAAATTATTTTCTACATTTTCTTAGTCAGTGGTGTTTTTGGGATTATTCGTTCCACGGGTGCCATTGAAGCTGGTGTTTATAAAGGGGTAAAAGCTTTAGAGGGAAGAGAAAAATTACTTATCCCATTATCAATGATTTTATTCTCTGTTGGTGGTTTTACAATGGGGATGGCCGAAGAAACAATTATTTTCGTACCGATTGGTGTAGCAATTGCGCGTGCGATGGGCTTCGATGCTGTGACAGGGACTGCCATGATCACACTTGGAGCGGCCAGTGGATTTTTTGGAGGGATGCTTAATCCCTTTACGGTGGGTGTTGCACAATCATTAGCAGATGTACCGTTATTCTCTGGGATCGGCTTCCGTGCAGTTGTCTATGTCTTTGTGTTAGGTTTTGCTATTTTCTATGTATCTCGCTATGCCTTTAAGGTGAAAAAGAATCCACAGGCAAGTGTTATTTATGACATCGAGCAAAAAGCTAAATCTAATGTATCCGTTATTGACATTCCCACATTAACAGGAAAGCATAAATTTGTATTTATTGTGATGGCTTGTGGAATTGGCTTTAATATTTATGGTGTATTTAATTGGGGCTGGTTCTTAACACAGTTAACCGCCTCCTTTTTAATTATGGGGTTAATTGCAGGGCTAATTGGTGGGTTGAAACCTGCAACTATTTTTGATTCCTTCATTGAAGGAGCGAAGGCTGTAACATTCGGTGCTTTAATTGTAGGTTTTGCCCGTGCGATTACGGTTGTTTTAGAGCAAGGGAAAATTATCGATACTATCGTTTATGCGGCATCGGAAACAATTGGGCATTTACCACATGCTATCAGTGCAATCGGTATGTTATTTATTCAAGCACTGTTAAATTTATTTATTTCATCTGGTAGTGGACAGGCAGCCGCAACAATGCCGATTATGATACCAATTACCGATTTATTAGGGTTAGAACGACAAGTGGCTGTATTAGCCTTCCAATATGGTGATTCCTTAACGAACTCTATTATTCCTACTTCATCTGCCTTAATGGCCTATTTAGCGGTTGCAGGCATTCCCTATGAAAAGTGGATCAAATTCATTTGGAAGATGATTCTTGGCTGGGCAGTGATTGCATGCCTAGCGTTAATTGCTGCGGTAGCAATAGGGGTTTCTTAATACGTGAAAAAAGCTGTGGATAGCATCCGCAGCTTTTTTCTTAGTGTTGAAAAACAAAACAGTCAATTGGAAGGTAGAAATGGATTTCCGTTGCAGGCTACTTGACTCCATTCCAACCTACAAAAGTGTTACCTTTTTAGTGAAGGTTTTCAAATAAAGTGAAGGTCTTCACTGCTCTTTATGGAGAGGTGTTGTCACGCATCACTTCTCTACATTAATAATAAGAGCTTATTCCCTCTAAGAATACAAATAATGGGCTATTTAATCGCTATATTACTATGAAAAAAAGTAAAGACTCTTTGCAGAATGGTTGATTGGAGTGGAGCCAGCGTCACTCCTAGGGGATTTAGCGTCACAGATGAGACCCTGGAGCGAGCGTAAGTGAGTGAAGCGGCTCATCGGACGCCCCCTGGAAAGGACGCTGGCGGAACGGAAATCTCCCCCTCCCCTTGCAAAGTTGCTTTTTCTGCCTTTGACATGATCTTTTTTCATTATTCCTCTTGCTCATTAAAGTAGTTGAGAATTCCTTGATAAATACCGAGAGTCGCCTGTTCACGGAACTTCGCTGTGGTGATGACACGCTCTTCACTTGAATTACTTAAGAAGCCTAACTCAATAAGGACTGCTTTTTGACGATTTTCTCGTAGTACTAAATAGTTACCTTGTTGTGTGCCACGATCTCTTAACTCTAATTTACTTGATAGTCCATCATGAATCGCTTCAGCAAGCCCTTTTTGATTACTATTCATATAATAGGAGGTGAAGCCGTTAATAGAACTATCGTCTGTTGCATCATAATGGAGACTAATAAAGGCATCTGCTTCATATTGATGGGCAATTGATACACGCTTACGCAATGCCACATATTCATCGGATTCCCTCGTCATGACTACATTGGCGCCAGCCGCACTTAGCTTGGATGCAAGCATAGTAGCTGTTTTCAGCGTAATGCCTTTTTCCTCTGTACCACGTTGACCCGTTGTGCCATGATCATTTCCCCCATGGCCAGCATCAACAACTATTGTTAACCCACTTAACGTCCCTTTTTTACGAGGCTCTTCTTTTTCCTTTTGAGGAATCATCGTTTTATTAGAACTTGTTGTTACAACCCAGTTTGCAACAAATGCTGTTTGATCTTCATCTAATTGAATTTCATAAAAATCATTTTTTACGCCGACAATTGGATAATTTAAGCCAGCATCTACCCGTTCAACCACTTCAGCTGCTGTTGAGGCATCTGTTCGTAAGTTTGTCCCATTATAGATTATGGTAACGGATTCCAACTCTTTGGAAGAGGAAGTTTTGGATGTACTTTTAACTTTATTGGAGAAAGTACCATAAAAGCTATAAACCCAGCCTGTTTTTTTATCATTGTACTGAATTTGTACCCAATTATGTTCATGTGCAATTACTTTAAAGGCTTGACCTTTTTTCGCAGTGCCGATTTTTTTAGCATTCAAGTCTGGTTTTTTACGAACATTGAGGACGTCTACTAAAATAGTAAAGGTTGTGTCCTTGTTAACAGGTGTTGTAGTTGTCGTTACTTCTACGGCATCATCTTTAGGTTCCTTTTCTTTTTTAGGATTATCATTAATCGTGACATAATCCTTTGAAACCCATCCCGTAAGTCCATTCCAATCAATTTTTGCCCATTCAGCATTTTCTTCAATGAGGTTGGCTTGGTTGCCTGTAGAAAGTTGACCAAGAACAGCTGAAGAAATATCTGGATCTGTTCGTATATTTAAACGGTCAACTTGTGAGATGACGGATTTATCGATGGCCTGTTTAGCACTTGTAGGAGCCGTCAGCCATGAAGCAACCCAGCCCTCATAGTTACCTGCTTTTACTTGAATCCAATCACCTTCACGACCGATAGAGGTTAAAGGATCACCTTCTTCTAATGTCGTAATAATGGGATATGATAATCCAGGACCCTCACGCAAATGAAGAATCGTTCCAGCGACTTTTAGATCACTGGTGTCAGCGGAAGCTCTTTGAACAAAGTTCTTATTTGGCATCGCAATCGTTACCATTAGTACGAATATGATTATACTATGTAAAATTTTTGTCCTCATCAGATTCCTCCTATTCCTTGTGCTATTTTACCATGCTTTTGTCATAAAATTCGTGGTAAAATGGTAACGGAATTTGTTATTTTCATTATAGCCCTATGAAAAATACAAAAACAGTTGACATTGGCATGGCTAGTGACTAACATAAAGGGTAATCGAAAAATGATTAATCGCTTATGACCAAGCAAGTAGCGTATACCTCTATTGGAACAGAGAGGGAAAGACTTAGGCTGCAATCTTTCCTACAAAAATGTATCACGCGAATAACACTTGAGAGGCTTTTTTCTGAAAAGCAGTGCTTAGTAGGAAAAAACGGAATCGGCCGTTATCCGATTACGAGGAGGACACATGTAATTAATTGTGTCAACTAGGGTGGAACCGCGGAAGCTTATACAGCTCTCGTCCCTTGCTATGGCAAGGTGACGGGGGCTTTTTTGTTGTTCGAAAAAACTGCGAGATTCTTTTGAGAAAAGGGATGGGTTCGGTTTTAGGTGGTGAGTCTGCTCATCAAAATTGCGAACCTGCTCTAATCAAAGTGAAGACCGCTCTTTGAAGGTGTAACCAAACTCCAACCTGAATGAAAACTGCTCAATCGAAGCATGCCTCCGCCCCAAGTAGAATGACAGCTGCTCTATCATAAGCAATCGATATAGGAGGGATTTACATGAGTTTTAAAGTGCCACGAGGGACACAAGATATTTTGCCAGGTCAATCTGAAAAATGGCAAAAGGTTGAAGCGATTATTCGTGATATTTGTCGTGTTTATCGTTATAACGAAATTCGCACACCGATTTTCGAGCAAACGGATTTGTTTGCGCGTGGTGTTGGTGAAACAACGGATGTTGTGCAAAAGGAAATGTATACATTTGAGGATCGCGGGGGACGTTCACTAACATTACGTCCTGAAAATACGGCTGGTGTCGTACGTGCCTACGTAGAACATAAAATGTTTGGTGCTCCAGATCAGCCCGTTAAGCTTTCTTACTTAGGACCAATGTTCCGCTATGAGCGTCAACAGGCTGGGCGTTATCGTCAATTTGTACAGTTTGGAGTAGAGGCCATTGGTTCAGCAGATCCTGCAATTGATGCGGAAGTCATTGCTCTTGCGATGGATGTTTATGAATCAGCTGGCTTAAAGGATTTAAAACTAGTGATTAATTCACTGGGTGATAAAGAAACGCGTAATACTCACCGTACAGCCTTATTACAGCATTTTGAGCCACATATTCAAGAGTTTTGCTCTGACTGTCAAAATCGTTTGCAAAAAAATCCTTTACGAATTTTAGATTGTAAGGTGGATCGTGAACACCCATTAATGCAAACGGCTCCAGCGTTAACTGATTTCTTAACAGAGGAGTCAGCTGCTTATTTCAGTCAGGTGAAATCGTATTTAGATACATTGGGCATTTCTTATGAGGTGGATCCAAATCTTGTACGTGGGCTTGATTATTACAATCACACAACATTTGAAATTATGTCTACTGCAGCTGGCTTTGGTGCGATTACAACATTATGTGGAGGCGGACGCTACAATGGGCTAGTGCAAGAAATTGGCGGTCCAGATGTACCAGGTATTGGTTTTGCATTAAGTATTGAGCGTTTATTATTAGCACTTGAAGCAGAGGGCGTTGAATTAGATACCGCTTCAGGACTAGATGTTTATATTATCGCAATGGACGCTGAAGCCAAGCAAAAGGCTGTAGAGCTAACTAGTACTTTCCGTGCAAAGGGTCTTGCGACAGAAATGGATTATTTAGATCGTAAAATGAAAGCCCAAATGAAATCAGCGGATCGTCTAGGTGCAAAATACACAATCGTTCTTGGCGAAACAGAGCTTGAAGAGCAAGCAGCTGCCGTGAAACATATGGAATCTGGTGAACAGCACAAAGTGGCATTCTCAGAGCTAGTGAATTATTTATCACAACAATCTTAAAGTAGATACAGGGCATTGCTAGTAGATGCTACATAAATTGAAGATATTTTGGAGGAATTTAACAATGGCTACAAGAACACATGCTAGTAACGAGCTATCAGAGGCGTTACAAGGCGAAAAAGTCGTATTAAAAGGTTGGGTGCAGCGTCGTCGTGACCTTGGTGGTTTGATTTTCATTGATTTACGTGACCGTACGGGAATTACACAGGTCGTATTTAGTCCAGACGTGGCTGAAGCACATGCACTAGCGGATAAAGTACGTAGTGAATATGTGATTGAAGTGGAAGGAACAGTTATCCTTCGTACAGAGGATCAAATTAATCCGAATGTACCAAACGGTAAAATTGAAGTAGAAGCAACAAGTTTAATCGTAATTAATACGGCCAAAACAACACCATTCCAAATTGAAGATCGCACAGATGTATCAGAAGACCTACGTTTAAAATATCGCTATTTGGACTTACGTCGTCCAGTCATGTTCGATACATTCAAAATGCGTTCTGATGTTACACGTACAATCCGTAACTTCTTACAAAATGAAGGCTTCTTAGAAGTAGAAACACCGATTTTAACAAAATCAACGCCAGAGGGTGCCCGTGATTATTTAGTACCATCCCGTGTCCATGAGGGTGAATTTTATGCATTACCACAATCACCACAATTGTTTAAACAATTATTAATGGTTGCAGGCTTTGAAAAGTATTTCCAAATTGCCCGTTGCTTCCGTGATGAAGACTTACGTGCTGACCGTCAACCAGAGTTTACACAGGTGGACATTGAAACTAGCTTCTTAACACAAGAAGAAGTATTAGAAATGAATGAACGCTTAATTCAAGCTGTTATGAAAGAAGTAAAAGGAATCGATATCCCTGCACCTTTCCAGCGTATGAAGTATCAAGAAGCAATGGATCGTTATGGTTCAGATAAACCAGACGTACGTTTTGGATTAGAGCTAGTAGCATTAAATGATATTTTTGAAGGCTGTAATTTCAAAGTATTTGCAGATACTGTTGCACAAGGAAAACAAGTGAAAAGTATCAATATTAAAGGAGCAGCGGACAAATATTCTCGTAAAGACATGGATGAATTAACAAAATTCGTTAGTATTTACGGAGCAAAAGGTCTTGCTTGGTTAAAGGTTACAGAAGAAGGCTTAAATGGCCCAATCGCGAAATTCTTTGACGAAGCGTTAGCAGCAGCTTTAATCGAACGTATGGGAGCAGAAGTTGGCGATATTCTTGTATTCGTGGCGGATAAGGCACCTGTTGTTGCAGCTTCTTTAGGGGCATTACGTTCGAAATTAGGACAAGATTTAAACTTGATTGACGAATCACAATTTGCTTTCCTTTGGATTACTGACTGGCCATTATTTGAATTCTCTGAGGAAGATGGACGTTACTATGCAGCACATCATCCATTCACACGTCCGTTCGATGAAGATATAGCGTTAATGGATACAGATCCTTCAGCAGTTCGTGCACAAGCCTATGATATCGTATTAAACGGTTACGAGCTTGGTGGTGGATCATTACGTATCTATGAACGTGACCTACAGGAAAAAATGTTTGAATTACTTGGCTTTACAGAAGAAGAAGCACAAGCGCAATTTGGCTTCTTATTAGAAGCATTTGAGTATGGCGTGCCACCACATGCAGGTCTTGCCTTTGGTCTTGATCGCTTTGTGATGCTACTAGCAGGACGTACGAATTTACGTGATACTATCGCATTCCCGAAAACAGCAAGTGCTAGCTGCTTAATGACAGAAGCACCGAGCGAAGTATCACCAGAGCAACTAAGTGAATTAAGCTTAGCCATCAAACCATTTAAAAAATAATGAATAAAACAAAATACCTGGATTTCCTAGCAAATATTGTTGAGAATCTAGGTATTTTTTTGTGTTTTTTCAGGAAAATATAGATTATGAGAGAAAATCGTTTGAATTATCAGAAAAGTGGTGTTATGATAACTGTAATACGAATCCTGATGTGTTTGTCTAACTGCTAAATCTACTTCACAGTTTTGACCGAACACTATCGAATCGGGAGCCTTCATTTTGTAGTCGCAAACATGCCCCTAGCGGAGCGGGACGTTTAAAGCTGCAAAGCGGGCACCCCCCTGCAAATTGCGGGTTCAAAACGAATGTTTCTTGGCATTACGGCACAATTGGGATTCGTCCTATACATAGGATTAAAAAGGAGCTTGAGAGTAGCTCCTTTTTTGTTGCCAATTTTTAAAAGAAAGATTTATAGAAAAATTTTGAAAATATGAAAAAATAACTTTTTATTTTAGATGAACGAGCATATAATTGGTATAGACAACTATACCTTTTGGAGAGCGTTCATAAAAAGGTTGGAGGTGATAAGTTTGAAGGACACATTATTAATCTCAAATGTTAGGATTATTAATCCTGATGATCAGCCGTTTAAGGGTGACGTCTATATAGAAGATGGTAAGATCATTCAAATAGGGCAGTGTTTGTCAAGAAAGGCAGTGCAACGTATTGATGGGCAAAATCATGATTGGCTACTGCTCCCTGGCTATATTGATATGCACATTCATGGATCAGCTGGGCATGATACGATGGATGCTAGTCCATTAGCTTTGCATGAAATAGCACAGTCCTTAGTGCAAGAAGGCGTTACAGGTTTCCTTGCTACAACTATGACACAAACTATAGCCAAAATTGAAAGCGCTTTAGTCAATGTGGCGCAATTTGAACAGCAAGAAGGAGAAGCCGTTTTACTGGGCATTCATGTTGAAGGTCCATTTGTTTCGAAAATACGTGCAGGTGCACAGCCAGAAGAATACATGATTAGTCCTACGATTGAACAATTTGCTAATTGGCAAAAAATGAGCTGTTATCGTATCAAACAAATTACCGTCGCACCAGAAATAGAAGGTGGATTCACATTTCTTGAAGCATTAAAGAACTTTAATGTGATTCCGTCTATTGGTCACTCAGATGCTACAATAGAGGAAGTCCATCAAGCAGTATCATTAGGTATAAGTCAAGCCACTCATTTATATAATCAAATGCGACCATTTCATCATCGTGATCCAGGTGTCGTTGGTGGGGTATTATTAGAAGATAACATCAAAGTGGAATTAATTGTTGATTGTGTGCATAGTCATCCTCAAGCAGTCAAGCTAGCCTATCGGACAAAAGGTGCCAAGGGGATCATTCTTATTACGGACGCCATGCGAGCGAAAGGCTTGCAGTATGGTGAATATGATTTAGGTGGGCAAACGGTGTATGTAAGTGAAAAAGGAGCCCATTTAGCGAACGGAGCATTAGCTGGCAGTGTGTTAACAATGGAACAGGCGGTTAAAAATATGAAGGCCATTACGAATTGTTCCTTACAAGAAATAGTCGCCATGTCTTCTACGAATGCCGCTGAACAATTGCAGCTTCCCATGAAAGGTCGAATTGAAGAAGGCTTTGATGCAGATTTTGTCTTGCTAGATCAACAATTAAATGTGCAAAAAACGATTTGTCGAGGTAAAGTTGTATTTGAGAAATCATAAAAGAGGCGATAAGGAAGGTGCAAGATTTGTTAGAGAAAAATTCTCATATACCTATTTATATACAAATAGAAGAGATTATTAAACAAAGAATTTATTTAGAAGAATACAGAATTGGTGAGACGATACCTTCAGAACGTGAACTTTCTGCACAATTTGATGTTAGTAGAATGACTGTGCGTCAATCCATTACCAATCTCGTAAACAGCGGTCTGTTATATCGAGAAAAAGGGAGAGGTACCTATGTTGCTAATCCCAAATTGGAGCAGCCATTAAAGGGCTTAACAAGTTTTACGGAAGATATGCGCGCTAGAGGAATGGAACCAAGCAGTAAGGTGTTACGATTTGAAAAAATCATACCACCAGTGGATATTGCAAGAGATTTAATGATTGAGCCTGGAGAAGAAGTATTCTTTGTGGTGCGAATTAGAAATGCCGATTCTCAGCCAATGGCGATTGAAAGAACGTATATCCCAGTCAAAATCTATCCAGAGTTGGATGAAAAGCAAATAATGGGCTCGCTTTATGCTTTAATCGAAGCAAAGTTCCATCAAAAGATTGGGAATGCCGTACAGCAAATGGAGGCAGCCATTGTCTCAAAAGAAGATAGTAAATTTCTACAGATAAATCAAACAGCACCTGTTTTAATTATCAAACGTACGAGTTATTTATCGGACGGTAAACCATTTGAGCTTGTACGCAGTACGTATCGAGCTGATCGCTATAAATTTATAAGTGAAATTAAAAGGTGATTATATGCATGCATATTTTTCTGAAATCGAAAAGCTCATCCAGATTGTGAAGGAGCAGGAGACTGTTCATTTAAAGGAAGCAGCACAAATCATTGTTCAACGTCTTCAAAGAGGTGGAATCATCCAATTATTTGGCTGCGGCCATTCTCAGCTATTAGCGCAGGAGGCTTTTTATCGAGCTGGTGGTTTAGTACCTGTTCGTCCGATTTTTCTAGAACCTTTGGCATTACATGCTGGAGCACTAGCTTCCTCAATCAATGAGAAGGATCCCACTATTATTGAACAACATAAGGAACAGTTTGATTTTCGTGAAAATGACGTTTGCATTGTCATTTCAACTTCAGGGAGAAATGCGGTCCCTATAGATGCTGCTTTGTTGGCAAAGGAGTCAGGGGTATACGTGTTATCTCTACAATCGCTCCTCTATAGAGAGCAGGTTGCACGTCATCACAGTGGGCACAGGCTTGAAGACGTGGTAGATTTTGTGATCAATACACATATCCCTATTGGAGATGGTGTTTTGCATCTACATGAAATGCAGTATGCGCCAGCTTCTACTGTCATTGGTTCCTTATTATTAAACGCCTTGTTCAGCGAAGTCATCGAAATAATAGCAAAGACGACAAAGGAGTTACCTATTTTTGTCAGCAATAATGTTGACTCGGATTGGTCGCATAATGAAACAATGATGGCCAACTATCAACATCGTATAGATTTTACATGAAAAAGGGGAGACATCGTAAATGAAAAAAATGTATAAAATTACTTCACCTGAGGGCATTCATGCCAGACCTGCTGCACTACTAGTAACTGCAGTAACTCCATTCGAAAGTGATATTCAATTAACGTACAAGGGAAAATCTGTTAATCTAAAGTCTATTATGGGCGTTATGTCATTGGGTGTAACACCTGGTAGTATAGTAGAAATTTCAGCGGCTGGTCCAGATATTGAAAAATTATTTCAAACCGTAACAGAAATCATGGTGTCAAAAGAAATAGGAGAAGAATGTTAAGAGGACAAAAGATTCTTGCAGTGATTGTTTTCATCTCACTGCAGAAGAATCTTTTATAAATAACTGAATTTTTAGAATTAAAATAGGGGTGATTATATGGATATCCACATCGTCTCGCCTAATGATTATAGGCAGATTCATCAATTAAGAGATTATTGTTTTCCGAATAAATACACAGGGGCTCGACGAGAGGACTTTCATTATTGGATAGAGCAGAGTACGACATTAGGAGCTTATGATCATAAAAAGATTGTCGGTCAACTTTTAATATTGCCACTCAACATGACGGTTCATGGTGTTCCTTATAAAATGGGCGGAATCGGCTTTGTTGCAACATATCCTGAGTACCGACAACAAGGGATTATTAAAAGGCTCATGATAGAAGCCCTACAAAAAATGCGTGATAATGGGCAAACCATTTCAGTTTTAGCGCCTTTTTCTGTGTCCTTCTATCGACATTTTGGTTGGGAATTATTTTTTGAGAAGCTTCATTACACGATCCCACAAGCACAATTTCCGTCGTTTGGGAAACAACTGGATATCGTCAAACGGATGAGCTTTGAATGGGTTGAGCCTGAGCTGTTCAAGGAAATAAAGGATTTTCATAATATAATGGCAATATTGCAAAATGGAGGTATGGTAAGAGATGATGCCTGGTGGAAAAGAATTGAGAGAAGGAGCCCTGACAGCCATTTTGCAGCCTATTTTCAAGCAGATAAAATAGAGGGCTATATTCGTTATACCATTCAGCAGGGGACGTTTGTCATTCAAGACTTTATTGTAGCTAATTATTTAGCGGAGCAAGCCATATGGCGTTATATTACGTCACATGCAGCAAGTGTCGATCAAATTACAGGTGTTACTAGCAATCATTATCCCTTTGGTTTTTATTTCAAAGAGCCGCAATTCAAAAGGGAAGTCATACAGGATGTGATGGTTAGAGTCGTAGACGTTGCAGCTTTTATGCAGCAATATCCATGGGGAGATATCACAGAAACATTGACGATACGTATTGACGATTCATTTTGTCATTGGAATGAGCATGTCTATCAAATAAATAAAAATGGTCAAGTGTCCATAATTGAGACAAATTCGGTCTCTGACAAGCATATGTTAACACTACCAATTAATCTTTTTTCTGCAATGATGGTTGGTTATCTTTCCGTCAAAGAGGCTGTTGTCTATGCTAATCAATCGACAGTGGAAAAGACTCTACAACGATGGCAAAGGGCATTGCCTACTGAAAAGCCAGCATTTTATGAGTATTTTTAAGCACTAAATGGTTTGAAAATTTTAAATTTTTTTGGATTTTTTTCTGGACTATACCAGTTGAGTAGAATCGTTTATGTTGCTATAAAAAACAGTAGCCCAATTTTGTAAATAATTACACGGATATAAAATTAATGTAAAAAGTGTATTGTGGTATATACCAATAGGTGCTATTCTCAAAATAAGTAAGCGATTACACAATCAAAAAAACATAAAAAGGAGTGTTTCGAATGAAAAATATTATGTTAGTGTGTGTAGCGGGCATGAGTACTAGTTTATTAGTATCTAAGATGCAAAAAGCTGCTCAAGAGCAAAATATTGAAGCTGATATTTATGCCATTGCTGAAGGTGAGGTGGAAAAAGTATTAGCGACGAAAAAAGCGGATGTGCTGTTATTAGGTCCTCAGGTTCGCTATTTAAAGGGGTCATTTGAAACAAAATTCAAGGATAGGGGCTTTCCAATCGATGTCATCAATATGGCAGATTATGGCATGATGAATGGTGAAAATGTCCTGAAGCAAGCACTACACTTAATTGGATGAAAAAGGGGTTAAAGGGAATGGGAGAAGCAGCATTAATGGAGTCCATTATGGGTCTTATTGTGCATAGTGGCAATACGAAAAGTGAGTGTATGGAAGCTCTTCAGCTAGCAAAAAAGGGGCAAGTTGAGGAAGCAAAAGAAAAAATTAAATTAGCAAATGAGTCTTTAATTGAAGCACATCATGCTCAAACGGGGTTACTGTCTCAAGAAGCAAGGGGAGAAAAAGTAGAGGTTTCCATGTTATTAATTCATGCGCAAGATCATTTAATGAATGCTATTACTTTTCGCGATTTAGCGCAAGAAATGATTGAGTTATATGAACGAATCAAAGGGGAGTAACATCAAATTTTGATGTCACAATAAAAAGCAAAGGGAGTGTATGTGGATGTTCCGTTTTTTAGAAGAAAAATTTGTACCGGTTGCTGCTAGGGTTGGGAATCAGCGTCATTTAGTTGCTATTCGTGACGGCTTTATTACGATCATGCCGTTGACAATTGTTGGATCATTAGCTGTACTTATTAACAATTTGCCCATTAAATTATATCAAAATGCACTCGATGCCATTTGGAAGCATGAGACATGGACACAGTTTGGGGGGAATATTTGGGGAGCGACATTTGGAATTATCTCTCTATTATTAGCCTTTTGTGTTGCCTATCATCTGACAAAAAGCTATGACAAGGATGCATTATCTGGTGGGGTAATAGGGCTTGCCAGTTATATGACATTTGGTACGTTTGGTGAAGGGGGATTAACGGGTTTAACGACAGGTACAGGAGGAATATTTGTTGCCCTCATTACCGCTTTAATTTCCGCAGAACTATTTTCTCGTTTATCTGGCAATCCAAAGCTTTTAATTAAAATGCCTGCAGGTGTGCCATCCGCTGTGTCAAAGTCATTTGCAGCATTACTTCCAGCAATTATAACAATTGGTTTATTAGCATTAGTTCGTACGATCATTTCTGCTGGGTTTGATATACCTGATATTATTGGAACGTTTTATTCATCGATTCAAGAGCCATTTATGGGCTTAACAAATACATGGGTAGCTGGACTTATTTTAGCCTTCATTCCAACATTTTTATGGACATTTGGTATTCATGGGGCAAATATTATCGAGCCGTTTATGCAATCGATTAATCTACAAGCAATTGATGCTAACGTTGCAGCCATTTCTGCTGGAAAAGTCGCACCTTACATTATTAACAAACCGTTCTTTGACGCTTTTATTAATATGGGTGGCTCAGGTACAACGATCGCTTTAATTATCGCAATATTCATTATTGCTCGTAAAAACAAACAATATAATACGGTTGGTAAATTATCCGCTGCTCCCGGATTATTTAATATTAATGAACCATTACTATTTGGTTTACCAATTGTCTTAAATCCAATTTTATTTGTACCATTTATTTTGACACCAATGGTCAATGTGACAATTGCTTTCTTTGTAACAAAATGGGGTTGGGTGCCAGCAGCAACGATTGCTGTTCCATGGACGACGCCTCCAATTATTAATGGTTTCCTAGTCACGCAATCTTGGCGTGGAGCTGTACTGAGTATTGTCTTAATTGTTGTAGCTATTTGTATCTATTTACCATTTTTATCCATGGCTAATCGCTTGTCAAGACAGAATGAACAAAAGGCTGCTTTAGCAGCACAGAGCGAACAATCTGTTGTGGAATCCCAAGGGGAAAAAGTAGAAGTATAAGCGTCAATTAACGGAGGGTTTGAAGTGAGAAGATTAGGAATTTCGCTATATCCACAGCATAGTACACTAGACGAAATGAAGCGCTATGTTCAACTTGCTCATGACAATGGCTTTGATCGGATCTTTACCTGTTTGATGTCATTAAAACAGGAGGGGGAGCGTCAGAAATTACAGCAAATTAATGCCTTTGCGCAGCAGCTTGGTTTTGACATATCGGCTGATATCGCACCAGCTGTTTTTGATGATTTAGGCTTAACCTTTAAAGATATTGGCTATTTGAAGGAACATTATTATTTGGCAGCCTTACGTTTAGATATGGGATTTTCTGGTCAGGAAGAAGCGTTGATGTCACTTGACGCAAGTAATCTAAAAATAGAATTAAACATTAGTAACGGGACGAAATATGTAGACAATATTGTTTCTTACCAGCCCAATAAAGAGAACATTATCGGGTGTCATAATTTTTATCCAAGACGCTTTACTGGGCTATCTCGTCAGCACTTTTTACAAACATCCCAACACTTTAAAGCACACAACTTGAGAACTGCCGCGATGATCTCCTCGCAGCATGGTCAATTTGGGCCTTGGGAGCAAACGGAGTACGGGTTACCTACATTAGAGGAGCATCGTCATCTTCCTATCACTGTACAAGCGAAAGATTTATGGCATACAGGGCTCATTGATGATTGTATTATTGGCAATATGTATGCCTCAGAGGAGGAAATACGTGCGTTAGGTCAATTAAATCGCAATAAGCTTGAAATAAAGGTTGTCCCGTCAGCAGACACGAGTGTTTTAGAGGAAACGATTCTTTTTAAAGAGCCCCATTTTAATAGAGGGGATGTCTCTGAGTATGTCATTCGTAGTACACAATCTCGGGTTAAATATAAAAACGGAGATTTTCCTGTGCATGATACACGACCATTAAAAAGAGGCGATATCACGATTGATAATAATTTGGATGTTCGTTATAAGGGGGAGCTACAAATTGTTCTAAAAGAAATCCCAAATGCCGGGTCGAGCAATGTTATCGCTAGCGTTGTTGAGGAAGAACAATTTTTATTAGCACATATTCAACCATGGGCATCATTCGGCTTTACAAAATGAAAAAAGGTGAGAAAGGGATTGAGTCATCAATCTCACAGACTTGTAGCCATCGAGAAGTTCACTCTCGATGGCTTTTGTCATTTTTCTTTCTTTGTTCAATATTTGATAAACCAATCCATAATCAGAATAGGGGTTCTCTACTAATGGATAAATAAACGAAAAATTAATAGTGGCCTCTAATTTTCGCACTTAATGATCTTGTCGTACCAATTGATCAATCGTAAACATTTCTAATTGTTTACATTCGTTGATTTTATTCTTCGTCAGCATCGTTTTTCACTTCAAAAGTTTACTTTTCATCAACATATATGGATGGAGTTACTTTATATAGATGTTGAATGTAGCGAAGGACGGTGACTCCTGCGGGGAAAGTAGCTCGACACCGCATGTGGAAAGTATCAGCTTGGAGTGGAATCAACCGTTTCCCTTTAGACAATAATGCCAAGGAAGCATTCCAACTTTATTTTAAAATCCTTGTTTAATTACTTTTATTTGGATGGTTTTCAGTAGGCAATCTTCATTTTTTTCTTTATATTTTTCTCTTGAACAATAACATGATAAAATGTAAGATAGATTTTGATTTTATCTTAGTATATAACTAGGTTTACTAATAAAATACACAGATGGAGAGTGTCAGGATGTTACATCAATTTTCACGTAACGAGCTCGCTATAGGAACAGAGGGTCTCGAAAAATTAAAAAATACAACGGTTGCCATACTTGGTGTAGGTGGTGTTGGTTCATTTGCAGCTGAGGCATGCGCAAGAAGTGGAATCGGTCGCATTATTTTAGTTGATAAGGATAATGTCGATATTACAAATGTCAACAGACAACTAGTGGCATATCTATCAACTGTAGGCAAATCTAAATCAGCTGTCATGAAAGAGCGCATTGCAGATATTAACCCAGCATGTGAAGTCATTGATATGCACATGTTTTACACGGAAGAAACCTATGAAAAGTTTTTCGCACAAGGCATTGATTATGTCATTGATGCAAGCGATACAGTGATGTACAAAATTCATCTAATGAAGGAATGCTTGAAACGTAATATCCCTATTATTTCAAGTATGGGTGCAGCAAATAAAATGGATCCTACTCGTTTCCAAATTGCGGATATATCAAAAACACATACAGATCCATTAGCAAAAATAATTCGTACAAAGCTTCGTAAAGAGGGTATTCATAAGGGTGTAACAGTTGTTTTTTCTGATGAAAGTCCAATTGTTGTACGTCCTGATGTCGTAGAGCATGTTGGTAAGCCTGATGCGGCAATTCGTAAGGCAAAAATGCCACCTTCATCCAATGCCTTTGTACCGTCCGTAGCAGGTTTAATTGCGGCGAGCTGGGTAGTCAATACCATCTTAAAAGATGTGAAAATTACGCGCGTACAAGGATAATGTCAGAGAATTATTTTAAAAAAACAGCATAATGGATTATTTTCGTAGAAGTAGCTGCCTCATTGTTTTGAGAAGTAGCTACTTTTTCTATGTTACAATTAGACCGTTGAAAAAAGGAGGCGCATACAGATGGAAAAAATTTATCAAATGGAATATAGAGGTTTAAATCTTTTCGATGAAATTAGCACTGTAGAGATAGCGATTGATGAAGAGAAGCAAACTATACATATTTTTGATGTTGGACAAGTAGTCAGCCCCATTTTTAATTTTGATGTATCTGCCTATGAATTGTCCGATGGTTTTTATAAAATGGCGGATGTTCTGCGGCATAAGAAAATCTTAACGAGTCATCAAGCAGATAATAATGTAACATTAAGTGAATGGTTAATTATGAACAATGCTTATTTTTATATACCTCAAAAGCGCATTAAAAAATATATGCAGGGGAGCATTATTGAAATTGTTGACCGGGCAAAGGAACCCTGGTTATTTGATGATTATGTACAAAGGGTATAATTTTACCAAAATAGTTCGTCTTATGTACATAAAATGCTATTAATTCACGAAATTGTCTTATTTTTTTCATGTCCTCACTACTCCATATAGTTTATTGATATAATTTAAATCATCCATTAGATAATCGATCAGTTTGTTTGGGATGCTCCGAGCTACTTAGTAAATAGCCAGGAAGTTAAAACAGCAAATGACATATGGGAGAGTGGGAAAATGGAAATTCAAGTAATTCGTGATCATTTAGATATTGTCAAACTTCAAGAGAAAATGAATGCCATTGTATTTGACTATTTGGATACATCTAATAATTATCCGAAAGCTATGAGAGGGTTGAATCCTTTATATAGTCAAGTAACAACTTATTATAAAGAGTATGTTGATCATCGATCAGGGGAATTACCAAGCGCAAATACGTATTGGCATTTGTTTATCGATTGTTGTGCAAAATTATGTTACTTTTTAGCTGCATCGACCTATTATTCTTCGAATGCCTTGCAAAAAACACCTGAAAAAGTGGAGCGTTTATTAACAATAGCAGCTTATTCCTTACCGGGAATTGAACAGGAAGAGAATGAATTATTATTAACAGATATCTTTGCTCTCTTAACGGAAGTGCTAGAGGATGAAGAAAAAATGACAACGATACGCAATGAAGTGCTTGCACAAAAGGGTGATGTGAAGCAGTGTCTGGAACAGTTCAAAGCATTTGTTGATGAAGAACTGACAGCCTAGACATTATTAGACTAGCTATTTTCAGAAAATAGCCTATACGACAAGAATCTACGTAACTTTTGTAAGTAATTCTCGTTTTTCTATACTAGAAAAAAGTGGATTTACTTGCTTCGTTTTGTTTCGTGGGTTCTTTTTTGTTATTTGGAAAGTAAAAAAAGACCATTTTACTTAAAGGGAATTATGATTTTTTGTCGAATTATAGTTAAAAAATGGGTTCTCCTATGATCATTTTATTCAACACTGTAAGAACTTATTGAAAGGGGGCTAGGCAATGATTGTAAACGGTATAGAATTAGATTTGGCGAATTTGGAAAAACCGCTTTTACTAGTTAGTGAGGAAGATGAGCATTTATTTCAACGACTTATCCAACCAACGATTGAGAAGGAACTTATACAGTGTCAATTAGCGCTCTCTACAAGAAAATCTATTTCATTGGTCAAAGATATTTGGTTGGCAATGTATAGGGATCGAGAAAAGTTATACATTAATAGTGGTCATGCCATGCTGTACCCAATTCGTTTAATTCTTTTTGAATTAGTGACACAAGCAGAATCTTTCCAGCGCTTAGCAAAAAAGTCGCGTGGTGATGCATGTCTTTCCCTTATATATGCAGTTATTCTTATACAATTTGTCTTGCAGTGGTTAAAGGATCGGTTTAGTGGAAACCAAGAGGTATATGGTGCATTAAAGCGGTTATACAGAGTGACGGATGATGAATTAAATAGAGAGCCATCCTATGAAACAAGAGAACAAAAAATTGCACAAGCTATTGCTGTAAAAGCAATTCGCTTTGAAGTGAGAGAAAACAATCAAGAATTCGCGAGTGTGTTGTATCAATCGTATAATTTGATTGTTTTTTTGCATAGTAAGGTCAATGAAGAGGATGGGGAAGAATCCCTTTTGTCATTACTTCGACATGTAGCAGAACCATTAAATTTGTTTTATAAAGAGCGATACACAGCAAATAACCAGAGCTTTACAGGATGATCATCAAAGCAGCCCATCCTGTTATTTTGTAAAAAAGCAAAGTCACTATCAGTACTGGAAATCGTGACTTTGCTTTTGTGCTGTTATTGATGGAACGATTTGAGCTTTTCATAGATGCCTGCCATTCGTTTTTCTTCTCCAGCAATAACAGGTTTATAAAATTCTGTTCCTACAAGTTCATCCGGTAAATATTGCTGGTCTACCCAACCACCAAAAGTGCCAATGGGTGTGTTATGTGGATATTGATAGCCAACATGTCCTAAATCTTTCGCTCCCTCGTAATGAGCATCTCGTAAATGATGAGGAATATCACCCGTTTTGCCTTCATGAATTGCTGTAATGGCAGCGTCTATTGCAGCTATGGCAGAATTGGATTTAGAGGCAAGGCACATTTCTATGACGGCGCTTGCGAGTGGAATACGTGCCTCAGGTAACCCTAGTCGTTCGGCTGCTTGGATGGCAGCCAGCATATGAGGACCAACATCGGGATTGGCAAGACCAATATCTTCATAAGCCATCACAAGCAGGCGCCTGCTGACGGCCACTAAATCGCCTGTTTCCAATAAATGCGCTAAATAATATAAAGCAGCATTGGTATCACTGCCACGTACAGATTTTTGCAAGGCGGAAAGTAAATTATAAAAATGTGAACCTTTTTTATCGCCATAAACACCGATTCGGCTAATGAGATGTTCGATAACATGATCAGCTGCAAGCGTCTGCCCATCAACCTCATCACTCGCATAATAAATGGATTCTAGTAGTGTTAATGCCTTCCGTGCATCCCCGTTTGCGGCTCCTGCAATTTGCTCAATTTGAGTGGGTGTTAATACAAAATGATATTTACCTAACCCTCGTTTTTCATCTGCTAGTGCTTTTTCAATCAACTCAATTAAATTTTCCTTTGTCAGCCGTTTTAGCTGGTAAATTTCTCCACAGCGTGAACGAATAGCTGGATTGACGTCATGGTAAGGATTTTCTGTTGTGGCCCCAATTAATACAATTGAGCCATTTTCAACATGTGGTAACAAAGTATCTTGCTGTAATTTATTGAAACGATGAATTTCATCCAAAAAAAGAAGTACTTTTCCAGAGATTCTGGCTTCTTGTACGATATCTTCCACATCTTTTTTGCCAGCTCGCGTTGCATTGAGTGCAAAGAAAGGGAGCTTGGAGCTTCCTGCAATGGCATTGGCAATAGAAGTTTTACCGATTCCAGGTTCTCCGTATAGCAACATGGAAGGTACATGTTCGTTTTGAATCATTTTATACAGGGCTGTATTAGGACCAATGAAATCCTGATGCCCAACTATTTCATCAAGGGTTAAAGGACGCATTCGAAAAGCGAGTGGTTCATTATGCAATTTAGTTCCCCCTTTCAGTCGTTGTCATTTTTTGCTTCGACCATGTTTATACGCTAAAATAAAGCGCTGATTGTTATTTTTGAACGATTTTTAATCGCATTTATTAGTATATCACATCCTTCTAGGTGTATTTCCGAGTTCATCAAGAGGAGATTATGATATACTGTTTGTAGTATTTTGACTAGACTAATTGAGGGTGATAAAATGAAAATTTCAACAAAGGGCCGTTACGGGCTTACGATTATGATTGAATTAGCAAAGCATTATGGTGAAGGGCCGATTCCATTGCGTAAAATTGCTGCGGAAAAGGAGCTTTCTGAAGCATATTTAGAGCAATTAGTGTCTCCGCTTCGTAATTCAGGCTTAGTAAAAAGTGTACGTGGTGCTTATGGTGGTTATATGCTAGCGAATCCACCTAGCGAAATTTCAGCAGCCCATGTTATTAGTGTGCTAGAAGGGCCTATTCAACCAGTAGAGGGTATTGAAAATGAGGAAGCGCCACAACGAGAGTTATGGCTACGTATTCGCGATGCAGTAAAAAATGTGTTAGATACAACGACAATTGAAGACCTAGCACAATATACAGAAGAAAATGTAGCGGAAGGTTACATGTTCTATATTTAAAATGTTCGAGCTAAAGTGCTACGCCCGCATCAATCTCATTCATTTTGTGAAATAGTCTTATCGCAATGGCTATTTTTACGATGAGTGATGTGGGTTTTTGCGCTTCTGATCTTGATTCAGGAGAGGACTCCACTTATGAAGGGTGAGCTGAATGCGGTGCTGATTTTTTCAGTGAGTGTTCAAACGATCACTGAATCAAGATAAAGTCTCTGGCGAAAGTCACAGATTTTGAAGAGAGGTCTGCATGATGCAGGTCAGTTACCGTTGTCACAGAATGTGACGAGAGTAGGCTAACTGTTACTCATTAGTTTGAAAAGAATGGACGTATTGTTTATCTGCGCGAAAGTGAAGTGTCAGCGGCAATTACGTCGAGGCGTAATTGATCAAAAAGGAGTTTTCAACATGAATTCATATATTTATCTCGATCATGCGGCTACATCTCCGATGAATGGCCAAGTAATAGAAGCGATGACGACTGCTATGCAGCAGGTTTTTGGCAACGCATCAAGTATTCATGGCGCAGGTCGAGAAGCACGAAAATATTTAGACAATGCACGTGAGTTATTAGCGAAATCCATCGGTGCCCAAGCAGGGGAAATTATTTTCACAAGCGGCGGCACGGAAGCTGATAATACAGCCATTTTAGGCACTGTCTATGCCCGTGCGAACGAAGGGAAACACATCATTACAACACAAGTAGAGCATCATGCGGTGTTACATACTTGTGAAAAACTTGAACGCGATGGCTTTGAGGTGACCTATTTACCAGTAGATCAATTGGGACGTGTAGCGGTTGAAGATGTTCAAGAAGCCCTTCGCGAAGATACTATTTTAGTGACGATTATGTATGGTAATAATGAAGTAGGTACAATTCAGCCTATTGCTGAAATTGGTGAGCTATTGCGTGAGCATCATGCCACATTCCATACAGATGCAGTTCAAGCTTACGGCTTGGAGAAAATAGATGTAAACCAATTACAGGTGGATTTATTGAGTGTATCTGCACATAAAATCAATGGTCCTAAAGGTGTTGGATTCCTTTACCAAAAGACAGGAACACCGTTAGCGAGCTTTGCTCTTGGGGGCGCACAAGAGAAAAAACGTCGCGCAGGTACTGAAAATATTCCAGCCATTATTGGTTTTGCGACTGCTGTGCAAGTTGCAAATAAGTTGCGTGAAGAAAAGCGTTCACTATACAATCACTTTAAGCAAATTATGCTCGAAGTTTTTACACAGGAAAAGCTAGCGTTCCATGTGAATGGTGAAGAAAAGCATTCATTGCCTCATGTACTAAATATTAGCTTTAAAGGGATGGAAGTAGAATCGTTTCTAGTGAATCTTGATATGGCAGGTATTTGTGTATCAAGTGGTTCAGCATGTACCGCTGGTTCGATTGATCCATCGCATGTGTTAGTAGCGATGTTCGGGCAAGGAGCAGAGGAATTACGAAACTCCATCCGATTTAGCTTTGGGCAAGATTTAACGGAAAACGATATACGCGATGCAGCGGAAAAAACAGCTCAAATTGTGAAAAAACTAGCTAACAAATAATTTGCGCAATACGACGTTATGTTTCTATAACTTTTGAAGCATCAACTGTAATTAGATAAAAGAAAAGGTGACCACAATGAAAGAAACACGTGACCCCTCACAAATTCGCGTTGTCGTCGGCATGTCAGGTGGGGTAGATTCATCGGTGGCTGCATACTTGTTAAAACAACAAGGGTATGAAGTAATCGGGATCTTCATGAAAAACTGGGATGATACGGATGAAAACGGTGTTTGTACAGCGACTGAAGATTATGATGATGTGATTAAAGTGTGCAATCAAATCGGTATCCCATACTATGCTGTCAATTTCGAGAAACAATATTGGGATAAAGTTTTCACATACTTTTTAGAAGAATATAAAGCAGGGCGTACACCAAACCCTGACGTGATGTGCAATAAAGAAATTAAATTTAAAGCATTTTTGGAGCATGCCATGAACCTAGGCGCCGATTACTTAGCGACAGGACACTATGCACGTATTGATCGAAGTGTTGATGGTGAAGTGAAAATGTTACGTGGCGTTGATGATAACAAAGATCAAACATACTTTTTAAATCAACTATCACAGGAGCAATTAGCCCATGTGATGTTCCCAATTGGCGATATTGAGAAGAAAGAAGTGCGTAAAATTGCAGAGGAAGCTGGACTTGCCACTGCCAAGAAAAAGGATTCAACAGGAATTTGTTTTATCGGAGAACGTAACTTCAAGGAGTTTTTGAGTCAATATTTACCAGCTCAACCTGGCAAAATGGAAACAATGGATGGCGTTGTGATGGGACAACATGATGGTTTAATGTACTATACACTTGGGCAACGACATGGTCTTGGTATTGGTGGAGACGGTGAGCCTTGGTTTGTGCTAGGGAAAGATTTAGAGCGTAATGTGTTACTTGTTGGACAAGGCTTTGACAATGAGTTTTCATACTCTACATCATTGACTGCTGTGAAAATGAACTATACTTCGACAAAAAAATTGCCTGGGAAATTTTCTTGCACAGCGAAATTCCGCTATCGTCAAACAGATACACCAGTAGAAGTTGAAATTTTACCAGATGGTCGTGCACACATTACATTTGCAGAGCCTGTACGTGCGATTACACCAGGACAAGCCGTAGTGCTGTACAATGGTGATGAATGTATGGGTGGCGGTACGATTGACGAAGTCTTTAAAAGTAATGAAAAACTAACATATGTTGGATAACTTGTGTTAAGACTGCTCTTACTGCCTCTTGGCTTTCTAGAAGCAGTCTTTCGCTACATAGAGGTGAAGAACAAATGAATTATAATGAACAGGGCATTCAAGCATTTCAAGAAAGACGTTATGAGGATGCTGCCCAACTGTTTACAAAAGCAATTGAAGCAGAGCCCGAAAATGCCATTGGTTATGTGAATTTCGGCAATTTGTTAGCTGTGTTAGAGGATACAGAACGTGCAGAACGTTTCTTCCAAAAGGCGATTACTGTAGATGAAACTGCAGCGACAGCTTATTACGGTTTAGCCAATTTATATTATAATGCGGAACGCTATGCGGAAGCTGCAAAACTGTATGAACAAGCACTTAAACATCAGATTGAAGGGGCAGATGTTTATTATATGATGGGGAAATGCTTTGAGCGTATGGAGAACTCAAAACTGGCATTGCCCTATTTACAACGTGCCGTAGAAATTGCGCCAGAAGATACACAAATTCGTTTAACCTATGCGATTGTGCTATGTGCGCTAGAAATGTTTGAGGAAGGGAAGAGGGAACTGGATCTCTTAATCGAGCAGGATTGGAATAATGCAGATGCACATTATAATTTAGGCGTGCTCTATGCCGTTTCCACAGAACAAACGGAAGATGCAATGTATCATTTGAAACAAGCCTTTACATTACAACCTGAATATGACCAAGCACGATATATATATGATATGATTGCCCAACGATTTAACTGATAGATGATTAGCAGCAAGTGTCAATTGATGAACTTGCTGCTTTTTTCTATCAAAATGCAAAGCAATCTATAAATCTCATTTATTATTTTTCAGCAAATGAATTCCTTCCTCTTTTATTTTTCGTTCAAACTTGGTAATGTTTGTTATGCAGGAAAGGAAAAGGTGACAGGATGAATAAAGTATTTATTGCACTATTACTTGTAACAGCACTTGCCGCAATTGAAGGAACAATTGTAAGTACGGCTATTCCAAGTATTACAGCTGATTTATTAGGCGTAGACTTAATTAGCTGGATTTATTCCGCTTATTTACTAGCTTCTGCTATTGCTGCGATTATTTTTGGCAAGCTAGCTGATTTATTTGGACGCAAGCGGATGATTATTACAGGGATTATTATTTTTTTAGTAGGCTCGATGTTATGTGGTTTAGCCCAATCGATGGAGCAATTAATTGTCTTTCGTGCAATCCAAGGTATTGGTGCAGGTTCAATTTTACCCATCACATTAACAATGGTTGGGGAGTTGTATAAGACTGAAAAAGCGCGTGCCAAAGGACAAAGCTATTTAAGTATGGTATGGGGCGTGTCTGGCGTAGTTGGTCCATTATTTGGAGGTTTTATTGTAGACCAAGTGTCATGGCACTTTATTTTTTTCATTAATGTACCATTTGGTTTAGCATCTATTTATTTAATTGCGAAACATTATAAAGAGCAAATAGAAGCGGTGAAGCGTAAAATTGACTACCTAGGTGCTGTACTATTTACAATTGGCATGGTGGCGTTGTTATTTGTGATTATCGAAAACAGTAAAACGCAGGCTTGGTTATCAGGTCAATCATTGCTAATGTATCTAATTGCGGTTGTCTTCCTTAGTATTTTTATTTGGGTGGAATTACGAGCTGAAGAGCCAATTATTCCGTTAGCACTGTTTAAAAATGGGCGACTAATGGTCATAAATGCCTTAACATTAAGCGGGATGTCTATTGTGATTGGTGTAACGGTTTATATTCCGATATTTGCCCAAAGTGTTCTTGGTAAAAATGCAACACAAGCAGGCTTATTATTAACACCGATGTCTATTTTCTGGACGGTAAACTCCATTATGGCAGGTTATTTAATCGGGCGTTTAACGAATAAAAGAATTATTCAAATGGGGACAATTTTACTGGTTACGGGTACTCTATTACTGGCAAGACTATCTTCAGGTTCTAGCGATTTCAGCGCTTATTTCGCTTCATCATTAGTTGGGCTAGGAATGGGCTTTATCATGCCAATGTTGATGATTTCCATTCAAAAGGTGGCAAATCCGAAGCAGCTTGGCATCTCAATTGGTTTAAACTCCTTTACAAATACATTTAGTCAAGCGATTGGGGCAGCACTATTTGGGATGATTTTTAACTTAGCAACGAGTGAAAAAATGGCTTCATTAGGAAAAGGTGAAATTCAATTAAATGGTGAATTTGCAAGAGGTGGCTTTAGTCTAGAAGAAGTAAGCTTTTTAAAAGAAACTATTGCGAATGGCGTAAGCTATGTTTATGTCGCTACCTTTGTTTTTGCCATTTGTGCCCTGATTTTCTCCTTCTTTGTAGCGACGAAATCCAAGGAGCAGGCATAATCATTACAAAGCTTTAAAACTGTAAAAATCCACCTCACTCTCTGTGAAAAAGAACATTGGACAATTGGGTCTTTTACTTTTCTCACCGAAAGCTAGGTGGATTTTTATGTTCATTTAGTTTTGGTCATAATGACAACGGAGTGTCATTGATTGTTAGGTAGTTCTGTTAAGTATTTCGCTAAATGTGAAATAGGGGTACTGTCTAGTAATGATGGCTCTGCTTCATTTTCTTTTAAAATATTGATCTCTTTATTCAAACGCTCCATTTTTCGATCTAATTCAGCTGCTTGTAGTGCGGCTTCTTTTAATTCAATACGAATATGCTCGGGTACATCTTTGTTATACTTATAATAAATTTTGTGCTCCAAGCTTGCCCAAAAATCCATTGCTATTGTACGAATTTGGATCTCGGTGTAAACCTTTTCCATATGGTCTGACATAAAGATAGGAATTTTAATAATGAGATGTAAGCTTTGGTAGCCATTTTCTTTTGGATAAGCAATATAATCCTTCACTTCAACAACCTCAATGTCATGCTGTGCCTGTAACATGGCACTAACCTTGTAAATATCTTCCACGAAAGAGCAGGTGATGCGAGCGCCTGCTATATCACGAATATTTTCACGAACAGCCTCCATGGATGGGGGAAGCTCTTTTTTCATCATCTTCGCTAAAATACTTTTCGGTGATTTTACACGAGTGGAAATATGCTCAATTGGATTGTATTCATGAATCAACTTAAATTCTTCTTGCAATATATTTATTTTCGTTTCTACTTCCTGTAGAGCAAATTTGTAGGCTAAAAAGAAACGTGTTAATTCAGTTTGGAATGTTTTTAAAGAGTTTACCTCTAGTCCAGTTTTCATAGTTTGTAAATCCTTTCTAGTTGGTTTGTGCCATTTTTATTTTCTGTGTGGCTGTCATCCCAATGAGATAGCCAATAATGGGTGAAATTCCATAGCCCATAATAGGCATTGGAAAATGGCCAAAGAAAGTGACAAGAATTGTCATCAAGAAATAGAGTCCTAATATATCTTTTTTCCATGTGATAAAGAATGGATAGACTAATAATAGAAGGGCTCCAACTCCTAAAATAAGTAACATACTTCCCATATCTGCTACTAAAAATATTATTTGCTCTACATATGGTACAGGAGCTAAATGATCGATGTAAATCCAGGGTGTAAAGACATATAGGGTTAGTATGATTAGCGTAATATACTGCCATTTAGGGTTTTCTATAGCTCGCCATAAAATAATGGTGGAGGCACAAGCAAAAGCAGTAATTTGCCCTGCATCTGGTTGCAATAGTAAAATACCACCTATGAGAATCATGAATCCTATAACATATGGTAAATAATTACTTTTTGATAGCCTCCACAAATAAACAATGAGCATAGGTAAAATAATACTGGCCATATAAAAATTGAATGGACCCAAAGTTACCCATCGGTGGACACCCTCTAAGCCATTAAACCAAAAGGGCAGAATAAGTAAAATAGTTAAAATAGATGTGACCAAAAGAGGGTTCTTATGTAGTTCTATTAGGGGTGTTTTATTTAAAATGACATAGCAAAAACAAACGCCTAACATCCAGATGAATATATTTTGTATCTAAATACTTATGTCTACACCGTAGAAGATCATAGCGATCGTTCCTATAAGAAGTGCGGGAAGCATAAAAAAATAAGGTAGTATATGTTTAATATGGAGTTTAGTCATGTGACCCCCTTATACGTAATGCTATACAATATATAACTCATATGACAAACAAAAGGTTTCAGAAATTGTTGAAAGGAATAGAGGAGACGGAGGTGAGAAAATGAAAAAAAGGAGCTAGTGCCCCTTCGGTTTAAGTAATAATTTCAGCATTTAAGTTATAGCGCTTATTAAACTCATCGACAAAAACCTGTAAATCAATATATGTTCCGATATACGGTTCTGTTTCTTGATCGCGTAACAAGCCACAAGTTGCCTTTAATGATTTTGAAAACTCTAGTAACATTTGTTCGTTGTCCAGTTGCACGTGAATCGCAAGAGAATGATCTTTTTTATTTACTTTAAAATATTTACCATCTATGATTCTCTCTAAATTTGTTTCTTGAAATGGAAAAACATAATCTTTATAAATTAGCTTCACAAGATCCCACCTCTTTCACAATAGTTTACTACATCTGTATAAGGTAACTCCCCACCAAAAATAGAGAGGGCACTGCCAATGGTTACATGCAATTTTCCGTTGGCTAATTGATTAAATTTTTCTAAATCCTCCAGCGAACGAACACCACCTGCATAGGTAGTAGGAATAGAAGTCCAGGCAGCCAAATCCCTTACTAGGCTTTCCTGCATTCCCCCCTTTTTTCCTTCAACATCGACGGCATGAATTAAAAGTTCATCACAAAAATCTTCTAGATAGGCAATAGATGCTGCATTGACTTCGAAGTGACTATATGTAGTCCATTTATCTGTCATGACAAACCACTTTCCATCACGCATCTTGCAGCTAAGATCAATGACTAGACGTTCTTTACCTATCAGTTGGTTTAAACACTTTAAACGTGCTAGGTCTAGCTGTCCATCATGAAAAATATAGGATGTCACGATAATATGCGAAGCGCCTGCTTCAATATATTTTTGTGCATTATCAGCCGTGATGCCGCCACCAATTTGTAAGCCCTGAGGATAGGCTGCTAAAGCGGCTAAGGCGGCTTCTTCATTCCCAGAACCAAGCATGATAACATGTCCACCTGTTAAGCGATCTTTTGCAAACATTTTTGCATAGTAGCTAGCGTCATGTGTAGAAATAAAATTTTCTACGACAGCTTGATTTGCATAACCCAAAGTACTTCCTACAATTTGTTTTACTTTGCCATCATGTAAATCGATGCAAGGTCTAAATTCCACTAACTTCACAATCCTTCCGTGCGACTAATTCTTATTTATCATAGCATGGAATAAGAGATAAAGGCAGAGAATTGTCATTTGTCGCAATAATGTAAAAATAAAGTAGAGAATACATTTTTATCTACGATATTTTGATGAGGCTATGGTAAAATAAAAAGATTGAAGACAATAAGAAAGGACGGACCGAACATGACCGATCATCTAGATTTATTTGAACTCAATAAATTTTTTATACTCGGACGTCCAATCGTCTCTATCTTTCATAATGCACAAAATATGTATTCGATTGTACGTGTGAAAATACAAGAGACGAACTTACAATATGAAGATAAAGAAATTATCGTTGTTGGTTATTTTCCACCATTACAAATGGATGAACAATATCGTTTTACGGGTATCTTAAAACAGCATCCTAAATATGGTGCTCAATTTCAAATCGAGACATTTACGAAAGAGGTTCCTGCAACTGAGCAAGGGATTATTCATTATTTATCTAGTGACTTATTTGTAGGAATTGGGAAAAAAACGGCTGAAACGATTGTAGAAAAACTAGGGGCTAATGCTCTTCGTGTTATTTTAGAAGATCCTAGTGCACTTGACGCCGTTCCACGCTTATCCACTGAAAAAAAAGAAGTTATTCATCGCACCATCGAACAAAATCTAGGCCTAGAACGTGTGATGATTCAACTGAATGAGTGGGGCTTTGGTCCACAGCTCGGTATGAAAATCTATCAAACCTATCGAACTGAAGCCATAGAATTACTAACTGAAAATCCATATCGCTTGATCGAAGATGTTGAAGGCGTTGGTTTCTTTCGGGCTGACGAATTAGGGGCTAAACTAGGAATTACTGGTAAACATCCTGATCGTGTCAAAGCAGCGATATTTCATGTGTTAAATACAGCTGCTTTATCAGATGGACACGTCTATTTAGATGCGGAGCATGTCCTACCGCTTGTAAAGGATATGCTTCAACAAAGTCAGCGGCAGGAGATCCCGTTTGAGGACATTTCTAAAGCCTGTATTGAGCTACGTGAAGAAGGTAAAATTTGTGGTGAAGAAACTAGATTATATTTACCATCCCTTTATTTTTCTGAAGTAGGGATTGCCTCTAAAATCGTATCGCTCATTGAGCGAAATAATAAGGCTGAGCATTTTAGTAAGGACGAAATTAGAAAAGCCATTGGAGAAACAGAGGAGCTACTCAATGTCACCTACGCTGAGACACAAGCAAATGCTATTGAACAGGCTTTAAATTCAGCCGTCATGATTTTGACAGGTGGACCGGGTACTGGGAAAACAACGGTTGTACGTGGAGTGGTTGAAGTTTATGCAAAGCTACATGGTTTATCATTAAATCCAAAAGAATATGCTCAAAAAGAAGAACCATTTCCTATCATCCTTTGTGCACCAACTGGACGTGCTGCCAAGCGGTTAGCTGAATCAACTGAGCTTCCTGCAATGACCATTCATCGTCTACTTGGCTTTACAGGGCAAGAAAAAGAGGAAGAAACAGAGCGTGAGGTAACAGGAAAGCTCATCATTGTGGATGAAATGTCTATGGTGGATACATGGCTTGCCCATCAGTTATTAAAAGCTTTACATGAAGATGTCCAGGTTGTTTTTGTAGGGGACCAGGACCAGCTTCCACCAGTAGGGCCAGGACAGGTGTTAAAGGATTTATTAGCATCAAAGCAACTGCCAACTGTTGAACTAACAGATGTTTATCGACAAGCAGAGGGCTCTACAATTATTGAGCTTGCCCATCAAATTAAAAAGGGAACGATTCCAAATGATTTAACAGCTAAAACATCTGATCGTTCGTTTATAAAGGCTTCAGCCGATCAAGTTGCCAATGTTGTCACGCAGGTTGTCAAAAGTGCAGTAGCCAAAGGACAGGAAATTCGCAATATTCAGGTGCTAGCACCCATGTATAAAGGTACGGCTGGTATTGATAATTTAAATAAAATGATTCAAGAGCTCATTAATCCAAATGATACGGGAACAAGAAAAGAGCTGGTCTTTGGTGATGTGACTTATCGCATAAAAGATAAAGTACTTCAGTTGGTCAATCAACCTGAGAGCAATGTTTTTAACGGAGATATGGGCGAGGTCATCAGTATTATTAAAGCAAAAGAAACGATCGAAAAACAGGACTTACTGATCGTATCCTTTGATGGTATCGAGGTAACTTATCAACGCAGTGATTTGAACCAATTGACACTAGCCTATTGCTGCTCTATTCATAAATCTCAAGGCTCTGAGTTTCAAACAGTTATTATGCCAGTTGTCAGAGGATATTCAAAAATGCTGCGGCGTAATCTCTTATACACAGGGATTACTCGTGCTAAAAACTTTTTGATTTTATGTGGTGAACCCGATGTACTTGCAGATGGCTTACAGCGTACAGATGACCTACAGCGTTTCACTTCTTTACGTGCAAGACTTAATCCGATGGATATCAATGAAGAAATTGTGGAAGTGGAGGCTATGTCAATAGAGGAGCAGGAGTTGAACAATCCCGTCTCCATAGCACAAAAGCTAACAGTAGAAACAGCACCATATATTCATCCAATGATTGGGATGAATGATATCTCCCCTTATGATTTTTTAAATGACTAAAATAATTACTATTTGCTGTATATGCCCGATTAGACTGTCTAGTCGGGCTTTTCTATTTAGCCCATCGTCACCTAATATTTGGACATTTCATATACTAGGTGAGTACAAAAACATAGGGAATGTATAGGGGTGACAGCATGCCAATAATGACAGGGCAACAGTATATTGAACGTATAGATGCTTTAAAAACGTATATTTCGATTGATGGGGAAGTCGTGACAGGAAAGGTGTCAGAACATCCTGCATTTAAGGGGATTATGCAGAGTCAAGCAAAACTTTTTGACTTACAACATCAAGGGGCTCTTCTTGAAAAAATGACCTATGAATCGCCAACTAGCAAGCAGAGAGTTGGCATGTCTTTTCTTCAAGTAATGACGCCAGAAGATCTTGTGAAAAGGCGCCATGCGGCAAGGGAATGGGCATTATCTTCCCATGGTTTTATGGGGAGAAGCCCAGATTATATGAATACGACCTTAATGGCCTTAGCTTCAGCGTCAGACTTTTTAAAAGATAAGCCAAATTGTTTTCCAGAGCATTTACTGAAGTTTTATGAGTATGCTCGTGAGAATGATATTACTATGACCCATACCTTTATCGAACCACAGGTAAACCGTAAGCGCTATTACTATGAGGATGAAGAAGTGACGATTGCTGCCAAAATTATTGACAAGACGAGTGAAGGTTTAATCATTAAAGGGGCGAGATTACTAGCAACACAAGGCGGCATAACGGATGAACTGCTCGTTTTATCAACAAATGGTTATGATGAAGGAAAAGGTTTCGGCTTTTCGATACCGAGTAATACGAAGGGCTTAAAGTTTTTATGTCGCCAATCTTTTGTAGGTGGAGATTCCTCATTTGATTATCCATTAAGCTCTCGTTTTGAAGAAATGGATGCGATTGTTGTTTTTGATGATGTAGTTGTCCCTTGGGAACGGGTTTTTTATTACGAAAATGTAGATGTTGCCAATCAATTTATGAATGTTAGTGGCTTCCAAGCATACAGTTTACATCAAGTACTTTCTCGGCAAATTGCGAAGACTGAATTTGTATTAGGTGTTGTGCAGTCGATTGTGGACACCATTAATATCGGTGATTATCAACATGTACAACAAAAAGTAGTGGATGTAATTGTGACACTAGAAACGATGAAGGCAATGCTCGTAAAATCAGAAATAGATGCACAGCGAGATATGTTCGGCTTTCTTCGACCAGACCTCTCAACTTTGCAAGTAGCCATTCAAATTTTCCCGAGAGTATATCCGACTTTTACGGAAATCATCCAACAACTTGGGGCAAGCGGCTTAATGTCCATACCAAGTGCCAAAGCATTTGCAGCAGATGAAGGAGATCTTGATCACTATTTGCAATCATTCCAAGATAAAGGCGAAGAGCGAGTGAAAAAATTTCGTTTAGCTTGGGATTTAACAATGAGTAGTTTTGGCACAAGGCAAACACTGTATGAACGCTTTTTCTTTGGTGATCCAGTGCGTTTATCTAGCCTGCTCTATCAATCGTATAAACGGGACCAATTCGTGCAAAGAGTAGAAGACTTTTTAAAAAATGAATGATTTACAGTTTGACAGTTTGAATTCAATCCGCTATGATTTATAGGAATAAAAGAATAACATCCCTTCGTTAGGTGAGGCTCCTATGCTGGAGATACGCTACTACCCAAAAATGTCGAGAGACGCCAATGGGTCAACAGAAATCATCGAAATAAGGTGTTTTTTAACGTAGCTGGACATATTCCTATGCCGCATAGTGCTAAAACTCAACGTTTGAAGGTAACACGCATGCAACGATTTTTTATTGCTCTTTTTTGATATGTGTATTCAACACGCCTTCATTCGTAGAAGGCGTGTTTTTGTTATGAAAGGAAGGTGATGAGAAATGGATAGTAGTCCTGAACCGAATAAGTATCATTCTAGGCAAACGGAAACAAATAAAAGGCATCCATTTCGGATCACCAACGCAGACAAAAGGCGATAAAGGATGACCTTTTGTTTCCCTCAATAACAAAACATGAGGTGAAGTGCAATGATTAAAATCCACTATTTTAATAGCAGCAACAAGACAGTCCAACATGATTTCAACATGAAGGATTTACAACTACCTATTCATAATGAAGATTTATTATGGGTAGATTTATATGCGTATAGTTATAATGAATTGAATAATATAGCAGATGTATTTGGCTTTCATCCATTAGCAGTTGAAGATTGCTTACATGAAGGCTCCCGTCCGAAAATGGACAATTATGGCGATTATAAATTTTTTGTTTTCCATGCACCCATTTATAATGAAAAAAGTAATAATGAAATTACAACCGTTGAGCTCAATATTTTTATGGGTCCAAACTATGTTGTCACTGTACACAAACGGAAATTGCAATGGCTAGGTCACATGGAAAATGTTTGTGTTAATCGTTCCGAATATATGGAAAAGGGTACTGATTTTTTATTGCATACCATTATAGATGGCATTACAGATGAATATTTTCCAGTATTAGAGCGAATTCGAACTCGCATAGATGAACTAGAAGAAGAAATTTATGAGTATCAACCTAAAGTAGTGACTGAGGAATTTCTTGCACTAAAGCGGGCCATTATTTTAATTCGCCAGGCCATCATGCCGCAAAGAAGAATTTTTTCAACAATCAATGGTCAGTGGAAATTTGAGATACAGGAAGAAAATATCCCATTCTATAAAGATTTAAATGACCATCTAGAACGTATTGTTGACTCTACAGAGACATACCGCGATTTAGTTAACAGTACACTCGACACATATTTTTCAATTAATAGTGGTAAATCCATTGAAAAGCTGAATTTACTAACAGTTATTTCTACAATAATGTTACCATTATCTGTGATCACTAGCTTTTTTGGTATGAATGTGCCGTTACCTTATCAGGATTCACCTATTGCAACGATTGCAATCAGTGCTTTTCTAGTGCTCTTTACTTGGGGTATGTGGGTATATTTTAAAAAAATGATTGCTTAGATAGCATTAGTCATAGTAGTACTAATTGACAGCACAATAGATTTTTTTTATAATTTCGTTAGAAAAAGTAAAAACGATGATGGAAAAAGTACGTATTTGTGCGTGTACAAGAAAGGGATTTCTAGGCTGGAAAAATCCTCACGACAGCAAATGCCGAAAGCTACTCCAGAGTGCAGCTAATCCCTGCCGTTCACTGACGTTACAAGTGCTAAAGAGGTAAGTAAGCATTTTTTACTTACAACTAGGGTGGTACCGCGAGACAAATGACAAGTCCTCGTCCCTTTTTTGGGGATGAGGGCTTTTTTTATTTTCTTCGATAGTACTCTCCAAAGTGTAATTCATGTAGATCGCAGGATTCTTATCGTGATTTTACAATATAAAATAGGAGGAATTTATCCAATGAAAGCAGTAGATATTCGCCGTATGTATTTGGAATTTTTTAAAGAAAAGGGACATCATCATGAGCCATCAGCGCCACTTGTGCCAATAAATGACCCATCACTACTATGGATTAACTCAGGTGTTGCCACTCTTAAACCATATTTTGATGGTCGTGTTATTCCTGACAATCCACGTATTACGAATGCACAAAAATCGATTCGTACCAATGATATTGAGAACGTTGGGAAAACAGCTCGTCACCATACATTCTTTGAAATGTTAGGAAACTTCTCCATTGGTGACTACTTCAAAAAAGAAGCAATCCATTATGCTTGGGAGTTTTTAACGGATAAAAAATGGATGGGCTTTGATCCAGCGTTATTATCTATCACAATTCACCCTGAAGATCAGGAAGCATATGATGTTTGGCATCAAGAAATCGGTATTCCTGAAGAGCGTTTAATCCGTTTAGAAGGAAACTTCTGGGATATTGGAGAAGGTCCATCTGGTCCTAACTCAGAGATTTTTTATGATCGTGGTGTAGAATATGGCTCAGATGAAAATGATCCTGAAATGTATCCAGGTGGGGAGAACGAACGTTATCTCGAAATTTGGAACCTTGTGTTCTCGCAATTCAACCATAATCCTGATGGTACATACACACCCCTACCAAAGCAAAATATTGATACAGGTATGGGCTTAGAGCGTATTGTATCTGTTGTTCAAAATGTACCAACAAACTTCGATACAGATTTATTCATGCCAATCATTGAAAAAATCGAGGAATTTGCCAACCGTAAATATAAGCGTCCTAGCGAAGTAGATTTAAATGAAATTTTCGGCTCAGAAGAGGATATTAATACACCGTTTAAAGTTATTGCAGACCATATTCGTACAGTAGCTTTTGCCATTGGCGATGGTGCTCTTCCTTCAAACGAAGGACGTGGTTATGTATTGCGTCGTTTATTACGCCGTGCTGTTCGTTATGCTAAACAAATTGGCATTGAGAAGCCATTTATGTTTGAACTGGTACCAACTGTAGGGAAAATCATGGAAGACTTCTATCCAGAAGTAACGGAGAAATGTGAATTTATTCAACGTGTCATTAAAAATGAAGAAATTCGTTTCCATGAAACATTGGACGGTGGTTTAGCAATCTTTAATGCAGTAGTGGAATCGCAAAAAACAGCTGGCCACGATTATATTCCTGGTGCAGATGCCTTCCGTTTATACGATACGTATGGCTTCCCAATCGAATTAACAGAGGAATATGCAGAAGAAGTGGGCATGAAGGTTGATCATGAGGGCTTCGAGGCAGCGATGGAAGAACAGCGTGAACGTGCTCGTGCAGCTCGTCAAGATGTTGATTCTATGCAAGTACAAAATGAAGTATTAGCAAACTTAACAGTTGCAAGTGAATTTGTTGGCTATGATACGTTAACGGTTTCTACTGAAATCGCTGCAATGATCGTCAATGGTCAAGTAGCAAAAGTTGCTTCTGAAGGACAAGAAGCATTCGTTATTTTAGCGAAGACACCATTCTATGCAGAAATGGGTGGTCAAATTGCTGATAGCGGTACTATTTCAAATGATCGTTTTACGGCTATCGTAAAAGATGTTCAAAAAGCACCGAATGGTCAACCGCTTCATACAGTAGTAGTTGAATCTGGTGAAATGCATGTAGAAGATGCAGTGCAAGCAGTGGTCAATCGTGATGACCGTAATTTAATTATTAAAAACCATACAGCGACACATATTATGCAACGTGCATTAAAAGATGTGCTAGGCGATCATGTTAATCAAGCTGGTTCATATGTAGGTCCTGACCGATTACGTTTTGACTTCTCTCATTTTGGTCAAGTTACAAAAGAAGAATTACAGCAAATCGAGCGTATTGTAAATGAGAAAGTGTGGGATGATATAGAGGTCGTTATTGAAGAAAAAGGCATTGACGAAGCGAAAGCGATGGGTGCAATGGCATTGTTCGGTGAAAAATATGGCGATGTAGTTCGTGTCGTATCAATAGGAGATTATTCGATTGAGCTATGTGGTGGTATCCATGTCAAACGTTCTTCTGAAATTGGCTTCTTCAAAATTGTTTCAGAAGGTGGTATTGGTGCAGGTACTCGCCGTATTGAAGCTGTGACAGGTAAGGTTGCCTATGAAGCAGTAAAAGAGGAAGAAGCTTTATTAAATGAGGCAGCAGCATTATTAAAAGCAAACCCTAAAGATGTCGTGACAAAAGTGCAGGCATTGCAGGCTGACTATAAAGAGTTACAACGAGAAAATGAAGCCTTATCCCAAAAAATCGCAAATGCACAGGCAGGAGCTATCGTTGATGCAGCACAAACAATTGGTGATGTGACAGTTCTATCGACAAAAGTAGAGGCGAAAGATAATAATCAACTGCGTCAAATGATGGACGACTTAAAAGTGAAAATGCCAAAAGCAGTTATTGTTCTTGGAGCGGTTGATGGCGAAAAAGTTATGTTATGCGCTGGGGTTTCCAAAGAATTAGTTGGTGGCAATTACCATGCAGGGAATATTGTGAAAATGGTTGCAGAAGCTTGTGGCGGTAAAGGTGGCGGTCGCCCAGATATGGCGATGGCAGGTGCAAAGGATGCCTCAAAACTTGAAGAAGCATTAGTTTCTGTGTATGATTATATTAAATCCATTTAACTTCTTTCAACGAAAAGAAGTGAAAGCCTCTGGCTGATTCCGAACGTAATTATGCCGAGGTATAATTGATAATACGCCAAAACATGTTATAATAAAGAGAAATTGGAGATGAGCTTGTCTGCACATCTCCTTATTTCTGAAAGCGAGGTGCTGGTCATGAGTTCATTTGATCAAACGATGAAATTTAATTTTCCAGAAGAATCAATGGAACAGGAAGTCAAGCAAGTAATGTTGAAAGTACATTCTTCATTAGAGGAAAAGGGATATAACCCTATCAATCAGATTGTTGGTTACTTACTTTCTGGTGATCCGGCGTATATTCCTCGCCATCAGGATGCTCGTAATTTAATTCGCAAGCTTGAGCGTGACGAAATTCTAGAGGAGCTTGTTAAATTTTATATTAAAAAGAATAACGAGGACTAGAAATGAGAATTATGGGATTAGACGTTGGGTCGAAAACTGTTGGGGTTGCTGTTAGTGATGCACTCGGGTGGACTGCCCAAGGTATTGAAACCGTAAAAATTGATGAGGCTAACGGAGAGTTCGGCATTGACCGCATCGCCGAGCTAGTAAAGGAATATGCTATAACAGAATTTGTTGTAGGATATCCGAAAAACATGAATAATACGGTAGGACCGCGTGGAGAAGCATCTGAGGACTATAAAAAGTTGTTGGAAGAAACATTTTCACTACCGGTTAAGTTATGGGATGAACGTTTAACGACGATGGCTGCAGAACGTATGCTAATCGAAGCGGACGTGAGTCGCAAAAAGCGCAAGCAGGTCATTGATAAAATGGCGGCTGTGATGATTTTACAAGGCTACTTAGATAGCAAAAATTAATTGATGAGGTGACTTAGGCATGACACACGAGCATAACCATGAAGAAGAACTACATGTTCAACACATTACAGTGATTGACGAAAACGGAAACGAACAGCTTTGTGAAGTGATTCACGTTCATGAATCTCCAGAGTTTGGCAAATCATATGTGTTTTACTCAATGGTAGGCGCAGAAGAAGATGAAGATGGCTCAGTTGAAATCTTCGTATCTTCATTTGTACCATCTGAAAATGGTGAAGATGGTGAATTAACGCCAATCGAAACTGAAGCAGAGTGGGATATGGTAGAGGACGTTTTAAATGCTTTAGAGGATGAAAACGAAGAATAATCTTCTAACTCAAAGCTTGGAACAAGGATCGCAGCTTGCATTCCTTGTTCCTTTTTTATTGAGCCTCTGTCTAGTAGTTGAATTGTGGAGATACATGTGGGTTTCGCTCAAGAGTGTTGTAAATCGTTCGTAAAGTGAGAGAAACCGCTCAAAAGTAGGGTGACAGCACTCATCAAATGACTGGAACTACTCAAGAGCCCGCTAATAAAATACTCAACAATAATAGCGTGGGGGTAAATAAAATCCACTTAATAAATGACAGCAAAGGTATAAAGGAGGAACCCAAATGAATGAAGAAACACAAGAATTTACGATAATAGTCGAAGGTGGCAAAGAGCAAAAATGCCGTGTGGTCTTTACATTTGATGCAGAGGACAAGTCTTATGTGCTATTTTCACTTGTAGATGACAAGGGGCAAGAAATCCCGGGGGATATTTCAGCGATGACCTTTGATTATGATGACAATACGGGTGAAATGGCCAATTTACAGCCAGTTGAAACGGATGCCGAATGGGAAATGATTAATGAGGTAGTGTTGACACTTCTTGATGAATTCGATGCAGAGCCCCAGCTTATTACTGTGACCAATGAAGATGGAACAGATCAAATTTGTGAGGTTATTCATACTTTTTCATCTGAGCAATTTGGTAAATCGTATGTTTTATATGTTCCAGCGACGGATGAACCTATGGAAGAACGTGATATTTTTGCAGCTCAATATTTGTCTGGAAATGACGGTTCTATAGAAGAATTATTACCAATTGAAACGGATGAAGAATGGGCCTTTGTTGAGGATGTATTAAACGAATTGTAAAAACTGTGAGTGGTTGTTAGCCACTCACAGTTTTTTTTATGTTGTTGAAAAAAGGTGATGTCAATAGCAGAAAAAGAACCTTTAGCAAGGCGAGGGGTTGATTTCCGTTCCACCAGCGTCCTTTCCAGGGGGTGTCCGATGAGCCACTTCACTTACTGCGTTCGCTCCAGGGTCTCCTCTGTGACGCTAAATCCCCTAGGAGTGACGCTGGCTCCACTCCAATCAGCCATTCTGCAAAAGTGTCTTTTCCTGAACAAAATAGCCCATTATTTATATTATAAGAGAGGATAGCCTCTTACTTTCAATGTGGAGAAGTGATGTGTGACAACACCCCTCCATAAAGAGTAGTGAAGACCTTTGCTAAAAAAGGCAATATTTTTGTGGGTTGGAGTGGAAGGCTACTTGAGTCCCGTGGGATAGCGAGACAGGCGAGCCTCTAAACGGAGCGGTAGCAGAGGAAGCGGCTCGGCGCTCGCCCACAGGAAAGCAAGTAGCCTGCAACGGAAATCCTTTTTTACCTTTCGCAAAAATGCTGTGAATTGTTTTGTTTTTCAATACTATGAAACCTCTGAGTGGTTGTTAGCCACTCAGAGGTTTTTGTTTTATTAATAGAAATTTTCTATCAAGGGTCTAAAAATATTCTATCTGTAAATGGGATTTTTGCATTTTCGATTAAATTTAATGGATTTTCGAGAAAAAATATGCATTTCAACTTTTAGTTTTCTGAATTTTTTAATAAATGAAACAAAAGGAGCATTGACCAATTCTTAGTAAATAGATAAGATTTGTTTTAAATTAAACCAAGTAAATTTATTAATTAAGGAGGTAATGTGATGAGACTAGGTTGGAAATGGCTTATCGGTGCATTGGTAATAGGCTTGTTGGCTGGTTGCACAAACAAAGAAGAGGCTACTAAAGAGGAGATTGTAACATTAAAAGTAGGGGCAGCCAATGTTCCTCATGCGGAAGTATTGGAGTATTTAGCAAAAGATATTGAAAAAGATGGAGTGAAACTAGACATTACCATTATAAAAGATGCTGTGCAAGCGAACCAACAAACGGCAGATGGTGAGTTGGATTTTAACTATTTTCAACATGTCCCTTTTTTAGAACAGTCGAATAAAGAAAGTCATTTAGATTTAGTCAGTGTAAAAGGAATTCATATTGAGCCATTTGGTGTGTACTCAAAAAAAATAAAAAAAATTAGTGATTTGCCACAAAATGCAAAGGTTGCTGTACCTAATGATGTTGTCAATTTCTCAAGAGCATTATTACTGTTTCAAAATAATGGTTTGATTGAATTAGATAAAACGAAGAAAGGTGATTATACAGTCGAAGATATTGCGAAAAATGAGAAGAGTATTCAATTTATAGGTGTTGATTCTCCACTACTTGTTCGTTCATTAGATGATGTAGAAGCAGCTGCTATCAATACAAATTACGCATTAGAAGGGGGCTATAATCCTGTGAAGGATGCACTGATTATAGAAGATTCAGAATCACCTTATGTCAATATAATAGCCTCGACAAATGAAAAAAAGGATGATCCAGCTATACAAACAATTGTTAAGTGGTTAACAAGTGAAAAGGCACGTTCGTTCTTTGAAGATCAATATAAAGGTGCTGTTGTCCCAGCATTTTAAAGCTGTGCAATCACATAAATGCTAAGGAGGTAGACGTGCATGATTGAGTTTATTGAGACAACAAAAGAATTCCAGGTCGGTACTTCGACTGTAACGGCTCTAAATAAAATCAATTTAACAATTCAGAGGGGGGATATTTTTGGTGTTATCGGTTTTAGTGGTGCTGGTAAGAGCACACTGATTCGGACAGTAAATTTACTGGAGGAGCCAACATCTGGGCAAGTACTTGTGAATGGCAAAGAATTAACCACGCTCACTAAAAGGCAGCTTCGAGAGGAGAAGAAAAATATCGGCATGATTTTTCAACACTTTAATCTCCTGCATTCTAAAACAGTATTTGAAAATGTAGCAATGCCTTTAATCATAAGTGGAGTAAAAAAATCAAATTTGGAAGGTCAAGTAAAAGAGGTTTTAGCATTTGTTGGTTTAGCAGACAAAACGGATCGCTATATTGATGAGCTATCAGGCGGGCAAAAACAAAGAGTCGGCATTGCAAGAGCATTAGTGACAAAACCAACTATCCTTTTATGCGATGAAGCAACTTCGGCTCTCGACCCACAAACGACCAAATCGATTTTAGCCTTACTGAAGAAGGTCAATATCGAGTACGGTATTACAATTTTAATGATTACTCATGAAATGGAGGTTATTCGGGATATTTGTAATCGTGTCGCTGTCATGGAAAATGGAAGAATTATTGAAACAGGCAATGTACTTGAAATTTTCTCCTCACCAAGAGAAGAGACAACTAAAAATTTTGTCCAATCGGTTGTTCGTGATGAAGTTCCACCTTCTGTTTATGAGCAGCTAAAAAGTATAGATGCTTCTAAAAAAATTTACAATTTAAAATTCATAGGAGTAGACGTTGGGCAGCCGATTGTCTCACAGGTGGCGAAAAAGTTTGCTGTAGATGTCAATGTTTTATTCGGCAATATCACAGAATTACAAGGAATTCCATTCGGCCATTTAATCGTGGAGCTCGTTGGTTCTGAAAAAGATATACAAAAAGCATTTCTTTTTATTCAGGCTAAAAATATTCAAATAGAGGAGGTTGTTGCACGTGAAAGTAAGTACACAAATCATTATCGACGCGGTTCTAGATACGTTGTACATGGTTAGCATTTCCTTATTTTTTGGCGCTATTTTAGGCTTTATTTTAGGGGTAATCTTAGTTGTGACGAGAAAAGGACATATTCTTGAAAATAAATTAATCTTCTCGGTTGTCAATCCGATCGTCAATACATTGCGCTCCATTCCATTCATTATTTTACTTGTTGCAATTATTCCATTCACAAGATTACTCGTTGGCACTGCCATTGGTACGACTGCTGCCATTGTGCCGCTAATCTTGCATATTGGACCATATATTTCAAGATTAATAGAAAATTCATTATTAGAGGTGGATGAAGGCATCATTGAAGCAGCTAAAGCAATGGGAGCCTCTCCATTTCAGATTATTCGAAAGTTTTTGTTACCTGAAGCCTTCCCATCGTTAATCTTAAGTGTCACAACTGCAACGATTGGGCTTGTTGGTGCGACGGCCATGGCTGGAGCTGTTGGAGGTGGTGGTTTAGGTGATGTTGCCATTACTTACGGATATCAACGCTTTGATAATACAACGATTTTGGTTACAGTGGTCATTTTAGTTGTACTTGTGCAAATTATTCAAAGCATTGGCAACAGTCTTGAACGAAAAATACGTAGGGTGTCTTAGGGAGAATGTGAGCATGAAAAAACTGAAATATTTAATAGGATTTTTTACATTACTATTGTTACTAATGGCATGTGCAGAAGCGGATGAAAAAGATAGTGTGAAAGTGGGTATCCGTAGCTCGGAATTGAAAACATGGGCGTATATAAAAGAACAGGCTAGTGAGGAAGGTATTAACTTGGAATTAGTAACATTCTCTGCTCAATATGACCCAAATCAAGCATTGGCAGAGGGAGAAGTAGATATTAATGCTTTTCAACATGTTGCATATTTAAATTTATTTAATACGAACAATAACTCGGATTTACAGGCAATTGGCACAACAATAATGGCACCAATTGGCTTATATTCAAACAAATATAAATCGCTAGATGATATAAAAGAAGGCGCAAAAATTGCTGTACCAAATGATCCTTCCAACTGGGGTAGAGCTTTGCTACTGCTTCAGGAGCATGGACTACTAACAGTAACGGATGATTTTGATGGTAACGGTGGAGAAGACCGTATTAAGGATAATCCCAAAAACTTAATCATTTTGCCTGTTGATGGTGCAACAACGCCACGTGTGATGGAGGATGCTGATTTTGCCATTATTAATAATGGAGTTGCTGTAGAAGCTGGTCTTTTATTGAAGGATGCCATCATTCACGAAAGTGAAACAGCTAAGCCATTTATTAATGTTATCGTGGCAAAGGCAGAAGACAAAAATAATGACATATTGAAGAAAATCGTGGAAATTTATCAGCGAGATGAAACGGGGAAGTTTATTAAAGAAGTGTCAAATGGTAACTATATTCCAGTGGAGCTACCACTGGATGAATTAGCAACATGGAAAGATTTCTATTCATATTAGGAAGGGTGATAACAATGACTAGTAAAAAAGAAATAAAGCTAGCCTTGTATTTAATAGGAGCAGGTATGCATGTTGCTGCATGGAGGCACCCATCTGCCCAAGCAAATGCAAGCATCGATATTCAAGCATTACAAAAAGTAGCTCAGATTGCGGAAAGAGGAAAGTTTGATATAGCTTTTGTTGCCGACAGTTTAGCCATTAATCATGAGTCACATCCACATATTTTAAATCGCTTTGATCCATTAATTCAAATTACGGCTTTAGCGTCGGCAACAACTAAAATTGGACTGGGTGCAACAGCTTCAACCACATACAGTGAGCCATATGTGCTGGCAAGACAGTTAATGTCCATCGATCATATAAGCAATGGGAGAGTTGCTTGGAACTTAGTAACCACAGCAGATGCCACAGGAGAAACGGCATTAAATTTTAGCCGTGATAAGCATTGGGAGCATGATCATCGCTATGAACGTGCAGAGGAATTTATCGATGTTGTTCAATCACTATGGGATTCATGGGAAGACGATGCTTTTCTCTATGATCGAGATAATAATCTATTTTATGATCGTCTTAAAGTGCATGAAACATCATTTAAGGGCAACTATTTATCTGTCAAAGGTCCATTAAATATTGCTCGTTCTGTACAGGGGCAGCCTGTTATTGTGCAGGCTGGTGCATCTAAACCAGGCCAACAATTAGCTGCACGTACAGCGGAAGTTGTATTTGTCCATTGGGATGATATTGAAAAATCGAAAGAACACTATCGGCAATTAAAGGCACAGCTTCCTCCCTTTGGACGTAAGGAGGAGGAGCTCCTTGTTTTACAAGGAATTTCCCCAATAGTAGGTGATACAGAGGAGGAGGCAATTCGTAAATTTAATGAATTACAGTCATTGATTGATCCATACGAAAGCTTAAAATTTGTTTCGGGGTACATGGGGAATGTTGACTTTTCAAAGTATTCCCTCGATACACCTGCTATTGAAGTGGAATTCCCAGAAGTTAATAGTATTCAAAGTCACTTCTATGAACACTTAGAGATTATTAAGAAGGAAAATTTAAAAGTTGGTGATTTGTATGCACGCCTTTTTGGACCTGCAAAGCGCGATGCTTTTGTCGGAACACCAACACAAATAGCGGATGAGATGGAGCGTTGGATAATAGAGCAAGCAGCAGATGGCTTTATGCTACAGTTTCCGTTATTACCACGTGATTTAGAAGATTTTGTTGACAAGGTTGTACCGATTTTGCAGGAGCGAGGTATTTATCGTAAAGATTATAGGGGCACAACATTAAGAGAACATTTAGGCCTGAAAAAGCCGCTGAATCGTTTTGCTAAAAGTAAGGTGAATCAGGAATGATGGATATTTTTATTCGAAATGAACGAGAGCAAAGGCTTGTTCAATATGCTCAGAATTTAGCGCAACAAATTGAGAAGACAGCTAACCAATATGATGAGAGTGGAAAATTTCCGTTTGAGCATTTTAAAATTTTAGAAGATGCAGGCTATTTTCGACTAACAGTGCCTCAAAAATATGGAGGAGAAGAAATTTCTTTATACGAGATGTTATTAGTGCAGGAACAATTAGCTAGAGGCGATGCTTCCACTGCCTTGTCTGTTGGCTGGCATTTATTGACGTTTTTGAATGTTCGTGAGGCAAAAACATGGCCAGAACCTATCTTTGCAGAATTATGCCGAAAAGCAGTTGAGGAAGGCTCACTTTTGAATATTATTAGCAGTGAACGTGGAAAGGGGAATATTTCTCGGGGGAGTTTACCTGGTACAATTGCTAAAAAGGTGCCAGGGGGATATTGCATTACTGGTGAAAAAGCATTTGCTTCATTAGCGCCGATTTTAAAACAATTCACTATTATTGCTTATCTGGAAGAAGAAAACCTAACAGCGGAATTTCTAATAACGAAAAACGAACAGGTGGAAATTGTTGAAACATGGGATGCAATGGGCATGAGGGCAACAGGTAGTCATGATATTATTTTTCATGATACGTTTGTACCAGAGGCAGCGTTGCTTTACAGACATCATCCAAATGGAGTTAATCGTTTTTTAGCTGATGGTCGAGTCTATTCGTTAGAGATTCCAGCCGTTTATTTAGGAGTGGCAGGAGCAGCAAGAGATTATGCAATTGATTTTGCCAAAAATACGTATTCACATAGCTTAGAAAATACAATCGCTCATGCTAGTCATGTCCAACAAAGGATTGGTGAAATAGAAGTACTTTATCAAACTGCACGAAGAACATTGTATAGTATTGCAACACAGGTAGAACAAAATCCAGCTCTTAAGGAGCAACTATCAGAGTCTGTTAGTATCGCAAAGTATGTAATTTGTAATTACGCCATCGATATAGTAACAAAAGCCATGCAAGTTGTAGGGGGACGAAGTTTATCTAAAGAAAACAAAATCCAGCGTCTATTTAGAGATGTTCAATGTAGTCGCTTTAATCCACCAGCAGATGATGTGGTGATAGCTCAACTTGCTATGGAGTTACTTGCGGATAAGAAGCAAGTAACTTTTCAATTATAGTTTATATAATGAAGATTTTGAACCGTGCAAGATTTTATAGAGAGAGGATCTGCCAGTAAAAATAGCTGGCAGATTTTTTTTACATATACAATTTCTCCTGAATTGTCGATTTCTGTTTGTCGTGAAAGTTGATTTCTAGTATGATATTGATTAGTGATAGGGGGGAAACCCGTGGATAACGGTTCTAAAAAACAAGAAATGTTTTCAAAAATGCAGGAAAGAAAATCTGAGGTAAAAATCGTGAGAAAAATCGTTGCAATTATTGCGATTGTTTTCGTGCTTATAATCGGTGTTGTTGGTATCCTTGGGTACAACTATGTCAAGGGTGCATTAAAGCCACTCGATCCTAATGCGACGAAGATCATTGCTGTGGAAGTACCTATTGGTTCTAGTTTATCATCCATTTCCACGCTGCTAGAGAAAAAAGACGTCATTAAAGATGCACGTGTTTTTAAATACTATGCAAAATTTAAAAATGAATCTCAATTCCAAGCAGGAAATTATGATCTAACACAGGCGATGACATTCGATGAACTGATCGAAAGCTTGAAAACAGGGAAAGTCTACCGTAAGCCTGTCTTTACAATGACAGTTCCGGAGGGCTTAACACTTGAACAAATTGGGAATGTGATTGAAAAGAAAACACCATACACAAAACAGGAATTTATGGATCTTGTGACGAGTGATACATTTGTTCAGCAAATGATGGCCAATTATCCTGAACTTGTCACGGAGGCTGTGTTAGCGGATAATATTCGCTATGATTTAGAGGGCTATCTTTACCCAGCCACTTACTCTTACTATGAAGAAAAACCATCATTACAGGGAATTGTAGAAGAGATGATAGCGGCGATGAATAATGTGGTGAAGAACTATAGTGATGTTTTAGCAGAAAAACAAATGTCGGTGCATCAGCTGTTAACATTTGCCTCATTATTAGAAGAAGAAGCGACAGCTCAAACAGATCGAGAGACAATCGCAAGTGTCTTCTATAATAGAATAAATGAAGGCATGCCATTACAGACAGACCCGACCGTGTTATATGCACTTGGTGATCATAAAGATCGTGTGCTTTTTGAAGATTTAGAAGTGGATAATGCTTATAACACTTATAAAAATAAAGGCTTACCACCTGGACCAATCGCTGGTGCTGGTAAAACTTCTATTGAGGCAACATTAAATCCAAGTCAAACCGACTATTTCTATTTCTTAGCAGATAAAGAGGGTGTTAATCACTTCTCAAAAACATATGATGAGCATTTACAGAAAATAGCAAAATATTTACAAAAAGAAGAATAAGCGTTTAGGAAGAGCAAAAAGTATATAGCAAACAGATGGATAGAAGGAAAGAAAAATAGCTTTCCTTCTATTTTCATGCTATTATAAAGTGTGATTTTTGATCAATCCGTTCATTTATGCGGGACAAATATGCGTGGTAGCAATTGTTGGAGCATATCTAAACAATTGCTCATTTTTGTATGGCAAAGTACCAAGACATCACGTTTGGTCTTTTTCTTTTTGTTGATAAATGATGAAGTACAGACAACGGCAAACGCTCGTTGCCTTTTAAATGAGGGTGAAACAATGGAATTATCAGATGCATATATACAATCATTTATACAGCCACGTAATGAATTGCTTTTAGAGATGGAAGCATACGCGGAGGAGAATCATGTACCGATTATGCAATTAGCAGGTATTGACGCATTAAATCAACTGTTACGTATTCAAAATCCGTCAAAAATTTTAGAGATAGGCACAGCAATTGGCTATTCTGCTATTCGAATGGCAGAGGCATTGCCCAATGCCCAAATTGTTACAATTGAACGTGATCAAGAGCGTGTAACAAGGGCGAAAGCCTATATTCGACGTTCTACTGTATCAGATCGAATTACGGTCATTGAGGGTGACGCATTAGAGGTGAACGACGAGGCTATTGATACGACTTTCGATGCGGTCTTTATCGATGCCGCAAAGGGACAGTATCAACGCTTTTTTGAAAAATACGCCCCTTTAGTGAATTCAGGTGGGGTTTTGTATATCGATAATATGTACATGCATGGCCTGTCTGATTTAGAGCTGAAGGATGTGCCACGTCGTAAGCGGACAATGATTCGCAATTTAAAAAACTTCACAGATTGGATTATGCAGCACCCAGATTATACAAGTGCTTTTTTGCCAGTCGGTGACGGTTTATTACTATGTTTGAAGAGGTGACTACTATGAAAAAACCAGAATTGCTTGTGACACCACAATCAGTAGAACATATAAAAGCACTTTTAGAAGCTGGAGCAGATGCTTTTGTTATTGGTGAGCAACAATTTGGTCTACGTCTAGCTGGAGAGTTCTCTGTTGAAGAGGTGGAAGAAGCGACGAAGCTAATTCACGCAGCAGGTAAAAAGGTTTATGTTGCGGTCAATGCACTTTTTCATAATGAGAAACTGGAGGCACTGGCAGACTATTTAAAAGAAATGCAACGTATCGGAGTGGATCGTTTAATTTATGGTGATCCAGCGGTACTTATTATTCGCCGCGAGCAAGCCGTGACAATTCCATTACATTGGAATCCAGAAACGACTGCTACAAACTGGTTTACAGCAAATTACTGGGGGAAACGTGGTGCAAAGCGTGCCGTATTAGCACGTGAACTTTCTCTTGATGAAGTATTAGAAATTAAAGAAAATACTGAGGTGGAGATTGAGGTACAAGTACATGGCATGACATGTATGTTCCAATCGAAACGCCCATTACTTGGTCATTATTTCTTATATCAAGATAAGGTGATGGCCATTGAAAACCGTCAAGAAAATCGTAATATGTTCCTACATGACGATGAGCGAAATAATAAATATCCTATTTATGAAGATGTCAATGGGACACATATTTTCAGTCCAAATGATATGTGTATAATTGATGAGCTTGGTGAATTATTCGAAGGTGGCATTGATGCCCTGAAAATCGAGGGTGTTCTACAAACACCAGACTATGTAGTAACGGTTACAGAAATCTATCGCAAAGCCATCGATACGTATTTTGATGAATCAGAAGACGCGTATGAAGAGATAAAAGATGATTTATTAGCACGAATTGAAGATATTCAACCAGCCATTAGACCATTAGATACAGGCTTTATCTTCAAGGAAACAGTTTACTAGGAGGGGCAATACCATGGCATTAGCGTTAGAACAAAATGACAAAATCCGTGAGATTGTCGACGGTAAACGTGTCATTACTAAAAAACCAGAGCTACTTGCCCCAGCAGGTAGCTTAGAGAAATTAAAAGTAGCTGTTCATTATGGAGCAGATGCGGTATTTATTGGTGGACGAGAATTTGGACTACGTTCCAATGCAGACAACTTCTCGATTGAAGAGATGCGTGAAGGTGTCGAATTTGCCAAACAATATGGGGCAAAAATTTATGTCACGACAAATATTTTTGCTCACAATGAAAATATGGATGGCTTAGAGCGTTACTTAAAGGATATTGAATCAGCAGGCGTAACAGGAATTATCGTTGCAGACCCACTGATTATTGAAACATGTCGTACAGCAGCACCTAAGCTTGAAATTCATCTTTCTACACAGCAATCACTGTCCAATTGGAAGGCTGTTCAGTACTGGAAAGAAGAAGGCTTACATCGTGTCGTTTTAGCACGTGAAGTAGGCGGAGAAGAAATGAAGCTGATGAAGGAAAAGGTTGATATTGAAATCGAGGCTTTCGTTCATGGTGCAATGTGTATCGCCTACTCTGGTCGTTGTGTTCTGTCCAATCATATGACTGCTCGTGACTCTAACCGCGGTGGTTGCTGTCAATCATGCCGTTGGGACTATGATTTATATGAATTAGAAGATGGTGAAGAAAAAGCACTGTTCGATGACAATCATGCATCTTTTGCGATGAGTCCAAAAGATTTAAAATTAATCGAAGCAATCCCTCATATGATTGAGCTTGGGATTGATTCGTTAAAAGTTGAAGGTCGTATGAAATCCATTCATTATGTTGCGACAGTTGTTTCAGTGTACCGTAAAGTGATTGATGCTTACTGTGCAGATCCGGAAAACTTTAAAATTAAACGCGAGTGGCTCGAAGAATTGGATAAATGCGCCAACCGTGATACGGCTGAAGCATTCTTCCATGATGCACCTGGCTTCGAGGAGCAAATGTTTGGAGTGCATGGTCGTAAAACAACGTATGAATTTGCGGGTCTTATTTTAGATCATGATCCAGAAACAAAAATAGTGACGATGCAACAACGAAATTATTTTAAACCTGGTGATGAAGTAGAATTCTTTGGTCCTGAAATTGAAAATTTCCGTTTAACAATGGGCGAAATTTGGGACGAGGATGGCAATAGCCTAGATGCTGCTCGTCATCCATTACAAATTGTGAAATTTAAATGTGACACACCATTAAAACCGCATAATATGATGCGAAAGGAGAATAACTAATGGCAGCAAAGCGACCAGTTGTCATCGGAATCGCTGGTGGCTCATGCTCTGGAAAAACGAGTGTGACGCGCGCCATTTATGAAGTTTTCCGTGAGCATTCCGTTGTGGTGATTGAACAAGATTTTTATTATAAAGATCAAAGTCATTTAACATTTGAAGAACGCTTAGGTACAAACTACGATCATCCGTTGGCTTTTGATAATGATTTATTAATTGAGCACATAAAAAAATTGTTAGTGCGTCAACCAATTGAAAAACCTGTTTATGACTATGTGCAGCATACGAGAGCAGAAGAAGTGATCCATGTTGAACCAGTAGATGTTATTATCCTAGAAGGTATTCTAGTGCTAGAAGATGCTGATTTACGTGATTTAATGGATATTAAATTATTCGTAGACACAGACTCAGATTTACGAATTATTCGTCGTATCATGCGTGATATTAAAGAGCGTGGTCGTACAACTGATTCGGTTATTGAGCAGTATTTAGCAGCGGTTCGACCTATGCATAATTTATTTATTGAACCAACGAAACGTTATGCTGATATCATTATTCCAGAAGGTGGGGATAATGAGGTGGCAATTGATTTAATGGTAACGAAAATTAAAACTATTCTTGAAACCGACAACGTATTGTAATAAGATAGAGTGGTATTGACAATATTTTCATGCATATTTAAAAAAAGCATGCATACTATTAGGTCAAAGCGTAATTTGAAAAAGTTTAAAAATAATAAAATTCGATTAAATGCATCTTCCATGCATTTAGTCGAGTTTTATGTTTTTATATTGAAGAAACAAGGAGTGAAGGACTTTGGCAAATGAAAAACAGTACCCTATGACAGCTGAGGGAAAACGTAAATTAGAAGAAGAATTAGTAAAATTAGAAACAGAAACACGTAAAGAAATCGTTGAACGTATTAAAATAGCACGTGATTTTGGAGATCTATCTGAAAATGCTGAGTATGATTCAGCAAAAGAAGAGCAAGCCTTCTTAGAAGGTCGTATTTCTACATTAAAATCAATGATTCGTAATGCAGTGATTATTTCTGAGGATGAGACAGATAACAGTGTTGTATCACTTGGGAAAACGGTTACATTTGTAGAAATCATTAATGGTAAACCGTCATCAGATGAAGAATCGTATACAATTGTTGGTTCTGCTGAGGCAGATCCAATGGAATTCCGCATTTCAAATGAATCGCCAATTGCAAAGGGTTTACTTGGTCGTGCTGAAGGTGAAGAAGTTGCCGTACAAACACCTGGCGGCGAAATGAAAGTGAAAATTATTTCCATTAAATAATATGTAAGTGTACAAGCAGTTAGCCTTAGGCTGACTGCTTTTAACATTCTTTGGCAATAAAATAGTGAGTATAATTATTTTGCAAGAGCTGTCGAACTTGATAGAATATTTGCTAGAGAGGGGGAGACATTATGAGTGAACGACAAACTCGAAGTAGTCGTCATTTGCAGCCATCTCGTAATAAAAAGCTAGATAAACTATTGAATGTTTTAATAGGTGTTGTGGTTGTACTTATTATTATTACAGCAACCTATGTGTTTAAATGGCAAGATGATGCAGATCAAGCAGTGAAAGATGAACCAGCTCAAGAGGAAAAGAGCGGTGATAACGAAAAAGAAGTAGATAAAGAACCTGCGAAAGAACAGGATAAAGATCTCGCTGTTGAAGAAGACAAAACTTCCGAGGAAGAATCGGAGCCTGATACATCTCAGGAAGAGCAAGGTACGCCAGAAGAGTCGACTTCGGATAATCCAATTGTTGACAAGGTTATCACGAATAAAAATTGGCAGCCAACACCTACAACTCAAACAGGTCAGCATGTGTCTTCATATGATGACAAGTCTGTAGACTGGGCTGAGAAGGTAGCCACTGTTTCGACTGTGACAGGCATCGAACAAAGCAATATGATTATTTGGCGTATGCAAAATAATGGTGGTCCTAATTCATCCGTTGCGACAGTTTCAACGAATGATAAATCTCAGATGTACCGTGTCAGTATGGAATGGGTTGAAAATGAAGGATGGAAGCCCGTGAAGTTAGAGCAACTTAACACATTAGAAGGCGCCTATTGACGAAAATCACTCTTTTGATTATTTTTAATAGAGTTGATAAAGAAGGGAAGTAACAATACATGAAAATAGCAGTAATTGGCGCAATGGAAGAGGAAGTAGAGCTTCTAAGAGCAGCATTAAACGATGCACAAAGTACAATGATTGCAGGCAGTGAGTATACAACAGGGACTTATGAAGGCAAGGAAGTCGTGTTATTAAAAAGTGGTATTGGTAAGGTGAATGCTGCTATGTCTACGACAATCCTTTTACATGAGTTTAAGCCAGATGTTGTTATGAATACAGGCTCTGCAGGTGGATATGACGAGGCACTTGAGGTAGGCGCTATCGTCATTTCTGATGAAGTTCGCCACCATGATGTAGATGTCACAATTTTCGGCTATGAAATCGGACAGATGGCTGGGATGCCAGCAGCTTATAAATCAGATGAGAAATTGATGAAAGTCGCTGAGGAGGCCGTCAAGGCGGTTGGAGAGCATCAATATGGCATCGGTTTAATTTGCTCTGGAGATGCTTTTATGAATGATCCTGAACGTGTAGAAGCGGTTCGTCGTCATTTCCCTCAAATGAAGGCAGTAGAAATGGAAGCGGCTGCGGTTGCTCAAGTATGTTATCAATTTGCTACACCTTTTGTTGTCATTCGTGCTTTATCGGATATTGCTGGGAAAGAATCGAATATTAGCTTCGATGAGTTTTTACCAGTTGCTGCAAAGCATTCGACACAAGTCGTTTTAAAAGCAATTGCCTCTCTATAAACTACACAAAATGGTCAAAATGTGCCTGTCATTCTGTGAGAAAAATCACAGTTAAAGCAATGGACAAATGCTACACTGACAGTAATACATCTCTTCATAATAGAATGGGAGGCATTCATGATGTTATTTTTAACAGCGGGTGTAGTCATTATTACAACTTTAATAGGCACGTTGATTTCAGCAGAACTATCGGAGTCAGCGCATTAGTAAGACGGGAAAGCTCCTTTGCGACATAGTCATATCGCAGGGGAGCTTTTTATATGCCATGAAATAGGCACAACTTCCGCCAATGATGCATTGAATTTTTCTACTGTCCATTTTACAATATATTATTCAATAGACTTTTGGTCTCGTTTGTATAGTTGATAGAGTTTAATAAGTGCTCGCTTTTCAATGCGAGATACATAGCTGCGTGAAATATTTAAACGAGCAGCAATTTCCTTTTGTGTAAGGGCATCCTGTTGATTTAAACCATAGCGTAGTGTCACAATTTCGAGCTCACGTTCATCAAGCATATGCAAATAGTGATATAACTGTGCCACATGTTCTTTATGCTCTAGTTTTTCTGTGGCACTTTCTTCGTCACACTGAAGTAGATCACGAATTTGCAGTGCATTACCATCTTTATCAGTCCCAATAGGCTCAAATAGTGATACGTCTTTCTGTACTTTTTTTTGTGTGCGCAGATGCATTAAAATTTCATTTTCAATACAACGGGCTGCATATGTGGCAAGTCTAGTTTTTTTGTCAGGGGTATAGCTCTCGACAGCTTTCATTAGACCGATTGTTCCGATGGAAATATAATCATCTAGTTGTTCATGTTTTGGATGGAATTTTTTTACGACGTGCGCGACAAGCCTCATATTGCGTTCAATTAAGTCAAGACGCGCTTGCTCATCGCCACCTAAAAATCGTTCAATACAAGCAGCTTCCTCTTCTTTTGAAAAGGGTTTATGGAATGTTTGCCCCTTTAAGTAGCCAAGCAACGCAGGGATTTCAAGCCATAACTGCAACATTGATGTAAAAATTCCGCTCATTGAATGATTTCATCCTTTCCCCATTTTTCGACAGTATATGTTTAAAAGCTGTGGGAAATGAAAAAAGTGCAACAGCAAATGTGCTGTTACACTTTTTTTAACGTAAATGTACTAATCATGAGTAAAGCTAAGATGGGAAAAAGGAAAAGATAAAATGCCGGATGGAACGCATTGGCTGCGAAATACGTTAAAGTTAAGAACGTACCTGCAGCTGTAATTGGTAAACCTGTGAAATAACCATTCGCTTCACTAATGTTGAAGCGAGCTAAACGCATCGCGCCACAGACGATAAATAATACGGCCATCATCATGCCGGCAAAACCAAAATCAACTAGAACAACTTCATACATTAATAATGCAGGTGCCACACCAAATGATATAATATCACTCATAGAATCTAATTGTTTACCTAACTCAGACACTTGTCCGAGTGCTCTCGCTACCTTACCATCGTAGCGATCAAGAAGGGCTGCAATAAAGATAAACAAGACACTATAGCTATAATATTCATGTAAAGTGGCCATAATAGCCGCGCCTCCAAAGGACATATTACTAATTGTGATGAAGTTAGCTGCGTGCGATTTCATTTTCTTAACCGTGGTATCCACCAACTTGTGATAAAAAAACAAGGGGGATCACTCCTTTGCACTTAAGATATTGTACCATTATACTTCGAATGCGAAAAAATTGACAGTCTAAATTAATGGATAGGGGTTTTACTGTATGAAAGAAAAACTATATCAACGCTTGATAGAACTAACGAATGGTAAGCAATCTTCCCATCTTTTGCAGGCAATTGCAAAAGCGAAGTGGAGTAAACGTATAATTCCAAGCTACATGAAGTTATACGATATTAACATTGAAGAAGTTTCAAAAAAACAACAACAATTTTCAAGTTTACATGATTTTTTCACAAGAGAACTTCTAGAAGAAGCTCGACCTATTGAAAAAAATCCAATGATTTATGTTAGCCCAGTAGATGCCAAGGTGGAATCTTTTGGTCGCATTGAATGGGATATGACATTTCTAGTTAAGGGTAAGCCCTATGCATTACAAGATTTACTAGGTAATACAGAGAGAGCCGCACAATATGCAGATGGTCATTTTATCGTATTTTATTTAAGTCCTGCTGATTATCATCGTATCCATAGTCCGATAGATGGGGAAGTAGTACGACAATATACACTTGGTCAGAAATCTTATCCCGTGAATCAGCTAGGTCTTACATACGGTAAAAAACCAATTTCTCATAATTATCGTTTAGTGACAGAGCTGAAAGCAGCCAATCAACAGCATGTAGCCTTTATTAAAGTTGGTGCGACTTTTGTTAATTCCATTGTGCTTACGAATACAACAACGAAATGGCGTAAAGGTCAGGAAGTTGGATATTTTTCATTTGGTTCCACAGTGGTTATGCTGTTTGAAAAGGATGCGATTGAATTTACGGATAATGTTGTACAGGGAAGCCCAATTCGAATGGGTGAAGCTTTTGCAAATATGCTATAATGGTCGAATAATACGTTAAGATTAGGGGTCGCTATTTTGTATAATTTTTTATTACCGAACGAATTTGTGACGAATATTTTTGAAATTACGCCGGAAAAGTTACAAGAATTAGGAATTAGAGGCATCATTACGGATTTAGATAATACGCTTGTTGAATGGGATCGCCCAGACGCAACAGAAGAGCTAATTATTTGGTTACGTATTATGAAAGAATCAGGTATTCGAGTTATTATTGCATCGAATAACAATGAAGCGCGTGTGAAGCATTTTGCTGAGCCATTAGGTATCCCGTATATTCACAAGGCAAAAAAACCACTTCGTAATGCTTTTTATAATGCACTGATTCAACTAGGTTTACGCCCAAATGAAGTAGTCATGGTTGGAGATCAACTCCTGACTGATGTGATGGGCGCAAATCGTTTAGGCTTGCATACAGTGTTAGTAAAGCCTGTTGCACAATCAGATGGGCTTGTAACAAAATTGAATCGTTTCATTGAGCGTCGAGTATTTAATGATTTGAAACGTAAAGGAATAATAACTTGGGAGGAACAAGAATGATTGAAATGCCAAATTGTATTGGCTGTGGTACAACAATTCAAACAGAAGATAAAACAGCAGTTGGATATGCACCCCCATCATCATTAGAAAAGGATGTGGTCATTTGCCAGCGCTGCTTCCGTTTGAAAAATTACAATGAAATTCAACCCGTGTCATTAACAGATGACGACTTTTTACGTATTTTAAACGGCCTTGGAACACAGCAGGGCTTAATCGTAAAAATTGTTGATATATTTGACTTCAATGGGAGCTGGCTACCTGGGCTTCACCGTTTTGTAGGGAAGAATCCTGTTCTTTTGATTGCCAACAAAGCAGATTTATTACCAAAATCAGTGAAACCGAAAAAAGTAATCAATTGGCTTAAACGCGAGGCAAAGGCACTAGGACTTCAGCCTATCGATGTTCTATTAGTCAGTGCCCATAAAGGCAAGGGAATGGCGGAAGCAATGGAGGCCATCGACGAGTACCGTAACGGACAAAATGTCTATGTTGTAGGTTGTACAAATGTTGGGAAATCTACATTCATTAACCGTATTATTAAACAGGCTACAGGAGAAGGGGAAGTCATTACAACGTCACACTTCCCTGGTACTACTTTAGACATGATTGACATTCCACTGGATGATGGTAGTGCATTATATGATACGCCTGGTATTATTAATCATCATCAAATGGCTCATCATATTGATTCAAGTGAATTAAAATATATTATGCCGAAAAAGGAAATTAAACCGAAAGTCTACCAGCAAAATCCTGGACAGTCCCTATTTATTGGGGCATTGGCGAGATTTGACTTTATCCAGGGAGAGCGTTCAGCCTTTACAATCCATGTGGCAAACGATCTACCGATTCACCGTACAAAGCTTGAGAAGGCCGATACATTATATGCAGAACATAAAGGCGAGCTTCTGGCACCTCCAACTGCAGATTTTATCGACCAACTTCCACCATTAGTACGTCATGAGTTTTCCATCAAAGAAGCGAAAACAGACGTTGTATTTTCTGGCCTGGGCTGGATTACAGTACAGCATGCTAATGTAGTCGTAGCAGCCTACGCGCCAAAAGGTGTACAAGTTTCAATTCGTCCTTCATTAATCTAAACAGAAGGATGTAGTAGAGAGAGGGACTAGAAAATGAAGAAATGGTTTGCAGTTATGGGTGATCCAATTGAACATTCAAAATCACCGGCCATGCACAATGCTTGGTTTGAGGACATGTCAATAGATGCGACATATATTCCTTTGCATGTACCTTCTGATCAATTAGAATCAGCAGTTGCTGGTTTGAAAACATTAGGGGCGAGTGGCTGGAACGTGACAATTCCTCATAAGACAGCAATCATTCCATATTTAGATGAGCTAGATGAGCTGGCGCAAAAAATGGGCGCAGTGAATACAGTCGTACGAACAAAAGAGGGAAAGCTGAAGGGCTATAATACAGATGGGATTGGCTTTGTTCGCTCACTAGAAGAAGCCGTTGGTGTATCTCGAAAGGACAAGCCTGTATTACTTGTTGGTGCTGGTGGCGCTGCTCGCGGTATTGCCTTTGCTATGCAGCAACAAGGCTATCACCATTTAACTATCGCCAATCGTACGGTGGCAAATGCCCAAGCGATAATTGATGAAATGGATATGGGTCGTGCGATGTCATTACAAGAAGCAGAAGAAACATTAGCTGATTTCGGCATTATTGTGCAAATGACATCGGCTGGCCTTGCTACGGGCAATTTTTCTATGCCATTTTCATTAGATCGACTTGCGAAAGGAGCAATTGTTGCGGATATTGTGTATAATCCATTAATGACGCCTTTTTTACAAGCGGCTGAAGAAAAAGGAGCAACGATTGTCACAGGCTTAGGGATGTTTGTCCATCAAGGAGCCATTGCTTTTGAACACTGGTTAGGAAACTATCCAAACACAAATTCAATGATTGCGCAGCTTAAGGCGCAATTAGGAGGAAACTAATTTTTATGTTAACAGGTAAACAGAAACGTTTTTTACGTGCAGAGGCACATCATTTAACACCTATTTTCCAAGTAGGAAAAGGTGGAGTTAATGACGAAATGACAAAGCAAATTCGTGAGGCACTAGAAGTACGTGAACTGATTAAAGTGCGTATTTTAGATAACTGTGAAGAGGACAAACATGAAGTTGCTGAATCACTGGCAACAGGTGCTCGTGCGGAGCTTGTCCAATTAATCGGTCTGACAGTTGTTTTATATAAAGAGTCACGCAATCATAAAAAGATTGTATTACCAAAAGCAACGAAATAAGGTGAGACGATGAAAAAGGTCGGTTTACTAGGTGGCACATTTAACCCACCACATATAGGGCATCTCATGATGGCTAATGAGGTTTTTCATGCGCTAGAGCTTGATGAAATCCGTTTTATGCCAAATGCTATACCACCACATAAGCAGGCACAATTTGATGCTAGTAATGTCGAACGACTCGAAATGGTGAAGCGTGCAATTCGTCCATTTCCTTATTTTTCAGTAGAGTCGTATGAGGTTGAGAAGGGTGGCGTATCCTATTCCTATGAGACACTTTCTGCCTTGTGTAGAAGAGAACCGGATGTGAAATTTTACTTTATCATCGGTGGCGATATGATTGATTCGCTACATACATGGCATTGTATTGATGATTTAGTAAAAATCGTGCGGTTTGTCGGAGTAAAGCGTCCAGGAACAGCGGCGACAACAGAGTACCCTATAAGTATGGTGGAAGTGCCTCAAATCGATTTATCGTCCACACTGATTCGTGAACGCCTTGCGACTGGGGGAACGGTAACATTTTTATTACCAGAAGCGGTAGAGACGTTCATACGAGAGGAAGGTCTTTATGGAACGCGAACAGTATTTAGCGGCGATTAAGCCAAGAATGCCTGAAAAACGTTATATTCATACAATCGGTGTAATGGAAACAGCCATCGATTTAGCACAAAAATATGGCGAGGATGTTAAAAAAGCTGAAATAGCAGCAATCCTCCATGATATTGCTAAATATGAAGACATTGAATGGATGGAGAATATCGTTCGTGATGAAAATTTAGATCCACAATTAATTGGCTGGGGCAGTGAATTACTCCACGGCCCAGTCGGTGCCTATATAGCGCAAAGTGAGTTTGGCATCACAGACGATGAGTTGTTAAATGCGATTCGTTTCCATACAACAGGACGCGTTGGGATGAGTCGTTTAGAAAAAATCATTTTTGTCGCAGATATGATTGAGCCAAACCGTCGATTTGATGGTGTGGAGCGTCTGCGAAAGAAGGCGCAAAAAAATTTGGATAAGGCGATGAGTGCATGTGTACGCCATACTTTGGCATTTTTAATAGACACAAAGCAACCAATTTATCCTTTATCAATAGAATGTTATAACGATACGATGAACAGAGAGGATAGTGAAGGATGACTTCAACTTTATTACAAGCAGCGTACAAAGCAATTGACGACAAACATGGTGAGGATATTGTCGTTTTAAATATGCAAGGAATTTCCCTTTTAGCAGATTATTTTATCATCGCCCATGGTAACTCTGACCGCCAAGTGCAAGCAATCGCGCGTGAGTTACAGGATATAGCAGAACAACAAGGCTATGAAATTCGTCGTGTCGAAGGTTTCGATGCAGCTCGTTGGGTACTTGTTGACCTTGGAGATGTAGTGGCGCACGTATTCCATAAGGATGAGCGTGCTTATTATAATTTAGAACGTCTATGGGGCGATGCACCGCAGCTAGACATGCCAGAGGCCTAAGCTAAGTGAGTAGTTACGAACGCTTTGCCCATGTCTATGATGAGCTACAAACGGATATTCCTTACAATCTTTATGTAGATTGGGTTGTACAGCATGCACCATGCAGCCAATACCCCACACTTTTAGATATTGGTTGTGGTACAGGTGTGCTTAGCTTGTTATTCGCCCATGCTGGTTATAAGGTCAGCGGAGTCGACTTATCAGAAGAGATGCTGTCCATCGCAGCAAAACGCTTTGCTGATGCAGGCTACCAAGCTCCGTTATATTGTATGTCGATGGACGAATTAGATGGCTTTGAGGCGTTAGATGTTGTGACGATTACCATTGACTCCCTTAATTATGTTGTAGAGGAGCAAGCCGTCTATACAACATTAGAACGTATTTATCATGCTTTACGTGATGGAGGACAGCTGTTTTTTGATGTTCATTCATTATTTAAGATGAATGAGATTTTTTTAGACGGACCGTTTACGTATGATGATGGGGACATTAGTTATGTATGGCATACAGCGCCAGCTGATTTCGAGCATTCTGTTACACATCAAATGACCTTTTATGTGCGAGATATCGCAAGTGAGTTATATGAACGTTTTGATGAAGAGCATTTACAACGTACTTTCTCAATAGAGCAGTATATGGCTTGGCTGCGCGCCATTGGTTTTCATGATGTGGAAATCACAGCTGATTTTACGGATGAAGCACCTGAATATGAAAGCGAACGCATTTTTATTCGTGCGGTGAAATAAAGAAAACGGAGCCACACTGTCCCCCAATGGGCAGTGTGGCTCTTTTGGTGGATAGAAAGGCTAAAGTGAAGGATAGCGTGCTTAAATCAGTGGATAGAAAAGCGAAAGCGAAGGATAGCAAGCTTAAATCGGTGGATAGCAAGGCGAAAGCGAAGAATAGCTCTCTTAAGCAGGTCAATAGAATCTCCTGATATTTATTATTATTTTCAATCAACAAGTCATAGTGTATGATGTAGATAACTCCATATGATGACCTTTTGCAAGGAAAGGATGGGTGCTATGCTCCAATCTTTATGGCAAAAGTATAAAAAAAGTATGTTATTCCCCAGCATACTGGTAGTCAGTGGACTTTGTTACTTCTATTTTTCGAGTTTTGACTCTTCACCTCCCCAAGAAGAGCTCATCGAGACAATCCAATCGTTTGAAGAAAAAAATCATAGTGAAACTGCTGAAGAAGCGGTGATTCAGCAGATATTTGTTGATATAAAGGGTGCTGTGATGTATCCAGGCGTTTATGAGCTTCAGCAAGACCAACGCATAAAAGATGCTGTCGAGCTTGCAGGTGGCTATACAGAGCAAGCTGACACACAGCGCATGAATCATGCGCAAAAAGTGCAGGATGAAATGGTGATTTATATTCCCACAAAGGGTGAACAGCTAGAAGATGGAGCTACAACTCTTTTAACAATACCTACTGAAAGTGCTCCTAAAGAGCAGAAGATTAATATTAATCAAGCCGATATAGCAATTCTAGCAACCTTACCAGGAATCGGCCCCTCGAAAGCGCAAAGTATTCTTACGTATCGAGAGGAACACGGACACTTTCAAGCGATCGAAGACTTAAAAAATGTAAGTGGTATTGGTGATAAAACATTTGAGAAGCTAAAAGATGCGATTACTGTAAAGTAAACGTTTTACAGGATGTAATATTGACGCCTCTTTTCTATAAGGGATACACTATAGTAGAAAAGCAAGAGAAATATAATTTGTAAGCCAATTTTTGGAGGTAATCATATGGAGCGAATTACTTGGGATCAATTTTTTATGGCACAGAGCCATTTACTCGCATTACGTAGTACATGTACAAGACTAGCAGTAGGAGCAACTGTTGTGCGTGAAAAACGCATCATTGCAGGCGGTTATAACGGTTCCATTATAGGAGACGAACATTGTATTGAACAAGGATGCTATGTAGTTGACAACCATTGTGTGCGTACGGTGCATGCTGAAATGAATGCCTTGCTGCAATGTGCTAAATATGGAACACCGACAAAAGGTGCTGATTTGTATGTAACACATTTCCCATGTCTACCATGTACAAAATCCATTATTCAAGCGGGCATTGAACGTGTCTATTACGCAACAGATTATAAAAATAATCCCTATGCCCAGGAATTATTTGCAAAAGCGGGCGTGGAAGTTGTCCATGTACCCTTTGATGACCGTAAAATCGATTTTTTACGAGATGAAAAACTAGCCTTGTACACAGAAATGCTTCATGAGCTTCGCGAGAGTGGCGTGCCAGCCGAAAAGTTGCTCCCATATGAACAGAAGGTGAGTGCATTATTTGGCATCGAGCTTTAAAGCATAAATGGATCTTTGTAGCTCTTGCTGTACTTATAGCGGCTATTGCAGCACACTCGTCAGCATGGCTACTCACTTTTTTATTGCTTTTAGCCCTGTGGCTCATCTTAAAAGGTGAGTCATGTTTTCTTGTGACGTTTGTAATGATAAGTGCTTTATTCGCTTATTTTTTTCTTTCTACCTATCAACTGACGGAACCTTCCCCCTTACCAAAAACCTTCCCTATAACCTGGTCAAACGATTATAAAATAAACGGCCAAAAACTCCGTGGTTTTGCTACAACTACAAATCGTCAAAAGCTTTATGTGATATATACCTTTTCATCAGAGCAAGAAAAAAGTTTGTATGAAAATACTTCATTAGCAGGCAAAACATATCTTGCCAGGGGTGAGCTTGTAGCACCGTCTCCATCTGCGCATGCTTATGCATTTTCAATGACTGACTATTTAACAAGCAAGGGAGCAACAGGCATTGTGGAAATCGCTAGCTGGCGTTATGTCGAAAAGCAGTCTTCCATCTTCACCTTTTTGGCTGAAATAAGACACAGTATGAAAAAACATATAGAAAGAACCTTTCCAAAAGCCCTTGTAGCAGAGGCACAAGCACTTCTGATAGGGGCACAAGATCAAATGGAGGGTGAACTGCAGCGTGCCTATCAAAAGCTTGGTATCACCCATTTGTTTGCGATTTCTGGCCTACATGTCGCACTCGTGTCTTGGTTATTCTTTGAAGGCTTACTTCGAATAGGCATACGCAAAGAAATGGCTACGGCTGCACTACTGATCCTTTTACCCGTTTATGGGGTCATTGCAGGAGGTGCACCTTCTGTTTGGCGTGCAGTCTCTGTAGTTGAACTAATGATGTTACTGCGCTTTTTGAAGTGGACTCTTTCAATAGATGATGCACTAGCCATTAGCTTTATAGGCTTCGTTATGCTTGAACCAGGTGTCATTTTTCAAATTGGCTTTCAACTGTCCTATTTAGCTGCCGCTAGTTTGGTTTATTCAGGTATCATTTTCAAACAGACGGAGAATTGGCTCAGTCGTTCTTTTTTCGTCACATTTGTCTGCCAGCTGCTCGTTTATCCTCTATTACTTCATCATTTTTATGAATTATCTATGTCCTCGTTTTTTGTCAATATTCTGTTTGTTCCATTGTTTTCCTTTGTTATATTACCATTTAATATTGTAGTGTTTATGTTATCCTATATTTCCTTACCGCTTGCCAATATGCTATTTGCTGGCTACGAACCGCTACGTAATGGGCTGACCCGTATGATTATGGTGATGCAGGAGCTACCATTTCAATTATGGTCACCGGGTAAGCCAATGATCTGGCTTAGCTGTGTAGCGCTGCTAAGTGTTTTAGCAAGCTTATATTACTTAGAAACAAGACGGTTCAGGAAGGCTATTGTCGCACTTGTTATTCCCGCCATTTGGATTCATCTGTCACCCATGCTGTCTAACGAAACACAGATCACATTTTTAAATGTAGGACAGGGAGATAGTATCGTTATTGAATTGCCTTTTAGAAAAGCTGTCTATGTCATTGATGCGGGTGGGATACTACGCTTTGAACAGGAGCAGTGGAAAAAAGCAGATAGTCCTTATGAGGTAGGGAAGCAAGTTGTAGTGCCATTTTTAAAAGCTAAAGGAATACGCACCATCGATATTTTTATCGCCACCCATGCGGATGCAGATCATATAGAAGGTGCCGAAGAGGTTTTACAAGAAATTAAGATGAAGGAAATACACGTGACACCAAGTTCTTTACAGCAGCCTTTAATGCAAGAATTATTGCTAGAAGCAAATAAGCACAATGTACCTGTTAAAGAAAAGATGATGGGGACAGCATGGCATAGTGGTGGGACAAATTTTTATTATTTATCGCCTGATGACACCCTTTATGAAGGGAACGATGATTCCCTCGTATTGTACATGCAACAGAACGACTTTACAGCGTTATTTACAGGTGACTTGGAACAATATGGTGAACAACAGCTAATCAAGCGTTATGGGCATCTATTAGCCAATCTAACATTGCTGAAAGCGGGACATCATGGCAGTAAGACATCTAGTTCAGAAGCCTTTGTTGAGCTGCTCCAGCCCGAATTAACGGTTTTCAGTGCAGGTCTCCATAATCGCTATGGTCATCCACATGAAGAAGTAGTACAACGTTTTGTCAGTCGCAATTTAGCGACTTTGACAACAGGGGTGGATGGAACCATTGAAATACGTATTCGTGCTAATGGTTGGTCTGCTGCAGTAAATGAAAAAGGCCTTGTCCAATGACCAAGGCCTTTTTCCTGCATAAGTCCAATTACTGTGATACGAATTCTACTATAGTTGCAATAATAAACATAATTGTGAAAACGCCAAATGATACACCGAAGCCAACACCAGAATCGATGGCATCGTTACGTCGACATTGTATGTTCTTTCCTTCAAATGGATTCATTGTTATCCCTCCAATTCTGTTATTTATTATAAGACAACATGGTCATAAAAGCTATATCGAAAAGGAGAATTCCCAGTCTGGCAAGGAATAGACACAATTCGGTCAAAGTCACAAAGGACCATGAAATCATGTATACTAATAGTATTGCTAGATGGAGGGAAAATTATGATTTCAAAGGTTTGGAATACAATAAAAAAAGGTGAGCTGGCACCGGTTTATTTACTTGTTGGTGAAGAAAGCTATTTTATAGATGAAACCATTAAACGTTTAAAAGAAGCGATGGGGTCAGAAGAAGAGCTGGAAATGACCGCATTTGATTTAGAAGAGGTGCCAGTAGATGTGGTTATGGATGAAGCAGATACGATTCCTTTTTTCTCAGAACGTAAGCTTATTATTGCTAAAAACGCTTCGTTTTTAAAAGCAACTGAGAAAGGGAAAGAAAAAATCGATCATGATGTAAAACGTTTGGAAACGTGGTTATCGAATCCATCTGATTTCTCCGTAACGGTTTTTATTGCCCCTTATGAAAAATTAGATGAACGTAAAAAAGTGACCAAAATGCTCAAAGAGCATGCATTACTTGTACAAGCCGAAACCCCAAAAGAGCAGGATTTAGCCGTATGGATTCAAGGCGTTGTCAAGGCACAGGGCAACAGCATCACACAAGAGGCTATTGAGCTGCTTGTAACGATGGTGGGCGCCAACATGCTGCAATTGCAGATGGAAATTGACAAGCTTACCCTCTATTTAGGTGAGGGTGGAGAAATTACAGCTTCGTTAGTGGAGGATCTAGTAGCAAAAACATTGGAGCAAGATGCATTTAAAATGCTCAATGCTTATTTGGCTAATGATTCGGTCAGCGCTTTGTCCATTTATCATGATTTATTACGACAAAAACAAGAGCCTATTATGTTAGTTGGCTTGCTTGCATCCAATGTTCGTACCATGTCCAATGTTTTTTATTTGTTGAAGAAAGGATATCATCCACAACAAATCGCCAAAAATTTAAAAATTCACCCGTATCGTGTCAAACTCATGACTGAGCAGCATCATCGCCCATCAGAAGAAAGTTTATTGAGAGCATTATATCAACTAGCTGAGGTTGATTTACAGCTGAAATCGACTGGTGGTAATCGAGAGAGACATTTAGAATTATTTCTATTACGTCAACTGTAACATAAAAAGCTGTCCAATAAAGGGCAGCTTTTGTGTTATCTATCAAAATGAAAAAGATCAGCTACTCCTAATAGAGTATCTGATCCTTTAAACAATTACGCTTTTTTAGCAAGGCGAGACTTTTTACGAGCCGCCGCGTTTTTGTGGATAAGTCCTTTTGAAGCTGCTTTATCTAATGATTTGAAAGCTGCTTGTAAAAGTTCTTGTTTGTTTTCAGCGTTTGCAACAACAGCGTTTTCAGCTTTTTTCACTGTAGTACGCATTGCAGATTTAGCTTGAGAATTAGCAATGTTTGCTTTTTCGTTAACTTTTACGCGTTTAATCGCAGATTTAATGTTTGGCATATATTTCACCTCCTAAATTAGGTACGAGATGATATCTTCTCATTGATTTCTTGTGTTAATACAACAAAAATCATTTTAACAAACGCTTGACCAAATTGCAATAGATAAATGCAAAGAATATTTACTTGACAGTTTGAACAAACTACAGCTTGAGGTGAACTGTATGCAAAATTTTAATTGGCAACGAACAGATTTAATCGATGAATCTGAAGAGGTAGTTGTCCATCAGACCAAAGAACAAAAAGAAAAGCTAGAACAATCGAGTGGCGTTCAAATAGAAGATCGGAATGCTGGTCGAGTGAAAATTACAGATGTCCTTGTAGATGCTGAGGGTGAAAAGCAAATTGGCAAAAAAGAAGGGCAGTATATTACACTTTCTGTCCCAACACTGACATTAGAAGACCAAGATGGCTTTGCACAGCTTGAGCAAGAATTACTTGTGAATTTTAAAAACATGCATGAATCACTTTCTTGGCAAGAAGATGATAAAATTTTAATTGTTGGTTTGGGCAATCGTACCATTACACCTGATGCCATAGGTCCTTATTTAATTGATCATCTGCATAGCTTAGATGTGATAGATGAAAAGTTTGTCATGTATGCGCCAGGTGTTACAGGGCAAACGGGCTATGAAACAGGGGAGTTTGTGGCTGCGATTGCTGAGCGTCTACAACCAAAATTAATTATTGTGGTTGATGCGCTTGCTACAAGGGCGAGTAATCGTCTTTGTAAAACAATTCAATTAACAGATACGGGCATCCATCCTGGCTCAGGTGTAGGCAATCAACGGCAAGAAATTTCCTATGAGATGCTAGGGATTCCTGTAACGGCAATTGGTATCCCAACAGTAGTAGATGCACCTGTATTAATTGCTGATGCGGTAGAAACGATGCTTCGCTCGATAGCTGCTCGTGTAGCTGAGCGCAGTAAACCATCATCGAAGCTCTCATTGTCCTCTTGGCAACCCGATATCAATAAAGAGCTTGATATGACGTTAGTACAACCTATTTTTGGAGAATGGGCGACATGGACGAAGGAGGAACGTCAGCAGCTGTTTGAAGAAACCTTCGCTGGCTCACATACACAATTGATGGTTACACCAAAGGAAGCAGACTATTGGATTGATCGCTATGCAAAACTAGTGGCTTCCATGCTAATGAACTGGGCAAGTGATTTATAATAAAGGCTAAAAAAATGTTCTTGATAGACCTTCTAAAACACTCAGATTTATGCGTAAAACAAGAAAATTATTTTCGTTCTAAATGACACCCCCTCTCCATACGATATGGGGAGGAGGGTGTGACTTTGCTAAAAAAACTACAATGGTCATTTGGTATATTATTGTTCTTTTTCGTATTACCTGTCATTGCTGGGCAACTTCCGTTCAACAAGCAAGCATCGACTCCGATTAAACAATCAGAAGATAAGCAAGTCGTGTTTGCCGCTACCAATTTAGCTGAACAAAGTGTACTGGAACAAACGAAAGAGCCTGAACCAGATCAAGCCCTAGACCCGGACCCATTTAAAGTGTTAGTGTTATTTACTCATTCACATGAAGCATACGAACCAATGGTGAAAGCTGTGAGTGGTAAGGTAGCGACTTCTCATGAAACAGTCAATATTATGAGTCTAAAGGATAAGATTGTGAATCATTTTAATGTAAATGGCTTGAAGACAAATATCCTCGATGTAGATATTATGAAGAAATTACAAGCTGAGGGTAAGGGATATCATGAATCCTATAATGTCATGAGACCTTATTTAAGTAAGCATTTAGAAACAAATAATTATGATTTAATACTAGATTTACATCGTGACTCATTAAAACATGATCTTACAACGATCTCATATAATGGGGAAAACTATGCAAAAATTGCTATTGTGGTTGGTGCAGAGCATGCAAATTACCGCTGGAATACAGCGTATGCAGAAAGTTTATCCTCCACATTAAATGCCATCGTTCCAAAAATATCAAAAGGTGTTATTTCCAAAAGTGGTGATGGTGTTGATGGGCGATATAATCAGGATTTGGCAAAGCAAATGATGATTGTTGAGATTGGTGGAATTGGCAATACGGAGGAAGAGGTTAATCGTACGATTGCTGTAATTGGCAAGGCCATATCAAAAGCATTTGTAAATGATTCAAAACAATAGAACAAGGATGAAAAAAGTGAGTCTGTTACAGGCTCACTTTTTTGCTATTCTAGCATAAAAATTTCCAGAACAAAATCTAATTATTTGTCTTTCCATTGCTTCATTCTTGTCTTATAATTTTCAAGTTGGCTTTCGATTTTCATGATAAAACGTTAATGAAGGCATATGCAAGTAAGGCAAAATGTGCTTTTGAAGCATCTACCATTTTTGGGAATGCCTTTTAAGACAATAGCAAACATACATATGAATTTTAAAAAGACAAAGAGTGATCACGTTTCATTTTTCTCTAAAACTTTTATCGTATTTCAAACGTCAAACATATAAGTGCACAAATGAAAAAGTATAAAGAGGAGATGATGTTCAAATCACAGGTGCTATTAAGGGATAACAGGTTTTATCTTGATATAGTAGCTATAAGGCCATTATGCAAAAGGAAATTGATAGATTATTGAAGGAAGGAATAGTATGTCAGGCAAGTCATTAAATCATCGTTATATTCCTGGACTAGACGGGATTCGAGCATTAGCCGTATTAGCAGTTATTGCTTATCATTTTAACTTCAATTGGGCTAGAGGTGGCTTTTTAGGAGTAGATATCTTTTTTGTATTATCAGGCTATTTAATCACCTCTACCATTTTGCCTGTAAAGGGCAATCAATTAACAGTCAGTCTAAAGAAATTTTGGATTGGACGATTTAGGCGGTTACTACCAGCGGCCTACGTGATGATTGTTATATCATTTGTCTGGGCAACGCTCTTTCATAAAGAACTTCTTCATACATTACGTGGAGATGCGTTGTCCTCTATTTTTTATTCAAGTAATTGGTGGTTCATTTTTCATAAACTTTCTTATTTTGATAGTTTTGGCTCCCCGTCACCTTTAAAAAATTTATGGTCGCTAGCTATTGAAGAACAATTTTATCTGATTTGGCCCTTGCTCTTAATGATTGGCCTTTATATTTTTCAAAAACAAAGTAAACTGGCTAAAGTTGTCTTTATCGGAGCGGTTTGTTCGGCTCTAGTAATGGCGATTCTTTATGAGCCAGGTGCAGATCCAAGCCGTATCTATTATGGAACGGACACACGCTGTTTTGAACTATTAATTGGCTGTTGGCTAGCTCTTGTTTGGCCAATGAAAAGGCTATCTGCACAAAAATTATCAACAAACCATGTGAAGAAACTAAATAGTTTGAGTTTCATTACGCTTATGATTTTTCTAGTTAGTATTGTTTATGTAGATGAATATCAACCCTTCCTTTATAGAGGTGGCATGTTCTTATTTTGCTTAAATGCAGCAGTTTTGATTGCATGTATCTGTCACCCCGTCAGCATTTTAGGAAAACTACTAGCATGGAGGCCGCTTTGTTGGATTGGCTCTCGATCCTACGGCATATATCTATGGCATTATCCTGTCATGGTACTAGGTACACCTATTCATGAAATTGGCAACCCATCTTATTGGCGGGTTGCACTTCAAATCATACTTATTGTTATGATAGCAGAGCTATCCTATCGCTTCATTGAAATGCCTATCCGTAAAGAAGGATTCCGAGCCTATTATGGGAAATACTTTGTCTTTAACAAAAATAAATGGGGGAGTCTTTCATTCTCACGAAAAATTTCAACGGTAATGGCTCCACTTTTCCTTCTTATGTTTTTCACAGGAATGACAGGAGTAGTAGGGGAAGGTCAGCAAAGCACTTCGAGTTCATATCCAACAAACATCAAAATTAATGGTGATGAACCTACAACTAATTTAAACGAGCATGACCAGCAATCAGAGCTACCAACTAACGAACCTTCCAAGGAAGAGAAAGTGGAGGATGTTCAGCAGATAGAAACACCAAAGCAAGAAGAAAATGATGTAAATAAAGTGCCTGAACGGGATGAGTTTTATCGTGGAATAGTAGCGATTGGTGATTCACTTATGATTGATATTGGCCCGAGCTTACATACTATTTACCCAACTATTACAATCGATGGAAAAATAGGTCGTCAAGTTTCACAAGCTGTCAAACTAGCACCAAATTATGCAAGTTTTAATCAACCCAATCATGCAGTCATTCTTCAATTGGGGACAAATGGTTATTTTACAAATGACCAAATGGACACACTCCTTGCCGCTTTTTCAAATGCTGATATTTATTTAGTGAATACACGTGTGCCCCGTTCATGGGAGGCAAAAGTGAATGAAGCATTACAGCAAAAAGCCCAGGAGCATGAACATATTACACTCATTGACTGGCATGCTGCAGCACTCAATCATCCAGAATACTTCGCCCCAGATGGCGTTCATTTAGAGAAAAAAGGGGTAGAAGTTTTAACAAACCTGATTCAACAATCCTTAAACAAGAAAAATTAATGAAAAAAGTCAGTCTACACAGCTTTGTCTGTTGACTGACTTTTTCTGTGCAAATATATGGGCTAAAGTTGAATTTGGACAAATGCGCCCTTAATTTCTCTGCATTTATATACTTAATACTGTAAAATCTAAAAACAGCATTAAACACTGAAAGTATTGATATTATAGGCTTTCTAGTCTAGTTGCTGTTGTACTTTGCGTTATGTTCATAGTATAATTCATTATAGTTTAATTAGGAGTGGAAAAGATGAACCGAGATGCACGTTTAAAACGACAAGAGAATATACGAAATTTCTCTATTATTGCACATATTGACCATGGGAAATCAACGCTTGCTGACCGTATTTTAGAGCAAACAAAATCTTTAACTTCCCGTGAAATGAAAGCACAGCTCCTCGACTCAATGGATTTAGAGCGTGAGCGAGGGATAACGATTAAATTAAATGCAGTTCAATTAAAGTACGAAGCAAAAGACGGCGAAGTGTATACATTCCATTTAATCGACACACCAGGACACGTCGATTTCACATATGAAGTATCCCGTAGTTTAGCTGCTTGTGAGGGTGCCATTTTAGTTGTGGACGCCGCACAAGGTATTGAAGCGCAAACACTAGCAAATGTTTACTTAGCACTTGATAATGATTTAGAAATTTTACCTGTTATTAATAAAATTGACTTACCTGCAGCTGATCCTGAGCGTGTGCGTCAAGAAGTAGAGGATGTCATCGGGCTGGATGCATCTGAAGCGGTATTAGCTTCTGCGAAAGCAGGTATTGGTATTGAGGATATTTTAGAGCAAATCGTGGAGAAGGTACCAGCACCAACGGGTGATCCTGATGCTCCACTACAAGCTTTAATTTTTGACTCTGTGTATGATGCCTATAAAGGTGTTATCATTTCAATTCGTGTAATCAACGGGACTGTCAAGCCTGGCGACAAAATCCGTATGATGGCAACAGGTGCGGAATTCGAGGTTATTGAAGTTGGGGTACATACACCAAAGGTTGTGCCACAGGCTGAATTAACAGTTGGTGATGTAGGTTATTTAACAGCATCTATTAAAAACGTAGGTGACACACGCGTAGGTGATACTGTAACCTATGCAAATCGTCCAGCAGCCGAGCCATTAGCAGGTTATCGTCGCTTGAACCCAATGGTTTATTGTGGTTTATACCCAATTGATACAGCGAAATACAATGATTTACGTGAAGCGTTAGAAAAACTAGAGCTAAATGACTCTGCTCTACAATATGAGCCAGAGACATCTCAAGCACTTGGCTTTGGTTTCCGCTGCGGTTTCTTAGGATTACTCCATATGGAAATTATTCAGGAGCGTATTGAGCGTGAATTTAATATTGATTTAATTACAACAGCACCTTCTGTAATTTACAATGTTCATATGACAGATGGCACTGATATTAAAGTAGATAACCCATCCTTTATGCCAGACCCACAAAAAATCGAGCGTGTTGAGGAACCTTATGTAAAGGCAACCATTATGGTGCCAAATGATTATGTGGGAGCGGTTATGGAGCTTTGTCAATTGAAGCGTGGTAATTTCATGACGATGGATTATATTGATACATCCCGTGTAAGCATTATTTATGAAATGCCTTTATCCGAAATTGTCTATGATTTCTTTGACTATTTAAAATCAAATACGAAGGGCTATGCATCCTTCGACTATGAACTTATCGGTTACCAGCCATCGAAATTAGTGAAAATGGATATTTTACTAAATGGTGAGCAGGTCGATGCACTAAGCTTTATCGTACACCGTGACTTTGCCTATGATCGAGGCAAAATCATCGTAGAAAAATTAAAAGAATTAATTCCACGCCAACAATTTGAAGTACCAATTCAAGCAGCAGTTGGTCAAAAAATTGTGGCACGTTCAACAATTAAAGCCATCCGTAAAAACGTTTTAGCGAAATGTTACGGTGGGGATATTTCTCGTAAGCGCAAACTTCTTGATAAACAAAAAGAAGGTAAAAAACGTATGAAACAAGTAGGCTCCGTCGAAGTCCCTCAAGAGGCATTCATGGCTGTGCTGAAGATGGATGATTCGAAGTAAGACACAACTATTCAAAAACAGGGAATGCTATTTTTTTGTAGCATTCCCTGTTTTTTTCTCTAGTTAAACTGCACCTAAGTAGTTTGCTTCTTGGCGATTTTTATATTTTGTAGCTGTCATGTACATTTTGGGAAAATTTTAGTAAAAGATAAATAGATTTTCTACATTTTAAAAAAATCCTGACCATTTTTATTGTCTGCTGAGAAAGCGTCTGCTGAGAAAGCTGAAGCGCCATAAACAATAAAAGGAATCGCTATTGAAATAGAGATCCCTTTTATTGTAATACTCTTTGTATGCAATTTAATGAAACAATAGGAAGAACTTAGCCAATAAAAAAATAGGGACTCCTACAATTATTACGCCTGCAAAGAAATAACAAAATAACATAAAAACATCGAAAACCGCACCGGCTAAATCATCAATGAATTTTAACATTTCATTTCCCTCCAAACATAATAAGTATGGGCACTACAAACGATTTATTCTTTAACGGATTGCAGAAAGTTTTTACTTAAAGCTAAAGTGAGATAGATTATACAGACATTCATAAAAAATGAAACATATGATAATGGCTTTTCACTAGGACGGCGGGGTTGAAATAGGAAAGGGCTGAGACTTCTTCTTCTCCGATATAACGTACCCATGGAATCGGTCCTCCAAAAGTTGTCTGTTGATAGGTCACGAAAAATAGAGAGATACAGGTAGTAAAATACTAATCCAAAAAAATCGTTGATGGACCTTCATAATATCTCCCCTTTAAAGATCAGATTGTAGCGTCTTTTTTAAATAATCATGTTTAAAATCTCTGCCAACATGGTCGAGAGTCCCGTAAATTTCATAATGATGATTTTCATAAAATGTTAACGCTTGAAAGCTAAGCGTGTCAACTTTAATGAAATCACATTCATGGTTGAAGGCAATTTGTTCAATTGTTTGCTACAACTTTGATCCATACCCTAACCCACGAAGCTTTTTGTCTACCATTAGCGTGTGTATTTCTAACCAATTCCAGCAAATTTCACCCAGTATGCCACCATAAACGTGACAATTGCTATCAGTTAGAAATAAATTAATTTCCTGATATCGACCTTGTAAATCTTTTGGAAAGTGTTTTACATTGTATTCATAAAGCATGTTATTGACATAAGCTTTGTTCTTCTTATGTCGTTCTTGTGTGATTTGATAAGACATCTTTTACTTCTTTTCTCGCAATGGTAGTACTCGTTGCCAAATCATATGATGGCTATTCGTTCCCCAAAAGTGCTCAAGTATATAGTCAGGCTGTCCAAATTTTTTCTGCCAGATGACTTGTGCCTGTTTATATCCACTATCTAAACAAAAGCTATGCACCTTTTGTTTTTCCAACGTCGTTAGCATTTTCTGTAATAGCCTGGTGCCAATACCACGATTTTGATAGTCCGGATGAACAAATACGGTACCGATTTCTGGACAATGGGAAAGATCTTCTTTAATCGTTTGTTGAATGATCTCGTTGGCTTCCCCATATTCGATCGTTCCTATTATGTCATTTGTTGCTTCGTCCACAGCTACCCAGAAAAATCTTTTTTTGCCTTGGCTCTCTATGTCCATTGCGACATACTGCTTTTTCATTGCCCATTCACGCTGTTGATCGTCCACTAGCTCGGCAATCCCTTCTTTTGCATAAGTATCTTGAATGACGTGGAAAAAGAATTGATGTAATGTCTGTATGTCCGATTGTTCGGGACGTCTTATGAGTAATTTCAAATTTTCTTACGCTCCTTCGTATTTGGTGATTTTTTGCTTAATAAGGTATGAGCTCTTTGCACGTCAACATCTATATCTGCCTGTACTGCGGTTAATCGATCAAGTGCAAGCTGTAGCCAATAATAGGAGGCATCATATTTTTCAGTATGCCAAAGCAACTCTCTATAGCAAATAGAGGTTTGGATATTCACCAGATGAGCTAATTTTTTGAGACATTGTTCTCCTTGTGCCACCTTGGTTTATTGTACTGTCTGTTCGTTCGCATATTGTGACATGATAGATAGCCCCCATCCGTTATTGTTGTGCACGTTATGCATACTACCAGTCTATTTTAATGATTATAACATGTTCACCTTAATTGGTTAATGATGGAATATGTTAAAATATAAAGAAAGACACTAGGTAACTAAAGGAGGGAATGCAGTTGAAAGAGTTGCAGGAGAAACTAGATGCAGTATTAGAGCAAATGCGCAGTTTTATCCAAGGTATTCAAGAGAGGGATTCAGCTTACCCTATGTTTTTTCACAATCAAATCGAGGAGGATATTAGCCAATTTGTAGACAGTCAGTGGTCATTACCAACGGAATATGTCTATTTTTTAAGGCGTTATGTCGTTGAAAGGGTTACATGGAATACGGGTGATTATATAAATCTACAAATCTATGGAGCAAGAGATTTAATGCGTGGGCAGGAAGGCTATCATTATAATCCAGTGACAGAAGAGGTGATTCTGGATTGGCCGCACAATTATTTGGTCATCGCAACAGATAAAGGAGATCCATATTGTTTGGATTTATCAAGAGGGGATACGGCAATTTTTTCTGCTCTTCATGGGACAGGCTGTTGGGATTTCACAATGGCCTATGACAATCTAATCATGTTTCTTGAGAGTGTGCTAATTCCGCCTGGTTTAGAGGAGATGTTGCCTGAAGACAACTCTACTACTTACTATGAACTGACTATAACAGGAGATGGGGAAAATAAGCTAAAGACATTATTGTTACTTAAGAAAATATTCTCTTGTGATTATTCGCGAGCAAGAGAGATGTTAGAACAGCCTCCACTATTAATTTATAGAGGAGTTGAAGCGGGTGCTTTAAGGTTAGAAGACGAGCTCCAGCATATTCGTGCAAACTATCAAAAAAAGAAAATTAGCTTAGCTGAATTTATCGAATGAACCATTACATGATTTTTGTAAATAATAGGGATAACGAATTACTTAAAATGGACCGAAGGGAACTTCATTCTTTTGCATGACGCCATATCATATATTTGCTTGTATAGTGGGGAGTAGCAAAGGGGTGCTTGAAGATGAAAATTACGAAGGTTCAACTATTTGTTCACGATTTACAAAAGATGCAGAAATTTTATAGCGACCAGCTAGGCTTTGCCTTATTAGAAAGTACAGGTGACTATTTTACAATAGCAGTTGGTGAAAGTAAGATGACTTTTGAAAAAGTGCCCACTACGATTCAAAAGCAATATCATATTGCATTAAATATTCCAAGAAATTTATTTTATCAGGCAAAAATTTGGGCCAAAGAACGTGTTGGCTTGCTTACTTCAGAGGGGCAGGATGAAGTGTATTTTGATTTTTTAAAAGCTTACTCTTGTTATTTTTACGATCCTGAAGGCAATATACTAGAATTTATTGCGAGGCAGGAAGTAAATCCAGAACAGGATACAGCCTATTTTTCTATGGAGCAAGTGCTACAGATTGGTGAAATCAATGTAACGACCGACGACATTCTAGCAGCCGCTAGAAAATTAAATGAATATGCTATTAAACCTATTAATGATCAGAAAATCCAACCAGATGCTCTTCATTTTTTAGGTAACTACGAAGATGGAGCCAATATTCTATTAGGACCAAGTGAACGACTTTGGTATTTCTCTGATAAGAAAGCAGTAATCAGTCCAATCTGTATCGAAATAAACGATATGTTACAATTATTTGTAGATGAAAAAGGTCAATTGACCATCAGTCAAAAAAGATAAGATGGGCATACCTAAGTGGAGCGAGTATCAGAACGATTATACAGAGCTAGAATTAATCAGAAAAAGGAGCAAGAATCGTTGAAAGCAAAATGCCTTAAACTATATGAATTTGGAAATCCACATGAGGTGTTAAGGATTGAAAATAAAACGATTACACCTCCACAAGGTCAAGAAATTCTTGTGCGTATGCTAGCAAGACCCATCAACCCTTCGGATTTAATACCGATTTGGGGAAAATATGCCCACCGAATCACTTTACCAACTGTTCCGGGTTATGAGGGCGTTGGAATCGTTGAAGATGTTGGACCACTTATCTCTTCAAAGCTCATTGGTCAGCGAGTCTTGCCACTACGAGGAGAGGGCACGTGGCAGGAAATGGTGAAGACTCAGGCGGACTTTGCTGTAGCTATTCCTTCTACGATGGATCATTTTACTGCAGCACAAATGTATATTAATCCGATAACAGCCTTCGTCACCTGTACAGAAGTTCTCAAATTACAATCAAATGATGTACTAGTAGTGAATGCATGTGGCTCTGCTATTGGACATATCTATGCTCAATTTGCCAAATTACTAGGTTTTCAGCTTATTGCTGTCACACGAAGTCATCAGCATACAGACGAATTACAGCGGCTTGGGGCCCGCTTTGTCATAGATACTTCTAAGATGCCACTTCATGAAACGATAATGGCTTTAACAAATGGCAGAGGTGCTGATGCAGCGATTGATTCGATTGGTGGGGAGGCGGGCAATCAACTTGCATACTGTGTGAAGCCTGGTGGGAAATTTTTAGCCATCGGTCTTTTATCGGGAATACAGGTAAATTGGACAAACATTGTAAGGGAAGCAAAGGTACAAGCGATGATGTTTCATTTGCGCCACTGGCAACGCCAAACACCAATCGAAAAATGGCAGCAAACTATGCAACAGCTCGTCAATATGGTACATACGGATTCGTTAAAAATGATGCAGGTACAGGACCATTTCCCACTAGTGAACATACACCAGGCAATAGCTGCCGTTGAAGCTACTAATAAAGGAAAGATTTTTTTAACGAATTTTGATTAAGAACCCTACTACCTTCAGTGTTAAAGAACTTATTGTAAGCTCTTATTGATGGTAGTAGTTTTTTTCTTTCTATTGAGGGGGAATGCGCTCCAACAATGAGAAAATCGTTAATCCGCTCATAAAGAGGATGACCTCGCTCCAACAAGTAAATAATCTACCTAAAGAAGTCTCCCTCGCTTAAAAGAATAGAACCTTTACATAAATAGAGCAATTCTTTATCCTTTCTTTCCATAAAAAACTAAATTAGTAATTTAAGGTAATCGGAAATTGCGGTATGATGGAATTAACTGTTTTTATGGAAAGGGAATTTAAGATACAGGCCATTGTGCAAAGGAGTTTAGATAATGGAACATGTCAACAAATTAAAAAAGGCGATAAAGCGAATGAGTGAGGCTGATGCGAAGTCTATGCTCTTTTTGACTTTAATGAATGAACAGTCGAAGGACGATATGGTACAGTTTTTATTGCAGCAAAATGAGGAGCAGGATGTTTCAACGATCGAAACGGTTCATATTGTGTTTGGTCATTCACCTGGAGGGAGTTTGAAGGCTGCATTTCGCAATAGTAACTACGTGAAAACGGAAGAAATCATCGTTATGCCTGGTAATTTTTCTGTTGGTCCTTTGAAAGATTTACATCTATGTGAAGGGATTGAAGCTCGTTTTCAATGGCTACAAGAGCGCTATTTTATAGAAGACGATGGATTGGCCATTTTTGAGCGCGAGGTGAAGGAAGCCGTAGAGAAAATAAAATCTATTCCGCCACATCAAGATATAATCATATGGACTTGTCAAAATGCCCATGAACAAATAGGGCTTCGACTTGTCTTAGCGATGCTAGAAAAGAAACCAAATGATATCTATGTATTAGATACTTTTCAATTATTCCATGAGTTGCATATATTCCCCCAGTTAGCAGAGGACAATTATCCAAGATCCTCTGGAGAGGTCAGTGTAGAGAATGTACTTCATATTTATGAGCAATACCAGGGACGCCCATTAAAAAAATCAGTACAGCAGACTTTATCTAAAGAAGGATTAAAGATGTTAATGGATGACTACTGTATACATACCTGGGAATACAATGAACTTTGGAGTCATCACAATGAAAATGTAGATGATGACTGGATCATTGCCTGTGCTAAACGATTACATGAAGACCAAGAAGAAGCTCCATATCTAATGGCGGCTAGACTCATTGGGGAAGTGCTAGGGCATATGGAACAGTATAGAGAAGCGGAATGGATTGAATATCGCCTGCGTCAATTAATTCAGCAAGGGGTCTTTTCTTATCGAGGTGAGTTAAAAGGGATGTTGCATTATCAAGTAAAATTAGCAGATGCTTATTTGCTTGACTGAGGCACTGACTGTCATGCTCTGAGGTATTTTATGGTATAATGTTTTCTAATATAGATGGCTTGAAGGAGTGAGATCATTGTTAAAAACAGAAGTATTTGAACAATTAAAAACGGCAATGAGAGAGAAAGATACTTTAGCAAAGGGTGTATTATCTCTTTTGAAATCAGCTTTAGATTCTGCTGAAAAAGAAAAGGGAGCAGCATTAACCGCTGAAGAAGAGATAGCCATTATTCATCGAGAGGTCAAACAAACGAATCAAGCGTTAGAAGGCGCACAGACGGCTGGACGAGCAGATTTGATTGAAAAAGAGGAAGCCAAATTGACACTTTTGAAATCTTTCTTACCGAAGCAATTATCCGAAGAAGCGATTGCTGAGAAATTAGTAGCGGCAGGTGTTGGTAAAGGAATGAACATGGGAGAAGCCATGAAAATTGCGAAGCCATTGCTTACAGGCCAAGCGGAAGGTGCAGTTATCTCAAAAGTTGTGAAAAATATTATTGCCTAATCTTCTACCATTTTGGTAGGAGATTTTTTATGCAGAGAAAAATCCGCTATGCCGAAAAGGAGCATAGCGGATTCTTAATTTTATAACTTAAATTTTTGAGTGATATTGCGAAGCTGTTGAGCCATTTCTGCTAAGTTATTCGAAGAAGCTGTGATTTCCTCGATACTTGCAGATTGCTCCTCAGAAGCAGCAGCAACGTTTTGAATATTGCCTGAGGCTTGCACAGCTACTACGCCCACTTGTTCAACAGAGATCGCGATGCTGCTCACGCCTTCATTGATATTGGACATTATGTTATTGACATGGTCCATTTCCTGCGTAAGTGATGTGACGTGGCTATAGATGTCAGCAAATGCTTCTCCTGATGCATTAAATGTTGTGGAGCTTTCCGCAAGATTACTGCTGCTAATAGCCATCGATTTTACGGCTTGAGCCGATTCTTCCTTAATGGTTTCGATACGTGTTCGAATACTGTTTGTAGCATCTAAAGATTGATCGGCCAGCTTACGTACTTCCTCAGCTACTACTGCAAAGCCTTTGCCATGCTCACCTGCACGCGCTGCTTCAATGGAAGCATTTAACGCAAGTAAGTTGGTTTGATCCGTAATTTGGGTAATCAATGCTACAATATCCCCGATTTCATTCGTGTATGTGCTTAAACGTTCAACGACAGTTGCTGATTCTTGAATGGCTTGGGATGTTACGGCCATTTTTTCTGTAGCATCTTGAATCGTTGTATTGCCTTTTTCTGAGATCGCAGATGCCTGGAATGCCTTTTCTGTCACACCAGTTACGCTTGTGACAACCTCTGTCATTTTGCTAGAGATGGTTGTAATATGGCTTTCCACTTCTTCAATCGAAGAGGTTTGTTTTTCTGAGCCCACTGCAACCTCTTGCATAGAAGATGTAATTTGCTGTATGGAAGCACTTGTTTGCTCGGAGCTTGCAGTTAATTCCTCTGACATGGCCGCCACTTGTTCAGCATTTTGAGCTATTTGCTGAATTAATGTACGTAAATCTTCCGTCATATTTTCAATGCCTGATGATAGCTGGGCAATTTCATTGGAACCTTTTATTTGGAGAGGCTCGACGGCTAAATCTCCCTGTGCAACCTGACCGACATAGCGGGTCATTTTTTTAATTGGTTTCGTAATACCTACACTAATAAAGTAAGCAACGATAATACCAAAAATCACAAAAACAACGGTTAGAATAATACAAATCCAAAGTGTTTCTGTTTGTAGCTTAGAAATGAAGGAAGCATCCATATCTAAACCAAAAATAATATCAGTATCTTTAAATGGGATGAAAATAGATTTATGGATACCATATTCATCTTTGTATATATCACTTGTTTGAATGGTTTGCGTGTCGACGGCTTTTCGCATTTCATCACTAAATTCATAGTCTTGCTGATGATTGTCAGTATTACTTAATGCCACGATATGCTCCTTACCATTGGCTTTTGAAAGCACATAGGCGTTTTCTATATCAAACTTTTTAACCGTAGCGTTTAATTGATCTAATAGTTTTTTATAATTGTCAGAGCTACCGTTATCCGCCGCTTTTACATCATTTTTCTCAAGATCTTCAAAAATCGTATTCGATGTGATCTCTAAAGTAGTTTCGAATTGTTTAATGACAAAATTGTCGATAATACGGTAAGAAACCGCGAATAATACAACACTAAATAGCAATGAAATAATGGCTATTGGAATGGTGAAACTGGCTATATATTTATAGAGTAAAGAACTTTTAAATTTAGTGACGATACGCAATGTGAGACGCCTCCAATACTGTTAGCTTTTGCTGTAAGAAATGAATCATGTTTGGGATATGATCTGTCTCTGTGTATGGTGAAATAGAGAAGAATTTTGCCGCTGCAACGGGAACATGCTGTGTTGTATCACTCGTGCTAACCGTACAAACTCGTGTTGTATCACCAAAGAATACATCATCACGACCTTCACCTATAATTTCAAAGAATGATGCATTGATACCATTAATGTGTTCAATTTGATCCTGTGTATAATGACCAGCTTGCTCAGCCTGCCAATTAAAGCCATCAGGATACAAGCGAAAGGCTGTAACTGGACCAATATTTGTGTCATTAACGACCTGTAGCATTGGTGTTTTCTCAGCTAATTGTGTGCGGAACGCTAAATTCACACGTACATAGTTGGCTAATAGTTGCTGATAACCTTCCTTACCGAATGCTTGGAGAGCAGCAAAAATAGCAATGGAGCTACCCATACGAGAGCACTCTAATGTATAACCAGTATGGTATGAACCATAACCACGATTGCCCACATAAGGTGTATCGAAGTCCTCAATATCTAATAGCTGTAAACTGTTACCTTCTTTAATTAAGAATAAGCTAGTTAAATAAGGTGTTTGTCCAAGCTTTTGGAAGTCAAAGCAAAGGCTATCTGCCATAGCTAGATGTTGCATGCGGTCATGGATATGTCGTAAGCCTTGTACGACATCGCCTTCAAATTGTAGAGGGTTTTTTTCGAAATCATAATCATTGAAGAAGGCATAAAAACCACCTAAAGCCGAATCAGCATGAATATGTACTGGCTGTAAATTGTACTTCTTCTCAAGCGTTGTAGTAACCTCTTTAATAGCTTGTATATCATCAATACCAAATTGATCAGTCGCTCCTGTAGTAGCCACTACATAGACAGGGATACCGCCATTTTCGATTACTTCTGTCATACGAATACGTAGGTCTTCCACATCCATTGAGTGGTCTTTGCCAGCTTTTACACGTACTAAATGTTTACTGCCAATGCCCACGGCCTCAACAGATTTTAAAAGGCTATAATGTGCGTTTTCTGAAGCAAAGCAATATAAGTTATTCGGAACACCATCTTCTTTGGCATGTGGAAATTGTTTGGCGATGGCAAGGCGAAGTCCACTGAAAACGGCACCTTGTCCACCCCATGTTGTATAACCAAAGCTCTTCGTATAATCATAGCCAACTAATTTAGACATCATAGCCACTACTTTGACCTCACACTCAGCGGCAGCAGGACCATAAACATCCCATAAGTTGTTGCCATTTAGTAGGGCATTTGTAAATTGACCTAATACACCTGGGATGCTTGCCATTGGTAAAACATTGGTTACAAAGTTACGTGTATGATAAGGATGTCCTTGCATTAATTGTGTCATTTCTTTTACAACTTGATCGAGCCCAACCCCTGTAGTTGGCACTTGATGTTCTTGCATCAGCTCTTGATAGAAATTAGCAGAACGCTCTTTCATTGGACCAAGTGTTGTCTTATGTGGATTTTTTAATTCATCTAATGAGGAAACAATTTTCTCTAATAGGGATAAAAAATTCTCTCTTTGTTGGATATTTCCATCTTCGCTCTGGAATAATTGTTGGATATTTTGCATAATCATCATCCTTTTATAGTTCATATTTCCTCTATTTTTAATATAATAAAAATAGGACATTATACTAAAGGTATAATAGCATATTTTAGCAGAGATGGTGATTATATTTTACTGAAAAAATATTTATTAACATTTCTGAAAAATCCAACTTCAATTTATAAATTCTAAATAAGTTGTTTTCCTTTATGCCATGGGGTTTATAAGCTGAACATGCTATTGGATATGGAGATTGAGAGGAAGATTAGAAATTATAAATTAGATAATGTTTAGGTCATAGAAAAAGAGAGGGAATCTAATCCTTTCTAACTAAAAAAATCTGCATGAAAGGTGATGCAGATTCTTGGCAACAGGGGTGATTATTTTTGATATTGTAAAAGTTCTTCTATCGTAACAAATGTATAGCCTTCATCAATAAGCGTTTGAAGAATGCCTTCTATTGCCTGTAATTCATTGTCTGTATGGTCGTACATAGGGTGCATTAAAATAATAGAACCTGGTTGAATATTTTCTTTCACATAATTTATTTTTTCCTCTGCCTTTGTAAAGAACGTATCGGGCTCTAAGTTCCATGTAATGGTCTCACGTTGATGTTTATGTAAATAATGGGGAAAGCCGATTAGTTTTTTACCATAGGGTGGTCTGACGAAAGGTGTTTGTTGATAGCCAATGCTAGCAATGAGTGCATCTGTTTTTTCTATTTCATTTTTAATAAAGGAAGGGCTTTTCAATACCATACGCTTATGCGAATACGTATGGTTGCCAATTTGATGGCCTGCTACTGCAATTTTCTTTGCTTCTTCTGGATGCTTCTCAATATCCTGTCCAATTAGAAAAAACGTTGCTTTTACTTGGTAGTCTTCTAGTAACGCTAAAATAGCGTCTGTCTTGTCAGTTGGTCCATCATCGAATGTCAGGGCAGCCACCTTTTCCTGTGTGTCAACATGAGAAGTAATATTGCCAAACAATTGATAGTTACGAGCGTTCATTAGTTTATAAGCTGAAAATGCGAAAGCACACATTAGTAGAAGAACTATGCCAATAGTAATTAGTTTCCGTTTCATGAACAGACTCCTCTCTTTGTCCAAATCGATATCATGTTTTAAATGTATGTTAACTTGAATCCAATTTCAATGACGCTTTGTCCGTACTGCAATTTTTAGCTACCACTTTCTGTTTGAATCACAAAAAAATAACCATACTACATGGGAGGTGAAGAGATGTATAAATTATTATCACATAATGATTTAGATGGAGTAGGGTGTGGGATTTTAGCAAAGCTTGCTTTTAACGATAAGGTAAGGATACGCTACAATTCTATTACGGCACTTGACCGTGAAATAGAATTCTTTTTGGAGAATGATCAACAGAAAACATTTTTGTTTATTACAGATCTTTCTCCAAACGAAGAAAATGAAAAAAGGATTCAGGACTATTATCAGGCAACTGGGAATGTACAATTGCTGGACCATCATAAAACAGCGCTGCATTTCAATCAGTATGAATGGGGAAAGGTTTTAATTGAAGATGAGCATGGCTATTTAACGTCCGCTACTTCTTTATTGTATCAGTACTTGGTGACCCATGGTTTATTAGAAAAAACAGCCGCCATTTCAGAATTCGTAGAGTTAGTAAGACAATATGATACATGGGAATGGGAAAAGAACGGCAATTTTCAAGCGCAACGATTAAATGCACTGTTTTTTCTAGTATCCATTGAAGAATTTGAAGAGAAAATGCTGGATCGTTTAAAAATAAGTGATCGCTTTGATTTTGATGAATTTGAAAAGAAAATTTTAAGTATGGAAGAAGAAAAAATAGAGCGTTATATTCGGCGGAAGAAACGAGAACTTGTGCAAACCAATTTGGGCGACTTTTATGCTGGCGTTGTTTATGCGGAATCCTATCATTCTGAGCTTGGTAATGAATTAGGTAAGGAAAACATGCATCTTGATTATATTGCGATGATCAATATGGGCAGTAAAAGAATATCCTTTCGAACGGTTCATGACCATATAGATGTGTCAGCTATTGCCGCTGTTTATGGTGGAGGCGGACATCAAAAGGCTGCGGGCTGCTCTTTAACGATGGAAGCCTACAAACAGTTTGTATTGGCAACCTTCCACATAGAGCCTATTCCAGAGGATGCGAAAAGGAATCGTTATAATTTAAAGGCTTCTTCATTTGGAACATTTTATAAAAATCAGCAAGAGGATGTGTTTATTCTTTTTTCAAGCGACGATATTGACTGGGGGATTGAAAAGAATAACACGCCATTAGCGCAAAACTTTGCTAGCTTTCATGAAGCGGAGTGGTTTTTAAAGCGAAATTATCAGGTGTGGTTAGTAAGAGATGATCTCTTTGTGGACTATTTAATGCAAATAGCCAATAAAGTTCGTCATCAGCATAAAGGAATGTAAAAATTCCTTTTATACATAATGGATTCGTCCTGTCTTGCTTTTAAACAAGGTTATATAATGCTTTGTTACAAACTACAATGAATTATAACGATATTTATAAAAATGAGGTGTACGGTTGTCCAATGATATACTGCGAGTAGTGGATTTGGATAAGGAAAATCGAGGACGCAGAAAAAAACGAGGAATAGTTGTTATCTTTTTATTGATGGTCGTTAGTGGATCATTGCTGTATTTGTGGTGCAATCGAGATGTGGATTTCGAAGCCTATAAAACAGAGGTAGGGAAGACAGCAAGCAATAGCTTAGGGCGTTTAACGTTAAATGAAGTGATTATTGATGACAATCAAATTTTACTGAATGCTACCTTTGAGCCTGTGAAAGCATTTACACCAAAACACCAAATATTTTTCTTCCCTCAAATACTCGTCAATGGGAAAGATTATATGGTTCGTAATGGAGGTCAATCCATTGTCCAGTCTAAAAATGTATATACCATATACAATAGTATCAAAATGGATGATTTTCCGTCAGACGAAGATTTAGCATTAGCTATTCGTTATAAAGATTGGAATGTAGAAACACCGATTGATAAACCTTGGGAATTTCAGGTAGAGGCTTCTCAGGAACAATTACAAGAAGATCGAAAAATCTTTGTGATTAATAAAAAAGTCAATCATGTCAATCAACAGGAAATAACGATTGATAAAGTTGTCTCCACACCCATCTCAACAACGATTTATTTTCATGCCGATCAAAGCATTGTCAATGATGCAGTTTATTTTAAAATCCAATCAAAGGCAGGACAATCATGGAACTTTGCTACACCCTATCCATTAAATAAAGAGGGGACAAAGTGGGGAAGTCGCGTAGATGCACTTTATTTAACAGAAAAAAAATATACATTAATTCCTGTCAAGAAGGATGGCAGTAAAGTTGCTGACGGCATCAAAATAAAAAAAGAATAAAGTTGTAGTCATTTGTTATATATGAAAAACTGCACTTCCGATTTGTTAGAAAGGTAGTGACCCCTTAAAGTTAGAGTTTTTATTTATGCAGCTAATTGGCTGGCATGAGTTCGGTATTTTACCGGACTCATGCCGGCCAATTTTTGTTTAATACGTTCGTTGTTATAGTAGTGGATATATTTTTCAATTTTCTTTTTTAACACGTCATATGAGACTAATTCTTCCCCGTAATACATTTCTTGTTTGAGTAAGCCAAAGAAGTTTTCCATTGCTGCATTGTCTGCACACGTTGCTTTGCGAGACATGCTTTGGAAAATCTTGTTCTGCTTTAATGTTTTCACCCATTTATTATGTTGATAGTGCCAGCCTTGATCTGAATGGATTGTTGTTCGATATTCTGCACGTTCTCGAATGACTGGAAGGGCTTGTTTCAATGAGTCCAGCACAAAATCCATTGTAGGCCGTTTAGACATACTGAACCCAATAACCTCTCCGTTATATAAGTCCATAATTGGGCTCAGATATAGTTTTTCATCATCTGTACATTTGAATTCAGTTACGTCTGTCACCACTTTTTGTACGGCGTAATGCGTATAGAAACGGCGATTTAAACGATTTTTCGCCACTTTTCCAACCGTACCTTTATACGATTTATAGCGCGACTTGCGGACGAATTTCTCACATTTCAAATCTAATTCCTGCATAATGCGCTGTACTTTTTTGTGATTAATGATGTAGCCTTGCGCTTTTAACTCCGTATGTATACGACGATAGCCATATCGTCCTTCATGTTTCTTAAACGTCTCTAAAATCAACGTTTGCCATCCCTTATCTGGATCTTCCTGATGCAGTTGCTTGATGTGATAATGATACGTAGCTTCTGGAATATCTACATGCATTAAAATGTCTTTTAATCGGAATCCTTCTTCTTTGAGTTCAAAGGCAATGACTGCTTGTGCTTTCCGAGGAATGCTTCCGGGTTCTCTCGAAAAGCCTTCAACTTTTTTAAGTATGCCACCTCTAGACGAAGCAGTTCATTTTCACGTTCTAACTGCTCCTCACGTGACATTTCTTTTTCTTGTTTAGTTGGTTTTGATTTTTTCGACATAGATGGGCGCCCCTTTGCTTTTTCTTGCAGGCCCTCTATCCCTTCTTCCAGAAATTTTTGGTTCCATTTAGCGATTAAACGTGGATTGTTCATCTTAAATTGAATCGCTGTCTCTTGATAGGAAGCACCTGTTTGTTTCATAAAGTGTAATACTTCTACTTTAAATTGAACAGAATAGACTTCCTTACTTCTTTTTCGTTTAATACCATTATTCCCATATGCTTTGTAGGCAGCTACCCATGTTCTAATTGCTGTATTAGATGGAATGGAATATTTTTTAGCTAATCGTTTAAGACCTATTTTTCCTGTTAAATACTCTTTCACAACCTTTAACTTAAATTCATCGCTATATTTTGCCATAAAAAAACACCCCAAAAGTTTTTTACTCTAACTTTTGGGGTGCAGCACCAACGTGCTAACAATCGGAGTGCAGTTTTTTCTAGAACTAAATGAAAAAGAAGCTAACCTTGCAGATATGTATGGAAAACTCGCTAGATGGTTTCATAGCGTTCCTTCTATTGATTCGTTATAATGTAGAAATGGAAAAGACTTAACGAGAAAGAAGGGATTGCTATGGCACGAGGTGTTTACATTCATATTCCTTTCTGTCATCAAATTTGTAATTATTGTGATTTCAATAAATTTTACTTTAAAAACCAACCAGTGGATGAATATATAGAAGCACTTGGTAAAGAGATGGCTCTTGCCACACAAAAATATCCGGACAATTTTCGTAATATCGAAACGATTTTTCTTGGAGGTGGGACACCAACTGCTTTATCACCGGAGCAATTGGACAAACTACTAACGTATATTCATACGTATATTCCGATGGAGAGTGTGACAGAATTTACATCAGAGGCTAATCCGGATGAATTGTCTGCGGCAAAATTGCGAGTGTTGTTTGATGGTGGTGTCAATCGTCTAAGCATGGGTGTGCAATCTTTTGACCAAGGGCTGTTACAGAAGATTGGACGCACTCATAGTAATGACCATGTTTATGAAACAATCGCTTTGGCTAGAAAAATTGGCTTTCAAAACATTAGCATTGATTTAATGTATGGTTTACCTGGGCAAACGATGGCTCAATGGAAGGACTCATTAGACAAAGCTTTTGCCCTTGATTTACCCCATTTCTCTGCCTACTCTCTTATTGTAGAGCCAAAAACGATTTTTTATAATCAATACACAAAAGGCAAGTTGTATTTACCAACGGAAGATCTCGAAGCAGATATGTATGATGTGTTGATGCAGCAAATGGCTTTACATGGACTTCAACAATACGAAATTAGTAATTTTGCAAAACCAGGCTTCCATTCAGAGCATAACAAGATTTATTGGGATAATGATGAATATGCAGGGTTTGGGGCGGGTGCCCATGGTTATTTAAAGGGCATACGTTACTCCAATCATGGTCCATTAAGAAAATATATGGATGCTGTTTTTGTAAATGAGCTACCTATTGTTCATGAACATGAAGTATCTCCAGCGGAAAAAAGAGAAGAACAAATGTTTTTAGGGCTGCGAAAAACAGCGGGGGTTATGCACACTATATATGAAGAAAAATTTAAAACACCAATGGCTGCTCATTATGAGACTGTTATAAAAGATTTAGTTTCAAAAGATCTTTTAGAACAAGATAAGGTGGGTGTTCGTCTAACTAGAAAAGGACGTTTTGTGGGCAATGAAGTTTTTCAACAATTTTTGCTAGAAGATTGAGCGATATCGTTGACATAAAATGTGGGATTTGATAACTTAATAATAGTATTAGCACTCCTCTTAGTCGAGTGCTAACAGAGGTGATAATCATGCTAACAAATCGGCAGTTACAGATATTGCAAGTCATTGTAGACGACTTTATTGTGTCTGCACAGCCGGTAGGTTCTCGCCAAATCTCCAAAAAACAAGGGATTACATTTAGTCCAGCCACTATTCGAAATGAAATGGCGGATTTAGAGGAATTAGGCTTCTTAGAGAAAACACATACTTCCTCTGGTCGAGTGCCTTCAGAAAAGGGTTACAGATTTTATGTAGATCATTTGTTGAGTCCTCAAGGCATTAATTCGAAGGACATTCAACAAATCCAATCAATTTTTAATGATCGACTAGTAGAAGTAGAGCATATTATCCGAAAGTCAGCCAACATTCTATCGGAGCTGACATCGTATACTTCCATACTTTTAGGACCTGATGTTCAAAGGCATCGTGTCAAACGATTTTCAATTGTCCCTCTTTCTAGCGATACAGCAGTAGCAATTATCGTAACGAATAATGGGCATGTTGAAAATCGCATGTTCAACTTACCGCCAGATTTTACCGCTTCTGATTTAGAGAAAATGGTCAATATCTTAAATGATCGCCTGATTGGTGTATCCTTAGAAGATCTCCATAAAAGCCTTGAAGCTGAAGTGCTAGCCGTGTTACAGCAACATATTAGATCAGCGGATGATTTTATTCGCGCGCTCGTAACAGCAACAATGCATAATTCAGAAAGTAAAATTTTCTATGGTGGGAAAACGAATATGTTCAACCAACCAGAATTCCATGATTTAAATAAAGTTCGCATGATTTTGGACTTGATGGAGACGACTAGCCAAGTGCAGTCCCTTTTCCATCCGAACGAATCAGGTATTCATATTCGGATAGGCTCAGAAAATAAACAATTAGAAATGGAAAATTGCAGTGTCATTACCACTACCTATTCCATTGGTGATGACCAACAGGGAGCCATTGCTATCATTGGCCCAACACGTATGGATTATAAGCGTGTCGTGGCTTTATTAGACATAATGCGCTTGGATTTAACACAAGCCTTTATGAAAAATCGTAGTGAATGATAATGAGGAGGATTCAAGTGACGGAAACAACGGAAAACAAAGATTTAGTACAAGAAGATGTACAAGCTGAAACGACAGCAGAGGAAGTAACACAATCAGAAGTTCAAGAAGAAGTAGAATTATCTATTGAAGAACAGTATGAGGCGAAGCTGGCTGAGCTACAAGCAAAGCTAGATGACGAGGAAAATCGTCACCTACGTCTACGTGCTGACTTCGATAATATGCGTCGTCGTCATCAGTTAGACAGTGAGGCTGCTGAGAAGTACCGTGCGCAAAACCTACTATCTGACTTATTGCCAGTTCTTGATAATTTTGAGCGTGCTCTACAAGTAGAGACAACTTCTGAAGAAACTGCATCCATCATTAAAGGGATTGAAATGGTGTACCGCTCTTTAATTGAAGCGACAGAAAAAGAAGGTCTACAAGTCATTAAAGCTGAAGGTGAGCAATTTGATCCAACTATTCACCAAGCTGTTATGCAAGAACAAGATAGTGAAAAAGAGACGGGTGTTGTCTTACGCGAGCTCCAAAAAGGGTATATCTTAAAGGATCGTGTTTTACGCCCAACAATGGTATCTGTGAACGAATAGTCCTTGTACTATTTAGTCAATTAAAATTAGTTAGAAAACGCATCCCTTGCGTTGACATAATAGGAGGAAATTTTAATGAGCAAAATTATTGGTATTGACTTAGGAACAACAAACTCTTGCGTTTCTGTACTTGAAGGTGGAGAACCAAAAGTAATTCCAAATCCAGAAGGTAACCGTACGACACCATCTGTTGTTGCATTTAAAAATGGTGAACGTCAAGTTGGTGAAGTAGCGAAACGTCAATCTGTAACAAACCCTAATACAATTATGTCTATTAAATCAAAAATGGGTACAGCTGATAAAGTAACAGTAGAAGATAAAGATTACACACCACAAGAAGTATCGGCTATGATTCTTCAATACTTAAAAGGTTATGCAGAAGATTACTTAGGGGAAAAAGTAACAAAAGCAGTTATTACAGTTCCTGCTTACTTTAATGATGCACAACGCCAAGCTACAAAAGATGCTGGTAAAATCGCAGGTCTAGAAGTAGAGCGTATCATCAACGAACCAACTGCCGCTGCACTTGCTTATGGTTTAGACAAACAAGACCAAGACCAAAAAGTATTAGTATTTGACCTTGGTGGCGGTACGTTTGATGTATCTATCCTTGAGTTAGGTGACGGTGTCTTTGAAGTATTAGCTACAGCTGGTGATAACAAACTGGGTGGGGATGATTTCGATGACGCGGTTATTGAATATCTAGTAGCTGAATTCAAAAAAGAAAACGGTATTGATTTATCAAAAGATAAAATGGCGATGCAACGTTTAAAAGATGCCGCTGAAAAAGCGAAAAAAGATTTATCTGGTGTAACATCAACACAAATCTCTTTACCATTCATTACAGCTGGTGAAGCAGGTCCTTTACACTTAGAAATTTCTTTAACTCGTGCAAAATTTGACGAAATTACATTACCATTAGTAAATCGTACAGTTGGACCAGTACGTCAAGCATTATCTGATGCAGGTCTTTCAACTTCTGAAATCGACCAAGTTATTTTAGTTGGTGGTTCTACGCGTATTCCAGCAGTACAAGAAGCGGTACGTAAAGAAACTGGTAAAGAGCCTCACCGTGGTGTAAACCCTGACGAAGTAGTAGCTATGGGTGCTGCTGTACAAGGTGGCGTATTAACAGGTGATGTAAAAGACGTAGTATTACTTGACGTAACACCACTTTCACTTGGTATTGAAACAATGGGTGGCGTGTTCACAAAATTAATCGACCGTAACACAACAATTCCTACTTCTAAATCACAAGTATTCTCTACAGCAGCTGATAACCAACCAGCAGTAGATATTCATGTTCTACAAGGTGAGCGTTCAATGGCAGCTGACAATAAAACATTAGGTCGCTTCCAATTAGCAGATATTCCACCAGCACCACGTGGTGTACCTCAAATCGAAGTAACATTCGATATTGATAAAAACGGTATCGTATCTGTCAAAGCGAAAGACCTTGGTACAAACAAAGAGCAAACAATTGTGATTCAATCTGATTCTGGTTTATCAGAGGAAGAAATTGAACGCATGGTAAAAGACGCAGAGTCTAATGCTGAAGCGGATGCTAAACGTAAAGAAGAAGCAGATCTTCGCAACGAAGCAGACCAATTAGTATTCCAAGTGGATAAAACAATTGCTGACTTAGGCGAGCAAATTACAGAAGATGAGAAAAAATCTGTTGAAGACGCTCGTGATGAATTGAAAAAAGCGCTTGAAGCTGGTGAATTAGAAGGCATTAAAGCAGCAAAAGAAAAATTAGAAGGCGTATTACAGCCACTAGTGATGAAAGTTTATGAGCAAGCGGCAGCGGCAGCTCAAGCGGCTCAAGGTGGCGACGCAGGTGCAGACACTGGCGCTGGTAAAAAAGATGACGGTGTTGTAGACGCTGATTTCGAAGAAGTAAAAGATGATAAATAGGAAGTAACACAGTTAAGTGAAAAAGCCAAAGACCGCTTGCGGCTTTGGCTTTTGTCATGATGTTGTGATCGCTTCACGTAAATGACACCATTTATGGAATAGTTGCATACGTTAGCTGCTAGGAAGTGAAAACCTCAATTTTATGGGATGATTAATCGAAAAAATAAGGCAGTTTTAACAACTGCATGTTACAATAGATTTTATGCAAACAGAGCGGAGTGTGAATCATGGAGAAACGCGATTATTACGAGGTGCTTGGTTTAACAAAATCAGCTTCTAAAGATGAAATTAAAAAAGCATACCGTAAATTATCAAAACAATATCACCCTGATCTTAATAAAGAGCCGGGTGCAGATGAAAAATTCAAAGAAATCGCTGAAGCATATGAAGTATTAAGCGACGACCAGAAAAAAGCACGCTACGACCAATTTGGTCATGAAGACCCGAATGCGGGCTTTGGTGGTGGCTTTGGAGGCGGCGGCTTTGGCGGCTTCGAGGATATTTTCAGCTCTTTCTTCGGTGGTAGTGGTCGCCGTCAAGACCCAAATGCGCCACGTAAAGGCGATGATCTACAATATCGCATGAATATTAAATTTGAGGAAGCTATTTTTGGGAAAGAAACAGAAATAGAAATTCCGAAAGATGAAACGTGTGAAACATGTCATGGCTCAGGAGCGAAGCCAGGCACACAGCCAGAAACATGTTCGACATGTAATGGGGCTGGACAAATCAACCAAGCAGTGGATACACCGTTTGGTCGCATGATGAACCGTCGTGCATGTACGACTTGCCATGGTACAGGTAAAATCATTAAAGAAAAATGTTCAACTTGTCGTGGAGAAGGAAAAGTTCAAAAACGCAAGAAAATTAAAGTGACGATTCCAGCAGGTGTGGATGATGGACAACAAATTCGTGTATCGGGTCAAGGTGAACCAGGTATTAACGGTGGTCCTGCAGGGGATTTATATATTATGTTCCGTGTTCAAGGGCATAAAGAATTTGAACGTGATGGGGACGATATTTACTTCGAGTTGAAGTTGACATTCCCTCAAGCCGCACTTGGAGATGAAATTGAAGTGCCTACAGTGCATGGTAAAGTCAAATTACGTATCCCAGCTGGCACACAGTCAGGTGCCCAATTCCGTCTTAAAGATAAAGGCGTTAAAAATGTTCATGGCTATGGTATGGGGAATCAGTATGTAACGGTCAAAGTCATGACACCTGAGAAATTAACAGAAAAGCAAAAGCAATTACTACGAGAATTTGCTGAAATTAGTGGCGATATCCCTGAAGAACAAGGTAGTTCACTATTCGATAAAATTAAGAAAAAATTCCAAGGTGAATAATTAGAGGGAGCTGAAGAGCTACGTGAAGTGGTCTGAATTATCCATTCATACAAAAAATGAAGCGGTAGAAGCAATTTCGAATATTTTGCATGAAGCAGGTGCAAGTGGTGTTGTCATCGAAGATTCTGCAGAATTTGCGAAGCCACGTGAAGATCAATATGGTGAAATTTATGCGCTAAATGAAGATGATTTTCCGAAAGATGGCGTCATTGTCAAAGCTTATTTATCAGAGTCTAGTTTTTTAAATGAAACGGTCGAAGAAATTAAAGCAGCCATCACAAACTTGACGAACTTTAACATTGATATCGGTGAAAATGTTGTCTCCATTGTTGAAGTCAATGAGGAAGATTGGGCAACTGCCTGGAAGCAATACTACCATCCTGTCAAAATTTCTGAACGCTTTACAATCGTACCAACATGGGAGGATTATACACCTGTTTCAACAGATGAACTGATTATTGAATTAGATCCTGGTATGGCTTTTGGTACAGGTACACATCCAACGACGGTGATGTGTTTACAAGGACTTGAAAAGGTCATTAAAGAAGAGGATACAGTTGTCGATATCGGTACAGGATCCGGTGTATTATCTATTGGTGCAGCATTACTTGGTGCTAAAAGTGTGCATGCTCTCGATTTAGACGAGGTAGCTGTACGTTCGGCACAAGAAAATGTGGCGTTGAATAAAGTAGAAGATAAGGTAGAGGTATTCCATGGTAACTTATTAGATACTGTCAAAGAACCAGCAGACGTGGTGGTGGCTAATATTTTGGCCGAAATCATTATGTCCTTCACTGACGACGCATTTACAATTGTGAAACCAGGTGGATTATATGTCACTTCAGGCATTATCGGGGCAAAACGTGATGATGTCAAAGCAGCACTAGAAGCTTCAGGCTTTGTGATTGAAGAAGTATTATTAATGGAAGATTGGGTAGCTATTATTGCTCGTCGACCGCTATAACCTGACTGAAGAAGCGCCAAATCGTAAGCCGTGTGCTTGTGATTTGGCGTTTTCCTGTCTTGCTAGAAAGGACTGTGTAGCATGCAACGTTATTTTATTGAAACAGCCATAGAAAATGCACGTATTAGCGGAGAAGATGCACGCCATATTGAGCGAGTAATGCGGATGAAGCAGGGCGACAAAATCGTTGTTGTTGCACAAAACACCGCTCATATATGTACAATCGAAGGGTTTGAAGGGGATGAGGTCGTGATTGAAACGACTGGTCAAACAATACCTTCACCAGAGCTACCTATTTATGTAACAGTAGCTTGTGGCTTGCCAAAGGGCGATAAGCTAGAGCTAATTACACAAAAAGCGACGGAGCTTGGGATGTTTGCGTTACGGCCATTTGAAGCTGAACGTTCCATTGTGAAGTGGGACAAGAAAAAAGGGGCAAAAAAGCAAGAAAGATTACAAAAAATTGCTAAAGAGGCCGCAGAACAAGCCCATCGCACACATATCCCAGAGGTTTTTGAACCAATTACCTTTAAACAGCTCCTACAACAAATAGATCAATTCGATGCCGTTTTTATTGCAGATGAAGAGGATGCAAAGGCTGAAAAGCGCACAAGGTTTGCGGAGAAGCTAAAAAACGTGTATGATAAGAAGTCGAAATCAATGCTTATAATCTTTGGTCCAGAGGGGGGCATTTCTCGTCAAGAGTCAGAAGCGCTGTTACATGCAGGCGCTCAAACTATGTCATTAGGACCAAGAATTTTACGAGCAGAAACAGCGCCATTATATGCACTGTCTGCCATATCCTATGAATTTGAATGAAAGAGGTGTTCAGCCTTGTCAAAAGTGGCTTTTCACACACTTGGCTGTAAAGTAAATCATTACGAAACAGAAGCAATCTGGCAACTGTTCAAAGAAGATGGCTATGATCGTACAGAGTTTGATCATCAAGCAGACGTTTATGTCATTAATACATGTACAGTTACCAATACTGGAGATAAGAAATCTCGTCAGGTGATTCGTCGCGCAGTTCGACAAAATCCTGATGCTGTTATTTGTGTAACGGGATGCTATGCACAGACATCCCCAGCTGAAATTATGGCGATTCCTGGCGTAGATATTGTTGTAGGAACACAGGATCGTACGAAATTATTAGGCTATATCGATCAATATCGTTCAGAACGACAACCGATTAATGCCGTACGTAATATTATGAAAAATCGCGTTTATGAGGAATTAGATGTACCAGCATTTACAGACCGTACACGTGCTTCCTTAAAAATACAAGAAGGCTGTAACAACTTCTGTACATTTTGTATTATCCCATGGGCACGTGGCTTAATGCGTTCTCGTGATCCCCAAGAAGTATTACATCAAGCCCAGCAATTAGTTGAGGCTGGCTATCTTGAAATTGTTTTAACGGGTATTCATACGGGTGGCTATGGACAAGACTTAAAAGATTATAATCTTGCTCAGTTACTACGTGATTTAGAGGCTAATGTAAAAGGCTTAAAGCGTCTTCGTATTTCGTCCATTGAAGCTAGTCAATTGACTGATGAAGTCATCGAAGTCCTTCGTGAGTCGAAGATTGTCGTTAATCATTTACACATTCCAATCCAATCGGGTTCTGATACGGTGTTAAAACGTATGCGTCGTAAATATACAATGGAATTTTTCGGGGAACGTTTAACGAAATTACATGAAGCTTTACCAGATTTAGCTGTAACATCTGATGTTATTGTTGGTTTCCCAGGTGAGACAGAGGAAGAGTTTATGGAAACGTTCAACTTTATTCGTGATCATAAATTCTCTGAACTACACGTCTTCCCATTCTCTCCACGTACAGGTACACCAGCTGCCCGCATGGAGGATCAAATTGATGAAGACATTAAAAATGAGCGTGTACACCGTCTGATCTCTTTAAATGACCAACTGGCAAAAGAATATGCATCTCGTTTTGAAGATCAAGTATTAGAAGTGATTCCTGAAGAATTTGTGCATGATGGCAGTGAAGAGCAAGGTCTTCTAACAGGTTATACTGATAATTACTTGAAAATCGTATTTGAAGGTCCAGAAAGTCTGATTGGACAGCTTGTAAAAGTAAAAATTACACAAGCAGGCTATCCACACTCACAAGGACAATTTGTACGTGTTTTAGAAACAGTTAATTAATATGCAAAGGGTTGCCTGCTTTTGAGGCAATCCTTTTTTATTGGATGAATATTCCACTTTTCTTGTTATAATGAAGAAAATCAAACTGAGAGAGTAGAAATGAATGTGACGAGAGAAGAAATAGAAGAGGATATATCAGTCATTTCTAAGCTTACTGAGCGTTTATCACGACTGGCATAAGGAAGGGTCAGAAAAGCCATTCACTGCGGATTTTCATTTAGTAGAGTTTCAAAAAACAATGACATAGCATTTAATGAATAATTGGCTAAGAAAGAAATTAGACGGCAACGAGAAAAAATGGTATGATTCGAAGAGGTACGTACATCTTGCTTAATGAAGGAGCGTTTAACAATGGAACAAAATTTTGCGCGTATGATTGATCATACATTATTAAAGGCTGAGGCAACAAAGGAACAAATTGAAAAATTATGTGCAGAAGCTAAGCAATTTAACTTTGCTTCAGTATGTGTCAATCCAACATGGGTGAAGCGTAGTAGCGAATTATTGCAAGGGTCAGATGTTTTAGTTTGTACGGTTATTGGCTTCCCACTCGGTGCCAACACACCAGCAGTGAAAGCATTTGAAGCAAAAGATGCGATTGCTAACGGTGCAAAAGAAGTAGATATGGTCATTAATATCGGTGCGTTAAAAGATAAAAACTATGAGCATGTACAAGCTGATATTGCAGCAGTTGTAGAAGCGGCTAAAGGCAGCGCACTTGTGAAAGTGATTATTGAAGCATGTTTATTAACAGATGAAGAAAAAGTGAAGGCATGTGAGCTAGCTGTGGCAGCAGGTGCTGACTATGTGAAAACATCAACAGGTTTTTCAACTGGTGGTGCAACAGCAGAAGATATTGCTCTTATGCGTAAAACAGTAGGTCCTGAATTGGGCGTAAAAGCTTCAGGTGGCGTTCGTAGCCTAGAGGATATGAAAAAAATGGTAGAAGCTGGTGCTACACGTATTGGAGCAAGCTCTGGTGTTGCCATTATGAATGGCTTAATTGCTGATTCCAATTACTAATTTTAAAGCCATAAGCTCTTGCACAGATTTGCATGAGCTTATGGCTTCTTTGTGTTGAATAAACATAATATTTTTTTCCGCACATATACTCCACTGATGAATGTGAAGACAGAAAGGAGGATGCCATGTTTACACAGTATAAGGCTTGGAGACCGTATATTAGCCCTTTTGATCCTTGTAAGCCTATCGAAGTAAAATACTTTGCTACACCACCACAATTATATATGGGTTTTCAACCACCTGGACTACCACAATTCCCAACCCCACGAGAAGCTCTAATGGCAGGAACACTTTGGCCACAGTTATTTAGCCCGTATCCATTTCCCCTAAAAAGGAGGGGTGAAGCATGACTAAAAAGATGCCGCCTGAATTTTATAAGCAATTAGAAGAAATACAGGCAATTGATTTCGTCATTGTGGAATTAAACCTCTATTTAGACACCCATCCACACGATTATGATGCCATCCAGCAATTTAATGAAAATACAGAGAAAAGCATGAAGCTTAAAGTTGATTTCGAACAGAAATATGGACCGCTCATGAATTTTGGAAGAAGCTATTCGAATTACCCGTTTAATTGGATTGATACGCCGTGGCCATGGCAGGTCTAATCAAAAGAACTAGGAGGAATAATTTTTGTGGTATTACGAAAAAAAGCTCCAGTATCCGGTAAAAGTTAGTACATGCAATCCAATGCTTGCTAAGTTTTTAATTGAGCAATATGGAGGAGCAGATGGGGAACTGGCAGCAGCCCTTCGCTATATGAATCAGCGCTATACCATACCAGACAAAGTGGTAGGGCTCTTAACTGATATAGCAACGGAGGAATTTTCACATTTAGAAATGATTGCCACGATGATCTATAAGCTAACAAAAGATGCGACACCTGAAATGCTCAAGGAGGCTGGTCTAGGCGACCATTATGTAAATCATGATCGTGCTTTATTTTATCAGAATGCTTCAGGGGTACCATTTACAGCATCCTATATTCAGGCTAAGGGTGATCCTATTGCAGATTTGTATGAGGATATAGCTGCTGAGGAAAAGGCGCGTGCCACCTATCAATGGATTATTGATTTATCAGATGACACAGATTTAAATGATAGCTTAAAGTTTTTACGTGAACGGGAAATTGTCCATTCCCAGCGTTTTAGAGAGGCTGTTGAAATTTTAAAAGATGATAGAGATCAGAAGAAAGTTTTCTAAAAAGTGGCTGGCTGGATCAAGGGGGACTTGAAACAGCCTTTTTGTTTGTCAATAAATCATGTTTTACTAGAAGGAAGAATAAATATTGGATATATTGCTAGCTAAATACAATTTGAATAAGTTAACAAAAATAAAACCAAAAATTCACTTGATAATTTCGCACACTTTCTATTGACCATTATTAGACAATACGATATAATTTTTTAGTACACAACAGAAGGTAATTTGCCTAATTGTGTATTGACGTGTGTTCGGAGGGAGGGAAAGAGAGATGTCAAAAACTGTCGTTCGCAAAAACGAATCGCTTGAAGATGCTCTTCGCCGCTTCAAACGTACTGTATCAAAAAGTGGTACAATTCAAGAAGTTAGAAAGCGCGAGTTCTACGAAAAACCTAGCGTAAAACGTAAAAAGAAATCAGAAGCTGCACGTAAACGTAAGTGGTAATTTAATTTCCCATTAAAAATCCCTACGTTCATAACACGCAATTGTATGATTCACTGAGCAGACAAAATTATACCTGAAATTAATCACATGGAGGATTGATTTCAGGTATTTTACATTGCTCACGCTTACGTACATATGAAAAAGCCGAATGATATCTTATTGATTCATTCGGCTTTTTTTGTAGCATACTAAGTGTCAATCATTCAAAGGAAATGAATCTTAAATAAACTTAAAAAATTTTAAGATTTGTGAAACTTTTCGCATGATTGACCGTATATACAAGGGAGAAGCATGTTAGAAGGGAGGGAAAAAGATGCGAAGACGGAGAATCCTCAGCTATTTACTAGTAATATGGATGACTTTTTTGTTAGCGTTTCCATTAACGTCAGCTTTTGCAAGTAGTAAGGTCTACCATGTTCCAATTCATAATGAAGTAGAGCGAGGGCTTCATGCATTTTTAGAACGAGCTTTTAAAGAGGCTGAAGAAAACTATGCAGAGGCGATTATCTTAGATATACATACGCCTGGCGGATTTGTGAATGCTGCAAGTGATATCGCCATGCTTATGGATGCAACGGAGATACGTACAATTGCTTATATTAATAAGGATGCGCATTCAGCTGGTGCTTTTTTAGCCTTACATGCGGATGAGATTTACATGGTGCCGAATGGAACAATCGGTGCAGCAGCGGTCATTGATTCAGCAGGTAATGCAGCAGATTTAAAAGCTAATAGTGCCTGGCTTGCTCAAATGCAGGCAGCGGCAGAAACATCAGGTCGCGATCCTAAGTATGCATTAGCAATGGCAGATACCAACTATGAACTACCAGAATACCGTGCTGGCGGAAAGAATTTGTTAACCTTATCTGCTTCGGAGGCATTGGAGGTTCGCTATTCTGAAGGAACGGTTAAAAATTTTCAGGAGCTTTTAGCGAAAACAAACCTTAAGGGTAGTGATATTATTCCCATCGAACCAACATTTTCTGAAAAATTGGCTCGTTTTATTACAAATCCAATCATTGTACCCATTTTATTGTCTATCGCAAGTTTAGGGCTGGTGATGGAGCTATATTCGCCAGGATTTGGCGTTCCAGGTATAATGGGGCTATCAGCTCTTGGTTTATTTTTCTTTGGACATATGGTTGCAGGCTTCGCTGGTTATGAAACATTATTGTTATTTATAGTTGGTTTAGCACTTGTAATTGCAGAGTTTTTTGTCCCCGGAGGAATTGTGGGAATTTTAGGTGGCGTGCTCATATTACTAAGTCTGATACTGGCAGGTGCAAATATGATGCAAATGATAGTAGCAATTCTCATTGCGCTTGTGATAGCGATGATAGGAATGGTGATTCTGATGAAATTTTTCGGAAAAAAAATGCATGTCTTAAACAGGCTCGTGTTAATGGATGCAACTACGACAGAAGAAGGGTATGTGTCCAATGTCAATCGCACAGAACTGTTAGGAAAAATTGGGAAAACGCTTACACCACTACGTCCATCAGGTACAATGGTACTTGGTAGTGAACGCATTGATATTGTATCAGAAGGTGGCTATATCGATGCCAATCAACATGTAGAAATTATTAAAGTTGAAGGCTCACGTATTGTTGTGAGACAAACAGATAAAGAGATGGAGGAATAGAAAATGGGTTTTGATTTAGCTTTAATTGGTCCAATTGCTGGACTGGTTATTTTATTCATTGTTCTTGCGGTATTCTTTACCTTTGTACCGGTAGCACTGTGGATTTCTGCATTAGCAGCAGGCGTTCGTGTTAGTATTTTCACATTAATTGGGATGCGTTTACGTCGAGTTATCCCTTCTCGAATTGTCAATCCGTTGATTAAAGCACATAAAGCAGGTTTACCTGTTACGATTAATCAGTTAGAGAGTCACTATTTAGCAGGTGGTAATGTTGACCGTGTTGTCAATGCATTAATTGCAGCTCACCGTGCCAATATTGAACTATCTTTTGAACGTTGTGCAGCGATTGATTTAGCTGGTCGAGATGTATTAGAAGCGGTTCAAATGTCTGTTAATCCAAAAGTTATTGAAACACCATTTATTTCAGGTGTAGCAATGAACGGGATTGAAGTTAAAGCAAAGGCACGTATTACAGTGCGTGCAAATATCGAGCGTTTAGTCGGTGGTGCTGGTGAAGAAACAGTTATTGCCCGTGTTGGTGAAGGGATTGTTTCGACAATCGGTTCGGCTGTGCACCATACAGAAGTATTAGAAAATCCTGATATGATTTCACAAACAGTATTATCAAAAGGTTTGGACTCAGGAACAGCCTTTGAAATCTTATCCATTGATATTGCCGACGTAGATATCGGTAAAAACATCGGTGCAGAATTACAGATTGAACAAGCACAGGCGGATAAAAACATTGCTCAGGCAAAAGCTGAAGAACGCCGTGCAATGGCTGTAGCGAATGAGCAGGAAATGATTGCCCGTGTTCAAGAAATGAAGGCGAAAGTAGTAGAGGCTGAAGCAGAAGTACCACAGGCTATGGCTGAAGCATTACGTTCTGGTAATCTTGGCATTATGGATTACATGAATTATCGTAACATTCAAGCGGATACGGCGATGCGCGACTCGATTTCAAAAGTAAGCACTGATAAGCCAGACACGAATGATCCAAATGCTTAAAAACGGAAAGGAGCGGAACTAACATATGGAACAATTAATAATTCTTGCCTTAATTGCCATAGCCAGCTCTATTTTCGGAAAATCAAAAAATAAAAAGCCTCAGAAACAGATGCCTCCTTTTAATAAAGATACAGCGGCAGAGCCTCCAGTTATGGCGGAAACAACGCCGCATCGTGCAGGGAGAGCGCAAAGTTTTGAAGATTTTGCACGAGAGTTTATTGGTGATTGGATTCCTGAAAATGAGAAAGCCGAAGAGCCTAAAAAGTTGGTCGAAGAACAGGTGAAGCAGGAAATACCAAGCTATATGGCCCCGCCAGTTATGCCAACGGATGTTCCTAGTCGTACTTCTATTCGAGAAAGTAGAGGACGTCTAGCTGCTGGGAAAAAAGAGGTGCAAACAGTCGGTGCGCCATCGACTTTTCAATTACCTCAATCGAAAAACGATCTCATGCAAGCGATCGTAATGGCTGAAATATTAGGACCACCTAAAGCAAAAAGAAAATAACTAGCATGTCCTCCTTTTTCGATGCATATATTGCCGAAGAAGGAGGCATTTTTTATGAAAAAATTATTTCAATTAACGCCACTACTCGAATTGTTAGAATACGAATCATTAAAAATTATTGGACCTTATCGGTTTATCCATGCAGATGCTACGACCTGTTCGTTTGTTTATGCAGATTATCATATTACTGTCAATGCAGATTCCGTGAAGATTAATGCTCTAAAAGAAGAAATGCTTCATCTCTCTGTTGATAATCTACAGGAGCTTCAGATGAAAAAGGCAAAGAATATGGATGTGAGCTAAAATGTGGAATAATCGGCCTATCATTATACGTATAAAGCGCCATGAAAATGTTCATCCTTTTATTCAAGCATTGCACGCCCAGCATGTTCCGTTAAAGCGTGTAGTCTTTCGTGAGCAAGAAGTTTCCTTTGAAACAACTATGCATTACTTACCAAAAATTCGCCGTGCTCGAAGACAGTTTCGTTTGAAAATGGCTGTTTTTTATGCAGATGAGCTGCAAGTTTTCCGAGCACAGCTTTGGACTTTGCTTGGCTTAACCTTGATGATTGTCATTCCTATTATCTGCGCACAAGTCATTTGGCGAGTGGACATTGAGGCAGCGACACCCGAACTGGAGCAGCGGCTAGGCAAAACCTTTCAAGAGACCTTTCAACTAGAAACACCGCTCTCTAAAAAAAGTTTACCTTCCAATACCATCATACGTCAAAAGCTGTTAGAGCAACATCGAGAGCTATCATGGGTGCATATTGATAAACATGGCGGACGAGTAATACTGAGACCTCAGGAATCACCGAAGCAAACAGAGCAATCGAATGACAAATTAGCTTCGCATTTAGTCGCAACGAAAAGTGGTGTCATTACTCATTTTAATATACAAAATGGTGAACGGAAGATTTCAATAAATGATACAGCCTATGAGGGAGACGTCCTTGTGAGTGGTGTTATTGAAAGTGGTACAGATCAAGTTTATGTTGGGGCTAAGGGAGAGGTATTTGCAGACTATTGGCTTGAATGCTCGTTCAAAATCCCAACAACGATTACAATGGAAACTGTGCAGCAAAAGCAGTGGCGAGTATTGCTAAAGGGGATACACAAAGAAAAAGTAGATTATGTACAAAAGAAGGATTTACCGAATTGGTTAGACCCCTATGTTTCGATTGTAGAGGAACAACAGACAAATACGATGCAAGTGGAGCTTGATGAATCGAAAATAGAGTCATTGCTAATCCCTCTACTGCATGAAAAAGTGTTACGTTCGTTACCTGCAAAAACAATGATCAAGAAAGAAAACCTTTTACAGGCAAAGTGGGGGAATGGTACAGTTGAAGGGAAAGTTCTATTTTTAGTCAATGAAAACATTGCAAGTCCAATACAAGGCCTACAAGGAGAATGATTATGTCAGAACAGTTAACTGTATTACAGGTGGATAATCCAAACGAAGCGGTTATGCTACTCGGTATTTCAGATGCAAATATGAAATTAGTCGAAGAAGCACTAAATGTTCATATCATTACGCGCGGTGAGCAAATTCAGCTGGCTGGTGAAGAAAATGCTAAGGAGCAGGCAACCTTACTTCTGCATGCACTATTGAAGGTCATTCGCAAAGGAATTAATATTGATCAACGGGATGTTACAACAGCGATTGAAATGATACAAAAAGGCACGATTGAATATTTTGCAGAACTTTATGATGAAGAAATAGCACGCACGACGAAAGGCAAGCCAATCCGTGCAAAAACAATTGGTCAACGAGAATACATACAAGCAATCCGTCATAAAGACGTTGTTTTTGGTATTGGTCCAGCCGGTACTGGGAAAACGTATTTAGCGGTAGTCATGGCAACACAGGCACTTAAAAATGGGCATGTAAAGCGAATTATTTTAACTCGCCCTGCTGTTGAAGCAGGAGAGTCTCTAGGATTTCTGCCAGGAGATTTAAAGGAAAAGGTAGATCCTTATCTTAGACCTCTCTACGACGCTTTAAACGACATTTACGGGGCTGAACAAACACAAAGACTGATTGAACGCGGAACAATAGAAATCGCGCCATTAGCTTATATGCGTGGTCGTACATTAGATGATGCCTTTGTTATTTTGGATGAGGCTCAAAATACAACACATCAGCAAATGAAAATGTTTTTAACACGTCTAGGCTTCGGTTCTAAAATGGTCATTACAGGTGATAAAACGCAAATTGACCTACCTAAAAATACGGAATCTGGCTTGATTGTAGCAGAGCGTACATTAAAATATGTAAAATCCATACATTTCCAAGTATTAGAACAAGGCGATGTCGTACGCCACCCAATCGTAGCCAAAATCATCCAAGCCTACGAAGAACAGCAACTTTAGAATTGCGAAGCAATTCTAAAGTCTGCCCCGTAAGCGAAGCGTCAGGGGCAACGAGGTTTAAAAAGTCTGCCCCGTAAGCGAAGCGTCAGGGGCAACGAGGTTTAAAAAGTCTGCCCCGTAAGCGAAGCGTCAGGGGCAACGAGGTTTAAAAAATCTGCCCGGCAAGCGAAGCGCCAGGGGCAACAAGGTTTAAAAAGTCTGCCCGGCAAGCGAAGCGCCAGGGGCAACGAGGTTTAAAAAATCTGCCCGGCAAGCGAAGCGCCAGGGGCAACGAGGTTTAAAAAATCTGCCCGGCAAGCGAAGCGCCAGGGGCAACAAGGTTTAAAAAGTCTGCCCGGCAAGCGAAGCGCCAGATGTGATAGTGTTTTAAAATCATCATTACAAAGCAAATAGCTAAACTACGAAATTAATCAAAATATGGGAAAAAATGTGACGGCTATGCAAAATTGTATAGCTGTTTTTTGCTTTCTTATACATTTTTCGAGAAAAATGTATGTTGAATTGGTATGATAGTAGGTAGATAGAGGAGGTGCCAAATGGAGAAACAACTTCGAAAATTTACAGAGCTTATCGGTTTTCGCTACTTTATTATCATCATTCTCATTTTAACAGGCGGCCTACAGTTTGCGTTTATGTATGGCAATGTTAAGGGAGTTACATATGATTTCAAACCACTACAGCTTGCGCCTGAAACCGTACGATCTACCAAAACGATTGAAGACACTTATAAGACGCAGCTAGAGCGGGAAAAAGCCGCCAATGCAGTGGATTCAGTCTATCAATTTTCGGAGGATGTCGCCAAGCAAAGAGCAGCGATTGTAACATCATTGTTTGATTATGTACTAGAAGTGAAAAAGGATGTTGCAAACAGTAAGGAACCTATACCTATTGCCGATCAAGTTGCACAGCTTCGCAAAAAATTCGAATCAATAGATGAAGACCAGATGCCATTAATCTTTACAGATTCACAGTTGGAAGGTCTGTTAGTGCAAAGTGATGAAGATTTAAACAGAACTAGTACGCAATTATCCAAATTTGTAGAGGACTATTTACAAAAGTCTATCCGACCTGAAAATGTCTTTGTTGCTCAAAATGATTTTGAGACAAAGATTCGAGGGCAACGAGGGTATCCTGATAAAATATTCAATACAGTCGTGTTAATAGGGCGTACAAGTATTATTGAAAATGAAACAATTAACGAAGACCAAACGAAAATTCGCAAAGAGCAGGCGAAGGAAAGCGTCGAGCCGACACGAATCTTACAAGGACAAATCATTGTGCAGGAAGGTCAAATTATTGATAATGAGGCTTACCGACAATTAGAGCTATTGGGTATGGTAAGTAATAAAGCATCCTTGAAGCCAATTGCTGGACTTATTATTTTAACGCTACTGCAAATGATGTTTATGTATATTTTATTTGAGCGTTGGGATGCTGACGAACGAAAAAAACGCAATGCCTTATTAGTGACAGTGATTGTTTATACGTTGTCAATCCTGCTCATGAAATTTATTAGCTTAGTGTCTGGTGGCTTTGATGTAACGATTGCCTTTCTGTTCCCGACGGCATTAGCTACAATGCTTGTACGATTATTAGCGGATGAACGAGCAGCTGTGCTCATTACCGTTATGACCGCAGCCTCAGCAGGTGTTATTTTTCAAGAAGGCTATTCATCTGTTATGCAAATGGAAATTACGTTGTATATTATTTTTGGAGGGCTTGCAAGCCTGTTCTTTTTGCGCAGTGTGGAAAAACGCTCACATATTTTACATGCAGTTGGTGTGATTTCCCTTGTCAACATGGCATTTATCGCCTTTTATTTACTCATGACACAATCATCCTACGGCTTGCCAGAATTAGTGTTTTACTTGATTGCAGCTATGTTATCTGCCTTGCTTTCAGGGGCATTAACAATGGGACTTTTACCATTCTTTGAGTCAGCATTTAGCTTATTATCGTCGCTGCGTTTAATTGAGCTATCCAATCCTAATCATCCTTTATTAAAAAAATTACTAATGGAAGCACCAGGGACATATCATCATAGTGTAATGGTAGCGAATTTAGCAGAAGCTGCCTGTGAAGAAATTGGTGCAGATGGTTTACTAGCGCGTGTTGGTTGTTATTATCATGATATAGGTAAAACAAAGCGTCCTGCCTTTTTCATTGAAAATCAAATGTCAGGTATTAATCCGCATGATTCTTTACCGCCTGAGACAAGTGCAGAAATTATTATCGCCCATACAACAGATGGAGCCGACATGTTAAAACGCTATAAAATGCCGCAAGAAATTATCGATATCGCTTTACAACATCATGGTACAAGTTTATTAAAGTTCTTCTTGTTTAAAGCGAAGGAACAAGGAAAAAGCATTGATGAGGCAAAGCTCCGTTATCCAGGTCCAAAACCACAAACTAAGGAAGCAGCGGTTATTAGTGTTGCTGACAGTGTTGAGGCAGCAGTTCGTTCAATGAAAGAGCCGAATGCTGAAAAAATTCATAAGCTAGTACGAGCGATCATTGATGATCGTGTACAGGATAATCAGTTTGATGAATGCGATATTTCGATAAAAGAGTTAAAATGTATAGAGAGAGTTCTTTGTGAAACGTTGAATGGTATTTTCCACTCACGTATTGAATATCCAAAGGCAGATAAGTAGGAGGATCTATGATTTTAACAATTGATTTTACAGATGAAACAAATGAAGTGGCTACACCACATACAGAGCTTGTTGAAAAGCTTTTACAGCATGCAGCGAGTATTGAAAATATTGAGCCAGAAACTGAGGTTTCAGTGACGTTTGTAACGAATGAGACGATTCAAGATATTAACCGTGAGTATCGTGGCAAGGATCAGCCTACAGATGTCATTTCCTTTGCGTTAGAGGAGCTAGGGGAAGGGGAAATCGAGGTAACTTTTGAAGGAATGCCACGTGTACTAGGTGATATTATCATTTCTACAGACCGTGCCAAAGAGCAGGCTGAGGAATACAATCATTCCTTTGAACGAGAATTAGGTTTTTTAGCTGTACATGGCTTTTTACATTTGCTTGGTTATGACCATATGGAGCCAGAAGAAGAGAAAAAAATGTTTACAAAGCAAGATGAAATTTTACAAACTTTCGGCTTAGGGCGAGACTAAATGGATTTGCGCAAATACTTGCGATCTTTTGGCTATGCATTGGAAGGCATTATCACAGCAAGTAAAGAACAAAATTTAAAATCACATATAATTAGTGCAATCATTGTTATAATGGCTGGTTATTGGACAGGTTTATCTCGTATGGAATGGTATATTGTGCTACTATTAATAGCACTAATGTTTGCGCTGGAAATGATCAATACAGCTATCGAACGGGCGGTTGATTTAGCTTCCCCAGAGATACATCCACTTGCTAAGCAGGCGAAAGATATTGCGGCAGGTGCAGTGCTTGTATTTGCGCTATTCAGTGCTATAATCGGATTACTCATCTTTCTGCCAAAATGGTTTTAATGGAAATGAGTGTCTTCTTAATGAAAATAAACCATAATGTGAGGGAGAATTTGTATAGATGACAGTGGATATGCAAGGATTATTAGAGGAATCAAAAAAAGCACGTGAAAAAGCCTATGTTCCATACTCGAAATTTAAAGTAGGTGCAGCTCTTTTAACAAAAGAGGGAGAGGTCATTCACGGCTGCAATATTGAAAATGCAGGCTATAGTATGACGAATTGTGCGGAGCGTACAGCGTTCTTTAAAGCTGTATCAGAGGGCATTTATGAATTCGAAGCCATTGCCATTGTTGCTGATACGGACGGGCCATGCGCACCGTGTGGAGCATGTCGTCAGGTAATGATGGAGTTTTGTGCGCCAACTATGCCTGTTTATTTAACGAACTTAAAAGGTGATGTGACGGTAACGTCGGTAGGCGAATTACTACCGTTTGCATTTACGACGGAGGATTTAGAGAATGCAGGAAACTAACAATGGCTACAAGTCAGGCTTTATCTCCATTATTGGTCGTCCAAATGTAGGAAAATCGACATTTTTAAATCGTGTCATTGGCCAAAAAATTGCGATCATGAGTGATAAGCCACAAACAACACGAAATAAAGTACAAGGTGTACTGACAACAGATGATAGCCAAATGGTTTTTATTGATACACCAGGTATTCACAAACCAAAACATAAACTAGGCGATTTCATGCTGAAAGTTTCTAAAAATACATTGCGTGAAGTGGATGTTATTATGTTTATGGTCAATGCTGAGCAAAAACTTGGTAAAGGCGATGAATTCATTTTAGAATTGTTGGCGGGGAATCCGACGCCTGTCTTTTTGGTCATCAATAAAATTGATGCCATTCATCCAGACGAATTAATAGGGATTATTGAGAACTATAAAGAGCGCTATAATTTTGCAGAAATTGTACCGATTTCAGCACTACAAGGGAATAATGTAGAAAATTTATTAGCGACGTTAGCAAAATATTTACCAGAAGGACCACAATATTACCCAGCAGATCAAGTGACGGATCATCCTGAGCGATTTATCATCTCAGAGCTGATACGCGAAAAAGTTTTACATTTAACACGTGAAGAAATTCCCCACTCGATTGCAGTGGTGATTGATAAAATTCGCCGTGATGAAGAAAATGCTGACAAAATTCATGTGGCCGCGACGATTATTGTGGAGCGCGATTCTCAAAAAGGCATTGTCATTGGGAAACGTGGAGCCTTGCTGAAAGAAGTAGGGACACGTGCACGAAAGGATATTGAAATGCTGTTAGGCTCAAAAGTCTATTTAGAGCTATGGGTTAAGGTACAAAAAGATTGGCGTAATAAATCTACACATTTACGCGATTTTGGATTCCGTGATGATGAATATTAAGCTGTTGTGATCCTAATCCAGCAGTGTTTATCGGGTGAATTTCTTAGCAGATGTTCAAACGCCTGCTGAATTAAAAATATAGACTTCAGCAGATGTTATAGATTGCCTCCTGGAGGTCTTTTTTCAAATCGTCTGCTCAGTAAAATCTGAGTGTAATTGAGAGGTATTACTTTGAGCTGTCCAAAGCATTTTGGATAGCTCTCTTTTCTTGGATAGCTCTTTTAGGAAAGGAGGAGAACTATGCTTCATAAATGGGAAGGCATTGTATTAAAGGTACGTGCTTATGGGGAATCCAATAAAATTGTCACTCTGCTAACACGAGAAGCTGGCAAAGTGGCTACAATGGCTAGGGGGGCAAAAAAGCCTTCTAGTCGATTGGCGTCCGTCACACAACCCTTTACCTATGGCATGTTTATGGTGCAACATCATACTGGTATGGGGACATTACAACAAGGAGAGCATTTGAACTCGATGCGTCATATTCGTGAAGATATTATGGCCACTGCCTATGCTAGCTATATCATGGAACTGGTGGAACGTGTCGTGGAAGAAGGGAAACCAGAGCCATTTGCTTTTGATGTATTATTACACGCATTACAAGCAATTGAGGAAGGCTATGATCCCGAAGCTATCACACTATTTGTTGAGTGGAAAATGTTACCCTATACAGGTGTGCAACCTATTTTACATGCCTGTGCTGCGTGTGGTGCTGTCGATGGGGAATTTGCTTTTTCCTTTGCACAAGGAGGGTTTTTATGTCATCGCTGTTATCAGTATGACCCCTATATCATTCGTTTAACACCAACACAACTGAAGCTTATACGTATGTTTTATACTGTTCCAATCGATCAAATCGGAAAAATAGAGCTAAAAAAAGAAACAAAATATTTCATCAAAAAAATTATTACAACCATCTATGAAGAACAAACAGGTATCCGCTTTAAGACGAAAAAATTTATTGAGCAACTAGAGCGAACGCCTGAATTGCAAATACGATCTAAAAATGAAATGCCAGAAGACTCATAATGTTCTTCTGGCATTTTGTGCTATTAAAAAATTATTTCAGATATCAAATTCATATAGAAAAGCCCATTGTCCAGCAATTTTTTTACTTTCCACATAGAGATAGACTGTTTCCTCGTTTTTACCTGTTAGATGAAGAATGGCAATACCTTCTGTTTTTGGTGTAACATGTAGTTGTCCATTAAGAATAGTTGCTTTTACAGGCGCTGGCTCAAAGTCAAAAACTTCAAGAGCTACACTAGCTGGCTCGAAAGGTAATACTGGCGTTGATAGTGTTAATTCGTCAGTTAAATGGTACAAATCAATACCGCGAACAAAGTCATAGGCATACACATCAGCCGCCATCTTTTGTTGCTGTGTCCCATCTGAAAATGTAACAATGAACTGTCCATTTTTCGAGATAGTTAATGTTTGATCATCCTGATTAAAGCTGTATAAATTCGATGCAAGTGCCTGCCCGTTCATATTTTGAACTGTTACCTCAGTTGGCACGAATGGTAAATTACTTTCTGCTAAATCAAGTGGTGAATTTTCTGTATAATCCTCTTCCTTTACTTCCTCAAGCGTTACCTTCAGCTTTCCATTGACATTTTTCACATGAACTAAATAAAAAATAGTTGTAAAGTCCTCTGAATCATCAGTAAATCCAGTAATCACTAATTTGCCCGTACCTTCTTTTATAGGGGTAATCGTGATAGACTCTGTCATATCTTCCTCTTCAGTCCATGTGAAAATATCCTCTGCTGGCTCAAGACCACCATAAGAAGCAAAGATATAGTCCTGTTTAAATTGACTTGCATAAACGGTTGCATTGCTTAACATTTTTTCAGCACGTACAACGAAAGCAGCCAATTGGGAACGCTTCACAGGACTCTTTGGACCGTATGTAGTGGCTGACGTTCCTTTTGTAATGCCATTGGCAAATAAAGCTTTAATATGAGGCTCGAATTCAGTTCCTTTTTTGACATCTGTAAATGGCAATTGTGTATTACTTGGACTCGTTAATCCAAAGCCCTTAGCAATCATTTTTGACATTTGTTCGCGTGTAATATTTTGATTTGGGTAGAAGTAACCATTTGCCCCATTAATTATTCCTGCATTGGCTAATGCGGCAATCGCTCCGTAATTTTCATCGCCAGGTTTAATGTCCTTAAATTGAGGATTTTTTACATGAACTGTATCTAACTTTAAAATACCTGCTAAAATTTTCGCAGCTTGTGTGCGTGTAATGGGGTTTGCAGGTTTAAACGTTCCGTCCATATAGCCAGAAATAATGCCACGCTCTGCTAACTGAATGATAGCTTTTCCTTCTTCAGTGGATGGATTAACATCAGGAAAAAATGCTGCATGTGCTGGTGGTGCGATAACAATCGCACTTGTTACTAAGGCAGATGCCATGGCTAGTTGAAATAAACGTTGAGACTTCAATTGAATTCCTCCAAATAGTACAATATAAAATTTTATAGTATGAATGTTTCGTTCAGACCTTCCTATGTATCAGTTCAAACTTCCGGACGATTGAATGTTAAAAAGGGGGATGTCTTTAGCATGTTAATTATTCATTATTTAACAGCTAATACTAACTATAATACCTTATTTATACCAAAAAGTTGGAACTGCGAATAGAGGAAATATCATCCTTGAGCATGACATTACTGGTAATTAAATGTTTAACAGCAACGAAAAAACTTGATTTGCCTCTTGAACTATACATCTATATGGAGAGAGTTGGATAGGTCAATAGTAGCATCGTTGGTTATACTTTAAGGGAATGAGAGGCGGATTGTAAATGAATAAAATTTCAATTTTTACAAATTAAAATGATTATAGAAAATTAGTTTTATATAATAAAGTTATGATTGTGAAATTTGAGTAAAGGGTCTATTTGACTTTTTATTAATTTTTATTTCGATGATAAATGAAAAATAATAGGTAAAAGGTTTTGTGTTTTTCTTTAGTTTTCAATATATTAATAGTAGAAACCGATCACTTGAGTCCCATATACTAGTTGAAAAGGTATTTTAACCTATGATATTGTAATAAATATAGATAATCGTATTTATATTTTAAAAATATAATTTAGTCGTTTCATCCCCATCGACACAAATGTACGCTAGATCAATTTAGACATGCCTATGAAATGGAAGCCTCTATCAGCAAAACGTATTTTATCTTGATTCAGCAAATGTTTTTTTGTATCAAAAGCACAACATTAGGTACAAAAGCCTCCCTCTCTATAGGGAAAAATAAATGCTTGTTTTGCTTTTTTTAACGGGTGTTTAAACACTGGTTGAATCAAGATAAAGCCTCCGCTAGATGTCACGGTTTTAAAAAAGAAGCTTTTCAAGCACGCTTGGAAAAATCAGGACATATTCATCTGTGCGAAAGCGAGGAGTCATTGATACGTTATCAGAATAACGCAGTCCTATGGAAGAAGGAGGGAGTCACATAGTGCTTAGTACATTGCGTATGTGGCAGAAAATATGCTACGAAAAGTAACCTTAAATATTCAGGAAGTTGAAGCGAATGATATATTAGCTGAAGATATTTTCTCAGACTATCGTCTATTAGCAAAAAAAGATTTAGTTTTAACGGAGCGAATTATTGCCTTACTTAAACTTCGAAAAGTAGATGAATTGTCAGTCTATTTACCATCTGATTCAGTTCGAGTTGTTCATGATTTAAGTATTCAACGAACAAGAGAATATGAAGATTTATTTGCTCCATTAATTGAAAAAACTGAACCAGTAGATGAATATAAAGAAACGGTAAGTCAGCTTTTTATGACAACGTTGGAGAATGTTGTGCATGAATTACGATATGGACAAATACTGAAAAGCATGCAAGATACGGCTTATGTACGAGGTGTTTTTGAAAAAATTTTAGAAAAAAAACATCGCTATGAGCTACTTATGCGCTTAAAGGAATGGGATGAATATTCATTTGTCCACTCATTTGATGTATTTGTGTTAGGGACAATCTTTGCTAGATATCTAGGTTTAACGGATATCGAAATATTAGCAAGAGGTTATTTGTTCCACGATATTGGGAAGGTCTTTATACCGCAGGAAATATTAAATTTAAAGCGCAAACTCTCTGAAGATGAGTTTGAAATCGTCAAAACGCATACAACAAAAGGTTATGACTTACTAATAGAATATCAGGAGGAAGACATTGCCTATTTAGCGAGAGATCATCATGAACGCTTTGCAGGGAAGGGTTATCCAAATCAACTTTGTGCAGATGAAATGACTGATGGTGTGCAATTATTACAAATTATTGATGTGTATTCAGCCATGACATCGAAAAGAGTCTACCATGTTGGCTACGGTGCTACAGATGCATTAGCTGTTTTATACAGGGATCGTCATTTATATAATGAGAACTTTATGCATAAGTTTGTTGAATGTTTAGGCATTTACCCAGTCAACTCGGTTGTTATGCTATCGGATAATCGTAGTGCACAAGTAGAGCTAGTTTATGATTTATTTCCGACATTACCAAAGGTGAGGTTGCTAGATGAGCAAAAATCTATGAACTTGCCTTTAAACTATAGTGTGAAAATTACGAAGATGATTGACTACAGGGCGAATAGCTTCGAAGAGATTTTTAACTTATTTGTGGAGCAATTAATCCGCTGCGATGAGAATAATCTGAGAATTCATTTTAGTAAATTAATTGATCATTTACATCCTAAAGAAATTGTCTTAAAAATTTTCTTACCAGCGTTTCGTATACTACGTTTGCTAACACGAGAAATACAAACAGATATGACGAAATATAGAAATTCTATTAGTATCTTAAAAAAGCTATTAGAAGAGCAATTAAATGTATTATATATGGATTATCAGCATGAACAAACGACCATTTTAGTGGTGGAGTCTTCCTTACGTGAAAATTTCTTCATTAAACTTGTGCAAAGTATTTTGTATATCGATAAAATAGTACCTTTCTTTATCAATCCAGGTGATGATCAACGTATTACACAATTGATGGGGCATTGTGATGTCAATGTCGCCTATTTTATTGAAGAGGAACAAACTGTTGACAAACGAGTTCGTCCAATGCGAGAAGGTGCCTTTCTTTATTATTCATTAGCTGATATTGAAGAGATACTAGTGAGCTTAGTAGGGATGAGCATGAAAAAGTTTTCATTCGAGGAAAAAATGCAAGAGCGCTTATTTTCCACATATAAAGCATAAAAAGAGGGAGTTGCCAGACTGGCTACTCCCTCTTTTGTTCAGCAAAACGATTAGAATTGAAGATGTTTTTCGATATATGCTTTTACTTCTGCAATTGGCATACGAACTTGCGTCATAGAATCGCGATGACGTACTGTTACTTGGCCATCCTCTTTTGAGTCAAAATCGTATGTGATACAGAATGGTGTACCAATTTCATCCTGACGGCGGTAACGTTTACCGATTGATTGTGATTCATCAAAATCAACAGGGAACGCTTTGCGGAGCTCTGCCCAAACATCTGCCGCTTCATCAGATAATTTTTTAGAAAGCGGTAGAACAGCAGCTTTAAATGGTGCTAGTGCAGGGTGGAAACGTAAAACTGTACGTTTATCGTCACCTTCTAGCTCTTCTTCATCATAGGCATCACATAGGAATGCTAATGTGACACGGTCAGCCCCTAAAGATGGCTCAATACAATAAGGAACATAACGTTCGTTTGATACAGGATCGATATAAGTGAAATCTTCACCTGAGTGTTCCATATGTTGTTTTAAGTCATAATCTGTACGATCAGCTACGCCCCAAAGCTCTCCCCAACCGAATGGGAATTTGAATTCGATATCTGTTGTAGCATTTGAGTAGTGAGATAGCTCATCATCTTCATGGTCACGAAGACGCATAGATTCTTCTTTCATGCCTAAGTTTAGTAACCAATTTTTACAGAATTCTTTCCAATAGGCGTGCCATTGGAGATCTTCGCCAGGTTTGCAGAAGAATTCTAGCTCCATTTGCTCGAATTCACGTGTACGGAATGTGAAGTTACCAGGTGTAATTTCGTTACGGAAAGATTTACCGATTTGTGCGATACCAAATGGTGTACGTTTACGCATAGAACGTTGAACGTTTTTGAAGTTCACGAAAATACCTTGTGCCGTTTCGGGACGTAAATAAATTTCGTTTGTAGAAGATTCCGTCACACCTTGGAACGTTTTAAACATTAGGTTGAATTGACGAATATCTGTAAAATCCGCTTTTCCGCAATCCGGACATACTACGTCATATTTAATCATTGTTTCTTTCATTTGATCGAATGTCATACCATCCACAATGATTTCATCGCCTTTTGCTAATGCAGCATCCTCGATAATTTTATCTGCGCGATGACGAGCCTTACATGATTTACAGTCGATCATTGGGTCGTTGAAGTTACCAACATGACCAGAAGCAACCCATGCTTTTGGGTTCATTAAGATCGCAGCATCAATACCTACATTGTGTTCTGATTCTTGAACGAATTTTTGCCACCATGCTTTTTTTATATTGTTTTTTAATTCGACACCTAGTGGACCGTAATCCCAAGTGTTTGCTAAACCACCATAGATTTCAGAACCAGGGAAGACAAAGCCTCGATGTTTTGCTAATGATACGATGGTTTCCATTGATTTGTTAGCCATAAAAATAGCCTCCTTCTAAGTTTTTCTTATTGTTCTTTTAGCGGTAAAACGCTAAAGTTATTTCATCTAGTAGTAACTAAATGAAAATAGCACCCGTCTCCGGGCACAATGCATGCCCAGGGACGAGTGCTAAGACCCGCGGTTCCACCCTGATTGTTTTAAACGAATGTTTAAAACCTCTTTTCAAAAAGTTAGCTCAAGGAGTGCCTTTTCTCTGTTGCTGTGTAGACTTTCACCATCTTCTACTCGCTATTGAATGGAACAGATACTTTTTTCCCATCATCGCCTGTATAACGCAATTTTGCTCGAAAATACAGATAGAGCAAGCGTATGTGTCAATATTGTAGCATGCAGTTCTTTAATTCGCAATAATTATTAAAATAGTATATAATAATTGAGCATAAGTATAACACTATTAGATTTGAGGCGGTGAGTCCAATCGAACTCAATAAACGTCAGGAAGACATTTTACAGATTGTGAAAGAAAATGGCCCTATTACCGGGGAACATATTGCGGAACGTCTCAATCTGACACGAGCAACTTTAAGACCAGATTTAGCGATTCTAACGATGGCAGGATTTTTAGATGCGAGACCAAGAGTTGGTTATTTTTATTCAGGTAAAAAAACATCCATTAATTTATTGGATAGTATTCACAATTTAAAAGTGAAAGACTTTCATTCAGGTCCTGTCGTGGTCCCGGAAACAATGACGGTTTATGATGCAATTTGCTTTATGTTTTCAGAAGATGTTGGTACACTCTTTGTCGTAGATAAGAATGAGTTTTTGACAGGCGTACTATCTCGCAAAGATTTACTACGTACAAGTATTGGTACGCAGGATTTAAATAAAATTCCAGTACATATTATTATGACACGTATGCCAAATATTTCGTACTGTGAAAGATCAGATTCATTAGTTGTTGCAGCGAACAAGCTTATTGAACGAGAAGTTGATTCGCTACCAGTAGTTGAACCACAGGAGGGTGGTTTAACCATAGTAGGTCGTCTTACAAAAACAACGATTACACGAGCTTTCTTATCTCTTGCACAAAAGGTCTAAATTAGAAGGAGAGCTGCATGAAAAAACTACGCGTATTTGTTGTATCTGATTCTGTCGGCGAAACTGGTGATCAAGTTGCCAAAGCGGTTATTAGCCAGTTCCGACCGGGTTTAGAAAATACTGTGATTCGTCGGTTTCCTCACATTCAGTCCGAGGAGCTAATCCGTAAAATTGTTTTCCTTGCAGCCCAACAACGAGCATTTATCGTCTATACATTAGTTCGTCAAGAAATGCGTAAATTATTACATGATTTATGTGAGCAAGAAAAAATTCAGGCAGTAGATATTTTAGGACCAGCCTTACAAACTATGGCAACCTTTATGGAAGAAAACCCATTAGAAACGCCAGGGATTGTTCATATGTTGGATGATGATTATTTTAAAAAAATTGAAGCCATTGAATTTGCGGTAAAATATGATGATGGCAGAGATCCACGTGGGTTATTACAGGCTGATATCGTACTCGTAGGCGTATCAAGAACATCCAAAACACCACTTTCACAGTATTTAGCCCATAAAAAATATAAGGTGGCAAATGTTCCTTTAGTACCAGAGGTAGAGCCACCGGAAGAGCTTTTACAAATAGATCCGAAAAAATGCTTTGGCTTAATCATTTCACCTGAAAAGTTAAACTTTATCAGAAGAGAAAGATTAATGTCACTCGGATTAAATGATGATGCTATCTATGCACAACATGAACGGATTTTAGATGAGATACAACATTTTGAAAAAATTGTCAGTAAAATAGGTTGTCAAGTTATTGATGTGACTAATAAAGCTGTCGAAGAGACTGCAAATACAATCATTGAACATATTTTTACTCGTAAATAAGATGGAAATTTAAACCACCTCGGTTAGTAGAGGCGGTTTTTTTGAGTGTATTTTGAAAATAGTATAGATAAAAACTAATTTTTGTTTTATAATAATAAAATTGTGGTAAAAATATTTATAAGAGAAAAATCCTAATTTTTTGTCGAGAAATAAAGGAATTTTAAAACGAATAGCGAATTGTGTTTCTAGAACGCAAATATTAAAGATGGTGATGGATTTGGCAGGGAAGATTCCAGAAGAAGTAATTGAACAGATTCGTACACAATCGGATATCGTTGATGTGATTAGTGAATACATGCAGCTGACCAAGCGTGGGCGAAATTGGTTTGGCCTCTGTCCATTTCATGGAGAGCAAACACCGTCTTTTTCTGTATCAACAGACAAGCAAATCTTTCATTGCTTTGGTTGTGGTGCAGGGGGGAATGCTATTACTTTTGTAATGGATATAGAAGGCATTTCTTTTCCTGATGCCGTTGTGAAACTTGGGGAACGTGCTGGCATACACTTAGATGTTGAGCCAAGCTTTCCAGAGGGAACAAAAAAGATATCTAAAGCAGAAGAAAGGATGAAAGAAGCACACGCTTTTGCAGCAGATTTTTTTCATCATCTACTGTTGAATACAGAGGATGGCGAAGAACCTTTAAATTATTTGCTAGAAAGAGGATTTACAAGGGAACTTATAGAATCTAATAACATTGGTTGGTCTCTCCCAAGCTTTGAAGCATTAACAATATTGCTTGAAAGAAAAGGTTATAACTTACAAGAAATTGCGGAAAGTGGCCTCATCATTAAGCGAGAGGGAGAAGAACGCTACTTTGATCGCTTTAGAGGACGTATTATGTTTCCGATTCGAGATGAGAATGGTAAAATTATTGCCTTCTCAGGTCGAATACTTACATCAACTGGTGAAGAAGCGAAATATTTAAATAGTCCAGAATCACCAATATTTCAAAAAAGTGAAGTGCTTTATAACCTAGATAAAGCACGAACTTCTATCAGAAAAAATCGTCAAGTAGTATTGATGGAAGGTTTTATGGATGTTTTAGCGGCCAACTCTGTAGGTGTCATGAATGTGGTTGCGACAATGGGAACTTCGCTAACAAATCAGCATATCACAAAGCTAAAACGCTTAGTAGAGCAAATTACGATTTGCTATGATGGTGATAATGCTGGATTTGATGCAGCGAAACGAGCGGCGCAATTACTGCATACGGAGCGCATGAAAGTCGATATTGCTGTATTGCCAGAAAAATTAGATCCTGATGAATACATTCACTCTTTAGGTGGACAAGCATTTAAGGAACAAATTTTGGAAAATCCTCATGCGTATATTGCTTTTATGATGATGCATGCTAGACGCAATAAGAACTTTCAATTTGAAAATGATACGCTTCAGTATATTCAAGAAGTCCTTGAACAACTAGTAGGGAGATCCTCACCAGTTGAACGAGATTTGTATATACGACAGTTATCAAATGAAACCAATATATCGGAAGAAGCCATTTATGCTCAATTCCGAAAGTTGGAGGCTAATCAGGTACGTTCTGCAAAATCAGAAATGCCTACACAGATGCCTTCAATGCCAGTCACGCAGCAGCAAAAGCCTATGGACGCAGCCGAACGTGCCGAACGTTTATTACTGGCTCATATGCTTCATAATATAGATGTAGTGGACAGGGTATTACGTAGTGAGCAAAAGGAGCCATTTGTACGAGATGCTTATATGGCTGTTTTTGTTCGCTTAGTAGGGTTTTATGAGGAATATGGTCATCCTGATTATCAACGCTTTGTGGAAATTTTGGATGACGCTGAATTACGAAAAATTGTCATGGAAGCAGCTTTAGTTGAGCGAGATCCTGATCAAGCAGAGGCAGAGGTAATGGACTCCATCCGTCAGCTTCAAAAATATAGAATTGAGCAAGAAATTTATCAAAAGATGCATGAGTCAAAGGAAGCGGAGAAGATGCATGAGTATGCACGTGCACTTGAAATCGCCCAACAGATTATTCATTTAAGAAAATCGTTATCGGCGATTTAACCCGATTCGGTTGTTTAGAAGGAGGAAGGTTTATGGCGGACAAGTCAGAACGTTCAAAAGAGATAGAAGTAGAAATTACATTAGATGATGCAAAAAAATTCCTACAAGAAAAAGCGAAAACAGAAGGTGAAATTTCGATGAAAGAAATTTCAGAGAAACTAACACCTTATGAATTGGAAAATGAAGAAATTTTCCATTTTGCTGAGGATCTTGAAAAGCATAAAGACATTCAAATCATTGGAAAAGAAGAATTTGAAGAAGAAAGTCTAATGAAAGAAGAAGCAAATGAAGAAACTTTCGACTTAAACGATTTGAGTGTACCACCAGGTGTTAAAATAAATGACCCTGTACGTATGTATTTAAAAGAAATTGGCCGAGTAGATTTACTATCTGCTGAGCAGGAAATTGCACTTGCAGAGCGTATTGAGCAAGGAGACGAGGAAGCACGTAAACGTTTAGCAGAGGCGAACTTACGTTTAGTTGTATCGATTGCAAAACGTTATGTTGGTCGTGGTATGCTATTCCTTGATTTAATCCAAGAAGGGAATATGGGTCTGATTAAGGCTGTTGAAAAATTCGATTACCGTAAAGGATTTAAATTCTCTACTTACGCTACATGGTGGATTCGTCAGGCAATTACACGCGCGATTGCTGACCAAGCTCGTACGATTCGTATTCCTGTTCATATGGTCGAAACCATTAATAAATTAATACGTGTACAACGTCAACTTTTACAAGATTTGGGTCGTGAGCCTTCTCCAGAAGAAATTGGAGAGGAAATGGATTTAACACCTGAAAAAGTTCGTGAAATTTTAAAAATTGCACAAGAACCAGTATCTCTTGAAACACCAATTGGAGAAGAAGATGATTCACATTTAGGAGACTTTATTGAGGATTCTGAAGCACAATCTCCATCTGACCATGCAGCCTATGAACTGTTAAAAGAGCAATTAGAAGATGTACTAGATACGTTAACAGACCGTGAAGAAAACGTACTTCGTTTACGTTTTGGATTAGATGATGGTCGCACACGTACATTAGAAGAGGTAGGAAAAGTCTTTGGCGTAACTCGTGAGCGTATTCGTCAAATCGAGGCGAAAGCATTAAGAAAATTACGTCATCCTTCTCGCAGTAAACGTTTAAAAGATTTCTTAGAATAAATTTAAATAGATGGAGCTATCCGACTAGTGTGAATTAGTTGGGATAGCTCCTTTTTTATATACTGAAAAGGTAATAAGCCCGCTACTCGACTTTCTTATTTTCGACAATAATAGATAATTAGAATGAAGGAAATGAAAGATTTGCGACTTTATACAGATGTGTTTTCCAAAATTGTGAGATAAAATTGTAATACAACCATTATTAAGCAATGTTTGGAGCTATCATTATGACAAATCCTCGAAAGAAAATAATCCTTAATGAAATTTTATTTTGGAAGCAAAATAAACTTTTACCAGAGCACTATTGTGACTTTTTAGCAGCTCTTTATACAGAAGGGGCTGATATAGAGGAGTTAGAGCCAGTGCAACATCCTAAACAAGCGATTTTGCCATCAGAAAAAAGAAAAATGGTCCTATTAGTAGTGGGTCTATGTATCGCCATCATGGCTGTTTTGACACTCTATTTTACAATGCAATCTTTGACTTTGATATTAACTGTGGTTGTGGGATTAGGGGCATGCATCTTATTTATTGCTGCATGGCAAATGGCACAAAAAAAACATCTACTGGCGCCTATTTTTCATGTACTGGCAGCCATTCTGCTATTTAGTATGTCTATTCGTATTTGCACTACATATTTTAGTGGAAATAATACGGTTTTGTTTTGTTTGATTGCAGCGAATTGTATAATTTGGCTTTGGTCGGGTATTAAAATGAAACTGCTATATTTCACAGTCTCAGGTGTTTTAGGGTTAGTAGCACTGATTGGATATTATATCATAAATCTATCTTGATACAGCAAATATTATATTGAAATTATTATTACATGAGAATCTGTATGTTGATACAAGACATACAGATTTTTTAATTTTTTGGTATATGTACGTGTGCAAAGGGTATGATAACAACAGAATCGTAATGAAAACAATGGTATGGAAAAGGATAAATATGACCAAATTTTGGGGTTGGCAAGACATATTTTATCCAATAGATACAGAAATGTCGAATTTGTTACAAACAAAGGAAAACTTAGCGAATAGGGCTTTTCGTTTCTTTGTTAATGAAGTACAATATTAGATGTTGACTGATTCTATATTATAATAGAAGTAGACTTAAAATGAGGAGGGGAAACTTATGAAAAACAATCCAGTCGTTCCTTACATCTTAATTCTGGCATTTGGTATTGGTCTTATTTTCTTCATGTCTTTACAAGGTGCAGATAACAAGAAAGAAATTGCTGCTGAACATGAGGGCGGTGGCGAAACTACTGAAACTACAGATGCAAACGATGATGGTGCAGCACTAGTACAATCTTGTATCGGTTGTCACGGTAATGATTTAAGTGGTAGTATGGGTCCAAACCTACATGGCTTAGATGAAGCCCATATCGTTGAAGTTTTAACAAAGGGTATCGAAGGTACTCCAATGCAACCGAACATGAAAACTGAAGAGGAAGCAAAAGCAATCGCTGAATACATTTCTACTTTAGAATAGTATGACTGACAAGTAGCTGTACTGACATAGTACAGCTACTTTTATCTTCAGCTACATAATAAAAATGGGGTTGTCCACAAAAAATGTGGGGCAACTCCATTTGTTTTTTTTCACGACATCATCCATACTATTAATGGACTCTATTGAAGATAGGCGGTATAAAATGAACGCACAAAAACTTTCAAAACGATTAGAAACAGTAGCAAAATTTGTTCCCACAGGAGCTATTATGGCAGATATCGGTAGTGACCATGCCTATCTACCATGCTATTTGATTCATCAGGGAACTGCTTCTCGTGCCATCGCAGGAGAGGTTGTAAAAGGACCCTATGAATCAGCTGTAGGACAAGTACAAAAGGAAGGCTTAACGGAGAAGATTACCGTACGTCTTGCAGATGGATTAGCAGCGATTGAAATGACTGACCATGTGGACACAGTCACAATTGCTGGGATGGGTGGACCTTTGATTGTTTCCATCCTAGATAAGTATCCTGAAAAGCTTCAAGGTGTCACACGTCTTATTTTACAGCCCAATATTCATGCTAAGGTCATTCGTGAGTGGGCGTTAGCACATCAGTGGGCGATTCTGGATGAAGAGATCTTAGAGGAAGATGATAAAATCTATGAAATCCTTGTATTGCAAAGAGGACAAATGAAGCTATCTACAGCAGAGATTTTATTTGGTCCTAAACTAAGCCAGCGCAAATCACCAGCATTTATGAAAAAATGGTTACGCGAAAAAGACAACTGGCAACGAGTGCTACAATCCATTGAAGAGGCAGAACAAACACCTGAAATTGAAGAAAAGCGTGCAGAGTTAATGGCTCTGATACATTTAGTGGAAGGAGTTTTGTAAGATGAAAACCGTGAATGGTCAAGAAATCATTCAAGTGTTCGAAGCATGGTCGCCCAAGAAACTTGCTTGCATGGACAATGATCCAATTGGGTTAGCTATAGGGACACTCAATAAACCTGTCCATAGAGTATTGGTGACGTTAGATGTTAATGATGCTGTTGCAAACGAGGCAATAGAAAAGGGCTGTGAGCTGATTATCGCGCACCATCCACCAATCTTTAGACGTCTGTCGAATATCCGCACAGATCAACCAGCGGGACGCCTATATGAAAAGCTGATTAAACACGATATCGCTGTTTATGCGGCCCATACTAATTTAGATGTAGCTGAAGGTGGGGTCAATGATCTACTAGCAGATGCCCTACAGCTAAAAAATTGTTCCATATTAGAAGAAACGTATGCTGAAAATCTGTTCAAGCTAGCTGTCTTTATACCTACTGCCAATGCAGAAGTATTACGTGAGGCTCTAGCAAAGGCTGGGGCAGGTCGTATTGGTGACTATGAAGCATGCAGTTATACGACGACTGGAGAAGGACGATTCCGTGCATTAGCAGGAGCAAATCCATTCGTTGGCACTATTGATGAATTACATGTGGAGGAAGAGGTAAAGATCGAGGTCGTATTTCCTGAATCCATCAAAAACCGCGTATTAAAGGCGATGCTTACTAGTCATCCTTATGAGGAACCCGCTTATGATGTGATACGTCTTGAGCAGCAAACTAATGTTATGGGGTTGGGGCGAGTAGGATACTTGCCACAAGAAATGACGCTACAACAATTTGCAGAATTTGTAAAGCAGCAGTTAGAAGTTCCAGCAGTTCGTGTGGTTGGTGATTTACAATCGAAGATTAACAGAGTGGCGCTTGTTGGTGGAGACGGCAATAAATATATTTATGCGGCAAAACGCGCTGGAGCAGATGTTTTCTTAACGGGTGATATGTACTTCCATACAGCACAGGACGCACAAGCCATTGATTTGCAAATTGTAGATCCGGGTCATCATGTAGAAAAGGTGATGATTGCAGGGGTAGCCAAAAAAATGGCTGAACTATGTGAGGATAAAAAATACCATGTTGAATTTGTACAATCAACCATCAATACAGAACCATTTTTATTTGTATAAGCGAGGGGAACAAATGTGGCGAATGATAGACCTGGAGGCAATAAGACGGGTAAGTTATGGATTATAATTGGTTTATTCATTGCTGTTTTTGGCATTGGTATGACGGTGATGACAAATACGATCAATGACAAGAAAATAGATGCGATGACACAGCAATGTGAAAATGATGGTGGACAAGCGATTGTATCAAAGGAAAAAAACTTTTTATCCACTAGCTATTCATTTGAATGTAAACAATAAGATGGTGGCTGAATGCTAGTGGAACTAGTATTCAGCCTATGTTGTTGAAAAAAGGTAATGTCAACGGCAGAATAAGCAATTTTGAAAGGCGAGGGGTTGATTTCCATTCCGCCAGCGTCCTTTCCAGGGGACGTCCGATGAGCCGCTTCACTCACTGCGTTCGCTCCAGCGTCTCCTCTGTGACGCTAAATCCCCTAGGAGTGACGCTGGCTCCACTCCAATCAACCATTCTGCAAAAGATAGCTTCTTATTTTCAATGTGGAGAAGTGATGTGTGACAACACCCCTCCATAAAAGAGGAGTGAATACCTTCACTTGAACCTTTGCTAAATTTATGGAGTGGAAGGCCACTTGGCTCCTGTGGGATAGCGAGACAGGCGAGCCTCTAAACGGAGCGGCTCGGCGCTCGCCCACAGGAAAGCAAGTAGCCTGCAACGGAAATCCTTTTTCACCTTTCACATAAATTCTATGGATGGTTTTGCTTTTCAACACTATGGGCTGAATGCTAGTAGAACTAGTATTCAGCCTTTTTAATAGGCAAAGAATCTATAGGTAGTGATAAGATGGAGGAGAAATCAAAGAATAGGAATGGGGAGATTTGACTTGTTTATTCGATTATCAAAAGATCAGCAAGAAATGATACTGGCTGATATTCAACGGTTTTTCTATAATCAGCGTGATGAAGATATTAGTGAATTTGAAGCAGAGCGTGTATTCGATTTTATCAAGGAACATATTGCTCCTCATATTTATAATGCCGCTCTATCCGATGCCAAATATGTAGTGGAAAGACAATATGCCTCTATTGAGGAGGAATTGGAGGCATTGGAGCAACCTATTAAAATGAAATAATCGTCCCTCTAGTTTAAATAAGTGACAGAAAATAAAAAATTATGTTAATTTAATTCTGATTATTCTAGGCTGACAAATTAGTGATGAATAAAGGGGTATGTTCCTGACCAAAATGGTTACGAGTGGCGATCGCGTACAATGAACGATGATGGAGTCACAAGAACGGATGAAAAAGAGGAGGCGTCATATGTTAAAAATCGGCATTATTTTAGGAAGTACGCGAGAGAGTCGTGTAAGCCCACAGGTTGGCACATGGGTAAAGGAAGTGGCAGAAAAACGTCGTGATGCGGAATATGAAATAATTGATATCGCTGATTTTAAATTACCGCTTTTAGGGGAGCCGGGCGGAGATGCTTCAGGAGTAGCGGCCTGGTCAGAAAAAGTCGGAGCATGCGACGGCTTTGTCTTTATTGTTGCTGAGTACAATCACTCCATTACAGGTGCATTAAAAAATGCATTAGATTATTTACGAGTGGAATGGAATAATAAAGCTGCTGGAATCGTTTCTTATGGTTCTGTTGGAGGTGCTCGTGCAGCTGAGCATTTACGAGGTATTCTTGGAGAATTACTAGTTGCCGATGTCCGTGTGCATCCAGCACTATCTTTATTTACTGATTTTGAAAATGGCTCTGTCTTTAAACCAAAAGAGGTGCAAGCAGATTCTGTTCATCAAATGTTAGATCAGCTCGTACCGTGGGCAACCGCTTTAAAAACAATTCGATCATAATTTCATGGCAATATGCACTCCCTATGTGCATATTGTTTTTTTATTTAAATGTGTTGATAAAATTACTCTTCTTCATTCACTAGTACGGTGAATGGAGTTTTTTTATTTTTAATAAAATACTAATATTTAAAAATATTCTTTCAATTCAGAAAATAATATGATACTATTAAAAAAATTATAGTTATACTTCAAAAAATACAGTGTAATCAAAAAAGAGGTGGCAATTTGGAAGATATTCATCAAACCATAAAAAAAACAAGGATTGATCAAGGCATGACATTAAAGAATTTAAGTGAAAAAACAAACTTATCGATTAGTTTTCTTTCACAAATAGAAAGGGGGTCATCTTCACTGGCTATTACATCTCTAAAAAAAATAGCTGATGCATTTGGAGTTCCGATCACCTACTTTTTTGAGTCCGATTCAAATAATACGTATGTCGTAAAAGAAACTGATCGCAAACCATTTAAATTAGAAGCATCTTCGATAGAATATACGCGACTTAATGGACATTTTAGTGGAAGAAATCTTGAACCGTTGCTTGTGAAGCTGGCCCCGGGTCAAATGGACAAAAATCAAGAATCGAGTCATCCAGGGGAAGAGTTTTATTACGTATTAAAGGGTGCTGTCCTATTTAAGGTTGATGGGCAAGAATATTTTCTTAGAGAAGGTGAAACAATTCATTATCCTTCTGAAGTTCCACATTCATGGGAAAATCCTTTGAATGAAGAAAGTATTGTTTTAAGTGTGTTAACGCCAGTGATTTTCTAAAAAAAAGGAAGGTTGGGTGGATGGAATGAGAGTCGCAACAGATATTGGGGGTACATTTACAGATTTAGTGTATGTTGATGAACATGGAAACTTCGGCTATGAAAAAAGTAATACAACTCCTCCAAATTTTGAACAAGGAGTCATTGATGTTATTAAGAAAAGTGGAGTGGATCAACAGCATTTAGAAATGTTTATCCATGGCACAACGGTTATTATCAATGCTTTAACTGAGCGTAAAGGAGCAAAGACGGGTCTAATTACAACTAAGGGGTTTAGGGATGTGTTGGAAATTGCTCGTGGAAATCGACCTGATTTATTTAATGTTAAGTATCAAAAACCACAGCCATTTGTAGAACGATATTTACGCAGAGAAGTAACTGAAAGACTTAATTATAAGGGACAAGTATTAGCAGCTCTGGAAATGAATGAACTAGAAGAAATAGTTGAATATTTCAAGAAGGAACAGGTTGAGGCCATTGCAATCTCTTTTTTACACTCCTATGTTAATAACGAGCATGAAAAAGCAGCTGTAGAAAAAATAAAGGAATTGTGGCCAGAAGTTCAGGTAACCGCTTCCAGTGAAATTACACAAGAGTGGCGTGAATATGAACGCACTAATACAGCGGTTTTAAATGCTTATGTACAACCAACTGCAACAACTTATATTGATCGACTTGAGCAAAAATTACAAGATACTATTGATATAGAGCAAAGTTATATTATGCAGTCAAATGGTGGTACCACTAAATTTGATAATGCGAAGCGTTTACCAATTAATATGGTAGAATCAGGCCCAGTTGCTGGTATTTTAGGTGCAGCGGTACTCGGTGAATTACTAGGAGAAAAAAATATTATTGCTTTCGACATTGGTGGAACAACAGCAAAATGTTCATTGATTGAAAATGGCGAAGTAAAAGTTTCTACAGATTACTATATCGAAAAAGATACTCGACGCGCAGGTTATCCAATTAAAACACCAGTTGTTGATATTGTTGAGATTGGTAACGGTGGTGGTTCCATTGCATGGATTGATGGTGCAGGTTCATTAAAAGTAGGGCCGCAGTCAGCGGGTGCTCGACCAGGCCCAGTTGCGTATGGTCAAGGTGGAACAGAGCCGACCACAACGGATGCAAATTTATTAACTGGTAGATTATCACCGAAGAACTTTGATTACGAGGTGAATTTGAACAATGTGAAAAATGCAATTGAAGAAAAAATTGGGAAACATTTTCATATGTCTGCTGAAGAAGCGGCACTTGGAATTATTCGTATCGCCAATTCCAATATGTTAAATGCTCTAAAGTTGATTTCTATTCGTAAAGGTCATAACCCTCAAGACTTTACCTTGATTGCATTTGGTGGGGGAGGTTCGATGCATGCACCTGCGTTAGCATTGGAATTAGGTGTTAAAAAGGTTATTATTCCAATCGCATCACCGGTGTTTTCCGCATGGGGGATGCTCATGACAGATTTACGTCATGATTATATTCAAACATACATTAAACGAATGAATAATCTTGATTTAACAAAAATGAACTCAATATGGGCAAATATTGAGCGTCAGGCATTCCAACATTTCCAAGAAGAAGGTATGGACAAAGATAATGTATTTTTCCAACGCTATGCAGATATGCGTTATCTAGGCCAGGAGCATACTGTGAAGGTACCTGTAGAGGGCGGTGAATGGAATCAACGAGTGTTAGATAAAGCGATTGCAGATTTTAATTTATTACATGAAAAGAATTTTACATTTAAACTACCAGAAGCAGAGACAGAAATCGTTAATATTCATGTGACGGCCTTTGGGAAGGTTGGTAAACCTAAATTAAAAACGATTGAGCGCCATACTAGCTTACAAGACGCATTAATAGAACAACGCAATGTTTATTTTGAAAATGATGGCTGGGTGAGAACAAATATATATGATCGTGAGCTATTACCTATTGAAATGAAGATAAGTGGTCCTGCTATTGTGGAAGAAAGAGCTGCAGCTACCGTAATCTATCATAAGCAATCACTCTATATAGATGCTTATGGAAATATTGTTATTGAAAAGGAGGAAGCGTAATGACTGCAATCAATCCGCAAATTGATCCATTTACTTTAGAAATTGTGAAGGATGCACTGCTATCTGCTGGAGATGAAATGTTTGTAGCTTTAGCACGAACTTCAATGAGTCCCATTATTTATGAAGTATTAGATTATGCGAGTGGCTTAACAGATTCAGCAGGTAATTTATTAACTCAGGGTAATGGTGTGACAGGTTTTATCGGCATGCTCACTTTTATGGTAAAAGAAACGTTAAAAAAATATCCAGGAGATAAATTAAAAGAAGGAGATATCATTATAATTAATGATCCTTATCAAGGCGGCGGTTCACACCTTTCAGATGTTGGACTCGTAATGCCAATTTTTTATAAAGGTCAATTAATTGCCTTTTCAGCTAATAAAGCTCATTGGACTGAAGTTGGAGGGAAGGATCCGGGTTCATTTACTAACGATTCTGTTGACATATTTCAAGAGGGACTACAGTTTTCATGTATCAAACTTTATGACGAAGGTAAATTGAATGAAGCACTTGTTGAAATAATACGTTCAAATGTGCGATTCCCAGATCTATCTTTAGGAGATATGTTTGCACAAGTTGCAGCTCTTCGAACAGGAGAAAAACGAGTAAGGGAATTGTGTGATAAATACACATTAGCTACCATATTGGCAGCAATTGAATATCATTTAGATCATGGCGAAGCGATGGCCAAGCAGGAGCTTGCTAGATTACCTAAAGGAGAATTTTACGCAGAAGATTTTATTGATACAGATGGGATTGGTAACGGACCATTTCCAATAAAAGTGAAAGTGACAATATCAGATGATGAATTTATTTGTGATTTTAGGGGAAGTTCTCCTCAAGTACCTGGACCAATGAATTGTTCCTATACAGGTTTAGCATCAGCTGTACGTGCAATCTTCTTAGCTATTACAAATCCAGCGCAGGATGTAAATGATGGTGTGTTTAGACCACTAAAAATAATTGTTGATCCTCAATCAATTATGTCTGCGGAAAGACCAGTACCTGTGTCCAATTATTTTGAAACCTTGCTTGGCAGCTTAGATTTAGTATGGAAAGCCTTGGCACCACATATACCGAGTCGATTAACTGCTGGTCAGTTTTTATCCGTTTGTGCTGTAACGTTAAGTGGTACACATCATGATACAGGAGAGCCATTTTTAATTGTTGAACCATCAGTAGGTGGATGGGGTGGCGGAAACGATGCTGATGGAGCCTCTGGTCAATTCTGTTTTTCGGATGGTGAGACATATAATGTGCCAATTGAGGTAGCGGAAACTCGCTATGGTGTGTTAATTGATGAATATTGTTTAAGAGAAGATAGAAATGGAGCAGGGGCTGGAGAATACATTGGTGGCAAAGGAGTAATCAGATCCTATAGAGCCATGACGGACAATCAAGCAGTAACAGTGACCTTTGGTAGGAATAAGTTTTTACCATGGGGGATTGACAATGGACATGAAGGTTCGCCGAATGAATTTTATGTAAAAAAAGCGAATGGCCAGGTAGATGGACCATTCGGGGTCTATCCAAGATATAAACTAGATAAAAATGATGTGGTTCAATTAATGACTGGCACGGGTGGAGGCTATGGCAATCCACTTAAACGTCCAGCGGAACAGGTAGCACATGATGTGAAAAATGGCTATTTTTCAAGAAAAGAAGCAGAAGCTATTTTTCATGTTCTTGTAGATGAGTCAGACTACAGCTTTAAAGAAATGCCAGAAAGAAATCGAGTAGTAAAGGGAGAATAACTATGATTATTAAAGAAGTATCACAGAAAGATATTGTTCAACAGAACCTATTTCAAGACAAATACAACGATAGCCAAATAAAGTTTGGCTTTGTCCAAATAAAACCAGGGGAGCGGTTACCATTAGAAGGGACAACTTCTCATTTAGAAAATGAGTACTCCTTTATTGTAAAAGGTACTTTAACTGGAGAATCCGGTGGAGAAAATTACCGAATTTCACAAGGAGAAGCTTCCTATATTCCTGCTGGAGAACCTCATTGGTGTAAAAATGATAGTGATGAAGTGGTTGAACTTGTCTATGCGCTATTGGATATAAGATAAAGAGAAATAATAGAAAACAAGCTACGAATAAACACAAACAGTAAGGGGGTTAAGTAAAATGAAAAATGAAGTCAACACAGAAAAAACATCTATGCTTGGGAAAGATCCTGCATTAACGCCAATACCAGAGAATGATCGTCAACATTGGATTACACCAACAATGATATTTGGTGGGCTTGAATTTACCATTCCTGTTTTAATGGTAGGAGCAAGTTTATCAGCTAGTTTCGGATTAGGTAAGATTTTTTTAATATTGATCATTGCTTTATTTGTTTTTCAATGGCTTGGTAATGCATTACAAGGATATATCGGTGCAAAAACAGGGCTACCTTCTTCAGTTATTGCCAAAACAAGCTTTGGAACGGTTCAAGCTAAGTTAATAGTTGGATTGACAATATTTATTGTTTCACTTGGCTGGTGGGCATTACAAACGGCTGTTGCTGGAAATGCTATTGCTGCTATGTTTGGGATTGACTATAAACATGACTGGTTAGCTTGGGCAATAGTCACGACAGTGGCAGGTCTTCTTTTTGCTGCACCTTCAATTATTGGCTATGGTTCAATGAAGTGGACAGATTATTTAGCTGTCCCATCGGGTTTATTGTTAATTGTTGGTGGTATTTATTTAGCATTAAAAAATACGGGCTGGCAGACAATTGCATCTTGGAGTCCTGAACCATCGATGACCATAATGGCAGCTATTAGCCTTGTAATTGGTGTCAATGTGTCACAATGGGTAATTGCTTCTGACTACACTCGTTACGCAAAGCCGACTTGGAAAGACAATTTTATTATTCCAAGTGGGATAGTTTTAATTGGATTCCCTCTATTTATTGTAGGAGCCATCATGTCTGTGGGTGTGGGAGATCCTGATATCGTGAATGTTATGATGAATTTAGGTTTTCCAGTTTGGGGCTTTCTCATCTTATGGTTAGCTACTTGGACATCTCAATTGGTTAACAATTACAGTATGGGATTAGCGTTAGCTAATGTTTTAAATGTGACATCAGGTAAGGGACGTGCATTACTCACATTTATTGGTACCATAATTGCCATAATCATTGCGTTAATGGGCATTCTAGATTACTTTACAGACTTCCTGTATTTAACGGCTTTGCTCTATCCAGCAATAGCAGGTGTTATGTTTGCTGACTTCTTTTTAATCCGTAAAAGACAATGGGTTGAAATAAAAGGATGGAATTGGATGGCTACGATTGCTGTCGTTACAGCTGTTATGATTGGGTACTATTTCCAATATGTAAATCCAATGGGTTTACCTGCAGTACTATCTTTATTTGTTTCGATCGTTGTTTATTTAATCGCAATGAAAGTAAAGAAACAAGTGGCCCCTGATCAATTTACAGGAAATAATCTATCGGATTAGGGATTAATCAAAGGATACTGGAGGATCATTTTTGAAGGTAGTTCCATATTAAAATAAAATGCAACTTTACAATGGAAATCGTAACAGGAGTAGAGATTTTTCCTATGAGTTTCAAATTAATAGAACGGCCACTTTCAGTAATACGATCAACATGAAAGTGGCCCTTTGGTTGAGACAGCTACCATTAATGTTTGATTTCTTCAATGACTTTTTCTTTTAAATCATTCTCCATAGAAGATAGTTTTACTGTATTTGTGAGGCGTTCCTTTAATTCTTTATCAGTCATAATGCCACGTTCCTCTAAAATTTGTATAAGTAGATTCAATGTTAGCATATTTTTAATTTCCGCTGCTTTTGTCCCCATATAAAACCCTCCAAAATGATAGAATTACTACCCCTTTAGTGTACTCCTTTTTGAAAAGCGTAACACAGAATGGACAAAAACAAGCAAATTTATTTCGTGTCCCGGAATATGTGGGTAAAAATAAGCAATCCAATGACAAGCTATTCGATGAGATAAATTTGATAGAACAGGACCATGAAAACAGTGAATATTGTTTTGAATGGGGTCATACCTTCGTAACAGGAGGGATTCAATGGTCAAACGGTTTGGGCTTGTTATAGGATTGTTAGTCGTCATCATATCTCTATTGATCCTGTTTGATAAAATAAAAATAGATAATAAATCAGAAACAACAAAAGAGGGACAACCGCTTATTACGAATGAAGAGTTGAGCCTATCTAGATTGAAGGATAAGCTTCTTGAAAAGTATGTTGGCATTGATGTCAAAACGACTGCAGAAAAGGAATTGGTGATCCAGGTTGTAGGCGAAGAAGACTATTTCCAGTCCGTCAAAAAAGATATGGAATCCATTGCAAAAAATGTGATTAAAACCTCCGCATTAAAGGACTATTCGATTGTTTTTGAAAGATGGGAGTTTACTTCATTGCTTGATGACAACAAAATGCTGGGGGCTGATATTAACCTGTTGATGGAAGATTTAATCAAAGGCTTAGAGACTTTTGATGTATACGAATATTTAGTCATTGAAAATCGAACAACCATTACGATTCAAACAACGATAAAGAGTGCCACTCATGAAGATTTACAGTTAGCTATGAGGATGGAACAAGCCATTAAAAAGATTTTACAAACAAATGCATCACCAAATCAGTCCTATGTCATTAACATATTAAATACACAGCGGGAAAAACTAAATTAGCTATCTTAAGTCATGACAAAGGCATCGAGAAATAACGCTCGATGCCTTTGTCATGGCTATGTAGTGAATGCAAAGAGTGCTTGATAAAGGGTTGCTAGGAGTGCAACGAAGTGCATATCGTCTGTTTGGAAAAGCTTAAATAGTATGCCTGTTCGTACTAGTTCGTTTTCAATAGGATTTGCACTGGCAATCTTTTCATCATTGCAATATAAATAAGCTGTAGAGGTAAAATCCTTTTCAAATCGAAAATGTAAATCGTCCATTTTGAATGCATAAGAGGATTCTAATAATTGGACTGTTTTTCGCTGAATCGGTATCGAGCTACCATCAGGCATCCTAATTTGATGGCTGACCCCTTTTGCTAATAGGGTAGATTGTACTTGAAAAAGTGGTGCTCCTGACGTAGTTCGCGTTTCATAACGATACGGTAATGTTTGCTGAGCCGCTACTAGCAGGACGGCATTCAGTATTTTACCAGTAGAGGAACGATCTACTTTTTGAAGCATACATATTGTTTCGTTGTGTTCATTCACGATTGGGATATCCGTAAAGCTTTTAAAAGCTTTTGGATAGGTAAGTGTAAATGTTGCCATAAAGAAACCTCCAGTCATTATCTATACGAGTAAGCAGTCGAGGAGGTTTCAAGAAAATTTACTTACTAAAGAACAAGCCGAGCAATGTAACATAATCACTTTATTTCCAAACAAAGAGGCTGCTGAAATGGCGAATATTTCGCTTTCAGTAGCCTTTTTGTTGTTATGGCATTGAAGTATGTCCTGCAAGAGCACGTTTTTCTTGCTCCGTATCAAATTCTTTTTCCATTTTTGACACGACCACTGTTGCCACGCCGTTTCCAATTAGATTTGTCACTGCACGTGCCTCTGACATAAAGCGATCTACGCCAATTAATAGGGCAATTCCTTCTACTGGAATCATAGGAAAGGCTGCCAATGTTGCGGCAAGTGTAATAAAGCCAGAGCCTGTTACACCAGCTGCTCCTTTAGAGGTAAGCATTAAGATGGCTAGTAACGTAATTTGATGCCAAACATCTAAATCCACCCCATATGCCTGTGCAATAAAGATAGCAGCCATTGATAAATAAATGGAAGTGCCATCTAAATTAAACGAGTAACCAGTTGGGATAACGAGCCCTACTACTTGCTTAGAACAACCATAGTTTTCAAGTTTACGCATCATGGAAGGTAGTGCAGATTCAGATGAAGATGTCCCAATAACGATAAAAATTTCATCTTTAATGTATTTAATAAATTTAAAAATACTAAAGCCGAAGTAGCGTGTAATTAATCCGATAATCACAACAATAAAAATAAACATTGTAGTATAGACGGATAACATTAAAAATCCTAAATTTCCAAGTGATTTAAGTCCGAAGTTTCCGATTGTATAACTCATGGCACCGAACGCACCAATAGGAGAAATTTTCATTACCATGTTAACAATTTTAAAGAAAATATCTGCTACTTGTTCAAAAAATTTAATAACAGGTTTTGCTGGTTCTCCAATCGCTGCTGCAGCTAGTCCAAATAAAACAGCTGAGAATAAGACAGGTAATAATTCACCATTCGCTAATGCACCTACCACATTTTCAGGGATAATTTGCATGATAAAAGCACCTAAGCCATGTTCTGCAGCCGCCGCATCTGTATATTGTGAAACATCAGCACCGCTGGCAGCATCTGTATTAAAGCCTTTTCCTGGTTGAACAATATTGACAACAATTAAGCCAATCGCAAGTGCAAATGTTGAGACAATTTCAAAATAAATTAAAGCCTTCCCACCAATTTTCCCAACCTTTTTGACATCCCCCATACTACCAATACCGATGACGACTGTTAAGAAAATAATCGGTGCTATTAACATTTTAATTAGTTTAATAAAGATGTCCGCTAATATTTTTAGCTTTGCCCCGAACTCAGGGAATGTTGCCCCGACAATGATCCCTAGTACAATGGCAATCAACACTTGTACTGTTAAGTTTTTAAAATTTATCCGCATAATAGTTCTCCCCCTACAACATCTATGAATATTGTGTGAACGCTTTCATGTGGTTATCATAGCTGAAATTTTCCGACAATAGTGTTTATGACCGTAATGTTTGTATTGTTCATTTTGTTCATTTTTTAGGGAGGGGAGAGATAAAGCTAGTAATAACAGGGGTTTCAGGCTGTTTTATAGTAGATTTGAGATTATCTAATCTATTATAATACAAAAGAAAAAATCCTTACGGTTAGTAAGGATCTTTCATTAATGAACAAAAGTATTAAGGCGCAACGATTTTTTCAATCTCTGTTAAGATGCGATCATTTTGAATATGGGCTTTATAAAAATCGTAGACAGGCGCAAGCTGCTCTTTAAAGCGCTGTCTTTCTAGTGGACTCATTGTATAAACATCAAAGTCATCTTGCTGTTTAAGCTTCTGCATATCTTTTTCATTCATCAGTGCAGCCTGTTCAAATTGCCAATCTGTTGTTTCTTTCATGGCATCCAACAATTGGTGTTGAATTTTTACAGGCAAGGAATTCCAAAAGGTTTCGTTCATTAACACAGCATAGCCCAAAATACCATGCTGGGTGATGGTCATATGTTTCTGTACTTTGTAAAAACCTTTTGAGTAAATATTCGATGCTGTATTTTCCTGCGCGTCAATCGCATGCTTCTCTAAATCTGTAAAAACCTCGCTAAAGGAAATGGGCATAGGCGTTGCTTTGACCACTTCAAATTGCTTTTCCAATGTTTTACTAGGCATCGTTCGCACACGTAAGCCCTGTAAATCCTTAAATGTATGGATAGGATGATCAGAAGAGGTTAAATGCTTAAAGCCATTGTACCAAAAGCCAAGTCCCTTAATATGAAACGGCTCTAGTTCGTTGACTAATTGTTCACCTATAGAACCCGTCAGAACCTCCTTGACTTCATCATCTGTCTTAAATAAATAAGGTAAATCCAATACCTGCCAATTAGGAACATAAGCGGTCATCTTCGAAAAAGTAGGAATAATCATTTCTACGTCTCCCTTTTGTAAAGCCTGGAACTCATTTTCATCATTGAATAAAGAAGAATTTGAGTAGACATGTACTTTAACTTTCCCATTTGTTTTTTCTTCTACTAGCTCAGCAAATTTATTGGCCGCTTGTCCTTTAGGCGTATTCTCAGCAACTACATGACTCAAATGAATCGTTATTTGTGTGTCTAACCCATTTTGCTCATCATCATAGGGAAGTGGCTTGGCAAAGAGTAATCCTTGCTGAATACTAATGGTAACGATTAAAGCAAAGACAGTAATCATCGTTCCTATAATAAATTTTTTCATTGAATACACCCAATTTATTCGTATTTTCTGATGTTTTTGTTATTCTAACATATGGAGTACGCTAAAATATAGTAGGAGGGAGGCGGTCATCTTGAAATTTCAAAAGTTATCGATGCAGAGAAAAATCATGTCACTGACGTTTTTTATTCTGATGCTTTCCTTTAGTATTGGTGGTACTTTCTTATTAGGGTTTGTAATGAATGAACAGAAAACAAAACTAAGTGATCAAGCACTACTAGTGGCCAAAACCGTCTCACAGCTTCCTGAAATAAAAACGTATATTGCTAGCGAAAATCACCTCGAGGCCATTCAACATATTAACCCTGTAGTAGAAGAAATTCGTGATATCAATGGAGCAAAGTATATTGTTGTTCTTGATATGGAACGTCGAAAATATTCTCACCCCAATAGCCAGGAACTTGGTCGAATATCGCAATCGGGTGATTTAAACGCTGCGTTTTCTGAGCATTATTATACGTCGATCGCTCGTGGAGAGCATGGTGATATGGTGCGTGCATTTGTACCGATTATGAATCAAGAAGGTCAACAAATCGGTGTTACGGTAGTGGGGTTCAGTGTACTTACAGTAGTGGAATTACTACAATCAATGGAAACAGAGCTGATGATTACTGTTCTATTATCTTTAATCTTTAGTGTATGGGGTGCACGAACTTTAGGGCTTCATATGAAGAAGCAAATGTTTGGATTAGAGCCTCATGAAATTGCCAAAATGTATGTGGAGCGTACAGAAACATTTAATGCCATGCATGAAGGCATCATTGCCATCGACAATGATTTGACCATCACAATTTTTAATGAAAAAGCTTGTGATATATTAGGTGTTCATGAAAAACCCTCTGTACTAATTGGTCAGAAAATCTTTCATGTCCTGCCTGATACACGACTTCCAGAAATTTTAGAGCTAGATCAGCCATTATTTAATCGTGAGCTATATATTAATAATCACAGTATTATGAGTAACCGAATTCCGATACAGGTTAATGGGGAAACCGTCGGGGCAGTAGCCATGTTTAAAGACCGTACGGAAGTGAAAAAGCTTGCAGAAGAACTAACGGGCGTTCGAGCTTTTGTCCAAGCTCTGCGCGTACAAACGCATGAGCATAAAAATAAACTGCATACGATAGCAGGTCTTTTACAGCTCGGTCATCATGAACAGGCACTCACTTATATAACGCAAGTGAAGGAAGAACATGATGAAATCACGAATTTTTTAAATGAACGTATAAAAAATGAAAATATTTCTGGGCTATTGCTTAGTAAAATTTCTTATGCTAAAGAACAAGGAATTCGACTAGAGATTGATCGTGAAAGTCGATTAACATCCTTCCCACCTAATTTGGATCATCATGATTTCGTTATTCTATTTGGTAATTTAATCGAGAATGCATTTGATGCATTAAAAGATGTACAGGTTGAGGAGAAAGTGATTCATGTTTCAGTAGATGAAGATGAGGATGTCCTTGCGATTTTAGTAACGGATAACGGTGTTGGCATGACGGAAGAGGTCAAACAGCACATATTTGACAATGGTTATTCTACAAAAGAGAAAAACTACCGTGGAATAGGGTTGTTCCTAATAAAAGAAATCGTTGAAAAAGGACAGGGTGATATTGAAGTCATCAGTGAACCCAACAAAGGGACAAGTTTTTTAATCACCTTTTATTATTCATAATTGGATGGAGGGCAGACAGTGGCACAAATCAAAGTATTATTAATTGAGGATGATCCAATGGTGCGAGAGGTAAATCGTCAATTTATTGAAAAGGTAGAACATTTTCAAGTGATTGGACAGGCATCTAATGGCTTAGAGGGCATTACACAAATTCGTCATCATCAGCCTGATTTAGTCTTTATGGATATTTTTATGCCCGAGCAAGATGGTATTACGAGTTTACGCAAAATACGCGAGCTGGATTTACCAGTGGATGTCATCACTGTAACGGCTGCGAATGATATGGAGACGGTGAAACAGGTACTGCATCTAGGTGTCTTTGATTATATTATGAAGCCATTTTCATTTGAACGAGTCAAAGGGACACTTGACAATTATTTACGCTTTAAGAAGCAAACACAAATAGAACGAGAGCTTACACAGGGAGAATTGGATCAGTTATTTCATTATCGTGATGAAAAAAATAACATAGAGCTATCACATACACTACAATCAGAGAAAAATCTTCCAAAAGGTTTTAATCGTACAACACTCGAAAAGGTGGTGCACTTTTTACAATCGGTAGATGGTGCATCGGCTGAAGAGGTAGCAAGTGGAATAGGAATTGCCCGTGTAACGGCCAGAAGATATTTGGATTATTTAGAGAAGCAAGAGGAAATTACAATGGATGTCCATTATGGAGGCATTGGTCGCCCTATCAACTATTATTTTAGTAAATAGAGAAAATCCTGATTGTCATCATGGCAACCAGGATTTTTTAGCTGTTAATTAATAAGGCAAAATTTTATCAACAGGTGTTGGTGTTTTAATTTTCGGCAGGATTTTATTTAATGTTACCGTACGCTTAATCTCGTGTGTAGAAGGGTCATTTTCATCAAATTGATCAAGGAAGGAAATAACCTCTTTTACAATCGGTGTTGGCGTAGAAGCACCTGCTGTGACAGCTACAATGTTAATGCCTTTTAACCATTCTACTTTTAGCTCTGAAACGTCAGCAATTCGATAGGATGGTGTTCCTGCAATTTCTACAGAGACTTGTGTTAAACGGTTGGAGTTATTTGATTTAGGATCACCTACAACAATTAGTAAATCCGCTTCTCCTGCTTGCTGAGCAACAGCTTCTTGACGAACCTGTGTAGCTAAACAAATCTCTTTGTGTACCTCTATATGTGGGAACTTTTCTTTTAAACTATCCATTAGATGGGCGACATCCCATTGACTCATTGTCGTTTGATTTGTGACAAGTAATTTATCGTTCGTTAATTGTAACGCATCAATATCAATAGAGGACTGCACTAAGTGGACATGATCCGGAGCAACGCCAATGGCACCCTCTGGCTCGGGATGTCCTTTTTTACCAATGTAAATAATATCATAGCCTTCTGCAGATTTTTCGCGAATTAAATCGTGAGTAACTGTTACATCAGGACATGTAGCATCAATGGACACTAAGCCTTTTCGCTTCGCAATTTCACGAATTTCTGGTGAAACACCGTGTGCTGTGAAAATGACCGTACCTGTTTCAACTTGCTCAATAATTTCTTGGCGGTTTTCACCATCTAACGTGATGATACCATCCTCTTCAAACGCGTCTGTGACATGTTTATTATGCACAATCATCCCTAAGATGTAGATAGGTCTTGGTAATGTTTTATCAAGTGCGGCATTACGTGCGATCACCATCGCATCGACAACACCGTAGCAATAGCCACGTGGATTAATTTTCAATACTTGCATGGTTGTGACTCCTTTCAAGCTTACCTATCTACATTATAACGGACAGGGACGGTGAATACAAAGAAACGTTCATTTACATAGGTGGTTGGAAAATACGTGGTTTGGATGGAAGTGGTTCAGCTGGCGTAAATGATGCACTTTGCCTAGATGATCGTCTACTTCCAGTAGCGGCCTTACTATCACTACCTGCTGCTTCAGCGCCAGCTCCAGCGGAAGGAAGTCCTTGGAATCCTTTGTACAATTTTAAAAGAGATGGAATATTTTTCACCATCGGCATGGCTTGTTGGATATAAGGGGTATAGGTTTTAGCCGTATTGAATAAACTGTTGGCTTGCTGTAAAAACGAACCGACTTTCGAAGCTTCTTGCACAGGTGGCATCGGCATTTGCCCTCCAAAGGAACCTATTCCATTAGCCATTGGAAAGCCGCCTGGAATTCGTGGTGGAACAGGGAAGCCTCCAGGCGGAAAAAAGGACTGTGGCGACATCTGTGAAGGTGTTGGCATGGGCATGGGCATTCTCATGCCACCCGGATACATAGGGTATGGATAAGGTTGTCGAAATACCATAATGATCTCCTTTCTACTTGTTTTTCATTGATGACATACCTGACTATAGCTATGATATGCAAAGGCTAATGGTGGGGTGCGATAATTTCTAAGGCGAATTCATCAATGAAAGAGCAGAAGTGCAAATAAACCTTCTGCTTCGATCTTCTTATTTTATTCATCTTCATGATAGCGAAGCATTCGATAGCCGACTCGCACATGTGTCTGTATAAGTTTAGGCTGTGCTGGGTCGGCTTCTATTTTTTTTCGAAGTGTTGCCATAAAAACTCGTAAACTTGGAATATCTGATTGAAGGGCATTATGCCAGATTTCTTTTAAAATAAAATTATGGGTTAGAACCTTTCCAACATGCTTGGATAAAACAACTAAAAGTTTATATTCAATAGGTGTGACATGTATTTCTTTTCCATTCACTAATACTGTTTGATTGACATAATTGATTTGAAGATAACCATTGGTAAATGTTGAACTTTCCTGTTCAGGTGGATGTTCATAGGCTGCTCTGCGCAATGCTACACGAATTCTTGCTAATAATTCTTCCACACTAAAGGGCTTCGTGACATAATCATCTGCACCTGCATCCAAAGCGTTAATTTTATCATATTCTTCCCCACGCGCACTGACGACAATAATGGGCGTTTGAGTCCAACTTCTAATTTTTGTAATAAGCTCTACACCATCCATGTCCGGTAGTCCTAAATCTAAAATATAAACATCTGGTTTCATGGTAATAGCTTTTTGAAGTGCACTGTTCCCATCTTGAGCAATGTCGAATTCATAATGCTGGGTAGATAATGTCATTTTAATTAAATTGGCAATGGCCACATCATCTTCTACTACTAGAATTCGTTTATTCATCAAATTTCTTTACTCCTTTTTCAGTGAAAAGTTAAAAATTGTTCCTTGCGGTTTATTATCTGAAACAGTTATGTGACTACCATGTAACTTTAAAATTGTTTGACACAGTGCTAAGCCTAGCCCCAGTCCTCGTCTACTATCACTGCGTTGGACCTTGCCAGTCGTAAACGGCTCAAATAAGCTACCTTTTAAGGAATCATCAATTCCTGGCCCATTATCCGAAATGCTGAAATTTACTAAACCATCACATTCCTTCACCGAGATAGTAATGTCACTGCCTGGAGGGGTGTAAGTCAATGCATTATCAATGATATTGACGAAAACCTGTATAATCAATCTAGCATCCATTAGGCTCAATAAAAATTCTGGTTCTATTTGATAGGATATTTTATGAGAATTGTTTTGGTGAACAACATGGGAAAGAGCCTCTTGAATAATATCTTCTACTAATTCCATTTGCATTTCTAAAGCAAATTGTCCATCCTCTAGCTTAGAAACAGCTAGTAAGTTTTCTACCATTTGGACAAGCCATTTTGAATTATTAAAAATATCCTCATATAATTTGTTTTTTTCACTATCAGGTATTAATGATGCATTATTCAGTAAGATATCCGCATTTCCAGAAATAGCAGTAAGCGGTGTTCGAAGGTCATGGGATATGGCCCGTAACAGGTTAGCTCGCATCTGCTCCATTTCAGCCTCTCGCGCTACTTCTTCATTGAGCTTCTGTAAATACCATTTATCCATTGCGAATGAAAAATCATTAATGATGGCGTGCAAAATATTGCGTTCAAATGCAGGTAGAGGCAATAATTTAGACAGTGCAATACCAATAACCCCCTTAACATGACTATTAGAAATAACAGGTATATAGTAAGCACTCACTTCAGGAAATATATCTGTTGATACACCAGCTACATGCTTATTATTCGTCACCCAGCTCACGACGCCATGCTCGTTTGGATTATTGAAAAGTGTAGCTATTTTTTGATTTTCTATTGCAGATATTTTCTCCGTTCGGAAAAAAGTAGATTTCCCAATTACCTGATTGTCTATTTCAAAAAATTGCACAGGTTTTTCTACTAATTTGACAATTTGAGTCATACCTTCCGTAATAATTTCTTCGATAGACTTTGCGTGTTGCAGTCTCCGATTCGTTTCAAGGAGTACTTCCATTCGATAAGATTTCCGTATGGCTATAGTAGTTTGCGCCTTGATCTTTTTCGTTAAACTACTTGTAATTACACCAGAGAGAAACATGATAAAAAAAGTCATAGGATAGTCACGATGATACGCATCAAATGAAAACCGTGGCTCTGTAAACAAATAATTAAAAAGTAAAACAGCAACGATAGAGCTAATAATGCTCATTATCCATCCTGATGACCAAATAGCAAGAATGAGAACACCTAGAATATAAATGGTTATAATATTAGGCTCACTAATATCAATGGAATACAAATATAAGCCGACTATGGATATTACGCTAAATACGATAAACATTTTAAATAGATCAAGCCATTCAAATGCCAGTTTATTTTTGATACTAGGAAAGTAGAATTGTTCATTTTCTTGATCTGGCACTATGTGTATAGATAAATTCGGCACATATTCGTTAAGGCGATCACTAATTTTGGTGTTTGGCTGCCACCATTTTTTTCTCATACTTGTTCGACCGATGACAAGTTTAGTGACACCACTAACTTGAGCATAGTTGGCAAGGGCTGCGGCTACGTCATCTTCTTGAACAATGACAACATGACCGCCAAGCTGTTCAACAAGTTTGATGTGCTGTTGTAAGCGTTCTGAATCGGCGTGATTTCTTTCATGTGCCTGCATGTTTTGAACATAGAGAGCGGTAAATTTGCCATGTAAGGCTTGTGCAAGCCTTGCAGTAGTTCGAATCACTTTTGCATTTGTAGGAGAACTACTGATTCCTACAAGTAAGTGTTCTTCAATTTGTACATAATTTCTGACAGATTCGTTACTGTTTAATTGTTGATAGTTGATTGTATCGGCTGTTCGTCGTAATGCGATTTCCCGTAGTGATACTAAATTTTGTCTGCGGAAAAAAGAATGTAAAGCTTTCTCTGCCTGTTGCTTGACATATACCTTTCCATCTTGCAGACGTTGAATTAATTCGTCTGGTTCAATATCGACCACTTTTATTTGTGCAGCTTGATCAATTAAATAATCAGGAATACGTTCTCGCACTTTAATCTCAGTGATTTCTTCTACTAAATCATGAAGACTTTCAATATGCTGAATATTTACAGTTGTAAAAACATGTATCCCTTTAGCAAGTAGTTCTTCAACATCTCCAAAACGCTTCTTGTGCCGCATCGTTGGCACGTTAGAATGGGCCAATTCATCGATCAGGACAATTTCTGGTTGGCGCTGCAATACGGCATCTATATCCAATTCCTGAAATATTTTTCCCTTGTAGGCTATTATCTTTGTAGGAATTTGCTCAAGTCCTTCTAGTAATGCTAACGTTTCTGGACGAGGATGCGGCTCCACATAGCCAACCACTACATCTTTACCGAGTTTTTGTGCCTGATGTGCCGCATCTAACATGGCATAAGTTTTACCTACCCCTGCAGCATAGCCGAGAAAGATTTTTAATTTCCCTTTAGTTTGTTCCTCCTGTTGAAGCCTCGCAAGAAACATCTCTGGAGTTGGGCGTTTATCTTCCATCCTCTTTCACCTCATTTGTATTATAGCGTTAACTTCCATTAAGAAAGTGTAAAGATTTTGCTTCTTTATCCTTTCTTAATAGAAAAAAGGATTTCCTAACACTACATTAATTTGAAAGTCAGTATGATGAGAGCATCCTTAAGGAGAAGAGGTGTTACGATTGATGGATTTTTTTATGCTGGGCTTACTAATCATAAGCTTTGCTTGTGTTTTGGCGTTAACAGTATGGTGCTACAAACTAGTAGAAGAGTAACGAGGAGGAAGTCAATTTGTGGATTTTTATGGGAGTAGTACTAGTATTTCTATTTGGTTATTTAGGGCATGCATTACTTTATCCAGAAAATTATTAAAGGCTGGGGGGACACACTATGTGGCAAATAGCCATCGTACTCATTATCTATCTACCGCTCGTTATTTTAACGGGTCATTATTTATATCGAGTAACATTACAACAAAAAACTTGGCTTGATCCTCTATTAGATAAAGTCGACGCAGCAATTTATAAAGTTTGCGGCATTAAACGACTTGATATGACGGGCAAAGAATATGTACTTTCATTAATTATTTCAAATGCCATGATGGTGTTTGTGGGATATATAATACTACGCATTCAAGCATTACTATTTTTAAATCCAAATAATATTGACAACATGGAAGCTACTCTTTCGTTTAACACAATTATTTCTTTTATAACGAATACAAATCTTCAACACTATAGTGGTGAATCTGGACTCAGCTATCTATCACAGATGCTAGTCATTACTTTTATGATGTTTACATCAGCAGCTACAGGTTATGCCGCTTGTATGGCTTTCTGTCGTAGATTAGTAGCTAAAACAGATACGATAGGGAATTTTTTTGTCGATTTTGTTCGTGTTATTACTCGTATTTTAATGCCTTTTTCCATTGTTGTGGCTCTTATTTTAGTATCTCAAGGATCACCCCAAACCTTCAATGGCAATCAAACAGTACAAACAATAGAGGGTAAATTGCAAGATATTGCACTTGGACCTATTGCTTCTCTTGAATCTATTAAACATATAGGGACAAATGGTGGTGGTTTTAACGGAGCCAATTCAACCACACCTTTTGAAAATCCGACCGTTCTTTCAAATATAGTAGAGATGTTATCTATGATGTTATTACCAGGGGCATGTGTCGTCGCTTTTAGTCTGATGGTTGCCTACAGAAAAGAGAAAACTATTTTTGGAAAACAGGGGTTAGCTATTTTTACGGCAATGAGTATATTGTTCCTCGTAGGATTAGTGACTGTGTACATTGCAGAGAAGGCTGGTAATCCATTCATTAGTGAACTCGGCATTACACAGGAGCTTGGGAGTATGGAAGGAAAAGAAATACGCTTTGGGGTAGCACAATCGGCATTATTTACGACTGTAACGACTGCATTTACTACAGGGTCTATTAACAATATGCATGATACTTTAACGCCACTTGGTGGTCTAGTACCTATGTTTAATATGATGCTCAATGTTGTGTTCGGAGGCAAAGGAGTTGGCCTGATGAACATGATGATGTATGTCCTGCTGACCATTTTCATTGCCTGTCTAATGATTGGTCGATCTCCACAATTTTTAGGTAAAAAAATCGAAGAAAAAGAAATGAAATTAATTGCTCTTTGTATTCTAATTCATCCTGCTATTATTTTGCTCTTTTCAGCACTTGCGGTTGCAACACCATCTGGAATAGCTGGAATAACGAATCCAGGGGCACATGGATTATCACAAGTTCTATATGAATTTGCCTCTGCCTCTGCCAACAATGGCTCTGGCTTCGAAGGTTTAGCGGATAATTCAACCTTTTGGAATATAACAACAGGTTTTGCTATGTTCTTTGGTCGTTATGTAACTATAATTATTCAATTAGCTATCGCTTCTTTACTTGCTAATAAAGTAAGGCATAGCGATTCAGTAGGGACATTAAAAACGGATACGACAACTTTTACTTTTTTACTTGTGGCTGTCGTTTTGATGATTGGTGCGCTGACATTTTTACCAGCTTTAGCACTTGGTCCAATTACAGAGCACTTACAACTTTATTCTTAATGAGGAGAGACACATATGGAAACAGCAAGAAAAAGTTTTATGACTGGCGTCATACTAAAAAGAGCATTAATAGATGCTTTTAAGAAATTTAGCCTCATATATATGCTGAAGAATCCTGTTATGTTTGTTGTGGAGGTAGGATTTTTGTTCGTGTTACTATTAGTTCTTTTTCCAAATTTGTTTGGTAATGAGAGTGGAGAACATGCACGATTATATAATGGTATTGTAGCTATTATTCTATTTGTTACGATTCTATTTGCCAATTTTGCAGAGTCGATTGCAGAAGGAAGAGGGAAAGCACAGGTCCAAACATTAAAAAAAACAAAGACAGTGACACAGGCACGTGTTTTGCTAAATGATGGTTCTGAAATTTTTAAACTGGCACATGAATTAAAAAAAGGCGATATGGCGTTAGTTCAAGCTGGAGAGATCATTCCCAATGACGGGGAGGTCATTGACGGAATTGCTACTGTAGATGAATCCGCAATTACAGGTGAATCTGCTCCTGTAGTGAAAGAACGGGGCGGAGATTTTTCGTCAGTTACGGGCGGGACGACGGTGACAAGTGATTGGTTGATAATCGAAATTACTTCCATGTCTGGTGAATCATTTCTAGATAAAATGATAACGCTTATTGAAGGAGCTAGTCGCAAGAAAACACCAAATGAAATAGCACTTAACACACTTCTTGTAAGTTTAACGATTATTTTTCTATTAGTTGTGGTGTCACTCTACCCAATGACAACTTATTTAAATGTGCCGATTTCTATCGCTACATTAATTGCCCTGACAGTTTGTCTAATTCCGACAACAATTGGTGGATTATTGTCGGCGATCGGAATTGCAGGAATGGATAGAGTAACACAATTTAATGTTATTGCGATGTCTGGTAGAGCGGTAGAGGCATGTGGAGATGTAGATACATTAATCCTAGATAAAACAGGAACGATCACGTATGGAAATCGCATGGCAGCTGAGTTTTTACCAGTAAAAGGGGTGGAAACTAAGGATTTAATTCGAGCTGCATGGCTAAGTTCTCTAACAGACGATACACCAGAGGGGAAATCTATTTTATCATTGGCCACCCAATTAGGGGTAAATACGGACAGTGAAGAAAACATGATTAAGTCAAGTGAGCATATTCCATTTACCGCACAGACACGAATGAGTGGTTTAGATACACTAGATGGCACTAAAGTTCGAAAGGGAGCCACTGATACGATAAAAAAAGAATGTATGAAAGCAGGTCATAGCATTCCTAGCAATTTGGATCAATTGGTTCAACAAGTGTCTTCTGTTGGTGGGACACCACTGTTAGTAGCGTTAAACGATAAAATTTTAGGGGTCATTTATTTAAAGGATGTCGTCAAGGCTGGACTGAAGGAACGCTTTGAACAACTTCGTGCAATGGGCATTAAAACGATTATGTGTACGGGTGATAATCCACTTACTGCAGCAGCAATCGCAAAGGAAGCGGGCGTAGATAGCTTTATTGCAGAAAGTAAGCCAGAAGATAAAATCCAAGTGATTAAAGACGAGCAGGCACAAGGTAAAGTTGTAGCGATGACGGGTGATGGTACGAATGATGCGCCAGCACTGGCACAGGCGAATGTAGGGCTTGCCATGAATTCAGGAACCAATGCAGCAAAGGAAGCTGCGAATATGGTTGATTTAGATTCAAATCCAACTAAAATTATTGAAGTTGTCGAAATTGGCAAGCAGTTGCTAATGACTCGCGGTGCTTTAACTACATTTAGTATTGCAAACGATATCGCAAAATATTTTGCTATTATTCCAGCTATGCTAATGGTTGCTGTACCTGAGATGAAAGCATTAAATATTATGAATCTCAATTCACCTACTAGTGCCATTATTTCTGCCTTAATTTTTAATGCGATCATTATTCCATTGCTTATTCCAATCGCCATGAGAGGCGTTAAGTATAAGCCAATGAGTGCCGCGAAATTATTGAATAAAAATTTGCTTGTGTACGGTGTTGGCGGAATAATAGCACCGTTTATTGGCATTAAAATCATTGATCTACTAGTAGGACCATTATTTCGTATAGTTGGATTATAGGGAGGAAGCTATATGCGAAAAATTTTTGATAGTTCTAAGCAGGCATTACTTATAACAATCGCCATGTTCATTATATGTGGTTTAATATACCCGTTTGCCGTGACAGCTTTAGCCCAAGGGGTGTTTCATCAACAAGCAAATGGCAGTTTAATCGAAATGGACGGTCAAGCGGTTGGTTCTGAATTAATCGGTCAAAATTTTACTGCTCCAGAATATTTCTGGGGGCGTGTTTCATCTGTTAACTATAATATTTATACGAAAGAGGATATGCTACCAGATGACAATGGCGAAGTGAGCTACAGTGGTGTTAGCTCAGGTACATTTAACTATGCATCAACGAATCCAGAATTGAAGAAACGGATAGAGGCAGATATCGAGAAGTTTTTACTTGCAAATCCATCCGTACAACGACAAGATATACCTTCTGATTTAATGACTGCCTCAGGTTCAGGATTAGACCCACATATTAGTGTGAAGGCGGCACAAATACAAGTGGACCGAATTGCCCAAGCAAGTGGGCTTTCAAAGGAAGAAATTAATAAAATTATAGAGGCAAATATACAAAAACGTACATTAGGAGTATTTGGAGAAAATAAGGTGAACTTCCTTATGGCGAATCTGGAAATTAAGGGGAAAATGGATAAAGTTAAAGATTAAAAAACAGGTAGAGGAAGCCTCTCTACCTGTCTCTCTATATTAAGCTTGTGAATTTACAAGGATTTTAATATGATTTCGCTCTTTCATTAATGCCTCGAAACCCTCTGTCACCACTTCATCAAGTGCAATGCGTTTTGTGACAAGCTTGTCCGCAGGGAAGTAACCTTGTGTCATGAGCTCCATTACTGCTGGGAAAATATCACGGTACGCGATAATTCCTTTGACTGAACGCTCTGATAGAACAAGATTGTTTGGTTGAATAGATGCAGTAGACTCCCAAATAGATACGATGATTGTTTCGCCTTCAAAAGTTGTGGAATCAATGGCTTGTTGTAATACCACTGGAACACCTGTTACTTCAAAGGCAACGTCTACGCCGCCGTTTGTTAATTCATGTAGACGAGCTACTGCATCTTCGTCTTTAGGGTTAATTACGGCTGTTGCACCAAGTTCTAAAGCTTTTGCGGCACGCTCTGCTGAAAGCTCTACAGCATATATTTCTGCTGCGCCTGCTGCACGTAATGCTTCGATCACAAGAAGCCCGATTGGACCTGTTCCAAATACAGCCGCTTTGTCGCCAGCTTTCAATTTACTTTGACGTACTGCATGTAAGGCAACTGCTGCTGGCTCTACAAGTGCCCCTTGTTCATAAGAAAGACCTTCTGGCATTTTGTGAACCATTTTTTCATCTACCATTGTATATTCAGAGAATCCTCCGCCACCGCCTGATAAACCGTGGAAACCTAGGTGTTTACAAATATTGTATTTCCCTTTTTTACACGCTGCACATTCACCACATGCAAGGATCGGTTCAACAACGACAGGATCTCCCACTTTAACGGATGTTACACCATCGCCAATTTCTACGACTTCTCCTGAGAATTCATGTCCCATAACAATTGGTGCGATATCTTTACTTACATAGTGAGGTTGCTCCACTGGAATAAAGATTGGCCCAGCTGCGTATTCATGTAAATCACTACCACAAATGCCTGTCCAATGTACTTTAATCTTTACTTTTCCAGGTGTGATGACTGGTTCTTCAATGTTTTCTACACGGATGTCTTTTGCTTTATACCATCTTGCTGCTTTCATAATCTATCAACCTCCTATAATATCTTACAGCACCATCATAACATGTGGGAAATATGCTAATCATTAGTTCACTATAAATTGACATAAAAATTACATATTACTAGCGTTTTCGAACATTGTTACAGCGCTTTTTTGATTGCATATTCTGCGTATTTCAAGTACCTTTGATAAGGGCTTTGTTACGGTGATTATAAAACACTAAAATTATGTTTATGCTTGTAAGAAATAGGACGTAAATATACCTTAAAGTTCGAATCATGGTACAATGAAAAAGATGTTAGGAGGAACGAATGATGTCAAAATATACTGATTATAATTTTCAGCCATTTTTGCAGGACGCCATTGCAAAACTTGGCTTTACAGAACCGACACCAATTCAAAAAGAAATTATTCCACTTTTATTAAAAGGGAAGAGTGCCATTGGACAGGCACATACGGGAACAGGGAAAACACATAGTTTTTTAATTCCAATTGTTCAACGTATTGATGCAGAAAAACAGGAAGTACAGGCCGTTATTACTTCCCCTACACGAGAGCTGGCACAGCAAATTTTTGATGCTTTAAATCAATTAATAGAAGGAACTGCTATTCAAGCGAAACTATTTATTGGGGGTACGGACAAACAACGCTCCATTGATAAATTAAAAACACAACCTCAAATTGTTGTTGGAACACCTGGACGTATTCGTGATCTTGTTTCAGCACAAGCGTTATTTGTGCATACGGCACCAATGTTAGTTGTCGATGAAGCAGATTTAGCTTTCGATATGGGCTTCATAGAAGAGATTGATGGATTTGCTTCACAGATGCCAGAAAAGCTTGAAATGTATGTTTTTTCTGCAACGATTCCAGAAAAACTTCAGCCATTTTTAAAGAAATATATGGAAGCTCCAGTGCACATCCATATGAATGATAAACGACCAGTGGCAGAAGGTATCGATTTTGTACTTGTGCCAGTGCGCTCAAAATCTCGTAACAAACGTTTATTAGAAGTCATTGAAGGTATCAATCCGTTTTTAGCCGTTATTTTTACTAACACACGTAAAACGGCAGAGCATGTTGCTGGTTATTTAAATGAGCATGGCATCCGTTGTGGCCAAATTCATGGTGATTTAAGTCCACGTGATCGTAAAAAGATGATGAAGCAAATTCGTGAACTCGACTATCAATACATTGTTGCTACTGATTTAGCGGCACGTGGTATTGATATTCAAGGAATTTCTCATGTTATTAACTATGAAATTCCAGAGGACTTGGAATTCTTCATTCACCGAGTTGGACGTACAGCACGTGCAGGCAATAAAGGAACAGCCATTACTTTATTTGAACCGTCTGATGAGGATGCAGTAGTTCGTGTCGAAAAAATGGGCATTCCATTTGTGCAAAAAGACGTAAAAGATGGCGAATGGTCTGAGTTAAAAGAACGTCACGCACGTAAAAATCGCGTGAAGCAAGAGAATGAAATCGATGTGAAAGCGAAAGCGTTAGTGCGTAAGCCTAAAAAAGTTAAACCTGGCTATAAACGTAATATGAAATGGGAAATGGAAAAAATAAAAAAACGTGAACGTCGCTTAAAAGCACGAGGTAAAAAATAAGGGGGCTTTTACATGTTACTTGGCTCACATGTTTCGATGAGTGGGAAAGAAATGCTGCTTGGCTCTAGTAAAGAGGCACTATCTTACGGTGCTAATACATTTATGATTTATACAGGAGCTCCGCAAAATACGCGTCGTAAAGCCATTGCGGATTTAAACATTATGAATGGTCTCCTGCATATGAAAGAGCACGGCATGACGAATATTGTTGTGCATGCACCTTATATTATTAATATCGGCAACACAGAAAAACCAGAAACATTCCGCCTTGGGGTTGATTTTCTACAATCTGAAATTGAACGTACAGCGGCACTGGAAGCAACGCAAATTGTTTTGCATCCTGGTGCTCACGTCGGTGCTGGTGCTGACGCTGGGATTGCGAAAATTATTGAAGGCTTAAATGAGGTATTAACACAAGACTATCCCGTTCAAATTGCTTTAGAAACAATGGCAGGGAAAGGGACAGAATGTGGACGCTCCTTTGAAGAGCTTGCGAAAATTATAGATGGCGTCACTCATAACGAACGTCTTTCTGTCTGCTTTGATACTTGTCATACACATGATGCTGGCTATAATATTGTGGAAGATTTTGATGGTGTATTAAACGAATTTGATAAAATTATCGGTGTGGATCGCATTAAAGTCTTGCATATTAATGATTCAAAAAATGTGCGAGGTGCTGGTAAAGACCGTCACGAAAATATTGGCTTTGGTCATATTGGCTTTGATGCCCTAAACTATGTGGTGCACCATCCGCAATTGATGAATGTTCCTAAAATTTTAGAAACACCATTTGTGCCGCTAAATAGTGATGGAAAATCTAAGGTAGCTCCGTATAAAGTTGAAATTGAAATGCTACGAAGTGGTACATTTAAGCCTGAGCATATTGAAGCGTTAAAAGGCTAATACCCGATATGGAGCAAGATAAAGAAGCCCGAAATCAGTATAGTACACTGATTTCGGGCTTCTTTTTACTTTGTAAACAATGCGATGAGTTGACGAGAGCGCTTTCTTCCTAAAACCGCCTCAACTTCTACTAGAATGTCCTTTGGAATGCCTAAAAAAAGCCAAGAAAATGAGAATTGCTCCAAATAAGGTCGAAGTTTTTTGACTTCCGAAGTCGTAATGTTAAAGCCTTCTTCACGAGCAATCGCGACAATTTCCTTATCTGTGCTTTGTGACAATTGCTGTAAAAATTGAATACTCAAAGTCAATCCTCCTTTATCGCGTTTTATTTTCATGACATCATGTACACACGCGCAATCAGCCCATTCGAAAAAGCATCTGTCTTCTTTTCTTTACAAAAACTGCACTTTCCTTTATACTTACAATTTGTAAATCGTAATGATTTTGAATTAGAAAGAAGCGATCATGCATGAAAACAACACTTATTGATATTGAAAATGTGTCATTTCAATATGACTATACACACGTTTTAAAAAACATCTCTTTTCGTGTAGAAGAGGGTGATTTTTTAGCACTTCTCGGTCCGAATGGTTCTGGGAAATCAACGCTATTAAAAATCATTTTAGGTTTATTAAAGCCTTTGTCTGGAGAAATAAAATTATTTGGTGAACCAAGTGCAACCTTCAAGCATCGTGAATGGATTGGCTATGTTTCTCAAAAATCTAATGCCTTTAATTCCGGATTCCCAGCAACTGTGCAAGAGGTCGTGAAAAGTGGATTAACGAAAAAAATAGGGCTCTTTAAAAGACCAGGGCGAGATGCTAAAGGGAAAGTTCAAGCAGCTTTAAAAGCAGTTGGCATGGATGCTTTTATGCATCGTAACATTGGCGAGCTATCTGGTGGACAACAACAACGCGTCTTTATTGCAAGAGCTTTAGTTAGTGATCCAAAACTACTCATTTTAGATGAGCCAACTGTCGGCATTGATCATGAGAATGTGCAGTCATTTTATGATATGCTGGCGAAATTGAATCGGGAACAAGGAATTACCATGATTCTTGTCACACACGATGTCGATACGGTATCGAATCGCATTAGCCATGTGGCATGTTTAAATCAAACCATTCACTTCCACGGCTATAAAAATGACTTTGATAATATCTCCCAGGATGCGCTAGACGCTTGGTATGGTCATTCCGTGAGAAAGATTCATTAGAAGGAGTAGGCACCATGATTGAAGCAATTTTAAACTATGAATTTTTACAAAATGCCTTTTTCTCTGGATTATTAATTGGCATTCTTGCTCCATTATTAGGTGTGTTTATTGTTGTACGAAGGTTATCCTTAATTGCGGACGCTTTGTCACATGTAACACTTGCAGGAATTGCGGGGAGCTTATATATCAGCCAGTCTGTAACAGCCTTAGCCATGCTCAATCCTATTTATCTAGGAATACTAGCCTCTGTTAGTGGCTCTATTTTAATTGAGCGTCTAAGACGTTTGTATAAACACTATGAGGAGTTGGCCATTCCCATCATTATGTCAGGTGGTATCGGCATAAGTGCCATCTTCATCTCGCTGGCTAGTGGCTTTAGCACAGATTTAATGAGCTATTTATTTGGCTCGGTATCTGCAGTGTCACGCCAAGACTTATGGGTTGTAATCGGAATTGCAGCTGTTGTCATTGTCTTTTTGTTTTTATTTTTTAAAGAATTATTTGTTTTATCTTTCGATGAGGAATATGCAAAAGCTAGTGGACTGCCGGCACGTTGGGTTCATCTTTTATTTATGATTGTGACAGCACTTGTCATTGCAGCAAGTATGCGCATAGTAGGGATTTTACTTGTGTCATCATTAATGACGTTACCTGTTGCAGCTGCAATGCGCTTGGCAAAAGGCTTTAAGCAAACGATCATCTATGCTATCCTCTTTGGAGAAACGGCTGTCTTAATTGGTCTAATTAGTGCCTTTTATATGGATTTAGCGCCGGGTGGTACGATTGTTGTCACTTCGATTTTGATTTTGTTACTGGTAATCCTAGGAAAGAAAGTAGCGTTTAAAATGGCTGCAAAGCAGGGGGAGGTAGCGCAATGAATGTTTCAAGAGCGTGGGAAATATTAAAAGAAAATGGCTATAAAAAAACAGATAAACGGGAGTTACTATTAGATATGTTTGCTGCAACAGATAAATATCTGACGGCCCGCGATTTATTGGACGTTTTAAAAAAAGATTTTCCAGGAATGAGTTTTGATACTATTTATCGCAACCTTGCTACTTTTGTGAAGCTGGGGATTTTAGAAGAAACGGAGCTATCAGGAGAACGTAACTTCCGTATGCACTGTGAATCTGCCCATCATCACCATCATTTCATCTGTATGGACTGTGGCAACGTCAAAGAGCTGAATCTTTGCCCAATGGAAATGCTAGGAGAAAAATTGCCTGACTATGAAATTGAAAATCATAAGTTCGAAATATATGGCAAATGTCCAGATTGTAAGCATGAAACGCTGTCAAATTAAAAGACGACAGCGTTTTTTCTATGTAGAAAGAGGGTAGTACCTATATAGGGCTACCCTCTTAACTTATTAAGCTACTGCTACTCTACGGATCGCAACAATTTTATTACAATCTACAATTAAAGGAGAAGCAGGTGCTGCACCTGGCTCAAGGAAGTATGCACAGCAAGTTCGTGGATCGAAAGAAATGAAAGTCACACCTAAGAAGCTAATACCTCCAGATAAGAAGATATCTAGTGTAGTAGCAAGCTCTAATTTTCTTAATTGTTGACAAATACAACTTCTACAGTTGCTGCTCATTCTTGGTGTACATTTTTCCTCTTTTTGACAAGGACATTTCTCAACTTTACGTTGACAGCATTTTTCAACCTTTTTAGGACATTTACAGCCTTGCCAGTTCATCTGTGTCGTATATCGTTTATCTTCCATCGTCTAGACCTCCCTTCCTCTAGTTTCGTAAGGGTAACCCTTACACTAATAATCTATGTTTGGTGCATAACTAGAGGCTGGCGATATGTCCGATAGGCAGCTTAAAAATCTATATTTTTCTCAAAATCTTTTGCATTGTGTAAAGCCCTAAGCTGAAAAATTGCTATAAATATCTAATTCAAATGATTTGTAGGGGGATAGATTTGCATGATTTTTTTAAACAAAAAACGACGAGTCATTACAGAAACGTAATTCGTCGTCGTTTAGTATAAGTCTATTGATGTTTTTGTTGGAACGCTACCATGAAATCTCGTAAAGCCTCACAAGCCTCAAGAGGCACTGCATTGTAAGTGGAAGCACGACAGCCACCTACAGATCGATGCCCGTTTAGCCCTACAAAGCCTGCTGCCTTCGCCTCTGCAAGGAATTGCTTTTCAAGCTCCTCATCTGCAACACGGAATGTAATGTTCATTAAAGAACGGCTATCTGAAGCCGCATGACCTTTGTAGAAGCCATTACTATTGTCAATGGCATCATAAATCACTTTGGCCTTTAATTCATTGTGTTTTTCAATTGCAGCTACGCCACCTTTAGCTTCTACCCACTTTAACACCTCTCCTAGCATATAGATACCAAATGTCGGTGGCGTATTATATAGTGAATTACTATCAGCGTGTGTAGTGTATTTCAGCATTGTTGGGATATTTTTATTGGCTTTCTCAAGCAGATCTTTGCGAATAATGACGACCGTTACCCCTGATGGACCAAGGTTTTTTTGAGCGCCTGCATAGATGATTCCGAATTTTTCAATATCCACTGGTTTTGACAGAATATCACTAGACATATCGGCAATTAATGGAACATTTCCTGTGTCAGGGTAATTACTCCATTGTGTACCGTAGATCGTATTATTCGATGTGATGTGTACATAGGCATCATCTTCATTGAATTGAATGTCTGCTAAAGCAGGAATATTGCGGTATTGGTTTTCTTTTGTGCTTGCAGCTTCAACAGGTGTACCAAACAATTTCGCTTCCTTAAAAGCTTTTTCAGACCATGAGCCTGATAATACATAGCTAGCTTTTTGCTCAGTTGTTAAGAAGTTCATAGGGATCATAGTAAATTGAAGACTTGCGCCACCTTGTAAAAATAGCACCTCATAGTTTTCTGGAATGGCATAAAGTTTTTTTAATAAAGCAATGGCTTCGTTATGTACTTCGTCGAAAATAGCACTACGGTGACTCATTTCCATAATGGACATACCTGAATCACGGAAGTTTACTAATTGCTCTTGAGCTTTTTCTAATACTTCTTGTGGTAGTGCAGATGGACCTGCGTTGAAATTGTATGCACGTTGTGTCAAAGTGGTACACTCCTTGTTTGGTTAATAACAGAACTTTACTGGATTATACCCCAATTTTCAAGAGAAAAAATAAAATTCTTAATATTTGAGCAGAATAGCGACAGACTCGCAACAAAATGGTCACATTTAAGTCTGTTTTGAAGGTTAAATACGAATGAAAAGAAGTTTTGGTCAAATAAATAAGTTATATATTTCGTGATTTATACATATTGTTGTGATTTAATTCATTCAATGTTCGTGTTTAAAGTTATGTGAATTATTCTACTATTATAGATAAAATGTATAAAAAGCACCAAAACAAGCAAAATCGATTGCAGTACTCTCTATTTTTGAAGAAAGGGACTTCTTACTTTACGACAGGTAAAGCAAGATTTTGTATAATCATAAGAGAGAATAGGAAAAAGAGGTGTTCAAAATGTTTACAGTAGAGAAAGCTTGTTTAGTGGTTGTGGACGTACAAGGAAAGTTAGCGACAATTGTGGATGACAGTGAAGCGATGATTGACAATGTAGCAAAGTTGGTACAAGCCATGCAAGCACTTGAAGTACCTATTTTATGGCTCGAACAAAATCCAAGTCGCTTAGGTGGAACAGCACTGGATATAGCCCAGCATTTACAAGGGCAACCCATTGCTAAAATGGCTTTTAGTGCTTGCCAGGAAGAGGCATTTGTGGAGGCGATGAAGGAAAGCGGACGTTCACAATTTATTGTCACGGGTATCGAAACACATATATGTGTGTACCAAACGGCGAGACAATTGAAGGAACAAGGATTTGAAGTGGAAGTCGTGGTAGATGCTGTGTCTTCTCGAACAAAGGCAAATAAAGAAATCGGGCTAACTAAGATGAATGCACTTGGTATTTATCCAACGAGCACAGAGATGATTTTATACGAGCTGTTACAACGTGCAGACCATGAACATTTTAAAACAATTTTACAGTTAGTGAAGTAAAAGGAAACTAAAATTGAAACAATTGGTCTGGAACATGCAATCTTTGTAATAATAATTTTTGCTTTTAATAATAATGTACAAAAATATAATGATTTTATATAAATATGGTAGGTGTTCGATGGGTCTATAGACCTTTTTCGGACATCTTTTTTTTATGGAAACAGATACGCGTAGGACACTACTCTTATAAAAGCTTCGCCATTCTAATTATTGTATACTATAATAAAAAGGCGGGATTTCATTATAGGGAAATAACGATTAATGAGGATGATGACAATGCGTAAAAATAATAAATGGTTGCTGTTTATAGGTAGTGTTGTTCTTTTTTTGATTAGTTGTACGGCCAAAGAAATGACTGTTCAAAAAGAACCTCTTTCACCAACGGAACAGTTTGTTATTCAAGATTTACTAAATGATAAAGGGTTGTTAAGCACAGATTTAACAAACCAAAAGGATTTATTTTTATCAGAATCAGTAGGGTTATGGCTTGCGTACCTATTAGAAAAAGACGATCAAGCTCGTTTCAATGACCAGGTGAATGTCATGAAATCCTATTTTTTAACAAATGATATGATTGTCTGGAGAATAGAGGGCTCAAAAAAAGCTACGGTAAACGCCCTGATTGATGATTTACGAATCATTCGTGTTTTACTGGAAGCAGGTGAAAAATGGCATGATTCGTCTTACATACAATTGGGTAAAAACATGGGAGATCAGTTAGTTCAATATGGGATGAATCAAAATCTATTTGTCGATTATGTGGATGTTTATACTCATGATAAAGCCCAGACACTAACAATTAGCTATATTATGCCTTCTGCTTTCAAAGAAATGGAAAAATATGATGTGTTATCACAACAACAAGTTCAGCATCAGTTAGCAATTTTGCAAAATGCGCCACTTACTGAGGCAGGGTTCTTTCCAAAATATTATGATATTCCTTCTAAAAGCTATGTGTTTGACGAGGAACTACACATGATTGATCAGTTGTATACGGCTTATCATCTGGCTTCAATGAATGGAGATACAGCCGCATTTAAAAACTGGCTGTTAAACCTTCTAAAAAGAGACGATAAATTGTATGGTCGATACAATGCACAAACAAACGAATCAACAGTTAGCTATGAATCACCAGCCGTTTATGCAATGGCAGCTCGTTATATGATTGCCTTAAACGAGAAGCAATTAGCACAACAGTTCATCGAAAAAATGTCAGCTTTGAAAGACCCTACAACAGGCTATGTTGATAAAAAAACGCAGTCAACGCATAGTTTTGATAATTTACTACCACTATTAGCAGAAAGGGAGGTAGAAAATGCGTACAACAATGACTAAAAATAGAGCAATTTTGGTATATGGGACCATTCTTATTTTACTCTTGCAAATACCTGCTTATTTTTTATTGCGACAGGATGTTGAAGGCTTATTACTATACATGTTTTTAATGCTCTTACTTGTTCTCACCCTTTGGAGAGGGACGGTATTTGGGCTTATCAGTAGCCTTGTCTTTATTTTTATTACAGGATCAACACTTCTCTATACAGGAATATCTGGATCCATGACATTTTTAAATTCTACCTTCTCTATGCAGATATTTTTCATATATGGCATCATATTGCTGCTGCTCATTCTTTGTGCTGGTAAGATGCATGAATTAATGAAAGAACAGGAAAACTATTTAAAAAAGTTGCAAGAAGATGTTAGAAAATATGTAGCGATTGATGTTGAAACTGGATTTGATAATGAGACACGTATGTATATTAGTGTCAATGAGGAAATGCGACGAGCGGATCGACATAAGCATACCTTTGTTTTTATGGTGTTGAAGATTGAAAATTATCGCAAGTTCCAACAACTTTATGGAGCGAAAGAAGTCCAACATTTATGGCAACAGCTCTCTCAAAGGATTCAACAAACTGTTAGGCAGACAGATAAAAAATTTCGATTTCGTGAAGACCATATCGGCTTACTGCTAATTGATACGACGGATGAGCATATGGAAGTTATTTATGACAAATTGGACCAGGCTTTAAAAAATCACCAATTGTTAAATGAAAAATGGGTGACGCTCCGTTATAAAACAAGCTTTTTTACCTATCATCCACTGAAGGAATCAACATTTGATGAATTACTAGAAGAACTGGAAAGAGAGATGAAAACAAGTGCGCTCTAACTATCGTTTATGGTTCGCCATTGGCATGCTTTGTTTTTATACTTTCATCAACCAAGAGTTGGTCTTTGCAGCCGATTCTGATAAGGACGTAGCTTTGATCTATGTCACAAGTAACCAACAGCCAAATGAGGATGTAATCGCATTGCAAGCCATATTGCAGAGTTACACATCAGTAGATGTTGTTTCGATAGAAGATATCAACAAACAAAAGCTGCAACCATACAAACGCGTCGTTGTAATGAACGCCTACCCAACAAAACTTCCTCCACAAGCACTGTCTGCACTGAATCAATTCAAAGGGTTCGTACTGTTGATAGGTGACAATGCGCTTCAATTTGCACCCTTTTCCAAATGGCAGGAAGGTCCAGTAGTGGAACTTAGAGCGATAGGAGAAGAAAGTTTACACAGCCCTGTGCGGTGGAACAGTTTACTACCAACCGATGATTCAAAAATAATCCAGAGGGCTTTATCAGTAAACCAATCCTATCCTTTTATCATCAGCAAGGACAAATGGTCATTTATTGGAGAATTCATCAATAAAGATACATGGTCCTATCAATGGCCTGCTATTATAGGCGAGCTTTTACAATTACCCAAGCCACAGATACATCCTGGCTATATTGTGTTAACAGATATTAATATGAAAACAGATGTGCAAAAGTTAAAAGAGGTAGTGATGGGATTTTCTGAAAAAAAAATACCCATTGCTCTTGAAGTCACACCCATTTTCATGGATGAGCATGAAAAAAAATCCTATCACTTGCACGACAATAAAAAATTATTAAGTTATTTGCAACAATTGCAAAAGGAAAATTATCCATTTATTCTTTCATCATCCACTACTATTCCAACTGAAAGAAGTCTTGATTATTTAGTACTTCGTAAAATTTATCCTACAGTCATCAATGGTGATAGCCCCTTATTTAAAGGGAGTATACAACAAGGAAATCAACAATTATATCTATCGAAAATTGACAATCGCATCATTTACCCGATGACGGTTGGGTCTATTGACAGTACGGACAATCTTCCTCTATATCCTGTCCAACAGGAAATAGATCGATTATTAAAAGTGCCTAGCTCCATCATTGGTATTCAATATCCAGCCTATTTAAATGCTTCCTATGTAGAGGATCTTGTAGCTTATTTAAGGGAACATCCACAAATCGAATTTTTCGATTTCCGTCATACGAAACAGCAAGTAACATCAGAGAACGTTTCGATTGTGCAGGATGAAAAGGGTAAACAAACTATTCACTTATCGTTTTCGAACTTAGAACGATTAAAAATTTCATTTGATGAACGACCATTTGAGTTAATATTATGGGCGCTCGTTTTCATTGTTTCCCTATTTGTTACATTATTTTTTATAAGTACCTTACGTTTACGTATCACATTACGTAAGAGATTATTTGAGGAGAGGAAAACAAATGGCTAATACATTATTTTTTATTTCACTTTTCCTCATTTGGATCATGTTACTTTATCATATGTTTTTAATGGAGGGTGGTTATTTACACTTTCGTACATTTGAAAAACCGATTGATGAATGGGCTAAAAAAATGGACAAAGTTCCTTCTGTTAGTATCTTTATCCCTGCTCACAATGAAGCGCTCGTGATCGACCAGACACTAAGGGCCATGTCTCGTTTATATTATCCTAAAGATCAACTAGAGGTGATTGTCATTAATGATAATTCCTCTGATGAAACAGGTGCGATTGCAGAGCAATACGCTAAGAAATTTCCATTTATTCGTGTGATTGAAACAGTAGAGCCGAACAAGGGGAAAGGGAAATCCTCTGCGTTAAATTCGGCACTTGCTGATTCAACAGGCGATATCGTAGTGGTCTATGATGCTGATAATACTCCTGAACGGATGGCAGTTTGGTATTTAGTGATGGGATTAATAAATGATCCGAAAGCAGCTGCTACGGTAGGGAAGTTTCGTGTTATCAACGCAGCGGAAACGTGGTTGACACGCTTTATTAATATTGAAACGATATGTTTCCAATGGATGGCTCAGGGAGGGCGTTGGAAATGGTTTAAGGTGGCTACCATACCTGGCACTAATTTTGCTATCCGGCGCACTGTTTTAGAGCAATTAGGTGGTTGGGATGTAAAAGCATTAGCAGAAGATACAGAGCTGACCATTCGTGTTTATAATTTAGGCTACCACATCCGCTTTTTCCCAAAGGCAATTACATGGGAGCAAGAGCCAGAAACATTAAAAGTATGGTGGAAGCAACGCACAAGGTGGGCAAGGGGCAATCAATATGTAGTGCTAAAGTTCTTGAGTCAATTTTTTACCTTAAAAAGAAAAAGTATTATGTTTGATTTATTTTACTTCTTCTTTACGTATTTCTTATTTTTCTTTGGCGTTATACTATCCAATACTTTGTTTATCATTAATTTATTTTATGATATTGGTTTGACCGTTGGCGATATTGCCCTTGTTTTATGGGTATTAGCCTTTTTACTTTTCCTAGGCGAAGTTATGATTACTTTAAGTATTGAAAAAACAGAAATGAATCGAAAAAATTTCTTCTATGTCATACTTATGTATTTTACCTATTCGCAAATGTGGATCGTGCTAGTCGTTTGGTCATTACTATTAGAAATAAAACGCATGTTTACAGGGCAGGAAGTTCAATGGTATAAAACAGAGCGTTTTTCCAAGCAATCAGATAAAGGAGCAGAATAATGAGAACCAAATTCTTCTATTCATTGTTATTTTGTATTGGTTTTTTATGTTTTGCTAACGATGCAGTTGCGGCAACCATTACCGTGGATGACAACATAATTGCAATAGAGGGCAATCAACAGCAGAAAAAGCCGTTATTAGCACAGCCAATCGAATTACAGGGGCCTTCTTCGTCCAGAGATTTTTACTACAATTTAACTGAGGATGTTCCCTCAAATAATCAACAAGTGACATTTCAAATTCAGCATTCAGAACTACTGATAGCACCGTCCTCCTTCACGGTGAAAGTGGATGATGTAGCACTTAAAACAGTGCCATTGAGAGCCGATTTATTAAAACAAACTGTTACGGTCAATCTTCCAAAAGAAGCACTGTTACAAGGCTCACATAAAATAACAGCTAGTTTTTATGGCATTCTGAAAGAAGGAATTTGCGTCGCTCCAGGCAATGCAGGGAATTGGTTACGCATCGAAATATTATCATCTATTTCAGCATTCAGCGAGGAAAGTCAGGCAGGGTCCTTAACAAGTTATCCTGCTGCATTTTTAGGTTATGAGGGCTATGTCACGACGGTTGTTTTACCGAAGCAGGCCTCTGAAGCCACATTAAACAGTGGCTATCAGCTTGCTGCTTTTTTATCCGAACATGGTGATATAGATGTACAGATTAAACGAGAAGATGCTGTTAGTAAAGCGTCAGGTCCAATCATTATCGTCGGGGCGAAAACCGAATTTAGTACAAGCCTATTGAAAAAAATAGTAAACAACATAAGTGTTACGGATGATGCAATGACACTGACAATGCAGGAACTTTTGAATACAGACTCTAATCGAAAAGTTCAACTTTTAGTGGTAACCTCTTCGAATGCTCAAGCGATACAGGATCGACTATCATTTTTAACCGAAGCAAGACTATTCGAGCAATTAATCGGTAATACAGTAGCGATTAAAGATGTACCGACAGTGGAACAGACATCCGACACAACGATTCCATTCCAGCAATTTGGCTTTGAGGACCGACTTTTATCTAGTCAAGTCACAATGACACCTCATTATTATGTTTCCTTGCCGCAACTAGAGGCAAATAAAGAAGCGACGATGCGATTGATCTTAAAAAAATCTGCTACTATACCGAGCAGTAAAGAGGACGAGGATCGAAAATTAGAATTGATTGCTTATATTAATAATGTGCCACATGCTGTAGATTTACGAAAATTAGAACAAACAACATCAGATATGTACGAGGCGATCATACCGATCCAAACCAACGTGCTTAACAAGCAATCAATGACAGATCTTCAATTTGAGGTAACGGGCTTCCAACTTGAAGATCCGTGTGAAACAACTAATGAGCGATACTGGCTGTATATTGATAGTGACAGCACATTGTCCATTGTAAAAGATACAGCAGAGCCAACCTTTACATTACGTGATTTCCCCAATGCCTTTCATGAAAATACGTTAATGGTCATCCCTAGTAACGAAAATATGGATGATACAAAAATGGTGTCGCTTTATAAAGCATTAATGATGAATGGAAAAATGGCGCAAATCACACTGATGAAGGACAAAAATGTCACAAAGGAAAAGTTACAAAAGCATGCAGTTATTTTTACGGGAGATATGGAGCATCTGACATGGCTGTCACAACATGCTACCACGATTCCGCATACAACTGAGCAGTTCATCAAACAAGGATTTTTACCTGAGGCTATTGGTCAATATGCATTTATAACAAAAAATTTCTGGCAGGTTAATGAGCCTTTACTATGGATTCATTCATTTGGAGATACTCCCATAACGGGAGACTTTTATAGCCATTTAAAAGAGACGGATTCACAGATAGCTGCTGCGATTGAAACAAAAGAAGGACAATTTGTAGTGGCAGTGAATCAGCATGCTAATAACGGCGTTATAAACGTAGATAAAAAAGGTGAGATCTCCTATGTCTTAATTGCGGAATTTGTGGGGCTGATTATTGTCATCGCAGTAATTCTATATATCATTCTTCGCAAAAGGAAGAAAAATCAATTGAAAAAATAAAAGCAAAGTCGCACGCGACTTTGCTTTTTTATGCAGGCATATCAGTTGGTGTTGGCTTTGCATAGCCTTCTTTATAAGTATCATCAATGACCTGACGAATTTCTTTTAGGCTTTTTCCTTCTTTATGCATTTGTGCGGACTGTACAGCAATCTCCAAGCATACTAAACAACGTGTTCCATGATCATCCCAGACGATGGATCCGTCTTCTCGTTTGTCCTGAATAAAGCAGTTTAAATTACTTTTATGGCCTACTGATTCGCCACAACCGCAATAGCATGGCATCCATTCTAGAACCTCTGTCGATTGTCCTGCAAGCTGATAGACTAAACGAATATTTTCCTGTTTATCGTCTAAAAAGGATGGAAGGACATCAGCCGAAGCGGTTTCTTCCTGTATATCACCTGAAGCTTGTGTATGTCCTTCATGTGAAGCGTCATTAGCTTCATGGTTCGATTCAACACTGTTTTTATCTTTACCACATGCACTTAATAATAATAACGCCAATACAACAAAAATAGAAATCGTTTTCTTCAAAAATAGCGCCTCCTACATGTTTACAATACTTCCATTATAACATCGTTTCCGTAAACATTTACAGGCAGTCTATTTGAAAATCAATGAAATATATCTAATCCACGTGTTTTGTTCATGAAATGTTCCATTTTCTCGCTCAATAATTTCTTTAAGAAAAAGCCGAACAGGATAAAAATGAACCAGAAACCTGCTAAGAAGAGGAGATCCACCCAAACTGTGGACCAAATTATCCCTCCTACAGCTTCACGCATCAATTCTATAGCATACGTAAAAGGTAAAAATGGATTGATTATTTGGAAAAACCTTGGTAATAATTCGACAGGATATGTCCCACCAGACCCTGCAATTTGTAGCACAAGCATCACGATAGCTAATGCTTTCCCTACATTTCCAAAGACGGATACGAGTGTATACACAACGGTTATAAATACGAGACTAATGAAAAGACCAAATAAGATAAAGTAAACGGGTGCTTGAATAGAGCCGTCTACTAAAAATGTATCGCCGATGGTAATAATCAATGTTTGGATAAAAGAAAAAGTTCCAAATGTTAAAAGTCGACCAAAGTATATATCACGAATACTGTAAGATGAATTGCCATGAAGATTCACAGATAATAATGAAATTAACAGTAAACAACCTACCCAAATAGATAGCACAGTGTAAAACGGTGTCATAGCTGTTCCATAATTTGCAATAGGGAATAAGCGATGCTCCTGCAGTTTAATAGGTTCCTCAAAGAAATCGCGTTCAGCATTGACGTCATTTTTCAGTAATTGCACAATCTCTGCAATATCGGCTTCCTCTTCTAGTGTCCGCAGTTTAGTCGCTAATTCCTTAATTTTTGAGCTTAAAGTCGGAAATTCTGTTTGTATTTTTTGAATAGCATTATTAGCCGTTCCTAGTGTATTTTTAGCCTGTGACAATTTAGCTGTTGCTTGTGGAATGAATTGCTTTACATCCGTCAGCATAGCCGAAGCATTTGTTAATGTTTGTTTAGCACTAGCTAAGGTGGATCGAATTTGTGGCTCTAGACTATCATTATAATAGGATAAAAATTTCTGCAAATTAGTCGTTGCGTTTTGTGCCATGTTTTGAATAGCGACAATATCCTGCTTGATGACTTCCTTATCAATTGGCTTTACTTGTGCCAGTTTATTTAGTACATCGTCATGTAAAGCATGTAACTGTTGTAATGCGCTAAGAGCGTTTGTCGTGGAATCAATGAAGCTTGGTTGATGCTGTAAGGCTTCACGGATCGTTGTAAGCTGTTCAATGAGTGACTGATTCTCTTCGGCATTATTTTCCTGTAAAGAATTGATAATAGTTGTCAAAGACTTCTCTAATTGCTGTCGTGTTAAGGCATCAGCTTGAATTAATTTTTGCAAAGCTTCAAGCGTTTGAATACTATTAGTGATGTTATCTTTGGCGGTTGTCAATTGCTGTTGCAATGCTTCCTTCGTTTGAGCAAAGGAGGATGGATCTAAGTCGATATTATTGAGCTTATTTATGATATCTGAAAAGTGTTGTGCGATAGTTTGGACAGTGGCTACATCTTGTTTGATAACAGGTGACAGCTCATTAAACAGAACATCCGCTTCATTCACTAAATGTAAACCCTTCTGAATGGTCGTTAAACCATCTGTTGTAAGTTGTTCTACTTGAGGTATTTGTGTAAGTGCTTGATTCAGTAATTGATTTGCATCCTGCCCTTGCGTAGAGGCTTGAGTCAAAAATGAATTGATATCAGGTAAATGCTGTTCGATTGTAAAGACATAGTTTTCAAATTTGCGAAAATCAGGAATGTCACGCTCCATTTCAACGCCAATTGTATTAAAAATGGAAAAAAGAGTGCCATTGACAGTCGACACAAATTCATTCGAAACTTGCTGTGTAAGGACACTTGCACCTTTACTTGTAATTTTAGGGGCAATAGGATTCTTTTTTTCATTTACATAATAATCGATATGAGCTTTCGTTGGTTGATCGGTTAGAATGGAAGTTAGCTTTTCGGAAAAATCATGGGGGATGACAATGGCAGCAAAGTATTCGCCATTTTTTAATTGTGCCAGCGCTTGTTTCTCCGTCTCTAGCTCCCATGTAAAGCTATTATTAGTACGTAAATTCTCTATGACCTCTTTTCCAACATTGATGGCATCATCTCTAACAGTAGTTCCCTTATCTTCATTGACTATTGCGATCTTCATATTAGCTGTGTGGGCGTACGGGTCCATGGAAGCATAAATATTCAACCATGCGTAAAGAGAAGGCAGGAAAATAAGTCCACCTATAATGACAGCTACGACCCAATTGGTAACAATATTTCGGATATCCTTTGTATAAATTTGAAAAACATGCTGGAACGAGTTTTTCATCTAAATCACCCCACATTTCAAAATTTGCATGATCTCTCATTATGTATGTTCCCAAATATACTTAAAATTATGTTATAAATGTGAAATATCTTCATTTAAAGGCAAATTAGTTTACTAGGTTTTCAAAACACTTTATAATCAAACGCGAATACACTAAAATTAGGCTTTTAGTGTAAAAAAGGAGGTCACTATTTTAGTGAAAAAATTATTAATTATTGGCTCAGTGATTGTTGTATTATTTGCAGCAATTATTGTGCTTACCAATGTCTCAAACAAGAGTAAATTAGAAAGCGCAAACAACCCTTACGGCGATAAAAAGCTAAAACAAGAAACAATCGATCAATTAGACGATAAAAACTATCAAAACATTATGTTACCAGATGAACTAGAAGCTAAAATTGAAGCTGGTGAAGCGGTTAATGCTTACTTCTTCAGTCCAATTTGTGTTCACTGCCAAGCATTTACACCAGTATTAATGCCAGTTGCCGATGAGCTAGGTGTTGATGTTGCACAATTGAATGTCTATGAATATGAAGATTTATGGAATAAGTATAATATTGAAGCAACACCGACATTTATTCATTTCGAAGGTGGTAAAGAAGTAAATCGCTTTGTAGGAGCTCTTAAAGAAGAGGATTTACGTACTTTTTTAAATACCGTCGTGTTAAAGAAATAGAGAAGTAGAGACTGTATCAAAATAACTTTTGATACAGTCTCATGTTGTTGAAAAAGATGATGTTAATAGCAGAACAAGACTTTTTAACAAGGTAAGAGGTTGATTTCCGTTCCGCCAGCGTCCTTTCCAGGGGGGCCGTCCGATGAGCCGCTTCACTCACTGCGTTCGCTCCAGGGTCTCCTCTATGACGCTAAATTCCCTAGGAGTGACGCTGGCTCCACTCCAATCAACCTTTCTGCAAAAGTGTCTTTTCCTGAACAAAATAGACCATTATTTATATTATAAGAGAGGATAGCCTCTTATTTTCAATGTGGAGAAGTGATGTGTGACAACACCCCTCCATAAAAGAGTAGTGAATGCCTTCACTTGAACCTTTGCTAAAAAGTTAACATTTTTATTTTATGGGGTGGAAGGCTACTTGAGTCCCGTGGGATAGCGAGACAGGCGAGCCTCTAAACGGAGCGGTAGCAGAGGAAGCGGCTCGGCGCTCGCCCACAGGAAAGCAAGTAGCCTACAACAGAAATCCTTTTTTACCTTTCACAAAAATGCTATTATGGATGGTTTTCTTTTCCACATTAAGAGACTGTATCAAAATAACTTTTGATACAGTCTCTTTTGGTTTTTGTAGTGTATACTAAAAATACTGAAAAGTTGTACACTGGAGGAATCGACAATGTCAATGGATGATTATTTTTATAACGGTGAACTGATGAAATGCTATGAATTGGCGAAGCAGGTGACAAGCGAAGAAGAAAAAGCACGGGCACAAAAATACATGGCTTTATTCGAACAATATGATCTTGATCGCTACCCAAAGCCTACAGCACATGGGGAAGTACAGCATGCAGAAAGAGCTGATGAAAGCTACCCTGAATCGGATTTGGTGGTGGAAATACGTGCAATAGAAGAGGAAGAGGCATTTGCCAAGCGTATTCAGCAATTAGAGGAAGCTGCGAAAACAGGCACACCATCCGATAGGGCTCAATCCTTTTTTACACAAGGGGAGCTGTTTTTATTTGCTCACCACTACAATGAGAGTGTTCACTGCTTTCAACAAGCAGTAAAGGAAAACCCAAATAAGGCTGTCTACTGGGGGATTACGGGGCAGACAATGCATCGCTTTGGTTGGATGCCTTTTGATGCACTTGGTTATTTAGAGCAAGCGATTCAACTAGATCCTATAAATCCTCGTTGGAAATGGAATAAAGCACTAGTCCTTATTCAATTGGCGAAGGATTTACAAATGGCTCCATTTATGGCGAATGCCGCACTCGCTTTGGAGGATGCACTAGCCTCTTGCGGAGAACAGCAACGATCATTGAAAGATGCCATTCAAAATACAATGGATACTATGGATAGCTATGTGTTCTCTTAATTTATGTAGGATGTCTCCAACTGTAAATGGAGGCATCTTTTTTCGGCTGAGAGAGGTTCGTTGCCATATTCCACAATCATGGTATGATAAGAAAGAAAATGATTTGTAGATATAAAGGACGGATTTTTTTATGGCACAAGAAGTGGCAAATAAATTTATTGAAAACGTATGTAATCATTTAGTTCGCAATATGAATATAACGAAGGTGGAAGAGCATTTTAAAGAAACCATTGCCGTGCAGCGACAATCAGCCGCATCCACTAAGGACTTTTGGGATATGCTGATGGTCAATATGCTCTTTTTTACTGAGAATGAACAGGCTTGGGAGCAACAATTTTTAAAAATGCTTCATGCAAAAAATTGGCTAAAGCCTGCAGCGCTGGAGGAAGAGTTATTAATGCACCAGATGCGAATTCGTCAGCAAGTAGCAGAGCAAATGGAGGCAGCGAAGGAATTATTCCATAAGCAGTATGAGACGGAAAACATGACAGAGGAAGCCATCATTTATGACTATGCATATAGCTCAGCCGGTCATTCAATGCGGATGGATTTATTAACTGTTTTTGTATCAACGCCAGAGCAATCAAAAGTACTTTTTGATGCAGACCCAGAAGAAACAATTCGTATTGTAAATGGGTATATTGCTTATCATACAGATGGTTTGATTAATAAAACAAAATTATGCTAACTTTGTTACGAAGTTTTACGTGAAAGGAATTTAATTGAATGAATACACCATTTACTTTTAAACATACACAACCAACTGAAATGGATTCTACGAAAAAATATCCTGCTATTTTTTTATTGCATGGTATGGGTAGTCATGAAGAGGACTTACCACAATTAGTGCAAGATTTTCAAGAGCAATGTCATATATTTAGCTTACGAGGGCCGATTACACAGAATCCTGGCTATGCTTTTTTCACGATTCAAGAGGTGGGACAACCAGATCGCGCAATTTTTGATAAAGTATTAATGGCGCTTCAACGTTTTATATTAGAAGCGATCGATGAATATCAAATCGATCCTCATAAAGTATTCGTCTTAGGCTTTAGCCAAGGCGCCGTATTAGCACAATCACTTGCCTTTGTCATGGGGAATTTAGTGACAGGAATCGTTGCTTTAAGTGGCTATACCCCTAAATTTGTAACGGAGGAATATGCCATTCGCTCAGTAGAGCATTTACATGCTTTTATTTCTCATGGTGATTATGATTATGTCATTCCTTCTCAATGGGGCATGGAGAGTAAGGAGATTTTTGAACAATTTGGTGCAAAGGTAACCTTTAAGCAATATCCAGATGGACATGGTGTCACACCTGATAATCTTCGTGACCTTGTAGCATTTTTAGCACAGCAATTACAAGAAGATCTTCAATAAAATGACAACCGAGGCAAATAAATGTCTCGGTTTTTTTTGCTATGGAAAAAAGATCACTTATCAAATTATTTTTCTCCAATAGTGATTAGAAGAATCGAGGCAAGAAGGTTCAAATTCATGTCAGTCGGTGGTATCATAGAAGATGTTGTGAATGAGCGTGGTTGGTTAGATGAAAACATGTACTTTATGTGAACATAGAGACAGAACCAATCTAAAAGGGGTAAAATAATAATTTGATGTGCTAGATGCAAATTTTGTCGCTTTCTATCGATGGAAGCGGGTAGAAATTATGGAGAAAAGGAATTAAGATGAATGGAACAAAATCTGAAAACGGAGCATAAACCGCAATCCTCCGAAAAATCACGAGGGAAGTCATCACGCTCTGCTATTTTAGCGCAAACGGTCAAAACTGGCATTATCAAATCCAATTTAATACCGATGTGGGCTGGTTTAACGCTAGGCATGTACAAAAATAAAATGACGTTAATGGACAATATACCAGAAATTATTTTTTCAACAATCGGTTCTGCCCTTGTAATTGGAGCAGCAGGGGCATTTAATAATGTCTATGATCGTGATATTGATGCGATTATGCCTCGTACACAAAGCCGACCAACTGTAACAGGGGAAATGTCAGCAAAAACGACGCTATCTTTAGCCGTTGCGATGTTGATCATCGGGGTAGCTGTGTTGGCACTGGCTTCACCATTAGCAGCTGCGTTTGGTCTATTAGGTGTGTTTTTATATGTAGTCCCTTATACAATGTGGACAAAACGTCGTACGATTTATAATACGGAAATTGGTAGTATTAGTGGGGCAGTGCCGCCATTAATTGGTTGGTCTGCGGTATCAACAGATATTACACATCCTGCGATACTTGGTTTATTTTTTGTCATGGTGATTTGGCAAATGCCCCATTTTTATGCCATTGCGATCCGCAAACGTGTAGACTATGAAGCAGCCAGCGTACCTATGCTGCCCGTTGTCAAAGGAATGCGCCGTACGTATTATCAAACCAATTTTTATTTAGTTTTATTGATTCTATCAAGCTTTTTATTTGGCTCGTTAAGTGTTGGAATTATGCTTGTGGCATTGATTTTAAGTGTTGCTTGGTTAGTGATGAGTATTTACGGCTATCATAGTAATACGGATCAAGTGAAATGGGCTACTAAAATGTTTGTCTTTTCACTTTTCCATATGACAATACTATTTTCAACTGTCATTGTATACTCATTAGTAGGGGTTATCTTTAAGTTATATTGATTCAATCAATGATGACTAGACGTCATGGCGTCCAGATTTATAGAGCTCGCTTGAAAAAACAATCTTCAAAATAAAAACCAACAAGTTATTCGTTACTTGTTGGTTTTTTATTAGCTACTGAAATAATTTGGCGACTTGGCCACTCTAATGCATGTAGCTGTCCGCCAAAAACTGCGCCACCATCAATGCCTATGATGTTATTTTCTCCGAAATAGACACGATAGTCCGTTGGATTTTGGTGAAGATTATACGTAGGGGTATGTCCAAAGATCACCGTTTTATCCCCATTATAACCTGCATGAAATTCCTCACGAATCCACAGTAAACGCATGGGGTCAGTGTCTGCGATAGCGACACCAGGAACAACGCCCCCGTGGACAAAAATAGCATCCTCTAACTCAATATATATTTCAAATGTTTCAATTAGTTGTAAATGTTCTTCAAGCTTCGGTAATGTTTGAATAAAGCTAGGCAATGTATTGTTTTCAATAGCTTCCTCAAAATCTTCCAACTGGTAGCCATAGCTTGCCAGTGTGGCCTCTCCACCACATAGTCCGACCCAATGGTTCCATGGCTTAGCAAGGCCAGAACGACAGGCATTGAGCATGATTGCCTCGTGGTTACCTAGCAAAACACGTGCACCCTTTGCTTGTAATTCATTAACCAAATTTAATACACCACTAGAAGCGGGACCTCTGTCTACGTAATCACCAAGTAAAAAAAGTTGGTCATTCGGTGGATCGTAGTTTGCTTTTAAAAGTAATTCTTCTAACAGCCCTAATTCTCCATGTATATCACTAATTGCTAGTATTCGATTCATTTTCGAGCATCCTTTCTAATAGTAAAGCATTACTATTCAGTATAGAGAATTCTTCTACAAATTTCGACTTTTCCAGCTTTTACATAGAATGGTCGAAGAAATAATTCACTTCCTACTATTTTTCTTTATCATATGAAAGGAGATTTTATTTCCTTATTCATTTGTCAGGGGTGGGGGTTTTGCGAGAGGGGAGGGGCTGAAGGTTAACAGCAGAAGCAGGTTAGAATACTTATACTGTTAACCTATTAGATTAAATCATTAATTCGTCCCAAGCTTGTTTAACGATCTGTTCATCAAATGTTGAAATAAGGCGAAAGTTATTATTGTCTAAAATGCGGAAATGCTGACTGATAACGTTTTGCTGTAGTTTATAACCATCGTGCTCATGAATATTTTTCCACCATATGTATCCACCCATTGTTTTTTCCTTTGGCTGCAATGTTCCATTATTCGCGATTAAATCTACTACCTCCAATGGATCACCGCCAAGCTCATGCTGTAAAATCGAGCTGTCACGACACAAAGTGCAAATGGCAACAGTAGTTGTCCAACCAGCTAGGATACGGCCTTTTTCAATTTGTACAAGTGTTTTCTTAGATAGTCCTAATAAATCACTCATTTGATCCTGTGTAAAAGCTTTTTCTGTACGGATTAATTTCAGTTTTTCTGAAATGAGTGTGATTAATTGTTCACGATTCATCCTAACACCCCTTTTTTCAGATTGTTATGTTCCATTATACATGAAAGTAAAGATACGTGTTTTTCTTTCGATAGTGGAATTAAAAATGAAACAGACTGCCCATAATGGAACAGTCTGTTGGATGATTAAATCTCATATTTTTTCGTATCAGAGATTACACGGAAATGGATGCCTTTAATCTGTGCACTTACTTTATGGCGGAGCGTATCAATATCCACCAGTTCTTCTTTATTTTTGACACATAAGGCAATCTCATGTAATAGGTTTGTAAAAGCCTCCTTAAATAAGGCACGCATATTATCGAAATCTAAACTGCGGAAACTACCATCAATATCGAAGGCTTCCACAGAATTTAATTGCTTAGAAGCTCCTGCAAAACGATCGTCATAGACTGTGTAATTTTCGTCTGTTACAACGATAATATATAAAATTTCTCCTGTAACCGTTTTTAATTCAATATTTGTTTTGTGTTTTTTTACGTCGGTAATAATGTGAATACCATCTGAATGATATAGCTTAAACAATGTCATGTGTATTGCCCCCTGAAACTAGAATCTTATTACGTTATCCATTATATAGTGGAATGGCTAATAATGGAATAATAAATACCAGTTTCATTCTGTTATGTTGATTGTACTTCTGTGATAACTGGTGCACTTTTTCGTAGAGGTCGAACCTCAATATAATGAATTTGATGCCCTTGTTGCTCATAGATGCTAAAGAGATAGGTGTCTAATTCAATATTTCTTGAAGCTTTAATGCCATTATTCACTGTTAAGAACCAACCACCTAATGTTTCTACTTCCTCTGCATCCAGCGTAATGTTTAATAGATTTTCAACATCTTCCACAAGCATTTTGGCATTTAAAATATAGTGATGATCTGTGATTTTTCGAATATCAGCAATTTCATCACCGTCAAATTCATCCCGAATTTCACCAACAATTTCTTCTAAAATGTCTTCAACAGTTACTAGTCCAGATGTACCACCATATTCGTCCATTAAAATGGCCATATGGATTCGTTCTTTTTGCATGCGTACAAGTAATTCCTGAATAGGAATTGTTTCAATAACACGAATGACAGGATTAATGAAATCCTCTAAAACTAATGTGTCGTCTGTAAGTTGTTCAAGTAACCCATGCGTAAATAGCTCCTTGGCATTGATAAAGCCTAGAATATTATCGCGGTCACCATCGTATACAGGGTAGCGCGTATATTTTTCCTCGGCAATGGTATGAATGATATGGGTAAACGATTCATTTTGTTCAATACCAACTATTTCTGTTCGGGGAACCATAATTTCACGAGCAATACGTTCATCAAATTCAAAGACATTGTTCACATATTTAAGCTCAGATTTATTGATTTCACCACTTTTAAAGCTTTCAGACATTAATAATCGCAATTCTTCCTCTGTATGAGAAAGCTCATGTTCACTAGCGGGCTTCATGCCGAATAGTCCAATTAAAACACGTGCAGAACCGTTCAAAAACCAAATAAATGGGTACATGATTTTGTAGAAAAACATAATTGGCTTTGCGAAAAGAAGTGTAATAGCTTCAGCCTTTTGAATAGCTGCCGTTTTTGGAGCTAGTTCGCCAACTACTACATGTAAAAACGTTGCGATAGCGAAGGCTGTACCAATTGTAAAGATCGTCATATATTTATCAGAAATGCCGACCATTTCAAAAAGTGGGTGAAGCATAAATTCAAAGGTTTTTTCACCAACCATCCCGATACCAAGTGCGGTTACTGTAATACCTAATTGGCAGGCAGATAAGTATTCATCTAAATGATGGACAACATGCTTAGCAGCAATTGCTTTTTTATTGCCCTCTGCAACCAGCTGATCGAGTCTTGAGGAGCGCACCTTGACAATGGCAAATTCTGTTGCTACGAAAAAGCCTGTTAAAGCTAATAAAATGGTAAAAATCGATAGGTTTATAATGGTCTCCAAATAGTCGTTCTGTAAAAACAGAACGTCACCTCCTAATTATGAATAAGTAATAGTAAGGATTGCATTAATGCAATACTTTCGGGTGAAACGTTTTTCTTAATGGTTTCAATTTTTTTATCATCTTGTTTGTTCATTTGCTCTAGCAATGAAGCTACATCATGCTCTAAATCTTGCATTTTTAAACGAAGCATTTGTACATCGATTTCTTCATAGGGTGTGATGTTCAATTCATGTTGGATTGCTACGAGTGAGAGCCCCTGTTGTTTGCGTTGTTCAATAAATTGAAGTCGTTCAATCATTATTGGATCATAGAAGCGATAATTTGTTGCAGAACGTTCTGCATCCAACAAACCAATATTGGTATAATAATCGATTGTTCGTTTAGTAATGCCTGTTTTTTCTGCAAGTTCGCCAATTTTTAATTTCTCTGTCCCAATGCAAACACCTCCAAACCATCACGTGATACTTTGATTATAACGTGATGGTCTAAATATATTCAAATGATAGGCGTCAATATTTCAAAATTGTAAGATTTTTTTAATAAAAAAATAACGTTTCTGCCATTGTTAACTGGTAGAAACGTTACTAAGATTAGGGAAGTAAATAGGTATCGTATAGGTGATGGAGTGCTTCTTCACCATTTTCTTGTAAGAGAATTTCCTCATTATATGTAAGTATGACGTTTGTGTGCTTACTATCGATTTTATCATCAATGAATTTACACGTTACCGTGACAAAGCCCGCTTCCGCTAGCTTTTCTTTCATATCTCCATCCCAGGGCTGGTCAGAAAATAGTGGGGGCTGCCAAGTGCCTCTCACATGTAGCTCATTTTTTTCAAGGTCATAATCCCAGCGGATGTCACGTAAAATAGTTTTAAATAGGTCATTAACTGTAAAAGATGTATCTTGATAGTTAATGTCTATAGCGCGCATGGCATGGACATCTCGACTAACTGCACTAGCTGCGGAATTGGCCGCTGAATTGATGCCTGAAGCAGCATCTCTAATTTCTGCTAATCGATCACCACAGCCTGTTAGTAAAGCACAGATGCATGTTATACAAGCTACCTTCGTCATCCATTTCACAAGTAGTCCCTCCAGTCTAGTAAGTTGTTATTACTATCTTAACGAAAAGAAAAATACGAAGAAAGGGCATGAAGGCGGCAGTTTGTGACGGTTTTGCAACGATGCGATCTCCACTTGATTGTTCGGCATTTGGAAAGTATATAAGTCTGAAGATTTAGTAAAATGATGAGAGAAAGGGAGCGGTTTGGATGAAAATTAATGATGAAATGCTTGATCGATTAGGAACTTATTTTGTCTATCATGCTGTTTATGATAATTATGGTATTACCTTTGAAAACTTTGTGGATCGTTGGCTACGAGGAATTCTTGAGGTATAGCAATCATCAATGCCGCCTTGATAATGATGTCCGAATTTTTTGAGCATGCTCTGAAAAATTGAAAAAACGGTAACACTCGATTTAGTAGACAAGTTAAACAAAAGAGTCGTGTCCAAGTTTGAACACGACTCTGCTTTATTTGAAATAATCTGTAATAAACTGATTGGCTTCCTGCCAATTATATACTCGTATAACATTATCAGGAACAGTGAGGCGGTTATATGGTGTGTCAAATAACACAACAGGGATTTTTAGTTCCTCCGCCAGCATTACCGCATTATCGTGCTTATCCTCAAAGAAAGCTTCTACATGATGCTTTTTCGCGGCAGCTAGTTTATCGTGGCTACCTAGAAGTTCGATATGATCGTATGGTATAGCTTGCGTTTTAAACCAATTGACAGTGATGTTTGCTACATTTTCACCTCGTGCAGAAATATAATACAGCTCGAAATTATTTTTCCAAGCGGTTAGAATATTTTTTGCATCTTTTGCCACTTCAGAGACTTCATACATATAAGGCTCATTTTCCTTAAACCATGTATTAAATGCACTGCGGTCAACAGGGTGTGGAAAGGCGGATAAAAAATCATATTCACAAACATCATCAAGTGTAATATTTACATTGTATTGCTTATTAATATGTGGAATGAGTGTACTTGGACATGTCACAGTCCCATCGATATCAATACCAAAACGAGGCTTTTTCATGCTAGCACCTCCTTAAGCATTCGCTTTTTGTGCTGCTTCTGCTGCTTGCTTTTCTTCCATTTCTGCTGCTAATTTATCAATTTCTTTTTTCAGTTCTTCCACCATCGTTTCTTCAGGTACTTTACGAACTGTTTTTCCCTTCATGAAAAGTAAGCCTTCACCACGAGCACCAGCAATTCCGATATCCGCTTCTCGTGCTTCACCTGGACCGTTTACGGCACAGCCCAACACAGCTACTTTTAAAGGAACCTTTAATTTTGAAATATATTCTTCCACTTCATTTGCGATCGAAATTAAATCAATTTCAATGCGCCCACATGTAGGACAAGAAATAAGTGTGGCCATATTAGAGGCTAGACCAAATGATTTTAATAATTCTCTTGCTACTTTTATTTCTTCTACAGGGTCAGCTGAAAGGGAGATACGCAATGTGTTCCCAATGCCTTTTGAAAGGATGGCTCCAAGACCAGCTGCTGATTTTACTGTACCAGCAAACAGTGTCCCTGATTCTGTAATCCCTAAATGAAGCGGGTAATTAAAGGCTTTCGCCGCCTTTTCATAAGCTTCAATAGCAAGATTAACATCAGATGCCTTCATTGACACGATAATATCGTGGAAGTCCAAGTCTTCCAAAATTTTAATATGGTGTAGAGCTGATTCAACCATACCATCAGCTGTAGGATAGCCGTATTTTTCTAAAATATGACGCTCTAATGAGCCGGCATTAACACCAATACGAATGGGGATACCTTTCGCTTTGGCAGCATTAACAACAGCTTCCACTTTTTCTTTACGGCCAATATTACCTGGGTTAATACGTACTTTATCAATACCATTTTCAATGGCTTTTAATGCTAATCTATAGTCAAAATGAATATCAGCTACTAATGGAATATGAATACGTTTTTTAATTTCGGCAATCGCATCCGCTGCACGCTCATCTGGTACAGCAACACGAACAACCTGACAGCCCGCTTCCTCAAGACGAAGAATTTCCGCAACTGTTGCTTCTACATCATGTGTTTTGGTTGTACACATACTTTGAATGAATAATTCATTACTACCACCAATTGTTAAGTTACCGACACGTACGGGACGCGTATTTGAACGGTGACAAATTTCACTCATTAACTTTCTCTCCTTTTCGGGCCACTATTTTCAGCCGTCACTGTCATTTATTTTAGCAGTGTAGGAAAATAAGGACAAGGAAGAAACGCTAACTTTTCATTTTCCACATTTGTTTTCAAGCTCAAACGACAGTGGAAGCTTGATATTTTCACCTGGAATGAGAGCTTGTAATTGTAAGTGTGGGTTTAAGTTGTAAAAAAGTTGTAAGCGCTCTGGAAAGGTCATAGGAACTTTTGCAGGATGTAGGGCAAATAAACTATGGATAGTGTCACCTTCAATCGTTTGTACTGTAATATAATTTGGCTCACGCTGTTTTTCACAAAGACTATTTTCTGTATTTTTGGTAGATAAAGCTGCCAGTGGGATAGATCCTTCGGTTAAATCTACTTTGACGACAAAGGCGATCACAATGATGATGGCTGTTAAGATGAATGCGCGCAAAAAATCCCCTCCTTTTCTACACTATATTGAGAAGAGAGGGGATTCATGCACATTATTTTGTAATTGGTTGTTTTGGATATTTTGTAAAGGCCACAATTAATAGAGTAATGGTTAACAATAAAGAGAATACAGTGATAATGGTACTGTTAATTGGTAAATAGTCTGCTAGCATTGATAGCAAAGTTGCCCAAGTGATGGCAAAGGTAGCTGTTCGCCAGATGTGACGATATTCACCTCGACGCTTCATTGCCTTTAAGATAAATAAACCAGCTAAAGCATAGAGAGCAATTTGTGCAAATATGAGCATGGTTGTCACAACAAAAAGCATGAGGAAGGTGAATGGATATAAGAGCCATTTAATGCCTTCTATATATTCCGTTAAACCAGTTAAACTATCCATATCAAATGTATCAACAGACATACCTGCTGCAAAGCGACCTAAAGAAAATACGGACACAATGGTAATGAGTAGAAAAGTATATTGAATAACCTTTCCAATAGGTAATAAACGATAGGCTGCTAGTTTTTTAGGATGAATGAGACTATCGATAAAAAGCTGTGAGTGTTTCATACTATATCTCCTCCAATCGATATTTTAACATGTTCAAAGAGGACAGGATATGAAAGAAGTATAAATGAAGAGGAACTAGATGATAAAATGTTAACATTATGTAAAGAAGTTAAAGGATTTCTTTACTTTTTGTTGGTAATCATTTAATGATTACAAATAGAGTAGTAGAGATGTAGGAATTGGAGCGAAAACAATTGACAATAGATTGGCAAAGCATACTCTTTCAATTTTTAGGTGGGTTAGGGGTATTTTTATTTTCCATTAAATTTATGGGTGATGGACTTCAGAAATCAGCGGATGATCGATTACGTGAATGGTTAAATCGCTTTACTACAAACCCGATTATGGGTGTCTTAGTGGGTATATTTGTAACGATTTGTATTCAGTCAAGTTCTGCAACAACAGTCATAACTGTAGGTTTAGTGAGTGCTGGTTTTTTAACATTGCGTCAAGCCATTGGCGTCATCATGGGGGCAAATATCGGTACAACCATTACAGCATTTATTATTGGCATTAATATTGGTATCTATTTTTACCCTTTGTTGGCAATCGGTGCAGGTTGTTTGTTTTTCTTGAAAAAAGCAACGTATCAACATATTGGCCAGATTCTTTTTGGCTTTGGTGGTTTATTTTTAGGGCTAGAGCTAATGAGTGCAAGTATGCAGGCACTACATCAATTGGCAGACTTTGCATCATTAACGCTTCATTTAAGTAATCAACCGATTTTAGGCATATTTTTAGGAACCGTATTCACATTATTGGTGCAAAGTTCTACTGCGACGGTTGGTGTGCTGCAAGGGTTATATGCTGAACATTTAATTGGTTTAAATAGTGCATTACCTATTTTGTTTGGTGAAAATATTGGCACGACCATTACAGCGGTATTAGCTTCCCTTGGTGCTTCTATTTATGCAAAGCGTGCAGCTGCCGCACATGTCCTTTTTAATGTCATCGGCACGATCATTTTCATGCTATTCTTTACACCATTTATACAGTTTGTCCAGTGGGTAAGTGAGTTATTTCATTTAGAGCCTCGCATGCAAATTGCTCTTGCACATGGTTCATTCAACGTATTTAATATGATGATTCAACTTCCATTTATCGCTGGACTTGCAACATTAGTTACGAAGTTGCTGCCAGGAAATGACGGTCATATCAATGTGACAACTAAGCATCTGGACCCATCCTTTATTGATTCCTCTCCTGCCATTGCCCTTGGTCAAGCGAAAGAGGAAGTGTTACGAATGGGTGAACATGCATTGCGAGGGCTGGAAGAAACGTTTTTATATATGAAAACGGGGGAAGCAGAACATATTCCAACGGTTTTGCAATTAGAGGTCGGCCTCAATCATCTCGACAATGAAATTACGGATTATTTAGTCATGGTGTCTAAGCAGCCGCTATCTCGAGCAGACTCAGTAAGACACCATACCTTATTAACAAATGTGCGAGATTTTGAACGGATTGGAGACCATTTTGAAAATATATTAGAGCTTCTACAATACAAAGATCATCATGAAGTGAGTTTAAGTAAATCAGCACGACAAGATTTAATTGGTATGTTTAGTTTAGCCATTGAAGCAGTACGGAAAAGCATTGAAGCTTTAGATACGGCGAGCTTAAGTTTAGCTCAGGAGGTAACGGAGCTAGAAAGCTTAATAGATGATATGGAAGATAAACTCCGTCAAAAACATATCGCTCGCTTGAACACTAATGAATGCAGTGGAGCAGCGGGAATTGTTTATATGGATATTGTAAGCAATCTAGAACGTATAGGAGACCATGCAGTAAACATTGCCGACTCGATTTTAGGCATTCGTCATTAGCGAGATGAAACTTTTCACTTTGTTATTCCGTATGAAAGGCAATGCACGGTAAAAGGAGAGAAACTTTATGGAAGTTATTGGCTGGATCTTAGTGATTGCCTGCTTTATTATTTCGTTTATTGGTTTAGTGTATCCGATTATTCCGGGTGTACTATTTTTAGTTGGCGGATTTTTGCTTTATGGTGTATTTTTCTCATTCGCAGAGCTGAGCTGGTGGTTCTGGGTGATTGAAATCCTATTTGTAGTGCTATTATTTGGTGCCGATACAGTGGCAAATGCGTTCGGCATTAAAAAGTTTGGTGGTTCTAACGCAGGAATGTGGGGAAGTACTATCGGTTTATTAATTGGTCCATTTGTTATTCCCGTTGCAGGGATATTAATTGGTCCATTTTTAGGCGCGGTGATTGCAGAACTTATTGTTGAGAAACGTACCTTTAATGAGGCTGTGAAAAGTGGTGTGGGCTCTCTAATAGGCTTTTTAACATCTACCATTGCAAAGGCTGTCATTCAAATCGTGATGATTATTGTATTTTTTATCGCGATTTAATGCTTCACTTTTAAGGTTTAGTGTTTATGATGAAAGGGTAAGATAGTAAACGTATTGATATTTCAGTCAAAAGGCTGAAATCTTCAATTTGAAGTATTTTTCATTGAATGGTTTGACCAATTTTGATAATCTAAGGATGTACTATTTATTTCTTATTTTAGGGAGGAACTTAACAATGGCTTACGAATTACCACAATTAACTTACGCTTATGATGCATTAGAACCACATATCGATGCAAAAACAATGGAAATTCACCATTCTAAACACCACAATACTTATGTAACAAACTTAAACGCAGCAGTAGAAGGTACTGAATTTGCAGAAAAGAACATTAACGACTTAATCGCAAACCTTGACGCTCTTCCAGCTGACAAACAAACTGCTGTACGCAACAACGGTGGCGGACATGCTAACCATACATTATTCTGGGAAGTTATCGCTCCAGGCGGTTCAAATACACCAGTTGGCGAAGTAGCAAAAGCAATCGATGCTAAATTCGGTTCTTTCGATGCTTTCAAAGAAGAATTTGCTAAAGCTGCTACAACTCGCTTCGGTTCTGGTTGGGCTTGGTTAATCGTTGATGGTGACTCAGTGGCTGTTACGTCTACTCCTAACCAAGACTCTCCAGTAATGGAAGGTAAAACTCCAATTCTAGGCTTAGATGTTTGGGAACATGCATATTACTTAAACTACCAAAACCGTCGTCCAGATTACATCGGTTCTTTCTGGAATGTAGTAAACTGGGACGTAGTAGAAGCTAAATTCCAAGCTGCAAAATAATGATGAATCTTCGGCTATGCCAAAGGTGAGTAATCACCAAGGCATAGCCTTTTTTATTGGATAGAAAAGTAAGCGTGAGGGAAAGTATAAAAAAAAGCAACCTTTCCTCAGAAAGTGCCGTCAAATAAATGATGTTTTACATAAGATTTCGTAAGTGCGTGCTTTTCTGTCATACCTTCGAATGGTATACTAAGTATCGTGTATTGAAATGATCAGAAGATGAGGAGGGGAATACATATGCGCAAAGCACCCGGAAAAAATCGCGCGGCGAGTGTTAAAGCAAAACATCATTCTAATTTAACATTTCGTATGAATATCCTTTTCTTTGCAATATTTATCGTATTTTCAATGTTAATTTTTAGACTGGGTTATATGCAAATCGTCAAAGGGGAAGAGTATGTACGACTTTTAGAGAGTAAAGAGGAAGTTCCTGTTAATACAAGTGTGCCAAGGGGCCGCATGTATGATCGTTACGGGCGTATTTTAGTCGATAATCACCCTGAAAATGCCATTACCTATACGAAAATGCAAACGACTACAACAGATGAAATGCTAAATATAGCTGAAAAGCTGGCGCAATTAATTGAACAACCAACAAAACGCGTCACATTGCGTGATAAACAAGATTTTTGGATTATCAAAAATCATGATGCGGCTTATGAAAAAGTGACAAAGGCAGAAGAAGCTGAAATTCGAGCGAAAGAAAATATTACGACAAGTCAAATCAATGCAGAGATTGATAAACTAGTACGTGAACGCATTACGAATGAAGAACTTTTGCAATTGTCAGAGAAAGATTTAGAAGTATTAGCAATCTTTAGAGAGATGACATCTGGTTATAATTTATCACCTCAAATTATAAAAAGTGAAAATGTCTCGGCAGAAGAATTTGCACGTGTCTCCGAGCGTTTAACGGAACTGCCAGGAGTTAACACAACGACAGATTGGAAACGCGTAAAATTATCTTCTCTATCGATTCTTGGTCGTACAACGGTCCCAACAAAAGGGATACCAAAAGAGAAGCTGAATTATTATTTAGCCCGTGATTATTCACGAAATGATCGAGTAGGGGAAAGTTATATCGAAGCTCAATATGAAGAGTTACTACAAGGTCAAAAAACAGTTGTCAAAAATATTACCAATAAAAAAGGGCAGGTCGTCGATACGGTGACAACCTATGAAGGTGAACCAGGTAAAGACTTAATCCTGTCAATGGATAGTGAGCTACAGGCGGAAACAGAGAAAATTTTGGAAGAAGAGCTGCTTAACCTAAAAGCACTCCCAGGCTCGTATTTATTAGATCGCGCCTTCTTAATCATGATGGACCCGAATACAGGGGATGTCCTATCCATGACTGGTAAGAAAATAGAAAAAAATCCTGAGACAGGGAAAAATGAAGTCATTGACTATGCATATGGATCATTTACAACAGCTTATGAGGCAGGTTCATCTGTAAAGGCAGCAACTGTTCTTACTGGATACAATCAAGGTGTTATATCGATGGGTACTTCTATGGGAGATGAGCCTATTGTATTAGCTGGTACAGACCCTAAAACGTCTATTTTTAACCGTAGTGGATATATTCCAATGGATGATTTAATGGCTTTAGAACGTTCTTCCAACTCCTATATGTTTAAGATTGCGTTGCTGCTTAATGGAACACCTTATAGCTATGGTATGCCATTACGCTTAAAGGACGATACGTTCCCCAGAATGCGTAATAATTATGCACAATTTGGTTTAGGTGTGAAAACAGGCATTGATTTACCAAATGAATTTAGTGGGGTGCGTGGTCCATCAGGTGCAACGATGGGAGGGAAAACGCTTGACTTGGCCATTGGTCAGTATGACACTTATACACCTCTGCAATTAGCACAATATATTTCAACAGTTGCCAATGGTGGCTATCGTATTCAGCCACATGTCGTGAAAGAGGTTCGTGATCCATCTCAAGATGGTAAACAATTAGGCCAGTTAGTAACAGAAGTAGGACCAACTATTTTGAATCAAATTGATAATTCCAAAGAAGAGATCGATTATGTAAAGCAAGGATTGCGTCGTGTATACACTGGTAAACACGGTACAGCACGAGCTCAATTTGCGGATATTCCATATACAGCTGCTGGGAAAACAGGGACAGCAGAGGTAGTTTATTATGGTCCATTACGAGAGTACTATGGTACAAACACGATTAACTTAACACATGTCGGTTTTGCACCATATGAAAACCCTGAAATTGCCTATGCAGTTGTTATCCCATGGGTTAATACAAACTTAGCTCCACACTACTATCAAAATAATGTCATTGCTAGACGTGCTTTAGACAAGTATTTTGAATTAAAAGCAAAATATCAAGCTGAAAAAGTGACAGATAGCAATGTAAAACAACCAATTTTACCTGCCGTTACACAAGAGAAAATTGGTGAGGATGAGCAACAATAAGAAAACCGCTAGGCATGAGAATGCCTAGCGGTTTCATGTTGTTGAAAAAAGGTAATGTCAACGGCATAATAAGCAATTTTGTAAGGCGAGGGGTTGATTTCCGTTCCGCCAGCGTCCTTTCCAGGGGGCGTCTGATGAGCCGCTTCACTCACTGCGTTCGCTCCAGGGTCTCCTCTGTGACGCTATGAACTGACCCCAAAAATTTGAACTTTTAAGAAACTCTTCGAAACTCAACTGGACTTTTTCCGTTGAGTTTTATTTTTATCCGTTCATGATTGTAGTAGTGGATATAGTCTACTAACGCTTTTTTGAATGCTTCGTAGTTCTTAAACGTTGTTGCGTATAGAAATTCTGATTTCATAATGCCAAAAAAGCTTTCTATCACGGCATTATCTAAACAATTTCCTTTCCGTGACATACTTTGCTTGATTTCATGTGTTGCCAATAACGCTTTAAAACGTGGTATTTGATATAACCATCCTTGATCAGAATGGACGATTAAGCCACTCTTTTTCGATAACTTTGTATACGTAAACGCCTTCTTAAAAGACTGTTGAACTAACTCAAAATTAGGTGATTTTGATACCTCATACCCAACGATTTCTCGATTGAATAAATCTAATACAGCGGATATATAGATTTTTTGACCGTTTATTTTAAACTCCGTTACATCGGTTACCCATTTCTGATTGGGTGCAGTGGCTTCAAAATCACGTTGGATGACATTCTCTGCGACATAGCCGACTGTCCCTTTATACGAACGGTATTTTTTAGGGCGTACCGTCCCTTTTAAGCCCAATTCTTGCATCAATCGTTGGACCGTTTTATGGTTGATGAAAAACCCTTCATTTCGGAGGGCTAAACAAATACGACGATAGCCATAACGCCCCTTATGGTAATGAAAAAGCGTCTGAATTCGTTCTTTGATCGCCTGATATTTATCTGGTTTTACCCATTTTTGGAGATGATAATAATACGTACTTTTCTTAAGTTTCGCGACTTTTAATAGAGCTTGAAGAGGAAAATCCAACCTTAGCTCATAGACAGCTCTTACTTTTTCTTGGATTTGAAGGCATCCTTTTCTTGAACTAAGGCTTTCAACTTTTTTAAATAGGCATTTTCCATCCGTAAATACTCAATTTCGGCTTTTAACTCATCCGTTGTTTTTCCATTTAAATCGGACGAAGGTGGTTGTTTTTTTGGCATTGATTGGCGCTCCTTTTCTACTTGATAGAGCACCTCACCAGCCGTTGACATCCATTGTTTTTTCCATCTCCGAACGGTTTCACGGGAAGGAATATTAAACTTCGCAGCAGTCTGAAGGAGCGAATCGCCCGTCTCTATCAGGTGTTGAATTACTTTTATTTTAAAAGAATCTTCGTAATTCGTGAACCCTTGAGGACGAATAATTCCTTCGATGCCATGATAGCGATATAATTCAATCCATAATCGAATGTACTGTCGATCCCTCTGTAATCGATTGGCAATCTGATACGTACTTTCTTTTTCTTCAAAGTAAGCTAGAACTGCGGCTAATTTTTGTTCATCAGAAATCACTACCTGCACCCCCTATAGTACATTTTTAAGTCCAATATTTTGGGTGCAGCTCACTAAATCCCCTAGGAGTGACGCTGGCTCCACTCCAATCAACCATTCTGCAAAAGTGTCTTTTCCTGAACAAAATAGCCCATTATTTAAAGTGATGTGTGACAACACCCCTCCATAAAAGAGTAGTGAATACCTTCACTTTTTTGCTAAAAAGTGAACATTTTTATTTTATGGATTGGAGTGGAAGGCTACTTGACTCCCGTGGGAATAGCGAGACAGGCGAGCCCCTGCACGGAGGAAGCGGCTCGGCGCTCGCCCACAGGAAAGCAAGTAGCCTGCAACGGAAATCCTTTTTCACCTTTCACATAAATTCTATGGATGGTTTTGTTTTTCAACACTATGAAACCGCTAGGCATGAGAATGCCTAGCGGTTTTTTCTATTAAAGTAAGCAAGCTTTACACAGATAATTGCTGAATAGCCAATTCAAACTGCTCTCTTGGCTTTACCCCATAAAGCTCTATATTGTGATAGAAATAAGAAGCTATCATAAAATCGATCGCCTCCTGAAGTGAATATTCCCGATGTTCCATTACTAGTAATAGATAGGTTTTAAAATAATCGGCATTTTGTACTTTTGCATGTTTCATGACAAAGGTCAAACTCTCCTCATCCATTAGCCTCAACGTGATTGTCGCTGATTCTTCGTTTTTGCTCAGAAAACAATACGTCTAGATTTTTTCGTGCCTGCCATTTGTAACAATCGCCGGAAACTTTATTTCGATGCAGTGGACGTTTGAACACCTGCTAAAAAGCAAAACAAGTATTGATCTCCCGCGATTAAGGAGGGGGCCTTCAACACTGCATCAACATAAAATATTTCCTGACACAAGTGCTTATTATAGCATCTTTCCTATAGGAAGCAAGTAGAAGAAGACCCTCGCGCCTTAAGATAGTGAAATGAATGAGGGGGTGGTCTCTTTTCGTTAGGTGTCGAATCATCTACTCTCAGGACGCCATTTTACCGTGACGATTGTAAATGCGTCTTTACAATCGTTTACAAAGCATTACATTCATTTACATCTCTTTTACGAACCGTTTATACGACTTCAACAATCAGTCATTATAGTAAAGATTGTAAGACAAATAACTATAAAACAGTTCACGACGGAGGCAAATGAGATGAAAAAGTGGAAGTACTTAACGATGACAGCAGTAATGGGTTCTGCATTAATGCTAGGTGCATGTGGTAGCGATTCTGCACAAAATGGAAACAATGCAGAAACGAACGCACCAGCTAGTTCAGGACAAGAAGCTGCTGATGAAAAGCTACAAGGATCTGTAGCTGGAGATGGCTCATCAACAGTAGCACCAATCATTGAGGCAGTTGTTGAAGAGTATGCAGGCGCACAACCAGATGTCAAAGTATCAGTGGGGGTTTCTGGTACTGGTGGTGGTTTTGAAAAATTCATCGCAGGTGAAACAGACTTTTCAAATGCATCTCGTAATATAAAAGATGAAGAGAAATCGAAATTAGAAGAAGCGGGTATTGATTTTACAGAGCTAGCTTTAGCATATGACGGTTTATCTGTAGTGGTGAACCCAGAAAATGATTGGGCGAAGGATTTAACAGTAGAACAATTACAAAAAATTTGGGTTGAAGATGGAAAAGAGAAAAAATGGTCTGATATTGATCCATCATGGCCAGATGAAAAAATCGTTTACTATTCACCAGGTACTGATTCAGGCACATACGATTACTTCGATGAAGTCATTTTAGATGGTGCGGATCTAGTAAGCTCAGCAACATTATCAGAGGATGATAATATGCTAGTGCAAGGTGTAGCTGGTGACAAAAACGCAATCGGTTTCTTCGGCTATGCTTACTATCTTGAAAATAAAGATAAATTAAACATTGTCAAAGTAAATGGTGTTGAACCAACAAATGAAACAATAGAGGGTGGCGAATATACACCACTTTCACGCCCACTATTCACTTACGTGAAAAATAGTGCTATGAAAGATAATGAAGCAGCATATGACTTCATTCAATTTACACTTGAAAATGCAGGCGATATGGCTGAGGCAGTTGGCTATGTTCGTTTACCAGAAGAAAAATATACTGAAGGCTTAAAAACTTTAGAAGGCTTAAAATAAGTAGACATGCATAGAGGGAAAGAGATGTATGCTCTTTCCCTCACTTATTTGAAAGGAGCTCCCAATGGTTTCTCAAAAGGAAAATAAGACATCATCTGTGCAGCAATTAATTGCAAATTCTCGCAATCAAAAAACAAAGAAAATAGTGGAAAAAGCAATGCCAGCTCTATTATTTTCTGCCGCTATTATTTCGATTTTAACAACGTTTGGCATTGTTTTCACCCTTATTTTTGAAACGTTTGAGTTCTTTAAACGTGTGTCGATTACGGATTTCCTATTTGGGACAAAGTGGTTACCGTTTTCAGGAAATGAACCGTTATTTGGAATTTTGCCATTAATCGCAGGTACATTAAAAGTGACACTTATTGCAGTTGTAGTAGCCGTACCATTTGGAATTGCTTCAGCTATCTATTTAAGTGAATATGCAAGTGAGAAAACAAGACGTACAGTGAAACCGATTTTAGAGGTATTAGCCGGTGTACCAACAATCGTCTATGGTTTCTTTGCATTAACGTTTGTCACACCTGTTTTACAAGAAATTGTACCTGGACTCAAATTATTTAATGCATTAAGTCCTGGGATTGTTGTAGGTATCATGATTTTACCTATGATTACATCTCTATCAGAGGATGCGATGTCATCCGTACCAAATAGTATGCGTGAAGGAGCTTTAGCTCTAGGTGCGACGAAATTCGAGGTAGCTATTAAAGTAGTATTACCAGCTGCACTATCGGGAATTATTGCTTCAATCGTGTTAGCTATTTCCCGGGCAATTGGAGAAACAATGATTGTTTCACTTGCTGGAGGATCTACACCGAAATTTGATTTAAATGTAACGGATTCCATTCAAACAATGACGGCGTACATTGTACAAGTTTCAACAGGTGATGCAGGTTATGGTACAACAATCTACTACTCTATCTATTCAGTAGGATTTACATTATTTATCTTTACACTAATCATGAATTTACTTGCTCACTATATTTCGAAACGCTTCAGGGAGGTTTACTAGCATGCGCTATATGGATGACACGGTCGTCATGAAACGATTGACCAAGCGTATTACATTTAATAAAGTTTGGAAAACCTTATTTTTCTTAGCAACTATGTTTGCGCTTGTGACTTTAGCTATTTTGTTATATCGCATAGTGTCACAGGGAATTGGTTATTTAAATATCGATTTCTTAACTAATTTTGCATCACGATTTGCAGATAAGGCAGGGATTAAAGCTGCCTTAATTGGGTCACTGTGGTTAATGGCAGTTGTTGCGCCAGTATCTATTATTTTAGGTGTAGGTACTGCGATTTATTTAGAGGAGTATGCTAAGAAAAATAGAATTAACGACTTTATTCGAATGAACATATCGAATCTAGCAGGTGTACCTTCCATCGTTTTTGGATTACTTGGGTTAACAATTTTTGTCCGTATGATGGGGCTAGGCAAAAGTATTTTAGCCGCAGGGTTTACGATGAGTTTATTAATACTGCCTGTTATCATTGTAGCCGCACAGGAGGCTATTCGTGCCGTACCAAATGAACAACGAGAAGCATCATATGGTATGGGTGCAACGAAATGGCAAACCATTTTACGCGTGGTGCTACCAGCTGCCATTCCGGGTATTTTAACAGGAAGTATTTTAGCCATGTCTCGTGCCATTGGAGAAACAGCTCCACTTGTTGTCATCGGGATTCCAGTTATTCTACAGTTTTTACCGAATAGTTTATTAAGTCAATTCACTGCATTACCGATGCAAATTTATGATTGGGCAAAGCGACCACAAGAAGCCTTTCAGTATGTGGCGGCCGCAGGTATTTTAGTGCTTATGACGGTTCTGCTATTAATGAACTCTATTGCTATCTTTATACGAAATAAATTCCAAAAACGTTATTAATGAGGTGACCTTATGGTGCTAGATTTAAAAGAGGAAAAAACGATTGTCAAGTTGAATCAAATGGCAACTAAGTCTTCAGATGATAGAGCGAAGAATATTGTCTACGATACACGAAACTTAAATTTATGGTATGGTGATCACCATGGTTTAAAAGATATTAATTTAAGTATTTATGAAAATGAAGTAACGGCTATTATTGGGCCATCTGGCTGTGGTAAATCTACGTATCTAAAAACATTAAATAGAATGGTAGAACTTGTACCAAGCGTTCGAACATCAGGTGAAATCGTCTATCGTGAGCGAAATATTTTAGATAAAAGCTATACAGTAGAGGAATTAAGGACACGTGTAGGGATGGTGTTCCAAAAGCCGAACCCATTCCCAAAATCTATTTATGATAATATTGCCTATGGACCAAGAATCCATGGGATTAAAAATAAAAAGATTTTGGATGAGATTGTGGAGAAGTCACTAAGAGGGGCAGCGATTTGGGATGAGGTAAAAGATCGTTTAAATCAAAATGCCTATGGGTTATCGGGTGGTCAGCAACAGCGTATTTGTATTGCACGTTGCTTAGCGATTGAACCAGATGTCATCTTAATGGATGAGCCAACATCTGCTTTGGACCCAATTTCTACGTTGAAGGTGGAAGAGCTTGTGCAAGAGCTGAAAAAAGATTATTCCATCATCATCGTGACACATAATATGCAGCAAGCGGCTCGTATTTCTGATCGCACAGCATTCTTCCTAAGTGGAGAGGTTGTTGAATACGATAAAACAGATATTATTTTCCAAACACCAGCGGATCAACGCACAGAAGATTATATTTCAGGACGTTTCGGCTAAGGAGGAGCAATAGATGGTAGTTCGTGAGCGTTTTGAACAAGAGTTACAAGAGGTACAGGGTCAATTTATTGCCCTTGCCAACAGCAGTATTCTAGCGCTACAAACGGCTTTTGAAGCATTAGTAGAGCAGGACTTAGAAAAAGCCTTGAAAATTTTAGAAGATGATTTAGTCATTAATCGTCTTGAAGAGGAAATTAATGACCATGTGATTTTAATGATTGCTAAGCAACAACCAGTGGCAACAGATTTGCGTCGCCTTATGGTCCTTGTAAAAGCAGCAGCAGATATGGAAAGAGTGGGCGACTATGCGGTTAATATTGCTAAGGAAGCGATTCGAATTGGCAAAGAACCAATAGTGTTTCCGATAACCAATCTACAAACGATGTGTAATAAAACAGTCGAAATGCTAGAGAGTATCATGAAGGCCTTTACAGAGGAAGATACGGTACGTGCCAAAGAAATCGCAGAATTAGATGATTATGTAGACGATTTATACGGGGCAACAATTACACTTTTACTTCGCGCGGGTGTAGAAAATCCTGCACATATTTCGCAGATAACCCATCTCACATTTATTTGCCGATATCTAGAACGCTCTGCCGATCATGCGACAAATATTGCAGAACATCTATTTTACTTAGTCAAAGGCAAGCATTATGAATTAAATAATTAATGAGGAAGAGCTACTTTTAGCTCTTCTTTTCATTTGGATAAAAAAATTTTATGTAGCAGCAACATTGTCTTTTTCCCTAGCGTCTTTATAACGAGCACTATTGTATTGTCAAAAATTTTTTTTGGCTATACTATAGACATTATCCGAAAAATGTGATGCTTAGGAGGTGCTGCTACGTGAAAGATGCAATCGAAACATTCATTGAGCAATTTGACCAGCAGATGTCAAACGAACAACTAGACTATTTACGTTTTCTCTATAAAAACTTACATTTAGAGGAGTTAAGTGAAGGAGAACAACATTATTTTATCGACTATTTTTTCAAGAGCGAGCCATTACGAAATATGGCAGCATTTGCACTAGAATTGGCAGATATTATGCATGAAATTCGAGAAAATATCCCTGCTATTGAAAAAGCTGAACGCTTAGCAAACGGCCATGAGCAATACCTATATTATGAACGAAAATGGTCAGAGCTGAGACGTCAAAAGCTCAAGCAACAGACAACAAAAAGTGGTAATATTTTTTATGTGCCATTTCATGAATATCAACAGGAACCTGGGCCTATGATTATTTGTTTAGAACAAACGACGGGGATGGCTGCTTACTCTGATCTTTGTAAAAGTATGATTTTACCGTTATTTATGAATGCTCATCGTGAAGGTCGCGATTTATATATTGTTCCATATGATCGTCAAATTCATGTTCACTATCGCTTTGAAAATGGTCATTTAAATTTAGCTGATTTTAAGAGTTTTATCGAATATAAGGCACAAGGAGAAGCCGCAATATTGCCTGTTTTACAGTTTGTTAAAGCATTACTACAGGAAAATCAACTCGATGCTGAAGCGGATGTCATTATTTTTACAGAAGGAGCGCCTATTGATGGACAGCATCTCGTAACTAAACAAGCAAGAACGATGCTAGAGGAAATGAAGCGGAAATACCATGCTGAATTTTCAGTGATCGCCATGCACGAACATAATTTTAATAAACAGCAGTTTTGGTTTGCCAATAAGGCTTTTTTTGCGGATGATGCTATACAATAAAAAAATAGGGGCTAACCGTTTCTGAAGGTTTGCTCCTTTTTGGTGGAGATACATAGGTTTTTTAAAGGAGAAATACATGGATTCATTACTTTGGTTATTACCTAAATTTACAGTCCCAACTTGGATGGATGTCTTGATTGCCGCCATTATTTGTTTAGTTGGTTGGCTTATTCAACGTTTCATCATAAAAAAAATCATTCATTGTGTAGTGACTTTTTTAAGAAATCGCCAGCGGAAATTCCAGGCGAATGTACTTGCCCAATTCAGTAAAGCAATTGGCTATGCATTTATGACGACAGTCATTGTCCTGAGTTTATCTTATTTAATAGAAGTTCCTTTATTTACACATAAATCAACGAAAAATTTTGTATTGTCAATTCTGGTGTTTTTTGCGTTTAAAGGGATTTATGATGTATTAAATTTTTATACGAAACAACCATTCGAATTAACGAGTGAAGAGGATCAGAATGTCTTATTACCGTTTTTTCTACGAATCGGTAAAGTAATCATTATGATTTTTGCTATGTTCACGATTGCTTCGTTTTGGGATTTTAACCTCAATGGCTTTTTAACAGGGATCGGTTTAACTGGTGTGGCGATTGCCTTTGGGATTCGTGATACTTTAGCACATGTATTTGGTGGTATGTCTGTCGCGTTGGATAATCCATTCCAAATAGGAGATTGGATCGCAACGGAAGATCAAAAAATTGAAGGCACAATTGAAGATATCAATCTGCGAAGTACCTTAATTCAAACAGGGGATAAGGGGCTTGTCTATGTGCCGAATTCCTATTTAGTCAACCGCCCTATTTATAATTTATCAAAACGAGAAAAACGGAAATGTGAGCAATTTATCTATGTAGCAGCCGAAAATGAGGAGGACCATTTACGTAGTGCTTTAACAGCCATTCATAAGGAAATTTATTTGCATGCCAAAACGGAGAAAGAGATGATCCATGTTTTTATTGATGAATTTCATCATGATTCATATCGTGTACTTGTTCGTTTCTTTATTGCTACAAATGATACAGCTGTTATGCTAGAAGTGCGTCAGGATATTTTATTTGCTATTCGTCAAATAATGGAGGAGTTATCCATTACGTTAGCTACCCCTTACGAGGATGACAGTCTACGAAATAAAAAATAAATTGAATTGTGAGATAGTTTGCATTACAATATAACTTACAAATCAGCGTTGATGAAGAGTAGTAGCTATTTAAATTTGTCATAGAGAGCTAGTGGTTGGTGGAAACTAGTACAAATGAATGGTGAATGGACTTCGGAGCTCTAATCCTGAACGACAGTAGGGATTAGCGTATGCCTACGTTATAAGGCTTCAAGAGGGTCTTCTAAATTGGAGACCAATGAAGGTGGCACCACGGCTTTTCCGTCCTTTTGTGATGGAAAGGCCTTTTTTTATCTTGATTCAGTCATGTTTTTGTCTGAAAGTGAAGCGTGAGGTGCAGAAATTTTCCTCTTGTGTAGGGGAGATAGATGCTTGTTTTACTTTTTTAGCAGATTCAAACACCCGCTGAAGCAAGAGAAAGCCCCTCCATCGGATGTCACAGATTTTGAAGAGATGCTATGTTAGTAACTTGAAAAAATCTGAACACACATACGCTGAGGAGGAGGCGATAGATAGGTGTAGAAGAGCAGAGAAGAGCTTAGAGAAGGAGAGAAGAGTATGACAGTTGAGCTTAGAAAGTATGCCATGAAAGTATTACAGGGGGATATGATGACCCCTATCTCTGTGTATCAATCACTGAGCGGGCAGCATAAAATGTTGTTCGAATCATCAGCCAAGCATGAGGAAAGTGGGCGATATTCCTTTATCGCCATCAATCCAGTGGCTGAATTGAAAGGGAACAAGGAAGAATTCATCTTTTCAAGAGGAATGGAAAAGGACACAATTAGTGGGAATGTGCTCGATCAATTAAAGCAAGTTATGCCATTTCATGAGGAGCACTATCCATTCGCCTTTTTTGGTGGGATCATAGGTTTCTTTGGCTATGAAACAGCTTTTTATACAGAAAAAATCGGAAACTATTTACAGGATGATTTAGCCATGCCTGATGTGCATGTTTTTTTCTATGATACCTTTATTGTTTTTGATCATGTAACACAGGAAATCACACTAGCCTCGATTGATCTATTTCAGGAGGGGCGTTCAATAGAGGAGATGGAGGCTGCTATTGCGACAATAGAGCAACAGCTTTGTGCAGGTACGACCTTTGAGGCATTGAAGGTAGATGAACTACATTTTACACCAATGATGACAAAGGAGCGATTTGTTTCTTTGGTGGAACGTGCTAAGCAGCATATTTTAAGAGGAGATATTTTTCAAATCGTATTATCACAACGCTTTTCAGCACCGTTCACAGGTTCACCATTCTCACTTTATCGTCAATTACGCACATCGAATCCGTCACCCTATATGTTCTATATGGATTTTGGATCCTATGTTATTTTAGGAACATCTCCGGAAAGTCTGGTAAAGGTAAAAAATCGTCAGGTGACAACCAATCCAATAGCTGGTACAAAGCCGCGTGGCGCGACAACAGAACAGGATGAAGCAATTGCAAATGCTCTATTAGCAGATGAAAAGGAAATAGCGGAGCATCGTATGTTAGTAGATTTAGGTCGCAATGATCTTGGACGCATTGCCAAAGTCGGTTCTGTAAAGCTAATGAAATACATGAATATTGAACGGTATAAATATGTGATGCATATGGTGTCAGAGGTAATGGCAGAATTACGAGACGACCTCCATGTTCTGGATGTACTGCGTGCTTGTCTACCAGCTGGGACTGTGTCAGGAGCACCTAAAATTCGAGCCATGCAACTGATTAATGAATTGGAACCAGTGAAGCGGGGCGTGTACGCGGGAGCGGTGGGCTATATTTCAACAACAGGTGATATGGACTTAGCACTCGCTATTCGGACAATGCTCATTAAGGATCAAAAAGCCCATGTACAGGCAGGGGCGGGAATTGTTTATGACTCCATCCCATTGTCGGAATACGAGGAAACGCTCAATAAAGCCCGTGCGCTATTGGAGGTCAAAAAATGATTTTATTAATCGATAATTATGATTCCTTTACTTATAACCTATTTCAACAAATCAGCGTGCTGGGAAAAAACGTTAAAGTCGTGCGAAATGATGCTATTACAATAGAAGAAATTCAAGAAATGTCGCCTGAAGCCATCATTTTATCTCCTGGACCAGGAACACCTGCTGAAGCAGGTATCACGGTAGCTGTCATCAAGGAACTGTATCAAAATTTCCCCATTTTAGGTATATGCCTTGGCCATCAATCGATTGGGCAGGCTTTTGGCTCCAATATTGTGCAGGCCCAAAATATTATGCATGGAAAGCTGTCACCATTACAATACGAGCAAACAGGTTTATTTAAGCGAATAAAGGGTGATATTGAAGTAATGCGTTATCATTCTTTAATTATTGAAGCAAGGACATTGCATAAGGATTTTAACATAATTGCAACAGCCGGTGATGATGGGGAGATTATGGCCATTCAACATAAGAATTATCCTCTTTATGGTCTGCAGTTTCACCCAGAATCAATCGGCACAAAAGAAGGCAATATCATGATGCAAGCCTTCCTCGATAGTATAGCGTAATGGCCGCAAAAAAGCTGTCGTCTAATGTGACGACAGCTTTTTAGGTTACTGCTTTTTGCCTGTAATTAACTTAGCAATTTCTTCTAAAGACATGGAAGAATTGACTTCATAGGAGCCGATTTGTAAGCTGCGGGCATATTTTGCGTTAGCGAGTAGTAACTCCATTTCAACACTATTGGTAATAATGCCGCCGTCTTCAAGCTTTTGTGCCACAATATAGGGTGTGATTCCACTGTATAATTGCAATGTCATCTTTGTCACATCACCGTTTGTTTCTTCAACGGCTTGTTCATCAGAATCTGTCGTAGACGTTTCTTCTGTTGTATGTACTGGCTTTAATTGTCCCTTTAACGAGGCAATTTCTTGGTTGGCCTTGTTTAGCTTATCTTGCAGTTGTTCTACCTGTTGCAGATTGCCAGCTTCTTTAGTAGGGAGACCAATATTTACATCAAAGCGACTGGAGAGTGCTAGCAAAGCTCCGACAAGAAAAATGGCAATGCCAAATGCGCGGATGGCGGACTTGTTCATCACTTATCGACCTCCATTTGCAATGACTTGACGAACTTGCTCTTCTGTTAAATTAGAACGAATACTGATATCAGCTACAGAAAGACCTTGTTTATTTAATTCGAGCACCTGACTAACAATAATTTGATGAATCGGTTTGACTTGGGTTGTCGTTTGTGCAATTTTTGACGCTTGTGCAGCCTGTTGAACAGCTTGCATGACTTGTTGAACTTTAGGGTTTTGTCCTTTTTGACTCGGAGCTGATGTTGATTTCACTTGGAATTCAGGCTCTAATAAAAGTTCTTCCTCGACAATTTTTAGGCGACGCTTTAAATTATTTGTTTCTTGGAAGATCGAGATGGATAATTCTTCGACATCTTTTTCGATTTTTTTCGAGCTATTTTTGAAAAAGAACGATAGGATGATTAAAATTATGCCGATACTCATTAGTAAGATGGATAAATCCAATAGTTTCACCTCAATGTAGTATGTAATTATAAGATATTTTACCATATGCAAACTTAATATGAAATGAAGGTAGATTTTTTTTCAGTTTATGTTATAATAGGTTAGTCGTATAAATCATGCTCAAATTTTAATTCTTGATATAGAGTGGGAGGGTTAATGATGCGCGTAAACATTACTTTAGCTTGCACAGATTGCGGCGAACGTAACTACATTTCTAAAAAGAACAAGCGTAACAATCCAGAGCGTCTTGAACTTAAAAAATATTGCTCTCGCGAGAAGAAATACACTCTTCACCGTGAAACTAAGTAATCGCTCATTAAGCCAAAACCACAAGTGGTTTTGGCTTTCTACATTTTATGAAATCATTTCGGGTATAAGGATACGAAGTATGATGATATAGGAGGTAGCCTGGATGGATAAAACAACATTACGAAATAAGATGCGACAAGCTCTTGCGACAATGACTGATGAAGCTTATCAATATCAATCATTAGCTATCGTAAAAAAGGTGCTACAGGAATCATATATAATAGAAGCAAATATAATTGGCATGACCATTTCAAATAAGCCAGAAGTCGACACCATTCTTTTAATTGAAGAATTATGGCGACTTGGTAAAAAGGTCGCTGTTCCGAAATGTCATCCAAAAACAAGAGCAATGTCATTTTACATTATTGATTCATTTGCCCAGCTTGAAACTGTATATATGCATTTGCGTGAGCCTATTCCAGCAAGATGTGAGTTAGTTGACGCAAATGACATGGATGTCATCCTTGTGCCTGGCGTTGTTTTTGACCGTAATGGCTATCGAATCGGCTATGGCGGTGGTTATTATGACCGCTATGTATTAAACTATAAAAAAGGGAAGCTGATGTCGCTGCTCTTTGATGAGCAAATCATTGATTGTGTCCCAGCCGAGGAGCATGATTGCCCAGTAGACATCATTATGACACCGACAGATCGTATTGATTGTCTAGCACAACGAGGAGCGAGCGAAAATGGATAAAATGTTAGATATTTATGAACTTTTGAAAACATATGGTACTTTTATTTATACACGTGATCCCATTGGCGATTTGATGTTAATGGAGGATGAAATACGTGAGCTCTATAAAGCAAATGTACTAGACATAAAAGACTATCAAATGGCATTGTTACTCATTCGACAAGAAACAACAAAACTTCGTATGGAAGAAAATAAAAAGTAATGTTTAAAATATAATGTAATGGAGTATTGTGAAAATAATGTAACAAGTATGTAATATTCTTAAAAACAGTGGATTTCCGCTGTTTTTATGTTTTTAAGAAACTTTTTACATTCCAAAACGTATATATAGATGTCTGGTGCATAAAAAGAGCGCGGAGAAAAAAATTTCCAAAAGATATGTGTTGATTATCTGTTAAAAAAGGATTAAGATATATTTTGTTTCCGTAACAAAATGTAAAAAATTATTATTTTTTTGTAAGGAAGTAGGGAGGATGTTAGGAATGAAATCAATAAAGTGGCCTAAACATTCATTTATGATACTAGCAATTATAGCAACATGGATCAAAACGGTCATTGTTTACCACACAAGCTTTGAGATGAAAATTGAAAATGCAATGCAACAATTTATTTTGTTTATTAATCCATTAAGCTTCTTGCTATTTACGTATGGTTTATCACTATTCTTTAAATCAGCAAAAGCTAGAAATCGTTATCTGATTACGGTCAGCGTTATTTTATCCATTGTTTTATACGGAAATGTAGCGTTCTATCGATTCTACAATGACTTTATTACGCTACCAGTATTATTCCAAACAAGTAATTTCAGTGACTTAGGAACATCAGTAGCAGCCATTGTTGAGCCATGGGATGTATTATATTTCGTTGATGTCGCTATTTTAATCTTAGCGAATAAATTTTTACCGAAAATGAAAGAAGCATTTAAAGTGAATATTGAATTCCGACGTGCATTTTTTGTATTAGCAGTCGCAATTTCATTTTTAAACTTAGGATTAGCTGAAACAGAGCGTCCACAATTATTAACACGTAGTTTTGACCGCGAATTATTAGTGAAAAATATTGGTACGTACAATTACCATTTGTATGATATTTATATTCAAACTAAATCATCTGCTCAACGTGCATTAGCGGATGGCAGTGAATTAGTTGAAGTAAACAACTATGTGCGTTCTAATCAGGCTGCCGTTAACCCAGAGATGTTTGGGAAATATAAAGGTCGCAACTTAATTGTTGTGTCGATGGAGTCTTTACAAAACTTTGTCATCAATAATGATATGAATGGTCATGAAATTACGCCATTCTTAAACTCTTTAACAAAAGATAAAGATACGTATTATTTCAGTAACTTCTATCACCAAACAGGCTTAGGAAAAACATCTGACTCAGAGTTTATTGTTGAAAACTCATTGTTTGGATTAGGTCGTGGCGCTGTATTCTTCACGCATGGTGGAAATACGTATAATTCAATGGCTGAACGCCTTGGAGAAAATGGCTACTTTACAAATGTCATGCACCCGAATAATAAATCATTCTGGAACCGTGATATCATGTATCAATCGTTAAAAATTAATAAATTCTACGATATAGATTCATATACGGTTGAAGAAGGGCAAGCTGTCAACTGGGGTATGAAAGATACACCATTCTTAGAGCAATCTGCTGCTTTAATGAAAGACATGCCACAGCCATTCTATTCAAGATTAATTACGTTAACGAACCACTATCCATTCACTTTGGATCCTGAAGATATTATGATTCCTGAATATGATTCAAATTCAGGTACATTAAATCGTTACTTCCAAACAGTACGTTATATGGATGAAGCTTTAAAAGACTTCTTCCAAGAGTTAAAAGATCAAGGTGTTTATGATAACTCTATTATCGTAATGTATGGAGACCATTATGGTATTTCTGAAAACCATAATAAAGCGATGGCACAATATTTAGGAAAAGAACAAATTACACCAATGGACAATGCATTGCTTCAAGAAGTGCCTTTATTCATCCATATCCCAGGATCTGACGATGGTAAAGAAATGAAAGAGATTTCAGGGCAAATGGATTTACGTCCAACAATCTTACATCTTCTTGGCGTTGAAACGTCAAAAGACATGCAAATGGGTGCAGATTTATTCTCTCCAGAGCATGAGGATTTTGTTGTCTTCCGTGATGGACGCTTTATAACAGATAAATATGTTTATGCTGGAGAAGCTTGCTATGACAAAGCAACTGGTGAAGAAATAGATGGTGAGCCATGCCAGTCATATGCTGATCGTGCGACAATGGAGCTGGAAAATTCCGATGCTATCATAAATGGAGACCTGCTACGTTTCTATGATGAAAAGACAGGTAATTTAAAACAGGATTCCGTCAAATAACAAAAGAGAGATCTCAAGTTGAGGTCTCTCTTTTCTTTTTTGATTGACAAATTACTATAAGCAATTATAATAAATTTAAATATCTGCATAACGAAGATTTGTTTTTGCATTTCGGAGTATAAGAGTGAAAGGCATGGAAAAGAACGAGTAGCTTTAATCGAACTGACAGAGAGTAGCCGGTTGCTGAGAGGCGCAAGGGATATTAAAGTGAATACATCTTGGAGCTGCGTACCGAAATTTTAGTAGGCTACGACGGGGTTGCATCCGTAATCATTGCAAAAGTATCGCTATGGCTGTACTTATTGAGGAGGGCTGTGTGAATAGCTCTCGAAAAAAGGTGGTAACACGTTCATGAACGTCCTTAGGATTAGTCCTAAGGGCTTTTTTTATGCCTTTACAGCCCAAGTGTTTATCTTGATTTGGCCGTCCTCTTACGCTGAGGCGTAGTTGATTAGTGAACTCTTATAGAGCTTGCAATATTAATATTTAATATTACAAGGAGATGTTTCATATGTTTTTAACACCAAAAGAGCAATTAGCGATAATTAAGAAGGGGGCTCATCAAATCGTTGATGAGCAGGAATTACTCGAAAAATTAGAGCGATCCTATAAGGAGCAGAAGCCTTTAATCATTAAGTTAGGGCTTGATCCGTCCGCGCCGGATATTCATTTAGGGCATGCAGTCGTTCTACGGAAAATAAAGCAAATGCAGGATTTAGGGCATCAGGCGGTCATTGTTATCGGTGATTTTACAGGGCGTATTGGTGATCCAACGGGTAAAGCAAAAGGCCGTGTCGCGTTAAGTGATGACATGGTCAAGCAAAACGCTAAAACATACTGTGAGCAAATTTTTAAAGTGATAGATATGAACAAGACAACTATTCGTTTCAATAGTGAATGGTTAGCAAAGCTGTCATTTGAAGAAGTCATTCAGCTGGCAGCCACGACATCCGTTGCTCGACTGTTAGAACGTGAGGACTTTCAAAAACGGTACCGTCAGCAAATACCAATTGGCATCCACGAATTTTTCTACCCGCTTATGCAAGCATATGATTCGGTAGAGCTACAGGCCGATATTGAATTAGGGGGAACAGATCAAACATTCAATATTTTAATGGGCCGCACCTTACAAAAGCAACGGCGGTTAGAAAAACAAATTGCCATTTTTATGCCATTACTCGAAGGTTTAGATGGCATTGAAAAAATGAGTAAGAGCCTTGGCAATTATATTGGTGTCAGTGAAGCGCCAGAGGTCATGTTTAAAAAGGTAATGGAAGTACCAGATGCCTTACTCATCAAATATTTTGAACTAGCAACAGATGAGCATCCACTACAAGTGCAAACCATTCAAGATAGACTGCAAATGGGAGAGAATCCCCGTGATGTAAAATTACAGTTAGCAGAAATTATAACGGCATTATACCATGGGACTACAGCAATGGAGGAAGCTAAATCCTATTTCCAAGCTGCATTTCAAAGAAAGGAAATACCAAAAAATATTCCTATACTGCTCCTAGAAATTGATAAGGAAAGAATAGTGGATATTATCCCACAACTAGTGGCAATGGATTATATTCATAGTAAGAGTGAATTTCTGCGGTTAATCAAGCAAAATGGAGTATCCTTGAATGGAGAAAAAATAGTGATGGATGATTTATCACTTGTACTAATGAATGATGATGTCATTCAAATTGGTAAGAAACGATTTCTTAAATTAAATAAATAATAAATACAAAAAAAGAGCAATCTCTAGGGAGACTGCTCCTTTTTGTCTGAATTTTAGTGTAATTGTGGTGGATACCCACTGTGAACAATCGTCATGATGACGAACCATCCAAATACAGCGGCACTTAATAAGTTGAAAACAACGCTTAATAGGTTCTTTTCTTTAATTGCTTGGAATGTACCAACTACAGCTAAAATCGCTACTAGACCAAAAATAACCATTAATAAGTTCATTAAAAATAGACACTCCTTTCGACATCAGAAAATGAATGTCGCAAACAATATTCCTCCTTAATTGTAAACGTTCTGTTTGTTTTTGTCGAGAACTAAAATAGCGTAAACTATGAACATTTATCGTCAAATTGTGGCAAAGCCTGTATAATAGAAAGTTGAGGTGATCACTATGATGAACGTACGAAGTTATTCTCTTGGACCTGTTCAAACGAATTGCTATATCGTATCGAATAAAGAAAAAGAATGTATTATATTTGATCCAGGTGAGGAAGCAGAGCGTCTTATTAAAACAATTCGTAGCAATGGCTTAAAACCACTTGCTATCTTTTTAACACATGCCCATTTTGATCATATAGGGGCTGTAGATGCTGTACGCGAAGTGTTTGATATTCCTGTATGGATTCATGAAAAGGAAGTTAGCTGGCTAGGAGATCCAACGAAGAATGGCTCTAGTAAATATGCTGCATTACCAGATTATAGGGTAGCAGCACCAGCGCAAGACACAATTATTAAAGAAGAACAGCTATTTGAGATCAGTAATTTTGCTTTCCAAGCTGTTTTTACGCCTGGACATTCACCTGGTAGTATTTCTTATGTTTTTGATAATGACGGTTTTGCCATTGTTGGAGATACGTTATTTGAACAAGGTGTGGGACGTACAGATTTAGTAGGTGGCTCAACAAAAGTATTATTAGCATCCATTCATCACAAATTGTTGACATTACCCGAGGATACTATTATTTATCCTGGACACGGAAATTATACAACAGTAGGCGCAGAAATGGAGACAAATCCTTTCTTAAATGGATTTTAAAAAGGAATAACCAAAGCGCATAAAAAAGCGTATCTCAGCAGTTGTGAGATACGCGATTTTTTTTGTATTAATGACCGCCACCAGGTACGTGAATGAATGTTGTATAGTACGTGAAGCCAGCGAAGAATACAGTTAAATATGCTCCGAAAATGTACATGTACATACGTTCTGAAAGGTTTAAGAAGCCTAATAATAAGAATAAACCTGTATTACCTAAGAATAATAGCGATACCTCGTTCATACCACCAAGGTAGAACATAACGGCAAAAATACCTGTCCAGAATGCCATAACTTTATACATATTATCCATGAAGATTTCCCCTCCTTTTGCCCACGACACAATAATCTCTTACTCATTATAAATGATATGAAAGGTGTCTGTAAACTGGAACTTCTCCGTCTTTGTGACAAACAAATGGATTTTTAATCTAGCTTTCGATTTCTGTCACGTTTATTTCATATTTACATAAATCGCAATTATGTATCATACTTTCAATTTGCACAAATTCATTGTTCGTAAACAATGCATCTAATTGACCTTTTAAATAGGATTCATGTAATGAACAAACAATATCAGAATGCGAAGTAAGTTGCTCCTGGAAAGGACAATTGAAGATGGAGAAGGTCACTTTTTTGCCATGTTCGGTTTGTTGAATTTGTGGAATATAGCCAATTAAAGCGGCATTGTCCGTTAACAGCTGAAGCTTTTCATCGAAGGATAGAGAATTATTTAATGTTAATTCAGCGCTGATATAATTTTTCATTTGCTGGTATCCGTCTTGGTAGCTAATTTCTTGGCACTTCGTTAAGGCAGATGGTCCAATGTCTTCAATTAATTGGATCGTCCATTTTAATAAACGATCTTCATCGCGTCTTGGAAATGTTAGAGATACGCCTTTCTCTGAAGCTTTATAAACACGTCCAGGTCTACCACCTTTGCCTGTTTTGACATAGTCCGCAGAAATAATATTGATTTCTGAAAGCTTTGTTAAATGAAGCCGAGCAACGTTTGGATGGATGCCGAATTGATCAGCAATATGTTGTACTGTGACTGTTTTTTTCTCTTGCAATATGTACTCATAAATAGAGTACCTTGTTTCATCGGCTAATGTACTAGTAATTTTCAATGGATGGATCATGCGCTTCACCTCTTTAAATTTTTTTAAAAAATTATGTTCGCCTACCAAGTGTTAGGAAAATAATCATGTTCATTCTATTATATTGTATTATTGAAAAAGGTACAGTTCATTTCGGCATAAATATTAATTTTTTCATGCATTTATCTTCTTTTTTAGTGGGAAACTGCACTTTATCCACATTTTTATAGCAAAAAACATGATTGACAGGAAAATGTACAACAAATTTTTATTTTCAGAAAAGGGCTTTTCTCGTGGCATTTTCATCTTTATACTAGGAAATAACGAATAGAGCGGTCATATTCGAATGAACTAGAAGTGAGGTGCATATATGCAGAATTTTGAAACAGTTGTCGAACAAAAATGTGAGCAACTTTTACTAAAGGCCTATCATTTTGGTGCATCCGATTTATTACTCGTTCCAGGTAATAAAAGATATCAGGTTTATTTTCGAAAATATGATAAGCTACTCCAAGCTGGTGAGCTCCCAAATGAACTTGCAGAAAGAATGATTTCCTACTATAAATTTCTTGCGGCATTAGATATCAGTGAACGACGAAAACCTCAAAGCGGCTCCTTTCAAAAAGCAATGGAACATAATCCATACGCCTTTCGAGTATCCACACTGCCTTCCGTCTTTTTAAAAGAAAGCCTGATTATCCGTTTACTTCTCCAAAATCATACATTCCCACTAACGTCATTAAGCTATTCCAAAAGTGCAGCACACAATTTAATGGAGCTTGTGCAACATCGTCAAGGTCTTCTGTTTTTTACAGGCGCAACAGGCTCTGGCAAATCTACATCACTCTATTCCTTAATCCACTATTGTTCCACAGAATTAAATCGGCATGTGATTTCTTTAGAAGATCCTGTAGAAAATAGCCAAGCAAATTTACTTCAAATTCAAGTGAACGAGCGAGCGGGCGTTACATATGCTATGGGACTAAAAGCCATTTTACGTCACTCTCCTGATGTTATCATGATTGGTGAAATTCGAGATAAAGAGACAGCAAAAATTGCTATCCAAGCTGCCTTAACAGGACACTTAGTTGTCTCAACCATTCATGCAAAAGATACCATTCGTTGCCTGTATCGTTTAATGGACTTAGATGTGTCGATAGAGGAGCTTCATCAAACGATTATCGGTATTGTGGCACAAATACTTGTTCAGACTTCAGCAGTACAAGATGAACGCCGTGCGGTATATGAAATTTTACAGGATGTTCATTTAACAAGAGCCATTTCTGCGATTAAAGAAAAGGTCAACTATGAACTCCCTTATGAATTAACATTAATGGGACAAAAAGAATTAGTGGAGAGCTTTTATGCACCTACAAACATATATCCATAATGTTTTGCTTTATTATAGTAGGGCGACAAAATGGCGAGTAAGGGAGCAGGCACAATTTTTTAATCGATTATGTGTGTTAATGCAAGAAGGATATTTATTTCCTCAGGCCATTTCAATGCTATTGCCTCATCATATAAAGGCGCATGAAGATATGCAGCAGCAAATTGATGAAAAACTGAAGCAAGGGGAAGGGGTTGCAGGGATACTTGAAACTTTACAGCTGAGCAAGCATTATTTAATGGCCATCAAGGTAGCAGAAAATAATGGTCATATGATAGAAGCTTTACAAGGTGTAGCTAAGCAAATAAAGGTAAGTGAAATGACCAAGAAAAAGCTCATAAAGCTGCTGATCTATCCTGTCACGCTGATCGTATTTTTGCTGTTATTATTTTTGGTGTTTCGTACCATCTTTTTACCAAACATCGAAAGACTGGTAGCCGGCCGAACCGCAGAAACAGAAACAAGTATTACGTTGTCCACTACGTTATTACATGTTCCTGATGTAGTCATCCTCACCATTTTCATCGCAACAGGCAGTTTATTTATTGTTCGTCTCTATCTCAATCGACAGCCTACTGCACATCAACTCACCATCCTATTCAAGATTCCTTTTATTCAACGCTATATGCGACTGATATTAACAAGACAGTTTGCTGCTTATTTAGGAAGCTTACTGCAAAGTGGATTTTCATTACAAGCCAGCCTCCAACTTTTAGAAGAGCAACAACTTCAACCTTTTCTGCAAATTCTTTCGCAGCGCATAAAAGAAAGGGTTATTTTTGGAGAGTCACTAACACTTGCCGTAATGAGACTAGCTGTTTTTCAAAAGGATTTTCCTGTTTTTGTAGAGCACGGTGAGCAAAGCGGCTATTTAGGAAAAGAATTAGTGTTGTATAGCGAATTATTACTGGAAAAACAGGAACAACTTCTGCAAAAAGTATTAGCATTTGTACAACCAACCTTCTTTATCCTCATAGCAGTCTGTATAGTAGCTGCCTATGTCAGTTTATTATTACCCATCTATCACATGATTGAATTAGTTTAGGAGGGAAAAGATGAAACGTATCAACGAACAAGCAGGGTTCACTTTAATCGAGATGCTAATTGTTTTATTAATCATTTCAATCCTTATTTTAATTACGATTCCAAATGTTACGAAGCATTTTGCTACCATTGATGAGAAGGGCTGTAAGGCTTATATATCTATGGTACAAGGGCAGGTCGAGGCCTATCGAGTAGATTTTATGACCTATCCAACATTAGATGATCTAGTGATGAAAGGCTATTTAAAAGAACATGAAACGACTTGCCCAAATAAAGCCGAAATAGTCATCACGAATGAGGGAGAGGTACGACTAGCCAATGCAGATTTGGAAACAGGGTCAAATAGCTGATGAACATAATAAAAATGGTGGTTTTACAATTCTTGAAATACTGATTGTTTTGTTTCTTGTTATGAGTTTAACAGCGATTGTTAGTAAATTTTCATTCAAAATAGCAGAAGCAAAGGAATTGGAACGATTTTTTACGCAAATGCAACTAGATATTCAGTATATTCAAACCTATAGCATGAATGAACGGCAATATATAGCAATGAAAATAATAAGTCCCAGTAATCGTTATGTTATTCAAAAAGATTTTTATACCATTTTATATGAACGTCCTTTTCCAAAAGGAGTGGAGTTTTTGAACGCAGAAAGTTCTATTCATACACTTAGTTATAATACTAAAGGAAATGTTATGTCAGCTGGAACCATTGCCTTTAAAACCCCTCAAGGAAAGAAAAAGGTCGTTATTACATTAGGACGAGGGAGAGCTAGAGTTGAATGAGTCAGGCTATTCTTTTGTAGAAACCATTTTAGCTATGGGGATTTTAACAATATTGTGTATGTCGTTAATACCGCTTACCTATACGATGAAGACGAATCTTACAAATAAAAAACTAGAACTCATCGCAGCTGAAACTGCCTATGAAGGTTTAAAGCAATATCAGGCAGTACAGCAAACAGAAGGCTCTAGGACCATTGAACAAGTAGAGTATCATTGGGAATTTGATGGACAACAAATTTGTGTCCGTTTTCAAAACATGCGTGAACTGCGCCAAAAATGTATACAAGATACAGGTGAAGTCCGTGAATGACAAAGGCTATACATTAATAGAAGCCATATTTCAATTGGTTGTTTTTGTGCTTGTATCTCAACTTGTTGTTCTTATTATGCTGTGGTTTGCTGAAATGAAATCAACCATGCTAACAGATGAACAAACAAAGTGGGAGCTATTTGTTTATGATGTAAATCATTCTCTACAGAATGTCTCTGCGTTTGCTATTCGGGAAGATCGAAAAAGAGTGAGCTTTCAAACTGCAAATACAATCCATCATATTGATTGCTATCCTAATATTATTCGTGAGCAAATAAATGGTGGACATGTTCCCATGCTAATCGGAATTAATAAATGCCAATTTAATTATACAGAAAACATGCTGACGGTAGCTGTTGAAATGACTAGCGGTATTCAAAAGGAGCGAAGCTTCTATGTGCCAATTATTGAAAAATGACAGAGGGGCTATTTTTTTGATCGCAATTGCATTATTATTTTTTGTAACTACTTTTGTTCTTGCGTATTGTATGTCTTATGAAATGCAGTTTCGAACATATGATGGGCTAGAAAAATTAAATGTTCAAACTACGATAAATTTATTAGGACAAATTTTGTCAGACAGTGTAGAATCGTAGTTATAAGAAGGTGATCCGAATTGCGAAAAATATATTTAGTTGGCTTTATGGGCAGTGGGAAAAGTGCGTTAGGAAGACGTTTAAGTTATTTATTAAAGATGCCATATTATGATATGGATCGTGAGATTGTGCGCCAGCAGGGAATGACAATTCCACAGATTTTTGAAAAATACGGAGAGGCCCATTTTCGAGAAATAGAAACAGAATTTTTGAAAAATTTCAGAGATGAGGCTTGTATTATTTCTACAGGTGGTGGCGTTGCCATTAATGCTGAGAATCGAAAAATTATGAGACGTAGTGGATTAGTGTTTTTTTTAGATGCGTCTTTTGAAGATATTTATAAACGAATACAGCATGATCCAAACAGACCCATTGTACAGAGCTCTACAAAGGAAGAGCTAGAAAGCCTGTATCATTACAGAAGGAAGTTTTACCGTGAGGTAGGACATATCCAAGTATTGACAGAAGGTAGAACTATCCGTCATATTCTAGAGTATTTAGTATTTCAAGTGAAAAGATTAAAAAACGAACGATGATTGTGTTATTGATAAATTATGTTCGTGTTTTATTATCTTTTAAAAAATGATTGCCTTTTCAATGCATTTAATGTTAGGATATAGACAAATAAGTAACTAAATGTTCATTGACTACTAAATAGTACCAAGAACTATCTTGGGCGGATGATTGTGCGGGGAGAGCGCGTGTAGACGCCACCGAAGGAGCAAGTAGTAAATGGCTATGAATCTCTCAGGTAAAAGGACTCGTACAAGACGCAACTCTGGAGAGAGCTGTAGTATAACAATAACAGCCACCAAAGGGGAAAGCCGGCTGATTGGCAGTGTGAAAGCTTGCGAGCCAGTCTGGTGTAACTTTCAGGTGCAAGGACAGAGAATCCCGAAAAGGGGTTCGTCTGTCTTTTTTTATGTCCACAGGTGCTTTAAAGATTGGAAACGATACGCACTGACTGTATTAATACAAAAGCAGACGAACTACTACCAGTAAAAATGTAACGAACAATAAGGGGGCAAAAAAGAATGACGAATGAATTAAAACGTACACCTCTATTTGAAGAATACGCGAAATACGGTGCAAAAACAGTAGACTTCGGTGGCTGGGAACTACCTGTTCAATTTACTTCCATTAAAGAAGAACATGATGCAGTGCGTCATCGTGCAGGCTTATTTGATGTATCACATATGGGAGAAATTTTAGTAACAGGTCCCGATGCATTAGGTTTTTTACAAAATCTTTTATCAAATGATGTATCTAAAATTGTTAATGGCCAAGCGCAATACACAGCCATGTGTTATGAAGATGGAGGCGTTGTTGACGATTTATTAACGTATAAATTAGCTGATAATCACTATTTATTATGTGTCAATGCAGCCAATATTGAAAAAGACTATGATTGGATGATGGAAAATCAACATCAATATGATGTGACGATTGATAACCAGTCCGATGCTTATGCACAAATTGCTCTTCAAGGACCATTAGCAGAGGAAGTTCTTCAATCCCTTACTTCGACTGATGTTCGTGCCATTAAATTTTTCCGCTTCCAAGAGGGCGTTGAAGTTGCGGGTCATCAAGTATTAGTTTCTCGTAGTGGCTATACAGGAGAAGATGGCTTTGAACTTTACGGTGCTCCAGAAGATATTAAAGCACTATGGGGTAAAATTTTAGATGCTGGTCATGATAAAGGCGTAGTACCGGCAGGTTTAGGATGCCGCGATACACTACGTTTTGAAGCAGGGCTACCATTATACGGTCAAGAGCTATCGGCAACAATTTCTCCACTTGAGGCTGGGATTGGCTTTGCTGTGAAATTAAATAAAGAAGACTTCATTGGTCATGAAGCATTAGTAGCGCAGAAGGAAAATGGTCTTACACGCAAATTGGTAGGCATTGAAATGATTGATAAAGGCATTCCACGTCATGGCTACAAAGTGTTCAAGGACGGTAAGGAAATCGGTGAAGTGACAACGGGTACACAGCTTCCTTCATCTAAACGTAATGTTGGTCACGCTTTAATTGACAGTCAATTCACAACAATCGGAACTGAGCTAGAAATCGAAATTCGTGGGAAACACTTAAAGGTAGTAACAGTAGAAACACCGTTTTACAAGCGTTCAAAATAATAGTTGAAAAGAGGGACCTACATTTATGAAACATCGTTATTTACCAATGACGGAGCAAGATCAAAAAGAAATGTTAGACGTAATCGGTGTATCCTCAGTTGATGAATTATTCGGGGATATTCCTGAGAAAGTCCGTTTTAAAGGCCTTTATGATATTAAGGAAGCAAAATCAGAATCTGCTTTATTAAAAGAATTAACAGCACTCTCTGCAAAAAATAAGGACACAAATGCTAATGTATCGTTTTTAGGTGCAGGTGTTTACAATCACTATAAACCAGTAATCGTGGACCATGTCATTTCTCGTTCAGAGTTCTATACAGCGTACACACCTTATCAACCAGAGATTTCACAAGGTGAGCTACAAGCAATCTTTGAATTCCAAACGATGATTGCCGAGCTAACTGGCATGGATCTTGCAAACTCTTCTATGTATGACGGTGGTACAGCATTAGCAGAAGCAGGTATGCTAGCAGCAGGTCATACGCGTCGTAAGAAAATATTAGTGTCTGAAGCAGTGCACCCAGAATATCGCGATGTTGTTGCTACATATGCCTATGGTCAATCCATTGAAATCGTGACAATCCCACAAAAAGATGGTGTGACAGATGTCGAAGCATTAAAAGAGTTAATCGATGACAACACAGCAGCTGTTATTGCTCAATATCCAAACTTCTTCGGTCAAGTGGAGGATATTCAAGTTATTAGTGATATTGCACATGAAGCGAAAAGCTTATTTGTTGTTTCTTCTAACCCACTTTCATTAGGCATTTTAACGCCTCCTGGTAAGCTAGGTGCTGATATTTGTGTAGGGGATGCGCAAGTATTCGGTATCTCTGAAGCATTTGGTGGGCCACACTGTGGTTTCTTTGCAGTGACAACGAAATTAATGCGTAAAGTGCCAGGTCGTCTTGTTGGTGAAACAGTGGATGGTGAAGGGCGCCGTGGTTATGTATTAACATTACAAGCACGTGAACAACATATCCGTCGTGATAAAGCAACATCTAATATTTGTTCGAACCAAGCACTTTTAGCACTTGCTGCATCTGTAGCGATGACAGCTTTAGGTAAACAAGGTATTCGTGAAATGGCTACGCAAAATATTGCCAAAACACGTTATGCAAAAAATGCCTTTGAAGCAGCTGGCTTTACAGTAGCATTCCAAGGTGCGCACTTTAACGAGATCGTTGTGAAAACGAATAAATGTGTGAAGGAAATCAATAAAGGCTTAATCGAAAAGGGTATAATCGGTGGATATCCTCTAGGGCAAAATTATGACTCTCTGAAAAATCATGTGCTTATTGCAGTAACTGAATTACGCACAAAAGAAGAAATTGATGCACTTGTTGCAGAAATGGGGGCTCTTAATGCATAACGAAAATCAATCACTCATTTTTGAAATTTCAAAAGAAGGTCGCGTTGGCTATAGCTTAGAAGCACTTGATGTACCTGAAGTAGACCTAGCAGATTTACTGCCTGCAAGCTTAGTTCGTACGGAAGCTGCAGAGTTACCTGAAGTGTCTGAGCTTGATATTATGCGTCATTACACAGCACTTTCTCGTAGAAACCATGGGGTAGACTCTGGCTTCTATCCACTCGGCTCTTGTACGATGAAATATAATCCAAAAATTAATGAAGCAGTTGCACGTCTTTCAGGCTTCGCGAATGTTCACCCATTACAGGATGAATCGACAGTACAAGGTGCGATGGAGCTTCTCTATGATTTACAAACTTCTTTAGTAGAAATTACAGGAATGGATGAAGTAACATTACAACCAGCAGCAGGTGCCCATGGTGAATGGACAGCATTAATGATGATTCGCGCATTCCATGAGGCAAATGGTGAAGGTCACCGTAACAAAGTTATTGTTCCTGACTCAGCTCACGGTACAAATCCAGCCTCAGCAACAGTAGCAGGCTTTGAAACAATCACTGTGAAATCCGATGAAAATGGCTTAGTTGATATCGAAGACCTTCGTAAAGTCGTTGGTGCTGATACAGCTGCATTAATGCTAACAAACCCGAATACACTCGGTCTATTTGAAGAAAACATTATTGAAATGGCGGAGCTTATTCACTCTGTAGGCGGGAAAGTTTACTATGATGGCGCGAACTTAAATGCCGTTATGAGTAAAGCACGTCCTGGCGATATGGGCTTTGACTGCGTGCATTTAAACTTGCATAAAACATTTACAGGCCCACATGGTGGCGGTGGTCCAGGTTCTGGTCCAGTAGGCGTAAAAGCAGATTTAATTCCATTCCTACCAAAACCAGTACTAGTGAGAACAGAAGAAGGCACATACCACTTCGACTACGATCGTCCACAATCAATTGGACGTGTAAAACCTTACTTTGGTAACTTTGGTATCAATGTTCGTGCTTATACGTACATTCGTACAATGGGTCCAGATGGCTTAAAAGCTGTTACAGAATACGCTGTATTAAACGCAAACTATATGATGCGTCGTTTAGAGCCGTTCTTTGATTTACCATATAACCGTCACTGCAAACATGAATTTGTCTTATCAGGTCGTCGTCAAAAGAAATTGGGCGTTCGCACATTAGATATTGCAAAACGTCTGTTAGACTTTGGCTACCATCCACCAACAACCTACTTCCCATTAAACGTGGAAGAGGCATTAATGATCGAGCCAACAGAAACAGAATCAAAAGAAACATTAGATGCATTCTGTGATGTGATGATTCAAATTGCGAAAGAAGCAGAAGAAAATCCATCTATCGTGCAAGAAGCACCACATACAACTGTCGTATCTCGTCTTGATGAAACACGCGCTGCTCGTACACCAGTGCTGCGCTATCAAAAAGCATAATCCACAAAAAACCGTTCACTTCATATTGAACGGTTTTTTGTTTACGCACTTTAGGCTAGTACAAACTATACATAAAAATATAGTAATTGATATAATTACATTAATTTGTATATTTGATTTTTGAAGGGAGATTAAAATGCAGGCAGCAATATTTGAATTGAGCTTACCAATAAACAGTCTATTACATAATACATATAAAATAACGCAAGTTCTTGCCACTAGTAAATTATCCTTTGTGTATATGTCTGAACATATAAATACTGGAGAGCAACTAATCATTAAGGAATTTTTCCCAATGGAAATAGCGTTACGAGATTTGGATAACAAATCAGTAATCAATCGTGTACCCTCAACAAAGGAAAAATTTCAGGAATTAAAGGAAAGATTTCTAAGTGAAGCATTGATGATCCAACAATTGAACCATCAAAATATTGTTAAGTATAGACATCATTTTACTGAAAACGGTTCTATATATATGATTACAGATTATTATGAAGGGATATTACTGGACCAATATATACATAAATATGCTATTCATGAAAGGCATCATCTATATGAAGAAGTATTCCTTCCCTTAATTGATGCCATCTCGTATTTACATAGTAAAGGCATTATTCATCGGGATATAAAGCCGAATAATATTATAATTGATACGCAAGGGAAACCTTGCTTATTAGATTTCGGTTCAGCAATTTATTATAAAACGGTGGAAAAATATCCAATATTTACTACACCGGGATACTCACCTATTGAGCAGTATTCCGTTAAAGGAGAGCAAGGCATTTATACAGATATTTATAGTTTGATGGCAACTTTATACTTCGCATTAACAAACGAAGTCCCACTAGATGTTTCACAAAGAGTAATCGAGGATAAACTTGCAAATGTGAGAAAATATAATAGAAAAGTGAGCATTCCTATGGCATTGACTATTTTATGGGGCTTGCAAGTGCAGCATAAAAAAAGATGTTCTTCCCTTTCTTTTATTAAATACATGATTATTTTGGAAAGAAAATTCAAATGTATAAAGAACTATTTTAAATAAATTAATTCTAAAAGACCAAAATTACTATATTTTTAATACTTTTTACTCATTTTAGTCTTAAAAGTATGATATTCAAAAGAACAACTTAGGGCCTAATAGCAATCGGACCTTTAGTTGTTTTTTTTATAAAAAAATAGGATTTATCCACTATTTCCCTAAAAAATATCATAATTATTACCATGTAATATTTTTAATAAACTGTCCTTAAAATGTTTTTGCTTACAATATATTCTATAGAAAATATTGACATTGATTTTAGGTATTGTATAGTTACTTTTGTGATACATAAAACCATTAGTGAGTTTTGTATAAAAAATGCATAAAGTTGAATTAGAGCTTCTCGTACATAGTTCAGTACATTATTGTTTTTATTGTAAAATTTTATCTTAAATGTATATATCGACTTAATTTAAGTGTCTAAATGTTCTTTTAAGATGCTCGATTCAAGTAGTTATACAATTCTAATTCTGTATTTTTTACGCACTAATGTTTATGCTTACTCGAAATTCGTTATCTAAAGGAGGGATGGCTGTAGTAATATACAGCCAAATGAATGGAGATTATTAGTCAAACGAACAGAACAATGCTCTTTGAAGAAATAAACCCAGAGAAATTGGATTTAATTACGCTTGTTGGCGATGTAAAAGGAATCGACAGTCTAAGTGATGAAAAGATCAAAGAAATTAGTCAACATCTTCTTGTAAAAAGCTTCGACGAATTTTTAGATAAGTTTTCACCTACTGTGTATTCATTTTATAACGCGGCAAATCAAAAGGTTATGTATACCTTGAAAAAGCCTGAAGGAATTCAAGATGATTGTATATCTGAAATAGCAATCGACCAAAATAACGATTTTTTAAAGATGCTATTTACGCTCATTGATACAAAAAGAAGTCAGGGCATCACGAATGTAGATTTTAAATTTGAAAATTTACTAGACATGATTTCTCCTAAAAAAGTCATGGATGATATTCGCCAAGTTCGTAAGGAAATTCATTACCTATACAGTGAGTATGACAAGCTGGATGAGGGAGATCCGAAAAAATTAGATACTGGTGACAAGCTAAATCTTATGTTTGAAGTAGCTAGTAGAAACTACAACAATGTAATGGCGATGCTGCCTTTAGCAATTGAAGATATTAAAACAAGATTATTATTAGGTGCTAGTCAAGATGAGGATGAGTCCGAAAAATTACAAATAGGTACGCTTACTATTGGTGATAATGGTGAATTGAAAATTATTGAGGCACCTCAAACGAATAGTTCAGAACTGATGGTCATTGAAGAAAATAGTAATTACGGCTTGAGTACAGTTTTCGAAGAAGACTATGAGGCTATTACAGAATCGCCGTCTTCCTATGTAAAAGATTTAGTTGTGAGAACGTTCTCACCTCTACCAGCTGTAAAAGCCGAATTTGATGTTGAAACAGAAGTTCAAAATTACAATACATACCTGGAGTTCTATAAGGATGCAAAGGATGAATTTGTAAAAACGGTCAAGCCTTTAGTCGAAAAGCTATTAGGTGTCAAAATGTACTTCGATCAATATGCTACGAAAAATAAAGGTATGCAGCCGTCATTATTAGTGACAAACACGAAGCTCGATATGCTTGTGAAAAGTAATAATCTACCAAGATTACGCACGTATTTAAATACGGTTAACGCTAAAAATGATTTTACAGATACTGTATGGTATGGCATTGTACCTGCTCTAGAATTAGAATCTTCTGGAAAAATGAAAGTTAGCCGATCAAGATTCAAAGGGAATGAAAAGGTTACAAAGCAAGAGGGTAACACAATGGAATCTTTATCAATCCTCTTAGATACGGTAAAAGATTACAAGGTTCAAATTTTCTTTAACTTTATGGCTGAAGAAGAAACTACCTTCAACGGCATCGCAACTGCTGGGATTGATCGCCTGATCGATAAATGCTCAGTTCTTGTCAGAAAAGAATTTAGTGAGTTCGCGATACCATGCCTACCAAACTTTACGATTATTCCAAAAGATAAATCAGGCGTAGTTATTGATACGAGAATGCATACTACCGAAAATGGAGCTCGTCTATCGAAAGAAAAGGAAGATATTTTAAAGCTTTGGATAGAAGGCGTTTATGTAGGTGCTAGCTATGTAGCAGCAGGTATCGTTTCCGCCTACCAATGCCCAGAGTATTTAAAGGAATCATTTAAAAATGTAAAACGTAATTACCCTGGAGTTCGATTTGATATTGAAGCCGGAGACAACTCACTTAGAGCTGTAACTACGATGGCGAAGGAAATTTCAGGTTTTACGAATAATATTAAAGACGCTATTAACAGCAGAAGCTTCGGTTTTGTATTCTCTTCCGAAAATGCCCAACTACAGGATAAAGATATTAGACGTATTACTGTTTATAAAGCAAGAAGTCTAGCAATGGAAGAAGATGGATTCGATTCAATCTATAAAACGCAAGTTAGTACGTATATTGAAAGAATACTTCGATTCCAATCTGGTGACTTTAAGCACGAGAATATCGTTCGCTTCTTTAGTAATAATCCAAGTAGTCAAAAAAGTAAGTGGCTGAATGATAAAGGTCATGTAAACTCTATCATTCATGACGGAGATGATATTGGCTATATCATTGATGAGAAAACAAGCTTATGTCAGATCGATCTTGTATTTAACGGTAATGTTAAAAATCTTGAGGTCACGATTACTAAAGGGACAAGTGCTGTTAAAGCCTAACAATTTATTTATCACCATTTTCAATTATTTAAGTAGGGTGTTTAAGATTTATCATTCATAAATCTTTTAACATAAATATGAATCGAACGACTAATTGCTAAAATGAAAAATATTACATATTTCATCGTGTCGGTATGAAACATGGCACTGTGAAATGAATAGCTGTACTTAAATTTATTTCATTAGAACAGTCAGAAGTTACGATTCAACAAAATTTAGGAGGTACTAAAAATGGGTTTTGTATTAAAAGTAGAAGGATCAGAAGCAATTGAATTAGGGTTAGAAAGCATCATGACTGTCGAATACGAGACAGATACACCGAATGATTCTAACGCGCGCTCTACAGATGTTGGGGCAACTTTAAAAGTAAAAGGTAAAATTTTAACTGCCACTGATGGTGATAATTCTGATGATACGATGAAATTAGGATTATGGTCATTAGTACCAGCTGAAAAAGCTGATTGCTACCGCAAAGTGACACTTGAAGTGATCTCAGCTGATCAAGTAGTAAGAAAAATTCATTTCCCAAATGCTTTCGTTGTGGACTATACAGAAAGATATGGTGACACTGAAGGTATTGGTGAGTTCTTCTTATTTATTAAGCAAAAGAAAGACAAAACAGAATTGGCAAAAATCGAAGGCGGCTACGCTGTCTAAGATTGCAGCACGATAAAACACTACTATATCTAAGGAACTTTTATAGTTCCTTAGATTATTTTTAATAATCCTAAATTGGGGTTGAAAACATGAAAACGCATTATGAAACATTGGGTATAGACCGAAATGCAACACAAGAGCAAATAAAATTAGCTTATCGAAAGCTTTCCAAAAAGCATCACCCTGATGTGAGTGGTGGAAATCAAGAGTCAGAGAAAATTTTTTTAGAGGTTCAAGAGGCATATAAGGTGCTTAAAGATCCAGCGCTGAAAGAGACTTACGATGCCCGTCTCGATGGCAAAGGTACCAGCTGGCAAAATGAACAACAAAATGAAAAGCATTCAAACGGACATCAGTCTACAGAGAAAAAGCCAGATTTTAATATGAATAATATTGAAAAAAACTTTGAACATTTCTTTGGCTTCAATCCTAAAACAAAGGAGATGTCCTCAACGCTTCATAAAAAAACGAAGAAAAATCCATTGGATACAACGGATTTATTTGAACGTTTTTTTAATAAATAAGCTATGGCAAAAAGAGAGGAGTGTGATTATATGTATGAGCCATTTTCAGCTGATGCTTACAGTGGAAATACACGAAAAAAAATGTTTATAAAAATTATCGATATCATTATTGTCACAATCGCCTTCTTTTTCATTTTATATGTTTTTGTGATGAATCAGGATGTCCTTTTGAAATTCGTTATTGGGACGGTAATAGTCATACTCGCCATTATATATGTATCGCTTAAATACGAAGCAAAGGCAATCACTCAAGTGATGGCTAAGAAGGACATTTCAAAGCTTGTTCTTCTTAATGAACGTGGAGTAGAAATAGATGAATGGGAACTTGGCGATCAAATTTCATTGCTTATTGGAAAAAGTTCAGCTGAACACAAGGCGGATATTGATTTAAGTGGAACAGAGTATGAATCTCTTGTGAATTATGAGCATGCTGTACTAAATTGTGTAGCTGGAATTTGGTATTTAGAGGATATAGATTCGGTTAATGGTGTTGGCTTAAAAAAAGCTAATAAGCGCGTAAAAAATAGATTAAAACATGAGATTCCTTACCCATTAGGTAATGGAGACACAATATACATAGCGAATACGCGAATTTTGGTTAAATAGAGAAAAAAATTCGTAACAAAGATGGGGGATATCGAAATGAGTTTGATTAGATGTACAAATGGTCATATGTTTAGTTCAAGGAGACATCGCAATATTTGTCCTTACTGTAACGTGATGGTGGAACAGGAGCAAAGACAAAATAGTCCTTCCTCACCTGTCATTGAAGCAGATGATAAAACATTGCCTTACTTAGGAGAAATGGATGGGATAGATCCTGTAACAGGATGGTTAGTTTGTATTGAAGGGCCGCAAATGGGTAGAGATTATCGTATCTTATCTGAAAAGAATTTTATAGGTAGAGCAGAAGATATGCATATCCGCATTGCAGGGGACAATTCCATCTCTAAGCGAAATCATGCAGTCATTGTGTATGATCCTAAAAAACGTAATTTTTACTTACTGCCAGGAGATGCATCAGGATTAGCCTATCTAAATAATGAGGCCGTTTATACACCAACGGAATTAGCAGCCTATGATGTGATACAGCTAGGGAGAAGTATATTTTTATTTATTCCACTTTGTGGTGTTCACTTTGAATGGGAAAACAATCAAAGTGAGGAATGATGACATATGGACCAAAAGTTATTGCCGTACATAATTACCTTAATCTTTATCATTGTCCTTATCTTGTTACTGCTAATAAGAAGTATACTTGCTCAAAAAATGGATAAAGGGAAAATTTATATTGGAAATGGTCAAACAATCGGAAGACGTGATGAGCAGGATGATTATTTCTCAACTGCCGAAACGACATATGGCACAATCGCGGTGCTTGCAGATGGAATTAGCGGCTTAGCCAATGGGCGGATGGCTAGCACGATTGCAGTGACAACCTTCATAGAAGAATTTAAAAAGCTTAGTAGCTTAAATAATCTACAAAACTTTTTTAAGGAAGCTGCTATAGCAAGCAATCATATGATTGTGGAAAACTTAAATGGCTCCAATGGAGGAACAACATTAGTCACAGCCGTTATTGATAGTGAAGGCTATCTTCATTGGGGGGCAGTAGGGGATAGTGTTCTCACGATCTTTAGAAATGGTGAATTTCTAAAGATTAACCAAAAACATATTTTTGAGTCAGTTTTAACCGAAAGATATATTTCAGGTGAAATTTCGCAACTTGAGGTTCAGGAAAATCCTCTAAAAAAGAGATTAATCAATTATTTAGGATATGCAGGCTTTAAAAATTTGGATACAGGAAATAATCCGATTCAGCTAAATAGAGGGGACAAGGTATGTCTTTTTAGTGATGGAATCTATGATGCTTTAACGGAGGTTGAAATGGAAAAAATTCTCTCTCAACAAGCTCCACCCTATGATTTAGCACAAAGCATGATAAAAGCCGTTGAACAAAAACGCTTAAAAAATCAAGATAATGCTACCATCGTGATTTTAGAAAAAACTTGGTGACGATGAATAGGGAATAGAGAAGGAGGAGACGTATGAGAAAGGAAAATTGCGACTTTAAAACGGGCTTTTTATCTGAAGCAGGGTCCTTTCTGCAAAATAAAGACTATTTTGCCTATACAGAACTCGACGATGTAGCTTGTTGGGTAGCTGTCAAGGGCTTGGATGCAGATCAGGAAATTAGTAGTGCAGAGCTTGCCGTAAAGGCTATTTTGGAGAAGTTTATGGAAAAGCCAGCTATGTCAAGGAGAGCTATCAATAAATACCTTAGACATGCACAAAATATACTACAAGCGCAAAGCTTACGAGTAAGATTAAAGGCTAGTATTGTCATAGTTGTTTCCGACTACTCAAAAATGATTGTTGGAGTAGCGGGGAATTCGCGACTGTATCACTTCCGAAACGGTACATTAACCTACAAAAGTACAGACCAAAGTTTAGCACAGGAAATAGTAAACAGTCAGAACCGTTCATTAGATATTAGCCAGCATGAAGAAAGAGGGAATTTGTTGAATTATCTAGGTAAACCAAACAAATTTCAACCCTTTGTGTCTAAAAAAATGAAGCTTACTGATGGTGATGTCCTATTACTTTGTACAGCTGGCTTTTGGGGAGATGTCAGTGAGATTGAGATGGCTGACGCTTTGGAAGGTGTCAAAGATTCTGAACAATATACAGATTTGTTGGAAGAAATATTGTTGAGTAGGCAAAGAAAAGTTGTAGAAAATTATACGGTTGCTGCCATATTTGTGAACAAAGTGTATCAAGAAACAAACAAAAACAAGATGAAGTATATAAAAATGATTGCTGCTGCATTAGTTTTAGCCTTGGTTGTAGGTGGCGGCACGATTTTTTATCAAGTAAAACAAGCAAAAAAATTAGCAGAGTTAACAGTCGAGATGAAGGACCATGAAAAGAGTGGAAATGTTTACTTTCAAGACGGAAATTATGATGAAGCGTTACTTGCATATAGTGAGGGAAGAAATGCAGCAAAAAAATTAAAAGATCCTATACATAGAAATTTACTAGCTAGAAAATTAAGAGTGACACAACTAATTATCAATGGTGATAAATCAGCGGAAACTGGAAAATTTACAGAGGCATTAGAACATTATGAAAAAGCTAAAAAAGAGGGCAAACTCATTAATGGATTTGGTAAGGAAGAAGTAGAGCAAAGAATTGCCAACATGGATTCCGTTGTGGAGATTGTTGATGCTATAAAAGATGCAGATTTTCGTTTTGAGGCAGAGGACTACAATGGGGCTTTAGCCATTTATGAGAAAGCTAGAAAAAAAGCACTCGCCATTTCATTTACTGGAGAGACACAAATTAAAACAAAAATTGAAGATACACAAGAAAAAATAAATGAATTGAAGAAGGTTCAAAAAGAATTAAAGGCAGAAGGGTTAGAAAAAAGTGGGGATCAGAGCTATGCCCGTCAGGAATACGTTCAAGCGATAGAGTCCTATACGCTTGCGCAGGAGATTTATCAAGAAACAGAATTACTGGCAAAAGTTCTTGGACTAGAGAGAAAGATTATGAATGCAAATGATAAATTAAACCCTGTTCCACAGGTTCAACCAGCAGATAATGCACTTCCTAATGAAGCAGAACCTCCAGTAGATGAAGTAACTGATGCCAGTTAGCATTCAAATCCTGAGTCATGAAAGAAGGAAAGTAAATTGTTAAAAGAGCTCATGTTTGAACGTTTACGAAAAATAGAAAATCTAGAGCAACGTCAATTACTAAAGGATATTGTAAGTGGCGTTTTTGTAAATCTAATTGATTATCAAGAAGATATGAACAAAAAGCTTGAAGAACGTATTTTTAATGAAATCGATGATTACGAGAATAGATATGACATTTACACAACGCTTAGTGCCCGAGAAGATGTCGACCCCATTCATGATTGTTTGTTTCCGATATGTCCAACAGATTTGGAAGAGACAAAAATAGACATGGAGAAGCTTCTTGAATCCATTAAAAATAATGAACCTGCAATACTCATGACATTATTTTTAGAGTGTGATTCTATCGAAATACAGCATTTACTTGCACAGCAACGAATTTTCAATGGTCATCTTGCTACATCGCAGGGATTGGTCGAAATAAAGCTGAGTCTTACCAAAAATAATCGCTATTTGCAAAAAATTAAAGACCTTTATTCAATCTTCCAAAGAAATGGCCTACCTTGGAAAACAATCAATCATCCTTTTGTGAGTAAGTTCATTGATGTCATACTGATAGGCTGTCCACCATTAAATGAGGATGTAGAAATTTTCGAGGTTACGATTGATTTAGAGGAATATGAGCAGCAAAAACGATTGAATATGGTTCCGCTTTGGAATGTTCAGCGTCACGAGGTTAAGAATAGCGGTTTTCCATTTCCGGCCATCGATCGAATAAATTATGAGCATGTCTTATCGTTACGAAAAACAGGTACTCAACATGGTTATCTCATTGATGCGGAAGAAGACAATATTAGATATATAAAACGTTCAGATAGCGAATTAACCATTGTTTCACCTCAGGATCAATCAGGAGTATGGCAGCTACTTAAAGTTGCTAAAGTAGAAAAAGAACAAGTAGGTAAATTGACTTATGAACTAGTCTCTAATCGGCGAAATGAACACTTTATGCACAAGCTTTCTAGTAAATATAATGTCAATGTTTCAACAAAAGGAGAAATAATTAGACTGATAAACTCCTTTCAGGCAGCAGACAATCTTGAACTTTTGAGAATAGATATTTTGGAAGGGCTTTTAGATAATCGTCACTTCGTGCATCCATTTTTAAAAGACGCAACAGAAGATGCCAGTCATAAAAAGACGATGCTATTACAATTCCTATCAAAACAAGAGCGAGATTTTATGACGAATGATGTCTTAAGCTTTCTCCTTGCTGAAGTCCAAAGGCATTTCACTGAATATAAATGTGTAGGTAAATGGTTATGAACTATATTTGGGATTTACTTATACAAGCTGAAGAAGAGGGCTTTTTAACAAAGGATATTTACTTTCATCTTGCCAAAATCTATTCACCTTATATGGAGCTTAGTCCACAACTATTAAATTCACAGGCAATAGAGCAACATGTGGAAGTAAACCCCTATTATCGGTACTTCGATATTTTTAAAGATCTCTTTCATCCTGATCATACGACTGATGAAGCATTTAGAGACGCTTTATTAGATATTACATTGCATTTTTTAGCTGAAATTGATCGAATGCAAGGCTTGAATAAAAAGGAATATTATATTCGCTTTATGCTGAGAGACATTGAAGCAAATGTATTTGGAAAACTGGTTCGCGATAAAATCAAATCTTTTTCAAAGAAAGAGCAAGAAATTATTGCGCTTAATATGCTCAGACTCTATCAAACAGGAGAAGCATTATATCTGATAAAGGACACGCTGAAAAATATATTTAGAAATTGTTTTATTTATGTGAAATCAGAGGAAAATGATGAATTACTGCTTTACATTCATCAAAAAAAGACAATAGAAAATATCAATAAAGTTCAGCTAATCCAAGAAATCTTTTTACCTATTGGCTTTCAGATGGAGGTTTACTGGCAATACCATTTTGGCATTATTGACGTAGAAGAGACGATGAAGCTAGATCGGATAGCTCTTTATTAAAAAGTGGGGAGGGGTATAAATTGACGACTAAATATTCATATAAGCTTTATGCGAATAAGCGTTATACAGAAAAGAAATATATGACCTATACACGTGTAGAGTTGATGGAGATGACCACTTTTCAGCTTAGAAATATTTGTTATAAAGAAAAGCTCATAACAGGGTTAATTAATACGCTAACTAGGGACGAACTAATCGAGAAGATTTTAAGATACCGTGGAGCGGAAGAACATCTATTGATTAAAGAAAATCAAGATGGGGGCTTTGAAAGAGTCGAGGAGGCACTGCAGAAGTATTTAAAAACACCACTTTCAGATAATGGTGATATTAAAATACCTGCCAAAATGAATCTCTATAAAGGCATGAAAATAGATAAGCCAGATCAATACCTCATTGAAACAGGTGGCTTTCTTGTAGAATCCAATGTGCTACTAGTAAATGAGCATTTTGAGTTATGTGGCATTCTAAATATCGTAAAAGACGATGAAAAAGCGAATTGCTATTACTTAGTGGCAGATCAAGCGCTAGGAATACGCGAGACAAAGAATAAGAACTATAGCTTTATTTTTTTGCGAAAGCAAGACTCAGAGTATATCTATAAAACATATTATCAGGAGACGCCACTCCCACCAACAAATCTACATTACTACAAAGTGCCAATACCAGATTTAGAGATGAAACAGTTAGAGACAACCAATGCCATTCTTGCCATTGATTTTGGCACAACCAATACAACAGCTGGTGTATTTTTGGATAGCGATTATGTCTCATCACCTTGTAGCCATGATCTTTTAAATAAGAGAATTACACTCAATAGCATCAATTTTGTACAATTCCCAGACCCACTACACCAAAATGAATGGATTGAAGTTGTGCCTACAGTGGTTGCGGTTGCAGATTGCTCAAACGCTGATCACATAAACTATCATTTCGGCTATGAAGCCTTGAAGGTTATGAAAAAAAATAGCTATACATCATTAGCCACTAAATTTCAGGGCATCAAACGTTGGGTTAGTAATTATGCAAAATTGGAGGAAATAATGGATGCGAATGGGAATACAGCGGTTATCCCACGCAGTCAAATCCTAAGAGAATTTTTACTCTATATCATTCAAATGGCTGAGCATCAATTTAAATGTCGCTTTCAACATTTGCATATTTCAAGCCCTGTTAAGCTGAAAACTCAATTTTTAGATATGTTTCACGCTATTTTACCTGAATATCAAATTGAAATTGAGCATGCTCTCGATGAAGGAATGGCAGTGCTCTATAATACGATAGCCAATCAAATAGAGAATCAGAGCTTTATGGATGGCAAGGAATACAAGGCTCTAGTAATCGATTGTGGAGGGGGAACAACAGACCTCTCATCCTGTAAGTTTCGAATAGAGGACGGACATATTTCCTACAAAATTGATATTCATACAACCTATGAAAATGGGGATACCAATTTTGGTGGTAATAATATTACGTATCGAATTTTTCAATTTATGAAAATTGTCTTTGCGAATTATTATAGTCGTGGGAAAAATGCCTATGACATCGATGCGTTAATTGATATTCCAGGGAAGGATATTTATCAGTATGTGGATGATTATGGGGTCGAGGCGGTGTACAAGCAATTTGAAAAGGCATTTGAGGATGCTGAGTCTATTATCCCAACACGTTTTAAAGAATATGAAAATCATACACGTGATGAGTATTTAAGGGTTCGTAATAATCATTATTTCTTATGGGAAATGGCCGAGGAAATGAAGAAAGAATTTTTCCGAAAAACCGGCATTCTTAGGAGTCGCTTTTACTCAGAAAGCGATATACAGCAAGATAGTGATTTGAATATCACAACGGTAGATCGCTGGTGTTTATCTCTATTAGAAAACCACCAATTTAAAGATGTTTATGACTATCCAAACGTTTATTTCAATATTAAAGAAATTAACCACCTAATCAAGGCGGATATTTATGATATTGTACGAGAGTTTTTAGAAGGTTTTTATGAAAGTGGCATGCTTGGGGAATATTCCATTATTAAGCTGACAGGACAATCCTGTAGAATTGACGCTTTTCGAGAGGCTTTAAAGGAATTTGTACCAGGTCGTAGCATTGAATTTAGACAAAAGGCTGAAAACGTTGGAAAAGTGCCAGAATTAAAGCTCGCTTGTTTAAGAGGCGCATTACGCTACTTAAATGCGAAAAAGATTGGCATGATCGAAACGGAAGTAACAAATGCTGCACCTATTGTACCGTATACGGTTAGTGCATTTACTCATAATCGTCAGGAAAAGCTTCTGATTAGTAGTCTGGAGAGACTGAATCAAATTCATGGAACTATCTCCCGTCCATGGGGCGTCACAGAGGTTGAATTTTTCCTAACTGGAAGCGATCCTCAAGCAGCACATAAGTATACTTATATTAATCGTCAAGAGGATTTTGTCCCTGTGCTATATGAGCGTATTGCATCGAATTATTTTGATAAAATTCCACAGGATGAAACAGATTCAATCGTCAATGGGGAGGTTAAATTCTTTGTCTTTGCAGGAGAGGATCATTGGGGCTTCCATGTCGTGCCAGTGGCTAGGAAAGAGGAGCAGCTAATGATCGGGAGCAAGGAATTCTTTGCCTTTGAAACAGATTTATCAGAGCTAGATTTCTTTGATGGATTAAAGTAAGTAGGCATCTGCCAAAAAATAAAAGAGGTGAGTGACAGATGTTTACCAATCAATATCCACATTTTCAAAAAGGCAGAATTTTAAAAAGAGAAATGCTGGAAAACTTGCGCGATTATCCAAGGGAATTTTTAGATTTATATTTCCAGGATTATTCAAATGGCATTATAGCAGGTGCCAATATTACGATTGCAGATACTATTATCCATATTACAAAAGGGATCGTTAAACATAATAATAGGCTTTATCTACTGCATAATAGCTATGAACTTCCATATGAGGCAACAGGGCAAGAAACCATTATAAAAATAAAATTTGCTGAAGCGGTGAATAAATTAGACTTCACGGATTTTACAGCCACTATTTTTCTCGATGAGTCTCTGAATCTTGCCCTAAACGAATTAGAAATAGCCCGCTTTAAATTAAAGGCTGGAGCAAGGCTGCGATCCGAGCCAAATAATTTTTTAGATTTTGCCACGGAATACAATACAGTGAATTATCTGCACTGTCAGTATGCAGGTATACAAGAGAGCACATACCACCCTAAAGTTTTACAGTTTTACGCAAAGGAATTATTAAAAAATCGCCCAACCAATGTATATGATATTACCTTTGCTTTTGAGTGTTTGAATCAGGAGCGGGTACAGCGAGATGTCATTGAAATGTATATTTGCAATCGATTAGAGTTAGAATTTCAAGCGTTTTCCAATAGTCAAATTCATAAATATTTATACCGTATATTATCTGAATCAAAGAGTGGTGGTCGTCGAGGAGGACATAGTCCAGACCGACCAAAGCGTATGATAGTCGATTAACTAAAATCCAGTTGAACAACGTTTAGGCATAAACAGGAGTTGAACGAAAAGGAGTGGTAAAAGATGAATTTCATGGATGAAGAAGTCATTGAGATGACGAAACAAGCAAGGCAGAAGAAACGATTGGAAAACATAGAAAAACAATTGTTACATACGGACCTTGTTCAAGCGATTAAAGATGGTCAGCTAATAATCGAAGATGAAACAATCGAATTTACGAAAATGGACTTTTATGATGGTCAAATCCAAATGCGTATTCCAGCCGCTTTTGAAGTAATGGAATCTGATTTAATGGATATTAAATATCCGTCCAGCCGAAGACCCGATTACATCTATACAAGTGAAAGTACATCTATTAATGTCACGCTGAAAATCATGGAACAACAAATAAAAGCAGAGGAATTAGAAGATTTCACACAGACTATGATGGAGATACTTCAAAAAATGCAGCCAACAACAAAAATGTTGGATATCGGCTTTAATGAAGTGAACGATGTCCAAATTGGTTACTTTGATTTCATAACACCTGCACTAGATAACAAGATTTATAATTTAATGTTTTTGTTTATAGTAGGCGAAAATGTGACGATGGGCTCTATAAATTGTTTGAAGAAAGAGATGAATATTTGGAAACCTATTGCTTATGGGATGATGGAAACTATCTCAATCCAAAATAAATTAGATGGAGAGGGTGTTGTTTGATGGATCGGATAAAAAAAGAAACAGCCTTAACATATAAAGATATGATCGTGATGCCCTATAACATTCGCGTCCATCAAATCGAAATTACGCAACAAATGAACGATCATGCTACATTGCATTTAACGGGTGTAATTCCAGATGAACTCGAAGATTCCTATGTATATATGACAGATGCAGAAACATCTATAGAGGTATTGCAAATAGATAGTAATGGCCAATCGAAGCCTATTTTTAATGGGTTAGCGTTAGATGTACAAGTGAAATCGGTGATGGGCACTTACTATTTGGAAGTTAAAGCAGTTTCACATACGTATTTACTAGATGTTAAGAAAAAAAATCAAACCTATCAAAATGCTAGTATGCCATACAGTGAATTAATCGATGTGTGTATTGCCGATCAAAAAGGTGCAGATTTCATAGATCATGTCACAAAGGGAGCTAGTATTGGTCGTTTTACAATGCAATATATAGAGACAGATTGGGAGTTTCTTAAACGAATGGCCTCGCGTTTTCATACAGGTCTAGTGCCAGATACAGTTCATTCATCTGCAAAATTTTATTTTGGTATTCCATTTCAAGCTGGAAGCACAAAGAAAATGGAGGCCATTAATTATCGGGTTAAAAAGGCTATTGGCAATTTTCTTATCTCAAGTAAAAATCATCTCGAAAGTATTACTGATAGTGACTACATGTATTATGAAGTAGAATCGCTGCAATCCTTCAAAATAGGCAATGAAGTTACTTTCCAATCTAAAAAATTGTATGTTTATAAAATTTTTTCAACTTTAAAAGATGGCCTGTTCAAGCATATTTATACGTTAACACCTCGGAACGGTTTCAGTGTCCACACTACCTATAATCAAGCTATTATTGGTGCTTCCATTCAAGGAAAGGTAATTGATGTTGCCGGGGACAAAATTCGTATTCATGTCGATTTCGATGAGGGGCAAGAAAAGGATACGGCCTATTGGTTTCCATATTCAACAATTTATGCATCAGAAGATAACACAGGATGGTATTTTATGCCGGAGCTATCTGATAATGTAAGAATCTATTTTCCAAGCAATCATGAGGATGAAGGGATTGCGATTAGCTCTGTTTCAAAAGCGCCTCCACAATCAAATACGATGTTAGCAGCAACTAATCCAACTAGTCAAGATGGGGGTGGCGGGTCAAGTGCCACACCACCAGAGGATAGTCGCCAAGATCCAGGACGTATGGCTGATCCAGATGTAAAAACACTCAGAACAAAGCATGGAAAACAAATTCTACTTGCACCTGATCGGATCGTCATATCGGGTGGAGGATTGATGATTTCACTGATGGATGATAATGGTATTTCGATAATAAGTGATAAGAATATTAACTTAAAAGCTACAGATAAAGTGGTCATTAATGCCAAACAAATAATGATTAATGCGAACGAGAAAATTGAGATGACCTGTAAAGAAAATTCAATCAAGATGGAAGATAAAATGGAAATTAAAGGAACAGAAGTGCGAGCAAATTAGTGAGGATGTGAATGTATGAAACGAGAAGAAGCATTACAGCATTTTATGGATGAATGCGTTTCAGTTCATGTCAGCCGATTGCAAGAGAAAGTTGATCGACAGTTTCGCCAAAACAAGGAAATTTTGCTACAGCCAATCATTTACTCACTTGAACAGCTGTTTGCGAATATTAGAGATCAGCAAAGACAGGGAAAGTTAGCACCAATTGCCTTTATTCATCTCTCTTTGCTGCGAACCTCATTACTAGAAAACAAGTGTACGTATTTGCTAGAGGCATATGGTGAAGCATGGTACTTCGATTGGGTCGAATGTACAGCACATTATGAAGCAACATGGCTTAGTGAGGCAATGGTTGATTTACAAAAGATACTTGAGAAAGAAAGAAAACCGTATCTCATGATTCAAGCAGCTGATGTTAGAGGGATTATTCAAAAGATAGTAGTTCTATTTCATCAGTATATCATTCAATTGGTTCGCTATCTTTTTCGTTATCAAAAGGAAAGCGTACCTGAACTCCATTTTCAACGAGCAGAGTGCTTGCGATTTCGTGTTGGTGAGTACAAAGGGGTTAGTGAGGATGTTGCTATCATTGACGAACGAGAACGGGTGGATAAAAACCTTCTCTCATGGTTAGAGCAAAAAGAGATGGACAAATCGTATACATTCGAAAACTTCTCAAACCTACCATTACAACAGAAAAATTTTAACCAGATGGATTTTTCCTACGCAATTTTTAACAGTTGTGATTTAGCAGGGTCTTCATTGAAGCAAAGTATTTGTGTTGGTACTAGCTTTGTAGATTGTGGTTTAGAGAATGTTGACTTTTCCTATGCAGCTATTCAAGATACTGATTTTCGAAATGCCAATTTGGTAGGCGCTAATTTTAGTTATGCTCAAGGAAAAACGCTAAGGCTTTCCGGAGGGGAAGTGGCATGCTACCTCGGTACTGATTTCAGTAATGCCAATTTGGAAAATGCGAGATTTGACTTTGCGCAGATTGAAGGTGCCAATTTTACAGGTGCTAATTTAAAGGGGGCTACCTTCTTTAAACGTGATCAAGAGAAGTATCAATTTAGCGCAGAACAGATGAAAGATGTTCATTGGATTTATTAGCACTGATAGATACAGGAGGAAAAGATGGAATATTTTATTCTTCGGCAAGATCTAAGCATTCTCAATCCAATCATCCCTTTGAAAACGGACCTCGATGAAAACTTTGTCTGTTCTTCTGTATTCGGGGAAGTGGTAGAAAAAGAGAATGCGGTATATCTAGATTATTTAGACAAGCCTCGAAGAATCGTGTCTGATGATTTAAAAGCGCTGTTAATGAAATACGAGGATAACTTAGGTTTTACAGCTATTGTCTTTACGGATGTCAAGAAAGGGACACAGCGCGTGTATTGGCTTATGGATATAGTGAAAAAGGACTGTATTTCTCATGAAACCGCTTATTATCCTGACGGAGGAATAAAAGAGCTAGTGATAGACCCCAAGAAAGTGGAACTGGATTGTATTTTTGAAGTCGCAGGCCAAAAGGAAGCTTTCACCGTCATCAATTTAGATGTAGCAGAAAGTATATTGCGACGCCCCTTTCTTGGGATTCAGTTGCAGCGAGTAAGATTGGAAAGTAAGTAATTTTAATAAATCATTTGTTGCTATGTACTGTTAAAGCGGAAATTTATTACAAATGATAGGAAGGGAAGGATATTTAATGGCTCAAGTTGTAGAAAATTTGGAGACAGAAGGTTCGGAACAAGAGCAATTTAGTTATGTAGTACATGGCGCAATCATTGCCTGTGAGCATGGTAGCCACCTCAATTATTTAAATTTGCCGCAAGATCATGGTGTTTATATTAAAGAGAAAGCTGTAATGAATGTTGGGGATCGAAACCCTGATAACATCCCAACCTTTGGTGTTTGCTTAAAGTTGAAAAAACCATGTACACCTGTATGCTCCATCGACTGGATGGAAGGGATGGAAAATGTCAATATCGAGGGGAAGCAAGCGTTACTTAATCGTTGTCATACGCAATGCTCTGCAGGCGGAGGCAAAATCGATATTGTTCATGATGGGCAAGAGGACTTAGAAATACCGAAACAAGGTTTTTAAAGAATAGATTGATTGAAAGGAGGTAAGCAATGAAAGCGCTAGGAGAAAAAGAAGTCCACATGATTAGTACGTATGAGGATCTTGTAGTCGAATGGCCGTATCCACTTATTCATTTAGACAAACTAACAATAAAACATAAAGGTAATGATCATGCGAGGTTGTCCTTTACCGGAATGATTGCTGAAGAGCAAGCGCAAAAGTATATTCAGCGAGTTAGTCATACAGATGAGATTGTTGTGAAATTTGGACGAGATAAGAGCATATTGTTCTCAGGAAGAATTGAAAATGCAGAGTTACAGGCATCTCAAGGTGTGCACACGGTCACAGTAGAGGCAGTGTCATTTACAGCAAATCTGGATATTGAGAAGCGCTCACGTTCTTTTCAAGATGCAAATATGACATATGTGGAGTTAATGGATAACATTGTGGGAGTCTATCCTCATGGAGATTACATTGACCATGCCTCTAATAGTCAAACCATTGGTCATATTGCGATTCAATATTTGGAAACGGATTGGGCATTTATTAAAAGAATGGCCTCCAATCTACATGCGGTTGTTTTTCCTGATCTAAAAGGGAAGGGTCCACGATTCTGGTTTGGTACACCTCAAAGCAGGAAAAGCATAACGATTGATCATCTTCCTTCCATATTACGTATGGATGTCGATACGTATCGGTTGATTACAGAAAATGATGGTTCGGATGTAAGCGAAGCTGATTATACATTTTGTGAGTTTGAAAGCACAGAGGCCTTTGAGCTAGGCACTTCGGTGCAATTAAAGGGAAGGCCCTATATTATAACGGTTCGAGAAGTCCATCTTGATGATGGTGTATTAAAGTTTCAATATACTGCACAACCAGAGAAAAGTATTCGCCAACGATTGGTACGCAATTTAGATTTGATTGGGGCAGCTTTTACAGGAAAGATTATTGATGTCACGCAAAACACCGTTAAAATTCATTTAGATATCGATAAAAAACAGGATAAAGAAAAAGCGCACTGGTTTGCTTATTCAGCAGATGCTAACGGTGTGATGTATTTAATGCCGCAAAAAGGTGCACGTGCCCAATTACATTTTCCAAGTGCTGTGGAAGAAGATGCCATTGTGATTAGCTCGGTACGCGTTAATCCAGCCACACCTGAGGGTGGACAAAAACAAACGAAGAAAATGGCAGACACGACCGTGAAATCATTAGCGACCAACGCGGGAAAAGATATGACATTAGGTGTTGGAGATATTACCTTTAGTGCAGTAGATGGCGTTTTGGACCTTAAGATGGATGATGGAGAAGGTGTAACATTTCAAAGTAACAGTACCATCATGCTAGCGGCAGATGAAACACTTGAAATAAGTGGAATGAAAGAGCTATCTGTAGAGGCGGAGGAATGGATTGCTATTTCAGCGAAGGAGCAAAGTCATGTAATCCTTGCAGCTGACACGCAGTTAATTAGTACACTTATTGATCAAGAGGGTACGGAGAAGCAAAGCCAACCACCGAAGCTAAATGAAGAAGCAATCGAAGCTACAACAAAAGTGGACGTCATTTTCCCACAAAAAGCAGAGCAGAAGAAAGAGAAAAAAGGCTTCTTTAGTAAGCTGCTTGATAATGTTAGTTTAGCGTTAGATGTCGCTGGATTTATTCCGGGTATCGGGACCATTGCAGATATTGCGAATGCAGGTATTAGCTTGGCAAGAGGAGACTATATGGGAGCAGCCATGAACTTAGTGGGCGCAGTTCCAATAGTGGGCGATGCAGCGAAAACTGCTTACAAGGTCAATAAAGCCGCAAAAGTGGCAGAGGCAGCAAGTAAAACCGCCAAGGCTGCGGATAAGGCAGTGGATGCCTCAAAAGCAGTAAAAGGGATGAAAGCGGCCTATACAAAAGTATCACAAACGCTAGATACAGTTTCGGCATTAGCCAACAAAGGCTCTAAAGGTGTGAAGACAGCCGCGGATAAAGTTATCGCCTCGATGGATGAAGTACTTGCTGTTTCGAAGGCAGTAGACGGTATGAAGGCTATGGCCAAAACAGAGCTGACGAAATTTAATCATGGGGTATTAAAGAAGTTTAATTGTACAAAAGGATTAAGTGATAAATTCTGTAAAAAGGGCTTTGAACCTGTTGATTTAATCACAGGGCGTATGATTTATGAAGGTGTCGATTTTGAACTACCTGGACCTATCCCACTATCATGGGAACGTGCTTGGTACAGTGATAGTAGTCGTGTTGGCTTGTCAGGTCATGGTATGCACTTTATATATGATTTAGCCTTAGAGATATTTGAGGAAGAAGACCTGATTGGGATTGTTGTGACAGATGGTCGCGCAGTAGGATTTCCAATTTTACCAATAAATTTGTCATATTTTAATAAAAAAGATAAAATGACCCTGAAAAATACAGGTGAGGAATATCATTTATTTGAGCATGACACACGGCTGACTTATGTATTTGAACAAACAACAGAGACAACATACCGATTAAAAGAAGTAAGAAATGAGCAAGAGCATCATATTCAATTTGCATATAACCTGAAAGGCTTCTTATCTCAAGTAACGGATAGTGTAGGGCGAGTATTAGACGTTATGACCAATGAAGCGGGCAGAATGACAGAAGTCGCCCTACGTAACCAGATGAGTCGTGAAGTTTTAGTTCGCTATGTTTACAACGATGGCCAAGATTTAATCGAAGTCCAAGATGCATTAGGGCAAAGTACGCATATACAATATGTGAATCATCTTATGGTGCAAAAAATAGATCGCAATAAAAATAGCTTCTTCTGGCGCTATGATGGTCCAACGACAGGGGCACGAGTAGTCAAAACATGGGGAGATGGCAATGTTCTTGCAGGTGAGCTTACATACCACGAGGGCTATAACGAAATTACAAATAGCTTAGGCCATAAAAGTTATTATTATTTTAATGAAGATAATCTCTGTACAAAAATTGTTCATCCAGATGGCAGTGAGATCAGCTATGACTATAATGAGGACTTTGAATTACTGCAAGAAGTGGATGAAGATGGCCGCACAACAACATTCAGCTATGATGAATGGGCAAACCCGATAAAGGTGACTTTTGCAGATGGCAGTACATTATCCTCGCAGCATGATGACAAGGATCGATTGATTCAGGCAGTGAATGCAGAGGGTGGAAGTCGTCAATGGATCTATAATGAGGACAGTACATTACAGACAACTATTTTAGAGGATGGTACAAAGACGGAATTTTCCTATAATGAGCATCGTTTGATTGAAACAGTGACAAATGCGCAAGGTCATATGGTAAGCTTAGCTTATGATGCTGATCTGAACTTGAGCCAAGTGACATTGCCAGACGGGACAAGTTCAACCTGGACATATGATCGTCGAGGTAACTGCATTAGCACGACCAATCCTCTAGGGGCCACAGAGAAGTTCCGTTATGACCACTTAAATCGCCTTGTACGAGCCAACCTTTCCGATGGTAACGACGTTCAATTAAAGTATAATGCCTATGACGATATTATTTTTGCGAAGGATAACCATACGCAAGTTGCCTTCGATTACACGATTCTAGGTAGCCTAACGTCTCGAAAACAAGGTGGCAAGAAAGTCCAATTCACCTATGATACAGAGGAGCAATTAACCGCTGTGATCAATGAAAAAGGCGAAGCGTATACGTTTGAACGTGATACAAAAGGCCATATCATCAAGGAAATTGGCTTTGATGACATGGAAAAAATGTATGAGCGTAGTCTGGCAGGATTGGTTCAGCGCATTCAACGTCCAGGAAATCGCTGGACAGCGTATCAGCACGACAATCTAGGGAATGTCATTCGATCAGATTACTACGATGGCACCTGGGAAACGTTTGCCTATGACAAAAACGGTTCGCTACTAGAAACGGAAAACGAGCATGTAACCGTCAAGCTAGAGCGAGACCCATCTGGGCAAGTCATCAAAGAGTGGCAAAATGACCATTGGATTGCCAGTAGCTATGACGAATTAGGCAATCGCTCCCAAATAACAAGTAGCCTCGGTGCCAAAATCGATGTCACGCGTAATGAGCTGGGCAATATCTTACAAATGACTGCCTCTCGCTCCGAGCAAGCCCAGTGGACAGCCTCGATGCAGTACAATGAACTTGGTCAAGAGATTGAAAGAATCCTACCAGGGGATGTTATTAGTAAATGGCAATATGATATAACTGGTAGACCGACACACCATCGCGTAAGTAGTCAAAACCGCGATACGCGAAGACGCGTGTATAATTGGGATGTGAATCACCAATTACGCAGCATGGTCAATGAGCTAACGGGTATAAAAGTGACGTATGGTTACGACGAATTTAGTAACCTCGTATGGTCTAATCAAGGCGGTCAATTTGATTTCTTATACCGTAGCGTGGACGATGTCGGGAATTTGTATGAAACAAAAGACAAAAAAGATCGTATCTATGGCGCAGGCAGTAGATTATTAGAAACAAAAGATGCCAAATTCTCCTATGACGAAGAAGGAAATCTCGTAGAGAAAGTCGAAAAGAATGGGGATACGTGGAAGTATGAGTACTATGGCAATGGAATGATGGCGAAGGTCATGAAGCCAGATAAGGTAGAAGTTACGTTCAAGTATGATTCGCTAGGTAGGCGGATAGAGAAGCGTTCTGAAGATAAGGTTACTCATTTTGTATGGGATGGGAATACGACTCTGCATGAGTGGAACAATTGTTCAGAAGACTTATCAAATATACATGAATCCTTGATAACATGGGTATACGATAATAAATCATTTAATCCAATAGCTAAAATCACAAGAGAAGGTGTTTTTAGTATTATCAGAGATTACCTTGGTACCCCTGTTGAAGCATATGATACACAAGGAAAGAAAATTTGGACTTGTGAGCTTGATATTTATGGACGAGTTAAGAAGTTCATTGGGGAAAAAGATTTTATTCCATTCCGTTATCAAGGACAGTATGAAGATGAAGAAACAGGACTCTACTATAATCGATTCCGTTATTACTCGGCAAGTGAGGGGATATATACCCAATCTGATCCGATTGGACTGGCAGGAAATAATCCAACATTGTATGGGTATGTTAGTGACACGAATAGACAGATAGATGTTTTTGGGTTAATGCCTTTATCGAACCCTGTAAATCAAGGACATCACATGGTTCCACATACACTTGCCACTAAATTAGGCATCCAACCATTTAATTCTCAAACAGGTGTGCCTGCTTTATATTTCTCATCAGAGCAATGGTTAGAAGGTGAAGGACTTAATCATTCTGCGATGCATGGCTATAATGAGCTTGGTGCAGGAACAAAACCTGTACTTACAGAAAATCAATTTAAAAAGTCAGGTTTAACAAATCAAGAATGGATAGATAGTCTGCAAAATCACTATAATAATTCAGAAATTCAGAAATTTAAAGGAGATTTGCATGTTATTAATTCAGATGGCACAAAAGGGAAGTTATTAAAGGCGGATGTCACACCTGCACTAGCTTGGGAAGAAACAAAGGAATGGGCGTCTCAAAAAGGATATCCAATAAATTGTCAGGGGTGAAATTAATGAAAAATACAGCTTTATGGTTTGAAGAAGGTTATTGTACTAGCCATATAAAAGATGCACATTTGAAAACTAAAAATTTAGCACTAGAAATCCCTATTAATGAAACTATAAGCGAATACGATATTTGTAGATTTAAACTAATTGTTGAAGAAGTGAAAAATGAAGATCAGCTATTGTTGGATTCTGCTATATTAGGTAAAAAAATAACAGAAAAAATATATAAAGATGTATCTTTCTTTGAACAAGATTTTATTTGTTATACACATGAAAATAATTTGGAATTAATAAAAAAAAATAAAAATGAGACTATTCAACAAGCTCTTAGAGATAATGTATTACTTAAAAAAATTTCTTATCGAAAGGATTGTATAGAATTATATGGGGAATACAATATTAAAATTCAAGTTTTTAGACATGGAGTTCATAAGCCTGAATTTTTATCCTCGGAATCTCCACCGTTTCTAACGGATTATGAACAAAAAATTGAAACAGTCACTGTCTATGTGCTAATATTCAAAAACACAACTGATATTAAAAAGAACAATAAAGTTTTTGATTCTTCAGTTTATGGAAGTTTGGGAAGTCTGGGGTTTTTTATGGTGGATTTAAAACTTTTTAGTGAATTAATAAGAACTGAAGTTGGCGATGAGCCATTAAATCTTGTTGAGTTATTTACTACAACCAATTTAGTTGATAAATGTTTTGAAGAGGGAATATTAATTATTACTTGGGGGATTAAGCCTTGGCATTATTATATTCAAGCAATGAATAATTCAATTCTACTTGATGAATGCATAGTTAGAGGAACCTACAAAATAAAAAATGAGATAAAGGAGTTATCTGTAATTCCTGGTGACGAATTACTTACATGGCCTGCATGTCTTGAAAAAAAATGGCCAATCATTCGTTTGGAGGGTACTGGTGAAAAAATTGATCTTTCTTTATGTACTTGGTCAGGTGAACTCGGAAATGAATTAATTCCAATGTATATTCTTGAAAGAAGTGAAGAAAGGATAGAGAATGTAAATCCTATTATTAACTATAGTTTCATTTAAAATCGAGGTTTCAAATTTGAAGAGTGATTATGTATCAGGAAAAATAAAGAGTGGCAAGAATCCCTATTTGAGGGATTTTTTGCTACTCTTTCTGTTTGGTTAATTTTACAAATTCTCATAATATTAAAGGTCATTTAAGTTATCAGAGAAAAAACATGATGTCTATTGTCAGTCGCCAATTTGATTCCTTATATCGTAGTGTCGATGATGTCGGCAATTTATATGAAACAAAAGAGAAAAAAGACCGTGTCTATGGCGCTGGTAGTAGATTACTAGAAACGAAAGATGCCAGATTCTCTTATGATGAAGAAGGAAATCTCGTAGAGAAAGTCGAACATAACGGAGATACATGGAAGTACGAGTTCTATGGCAATGGCATGATGGCGAAGGTCATGAGGCCAGATAAGACAGAGATTACGTTCAAGTATGACGCACTAGGTAGACGGATAGAGAAGTGTTCGGAAGGAAAGGCTACCCATTTTGTATGGGATGGCAATACGATTCTGCATGAGTATTCCACCCAGAATGTTGCGGATACTTTAGAAAATCTGAAATCTTCACAGGCTGATACTGCTATAGCTGATAATCTAGTGACATGGGTGTTCAATGATGGTTTTGTCCCTTCTGCAAAGATTACGAGTGAAGGTCATTACAGTATTATAAGTGATTATCTTGGAACGCCTGTTGAAGCCTATGATGAGCAAGGAAATAAGGTTTGGTCGGCTGAGCTTGATGTTTATGGACGAGTGAAGGAATTTACAGGTGAGAAAGACTTTATTCCATTCCGTTATCAAGGGCAGTATGAAGATGTAGCGATTGGATTGTATTATAACCGATTCCGATACTATGACCCAGAACAAGGGAATTATACGCAAGTTGATCCGATTGGGCTGGCAGGAAATAATCCAACATTGTATGGGTATGTTGGAAATCCCAATATTACGGTTGATCCGCTAGGTTTAAGTAGTTTTGACCCTTTTGAATTTGGTGAAATAACCCCATTTCCAAGAGACATACATTTTGGTCAAAATAGAATAGCACCTAATTTTAGTACAATTGGATCCCAAGCTAATGACTCGATTGTTGGTAGGCCAATACTTGAGGTTGCTAAAGATATTAGTCTGGGTAGCATCAATCCTAATGATTTTTTAATTTCATACACAATCGATCCTGCAACAAGTAAAGTAGTAACATTAAATAATAGAGGATTAGCTGCATTAGCTGAAGGAGGCAAATTTCCAGAACACGCAATTTTTGTTCCATATGATAAAGTTCCTAGTCATCTAGTTGCTGATATAAAAAATAGACCACCATCAAAAACAATATCTATTACAAAGAATAAAGATGGTTCTGGTCTTGTTAAGAATGTTACAAATTGTCTAAGCTAAAAATTGGGAGGAATTAAGATGTTCATTTTAAAGCCAGTAAATTTTAATTTCAAAATATCTACTACTGATTTAGAGTTAGTGTATACAGAATCAGGTGGCGTAAGAATTGAAGTTGGTGCTATCCCATTAAAGAGCATAGACAATAAATGTGTTAGCATAGCAATTATTTTTTCAATTGTAGCGGAAGTTAAATGTGTAACGTTAAATTTCGATGAATCCAACTATAATGGTTTTTGTATTTCAGAGGAAGTGTCCATTGGAAATCATTTGGAGAATGATGAAGAAAGGTTTCATCATCCAGATTCGGGATTTTATGAAGTGGTAGATTCAGAGTATTTACAGAAAAATATAAAGAAGTACGACCCCAGAAATAGGTTGAATTTGAAACATTATATTGTTAAAGGATATGACAGTTATATTGAACTAATGGCATCTTCATACTCTTTAGAAGAGCTACTTTAATCTTCTCTAAGAAGCTAGTTGAGCACTGAGGATCAGATTGTCAGTTCATTCCTGAAATAATAACGTCTACAAACACTGGTGAAATCAATGAATTGTTTTTCGTCATGAATGTAGTAAATCTAGTACCTTGTTTAGATATGAAGAAATCGGAATATAGACTATTATTAAAATCCTTACCAGATGGACCAATCAAACTACTGACAGTAAAATATATTCCCAATTCTTTAGAAGGGTATCATATTGTAAGGATGAAAGGGCATACAGGAAAAATCATTGTTGATGGTTTATTTATAAAAGCATGTAAAGAAGAAAAGATAAAAGGAGTAATATTTGTTAAAGAGGGGAGTACACAAAGACCTGAGTTCGTTGAAATGTAGGGTATTACTAATAATATTTAGTGCTATTATCATAAACCAAAACAGTTGTAATACAGTCTTTTCTTATTACTGCCTTAATTAAGTTGTCGCAACATATGTAAAGAAATTGTCTTAAGCTTTTTCTTTACATATGTTTATTTATTGTATATGGAATTATTAAAGTGCATTTATTTTCTATTTTGATAATTTTTTTAATATGAAGAAGTAATATCGCAAGTACAGAATTCATTCTCAAATTTTTGCGCGTAATGACATAGACAAAGCTCCGAGCAAGCTCAATGGACAGCCTCGATGCAGTACAATGAACTTGGGCAAGAGATTGAGCGTATCCTGCCAGGGGATGTCATTAGTAAATGGCAATATGATATCACAGGTAGACCAACACACCATCGCGTAAGTAGTCAAAACCGCGATGCGCGAAGACGCGCCTACAATTGGGACGTCAATCATCAATTACGAAGTATGGTCAACGAGCTAACGGGTGTAAAAGTGACTTATGGTTACGACGAATTTAGTAACCTCGTGTGGGCCAATCAAGATAGTCGTCAATTTGATTTCTTATACCGTAGCGTCGATGATGTCGGCAATTTATATGAAACAAAAGACAAAAAAGATCGTGTCTATGGCGCTGGTAGTAGATTACTAGAAACGAAAGATGCCCAATTCTCTTATGATGAAGAAGGAAATCTCGTAGAGAAAGTCGAACATAACGGAGATACATGGAAGTACGAGTTCTATGGCAATGGCATGATGGCGAAGGTCATGAAGCCAGATAAGACAGAGATTACGTTCAAGTATGACGCACTAGGTAGACGGATAGAGAAGTGTTCGGAAGGAAAGGCTACCCATTTTGTATGGGATGGCAATACGATTCTGCATG
>NZ_PDFK01000018.1 GCF_002845985.1 Lysinibacillus fusiformis | reverse complement strand
AAGCTCTTTAGCGCCGATGGTAGTTGGGGGCTTCCCCCTGTGAGAGTAGGACGTCGCTAGGCGCAAAAAGTCGCTGCTGATACACTCAGTAGTGGCTTTTTTTACTTAAGCTAACTAATAAATTGAGATGATTTATAAAAATATAAAAAAGAAGGCATGCCTTAAGTGGAATGCCTTCTTTTTTGATATTTAATGTGTTTGAACAGTGGCAGCTCGTAGTTCAATGCGGCGAATTTTTCCGGATGTTGTTTTTGGTAACTCATCAATAAAAACAATACTACGAGGGTATTTATACGGTGCTGTTAACGCCTTTACATGCTCTTGTAACTCCTTTGTTAACTCGACTTCATCTCGCTCTTTGAAGCTCTCTCGTAAGATAACAAAGGCCTTCACAATATGGCCTCTAATTTCATCTGGTGCAGCAACAACTGCACATTCTTGTACAGCTTCATGTTTGTTTAATGCATCTTCAACTTCGAATGGACCAATCGTATAACCAGAAGATATAATAATGTCATCTCCACGACCTTCAAACCAGAAATACCCATCTTCATCACATTTAGCTTGATCGCCAGTAATATACCAATCACCGCGAAATGCAGCTTGCGTTCGTTCTGGCTCTTTGTAATACTCCTTAAATAGAGCTGGTGAGGATTTGTGGATGGCAATATCGCCAACCTCTCCTACAGGTGCTTCATTTCCTTCATTGTCGATAATACGTACAATATTACCTGGAGTTGGAACACCCATGGATCCAGGGCGTAATTCAGTGTTTTCGAGTGTACCAATTAATAATGTATTCTCTGTCTGTCCATAGCCATCACGTACTTTTAGCCTGAAACGATTCATAAATGTTTCAATGACTGGGCGATTTAACGGTTCACCAGCAGAGACTGCACTACGGAGGGATGAAAGATTATAGTCTTGCAAATTATCAATTTTCGCCATAATACGATATTCAGTTGGTGTGCAGCAAAGGACATTTATTTTTTCATCTTGTATGAGCTGAAGGTACGTTTTTGCATCGAATCCACCATGATAAACAAATGCAGTAGCACCGAGCATGATTGTAGATAAGAAAGGGCTCCAAATCCATTTTTGCCAGCCAGGAGCTGCTGTAGCCCATACTAAGTCGCCTTCACGTACGCAGAGCCATTTTGAAGCAGCTGTTCGAATATGCGCATATCCCCAGCCATGTGAATGTACTACACCTTTAGGTTTCCCAGTTGTCCCAGATGTATAGGAAAGGAACGCCATGTCATCACGTTTAGTAGCTACTGCTGTAAATGTAGTTGGCTGTGTGCTTGCCAGTACATCTAAAGAAGCCCAATCGCCTTTTGCAGTACCAATAACTAATTTGTTCTTTAATGTGTCTACAGTAGAAGAAATTTGGTCAACCTCACCTGTAAATGCTTCATAGGCAATAACTGCACTAGCAGAAGAGTGCTCCATGCGATATTCTAAGTCACTTGCACGTAGCATTTCTGAACATGAAATAGGCACGATGCCAGCCTTTAAACAGCCAAGAAAAACAAAATAGGCTTCTGGTAGGCGAGGAATAATAACTAGAACGCGATCTCCCTTTCGAAGTCCTGTCTCTGTAAAAGCATTTGCGTATTGATTCATTTTTTGGACAAGCTCTACATAGGAAACTGTTCGTCTCTCTTGTTGCGTATTTAACCAGCGTATTGCTTGGCGATCACTATCTTGTGAAAACTTTTCTAATTCCTCTGTGATATTATAAAATTCAGGTGCAATTAAATCATTTGTTACCATCCGAATATTCCTCCCCCAGGAAATTTGATAGAAAATTCTTAAAACTATTTTTATTTTAACAATTGCAATAATATACAGCAAGAATATTTAGCATGCAAAATAGAAATATTAGATTTAATAGAGAACTATTATGCTTTTGGATTAATTTTTAAACCTACTTCGACAAAAAATATAAAAATTTTCATAAAATATGTTGCATAATTTATAATGCTTGCTATAATAATAAATGTACTTAAGAGGTTGTTTAAACCCGAAGTGAATAGTATCGTTCCGAAGTAGCTCAGTTGGTAGTAGCACCTGACTGTTAATCAGGTTGTCGCAGGTTCGAGTCCTGCCTTCGGAGCCATTTTTTTTGCCCATTTTTAAGAAGCTGTTATACATAAAAAAAGTTATAAAAAAGTATTGCAACTATTAAGAAATGATGTTATTATAAATCTTGTCTTGTTTGAGACGTGATACTGGCCCCTTGGTCAAGTGGTTAAGACACCGCCCTTTCACGGCGGTAACACGGGTTCGAATCCCGTAGGGGTCACCATTTAAAACATAGGCTTTATAAAGAAAAATAAACTGTGATATAACACCTGTTTCTATGGAGGATTAGCTCAGCTGGGAGAGCATCTGCCTTACAAGCAGAGGGTCGGCGGTTCGAGCCCGTCATCCTCCACCATTATTGTGTTATTTCGGAGGGGTAGCGAAGTGGCTAAACGCGGCGGACTGTAAATCCGCTCCTTAGGGTTCGGCGGTTCGAATCCGTCCCCCTCCACCAGTTTTATAAATG
>NZ_PDFK01000017.1 GCF_002845985.1 Lysinibacillus fusiformis | reverse complement strand
CCATTCAATGAACCGTTTATCCAGTTTTGAAAGAATAATTTCTTTTATGAAGGGTTTCAAGATACGAGTAGTTCGAGGAAGCAATGGAGAGAGGGAAGGAGCGTACTCAAGTACGTGACTGACTGAACGACAGAAGCTGACGAAGAAATGCGATGTATATTGAAAGCCGACTATAGTCTAGTGATGATGGCAAAGAGGTCACACCCGTTCCCATACCGAACACGGAAGTTAAGCTCTTTAGCGCCGATGGTAGTTGGGGGCTTCCCCCTGTGAGAGTAGGACGTCGCTAGGCATAATAAAAACAGTCAGCTGTGTGCTGGCTGTTTTTTTATTTTTGTCTCTTTTGAAAACCCCTTGCTATGCGAGGGGTTCTAAAGAGCTTCTAGCTATGGACAAGAAAAAATCCCCAATCGTATAATGAATTCTGGTCTGGTCAACCGACTTCGTACGAAAGGGGATCCAAATAGATAACAAGAGTTTAGCACACACAACATGGAATTGTAAGTATCACATTGTCTTTGCGCCAAAATATAGAAGGCAGATTATTTGTGTACAAATTAAAGTTAATATAGGGAGAATCCTTTGCTAGTTAGGTGAAAGAAAAGGAGCAGAAATTATCGAAGCAACAGCCTGCCCTGATTATATTCATATGTTGGTGAGTAATTCTCCAAAATTAAGTGTTTCATATGGGTTATTTGAAAGGGAAAGGTAGTTTAATGAAATTTGATTGACAGGCGAATCTGAAATACAAATATATTAACAGGGAGTTTTGATGTCGTGGATATTATGTAGATACAGTAGGAAGAAACAAAAAATATTCAGAAATATATAGTCAATGACAACAGTATTCTTGAGGATCAAATGATCATGAAGGGTTGTTCGTGCATAAAAATCTTGACTAATTTAAATTTATTTTCAGCTATATGTATGGAATGTCCTGTGCGCTTCCTTTCTCTACTATGACATAATAAGACCAATTATATTTTTGCATAAATCGTTACACTATTTTTTTGTTGGTAGATTTCTGAAAAATGTAGTGATTTCACCTTAACCATAACGAAATGTATGGCCTGCCCTTACCTTACCTGACTGTTTCGCCTCTTTCTCCTCTACGAATTGTTTCAATAGCATTTTAACTGTGTATGTTTTATATTCAGTTCCTCTAGTACTTGTTTTACTGGTATACAAGCAACTTCATTTCATTTGCCCTCATTTTACTTCAAATGGGTAACTTACTCTTAATAGCCATAGAAAAAACGTCTCTCTTAATTAATAGGTCAGTATGTACTAATTACCTTCCTTTTGTGAAATCCCTTTTATTCCGTATATTAGAAAAAATCCAATTTGATCATAAACAAAAGTTGTTAACCATGTTTTAGGTTTCGACAATAAAGTATAAATTTTAGTTCTAATCATCATTACCCTCTCTTATACTGTAAAGATTACATCAAAAAGGAGAGGAAATTTTGTGGATTGATGGCGTTTTTTCTGGTGGTGGTTTGAAGGGATTTGCCCTGGTTGGGGCATATCAAGTACTAGAAGCTGAACATTTTCGTTTTAAACGTGTAGCTGGTACAAGTGCAGGTGCAATTTTAGCTGCGTTTATTGCTGCGGGATATAGCGGTAAAGAGATCGAAGCTATGCTAGAAGAATTGGATGTACCTTCATTACTGGATCCTAGAAGAACAATATTACCTTTCCCTTTTATGAAATGGATAAATGTTTATAATCATTTAGGTCTTTATAAAGGAAAGGCATTAGAAAAATGGTTTTTTCAAAAATTAGCTGCAAAAGGTGTATATACTTTTGGAGATTTGCCTAAAGATTCACTAAAATTAGTAGCTTCAGATTTGACCAATGGTAGAATGATTGTTTTACCAGATGATCTACACAAATATCAGATTGATGCGAAGAACTTTTCAGTTGCTTGTGCACTACGTATGAGTTGTGGTATACCATTTTTCTTTGAACCAGTTACCTTAAAAACTGGCAAAGGAGAATCAGTAATCGTGGATGGTGGGGTTTTAAGTAATTTCCCATTATGGATATTTGATGATAAAGAAGGTCGAAAAGTACGACCAATTTTGGGTTTGAAGCTAAGCAGAAGGAGAGAAGAACAATGTCCGCAAGAAATTAAAAATGGCCTAAACTTATTTGAAGCATTATTTTCAACTATGAAAGACGCACATGATGAGAGGTATATATCAAGGCGACATGAAAGAGATATTATCTTTATTCCTGTAGAAGATTATAGTGCAACTCAATTTGATTTAAATGAGGAGACAAAAGAAACTCTTTTAGAAATAGGAAGAAATCGTACAATTCAATTTTTACGGAATTGGCCAAGGTTGAAATTTTAGTTCGTTTAAAATTATTTATATAAAACTATTGACCAATAATAAATGAGGTGTTATTATATAAAAGTTGCTGTTGAGATAAGCAACTACTAAAATATAAAAATAAAATAACTGTTGACATTAAATATTAAACATGTTATTATATAAAAGTTAGCTCTTAACAAAGAGAAAACATAAAATGAACCTTGAAAACTGAACAAGCAAAACGTAATCAATAAAGTTTTTAGTAACTAACCTT
>NZ_PDFK01000016.1 GCF_002845985.1 Lysinibacillus fusiformis | reverse complement strand
GGTTAAGTCCTCGATCGATTAGTATTCGTCAGCTCCATGTGTCACCACACTTCCACCTCGAACCTATCTACCTCATCGTCTTTGAGGGATCTTACTTACTTGCGTAATGGGAAATCTCATCTTGAGGGGGGCTTCATGCTTAGATGCTTTCAGCACTTATCCCGTCCACACATAGCTACCCAGCGATGCCTTTGGCAAGACAACTGGTACACCAGCGGTGTGTCCATCCCGGTCCTCTCGTACTAAGGACAGCTCCTCTCAAATTTCCTACGCCCACGACGGATAGGGACCGAACTGTCTCACGACGTTCTGAACCCAGCTCGCGTACCGCTTTAATGGGCGAACAGCCCAACCCTTGGGACCGACTACAGCCCCAGGATGCGATGAGCCGACATCGAGGTGCCAAACCTCCCCGTCGATGTGGACTCTTGGGGGAGATAAGCCTGTTATCCCCGGGGTAGCTTTTATCCGTTGAGCGATGGCCCTTCCATGCGGAACCACCGGATCACTAAGCCCGTCTTTCGACCCTGCTCGACTTGTAGGTCTCGCAGTCAAGCTCCCTTGTGCCTTTACACTCTACGAATGATTTCCAACCATTCTGAGGGAACCTTTGGGCGCCTCCGTTACCTTTTAGGAGGCGACCGCCCCAGTCAAACTGTCCGCCTGACACTGTCTCCTGCCCCGCTAAGGGGCATGGGTTAGAATTTCAATACAACCAGGGTAGTATCCCACCGACGCCTCCTTCGAAGCTGGCGCTCCGAGATCTCTGGCTCCTACCTATCCTGTACAAGTTGTACCAAAATTCAATATCAGGCTACAGTAAAGCTCCACGGGGTCTTTCCGTCCTGTCGCGGGTAACCTGCATCTTCACAGGTACTATAATTTCACCGAGTCTCTCGTTGAGACAGTGCCCAGATCGTTACGCCTTTCGTGCGGGTCGGAACTTACCCGACAAGGAATTTCGCTACCTTAGGACCGTTATAGTTACGGCCGCCGTTTACTGGGGCTTCAATTCGCAGCTTCGCTTGCGCTAACCACTCCTCTTAACCTTCCAGCACCGGGCAGGCGTCAGCCCCTATACGTCACCTTACGGTTTTGCAGAGACCTGTGTTTTTGCTAAACAGTCGCCTGGGCCTATTCACTGCGGCTCTCATGCGCTTGCACGCTCAAGAGCACCCCTTCTCCCGAAGTTACGGGGTCATTTTGCCGAGTTCCTTAACGAGAGTTCTCTCGCACACCTTAGGATTCTCTCCTCGACTACCTGTGTCGGTTTGCGGTACGGGCACCTCTCACCTCGATAGAGGCTTTTCTTGGCAGTGTGAAATCAGGAACTTCGTCCATACGGACTCGCCATCACAGCTCAACGTTACAGTGTGCGGATTTGCCTACACACACGCCTTACTGCTTGGACGCGCATAACCAACAGCGCGCTTACCCTATCCTACTGCGTCCCCCCATTTCTCAAACGGTGAGGAGGTGGTACAGGAATATCAACCTGTTGTCCATCGCCTACGCCTATCGGCCTCGGCTTAGGTCCCGACTAACCCTGAGCGGACGAGCCTTCCTCAGGAAACCTTAGTCATACGGTGGACGGGATTCTCACCCGTCTTTCGCTACTCATACCGGCATTCTCACTTCTAAGCGCTCCACCAGTCCTTCCGGTCTGACTTCAACGCACTTAGAACGCTCTCCTACCACTGACATCGTAGATGTCAATCCACAGCTTCGGTGAATCGTTTAGCCCCGATACATTTTCGGCGCAGCGTCACTCGACCAGTGAGCTATTACGCACTCTTTAAATGATGGCTGCTTCTAAGCCAACATCCTGGTTGTCTGTGCAACGCCACATCCTTTTCCACTTAACGATTACTTTGGGACCTTAGCTGGTGGTCTGGGCTGTTTCCCTTTTGACTACGGATCTTATCACTCGCAGTCTGACTCCCGTGTATAAATATCTGGCATTCGGAGTTTGTCTGAATTCGGTAAACCGGGATGGCCCCCTAGTCCAAACAGTGCTCTACCTCCAGTATTCTCATCACGAGGCTAGCCCTAAAGCTATTTCGGAGAGAACCAGCTATCTCCAAGTTCGATTGGAATTTCTCCGCTACCCACACCTCATCCCCGCACTTTTCAACGTGCGTGGGTTCGGGCCTCCAGTAAGTGTTACCTTACCTTCACCCTGGACATGGGTAGATCACCTGGTTTCGGGTCTACGACCACGTACTATTTCGCCCTATTCAGACTCGCTTTCGCTGCGGCTCCGCCTTCTAAAGCTTAACCTCGCACGTAATCGTAACTCGCCGGTTCATTCTACAAAAGGCACGCTATCACCCATTAACGGGCTCTAACTACTTGTAGGCACACGGTTTCAGGATCTCTTTCACTCCCCTTCCGGGGTGCTTTTCACCTTTCCCTCACGGTACTGGTTCACTATCGGTCACTAGGTAGTATTTAGCCTTGGGAGATGGTCCTCCCGGATTCCGACGGAATTTCACGTGTTCCGCCGTACTCAGGATCCACTCAGGAGAGAACGAACTTTCGACTACAGGGCTTTTACCTGCTCTGGCGGACCTTTCCAAGTCGCTTCATCTAACTCGCTCTTTTGTAACTCCGTATTGAGTGTCCTACAACCCCAAGAGGCAAGCCTCTTGGTTTGGGCTCTTCCCGTTTCGCTCGCCGCTACTCAGGGAATCGATTTTTCTTTCTCTTCCTCCAGGTACTTAGATGTTTCAGTTCCCTGGGTCTGCCTTCAAGACGCTATGTATTCACGTCAAGATACTACGCGATTAAACGTAGTGGGTTCCCCCATTCGGAAATCTCCGGATCAAAGCTCACTTACAGCTCCCCGAAGCATATCGGTGTTAGTGCCGTCCTTCTTCGGCTCCTAGTGCCAAGGCATTCGCCGTGCGCCCTTAATAACTTAACC
>NZ_PDFK01000015.1 GCF_002845985.1 Lysinibacillus fusiformis | reverse complement strand
TGAATTCGGTAGTATATTACCAAATGTTAAAAATAAAATAGTAAGAAAAATGACAAAAACCATCGAGAGTGAACTTCTCGATGGGCTTTTGTCTACGGTCTGACTCGATTTCCTGTTATGGAAATCGAGTTTCTATATATTATTCTGCTAAGCCCATTTCTGCACGTACTACGTCCGCAATACGCTCAACAAAACGCTCACAATCTGTTTCTGTTGCTGCTTCTACCATTACACGTACAAGTGGTTCAGTCCCTGAAGGGCGCACTAGAACACGACCATTGCCGGCCATTTCTGCTTCTACCTCTGCAATGACAGCAGCCACCTTCGCATTGTCAGTCACAGCATGCTTATCTGTTACACGTACATTGACAAGACGCTGAGGGAAGATTTTCATTTCAGCAGCAAGCTCTGAAAGCTTTTTACCAGTCGCTTTCATAATGTTGACAAGCTGAATGCCTGTAAGTAATCCATCACCTGTTGTATTAAAGTCTAGAAAAACAATATGCCCTGATTGTTCGCCACCTAAATTGTATTCTTTGGCACGCATTTCTTCTACAACATAACGATCACCAACAGCAGTTTGTACACTTTGCATACCGTTGTCAGCAACAGCTTTGTAGAAGCCCATATTGCTCATAACTGTTGAAACAATCGTTTGCTTTTTCAAGCGTCCTACCGCATTTAAATACTTACCAATGATAAACATAATTTGATCGCCATCAACAATCTTACCGTTCTCATCTACAGCAATTAATCGGTCACCATCTCCATCAAATGCTAAACCAACATCTGCACCCTTTTCAGTAACAAATTTAGCTAGTCCTTCTGGATGTGTAGAACCTACACCATCATTAATATTTAAGCCTGTTGGAGAAGCTCCCATTGTAGAAATATCAGCTTCTAGGTCCGCAAATAAATGTGTAGCCAATGCTGATGTAGCTCCATGAGCACAGTCTAGTGCTACCAGGATACCATCAAATTCCTCATCCACTGTTTGCTTTAAGTATTGAATATATTTTTGACCACCTTCGAAATAGTCACTTACAGATCCTAAATCGGCTCCAATTGGGCGTGGTAGTGTATCCTCTTGTGCATCAAGCAACACTTCAATTTCCGCTTCTTGAGCATCCGTTAACTTAAAACCATCGGGACCAAAAAATTTAATGCCATTATCAGCAACTGGGTTATGTGAAGCTGAAATCATAACGCCTGCATCTGCGCTCATAATTCGAGTAAGGTATGCCACACCTGGTGTTGAAATAATACCAAGACGCATTACTTCTACTCCAATCGATAAAAGACCAGCAACAAGTGCACCTTCAAGCATCTCACCTGAAATACGTGTGTCACGACCAATTAAAACCTTTGGACGATCAGTTGCATCTTTTGTTAAAACATAGCCACCGATACGACCTAGTTTAAATGCAAACTCTGGTGTTAATTCACTATTCGCGACTCCACGGACGCCATCTGTTCCAAAATATTTACCCATTCTACTTATTCTCTCCTTCAATGCAAGACCGTGTCTCTTGAGTTACTATCGCCCAAAAGACACTTGTCCGCTTACTTTTGGAAAAGTCTGTTTTTATTCATTCATTCGGTAATTATTAATATCCCCTCAATCGATTTGTTGGTGACTCCTGTCCTAACTACTCACCAGCACAAACCACGATTGGATTTTGATTTAGAATCAAAATAAAATTATAGTCAGATATTGTTTAAGAATCAATATCTTCCGTTTCCTCAGATGATGTATTTTTATCAGTAGTAGTACTATCATCCGTCACATCTGGTTCTTCAGTTGGAGGTGGCGTTTCCTCTGTAGAAGCTGGCGTTTTCTGTTGTTCTTCTTGCTCTACTTTTGTAATATCTGCCTTCACTTTTATTTTCTTGTCAGATATTTTTGTCACACCATCTGGTAATTTTACATCAAATTCATAAGTTTGAGACTCAGTAATTTTTGACAGGTCAACTATAACTGGAATTTCTGTCAAACCGTCAATAATTGATTTTCTACCATACACTTTTATCATTCTTGGCGCAAATGTTAACGAATTGATCGTAATGTCTTGTGCTGCTTGCCCTGTTTCTTTCAGGACCACTGGAATCTCTCGACTATATTCTGCTATATCAACTTGAACCTTCACAGTTTCAGGCTCTATCGTCACATCTAACTTGTTTAGATCTCGATCTAATACTTTTACTGCCGCATCCTGCGAGAAGGATTGCTTCAAGCCTTGCTCACCTGCAACAGTAGCTTTTACATAGCTAATGCTTTCAATAGCACTTTTTGCACCTGTTACGTAAACGGTTGGTGGATCAGCAGTCATATCTTTTAAAATATAACCTTCTTCGATTAGTCTATTATTCATTTCAGGGTCCACTCGGAACTCTTTCGTGACCTTTTCCTCAATATTCACATGAATAGTTGCAGGGTCTAATGTAACCTTTAACTTATCAGAAATATTTTCGTATTGTAGCTTTACATCATGCTCCCCAATCAATAGATTACTTAAATCGACAAATACAGAGAAATCTTTTGTAGCTCTTGTTTTTATAACAACAGGCATTGGCCCTTTTATCTTCACATCTACTGTTTCAGGTAAGCCTGTTACAATCAGATTTTCATTATCATAATAAACATCTACTGGTACATCACGAATAATATCCGTTTGTTCAGTCGTTGTTGTTGTATTGATTGGAGATAACTCGGTACGAACTGAGAAAAAAAGCAAAAATGCCAAAAATAGCGCTATGATTCTTAATACCCAAGGGCTATCCATCATTTTATCCATTCTTTTTCCCCCTCCAAGTCAACTTAGAGGCAGCATTTGACTCTTGTGCTGAACCGAACCACATTTTTCGTAATAGTGTTTCAAACTCCTCTAGAGAAAGATTACGGTGGAGATTACCATTTAACGTAATACTAATTGCACCTGTTTCTTCTGAGACAACAATTGTAATAGCATCCGTAACTTCACTTAAGCCAAGTGCAGCACGGTGACGTGTCCCTAACTCCTTTGAAATAAATGGACTTTCAGATAGGGGTAAATAACAAGCTGCTGCTGTAACTTTATCTTTTTGCATAATAACCGCTCCATCATGAAGTGGTGTATTCGGTATAAAGATATTAATCAGCAGTTCTGATGAGATTTCAGCATTTAGTCCTATACCCGTTTCAATATATTCATTAAGGCCTGTTTCTTTTTCAATAGAAATTAACGCACCGATTCGACGTTTAGCCATGTAACTAACAGACTTCTTCATCGCCTCAATGAGCCTTGTTTGTTCTTCTTCTTCTTGACTTGATGAACGCTGGAATAGCTTTCCTCGCCCAATTTGTTCTAAACCACGTCTGATTTCTGGTTGGAATATGATAATAATCGCTAAGAAACCAAACTCAATGACCTGTTGTAACATCCAGCCTAGAGTTTGTAACCCTAAAAGGTCTGTTGCAAGTCGGGCAATAATAATGACAAATATTCCCTTCAGTAATTGGACAGCCTTCGTACCTTTAATGAGGGTTAAGACTTTATAAACAACGTACCACACGAGCAGTACATCAATGAAGTTAATAACAATATTCACAGGTGTTAAATCCGTGAAATGTTCGATAATTTGCACGTGGCATCCCCCACTTTTCATTGCGAATCCATACACATTCAAGTATATCACATTCTTAACAAATGTAACTTTTTTCAAATAAAAAGTCTACTCATAAGAGTAGACCTTTCAGCCTCTCACGTGCACTATTTTTTAGGACGTATAGAGTGTTATTTAGTTTCATCTTTTTCCTCAAATGTCATGGCCGTTTTTACAGAATTTTTAATCGTATACCATAACCATTCAAATACTTCGTCAATTTCCTCAATTTTGCCTGAAACTACCGCTGAAGACGCCATATATTGCCCGTTAATTACTGTGACATTGCCATCAACTTCACCTTCAACAACCAAATCACCATTTTTAACAACAATATCGCCCTTCACTACTTCTCCTTCAGGTACAATCACCGTTTGACCATCAACAACTAAGTTCGGTTGTTTGGTCACTGAAAAATGCTGGTCATCCATAAAGCTACCCATCAATGTAGCACTCATGAATAAGCAAAATACTGCTGCTGCCACAAAGAACGGATGCCGGCGTATCCATTTTTGTATACCTACTCGACTTTTTGGTTTTGGTAAACGAGCCATCACTGCTGCTTCAAAATCCGGAGGCGCTGTAATATGGGAAGCACTCTTCACAAAGGCGATTGTTTCACTCAATTCTTGCATCAACTGTTTACAATCATTACATGTATGCAAGTGTTGTTTCAACTCTTGCTCATGCTCACGACTAATGTCACCGTCTAAATAATCATGCATATAGTCTATAATATGCTCTGGACAAGTATTCATGACGCTCCCCCTCCTACAGATTGTTTAATTGCTTACGTAATGCCTCACGTCCGCGGTGAATCCTCGTTTTCACCGTTCCAAGCGGCATATCTAAAATCTCGCTAATCTCTTGTAACGATAACTCTTCTATATATTTCAATACTATAACCGAACGGTATTTATCCGGCAATCGTCCAATTTCATATTGAATGCGATCTTGCAGCTCCATTTGCTCTAACTGCTCCTCTGGTAGCTGGTCGTCTGCTGCGATTTGCGAATACATATCAAGCCCTTCTGTACCAGCTACTTCTGCATCTAAATAATAATCCGGTTTCTTTTTGCGAATACGGTCAATGCAGAGGTTTGTCGCTATGCGATAAAGCCACGTCGAAAACTTTCTTTTCTGATCAAAAGTATGCAAATTCATATAAGCACGCACAAAAGCTTCTTGAGCAATGTCTTCAGACTCTTGTTTGTTGCCTAACATTCGATAGCATACTTGGTACAGTTTGTGCTGATAGAGACTCACAATATCGGCAAATGCGTTTTGATCGCCTTTAAGCACTTGTTTTATTCTCTTGTTTACTAACGCATCCATTGTGTTGACTTCTCCACCTTTACAACTGTCTTATACTATACGACCCATCGATAAGAAAAGTTTCGTTTTAATTCAATTATAACAAAAGATTTTTATGCAATGTGGCAACAGGCAATTTTTTGTCAAATTTTCTTTAAACTAGTGTCTCTCCGAATAAAGATCCCATTAATGCAACAGCCACATTTGCTGTTGTATTCTTCTCATCTAAAATTGGGTTTACTTCTACAAACTCTGCTGATGTTAGCATCCCTGATTCTTGTAACATTTCCATTGCTAAATGACTTTCTCGATACGTAATTCCTCCAGGAACGGGTGTACCAACTCCTGGCGTGTAAAGCGGATCTAAGCCATCTAAATCAAGTGATAGATGTAATCCATCAACATTACGTTCTTTCAAGTAAGCAAGTGCATCTTCCATGACACGCGTCATACCAAGTCGATCAATCTCGTGCATTGTATATACTTTAATCCCTTGTTGACGAATTAACTCACGCTCACCAGGATCTACTGAACGAGCTCCGATAATAATAACGTTCTCTGGTTTAATTTTCGGTGCATAATTCCGAATTTGCACTAAGCGCTCATGACCTAGTCCAATACTAACTGCTAATGGCATCCCATGGATGTTGCCAGATGGTGTTGTTTCAGGTGTATTTAAATCTGCATGAGCATCATACCAAATAACGCCAAGATTTTTATAATGCTCACCTAATCCAGCTAGTGTGCCAATAGCAATACTATGGTCTCCACCAAATACAAGTGGGAACTTATTTTGTTCTACTACTTCATGCACGCTATTAGCTAAAGCCGTGCTAACATCTACAACTTCCTCTAAATTCAGTAATTTCTCATCGACAGGTGCGTCTGCAAGTTTTTGACTGACACGAATATCCCCTTGGTCTTGTACTTCATGTCCAATAGCCTCCAAACGTTCCACAACGCCTGCATAGCGAATCGCGCTTGGCCCCATATCTACACCACGACGTGTTTGTCCATAATCTGTTGGTACTCCAATAATAGAAATATTAAGTTTATTCATGTTTTTATACCCCCTAAAAGTTATAATATTATTGTAAAGCCTAGATACCACTTGGCTCAACTAGACAAAAAAGTGCATATTTATTCAATTTTTGATAACATAAAAAAATCTCCTACTGTTTTCAGTAAGAGATTAGTTATCTATAGTTATTATAACACTTTTGAATATACTTTATTCTAAAAAAG
>NZ_PDFK01000014.1 GCF_002845985.1 Lysinibacillus fusiformis | reverse complement strand
AGGTCATTACAGTATTATTAGTGATTATCTTGGAACGCCTGTTGAAGCCTATGATGAGCAAGGAAATAAGGTTTGGTCGGCTGAGCTTGATGTTTATGGACGAGTAAAAGAGTTTACGGGTGAGAAAGATTTCATTCCGTTTAGGTATCAAGGGCAGTATGAAGATATTGAAATAGGCTTGTATTATAACCGATTCCGATACTACGACCCAGAGCAAGGGAATTATACGCAGGTTGACCCGATTGGACTTGCGGGTGGGAATCCTACGCTTTATGGGTATACTCGAAATCCTTTATCTGAAATTGATCCACTTGGTCTGATAGTTGTATATAGAAACTTGCGTCCAGATGAAAAAATTTCTAATGGATTGACTGCTAAAAATCCTGGAAGAGGTATGAAACCATCCGGACATGTTATGAATGGAAGTAGTCCAAATTTCAAAGGATCACAGTTTATATCTACCACAACTGATATTGATGTTGCTAGAAAGTGGAATAAAGAAGGACAAACAATAGTTAAGTTTGATACAGATGATGTGGTAAAAGACTCGGCTGGAAACAAAAACATTATTGATGTATCAACCCCAGAAAAGGCTAAAGCAGAAGGGTTTAAAGGACGTCCTGATAATTACGCAGTTTCTTCTAAGGAAGTATTAGTTGAGGGGCATGTACCTACAAATAAAATTACAAAGGTTTGTAAATAGCTTCTAATGTAAATTTGAAAAAAAGAGGTCGTGAGGTTATGGAAATACAGCAAGCAATTGATACTGTATATAATGGACTAGTATCTGACAATTCGATTCCTGTAAAATTAAGATTGAACAAAGAATTAGACAGTGAGTTACTTAATAAGGTTAGAGTGGCATTAGACATATTGATACACTTCTACAAAGATAAAGAAACAGTTCCTAAAAAACTTGCTTTAGCTATGGTTGATATATATGGTGCTTTTTCATTTCAATCTGGTTACTTTGAAGATGATTTATTAGAGCAACTGGAGGACATTGGAATAGAATTACAAGAAAAGGCTTTGGAACTTTTTTCCGATTAAATGATGAAAATAAAGTAAGTTTATTGAAAAAAACCAAGTAAACGAATGTCATCCTATATGTTATAGACTAAATTTTACACTAACTTTTGAATGTCAAAAATTATTTACTTTTCTCGTTTGTTTTCCCTAAAATATAGTCAATGCTGACCCCATATTAATCTGATAACTTTACAATGCCCAAATGGGAATTTCATGGATACCTTTTTCATATCGTCGATAAACTTCCCTTTTGTATTTTCAAAATTGATGCAATTTCTTCTTGTGTTTTATCAGCGTCAATTCGTAAGTTCTCTAATCTTTGAAAAACATAAATAAACACTTCAAATTAATGCTACTACTTTGTGGAGGTCATTAAGCCAGACACGGCTGAAGTTACTTTCAAGTATGATGCTCTAGGTAGGCGGATAGAGAAGCGTTCTGATGAAAAAATAATGAGATTCGTGTGGGATGGGAATACGATTCTACATGAGTATTCAGAGAATGATTCAGCTGAACTAGAATGATAATCTAGTCACATGGATATTTAATGATGGGTTTATACCTTCAGCTAAAATTACGAGTGAAGGTAACTACAGTATTATTAGTGATTATCTTGGAACGCCTGTAGAAGCCTATGATCAAGAAGGTAAAAAGGTTTGGTCGGCTGAGCTTGATGTTTATGGCAGAGTAAAAGAATTATCAGGTGGACAAGATTTCATTCCATTCCGTTATCAAGGGCAGTATGAAGATGTAGAAATTGGATTGTATTATAATCGATTCCGATACTACGATCCGGAGCAAGGGAATTATACTCAAATTGACCCGATTGGACTTGCGGGTGGGAATCCAACTCTGTATGGTTATGTCAGGGATACAAATAATAATATAGATAAATTTGGCTTATATTCAGATTTATTGGATACTGGCATGGGACATCATTTGATGCCAAGATCAATAGCCAAGGCTTTAGATATTTCAGAGTTAAGTCAAATTTATTCCATTTCTTGGTATCCAGATGAAGGAGCTGGAACGGCAGAACTTCACAAAAAATTGCATAGAAAACTTATAGAAGATGGAATACCTTATCATGGTTCAAAATTCATTGGTACAACAGATGAGTTTTTTGAAAAAGCTGCTAAAGCATACAAAGATATTGACGTTAAAGGTTATTTAAAAATACCATACACAAAAGAAAAGTTATTCAAAGATTTAACTCCTGCAGAAGCTTTAGAGAAATTAAAAGAATTACATTATAATGGAAAAATACCTTGTAAATAGGAAAAAAGGAGATGTTATAATGGATAGAATTCTAGATACTGGAAGTTACGGAATTTGTTTGTTTTCAATAGACGTCCTGCAAGACTTTTTAAAGAAAGAAAAAGTTAGGACAAAAAAATTTTTAAAAAATTTTCAGGATAATCATAACCGTTATTTAGCTTCACTTGAAAATGGTATTTGGATACCTTTTCTACCTATAAATTCTATAGAGTATATTATCAAACTTGAAAATTGTAATCAGTCATTTGACGATGAATGGGAAGAAAAATTCGTTTATCATGACTTCAATATTGAAGTTAAAGATTCATTGTGGATTGCAGATATTGGTTCATTTTATGAATTTGATAAAAATGAGTTTCTAAAAAATGATGAGGTATCTTATCAAACATTAGATGGTAAAACACTATATTCAGGATTTAGATACAGTGTTCCTTCTGGTAAGTATTCGGTATCTATAAAAGGATATGCTCGTATGAAGAAATTAGATTTTCCTAGTCTAAATTTTGGTTTTTTATTTTCTCTTGAAAAAGTAAATGAATTTGAAGGATTTAATGATCCACGTGAAGATGAAAAATATAACTTTAATGTGGCAAAGATAGATTGAATCAGTATATTCTTAAAATTGTAATAAGAGAAATACATTAGTATCAATTATATAGGGCGATAAATCCATTTAAAGGGATTTATTGCCCTTTTAATCTTACTGTGATTTCAAGAGATGGGAATATTCGTGAGATAGGAACCGTAGAAGTTCTGTCATGACTATTTAAATCGTCTTGTACGGGCCAACTTTCATATGGAGACGACGTTCAATTAAAGGACAATTCCTATGAATATAGGGAATGTCATTCGCTAAGGTTACTAGGATGGCACTTGGGAAACGTTTGCCTATGATAAAAACGGTTCGCTACTAGAAACGGAAAACGAGCATGTAACCGTCAAGCTAGAGCGAGACCCATCTGGGCAAGTCATCAAAGAGTGGCAAAATGACCATTGGATTGCCAGTAGCTATGACGAATTAGGCAATCGCTCCCAAATAACAAGCAGCCTCGGTGCCAAAATCGATGTTATGCGTAATGAGCTGGGCAATGTCTTGCAAATGACAGCCTCTCGCTCCGAGCAAGCTCAATGGACAGCCTTGATGCAGTACAATGAACTTGGGCAAGAGATTGAGCGGATCCTACCAGGAGATGTTATTAGCAAATGGCAATATGATATCACAGGTAGACCAACACACCATCGCGTAAGTAGCCAAAGCCGAGATACACGAAGACGTGCCTACAATTGGGACATCAATCATCAATTACGCAGTATGGTCAACGAGCTAACGGGTGTAAAAGTGACTTATGGTTACGACGAATTTAGTAACCTTGTGTGGGCCAATCAAGACAGTCGCCAATTTGATTTCTTATACCGCAGCGTGGACGATGTCGGGAATTTGTATGAAACAAAAGACAAAAAAGATCGTGTCTATGGCGCTGGTAGTAGATTACTAGAAACGAAAGATGCTAAATTCTCTTATGATGAAGAAGGAAATCTCGTAGAGAAAGTTGAAAAGAATGGTGATACGTGGAAGTATGAGTACTGTGGCAATGGAATGATGGCGAAGGTCATTAGGCCAGATAATACGGAAGTTACTTTCAAGTATGATTCATTAGGTAGGCGAATAGAGAAGCGTTCTGAGGATAAGGCAACGCATTTTGTATGGGATGGTAATACGATTCTGCATGAGTATTCCACGCAGAATGCTGCAGATACTTTAGACAATCTAAAATCTTCACAAACCGATACTGCTATAGCAGATAATCTAGTTACATGGGTATTTAATGAAGGGTTTGTCCCTTCTGCAAAGATTACGAGTGAAGGTCATTATAGTATTATTAGTGATTATCTTGGAACACCTGTTGAAGCCTATGATGAAAAAGGGAATAGGGTTTGGACAGCTGAACTTGATGTTTATGGACGAGTGAAAGAAGTTACAGGTGAGAAAGACTTTATTCCATTTAGATATCAAGGGCAGTATGAGGATGTTGAAATTGGATTGTATTATAACCGATTCCGATACTACGACCCAGAACAAGGGAATTATACTCAAATAGATCCGATTGGACTTGCGGGTGGGAATCCTACGCTTTATGGGTATGTTAGTGATACGAATGCTATAAATGATCCATTTGGATTAAAGCCAAAACCTAAATTTAATTTTGCTGAGTTATCAGGAAATAAACCTCTTTCGTTAGATCCAAATGAAATTCATTTTATGCAGAGTAATATCAAGAATAGTACGGGTGCATTTACAGTTTTAGAAAATGCTGAATCATTAAAGAATGGTTCACTTAAAGTAAGTGACTTACCTACAGTTAATGTTTGGAAGGATACAGACGGTAAAATATGAACGTTGGATCATAGAAGACTCGCAGGTATTGATGAAATTCCAGTAAACTGGGCAAGTAAAAAACAAGTGAAGAATCAATGGTTTAAAATGTCAACAAAAAATGGTGGAACATCAATTGTTTTAAAGAGGGAAGATGGATCTAGACAGGTGATTTGTAGGAAAAAATAGAGTCAATAGTTGAAATAGAGAGGTGTGAATAATATGGATTGGTATAACAAAATTGAAAACGTATCAAACAAGCAACAATTCTTAGAATTTGTAAATTTATTATCAGCGGATTATAAAAAAAATATAGATGAATGGGAGAATAAATCTATAGATTTATTTCTTCAAGCCATTGAGGGATGGATGGAAGATATGGAAGGATTTTATGAAAATTCTGGTTTAGATACTCCCAAAAATATTGACTGGAAACTATTATCTATTATGCTATATGTAGGTAAGATATATGAATAAAAGGCCCACGCTAAAAAAGAATTAGTTATGTGAAATTTGTATGGAAAGACTTTAAATTGATGAGTGCGGTGTAAATAATATATCAATTTAAGGAATTTATTAGATCGATTGATTAGTTGAAGAAGCCTTATTAGTGATTATCTAGGTACACCTTCTGAAGCCTACGATACTGATGGTAATAAGGTTTGGTCCAATGAGTTAGATATTTATGGTCAGTCAAAAGAGTTTACCTGTGACAAGAATTTTATACCATTCCGATATCAAGGGCAATACGAGGATGAAGAAACTGGCCTTTACTACAACAGATTTAGATATTATTCACCAATTGAGGGTATGTATACGCAAAAGGATCCAATTGGGCTTAATGGAGGTTTGGTCTTATATGGCTATGTACAAGATACAAATAACTCAATAGATATTTTTGGTCTTTCTTGTACTAAAGAGTTAAAGAAAAATATGAACAAAGCTAATCGTGAGTTAAGAAAGAATGAAGGGTACATGAAACGTGCTTGGCATAAGTATAAAAGTTCAGCAGCTCATCATATTGTGGCGGGGGACCATTCAAATCCAAATGCTCAAAGAGCTAGGGATATTCTAGAAAGGCATAAGATTGATGTCAATAGTGCAGATAATGGGATTTATTTAAAACATGGATCCAAATAGTATATAACCTGGTGCTTATCATAGAATAATCCATACTAATGATTATTTTAGAAATGTTGCTGATAGGTTGGAGTCTGCAGAACGTTTTGGTGGAGCAAAAGCAAAAGAAGCAGTATTAGCTGATCCGGAAAATATTAGGGAGGATTTATTATTTAACGTTAAAATTTGGTAAATGGAGTTTTGTAAATGAATGTATATAGATTTGTAAATGATGATGTTTTTAAAGATTTAACCTTTTTAAATAAGGACTATGTTCGTCTTTTTTCAACTTTTACAGGGCAAAAAATTACTCTGGATTGGAACGCAGAGATATTTGGTATTTCAGAAGATAAACTGAATAGAGGAAAATTGTTAGATTTTGATTCACGTTGTTATGGAGCTACATTAATAGTAAAAAAGAAATTCGAAAAGTTTTTTATTGATGAATTTTCAGAAATTACAGAAACCCTCCCCATAAAAATCAAAGGTATTTCAGAGGATTATATATATATAAATATAACAAATGTTTTAACAGCAATTAATTTTGATGGTTTAGATATGCAAGAATCTCTTGCAATGTTGCGAGGTGAAAACATTACATTTAATTTAGAAAAAATAGAAAATGAAACTATTTTTAGAGATATTAGAATTAACAACTTTTATTTCTGTACACAAAATTTTAAAGATTTTATAGAAAAAAAGGGAATTAACGGATTGCGTTTTATGAAAGTAGGGACAGGACTTTAACTCTAATAAATGAATAGCATATTTTAAACATACTCTTATTTCATAATATGAATTTCCTCAGTACTATGAAGAGAATTATTTCTCTTCATAGTCACTATAATGGTTACCATTAATGAATGTATTTGAAGTGTCAAGATTTAGAAAAGCTAATTCTCCTAGCTCACAGACAGAGTTAGTAAGTTTTAATATTGCAAACTGCTTTTCATTAAAATTCACAATGATATATAAGAAAGTTATCTAAGTCGTCCACACTAATACCTTCTTCCTCCATTTCTTTCTCGGTAATAAAATCATCTATATGGTAAGAAATATCAATAGCATCCATAAGAAGTAGCTTTTCAAACTCATCGCATACTTTATCTTCAAAAACTAATTCCATTAATTCGAATTCTTTTGACTTTTTAATTTGAATGAAAAGAGATTGTAAAATGTATTTTAATGAATAATTCATAATTGAATCGAAATCCTTTTGAACAATACCAGCTTTGATGTTAAAGGAAATTTCTTGAATCATATCTGTATGAAAGTTATTTAAATAGGATGACTAATTTCCTCTAAGGTGTCATTCCGAATTCTCATGTTCTCTTCAAAAGGCATCATTTTATTATTCCTCCAATATTTTTTGTTTAATTTTACCATATGAATATTGGATAATACAGTTAATTTAAATAAACAATTTTATGGATAATATCTGTCGAGCTTTGACGAATTCGTATGGGAAGGAAATACGATTCTGCATA
>NZ_PDFK01000013.1 GCF_002845985.1 Lysinibacillus fusiformis | reverse complement strand
TTGCTTTGTTTTAGCGTGTCACCGTGGCGACTTGTATAATACTACACTCTTATTTTTAAAAGGTCAACACTTTTCTTGAAAAAAATTTAACTTTTTTCTTGGTAATGAAAAACTTCCTATATATACCCGTAAAAATAATGACAACCTAAAATTCAATTTTCACAAGTGAGTGCCATGTTATACCGCTATCTAAAAAAGAATTTTATCATACTTTTCGATAAAAAATAATAGATCTTTATATAAAATAAAAAACTCGGTATAGAAACCGAGTTTTTAAAACGGGAAAAAGAATGGGATGGCAATCATCATAACGATAAACATAACAATTTGTAATGGTATCCCTATTCTTACAAAATCCATAAATTTATAGCCCCCCGCCGTCATTACTAGCGCATTCGTAGGGGAAGCAATTGGCGTAGCAAATGCCATACTTGCCGCAACCGCTACTGCAATCATAAATGTTGTAGGACTAACTTCCATAGCAATGGCTGCACTCATTGCTATGGGCGCGAACAATACAGCAGTTGCCGTATTACTTATAAATTGACCAAATATAGCTGTTAAAATATAAATACCAATGAGCACGCCATATGGTCCAAAATCACCCAAGGCATTAATAATACCATCCGATAAAATGGTCATGCCTCCAGTTTTTTCTAACGCCGTTGCCATTGGCAACATTGCAGCCACTAGCACAATACTTTCAAAATTCATATTGCTATAGGCATCTTCCATGTTTCGTAAACAGCCTGTTAATATCATCAACACAGCACCAATCATTACTGAGATCACAGCTGGGAAAACTTCGAATGCCATTAAAATAATCATCAACAGCATAATTAAACCGGCAATACCAGCTTTACCTGTAGCGGCTGCCACACTCGCGTGTTCTTTAGGCTGACCGACAACCACGACATCCTGGGTCTCTCTTGCTAACAAGAGAATTTCATCCCATGCTCCCTGTACTAATATGGCATCTCCAAATTTCAATTTATGAGAAACCATATCCTGAAGCTTATAACCACCTCTGCGATTAATGCCAATGATATTTAAATTATATTTTTCCCTGAATCCAAGAGAGCTAACAGTTTCATTAATAAAACTCGAATTAGGTGTCAGCAACACCTCTGCAATACCGAGATGTTTCGATACCAATTCATCAGCTTCTCCTTCCACTAACCCTTGCATCTCAAGATGATAATCCTCAACAAAACGACGAATATCCTCTACTTCTCCTTGAACATAAAGCTCGTCCTTGGCATGAATGACACTAGTTGGACCTGCCATTTCCTGATATGTCATCGGCAGTAAATTGATACCCTCCTGTGATTTACGATGAATTTTCATCATACAGAGCGTGTACTTAGCTGGCAGTTTTAGCTCTGCTAAAGATGTCTCAATAATCGGTGAGTCTTCAGGAACAGCGATTTTAAATAGACGATTATTTAAATCATATTGCTTAATAATTTTTTTTGGTGAAAGTTTATAGCCTTCATTTGTTTGTGTACGATTTTGATCCTTTGGTAATAGAATATTACGTACAAGCACTAAATAAGTAATTCCAGCAATCATCCCTACAATACCAATAGGGGTCACTTCAAAAAAGCCAAGTTTATTATAGCCTCGATCAACCAATAACTGACTGACAATTAAATTGGTTGGTGACGCAATCAGTGTCATCAGACCAGAAAGACTTGCTACATATGAGAGTGGGAGTAGAAACTTAGACGGACTAACTTTCATACTAATCGCTATACTTACAACGATTGGCATCATTAATGCTACGGTACCAGTATTGCTCATAAAGGCACCAACAGATCCTACAATAATAAGCAGTAGCACAAATAATTTCAGCTCACTATTGCCCGACCATTTAAGTAAGAGTTGCCCTGCCATTCCTGCTAGACCTGTGCGTAATATTCCAGCGCCCACGACAAATAGCCCTGCAATCATTAAAACGACAGAGTTTGAAAAACCAGCTAATGCCTCCGTTGGCGTTAGAATATCCGCAATGACAAATGCTAGAAGTGACACAATCGCTACAAGATCTGCTCGTATTTTATTGGTCACAAATGCAAAAATTGTTGCTCCTAAAATAAGAAATGTTAATGTAAGCTGCACATCCATGAATTCCTTTCTAACATTAATCATTGTAATTATCGTCAGCAAAAAGGGTGTATTCCATTGCTATTTTTATTATAGCTTACCTAGAGCTACATATGATGAAATTCACCATCTTTTCAAAATTAAAAAAAGTGCGGCGTCCAACCACACTTAAAAAAATAATTCCACTATTTTTGATAAAGATGATGCTCTTTAATATAGTCGTAACAAGCAGTAGGCAAGAGGTATCTCGGCTCTCCCCCCATCGCAAATTCCTCACGAATATAAGTAGAGCTAATTTCCATCGCTAGCCCTTTATCTATCAGATGGAATCTACCATCATCATTATTTCTTAAAATGGGAGAACGACTAATCGTTGATAGCATATCGATGCCATGTCTAGCCATTACAATAAATTTATTCTCCGCAACTAATGCGTCACCTTTTTTCCACAATCCCGCGCCGATATCCACTAATAAATCAGCGCCCATGATAAAATGCAATTCATCCTCTGGATGTTTTTCTCTAAAGTATTTCATCGTGTCATAAGTATAGATGTTCCAGCCTTCTTGGTCCATCTCATAGGAATCTGCAATAAAACGATCATCCTTAGCAATGGCCAGCTGTAGCATATTCCAACGATGAGTATCTGCTGTTTTTATCGTTTTATCTTTACGTTTGTTTGAACAAGGTAAAAAAATGACTCTATCTAATTTACAACGGTGCGCGACTGTGCTTGCTGTCCAAAGATGAACATTGGTAATAGGATCAAAGGATGAACCATAAATACCTATTCTCGCCATTGTAGCTACCTCCTATCTTGTGAAATTTTTTCTTTTATGTCCTGTATGCTTGCCATTTTATTGTCCCAACATGCTTGACTTAAATCGACAGGATACTCTTCGGGATTCATTGTTCGTTTATATTCACACCACAGTAAATGTAAATTTTCTTTCACATATGCTTGTGTTTCTTGAATTGTAGGTTCCTCATAAACTACTTTTCCGTTTTCTACGATGCTTTCATGTAAATCTTTTGCAAAAAAATTCGTTACAAATTTACTAATATACGTATGAACAGGGTGGAACATTTTCAATCTTTCTTCTTGCTCTATGTTTTCTCCCTCTAATGCAATATAGTCTCCTTCAGCATGACCATTATCCATATTAATAATACGGTAAACACGTTTACGCCCTGGTGTAGTCACTTTTTCAGGATTTGCTGAAATTTTAATGGTATCTACCATATCTCCACTTTCGTTTTCAATTGAAACTAATTTATATACCCCACCAAGAGCTGCCTGATCATAGGCTGTAATAAGCTTCGTTCCGATTCCCCAAGCGTCAATTTGTGCACCTTGCGACTTTAAATGCATAATTGTATATTCGTCCAAATCATTCGAAGCCATAATTTTTGCTTCTGTAAATCCTGCAGCATCTAGCATTTTTCTTGCCTGTTTTGAAAGATATGCTAGATCACCACTGTCTAAACGAATACCAATAAAATTAATGTGATCTCCTAGCTCCTTTGCTACACGAATCGCATTAGGAACGCCCGAACGTAACGTATCATAGGTATCTACTAAAAATACACAATCTTTATGTGCCGCTGCATATTTTTTAAATGCAGTGTACTCATCCCGATAGGTTTGAATCATTGCATGGGCATGCGTTCCTGACACGGGGATACCGAATAATTTTCCTGCTCTTACATTACTTGTTGAAGAGAATCCACCTATATAGGCAGCACGAGTTCCCCAAATAGCTGCATCAAATTCATGTGCACGTCGAGTACCAAACTCCATCACGACATCCTCACCTGTCACTTGTTTAATGCGTGAAGCCTTTGTCGCAATCAACGTTTGATAGTTCACAATATTTAACAAAGGAGTTTCCATTAATTGGGCTTCTACCAATGGGGCTTCAATTCGTAGGATAGGCTCATTCGCAAAGACTAGTTCTCCTTCCCTCATCGCCTTAATCGATCCAGTAAACTTAAGCTCCTGTAAATATTGAAGAAATTCCTCTGGATATTTTCCTTCTTCTCGTAAATATTGAATATCACTTTGAGAGAAACCGAAGTTATTAATAAACTCGATAGCTTTTTTTAAGCCTGCAAATACCGCATAACCATTGCCAAATGGAAGGTTTCTAAAATATAGCTCAAAAACAGCTTTGCGTTGATGAGCCCCATCTTGCCAGTAAGTTTGAACCATATTAATTTGATATAGATCTGTGTGTAACATAAAACTATCGTCAGCATATTTCATGTTTTTCCCTCCATTCATGTCAAATCACAGTGGCGCCAAGTGTATGCTCGAAATGTCCTAACGCCCACTCATGGCCTGTTTGATTAAAGGAGGCGACAGCATTCTTATGAATGACGACTTCGAACCCTTTATTATAAGCATCGACAGCTGTATGAAGAACACAGATATCTGTACAAACGCCGATTAAGTGAAGCTCAGTAATGCCTCTTTCACGTAGTTTCAGCTCTAAATCTGTCCCTGCAAAAGCTGAGTAGCGCGTTTTATCAATGTAATAGACATGATCCTGCTCTTTATGTGCTTCGTACAACGGTTTTAAAGCGCCAAATAAATCTCTGCCTTTTGTATTTCGAATATTATGTGGTGGAAATAGCTTTGTTTCTGGATGATAAACATCTCCTCGTTCATGAACATCGATGGCAAACACCGTAAACTCACCATTCAATATAAATTCCTTCGTTAAGCCTACATTTGCTTGCTCAAGCAGCTGGCCAGGCTCTCCACAAGTTAAGGCTCCATCAGATGCAACAAAATCAACTGTATAATCAATATTAATTAATGCTCGCTTTTTCATCATCTCATCACTCCGTTTTTAATTAGTAATAGCTAAATTACAAATTACTACATTTAAAACAATCAGGAAAGACGGATCTTTCCTAATGATAAATGGACTCCACCATTTCAAAATTATTAAATCTATATAGTTGCGAAGGTCTGAATGAATTTCGTTTAGTTTTCTTCGGTTTGCCTTCCTCATCTAATATTTTTTCGATAAAAGGTAATTTGGGTGCTTTTGTAAAGAACACCGAATCATTAGAAATTCGAGGATCTTCCCCAACTGTTAAAAGTACTCGCTGTAATTCTGACAAAGTGAATGCTTGTGGTAAAAAATTTTTAGCAACGGTTGTTTGAATCATATCTCTTTTAATAAAATTCAACGCATCTGTAATAATTTTTCTATGATCGAAGGCTAGTTGAAGTGTAAATACACTTTCTATATCAAACAGTTCTACCTCAGCCGCATCATCATTTGCTTGACGTTGTTCAATATAGGTCTCAGGAACAATTGCGTAAAATGCATTTGAGATCATCCAACCACGAGGATCTCGATCGATTTGATCATAAACACCAAAGTGTTGAACATGCAAACCTTCAACATTGGTTTCTTCTTTTAATTCTCGTTTAGCTGCGATATAGGCTGTTTCTTTTTGATCGGCATCTACAAATCCTCCTGGGAGTGCCCATTTCCCTCCTTCAATATTCGGATTTCCATCAGCATCCTTAGCCGCACGCTTAATTAGCATAATCTTAAGCGTCATGTTGGGCGGCGCCTTTTCTTCTGTTTTCTCTGACGTAATTGTAAAAATGGCAATATCTGCGGTATATCCATCAGGTGTTTGATATTTTGAAGAATCATAATGCTCAAGCACTTCTTCCTCAGTACGGAATTTTGTCATTGTATAACCCCTTTAATTGATTACAAGGTTAAGTAATTTGTAATTCAATAATTACTATTTAATTGTATTATAATCTTCCTTCAAGGTAATTGCAACTCAATTTTAAAAAAGCATAAATAAAGCTTCCTCAGCCTTATTTATGCCCATTTTTTATCGATTATTCAACAGAATGCCGTTTTGTACAACAACTTGCCCATTTTTGATAACTGTATGTGTATGGTTCATACCATAGAAATATTGTAACTGCTTATAGTTGGCAACATCTAAAATAAGTACATCCGCTTTTTTATTCGCTTCCAAGGAACCTATTTGTTTGCCTCGATTTAATGCATAAGCTGCATTAATCGTTGTCGCAGTTAACACTTCCTCCAATGTCATGCCCATATGCATACAGGCTAAATTCATAATAAATGGTAAACTCATTGTCGGTGATGATCCCGGGTTAAAATCTGTTGATATTGCTACAGGCACCCCTTCATCAATCATTAGACGTCCTCTTGCATATGGTGCACGTAAAAAGAATGCAGTTCCTGGCAGTAATACAGCAATTGTGCCCGCTTCAGCCATTTTTAGAATTCCTTTATCAGAAGCAACCAGCAAATGCTCTGCCGAAATAGCTCCCACCTCGGCAGCAAGCTCCGCTCCTTGATAAGGCTCGATTTCATCAGCATGTATTTTCGGTGTTAAGCCAAGAGCTTTGCCAGCCTCTAAAATGCGCTGAGATTGCTCTGGTGTAAAGACACCCTTTTCACAAAATACATCATTAAATTCTGCCAGTTTTAGCTCTGCCACCTTGGGCAACATGTCATGGATTACAACATCAACAAATTCATCCTCACGTTCCTTATAGTCGCGTGGTACTGCATGCGCACCCATAAACGTACTAACAATATCAACGTCATGTGTAGCTTGTAATTGTTTCGCTACCTCTAGCTGCTTCTTTTCCGTATCCCAATCCAATCCATAACCTGATTTTGCTTCAACAGTTGTCACACCATGCTTTAAAAATACATCTAAATGCTGCATCGTCTTTTCATATAATTCTTCAAAGCTGGTTTCTCGTGTACGCTTTGTTGTAGCATGAATACCGCCACCTGCGTTCATAATTTCCATATAGGTAGAACCATTAAGTCTCATATTAAATTCTTGTTCACGTGTTCCACCATGCACTAAATGGGTATGACAATCCACTAAACCTGGCATCACAATCTTACCAGTAGCATCAATAATGTCTGCTTTCCTTACTAAATCAGGGAAATCTACTTCCAGTTGTTCAAAAGCTCCAACAGCTACAATACGATCTTCTTCAATTAGTACACAGCCATTTTCTACTACCGCAATTTCCTGCATTTGTTCTTTCGTACGCGGTCCTTGTGCATTACTTCTCAAAGTAATTACTTCATTGGCATTTCTAATTAGAATGGTCACTTCACATCACCCTTTAACATTGGTATATGGACACCTTTGTTTTTTGCCGTATTAATCGCAATCTCATAGCCTGCATCAGCATGACGGGCAACACCCATGCCAGGGTCCGAAATCAATACTCGTGCGATTTTTTCAGCAGCAAGCGCCGATCCATCCGCAACTAGTACTTGACCTGCATGCTGTGAATATCCCATTCCTACACCACCGCCATGATGCACACTCACCCAGCTCGCACCACTAGCAGTATTTACAAGCGCATTTAAAATTGGCCAATCCGATACTGCATCCGAACCATCCATCATCCCTTCTGTTTCACGATTTGGTGATGCGACTGAACCTGAATCTAAATGATCACGCCCAAAGACAATCGGTGCTGACAATTCACCATTCGCAACCATTTCGTTTACCTTTAATGCAAAGCGATGACGATCACCATAGCCTAACCAGCAAATACGAGCTGGTAACCCCTGCCATTTAACCATTTTTTGCGCCATATCAATCCAATTGACTAGACCTTCGTCTTCAGCGAACATCTCTTTCGCAAGTGCATCTGTTTTATAAATATCCTCAGGGTTTCCTGAAAGAGCCGCCCAACGGAATGGTCCCTTTCCTTCACAGAATAGTGGACGAATATAGGCTGGTACAAAGCCCGGGAAATCGAAGGCATTCGTTACACCCATCTCTTTGGCATAGGCACGAATATTATTTCCATAATCAAATACTTCTGCACCTGCATCTTGAAACGCTAGCATTGTACGAACATGCTCTGCCATTGTTTCTTTCGCTTTGTGCTCATACGTTTTAACGTCCGATTTCCGAAGTGCTAATGCTTCTTCAAATGTCATGCCATTTGGTACATAGCCATTAATCGGGTCATGTGCAGATGTTTGATCCGTCACAAAATCCGGAATAATCCCTCGATTTAACAGCTCACGATTGACATCTGCACAATTCCCTACAAGACCAATAGAAGCTGGCTCTTTCTGATTACGTAATTTATCGACTAATGCAATGGCTTCATCCACAGTCTCCACGATGTAATCACAGTATCCTTCTTTTATTTTACGTTCAATGCGGGCACGATCCACTTCAACGACTAAGATTACAGCGCCTGCCATTTTCCCAGCTAACGGCTGTGCACCACTCATACCGCCCATACCACCTGTTAGGATGAATTTACCACGTAAATCCGCAGTGCCAAATACCTTCTTCCCTGCTTCTACGAATGATAAATAAGTTCCCTGTAAAATGCCCTGAGCACCAATATAAATCCAGCTACCCGCAGTCATTTGCCCATACATCATTAAATCTCTGTCCTCTAATTCATAGAAATGATCCCAATTTGCCCATGCAGGTACTAGGTTTGAATTGGCAATTAATACACGGGGAGAATGCTCATGCGTACGGAATACAGCTACTGGCTTCCCTGATTGAATCAGCAGTGTTTCATCATTCTCTAATTCTTTTAAAGAAGCAATAATTTGTTCATAGCTTTCCCAGTTACGAGCAGCCTTTCCAATACCACCGTACACAATCAGCTCATCTGGGTTCTCAGCCACCTCTGGGTCTAGATTGTTCATTAACATACGCATTGCCGCTTCCTGTGTCCATCCCTTACATGTTAGTTCACTTCCACGTGGTGCACGAATATCTGTTTTGAATACCATAAAAACACGCTCCTTTTCATAAAAATACTATTAGTTTGAAAGTGTAGATACTAAAATAAAGACTGAATATTCAGACTTAAAAGCATATAATTATATCCAAAGCAGAGGTGACTCGGATTAACGAGTCTTGCCTCAGCCTTTGCTATTTCATTCAACCCTATTTACACATACTCATTTACTAGATCATTACTTGCTAGTAAGTATTTCGCCAATGCTTCAATTTCGTCACCAATTGGTTGATCCGCTAATAAAGGTGGACAGAATTCACGCACTTTCTCTAAGAATTTACGTGTTGTTGGAGATAATTGCTCTTCCGCCTTATCTAAATGGATTGCCTGAGAAGCACAAATTAATTCTATTGCGATAACGCGAGCCGCATTGTGAACAATCTGACGTACTTGACGGGCCGATGTTGTTCCCATACTTACATGGTCCTCTTGGTTACCTGATGTAGGAATAGAATCCACACTAGAAGGATGAGCTAATACTTTATTTTCTGAGACAATAGAAGCTGCTGTATATTGTGCAATCATTAGTCCACATTCAATCCCAGGGTTTGTTGCCAAGAACGGCGGTAATCCTTCGTTAAGATGTGGATTTACCATACGTTCTGTACGACGTTCTGAAATATTAGCCCATTCACTTACACCAATCTTCAAAAAGTCCATTGCCAAGGCAATTGGCTGACCATGGAAATGACCACCCGATAGTACCTCACCACTTTCTAAAACAATCGGATTATCTGTAGTCGCGTTCATTTCAGTTTGAACACGATTCTCCGCGTAGAAAAAGGACTGCCAAGAAGCACCGTGTACTTGCGGAATACAGCGTAGCGAGTAAGCATCCTGCATGCGAATTTCGCCTTGCTTTGTGACACGTTTACTACCATCAAGCCACTTACGAATACGTCCCCCCACCAGTTCTAATTCTGGATGTGGCCTTACTGCTAATAGCGCTGGATCAAATGCTGACGTAATGCCCTTTAAAGCTTCTAGCGTCAAGCTTGCCGCCATATCCGCCGCAAGTCCAATTCGTTCAGCTTCATTGACTGTTAATACACCAATTCCTGTCATAGCTTGCGTACCATTAACAAGTGCCAGCCCCTCTTTAGCTTGAAGTCGAACTGGTGTTAACTCCGCTCGTTGTAGCGCCTCGCTTCCACTCATAACTTCTCCGTTAAACTCCGCCTTACCTTCTCCCACTAGCACTAATGCCAAATGCGATAATGGCGCCAAATCGCCGCTTGCTCCCACCGAACCTTGTGACGGAACAATCGGATGCACTCCTTTATTAATAAACTCCAATAACAGCTGTACGGTTTCCTCACGAATGCCAGAAAATCCTCTAGCTAAAGCATTGGCACGTAACACCATCATTGCACGTACAACATCAGTAGGGAACGGTTCACCAACACCCGTTGCATCAGATCGTAATAAATTCAGCTGCAATAGCTCAATATCCTCTTGCTCAATTTTTATATTGCTGAGTTGCCCAAAGCCTGTATTCACTCCATAAATCGTTTGTCCTTCAGCTAAGCGTTTCTCGATACGCTCTCTACTTAAACGAATACGTTGTAAACTATTAACAGAAAGTGCAACTGTTGCTTGCCCCTTAACGATTTCCTCAATTTGTTGTCTTGTTAATGTATTGCCATCAAGCTCGATGATCGATTTCACATGACATCCTCCTATTCCCTATCTAACTATGTAAATAAAAACTCCTCATTTATTGGTCGTAATATTAAAAACTTCAGCATTAAATTCCATTTAAGCGTTTTCATTGTACAAGTGGTTTCTGCTGATGATTTATTACTCTATTTACATTGTACTCACTACTTTTTTCAGAATATAGAGAATTTTAAAAGAGAAAAGAAGATTTTTTTCAGATTCCTATGTTATTTTTAATAATATAATCGTATTTTTATATGAAACTGGAATATTTTATAGGAGTTGATGTAATGAAGCTATTATTAATTGATCGTGATCCTACCGACTTGGCAGGCATAAAGTGGTTTTTACATACCTATTTCCCTGGAGACGTCTTCATTGAAATGTGCACAAGTATTTCAGAGGTGCCCCAAAGAATTCGATTATTTGAACCGGACGCCATTCTGTTAAATATCGATCTATTTCCTAATAATCGCTTAACGGCTCTTTATCGGGATTTACAAAAGCTATCTGGTGCCATTCTTGCAATGACGACAGAACCTTTATTTAAAAATGCATTGAAGGCAATAGATTTACAAGTGGCCCATCTCTTTGTAAAACCCATTGATTTAGAATTATTAAAACAAAAGCTCACAACCATTTCTCTTCGCACACCACAGGTCACGGAATATGCACAGGAGACTACAAATGATTCCTTTTATTATCAATTATTTTTAGATAACAAATCTAGTTCAATTGAGACGACCATACATTTCACAATGATGGAGCCAGAACATATCGAAACTTTTAATAAGCTTTACAATTGGCTACAACAAACACCTATCCACTTCCATATGAAAACCTACCCTCTGTCCAATACAATTGTATGCCTTTTTCAAACAAGTGACATAAAGATGGTAGAAAAGGATGTCCGTGCACTTATGATGGAATGGCGGTTAATTAGTAATAGTTCTTTAAATATTGGCATTTATGATGGGCCACCGACAACCATCAAAAACATGTATACATTAACAAAGCGCGCACTACATCAAAGCTTTTACGAAGGCTTTGGTCATATTTTTTATGCAAGCAAACAAATTGAAACACAGCCCTTTGATCCCTTATTAACACCAGAAGAGCAACAATTGTTAATCAGTAGTTTGGAAGACGGAAACCTTGAAGCCGTTAAAACATTTTTATACCAGCTATCTAATGAGGGAATATATTATGAGCAAGATGATCTACGTATTCATTTAACAAGTGTTCTAGCACAAATTCGACGCTTTATGTTGAAATATAAATTACACGAAAAAGCAGTTATCGAGCAAAGCTATCGTCAGCTATTTCACTTAATCATTGAACATCCTATATTTTATACAATTCTCAATGGCATTATTTCTTTCACACAAACATTAATTGAATTAGCGCGGGAAGCTCGAATGGAGAAACGAGCCGATTATGTTGAACTAGCTTTAGAAATAATTGATCAACAATTTAATGATAGCTCCTTGTCCCTGCCCTTCGTCGCCCATAAGCTCGGAATCAGCCCAAATTATTTAAGTACCATTTTCTCAAAGAAGCAAGGCTTACCATTTAAACGCTATTTACAGCAAATAAGAATTCATCATGCTACTAACATGCTGCTAGAAACGGATTTTTCCATTAGTGAAATTGCCCATTTAAACGGTTTTGATGATCCTAATTATTTCATTAAAATATTTAAACAACAAATCGGCATAACGCCTAATCGATATCGAAAAAACTAAAAGATAATTGATTGAAATAATTTTCAATTAGTCCATTTTATTTTCAATAAAGGTTTTTACAATGTAGTCATTATCTTAAAATTCATGTCATTTTCATACCTAATATTTTTTAAAAACGAGATTAGAAAAGTGAAATTTCTGGTGAAAACTATGTATAAAACGCCTTTCCTTCGCATATATTTATAGTTTATCTTTAAATATAAAAATTCTTTAACGATAATAATTATAATGTACTAGCAATTCTATTTTATATTTGTTATAGTTATAGATGAAGAGTTTGACTTATATTTTTTTCAGGAGGTAAACTAATATGACAAACGCAAATGATCGTAGCCGTCGTTTTACAACAGCAGGTGGCGCTCCAGTAGTAAGTAACCATGACTCTATGTCAGCAGGTCCACGTGGTCCTCTTTTACTTCAAGATGTATGGTTAGTTGAAAAATTAGCAAATTTTAACCGTGAAGTAATTCCTGAACGTCGTATGCACGCTAAAGGCTCAGGTGCATTTGGTACTTTTACTGTAACGCATGATATTACTCAATATACAAAAGCGAAAATTTTCTCAGAGATTGGCAAGAAAACAGAAATGTTCGCACGTTTCTCAACAGTTGCTGGTGAGCGTGGTGCTGCAGATGCTGAGCGCGATATTCGTGGCTTTGCCCTTAAATTCTATACAGAAGAAGGAAACTGGGATCTAGTAGGGAACAATACACCTGTATTCTTCTTCCGCGACCCATTACACTTTACAGATTTAAACCATGTCGTTAAACGTGATCCACGTACAAATATGAAAAACGCTAACTCCAACTGGGATTTCTGGACTCTATTACCTGAAGCGCTTCACCAAGTGACAATTGTAATGTCTGACCGTGGTATTCCAGCTGGTTACCGCAATATGCATGGATTTGGTTCTCATACGTATAGCTTTATCAATGCTGAAAATGAGCGTGTATGGGTTAAATTCCATTTCCGTACAGAGCAAGGTATTAAAAACTTAACAGGTGCTGAAGCTACTGAAGTTATCGGTCAAGATCGTGAATCTTCACAACGTGATCTATATGAAGCTATTGAAAAAGGCGATTTCCCTAAATGGAAAATGTATATTCAGGTTATGACAGAGGAGCAAGCTCGTGAGCTTCCATACAACCCATTTGACTTAACAAAAGTATGGTATAAAAAAGACTTCCCATTAATTCCTGTCGGTGAGTTCGAGTTAAATAAAAATCCGGATAACTACTTTGCAGAAGTTGAACAAGCTGCATTCGCACCATCTAACATTATTCCTGGTATTAGCTTCTCACCAGATAAAATGTTACAAGGTCGTATCTTTGCATACGCAGATGCACAACGCTATCGCCTAGGTGTAAACCACTATATGCTGCCAGTTAACGCACCGAAATGTCCATTCCGTACCTTCCATCGTGATGGTGCAATGCGCTTTGACGGCAACCTCGGTTCTACATTAGGCTATGAACCAAATAGCTATGGTGAATGGGAGCATAACCTAGACCATAAAGAGCCTGAATTACGCATTGATGGTCATGCAGGTATTCACGACTTCCGTGAAGATGATAACAATTACTTTGAGCAACCAGGTAAACTGTTCCGTTTAATGACTACAGAAGAGCAACAACGTCTATTTGAAAATACAGCGAATGATATGGCTTCTGTTGAAGAATTCATCAAACGCCGTCACATCCTTCACTGCTATTTAGCTGACCCAGCATATGGTGAGGGTGTCGCAAAAGCGATGGGTCTTTCGTTAGAAGGTATGGACCTTACAAACCCATATGTAAAACAACCAACTAACGTTTAATAGTCCACTTATTATTGATATCCAAATTCAACTTTTACTCCATGTGAATCTGTCATTCACATGGAGCTTTTTTATGATTAGAAAAGGCTTATGTCTATACTTTGACATAAGCCTTCAGACTGTAGACAAAAGCCCATCGAGAAGTTCACTCTCGATGGTTTTTGTCATTTTTCTTCCTATTTTATCTTTAACATTTGGTAATATACTACCAAATTCAACATACTCTTCGAGCATAGTTGCTCTCTTAAGCTACTTGCCACGTCCAAGTAGCCAGTTTCTTCAAATTCATGGCAGCAAAAGTAAGCATCGCCTGCATGGACAATTTTTTTAGACCTCTTAAGGTTGTCCATCGCATACCATGCTTTTCTTTTGCATCGGCAAAGACACGCTCAATCGTTTCTTTGCGCTTTGCATAAATCTGTTTGATGTCATAGGAATGGCGTAAATGTTCAGCTTCCTCCACATATGACTCCCAAATATGGCGTTGAATGAGTTTTTGATGATGCTTACTTTCTGTACATTGGGAAAGGCTTGGACACTTCGCACAAATCAAAGGATTCGATTTATATTGGCGATATCCTTCCTTCGTCGTTGTCGCATACTTCAATATCTGCCCTTGTGGGCAAAGATAACAATTATAGTGCTCGTCATATGTATACTCGTGCTTTCGGAAGAATCCATCTTTCGTTTTAGGACGTGTATACGGAAGAACAGGCAACATTTGATTCTCTAACAAAAAGTTCGTAATCGCTGGTGTTTTATAGGCTGCATCTGCCGCAACAGCTAATGGTTTTTGAACGTTTTCAATGACTCTTTCCACAAGTGGCTGTAATACATGACTATCGTGCACATTTCCCGGAGTCACAATGGCACCCAAGACAAAGCCCTTTTCATCTGTCGCTGCATGAAAAGAATACGCAAACTGTTTTGTACGTTCATCCTTCACGTAATATCCACTTTCAGGATCTGTCGTGCTTTCCTTTATTTCTTTCCATTCTTCTTTTTCAAATTTCTCCGGGGAAAAGGGCTTTTTTCCGTGTTCCTCACGATCAATATTTAACTCTAATTGAAGCTTCTCTTCATAAGCCCGTGTTTCTTTTCGCACAACTTTTTTATCATACTTTCGTTTATTCGCACTCGCTTTCACATGCGTAGAATCGATAAATAAATGGTCTGCATGGAGGAGTCCTTGATGCATAATCTCTTTTAATATACGATAAAATATCTGCTCAAATATATCGGTGTCTTGAAAGCGACGGACATAATTTTTACCAAAGGTAGAGAAATGCGGAACTTCTGTATGGAAGCCAAATCCTAAAAACCAACGATACGCCATATTGGTTTCAATTTCTTTGATGGTTTGACGCATGGACCGTATACCAAAAACGTACTGAATAAACGTCATTTTAAAGAGAACAACAGGATCAATACTAGGGCGTCCTTTAGCAGAGTAGAGGTTTTCTACTAAAGGATAGATAAATGAAAAATCAATAGCCGCCTCTAGTTTTCGTACTAAATGATCTTGGGGAACTAATTGATCAATCGTTAACATTTCTAATTGTTCACGTTCATTGGTTTGATTCTTCGTCATCATGCTTCATCACCTCAAAAGTTTACTTTTCAACACCCTATGTAGATAGAGTACTTTATGTAGAAGTTGATTGGAACGAAGGGCGGCGACTCCTGCGGGAAAAGCGGGAAAGTCGAGATCCTGGACTGAGCGAAGCGAGGGAAGCAGCTCGACCCCGCCCGCGGAAAGCGTCCGCCCGTAGTGGAAATCAACGGCTTTACTTTATTTTATTGTAAAAGAAAAAAGACTGTAGGCAAACTCAAAATTCATCGAGTTTGTCTACAGTCTGAAGGCTTATGTCTATACTTTGACATAAGCCTTCCTTAGTGTTGAAAAACAAAACAGTCAATTGAAAGGGAGAAATGGATTTCCGTTGCAGGCTACTTGCTTTCCTGTGGGCGAGCGCCGAGCCGCTTCCTCCGCTACCGCTCCGTGCAGGGGCTCGCCTGTCTCGCTCTGAGCTGCACCCAAAATATTGGACTTAAAAATGTACTATAGGGGGTGCAGGTAGTGATTTCTGATGAACAAAAATTAGCCGCAGTTCTAGCTTACTTTGAAGAAAAAGAAAGTACGTATCAGATTGCCAATCGATTACAGAGGGATCGACAGTACATTCGATTATGGATTGAATTATATCGCTATCATGGCATCGAAGGAATTATTCGTCCTCAAGGGTTCACGAATTACGAAGATTCTTTTAAAATAAAAGTAATTCAACACCTGATAGAGACGGGCGATTCGCTCCTTCAGACTGCTGCGAAGTTTAATATTCCTTCCCGTGAAACCATTCGGAGATGGAAAAAACAATGGATGTCAACGGCTGGTGAGGTGCTCTATCAAGTAGAAAAGGAGCGCCAATCAATGCCAAAAAAACAACCACCTTCGTCTGATTTAAATGGAAAAACAACGGATGAGTTAAAAGCGGAAATTGAGTATTTACGGATGGAAAATGCCTATTTAAAAAAGTTGAAAGCCTTAGTTCAAGAAAAGGATGCCTTCAAATCCAAGAAAAAGTAAGAGCTGTTGATGAGCTAAGGTTGGATTTTCCTCTTCAAGCTCTATTAAAAGTCGCGAAACTTAAGAAAAGTACGTATTATTATCATCTCCAAAAATGGGTAAAACCAGATAAATATCAGGCGATCAAAGAACGAATTCAGACGCTTTTTCATTACCATAAGGGGCGTTATGGCTATCGTCGTATTTGTTTAGCCCTCCGAAATGAAGGGTTTTTCATCAACCATAAAACGGTCCAACGATTGATGCAAGAATTGGGCTTAAAAGGGACGGTACGCCCTAAAAAATACCGTTCGTATAAAGGGACAGTCGGCTATGTCGCAGAGAATGTCATCCAACGTGATTTTGAAGCCACTGCACCCAATCAGAAATGGGTAACCGATGTAACGGAGTTTAAAATAAACGGTCAAAAAATCTATATATCCGCTGTATTAGATTTATTCAATCGAGAAATCGTTGGGTATGAGGTATCAAAATCACCTAATTTTGAGTTAGTTCAACAGTCTTTTAAGAAGGCGTTTACGTATACAAAGTTATCGAAAAAGAGTGGCTTAATCGTCCATTCTGATCAAGGATGGTTATATCAAATACCACGTTTTAAAGCGTTATTGGCAACACATGAAATCAAGCAAAGTATGTCACGGAAAGGAAATTGTTTAGATAATGCCGTGATAGAAAGCTTTTTTGGCATTATGAAATCAGAATTTCTATACGCAACAACGTTTAAGAACTACGAAGCATTCAAAAAAGCGTTAGTAGACTATATCCACTACTACAATCATGAACGGATAAAAATAAAACTCAACGGAAAAAGTCCAGTTGAGTTTCGAAGAGTTTCTTAAAAGTTCAAATTTTTGGGGTCAGTTCACTCTCCCACGGGAGTCAAGTAGTCTTCCACTCCAACCCACAAAAATGGTACCTTTTTAGCAAAGGTTTTCAAATAAAGTGAAGGTTTTTGCTACTTATTTTATGGAGGATGATTGTCATTCATCACTTCTCCATATTGAAAATAAGAGCCTATCCCCTCTAAGAATACAGATAATGGGCTATTTGATCGCTATACTACTATGAAAAAAAGTAAAGACACTTTGCAGAATGGTTGATTGGAGTGGAGCGAGCGTAAGTGAGTGAAGTGGCTCATCGGACGCCCCCTGGAAAGGGCGCTGGCGGAACGGAAATCAACCTCTCACCTTGCAAATTTGCTTTTTCTGCCGTTGACATCATCTTTTTTCAACAACATGAAAGGCTTATGTCTATACTTTGACATAAGCCTTCCTTCATTATTGATAAATCTGACTCCCCGCTTTTTTAAACTCCTCTGCCTTTTCCTGCATACCTTGATGAATAGCTTCAGTCGTATTTAAATCTTTTTCTTTAGCATAATTACGAATATCCTGTGAGATTCTCATACTACAGAATTTAGGGCCACACATTGAGCAAAAGTGCGCTGTTTTTGCCCCCTCTGCTGGAAGCGTTTCGTCATGATATTCAACCGCACGTTCTGGATCTAATGATAGATTGAATTGATCACGCCAGCGGAATTCAAAGCGTGCTTTTGACAATGCATCATCCCGTTGTTGTGCACCTGGGTGTCCTTTCGCTAAATCAGCTGCATGGGCAGCAATCTTATAAGTAATAACTCCTACTCGAACATCCTCACGATTAGGTAAGCCAAGATGCTCCTTCGGTGTCACATAGCAGAGCATCGCTGTACCAAACCAGCCAATCATCGCTGCACCAATAGCTGAGGTAATATGGTCATATCCTGGCGCAATATCTGTTGTTAATGGGCCCAATGTATAGAAAGGCGCTTCCTTACAAACTTCTAATTGCTTGTCCATATTCTCCTTTATCAAATGCATCGGTACATGACCTGGCCCCTCTACCATCACCTGAACATCATGCTTCCAAGCGATTTGTGTTAATTCACCAAGCGTTTCAAGCTCTGCAAATTGGGCCTCATCATTGGCATCTGCAATGGAACCTGGGCGTAAGCCATCTCCTAAAGAAAAAGCAATATCATATGTCTTCATAATTTCACAGATTTCCTCAAAATGTGTATAAAGGAAATTCTCTTGATGATGAAATAAACACCACTGTGCCATAATTGAACCACCACGTGACACAATGCCTGTTACACGATTTGCTGTAAGAGGTACATAGCGTAAAAGAACACCCGCATGTATCGTGAAATAATCAACCCCCTGCTCTGCTTGCTCAATGAGCGTATCACGATAAACTTCCCACGTTAAATCCTCGGCTATGCCATTTACTTTTTCTAAAGCCTGATAAATGGGCACCGTTCCCACTGGCACTGCAGCATTTCGAATAATCCATTCTCTCGTTGTATGAATATGTTTACCAGTCGAGAGATCCATAATATTATCGGCACCCCAGCGTGTAGCCCATGTCATTTTCTCAACTTCTTCTGCTATTGACGACGACACCGCGGAATTTCCAATGTTTGCATTGATTTTCACATGGAAGTTACGACCAATAATCATCGGCTCTGCCTCAGGGTGATTAATATTAGAAGGCATAATAGCCCGACCTGCTGCAATTTCTGAACGAACAAATTCAGGATCCATGTTTTCACGTATCGCCACAAACTCCATTTCCGGCGTTATCATTCCATTTCGTGCATAGTGAAGCTGTGTTACATTTTTACCCCTTTTTGCACGTAAAGGCTTCCGCTCCAATTCAGGGAAAACATTTTCTTGAATGCGCGGATCATCAACACGACGAAAACCGTTATCCTCAGGTTTAATCGTACGCCCCTCATATTCCTCAACATCTCCTCTTTCTTCTATCCATGCACGTCGCAAAGTAGGCAGACCCTTTGTAATATCAATGTGATAATTCGGATCTGTGTATGGACCACTCGTATCATATACTCGAATAGGGGCATTTTTTTCATCCCCAAAGCTACCAGTCGTTGGGCTTAATGCGATTTCACGCATAGGTACTAAAATATCTGGACGTGATCCTTCCACATACACTTTTTTGCTTCCTTCAAAGCTAGACATAATCGTAATGTTCTTTTCACTAACTACTGACATGAGCTACTTCTCTCCCTTAAATGTAATTTGATACAAGGACCGAAAATCTAGCTCACTCCAACAAATAAAGAAAGGCCGAATCCAAAATATTTTTTTGGATCCGGCCATGAATGTAAAGGTCTAGTAATTGCACACGACATACGATGCAATAGCTTCTTAACTTTCCCACGCTGGTATGAGCCAGATCAGGTCCAAAGGGTCAAGAAACTTCTAAGCGTTTCCCTCTCAGCCTGACTCATCAGACTCCCCTAGTTAATACTATTTAGTTTGATGCTAGTGTAGCAGATATTTCTAAGAGATGGAAGTTTTCCATTCAATATTTTAAAATTTTCATCCAACTAAGTAAATAATACTTCCGCAAGATAAATCACGATCGTTACTGTTAGACAGCTCACAATGGTTGAAAATAAAACAGTTTGCGCAGCTGTAGCTGATTCCACATCGTATTCTAATGCTAGACTAGAGCTATTGCGAGATGTTGGGAAGGCACTGGCTATAAACAGAGATTGTGCGACAACTCCATCTAACCCCAATACATAAATAATGACCAATGCTACAGCTGGTCCGATAACTAATCTTGTAAAACAGCTAACAAAAACAGTTTTATTAAACATAGATTTGATTTCAAGCTGTGATAATTGTGCGCCTAATGTAATTAAGGCTACAGCAATAAATCCATCTGCGACATGCTCTACAGGTATTTTGATAAACTGCGGTATACCAATATTAAAATAGTTCATAGCGACACCAATAATTAGCGCATGAATAATGGGCATTTTAAAGAAATCTTTGATGATTGTCATACCCGATTTCGTAGAGGAAATTAAATTGTACAAACCATATGTATAAGTTGTCATATTTTGAAATATAACGAGCATGACCTGAATGGCTACACCAATAGGTTGTGTTACAAAAATCATTTGGGCCACTGGAATACCATAATTTCCAGAGTTAATGAGCACAACACTATTTTTAAAGACGGCTGCCTCCGTTTTGGCCAAACCAAGCCCTTTCGCTAAAAAATGACTGAGTATCATTTGACTTCCAATAAAAAGCACAATAAATAACCCGACTTCTCCCAGAACAGACAGCTCTACACGTGTTTCATATAAATTCACAAAAACAGCGGCTGGCATAAAGCAATATGTAATAAGCTGAGACAATGCTTTTAAGTTAAAACGAAATTTCTTTTGTAGTATAGCGCCAAGTACAAGCAACACTAAAATAGGTGCAACAATTTGAAAGAAAATCATTCCGAGATACATCATATTGATGACCCCCTTCCCTTCATTATAGTAGTGCTGAATGGCTAACAGGTCAATGTCTCTTCCCTTCACCATTAAGAAAGACTGCCTATATATTTTAGGCAGCCTTTTTCTTTACGCTAGCTTAAATCGATTTACGACTTCTTGCAGTTCATTTGATATATCATTCATATTTTGAATAGACTCTGCTACTTTTTGTAACTCTGCTTGTTGATCCATTGCAGAAGCACTTACTTGTTCAGCAGAGGCAGCTGTTTCCTCTGAAATAGCAGATATACTTTGAATAGCCATAATTGCTTGATTTTTATGCTCTAACATACTAGATAACTTACTCATTAGTTCACTAATGGAAGCTGCAATTGAACGTGACAAGTCACTGCTATCTTTAAAGGCCATTTGTGTGCTTTGTACGGACTCATTTTGAGAATGCATTAAATCTGCATTCGAAGCAATAACAGCTACTGTCTGTTGGGAATTTTCGAGAATACTTTCTACCGTACTCTTAATAATTTCTGTTTCATTTTTAGATTGCTCTGCTAGCTTTCTTACTTCCTCTGCTACTACCGCAAACCCTTTTCCATGTTCGCCAGCACGAGCTGCCTCAATACTTGCATTTAAAGCTAACAGATTCGTTTGCTCTGTAATGCTTTGAATAGAAGCGATGATTTGATTAATATTGGCAATGTTAGAAGCTAATGATTCCATTTGCTGTTGAATACGCCCATTCATCTCATTGGTTTCTATATTATGTTCACGTAAACTATTAACCTCATGCAATCCCTTTTCTGTCGTTGCACTTGTTTGATGAGATAGCTCATCCATCTCATTGGATAGTGACGTAATGGCATCAATCTGATCAGATAGATCCATCATTCGATAATTGGTTTCTTCAGTATCCTCTGATTGCTTCGATGCACCTTGTGCAATTTCATTGATTGCTACTGAAACCTCTTGACTTGAAGCTACTATTTCATTAAAGACCTCATGCACTTGATTAGAAGATTGGTTCAACAATGTCGTAGAATTTAGCACTGTTTGTATTGCACTATTGGTTTTATCCAGCATATTATTATAAGCCAGTGCAACTGCACCAATCTCATCAGACTTAATATATTTCTCCTCTACTCTTTGTGTTAAATCCCCTTCTGCAGCTGTTTCAATGGATGCACGCAAAAATTGGAGTGGCTTTAACTGTTTGTAAATGAATAGCACACTTGCAACTGTCATCAAAACAACCATAATAATAGAAGAAATAATTGTAAATACAAAGACGTGGTTGTATGTCTCTAGAATTTTTGATTCAGGCAATACAATTTGAACAGTCCACGTCTCGTCAATATCCTCTAAAATCATTGGGGCAAATACATTAAATGCCTTTTCCTTAAACTGGTTAGAATCAACGTACATACTTGTAAGCTCATCATTTTCCATGGTCTTACTAATACTTGTCCAAGCTGGGTCCTCTTGCATATTGCGCCCATCTAGCTCTTCACCAAAACTGTTGGCTGTCAGTACACCCTTATTCGTAATAATGCCCGCATAACCACCCTCTGGTGCAACAGATTCTGTTAATCCATTTAAAAAATCTATCGATACATCCGCCGTCAATACACCAAAAAACGATCCAGAAGCATTGACTAACGGCACTGAAATGGTTGTCATTAATACGTTCTTTCCATTTACATTGTAATCATACGGCTCCGTTAAAACTGCGCGTCCGTCTTCTTTTGGCACCCAGTACCATTCAGAAACACTTTTATCATCGACCCCTTCAATTAAAGTGGTGCTGATCTTATTATCATCTTTGCTTAGGTATGGTCCAAAACGTTTTTTGGAATCGACTAAAGTAGCCTCTGCATTTGCATCTAACATAATAGAACCCTGCTCAAAGATTGCTCCAACACCAAGTAAATCATCATTGTTAGCTAGATTATTTTCCATAATGTCTAAGACACCCTTGGAAGATAAAGCATTATTCTTCTGCATGCTTTCAATGATTTGCTTTGTTGTTTGCAATGCCGTATTTGCTTTCTTGAAACGTTCACTCATAATAGCAGCCGAAGATTCAGCAGCCTGCACCGTTGCATATTCTGAGTCTTCCACACTTTGATTTTTTATAATAATTCCCGTTGTCACTGTATAGGATAAAAATAAAACTAGAAATAATCCTATAATTAGGGAAGATAGTTTTAATGCAATACCTTTAGATTTTTTCATAACTAACACCCCACTTTTATAATAATGATAAAGGATGAAAGGTTGTATCACAATAAAATATTTAGCGAATAAAGTAGAATTTTACAGAGTTATAGAGAGAAATACGGACAAATCTACAACCAATATACATTTTTTAATAAGGGTCTTATGAACTATTAAAAACAAAAAGCTCTGTCTATGACAGAGCCTTTCATAACAAAATCATGTAGTTTAACTAAAGGTTTGAGCATGAGGCATAGCATTTGCTTGTTTCCAGCTTTCATACCAACTCTCAATTTCCTCGCTTGGTTCCACTGCCAAATGCTCCTGAAGCATTTTTTTTAATAACCAGTATTGCTCCTCAACAGCAGCTGTATTATTTAGAAGATCGTATAGCTTCATTAAAGTGAAGTAGTTTTCCTCTGCATCAGAAAAAAGTGCCTGGACTTTTTCCTGTACCTTTACTGCAGCCATGTAGTTCTCATTTTTTATGTAAAACTCGCTTAGCTGATGAGCATGGTGTAACCACAATCTCCTTAAGCGCTCTCGCTCACTTTCCGCCCATAGATAATCGCAATCTCCTAAATAATCACCTGTATACATTTGGAATACTTTTTCATGTTCATCAACTGATGTCTCTTGTAATGGGGGTAATGATTTTAAACAGGACAGCCACTGTTCTACATCCACTACAACATTTTCAACTAAGAGCTTATAGCCAGAATTCAGCAAAGGGCTTGAAATTTGCACACCATCCATTCCATAATTTTTTAATGTTTGACGGATTGTATAGATAGCTGTATAAAGCTGTTTAGATGCTTTATCGATATCAGACTCCGGCCAAAATAATTCTAAAATCGTATCACGATAAATCATTTCATCACGGTGATTTAGCATGAAGGCAAATAGCTCTTTGGCTTTAGATGTACGCCATTTCATGAGCTGTGTATGACCATCTGGTGTAACAACATTAAGACCGCCAAAAAGCTTAATAATTGTATGTTTAGGCGGAACTTTTTTATGTTTATTATTTATGTGTTCTAGACGTTCTAAGGTCTTTTCTAAACGAACATTTTGTACAGGCTTTAATAAGTAATCAATAGCATGTAGATTAAATGCATCTATTGCGTATTGATCAAACCCTGTTGTAAAAACGATTTCTACATCGGGCAATAACTCTTGAATTTTTTCCCCTAATGCTAAACCATCCAAATCAGGCATCACGATATCTAAAAATACAGCATTTGGCTGTAGCGTTTGGATCTCTTCAATTGCTTTTAGAGAATCGGTGTATTCTCCTACTATTTCAATTTCCGGGACATTACTTTTTTCAAGTAAGGTTTTCAGTCTCGTTAATGGTAAAATTTCATCATCTACTAGCACGATTCTCACATTGACCCCTCCTAAAAAACTATTCCTTTACTTATTATCGTATAATTATTAAAAGAATTGATAGAATAACCATTACTTTTGAAGGAGAAATAACTCTATTTGTTGAAATCTATTATTTATGATGAAAAAGAAAATACTTTCCAAAAATTTTACTATTTTTCTAATTGCCTGGTTATTCTTTTGTTTTCTAACTTTGATACGCTTCACTTGGATGAATTTCACAAATATTTCAACAGGGATCGATGCTATCCAAGGGACTGTTAATTTAAGAAATATTGATACAAGCCATAATTTTATAATTAAGCTACAAAAGGAATGGGAATTCTACCCTAATATCCTTCTCGCTTCAGAAAATACCCAATCAGTGGAACAACATAAAGTTTATACAAATCAACCAGAATCTTGGGATCAGTATTTTCAACATAATGATGAGGTTCATTATGGTTCTTATCGTTTAAAAATTCTCAAAGAACACACTGCACCTCAGATGTATGGCATTACGATTCCTGAAGGTTTAGCTCCCTATGAGCTTTACATAGATGGTCAATTCATTGGTGGACTAGGGAATCTTACAGCGGATTATACTCAAACGGCTCCTATTGGCAGACCTGTAACCCATTATTTTACGCTTAATACTAATGAAAGCGAAATTATTATCCAAGGTGTTCAAACAAACCCATATGTACAAGGCGGGTTTCAAAAAGAAATTATTTTTGGCGATTTGCACTCTATGGAACAATCAAAAACCTTTTCCATTACAACTCAAATGGCGGTTTGCTTAGTCTTTATTTTTTATCTATTATTTACGATTCTACTTTGGATTATCGGTATTCGGGATAAATCTCTTCTTTATTTTGCCTTGATTATTGTTTCAACCTGTGTAACCGTACTCGTTTCTAGCAATAAAATTTTATTTAGCTACATACCTATCAATTGGATTTGGGCAAACAAATTATTTTATTTTTCTTATATTAACAATATGATGTTTTTCGTTTTGTTCCTACGTGAATTGATGAAGGAATACGCTAAGCCTAAAATATTAACGATTGTTCCTTTGCTGTGTGCTACCTATTTATTATTTATTGTAGTAACCCCGATAGAATACATTTTTAAAACAAAAATGATATTCATAATACTTTTCATCGTCTCGCCTATTATTATAACGATTTTCACATTGTCTATCGTGATAAAAGGTCAAAAAGGCGTAATATTTTTATTATTAACAGGGACAGCAGTAGTCACTAATTCATTATTTTTCTCTATAAGACAAAATGCTACACTACCTTATAGTCATTATCCTTTTGATTTATTAATTGGTATAACGGCATTATCCGCATTTTGGTTTACACGCTATTTTCAATCAACCTTACAAACTGAAAAGCTTTCTGTGAAATTACAAAAAGAAATAAGTACAAAGGATGATTTTCTAGCAAATACCTCTCATGAGCTGCGAAACCCTTTGCACGGCATGATGAGCATCGCCCAAACTTTGTTAGCAAAACAGGAAACTAAAGAAGATCAAAGTGATTTAAAACTATTGGTAAGAATCGGCAATCACATGACCCATATGCTAGATGATTTATTAGATCTAGTAAAGCTAAAAGAAAAAACGCTTCGACTGCAGCCCAAACCTTTGAATGCTTATAATCTCGCAAGTGGGGTTAGCAATATGTTTCGTTTTATGCTGAAAGGAAAACCAATTGAGCTTATCATACGGATACCTACTAATTCACCTTTTGTGTTAGCAGATGAGACACGATTAATTCAAATTTTTTCCAACCTAATTCATAATGCCATTAAATTTACAGAGCAGGGCTCCATTACGATTGATGCCGAAGTGGTTGGTAAAAAATTATATATTTCCGTTACAGATACAGGAATTGGCATTGAAAAGGATATGCAAGAAAGAATATTTGACCCTTATGAGCAAGTTGATTCAACAATGACGTCGGTAAGTGGGGGCCTCGGATTAGGCTTAAGTATTTGCCAAGAGCTTATATCTTTGCACGGTGGGACAATATCGTTGACTTCCACTCTTGGGGAAGGCTCATCCTTTACGTTTTCCTTACCCATAGCAAAGACACAAACAGTGGAATACAGTGACTCCAATACTGAAATGGATACAACATTATTAAAATTTACGTCATTGTTAAATGATTTATCGCAAATGAAAGAAAGCTTTGCCGCTTCCACTGAAGAAACTACTTTGGTGACCAGTCAGGCAAGAATTCTTGTCGTGGATGATGATGCTGTAAACTTACAAGTTCTCGTGAATGCATTTTCGACTGAACCCTTTGAAATTGAAACAGCTTTAAGTGGGACCGAAGCTCTTAGAAAACTACAAGAGAGTAGCTTTGATTTAGTTATTTCCGACATTATGATGCCGCATATGTCTGGCTATGAATTGGCAAAGTACATTCGTGAAAAATTCTCAATTTCAGAGCTGCCCATATTATTTTTAACAGCTCGACAGCAAAGTGAAGATATTCGACTCGCCTTTTTAAGTGGAGCAAATGACTACATTAGGAAACCAATGGAATACATGGAGCTTAAATCACGTGTTCAAGCACTCATTCAGATGAAGCAATCTAGTGAGGAACGTCTTCGCATTGAAGCTGCATGGCTCCAAGCACAAATTCAACCTCACTTTTTCTTCAATACACTGAATTCTATTATTTCTTTAAATGGAGTAGATGATGAAAAAATGGAGGAATTACTACTGGCCTTTAGTGATTACCTACAAATGAGTTTCGATTTCCAAAATGTCGATTTAGTCGTGCCTATCGACTATGAATTAAAGCTTGTACGCGCCTATATTGCAATTGAACAAATTCGCTTTGGTGACAGGATACGAGTTGTGTGGAATATTCCTAATCAGATGAGTCTGTTTGTTCCTCCACTGTCGTTACAAACCTTGGTCGAAAATGCTATCCAGCATGGTATTTTACCTCGTCGAGAGGGTGGTACTGTGACCATCTGCATCAAAGAGATGGAGAAGCTTTTTACAATAGCCATTTCTGATAACGGTGTTGGCTTTGAACATAGGATACCTGAAAAGAAAACAAGCGTAGGTCTTGTCAATACGGAACAACGTCTAAAGCAATTATTTGGCGTGGAATTAACGATAAACAGTGTCATTGATCAAGGCACAACCATCTCCTTCTCCATTCCAAAAACTTAAAGGCGAATGATGTCGTTCTAACCGTCAGTTTGGAAGGTGAATCCATCACTTTATGAGCTCTATTCATCTCTTCCAGAAATCCTATCCATTGCACGAACAAAAAAGACTAGGCTTACAAAAGAAGCCTAGTCTTTCTTGGTTTGCTTAAAGTTTAAGACATTGACAAGATTACATAAAATAGCTTACTACATGGTACTGAACAAATCCTGAACATCCTTGAATTATTCACGTATCACATTCGTAACTTTTGACTGTTCAGCTGCTTAATTTTCTTTTCTGCTTAGTTTGCTTGTAACCGTTCCCTTCTTGGCTCTCCATCTACTATTAATCTGTTCAATGTCTACATACCACCCAAATTAATACTTCATCACATCATGAATATTTTCAGCAATTTGTCGATTTTCTTATGTACCTGTTACAACATAATACTTTGATGAATTGTTCATTTTCTTCTTTTGAACAGTACCTAGTGATGCATTTTTAACCTTCGGGATCAATTGTAACCAATTGACTCACCATGCTCACTACTCAACATCTCCTGTTTTTCCCATTAAATTTCTATTATCTTTACAAATATAACTTCCTCTATAGGTACTGAAGTTATATGATGCTCACATAAATTTTATAACCAATCTACCTAATCATCTAAAAAATGCATAAAAAGATCCTAGGCTATGATAAAATTGATTTAACACCAAATCTTGGATAGATTCCCACTGCATCTACCATGAAAAATAAAATAGGAGGCTTCTCTTAGTATGAAAAACAAAAAAAGATTGGCTTTGCTGTCTTTAGTTGCTATCCCTTCACTTCTTTACAGTGCACCAGCATCAGCAGCTGAAGTTACAGAGCCATCAAAAATAGCCTACACATACAATAATAACTACTACTACAATTCTAATGTCTGGAATGTTATTCAGCTCATATCAATCATTGATGATCGATATTCCTCATTCCAAACAAGATTGGAATCGGCTCTCAAAGCTTATAACAACTTGACTGAAACAGAAAAACAGTATGTTACTAATTATGACGTACTTTCCAATCATCAACATACTAGAATTTTATATCGTAAACTCGCTTCACAAATTGAAGAAAAACTAGCTTCTGTAGAACCTACCGCAGTAAATTATTATGAAAATGTTTTGGCTACAAGGGAGTGGTTCAATTCTTTAAACGCTGCACAGAAAACATTTGTTAATGCTGAAACACAGAGAATACTATCATCATATATAAGTCCAAATACGACAATTTACAAAGTAGTAACGAAAATACAATTATTAAATTCTTCACGTTTAAGCTTCCATCAAGAAGTTGAGGCAGCACGTGCTGAATATAATGCATTACGAAAATTTACAAATGCTTATTTACCGTATGGTACAGAGCAACTATTATTAGAGGCTGAACGACTTGTCGTAAAGGATAAAGCTGCTGCCAAAGATGTAGAAAATGCCATTGCTACTCTATCACCTAAAACATCTACAATTAAGGATGTACAAAAGGTTAAAACTGCGTTTGAGGCGCTAACACCCGTGCAGCAACAAATAGTTCCAAATGTGTCTATTTTAATTGATCTTGTGAATGGTAAATATAAACTTCCAACACAATCAGTTGAAAATACAAAGCCTAATTTTTCCAATATCGCCGCATTGCCTGGTAAAACAACGGCTATGTCTAGAAATAGAAATGATTATAGTGCAAAAATAAATGTCACTGACCCAGGAGTTCACACAGAAAGATTTATCTTAACTACCAAATCTAATATGACATTAATTATTCCTTCTCTCTCAACTTTAGTGGATAAGGATACTACTGGTGTCATAGAAATTCAGCTTAAAAGAAAATTAAATAACATTACATTCAAGATGACACTCAATAATAAACCTATAGAATTCGAGGAAAACATCGAATTAATTATTAACAATTTGCCTAAAAATGCTTCCATTATTCAAAGGAACGATTTAGGTGAGAAGTTGCATACTAACTTCTATGTTGATGGAAATCGTCATATTGTTCAAGCAACTACGTCTGGCACATTCCAAATTATAAGAAAATAAGCATGACGCTTCTGAAAGAAGAAACAACTAAATTCAAGTTAGTTGTTCCAGACTGTAGACAAAAGCCCCATAAACGATATTTATGGGGCACTCTCTAATGTTTATACTATTTTGTCGTAGCTACTAGGTTGTCCACGATGAAATCTAGCTGCTTTGTTAATGAATAAATGTCGTTATAGTAACAAAAACCAAAATCCATTTCAATCAGTCTTCCTTCTTTAACGGCTGGGATATTAGACCAAACTGGGTGATCTGTTAAATCCACCATTCCTTCGTAGGATGAACGGAACACAAAATCACCTGCATAATCTGTTAGTACTTCTAAAGAAACATTGATTGCCTCATCCGTGTTGTTTTTGTCATCAATTTTCTTTTGAATAATATCAGGTGCTTTCAAACCTAAATACTCATAAATAGCTTGGGAACCACGTCCATAGGTATAGCTTGTCACTACGGACATTTGTCCTTTGCCGCCTTCCATAATACTAACTGTTTTATCTAAAATACCTGCCTCTTTCAGCTTCTCTTGACTGTTCTCTACTTTTGTATAGAAATTAGCTAAAAGCTCTTTTGCTTCTTTCTCTTTCCCTAATACTTCACCAATCTTCGTTAAACGGTCATCCAGTGATGTAGAGAAATCGATCATGACAGTAGGTGCAATTTTTTGCATTTGCTCATACAGCTCATCCTTACTTGGGATAATGATGACGTCAGGTTTTAATTGGATTACTGCCTCCACATTTGGTTCGAACCACTCACCTAAACTTTCAACTGTTTTTAATTCTTCCTCAAATGCTGCTCCCTCTTGTATTTTAGAGGAGCCCACTGGTGTCACATCAAAAGCTAGTACATCACCTGTATAATACATCACCACTACTCGCTCAGAATTTACAGGTATTTCTACATCTCCTTTCATAGTGGATACAATTTTTGTTTGTGATTCGCTGACTGCTTGTGCCGTAGAGGCCTGTTTTTCCCCGCTTCCAGTATTTGTTGTTGCTCCACTACTGCAAGCACTTAATAAAAGTGTCAGACATAGAAAGAGTGTTGCAATAGCTGATAATCCTCTTTTATTCATTGGTTCATACTTCCTTTCATTATATTGATAACCATTCTCAATATAATCTTGGAAGCTCCAATCGACAATGGAGTATCTTTCAGACATTGAAGGACTATCTTTTACTAGACGATTCAACTGTTCCCTTTGACGAAATTTTATGGGGGAAACGCCTACTCTCTTTTTGAATAGTCTACTAAAATAATAAACATCGTTATAGCCGACACCCATTGCGATATCGCGCAAGCTAGCATTTGTCTGCTCAAGCAAAATAGAAGCTTTTTCAATACGGAGCTGAATTAAATACTCAATCGGACTACAACCTATTTGTTGCTTGAATTGAATGGATAAATGGGATGGACTATAGCGTAATGCCTTCGCAATTGATTCTAAAGTCAATGGCTGTGCATAATTTTCTTCTAGATAGGCTTTAATTTGATTAGAGACATTCAGCTTTTGAATGTCGATACTGTCTTGTTCTAACTGCTTGAAAATCTCATTTAATAATTGATAGAATAGCGATTTAATGGTAAATTTGCTGAGATTATTAGCATTTCCCCATTCTATATACATATAATGTATTTTTTTAAACATAGTAATAGGTGAGTTAGGTATAAGACTGTATTGATAGTTGAAAGGATTATTGCTTTGCATGGCTCTTGCTATCATTTTATTAAGGGTTAAAGGAATGGAAGCTCGATAAAATACCATGTAGTATTCAAACCCTTTGTCTGTTGCCACGATTTGCAAAGTGGAGCCTTTTCCACCGTGAATAAGATGAAAGCCCTCTAGTGTATAGTTTGTTAAATCGATCTGGATTTCTGCACCTCCACCTGTGGCAAAAAGAAACATATTAGCAGGCAATTTATATAATTTCCCAATCTCTTCAGGTTTAAATAGTTCATATCGTATATCGAGTACTTTAATCGTTGCATGATTCCAAAGAAAAAAAAACTCCTCTTTTGGCAGCATCCTACATCATTCCTTCCAATTATCACTATCTCCCAGTTTATTATAATTGATAATCGTTCTCAATACATTTTTCTACAATCATGCATGAAACATAGAAAAATCACTCAAACATCCAATGCTTGAGTGATTTTATGGAATCCCATTTATTTTGCTTTTGCATGCTGTACTAGCATTTCTGTCACTTCTTCAATTTGTCCTAGGATTGAAATAGGATCTGAAAACCAGAAACTCCAGCCATCAATTTCAAAAATTTGATCATCTTGCACAGCATCTAGCGTTTTCCAAACTGGTTCGTTTTTATAATCATATGTTTCTGTCGCTTTATCAACAGCCACAAAAATATAATCACCCGCATAATCTGGAAGTAATTCAGGTGATAATTCCAGCCACGGCTTTTCAGGATCAATTTCCTCTACTACTTTTGCGGGTGGAGTTAGCCCAAGCCCATCATAAAATGATCGCCCTGTATAACCATTACCATATAATGTTATGTTATTTTTTGCTCCACCAGCAAAAATCGTCACGGTTTGATCCTTACCAATGATATCTTGAACCGTTTGTCTCGCTTTTGCTACCCTTTGATTATAGTCATCTAACCAAGCCTTCACTTCTTCTTCTTTATCTAAAATTTTACTAAACTCCTCCAATGTTGCATCCATTTCTAAATTAAAGGGTATTAAAACTGTAGGCGCTATTTTAGCATATGCTTCGTATTTCTTATCATCCCCAGTAATGATAAGGTCGGGCTTCAAATCAACTACTGCTTCAAGGGATTCTTCAAAATAAGTAATTCCTTCATTATGCTCCTTCAGGTAAGGGCTTTTCATATAAAGCTCCTGTGTTCCAACTGGTTTAATGCCCATAGTTAATAAAAAACCTGGGTAATAATCGGTTACGATACGTTCTGGGTCAACAGGAATCTCGACATCCCCCTTCACAGTGGATACAATTTTGGTTGTCGACTGTACTTCCGTTGACTCATTAGCTGGTGCTTTTGTTTCTCCATTATTAGAAGCTGTGATAGCAGTACCAGAGCATGCACTAAGCAATAAAGTGAAGCATAGCAATAAAGTCGCCATCATAGAGGACTTTGCTTTTTTATTCATCGATAAATCTCCTTTTGCTTTATATTGATAATAATTATCATTATCAATATAATGTCGTATCCACTTTTTATCATTAGACAAAGAAAGCCGATACATAGGACGATACGATTTATGCTTATCTGGCTGTTGTTTAAATTGCATTGGGGTTTGCCCACTGTACTTTTTAAAGATACGGATAAAATAAGAGACATCTTCATAGCCAACACTCGACGCAATCTCCTGCAAGCTCGAAGTGGTATGTAATAATAACTGCTGTGCTTTTTGTATTCTTATCTGGATAAGATAATCAATAATACTTCTACCCGTCTTCTGCTTAAATTGCTTAGCTATATAGGGCACACTATAATTCAACATTTGAGCAAGCGATTCTCGTGTAATCGGTTGATTGTAATATTCTTCTATATAATTTTGAATTTGCTCCACAAGATCCGGCTGTTGAACAATGACCTGCTGTTGATGTAATTGCTGCAAAAGTTCATAAATGAATTGATAAAAAAGGACTTTGACATGAAAATGGGCTATATTGCCCTGTTTGAGCCACTCTCGGTGCATAGTTTCGATTTTTTCCTGTAATGTGAGCGCATTCGAAATTTGAAAAACATATTGAAGCTGAAAAGGTTTTTCACGTTCCCACAATGCTAGCAAATTTTTTCTATGAGGAAGAGGTAACGTCGCTTTGTAGAGAATTAAATAGTACTCCAAACTATCTTCTACAGCACTAATATGCAGGCAGCTCCCTTTACCAACATGCACTATATAAAAATTTTCTATCTTATAGGCTTTACTGTCTAATAATACTTTAGCCTTTCCCTTTATTGCGTACAAAAAACCGCTTGCTGGTACACGATAGGAGCTAAGCTGTTCATCACTTTGCATCCTTGTATAACGAATATCAAACAATTGAATGGAAGCAGCCTTCCACAAAAGGATATGGTCATCTATGTTCACTGTTTGTTTTCACACCTTTCTAGTCAAAGCATAGAATGGTACCTCATGTGAATATTATAAATGATAAACATTCTCAATAATATATTAAAATGAAACAACAAAAAAGAAGCACCTTTATTGCTAAAGTTGCTTCCTTTTTTACTTGCTAAAAACCATCGTACTAATAAATTATCTGCACAACTCACCCTGTTATTTTTTAGTCGTTAGCCATTTGGTTAATTCCTCAACCTGAGCCAACACTGCTGTAGGGTCATAGTACCACGAACGTTCCTCAGGCCAAACATAAAGATGATCGTTTTTTACAGCTGGTAGGCTGCCCCATATTGGATCATTTTTAAAATCTTCAACTGTGCGACCATCTGCAGTTAAAATGATGTAGTCTCCTGTATAATCTGCTAGCACCTCTTTTGAAATTTCAACCCACTGCTTTTCCATAATTTCGTCTGCTACTTTAGCGGGTGGCTTACGACCAAGCGACTGATAAACTGGCTGTCCACCACGTCCAAAGTTATCGCCATAAGCATAATAAGATTTGCCTGCATCTTCAATAATAGAAAAGCTTGCATCCTCTGGAATAATCGCATCTACCAGTGCTTTTGCATCGGCAATCTTTTGATCGTATTGTGCGAGCCAATCCTTCGCTTCCTGCTCTTTGCCAAGCAATTCACCAAAATATGTAAGCTCTTCATGTGCATTCTTTAATTCACCATAAGGGATGACAACTGTCGGTGCAATTTTACTTAAAGCATCGTAATTTTCCCCATTGCCCGTAATAATTAAATCTGGTTTGAGTGATATAACTTTTTCAATCGATGGTTTTCCATAATCACCGATTTCTTCTACATCCTTTAATCCATCCTTTAAATAATAGTTTTCAAGAGCCAACCCAGGAGCTCCCACTGGTTTCACGTCCAATACAAGCAAACTAGCAATATATTCCTCTGCTACGATACGCTGTGGATTAGTCGGAATAACAATTTCGCCATTTGTCGTCTGGACCGTTTTTGTCTCTGCTTCTTTTGTATCTTGTTCTGTAGTTGAACTAGTGTTTTTTTCATTTTCCCCACAAGCCGTTAACAAAAGAAGTAATAGAAGAAACAGTGGTGCTATGAATTTTCTATTTTGTCTAAGCATTTTTTCCCTCCATACACATTAGTTGATAATCATTCTCAATAATTGTAGAAGAAAGTAAAATAACTGTCTATGCATGGAAGTGATTTGTTCCCTTGTACTTTTATGATGTTAGTACTTCCATTAATTTTTGTAATTGAGCCACTGTAGATAATGGGTCATAGCCATAAAATAATTCATATTGATTCATAAAGTACATCTGCTTCTTTTGCACTGCCGTAAGTGACCGCCATTTTTCTGACTGCAATACTGTTAAGAGACACTCCTTTCCAAAATCGGTTGTAGGAAGAGCCGTAACGAATATATAATCAGCTGGAAAGTACACAATATCTTCAATATCTACTGTTAAGTAGCCTGTTTGTTCAATGTTTTTCGTGACTATAGTATCTGGTCGACTAAAGCCTAAATCCTCATATAATATATGACTTCCTCTCCCATGACTACTATTTAAACAATATGCTTGATGACTACCTATTTCCCAAACAATAGCGGTACCCCTTCTTGACCCAAGTTGTTGATCAAGAATATAGTTACAATGCGCTATTTGTTCATCATATTGCTGAAGCCAGCTCTTACACACTTCTCGTCTATCAACAATATCGGCAATCAGCCCAAATTGCTCTCGCCAACTCAATTGTCTACATGGTAGCTCGAATACAGGGGCTACTGACAGTAATGCTTGTTTCTCCTTGCCACCACTGTAGTTAACAATGACATCTGGACATGCTGCGGTTATCTCCTGATAATTTGACGTAATAGCATACTCATAGCCTTTAAGCCTCTGCAAAGAGGGTACTGGCTCGATGCCCTCCAGAAATGGAGAATACACCCCCAACACTGGCGTAATGCCTAGAGCAAGTAAGCAGGCTGTATGATTGGTATTAAGCGCAATGACACGCTTCGATTTTTGATAATAAACTGTCGGTGACATACCCACTAATTCTTTAAATTTCCGACTTAAATAAGTACCCTCACGGTAGCCAACCTCCTGGGCAAGATCATCTAATTTCGGCATCGCTAACAACAGCTTTTTCTGGGATTCTCGTATTCTTAGCAACGTTAAATATTCACTATATGTATGACCAGTATGCTTGTGGAAGGTACGTGAAAAATGCTCAGGACTTACTTGTGCATTTTCAGCCAGCTGCTCCCTTGTTAATTCTTCACGAAAATGTAGGTTGATATAATGAAGTACCTTATCAATCCATAGTTGTTGTGTATTATCACGTAAATGGTTGTATAACACTTCAAGCATTTCACCAAATAATTTTTGTAAGTGAAACGGATTGTTACCTTGGGCGTCCGCTTCCTTTTCTATTTCTTTAGCTAGATTCATGAGCCGATAGGAGCCATGTTCAATTAAAATAGCATCTTGTAATAAATGATCCGTTTTAGAGCCATATGCACAGTATTGAATGACGATTCCGCTACTTTCACCTGTTTCAAGTAGATGAAAATCGTCAGTATCGTTCAACAGCATAACAGAATTTGAACTAAGCTGAATCTTCTTACCTTGGTGGGTGCACTCTACTTGTCCCTCATAAATGATGACAATAATAGGATGTGTGAAATGTGCTGCTTTGTCATTTAACATTTCTTGTAATGTCACTATTTGAATAGGTTGATAAAAAATATGGGACAGTAACTGACGATCTTTGTTCATTTCGTTTTATCTCCTAAACATCAAATTGATATTGATTATCATTTTCATTATAATGAAATAGCATGATAGAAATCAATTGAATTAGGAGGCTTATCGTTTTGACAAAATATATAAAACAGAATGTCTTGTTAATAGGCATTTTTATTATTTCCATCCTATTAGCTGCATGTGGAAATCAACCATCTTCCTCATCCGATACAACAAATGAAAAGAGCACTAATCGAGTTTTAACAGATGCCATCGGTCATGAGGTGACCATTCCCAAAAATCCTCAGCATGTCATTGCACCCTATTTAGAAGATCACCTTGTAGCATTAGGCATCAAGCCAGTTGCACAATGGTCAGTCAAAGGAGGTACCTCTATCCAAGGCTACCTTCAAGATTCATTAAAAGACATCCCAACGATTGAATTTGATCTTCCTTACGAAGCTGTTACAAGCTTTAATCCTGATTTAATTGTAGTTGGTTCACCTGAAATTGCCGAAGGTGAAAAATACGAGCAATATAGCAAAATTGCACCTACTTATGTCATGGGAGCAGAGGATAATAATTGGCGCAATAAGCTCTTAACAATGGGCGCAATCTTTGGTCAAACAGATAAGGCAAAAAAAGTCCTTGCAGATTATGATCAATTTGCTAAAGAAGCTAAAGAAGCTATTCACAACAAAGTCGGAAGCCCTTCTGCCACTGTCATCTGGAATATTAAAAATACAATTTATATGGTAAGTGACACAGCTTCTAGCGGTGTTGTTCTTTATGAGGATCTCGGACTACAAACACCAACCTTAGTAAAAGAGGTATCAGCCTCTGCTGCTGGTGATTGGTCACAGGTTTCTTTAGAAAAATTTATACAAATAGATGCTGACTATCTTTTTGTTATTAACAGTGATCATACAGGCAGCACTGAATTATTAAGTGATCCACTCTTAGCAAATATACCTGCTATTAAAAATGGCCATGTTTATGAATTTGACCAAAATTCAAGTTGGTTATATTCAGGGGCTATTGCTAATCGACAAATCATTCAAAATGTCGTAGATAGCATTGCTAAGTAAGAAAACCCCTCCAGCGTCAACATAACGCTGGAGGGGTTTTAGTGTGAACTATATTTTACAAATTCTCGAGGACTCAGCCCATACCTCTCCTTAAAAACCTCAGCAAAATGACTTGGATTCGAATACCCGACAGCATTTGCCACTTCCATGACATTCATTGTTCCATTTTGTAGTAAATAACAAGCCTTTTCTAATCTTTGCTCACGTAAGTAGCCAAATACTGTTGTGCCATACATTTCTTTAAATCCTTTTTTCAACTTATAATCATTTAAGCCAATTAAACGAGACAGCTCCATGAGTGAAGGAGGATTCACTATATTTCCTGCCATGATGGCTTTTGCTTGAGATAGTTTAGCTCTATCGTCCTGTGAAAATTCCATTGAATTAGTAGGATGAGAGAAAAAGGTTTGAAATGTTCTCGTTAAAAGCTGTAAAGCCATGCTTTCTAACTCCAAATTAGTCATCCGATTAGCTGCTATCCCTTCTAGCAGCTGTTTTACCATAAACAAATCAAGCGAATCTATCTTCTCTTGAAACAAACGATAGGGATATCCTTGAAGAACCTTAGAAAACTTGGTAGCACCGCCATTGCCATTGATTTTTTCCATGTAATGATTAAAAGTTGTTACGGGAATACCGATGCCAACCATCTGATAAGACTCATCTTTATTAAATAAAAAATTTGCCTCTACTTGCTCCATTAATTGCAAAGTACATGTTCCTGGCGTTACTTCATATTCACAATTAGAAATATGAACGCCACGTGTCCCTTGCAAGCAGTAGCTAACTTCCACCATTGGCTTCGCTGTAGAGATATACATTCGATGTTCTTGATGAAATGAATAATCCGATACAACCACCTCTAAATCTGCACGAGGCATAAAACGATGTATTGCCCCTTCCTTTATCGATGATTGGAATGTCATATATTGTGTTGCATTTTCCTGTGGTTTTAGTATCTCTAATGCATGAAAAAATTGAGTAAAATTTTGATGAAAGTCGATATTCATAGCGTTCACCATCCCTCAGTATTTTATTGAGAATGATTATCAATAATTAACCAAAGTATAGCAAAGGTACATCTTTTCCGCTATGAAATTTAGAATTCTTCTGTTGTTGCAGTAGTCATTGTAAATGCTAGCAGGATACATATAAAGAAAACTATCGCTCCAAAGCCATAAGCAACTGGAAATCCTCCAACATGCTCAATTAACCAACCTGCTAAACCAGGCCCCATCATTTGACTAACTGCATAAAAAATGGAAATAAATCCGATGGCAGATGCAATATATGGAGGTGGCACTTGCTGGCTTGCCTTCATCTGAATCAAGACAAGAACACCACCGAGTGATGAACCCCAAATAATAGAGGATAATATAAACCCTCCAATATTTTCAAACATTATTGGTAGTAAATCGCCGACAACCGATAGTAGTAAAGCCGCTGTTAATGCCTTTTTAATACCCATTTTATCTGCTAACATTCCCCAGAATGGAGCGCCTCCAATCGACACGATTCCCGCAATGGCATAAATGGAACCTGCTAGTCCATTGGATAGCCCAAGGCTTTTCATATAGCTTGTTTGGTATAGATTAGGAATAAGATAGACTAGACCAACAGCAAAATAAATACCTGCAATGATATATAGCTGCTTATTGCGCCATGCTGTTGTTTTTTCCTGTATTGTATCCTTCTTAACAGGATTTGGTTGCTTTATCGTCCAGAACGCTAACAACATGACGATCAGTGTCAAAATCGCAAATACTAACCACGCCCCTCGCCATCCTAACGTAGGAAATTGTTGCAGCATAAAAGGGACGAGTAAGCCTGATAAAAGCATCCCAATTCCAGCTCCACTCATTAACAGTCCCATGACAGTCCCTCGTTTCTTAGGGTATAGGCTAATGGCTATAGATAGTAGTGGTGTATACACAAGTGCACTACCAGCGCCTGCAAAAAACAGTGTGATAGCAGCCTCCCAGAAGCTAGTGACGAAAACTAGACCCATCAATCCTAAAACAACACAGACTCCTCCAACTAACAGAACATTTTTTGCACCAATGCGTATTGTGAGTACTCCTGAAAGTCCAACAGTTAGTAAATAGCCTAAAAACAGCATTGTACCTAAGTAACCAGACTGAGAGGTCGTAAGGCTTAACCCCTCCTGCATAAACGGTAAAATAATGCCATAGGCCATACGTGCAAATCCTGTCGTTGTAACAATTAATAGCATACCTGTTAAGACAAACACCCAAAATTTTTTCATTTGTATACTCCTTTCATTACATGCATCTTAGTTCAATGAAAGGCCCATTTTCCACCTATGGAAGGATGCTTATACGGTTAAACGGATTTTATTTTCTGCCATTTAAAAGAGAAGACATTCGCTTTTTGGATAAACCTCAATGACCCATTTTTTGTTTGTCCATTGTCCTTGGACAATGACTAAATTATGCTAATCAATATCGATAATGATTATCATTTACGGAGGAATAGACATGAAAAAATTAAATCGACATATACTCATTTGTAGCCTATTACTACTGATGGGGATATTTATGGCTGCTTGTGGTTCAAGCAATGAAGAGACAAATAAAAAAGGGACAACAACAACTGAAGCAACAACTCGTATGTATAAGGATTATTTAGATCATGAGGTTGAAATCCCAGTAAATCCACAGAGAGTGGTTTATCATGGAGAAGGATACGGTGATTTGCTTGCATTGAATATTAAAACAGTTGGTGCAGGCTTCTCCTGGATTACAAATTATGCTTGGGAAGATCGTGTAAAAGATGTAGAGGACGTTGGTTTTCCTATTAATGTTGAGAAAACATTGTCATTAAAACCAGACCTTATCATTATTGGTACTTCTGATGATAAGACATATTCACAGCTTTCTAAAATCGCTCCAACTATAGTGCTTGATACTTTCGCGCCTTTGGACCAACGTTTGACAGAGCTAGGCGATATACTTAATAAAAAAGATGAAGCAGCACAATGGATAGATGACTATACAGAAAAAGCAGATAAAATGTGGAACTCACTTGTAGCTGATGGCAGCGTTAAACCAGATGAAACGGCATCGGTTTTAACCTATTATCCAGGAGACCGATTATTTGTAATGGCACGTGCTGGACTTTCTCAAGTTTTATACGATTCAAACGTTCTTAAGCCTGGTGACAAAATACAAAAAATACTTGATGATGGAACAGGCTTTGCTGAAATCTCCACAGAACTTCTTCCTGAATATGCTGGTGATCGAATTTTCATCCTAACACCAGTAGATGATGAGGCGAAACAATCGACAAAAGAAATGATGGAAAGCCCAATCTGGAAGAACCTACCTGCTGTGAAAAATGGACATGTTTACACAATTGATATTCAAAAAAGTGATAGCGATGCCTCAACTAGAGAATGGCTGTTAACACAAATACCTACTATGCTAAAAAAATAAATAGCAAGAGACATTTCATCTTTGTTGAAATGTCTCTTTACTTTTTATACAATATAGTTAATTGATAATCATTTTCATTTAGCAAGGAAGTGAACAGATGGAAGACAATATTTCATCTTCTTTTAACAATAATTTACTATTTCATTTAGAAGATATCGACTATATTTCACAGAGCTATCCGTTTATCTCAACTTCTCACCATACGATGATACTTTTTATGGATGGCTGTGGCACATTAACGATTGATGATATTCCCTATTTGGTGACGAAAGGGAAGATTTTTCTTATACAACCTCATTCTATGATAGATTTATCGGATCTAACGAAGCAATTCCATTTCTATAAAATAACTTTTACAGCTTTTCAGCTAAAACATGAGTACCCTTCTCCATATTTAGGAGCCCTTTTTTCTGATGAAGTGGAGTATACCGTTTACCCAAATACGCGCTTTATTCGTCTTACCGAAGATCTATATCATTTAAAGCTTAAATCAGATTATCTTAAACAACACGGAATCTTGTATGAACTATTAAATTTATTATTTGAACATCAGCTTCATGTGAATTACCAATTAACAATGACAAAGTCGGTTGAAGAAACAATTAACTATATACATAGCTACTATCAACAGCCTTTAACCGTGAAAAAGCTGTCAGAGCTAGCTCATATCGCTCAATGGCAATATAGCGCAATCTTTCAAACTTTAACAGGGAAAAAACCGTTAGATTATATTACAGATTTACGTCTTACCAATGCAAAGGAATTATTGCTACAAACAAATGAGCCATTAAAGGATATTGCACAGCAAGTTGGATTTGATGATGAATATTATTTTAATCGCCGCTTCCGACAAGTGATTGGGATTCCCCCAAAGCAGTTTGCACGGCAGTATAAGCAAAGAACAATTGTAAAAGATTGGACTGGACATGAGGTAGTCATCCCTTCCTCTCCTCATCGTATTATTTATCATGGAGAGACATTTGGCGATATGTTGATTTTTGATGTACAGCCAATAGGTGGTGACAAAAACTCTATTAGTAAATCTTTTTATAAAAACCATGTTCCGTACATTCAAGATGTAGCATTTCCAATCAATCTAGAAAAATCTTCAAAGCTTAATCCAGATTTAATCATTTTTACAAATAACGACGAACGGCAATATCAGGCATTATCGTCGATTGCTCCAACTATTACCCTAAATTCTTGGGATTCATTAGAAGAACGCATCCGTCTATTAGGACAATGGCTAAGCCAACAACAATGTGCAGAAAATTGGCTAACACGTTTTAAAATCCAAGAACAAACTATGTGGCAGCAGCTACAAACCGTTGTAGAGTCTGGTGAAACGGCATCAGTTTTGACCTTTGATCATGGTAAACGCCTTTATGTCATGGGCTGTACAGGTCTATCCCCTGCCCTTTTTCATCCAGATGGATTTCAACCTCACCCGCAAGTAAAAAAATTACTTCAAGCAAGCATGGGGTATAAGGAAATTCCGATAAACCACTTGCCTCAATACGCTGGTGATCGAATCTTTATGCTTTTATCTGATAAACCAGAATCGCAAAAGGCAACGATGGAATTGATGCAAAGTGATATTTGGAAAAGCCTCACTGCCGTACAAAATAACCACGTTTATTTAGTGGATGCAACAAAGTGGAATTATAGTGATGCCTTTACAAGGGAGAAGTTACTCGGTGCATTACCAAAGTTATTGGTTACTGTAAAGTAATTCCCATAATTATATACAAGGGGTGACATGTTACATGAAAACGGAAAGCATAACAGATAGAATGACAACTCAAATTTCATTAAAGGATATTCGAGATTATATTGCTAAAAACCATCATCAACCACTCACGATGGAGCATCTGGCACTCATTTCTGGTCTAAGTTCTAGCTACTTTGGTGAGGCATTTAAAAAGGCATTCGGTCAAAGTGCCACTGATTATTTAACGGAGCTGCGTATTGGACATGCTAAGCAGCTATTGCGTGATACAGATCTATTGCTTCGTGAAATCGCTAGAAAAGTTGGATACAGTGATGAATTTTATTTTAGTCGGAAGTTTAAAAAGGAAGTGGGGGTTTCACCTTCTGCTTTTAATAAAATAGCTCGTCAGCGAATCTCTACTTTTTCTGTTTCAGCTACCGGGAATTTATTAGCACTTGGCATCATACCTGTTGCAGCTCCATTGAATGCCAAATGGAGTCCTTATTATTACAACCATTACCAAGACAAAATTCAAGTGCATGTCAATATTTTTGATGCAGAGTCCGAAGACAACTTTAGAAAATTAGCCTCTGCTAAGCCAGATATTCACATTTTCCAAGAGGAGCCCTCCCTCTCCATGCTTGATTGGCTTCAAACAATGGGTATTAAAAATGTCTATATACAAGCTAAGGACTGGCGAACACAGTTAAGAGAGATAGCTGTTGCTGTCAAAAAACAAAGCGTGGGTGAGCATTTCATTCAAACATATGAACAAAAGGTATTACAGGCTAAACAAGATATCAAAGGAGTGACTGGGGAGGATACTTTTGCTGTTCTCCGTTTATGTGGCGACCAATTATTTTTATATTGTAATAAAGGCATTCAGGATGTGCTCTTTACGGATTTGCAGCTTCGTCTTGTTGATGCGCAACAACAAACATGTAACGAACCTATTACACTTGAACAGCTAGTAGATATAAATCCAGACCGTCTACTATTTATCATTTGCCCAGATTCGCCCACTCGGAATTATTGGCTCACTTTACAATACCTCGATCATTGGAAAGAGCTCCAAGCCGTAAAAAATGGACATGTATATGTTTTGCCATCAAATCCTTGGTTCGAATACTCTGCTATTGCTATAAACCGAATGCTAGATGAAATGTTGCTGATGTTAACCGGAAAAAATCCAAACCCTTTTCCTGTTTCCGTCCATGGTATCCTATCAGACAGTGATTTATAATTCCATTTGAGAATGATTATCAATGGAAGGAGACTTTGATGAACAATGAAACAAAATTGTCGTAATCACTGTCAAACGATTTTAAAATCTGCCTATATATTAGCGATGTTATTGCTTGCTATTGGCATACTTTCGGCATGCAATGACCAATCAAGTAATAAAGAAGAACAGGCTGACTCAGAAAATACGAAGGAGCAAAGTGTTTATCCATTAACAATAAAAGATGAGGTTGGCAATGATGTGACACTACCTGCTAAGCCTACAAAAATATTTGCACCTGTTATGGAGGATTCGTTATTAGCTTTTGGCATCAAGCCTATTATGCAATGGTCGAATGGTGTTAAACCACAGCTCTATTTACAAGATCAGCTACAAGGCGTACCTGAAATTAGCTTTGCAAGTGGTCCCCCTTCAGCCGAATCAATTATGGCTAATAAACCAGATTTAATTATTTTGCACAATTCATTTTATGTGGAAAATGGCACATACGAAAAATATGCCAAAATTGCTCCAACCTATGTATTTAATAATGCTGCAAGCGATTTAGAAGGCTCTATTAAAATTTTAGGGCAATTACTTGATGAACCAGACAAGGCTGAGCAAGCTTTACAAGGCTATCAAGAAAAGGTGGATGCAGCAAAAACAAAGCTAGCCTCCATCACAGAAGGTAAAAAGGTTGCGTTAATTCGCTTTAATGCAAAAGGAATGTTTTTCATGACTGATGAGTATTTCAGTGGGTATGTCTTAACACATGAATTAGGATTTGAACAAAGCAGCTACGTGAAAAATGGTGCCTTTGAAGTATCATTAGAAATTCTACCTGAACTTGATGCCGATTATATTTTCCTAATCAATGATGGCAATCTTGGAGATGAATTTATAAATGAGTTGAAGGACAGTAAAATTTGGCAAAGTACAGCTGCCTTCAAACATAATCAAGTATTTGAAACATCCGAGGATTATTGGCTAAATGGTGGTATTCATGCACAAGGAAAAGTGATAGAGGATGTATTGGAGTTTTTAGCGCCATGACAACAATGACAAAGAAACCTTATACATCAGATAACTACTTTGAAGTTGCCATGACATCTCGTCAACAGCTTGACTATCGAATTTTAATTGCTGCCCCAACAGAAGCACCACCAGCAGATGGCTATACTGTTATATATGCCTTAGATGGGGACGCTCTTTTTCCAACGCTCGCTGAGGCAGTAAAATTACAAACACGTAAACCAAAAGGCTATGAGCCAATTCTTGTTATTGGGATTGGCTATCCCTCAAAGGAACCCTTTGATATGGAACGACGTTGCAATGATTTTACACTACCTGTTAGTGAAGCTCAGCTACCACCACGTCCAGATGGATCGCCTTGGCCTCCTAATGGCAAAGCCAATGAATTCCTAGACTTTATTGAGCATGAGCTAATGCCTGCTATCGCAAAGGAGTGGCCAGTCAATAAGAAGAAACAAGCGGTTGTTGGTCATTCATTAGGCGGTCTTTTCACACTGTATGCTCTATGTGCGAGACCAAATTTATTTAGTCATGTAGTAGTCGGAAGCCCCTCTGTTTGGTGGGCTAACAATGCCGTACTAAAAGAAATAGACAAATTTGCTGAAACTTGGAACAGTCAGCATACTATTAATCTCTTACTTACAATCGGCGCTAACGAGCTGCCAGATATGCTTGAAGGAGCTGATCAAGCAGCTGAACAAATGAAGCGTTTAAGCGACAAAAACATTCTTACTGATTATGTGAAATTTGATGAGGAGGACCATGTGAGCGTCCTCCCTTGTATGCTTAGTCGTCTTCCCCGTTTTTTGGATTCCTAGTAGAAGACCCAAGTGGTAATTTATCCACTTGGGCTTTTTTGTAGCATTTACTTCTCTTGCTCTAAATGGTTCTTTAACATTTTAGCAATTTCTTCAACCTGTGATTCCACTGCAATTGGATCATATGGCCAGAAACGTTCGGGATTTAAGTAGAATACTTTATTATTTTTAACTGCATCAATCGTTGACCATACAGGGTCATTCTCATCAAATTCCGCTTCTCCTGAAATATCTAAAAAGATATAGTCACCTGCATAATCTGCAATCTTTTCCTGTGAAATACTCAGTGCATTAATTTTTGGCTCAATTAAATCCTTGCGTACTAATTTTGGTGGTGTTAAACCTAGCTGCTGATAAATTGCTTGTCCACCACGATTTACACCATCACCATAGACATAAAAATCCTTTCCAAACGGACCCATAAGAGAAAAAGTCGTTCCTTCTCTAATTAACCCTTTAATAGAATCCTTTGCCTTCGCTACTTTTTTATCAAATTCTTTTAGCCATTTTTCCGCTTCCTTCTCTTTTCCTAAAATCTCCCCAAAAGCTCTCATTTCGTCATGAACTTCATGATATGTACCATAAGGGATGACCAATGTTGGGGCAATCTTGCGGTATTGCTCATTTAATTTTTCATCTCCTCCAACCGTGACTATTAAATCTGGTTTAAGTGATAAAATTTTTTCAACCGAGCCTCCATCAATTTGACCAATATCTGTGATCCCTTCACTTAATTCCATAGTATAAGGGCTTTCCATTTCCCAATATGGTGCACCGACTGGTTTAACATCAAAAACTAAAAAATTTGCTAAATATCCTTGCGTAACGATTCGTTGAGGATTGGCAGGTATTTCAACATCACCATCAACTGTTTTAATAACTTTTGTATCTGTTTCTGAATTACTTTTTGACTCTGACTGTGGGCTTTCTGAATTGCTTTTTGTCGCCTTGCTACAGCCACCTAAAACAATTAAAATCAACAGTAGCATCATTAACCCTATCCAAATTCTTTGCCTCGCCTTGACCATTTGTTCCACTCCTATCGATAATGATAATCTTTCTCAATCAATATCCTTATCGTAATGGTCTCTTCTTCAATCGTCTATTTCAAAATGTGAGAACTTGCATATGGACAAAAGTGACATTGGCTTCATTATTAATGATTATATAGCTTTTCTAGCATAATACTAAGTTGTTTTTCTAGCGTTAATCCATCATTGCACCAAAAATCATTCAGCTTAATTGGATAAATGCTCCTTGTTGGATCTTCAAATAGCTGCTTCCAAGCTTTATGCTTTAATAACTTATTTGGGAAATCTTGATAGTAATCTTCTGTGAGGACGACAAACATGTGGTTAGCAGCGTAGTCAGACAATATATTTCCCTCTATAAAAAGATGACTATTTACTTCGAGCACCTCTTGCTGAATACGTGGAGGAGGAGTTAACTTTAAGCCATTATATAAATTAAAGGTAGCTCTTGCAGTGGTATTCCAAATACATATTGTATGATCCTCCCATACCTCATATAAACCTACTGTTTCGTGAGGTTGTATAATGAATTCGAGCTTAGCAGCTGCTGTATGTGTAATGGATTGATAATGCTCAACCCACATCGTTGCCTCTGCCTCACATCCAAGAATTTTCCCTATAAGCTTAACTTCTTCAAGTCGATCTAATTGATTCCATGGCAAAACCAAAATGGGTGCAAGTTGCTCCAATTTTTCTAACTTGCCTGGACAATAATATAAATATTCAGGCACAATGATTAGGTCGATGTCCATTTTCTCCAGTTGATGAGTTCTATCTTGCTCCAGATCAATCGTACCACTAAGCTCACGATGTATAAGCGGTGATACTTCCCATGGTGTAAAAGGAGCAGCAATTGGCTGTATGCCTAAAGCAAGTAAATCACCACTATATTGGAATGCTACAATACGTCTCGGCTTTGGTCTATACCGATACTCACTTGGCGATACACCAACAATTTGTTTAAACTTTCGGCTTAAATAGAGTCCATCTGTATAGCCAACTTTTCTCGCAATCTCGTTCAATGTGGCATCCGTTGAAAGAAGATACATTTTGGCTTTGTCTATTCTCACTCTCATCAAATGGTTCGAGAAACTACGCCCTATTTGTTGTTGAAACAATCTTGAAAAATAACTTGGATTAAAACCCATAAGCTCTGCTAATTGTGATCGATTTAGATTTTGATCATAATGGCGATTGATATATGCTAGAGCTTCTCGCATAATCAAATCTACTTTCTCTTTATACGGCTTTAAAGCTTGGATAAATAAATGTAATATTTCCTCCAACAAAAAATTTTGTCTACTATGAAAATGCTGTTCACCTAAGTCTAACTCACCTACAAGTTCTTGAAGAAGAGTAACAGCACGATACGATAATGTTTCTACACTAGCAATTGAGCCATGGGCAGGCAATTGTTTATGATCGACACGATAAAGCAATAAATCAGCATTTTCTTCAGTAAGACTGTACATTTGAAAAGATACAATGTATAAATGAACAACTTGGTGATTTGCTTTTTCTAACTTTGCTATTTTCCCCGCACTAAGATATATCATTTCATTTTTATCTAAACATAACCATTTTCCATCTAAGGAAATTTTGGTAGCAACATCGCAAGCTAATAAGGTTGGAAATTTTGTATGAAGTGAATATGTATTAACCTTTTCTTTCCATTCAATTATTGCTGTGTCCATTAATCTATACATTTTGCATCCACCTTAATATAATTGAAACAATCATTATAGAGTCATTATAATTGATAATAGTTATCATTAAAAGTCAAGCAAATATAGATAACTATAATTGCTTGACTTAGTGTTGAAAAACAAAACCATCCATAGAATTTATGTGAAAGGTGAAAAAGGATTTCCGTTGCAGGCTACTTGCTTTCCTGTGGGCGAGCGCCGAGCCGCTTCCTCCGCTACCGCTCCGTGCAGGGGCTCGCCTGTCTCGCTATCCCACGGGAGTCAAGTAGCCTTCCACTCCAATCCATAAAATAAAAATGTTAACTTTTTAGCAAAAAAGGGAAGGTATTCATTACTCTTTTATGGAGGGGTGTTGTCACACATCACTTTTAAT
>NZ_PDFK01000012.1 GCF_002845985.1 Lysinibacillus fusiformis | reverse complement strand
ACTCGATTTCCATAACAGGAAATCGAGTTTTTCTTGTTTAAAAAGAATGTTTGAAATGAATGAGATGGGGAACAGTAGTAAGGAGTCACAATAACAAGGAGTGTTTAATTGATATGGCTAAAATTGCTACAGTGATAACCGATATGTTTGAGGACATTGAGTTTACAAGCCCCAAAGAAGCTCTAGGAGCAGCTGGGCATCAGCTCGTAACAATTGATACCGAAGCAGGTAAGGAAGTTAAGGGGAAACATGGTAAGCCAGTGAAAATAGATAAAGGAATTGAGGAAGTAAACGCCTCAGAATTTGATGCATTATTTATTCCTGGCGGTTTTTCACCTGATATATTACGAGCAGATGATCGTGTAGTGGCATTTGTAAAATCCTTTATGGATGACATGAAGCCGACCTTTGCTATTTGTCATGGACCACAGCTGCTAATTACAGCTAAGACACTGAATGGTCGTGATGCCACAGGCTATAAATCCATTCAAGTGGATTTAGAAAATGCAGGGGCAATATTCCATGATGAAGAAGTATTCGTCTGTCAAAAGCAGCTCGTAACAAGTAGAACGCCAGACGATCTTCCAGCCTTTAATAGAGAAATAGTTAAATTATTAGACAATAAATAAAAGATAGGCACAAGCAGTCAATTGCTTGTGCCTTTTTGTGGAATTTACTCCGCTTTATTTAGCATAGCAACTAATTATTTGTCTACATATTTGTCACGAAAAAGCATGGGGATTAGGTGTTTTTTATAACGAAAATTTGACGGATAGCATATGATTGAGTATGATGGAGAAGTTGAAGATGACGAGGTCCGACCTTATCCTTTAACGAGCGCTAAGGAGGAAAGAAAGCGCAAAATCGGAAAACAATTATAGCGCCTGAGCTGAAGAAATCGGACGACAAGATCTTCAGCAGACGAGGTGGAGGTTTATCGAAAATTCGGCGGATGCCTCCCAATCGACATACCCGATTGTCATTTTTCATTTTGAAAGCATTTAAGTGATTGAATGTACAGAAAATGGAGAAGGTATAGTAAAAGCAATAGATAAATCAAAGAAGCTTCACCTATCGAAAAAACTCTAATCAGTTGGCTGAATGAGTGGGTGGCTTGCATGTAAGGGAGTGCTTATTTTAAATATAAAATAAAGCATCGCTCGTACATTCAAAAAACTTCGATAGGATGAGGTCTAGTTTGTCATTGCATGAAATTGACAATATCGGAGGACGAGAATTTATGTGTGGAATTGTAGGATATATTGGTGAATCAGATGCAAAGGAAATTTTATTAAAGGGTTTAGAGAAGCTTGAATACCGCGGCTATGACTCAGCTGGTATTGCAGTACGTAATGAAGAAGGTGTAACAGTTTTTAAAGAAAAAGGACGTATTGCAGACTTACGTGAAGCGGTGGACGAGGAAGTTGCAGCAAAAATTGGAATTGGTCATACACGTTGGGCAACACACGGTGTACCCAATCGTTTAAATGCTCACCCACATCAAAGTGCATCAGGACGCTTTACACTTGTGCATAATGGGGTTATTGAAAACTATCATTTATTACAAAAAACATATTTAAAAGGCATTCCGATGAAATCTGATACAGATACAGAGGTTATCGTGCAATTAGTAGAGTTATTTGTGAAAGAAGGTCTTAGCACAGCAGAAGCTTTCCGTAAAACTTTATCTCTATTACATGGCTCATATGCCCTTGCATTATTAGATGCTGAAGCGACAGATACTATTTTTGTTGCAAAAAATAAATCACCACTTTTAGTAGGTATTGGTGAAGGCTTCAATGTTGTTGCTTCGGACGCAATGGCTATGCTACAAGTAACGGATCAATACGTGGAGCTTCATGACAAAGAGGTTGTAATTGTACACAAAGCAAGTGTCGAAATTACAAAATTAGATGGTTCTGTAGTAGAGCGTGCACCATATACAGCGGAGCTTGATATGAGCGATATTGAAAAAGGAACTTATCCTCACTATATGTTAAAAGAAATGGATGAGCAGCCAACTGTAATTCGTAAAATTATTCAAGCATATGAAGGCGACAATGGCGATTTAACAATTGACGCAGAGATTTTAGAGGCATTGAGAGCAGCGGATCGCTTATATATTATTGCGGCAGGCACGAGCTACCATGCAGGTCTCATCGGTAAACAATATTTCGAAAAAATGGCGGGTATCCCAGTAGAGGTTCATATTTCTAGTGAATTCGGCTACAACATGCCATTACTATCAGAAAAGCCTTTATTTATCTTTATTACACAATCAGGTGAAACAGCTGACAGCCGTCAAGTACTTGTAAAAATTAAAGAACTTGGCTATCCAACATTAACGATTACAAACGTACCTGGCTCAACGCTATCACGTGAAGCAGATCATACATTGTTATTACATGCAGGCCCGGAAATTGCAGTGGCTTCTACAAAAGCTTATGTTGCTCAAGTAGCAGTACTTGCGTTAGCAGCGTATGTAACGGCAAAGGCAAATGGCAAAGGCTTAGAATTTGATTTAAAACAAGAGCTTGCGATTGCCGCTAATGGAATCCAAACAATTATCGATTCAAAAGATGTGTTAGAAGATATTGCAGAAGACTACTTAAAAATCGCGCGTAACGCATTCTTCATTGGCCGTAATATGGACTTCTATGTCAGCCTAGAAGGGGCCTTAAAACTGAAAGAAATCTCGTACATTCAAGCAGAAGGCTTTGCTGGTGGCGAACTGAAGCACGGAACAATTGCCTTAATCGAAGAAGGTACACCAGTGTTTGCACTTGTCACTCAAGCATCAGTAGGATTAAATATCCGTGGTAATGTCAAAGAAGTAGCAGCTCGTGGCGCATATCCTTGTATCATTGCAATGGCAGGCATTGATGAAGATGGTGACCGTCTAGTCATTCCGCATGTTCACGAATTACTAACACCACTTGTATCTGTAGTGCCATTACAATTAATTAGCTACTATGCAGCACTTCACCGTCGTTGTGATGTGGATAAACCACGTAACTTGGCTAAATCGGTGACTGTTGAATAGGATTAGGTTTAAGCATTTATGCTAGTGTAGTCTAATAAAAAATATTGATTGTTTATAACAAAGTTTGACCATTTGAAATAAAGTTTGGTTAAAAATGACCTCTTCGGATTTGGTATCCAGAAGAGGTCATTTTTGATTCTTTGGAAAAAGGTAATTTTATAGGAATGAATTTAATTGGTTAGAACATTAATATGGAAAAGGTTCTTGGTGTAATTTTATAAAAAAGATTGATCATTTATAACAAAGTTCGCTTATTTAAAATAAAGATTGATTAAAGATCCTGTGTTGATACGTAGGATCTTTTCTTATTCCACAATCGAGCCAATATTGTTGCAGATATAAAAAGAGGCTGATATTACATCAACCTCTTTTTAATGATTTTTAGGATGCAGCGATTACTTCGCAAGATATATCAAAAAACGAATGAAGAACCTTGATATCCTATATTTAAAGGAGGTGCCTTCGTTGTATAACCATGAAATTATAATTAAGAAAATCATTTTGTATGTGGAAGAAAACCTATATGAACCACTTACTTTGGAAAATATAGCAGCACAATCAAATTTTTCAAAGTATCACTTTCATCGAATATTCCAATCCACGATTGGCATGACAGTAACTGAATATATTCGGTTAAGAAGATTGGCTAATGCTTCTTCCGCCTTACTTTATACAAGTGAACGCATTCTTGATATCGCTTTATATTATCAGTTTGAATCACAAGAATCATTTACAAGAGCATTTAAAGAGATTTATAAGCTACCACCTGGCAAATATCGCAGAATGATGTCAGACGTACTTAAAATTAAGGAGGAAACATATATGGATACAAAGGTGAAAGGTTGGTTTTTAAGTGGATCAAATCCATTTAATTACGAAATGGGAATTGACCATGAAGTTGTTCATCAGGGGAAAGCATCAGGTTATTTAAAATCCAAAACAGTGTTAGATTCAACTGAATTCGCTACCATGATGCAAACATTTAAGGCTAATCAGTTTGTTGGAAAGCGCATTAGACTCTCTTGTTTCATCCGTACAGAAGAGGTAGATACGTACGCTGGGATGTGGATGCGAGTAGACGACACAATGGAAGATGTTCTTCAATTTGATAATATGAGTAATCGCCCCATTAAAGGAACAACAAACTGGAACCATTATTCTATTATTTTAGATGTTCCAACCCAAAGTGCTGTTATTTCGTTTGGTATCATTCTGTCTGGACAAGGAACTGTATGGGCAGATCAATTTACTTTTGAAGAAGTGAATGAAAGTATTCCAACAACTAATTTAGAGATGCATGGTGAACTGCTGGACGAGCCAATAAATTTATCGTTTGACGAGGAAATATGATTTAAGGAAGGGTGATAACATGGATAATTCTGGTAAAAAAGATACCGGGGTAGTATTAAGTATTATAGTTATAATTGCAATTATGGCTGTAAAGTTTGTAGGAATTAACACGCTTGTTCATTACTTAAAGTTTTGGTGAAAATATTGCTTAACTATACCGCAATCGGGCCATTTAATGAAGGAAGAATCACAAGTAATATTGAATATTTATGGTATCATTTAGTGAAAAAAATTAAGGAAAGGTGGTGTATGTAATGAGTACATCTGAAATATTTATGAAAAGCACCATACCAATATTCCGTATTTTTAATGAGGAGAAAGCGAAAGAATTTTATTTAACATTTTTGGGGTTTGCATTGGATTGGGAACATCGATTTGAGGATGATCTACCTTTATACATGCAAATTTCTTATGGAAATTGTATTATTCATCTTTCAGAGCATCATGGAGATTGCTGTCCAGGGGGTGCTATAAGAATTGAAGTAGAAAACCTAGAGTTACTCCATTCAAACCTTATATCAAAGAAATACAAATATACGCGTCCTGGCATCGAAACAACCCCTTGGAATTCTCAGGAAGTTTGCATTGGAGACCCATTTGGAAATAGAATTGTTTTTTTTTGAGAACCTTCGAAAATAACATTGGGTAACTCATTTTGATGATACAAGTAGAAAAGTATTCAAAAATACATTAAATATGGATGAAGGCACTTGGAATCGAGCAAGAGGGTTGGGCTTTGCATAGTGTTGAAAAACAAAACCATCCATAGAATTTATGTGAAAGGTGAAAAAGGATTTCCGTTGCAGGCTACTTGCTTTCCTGTGGGCGAGCGCCGAGCCACTTCCTCTGCTACCACTCCGTTTAGAGGCTCGCCCGTCTCGCTATTCCCACGGGAGTCAAGTAGCCTTCCACTCCAATCCATAAAAAAGTGAAGGTATTCACTACTCTTTTGTGGAGGGGTGTTGTCACGCATCACTTCTCCAAATTGAAAGTAAGAGGCTATCCTCTCTTATAATATAAATAATGGGCTATTTTGTTCAGGAAAAGACACTTTTGCAGAATGGTTGATTGGAGTGGAACCAGCGTCACTCCTAGGGGATTTAGCGTCACAGAGGAGACCCTGGAGCGAACGCAGTGAGTGAAGCGGCTCATCGGACGCCCCCTGGAAAGGACGCTGGCGGAACGGAAATCAACCCCTCGCCTTGCAAAATTGCTTATTATGCCGTTGACATTACCTTTTTTCAACAACATGAAAAGCATCGAATCATTTGATTCGATGCTTTGGTATTATAATCTATTATATGTTTCATCAAGAGTTCCAAAAACTCTGGAATACCTTCAATACCTTATAAAGTTTGAAATCAGTTATCTTTTGTAGTCATTTTAAACCATATTCATAATATCGTTAGCTTTTTATAACGTATATCGCTCCATTAAAGAATTTAATTCACGATTTAATTCCGTTAGTTTTTCAGCAGCATTAGCAACATCAGCAATTGCTTTAATGTGCTCATCTATGGAAGCAGCAATTTCCTGTACGGAAGCGGCCGTCTGTTCTGATACGCTGGACGCACTTTCGATTCCTTCACTCATCAACTTATTATAGGAGGTCATAACGTCCATTTCTTTATTAACTGCTAATATCGATTCCACAATTTGCTTAACAGAATCAGACATTTGATTGAATTTACTTTGTGTTAGCACTACATCATCATTTAACTTTTTAGCAGTCTCCATTGTTCCTTCTACAGTTTCAACTGTTTTAGTTGTTTCTGAAACAATAGATGAAACCACTCCTTGTACTTGGTGAGTAGCATTTTTCGATTGTTCTGCTAGTTTCCTTATTTCATCGGCAACAACTGAAAAACCTCTACCATACTCACCAGCTCTTGCTGCTTCAATGCTTGCGTTTAAAGCGAGTAAATTCGTCTGTTCAGCGATTGTTTCAATTGTTTCCATTACCTGTGTGATTTGATTGATTTTACTATTTAAATTTTTAATCTCATAACTGACTTCTTCTGATGCTGCCAATGAATCAGTATTGGATTGTTGTAATTGATGAACTATTGCAATTCCCTCGGCTGATATTTTTTCAGCATGTTTTGTAATGTCGTACATCACTTTACTTTGTTTTTCCGTAGTTTCTATAGAACTTGATAATAGCTCTACTGTTCGGTTTATCTTGTCCAAATCATGGGCTTGTTCTTGTGTACCAGTAGCAATTTCGTTAACTGCTCTACCAACTTCATCACTACTAGCAGATGTTTCTTCTGAAATTGCTGATAAGTTGGTCGCTGAATCCAATAAATGTTCACTAGTATTTTTAGTCTTTTCGACGAGTGTACGTAATTGCTGTGACATTTTATTAAAAGCAGTCGCAAGTTGCCCAATTTCATCACTTGATTCAGGTAGATTGGTAACAATTATATGACCATCAGCAATTTTTGTTGATGCTTCAGCTACTTCTTTTAGTGTATTTAATTTCCTCCGAATACCTAAATAAAACACAATTGAACTTAAAATAATGAGTACAATTGTTGCACCAAAGATAATATATTGTAAGATGTTTAATCCTTCATAAAATTCATCTTGAAAAACAGCAATTCCAAGAGTCCAACCCCAAGGCTCAAAATATTCTGTATAGGCTGTTTTATCTTTAAAAGAACCATCTGGCTGTTTATCAGAATAAACGACATAGCGATCTGATTCATTTTCGGACTTGCCGCCTGCAACGATCTTTTCTCGATTACTTCTGTTGAGATCATCGACAGGAGCTCCACCTATTTTAGAGGGATGGAGTTGTAACACTAAATCCTCGTCAAAAGCTAATATATAACCATTTTCTTTGTAAGTAAAATGGGACTTTTGATAATCGTACTCTCCATTTTCATTTACTGGCCCATTTAGAATAATTCTCGCTTGTTCTTTACCTTCCTCTAGTGTTATTTTGCCAATTTCCACTTCTTCATTAATCAGTTCTAATGAAGTATAAGCCCCCTTGACGATGCTTTGTAGTTCTCTTTGACCGGATTCTAAGAGCTGATTTTTGGCAACAACATAACTTGTTGAGCCGATAATCACAACTGTTACAAGTATAATAATTGTGATTAGTAGCATTAACTTTCTTGAAATGCTTCGTAACTGTAAAATTCTCTTCATCATTTGCTTCCTCCCACAACTATATATAGGTATATTTCGACAGTAATCTACATAATTCAATGGTATCGGAATTATTTTTTATATTACGCTGTATATGAAAAGCTAGAAGCAAATTCTTCTTATTATTAGGGTGGGTATTATTACATGATTAACCAAATTAAAAACTGGATAAAGGATGTTAAGAAAAGAAATTCATATATAACATGTTTGGATTAATCATTCCTGTTTATCAAGTCTAATAGGTGAATATTATTGGAGCAAACTTTTTTACAGCTACAACCATTGAAAATGATTATCATTTTCAATATAATAGGGAACAATTAGTATTTAAAGGAGAAGGATTATGAATAAATACATAAAAAAAGCCGTTCTAGTAATGTTGGTAATGAGTCTACTGCTAATAATGGCAGCTTGTGGTAGTAAAACAGAAGGTACAAAGGATGACAAGGAATCTACAACGACTGAAACAACACGTATTGTAACAGATTCGGTAGGACGTGAAGTAGAAGTTCCCATAGACCCACAACGTGTTATTGTGGATTGGGATTTAGGTCACGTATTAGCTGTAGGCATTGTACCAGTTGCTTCAACGACAAAGGTCATTGATTATGGTGAATTTTTAAAGGATTACTATCAGGGGCAGGACATTGTAGATCTTGGGAATGAAGATACTGTATCTTTAGAAACAGCTACTAGTCTAAAACCAGATTTAATTATTACGTTTGCAGAGGAAAATATAAAACAATATGAAAAAATTGCACCTACTATTGTGTTCAGTACGGATAGCTACGATAGTGTGGAAGCAGAAATTTTAGCAATTGGCGAAATGTTAAATCACCAAGAAGAGGCGAAGAAGTTTATGGCAGATTATACGGCGCGTGCAAAGGTAGCTGAAGAAAAAATCAAAGCCGTAATCCCAGAAGGCATAACATTCTCACTCTTTACGTTAACAGACAAAGAGATTGTTGTGATTCCTAGTGGTAACTCAGGTGGTGAAGCGATGTATGATTTGTTAAAACTTACAGCACCAACATCTATACAAAAGCTAATTGAAGATAGCAAGGGAGATTGGCAGAAGCAACGTATTTCATGGGAAACGGTAGGTGACTATGTAGGTGATTATGTAGGTGTTTTAGATTATGGTCAAAAATACGAAACGACTTCTACATGGGATAATTTAGAGGTTGTGAAAAATAATAAAGTGATTACATTCGATGGGAAGTACTTCTTCTCAGCAGATCCAATCTCTGTTATCCATCAAGCAGAGCACATGGCAGAACAAATTATTGAATTAGTACAAAAACAATAAAGTAAAACTTCAAGCAGTTGCGTTTTTCTTAAGCTCCACGAAGACCTTTCTTGCTTCAATAAAAAACCCCATTAGATAAACAGATGATTTGTTTATCTAATGGGGAAGGTATTAGCTAATTATTTATGTGTAGTTACAGCTTTATTCTTTTGTTGTAACGCTTCATTTTTTTCAGCGAAGCGGTCATTATGAGAAGAAACGCCCGCCATTTTTGATTCTGTTGGGTCAATGTATAATTTGGCGCTATTGACAGCGAGGACAGCATCGTTAAATGCGCCTGCAATCAGTCTTATTTTCCCTTCATTCGTTACAATATCGCCTGCGCCAAAGATGCCTGGCATGCTTGTACCCATTTTGGGAGTAACGGAAATGCCCCATTCTTCAGAGGCCAAGCCCCAATCTAAAATGGCGCCGCCAAAGTGTCGGTCAAATCCGTGATTGACAAGCACTTCATCTACTTCAATTTTTGTCATATCATTAGAATCAACATGCTGTAATGTGACATGTTCAATTTTATTGCCATTGCCATGTAAACGAGAAACTGTATACGGAACATAGGTTGTTGCGATAGACTTCATACGTGTTACAGATGATTCAAAGGCACTAAAGTCATCTCGTCTATGAACAACGTATACTTCTTTGGCAATAGGAGCCATTTCAATAGCCCAATCTACAGCTGAGTCGCCGCCACCAGAAATGAGTACACGTTTATCTTTAAACCTATTGATGTTCGTTACCGTATAGTGAAGGTTGTTTAGTTCATAACGGTCAGCGCCTTCAATCGTTAATTTTTGAATGCGTGTAATACCACGTCCTGTAGCTAAAATAATCGTTTTCGTATAATGTTTCTCGCCTGTTTTAGCTGTTAAGACGAAAATGCCATCGTCGCGTTTTTCCATGCCAACAACTTCTTGACCAAATACGATTGTTGGATTAAATGTCATAGCTTGCTTGATTAAGGAATGAATAATTTCTTCACAGCGAATAGGTTCAATACCACCGACATCCCATACCAATTTCTCAGGATAGGTGCGCATAAAACCACCTAATTCCTGTTTTACTTCGATAATTTTCGTTTTCATTTCACGCATACCACTGTAAAAGGCAGCATACATGCCAGCCGGCCCACCACCGATTATAATTACATCATAAATCTCTTGTTTCATTTAAGGCACCAACTTTTCAACTAAATAATCAAGGAATAGTGGAGAGCCAATTAAACCTTCACCTACAACGTAATCTGCTGTTTTTAATGGATAAACATTGCCGATTTTCACAGCATCCATTGCTTGCCACATCGGGCTATTCTCTAAATCTTTCATAGATTGTTCACTACTATAATTTTGCATTTGACGTTGTTCGACAAAAATATGATCTGCATCAATGTCAGGTAAAACCTCTAAGGAGATGGGCGTGAACCACTCATTATTATCTTTCAACATAGTTGGAATATTTAACCCAAGTTGTGTGTATAGCATATCACTACCAGGGCTACCTTTTTCAGTGCCTAGTACACGGTATTGATTTTGTTCTACCCGTAATACAAGAATTTTTTCGTCACCTATAGCATCGTGTAGTTTTTCTTTGGTTTCTTCTATTTTTTCCCTATACTTCTCGAGAGCAAGTGTAGCTTCTTTCTCTTTCTTGAACAGTTCACCAAGCACAGGAACATATTCATCTATTGCAACGCCTGCCTCAACAGCAACAGTAGGAGCAATTTTACTTAAAGCTTCGTATTTTTTAGCATCAATCGCTGCACCCTGAGCAATAATGACATCTGGTGCAGCTTCAAGAATAACTTCTAAATTATCTTCATATTGCACAGTCGGAATAATTTTAACATTGTTGTCATTGAATAATTTGAAGCGATACTCAGGTTCAATTTCTTCAACAACTGTCACCATTTGAGGCGTTACACCGATTTCAATTAAGTTTTCAGCATAGTTAGAACTAAGAACTAACATATTTTTAGGTTCAGTAGGGATCGTGACATCACCATAGGCATCTTTTACAACACTCGTTGTAGGCTCACTTTGTTCTTCTTGACCCTTTGTCTCATTTCCGCTCTCTTTATTAGTGCTTGAGCAAGCAACTAATGTTAAAGCTACTAACATAAAAAGTATATATTGCATCGTTTTTTTCATTGATTATAGCTCCTTTTTATTTGATAATGATTATCACTATCAAATAATAACAGGGAATGATAGTGCCTACTATAGCGTAAAGTGCCTTAAAAATTGGATTATTGTGTTTTAGGGCAAACACCATCCAAAATCGACTGCTCAATCTGTTGCATAATTTTTCTTTTGCCAAACACACTGCAATTGTTTATCCATAAACCCGTATCCACATAAAACACACGTTTATTTTTCACAGCATCTAAATTTTTCCACTGCTCACTTTTTTGTAAAGTAGCTAAACTAAGGTCGGCTGTATAATAATCCATTATGCGTTTTTCAATAAACAAATAAGTAGGATTGGCTACCACTAATTGTTGTAAAGAACATATGTTGAAACTATTTTTATTTGTGCGCAATGATTCAGGCATTTTTAAGCCAAGTTCCTGATATAAAAGGGTAGCGGAGTCACTAGAAGATTCACCGACATAGCGATAACCCAACTCCTCCACACGTAAGTAAAGTACAGTAGCATTCTTTACAAGATGGTGTTGTATTTTATTTTTTAGAACATCTACATGTGTCGTAAGTTCGTGAATAATTTGTGTAGCTTCATTCTCTTTATTAAACAATTCACCAAAGTAACGAATTGATGAATTTAAATCATAAGGTAGCCCCGTAATTACAGGTGCGATCGTTTGGAAGTGTTGTTTTGTCTCTTCCGTTAAGTCGACACCGATAATTAAATCGGGTTGCTGTTGTACAATGATGTCTTGTTGAATCACATATTGAGGCATTTCTAAGATGGTTGTACCAACTTCATGAAAAAGATTCTTTTGATATTTTGGAGTGAGGGAGCTCGTCACAGTAACACAATTTGGTATAACCCCTAATGCGATTGCAATTTCTGCGTGTGCAGGTGATAGAAAGCAAACACGATATTCACCAACGGTCTTTTTGAATTTCTTAGGTGGACGACCTACAATGCGCTTAAACTGTCGACTAAAGTGCTGCACATCATCAAAACCAACTTTTTTTGCGACATTTTGTGATAAATCATCTGTTGTTAATAGCATTTCTTGCGCACGGTAAATACGATAACTAATTAAATAAGCTATCGGTGTTTTATCATATAACTCAATGAACTTTCTCGAATAATACCATGGGCTATATCCAGCGATGGCTGCTAGTTCATCTCTTGTCATTGTTTGGTTATATTTTTTTTGCATATAAATAACTGTCTGTTCCATTCTTTCCTCAAGTGTGTATTCATCTGTTGATTGCTCTTGCTGTAATTCCTTCAACAAACTGTATAAAATAAATTGTTTAATGGTGTTATGGAGAGGGTCTATATTTTTAGCGAGCGACATCCGAATATCAGCTATGATCGTTTCAGGCACTCGCTGAATATAGTAACCATTCATTGTATTGATAGACCATTTACGGGTTAATTTCATTGCTGTATCATACAGTGCAAAGCTAATTAAATAGCCTGAAAAATCAAGACGGTTTGTATTTGTAAGTTGGATAACCGCATCACTTTCGAGGGCAATCAAATGCCCAAAAACAATATGCTCTTTGTGCCCATTAATGGACAGGGTGGTTTGGCCATCCGTAATCAATAAGAGAGCCGCACTTTCAAGATGTATCGTAGACTTTTGAAATAAGGATTTGGCTAAATCTTTTATTTCTGTGCAATGTGCCAGCCAATTAGGATTAGAATCAAGCATTTATGTACTCCTTTAGTTTGTTGTGATAAAAGTATACTACGGAATATCACAGCAGACGGCATAAAAAAGACAAGTTCAAACATAGGAAATAAAAAATCCTTACAGAACATCAAAATATATGGCCTCCCTTTGATAAGGGAGGTATTTTTAATGTGTACAATAGGCATCTTAAGAAGCTATTGAAATGGAAGGTATTACTTTTAGTGAACAAAATGTACGTAATAGATATAAAGAAATTAATAAACATTAATTTGAAAACGATTACATTTGCTCGATGTTGTTTTACTATAAGGTTTAATATTCGGAAAATTAGTTATTTATAGAATTGATAAATAACTTAAAAGGGTCATTGGGGGGATTAGAATGCTAGCAATTTTAGGTTTTTTAATGATAATAGTATTTATGATTTTGATTATGACTGGTCGTCTTACAGCAATGATTGCATTAATTGTAGTTCCCATTACGTTTGCAGTTATTGGTGGATTCGGAAGTGAAATGGGTCCTATGATGTTGGATGGGATTAAAAGTGTGGCTCCAACCGGGATTATGATTTTATTTGCCATTCTTTTCTTTGGTATTTTGATTGATGCTGGAGTATTTGATCCAATCATTCAAACAATTCTTAGGTTAGTAAAAGGTGATCCTGTAAAAATTGCCATCGGAACAGCCGTATTAGCCCTTCTGATTTCTTTAGATGGTGATGGTACAACAACCTACATGATTACTATTTCAGCATTTTTACCGCTTTATAAAAGAATTGGCATGCGACCAATTGTATTAGCCGGTATTGCCGTTTCAGCCTCAGGTGTTATGAACCTCCTACCTTGGGGAGGGCCAACTGCAAGGGTTATGACAGCATTGAATCTTGAAATGTCTGAAGTTTTTACACCCGTGATTCCCGCGATGATTGGCGGCGCTATCTTTGTTCTGCTCATGGCATTTATGTTCGGAAGACAGGAGAGGAAGCGAATTGGTGTTATAGAATATGATTATGAAACTGCAGTTCAGCCTGCTGCTACAGTCGAGGATGACTCTTTGAAACGTCCAAAACTAATTATCTTTAACTATGCACTAACAATCATTCTTTTAATAGCGTTAATTATGGAGCTATTACCACCTGTTACATTATTTATGCTTGGTTTTGCGATTGCGATTACTGTAAACTATCCAAAATTGAAAGACCAAAAGGAACGTATTGCGAATTATGCTGACAATGCATTATCAGTTGTTTCAATGGTTTTTGCAGCTGGGATTTTTACAGGGATTCTTTCAGGAACAGCAATGGTAGATGCGATGGCAAACTCAGTAATTCATTATATTCCAGATGCAATGGGTTCTCATTTTGCAGTAGTTACAGCCATCCTTAGCGCACCTTTTACATTTTTTATGTCCAACGATGCCTTTTACTATGGAGTGCTGCCATTACTTGCCAAGGCAGGAGCGGTATATGGCATCGACCCCGCCTTAATTGGTAGAGCTTCTCTATTAGGGATGCCAGTCCATCTTCTAAGTCCACTTGTTCCATCTACTTATTTATTAGTAGGTATGGTTGGAGAGGATTTCGGCACATTACAACGTATCTTCTTAAAGTGGGCTTTCGGTTCTACCATTGTCATGATGATCGTCTGTGTAGTATTAGGGATTTTCCCTCTTTAAATTAACAAAATAAGTTTAAAATCTATTGTCCATGGGGTTAAAGAGATGATCAAGTGAAAAATTGTTTATCTGTATTAAATCTACAAAAGTAATGGGCTTCTTTTGTAGATTGTTATTGGAGGAAATGAAAAGATTCTAAAACCACCCTTAATCAAAAATTAGATGTTTAAGGTCTATGGAGTTGTTTCAGAAAAACGTTTTTGTTCGTAAAAAGGACTATCATAAATATACGATGAAAAAGATTAAGACTTAGGATTATTAGTTCATGTTAGTTATAGATATTTGCCAATGGTGGATAGTTTGTTGAGTATAGGGGAAAAGCTATTCAACAATCAAAAAGAAATTATTAAAATTAGGAGAAAGGTGGTATGAAATATGAAAATCCGTAAGATCGATCATGTGGGGATAATCGTCAATGATCTTCCAGCAGCAAAAGCATTTTTCCTTGAATTTGGCCTTGAGATGCTAGGGGAAGGAAAAGTGGAGGGTGAGTGGGTAAAGAGGATGGAGCGGATAATAGGGCTTCAAGACGTTAAAGAGGAAACGGCAATATGGCGACTATCGGATAGTGACGCAAATTTAGAAATAGTAATGTTGCGAACGCCAGATGGTGATACAAATATTGAACTAGTAAAATTTAACGCGCCAACAAATGAAATAGGGATACGGCATCCTTTAGCAAATACGCTGGGTATCCAGCATATTGCCTTTGCTGTTGAAGATATTGAAGCCCTTGTTACCAAATTGACAAAGAAAGGCGCAGAACTAATTGGTGAGATATCTAACTATGAAAATGCTTATAAATTATGCTACGTTCGCGGACCAGAAGGAATTATTTTGGAGCTGGCTGAGGAAATTAAATAGAAAACCCAAGATTTTTTATCAAATTTGAATTGAATAATCTTATTGCTGTTTGCGCATTAGTATCTAACTTTATTGAAACTCTTCTGGGTTATTGTCATTAAACACGGCTGTGTAGAGATAATTAAATAAATGTAAAACTTCTTTCTGTTACTTAATAAGTGAAATAAGAGAACGTGCTTATTTGGGAGAAGCTATTGACATTTATCCAAATAAATCATTGCGTTTTTTCCATTGTTTACCCTTTTCATACAAACTATAATAGTGCTGTAAATGATAATCATTTTCAATTAAAGATAAAAAGGAAAGGGGTAATAAATGTGAAAAAGCTTCTACGAAAGCAATTTATACTATGGGGAGGGAGTTTCCTTCTGTTACTGTTGATGCTATCGGCATGCAGTAATTCTAATGACAGTGCGTCTGATGCGCAGGGTAAGGAAAATGGGAAAACAGCTCAATCTGATGTGCAAGCAGAGGAAAGTGAGACAACGGTTCAATATACAACGATTACAGGCGAACAAGTTGAAATACCCGCAGATCCAAAACGAGTAGTTTATATTGGTCAGACGACGGGTGATTTCTTGGCGATGGATATTCCCCTTGTTGGTAATAATCTTCCTCAAGATCCTGCAAGTTACTATGGAGATAAACTTGAAGGCATCGTTGATATTGGAAATCCTGCTAACTTAGAGACGATTCTGACTTTAAAACCTGATCTGATTATTAATGGTTATTACAAGTCCGATCCAAATCTTAACGAGGAATTGTCAAAAATCGCAACGACTATTCCCTTTAACCCAGCTCTTCCTTATACAGAACGTGTAAAGGAGATGGGCAATATCTCGGGTAAACAGGAAGAAGTGGGTAAAATGATTGCTAAGTTTGAAACGCAATCTAAAGAAATGTTTGATAAGCTTCAATTAGCAAAAGGGGAGACCGCAACGGTATTCTACCAGTTAGGTAAAATACTTTATGTTATGGGCGATCGTAACTTTGGCGCCATTATATATGGAGAAAACGGTTTTGCCGTCCCACCAGCTGTACAGAAGAATATTATTGATGTAGAAGGGGTATCTTTCCTTGAGGTTTCCGAAGAGGTGCTTCCAGAGTTTGCTGGTGATCATTTGTTTGTCATTGTACAAGAGGATGGTGAAAGTGAAGCAGAGGCGGATCGACTACTACAAAGCCCAATATGGGGAACTTTACCTGCAGTCAAAAAGGGAAATGTTTATGTTGTTCCTAATGAATGGAATACAGATAATTTATTAGCTTTGGAGCAATTGTATAAAAAGTTACCAGAATGGATGCACAAACAGTAAAAATTGTATTTACCTAATCAATTTTTTAAACTGTTTGTATTTTAAAATAGTACATACTCGAACAATAGTTGATAGAGGGTCATTATATGTTACAATAACGATAATGAGAATCATTTTCAATGGTTGGAGAGTTGCTTATGAATCTAGCACCCCTATATATTAGGCTACAACATTATGAACGATTTCAAGTTGATCAAATAATGCTAGCTAGTAGCTACAATGAGGGAATAAAGGATAATGAAATAAATGTATGCGCATTATTAATAGCACTGAGTCATGGCATACGGCTGTATGTAGACAAAATGGCTATTGATCTACGACAAGGAAGCTGCGTTCTAATTTTACCTACACAAAGCTACACTGTAGAATCAAGTAACAAAGAGGCACAGCTGGCACACTTTACCTTTGAAACTTTTAAAGTGGAAGGGATGACGTTGAATCAGGTTGCCCATCCACCCCTACTTTGTGGTTATCCCTATAATCTGTTATTTTCTCAAGTCAAGCAAGTATTAGGAAATGAAGCATGGATAAATAATCAGTTTTGTTCCTCTCTATCCACATCAGGAATGGCGATGATGCAAGGTAGACTTCAGCAGATACTAGCTATGATGGTCCAGTTAGATGAGCAAGCTAACGAGTTGTTGAATGAAGAAAAGATACAATTGGTTCAAAAAACTGTACAGTACATAGAACAGCACTATGATGAGGACTTGACAGTAGAACAACTGGCTAACATGGCTGGAATGGTGAGATGGCAATATAGTCAAAAGTTTAAAACGTTGACTGGCAAAAAGCCGACTGATTATGTGGCTCATTTACGTATAAATCAGGCAAAAGAACTTCTACGTAATACGACCGATCCATTGAGCAAAATAGCTCGACAAATTGGTTTTAAAGATGAATACTATTTCAGTCGGTGCTTTCATAAATTAACTGGAAACACCCCACGTGAATATGCAAACATTCATCTTCATACGCCAGAAAGAACAGTTATTGATTCACTGGGTAGAAGGGTTCTTGTTCCTACAAGTGCAACACGTATTGTGACTGATGGAAAATTTACACTTGGGGAATTACTCGTTCTAGGCATACCCCCTATAGGAGCAGCCATCTCCATCATGAGAGATAACGTGGTTTATCACAATAAATTGCGAAATATTCATAGTATCGGGGATTGGGCAGATCCAGATAAAATAGCACAGCTGCAGCCAGAGTTCATATTGCTTAGCTATTATCCGCAAGACTTGCAGGAACTGGATGCGCTTGCTCCAACTGTTGTACTGGACAAGAAGTTTAGATTGTTTGAGCGGTTACGATATATCGCTAAACTAGTTGAGCGGAGTAAAGCGGCGGAGAAGTGGATTACTACATATGAGGACAAAGTAAGAATGGTACGTAGGCAATTAGTGGATGCTTATGTTGCTGGAGAGACGGCTACGGTTTATCTCAAGCTTGGTGTAAAATTTTACGTTATGTGTCAGACCGGATTGGCTGCTAGCTTGTATGAATCACTTGGCTTCCGTCCAACTCCCAAAGTAATGCACCTAATTGAGCAAGGGCAAGCATGGATAGAAATCCAGCAGCATCAAATAAATCACTATGCTGGAGAACGTAATTTTATCTTGGCTTCTCCTCAAGAACTACAAACGATTACTCAATGTCCACAGATCGTCACTTTAGCCAAGTTAACTCCTGGTAAGACTCATTTCGTAGATTTTACATGGAATCATTGTGACCCTATCACACGTGAACGGTTGTTAGATGTGCTACCATCTATTTTCAAAAAGAACATTATTTGATAAGCAGAAGAAATAAAATTGCTGTAAAACTCGATCCATTAGCTATGGTTCGAGTTTTTTCCATTAATATTCAAATAGCGTACAAATAAACTAGTACAGAGAAAATAATACTACTAGAAAAAAGTTTGTTTAAAAATATCCTGGTATAAAATTTATATGAAATTTCTGGTATAATTACATATATCTATATTAATTTTAAGGAGTGATTTTGTGAAGAAGTTATTGATAATAACAAGTTATTTAGGATTTTTTATATTAGGAGGTTTGACGTTTACGTACTTCTCAACTACGGAAGCGGCAAGCGACTTGAAAAAGATCAGCGTGTATCAGGATCCAATCAATTACTATGTCAATAAGGTTGAAAAAGTGCCGCAAAAAGGTCAATCTGGATTTAATTATCAAGGTACAATATATGTTCCAATGCGCTTTGTTGCGGAATCTTTAGGTGAAAAGGTAACATGGGACGGAAAAACAAAATCCGTTTATATTGGTGAGGTTCCCCAATTCACCTCTTTGAAAGATATAAAACCTATTGGGCGTGATGAGGACCCATTGTTCCATAATCCAAGTTCTATCGTAATTCATACGGGTGAAAAGTTTGAGCGTTCTTATCAACTTGGTGGTTACCATGGGGGCGGTGCTGTTCAAGACCATACAGCGGAATACTTAGCCAATGGAAATTACAAAGGATTCGAAACCAATTTGGCACCAATTAAAAAGTTAGCAGCTAACTCTTTCGGAGTAGGTTTCTTGAAAATTTACGCAGATGGTAAATTGATTTATGATAGTGGAGCAATCAAAGACAAGGTAAAGGTTCATGTTAATTTAGATGGAGCTTCAAAAGTGAAATTTGAACTTGAAGGTAGTGGTTTAGGTATATTAGATCCTAAATTTATTCAATAAACTATACACAAGTAAGACGATGACATAAATAGCTGTCATCGTCTTATTTATTTGCGTGAACGGCATTAACTACGTCGCATTACGTAGCTTATAGATAACTATTTCGACATAACTTTAATGGTAATACAATTTTGTTAATTTTTTCACATTTAAGTATAATATAGTTGTTATTTATATGGTATAATTTCAAGCGGTGTTGATACATAAAATAGGAGATAGGAGAGAAAAGAGTATGATGAAAAAGATGATGAAACGAACAAGTGCAGTATTGCTTGGTGCTTCGTTAATGCTGACAACGGTTGTACCTGTGATTCATGCTGAAGAGCAATTACAGCCTCAAGTTCCATCGATTAGTCCGTGGGCTATTGAAACATTAAATGAGGGAGAAAAATATGGTATTTTCCCTATGGAATGGTATTACGATGGTTTCCTTGAAGAAATTTCGGTGGATAAAGTAAATGAATTACTAGCTTTGACAGAAAAGAAAATTGCTACTCTAGGTTTAGCTGAAAATAAACAATACAAGCCAGTGAGTGTAAAGAACGATAATACACGTGGTGATATTGTGAAGCGCATGTACAATATCGTAGCACGCTATGATTTACCTGTTGGCAAAGATGCCATTCAATTTATGAAAGAACAAAATATATTACAAGGTTCTCCAAACGGACTGCATTTAGAAAAAAAAGCAACAACACAGCAGGCTGTTATACTAGCTGTTCGTTTCATTAAAAGTACATATGCCCTTGCAGAACAAGGATCGAAGGGGGTGGCCTGGGTTGTAGAGGATGAGGATACGACTGTGTACTTATTAGGATCCATCCATCTAGGCACACCAGACTTATATCCTTTCGATAAAAAATTAGTAACAGCGTTCAATGAATCGGATGCGCTATTAGTTGAGGCAAATATTTTGGATACAAAAGCACTTGAATATTATTCAGAAAAGGCACTGTATACAGAAGGTAAAACATTGAAAGATGCTGTGGCACCAGAAACATATGCAAAGCTTGAGCAAGTTGCAAAGCTTTACGATCTTCCGATGGATCAGCTGACAATGCAAAAGCCTTGGATGCTATCTAGTGCGTTATCAATGCTGGCAATGGACGATTCCTTTGGATTGACGCCACAAGAGATGACGATGCATGGTATTGATGTATACTTCTTATTGAATGCACAGTTGCAACAAAAGCCAGTCATTGAATTAGAAGGAGTAAAAGCACAAGTTGATATGTTTGATGCATTATCACCAGAAGCACAGGAGCAGTCATTAGTCGCAGTGTTGGATAGTATCATCAGTCCTTCTGATGAAAATCAATCAAAAATTCTTAAAGAGTGGTTTACAAGCTGGAATAAAGGGAATGTTGAGGAGTTCGCAAAAAGCTTCCAAGCAATGGAAGGTACATCATCAGAATTCAATAAAATGCTATTTGGTTTACGTGATGAACAAATGGCAAAGAAAATCATGAATGTACTTGAAGAAAAAGAAGGTAAGTACTTTGTTGTAGTTGGTTCTGGTCACTTCCTAGTCGATAAAAATATTCGCTATCACTTGGAGAAAAGCGGATACAATGTAAAACCATTTTATCAATAAAGAAAAACTAAAAAGGCAACCCAAAGCTATGGACCTAGCTAAGGGTTGCTATTTTTAGTTGCACCAAAATCCCTCAATAGATATGATTGTCTAAAAGAGTACTTTTATGTAAAAAATGACCAAAAATCTATTTTTGAGAGCTAGAAGGGAGACCTATGCGCATTATTAGGAAATATCGTCTCATTCTGTTTGGCTTTGGTTTTTCATATTTAGGAAATTGGGTAAATCTTGTTGCGCTCAATTTATTAGTTTGGCATTTGACAGAGTCACCTACTGCCATGGCTAGTATATTTATTGTAGGGCCAATCGCTCGTATTTTAACCAGCTTTTTTGCAGGCTCTATTATTGATCGATCCAATAAACAAAAATTAATGATCTATAGTGACATCATTCGCGGGATACTGATTTTATTGTTACCATTTACGTCTTCTATTTGGCTTATTTATGGCGTATTATTTTTATCTAATATAGCGAGTAGCTTTTTTGGACCAAGTAGTACCTATTATATTGCAAAATATGTGCCAGACAAAGATAAACAATCCTTTAATGCCATTCTAGGAATGTTTAGCTCAGGTTCATTTTTAATTGGGCCTGCACTGGCTGGGTTTATCATTGCTTTATCAGATGTATCCGTAGCAATTTGGTTTAATGCTTTAACGTTCTTTGTATGTGCATTGGCCATTTTCAAGCTTCCAGTAGTAGACGGTCGTCAGGACATGCACCGACAACGGCTTACCTGGCAGATGCTAAAAGAGGATTATGGTATTGTCTATGCCTATATTAAAAAGGAGCGAGCCTTTGCCAAAGTTTTTCTCTATTTTCAAGGTGCTTTAATGATTGCTTTTGCATTAGATTCACAGGAAGCTACATTTATTAAACAGAACTTACAAGCCTCAGATAGTCTATATGGTGTAATGGTTAGTATTGCAGGGATTGGGGCGATTATCGGTGGAGCAATGGCTGCTCGGTATGCTAAAAGGTTTTCAACTAGACAATATATTATTTATGGTCTGCTTTTGACAACGATTTGCTACACCTTATTTTATTTATCACCGAATGTAGCAATGGGGACCATTAGTTTTATTGCCTTAGGGATATGTATGTCATTTTGTAATGCGGGATACAGTACATTTTATCAATTGAGTGTGCCATCAGCCATTATGGGTCGCTTCGGCAGTGTTTCCACAATGGGCGTAAATATGCTACAGATTGTCTTTACGTTAGCTTTAGGCATATTAGCGGACTGGCTTTCGCTACAGTTAGTATGTATTGTATTTGGTATCTTAGCTATTTTTATTTCTCTACTTTTATATGTATTTATGCATTCAAAGTCTGCCTATGAGGGTTTGAAGGAAGAGATTGTTTAGAATGTAATCCCTGCGTTTTAATGATAGATGAACCGAACATTGAATAGGAGCACTTTTGATAGTACTTACTATAGAGAGTTCGGTTCAACTAATAGCTTTAGTTAAAGATACTCATTATAGAATGTGGCTAATTTTTCAACAGCAATTTGAACAGGTTCTGGTTGATCGTATAAATCATAGTGACTTGCCCCTTCAACGACAAGTAAATCTTTATTCTGTGAAGCTGCTCTTTTATATAGCTCATGACCATCTTTATATGACCCGAATGCCCCTTGTACACTACCAATAATAATTTGTAACGGCTGAGTTAGTAATTCCTCAACTAAATGAAAAGCATCAAAACCAATGACAGATCCCATACTTGTAAAGTTTAACTTATTCGGAGAGTTTGGACTTTGACCTCTTGGGGTTGTGTAATAATCAACTGCTTCTATAATATCAATATCAGTAATCCCAGCTTGCTCTAGCGCTGCTTGGTTTTTAGGAATCCAATTTGTTATCATGGACTCGGCGCCCCGAGCTTCAGCAGTACGCTGTTGACCGATTGCCTCTAACGCTTTAATAGGATCACTTTCACGATTTAATCGACCAATATTTGCACCAACGACTGTACCAACCGCTTTAATGCGGCGTTCTGTCATTGCTGCATTCACTGCATAACCTCCTCCAGCACAAACCCCTAAGACACCAATACGGTTTTTATCTACATACGCAAGTGTAGTCAAGTAATCTACCGCACAACGAATATCTTCAACACGTGCAGCTGGTTCTTCTATATATCGAGGCTCTCCTTCACTTTCTCCTTGATAGGAGGCATCAAATGCAATTGTGACATAGCCTAACTCTGCTAGCTTCTCAGCATAGAGACCTGCTGTTTGATCTTTACAGCTACTACCTGGATGTACACAAACGATGGCAGGGTTTGATTCCTTTTCGTTAGCTTTCCCCGGTAAGTATAAAATACCAGCAAGCTTTATTCCCCTTGCATTGAATCTTACATTATTCTTTGTAACTGTCATATGAAGACCACCTTTATACGTTTTATATACACTTGTGAGTTTTATTACACTCGTGTATATTTATAATAATAAAGACAGGTAGTCACAACAATGACCATATTCAAGCAATTGTGTGTTATGACACATAAAATGAAAACTGTGTATTAAAACGTGGAGGTTTTAACGTGGAAAAAATGGATAGAAGAAAAACGAAATCTCAACAGGCGATACAATCCTCATTTTTAGCAATGTTGATAAATGAAGGTTTTGATGATATTACTGTAAAAAATATAAGTGAAAAAGCGGACATCGGAAGAAAAACATTTTATCTTCATTACACAGATAAATATGATTTATTAGACAAAATTGTTGAGGATCATTTAGCATGTCTGAGAGAAATATGTGATCAGAAGAAAGAGAAGGGATTTATAGAAGGAACCGTTATATGGTTTACCTACTTTCAGCAGCACAAGCTTTTTTTTGCATCGTTATTTAGAAGTGAAAGTACACTCTCATTTCGAAAAAAATTATTAGTCTTTATTATGGGAGAAATCGATAAGAAATTAGATGTAAATGCTCCTTCAAATCAGGGGATTGATAAACATATTATCTTAAAGTTTTTAGGAACAGCTGTCTTAGGTGTTTTAGAGTCTTATGTTTTAGAAGAGGTCGATGGTGATATCGAATTAGTAGCAAAACAAGTAGGAAGATTAGTGAAAAGAAATTTATAAATGCCTGTTTCACTGTTCAAAAAAGAAACAATGCAAGTAGATAAACCCTGCTCTTTCATTAGAGCAGGGTTATCGTGTTGGATCTTTAAAGTGAAGTAACGGCTTTTTCCAAAAAGATGAACCTTTTCTAGTAGTCATTTGTTTATAAAGTAGAACAATCAGAAAGGAGTGCCTTAGATTGACAGAACGTGAATTATTCGATGCATACAACAAAGATGTCTACCGTACCTGCTATTACATGCTACGGAACACCCAAGATGCAGAGGACCTCTGCCATGACGTATTTGTCACCGTTTTTCGTCAAGATTGGAGGGATGTTGAGCATACGCGTGCTTGGATTTTACGAATTGCAATGAATCAATGCTTAAATATGCTTAAAAGAAAACAGGCACAGTTAAAAAAACAAAGTCAGATTCTATTGCTTCATGAGCAAACTACAGAATCAGTTAAATCTGTAGACACCATTGTATTGGAAAAGGTAGCGGAGGAAGAATGGGAGGGGCTATTTAAGCAATTACCTGAAAAATTAATGGCTGTCGTCACCCTTCGCTATATCGGTGAGCTATCGTTAGCTGAAATTGCTGAAGCTCTAGGGATTCCAGTGGGTACAGTGAAATCGAGACTTCATAAGGCATTGAAAATAATGCGCAAAAAGTTGGAACAAAATCAAAACCTATCGTTGAAGGGAGAGAAACAATTTGGAACGCATTGAAAAGAAGCTTAACAATGAAATGAAGGCAGACCATAACATGTCGTATCCTGACTTTGATCAAATGTGGAATAGTATCCAGCAGGATAAGTTAAAGATTGCAGATGAACCCATCGAACTTCGACCTCGTAAAAGAAAAAGATTTGTTTTGGTTGCGGGACTAGCTGTCGCTTTAATGGCTACACCCGTCTATGCAGCACTGAATTATGATTGGTCCAATATTCTTTCTTATAGAGCTGGTATTCAGTCTGCATTAGAACAAGGCTTAGGGCAGACGATTGAACAATCTGTTACGAAGGAAGGGTTCACGCTAACTGTACATACAGCGTTTATCGATGATAACAGAACATTTCTGCTATATAGTTTGAAACCTGAAGCATCTTGGGATGGAAAGAATGTGAGCTTTGATCAAATTGGACTTCAAGATTCTAATGGCGATTTTATTAAAGGGAATTACTCACATCGATGGAATGAAGATCTTGGTCTTTTCCAAGGGTATTTTGAGACAGACTGGGTAGCAGATGATCAGAAATCGGACATTAAATTTTTAATGAAGAACATTCATTCCATAGGTGATGAAGAACTGCCTATTCCTTACAACCCTAATGACTCTCATACGCAGAATTTCGCTATTCAAAAGGATGGAATCGGCAATGTAATTCTACAAACCTTTGAACAATCAGAAGGGAAAGTAATGCTTCAGTCAGCGGTTAAATTTACAGATTCTGAAATGAAGAACAAATGGGTACGTATCAAGGCTATTGATGATAAAAATCAGCCTATTAAAGAAGAGGAAACACCTGTATTTGGAACTCCTGGTGCAACAGGTGAATACTTTAGTCAGCAAATTTTCACATCACACAACTTACGAGCGAAAGGTACAAAGTTCCAACTAACTTATGAACATACATTAAATATTGCAAAGGATAGTTGGAATATAGAGATGAAGTTATCCAAAGAAGAATTGAAGAAGGGGTCATTTAAAAAAGTAGTCAATATTCCTTTAGAAAATGCATCTGAGGGGATAAAAATTCATGAAATGAAAGTTACTCCAACACAAGTACGTTTAATACTGACACATAAGGAGAAATATGCATATATTCCTTACATTGATTATCAGCTGGATATTGGAGGAGTATTTTTGGATGGAGGGAGATGGGATATAGAAAAAGATCCGTATAAAACAGAGCTTCGTTTTGAATTGACGGGAGTGGATGTGTCCTCGTTGTCGAATCAATCTGTGACATTGGTAGCTAAACATCGTGTTGATGTAAAAGACGGTGATCAACAACCGATTCGGTTAACTGACATATCAGAGAAACCTCAAAGTAAGACATCTACGATTGGAGAGTATTCAATAACGTGGACTTACTATAAGAAAGATAGCAACCTCTACGTTGAATCCTTTAGCACTGATCCTACATTTGGTGGTGTCTCTCAAACCTATTATCTAGATCATAAAGATCGTAACTATGGAATGCCTCTGATTGCTAAAATACTTGGTAATGGGAATAATAAGCACGTGGATGAGTATAAGAACTTCAAGGATAAAGAGCTCGATATTTATATTTGGAAATATACTACGAATGATCCAGATGCAGAGCTACGTGTGCCGCTTACATCTGGGAAATAATAAATACTTAAAGTATGATAGTCTAACCCCATCTATTTGGCTCATCAGTATTCAAATAGATAGGGGTTTTTATTTTCTTGTAAAGATAAAACGGCTTTACATAAAAATAAATTTATCATATAGTTTAGTTAACTTAAATAAATTATTGTACAGGAGAAGACATATGACCTCTAATGAAAAAACACAAAAATCCTTTGCTTATAAGCTTGGAATAGGCATTATTATTTTTTCCCTTTCACTGTGGTTAATCCCAATCATTACACCATTCACACCGATACCTACAAAAGTAAAAGCAGGTATAATACCAGGAAGTATTATAGTTGCTGAAATCATGTTTTGGCTGGGTGCTTTACTTGTTGGGAAAGAAGTAGCGAACAAATTTAAAAGCTATCTAAATCCTAAAAAATGGCGTGAAAAAGGTGATACTCAAAAAAATGAAGACTAACAATGTAGCGGAGCAAATTAATCAAACGATAGAAGATATTTGGATCATCCTTGAGAAAATGGAAAGGGCCTATACTAAATTCTCCTTAAATAATCAGCAATATGTTCTTTTAACATTAGTGATTCGACATCCATCCTGCTCACCTTCGGAACTAGCTGAAAAAATGGCAATTACGAAAAGTGCAGTGAGTCAGCAGTTAGCAAAGCTTGAAAAGGATGGCTACATTACAAAAAAGCAGCATGTTGAAGATAAGCGAGCATTTTCTATAGAATTAGGTGAAAAGGGATTACTTTATCAACAAGAAGTGGAAGCATTTAACCAACAGATTACTGAAAAATACCATGCCTATTTATCATCTGACGAGCTAGCCGAAATGTTAGACACTCTTGAAAAATTAAACATAATACTGCATAAATTTTAGTGAAATGTTACATTTTAACACCCGTGTTTATAGTAACCCTTAATATTAAAGGGGGAATAAACATGACCATTAGTCTTCATGAAATCTTTTTAGCAGATGAGAAGACGAGGAAGAAATGAAAGCATTTATATTTTAAGTTTTAGGGCATATAGTCATTCATTAGGCTATATGCTTTTTTGGTGTTTGCAGGTAACTATCTTCTCAGGTTAACTAAAAGGAAATTTTTACTTGCAAATAACTGTAAATGTGTATATATTGTATATAAAGTATATATACAATATTTCAAAAGAGGTATTTGCATGCAAATTATTATTTCTAACAGTTCAAAAGAGCCTATTTATGAACAAATATATGCACAAATCAAAAAACGAATCTTAACGGGTGAATTACAAGAGGGCCAACCATTACCCTCCATGCGTCAACTAGCAAAAGATTTGGAAATTAGTGTCATCACAACAAAGCGTGCTTATGAAGAACTTGAAAAAAACGGCTTTATTTACTCTATTGTTGGGAAAGGCTCGTTCATCTCTGAACAAAATACAGAAATGATGAAGGAAAGAAAAATGAAGGCCATTGAGGAAAAGTTGTTGGTGGCGATTCAAAATGCGAAGGAAATGAATATTAGCTTAATAGAGTTAAAGGAAATGCTTACTTTATTGTATACGGAGGATGAGTGATGGAAAATGTTATTGAATTACAGCATATACAAAAATCCTTTAATGGGTTTGAAATAAAGGATCTTTCGATCAAAGTTAAAAAGGGTTTTGTGACAGGGTTTATTGGTGGAAATGGGGCAGGAAAATCGACGACGATTAAAATGATTATGAATTTAATGCAGCAGGATAGCGGGACTATCTCTATTTTTGGTAAGCCCTATAAGGGAAACGAAAAGGAAATAAAAGAACGCATCGGTTTTGTCTATGATGACAATATTTTTTATGAAAATATTACGCTAAAGGATATGAAAAGGATCATTAAACCAGCTTATAAAAACTGGGATGAAAAAACATTTCAACATTATATTAATCAGTTTGAACTGCCATTGAACAAAAATATGAAGACATTCTCAAAGGGGATGAAGATGAAGGCATCATTAGCCATGGCTTTAGCTCATCATGCTGAATTAATCATTATGGATGAGCCAACATCAGGTCTTGATCCTATATTTCGTAGAGAGCTTCTAAATATTTTACATGAGTTAATGCAAGATGAACACAAAACTATATTTTTCTCTACACATATTACAACAGATTTAGATCGTATTGCAGATTATATTACCTTTATTCATAATGGCGAGCATATCTTCACGAAGGAGTTTTATAAAATTGAAGAGGATTACGCTATCGTCAAGGGAACGCTTGAGCTATTAGATCGTGAAACAGAGCAGGAGTTCTTGGCCATTCGCAAAACAAACAGAGGTTTTGAAGCACTGACAGCTCATAAACATAGAGTGGCCACAATATTTGGAGATGCCGTTGTCGTCGAAAAACCTACGCTTGAAGACATTATGTATTATACAAAAAAGGGGAGATAAGGATATGGTGAACCTTATTCTGAAGGATATTTTAATTCAAAAAAACATGCTTATCATCTACATAGCTACTATTATACTTTACTTATTGGTCAGTGTTTCTCCAGTATTTATCGTATTTGTTTATAGTATTGTTTTTATTATGAATGCATTTTCCAGTGATGAAAAAGATAATGCTAATATTTTACTGAATTCATTACCCTATACAAGGAAGGAAATTGTTAGTTCAAAATATATTGGGGCATTCATTTTTACAGGGTTATTTATGTGCTATACGTATCTGCTCGACTTTCTTTTGAACGGGCAAGAAGTATTAGTACTGTGGAAAGAAATACTACTAATTATGGGATTAGTCATGATTGCGATGTCATTTATTCTGCCGATATCCTATCAATTTAAAACAAAGCACTTAGCTATTGTTAGTGTAACTTTATTTGGAATTTATATGGTGATGGTAAATTATTTTGTTCCGGACTTTAATAATCAAGTAAGAGCCCTTGTACAAAAATTTATGGCGGTACAGGAACTACAACTATATCTCATTGCAACAGTCATCATTATTATCTTATATACGGGGTCATGGTTACTGTCTATACGTATTTATGAGCGAAAGGCTTTTTAATGAAAAAACGGCTGAATCCTATTAAGGGACTCAAGCCGTTTTGTAGTTATTTTTCCGATTTAAAAACCAGCTTCCATATCACGATATTGATGAGGAGAAGCACAATGAAATATACAGTAGAGCCGAATGGTACCTGACTAGCAATTAAATAATGTAGACCTGCCAGCATACCTAAAGGGATGAATAACAACATAGTTTTCCAGCCTTGAGCATCTCCAACTTCATCATATGGTTTAGTAAAAGGTATTTTATTGCTCATCGTGACGAAACAAATAATAGTATACAACCAGCTTGTTACTAAAACTACTAGTAAATCTGGGATAATTCGAATGCCGTAAATATAGCTAAAGATTACACTTAGTACTAAAAATAACGGAATATACAATTTGATTAAAAATGCCTTCAAGCTACCTTTTTGTAAGTCTGTATAATCTTTAAGCGGGAGTGTTTTATAAATCCACGCCGCTTTATATTTAGCAGAGTGACCAAGAAAAAGCACAGCAGAAGGAATAATGAGCATACTAAAGTAAATATTTAAGTAACTCATACTAAGAGCATAATCAACTTCTTCGGACCTATTAAACGTAAACATGAAAATAAAAGGAATAATAAATGAAAAACCTAAAGACGGATAGACCTTTAGCTTAAACTCTCGCTCCTGCTTCATCATAAGAGTGGCAAAGCGATAGAAAGCTCGTTCTTCATGTGTGCTACACACGAGTGTTAATAGAAGGGACTTAAGTCGGTTGTTCTTCTCTTTTTTTGATTTACTTGTACTAAGTAGCTTTTGAAGATTGCGTTCAAAGGTTGGAATGAGCTTGATGTAGATTCCTATTGAGATTATAGGAATAATCAGTGCTAAAATACTGTAGATGACTGTTAATAAGGATGTATCACCATGTAGTATTAATTCATATGGAGCGGCAAACCACATCGGTACAAGGAAGAGGCTCCACCAATGAAATGTTACGGTCATATTTAAATCGACGAATTCAAAGGATCGAATAAGAACCTGATAGCCAATCATCAGCATGAGTGACAAAGCAATTTGTACATAGTTAATCATATCCTTCAGTTTTTCGCCATCAAAGAAGCGTAAAATAGCAATATACAAAATGGCTGTGAATGCCACAATCAGTAAATTCATGAGTAGAATCTCAAGACCCGTTAAAATAAAAAATACAATTCCTTGAGTAAAAAGGCTGACTATCAGTGGGATAGCTGTTAAGGCAAGTGTTAAATAAGATAAGTAAATAAAAATATGCATAAATTTAGCTGCATTGATTGTTTTAGCTGAAATAGGCTTGGTTGAAAGTATGCTTTTATCCCGTACATCTAAAAGTACAGAAGAAAAATCAGAAATCAGGGATGTCATAATTAAAAATATGATCATGGCATAGGCAATACTCAGTTGAAAAAGAAAGTTTTCACCAAATCCCATAAGTGGGATGAGTACAAGTCCAAATAAAACATAAATCCACAATGATTTAATATAGCCGTATTTTTGGTTCTCTTTCTTTTTATTCTGATTAAATATTGTTGGTACTTTACGTTCATCCATCGTTAATTTAATATGAAGAATTTTTCTCATCACGTCATAATCAATGCCCATTTTTACAAAGAGCAGTCGGAATTTATCAAGCAATTGTAGCGTTTTGAAATCTGTCATGATTGAACTCCTCGGACGATGGACACAAATTTCTCTCCGATTTCCTGATGCTCATGAAATCCAGTTAACTGGTTAAAAATTCTTTCTAATGTTCCTTCGGTATTATCTGCTTGTAGTTGGGCAAATGTTCCGTCTGCTGCAATTTTTCCTTCATACAGAAGAATGATACGGCTACTGATTTTTTCAACCACATCCATAATATGAGATGAGTAAAATATGGTTTTTCCGTTGGCAGCCAGCTGCGTTAAAATTTCTTTAAAAATCATGACACTGTTTGCATCTAAGCCATTGATAGGTTCGTCTAAAAATAGTAGGTCTGGATTATGTATAAGGCTTGCAATGATGAGTAGTTTTTGGCGCATACCCTTTGAATAGGAGGAAATTCTAGAATGGTATGCTTCACCAACCCCGAATAATTCCATTAGTGATTTGGATTTGTCAGCCGCCTCTTCTAGCTCTAAACCATAAAGCTGTCCAATAAAGGTTAAATACTCATAGCCTGTTAAATTGTCATAAACATCAGCGATTTCGGGAACGTAGCCAATTTTTCGTTTATAATCAATATGATCTTGCCCTATGCTTTTTCCAAAGAGCTTAATTTCTCCGCCATAATCACCTTCTAGCCCTAGAATAAGTTTTACAGTCGTACTTTTACCAGCGCCATTAGGACCAATGTAACCGATGATTTCCCCTCTAGCTGCATGAAGGTCAATCCCCCTCAAGATTTCTTTGTTTCCATAACTCTTCGTTAAATTCGTAATCGTTAAAATTTCATCCATTTCATAGCTCCTTTCTAATTTTTGAAAAATTACCCATAAATACACTATAGCATAATAAACAGGAGGTTATTCCTCTTGTTAAAATGAAAACAGTTCGTTTCTAGCTTTGTCTAACTGTATATGATAAATTTTAAACTCCTATATTTCATGCTACATAGCGTAGGGTTTTCTTGATATACACACCATACTATTGAAATATGATAGAAAGAGGAGCAACCACTCTAACTGGAAATTACATAATAGGTGGACCTTTTAGGTTGGCAAGGGTTATGAAAAAATGAAGCAAGGGGGTTAGGAAGTGTTTAGTGATTTTAAGCTTATGGATGAACGTCCGGTTTATGTGCAATTGAAGGATTATGTTCAAGATATGATTGTCAAAGGGCATCTGTTAGAACATCAAAAGCTTCCATCTACCCGTGAACTTAGTAAGCTATTATCAATCAGTAGAAATACGGTCTTGAACGCATATGCCGAATTAGAGCTAGATGGCATCATCTATGCAAAGAAGGGAATAGGGCATTTTGTAGGGAAGGTCACGCCATTGAAAACAGCGTCTATTGAAATGGACTGGAAGCAAAGGCTGAATGCAACCACTTTATTAGCAGATGAAATTGATTTATTACGACAAGATATACAGTGGCAAAAAGGAATGATCTCCTTCACTAGTATTGCCCCGGAAGAAAAGCTTTTTGATGTTGAAAATTTCAAAAGGGCGTTTCTTACAAGAATGTCGATTGAAGGAGATGTTGTCTTAAACTATGGCTATGCAAAGGGCTATAAGCCTTTAATTGACTATCTTCTCAGTTATATGGAATTGAAGGGTGTAGACATTTCTAATAAAGATATTGTCATTACAAATGGTTTTACAGAGGGGCTAGATATTTTATTGTCCTCTTTAGCTAAAAAATCAGGGCGTGTACTATGTGAAAATCCTACACACCACGCAGCATTAAAGCTTTTCCGTTTGCATGGGTTAGAGATACATGGCATTGATATGAAAGATGATGGTATTGATATGGACCAGGTGGAAAAAGCCTTAGCAGCAAAAGAATTTGATTTTGCCTATCTCATTCCGTCTTATCATAATCCTACTGGAATTGTTACTTCCTCAGAAAAACGGAATGCTATTTTTCAGCTTTTTGCAAAATATCAAATTCCCGTCGTAGAGGATGGCTTTAATGAGGAATTAAGGTATTTAAGCGCTCATTTGGCGCCGCTGATCGCTTTTAGTGGTAAAGGTAATAACATTGTCTATATTGGCAGCTTTTCTAAAATACTTTTCCCAGGCTTACGTGTTGGCTGGATTTTAGCAGATAAGGCGTTAATCGACTGCTTAGAAAGCATGAAAAGAGCTCGAACGATTCATACGTCAACACTCGATCAGGCGGTATTATATCAATATTTGCAGGATGGCTATTTTGAAAAATATTTAAAGAAGGCAAGGTCTGTCTATAAAAAAAAATATGAGCTTGCTCGTCAAGCCTGTATGCAATTCATTCCGTTTAGTAGAATCACAGGAGATGGTGGGCTCCATCTTTTTATAGAGCTAGAAGAGGGAATTGATGCACGTCTGCTACTGGAGAAGTGCTATGACAAGGGCGTAGTGTTTTACCCAGGAGATGTATTTTTCACAAATGGGAAAGGCAGTAATACATTTCGTTTAGGTTTTTCTCGTTTAGCAGATGACGATATTGTTCGTGGTATTCAAATCATAGGTGATACATTGAAAAATGATATGAGGGGTTGAGAAAATGAAGGTTGGCGTAATTATGGGAGGTACTTCCTCTGAAAAGGAGGTTTCCATTATGACAGGTAAAGAAATGGCCGCTCAATTAGATACGCAAAAATATGAGGTTGTTGCCATTACTTTAGATGACAACAAAGAGGTAATTGATAAGGTGCGTGGCATTGATGTCGCTTTGTTAGCACTGCATGGAAAGTTTGGGGAGGATGGTACGATTCAAGGGGTACTAGAAACATTGGGTATTCCTTATACAGGAAGTGGTCTTCTAGCAAGTAGCTTGTGCATGGATAAAAATATGGCTAAAAAAATATTGCGATATGAAGGTGTCGCAACACCAGATTGGATACATCTCATCAAAGGAGAGGAGCTGCCCTTACAGGATATAGAACTTATTGGTTATCCGCTTGTAGTGAAACCAAATGCTGGTGGCTCTAGTGTAGGTGTTCAAATTGTCCATAATCAGAGTGCCTTATTGACTGCTGTAGCAGAGGTATTTAGGTGGGATAACGAAATCATTATTGAGCAGTACTTGATTGGTGACGAAATTACATGCCCAATCCTCAATGAGAAGCTTTTGCCAGTCCTTTCAATCAAACATACGGCAGTATTTTTTGACTACCAGGCGAAATATGATGATGCTTCTACAATAGAGGAGCCTGTGGAACTCCCACTTGCGATTCATGATCGTGTGGCAAAAGCTGCGATGCTAAGCTACAAGACTTTAAGATGCAGTGTTTATGCTAGAGTAGATATGTTAATTAAGGATGGCGTCCCTTATGTGTTAGAGGTTAATACATTGCCTGGGATGACGCAAAATAGCCTTCTACCAAAAAGTGCACTGGCTGCTGGCATCAGTTATCCAGCACTATTGGACAGTATTATTGAAAGCTCCTTACAGATCGATAGAAATAGGTAAATAGAAAAAACACCTTTTTGTTGTAACTTACAAAAGGTGTTTTGACTGTCTTAAGATTTTGCTAGTTCAATAAAGCCTTCTCCAAAAACGTCCCTTACATCATGAATGGCAATAAAGGCATCTTTATCGACTTCTTTGACGATTTTTTTGAGCTTCACAACTTCTTGTTTACTAATGACGATATACAGAATTTCTTTTTGTTCCTTTGTATAATAGCCATGACCTGAAAGAACAGTAACTCCACGGTTCATATAAGCAGTCACCTGTCCAGCAATGTCTTCTGGTTTCTTTGAGATAATAGTAACAGCTTTTTTAGGGTTAACGCCCTCAATCACAAATTCCATCACCTTTGTACCAACATAGAGCATAATAATCGTTAGCATTAATGCCTCTGCACCGATGATAAAATAAGATGAAAAAGCAACAATTAAATCAAAGAATAAAAGTCCATAGCTAATACTCCAGCCAAGGTATTTGTTGGTAATCCTAGCTAAAATCGTAGAACCCGCTGTTGTACCACCAACTCTAATAATTAAGCCGATACCAACCCCGGCAAATACGCCACCAAAAATCGTATTTACGATAATCTCATCTGAGGAAATAGACCAAGATTCTGTTAAATGTAAGAATAAAGAATGGAAAGAGACCGCAATGATAGTATAGATTGTTGTTTGTCTATTTAGGAATTTATAGCCAACCATTAGTAAAGCTGCATTCATGATAAAGCTGACAATACTCGGAGACCATCCGAAAAGATAATAGGCAATAATTGTTAAGCCAGTTACGCCGCCTTCACCCAAATCATTCGGAATGACAAATAAGTTAACTGCAAGGGCAAAGAGCAGTGATCCAAGCATAATCATTAAAATATCCATTACGTATTTTTTCATTCACATAACACCACCATATCAATTTAGATTTTTTCTTAAATCCATACTATATCAGGTTTTCACCAAATGATATACTTTTTGTAATGTTCATTTATGATATATCGACCTTTTTTTGTATGTCTTTAGTCTGGGAGACCTTGACTAATTGGGAAAAATATTTATAATAATCATAACACTTTTAAGGAGGATTAAAAAAATGGGCTATTCAATGAGACTACGTTTTACCGTTTTGAACCAATAACTGAATAGGGTCAATAACTCTGTTTGTGAAACCAGAGTATACGGGATAGTCTGTCCTTTTTTAATCATCTTTCATAACACAACAAAGGGAGCTCACGCCTTTATTTAGTGAGACAACTTTCCTAATATATCTCAGTTACTTAGATCACAGGCACATTGTCTGTGTTTTTTATTTACCCAATAAGGGGGAAGGTAGAATGCATATGCTATTATTCTTTTGATACGGGCTTTAACTAAAAGCTCGTATCGATACCATAGCTATCGATACGAAATGATTTATTTTCGGGAGGTAGCAATATGGAGAAAATTTGCTTTGAATTAGAGCATGTAATCGTAAATTATTTAGATAAAGAAATTTTAAACATTGAAAAATTAGCTATTCACCAATTCGATCGGATCGGCATCGTTGGGAAAAATGGTGCTGGAAAAAGTACATTAATGAAGTTACTTGCTAGCAAAATTCAGCCGACGAGTGGGATGTTAAAGAGTCATGTTCATTTTGGATATTTTGAACAAATGGAAGCACCAACGTTCGTAGAGGTAGAGGCACAGTTATTAGGAAAATTAGCTGTTCCTCCATATTCTGAAGGACTAAGTGGTGGGGAGCAAACGAGATTGAAGTTAGCACAATTACTTTCTTCTTATGAGGAAGCACTGCTCATTGATGAACCAACAACACATTTAGATCAAGAGGGTATTTCGTTTTTACTGGATGAATTGCGTTATTATTATGGAGCGCTTGTACTAATTAGCCATGATCGTGCTGTACTAGATGAATTGGTCACAACGATCTGGGAGGTTGATGGGGGCAGAATAAATATTTATTCTGGAAATTATAGTAATTATGCTCAGCAAAAGCAGGTAGAGCGAGATCAACAAAGTCAGGCGCATGACTTATACTTGAAGGAAAGAAGTCGTCTTGAACAAGCTGTTGATAAAAAAATGAGAAAAGCTGAAAAAATTACCCAAGCAGGGAGCATGTCAAAAAGAGAAGCTCATGCAAAACCGAATCGTATGTTTATGACAAAGTCCAAAGGTACGAGTCAAAAAAGCGTACAACGTGCAGCCAAAGCGATAGAACATCGCATAGAGAAGCTTCAGAAAGTAGATGCGGTACAGGTAGAGAGAAAAATAGTTTTTCGACAATCGAAAGCTTTGGAACTACACAATAAATTTCCGATTATGGCAGAGCAATTCACTTTACACGTACCAGGGAAACTACTATTGAATAAAGTGAACTTCCAAATACCATTAGGTAAAAAGATTGCGCTTGCAGGTAGTAACGGTTGTGGAAAAAGTACATTACTACAACATATTGCAAACTATGGGGATGGGTTAACCATTTCCCCTAAGGCCAAAATAGGCTATTTTCATCAGATGAGCTACCAATTTAAAAGTGAGGAAACGGTCCTCCAATTTTTAAAAAATCGCTCTGATTACGATGAGGGTTTTCTACGAAGTGTTCTAAATTCCATGCAGTTTGTAGGAAATGATATACAAAAAAGTGTGAAGTTATTAAGCGGTGGTGAAGCGATACGACTCCAGCTTTGTTATCTGTTTTTGGGGAACTTTAATATACTGTTACTGGATGAGCCAACCAACTTCTTAGATATTCAAGCATTAGAGGCGCTAGAGCAATTTATAATGGCTTATGAGGGAACAATCATCTTCGTGACACATGATAAGAATTTTATCGCAAATGTAGCAGATTTACAGTTTACTATAGAAAGTAATAAAATATTTTAAATGGGAAGGTGCGATTCTATCAGTAGGAGAATCGCACCTTTTTTTATTGAATTTATATTCATAAGAAGAGTATATAAAACGTCAATACACTATAAAAAGGAATGATGATCGATATTCAAAACAAATGTGTCAGCGAAATTTTGAACATTATAGGAATGTAAAAGAAATCATCGATTATTATAAAATCTAACCTTCCTCTAACCTAGCAATCAATATACTTGGTCTGTAACCATTGTTACAAATCATTTTCTTGGAGGGATATTTATGAAATTAAGAGCATTAGGGGTAGGAACACTAGCATTAGGTTTATTAACAGGTGGTTTTTCATTTTCTGCATTAGCTTCTTCAAATGATGAGAATGAAAAAGGGGCACAATCAATCAAGGCTGATGTGAAGATACTTAAGCCTGGAGAGAAAAAGGAGGTTCCTAAAGGCTTGTTAATGAAAAAAACAAAAGTAGATGAAAAAGAATCAGTAAAAGTGAGCGTAAAAACCTTTGAACCTGGTGAAATGCCAACTATTCCTGAGGGTGCTGTGATGATGACAACTACAATAGTTGATGGCGGGGAAAAGGAAAAGTAATGAAAGGAAGCTTGTTTTGATCTTTCAAAACAAGCTTCTTACTATGTAAAGGTAAAAGAGACAAGTGTTAGTTGACTTAAATTATTTTAAAAGCTCATTCAAGTAGGCTATTCTAGTACAAAGGGGTAGGACTTGTTTGTTAGCAAAATTTATGAAACTAACGGGTCGTTAAAAAAGTCTGATTTTTAAAGGTGGATAGAACGAATGAAACTTTTATTGGTCGAAGATGAGGCTGTCTTATCCAGGATCATCTCTAAAGGGTTAAAGAAATCTGGCTATGCCGTTGATACAGCTTTTGATGGTAAGGAAGCATTAGAATTATTCGAAATCAATGAATATGACCTTATTATATTGGACTTAAACCTACCCAAAATGGATGGCATAGAGGTGTTAGAGCAGATTCGAGTTCAGAGCGAGGATGTGAAAATACTTATCCTTTCAGCACGTTCAGCTATTCATGATAAAATATTGGGTCTTGATTGTGGAGCCAATGATTATTTAATAAAGCCCTTTGATTTTCAAGAGTTGGATGCGCGTATACGCAACTTATTAAGGCGGTCTTTTAGTCAAAAAAGCGCCATTATATCTTTTGAAAATATAACACTTGATAGCTCAAAGAAAATAGTTTTAGTGGATGGTGAGATGATACATGTTACCAAAAAGGAATATGCTATTCTAGAATATCTCATGCTACATCAAAATAAAGTCATTAGCTCAGAGGAGTTGATAGAGCATGTATGGGACAGTGAAACGGATTTATTTTCAAATTCACTCAAGTTCCATATCCATTCATTACGAAAAAAAATGGCAGATGTTTTGGGGGAAATAGAAGTGATTCAGACAATCCGAGGACAAGGTTATATCATTGCAGAAAATGATAGAGGTTCATATGAATAACTTAACATTAAGAATGAGGCTGACCCTTTTAACTGGCTGTATTTTTGTAGTGGTTACAATTTTGTTAACGTTCCTATCCATTTATAGTGCCGAGGAAAAAATTGTTCAACCTATTACGACAACGATACTCAATCAAGAAAATAGGCTTCACAAAGAAATCATAGATGAGGCGACAGTAGAAACCAAGATGAATCATGATATCGTTGCTCAAATAAAGATTACGGATGTAAGAGAAGCGAAAAAGAAATTTATCAATCAGAGTGTCATATGGATGTTAATTATTATTGTAGCAGGGATAGCTACCATTTATGTAGTGGCTGGTCGAGCTTTAAAGCCAGTTCATGATCTTAGTCAAAAAATCGGAAATATAAGCGAACATAATTTAGCTCAACGTATCGAACATATTTCTACAAAAGATGAAATAGGGGATCTTACAGCTTCATTTAATCACATGCTAGATCGACTAGAAAAATCGTTTCTGTACCAAAAGAGCTTTGCCGCAAATGCAGCACATGAATTGAAAACACCACTAACAACCATGAAGGCAGGTATCCAGGTTTTAAAACTGGAAAAATCACCAACAGTAGAAGATTATAAGGAAAATTTAGAGGTGACAGAGCAAGGCACACAAAGGCTCATCCAGGTTGTGAACGATCTGTTAACATTAGCTTATGAGCAAACGGAACATTTTTCTGATGATATTGAGCTCAAAGCAATGTTAGACACGATTACACAAGAATTACAGCCTTTATGTATAGAAAAAAATATCGCTATTTCTGTAGATATTGACGTGAAAACGATAACGGGAAATCAAACATTACTCTATAGAGTTTTTTCTAATATGATTGAAAATGCGATTAAGTACAACCACAAGAATGGAATGGTTGAAGTTCGTGGACAGGTTAAGAATGGAGCTACTCATATTACAATTACAGATTCAGGAATTGGGATACCAAATGATCAGCTACACTATATTTTTGAGCCGTTTTACCGTGTCGATCACTCCCGAGCCCGTGAGTTGGGTGGCTCTGGGTTAGGTTTATCTATTGTCAGAACCATCGTTGAAAAGCATCATGGGAAAGTAAACGTCCAAAGTACATTAAATGTCGGTACAACATTTGAGATCATTTTACCAATATAAAAGTGTGATTTTACCATTAGGGGAATCACACTTTTTTAGTTAATTTTTATTATTAGAGAGGTAAAAGGGAAAATTTGGCGAAGAATGTGTAGATAAATATTACAAAAAGGATGATGATCGATGATGAATACGGATGTGACGACGAAATTAAAAATCAGGCAGCCAGTCCATAAAGTTTTTGAAGCCATTATTTCTCCTACTGAAATTGGGCATTATTGGTTCTCTGATAGCTCTGAAAGATGGGGAGCGGGTAAAAGGATTACGCTTAGATATGATGAGTATCATGCTGAGGGTGTAATCACTGTGCTGGAAATGGAGGCTAATGAAAAAATTATGTTTGTATGGGGTGAAGAGCATGGTGAAGTGACGATGGTTACCATCACTCTTGAAGAATTACAAGGCGAAACCATTATTACTGTAGTAGAGTCAGGGTTTAATGCCCATGACCCAGAGATTATGGCAAAAATGATGGGGCAAAAAGAGGGTTGGGTTTATATGTTAACATGCCTCAAAGGATATTTAGAAAATGGCATTAGCAGTTTAAGAGCTTCGTTAATTCATTAGTGTATGTAGCTTACAATGCAATGACCTTAAACTTTATTAAATGCTGCTACCACTATAGGAGAGATGAGTCTTGGGAGTGGAGTTGCAGGAAAACTAGTGGGAGCATCTTATTCAAAAACCTATAGATACTTCTGAACAGAATTGGTAGGTGATTTTTTGGATAAGAAAATGTTTTCAAGTTGTATAATTGTTATCGCTGTTATTTCGTTATTTAGTCCAACAATTATTTCTACTTTAATGCGACAACAAAGTACAATACTTAATACTCATTATTACATTCAATACATTGCTAATTTGGTTAGTTTCCATCTAAGTTTATTCTTTTTGGCTTCATTAGCATTAGTCTTATTTCTCAAGAAGGGTCGATGACTAAATTGAAACATTTAAAACCACCTAAATGAAGATTAGAGATGGTTTTTTGTGTCTTACTATCAAATTGAAAAAGGTGCTATCCGTCGATAACACGTTCTATATACCTAAAGCAAGTTAAAGGAGATATTCATAGTTATGATGCCTACCGGAGACTTTAGTAGAGGAAATTGTTAATGCTGCAAGAAAATCATTTCTGAATTTATTTAAAAATGGTGAGCGGGACTATTACTGTACGCTATATACAACTGGCGAAGGGCATGCTCCGAACGTTTCAGCTTGGTCGTGGGAAGCATTGGGGCGGGAAGCTACTAAATAGGCAAGAAATAGCAACAACTCTCAATCTGAAAAGGCTGCTCTTATCAAATGGTCTTATGCAGATTCTCCTTATTGTTGCTTCGGTGAAGAGTATTTTACAAATGTATGTCAGTACTTGAATGACCGACCTAATATCAATGTCCTTGGGGGTGAAAAATGGCAGCAAGAATTGACATTCCGGCTAACAGCAATGGAATTAGCCATGAAAAAGCTTGATGAGGAGGGACTATTTGCCTTGAATCAAACAAGAGACGCTATTTGTATACTCGTGGAAGTGATGCCCCCAGATGAAGTAAACATAGAAATAGCGTTGCAATTAAACCAGTCGTCTACAGCATTGCAGCAATGGTTGGTGGAAGCAGACGAGTGATGGAGGGATGAAAGTGAAAAAATTATATTGGATGATGGGTGGCATTTTAATTTGTGCAGGGTTAGTAATAGGTATTGTCTTTTGGAAGTTTCAAAAAGAGATTAAGAAGGACGACCCAGAATATATTGTTCAATTTATAAAGGAACATAGAGCTGATAAAAATGTTTCCGTAGCCATTCAACGCAATCAACAATATTGGGTGGAATTAAACACTAAGGAACAGCTGCCATTAGCAAGTACAGTTAAAATCATCGTCGCTATAGCCTATGCACAGCAAGCAGCAGAGGGTCGCATTAATCCTCAGCAACAGGTCGATCTAAAGGAGTTAGAGGTATTTTATATTCCTAAAACGGATGGAGGTGCACATGAAGCATGGTTAGCGCAGTTAAACCTTCAGGGTGTGGATCATGTACCTTTAAGTGAAGTCGCAAGTGGTATGATTGCTTATAGTTCCAATGCGAATACGGAATATTTAATGCATGTATTAGGTTTTCAAGCGATTAATGATGTGCTTACACAGCTACATGTAGAGGATCATGAACCATTATATCCAATCGTCAGTGCACTCCATATCCCGGTTCAAGTCTTGAAAGAAAAAAATTTAACGAAAAAAGAAACATTAGCGGCTTTGCAAGAAATGGATATGGCTGAATATCGTGAGCGTGCATCGTCTATTCACGCCAGTTGGATAGAGCAACCTTTGACTTACGAGGAGAAAGCAGAGGCACAAAAACTGCTCAATATGGATTTTCAAAAGATATGGTCTGACCGTTTAATAAGGGCCACTACAAACGATTACATCTCTATTTTAGAAAAATTGAATAATAAAAATTTCTTCAGTGCAGAGGTACATAAATACTTAGATCCCGTAATGGAACAGTTGATGCAGAATCCTAAAAATCAAGAATGGCTAACACATGCAGGTCAAAAGGGTGGATCGACTGCATTTGTCTTAACACTAGCAGCCTATGCGGAAGATAAAGAAGGGAATCAAACGGAAATTGCCCTTTTTGCTAACGACTTAAATACAATGGAACAAATTAAACTATCTAATAGTATGAATAGTTTTCAATTGAAATTTCTGACAGATGATAAGTTTCGCAAGCGTCTTAAAAGGGAGTTTTCTGAGTTGTGAGTTGCCTCTATAGATATGGCAACTCACACTATTAGCTCCGTTCATCCATTAATTTTTCGAGAAACTTTGAGAAAGTAGAAGCATATTCATAAATCATGTCATTCAATAAGTCAAAGCACATAACTGAAAACTCACCATGTTCATCTTTTGATGATGTATTAAAAAAATATAGTTCGTCTGCGTCTGGAACAAATAAATCTAACCTATTCGGATATTGTTTACACCAATCCTTGTCAGCCAAGTTAAGACGATGTATATAAAGAATATCTGTATGATCGATGTCTCTGTATGCTGGTTGACCGATTGTGAGAATAGATCCACCATTCAGTTGCCCATTGCCATAATTTTTTAACCACCAGCAATAGGATGGTGGTAAGCTGAACCCTAATTCAACTTCAGCTTCTACAATCCAATCATCTTCAACATCATGTCCAGGAAACCATTTAATCGCCGTAGTACTTGCTAGCATTTCTGCTAATCTAGCGTACATGGCAGCTACCTCCAATCTGTTTATAAATAGCACTCCATTAATAATTCAACGTGCAAACGGAGTACCTTCTTTCATTCAACTGCATAATATAGCGTTATCATGTATGAGAGGATTGAGTTACATGTACCACCCTTATTACGGTAATTATCTACTGTATAATTACGGTTATCAACCTGTTTATTGGGCCTATCCAAATCAGGAAGAACGAGTGCCAAGAAGTAATGTCCAGAATGATTTTGGATCAGGACCATTCGTTGTCAACATTGAAGAGACTACAAAGCACAACAAAAATTATCGAACAGTACTATGGACAGGGCCACACTTACAAGTAACTGTGATGAGCCTTAACGTTGGGGAAGATATTGGCTTAGAAGTACACCCTCACGTCGATCAATTTATTTGTATTGAGGAAGGGCATGGCGTTACACAGATGGGACCAAGTAAAGATTATTTAAACTTCCAAAGACACGTGTCTGAAGATATGGCCATTATGGTGCCAGCAGGGACATGGCATAATGTTACGAATATAGGCAATAAACCGCTAAAGCTTTACACAATTTATGCACCACCAAACCATCCATTTGGAACTGTTCATACGACAAAGGCTGATGCCATGGCTGAAGAAGAAGGCTATGGGCAGCGTGAATAAGAAATCATAAAGCGTGTTTTTCTGCAAAACATGCTTTTTTCTTGATATATGGTAGAATGTGTTTTAATTACAGATAGTAATAGTCCTGAATGGAGGTGATTAATGATGAAATATTCAAAAGCAACAAATTATGCGTTACATACGATGGTGTTTTTAACGCTCAATCCTAAAGGGAAATCAATGAGCGTAGAGTCTCTAGCAGAAATGCAGAAATTATCACCAACCTATCTTTCGAAAATATTAACAAAGCTTGTGAAGGCAGGTTTAATTGAGTCGAATCCAGGTGTCAACGGTGGTTACCGTATTTCTAAGCGTCCACAAGAAATTTCTTTCTTAGATGTGATTTATGCGATTGAAGGACAAACCTCATTATTTAGTTGTGCTTCAGACCATGAAGATGTCTTTCATCATCAAGGCTGTCTCATTGAACAAGTGATGGTGGATGCTGAGAATAATATGAAAGAGGAGCTTAGTAAGCAATTTATTATAGATATAGCTAATAAAATCGATTTAGATGGATAGCATGCATAAAGCGGTGGATACAGCACTAAATGTGATGGATAGAACGTTCAAATTGGTGGATAGGAACTAGGGAAGACCCCTAGTTCCGTTATTTTAATTGCATAAGAGCACCAAAATATTGCTGTGCTGTCGCGAAGCAAATAAATGCTAGTAGCTCGCTAATCTCGGCTGCTGTTAAATAATCCTTTAATACAGCTGTGACATTGGCCGCAGTGTGACCTTTTGAAGCTAAGAATGCTTCTGCAAAACCTGTACATACGGCTGTTTTCTCATCATAGTATTGTGGATCTGGTTTGCCTTTTGCCTTACAATACTGACAGCCATTTTTTTGAGCTAATGTTTTTCGAACCTCTTCTTTTAATGAAGCGGATAGATGCCCGTCTTTTTCGAGTACCTCCCCCAACTGTTGCCAGTGCAGCTGAATTCCCTCGTTATAGCCTAATAGTTGTTGAAATGGCGTTAAGCCCTTGTCGTGTAAATGAATAAGTGTCATCAAACATCCCTCCTTTCATTAGTGTAAAATATGAATAACGAAGTTAATATGCGAATTCGAAGGAAATTATAATCGTTTCCTTTTAAAAAGAAGGGGTATTGCCATAATGGATTTCATTAATGAAAGGATACTGAAAGAATTAAAGGAGGATAGTCGTATTTCTATGAGTGAATTAGGGAGACGAGTACATTTATCGGCACCAGCTGTTCGTGAAAGAGTACGGCAATTAGAGGAACAGGAAGTCATAAAAAAATATACTTTGGCTATTAATAAAAAGGCATTAGGCTATCCAGTTGAGGCTATCATTGAGGCGACAATAAAAAACAACCGCTATGCAGATTTTAAAGATCTTATTAAGACGTATACAACGATAGATTTTTGTTATCGAATATCAGGTGAGGCATGTTTTTTATTAAAAGGGCATTTTCAAACTTTTTCTGATGTTGAGCAGTTTATTGATGTATTACAGCCATATGCACATACAAAAACCAATTTTATTTTTTCTGATATATGTGAGGACATTTAAGAAAGGAGCTATTAATGGAATTCAAATTATTTGAAGAAGAAATTGATGATTTAGTACAGTTACTCACTCAAAATAAATGGTTGTATCACACGAATCCACTGGTAAAAGAAGAGTCCATTCGAGCTGCATATGTGGAGGGTTACTATAAGAACGATCGTGAAACACATTGGCTACTTGAGGAAGGGGAAAAAGTCGGGATTCTTTTTATTCATGTGGAAGTAAGGATATGGTGTTAAAGCACTTCATTGATCTATTTGGCGAAAAAGGTAAGATTCGTATTGAGGGCTATACTAGAGCCGATAATATGGGGATGCGAAAATGCTTTAGTAAGGCTGGCTTTGTGAACGAGGGCTATTTAAGAAATGCTTGGGAAAATGAGGACGGTACCGTGACAGATAGTATTGTCTATAGTGCTATTAAAGATGATTGGATTACAGGGAACTCAACACCAATAAAAATGGATGAAGTCCCATTTTAAAGTGTTTGAGAGGAGTTATAGCATGAAAAAAGACATTTTAAACGCTTTAAGAAAATTATGGTCAAGCCAATCAAGTTCTAAATGGAGCTTGGATAACCTTGCAAAAGGGCAATGTGGCGTTACTTCATTAGTGGTGCAGGATATTCTTGGCGGAGAAATTAGAAAGACATTTCTCAAGGAGGGCTGGCACTTTTATAATGTCATTAATGGCGTAAGAATGGATTTTACGGAGGAGCAATTTTCATACATAATCGACTATCAGGATATTGATTCAAATAGGACAGAGGCTTTTCATGATACCAATGATGGGCAATATAGCTATTTAAAATCACAGGTTTATAAGCTTTTAGGGAAGGTAGAGAGTTAATTTTCTCTGCCTTTTTAAATTTAAAAACAAAGTTGTTGACGTTGATAAAAATATCGTGTTATTATTATCTCGAATTCAAGATAAACAATTTCGAGATAAATGAATTCGAACCTTTAGCTTTCGTCAGGAGGTACAATTATGGGTTTTTTGAATAAATTATTTAGTTCAAAAAAAGAGGAGGAACAAACAATGGCAGAATTAAATATCGGTATTATTATTGGATCGACACGTGAGGGACGTGTAAGCCCTCAAGTAGCACAATGGGTAAAGGAAATTGCAGATCTACGTGGTGACGCAAACTATACAGTGATCGATATTGCTGATTATAAATTGCCATTATTAGGCGAACCAGGGCAAGATGCTTCGGGTGCACAGGCTTGGTCAGAAATTATTGCTAAACAAGATGGATTTGTGTTTATCGTACAAGAATATAATCACTCTATTACAGGGGCCTTAAAAAATGCACTAGACTATTTACGTGTTGAGTGGAATAACAAGGCAGCAGGAATCGTGTCATATGGTTCTGTAGGTGGAGCTCGTGCAGCAGAACATCTACGTGGCATTATGGGAGAGCTATTAATTGCAGATGTACGTGTTCACCCAGCATTATCCTTATTCACAGATTTTGAAAATGGAACAGACTTTAAACCAAAGGAAGTACAATCAGATTCAGTGAACCAAATGTTAGATCAATTAATCCCATGGTCTAAAGCTTTATATACAATTCGCTAAGCTTATCCAGTTTGAGGTAGGACGTAGTTGGGCACAGTAAAGGTGAGAAAAATAGTCGAAAGGGCTTGTTAACATGAAAAAACATACAGCAGGTATTCACCATATCACAGCCATCGTAGGGCATCCACAAGAGAATATTGATTTTTACGCAGGTGTGTTGGGCTTACGTTTAGTGAAGCAAACTGTAAACTTTGATGATCCTGGCACATATCATTTATATTTTGGCGATAAAGGTGGAAAACCAGGCACAATCATTACCTTCTTCCCTTGGGCAGATGCTTATCAAGGACGTATTGGTGATGGCCAAGTTGGCGTTACAACGTATGTTGTACCAGAAGGGGCACTTCCATTTTGGATTAATCGCTTAGCAAAATTCTCGATTCCCTTCCAAAAAGCTGAACGCTTTGGTGAGCAAGTCATTCAATTGGACGACCCACATGGTTTGCATATTGAACTAGTTGCACGTGCGGAAGGCGAGCTCAATGAATGGACATTTGGTGAGGTAACACCCGAGGTTGCTATTAAAGGTTTTGGTGGAGCTACACTATACTCAAGTCATCCTGAAGAAACGGCAAAAGTTTTAACAGAAGTGATGGGCCTTGAACAGGTAGCGACAGAGGGTGACTATACTCGTTATAAATCAAGTGCAGCTATTGGTAATACTGTAGATTTAAAAACAGTAGCAGGTGTACGTGGTCAAATGGGTGTAGGAACGGTTCACCATATTGCGTGGAGAGCTCAAGATAATACGGATCATTTAGAATGGCAAGAGTATGTGATGAACCATGGACAGCATGTAACGGAAGTCAAAGATCGTAATTATTTCAATGCGATTTATTTCCGTGACCCTGGCGAAATTCTATTTGAAATCGCTACAGATCCTCCTGGATTTGCTCATGACGAAACACCTGAGACAATGGGTAGCCAATTAATGTTGCCACTTCAGTACGAACAGCATCGTGAACAATTAGAAAGAACATTAATCCCGATTAAAGTGCGTAAATTGGATTAAGAAGAGGAGTCGCTTAATTTCCAATAATCCAAGAAAATGACAGGCTGTTAGCAGAATTGCACAGTCAAACTACGCTAAAATTGCGATAGAGCACAAAGCTAAAATATAATAAAAATGAGAAAAGAGCGAATTTGCAAAAATCCTCTCTTTTCTCATTTTTTATTATAAAATTCCTTCTATTTTCATTAAATCTTCATTTGTTAACAGGACATCCGTTGCTTCCACATTGATAGCTACTTGGCTTTTATGCTTTCCTCCTGGGATAACGGCATCAACACCGTCTTGGGCTAATAACCAAGCAAGAGCCAGATTTGGTAATGTTGTTTGTTTTTCTGCTGCTACTTCCTTTAACGCCTCTACTTTAACTAATGTTTGTTCAAACAGTTCACCGTGGAATAAAGGGTTTGAAACTCGCCAGTCCCCTGCGCCTAGTTTAAAATCTTTTGTATACTTGCCACCAAGTAGACCATATGAGAGTGGTCCATAAGGAATAAATGAAATATCATTTTTTATACAATATGGCAGTAAATCTTGTTCGGCTGAACGGTTTAACATATTATAAGGAGATTGTAAGACTGAAATATCATTATGCATATTTGCTTCGATTAATTGATCTAATGTTACGTTAGAAATTCCTATTGCTCCGATTTTACCTTCTTCTTTTAAGCGCGATAATTCTCCAATCGATTCAACAAGAGGTGTTTCGTTATCAGGGAAGTGCAAATAGTATAGATCTACATAATCCAATTGGAGGCGATTTAAGCTATTTTCAAAAGCTTGTCGTAGATATTTTGGATGATTATCTACTGTTACTGTACCATCTTCAAACCAACGTTTAGCTGCCTTTGTTGCCAAAACGAAATCTTCCCTACGATAGTTTTTCAAAACATCCCCAACGATTTCCTCTGAACGCCCTTTACCATAAATGTCTGCTGTATCAATAAAAGTTATTCCAAGATCTAGGGCTGTTGTCACTAGCTCCTTTCCATCTTGTTCATTTAAGCTTTCAAATAAATTATGACCACCAACAGCATTTGTTCCAAGACCAATTTCTGAAATACGGATATTAGTTTTCTTTAATGTATGGAATTTCATCTTCTTACCTCCTCGTTTTTCTATAACAAGAATAGGATAAAAACCTATTTTTACAAACATCTATACTAATAGTTTCATATATAGAAACAAAAGCATTTTTATTGCAAAGGAGCATAGCTTATTAATCTTCTAAGATACAAACCTATGTTAAAAGATAATCAATTTCCGCTGTTAATTTTTTACTTGCCTCGACTAATTTTTTTACAAAAGAACGAATGGCCGCTTTCTTTATTTGCTCCGTCGAACCGTGTAGGGCAATGGCACCTATTACTTCTTTATTGACATAGATAGGTACTGCAATACAACATTTACCTAGATTGGTTTCTTCATTATCAACAGCGTATCCTTGTGCTTTAATAACCTGTAAGTGAGGAATTAATAAACCATAATCATAGAAGGTTTTTGATGTAAGTGGATGAAGTCTTATACTATTTAACATGTCATGTTGCGTTTCTATGGGTAGGTGAGCTAAGACTACTTTTCCAAGTGCACTTGAATGCATGGGTGTTCGAGTATCGATTGCTTGAAAAAAAGGTTGTTCAAATGGCTCCCTGATGACATTTTTTATCACCATTTCACAATCTTCTAAAATACCAATATAAGTAGTTATTTCTTCTTGTCGGGCTAATTGATAGGGTGCTACAAGGGAAGTCCATTCAATATCTTGATGCCAATATAGATGTTCATCTCTAAAAATATGAGGATTTAATTGATAGTATTTATTATATTTATTAACATAATTCATTTTTTCCAAAGTATAAAGCATGCGAAAAACCGATGTCTTATTCAGTGATAACTCTTCCATAATTTCAGTCAATGTAAGAGCATGCTTTTGTCGTAATACATCCAATATCAAAAGGCCCTTTTTTAATGTCGATACTTCATAGGAATCCATTTCTGTCCTCTCCTAACTTCTAAAATAATTTAACCTGTACCTGTGAAATATTCATAGTTCTTTATTGATATTATAAAGACAATTTTTTATAACTGCTCAATTTTTATTTTAATAATATACAACCTTAAATTTGTAAAATGGTGGACAATTATAAAAAATGTCAGTGTTTTTTTGTATTGATTGTTGATTCTCCTCTTACTGGAGGTAATACACTTTGATTTGAATCAGCAAGATCAAAAAAACAAGGAGGTTTTTATTATGAGGTCTATTGAATTGTTTTATGTCATCTTTAATATTGTTTTACTAGGTTGGTTAGTTTTTGGTAGAAACAAGTCACAGCGAGGAATACTGATAGCTGGTGGTATGTCTATGCTATTTCTACTTGTCCATGGAATCATTGAAGGGATGCGGTGGCAAATGATACCGACTTATTTGATGACATTATTTTTTCTCGTTGTTGTTGTGATAAGGCACTTTTTTAACCCAAAAGTTCAAAAAGAACAACAATCAAGTATGCGCCGATTACGTGTTGTTCTGAATTCAACATTAGCTGTACTTTATTCTGCCATAGCAGTTAGTCTGCCTATCGTTCTTCCGGTATTTACCTTTGAAAAGCCAGCGGGTCCGTACCAAATTGGAACAGTCACCTACGATTGGGAAGATACTAAGAGGGAAGAGACTCTCACACCAGAGCTTGGCGACAAACGCGAATTAATGGTACAGATCTGGTATCCTGCTGATACGAATGCTAAAGGTAATACGGCTCCTTATATTTCCGATTCTGCTGTTTTTGCAGAGGGGTATAGTAAAATTCTAAATTTACCGAAGTTTTTATTCACAAATTTTGGTTATGTCAAGACACATGCTATTGAGAACGCTGAGATTTCTAATCAGGAAACAACCTATCCAGTACTCCTTTTCTCTCATGGCTTTAGTGGGCATAAAAATCAGAACACTTTTCAAATTGAGCAACTAGTCAGTCAAGGCTACATTGTGGTAGGTATAGATCATACTTATAGTAGCACTACTTCCGTTTTTTCTGATGGTCGTATAGCAAATTACGTCCCACAAAAAACGGAATCAATCGCATATTTAGATAAAGCAAATGAGGGTTGGGTTGAAGATGCTAAATTTGTGCTGGATCAAGTAGAGCAGTTGGCTCAAAACGATCCTGAAAACCGCTTTACAGGTCGAATGGATATGGAGAATATAGGTATGTTTGGCCATTCCTTTGGTGGGGCAACGAGCACCCAAATGCTAATGACAGATTCAAGAATAAAAGCAGCTCTTAATATGGACGGCGTTCTATATGGAAAACTCCGAGTTCCTGCAGATGGGCTGAAGAAGCCATTTATGATGATGAGTGCTGATGACTCAATCAGAGAAGCGAAGGAAACGGATGGTAAGGAGTTCATTGAGTTTGTAAACGAAACTCTACCACGGTATGAGTATGTAACTGTGGGTGGGAACTATTGGATGAAGATTAAAAATATGAAGCATATGGGCTTCTCTGATTTATATCTGTTTTCACCACTTTATGAACGGATGGAAGGGGTCGACATCCAAAAGGCTTACCGTTTGATTAACGACTATTCATTGGATTTCTTTAATCATTATTTAAAGCATCAGCCATTTAAACTATTAGAGCAAAATATTGGGGATTATCCAGAGTTTACGTTGCAGAAAGGTTGACTGCTAAAGAGAATAGTTGAGGGTGTTTAGCCCTCAATTATTCTCGTTCTGAGTTTTCCATATGTTCAAGTCGCCATTCTATTCCTTGAAATAGTAATTGATTAGCTTTTGAGAGTTGGTAGTATTGTGGGCTTAGAATGGCACATAACGTTTCACATCGTTCGAGTCGTTTGGTTTTGGTTCTTTGAATATATTTTACAAAGTAATGGAAGTAATCTTCTTTATTGTCCAAATGCTCTGAGTTCGTATACAGCCTAGCAGTATCATCGACAATGGCCTGTACAACCGGACTGCTGGCAGGCGATTTTTGTTTCAACGCCTTATTCAATCGATCATGGATGTTTTCGAGCTTTCTGACCAATGTTGTAGCATTGTATTTTGGCTGATGAACAATATTCATGTACAGAAATTCAGTATTTTTCAGGTCTTTTATAAACTGCGGATCATTTATGAGCTCCTGCAACTCATGCCAAGCAGCGGTTTGTTTGGCGGAGCCTTTCACCTGATTAATAATGTATTTGTCAAAATAATAAAAAAACGAATCTTTCCACTCTTTTGGAATGCCATTTAAGAATTGTATTTCTTGCACTTTTTTATCGATAAATTGTTTTTTATTTTCAGCTTTAATTGTTCGTGCATTCACTAAATCATGAATACACTGCAATGAATCCCCATTATGTTCCTTTGCTTGACGCAAAATTGATATCATATCCATAAGCGTATTAACCTGTGTTTCCATCGATTCAATCTGCCAATCAAGTATTCTAGTGACTGATAGCTCCTCAGATATCATTTTGCTTATATCATCAATTCCAAAATCCAAATAACGCAGGTTTGTAATCATTTCAAGACGCCATATATCTTTCACTGTGTATAATCGATGTCCACCATCAGTATAACTTGTAGGTTTTAGCAACCCAATTTCATCATAGTAACGAACTGTTTTTATAGTAGAACCTATTATTTTAGCTGTTTCACCTATAGTATATTTTTCTTCCAAATGATTACACCTCCTGATTGGATCACTTTATAGTAATTTTAACATCATAGTTCATTTGATGATAAAAAAAGTCATTATTTTATTTTACGATAAACTTGCCATAAATTGAGGAATTGGACTTGCATAGCTGTGAAGTTTTTATCAACAAAGTCATCATAACTAAATTGTTATAATTATAAAATGCGAAAATACCGTCAAAGCATTTTCGCATTTTAAATTTTCATATTCAAACATTCCAAGAGCAGCAACTTTCATTTAGAAAATTATGCTCCTGCCAATTATGATTGCAACTGAACTACTTAACGACTATGATAAGGGCTATTTCACATTCTCAGTAAGGTAGATTAAGGGTGAAGAGCACGAGCCATTGCATCTAAATAGTTCTGACTTGCACGCTGACTTACCTCGGCTTCAGGTACAAAGACTTCAAAGCAATGAAAGCTACCAGGGTAGAGATTTATTTCAACATCTACTCCTGCTTGGGCAAGACGTGTTACATAATCAAAGGTTTCATCTCGAAATAAATCAAGTTGACCTATACATGTATAGGTTGGTGGTAATCCTGCTAAATTATCTGCTCTTGAAGGAACCGCATACGGAGAAAGTTCGTTGGTGTCCTTTTCTTCTCCTAAGTACATACGCCAAGCGGTCAAATTATTTGATCTACTCCATGTTGCATGAGCATCGGTAATCTCATAGCTAGATGGCGTTTCATTTCGGTTATCAAGCATTGGATATAATGGCATTTGAAATATAATTGAAGGCCCTCCCTTATCGCGAGCCATTAATGCTAGTGCTGCTGTTAGCCCTCCGCCACCACTTGCACCAGCAATTGCCACTCGTTTAACATCAATGCCTAGTGATGGAGCCTCAGCTGTCATCCATACTAACCCTGCATAACAATCTTCAATCGCGGCTGGATAAGGATGCTCAGGAGCAAGTCGATAATCAACAGAAACGACAACGCAGTTAGCGGTCTGAACAAAACGTTCACATAGAAGATCATCCATATCGGGGTGTCCCATAACGAAACCACCACCATGAATCCAAAGCATAGCTGGAAGTTTATCGTTGCTCCGTTTAACGGGTTCATATATTTTAACTAGCATTTCACCTCCATCACCTCTAGGAATTGTACGATTAGTTGTAAATACAAGTTCTGACTCCTCTAATGGTGATTGGGCTAAGAGACGACGACTCCACTCTAAATCTTCGTCTAGGCGAAAGCCTGGAAATTGCGAGTAAGCCTGCCTTAATTCGGGTAAGATTCGGTCATTGATTGTCATATAAATTCTCCCTGTAAAGTAATGAATTTTTAAATAAATGGATGTCCTTCTACTGCCATTTTCGCCTCCCATTGGGCAATTTCTTCGCGCACACGAGGAGCCACTTCGGTTCCTAGAAGTTCTATCGCTTGCATGACTTGATCATGTGGCATTGTACTTAAAGGTACGTATAACATAAATCGTGTGATCCCTACATGTTTACGAAGATGAATGATTTTCTGAGCAACTGTCTCTGAATCACCGACATATAATGCCCCTTCAAAACTACGTGCAGCATCATAGCTAGAACGATCATAATACGACCAACCCCGTTCTTTGCCCAGTTTATTCATGCCCGCCTGTGTAGATGGGAAAAATGTATCTGCTGCCCACTCGTTATTCGGGCCAACGAAACCTATCGAATGGGAGCCTACCCGAAGCTTAGATAAATCATGACCTGCATGAGCAGCAGCTTTTTTATAAAGTTGTACGATTGGAGCAAACTGCATAGGACTGCCACCAATGATTGCTAGCATAAGGGGTAATCCTAAAATTCCTGCCCGAATGGCTGATTGTTGATTTCCTCCACTACCAACCCAAATGGGTAAAGACTTTTGAACAGGTCTTGGATACACACCTAAATTATTGATCGCTGGTCGATGCTTCCCTTCCCATACTACTTTTTCTGACTCGCGAATTTTGAGTAATAAGTCCAAATGTTCTTCAAACAGTTCATCATAATCATTTAAATTGTAGCCAAATAGGGGGAAAGATTCGATAAAGGATCCACGGCCAGCCATAATCTCCGCACGCCCATTTGATAGTCCGTCTAAAGTAGAAAAATCCTGAAAGACACGTACGGGATCGGCAGAAGAAAGAACTGTCACGGCACTTGTTAATCGAATTTTTTTCGTTTGTGGAGCGGCAGCTGATAACACCATTGCTGGGGAGGAAGCAGCATAATCTTCTCGATGGTGCTCGCCAACGCCAAACACATCCAATCCTACTTGATCTGCAAGAATGATTTCCTCCACTACTTCACGTAAACGCTGTGCATGACTAATTACCTCGCCACTATGAACATCTGGTTTTGTTTCTACGAAAGAAGTAATTCCTATTTCCATTTGTTATCTCTCCTAAGTTAAATCAATATTTTGTGAATCGTCTAGTCATTACCCAAAAAATAAGGGCAATTGTACTGATAGAAGCTCCAAGTAAGCAAACCCCTTCCCAGCCAAAGTGTGCATATGTCTGTGTAGAAGCGATTGAACCGCCAGCGCTGCCGATGGAGTAGAACACCATGTAACCAGCGGTAAGTCGACTTCGCGCTTCTGCACGCAATGGAAGAATCATCGTCTGATTAGTGACATGAATTGCCTGTACGGCCAAATCCAGCAAGATAATACCAACAACTAATGCAAATAACGACTTTTCTAGATAATTTATAAACAACCATGAAATGAGTAGTAGCACTAAAGCAATCCCTGTTGTTTTTTGTCCATAACCCCGGTCAGCAAATTTTCCTGCCTGTGCGGCAGCTAATGCACCAGCCACTCCAATAAGACCAAAAGCACCAATGACACTGTGTGACAGTGTTAACGGTGGGGCACTAAGTGGCAGAACAATTGGCGTCCATAAAATACTGAAATCAGCAAAAATTAGCATGGCTAAAACCGAGCGGATACGTAAAGTTCTTTCTTGAATGAACAACATAAATACGGATTTAATTAGCTGAAAGTAGGATAGGGCTTTTACTTCACGCTCCACTTTAGGTAACACTTTTAGAAATATACAGACCATTAAAAACATAAGAGTGGCAGAGACTAGATAAACGGACCGCCAGCCAGCCAGATCAGTTAAGAGACCAGCGAAGGTCCGAGCGAGCAGTATGCCAATGACGATTCCGCTCGTGACAATACCAACAACACGACCTCGTTCTGTAGGGGAAGCCATAGTAGCCGCAAATGCCACAAGTGTCTGCGTCACAACTGCAAGTAGACCTACCAAAGCCATACCTGTGAAAAGTACTGCGCTATAGGACGCAGTGCCTACTATAACCAAAGCCGTTATGGACAGTAGCATCTGTCCAATAATCAATCGGCGCTGATTGAGTAAATCTCCTAGAGGCACTAAGAGTAATAAACCTAAGCCATAAAAGATTTGCGTGATGGTAATAACAACACCAATAATCGAGTGATCAATAGTAAACTCATTTGACAATTGATCGAGCAGCGGCTGTGCAAAATAAATATTGGCTACAGACATTCCACAGGCTGTTGCGAATAATAATGTTATAGCTCGAGACATGGAAGACTGTTGATTTATAGTAGGCACATCGTTTTCTCGCTTCAGATCATTGTCCACACGGTATCCTCCATTCATAATTGAATTGTCATCATAACTTACCGTTCGGTATGAAATAATTATTGGTAAATATATCTTAGTTTTATTTGCTGTGTCAATGTATTTTTTGAATTTATTTTTATAAATAAAACGGAAATTGACAATATAAAGAGCAGGTTGTACAATTATTACATACTGTTTGGTATTTAAATTGTAGTGACCAGCTTATTAATCCTTACATAAAGGAGGTGGGTTTTTTATGGCAAGAACCCGTGAATTTGATGAAGAAAAAGTATTAGAGGCTGCCATGCAGTTATTTTGGGAGAAGGGATATGAAGCTACTTCTTTAAGTGATCTCACTGCTAGAATGGGCATTCAACGTCCTAGTATTTATTCAACCTTTGGTGACAAAAAAGAGCTTTTCGAAGCAGCACTTCGAAGATATACGACATCTCGTGCAGCTGATATACGAGCAAGACTCCAAAGCCATACGTCTGTAAAGCAGGCATTTGCTACTTTTTTTGAAGAAGTGATTGCAGCTGAATATACGAAAGATCTTAGTAACGGCTGTTTTTGTATCAATACAATGGTTGAATTAGCTCCTCATGACGAGAGATTTGAAATTTTAACGAGAGAGCATCAACTTTATTTAGCTGTTATTTTTCAGGAGACGATTGAGCGAGGAATCCAATCAGGCGAGTTAGATGCTGACACGGATGCGAAATCTTTAGCACAAGCACTACTTGTGGCACTAATCGGATTAACGGTCATGCTGAAATCACAGCCGCAACAAGCCTTTGTTGATAATGCAATTGCAACAACGCTCACATTACTTAAATAATACTTTACTATCTATGTAAAAGTAGATGAAACTGTACCCCTTTAGAAGGGTTAAAGGGGTACTAGAAAAATACATAATTACAGCACATCTTGATTATATATAACATAGTATGATTTATAATTTCTTACAAGCCCATGCGTCTATCTCAACCTTTAAGGCAGGAGTAGCGAGTGCAACCACATATATCAATGTTGTGCATGGAAGATGTCCCCCAAAAAAGTTATGGATGATTTGCTGTCGTTGACTTGCATCCATTTCTCCTACCAAATAGAAAACGATCTTCGTCAGATCTTGAACCTCCATATTGGCGCTTTCTAAATTTTTTTTTATATTTTCTAGTGCTACATTCAATTGTACTGCTGCATCTTCAGGGATAGTCCCATCTGCCATCATACCGATTTGACCTGATAGGGTTAACCACCTATGGGGGCCAGTGACTTCAATTTGATGTACATAAGGAGCAACAGGTGGGTGAATGTTCTCAGGATTCCTCGCAATTTTCATAGAATCAGTCCTTGTCTATTTTTAATTTGTTTCTGTAATCAAAATAGCATAATGTACCATCTGATAAAAGTTCTATGCAAATACCATTATAAAAGAACTTTCAAATTGGATATGCTGGTTTTATAGGGTTATAATAGATTCATAGAATTTAGGCTTATACGCTGATAAAGCTTTCAAAAAGGATAAAAGTATTGATTTTTTAATTTGACAAAACATACAATTCACTTCACCCACGCCTAAGGTTTTATACAGACACTTCTAAAGAAACATGAATTTCGTCTTATTTTGAAGGTAGATGGCTATACTCATTAAATGAGAGGGAAATTTTTACATAAGAATGATGCGTATTGTTGTAAATCAATTTTATACTGCTTATGTTTAGTTGATAGTGTAGCCCTAGGTAGCAGAGGCAGCGAGGCCGTTTTGTAGAAGGAGTGAATAAATGAGTAATTTCTTTCGGAGTAATGGATTTAAACGTATTATTCTTCTAGTTGGGATTGCAGTTGCATTGTATTTAATGCGTAGTATGATCAACTTAATTTTGCTGACGTTTATTATTACCTATTTGATGAATCAGCTTACTACGAAGACAACGAAAAGCATAAGAAAATATACACCGATGAATGAAAAGGCTGTTACAGTAACATTGTACCTTTTACTTGTCGCAGGTATTGTTGCGGTAATTTACAAGTATTTGCCGATTGTAACCCAGCAAATTACCCAGCTTTTCGATCTTATTGCCAGCTTTAATCTCGATCCAGATGACAATGAGATTGCCAGATATTTAGCGCCAACTTTTGAGAAAATCGAACTTGGAAAATATTTAGAGCAGGGTGTGGATTTAACTCTTAAAAATATTACGAATATTGGTAAAATCATTATGCAAATTCTGATTTCTCTAATATTGAGCTTGTTCATCTTGTTGGAAAAGAAACGCATTATTGAGTTTACAGCCAAGTTTAAGGATAGTAAAGTTGGACCACTTTATGATGAACTTCATTATTTTTCAAGAATTTTCATCCGCTCATTTGGTAAAGTAATTGAGGCTCAATTTATTATTGCTGCTGTCAACTGTGTGTTATCAGTGATTGCCCTTTCTATAATGGGCTTTCCACATCTGATTGCTCTTGGGATTATGCTCTTTATTTTAGGTTTAGTGCCAGTCGCAGGAGTTATTATTTCACTAATTCCACTAAGTATTATCGCATATAGTATCGGTGGCTTAATGTACATTGTCTATATTTTAGTCATTGTCATGGTATTACATGCCATTGAAGCTTATTTCTTAAATCCAAAGCTGATGTCCGCAAAGACAGATTTACCGATTTTCTATACGTTTATGGTCATCCTCTTCTCAGAGCATTTCCTTGGTGTATGGGGATTAATCATTGGTATTCCGCTGTTTATGTTCCTGCTCGATATTCTAGGTGTAACCTCCTCGGAAGAGCCTGTAAAGAAATCAGTACCAATACCCAATGAAAAGTAAATGGAATAGTTTTGACAAAGGAATCATCTACGTACAAGATGGTTCCTTATTTCATGTGAAAGAGGAGTCTATCATGATAAAAGGTCAAAGAGTCTATTTAAGAGCCATTCGTGAGGATGATATCGATCGTATTGCAAGGTGCTTTCAAAATGAAGAAATCATGTATATGACAGGAACGCGTAACATATTTACAAAAGAACACATTAAAGAGGCGATTCAACGTTTTAAAGAAGATGCCTCGCGCTATGATTTTGCTATTTGTTCAATTGACAACGATCAAGTAATTGGCGATTATCGAGATCGACTTAACTAATAAAAAAGCAATGTTTCGTATAGCCTTACATTGTATCGAGAAGTGCGGTAGAGGGATATGGCTCTGAAGCCGTACAACTTGCTCAAAAATTTATATTTGAGGAGCTAAACCTGAACCGCTTAGAATTACAGGTGTATTTCCATAATAGTAGAGCCATTAAATCCTATGAGAAGGTCGGTTTCAAATACAGAAGTTATTTTAAGACAGGCTTTGTTTATGAACAATGCATTTTCGGATGGGATTATTATGAGTATGTTGCGTGATGAATATTTGAATAAAAAGTAAGAAAGGGGCCATGATGAGGCCCCTTTCTATTTAAGCATTTTTTAGAGAGGAAATGGTTCTTGGATTTTTTTTAATATACAAGTAAATGAGCAATGCTGTAATGCCCTCTGCTACCGGGAAGGTCCACCAAATGGCCTGAGAGCCAAGTAGTTTGGGTAGTACGATGAGGGTAGGGATAAATAAAATAATACTGCGTAGTAACATAATGGTTGTGGCAATACGAATTTTTTCAATGGATTGAAAAAATTCTGCGAACACCATATTGATTCCTAAAAATACATAGCCAATGGCAAAGTGAACAAAGCCCTGTGCTGCCAAACTACGAATTTCAAAGGAGCTATCTCCAAATAATGCCATTAATTGAGAAGGGAAAAGCATTGCGATAAGTGCCGTCGTTAACCCTAAAATAAATGCAGTAGCTAGCCCTATTTTTAATAATGCTGTTAATCGTTCTAGTAATCTCGCCCCATGGTGATAGCTCACTAATGGTTGTAGTGCCATACCGATGCCAAGGAAAATCGTTAACAATACAGTATGGATATAGTTGACCATTGCATAGGCTGTTACGCCATTTGCCCCTAAGTAGTGCAAGAAGGTAACATTATACAAAATAACGATAACTGCTACGGAAGCTTCAACGATAAAGCTAGGTAGTCCAATAGCAAATATTTTTCTGAGATCTGATAGATTAAAAAATGAAGAGACAAACTTTAACTCAGATTGTGGACGGAAAAAATGAAGACAAAGTACAGACGTACCTATAATAGTGGCGATTGCTGTTGCTAAGGCACAGCCAGTCACACCATAATCTAGTACGAAGATAAAGATATAATTTAAGAGTATATTCAATACTGATGTTGTAATTAAGCCCAGCATAGCAAGCTTTGGGTTACCATCATTTCGAATAAAAATACTTAGTAGATTTTCTAGTGTGTAAAACACGCCAAACAGTAAAATAACATGTAGGTATTCCTGTACATAGGGATACGTATCATCGCTTGCCCCAAATATATAAGAAATATCTTTTAAATTGAATGCAAGGAATCCGATAATCGTTAGCACGACTAGTAACATCATTATAAATGCTAATGTAAAGAGCTGATGGGCTCGTTGCCTATTGCCCTCCCCAAGAGAAATTGAGAAAAGCGTAGCTCCTCCCATACCAATCCATAGAGAAATAGAAAGCAAAATAGAGAAAATGGGAACGGCTATATTAACCCCAGCTAACGCTGTAGGACCCACGCCATGACTAACGAAAATACCATCTACCAAAATATTGACGGACATCAAAAGCATACCGATCATTGCGGGGAATAAGTATGAAAGAAATAATGGTTTCAGTGGTCTTGTTTCAATAGGATTAATGGTTGTCATGTCCATGCACCTCCAACACCATTACTTTTTCCCCTTTGTCATCTAGTTCACCATTAAATATAAAACCAAATCGTTTATACAGCTGAATAGCTACTGCGTTATTGTCATAAACACTTAAATATATTTGTGAACAGTTGAACTTTACTGTTAAGTAATGAATAAGTTGCTGTAAAAAATGTTTACCTAAACCTTGCCCTTGGTATTGTTCATCAATTAGATAGCGATCGAGCCAAACGCGTTGACTGTAATCTTCATGAGGGAATAATCCATACATAGCGAAGCCTATAACGGTGTTATCTTTATACAGACCTAAAGGAGTAAAGCGTCGATCCATTTCTGCCTCTGTTAAGCATTGGTCTGTCGTTTCAATAAAATGTTGCTGATTGTCTGCGATGCGTAAAGCTAAAATTTCTTTCTTGTTGAAAGCTGTAATGTCACGAATCTCCGTGAACATAATGTCAAAACCTTTCTATTTTTATTGTGAATAGGTACAATTTAAAGTATATAGTTACTATATAGTCAAGGGAGGAAGCTCAAAAAATGCTTAATAAAAATGTAAAATATTTTACAACTGGGGAATTCGCTAAAATTTGTAAGGTTAATAAGCAAACACTCATTTATTACGATCAAATTGGATTATTATCTCCCATCATGAAGGATAGTAAAGATTATCGGTATTATTCACTTGCTCAATATGATTTTTTTAGTGTTATTGAGTTATTAAAAGCAGTTGGAATGTCCTTGAAGGATATTCAGCAGTATATGGCAGAGAAATCACCAGAGAATTTTTTAGAATTGATGCATCAACAAAAAGAAATTGTTGCGAAGAAACGTCGAGAGCTCGAAATGATTGAAAATATTATTGATGTCAAAATCAAAACGACTGAGGAAGCTCTACATCTACATTTTGATGACATCACGATTGAGTACTTTCCTGAAGATACATTATACCTAAGTAAAAATATCGAAGATTCTACTGAAGAGCAGTTTGTGAAGGCTGTATCGGATTTTATCGAGGAATTAGATCGCTCTCAATTAGATACAGGTTATCCAATCGGAGGGATTACGAGGAGAGAACAAGTATTAGCTGGCAATTACGATAATTACAGCTATTTATATATTGAGCAGCCTAATCCAAGAGAAGGTCATCCTTACTTTAAAGCAATAGAGGGGGAATTCGTTATTGGTTATCATGTTGGGCCCTCTGCGAAGCTTGGAGAGACCTATACACGTTTATTTAATGTCATGCATGAAAAAGGCTATGAGCTTGGTCAATACGTTTATGAGGAATACGTTTATGATGCTGTTATAAAAAATCGAGAAGAAGAGTATGTGACAAAAATTATGATGGAAGTAAAGAAAGTCAAATAATTCACTGTTACTTACTAAAAAAGACCGTATAGAGTTAAGTAATTTAGCATATTTGAAGGCTTATATATCAGTAAAATAATAGCATTTTTTATTGTGTTGGAAATGAACCTAATCAGTAGATGATTTTCTGACGATAAAAATAAGATGAAAGAAATCATTTTAGCCTATGTGGAGGTGAGCTGCAATGTGGATTGAGCGTTGGCAACATTTAATAAAGCGATTGAAGTGGCAAGGAGCTTATGTACATCCGATTGAAATACGAGCAGTCACTACTGAACATGATTTACAGCAGGTAGAGGCACGACTTGGCGTACAAATCCCTAATGAGTTCCGTCATCTCTTACTAAATTGCTCGCAGCAAGTAACTATTTATTGGTCTCTCCCTGACGAAGCTATCTTGCCTACAGAATTGCTGGATACGCCTTCTGGAGATTTTGGCTGGAGCTTAAATGATTTGGATTTCCCCTATTTTGGAGGGGATGATGAATTGCATGAACAGCAATACTTACAATTTTTTACGGCAGGTAACGGAGATGCCCTTCTCCTCAAGCTTGAGGATGAATCGATTTGGTATTGGAGTCATGAAGATGATGAATTTAATTTGCTTGCCTTAAGCTTTCCTGCGTATGTCGACAGTGCGACCACTCTAGGCTGTATTGGTGTAGACTGCGGACAGCATCGACAATTTTGTAGTGGGGAGGGATTGGATGTTAATCTGACTAGGTCACAAATATGGTTAACGTGGCTGGAACAATATTTAAGCTCTAATTTACAGCAGGCTAAATCAAGCTTAGAATCTTTACTTCATTATGTTTCCATGCATGGCGTAAGAGAAACAAGCATTCAAGAGGCTTTTTGGCAATTTGATAAGGTAAGGATATATGAGGCACTTCAACAAAGAGTTGAACAAGCACAGACTCCAGCACAACAAAAAGCTTGGGGTGAAGTTCTAGTAACGGTGTGTGCTGACGAGGCTGAAAGATGGGTAAAGGAACTTTGGCAAGGGAATGCTGAACTTCCAGCCTGGCTACGTGATTATTTAACGGCGCATTGTTTACCAGTAGACGAAGGGCTGGCCCTTATCCTACAGGATATTGAAAAAGATAACATGGATGCCTATACGGCATTACATCGATTACGCCATTTCCAGCACCCAAACATTATTACATGGATGAAGCCCTATGTTGCATTTCCGATCGATGGCTGGGACTCGCTTTTAGCAGTATCACAGCCAAGTGCAGGGACACTATTTGAGTGGTTAGATGGTAGTGAAGTAGAGAGACTGACAGCTATCCGAGCTGTTTGCTATATGATGCAGCAGGGAATCACACCAACAACAATGATAAATGAGGAAGAATGGCGCTCTTTGCTGGCTTATTGGATGGAACATGAGGTATTACGAAAAAATAAACAATTATTTAGCCAAGTACTGAATGGTTTGGAAAATTGGATACTGAAATGCTATATGTTACAAAGGAGAGAGTAGTTTGAATCATTTTACGATATTTGCTTCCAAAAATGATCTAGATGAATGCATGCTAAAATAGCCGACGTATTTGCCAAAGGCTTTGCTATTGAAAAACAAGATAGCGGATATTTATTGAAATCTAAAGGGCTTTTTAAAAAATGTAGATGCTCGATGAACATTTTAACTGAAGATATGAACCCTGATTATTTTGCAAAAAATATCCCTGGGATGATGGGCTATTACGATACTATTCCCTTTAAAGATGAACAGCTAAAAGAACGAGTAATGATTCAAATAGCTGTGCTCAATACAGTCATTGCAATCGAGATGGATAGGGCTATGACAGACGAGCATATGCAGCTATTTACAAGACTACTAACAAGGATAGGCGGTATTGGTTTTCTACCAGACGGTACTTTGCTGGATCAAAACGGTAGCGTGATTGTTTATCCTAACGGGGAATCAGGTCCATCTGACTTTAGACCCCATGCTTGTACAAGAAAAATAAATACGCATGAGGTAGCATCAGCACAGGGAGAAGTGCGAAAAAATAAAACGATCGCTTTTTTAACAGAACGAGAGATTCCTTACGCTGCTTCTCTTCCTCAGCTATCACCATTAGAAAATCTCCACTTTAAAAGTCAAGAGGATATCGCAAGAAGAGCAGTTGCCCTATTGATTGTTATTCAATTCGCCTGTGACGTAGCACAAAATGGCGATATTGAAGGGTCTAGGGAATTCTTTACCGATATGCTACATAAATATAAAGTACAACCATTCTTAACGGAGCAAGAAAGGCTCTTTCTGGGGGCGCAGCATCCTAGTACGCAAGAGGCTGTCAATATTTCATGGCAATATGAAGCCTATTGGACACTCATTTGGGCATTAGGTATGGTGGAAGAGTTAGATTTTCCGGAAGATGTTTGTGATTGTGAATATGCGATTCAAGCTGTTTCAAGCTGCGAAACGTTTGAACAGTTTTACCAACAAACAATTATGCGCAGTAAGGAAGAAATTTTAGACGAGGCTGATAAAATTTATAGATTGCATTGGGCTTGTGTAGATAGTCGAATTAATGGACAGACAGCTCCTTTAGCGTTAAATGAAAGTGTTGTGATGGAAAGGCGTAGAGGCTTATTTTGGATGATTGGGTATCAAGACGAGGAATGGGATACGATATCCATGGATACATAAAGTAATCGCAAACTAGGGAATCTAGTTTGCGATTATTTTATAAGAGAGGTTATTTTACATAATGCGGTTTACTTACTTTATCGATCAAGAGAATACCATCGTATTGATCGCGTGGAACAAAGCTTTCCTGCATAACGCCCCAGCTATAGCCTATGCGAGGCTCAAACATCCATGAGTTGCCTCGCTCATTTTGACGATTGCGCATATCGATGAATGTATATGGTTTATTTTTTGTAGACAGAATATCCTCAATAGATCCCTTGATAGGTGGTAATACAGCCATCGGTTCACCCATATTATTTGCTGTCTCGCCACTTCCCATGTATAGGCCTAGTACATAGCTATATTTCTTGTAGATGTCTGGTAAACGTTCGCCCATTAATTTGACTGGATAAGGGGAACCCATTACATCCGATTGTGCTTTACGAATATGGTCATTATGTGCCCACACGATAAACTTTTCTGTTGGATAAACCTTTTCAGCTAACCAAAGTAAGTTTTCACCCATTGCCTGATCTCGCCATTCCATTGTTTGTAAAAATGACTCTATATTATTTTGTTCAAGGTCAATATTGGCCTGAATAGTTAGTTCAACATATTCATTTGCTAAACGAATACGATCTGCTAAAGTACGCTCCATCAGTTTTACAATGTGGGGTTCATTTGGATATGCTGCTTGCAACTCTTTTTCTTTTAACTGTACTTGTGCCTTTACTTGTTTATACACATTGATAATTGTTGCCTTTTCTTTTTGATAGCCCTTTAAATCTTTTCCTGAGCTCCATTCAGCGAGTTGTTTCTCTGCTTCACTGAATTGTTGAGCTAATTGAGGATTGTGCAGCCAATCTCCATTCGTGAATGCCCCTTGTTGTTGAATATCAAAGCCCGTGAGAACAAGGGGTTGCTTTGTTGTATAAGTTGTTTTGGCGTATTCAAACAGAGGAAGGGTTTCTTTTGTCCACCATACACCGAAAATACCATCCTTCATTGTTTGTAGAGCCGCTTGTTTGTCAATTTTTCCTTGGGCGTTCATCACATTTCCCATGCCACTTTCAAAAGCGAGAACATTATAGCCCATTTCTTGATGTAAAAATTGTATTAAACGTGTTTTAGCTAGATTAAATTGTGCAACACCATGAGAGCTCTCTCCTAAAAAGACAATGCGCTTATCATGTAATAATGGCTTTAGCATCTCTAAATCCTCAAATTCACTAGATGGAATTTTTTGTCCATTAAATGTTTCAGGTTGAATGGAGGACAGGCTATAGGCATGATCGTTTACCCATTTTTTCCAATCTAATAACGTTTCATTAGAAGACCTAACCTGTTTGACTGTTGAATTAAGTTCAATATTGAGCTGTTCTTCATTTGCAGTGACAGCCGCAGAGACACTAGTTACTCCGTTTAGTGCCATTAAACTTGTCAGTGCAATACTTAATAAAACCTTACGTTTCCTATCTTTTTTCATTAATAATCAGCCCTTCTTCTTATATTGATACTTATTATAAGGAACGAAGTTTAAAGCTTAGGAAGAGTTTGTTTAAATTTTGTTTAAATTTGCCTATATTGGCAAAAAAACATCCCCGTTTGTAAAGTGGAGTTGCTCCATAGCGTTGGAAACAAAACTACCTTGCCAAGGGTTCTTTTTCTGCTAGTGAATCACCTTTTTTCAACAACATAAAACATCTCCATTTGTAAAGTGGAGATGTTTATCATTATTTATAGTGATAGGTGCTTGCTCTAACATGGTTACGTTGAATTTGATTGAACCATGCACGATCCTTTTCTTCTTGCTTTAATGTACCAACAATGGAGGAGGAGCAGCTCACACAAATTTTAGCTTGTGTAATTTGTCCACATCGTTCACAGGGCGCTCCTAAATTAGGGAAAATGGACTTTTTTAACTTTCCTGCTTTTACCCATTTGTAAAGGAGTTCAGGTGACACTCCTGTTAAAGCGACTATCTCATCGTTTGTTAAGTAGCGATTATTTTTTCTTAATAAAAAATGATGTAACTCTGAAAATATGTCCTCTTCTCTCACATCAATTCTTTTATGGAATAGCAACATAACTAGTCCTCTCCTCGTCAAATCAATTAATGATTTCATTAACTGTTATAGGTTGTTCGTCATATTTATAATTTTCCCAACGATTACGCGCAAGCTTTCGATATTTTGGTGATACATTTCGATCGGCAATTAAACGTGAGAATCCTTTTTTAGCTTCTACAATATCACCGAGTCGAAGGCTTAATTCAGCATGTAAAAACTGGATTCTTTCTCCACCCTCCTGATTGGATGCAAAGGATTTACTATAAAAGTCTCTAGCTGCAAAAAGGTAACGCTTTTCGGATTCCTCATCGGTTTTTAAACGATAAAGCCAAGCAATTTTCAAGGCGAAATTCGCCATTAAAAGGGATTCCTCCATGGAAGCACGTGATACCAAATAAGCAAGCTTAAAACTGACAATGGCATCATCGATTGTACGTTCCTGACAAATATCCATCGGCTTCTGGAGCTCTTTAATGTAAATTTCATCAATGAGTTGCATGAAAGGTCCATATGTCCGTGTCATAGACTTATGGTAGGCATAGCCGCAATGGGGACAAACAGCAACCTCATACAGCAAAGGATTTAAGCCATCATAAACAGGCATGAAATCTGTTTGCTCCTCGATGATTTTATATCGATTAGGGCGTACTTTATAAGTTGTAAAATGCTTTTTGCAAAATTTACAATCTACACTACTTTCATAGTAGTAAATGTTAAATGCCATAAGAATCAACTCCTTTGCAGGCTCTAAAATTTTGTTTCTTTTGCTCTATTTATACGTAAATGTTTATCGTTCAATGTATTTAAGTAGATATCTTTTATTTTAACAATTCTGTGTTCTTTGGTATACTCCTTTAGAATTATTAAAATAAAAATATTCATCTGTTTTATAGTTAATTGTCATTAAATCTATGCTTGTAATAGTATTTATCGGTGCTGTTAATGTAAGTTATAGAGTTTGCTGAAAGTTTGTCAAAATACTTTCATACTTTTCATTAAGTATAAGGAATGAATTAAATGTTTGTGATTCTAAAGTACTGTTTTATAAAGGCGGCTTAAGATGAATTATAATATCATATTTTTTGATGTGGATGGAACACTGATTAATTACGAAGATGGCTGTGTGGAAGAAAGCACAAAGCAGGCCATTCAACTTTTGCAGGAGAGAGGAATTCACCTTGTAGCGGCTACAGGAAGACCTTTATCGATGTGTCAGGAGATACAAGCGCTAGGGATTGAAACCTTTATTACAGCAAATGGGGCATATGTGAAACACAAGGATTTAATCATACATAATTCAAAATGTACAAGCTTTTGCACGTGAACAGCAGCATAGCCTCACATTTTTTACAGAGCAACTATCGATGAATGGCATTCAGCATCCAACTGCTTTCAATACGATGCAGGCAACTCTATCTTTACGAAATTTTCCGGTTGTGAATGAAAAAATTGTGGATGAAGAAGTTTTTCTCATGTGTCTATATGCAGATGAGGAGGCTGAAAAAAGATATGCTAGCCAATTTCCGCATATATTTTGGCAGCGATGGCATCCTTATATTGTGAATGTATTACAGCAGGATGTTGCCAAATCGATAGCTGTTAAAGCGGTACTAGACCATTTTAACATTGGTCCTGAGAATGCTATTGCTTTTGGAGATGGGGATAATGATATTGATATGTTAGAGCATGTAGGGCTAGGTATCGCTATGGGAAATGGTAGCGCAGCTCTAAAAGCAGTTGCGAATTTTGTTACAAAGAGTTCCACTGAAGGTGGTATTGACTTTGCTTTACGGCAGTTTCAAATGATATAAAGCTGCTGAAGGTCTTAAAGTCGATGCTTCAGGTTCTCTTAGATCTATTGAAGGAACTTGTTAATCAATGCGTTTTAATAAATGTTGGGTGGGATGTTATATGGCACATCATGTGCAATCTCTAATTGAACATTACGGGTATTTGGGTATTATCGTGATTCTAATTGGAGGCATTGTTGGGTTGCCACTACCTGATGAGGTCTTTCTAACATATGTTGGCTACAGTGTTTATATAGAAAGCCTTGAACACATTCCCGCTTTAGTAAGTGCAATGATTGGTGCAGTTGGCGGTATTACCTTAAGCTACTATATCGGCTATCGTTTTGGCTTACCATTATTGCAGAAATATGGACCCAAAATTCATATTACGGAGCAAAAAATTGATTTTACAAAACAACTGTTTACTAAAATTGGGCCAACTTTATTATTAATAGGCTATTTTATACCTGGTGTACGGCATCTGACAGCCTATATTGCGGCAATTAATAATTATCCATATAGAAAGTTTGCTTTTTTTGCCTATACAGGGGCATTTATCTGGACTTTCACATTTATAACGTTAGGGAGGATGCTTGGGGAGAAGTGGCGGTTTGTTGGTTATTATTTATCCCATTATAGTATTTATCTCATCCTATTGTTTGGCCTCGTAATGCTCATCGTTTACTATCTATTCAAAAAAAGAAATATACGAAAATAAAGGTCTGTATGATTCAACACATGAATCGTACAGACCTTTGTGTTATGGCAAAATAGCAAATGAGCGTACAGGGAATCCAGATGCCTTTTCAGGCTTAGGGACGATATTGAAGATAATTGCCCCCTTCGCAGGTAGCTTGTCCAAGTTAGTCATCAACTCAATTTGATAGATGTTTTGTTCAAGCACGAAGTATTCGCCATCTAGCTTACCATTTTTGTGAAAATCAGCGGCTGAATCAGTATCAAATGTTTCATGGCCAAGTGCACTTATTTGACGTTCCTTCAATAAAAATTGTAAAGCCTCTAAGCCCCAGCCTGGTATATGGTTATGTCCATCCATATCTTGGTTACTAAATGCCTCTTTATCTGGCCAGCGCTTACTCCAATCCGTACGTAGCGCTACAAAGGTACCTGCTTCAATTACTCCATGTTGTGCTTCAAAATCAAAAATATCTTGCACACTTAGCGAGAAGTCATGATTGCTAGCAGCTTCTCGTGATTTATCAATGACGACAAGAGGAAGAACTAGTTCTTTTAGTTCTAATTCTTCTAGATAGCGGGAGTCTCGCACAAAATGAATGGGTGGGTCGATATGTGTGCCATATTGTCCTGGGAACGTGAATTGTTGTGCGAAGAACCCGTCATCATGAGAGAATAATGTTTCAAATTTAGCATCTTCAAACATAAAAAAATGTGGGGAATTAGGGCCGAATGTATGTGTTAAATCAACCCATTGTTTTGATTTTAATAATTGTAATGCTTGTAAAAGTTGGTTTGACATTGATTTCACTGCTTTCTGTTAAAATTAGTAGAACATAAAAAAGAGTCCCCTTAGAAGAGGACTCCAGAATAAGCAACGGTAGTTCTTCTTCTCATCTTTCAGGCTTAAAATTTTGCCAATTGGAATTAGCACCATACTGTTGAGCTGGTTGCTGAGACTTCATCGGGCCAATCCCTCCGTCTCTCTCGATAAGAAAAGTGATATAAGAATTTTCAGAAATAATAATAAAAACACTTTAGCATAGAATTTTATAGTTTACAAGTTCGATAGAGATATAAGGGTAAATTTTTTTACCAACTTAAATTTATGGTTATGCCACAACAACCATTATCCATAAGACGTATTCTGAAATTGTCTGGTGTATAATTTGCATCAAATTTCATCGTAATGCCTGTTGATGTGATTAATTTATCAACCTCTGTTTTATTTGAAAGCTGTGCAGCATTCATTAGATCATGTGCAAATTGTTGAGAGCTATCAATTTTATCCGTAAGCAATTGAGCCTGTTGCATGATCGCCTTTATCCGTGTAGCTGACATTTTTAATTTATGTGTGTCGACAGGTGGAAAGGGGGTAGTGTTCGGCATTGCCAAATGTTGAGGAATAGGTCTAACGGCAAGCTGCTGGGCAAGTGGCGACGTTGGGTAATGATAAGGATGAACAAAGTACGGATAAGGATTGTAATACAATGTAATTCCTCCTATCCTATAGCTGATATCTTATCTTATGTAGCTAAACGTCTTTAGGTGTTATTTTGCAGTGCAATGTCTGTCCTAATCATTTAAAAAGGAAGCCAAAGTGAGCTTCCTCTTTTAGCCGAGAACATGTAAGACATCATCAATTTTTTTACTATGAGACAGAATACCGTAATTCATCCATGTTAAAAAATCCACTTCATATACACAGTTGGTTTTAACTGCAGCTAGATTTTTCCACATAGAAGTTTTTAAAATCGTACGCTCCTCGTTCTCGTAAATGGAATGTTGTTTATCAAAAGTAATAAATAAATGATCCGCATCTAATTGCAGCAATTGATCAAATGTCAGTGGTGCTTTACGTTGATTGTGCGGAATACTCCAGACAAGTGGATGTGGCATTAAACCGAGGTCACGATATAAAATTGGCCCCGTATAGCCACATTCAGGACCCGCATATAGAGTAATGCCAATAGCTGAAATGCGGAGAAATGCCACACTTTGCCCATAAACGGATTTACTAAGAATTCCTTTTGCTTGCTGTACCTTATCCTCATATTGTAGGATCACGTCTTGCATCAAGGCGGTTTTTCCTGTTAAATCAGCAATCTTAAACAAAGTAGACTGCCAGTTCTCTCCAGGATGTGAGATATGACAGATGGGAGCTACTTCATTTAAATGATGACAGGATTCCCATCGCTCTATACCTGCATCTAGCATAATTAATGTTGGTTTATAGTGAAGGAGTCGATCCATTTCTCCATTTTGTACATCGATATCAGGCACTTCTTGAAGACCTAAATAGTCTTGTTTTCCCCATTTTGGATGACTGAATTGAGCAATTGGTGTAATCCCAAGGGCGACAAAGAAGTCTTCTAAGAATGGTGCAAATACACGTAGATTGCTGCTTTGGTTTCTTCGATATTGTCCTGGAGAGATGCCGACATGTTCTTTAAAACGACGATTGAAATAATATTCATTATTAAATCCGATAGACTGACTAATTTCAAATACCCGATCATTTGTTGTCATTAATAATTGCTTGGCTTTTTCAATGCGAATGTTATTTAAATAGTGAAGAGGGATTTGCCCTGTAATCTCTTTGAACATACGGGTATAATTCCATCTTGGAACATCAGCTAGCTCTGCCAACTGCTCGACAGTCCACTCTTTTTCAAAATGTTTATGCAAATAGTTAATGGATTGCTCAACAGATTGACGATCATTTTTTTGCACCAGCTTGGGTATTGTTTGATGTAAGAGCAATAACATCAGCTCTTGAAAGTGTACATGCTGCTCAAAGATGGTGTGCTCATCCTCCGCTAGACGGTTCTGATAAATGGCTTCTAGCAGTCTACGACATTGCGAAAAGGGGAGGAGACGTTGCTCTTTGACACGCTTAAAAGGGCTAGTAGTCTGTTTATTGCTAAGATGGACAATGTTGAACTGTAATTGATAAAAACAAAGGTGCTCGTTTTGAATGCGTATATTAGCCGTGTTATTAGGAGGAATCGATATGCACTTTTCTTCACTAAGATGAATGGTGTTATGATCTATTTCTAGCTTTCCGCTGCCACTCATTACGATGAAAAGTGTATAGAAATCACTATTAAACTGCTGCTTGTTCGTTGATTGAATCACATAAGAAATAGTTTGTAACGTATAGACATGTGTTAAGTTACCCATTGATGATTCACCCCTTTATAATTGAATTTGGAGAACAACACAAAGAAAGCTCTCTGAAGAGCTTTCTTTCATGTTGTTGAAAAAAGATGATGTCAACGGCAGAAAAAGCAAATTTGCAAGGTGAAAGGTTGATTTCCGTTCCGCCAGCGCCCTTT
>NZ_PDFK01000011.1 GCF_002845985.1 Lysinibacillus fusiformis | reverse complement strand
TAGAAACAGTCAGCTGTATGCTGACTGTTTTTTTATTTCCGTTTATGATTGTTGCTATATTCTATCCAGAATTCAGCATTTTTAATTCCAACTTCTCTTGGATCAAAAATAGGATCGAGACCAGCCTTTTTTTGTCGATCATAATCTCGCAAAACTTGAATGGCTGGTTTGGTTAATAATACAATCGCAATAAAGTTTAAATAACTCATACTTCCGAATCCAATATCTCCAAGCCCCCACATAAGACTGACCGATTGTACACTTCCGACATAAACAACGAGTAAGAAGATTATTTTTAATACTAATTTCAAAATGGGGAAGCGTAGCTTATTATCTAAATAAACAATTGTTGTCTCTGCAATATAGTAGTATGCCATTAAAGTCGTGAATGCGAAGAGGAATATGGCAATAGCCACGAATCCACTTCCAAAATCATGGAATACTGTAGATACTGCTGCTTGTGTATAAGCAGTACCTGCCACGACGCCCGGGATATTTTCAACTAACGGTGCCGTTGTTCCTGAAGGGGTAACGTTATACATACCTGTAATGAGAATCATTAATGCTGTAGCAGTACATACAATGATTGTATCAATATAGATTGAGAAACCCTGAACTAAACCTTGTTTAGCAGGATGAGATACTTCAGCAGCAGCAGAACTAAATGTTGCTTCTCCAGCTCCAGCTACATTTGAAAATACGGAGCGTCTTACACCCCAGGCGATTGCGGTACCAACTATACCCCCAAAGATTTCATTAGTACCAAAAGCACTTGTAATAATAAGTTTAAGCATATCTGGAATTTCACTCACATTAGCCCCTAATATGATAAGTGTTAAAATGACGTAGGCAAGTGCCATGATAGGAACAATTTTGTCAGCAACACGAGCTATACGTTTAACACCACCAAATATGATTAATCCCAAAAGAACAACAATCACCGCGCCTGTTATAAATGGTGGAATATGAAAAGCAGTATTAAATGAAGTGGCAATTGTGTTTGCCTGGATCCCAGGCACTAGAACACCATATGAAAGACAGATAACAAACGCAACAAATATAGCAAAGCCTTTTAGTTTTAAACCCTTTTCGATATAGTATGGTGAACCACCACGATACTGACCATCAGCCTTTTCTTTATATAATTGGGCAAGGGTAGATTCTATAAATGCACTTGCACCCCCTAGAAATGCCATAACACCCATCCAAAATACTGCGCCTGGTCCACCAGCAGCAATGGCCGTAGCCACACCTGCGATATTACCAACACCAACTCGTCCAGACAATGCCATACAAAAAGCTTGGAACGACGAGATTCCTTCTTTTGATTCTTTACGTTCACGTAATAAACGAATCATCTCAGGAATATAACGAAATTGAACAGCTTTTGTCAGGATGGTAAAGTAAAGACCCACACCTAATGCTAAGTATACGAGTGCATTCCCCCAAATATAATCGACCAATGTATTAACGATTGTCTCCATAGATTTTCCCCCTTGTTTTCTTCAATCAAAACCCGAAATTCCCACCCAAGAAATTGTGTACTATACAGCAGCATCCATTTTGTCACACAAATCAGTAATTCAATATTATGGAAGGTACATATATGGCATATTGTTTAAGAATCAAAACCTCCTTTCACGATTTTTAATCACATCATATGTATTGCATGTTTTATGCCATAAAGCAAAAAAGCCTTTTACTCATGAAGATGAGAAAAAGACTTTTATTCTTTAATAGGCATTTTTAATGAATCGTAAGCGGTCCAACAGATTCATCCCAAATTTGTTTCATCTGTTGACGACCGGCTGAAATTTCAGGATGAAATTGAATATGTGCAGTAGCTCTTGTTTTTTCAACATCTTGGATAGCAAGCTTAATATCATACTTTGAGGCTCCTGCATTGAGACGTTGAGCAATTGTAAGGCCAGCAACTTTTCCTTGTGCTAATGCTACCTTGGCTCCTTCAATGCCCGTAATATTTCCAGCGACATACAACCCCTCTAAATTAGTTTCCATTTGTTCATTATGTAAAGGAATGAACCCACCTAATTCTTCGATATAATGGAATGGACAACCAGCTAAAGAGGCAAGTTCTGCTAAAGGGTATAGGCCGCCAGCGATACAAATAAAATCTGCTTTGATTCGTTGTTCGCTACCTTTAACAAGAGAGCCATCTGTATTCACTGTTGCTAAAACGACCCCTTCAACTTGATCTTTACCGACGATTTCAATAACAGCTTTACGCAACATAATAGGTATATCCCACATTTTCACACCATTTTTGGGATAAAAGGAAATACTGAGCTTTTTCATAAAGTCATTTTTCATCAATTTGCTGCCCATTTTAACAAGAGGGGAGGGAGCCATATGAGCTACATGTAATAAGGAGTTCATAACTTCTAAAGGATTACTATTCTTCTTCGCTAACAAGTTAGAGGGAGGTAATGTGATAGCTGCTACTTGAACCCCTGCTAATTGTAATTCCATCGCAATAGCAGAAGATAGTACATTGACCCCGACAATGACTCCCCGTTTACCAGGCTTCACACGATGCACATTTGTCATTACTTGTGCTGCTCCAACAGACATTACACCTGGTAGAGTCCAGCCTGGAATTGGGAAAGGTGATTCGGCAGCTCCAGTAGCTAATAGCAGATGTTGGGTACGAAATATACCTTTGGTTGTGTGGATGATCCACGTTTGATCCACTTTTTCTAAATCGGATACACTTGTTTGTAGTAAAAATTCAACATTGACTGCTTTAGCTCGTTTTAATAAACGTTCAGATTCCACAATACCATTCCACCATGTTCCTGGTTTTTCTTCATATAGTTGTCCCAGTAATCGCCCTCCCGCATACAAATATTCATCGATAACAAGGACAGCAATATTTTTTTCCGCCAATGTAATGGCCGCCGCAAGCCCAGCAGGACCAGCTCCAATTATAATTACTTTATTATTCATGGTTCTTCCTCCAGTCCCTTACTGTCGTAGGAAGTGGCTGCCCACTTTTTACAACCATCCCATCTGAAATAGGGGTTAAGCATGCTCGCTCGCCGTCCAAGCCGTTTATATTGACACGGCATTCAAAGCAGTGACCAATATTACAATAAATGCCTCGAGGCTGCCCTGTTTCTTCGTGCAAACGTAAAGTGCGGATTCCTTGTACTAGCAATGCAGCAGCTAGGGATTCACCTTTGTAACCTTCAATTACCTGATCGTCAAAAGTAAAAGTTATTTTTTCTTTTTGGATTAAATTCCCTAAAACGGGGTGGGTAATTATACGTTCTGTCATGATTTAACCTCCCCTAAATCGGAGAATCGCACTGGTCGAATGGGTGCCTGATGTTTTAATGAAATTTCATCATTTGTACGTGGATGATGAAGATGAGCAATATTATCTACCATAGTACGGCATGTACGGCCACCGCAATAGCCCATTCCTGCACGTGTTCGTAACTTCAGTTCTCGTGCAGAGCACTTATATTTTGATGCGCTTTCTATTAATTCATCGTAACTAATTTCTTCACAACGACATACAATCATCGATTTATTTTGCATAGTTCCACCTCTACTATATGAAATACTTTCCATACTAGATAATGCAAAAACTATGCCAGAAAAAAGAAAGTCGCTAAGAAAATGATTTTATAGACATATGTGAAAGTAGTGTATAGAAACATTGACATTTATTTTAAAAAGTTAGACATCTATGTTTAATTTTTTTAATCGATTGTATAAAGTGGCACGAGTAATGCCTAAGTTTTTAGCACATATTTTTTTATTACCATTTACTTTGGCAAGCTGTTCTAAAATAATTTCCCGTTCATAATGTTCAAGTTGATTGTTAAGCTCTGTCCCTAGAGGAAAATCCCTCTTAACTTCCAACTTTTCATCTTTTGGCATAGCTGCTAAAATATCCGTAGGTAAGTCTTCCATATGAATGGCTCCCTCATCAGAAAATACAACAAGTCGCTCAATAACGTTAGATAATTCCCGTACATTGCCTGGCCATTGGTATTTTAAAAGAACATTGGCTATTTCAGTTGGGATTCCTTGAATAGGTCGATTATATTTAATCGATTTTTCATATAAGAAATAATTGCTAATTTCTAAAATATCTGATGCTCGCTCTCGAAGCGGGGGAACTGTGAAATTCACCACATTCAGTCGATAATATAAATCCTCTCTGAATTTTCCTTCTGCCACTAATTGCTTTAAATCTCTATTAGTAGCAGCTACTAAATTAAATTCAACGTCCATTTCCTTTGTACCGCCAACTGTATAAAACGTTTTTTCCTGTAGCAATCGCAAAATCTTTACTTGCATTTCTAGCGGCATTTCACCAATTTCATCTAAAAATAAAGTACCTCCACGTGCAAGCTCTACTTTACCTTTTTTTCCTTTTTGATGGGCTCCAGAAAAAGCTCCTTTTTCATAACCAAATATCTCACTTTCAAATAAGCCACTAGGAATGGCTCCACAATTGATAGCGACAAATGGTGCTTCAGGCTTTTCTCGAATGGCATGAACTGCACGTGCAAACAGTTCTTTACCAACTCCACTCTCTCCGTAAATTAAAATATTTGCCTCGGTTTCTGCTACCTTTTTTACTTTTTCTAATACTTCTTTAAGCTTTGGACTATTGCCACGAATAAGTGTAAATGGATCATAGGCTAAGCCATTAGTATTCATCTGTTTCTCTAAATTCAATAATTTTTCAGATGTAAGATGAAGCTCTTCGTTTAATTTTTTGACATGGGTAATATCAGTTTCAGCAACGACTGCCCCAATTGTCTTATCATGCAGCATAACAGGGTTTGAATTGATCATGACGACGAGATCTTCCCGAGGAAAATGCTGCTGTTGATAAACAGATTTTCTATGCTGTAAAGTATGTAAAATTTCTAGTTGATCTTCTTTGAAAAATTGAGTGATGGGCTTTCCAATAATATTTTCTCCAGACACAGAAAAAATGCTTTCTGCTCCCTTCGTCCAATAAACAACATTTTGTTCAGCATCAATGACAGTACATGATTCATTTATTGTGTCTAAAATGGTTTGTAAATAAGCATTGCCACATTCTAATTCATAGGCAAGATCGTATACTAAGGACTCTCTCCATAAATATCCTAAATATTGTTTTTCCTCACTACAAACTAGTAAAAATTCATATTCCTTCATATATTCAATAGCTATGTTGAGTGGGCAATCCAACTGGATGGTATGACAAGCAACATAGTGAACATCATTTTTTCTTTTACCGCGCATTGTTGCATAGGGTTTATTATTTTCAAGCACAAAATATTGTTTGCTGTCATCGTTTATTTTGGACACTATATCGTCAGTAGAAATAATAGCAAAGTTACGTTTTAATATTTTATTCATTATTAAATGATATGGATGCAATGTAAGTCCCCCCTCATTATTTATTTGTCAAATTATTTTGAATAATATAAATAATTTTGACACATAGTGACTAGTTTATCAAACAAATTCCAATAAGATAGATTGGCATGTTTTTTGCATCATACAGTCATGAATAGAAAAGGAGGGGAGAGACATGAAGAAATCCCATCATGATATCGTCATTATTGGCGGTGGCATTATTGGTGGAGCAATTGCTTATTATTGTGCAAAAGCGGGCCTTGATATCACAATACTTGAAAAAAATGAACTTGCGAGTGGTACTTCTTCTCGCTGTGATGGCAATATTTTAGCTATTGATAAAGATCCTGGCTTTGACAGTCAAATGTCTTTAGTCAGTCAAAGATTAGTACATGAGTTAAATCGAGAGTTAGATATGAGCTTTGAATATCGGAATCCTGGCAGCATTCTTGTTTGTGAAAGTGAGCTAGAGATGGAGGCTGCTCAGCAGTGGGTTAATCGTCAACGGGAGGCGGGTTTAGATTTTACAATGTTAGATCGTGAGGACTTGCGGAATGAGTCAAAATACTTTGCAGATGACTTATACGGTGGATTGGAATGTAAAACCGATTCAACAGTGAACCCATATATGCTGACATTTTCTATGTTTCACTCAGCTGAAAAGTTAGGGGCAAAGATAAAAAAACATACAGAAGTCAAAAATATTACGAAACAGCCAGATGGTACATTTTTACTTGAAACGAATGAGGGATGGATAACAGCAAATAAAGTAATTAATGCTTGTGGAATTTGGGCACCGTTTATTGGGCAAATGCTGGGTGTTGATATTCCAATTAAACCTCGCAAAGGACATATTCTTGTCGCATCACGTCAGCAACTAGTAGGGCTAAGAAAAGTGATGGAATTTGGTTATTTAATTTCAAAATTTGGTGGAGAACGTAAAGTGGATGTGGATATTGAAAAATACGGAGTAGCGTTAGTGTTTGAGCCGACAGAGGCACAAAATTTTTTAATAGGAAGTAGTCGCGAATTTGTAGGCTTTGACACGAAAGTGAATCATGATGTGGTGAAAATGATTGCTAGACGTGCTGTACGTTTTTATCCAAAAATCGCTGATATGTCGATTATTCGTACATATGCAGGGTTAAGACCATGGACGGAAGATCATTTACCTATTATTTGTGAAGTAGAAGAAGTGCCTGGTTTCTATATTGCGGCAGGTCATGAAGGAGATGGAATTAGCTTGGCTGCAGTTACTGGGAAGCTTATCCAAGAATTACTACAGTACAAAGATACATGCATTCCTACTGAACCAGTTCATCTTAGTCGTTTCCAGAAAGGAGTACTTCACAAATGAAATTTCAAAAGCTCTTTACAACAATTGATACCCATACAGGTGGGAATCCAACACGTTCATTAATAAGCGGTATGCCTAAGCTTGAAGGCAAAACAATGTCTGAAAAAATGTTATTTATGCAAGAGAATTTTGACTGGATTCGAAAATTTCTTATGAATGAGCCCCGAGGACATAGTGTGATGTCAGGTGTTATCATTACAGATCCTTGCCATCCCGAAGCAGATTTTGGAGTGATTTATATAGAAACAGGTGGTTACTTGCCGATGTGTGGACATGACACAATAGGCGTTTGTACAGCACTTATTGAAGCAAATTTAATAGAGGTTAATACACCTTATACAAACATAAAATTGGACACACCTGCAGGTTTAATTGATGTAAAGATTAAAGTAGTGGATGGCGTAGCGAAGGAAGTGACATTTAAAAATGTACCATCCTTTCTATTAAAAACGATTGAAATAAATGATTCTGAATTAGGTGTAGTGGAATGTGAAATAGCTTATGGAGGGAACTTTTACGGCATTATAGATGCTAGAAAAATCAATCTAAACTTAGCTGTAGACAATTCAACGAAAATTATTAACACAGCTATTCGTCTCCGCAATGCTGTGAATGCTAAGGAAGATATTGTCCATCCAGAATTCCCATTTATCCATGGACTTACACATATTGAGTTTTATACAGACCCAGTCAATCCATTAGCAGATTTAAAAAATACAGTTGTTGTTCCACCAGGAGGGATTGACCGTTCCCCTTGTGGCACTGGTACATCCGCAAAAATTGCTACACTCTATTCAAAAAATGAGCTTGCTCTCAATGAGTCCTTCGTCTATGAAAGTATTGTGGGGACAATGTTTAAAGCACGTGTACTAGAAGAAGTAGCTATTAGTGGCCTAACCGCTGTTATTCCAGAGGTAACAGGATCTGCCTGGGTTATGGGTATGCATCGATTCTTTTACAATAATCAGGATCCACTGAAAGAGGGCTATTTGATGATTCCGCCAATGGATCACTAAGGGAGGATAAGCATGAATTTTCATAAGTCTTTTCAAACGATCGATACACAAGTAGTGGGAGAAGCCTTTCGTATTATTGTGCAATCACCAATCATGCTTGCGCATGAAAATATTACGGAAGCGGCTCATGCTTTAAATACGCAATTCGAAGATACAAAACAATTGCTTCTGAATGAACCTAGAGGACACCGTGGAATGAATGGCTGTCTTGTTTTACCATCAGCTATTGCATCCTATCGACTATTATTTTTCCAACATTCGGCTTCTACAAATTTTAAGTATGAAGCACTTGTAGCCACAATGACAGCGTTGATTGAGCAAGGAATAATAGAGCTTTCAAGAGATAATATTTACTCTATTGAAACAGTAAAAGGTGTTTATGAAGCCTATGTAAAACTTTCTGAACCGAAAGATACTGTTTTATCAGTTCATTTGACATTGAAGCCAGCGCATATAGAAGGTGACGAAGTAATTATCGATAATGAGCGCCGCTACTTTGTTGTAGAAAAACCACAGCAATTAAAGGCAATTGTTCTAGATGAATTAGCAGAAATCAGTACGTGGGGATTACTAGAAAGTGAGAAATATAGTACAGCAGATGGTGTCATTATGTATGAACAGCTAGACAGTTCAGTACGGTCAGTTACCTTTGAGCGAGATGGCTATATATTACGTTCACCTGGTGTAGACAGTACATTGGCGTTACTAGCAGTTTTAGGGGAAGAAGCTGTCAAAAAAAATGACAGTATTTTTGGTAGCAGCATTGAAATTAGTCAAAAGCATGAAGCTGGCTATGAAATTGCATTAACAGGATATATCACAGGAATCCATCAATTTGTAGTGGACCGTGAAGATCCTTTGCAGCATGGATTTATCATAGTGTAATAAAAGAGGGTAGAGGAGGAAAAAAAGATGAAAAAATTAGAAGGTGTATTTCCGGTATTAGTAACACCGATGAAAAACCAAACGGACATTGATTGGGATGGTTTCCGTCAAAATATTGAACATTTTATTGAAGCAGGGGTAACAGGTATTGCTATTAACGGTAGTACAGGCGAATTTGTAAGTTTAACGAAAGAAGAACGGTTTAAAGCAGTAGAAGTAGCTGTAGATCAAATTAAAGGGCGAATTACATTGATTGTTGGTACAGCTGCTGAGACAACTGCAGAGGCTATCACCTATACACAGCAGGCTGAACTGGCCGGCGCAGACGCAGCATTATTGATTAATTCCTATTATGCACACCCAAAAGATGAGGAAATATATGTTCATTTTAAATCAGTAGCCGAATCTGTAAGCTTCCCTATTATGATCTATAATAATCCGTTTACGTCGGGGGTAGATATTGGTTTAGAAACGATTTTAAAAGTAGGTAGAGATGTTCCAAATATTACACACATTAAGGAATCGAGCGGCAGTATTGGAAAAGCGCGTGATATCGTACGTCAAGGCCAAGATAATATTAAAGTATTTTGTGGTTCAGAGGACTTAGCCATAGAATCATTTTTAGTTGGGGCTGTTGGGTGGATTTCTGTATCTGGAAATATTGTGCCAGAGCTTGTCACAAAGTTATATAGTCAAGTAAAAGAAGGAAATTTAGAGGCAGCTTGGGCAATTTATGATCGTTTATTACCTTTATGTGCATTTTTAGAGGGATCAGGTAAATATGTACAAATCACTAAACGTGCAATGGAACTAAAAGGATGGGCAGGGGGACCATGTCGTCTACCACGACTCCCACTAACAGAGGAAGAAGATGCCCAACTTAAAGCAATTATGACTAATTTAGACGTACTGGCAATTGAACATTATTAATGCAAAGGGGGATGAATGATGGAGGCAGTGTTGACATTAAAACCACAAGTAAAGGAATTTCTACAGTCCACAATCGGCTTGTATATCGACGGTGAATACATGCAAGCTCAATCAGGTAAAACATTGAATGTTCTAAATCCTGCTAATGAAGAGGTCATTGCTGTAGTAAGCGAAGCACAGGCAGAAGATATTGATCTTGCAGTAGAAGCTGCTCAAAAAGCATTTGATGGTGCATGGTCAACGATGGAGGCAGCTGAACGCTCACGAATTATTTATAAATTGGCAGATTTACTAGAAGAACATCGTGAAGAGCTAGCACAGCTTGAATCAATAGACAATGGTAAACCATATCAAACTGCTCTCGCAGATGATGTGGATGGCACTGTTCAGCATTTCCGTTATTATGCAGGGTGGGCGACAAAAATTACAGGACAGACTGTACAAGTATCCAAGGATTACTTAAATTATATTGTACATGAGCCTGTTGGTGTTGTAGGTCAAATTATTCCTTGGAATTTCCCTCTTGCAATGGCGGCATGGAAGCTAGGCGCAGCGTTAGCTGTAGGGTGTACGATTGTCATCAAACCAGCGGCTGAAACGCCATTATCATTATTATATGTAGGGCAATTAATGAAACAAGCTGGTTTTCCAAATGGTGTAGTAAATATTGTACCGGGTACGGGAGAAGCTGGAGAAGCTATTGTTACACATAAAGGTGTAGCTAAAGTAGCCTTCACTGGATCAACAAAAACTGGAATCCACGTGATGAAAAAGGCAGCTGATGAAGTGAAAAGTGTAACATTAGAGCTTGGAGGGAAATCTCCTGCTATTGTGTTACCAGATGCAGATGTACAGGAAGCAATAGAGGGAACTTTTGCTGGAACGATGTACAATCACGGCCAAAACTGTAGCGCATGTACACGAGTATTTGTGCATAGTAGTCTATACAATCAATTTGTTGAACGACTTGCAGAAAAGGCTAAGGCATTGAAGGTAGGACCAGGACTAGATCCGGAAACAGAAATGGGCCCGTTAGTGTCACAAAAACAATTAAATACAGTCCTTGGTTTTATTGAAAAAGGAAAAGAAGAGGGTGCTCGCTTAGTAGCTGGTGGTAATCGAGCACTCCAAAAGGGATTTTTTGTACAACCAACTATCTTTGCTGATGTACAGGACACGATGACGATTGCTCAGGAGGAGATTTTCGGACCTGTTATGTCTATTCTATCGTTTGAAACAATAGAAGAAGTGATCGTGCGTGCTAATAATAGTAGGTATGGACTTGCTGCAAGCATTTGGACAGAAAATGTAAAAAAAGCACATTATATTGCTAGTAAACTACAGGCAGGAACAGTATGGATTAATGATTTTGGCTTAGAATGGGAAACGATGCCATTTGGTGGCTATAAACAGTCAGGTATTGGTCGTGAAATGGGCGGCGAATATGGTTTGTCCAATTATACTGAGGTGAAAAGTGTATTTGTCAATATGAAGCAATAATAAGTGAGTCTGCTTTAAATTTGTTTAGATGGAAAAGGAGCTACCCCCAATAGATAGCTCCTTTTCTCATTATTTAAACTGGTTTATTTTACGTCTAGCAGAGGAAGGTATGTTCATGTCCTCGCGATATTTGGCTATGGTACGACGAGATATTTCAATTCCCAACGCAGAGTTAAAATACTCAGCTATTTTTTGATCAGAGAAGGGCTTTGCTTTATTTTCAGATTTTATATAGTCTGACAGCAATGACTTCACCTTTATTTGCGACACACTATGACCATTTGCTGTTGACAATTTAGAGGTGAATAATTCTTTTAATTCAAATGTGCCAAAAGCAGTTTGTACATATTTATTCGTTGTAATGCGGCTAACCGTTGATTCATGAACATCTATTTGGTCAGCAATTTCACGCAACGTAAGTGGTTGCATGGCATCAAAGCCATATAGAAAAAACTTCTTTTGTTTTTCAATAAGTGCCTTCATGATATTGATCATTGTATTTCGACGTTGTTCAATGCTGTTAACTAACCAATGGTAGTCAGTTAAGTGTTTTTTAAAATAACTCTTCTCTGAGGAATGCGTTTTTATATAAGGAAAGTAGTCAGCGTGAATATTAATTTTTGGTAAATAATAATCATTTAACGAAAAGGTAATCCCACCATCAACGATATCAACAATGATATCTGGTATCGTCGTATGTACCAACTCTTGATAAAATAATGAGCTCAGCTTTGGCTGTAGTGATTGTATAAAAAGATAGATCATTTGTAAGTCACTTAGCGATATATCCAGCTCTTTTGAGATTTGTTTCCACTTCTTATTGGCAAGCTCTTCTAGATAATTAGAAATAACGGTTTCAGCATGAGCAGGGCTGTTATGACAATAAATGGTTTGCAATAGTAAACATTCCTTCAAATTGCGTGCACCAATTCCTAAGGGACCAATTGTTTGTAATAAATGAATGCCCTTTTCAATTTCTAGGTCATTATAAGACGTTTGTGTTGAATGCTCATAATAACCATTGTCATCTAAATGATAAATAATATGTTTTAAGAGTTGAATGTCCTTTTCGTTAGAAAATGTTAGCCTGACCTGTTGGAATAGTTCATCACGAACATTTTTTTCACATTTTGTGGCAAGATGCATAATATCAAGATGTCTGCTACTCATTTTTGGAATCTGTAGATGGTCTTTAAGTGTTGGTTCACTTAATTCAATTAAAGGATTAACGAGTTCTTGTTCACGTATATATTGTTCTAATTCCTGAGTTGAATATTGGAGTAGCTCGATTGCCTGACGAAGTTGGGCAGACATAACGATTTGTAATTCTTGTGTTTGCTTAATAGAAAGTTGCATAATAAAACCTCGATTCTCTATCAATCTATCTAACCTTAGAAAATATAGTGACAAGAAATTTTGACATGTGCAACGAAATATATTATAAGCTTCCAATAAAAAGCTCAAAATGTTGAAATGAAAGGTTTTTAAAAAGTGTAAAAAAAGTAAACATCTATAGGATAAGTGTAAAGAAATTATAAAATAATGAGTTCTTTTGGTGAGTGTGTGATCACTTCTACACCGTCTTTTGTAATGATGACATCATCTTCTATGCGAACACCGCCAACTTGTGGAACGTAAATGCCTGGCTCAACTGTAAGTACCATATTCTCTTCTAAGATGTCTTCACAAACTGACGACATGAATATATTTTCATGGATATCTAACCCGATGCCATGTCCTGCTCCATGTCCGTAATTGTCCCCATAGCCTTTAGCTGTAATGTAGTCACGTGTATAGCTATCTGCATTTTGCCCTGTCATACCAGCTTTCATATTAGAAAGAGCATGTTGCAAGGAATCATAAACAATTTGATATATTTCTTTTAATTGTTCAGGTGGCTCACCAACAGCAATAGTTCTTGTCATGTCAGAACGATAGCCTTGATAATAAGCACCAAAATCAAGTGTTAGCATGTCACCTTGCTCAATTATTTTTGAAGATGCTACACCATGTGGTAGAGCAGAGCGATGACCTGAAGCGATAATCATATCAAATGCAGCACTAGTTGCACCGTTTTTTCGCATATGGGATTCCAATTCATTGGCAATTTCGATTTCTGAAACACCCGGTTTAATGAATGTTAAAATATGCTTAAATGCCTCATCTGAAATCCAAGCTGCCTTCTTAATTATTTCAATTTCTTCTGGTGTCTTAATCATACGTAAATTTTCCACAATATTAGATAAAGGCTTTAATGTTGCTGTCAATTTATTAGCCATTAATTGATAGGCGTAATAAGTTACGTGATGTTGTTCAAAGCCAACTGATTGGATTGAATCTTGATCTAAAATCTCTTGAATCGTTTCATATATACGGTTGCGATCAATCTCATGAACCTCGAAAGTTTTACTTTGCTCCGTTGCTTGTTGTGTGTAGCGGAAGTCCACTAATAAAAGTGCGCGCCTATTAGTTACTACAACCGTTCCTGCACTTCCAGTAAATCCTGTTAGATAACGTCGGTTTTGTGCATTTGTGATAATCATTGCGCTTGTATCTTGTGCTTGTAAAGCATTTCGTAATTGTTCTAATTTTGACATGTTGTCATTCCCCCTTTAGTGAAATTATAATGCAAAATCTGTGCCAATTTTAAAAATATTTGGCGTCGGCATGAAAATTGCATAGATTTTTATAGTGCGATTTCATTCGTGCAATAAAATCAAAGGGGTTTTGAGGATGGCTAAAAAAACAAAATGGCTTGTCGTATTGTTAGGATTAATGCTCATTGTATTGGTCGGTTGTTACGGGAAAGAAAACAATACTTCTGGAAATACTACAAATAGTAATGAATCAGACAATGCATCTACTGATGAAGGCGACAATACTGCTGCACAAGAGCTTCATTTAGTTGCAACAGGTGATTTAACGACAATGAGCTCATTGGGGAGTGTAGATGCACTTGCTGTGACGGCAATGAACTCTGTGTTCGAGGGGTTATATCGTATAGGGCCTGAAAATACACCAGTTCCGGGTATGGCAGAGTCACATGAAGTTTCTGAGGATGGTACAGTTTATACATTTAAAATACGCAAGGATGCAGTGTGGAGTAATGGGTCTCCAGTTACAGCACATGATTTTGAATATGCTTGGAAAAGAGCTATAAACCCAGAAACACAAGCAATTTATTCTTACTTAATGTTGGATATAAAAAATGCGGCCAATGTTCAAACAGAAGAGGACCCACTTTATGGAAAGGTAGAGGAAATTGGTATTAAGGCGTTAAACGATGAAACATTAGAAGTGCAACTAAATGCGCCTATTCCGTATTTTATTAGCTTAACGACTTATGCACCGTTTTTCCCATTAAATGAAGAATTTACAGAATCCCAAGGCGATCAATATGCGCTAGAAGCGGCTAATATGATCTATAATGGTCCTTTCCAGATGGAATCTTGGCAACATGGGCAAGGATGGACGTTCGTCAAAAATGAAAGTTATTGGGATAAAGACACTGTCAAGCTTACTAAAATCACACAAAAAATTGTCAAAGATACAGCAACGGCTGTCAATCTCTATGAGGCTGGTGAAATAGACACTGCCGAGTTATCGAGTGAGTATGTCGCTCAATATAAAGACAGTCCAGAGTATTCAACGTTTTTAAAGCCAAATACGTATTTTATTCGTATAAATCACGAAAATCAATATTTAGCTAATCAAAACATTCGTAAAGCCATTGATTTGGCATGGGATAAACAAGGCTTTGCTGATGTGATATTACAGGATGGTTCTATTCCTGCTTATTATTTAGTACCACAGGGATTATCAACAGATGACAAGGGGAATGACTTCCGCGATGGAAACGGTGATATGAATAAAACAGATATCGAATTAGCGAAGGAACTATGGGCTACTGGCAAAAAGGAACTTGGTGTAGACCAAGTAAAGCTGGAGTTTTTAACATATGACCGTGCAGAATCTAAGAAAGCTGCTGAATTTATTAAAAATCAATTAGAGACGAATTTAGAAGGCTTAGAGCTAACAATTAATATGCAGCCTAATAAGCAAAAACTTGCATTAGAGGGGGCTGTTGATTTTGACTTAGACTATGGCGGTTGGGGTCCTGACTATCAAGATCCTATGACTTACATTGAATTATTTGAATCAACAGCTTATTATAATCAATCCAACTATAAAAATGAAAAAGTGGATGCATTAATAAAACAAGCGAAAACTACCTCTGATGTTATAGAGCGCTGGGAACTTATGCAGCAAGCTGAAAAATTAATGATGGAAGACGTAGCATTCGCTCCAACATTTCAAAAAGGGTTAAGTCGTTTGACAAAACCATACGTGAAAAATTTATATGAGCATCCATTCTCAGCTGACATAAGCTATAAATGGGTAGAAATTGTAAACTAAAAAATGCTGTCCTCTACTTTCGGAGGACAGCATTTTTTCATGTTGTTGAAAAAGGGCGATGTCAACGGCAGAAAAAGCTATTTTGAAAGGCGAGGGGGGTGATTTCCGTTCCGCCAGCGTCCGATGAGCTGCTTCACTCACTGCGTTTGCTCCAGAGTCTCGCCATATGCAAAAGCGTCTTTCCTTATCTTTCATACGAGCCGTAGCGAGCAAAATAGCCCATTATTTGTAGATAGCCTCTTATTTTCAATGTGGAGAAGTGATGAGTGACAACACCCCTCTACCAGACTTTATTTAAAAAACTTTGCTAAAAAGAAACATTTGAGCGAAGCGGCTCGGCGCTCAACCACAGGAAAGCAATTAACCTGCAACGGAAATCCTTTTTCACCTTTCACAAAATTCTATTGATGGTTTTGTTTTTCATTTATAGATAGAAAACTATCGATAAAATGGCTGTTGCGGAACAGCCAAGTATACCCGCTAGTAATAGTGGATAAGTGAAGGTGTAGGAAGGTGCATGAACAAATTCTAAATCTCCATCTAATTCAAAGGCATAGGCACCATTTTTAGTGACACGTGCAAAAAAACGTTTAAAACTATAGGCGATACCATTAAAAAGCCCACCTTGCACAACAAATAATGATGCACCTACAATAGTGAACGCAAGTGAAATAAGGAAAATATTGTTGATCAATGTTAAAAAAGTTATTGGTTGATGGAGGAGCCAAGTATAGCTAAGGGAACTTATGACAATACAGCTAGCAAGTAGGGCTGTGACCTTTATATTCAAAGTGATATACCTCCTTCTTGTGCTAGACGGTATTGGACAAGCTCTTCTTCTGTCAGCATAACAAAGTGACCAGGCCGTATCTCTACAAAGCTTTCACTTTCATAATTTCTGCTAGCTTGATAGGTAGCTTCATTAAAAATAATGCGTTTGCGTTCTCGCTCTAACTTAGGATCTGGCAATGGAATGGCTGATAATAATGACTTCGTATAAGGGTGTACTGAGTGATCATAGAGCTCTTGACTGTCTGCTAGCTCAACGATTTTTCCTCGATACATCACACCAATACGATCACTAATATATTTCACCATCGACAAGTCATGTGCAATAAAAAGATAGGTCAATCCACGTTCCTTTTGTAACTTTTTCAGTAGATTCACTATTTGTGCCTGGATGGACACGTCCAACGCAGAAATAGGTTCATCTGCAATGATGAGCTCAGGTTCTACAGCAAGAGCACGTGCAATACCAATCCTCTGACGTTGTCCACCACTAAGCTCGTGAGGATAACGGTTTGCATACTCCTTTGTTAATCCTACTATTTTTAATAGCTCATATATTTTGGGCTTCCATTCACTTTTTGGTACTTCATGGATGGCCAATCCTTCTGCAATAATATCCGCTATTTTCATACGCGGATTAAGGGAAGAATAGGGATCTTGGAAAATCATTTGCACCTTGCTATTGAAAGTTAGTTTGTCTTTTTTTGTTTGATTGTCATTGATATTACGACCATCAACGTGAATTTCTCCGCTAGTAATCGAATTGAGTCCAATTATGGAACGTCCAGTTGTAGATTTACCACATCCTGATTCTCCCACTAGACCAAAAATTTCTCCTTTATAAATATCGAACGTAATGCCATCAACAGCTTTATTAACAGTGTTTTTTCCTAAAGAAAAGTGCTGCTTGACCTCCTTTAATGATAAATATGGATGTTCTTTATCGAATACAGTGGGTGCTTTACTTTTCTCTTGCTGTACCTGTGTAGGTTGTTGATGAATCGGTACTATTTTAGGTGCGTGTTTATGCAATAACCAAGTTGCTGCGAAATGAGTGTCGCTTATTTGAAACATCGGTGGCTCCTCTATAAAGTCAATTTTCAATGCATGTTTATTACGAGCTGCAAAGGCATCTCCAGTAGGTGGCTGAAGCAGGTTTGGTGGTGTTCCTGGAATGGCATACAATGAATTGGTATCAATATCTGGATTAGGCATGGCTGCAAGTAGGCCTTGTGTATAAGGATGTTGACAATGATAAAAAATTTCATCAACTAAGCCAATTTCAATTATTTTTCCAGCATACATAACAGCAACACGATCAGCCATTTTGGCGACAACACCTAAATCATGGGTAATAAAGATAATCGATAAATTCATTTTTTGTTGTATGTTTTTTAGTAATTCTAAAATTTGTGCTTGGATCGAAACATCTAGTGCTGTAGTAGGCTCATCGGCAATAATGATGCGCGGCTCACAAGCTAGCGCCATGGCAATCACTATTCGTTGGCGCATCCCTCCAGAAAATTGGTGTGGGTACTGTTTATATCGTTTATCAGCTTCTTTAATACCGACTAGTTGCAATAGTTCTATAACACGGTTAGTAATTTGTTGGCCACGTAAAGTTGTATGTTTCTTTATACTTTCTGCTATTTGGCGACCAATCGTCATCGTAGGGTTTAAAGCAGTCATTGGATCTTGAAATATCATGGCTATTTCAGCTCCACGAATTGCTCGGATTTTTTGCTCACTGCAAGTAAAAATATTATGTCCGTTATATAAAATGTGTCCACTTTTTAATATCGTTGTCTCAGTTGGATTGAGGCGAAGAAGGCTTTTAGAAGTAACTGATTTTCCTGAGCCAGACTCGCCTACAATGGCTAAGGTTTCACCTTCAAATAAATCAAATGAAATGTTGCGTACTGCTTGTACCTCACCGTTGTATGTGTTGAATGAGACACTTAAATTTTTCACTTCTAATATTTTTTTCATTTAGAGCATCTCCTTATTTACGAGTTTTTGGATCGAATGCATCACGCAGTCCATCCCCGAGTAAATTAAAGCTAATCATAATCAAGCTAATGACAATAGATGAAACAATCATGCCATGTGGATAAATTCGTAGTAATTTATACGAATCATTGACAATTGTTCCTAAAGAAGCTGTTGGAGGCTGTAGCCCTAATCCGATGAAGCTTAATAATGCTTCCGTGAAAATGGCTCCTGGAATAGTAAACGTAGTTGCAACAATAATTGGCCCAAGCGTGTTGGGAATTAAATGCTTCCAAATGAGACGTTGGTTACTAGCACCAAGTGTCCGTGAAGCAAGCACATATTCATATGATTTTAACTTCAATATTTGTGCTCGAACAATTCGAGCCATACTGATCCAGCCTACAATCACCATTGCAATCGTAATCGAAATAATCCCTGGCTTTAAAATAAGAATCAAAAGTATGTTCACAATTAGGCCAGGGATACCAACTAACACTTCAATAATACGTTGCATGATATTATCTGTCCGACCACCATAAAATGCTGAGACAGCCCCATAGGCAACCCCTATAATTAGATCGATGGTTGCTGCTAAAAAAGCAATATAAAGAGAAATTCGTGTTCCTTCCCATATACGCGTCCAAAGATCTCGACCTAATTCATCTGTACCAAACCAAAAATATTCTGCAATCCCTTTTGCTTCATATTGGTCTACGCCTCGGCTATCAACACCATTCAAGCCTAAGAAAGAAATATTCTCAAGGACAGGAATTTTTGGAGGTAAATTAGTGCGCGCGATATTTTGTTCATCATAACCGTGGCTATTCATAAAAGGGCCGAAAATAGCAAGTAATAGAACGACGATAATTGTACATAACCCAACAATAGCTGCTTTATTTTTCCGCAAACCACGCCATGCATCTTGCCAAAATGATTGCTCAGGACGATAGGTGATATCATCCGTAATATCAGTTTGCGATGCATATTCAAATAACTCCTTTGAATAGCTCTTAGTTATACCTTCTGTCAATTTTATAGTCATGCCTTATCGCCTCCTGTCACACGGATTCGGGGATCAATCAACCCGTATAAAATATCGATGATTAAAATAACGGTTACAAATAGCACCGCATAAAAAATAGTTGTTCCCATAATTAGCTGATAATCGTTGGTAATAATAGAATTAACAAACTGCTCACCTAAACCTGGAATACTGAATATCTTTTCAATAACAAGTGAACCAGTAATAGTGTTAACAGTTAACGGACCAATAATAGTCACGATTGGAATCATGGCATTTCGAATACCATGTTTTGTAATGATAAAAGGGTTTGATAAACCTTTGGCTTTTGCGGTTAAGATGTATTCTTGACTAAGTACTTCTAGCATTTCAATGCGCGTGAAACGGGCAATTGTAGCAACTACTCCAACTGCTAAAGCAATCGTTGGTAAAATAGAATATTCAAAGCCATTCCAAAAGGCAATGGGTAGCCAGCCTAGTTTAACGCCAACCCAATATTGTAGAAAGCCTGCAAAGACAAACGATGGAATCGATATACCTAGTACGGCTAGTATTGTGGCTCCATAATCAATAATAGTGTTATGTTTTAGAGCCGCTATAATTCCTAATAAAAGCCCAATAATTGTTCCCACTATAATGGCTTGAAAGCCCAAAATTGCCGATGCACCGATACGTTCCTGAATAATTTTAGTCACTGGTCGATTATCAAAGACAAAAGAAACTCCTAAATCTCCTTGTACAAGATTCGTTAAATAAATGCCAAATTGCACAGGAACAGGCTTGTCTAACCCATATTTTTTGTAAAGTAGCTCTTTTTGAGGCTCCGGAAGACGCTCATCATTAAATGGTGAACCTGGCAAAGCTTTCATTAATAAAAATGACAGTAGAATAATAATAAAAAGGGTAATGATCATATAACCAATTCGTGTAAATATGTACCGAACCATGGCACCAACCTCCTACTAAATAGTGTTGTTAAAACTATTAATTTATTTGCAAGATTGATGCCAATTGCAGAAATTATGAGAAGAAAAAATATGAAAATATATATTGCATAGCTTTTTACTATATGATATATTTATAAATGTCTTAAAGAGGTCCCGTGGTGTAGCGGTTAACATGCCTGCCTGTCACGCAGGAGATCGCCGGTTCGATCCCGGTCGGGACCGCCATTTAAAATTGATATGATCGCTCTTATGTGCTGCTACAGTCATAAGAGCTTTTTTTATTTAATAATGATTTTCTTTCAACTTAGCATTTGAGCATGAAATGCATTCAAGCTTATGTTGAAATTGTGAAAGCATCATTTTATAAAGACCCAGTTCATAGGGTAGAAACATAGAGGCTAAAAGCTTTACAATTTCTGAAGCCTTTATGACCAACCTCCCATTGGTTTTAATAAAATAACATCTATTGCCCTAAATAACGCCTCTACTGCTACTAAAAAATCACCCAATCCCAGTGAAGTTAATTGAATTATTGACATGAGCCTAACTTATTGCATATTTTTAACATTATCTAAAAATAGTAAAAATTACCGATAAATGAGGGCGTTTTTATAAGGTAAAATGAGATATGTTTCTAAAATAAAAATTAGGGGTAAAAATTTAGAAGTAATCGGATTGGCTACGGAGGTGTTTATATGAGCAAAGACCATTTCTTAAAACGTCTTTATTTACCTTTGCTTATTGGTTCCATGATTATGATGGTAGGCTGTGGAGATCCTATTATAGAGATTGAAGAAGCAAATACGTATCACTGGCAAAAAAATATGAACGAAGTAGAATTTGAGAAATTAAAAAATGATATGTCATATATTGAGGTAGTAGAGACAGCAGGCGGCGCAGGTAAAAAGGTTAAAAATAATGAATATCGTTGGAATGATGAAACCCTGTTGACTCAGGCTTATATAGTGAAATTTAAGGATGATAAATTAATTGCTAAAGAGATCATAGCTGTAAAAGGTCATTCCAATAGATAGATAGTTGACACGTCTTCATAAGAGAAGACGTGTTTTTGTTTGCATTTAGGTTACCTAACTATTGTCATCACAGAACAGGGCTTTTTAACAAGCACAATCAAAGCAGGTATAATTGATATTGGATGCTTTGAACATTTTCGTTAGTTTAGGTAAACTAGAGGTAATGTAGTGATGAGAGGAAAAAAGAATATGTATGAAATAATCATGAATTCAGTTGATGATACAGAACGTTTCGCCATTAAACTTGCCAATATACTAGAAGCTCAAGATACGATTACATTAGAAGGGGATCTAGGTGCTGGCAAGACAACATTTACGAAAGCCTTGGCAAAGGGACTTGGGGTCAAACGAACAGTCAACAGTCCAACATTTACGATTGTTAAGCAGTATGAGGGGAGATTACCGTTTAATCATTTAGATGTGTATAGGTTAGCAGAAAGTGATGAAGACCTAGGCTGGGATGAACTGTTTTATGGAGATGCAGTTTCAGTGGTCGAATGGGCGCATTTAATTGAACAGGATTTGCCACAGGATCGCTTAGCGATAGAGATTTACCGAATCGGAGAAAATGAACGACGCTTTGTGTTAATACCTCGTGGAGAACGCTATGAGGCACTATGTGAGGAGCTAATGAAATGATTTGGTTAGGAATAGAAACAGCAAATACACCACTCTCCATTGCAGTTGTGAAGGATGGCAAAGTGGTGGCCGAGATGGTACAAAACATAAAATTAACGCATTCTGCAGGTGCAATGCCGGCGATTGAAGAAATCTTGGCACGAATAGGTTTAAAACCGAATGACTTGGATGTGATTGCAGTGTCTGAAGGGCCAGGTTCTTATACAGGTGTTCGTATAGGCGTGACATTAGCAAAAACCCTAGCATGGACATTACAGAAGCCTTTAGTTGGTGTATCTAGCTTAAAGACATTGGCTGCTAATGCTGCTCTTTACAACGGATTGATTTGTCCAATTATTGATGCTAGAAGAGGCAATGTTTACACAGCTGTTTATCAGGGCGAGACATTAGAGGCCCTTGTGGAGGATCATCATGTACATATTGATGATTTATTAGTGCGTTTAAAGGCATTAGAGGCGCCTATTTTATTTGTAGGAACAGATGTTGATATATTTTGGAAGAATATTGAGCAGGTGCTTGGTGATACAGCAGTACGTGCACCATTTAGTTTTGACTTGCCACGCGCAACGGAAGTCATTCGTGTAGCAACGAAATTAGAGTTACCTAGAGTCGAAGCTATCCATCACTTTGTTCCACAATATAAACGGATTGCAGAAGCTGAGGCGAACTGGCTGAAAGAACAGAAGGAGAAGGAACATGAGTAGGAATGTAACTTATCGTAAAATGGTTTCTGACGATGTGCCAACGGTTTATGAAATTGAAGTGACTTCATTTCCAGTGCCATGGACGTTAGATTCCTTTTACTACGAAGTGCATGAAAATCAGTATGCGCATTATGTGCTGGCTATAGATGAAAATGACAGTATTATTGGTTTTTGTGGGATGTGGATGGTCATAGATGCAGCTCAAATTACAAATGTAGCTGTTATTGAGGAGGCACGTGGCCGAGGGATAGGTGAGGGGTTAATGCGTGAGGCGATGCAAATAGCTCGTTTACATGGAATGGAGGTCATGACGTTAGAGGTACGTGTAACAAATATGGTTGCACAAAATCTCTATCGCAAGCTTCAATTCCAAGATGGTGGCATACGGAAAGGCTATTATACTGATAACGGGGAGGATGCCCTTGTCATGTGGGTGAATTTATAATGAATAATGGATTGATATTAGCAATAGAATCAAGTTGTGATGAAACAGCTGCAGCGATTATTCGAAATGGTCATGAAATTGTGTCGAATGTTGTGGCTTCTCAAATAGAAAGTCATAAGCGATTTGGTGGGGTTGTACCTGAAATTGCATCACGTCATCATGTTGAACAAATTACAGTAGTAATAGAAGAAGCACTGGCACAAGCTAATTTAAAGCCAGCCGATTTAGATGCAGTTGCTGTTACAGAGGGCCCAGGTCTTGTAGGGGCATTATTGATTGGCATTAACGCAGCTAAGGCTTTTGCTTTTGCTAACAGCTTGCCGATTGTTGGCGTCCACCATATTGCAGGACATATTTATGCCAATGCACTTGTTCAGCCAATGGAATTTCCTTTGTTGGCACTTGTCGTATCAGGTGGTCATACAGAGCTTGTTTATATGAAGGAACATGGCTCCTTTGAGGTCATTGGTGAAACACGAGATGATGCAGCTGGTGAAGCCTATGATAAAGTGGCACGCGTTTTAAACTTACCTTATCCAGGTGGACCACGTATTGATCAGCTTGCTCATGAGGGTGAAGAGGCTGTTCCTTTTCCAAGAGTTTGGTTAGAGGAGGGTTCTTATGATTTTAGCTTTAGTGGCTTAAAATCAGCAGTCATCAATTATAAACACAATATGGATCAACGAGGCGAAGCTATTTCGCCAGCAGCCGTTGCTAAAGGTTTTCAGGAAAGTGTTGTCGAAGTACTGACAGCGAAAACATTGCGTGCTGCTCGCGAATATCAGGTGAAGCAGGTCATAGCAGCTGGTGGTGTAGCAGCGAATAAAGGTCTGCGAAGCGCTTTAGAGGCTGTATTTGCCGAGGAAGGCATCCCATTTTTTGTACCACCACTCAAATTGTGTACAGATAATGCGGCAATGATTGGAGCAGCAGCCATGCCAATGTTTGAGGCGGGGGTTCGAGGAAACTTAATGATGAATGGACGTCCAGGAATGGAGTTAAAATCTTGGGTGTAGCAGTAAATGAAGGAGGTATCTTATTGAAGATATCTCTTTTTTTGATTGTCGAAAATTTGTTGATAAAAAATGAACGTTGCGAAGAGAATAATAATATTCAACACGTTAATTGACAAATTTTTCAGAAAATTATCCACAGGTAATGGAGCGAACTAAGTACCGAACACGCGTACTTATGCACAATATGTTGATAACTTGTGCATAACTTGTGATTATTCAATATATAGTAGCATGTTTTACAAGGGATGATGTGGATAAAATAATTTTTGATTGTGGACAATGTGGAAAACTCTGTTGATATGTTGGTATTACTAGATTTATAGTGTGTATAAAACTGTGGGCACTTTTTGTCGAAAAATAGCACTTGACCAATATATATGAAAAATAAAGGTGTGTAAAGAAAAAAGCCATGCGGCGAGGCACATGGCTTAAAATCAGTAACTACATATTCATATTTTCAAGTTCCTCATTTAGCTCTAACCATTCTAATTCCAATCGCTCATGCTGTTCTTTAGCAGTAGCTAATTCGTCTTGAAGCTGTGAAATTTTTTCGTGATCCGTGAAAATTGCAGGGTCACAGAGAGCTTCCTCGAGTCTATCAATGATAGCTGTTGTTTCTTGCATCTTCACTTCTAGTTCTTCAATAGTACGTCTAATTTGACGTTCGCGTTTTTTTGCCTCTTTATCAATTTTAGAGGTAGAAGTCTTATCAGGTAGGTCTTGCTGTACTTGTAGTTGGGAGGCAGCCTTCATTTGCGCTAGCTCCAACAGTTCCTGTTTTTTCTCTACATAATAATCATAGTCACCTAAATATTCAAATGACCCAGTTCCAGACAACTCCACCACTTTCGTTGTGATACGATTAATGAAGTAGCGGTCATGGGAGACAAATAGAAGCGTTCCAGGATAATCAATCAGTGCATTTTCCAGAACCTCTTTACTATCTAAGTCTAGATGGTTTGTAGGCTCGTCGAGAATTAAAAAATTGGCCTTTTGCATCATTAATTTTGACAGTGCAAGGCGTGCTTTTTCACCGCCTGATAAAGAGGATACGGTTTTATCCACATCTTCTCCACTAAATAGGAAGCGTCCTAAGACAGTGCGAATATCTTTTTCATTCATGAGCGGCCATTCATCCCATAGCTCTTTCAAGACACTTTTATTGCTTGAAAGCTTTGCTTGCTCTTGATCATAATAGCCAATTTGTACATTAGTACCATAACGAATAGCACCTGCAAGAGGTGTTAAATCTTTCACAATTGTTTTTAATAATGTTGATTTACCAACCCCATTTGGTCCAACAAGGGCTATCCGATCCTCGCGAAAAGTGCGCAGGTTAATACCACTAGATATTAGCTGATCATCATAGCCGATTGTTAAATCATCGACGGATAAAACATCATTACCACTTTGACGTTCGATAGTAAAACCAAAACTAGCGGATTTCTCATCACCATCCGGCGATTCCATCCACTCAGTTCGTTCAAGCATTTTACGTCGACTTTGTGCCATTTTTGTTGTAGAGGCACGTGCAATATTCTTTTGGATAAAATCCTCTAGCTTGGCCTTTTCATCTTGCTGACGCTCAAAAAGTTTGACATCGCGTTCATAGGTTTTAGCCTTTTCATCTAAATAAGCACTGTAATTGCCTGTATATTTTGTAACACGATGACGTGACACCTCGTAGACAATGGAAACGACTTGGTCTAAGAAGTAGCGGTCATGGGAAACAATTAAAATAGCTCCTTCATAGCTCTTTAAATAAGATTCCAACCAAGATAATGTTTCGATATCTAAATGGTTCGTAGGCTCATCGAGAATTAAAAGGTCTGGTTTACTAAGTAAAAGCTTAGCCAGTGCTAAACGTGTGCGTTGTCCACCAGATAGTGAGCTGATGGGTTTATCATAGTCTTCGGGATAGAACTGCATTCCATGAAGCACTGAACGTATGTCCGATTCATATTGATAGCCGCCAGCATCCTTAAAAGTATGCTGTAGTTGATCGTATTCCGACATAACTTTCGCATACAGAGTGGAATTTTCGTAAACGGTAGGATCAGCCATCTGCTGTTCGAGCGAGCGGAGCGTTTGTTCTTGAGCTAAAAGCGGTTCGAAAATGGTCATCATTTCATCCCAAATAGTTAACGTAGAATTTAATCCAGCATGTTGCTCTAAATAGCCAACCTGAACGCCCTTTGGGATAATGATATCCCCAGAGTCATAGGACATTTGACCAGCGATTATTTTTAATAAAGTCGATTTACCTGCACCGTTTCGCCCTACTAAGGCAACGCGATCACGGTGTTGAACTTCTAATTTAACACCACTTAAAATTTCATCTGCAAGAAAGGATTTAGTTAGTTGATTGACCTGTAAAACAATCATTCTTGACACCTCAATTCTACCTTAGTGTAATGGATGAACGATTTGCATGCAATGTAGGTGCTTTACTTATTCCTAGCAGTCATGTAAGATTGAAACGATTTCTTTTTAGTTAGTTGCGTACAAAGCGCCATTAACTAAAGAGAAATACGCTAGTGGATTGCAAAAATGTTGTATATAGTTAAGGATAAATGTATTAAAATTAGTAGTTAAATACAGTAAAATTGATTGAGGTTCATCATAAGGAGGAGAAAGTTTGAAACAAGAATTAAAAATCCCACAAGCCACTACAAAAAGACTTCCTCTTTACTATCGATTTATTCAAAACTTTGCACAAGAAGGTATGGAACGTATTTCGTCGAAGGAACTGAGTGAAGCGATGAAAATAGATTCTGCAACGATTCGCCGTGATTTTTCTTATTTTGGCGCTCTTGGTAAAAAGGGCTATGGCTATGATGTGCAGCATTTATTACAATTTTTTAGCCAGACGCTTGATCAACATGAAGCGACAAAAGTAGCGTTAATTGGCGTGGGGAATTTGGGCAGTGCATTATTAAAATATAATTTTCAAAAAAACCATAATACACATATTGTCGTAGCATTCGATTCTAAAGCACCGAAGGATGGCAAAATGATTAGTAATATTCCTGTTTTTCATCCAGATTTGCTGGAGGAGAAGTATGCTGAATACGGTGCAGAGCTTGCGATTTTAACCGTTTCACCACGCTCCGCACAAAAAATGGCGGATCGTTTAGCAGCAATGAATGCAAAAGGTATTTTAAACTTTACACCAGAACGGTTAACAGTACCAGATAGAATGCAGCTCTTAACCATTGATTTATCGGTAGAATTGCAAGCGCTTATCTATTTAATTCGTAATCAGGAAGTGTGAAAATAATACATATTTTTAAGTGTAATTCACCATTTCTGTCAAATAATATTTTTTAATAAAATGCGGGTAAACCTATGAGAGAGACGAAAAACTTTCACATATAATTAGTTAGCAAAATGGCGAAATATGCGTTAAAATGATGGATATAAAGAGGAGGTGGCTGTAATGGGTGGAATTGGTCCTATGAGCCTCATTATTATCGGAATTGTCGCGTTATTAATTTTTGGTCCTAAGAAGTTACCAGAGCTTGGTAAGGCATTTGGTTCAACACTACGTGAATTCAAAAATGCTACTAAAGGTTTAGCCGACGAAGATGATGATGACAAGAAAAAGAAAGAACTAGATAAGTAAGTTAGGATGTTTGAGGAATGAATCCAAAAGATCTAACTGTCATTGAGCATATAGAAGAATTAAGAAAACGGCTGTTCATTGTTGCCGTTTTCTTTGTTCTCGCTATGGCTGGCGGCTTTTTCGTCGCAAAGCCGCTTGTTAAATACCTTCAAATGACTGGAGCAAAATATAATATTGAGCTTCATGCATTTGACGTAGTCACACCACTTGCAATTTATATCCAAGTTGTTTTTATAATTGCCTTTATTCTTTCATCGCCAGTGTTGATGTATCAATTGTGGTCGTTTATTAGCCCTGGATTAAGAGAAGTAGAACGTAAAGCCACTCTAAGCTATATACCATATTCATTTCTATTGTTTATTGCAGGGTTATCTTTTTCGTACTTTTTACTCTTCCCGTATGTCATAAAATTCATGATGAATTTATCGAATGATTTGGAGATACAGCAAACCATTGGTATACATGAGTATTTTACATTTTTGTTTAAGCTTACAATACCTTTTGGTTTTCTATTCCAGTTACCGATTGTTGTTTTATTCTTTTCGCGAATTGGTATATTAAGTCCAGATTTACTAATTCGAATTCGTAAATATTCATACTTTGGTTTATTTGTATGTGCAGCGATTATTGCACCGCCTGAGTTGGCGTCACATTTAATGGTTTCTGTGCCATTGTTTATCTTGTATGAAATTAGTATTATGATTTCTCGGATTGGTTATAAGAAATATCTTAAATCAGAGGAAATTCGTTTAAAAGAAGAACAGGAAGCGGAGCAAAAGCGTCAGATTGAAGAGGCGCTTGAGCAGCAACGACGACAAATAGAAGAATTGAATCAACAGTAATAGATAAAGCTCGGTGCCCTCAATGGGACACCGAGCTTTTGTGTTCTAATTCCGCTTTACGATGACTTTACAAAAAATTATTGCATTTTTTCTAGTTCTTGAAGAAACTTTTGCAATGGCTCTGCATAGAATTGTACAAGTGTCACAAATCCATTAAGCATAACGTGTGCGATAATAGAAGTCCAAATGCGTTTTGTTTTGTGATATAAAAAGGCAAATATTAAGCCACAAATGGTATAAAGCAAGATATGCGAGAAGTCGAAGTGGATAATCGCAAAGAATATGGCACTTACTATAGCCGCCACCCAGAAATTTGTTGTTTGGACAAGCGAGCCAAATATGACTCTGCGGAAGACGAATTCTTCTAAAATAGGCCCAAATACAACAATCGCTAATATAGCAACGGGAGCACCTTGAGCTATAGCGACGATATCTGCGGTATTTTGGGAACCTCCTTCGATACCGAAAACAGCCATCTCAATAGCGGCACCAATCATTTGACCAAAGAACACGAGGAAGAAACCGAAGATTCCCCAAACAATTGTAAGAGGGATCGTTTCCTTTTTTCCTTGATAAATGTTCCAAAAGGCTTTATCACGAGATGTTAGGATTAAGCTTAAAATGAGCGCAATAGCAAAACTAAGGGCAATATACCAGCCTTGAGTAATGGGAGCCGCTTGTTCAGAAGCTAGACCAGTTATCTTCATAACGAGCTTATGAAACGGTAAGAGCAGCCATCTGCTTGAAATCTGCATCAAGATATAAATTAATAAGACATACAGGGCTGTTTTTTTATGTTTCGTTATTTTTTGAGAATTAGTCACAGTCAAAATCCTTTCCATTCATATGCTTCCTTTCTATTGTAGAGGAATATGGAAAGAAAACAAAATTTTTCGAAGTTCTGGCTTGCAAAAAAAAGTGTGATTGATTATCATAATAATTGTGTTAGCACTCATTGATATAGAGTGCTAATAAATTTTAACAATTATTTAATTATTAGGAGGTTGTTTCACTTGTTAAGACCACTAGGAGATCGTATTGTAATTGAACTAATCGAGGTAGAAGAGAAATCTGCATTCGGTATTGTACTACCTGACTCTGCAAAAGAAAAACCACAAGAGGGTAAAGTAGTAGCAGTTGGGACAGGTCGTGTATTAGAGAACGGGCAACGTGTAGAGCTTGACGTTAAAGTTGACGACCGCATTATTTTCTCTAAATACGCTGGAACAGAAGTTAAATTTGAAGGTAATGAATACCTAATTTTACGCGAAAGCGATATTCTTGCAATTATTGAATAAGTACATTATTCACACCTTAAATAAAGGTGAAGGCTTATTGTTTGTTTAACGAAAATGACAATAAGATGAAATTGATATAAATATATTGAAGAAGCTTAACGAATATTCCATTTCAGGAGGGTAAATTCTCATGGCAAAAGATATTAAATTCTCAGAAGACGCTCGTTCATTAATGTTACAAGGTGTAGATAAATTAGCGAATACAGTAAAAGTAACATTAGGACCAAAAGGGCGTAATGTTGTTTTAGAAAAAAAATTCGGTTCACCACTTATTACAAATGATGGTGTAACAATCGCTAAAGAAATCGAGCTAGAAAACCCATATGAAAACATGGGGGCAAAATTAGTAGCAGAGGTTGCTTCTAAGACAAATGAAATCGCTGGTGACGGTACAACAACAGCAACAGTATTAGCACAAGCAATTATTCGTGAAGGCTTGAAAAACGTTACGGCTGGTGCAAATCCTGTAGGTATCCGCAAAGGTATTGATAAAGCAGTTGCTGCTGCACTTACAGAATTACACGCTATTTCTCGTCCAGTAAGCAATAAAGAAGAAATTGCACAAGTTGCTGCTATTTCTGCTGCAGATGATGAAGTTGGACAACTGATCGCTGAAGCAATGGAGCGTGTTGGTAACGACGGCGTTATTACAATCGAAGAATCTAAAGGCTTCACAACAGAACTTGATGTAGTAGAAGGTATGCAGTTTGACCGTGGCTATGCTTCACACTACATGGTAACTGACACAGATAAAATGGAAGCGGTTCTTGATAACCCATACATTTTAATTACTGATAAAAAAATTACAAACATTCAAGAAGTATTACCATTATTAGAACAAGTGGTACAACAAGGTCGTCCATTAGTAATCATTGCTGAAGACGTGGAAGGTGAAGCACTTGCAACGCTTGTTGTGAACAAGCTTCGTGGTACATTCAATGCTGTAGCAGTAAAAGCACCAGGCTTCGGTGATCGTCGTAAAGCTATGCTTGAAGATATCGCTATCCTAACTGGTGGTCAAGTAATTACTGAAGAATTAGGCTTAGACCTAAAATCAGCGGATATTTCTTCACTTGGACGTGCAGCAAAAGTTGTTGTAACAAAAGACAATACAACAATCGTTGAAGGTGTTGGCGGTGCAGACGCAATCGAAGGACGCATTGGTCAAATCCGTGCACAACTTGCTGAAACAACATCAGAATTCGATAAAGAAAAATTACAAGAACGTCTTGCAAAATTAGCAGGTGGCGTAGCAGTTATCAAAGTTGGTGCTGCAACAGAAACTGAGCTTAAAGAACGTAAACTGCGTATTGAAGATGCCCTAAACTCTACTCGTGCTGCTGTTGAAGAAGGTATCGTATCAGGTGGTGGTACAGCCCTTCTTAACGTCTATGCAGCAGTGGAAAAAGCAGCTGAATCAGTAGATGGCGACGTAGCTACAGGTGTGAAAATCGTTTTACGTGCTTTAGAAGAACCAGTTCGCCAAATCGCTAATAACGCTGGTCTTGAAGGTTCAATCATCGTGGATCGCCTAAAACGTGAAGAAGTTGGCATTGGTTTCAATGCAGCTACTGGCGAATGGGTAAACATGATGGAAGCAGGCGTAGTGGACCCAGCAAAAGTAACTCGTTCAGCTCTACAAAACGCAGCATCAGTTGCAGCGCTATTCTTAACAACAGAAGCAGTTGTAGCAGATATTCCAGAAGCAGCACCAGCAATGCCAGATATGAGCGGCATGGGCGGTATGCCAGGCATGATGTAAGTTTTAGTTTCAGCTAAAATTTTTGACTAAACATAACCACTTTCCATAACTTTATGGGAAGTGGTTTTTATAATGAATAGCTTAAATGTACAGCGCTTGTAACAAGTATATCGCTCTATATTTGTCCCATTCAGTCCCCTTTTTCCAATGAGCTCTATTTATAGTCGATGATCCATTTAACAGCAGGGTGATTTCATCATAGCTCCAATAAATTGTTTAAATTTACCTCCATCATCGATTACTGATTTTCCTGTTGCCTAACCTTTAGTCAAGGTAGTTAGGCGAGGGGGATTCCAATTGCAATTCTCCTATAGCTAATTCCTCTAGTTCAACAATGAGATAATCATAAACCAAATAAAACAGACCAATAGTTAAAAATAAAAGCGAGCATTTTCGCATTTAATTGTTGATTATATTTAGTTAATTAGAAATTCCTAAATTTTCTCTTCTATATAATAAATGGGATTTCTAAACTTATTGTTGTGATGCTCAACGAAAAAATAATTTTAGTGAATGAAAGCGCCATTAGTGGATTATTCATCTACTAAATGTATGAATAATCTATAATTAAAAATTTTCCTGTTGTTTTTCAAAAGATTATCACTTACAATACAAAATGAAAATGATAATCGTTATCATTAACTAATAGTTTGTTAGATAGAGGTGAAATCTTGGATAATCAGGAAGCTAACAGAATAGGAATGGGCAATATTTATTATGTTATTATCTTGCTTTTAATAGGCGCCATTTTAATATCTGCCGTTTTTTCTGTATCAATAGGACAAGTCAGCATACCTTTTAAGCAATCAATGGATATTTTGCTACATACTATATCCAACGGGAAGCTTGGCTCGCTTGATAGTGTGGATAGTGAATCCTACTTGAATATTATTTTACAGGTCAGAATGCCTCGTGTGGTTTTTGCATTATTGATTGGCGTTGGACTTGCACTATGCGGGACTGTCATGCAGGCGGTTGTACAAAACCCCCTTGCTGATCCATACATACTTGGTATTTCTTCAGGGGCGTCATTGGGTGCAACCTTTGCCATTCTAGTTGGTTTTGGAAGTAGTGCATTGTTGGCACAGTTTGGGGTAGCCTTTGGAGCATTTGCAGGGGCGATGATTACCTCTATGGCAGTGCTGATCTTATCCAGCATTGGTGGTAAAGCGACATCAGTCAAACTTGTTTTATCAGGTGTTGTCATTGGAGCATTATGTAGTTCTTTTTCAAGTCTTATTATCTTTTTTGCGAATAATGCTGAGGGCATTAAAACCGTTACGTTTTGGTCTATGGGAAGCTTGGCCTCTGCTAGCTGGGATAAAACACCGATTTTAACAATTGTGATTGTGCTAGGGGCTGCGTTATTCCTTTTCCAACATCGTGTGCTAAATACAATGCTACTTGGAGATGAATCAGCTATCACATTAGGTATCAATCTAAGTGCTTATCGCAAATTGTACATGATCCTTACTTCGCTCATTACAGGAACAATGGTTGCTTATGCGGGTATGATCGGTTTTGTTGGTTTAATTATTCCACATATCACGAGAGGCATTTTTGGAGCAGACCATAAACGATTAATGTTAGGAACATTGCTCTTAGGTGGTCTTTTCATGATTTGGGCGGATATTCTGTCTCGAACATTAATCCAAAATGTTGAATTACCAATTGGTATCATTACTTCTGTCATTGGATCGCCATTATTTATCTATATGATTGTAAAAAAAGGTTACAACTTCGGAGGGTAGAACAATGGAATTAGTAGCAAAGGAAATAGAGGTAAAGATCGGCAAAAAGGAAATAGTAAAAAACATATCCATTCATGTGAATAAGCAACAATTTGTGGGCTTAATCGGACCAAACGGATGCGGAAAGTCAACTTTGTTGAAAAGTATTTATAAAAGCCTTGTGCCTCAAAAAGGGATGGTTTTTTTAGATGATTTAGATGTTTTGAAGAGTCCTGAAAAAAAGATTTCTCAGCACTTAGGTGTAGTTGGGCAATTCAATGAAATGCATTTTGATTTAACGGTACAGCAAATGGTGATGTTAGGCAGAACACCTCATAAAAAAATGCTAGAGTCAGATAACCAAAAGGATTTTGACATAGTGGAAGAGGCGTTAACGCGTACGAACTTACAATCCTATAGAGGGCGTAGTTTTCTTTCACTATCTGGTGGCGAAAAGCAACGAGTTATTTTAGCAAGAACGATTGCTCAGCAGCCTAAATTTATGATTTTGGATGAGCCAACAAACCATTTAGATATTCGTTATCAAATCGAAATACTATCCTGTGTTAGAAGTTTAAACATCGGTGTTTTAGCAGCGCTTCACGATTTAGAAATGGCAGCCCATTACTGTGATTATCTCTATGCGGTCAAAGATGGTGAAATCTATGCGCATGGCACACCAGCAGAGGTTTTAACACCGGAAACAATAGAAGCTTTATATCATATTAAATGTCAAACGTTTACTAATCCAGTGACAAACGGATTAGGCTTTGCATATGGACTATAGGAGGAAAATCATGAAGAAAAAACTATTATTAGGAATTGGTTTAGCAGCTTTATTAACATTAACAGCTTGTGGTAACACATCAAAAAATACAGCTGAGGAAACACAAACAAAAGATTATTATCCACTGACAGTTGCTAACTTTGCAAAGGCTGAGGGAGGCTCAACGTGGGAAAAGAAAGATCAAGTATTCGATAAAGCACCTGAAAGAATTATGGCTAATACACGCCCAGCAGCAGAATTATTATTACATTTAGGATTAGGTGATAAAATCGTTGGTGTCGGTGCAAACTTTGGTGCAGTCGATAAATCTGTAGAAGAAGAATACGCTAAGTTAAATATTTTAAGTGATGAGTATGTAGGGAAAGAGGTTACATTAGGAACTGATCCTGATCTTGTATTTGGTCGCGGTGGCTTATTTGATAATGCTGAATGGGGCGTAGGGACAGTAGACTCACTTAATGAAATGGGCGTTAAAACATATGTTTTAGAATCATCTGTAACAGGTGGCACATATGATTCTATTTACAAAGATATCGAAAATATCGGTAAAATTTTCAAAGTGCAAGACAAAGCGGATAGCTTTATTAAAGAATTAAAAGGGCGACAACAAAACATTTCTTCAAAATTAGAAAGTATTAAAGAAGAAAAAACTTTTGCTTATTTGCATACAAATGATCCAAAAGAGCTTTTTGTATACCCAGCTCACGATGAAACATTCTTCAATGACGCATTCAAAATGGTTAAATTAGATAACATTTTCAAAGATGAAACAGGCGATGTAAGTGTTGAAACATTAATTGCAGCAGATCCAGATGTATTAATTCTTCCTAACTGGGATGGTTCTGATCTAACAAAAGTACGCGAAGAAATTTATGCAAATCCTAAACTTTCAAGCATGAAAGCTATTAAAAATAAACAAATTTATATCGTAGATTATAATTACATGTTTGGTTATGGCTACAACACAATAGATGGAATGGAAGCATTAGCAAAAGAGATGTATCCAGACTTATTTAAATAAGAGAGTCGATTAGACAGCTTAAAAAAGGGGGAGAAATTATTAATTTCTCCTCCTTTTTGTTATAGCAATGGAAGCAGCTCTCTATTAAACATTGTAATTGTTTCGGCAGATGGATAAAGGATGTTGTGAATCGAGAACGAGCTAGAAAGTTCTTTCTTGGCTCGCTTAATATTAATGGTATCAAACAAATGAGGTTTATAGCACATGCCCAACCAAGCAATGCTCATTGCTGATCCTGCAAAATCCTGTATTTCTTAAATTTTCGTTAAATATCAGAAGGGAGTACTTAAAAAAAGTATCCTACTCTGTTAGTGTTAACGATATGCAAATAGCTGTATATCCTGTTTGATTATCTTATGTTGACTTGACTTGGAGCAGGGAAGTAGCCTGTATCTATTCCATATTGAATCATTCTGTGAATAAAGGCTGTATTAGGTACTGCACATTCAATTTTCGTATTGACTAAAAATTCTAGTGTTTTTTTGCAATTGAAAATAAACGGGGAATCACCAGCTCCATCACCTTCAAGCTGAGCAATGGCTAACGATAAATATTCCTGTGCTTCTTTTGTATGCTCACTATGCAATAGCCAATTTGTATATTCCTGTGCTGAAACGATTGATAGATCATAGCCAAATTCCTTAATCATGTCGATTAATTCTAAATAAGGAAGCGATACAGGATTACATAAATGGAAGACATGACCGTTTGCTGCTGGCTGACTCGCCAGAGAAACGAGTGCTTGGCTCGCATAATTAATAGGAGTAAAGTCAACATGCCATTGTGCAGTAGGTGTTTTACCTAAATAAAGCATCGATTTAATCATACGGTAAAAGGCATTGTCATCAATATTACGTTGGAATTTGCCTGTTTCAGAGTGACAACTTAAATTTCCTACACGATAAATGGAAATAGGAATGGCATCATTTACAGCATTTCGAACAAGATTTTCCGCCTCTAGCTTACTTTGGGTATACACATTATTAAGCTTCACATCGTAATTAAAATTACCTTTTGCCTCATTTGAGCCCCATTGAATGGCAGCTAACTCCTCTGGAATACCAATTGTTGATACATAATGGAAATGCATACCCGGTTTTCGTTTAGCTATTTCAAGCAAATGGCGAGTACCATTCACATTGACATTATTGAAATGGTCAGCCGCACCAAAATGACGTACATCTGCACCACAATGAATGATTGCATTGATTTTTTCCAGCAACATTTGTTCAGCTTCATCAGATAAATCAAGTTGTTGCTTTCCTAAGTCGCCTGGGATAACTGTGACACGCTCTTTCATAGGATGAACAAGATCGTTGCCAAAGTAAAATTGCATACTATCCATTAGCTTGTCCTCAATCGTTGCATGGGCACCTGGTCGAATAAGACAGTAAATATGTGCATTTGTTACTGTTAACAGCTCGTATAATATATGGCTTCCTAAATAACCTGTAGCTCCTGTTAATAATACCGACGTCATTGGCAAGGGTCTTACAGTTTGAGAGACTTGCAGCGGACTTGGCTCCATTAAATCCTTAAAAACAAGATTAGCTGGTTGCTCTTGATTGTCATTAGCTTCCGGCTGATAATGACGAATATATTGATCTAGCTCTGCAATCGTTTGGTAGTGGAAGAAATCTTGTATTTTTAAGAATGGTATATGCTTTTTCACTTGTACAAGAATTTCAAGCACTTTTAATGAATGACCTCCAATATGGAAGAAATTATCGTGAATGCCTATTGGCTCGATACCAAGTGCCTTTTCCCATGCGGTAGCTAGCAGCTGCTGTATATTATTTTGGGGTGCGCTGTATGCATGGCTACGCGATAAAACCACTTCCAGTGATGCTAGTTGTTTTCGATCGATTTTTCCTGTAGGAGAAAGCGGCATTTCAGGCAATTCTATAAAACGCTCAGGCACCATATAATCTGGTAGAAGAGTTGACAGGTAGTCTCTTAAAATATCTTCCTCAAGTTGTATACCACTAGTCACTGTATAGTAGGCAAATAAATGATTGTTACCATCGGACTTTTTCTTCGCAATGATTACGACTTCCTGAATGTTAGGATGATTGCTTAACACCGTTTCAATTTCTCCAAGCTCAATACGGAAGCCCCTTACTTTGATTTGTGAATCCTTGCGCCCAACAAATTCAATAATACCACTAGGTAATAGGCGAACTAAATCACCTGTACGATACATTTTTTGTTCTGGCTTCAATAGATGAGGTACAAATACCTCAGCCGTTTTTTCTGGCTGATGTAAATAGCCTGCTGCTAAACCAGCACCTGCAATACATAATTCTCCAGTTTCATGAACTGGGCAAAGCTGCTCATCGTCATTAACAACATACATCTCATAATTAGCGATTGGTCTGCCAATAGGAATACTGGATTGTTTATCTATTATAGAATCCTTTATCTTGAAGTAAGAGGACAATACTGTACATTCAGTTGGTCCGTAAAGATTAATAATTTCTGTAGTTAATCCAAATTTTTCATGCCATTTTTGAACGACAGCAGGTAATAGAGCTTCGCCACCAACAGATAGGTAGTTTAGTGTTGTCAGTTTTTCTCGGTATTCTACAGGTAAATGTGTTGCTAGCTGTGTAAAGAAAGCATTGGGTACAGTGGCAGCGGTTACTTGCTCACGACCAATCATATCAGCAAATGCTTCAATCGATAGACGTTCCACACTTGTTAGCATATGAAGCCTTGCTCCAGAAAAGAAAGCGGTAAAAGTCTCTGTTACTGATGGGTCAAAACTATAGGAGATAAACTGAGAATATACATCGTCTTGTGTTGAATGGTAGATTCTTTGATTATCTGTAATCAAATTAATAACAGATTCATGTTTAAGCATAACCCCTTTTGGTTTGCCCGTAGAACCAGAAGTATAAATAATATAGGCTAGGTCGGATGGATGTATTTCACAAGTTAGATTTTCCTGTGAGTAGCCTTTTTCTGATTGGTTGATCGTTAACACTGTACGTGTTTGGGAATCATTATGTATGAAATCATTCAGTAATACTGTATGTTCGTTTTTCGTTAGAATAAACGGGGCACCTGTATCGTTTAATAGATACTGACACCGTTCTTTCGGGTAGCTTGGATCAATAGGAACATATACACCACCAGCTTTCAGGACACCTAAAAGGCTGATGATTGTTTCTTTACTTCGTTCCATAACGATTGCCACATAGTTTCCTTTTTGCAGACCGTTTGCTATTAGCATATGAGCAACTTGATTGGATTGTTCATTTAGCTGATGGTAGGTCATCTTACCATTTTCAAAGGACAATGCAATGCGTTCAGCAAACTGTTGTGCTGCCTGATAAAATACGTCAGGTATTGTGGTGTTTTGATCGTAGTCAGCTAATGTTTGGTTTAAAGTTTGATAGGCTAGTAAATCTTCTTCGTTCAACAGTTGTGTACGATTGGATGGTAGAGTTTGTGGCTCATAAGAATGCGTATTATTCTCTAATGGGTATACATCAAATTCTCGTTTATTATTCAATCATGACAACTCCTATTTTAGAAAAGGGCAGACACTTATGAAGGAGTGTTTATGCCATTAGTTCCACAGAAAATGAATCATTCTCAGAATTCTAACGGACATACATCTCCTGATAAGAGCAGCCCTTTCGCTTTTTTATTTCACTACAAAGGTATTAACAACATTTAATAGTTCATCAGATAACTCGGATAATACTTGAGCTTCTTCAGAAACTCGTTGTACGGTATTCAGCTGAGAGGCAGAAGTTGCGGCAACTGCTCTCGTATTGTCTTTTGAATTGATAGAGAAGTCTTCCATATCTTTAACAGCAGATGTTACTTCTTCCATACCAGCTGCCATTTCTTCAATCGTAGCAGAAAGCTCTTGAATTTGTCCTGTTACATGATGAATGGAAGTTAGAATCTGGCTAAATGATTTTTCTGAATCATTAATCATAACAATTCCATGATCGACCTCTTCTACAGCGTGAACCATGATATTGACAGATTCGTTTGTATCATGCTGGATATGAGAAATAAGTGTAGAAATTTCCCGTGCAGATGCCTCAGACTGTTCAGCAAGCTTACGTACCTCGTCAGCAACCACTGCAAACCCACTACCAGCTTCTCCAGCACGGGCAGCTTCGATGGCTGCATTCAATGCCAGTAAATTTGTTTGGGAAGCGATTCCCGTAATAATGCCCACAATTTCTTCAATTTTATTGGAGTGATCGCCAAGTAATTTAACAGAAGCAGCAGACTGATTCACAGCTTTACTAATCGCATTCATTTGTGCAACTGATTTATTTGTCGATTCATTACCTCTTTCAGCTTCCTCTGATGCTAAGATAGAGGATTCTGAAATTTGATTGGATGTCATCGCAATGCGTTGGATACCAATACTCATTTCTTCAATAGTAATCGTACTCTCTTTTGCCTTTTGAACTTGGAGATCCGCACCACTCGCAATTTCTTGCATGGAAGAAGCTACATTATTATAAGAATCGGAAGCTTCCTGCATATTTGCCGATAAAACGTTGGCTGTGTTTGACACACGAGCAGAAACGTTTGTTGTACTTTTAATGACAGTTTTTAGATTTTCAATCATTAAGTTAAAGTTTTGTGTGAGCGTTCCTATTTCATCTGTAGAAGTAACGGATAATGGTTCAAGCTCTAAATTACCTTCTGCTACTTTTTTAGATTGTAAGGAAAGCTGTTGAATTGGTGTTAATTTTTTTCTCAAAAGAGTGTATACAGCAATAGATGAACCAATTAAGAAAATAACAGTGACTAATAATGTCCATAGAGCTTCAGACATGGCTTTTCCAGTTACCATCGATACGTCATAGTCAATGGCATATGCAGCCAACATATCACCATTTTCATCTAAAATGGGTGTGAGGCCCGTTTTGTAGCTACCAAACTCATCGCTATAAATATCTGTTGCTGTTGCTTTTTTTGTGTTAAAAACCTCTTTGATTCTTGCTAGGAAATCGGGAGATAAACCCATAGCAATCATATCTTGATTATATTCAGCACCTAGTTCTAGTATACTAGATGAAAGAACAGGTGCATTAATATTTTCTCCATTAACCGTAATTAAAAATAGATTGGTAATGCTATCAGAATTGTCATTGATCGCATCCATTTCTCTTGTTAATTTTAAGGCGTCGGAGTTACTGTTTGTTGGATTATCTAGTATTGATTTCAACGTATTGATATCAATCGTTTTTGCTAAGATCATGCCTTTGTCAGAGAGCGATTGATCCATATCTGTTAAATTACTATTTCTGACAATATAATAAGAAAGGCCTAAAGTAACTAAACCAAATAATAATAAAATACTTACCATTATTACGGTTAGTTTTTTGCTAATGGACATATGCTGCTTCTTGCGTTTTTTCATACTTTTCCTCCTAATATGATATAACAAATATTTCAAGCTAAGGATAAGAAATGGATAATTTAGTCAATGTACTGCACATTGAAGATTGTGATGTTATTCGTAGAAGTCCAGATGCATATTAAATATTTATGAATGCAAAGTAATCTATTTATCCCCTAACATTAAACTACTATACTGCCAAAAAAATTGATTCACAACCCAGAAAACTTACTATTTAAAGTCTAGATTTATAAAATTAAAGAATGGAATTTAGTTTTTTAGTCTGTCTATTTTGTATTTTAGTCTGTATTTTTACAAAAACTCGAAAGATTACTAGTATAAAAAAGAAGTTTGCTTGGAACTAGTCGATTTCAATTGAATTAAAAATTTGGTGGATATCCTATTTTTCAACTCCTTGTTAGGGCTTTTTACTTATTTTGTAATGTCTGATATGCATTGAGAATGCTATGGTTTTCTGTCATTTTTATTATGGGAATAAAATGAAAAAAAGGTTATTTCTTTATTCAAAGATGAACAAAGAAATAACCTTTTCTAATTGGCTATGGTCGAGGATTACCAAAGATACCTGGTAAAATATTAGGCAATCCTGGTATTAATGGTGGTGGGAAACCGGGATATTGCCCTCCTGGACGTGGTGGATAAGGTTGCGGCGGATAGGGCTGTGGTGGATATGGACGTGGAGGATAGGGTTGCGGTGGATAAGGTTGTGGCGGATATGGACGTGGAGGGTATGGTTGCGGCGGATAAGGTGGTGGATAGGGTGGTGGATATGGCGGAGGATAGGAACTACCAGGTGGTGTACCTGTACCTGCGGCAGTAATTTGACTAACATCCACAGTCACTATTTGACCGTTATCTAGCTGGATTTCAGCTGTTCTTCCTCCCGTGCCAAATGTTCGAATCAATGTACCTGCATAAGTACCTGTGGGGAGTGTTACCCATATTTTCATACCTGGGCGAAATTGACTGTTAAAATCATCAGGAGCTAATCTAGGATAAACCAATGAAACACACCTTTCTTCATTTTTTCTAACATATGCCTATTGCGATAATTGCCATAGGCTTTAGGCTAGTCGATACTTAAGGTTGAAATTGTTATAAAATATAACAATTTTCATTATAATAAGGAAAAAGGTTAAAAGGATGTTTAGCAAATGGCGATTATTAAAATAAAAAAGATGAACATACAAAATTTGCGAAATGTAAGACAAGGCGAAATTGTACTAGGAGTAAATTTTGAGACATTTCTACAAGCAAATGTTGTAGGGCTGTATGGACAGAATGGCTCTGGAAAGACAACCATTGTGGATGCATTTGAAATATTAAAGACACTTATATCGGGTTGGCTTGCTGAAGTGAAACTACCCTCACAAGAAAAACGACTTATCTTAGCAGGTGAGCAAACAGCCTGCATAGATGTCGAATTTTTAGTTGAAAATCAATTTGGGACGTTTTATGTAAATTACTATGTGGAGCTACAGGAGGATCAGCATCGGTTATATACAACGCTGGAACGTCTTAGCTATCGAGAAAATGCTAAAGGGAAGCGTTCAAAGATATTAGTAGCTGTAACAGAGAAGGACGTCCGAATTCGTCAATCAAAACTGGCTGATTTAAGTGAGCAGGCACGTATCCAATTACTTGTTATTCAACAGTTAGCAAGAAAGCAATATATGTCATTTCTATTCCATAAAGATGTAAAGCCATTGTTACAGGAACGACTTTCGGAGCAAGAAATGCAACTACTTCAAAATATTGCGGTTGATTTTAATAGAGACTTACATGTTGTTAATAATCAAAATATAGCACCATTATTTGAAGAACGGATCATGCCGTTTAGTATTCATTTAGAGAAAACGAGAGGTCTAATACCTTACGATTTAAAGGGACCAGCAATATTACGAGAGGATGCATTCTATGCATTATGTGAAGTAATTGAGCAAAGTAACCGTGTGTTAACGGCTATTATTCCAGGTCTAACTATTAAAATTAATGTGATTACAAAGCAAATGATGGATAATGGTGAGCCGGGAATTCGTTTTGAATTTTTATCACAGCGTGGAGAGAGGGAATTACCGCTGCGAACAGAGTCTGAGGGGATTTTAAAGATCATTTCTGTTCTTAGTGTATTGATAGCTGTCTACAATAATCCGAATGCCTGTGTGGTTATTGATGAATTAGATTCGGGAGTATTTGAATATTTGTTGGGTGAGTTGTTAACAGTGATAGATGAGGATGGAAAAGGACAACTTATTTTTACATCCCATAATCTACGTGTGTTAGAGGTGCTAGCTATTAAAAACTTATGGTTTACAACGACAAATGAAAATCACCGCTATATGCAGCTAAAAGGCATTAAAGAAGTAAATAATGCTAGAGATGTCTACTTACGTGCTATTCAACTTGGTGGACAGGATGAAGATGTCTATAAGGAAACCAAAACATTTAAAATTAAACGTGCTTTTCGTAAAGCGGGTGTTCAGTATGACTAAAAAGGTACTCTTAATCATTGTGGAAGGACAAACGGAGCAAATCATTTTAGAGGATTATTTAGATGCTCACTTTGCGAATTCAACCATACGTTTTGATGTACAACGTGAAGATATTTTGACAAAATGGGATGCCCATAAACGTATCCCGAATATTAAAAATAGTGTGGTACGAGTAATCCAAAGCTATCTTGAAAAATATAAATTTTTAGCAAATGATTTAACTGCTGTCGTTCATATTACAGATACGGATGGTTGCTTTATTGCACCGGAATGTGTCAAGGTAGATGAGAAAATTGAGCAAAATTTATTTTATACTGAGGATGCTATTTTAGTGAAGTCAGCTAAGCGTAAAGAACAAATTGAACAACGTAATGATATGAAAGCGAAGAATGCTAAAATTTTAATTGCCAACGACCATTTTAGCATTAATCGTATGAAAGTACCTTATCAATTGTTTTATTTCTCTACGAATTTAGAGCATGTTTTATGGGATGAGCGCAATGAAATCCCAACAGAAAAAATACAAAAAGCAGATGCGTTTATGGACAATCTATCTGGCACAATTGAAGAATATTTGAGAGCCTATCTCCCGGTTAGTTCAGAGCTACCTTATAGGGAAAAAATAAAGAAAAGTTGGTCGTTTTTAATGGAAGGTTGCCATTCATTGCAACGAGGTACGAATGTACCACTATTATTTGAAATGATTAAAACGGATGTACAATAAAAACAGGTGACTTGTTTTGTCACCTGTTTTTACTTGGCTTACATTAGCGCATTTGTTCATAGCTACGAATATGAGTTAAAATGGCAGGATCTTTAATTTTAGTATCTTCACTTAGTAATAACAGTTTTGACATGATTTCGGCTGTGCGTGGATCATCATCCACCATTGGTAAGAAAATTCGTCCACGATGCTGTGATGGAACAGCAATAATCGGAATCATCGAACCACCTACTTGATGCACCACACCACTTCCTAAATGTAAGGAGTAGCTTGCTAGCTTACCTTCAATGAGGGCATGCTGTTTTTTCACTTCCACATTGTTTAGCTTCAATAATTTAGCTAATTCTTCTACAATAATACTGCGCATATCAACAGTAGAATGACTTGCCTCAGGATCTACACCACCAATATGAGCAACGCTGACAACAAGGTCAATATCTCGCATAACCTCAGAGAATATCGTAGCAGGAATAACATCTAACACGATATTTTTGCCGGTTAGACGATCATAGAAGTAAACCCCTTCGATTGCAGGTGCTTCAATTTCTGCTGGGGTAAACCAATCTGACTGTGCATACAAGGATGCCACAATATTTTCCTTGTAATACACTTTACGAGGACCTGTTTCATAACTCATTTGCCAGCCTCGTGTTTTCAGCAAAGCTATTGTTTGTGATGGATTTACCTGATGTCCTGCATAGCGCAATGATTGTTTTTGTGCTTTTTCATCTGCATTGATGAGATATAACTCACGGAACACTTGCTTAAATGGTTGTTGTATTTTGTGCTCAAACATATAGGCTTGCCACTGTCTCCATTGACCACTTTCTAAAAGGTGATAAGGGTGGGCAATCTTGATGGCGGACGTTGGTGCCAGTGCCACAATGTCAGCAGATAAAAGCTGTAAGCCATCTGGTGTAAGCATGCCAACATGTTCATCACTGATAAAGATGAGCTTTTGTAAAAGGGGAGCTAGAATCGGATGAGCTAATAAATGGATAAGCTCATCAGCTGAAAATACGGTTTCTAATTCCATAGCCTGCTCCAGTGCTGGACGCGCCCGTTTATATTGTTCTTGTAAATCTTTTCGAGCTTCCTGCAAGGTTACAATAGCAGCATGTTTTTTTAATGCAGCAGGAATATTCTTTAGACGTTTACCATCCTTTTCAACGACAATGGCTACAGACGCATCTTCTTCAATTTGCAAATGAGCTGTAATTTGCTCGATTTGTTGTGCTTTAAATAAATGCTTGATGTCGTTAAAGGCTGATAATTCCATACGCCATGTAAAGCGTGTGGCTTCTCCATCACCAGCATTGCGTGCTAAGTTTTCTAGTGCAATACTGGCTGCGCGTGCTTCACTAGCCCGGCGTTGCGCACCAAATTGCTTACTTTCCTTTAAAAATTGTTGAATAAATTGATAGCGTGTTAGGGCATCTTTATCATCAGATTTATTTAAAGGAATCAGGCCAAGTGCGCGTAATTTATCTTTATTACGCTTGTCTTGAATTTCTTGCATAAATGGTTTGGGACTGAGCTTACCGATAGCCGTATCTGCATAAAGCTGTGCCCGACGATGGTTGGCTCCTTCAGAAGCATATTTTGCTGCATCATAGACGAGTTTGAATTTTTTTGCACCAAGTGTTTCGTAGGCACTTTGGAACCAAGCTAAATCGAATGCACCATCACGAAAATCCTCAGCAGTTATGCTAGAGAAGAGGGCAATCTGATCTTTGGCAAAGTCTGATAAAGAATCAGTTGTATGGGCGATAAAATACCAGGCTGATTCCTTTAATCCATCCCAGTCAATGACCTCACTGACAAGGTCTATCCAATGCTGGTTGTACATCATGGCTTCGATTAAACGTTCTTTTGAAATATCTGTTTGTTCCCACGCCTCTTTTAATTGCTGTGCCGTTTCTTCTTTTTTAGGGTAGCAGCTAGTTAGCAATCGAGAGAATACATCCTTTTTCGTTTCGGCTTGCCAAATATAACCTCGTGCAAGCTTTTCTCCATCAAGTGCCTGTAGAATTTGTAAGAAATAATGAATACCCTCAAAATAAGAAATATTACTAGCAAGCTTGGTTACAGTGGTAGGTGTATCACCACGCTTTAGCTCTATGGCTAAAATACGATCAATCGCTTGTTCACGAATAGCAAAAAAATCTGTTAAGTCTTCAAATGACTGCTGATAGCGTTCTAGTAATTTATTAGGCTCGTTAAATATTTCTGAAGCAAGTGTATCAGTAAAGATGGCTTCAAATAAATGATCCTGTGTCAATAACCCAGCCTTCATAGCATCTAAATATTGGAACAGTGATAAATTGTATACATTAGCACTATAGCCTTCGTTTTTCATACGCTTTGTAAGCTCTTCATTGATCGCGAGCATTTTGACATATTCACCATAGGTTGAGTAACCAGACCAGCATCGCTCTACAAATGTCTCAATAACATCCAAATCAATAATAGTAGATGTAGAACGATAGTAATAATAACTTTGCTCTCTAACATCAAGCTGCCACTGATCTGCAGGGATTTGTTTGAATAGCTGTAGCATTATGCCGATAGCCTGTTCAAAGCTATTAAATTCAGGAGCATGCTTTTCTAGTAATGAGAGAGCTTCTTTATGCAACATTGTCTCTCCTGAAATTTTATCGCTATCTTGCGATAGCACAGAGAAAATTTGTTGAATCGTATAGTTATATTTCAAGGAATCAAATTGAACAACTCGTGCTTTAATTTCTTCGTATTGGAAGAAAGGTTTAATAAGTGTATGGGCTGCATCGGAAAGATTATGGGCAGCAGGGTATTCTGATAGATTATTGTAGAAATTAAAATAGACTAAGTCCTCACGGCTAAATAGAGATGACTTGATCCATTGAACAATTTCCTCAGGAATAGGATAAGCATCTAGACTAGCATCTCGCCGACTGTCCGTTTTATCTGTCAGGACACTATATTGTTGTCCTAACGTTGTAGTAATAGGCGTATCATTCCATTGGTACGTCTCATACTCAAGTTCAGCATGTTCATCAAGTACTTGGATAAGTTGCTCAAGCTTCGACAGCAATTTTTCAATATCATATTGAAAAAATTGTTCAAATGGTGTCGGTGTCTGTACATAGAAAGGAACAAGCTGCTGCCAAGGTTCTTCACCATTCATTTGAATGGCCCCATCGGCAATACGATCATATTGAATAGGGGAATGCGGCGTATATAAGCCAAAGCCATTGCGCTCGTTATACTGTGGTACATCCCTTGCTACTAATTGTTCTAACAGAACTTGTTCACTTTTTGTTATTTTTGGTAATAAGGAACATAAAGTGGTAATTTGCTCACTCGTTAAATTGTCGTCCTTAGAAGCTTCTAACAGTAATTCAAGTCCTCCAAGCCTTTTTAACTGCTTACTATCTTTTATCAGTCGTTCAGCACTTTGCAATAACGGGTCCTGTGGTTGAGCTTTTAACAAGGAGATAGCCTCTTTACGAAGTGCCCCTGATTTATTAGCTAAAAGATCTTCAATTTTTACGATTTCTTCTTCGGTTGGTGTCAGAGCATGTATTTTTTTCAATGCAAGAGAACGATTGATGGAGCTGCGATCTCGTAAAGAATTAAATAAAAATTCACGTTGACCTTGTGTTTTAGGATCAAGACAATAAATATTAAGTAAGCCGATTCTACTTGATGGTGAGTAGGAATCTGCCTGTGCAATAATTCGTTGGAATAATACCTCATCTTGTACATGATGGGCCAAAATAATTTGGGTTGAAATTAAATCTTCTAATGATAAATGGACATGGACAAAGGATAAAGGTTTACCTGTAATATTCAGCCCTTCTTTTGTAACTTCATTCTTAGCCCATTCTAGTTGTTCGAATAATAGATATTCAATGCCTTGCAACTGTGCATTTTCTTGCATGAATTTTTGAAGGTTTTGATCCCATTCATGATCTCTTGCATACTCGCTATTAATATAGTGGTTAGCATAGAGGAAATTGCCCCATGCAAAGGCAAATAACTCGATATCTTTCGTCGTTAAAATTAAATCCTTCACAAATGGCGCTGTAAATGAGGTCTTAGATAAATTTTTTAAAAAGGCAAGCGTTGTAAGCTGGATATGTTTGTTACGCTTTAAGAGCGTTGTCACGACAGCATCTAGCCTTGTATAGTCTCTTGTAGCAGTTGCCCATAATGCGACATAAATATCAATTGTACGTTCACTCTTTAGTAGCTGTTCAACAAAGTTATCTTCTTCGATGGCTTGGACAGCTAAAGCTAAAACTTCCTCCGTCACTTTTTGATTTTCAAAGCTATTATAGCCAAGCCCCATCCAAGTATCGACTGCTCGAATCACAGAGGAGAAGCGTGTTAGTTGATGTTCTTGAATAAGTTTCATCATTTTTAGCTGTGCAACAAGATTGCCATGGTCAATATTTTCAACGATTGCTTGTCGTAGCCCTTCTTGACGGGCAGCTGCTACTAATAATTTGCCAAGAGCCTCGTGCATACGGTGGTTATTGGACTTAAAAATACCCCGAATGAACGGATGACCGAAAAAGCTACTGTGATGCTCATCAAATAAAATACTTTCCACTACCTCTTCAATAGAAGGATTTTCTAAAGAGAGTTCGTCAGCAAGCAACTGTTCAAAGACGTTAAAGCCCATTACTTTTATATTTTCATTCTTCAAAACGTAAGAGCTGTAATTGGGATAGGTACCATGTTCGTATTGATGATGATTCGCTAGTAACTCCTCCAAAGTAATTTCCTCAAAGGTCAGCATTTCTTCTATTAATTGTAAACAGTGGAAAAGATGATCCTGCACGGGTTGAGATGAACGAAATGATCGACGTAAAACATCGGTTTGGAACATTGTAGCATCAAAACGTAATGCTAGTTTCTTAATCTTTAGTGCACGTTCTTGTGAAGAAAATAGCGTAAGCACGTCAAATAGTGGACCACTAAATAGCTCTTCAAGTGTTGAATTTTGTTGAGCAGCAATCAGCTGTTCTATTTCATAATCTCTGTTGTCCATATATTTTAGTAATGCTGCAGCTAATGGCTGTATAGCTATAGGTGCGGAATCGACTATACCTTGAAAATATGTTTTTTGTTCATGTGAAAGTGTCATGAAATATCCCTCCTTACCAAATGCGTCCTGCAAGCATAGTTAATTTAATGAATGTAAAAACATCGTCTTCCTGTATGGTTAAAGGTGTAGTAAGAGAATCTAGCGATTCCTCATTGTGAAGGACCAAGAACAGCTCATCTTGAAATGCTTGAAGCATATTGGACATGGCTTGGTCAACTGACTGTAAAGAATCATTTTTCTTCTCTCCAAAATGTACTTTCCCATACTGGGTTGCGTCATCTAATTGCTGATCCGTTAAGTAAAGATGAAGTGGTGTATCGACCATTTTTTCATTAAATTGTTGTACCTGCTGTGTCACAAGTTGAACAAGTAAATCTTGTAAAGTTGTAACAGGCTCATCAATAGAAAATGGAATTTTTTGAAGCTTACGAGATTTCTTGCCGATTACTTTTTGCTGGTAAAATAAACGCAATCTAACACCTCCTTACAATAATTTCATTATACAAGAGTGGTGATAGTGAAAAGAATAAGGCATATGATACTAGTTGCGTTAAATATTTCGGGAAAAGTGCGACAAAAACTAGCGTACAGAGACTTATGTATAAGGTAGAAAGAGGGGGAATTTATACAGAAGGATATGTCATATATAGAACGTTTGTACGATAAATATTTTAGGGTTGTGTATCATTTTGCGTTTTCTTATACAAATAGTAGAGAAGAAGCAGAAGATAGGATACTAGATATATTGAAAACATTAAAATGAAGGGAAAGTAAAAACATGGATATTATCGAGTACATGGCATACAGCAGTAGAATACATAGCAAACAAAAAATCAGGTGAATGGGGGTTCCGAAGCCTTAGGAAATTATTATTCATACACTAATAAAAAAACTATTTTAAAAAGGATGACAAAATACACCATCCAAAAATTCATCCACTATTCGAAGTAATAGATTTTTGTGGTGTTGTAGCAAGACATCTTTTCTTATCGGGTTTCATAAGATTTATAGGTATGATTTTATCAAGCGAGAAGGAGGCAAAATCATTCAAATACATGTTGTACGGGCTGGCGAGTCTTTATGGGGTATTGCGCAGGCGTATGGGACTACGGTTCAGAGTATTGTAGAGGCCAATCAAATTCCCGATCCAAATCGTTTAGTTGTGGGGCAAGCTCTTGTGATCCCAATTGTCGGAAGTTTTTATTATGTACAGCCAGGCGATAGCTTATGGTCAATCGGGCAACGCTTTGGTATTAATTATGTAACGCTTGCTCAAGTAAATGGTATTAATCCCAATCAACCATTAGCTATTGGAACGAGATTATATATTCCACAACCGCCAAAAACCAGGGCAGAAACATTGGCGTATTTAGAGCCCAGAGGAACATCTGTTAGCGAGGCCCTCTTGAATCAGGCTAGGGAAGCGGGTCCCTATTTAACATATTTAGCTTTATTCAGTTATGAGGCAAGAAGGGATGGAACCCTACAGAGACCACCGAGTCAAGGTGTGACACAAATTGCGGATGATACGGGAGCATCTCTGGCTATGGTTATTTCCAATCTGGAGAATTTTAGTTTTAGTGGCGAGTTAGCGAGAGATATTTTTCAAAGTACGGCTGTTCAAGATTTATTATTTGATAATATTCTTGCAGAAGCAAAGCGACTTGGGGAAGTGAAAGATATCCACTTTGACTTTGAAAATTTGCCAGCAGATCAACGACAAGCTTATAACAATTTTTTAAGAAGAGCTGTCGAAAAATTCCATGCTCAAGGATATACAGTGTCTACTGCACTAGCTCCAAAAACAAGTGATAGTGAACGAGGTCCATGGACAGCAGCACATGATTATAGGGCGCATGGAGAAATAGTCGACTTTGTTTTACTCATGACCTATGAATGGGGATATTCTGCAGGACCGCCAATGGCCGTTTCGCCTCTCCCAGAGGTAGAAGCTGTTGTAAAATATGCGATTAGTGAAATACCTGCAAGTAAAATTATGCTTGGACAAAATTTATATGGCTATGACTGGACGTTACCTTTTGTACAGGGTGGGCCGTACGCGGAAGCACTTAGCCCACAAAGAGCCATTGAAATTGCCAAACGTTATAATGCAGCAATTCAGTTTGATTGGCGAGCCCAAGCACCATTCTTTGAATACTATGATGAGCAAGGTAGGGCACATATGGTGTGGTTTGAAGATGCTAGATCTATTCAAGCAAAATTCAATCTTATTAAACAATATAATCTCCGTGGTATTGGTTATTGGAAGTTGGGGCTACCATTCCCTCAAAATTGGGTATTAATTGGAGCCAATTTTGATGTGGTGAAGAAATAACATGAGGAAGGAAAATAGGGTTTACCCAATGTATTTTCTTCTAAGTGGAAATTATCTGTAAAAAACATTTCTAAATATCGGAAAATACATTATAATTATGGTAAATAGTATTTTAGGAGGGATATTTTGGGTAAATTTAAAAAGTTAGGTATTATTTTGACGTCAACAGCATTTTCTGTTGGTATTTTAGCACCAATTTCGCATGTATCTGCAAATGTAAAGGAATCATCGGAGCGTATCGAAATTCAGGTAGCTTCAACTGAAACAAAAGTTACAAAAAACATGCTGATAAAAAAATTACGTTCACTATTCCCAGAAGAGTTCAAATTTGTAGCGGATAATGACTTTAATTCTGGACCAGGTCATTTTTATAGAGATGATACAACGGTTCGATATGAACTAAACTTTTATAAGACAATTAATGGTAAAGATGCACATGGTAGTTTTGTATTTAAGGGCGATGATTTAGAACTAGAAAGTTTTTATTATCAGCCTGCAAATATAGCAGAAGCAATCTATCCAGCAAAGTATTCAGAGAATGAGGCGCAAAAAATTGCACAAAAATTCCTGGGTAAATTTGTTGATTCGGATAATTACAAACTTCGTGATGATTATAACGAATATGGTTTTAATATTACTAGACCGTTATCAGAACCAATTACTTACTCCTTTGTCTATTCACCAATTTATAATGGGGTTCTTATTGGAGATCAAAGTATTACTATTCATGTTCTGGCAAATGGTGAAATTACGGGGATGTCTAGTAATGCAGAATCTATTAGTAAAGCTTCCTTTGATCGTTTAGATCAAAAAAAGAATGAGGAAGATATGCTGGCACAAGTTCGTGATAATTTAGCTGTCGAGCTTCGTTATTATATTGATTACGACTACAGATCTAATCAACGTAATGTGAAGCTTGTGTATACGCCTGCCACAGGGTTCAATGGTGTACATGCTCTAAATGGGCAATGGCAGACAGCAAATGGTTTTACTGAGCAATTGCCGAAGACAAAGAGTGTTGAGAAAATTTCAGCACAGCCATTACCACCAAGAAAGAACGGTATGACGGCAGCTGAGGCTGAAGAGTTCGCGAAAAATTTCTTAAAGGTTGATGAGAGTAAAGCGAAGCTCAATATAGAATTAGTAGATGAAAGAGAAAATGACAATGGTGAGACGATATACTCTGTAAACTATACGTATATGTATGGCAATGGTGGATCTGGTAGCTCTTTAGAAATCAATAAGGCGACAGGTGAACTAGTTCAGTATCATGACCTATCGAGAGATTTTTTAGTAGATAACAAAGTAAATGCTATTTCGAAGGACGCTGCATTGAAGAAGGCAACTGATTACTTGAAGGAATGGGCACCTTCATATCTACATGAGTATTCAATGCCAATCGAGGATGCTGTATTTGATCAATATAGTAAGGAATATTACTTCACCTTCCCACGCATTATGAATGGAATTGCAGTTGTAGGAGATGGCTTATATGTAGGTATTGGCTCTGATGGATCTTTACGCTCACTAAGTGTATATAAGCAAAAGATAGATAGCTGGCCATCTATCAATAAGGTTATTTCAGCTGACAAAGCAAAAGAAGCCTATAGCAAGGCACTTACATTGCAACTACAATATGTAAAACAAGATATGGAGAATAAACAACATTATGATTTAGTGTATGCTCCTACGTACAATGGTAGTTTATTTAACCAGATTGATGCTATTTCTGGTGAATGGTTAAATAATGTAGATGACTCTAAAGAGAAGCCTGTTATTTCTCACCCAACGGCTGCCAAAGAGTTAAATTATTTATTAAATCAAAATGTGTTAGAGGTAAAAGATCTAGCAAACTTTAATGCGGATGCTGCTGTGACAAAAGGAGAAGCATTGAAAATTTTATTACATTCCTTAACATATGGTTACTATGGTAATGGAGATGGTGAAAAGCAATCCTTTAACAATATTGATAAAAAGCATCCACTCTATGGAGTAGTAGAACAAGCTGTTAAAATGGGGATCATACAGCCTGCAAATCAATTTGCATTGGATGCGACTCTGACTCGTCAAGAGTTCGCAGAGTGGTCAATCAAACTATTACAATTAGACAATGTTGCTAAATATAAAGATATTTATAAATTAAACTTTGCTGATGCAACTTCAATTGATCCAGCGTATACAGGCTATATTGCTTTAGCACATGGTATGGGTCTAATTGATGCACAGCAAAACAACTTTAATGCTACGAAGAGTGTGTCATATGCTGACTTGGCTATCTCAACAGTCCGTTTAGCAAAGGCTATTCAAGAAAATAAAGTTGATCGCAACTTCTATTATTAATTAGCGTGTCATTAAAAGGACATTTCCTCATCAAAGGAGATGTCTTTTTTGGGTTAGTTTATAGCTGGATGGGGAAATAATATGGAAAGAAGGGAGTGTATAATTTGAAATTGAAATTTTTATTAACGATTTCTTTCATGACTGTTATTCTTTATGGCTGTAATAAGGATGAAGTAAAGGACGTACCTACTAACGCACCAGCAAATCAAAATGGTACACAGCAGACTGGTGATACGCCAACAGAGCAAATGACCTTTAATTTTTTAGAGTTTTCATTAGATGTTGATTATTCTGCAACAGAGTCATATGAGGTAGAATATGAAGACAAAAAATCAGGTATAGAAGCGAAGTTACAGGATGACCGTAAGAATGAAAGACTGCAAGGGGATGAAGCTTATACAAAATTAGAGCCATTATTTAAGCAGTTAAATTTCGATTCGACAACACCTAATGATGAGGTAATCGATCAAGTAATTAAAGTATTTAATATTGAAGCCAACTACCAATCCATTGAAGTCGATGTTGAATTTGTTGACGGAAATGAAAAGGAATTTACACGAATTAAATAAGAGAAATACGCCAGCTAACAGATTCAATACGTTAGCTGGCTTTTCCATTCATTATCGTACCCAATGTCGATGCTTAGCAAGGAAACGAATAAAAGAATTCAGATTGTTTGCCACACCATTTTTATTGGCAAGATGCTGTAAAAACGAAACATTTTCCGTATAGCCTATTGTTTTACAGTGCTGATAGGCCTGTTCAATGAATTGTAGTGCTTTAGATTGCTGATCAGAATGCTGGAAAGCTCCAGTCACATAAACCCCATCATAAAGAACGGAGGAGGTAGTAGCTAATGTTTCTTGAATTTCAAAGCCATTTAGGATGCCTTGCTTAGTACTCACAAGTTCAACCACTATATTTTTACTTAACAATGTAGCCATTAGTTCGTTTAAGTTTTCACTACTATTGTCTGTTACAATCAGAGCTACTTTAAAAGATTTAACACTTTCGACTGCATTGATCATTTGGCTAACAGCAGGTGAGGTTTGTTGAGTATGTGGTACTTCTACTTGGATTGGTGGTACTATACCAATTTGATCAGCAATAGCTGATGCAAGTGTGTAGCTGACATGAGCAAACATATCTACAACTTGTTTTCGAATGTCTTTATTTTTTACTTTTCCAAGTTCGAAGCTAAAGGCATTAATAATATGCTTTTTCTCCACATCGGTCATACTGAGCCAGAATAATCTTGCTTGTGAAAAATGGTCTTTAAAGCTATCGCTACGTGCACGTACTTTGTGTCCTTCCAATTTTTCTTCATAATGTTTATATCCTCCGTCGCTTTCAGAGACAGGAGAGGGTGAGTTATTGGCTAAGGAGTTTTTATGGTAGCTAACTTGCCCGACATTAATGGTTTGTCGGCCATAGCCATCTCGTTGGTTATTATGGAAGGGACAGATTGGTTTATTAATAGGGATTTCATGGAAGTTCGGTCCTCCAAGTCTTATTAACTGAGTATCTGTATAGGAGAACAAGCGACCTTGCAGTAAAGGATCATTTGAAAAATCAATACCAGGTACAACATGTCCAACATGAAATGCAGCTTGTTCCGTTTCAGCAAAAAAGTTATCAACGTTTTTGTTCAGTGTCATTTTCCCAAGGATACGTACTGGAACTTCTTCCTCTGGCCATATTTTTGTTGCATCGAGAATATCGAAGCTAAAATTAAATTCATCCTCAACGGGAATAAGTTGGACACCAAGCTCCCACTCTGGGAAATCGCCTCGTTCGATGGATTCCCATAAATCTCTACGGTGAAAATCGGGGTCTTTTCCAGCGATGATTTGGGCCTCATCCCATACTAATGATTTAACCCCAAGTATAGGTTTCCAATGAAATTTAACAAAGTGTGCTTTTCCTTCAGCGTTGACAAGGCGATAGGTATTAACACCAAAGCCCTCCATCATTCGATAGCTTCGTGGGATGGATCTATCGGACATATGCCACATGACCATATGGGCAGATTCCTGATTATTTGCAATGAAATCCCAAAACGTATCATGGGCACTTTGAGCTTGAGGAATTTCGTTATTCGGTTCAGGCTTTACAGCGTGTACAAAATCGGGGAATTTAATGGCATCTTGAATAAAGAAAACAGGTATATTATTACCAACTAAATCATAATTACCTTCCTGTGTATAAAATTTTGTAGCAAAGCCGCGTACATCACGGACAGTATCAGCAGATCCTTTTGAGCCTGCAACGGTAGAAAAACGAACAAAGACAGGTGTTTTAGTTCCTTGTCCATTTAAAAATTGAGCCTTTGTAATGTCACTCGCGCATTTATAGGTTTCAAAGATTCCATGAGCTGCAGACCCGCGTGCGTGTACCACTCGTTCAGGAATTCGTTCATGATCAAAATGAGTCATTTTTTCACGAAAATGAAAATCCTCCAATAAAGTGGGTCCTCGTTCACCAGCTTTTAGTGAATGTTCATCTTCCGATATTTTTAATCCTTGGTTGGTTGTTAGAGGTTGATCTTTATCACTTACTCGGAATGCTTTTAGCTGTTGTTGTTTTTGATTGACGTCTTTTTTCATGTAAAATCCTCCTTTATAAGTTACAACTACATTCTACCCGTAGAAGAAGATGGCAAACGTGAGAAACAAAATGATTGCTGATTAAAAATGAATATGTTATTATTATCTCGAATTAAAGATAAATGAATTCGAAGTAAAAGAGGGAGTCGTATGAAGGAAGACAATCGTAACTTAAAAGCATTTACGGTCTTGTTCCGAGCATATCAAACGATTCAGGATGCCACTAAAAGAGATTTACTTCAATATGATTTAAATCAAACCGAATTTTCGGTTCTTGAATTTTTGTACCATCATGGAGAGCAGCCTATTCAAGCGATTGGTAAAAAAATATTAATTGCAAGCAGTAGTATTACTTATGTAATTGATAAGCTCGAGCAAAAAGGCTATGTATATCGAAAGGCATGTCCGAAAGATCGACGTGTTACGTATGTGTTATTAACGTATGAGGGACAGGCTTTAATGGAAAGGATTTTCCCTAGGCATGAACAAAAAATAAACGAGATTTTTGAAGTATTGGAATCGCAGGAGCTGGACACAATGATTTTGTCTCTTAAAAAAGTAGGTAAAAACGCTACTAATTATTAAAAAATTTTACACATATATCTCGAAGTCGAGATAAATGGGAGGAATATTGTATGAATCATTTAAAAGGTGTACACCATGTAACAGCTATTACAAGTAGTGCTGAAGAGAATTATAAATTTTTTACATTCGTTTTAGGTATGCGTTTAGTAAAGAAAACAGTGAATCAAGATGATATTCAAACATACCATTTATTCTTTGCAGATGATAAAGGTAGTGCAGGGACAGATATGACATTCTTTGATTTCCCAAACATTCCAAAAGGGATACATGGAACAAATGAAATATCAAAAACTTCTTTCCGTGTACCGACGGATGCAGCTTTAGATTATTGGGTAAAGCGCTTTGATCGATTGACTGTAAAACATACAGGTATTAAAGAACAGTTTGGTAAGAAAACATTGTCCTTTGTTGATTTTGACGATCAGCACTATCAGCTTATTTCTGATGAGCATAATACAGGAGTTGCTTCAGGCACGCCTTGGCAAGATGGTCCCATCCCAGTAGAATTTGCAATTACAGGTTTAGGGCCAGTATTTGTTCGTGTAGCTAATGTGAAATATTTTAAAGATATGCTAGAAAAAGTGATGCTTTTTAAAGAAATTGCAGAAGAAGGGGATTTCCATCTATTTGAAGTAGGTGAGGGTGGAAATGGCGCTCAAATTATTGTAGAGCATAACACCGTGTTACCTGTTGCTCGACAAGGCTTTGGTACGGTTCACCATGCAGCCTTTCGTGTAGAGGATCGTGCAGTATTAGATGAATGGACTGCACGTTTTGAAAGCTTTGGCTTCCATACATCTGGCTATGTAAATCGTCATTTCTTTGAATCATTGTATGCACGGGTAGCACCTCAAATTTTATTTGAATTGGCTACAGATGGTCCTGGGTTTATGGGTGATGAGCCATATGAAACGCTAGGTGAGAAACTGTCATTACCACCGTTTTTAGAACCAAAGCGTGAGCAGATTGAAGGCCTCGTTCGTCCAATAGATACTGTAAGAAGCTCCATTACGTTCGATAAAGAATATGAGTAATATTATTTCATTCAGTAGGGTTACTACTGGATGAATACATAATTATATTGGGGGTTTAATAAGTGGAATTTTCCAAGCTGATTGATAAGCGTCGCTCTGCTAATAATTTTATCAAGGGCGTTAAGATGACTGAGGAAGATATTCGTCCTATTTTGGAGGATGTTAAGCTCGCCCCATCAGCATTTAACTTACAGCATGCAAGCTATATCGTTGTGCTGGATGAGGATATGAAGGAAAAGGTGCGAGAGGCGGCATTTGGTCAATATAAAGTGCATTCAGCTTCAGGGGTAATCCTTGTCTTAGGTGATAAAGAAGCTTATAAAGATACTGCTGAACTAAGTCAAGGTATGGTTGATTTGGGTATAATAACAGCTAGTGAACTAGTAGAGATTGTTGCAGAGAATACTAAATTTTATGAAGAACGTGGTGAGACATTTATGAAGGATGAAGCTATTCGAAATGCGTCTTTGTCTGCCATGCTATTTATGCTTGCTGCAAAAAATCGCGGCTGGGACACTTGTCCTATGATTGGCTTTGATCATCAGAAATTGCGAGAACTATTTCATGTGCCAGAAACCAAAGAGATAGCACTGATGATTACAATTGGGAAAGAAAAAGAAGACAGTCGTCGCTTACGAGGCTATCGCAAGCCAGTTGAAGAATTTGCCACTTATTATTAATGTGGTATAAAATAGAATTGCTATACAAATACTATGAATAATGTACATTTAGGAGGAAACATCATGAAAGTGGTAGCTATCGTTGGTAGTATCCGTAAAGAATCTTATAATATGCAATTAGCTCAATTTATTCAAAAACGTTATACAGAAAAGTTAGATCTTGAAGTTTTAAGCTTAAAGGATCTACCAATGTATAATCAAGATATCGAAAATGAAGCACCGCAAGAGGTTCTTGATTTTAAAGCAAAAGTAAAGGCGGCAGATGCTGTACTATGGGTGACACCAGAATATAATGGTACAGTACCAGGCGTTATGGTCAATGCCATTGATTGGCTATCTCGTGTAGATAAAGTAATGATTGGTAAACCATCTATCATTATGGGTGCATCTATGGGGAACTTAGGTACTGTAAAAGCGCAATTACATTTACGCGATATTTTATTCTCTCCTGGCATTAACTCACCATTACTAAGCGGCAATGATGTTTACATTGGTGCTGTTCACACTAAATTCGATACAGAAGGCGATTTAACTGATGAAGGTACAGTAAAATTCCTTGATGTAGTCATCGATAACTTTTTAAACTGGGCAAAAAAATACATTTAATTAAAATCTGACCCATAAGTATACTTTACTTATGGGTCATCTTATTAGAAAAATAAGAATGGCAGTTGAGCAAAGCAAAGTTGATTTCCTTTGTGAACGATCACTTTGTTCTTTGCATAGAGCTAAGCTTTCAAGGATCATCCGATGAACTGTTTCACCCACATTGTTCTCTCCAAAACTACTTCTGTGACGCTAATCCCCAAGGAGTCGCTTGTTTTTCTTCAATCAATCCATTACTCATCAACTAATTTTATAGCAAGTCAGGTTAACGAGGATAGCTTAAGCAATATTATGTACTAAATTAATTAACTGTTGCTGACGTACATGGGTTGTGACAATCATTTTATAAAGTTGTGCCGAATTCAAGACCCTGCACAAGAAGAAGCATTAGCATCAAGAAATTTCCCTTAGTGGAGGTCCATTTCGTTATAGACATTTTTTTAATGTTGTTTCTGCATGAAATCTTCATACTTTCACGCTATACTTTTAAGAAATTCTAAAATGGTGGTTACAGATGAGAAAATTATCACTAAAGCTGGGCATCATCTTTTTTATTACATTATTTTGTATCGAAACATTTATGATGTTTTTTTTACATGTCTCCTTAACCAATTCTAGAGTTGAGGAAGAGCTAGCAAGTTTGCAAGCAAGGGGAAATTCACATCGTACGGTATTAGAACAGAACTTCAACGAGGAAACGCTAGCACATGTGGTACTTATGGAATCTAATGAAAGTACGGATGTAGTAGTGACTGATTATGAGGGAACAATACTGGTTTCTTCGCAGCCTGATTTAGAAATTAGTGATATGATTCATAAGATTGAGGGAAAAATACCGTATGAGGGAAGGATCTTACAAGATGATTGGCAAGAGGTTCAAGCGATTGCCACTATTAGTCCTATTCAAAATCAGCAAAGAACGATTGGCTATGTCTTTATGTTTCAAAATACAGACTCCATTCATGCGTTAATGAAACGCTTAAATAAACATTTTCTCATCGTTGGGTTAGTATCTGGTCTTGTCACTATAGCAGTCATTATCGTTCTATCTCGAAAGCTTGCTAAACCATTAATTCAAATGAAAGAGGCCACATTGAAAATGAGCAAAGGTGATTTTACAGTCGCCCTTTCTACCAATGGGAAGGATGAGCTTGGGGATTTATCGAATGCTATACAGCTGTTGTCTAACGATCTGAATCATTTAAGGCATGAGCGTAAGGAATTTTTATCGAGCATTGCACATGAGCTTCGCACACCGCTAACCTTTATTAAAGGCTATACCGACATTCTTTCGAAACGGGATTTAACAGAGCAGGATTGTCAAAAGTATTTAGCCATTATAATAGAAGAAACAAATAGACTTTCTCGATTAATTAAAGATTTATTTGATTTAGCTAAAATGGATGAAAACTCGTTTGTGATTGAACAACAAAACGTACATTTAAATTCATTTTTTACAAACATTGAAAAAAAGCTAAGCCCTGCTTTTCAAGAGAAGGGTATACATTTTATTGTACGTTATGAAGAGGGCTTGACAGTATGGGCAGATGAAGCAAGGCTAGAGCAAATCCTAATAAATCTATTAAATAACGCATTAATCTATTGTGCGTCAGGAGATACGACTTCAGCCACCGCAAAGAAACACAATGATGTTTTAAGCATTATCGTTCAAGATACAGGGAAGGGGATTCCAAAGAAGGATTTACCCTATATTTTTGAACGATTTTATCGAGTGGAAAAATCTCGTAGTCGTGCTTTAGGTGGTTCTGGACTGGGGCTTGCTATTGTCAAGGAACTTGTACAGGCGCATGGGGGCGAAGTGAAGGTTAGCAGTGAAATAAATAAAGGAACTACTTTTGAATTATCTTTTAAAGGGGTAGAAACAGATGAAAACCATTTTATGCATTGATGATGAGCCAAGAATGTTAGATTTATTAACCCTTTATTTAGAGCCGAATTTTTATTGTAGAGCTATGTCTTCCGTTCAAGAGGCTTTCGATTTTTTAGAAGATGGGCATGCAGATTTAATTCTTTTGGATGTTATGATGCCAGAGATGGATGGGTGGCAGGCGTGCCAAGAAATTAGGAAGTTTTGGGATGTACCCATCATTATGCTTACTGCAAAAGGAGAGCATGCGGATATTGTAAAAGGCTTAAACCTCGGTGCTGATGACTACATATTAAAACCCTTCGATGAGGAAGAGTTATTAGCACGTATATATGCGGTATTAAGAAGATCGAAAATAGAGGAAAAGGTTATTAGCTTTGAGGGTCTTCGCTTAGATAAGGAATCCTTTGAATTATATTTTCAACATGAGGCAATTCCCCTAACACCAAAGGAATTTTCCATGCTTGTTTTATTTTTAGATCATCAAAATAAAGTATTTTCTAGAGAACATCTAATCACCACAGTCTGGGGATATAATGTGACGATTGAAGATCGTACCATTGATTCTCATGTGCGTAATTTACGAGAAAAATTAAGAAAAAGTGGGTTCCCTGCGGATGATTACTTGCAAACAGTATGGGGTATCGGCTATAAATGGCATAAGTCAATTGATAGAAAACCGTTACAACACAAAAGCTAGAAAACAACCTCTGCCAGAAATGCTGGAGAGGTTGTTTATATTATTTTGAGGTTAATTCTTCTTCTGTCACCCATTTATGATTTTTAACAGCTTCACCATTTGTGGTCGAAGTGTAATCAACCATATAAACAGTCGTTTGGATAGCCTCCTCAATACGGACAGTCGCATTTTCCATACCTTCCATATGCGCTGCGTCCGTTTTTACTTCTGTGCCAGGGGCTAGTGGTGCTTCTTCTGGATCAATCAATTCTTCATGAATCACCCACTTATGATTTTCTACACGCTTTCCACCGGAAGTTGGCTCATAGGAAATAACATAGGCAGTTGTGTTATAGGCACCTATTATTGTTGCTTCGGCATCTCTCATACCGTCCATATGTCCATCCGTAATAATCACGTTACTTCCAACAGAAAACTTCGGATTATCCGCGTTCTTTAATGTGGATGGTACTTCACCTGAGCTTGAGTGGTTCATCGTAGAATGATCCATTTCTTCAGCAGTGTTATTGGAAGTAGATACAGGCTTCGTTTGCTCCTCCGCACAAGCTGTTAAACTAATGAAGGCCGTTACTGCTAGAAGTCCAGTAGACCATTTTCTTTTAAATATCATGTAATATCCTCCTCACTATTTTCCCTTACTGTAGCAAACAAATGTGCAGAAATGATGGATGTCAATTGCTTTTTGACATGAATGAAGAGAGCGAAATGTTATTGATGTATGTGATAGGAAAAATGGCTAAGATGTGGTGGAGTATCCTCCCATGCCAAAACTATTAAGTAATAGATAGCCAATTTATAACGAGCAAATAGCTATTGTGCTCAAAACTGCGAAGATACAGCTTATATATTGTTCTTCCTTAGAAATAAAATTCCATGTAGACTAACAATCTATAAAAATGTATGATAGAATCGTCACAATTTTATAAATTCAAATACTATTGGTGTGCCATTTTATAATGTCACTTAAAAGGGAAGTCGGTGTAAGTCCGACGCTGTCCCGCAACTGTAACGAGGAGTCCTATAATATTATTTGCCACTGTGGAAGAATGGGAAGGCAATTATAGGGTGTTGAATCGAAGCCAGGAGACCTGCCAGTTAGTAATACCTGTAATGCCCACGAGGATGCAAGCAATTACGGACAATAGCTGGATTTTTTCTGACTTTGTTTATTCTAGGGTATTTCTATGCGTCGTTGCGTATGGAATACCTTTTTTTATTGCTTCATTCATCACTATTCAGTAGGAGTTTAAAACGGATGAATAAAAAGTTTATATTTTTTTCCTTAATCCTTTTCTTCGTATTAATTGTTTCTATGACCTTTGCTGTCATGGTCGGCTCTGTATCAGTTACACCATTATATGTATGGAAAGTTATTCTTTCTAAAATCCCCTTTATACAAAATGCCATAGAGCAGGATTGGAGTCGCTCACAGGAAATTATCATTTGGCAAATAAGAGCACCTCGTGTTTTATTGGCTGCTATTGTTGGTGCTGGATTAGCCATTGCGGGGGCAGCCATTCAGGCACTTGTGCGAAATTCCATTGCTGACCCGTATATTTTAGGGATTTCTTCAGGGGCAGCCGTCGGAGCGACATCTGTGATTATTTTAGGAGCCTTTTCATTTTTAGGTATTTACGCGCTTTCAATATCAGCCTTTCTAGGATCATTACTTGCCATTGCACTGGTGTTTTTCTTATCTCGTGTTGGGGGACGGGTTTCTATTTTTCGTCTGTTATTGGCAGGTATGGCTGTTTCCTTTATTTTAACGGCCATTTCTAATTTTATTTTAATGATGTCAAAGCAAGAGGGGGCTTTAAAAGCTGTTATGTTTTGGATGCTAGGTAGTCTAGCAGGAGCTAAATGGAATAATATTATCATTCCAGCTTCCATATTTTTCGTCGTATTTGGGCTTCTCTGGCTACACTATCGAAATTTAAATTTACTTTTACTTGGGGAAGAAGCGGCAGTGACGTTAGGCGTTAATCTTCAGCAATTTCGGATTCAGCTTATATTACTTGTCTCCCTGTTAACAGGTGTACTGGTGGCAGTCAGTGGCTCTATTGGTTTTGTAGGTCTAATTATCCCTCATATAGTACGTTTAATTGTGGGATCTAACTATAAATATGTGATACCGATTAGTGCTTTAATAGGGGGGATTTTCTTAGTGTGGGCTGATGCCTTTGCTCGAATTATCATTGCTCCTCAGGAAATGCCAATTGGTATTATTACAGCCTTTTGTGGAGGTCCATTTTTCATTTGGCTACTCCGTCGCAATAATTATTCTTTCGGTGAAGGAGATTAACTTATATGACATTAGAAGCAAAGCAAGTATCATTCTCCATTAACGATCAACGTATACTACATGAAGTAAGTATTCAAATAAAGAAAAAGCAGTTTGTTGGGTTAATTGGTCCTAATGGTAGTGGCAAATCAACATTGCTAAAAAATATGTATCGTCTTCTAAAACCTGAAAGCGGGACGGTATTATTAAATGAGCATGATATTTTAAAGCAATCTAGTAAAGCAATTGCGAAGAATTTAGCTGTTGTTAGTCAAGATACACCTGTTTTATTTGATTTCACTGTACATGATTTAGTTAGCATGGGGAGAACGCCACATAAAAAACTGTTAGAGCTAGATCAAGAGCAAGATTTTCAAATTGTTAAAGATGCTTTGAAGCAAACAGGTATAGCTCATTTAGAAAAACGAAGCTTTAGCTCCCTTTCAGGTGGAGAGAAAAAACGTGTAATGGTTGCACGAGCACTAGCACAGCAAGCACAAGTGCTTATATTAGATGAGCCAACGAATCATTTAGATATCCAACATCAACTTCAGCTTATGGACTTAATTCAAACCTTACATTTAACAGTAGTTGCGGCTTTACATGACTTGAATATTGCGGCAATGTACTGTGATCAAATTTACGTTTTGCAGCAAGGTCGAATCGTGTGTCATGGGACACCCGAGGAAGTGCTAACACCAGCATTGTTACAAGAAGTATTTGGTGTTTTTGCTGATATTCAAACACATTCCTTGACTGGTAAACCATACCTCACGTATGTTCCTGATCAATTCGCAAAGAAGGTCAGTCAAGTTTAAAAAAGTAAGGACAATTATTTTACATAATATATTCATTATGAAAGTAGCATTTACGAAAATACATGGCATTGGAAACAGTCATATCAGGAAGAGTTTTTATGTTTCTTAGTTAGAAAAATAGTCAATGTTTATACAGGAGACGGATTTTTCATTAGCTAGAGTAAGGATCGCAGTGTATCTGTTTAATTATAAAAATGTAACAGGTTCAAAGATATACTCAATGGTTTAAATGACAAAGGACATTCCTCGATATTAGAAGGATGTCCTTTGATTGTAGTTTAATTAAGATACGGCCTTTAACCCTGCTACACCGATGATAATAGCGATGATACTGATAATTCGTGGTAGATTTTTGGATTCACCAAAGAAAATGATATTGACAAGCACTGCACCGACAGTACCAATACCTACCCAGACAACATAGGCAATGCTTAGCTGTAAATAATTGAAGGAAGCATATAAAAGGGCAAATGATAATCCAAAGCCACCGACATATAATAATAAATTTCGTATCGTTTTATTTTGACTATAAAAGCGTAATCCAATAACACCTATAATTTCGGCTATTGCTGCTAATAAAATATATACCCAACCCATTATGCATTCACTCCTTTCTTTTCATCGTGATCTGTTGGTGCGTTATCTGCTAATTTTAATCCAATAACGCCCGATATTAAAATAAACATGAAAATACCTTTAATCGCATTAAACTCTCCATCGAAAATAAAAATGTCCATTAATGTAGTGCCAATTGCACCTGCACCAGCGAAAATAGCGTATACGGTACCAGTAGGTAGGTTTTCACAAGCTTTTGATAAGAAGTGAAAATCGATAGCAATTATAGACACAATAATAATCCAATGCCACCAGGAACTTGCTACATTAAAACCAAATATCCAAAATAATTCAAATAAACTTGTTAGACCGACATATAACCATTCTTTTTGCATAATTAAAATCCTTTCATTAATAGAATAAATGACTGACGTTCAGTCATTTTATAGGTAAAAGAGAACGTCACTTACGCGTGACGTAGGCCAAGTGCATGATATAAAAAGTCTAGAAGTTCAAGCTTAAGCAGTGTCATCGTTTCTTCCTTGCTGTCATCAAACAAATAAACTTGTTCTGCGGCAGATTCAATTAGACCAATAATAAGCTTTGCTGACCGTGATGGATTAATTGAATCTCGAATGATGCCTTGTTGTTGAGCCGTTAATAAGAAATTACTCATCCAATCATAGTATGGTGCATAAATGCTTTCCCATTCTTTTAAATGCTCTGTTTGTGCAATTCCAGCATAAATGAGTGCAACGATATCACCATATTCCTTTGTGATCGAGAAAATGATTTCAACAACCTCTTCAAGTTGCTGATCAAAAGGCTTATGATCTGAAACACCTTCATCTACGGTAGTAATAATTCTTTCTACCATATTTTTTGCAATAGCTGGCATGACAGAAAGGCGTGATGGGAAGTAGAGATAAAATGTTCCTTGAGCAATCCCAGCAGCTTTGACGATATCTGAAACCTTCGTCTTTTCAATTCCTTTTTCGCGAAAAACTTCAATTGCAGCTTGAATAATTTTTTCTTCCTTTGACATGCAATCCCTCACTTTTGCCTTACTTGTTTAGTATGTTACAGGAGGAGAAAAACAATGTCAATAAAAAATGACTGAATATCAGTCATTTCCATTTTCATTCAACAAACGTTTGGAAATTAGCTAAATCACAGAGCTGTACGCAATTGTGATGAGGTGAAATGATGTATACTTTTTTTATTTCAGGGAACTTTATGAGTGAAAGGATTGATGATAATGGAAGACATTAAATTTGCTCAATTAGATCCACAGCAACTTGCGAAAATTAACGAGCTTGAAAAAAAGATTGGTGTGACATTAATTGCCTATGATTCATCGTCAGGGTCATCACATAGTTCAGATGCTTATGAGACAAATAATAGCACTACCGCCAATCATCCATCATAATAAAGTGAGAAATACCTTGCTGTGATGTAAGGTATTTTTATCTTGAATCCGCTTGAACAAAGATTTTTACGTATTTGAATACTAAAGGGAGCGATTGAAATGCAAACATTTTATGCAGATTTACATATTCATATTGGGCGTACTTCTAGTGGGCGTGCAGTGAAAATTACTGGTAGTAAAACATTAACGTTAGCAAAAATTTTAGAGACTGCTAGTGCTAGAAAGGGATTAGATATTATTGGGATTATTGATTGTCATTCACCCGAAGTAATCGAAGAAATGATGGAGATGATTGAACAAGGTGAACTACAGGAATTAAAAGAGGGCGGCCTACGCTTTCAGGAAACAACGTTGATTCCAGGGTCGGAAATCGAAATTTACGATCAATATTGTCATGGACCTATTCATGTGCTTGCTTACTTTCCAACACTGATGTTAATGAAGCAGTTCTCTGATTGGATGTCCCAACATATGAAAAATATCCACTTGAGTTCACAGCGAATTTATTGTGACGGTCTCACATTACAGCGAAAGGTGCATGAATTGGGAGGTCTGTTTATTCCTGCCCATGTTTTTACACCATTTAAAAGTTTGTTTGGTAGAGGGGTTGAGCGTAGCTTAACAGAAGTCTTTGATCCGCAGCTTATCGATGCCATTGAATTAGGGTTAAGCTCTGATACCAATATGGTAAGTCGTATCAAAGAATTACAAGCATATACGTTCGTTAGTAATTCTGATGCCCATTCGCTTGGAAAACTGGCACGTGAGTATCAAAAGTTACAATTAGCAGAAGCAAATTTTGCAGAATTAAAAATGGCTCTACATGAACAACAAGGTCGAGCAGTAACAGCGAATTATGGTTTAAATCCTTTGCTTGGCAAGTATCATCAAACGGTCTGTGCTAAATGTGGAGAACGACTAGGTAACGAAGCTACCATATGTACAAACTGTGGAAGTATGCAAATCGTAAAGGGTGTAGCTACACGTATTCAGGAACTATCAGAGGATTTTCTGAATGAACGAAATAGACCGCCTTATATTCATCAAGTACCACTTGATTTCATCCCTGGTATTGGCCCTAAAATGATGGAACGTCTAATAGAAGCATTTGGTACTGAAATGAATATTTTACATGTGGTAACGCTCAACCAGCTTGAACAAGTTGTGCCACATAAAATCGCCCATTTAATTGATTTAGCTAGAACGGGTCAATTAGCGATCGAGGTTGGTGGTGGTGGAATATATGGAAAAATACAGTCTGAGTAGAGAAAAGTTTAAAAAGATTGCTGTAATTTAACCTATTTTTAACTCGCCTCTAGTAAAATAGTGAAAACAATGACTATTTTACAAGTGGAGGAGAGAGTAAATGCGATTATCAAAGAAATTTCGTTATTTAGCAGCGAGTGTACTGGCTTTGCAATTAACCATCCCTGTAGTAGCTAATGCACAAGAACAAGACGACTACATAGCACCAAGCTGGGTTATTCAATCTGATTATGTGGCACTAGGCGACTCATTAGCACATGGAATGAATGAGGTAGGTGTTATTGGGTTAGGCTACACGGATTTTATTGCACAGGCCTTACAGCAGGGTGGCTTCCTTACTTCTTATAATAAGGGCTTTGCTATGTCAGGCTACACTACCAAAAATGTTTTAGCAGATTTACAAAATGATGTAGAAAAAACAGTCACAGGTTTTGGATACACAAAGGAACAAGTAAAGTTACGAGCTTCTATTAAAGAGGCAGAAATCATTACATTAACGGCTGGAGCAAATGATTTATTACCATTATTAAAAGAGTCCCAAACAACGGGAATTGATACGATGGCTCTTGTTAAAGCTACTAAAGAGGCTGTATCGAATATTGCTACAATCCTATCTGAAATCAAAAAGATAAATCCACAAGCAGAAATATATGTGATGGGCTATTATAATTCTTTCCCATACTATAGTGAGAATCTACAAAATCAATTTAAACTGTTATTGGCTACAGTGAATTCAACAATTAAAGCAACCACTGAAAAAGCAGGCGCTATTTTTGTGCCGACATACGATGTTGTTGCAAAGGATGTTGCAAGCTATTTACCAAACCCTGATAACATTCATTTAAGTGAAGCTGGTTATTTAGCGGTCGCAAATGAAGCATTTTTACCAATCATTAAAACTAGCTCGTTATGGGATATAACGAAGGCTATTCAAGTAGATGTGAAAGATCGTACAACTGTAGAGGTTAAATGGCAGGACGCGACAGATAATGTAGGTGTGGCAAATTACAATGTCTATGTGAATGGAAAATTAATCGCAACATTGGATGCAGATACGACAACATTTACACTTGAAGATTTAACAGAAAATACAACCTACAATGTTTCCATCAAAGCAATCGATGCAGCTGGTAATGAAAGTGTTCAAAATCCAACGATTACTTTCACTACAAAGGGAACAGTAAGCTTTACAGATACAGCACAGCACTGGGCGAAAGAATACATTCAAAAAGCTGCGGGTGCTGGGCTAATGAATGGTTATACGGATGGGACATTTAGACCTGATAGTAGTGTAACGCGTGTGCAGGCCGCTGCTATTCTTGTAAGAAGTTTAGAGTTATCTACAGATGAGAAGGCACCATTTACTGACATTGCAAATTATGATGCAGTAACACAATCAGAAATTGCAGCAGCATATGTTCATGGGCTTATTAAAGGAACTGATGGGAAATTTAACCCTGGACAGTCTGTTACACGTGCTCAACTAGCCTTAATGATAAGTCGTGCCTATGAACAGCAATTTAATCAACCATATAGTGCAAAGGGCGATGTGCCATTTACAGATGTAACCTCTTATAATGCAGAAACAAAACGTGCCATTACCATGTTGTATGAGTTGGGGATTGTGACAGGAAATGAAGGGAAATTCTCACCAGAAGCTGTCACAACAAGAGGTCAAGCCGCTAAAATATTTACAAGCCTTAGTCAAATATTCATTAAATAATTCAGAAAAGGTAGGGGGACATCACCTCTACCTTTTGACGTTTTTAATAAAAACGAAGTATAGTCTAACTATGTTGTAGAACGTATTTAAAGAGGAGAATGGGGATGCTGTCATTTATATTATCTGCGAAAAGATTAGTAAAAGGGTTGTGGAAGTCATTTAAACGTCCTCAATTTATCTCATTATTTACTACATTGTTTTTAATCATTTTATCAGGAACACTGTTTTACAAGGGAACGGAAGGATGGTACTGGTTAGATGCTATGTATTTTGCTGTAGTGAGTTTGATACCAACAGGCGTAGAAACAGGGTTATATCCAACAACGACTTATTCTAAAGTATTTACAATGATTTATTTAATAGTTGGTACGGGAGTAATGTTTATTATGTTGCTAATGCTAGGGCGTTCTATCGTAGATTTTTCTCTTAATGAGGAAGAAAAAGAAGAGATGAAGAAACGTTTGAAAAAATAAAAAGCAGTACGATGAATTTTTGAACAATTCATTGTACTGCTTTTTTTTATGATAGTTTGGCAATAATGCCTTCCTCGTCGTCTAAAACAAGCTCAATCCCAGTTGAGAATGGGTCACTATGTAGAACATCTTTAATCCAAACACGTAATGCACCAATCATAGCTGCTGTATTAAGTACTTCGATTTGACCGTTTACTTCAACCTCTGCACCAAAGCCAGCGTCATCTTCGTAAGTCAATTCGACAAGAACTGCCTCGGGACGAATGTTTTTATAATAAGCTTGAGATAAACAAATAGCATTAATAATATCTTGTTCGTTGATTATTTGTGCCATTGTGCTTCCTCTTTGCGCTTTTTCTCTTTAAACATATTCATAATCTTTACCACAAGCATCACGATAACGGCAATTGCAGCTACATTAATGAGTAGACCTAAAATATTGCCAAGAATCCCCATGCCACTAAATAGACTGCCGAATAATAAACCAGCTAGACCACCAAGCATTAAGCCTTTCATTAGACCGCCAGAGAAAAAGCCGCCTTTTTTAGTAGTATCCACTTTATTAGTAGAGGATGAGTTGTTTTTATTTGTTGTTGCATTATTTTGATCTTTAGAAGTATCCTTAGATTTTTGGATATTCGAGCTATTATTGTTGTTAGTGAAGCCTTTTTTACCTGATTTATAGGATTTAGCTTCTGCCGTTGGCGTATCCGAAATGAATAATGTTGCACCAACAGTCGAAAATATCAGTGTCGCTGCAAAAAGAGCGGCAAGAATTTTTTTCATTACTTACATTCCTCCAATATAATTTTGAATTTGGTCATAAACTAGTTCTTATATAGTAATATTACATGAACTATATTAAAAAATAAAACAAACGCCTTCAATAATTGAGCTATATCATCAAATTTGAACAAGTAGTGACAAATGCCATGATTGTGAAAATTCTGCAATAGAAAGGAGTGAAACGATGCTACTAACTTTAACACTTTTCACCACATTATTTCTCGTGTTGTACTTAACAGAAAAAAGGCGCTTTCTCAATGCGGTAGCACTAGGTTTAATAGGGATATATATGATAAGAGCGTTCATTATGCACTATCCATTATTGCTGCCAAATGATCAGGGGATTATTTCAGAAATGGGGATATTTATTATATTGGGAAGCTTTCCAAGCATTATGTTTATTTTATCAATCGCAATGTTTTTCAATAGTAAAGTATTATTAGAGAAGGAAGGGCGTAAAGTACGTAATTTAATGTTAGCCATTCTCGGACTAAGTTTTGTTATTATGATGATATGGTATGTTTTCGTCATTTTTATCCAAATAGAAAATATACTTTGGCATATTCTTTTCTTCTATGCGTTTTTGGTTTTTGGCTATACAATGTTTTTATACACAAGTGTCCTTGCCTATGCAATACTGTATCATTTTACACCCATACGCTATGAACCAGATTATATTATTGTATTGGGCTCAGGGTTAATTGGGGATAAAGTGCCCCCACTTTTAGCAAGTCGTTTAGATGAGGCAGTAAAGCAGTATAAAAAGTATGGGGAGAGAGCTTTTATTATTGTCTCTGGTGGTCAAGGCAATGACGAAAAGCTAACCGAGGCATATGCCATGAAACAATACTTAATAGATGTACATCATCTTCCCACTGACAAGATATTGCTCGAAGATCAATCGACCAATACAGAACAAAATATGGTCTTTTCCAAAAAAATAATGGACCATCATGCGCAGGGAGAAAAATATCGTTCGCTATTTGTGACCAATAATTTCCATGTATTTCGTGCAAGTATTTATGCTAAGAAAGCAAAGCTAGATGCAGAAGGAATTGGCTCAAAGACAGCCTTTTACTATGTTCCCAATGCATTTACACGAGAATTTATAGGCTTATTAGATATGTATAAATGGGCCCATATTACAGTTTTTTTAATCATTACGCTATTCGTTGGCTTATTATTGAGAGCATATGTGTAACCAAATTTCAACTGTCTTCCATATAATAGTGGCAAGGCAGTTTTTTTACATAGTGTGCAAGGGAGGAAAATAATGTACGAGCAAATGTTAGCCAAGCGAAATAAAGAAAGAATTGATTCCCTACAAAATCTGACACAGTCAGAAAATACATGGTTTGCTCAAAATATAAAATTACTTACATTCACGGAAGTTACCCTAACAGCCTTGCAAAAAATATTGTATCAAATAGTGCGAGGGCTATTGAAAGAACAGCAACAACGGCATTTACAAATTATCCATTCAGAACAATCTCAGTCCATACAGGAGAATGTTTTAACATTGTTAGCGGAATATGACGATGTCTTGCGTGATGCCATTCCCGAATCTATCTATATCCTTGTTTGGCAAATTTCTTCGTTAGAAAAGCTAGCAAGCCGTATAGCAGTAGTTGATGATGTACTTGATATTGTGGAGTGGTACTTCCGTCATCAAGATGAACAGCTCCCTATTTTAGATGAAGAGGATTTAGATCATGAAGTCATTATTGATTTATATAAAGAAGCAGTTGAAGAACAAGACGCAGATGCACAATATCAATTGGGAGAATACTACAACGCTAGAGAAGGTGAACATTTTCAACCTGAAAAATCATTGAAATGGTTTGAATTAGCAGCGCTTCAGAATCATGCAGATGCTCAATACGTACTAGGGAATTTTTACTTTGAGGGGATTGGTGTGGAAGAAAATGATTCCCTTGCTTTTTCATACTATGAAAAAGCAGCTTTACAGGGGCATGCGGATGCCGCCAATAATTTAGCGGATATGTATTTCAATGGGGAGGGCGTACCGCAAGATTTTATATTAGCAAAACAATGGTTCGACTATGCTGCTGAAAAAAATGTGGCAGAGGCGATGTTTACGTTAGGAATTATATACGAGCAGGGACTGGGTGTCGAAGCAGATGTAGAAGCAGCCTTTAATGCCTACAAAAAATCAGCAGAGCTAGGTTATGTCGAAGCGCAATATCGGCTTGGTGGAATATATTTAGAGGGACGCTTGGGTCAAACAAAGGAGGTAAACCGCGGCCTCTTTTGGTATGAAAGAGCGGCTGAACAATATCATGTAGATGCCTTTTATGATTTGGGCTATATATGGAGTAATGGACTAACTGGTATACGCAATATCGAAAAAGGTATTCATTGGTTTAAACAGGCTGCAATTCAAGGAGACGCGGATGCTAAGCTACAACTAGGGCATATTTACAATAAAGGTGAAGGAATTGCTAGAAATCTGAAAGAAGCCATCAAGTGGTATGGCCTCGCAGCGGATGCTGGTGTTGCAGAAGCTTCTAAAATATTACAGGAACTTAAAGGATTGTAAATTTTGTGTGAAAAAATATAGTTTATTTGAATTATTTATTTGCCATACATTTATAAAACTTTTGATTTAAAACGGGCTGTGTTTTTAGGTATATAGATGCTCTTGTGGAGAGGGTAAAAAATATTGATATAGTGATATTTAAAGAAGATTAATAAAAAAGGATAAGAAAAATAAAAAAAATAGGCATAATAAACAAGAAAACGGGTAAAAAAGCTACCAAATAATATTGTGGTAGCTTTTTTCTTATGCATTACCATTAATTTTAAGATAGGGACTTTTGGTGTGGTATATGTAAAAAAACGGAATCGATAAGATTGACAGCAATTTATAAAATGATTAATGTAAATGAGTGATTTTGAAATAAAGCATACGTAAATAAGTCTACTGTTAGTCATGTACTGACTAGGTCTGCTTGCTGAGCGGGAATATTTTTTATGTGATTGTACAAAGAGGTACTCGACATGCTTTTGGAGGAAGTGTGCCAGACAGAAAGAGTATTAGCCCATAGCATAATAGCTAATCTGTTTTTATCGGTATTTTTTCTTGTATCAATCAATATGTTAAAAAAGGGATTTGGTGTTTCTCAGCCTGCTGAAAGTAAACGGAATGAAAGAGGGAAGATGTGTGATTTTTCAAAAACAGAGAAAGACGAAGGTATTGGATTTACAGCAATATACAGTAAAAATGGATTTGTCTACTCGCCAATCAATGGTGAAACAAATTGAAATGCTGAATCTAACGAAGCAAGACTTACAATATTTAAAAGCTTTCCAGCCATATGTTATGGACAATGTAGATCACATCGTAAACCGTTTTTACAACATGATAGGAACAGAGCATCATTTGGTAGATATTATAAGTCATCATAGTTCTGTAGACAGACTTAAAGTAACGCTACGGCAGCATATTATTGAAATGTTTAACGGAACCATTGATGAGGTGTATTACCAAAGACGAGTAAAAATTGCAAAGGTACATGTTCATATTGGGCTTAGAACCCAATGGTATATTTGCGCATTCCAAGATTTATCCATATCATTTATTGATTTAGTCGAAAAAAATATAGAGCACCCCCAAGATCAATTTAATACGATCAGGGCCATATCGAAAATTTGTAATTTCGAGCAGCAGCTGGTTTTGGAGGCTTTTGAAAACACTGTAGAACAAATGAAAGAAAAAATGATGCATGAGAAAGAAGCTATTGAACGACAAATTGTTGATTCTTCCGAAGCACTTGCCACAATTTCTCAGGAAACAAATAATTCATTTTGCTGCTTAAGCAAGCAATCTGACGAAATTAAACAATTGGCTAAAAAATCACTTGATGTCTCAACACTGGCTGAAAATCAAGCACTTGAAGGTCGTGAACGTTTAAAAAATCAATCACAAAATATGCTTAATATTATTCATTCACTTCATGATATAGAAGAAAATATTGAACAATTATCGGATATGTCTAGGGAAATGGAGACAATCATGAATGTTGTTACTAATATTGCTAATCAAACCAATCTGTTGGCATTGAATGCTGCAATTGAAGCGGCGCGTGCTGGAGAAGCGGGCAAAGGCTTTAGTGTAGTGGCTGATGAGGTGCGTAAATTATCTATTCAAACGAAGGATTCGGTTACTTCGGTGGCATTGTTATTGAAAAAAACGAGTGAACGGACAGAGAAATTAGAGCATTCTCTGGCAAATATTCAAGATGAAGTAGCGTCAGGTGAGGAAAACATGTTACAAACTGAAGGTCAATTTACAAGCATATTGGGAGCCATGACAGAAGCAAAGGATCAAAACGACTGTATGGCAACGAAAATACAAGCAATCGTCGGGATATTAAACGAGTTAGGGACATCATTTACAGAAGTAACGAATTCAGCAGAAAACTTAGCGAGCTTTTCCCAAAATCTAAAAGGATAGACTACTAAATTAACGTTTATGTTTCCGTATTTTTTAAACATATTAAACACTATAGTACCTATAAATATGTGTATTTTTTGTAAACCTTGAAATGGAAATTCCATATGATTAAGCTAGAGCTATCTCACAGATGAGGTAGCTCTATTTTTGCTAAATTTGTAAAGGGTTTAACGTAATTTTCAATGAAAATAAGTTTATACTGTAGGAAGAACTAAAAATAGGGGCGGTTACTATGAAAACAGTTGTTGTATTAGGTGGCGGTATTACAGGATTATGCACAATGCATTATTTACAACGTCAAGTGAAGGAAAATAATGTAGATGTGCGTCTAGTGCTTGTAGAAAAAAATACATATTTAGGGGGCAAATTATATTCAACACATGAGCAAGGTTTTATTATGGAAACAGGTGCTGACTCGATTGTAGCTCGTCATAAAGGTGTTATGGAGCTTGTACAGGAGCTTGATTTTGAGGAGAATCTAGTTTACAACGAAACAGGTATTTCCTATATTTATACGAATAATGAATTACATGCCATTCCGGCAGATTCTACTTTTGGAATACCAATGAGTTTGGCATCCTTGGAGCAAAGCACATTGATTACAGAGCAAGGTAAACAAGATGCATTAAAAGATTTGACTTTACCAAACAAAGACTTCACAAAGGAAAGTTCAATTGGAGAGTTTTTAACCTATTATTTAGGGGAAGAGCTTGTGAAAAATCAAATTGCACCCGTTCTTGCAGGTGTTTATTCAGGGGATTTACACCAGCTTTCGATTGCCTCTACTTTACCGTACTTGATTGACTATAAGAACGAGTATGGAAGTATCATAAAAGGCTTTGATGCGAATCGTGAGCAATTTGCTAAAGCAGCCAATAAAAAGTTTATATCGTTCAAAAACGGTTTATCTTCTCTAATTGATCGTCTCGAACAAACATTAACTGATGTAGAGATCATCAAGGGTGTCGCAACTGTCAATGTTCAAAAGCAAGAAAACCACTATTCAATTGCCTTAGCTAATGGTGAAAGCATCGAGACAGATTATGTCGTTTTAGCACTGCCGAATGAGGCTGTTCAAGGCCTACTACAGGATGAATCATTAAACCGTTATTTTGACCAATTTACGACAGCTTCAGCAATTACGATCTATTTAGGTTTTGATGTACCAGACTCTAGATTGCCAGCAGATGGAACGGGCTATATTGTCTCACATAATTCTGACGTTACATGTAATGCTGCAACTTGGACAAGTCGTAAATGGAGGCATACATCAAGAGATCATAAATTACTTGTGCGACTCTTTTATAAAAGCATCAATCCAGCATATGAGCAACTCCGTGCCATGTCTGACGAAGAATTAGCAGCGGTTGCTTTAGAGGATGTGCGCAAGAGCCTAGGAATAGAGGAACAGCCAACAGTTATTAATGTCACAAAATGGATTGATCAAATGCCAAAATATGATCTAGCTCACCGTGAAGCATTACAAGGTTTAGTTCAAGAATTACAAGAAAACTATCCTAATCTATCCATCGCAGGTTGTTCATACTTCGGGGTAGGGATTGGTGCTTGTATTCAAAATGGGAAAAAAATCGGTGAGGAGCTTGCAAAGGAACTAGCCAATTTCTAAGCTTTTAAGTGAAAAATATCCTTGTTATGTGAAATAGTCTTGACTCATTCGTCAGTAAACGATATGATTCTTTTAATTATTTAAAAAATTCATACTACATTCTTATCAAGAGAAGCAGAGGGACTGGCCCATTGAAGCTTCAGCAACCAACTTTTTTGTCAGGTGCTAAATCCAGAAGACCATTGAGTCGAAGATGAGAAGGAAAAAACAATGATGAGTCATTAAAGCCTTCTTTTTTTTATAAAAGAAGGCTTTTTATTATACAGAGATATAGGAAGAGAGGCTAGTTTAATGAGATTGCTTGAAAGGTTAAAAACGCATGTATTGACGGCAGATGGCGCAATAGGCACAGTACTTTATGGCTATGGTTTGGAGTATTGTCATGAGGAAATGAATGTACAGAAACCTGAGTTAATTGAAAAGATTCATAGAGAATATATTGCAGCTGGTGCTGATATCATCCAAACGAATACGTATGGTGCAAATGCCATTAAATTAGCTCGCTATGGATTAGAATCGCGTGTCCAACAATTTAATGAAGCAGCGATTACAATCGCAAAGCGAGCTGCGGCAGATGGAGGTCAGTTTGTCTTAGGGACAATTGGTGGTATTCGTGGTATTCGTAAAAGTGATGCAACGTTAGATGAAATCTTAGCAACTATTGAGGAGCAAGCGAGTGTTTTACTTGCTGGGAATCCAGACGGCCTTTTACTCGAAACCTATTATGATTTTGAAGAATTAACAGCTACCTTAAAGATGCTACGGACAAAGACAAAATTACCGATTATTGCGCAAGTTTCCATGCACGAACCTGGTGTTTTACAAAACGGTATGTCTTTAAATAACGCCCTGCATGAGCTAGAAAAACTTGGTGCGGATATTGTGGGTGTCAATTGTCGTTTAGGTCCACACCATACCATTCAGGCGTTTGAAGGTGTAGAACTTCCTGATAAGGCATTTATGTCGGCTTATCCAAATGCTTCACTCCTTGACTTAGAAGATGGTCGTGTCGTTTATGAGTCAGAAGCTGAATATTTTGGTCGAGCGGCTGTGGAATTACGTGATCAAGGGGTACGCTTAATTGGAGGCTGTTGTGGTACGACACCGAAGCATATAGCAGCAGCGAAGAAGTATTTAGAAGAGTTATCACCAGTTCATGAAAAGTATGCCAAACCCGAGAAGATTCAAATTGTTCGTGAAGCAGAGCCAACGAAGTATGAACCTCTTCATGAAAAAGTAAAGCGCGAACGCTCTGTCATTGTAGAGCTAGATACACCTAGACATCTGGAAATTGATGGTTTTCTGGAAGGGGCAAAACAATTGTATGATGCAGGAGCAGATGTCGTCATGATGGCAGACAATTCTCTGGCTTCTCCACGTATTAGCAATATTGCTATGGGTGCATTGTTGAAGAGTACTAATGGTGTACGTCCTCTAACACATATTACATGCCGAGATCGTAATTTAATCGGTCTGCAATCACATTTAATGGGGTTAAATGCATTAGGAATTCATGATGTGTTAGCTGTTACTGGTGATCCAACAAAAGTTGGGGACTTCCCAGGTGCCACAAGTGTTTATGATGTCTCATCAATGGAGCTGATCCAATTAATTAAACAGTTAAATCAAGGCATTTCCTTCTCAGGTAAACCACTTCGTAAAAAAGCAAATTTTTCAGTAGCTGCTGCATTTAATCCAAATGTCCGTGTATTAGATCGTGCTGTGGCACGCTTAGAGAAGAAAATTGAGTATGGAGCAGACTACTTTATTTCACAGCCAGTATATACGAAGGAAAAAATTGTGGAAATTTATGAGGCAACCAAGCATTTGCAAGCACCTATTTATATTGGTATTATGCCCGTTACAAGTTATAAAAGTGCTGAATTCTTACATCATGAGGTGCCAGGCATAAAATTATCTGAAGATGCCTTAGCAAGAATGAAGGCCTGTGGTGAAGATAAAGAACGTGCAACATTTGAGGGGATTGCCATTGCGAAGGAATTAGTTGAGGTGGCTGCACAGTATTTCAATGGCATTTACCTTATCACTCCATTTTTACGTTATGATGTGACATTAGAGTTGATGAAATATATTGAGCAATTGGATGAACAGAAAAAAGGGGTAAGTATACATGGCTAAGCACTTGATTGAAAAGCAACTAGAGAAACGTATTTTAATTCTTGATGGCGCAATGGGAACAATGCTACAAAACGAAAACTTATCCGCTGAGGATTTTGGCGGGGAGGAGCTTGATGGCTGTAATGAAAATCTTGTGCTGACTAGACCTGATGTAATTAAGGAAATTCACCATAAATATTTAGAGGCAGGCGCAGATATTATTTGTACGAATACTTTTGGCGGGACACCTCTTGTGTTAAATGAATATGATCTTGGCGCAAAAGCGGAAGAAATTAATAAACGTGCCGTCGAAATTGCTCGTCAAGCAGTGGATAACTTTTCAACATCAGATTGGCCACGCTTTGTTGCTGGCGCAATGGGTCCAACAACAAAAACATTATCCGTAACTGGCGGTATTACATTTGATGAGCTAGAGGAAAACTTTTATGTACAGGCGAAGGCGTTAATTGAGGCAGGAGCAGACGTCCTTTTACTAGAAACTAGTCAGGATATGTTAAACGTAAAAGCAGGTACTCTAGGTGTAGCACGTGCTTTCGCGGCAACTGGCAAAGAACTACCCGTCATGATTTCAGGAACAATTGAACCGATGGGTACAACACTCGCAGGGCAAACGATTGATGCTTTTTATATTTCTATTGAACATATTAAACCACTATCCGTTGGCTTAAACTGTGCGACTGGACCAGAGTTTATGACGGATCATATTCGTTCATTAGCAGAGCTTTCCACAGGCTATATTAGCTGTTATCCGAATGCAGGCTTGCCGGATGAAGAAGGTTGCTATCATGAATCACCAGAATCTTTATCACAAAAATTAAAAGGCTTTGCAGAAAAGGGCTGGCTTAATATTGTAGGTGGATGTTGTGGGACGACTCCAGCTCATATCACAGCTATCCGTGAGGTTTTAAAAGATGAAAAACCACGCCAAATACCAGAGAAAACACATGGTCATGCGGTATCAGGAATCGAACCATTATTGTATGACGATTCTATGCGTCCATTATTTATTGGTGAAAGAACGAATGTTATAGGCTCTCGTAAATTTAAGAATTTAATCATTGATGGGAAGTTTGAAGAAGCTGCAGAAATTGCACGTGCGCAAGTAAAAAATGGTGCACATGTTATTGATATTTGTTTAGCCAACCCTGATCGTGATGAATTAGCTGATATGCGTGGTTTTATGCAGGAGGTTGTGAAAAAGGTTAAGGTTCCTCTTGTAATCGACTCGACAGATGAAAAGGTCATTGAGGAAGCATTAAAATTTTCTCAAGGAAAAGCCATCATTAACTCTATAAATCTAGAAGATGGTGAAGAACGATTTGATGCAGTAATGCCACTCGTAAAGAAGTATGGAGCCTCATTGGTAGTTGGAACCATTGATGAAATAGGAATGGCCGTTGATCGTCATCGCAAGCTTGAAATTGCCGAACGTTCCTATAAATTATTAACTGAAAAATGGGGACTTGCACCGGAGGATATCATTTTCGACCCGTTGATGTTCCCTGTAGGGACTGGTGATGAGCAGTATATTGGATCGGCTCTAGAAACAATTGAAGGAATTCGACTAATTAAAGAAAAGATGCCACAGACATTAACTGTACTGGGTGTAAGTAATATTTCATTTGGCTTACCACCAGTTGGCCGTGAAGTACTGAATGCTGTGTATCTTTATCATTGTACACAGGCCGGCTTAGATTATGCCATTGTCAATACAGAGAAACTAGAACGTTATGCATCCATTCCAGAGGCAGAAATTAAACTTGCAAATGACTTACTGTTTAATACGAATGATGAAACATTAGCAGTATTCACAGACTTTTATCGTGATAAAAAGAAAGAAAAAACCGAAGCGGATATACCAAAAACGGTTGAAGGTCGTTTAGCTTATTATATTTTAGAAGGTACAAAAGAAGGGCTGATTGAGGATTTAGATGCTGCACGCGAAATCTTTGAGGCGCCACTTGATATTATTAATGGTCCTTTAATGGCTGGTATGGCTGAGGTAGGTCGATTGTTTAATGATAACCAACTCATTGTAGCGGAGGTTTTACAATCAGCAGGCGTGATGAAGGCTGCTGTTGCCCATTTAGAGCAATTCATGGAAAAGGATGAAGAGAGTGCTGGAAAAGGGAAAATGGTTTTGGCTACCGTTAAAGGAGATGTGCACGATATTGGGAAAAACCTTGTTGATATTATTTTAAGTAATAATGGCTATAAGGTTGTCGATTTAGGCATTAAAGTAACACCAGCACAATTGATTGAAGCGATTCGCAAGGAAAAACCAGATTTTATCGGGCTATCAGGCTTACTGGTAAAATCAGCGCAACAGATGGTCATTACTGCTCAGGATTTCAAAGAGGCTGGCATTGATGTACCGATTTTAGTTGGTGGAGCTGCACTTTCTCGACGCTTTACAGAAACAAAAATTGCAGATGAATACAATGGTCCAGTTATTTATTCAAAGGATGCTATGCAGGGATTAGAGCAAGCAAATCTATTAATGGGTAAGGAAACGCGTGCGAATTTCTTAGCTGAAATCCAGGAATCTCGTCAAAAACGGCTAGAGGCAGATGTAAAAAGAGCTGCACGTCCAGCTAAAGAGATAACAATAAAGCCAGTACGTACAGTAAAGGGAGCGTCAGTATTTTTACCAGCTGATTTACGTCGTCATGTGAAGAAAGACTATGCAGTATCGCATTTATATCCATACGTCAATATGCGTACATTGCTGGGACATCATTTAGGCTTGAAAGGGCAGGTTCAGCAATTGCTAGATGCCGGTGATTCACGAGCAACAGAGCTAAAGGATTTAGTAGATGATTATTTAAAAAGTGATTTATTAAAGCCTTCAGGTTTATATCAATTTTTCCCTGCTCAAGCGGATGGTGATGATGTCGTTGTTTATGATCCTGCTGATAGTAAAACAGAAATTGAACGTTTTACTTTCCCGCGCCAGCAAGTGGAACCATTTTTATGTCTTGCCGATTTCTTAAAAACGGTAGAGAGTGGAGAAATGGATTATATTGCACTCATGGTGGTAACAGCAGGGCAAGGGGTTATGGCAACAGCTCGTCAGTTAAAAGAGGCTGGCAAATTCCTTGAAAGCCATGCACTGCAATCGACTGCACTAGAATTAGCAGAGGGCTTTGCTGAACGTATGCATCAAGAAATTCGTGACCAATGGGGCTTCCCAGATGCCACTGATTTTACAATGAGAGATCGTTTTGCAGCTAAATATCAAGGGCAGCGTTTTTCTTTCGGTTATCCTGCGTGCCCTAACTTGGAGGATCAGGAAAAACTATTCGGCTTATTAAAGCCTGAGGATATTGGCGTTCACCTTACGGAAGGTTTTATGATGGAGCCTGAAGCATCTGTTTCAGCGATTGTTTTTGCTCATCCCGATGCTCGCTACTTCAATGTTTAAGGCGTAAAATAGGAGGATATAGATAGTCAATTCATGGAAGAAAAAGATATACCTGAGGTTTTAGACATCTATAATGATATTATTTTAACAAGTAAGGCTGTCTACCGATATGATATACAAACTTTAGATGAAAAAATGCGATGGTATAAGGAGCAGCAAGCATTCGGCAATCCACTGCTTGTATTTGTGGAAAATGGGATTGTTGCTGGCTTTGCTACTTATAGTCAATTCCGTCCTTACCCTGGTTATCAATATACAATGGAGCATTCCGTCTACGTGCATAATGAGCATTATCAAAAGGGGATTGCAACGAAGCTCATGCATAAGCTTATAGCGATTGCAGAGGAGCGTGGTGTCAAAACACTCGTTGCTGGCATTGATGGAGAAAACAATGCTAGCATTAAAGCACATGAAAAATTAGGTTTTGAATATGCAGGTACAATTAAAAATGCAGGCTATAAATTTGAACAATGGCTAGACCTTGTGTTCTATCAGTTGCATTTGAATGGACCAACATCATAAAAAGGATATGACAAATGTCATATCCTTTTTATGATGTTTGCGTCTGTTACTGACTTGTACTCTTGTTTTATGATGAGGTCATAAGAAAAAAAGAAACGAGGGAGTAAAGGATGGCAACTATTAAAGAAAAAACAAAAAAGCTACGCCAAGATGTAGCGCCATTTGCTAAATCTAATACGGGTAAAAGTGTTTTTCAAATGATAAATACACTTGTACCGTTAATTGCATTGTGGGTTGCTGGTTACTTATTAGTAGATGTTTCACCTTGGCTAACAGTTGGCTTAAGTGCCATTTCAGCGGGGTTTGTCGTACGAACTTTTATTATTTTTCACGATTGCACACACGGATCATTTTTCAAAAGTAAAAAGGCAAACGACTGGGTTGGATTTTTTACTGGAGTGCTAACATCATTCCCATATGAAAAATGGAAACGTGAACATACAATTCACCATGCAACAAGCTCAAACCTAGACAAGCGTGGTATTGGTGATATTGATATGATGACAGTGGAAGAATATATGCAAGCCTCAAAGGGACAACGATTATGGTATCGCTTTTATCGTAACCCATTCGTTATGTTTGGGTTAGGACCATTATATATGGTGCTTATCTTAAATCGTTTTAATCGTAAGGATGCAAGAAAGAAAGAACGCTTGAACACAATTTTAACGAATATCGTTATGGTCGGAGTTTGTGCTGCTTTAATTTTCTTCATGGGCTGGCAAGCATTTTTATTAGTCCAAGGCGTTACCTTATTTATTGCTGGTTCTTTAGGAATTTGGCTGTTTTATATTCAGCACACATATGAAGATTCTTATTTTGAACATGAATCAGAATGGGATTATGTTAAAGCCGCAGTGGAAGGTAGCTCGTATTATAAATTGCCAAAGATTTTACAATGGGTTACAGGGAATATTGGTTTCCACCATGTCCATCACTTAGCTCCTCGAGTACCTAACTATAATCTTGAAAAAGCACATAATGAAACGCCGCCTTTACACATGGCAACAACGATTACGTTACGTACAAGTTTAGAATCATTACGTTACAAGTTATATGATGAAGATCAAGGCAAATTTGTATCGTTTAAAGAAGTAAATGAAATCATCAAACGCAAAGCAAGAGGCAGTATTGCCGCTTAGTTGAAAACAGCCATCTCTGCAAACGAGATGGCTGTTTTATGTAAAAGGATGGGTTTTGTCTAAAGCATGTGCAGGCATAAATTAAATTTTCTTGTTATAATAAGGGAAAAGTAGGAAAGAGCGTGAGATTATGTTGAGGAAATGGCATAGTATTATTCCGAATAGTCCAATGCTCAGTGTATATTTATGGATTATTTTTTGTTTCCTACCGTTTTTCTTCATTTTTAGGAAATCATCTTATATCGAAATCTCGATTGGCATTACGTTTTTAATGCTTTATTTTATTTTCTATCGATTTTCCATGAATTCGAAAAGCGGTTTAGTTTATATGTGGATCAGCTTTGAAATGGCCATCAATATTGTCATGACCATCTTATATGGCTATGTGTATCTATCTATTTTCACAGCATTTTTTATTGGCAACATACGAAGACCTGTCGGCTTTTATATTATGTACGGTCTACATATTGGGTTTACAGTTATATCTACCGGTGTCGGCTTCTTTGTGGAGCTTCACTTATTTTTATCGCAGCTACCTTTTGTTGTGCTAACCATTCTAGCTGTTGTTCTTTTACCATTAACGATTTATTCCAAAAATAAACGTGAAAACTTAGAGGGGCAGTTAGAAACAGCTAATGAACGTATTGCCGAGTTAATTGTTTTTGAGGAACGACAACGAATTGCTCGTGATTTGCATGATACTTTGGGGCAAAAATTGTCCATGATTGGCTTAAAAAGTGATCTAGCTTCTAGGTTGATTGAACGTGATCCACAGCAGGCTTTGATTGAGATTAAGGATATACGCCAGACGGCAAGCATTGCCTTAAAAGAGGTTCGTGAATTGGTGTCAGACATGCGGACGGCAAAATTTGAGGATGAGCTAATGCGTATTTCTCAAATACTAAAGGCAGCAGAAATGGAGTTTGTTTTTGAAGGAGATAAAAATGCATTGCAAGTTCCGCCACTTGTCGAAAATGTTTTATGCATGTGCCTAAAAGAGGCGGTTAATAATGTTGTCAAACATAGTGGAGCAACAAAATGTGAAATTGCTTTCCATCAAAACTTTAAGGAAGTTTACTTAATCGTTCGGGATAACGGACAAGGTATTACGAAAAAACAAGCATGGAAAACGGGGAACGGATTGAAGGGAATGAGGGAACGCTTAGAGTTTATTAATGGGTCCTTTAAGATTGAAAGTGTTGAGGGTACTACATTAACGGTAACTATACCAGTGGCTATTACGCATCAAAATGTCAAAGAAAATCTGAAGAACATATAGAATAGAAAAGAGGCTTGTGACATGATACGAATTGTGATCGCTGAAGATCAGGGGATGCTATTAGGGGCTCTTCGCTCTTTACTTAGTATGGAAGAGGATATGGAGGTCGTCGGCTTAGCAAAAAATGGTGAGGAAGCATTGACGCTGGTGGCAGAACATCAGCCTGATATTTGTATTATGGATATTGAAATGCCAGTGAAAACGGGACTAGACGCAGCAGAAGAAATGCATAGTATTGGCTCAGATTGTAAGGTCATTATTTTAACTACATTTGCCAGACCAGGTTATTTCGAGCGTGCTAGGAAAGCGAGCGTAAGAGGCTATTTATTAAAGGATAGCCCTATTGAGGAATTAGTAAGTGGGATTCGTACAATAATGGACGGTAAACGTATTTATGCACCAGAGCTTGTTGATTTTGTCTATGAGGATGATAGTGAAAATCCTTTAACAGAGCGTGAAAGCCAGGTGCTGACACTTGTGGCAGAGGGCAAGACGACAAAGGAAATTGCGGCAGAGCTATTTTTATCTGCTGGAACGGTACGTAATTATATTTCAACCATTTTAGAAAAACTAAATGTTGGTAATCGTATTGAGGCCATTGCACGCTTTAAAGAAAAAGGATGGAACAAATAAAGAGAACCTTATCGCATGAGCGCGATAAGGTTCGTTTTTTTACTTTTTGCGTTTTGTTATACGTCCAAGAACGAATGCACCTGCTGCTACAGCAAGAACAGTATTCGTTTTTTTCGTAAACACTTGTTTTGTTACAAGGTTAAGGTTTTGAGGACGCTCAGCTAAACGGCGCATAAAGTAGCCGTACCAATCTTCACCGAATGGAACGTACACACAGAAGTTATAGCCTTCTTTTGCAAGCTCTTTCTGCATATCAGTGCGGAAACCGTATAGCATTTGGAATTCAAATTTATCAAGTGGAATATTATGATCTGCAACAAAGCGTTTTACGTGTGCGATGATATTATGATCATGTGTTGCAATTGACGTAAATTTGCCGTGTAGCAAGTGATATTCAATCAACTCAATAAAGTTTAAATCAATATCTAATTTATCTTGATAGGCGACTTCTACAGGCTCTTTATAAGCACCTTTTACAATACGTAAACGGTAGTCCTTGAATTTTTCGATATCGTCTTTTGCACGGTAAAAGTAGGATTGAATAACTGTACCAACATTATTAAATGTTTTAGATAACTCTTCTACCATATCAAAGGATGTTTGAAGACGGCCGTAGTCTTCCATATCAAAGTTAACAAATATATCATAAGAAGCGGCTTTTTCTACTATTTCATACAGGTTGTCATAACAAAAATCAACATCAATGTCTAAACCTAATTGAGATGGTTTTAATGAAATATGTGCAGCAACACCGTTCTCATGGATGGCTTCGATTACAGTAAGGATTTTTTCTTTTGCAGCCGTTGCTTCTTCTTTACTTGAAACAAATTCACCTAGGTTGTCTACCGTACAAGAAATATTATGTGCATTTAGTTCTTTGATGCTTGCAATTGTTTCTTCAATATTTGTACCAGCTACTACACTCTGTGCTCCTAATTTTAGGCCATATTTCTTTGCAGCACTATTTAATAGTTGGTTTTCAGATAACTGGATGAAAAAATCGCGTAATAACATGGTCATTCTCCTAACTGCATTTTCTTTTTAGTATAACATAAATGTTTTAAACTATATTCATTTCAGCTTAACAATTATTTCATATCAAGTATTTGCATACGTTCATTAAATAGCACAGGATAACTTAAAAAACCAATCATGATGCTGGATAATGTTGCTGTTGTTAAGAGCGCAAAGATGATTAAAAGTTGAAATTGGACAGCATGGATAGGGTCAGCCCCACCAATAATTTGCCCACTCATCATACCTGGTAGCTGTACTAAACCGATTGTTTTTTGGCTTTCTATCGTAGGAATCATACTAGCTTTTACGGCATTGATCAGTTGGCGATGAACGGCTTGTTTTGGCGTGCCACCTAGCGATAAAATTAATTCCATTTGATCTTTATGGCTACTAATTTCAGCTGTAAAACGATTTAAAAATAAAATGGACAGCACCATCGAATTGCCAATTAACATCCCACTAATCGGAATGATATACTGGGCAGTAGCTGGAACAATATGAAATCCTAGCAAGACACCTTGTGTAACAATTTCTATGACGACAAGTGTCAGTGCTATTTTCCAAGTAATTCCTTTAATATCCACCCCTTTTTTTCGTGCATTTAATGTTGCGACGACAATCATTAGCGCTACCATGAGAAGTATATAACCATAACTATTGGCGTCAAAAACAAATTTTAAAATATAGCCGACAGCAAGCAATTGAACAATGGAACGTAACGTTGCAATGAGCGTATCTTTTTCAAGACCCAACTTTAATGTTTTAGATAATATGAGAGGAATACAGACAAAGATTAGGGTTAAGGATAAGGCTGTAAATGTCATTGATTAACCCCCTGAACAAACGCTGCAACACGTGGATTCGTTGGGGCTTCAAGTAAAGCACTTTTACCAGTTTCAATTAACTCACCATCCATCATAACCCATGTATAGTGACCAATTGTCAATGCTTGTTGCAAATTATGTGTAATCCAAATTATCGTGACATTGTATTTTTTGTTAATAGTAGCAATCAATTTTTCAATTTCTTGTACGGATTGACGATCCAGCGCAGATGTAATTTCATCTAATAATAAAATAGAGGATTGATTGATCAGGGTTCGTGCAATGGATACCTTTTGACGTTGTCCACCAGACAATTCACTTGTTGATTGGTGTAAGAAGCTTTCGTTTAATCCAACATCCTCTAAATATTGGACAGCCTCCTGCTGCGAGAGTTTTTGCCCCTGTAGTGTACGGGGAAGGGCGAGATTATCTAGCACTGTACCTGCTATCATCGGAGCTGCCTGTAAAGCAATACCAACATGTCTCCTTAAAGCGGTGGGCTCATATGTAGAAATAGGCTGATTTTCAACGAGTATATGCCCGTTTGTTGGTGACAGAAGACCATTACATAATTTAAGTAGCGTTGTTTTACCAGCACCAGAAGGACCAACAAGAGTCGTAATTTGCCCTTTTGGAAATGACCCAGTAATTGACTTTAATATCATTTTGTCATTTACTGAAAAATGAACTTGTTGAAAGTGAATGGCAGGCTCATATAACGTATTCATTTATTGAAACTCCTTTGTTATAGTCGGTAAAATAACTGTAGCATGAAATGACTGGAAGATGCAGTTTAAATAGTAGAAAGTAGGGGATTTGGAAATGCAAATATTGTATGTCGATACATTAACGTATACACAAGGGGATATGTATCTAGTGGCTTCAGATAAAGGTCTTGTCTATATAGGAACACCAAATGCATCATTTGAGGAAGTAGAAGAGTGGGCTAAAAAACCTTTTAAAGGGTATGGCTTTGAAGAAAATCCAGAAAAATTACAGCCATATAAGGCTCAGTTAACTGCTTATTTTAACAAGGAGCTTACTGAGTTTGACCTACCTGTCCATGTAAAGGGAACACCTTTTCAATTAGCCGTTTGGGATGCCCTAAAAGAATTGCCTTATGGTACAACAACATCCTATGGTAATATCGCACAACGCATTGGTAATCCGAAAGCAGTTAGAGCTGTAGGGACTGCAATTGGTGCAAATCCAATACTAGCGATTATTCCATGCCATCGAGTCATTGGCAAAAATGGTCAATTAACAGGCTTCCGAAGTGGCCTCGCTATGAAACAGTTTTTACTTGAGTTAGAGCAAGTTTAAATTAAGTGAAGGTTGATGAAGGGTGGTTTGAGCAATGGGAAGAGCGTTTTGAGCGAAAGAATTGGAAATAATTACCGAACTAAAAAAGAAAAATCTGCCCCATCATCTAGAGATACAGGAGCAGATTTTCCACTAGCTATACATGTTGTTCTTCTTGGACATTGCTTTGTGATTTACCGAAATGTGTTAAGCGATGAGCAAAGGTTTCTCCTCGTACAGCAGAGCTTTTGAAAATGTCTTGGAATTCGTAAGCAGGAGCGCCATGTTCCATTACATCTAAACCAGCAATCTCTTCTTCAGCTGTTACACGTAATGGGATAAATGCTTTGATAATCAATAAGCCTGCTGACACAGATACGCTAACCCAGGCAACTGTTGCGATGACACCGATTGCTTGAATCCCTAGTAGACCAAAACCACCGCCATACAATAAGCCTTGACCACCAATGTCAAATAAACCAACTGCCAATGTTCCCCAAATACCACAAATACCATGAACCGCAATCGCTCCAACAGGATCATCTACTTTTAGCTTCCATTCAAGGAAACGTACACCTTCTACAAGTAATGGCGCGGCGATTAAGCCGATGATGAGGGAGCCCATGATACTGACATTCGCAGCACCAGCCGTAATCCCTACAAGCCCGGCTAATGCACCGTTTAATGTAAGGGAGCCATCAATATGACCGTAACGGAATTTCGTATAGAAAGCGGTAGCAACTACACCAGCAGCTGCTGCAAAGAATGTATTGGAAATAACACTAGGAACAAGTTCAGGATCGGCAGCTAACGTTGAAGCTCCATTAAAGCCAAACCAACCAAACCAAAGTAAAAATACGCCTAAAGCTCCTAATGGGATACTGTGTCCTGTAATTACATTTACTCGACCATTTTCATATTTACCAAGTCGAGGTCCAACCATAACAGCTGCGACAAATGCTGCGACAGCCCCCGTTAAGTGAACAACTGTAGAGCCGGCAAAATCAACAAAGCCTAGATCTGTTAACCAGCCTTGCCCACTCCAAACCCAGTGACCAACAACAGGATAAACAACTAAAGACATAAGTATAATGACGCCGATATAAGCAAAAATATTAGTACGTTCTGCGACAGCGCCAGACAAAATCGTTGCTCCAGTTGCAGCAAACATTGTTTGGAAGATAAAGAAGGAAAGATCATCTACTCCTTTTAAAGCAAAGCCGCTAGTGCCGAAAATACCACCTACTGTGTCGCCGAACATAATGGCGTAACCACATAAAAAATAGACAATGCCACCAAGGGAAATCGTTAGGAAATTCTTCATGATGATATTGACGGCATTTTTCGAGCGGGTAAATCCAGCCTCGACCATAGCAAAACCAGCGTGCATAAAGAATACTAAAATAGTACCAAGCATCACCCAAATTAAATTAACCGATAATAATACTGCATCCATCTACATCTTCCCCCTTTACTCTACTGCAATCGATCCGACTTCTTTTGTTCGGATACGAATTGCTTGTTCTACTGGATAAATGAAAATCTTTCCGTCCCCGACCTTGCCAGTTGCTGCTTCACGCAATAAAATCTCTACGATGGCATCGATTTTCCCATCGTCCACAATCATTTCCAATTTCAATTTAGGTAAAAATTCAATTTCATACGTATTGCCGCGAAAGAGTCCTGTTCTACCTAACTGACGACCACAGCCGGCAATTTCAGAGACGCTTAAACCTGCAATTCCTTCCTTTGCAAGTCCGTCCCGAACGGCCCCAAAAACTTCAGGACGAATGATTGCTTCAATTTTTTTCATGTGTACCAGCTCCTTGCGTAAATTTAATTTACATGTTAAAGCGGAATAAAAATCAATGCAATTGTTTTTTTAGAATGCATGTTACATTACCTTACATCTTATATTTCTATTCTCGAAATAGTTTGCAGAAAATGTTTTTATAAAAGGAATGAAAGCGGTACTAAAAAATGTGTCTAAAATGTGAACAGTTCTAAATTTTCTGACTATTTATGTTAGAAAACCTAACATCAAATAGAAGATATGTAAAACGCAAGAATTTGGGTATATAGTGTATACTAGGACTAATTATCAAAGCGGAAGAAGGGGTTTCTTTTGAGATCAAACTATGCAGATGATAGCTTAGCGCTACACACAGACTTATATCAAATTAATATGGCAGAATCCTACTGGGCGGATGGCATACATAATAAAAAAGCAGTTTTTGAATTATATTTTAGGAAATTACCTTTTGGTAATGGCTATGCCATATTTGCTGGGTTAGAGCGAATGCTTGATTATCTACGTGATTTTCATTTTAGCGAATCCGATATTACCTATTTACGTGAGGAAGTGGGCTACAAGGAGGACTTTATCGAGTACTTGAAAAATATTCGATTCACAGGGGATATGTATTCTATGGTAGAAGGGGAGCTTGTTTTTGCCAATGAACCGATTGTTCGAATTGAAGCTCCATTAGTAGAAGCGCAGCTTATTGAAACGGCATTGCTTAATATTGTTAATTACCAAACATTAATTGCCACAAAGGCAAGCCGTATTAAACAAATTACTAAAAATGAAGTGGCGATGGAATTTGGGACAAGGCGTGCACAGGAAATGGATGCAGCTATTTGGGGAACTCGTGCTGCGTTTATAGGGGGCTTTGCTTCTACTAGTAATGTTCGTGCAGGTAAACTTTTTAATATTCCTGTCTCTGGTACACACGCACATGCGTTAGTACAAGCTTATAAAAATGATTATGATGCATTCCATGCTTATGCTAAACGTCATCGTGATTGTGTTTTTTTAGTAGATACTTACAATACATTGAAATCAGGTGTGCCAACTGCTATTAAAGTAGCTAAAGAGCTAGGAGACAAAATTAACTTTATTGGCATACGTTTAGATAGCGGTGATATCGCGTTTTTATCAAAAGAAGCTCGTCGTATGTTGGATGCTGCAGGCTTCCAGGATGCCAAAATCATTGTCTCGAATGATTTAGATGAATACACAATCTTAAATTTAAAATCTCAAGGTGCAAAAGTAGATGTTTGGGGAATTGGTACAAAGCTTATTACAGCTTACGATCAGCCTGCATTAGGTGCAGTTTATAAAATGGTGGCTATCGAAAATAGCGAAGGGCAACTTGAAGATACAATCAAAATTTCGGCTAATGCGGAAAAGGTATCAACGCCAGGATTAAAAAATGTCTATCGTATTATCGATAAAAAAAATGGGAAGGCAGAGGGCGATTATATTACGATGCAAGAAGAAAACCCTCAAGCTGAGGAACGCATAAAAATGTTCCATCCAATCCATACATTTGTATCAAAGTTTGTCACAAATTTTGAAGCAAAAAATTTACATCAGCATGTCATTAAAAATGGAGTAATCAATTATCAAAATCCTACTTTGGTGGAAATGCGTGATTATGCTGCGGAAAATTTAGAATTGCTGTGGGATGAATATAAGCGTGCGATGAATCCTGAAGAGTATCCAGTCGATCTCAGCCAAAAATGCTGGGATAATAAAATGCGTAATATTGAAGAAGTGCACAATATGGTTAAGCGAATGTAAATAAGAGGAGTGACGGGTACAATGACTTTACAACAACAAATTATTGAAGAATTACGTGTATTGCCTACTATTAATGTACAGGAAGAAATACGTAAATCCATTGATTTTTTAAAGGAATATGCACAACACTATAGCTTTGTAAAAGGATTCGTTCTTGGTATTTCTGGTGGTCAAGATTCGACGTTAACAGGAAAACTAGCACAGTTGGCAATTGATGAACTAAATGCAGAGGCTGGGGAAATGAAGTATTCTTTTTTGGCTGTACGTTTACCATATGGCATGCAGGCTGATGAACAAGATTGTCAGGATGCCATTGATTATATAAAACCAACGAAAATTTACACTGTGAATATAAAAAATGCTGTAGATGCTAGTGTGTTGGCTTTAGCAAATGCAGGCGTTGAGCTGAATGATTTTGTGAAAGGGAATGAAAAAGCTCGTGAGCGTATGAAGGTGCAATATTCAATTGCCGCGATGAATGGGGCAGTTGTGTTAGGAACGGATCATGCTGCGGAGGCTATTACGGGGTTTTATACAAAATTTGGTGATGGTGGAGCGGACTTAATGCCGATTTTTCGTCTAAATAAACGACAAGGTAAGCAACTGTTAGCAGAACTTAAATGTCCTGAGCATCTTTATAAAAAGGTGCCAACAGCGGATTTAGAGGAGAATCGTCCATCATTGCCAGACGAAGTGGCACTTGGTGTATCATATGATCAAATCGATGATTATTTAGAGGGAAAAGAAATTCCTGAAGAACCACGCCGAATCTTAGAAGGATATTATTTGCGTTCTCAACATAAACGTCATATGCCAATTACAATATTTGATGATTTTTGGAAGTAAGATGAGTGAAAAGAGTTATGAAAAAGTGAACTTCGCTTTTGAAAATAGCTCTTTTCTCTCTTTTTTTATGCCATTTGGTTCTATGTTGTTAATGATCAGCATATAATGTCGATATAATTACCTATAAGGATAATAAAATGTAGGGGAGGGTAACTTTTTATGAGGACTTCTAGAGTGAGTGCAACGACAAGCAGTGTTTTTCGGCAAGAAAATCAGTATTTGCATGCTGGGGATATTAGCCATAACTTTGGGCAAAATCCACAAAAACTATTTAAAAATAGTTTGCAAAAAAATAAAGAGAAGAAGCACAGTTCAATAAATGCACCAAATCAACAGCAGCAACATCAACATACAGCGCCTATTCATATGGATAGTGCTAGTGATTTACAAATTCGTCGGGAATTAAATGAAACTGCGTTAAAGCTAAGCCGTTTAAGCAAACAAAAGAAGCGACTCAATAGTTACCGTTCTTCCATATAAATAACGAGCTCTCCACATGCATAGTGTGGGGAGTTTTTATATAAGAGTGGAAAAAGAATTGCTCTAAATTCAAAATATTTGAAGTGAAGATGTTCATTGAATGTTCAAGATAATTTTTCCAATTCTTCACTCCGATTTTTAACTAATTTCACAACTAATCTGTAATGTAGAGTATAGCAACAGAAAACTAAATTTGGAGGAAATAGTTGTGAAAAAATTATGGTTACCTGCACTAATATTATTATTTGTACTTGCAGCATGTGGCAGTGAAAAAGCCCAAGTGAAAGAGAAGGAAACGGAGCAAGAGGCTACGAAAAATGAAACAGCAACATTGAAAGAAGATTCTGTCCAGGTTGCTTCGCTAGTAGACCCACGGTTACAAGAGCCAAAGGAAGATACAGTTTGTGAAATGTGTAATATGAAGGTTTACATGAAAGATCACGAGATGGGAGTATTTTCAACACAAGCTATAAAAGAAGATGGGTCCATTGCTTTTTATGACGATATTGGCTGTTTGTTGAACGCGGAGGTTGCCAATGAAGAAAAAAATGAAAAATTTGTCCGTGATTTTGTGACAAAGGATTGGGCAAAGGTTGAAGATGTAACTATTGTGAAAACAGAGCTGAAATCTCCAATGAACTGGGGCTATATTTATTTTGTGAACAAGGCTGAAGCAGATAAATATATCCAAGAAAATTCGAAAGCTTACGTTGAAGATCTACAAAAAATTAAAGATGATGCATTGGAGAGACGTAAGAAGAAAATGATGCAAAAAAAGGCTGAGGAAGAAAATGGCGAATCTGGTTCCATGCATTCGAATGAAATGAATCATGAACAAGAGGGACACAGTCATTAAAGCGTTAGACTAGGGGGCATTCCTCTAGTCTTTTCATGCTGAATGGGGAGGTGAAGAGTGATGAAACAAATCAGTTTTTTCTTTTTGTTTTTTCTATTTACAAGTCAAACGGCATATGCGGAATTTGATATTCAATTTGCTATTGATCAAGCGAAAACTGGAGAGATTATTCATATTCCTGCTGGTCGTTACCAAGGGAATTTTACGGTGAAGAAACCAATTATACTACGCGGAGAAGAGGGGGTTGAGTTGTATTCTTTAAATAATAACCCTGCACTAAAAATTGAACATGTAGCTAATGTCTCTGTAGAAAATATAATGATAAGTGCAAAAAACAAAGGCATTGTAGCCAATGAGGCAGAGAATCTAGAGTTGAGAGAGATAGAGGTAAAAGATGTTCAAGTAGGTATCCATATTCAACGTTCAAAGCATGTTCGAATTTTAGAAAATAGGATTATTGGTAATCAGTCACATTATGCTGAAAAAGGCAATGGGATTGCTGTGTTTAAAAGCGAGGACATTGCCATCGAACAAAATACTATTGAACAAGTGCAAGATGGTATATACGTAGAAGAAGTGAAGCAAATCGATGTTCAACGAAACAAGGTGACGAATAGCCGTTACGGAACACACTTTATGTATTCGAGTGGTGTGGAGGTGCTTTTCAATACGTATTCACATAATGTTACAGGTCTAATGGTCATGATGACTACTGACTTAGAAATAGCTAATAATACAGTCAGTAGCCATAACGATTTCAATAGCTATGGTCTTTTAATGTATGACACTCAGCAAGCAATGATAAGAAAAAATAGCTTTCATAATAATCGAGTAGGTGTAGCATTGCAAAAAAGTTCAGACATTCAAATACAAGAAAATTGCTTTCGAATGAATCAGACCGCATTAGAAGGTACAAAGGTAGAGGATGACTCAATCATAAATGATAATCAGTTTACGGGAAATATATTAACGGCAAGATCAGACCACCAAGGTTTGCGTCTCATTGGCAATTTTTATGATGATTATACTGGGATAGATGTTGCGGGCGATGGTTTCGGGGATGTTCCCTACGTAGCTGTATCGAGCTTTGGACAGTGGATGGTGAGACAACCAGTTTATCAATTTTTTGTAGCATCACCAAGCGTCATGATCTTGACGTCACTAGATCAGCAAATTAATAAAACAGAACAAAATCTACTCGTAGATAATGAACCAAAATTACTTAGCGATATGAGAAAGACGGAGTTTTCGATAAATATCATACAATTGTTAATTGGTCTAGTGGTATCTATGTGTGGTTTATGGTTTTGGAAAAGAGGGATGCGAATATGACTAGATGGATAACTATTTTGATTTTATGCAGTGCACTATTGGTAGGATGTAGCGATAAAACATATAAACCACGTGAGATTATCAGTGAAACAGATGTTTGTGAAATTTGTAATATGAGTATTGTTCATAATGAATATGCTGGACAGATTGTTTTGAAAAATGGAGACTATGAGATTTTTGATGATATTGGGTGTCTGATGGAATATCTTGAGCTAAATGGTGAGGATGAAGTTGGCGCAGCCTATATTAAAAATAAGGCAAACAATGAATGGATTGACATTTATAAAGCGACATTTGTGTACAACAAAGAGTATTGGACTCCGATGAACTATGGAGTTCTAGCATTTGCGACAAAAGATGAAGCGCAAAAATGGATGACTAATGAAGGAGATGGTCAACTATTGGCTTATCAGGATTTGCTAACGTTTAATTGGGGGATACATGAGTGATGTTTGTGAAAATAGAGCTGAAGCAAATTTTAAGAAGTCGTTGGATGCAACTAGTAGCCTTTCTTTTTACATTTGTTTTTGTAGCAATTATTGTCATTCAACAAATGGCTTTACCTGATATCGAGGGTTTTACACGTCAAACAGCATCATTTTTAAATGTATTATTGTTTCTATTACCATTATTTATTGTAAGCATTGGAAGTATGAGTATAGCTGGTGATATAGAATCTGGTTGGTATTCGTTACTAAAAACCTATCCGATGAAACGACGACAATATATTATAGGCAAATATGTAGCAACATCACTTGCCTTTTTACTGGTTGTGTTAGTGGCATTTGGTGTTGTCTTAGCATTAGGTGGTTTTTTAGGCGGCGTACGATTACCGTTTGTTTTAGTTACCCTCACGCTATTAAGTATCTTTATTTTTGTATCAATAGGTATTGCACTGGGGGCATTTGCCCAAACAAGGTTATTTGCACTAGCATTATCACTTGTTGTATGGTCCTTTTTTTTATTGCTTATATCTTATGCTTTAATGGCTCTAGGTGCAGTTGTAGCTGGTCATGTTTTACAAAAGCTTACCATCATAACGATACATATAAATCCTGTGGAATGGCTGCGCTTTGGTTATTTTATATTCAGCAATCAAGCTAGTGTGCTTGGTCCAGCGTTTTATGGAGTAACGAAGTTTTATTTGTCGCCATTGGGTCACGTGGTATATGGGATTGTGACGACTTGTTGGATTGTTTTGCCGCTTATGCTTGCTACGAAGTTATTAAAGGGGGACCAGCAACGATGATTCTTTTAGAAGCGAAAAATGTAGCTAATGTCTATGATAATGATAGAGGTTTAAAAGAAGCAACCTTTACATTGCATTCAGGTCGAATTTTAGCGCTGGTTGGAGGCAATGGAGCAGGAAAGAGTACGTTGATTCGACTATTAACGGGTCAAGAAAAGCAAAAATCTGGGGAAATGATATGGCATAAACCACAAGCAATTCGTTATATGCCTGACGATGTAGATTTCCCTACTATGCTAACTGCCGCTGAAATTTTAGAGTTGTTGGCATCTTTAAAACAAGTAGATAAATATGAACAAGAGCACGTTTTGAAGCGCGTTTCCTTGTGGGACGTTCGCAGGCAACAGGCTAAACAGTTTTCTAAGGGAATGCTACAACGATTAAATCTTGCGCAAAGCTTACTTGGCAGCGGTTCTTTGTTGATCTTAGATGAACCGACTAATGGCCTTGATCCGTTTTGGATAGCGCAGCTGAAAAATATGATGTTGGAGGAAAAGGAGAAAGGGAATACGGTCATATTTTCTACACACTTGCTGTCTTTTGCTGAAGAAATAGCAGATGATATATTAGTTTTACATGAAGGGAAAATTATTGTTTCTGGGACGATAACTAATATTTTTTTACAAGAAGATGCTACATCGTTGGAAGAAATATGGTTAAAAAGAATAAATTTGTAACATTCTATTACGGAATGACGTTATATAATAAGGACTAGGCTTGTTTGATAACATTCAAACAAGCCTTCTTTATGAGGATCAATAGTATGTAGCGGTTTCAGATAATTGTTTTAGAAGACAGATTTCGCTATGCTTAGGATAAGTTATCGTGCAATTCACACAATTGCCTGATGGAATGGGAGGCTTTTTTGATTTATGAATTCTCAAATACAGGATGTTTTAGAAAATATAGAAAAAGTAATGATTGGTAAAAGAGAGGTTGCTGAGCTTAGTATTGTCGCATTATTAGCGAGAGGGCATGTCTTGTTAGAGGATGTACCTGGAGTAGGAAAGACGATGATGGTGCGAGCGCTTGCGAAATCCTTTGACGCTCAGTTTAAGCGCATTCAATTTACACCAGATTTATTGCCTTCAGATGTAGTTGGTATATCTATTTATAATCCAAAAACAATGGAGTTTGAATTTCGCCCAGGACCAATTATGGGGGATGTTGTATTAGCAGACGAAATAAACCGTACGTCGCCAAAAACACAATCTGCCTTATTAGAGGGCATGGAGGAGGCATCTGTCACAATTGACGGAAAAACACTGCTAATTAACCAGCCATTTTTTGTTATGGCCACACAAAATCCGATTGAACATGAGGGTACCTATCCTTTACCAGAGGCACAACTGGATCGCTTTTTATTGAAGATAAAAATGGGTTACCCATCTAGAGGGCAGGAAGTAGAAATTTTGCGAAGAGCTGAAAATGGTAAACCAATTGAAAAAATCGAATCAGTGTTATCTGTAACGCAATTAATTGAATTGCAGGAGCTTGTTCAGGGCGTGTATGTGGAAGATTCAGTTAAAAATTATATGGTGGAGCTTGCTGCCCAAACAAGGGAAAATAGCTATGTTTATTTAGGGGTGAGTCCGCGGGCAACATTAGCGCTAATGAAAGCTTCTCAAGCTTATGCATTTATGAAAGGGCGCAGCTATGTGACACCCGATGATGTTCAATATCTTGTGCCATTTGTCTTTAACCATCGTTTAGTTTTAAAACCAGATGCACGCTACGATAACGTAGCCGCAGACGAAATAATCAAGCGCATTATTGCGAGTACACCTGTTCCGACTAAAAGGTTTGCAGAACAATGAAGAAATGGAAAGGCTTTTTAGAAAAAAGCAAACATTTTTTATTGATTACCTTTTTGATGGTCGTAACATTTAGTTACGCTATGTTCCAAGGAGGATTCGTCAGCTGGTTTGTATTTTTTACGGTTAGTCCATTTTTAGTGTACGCACTCTTGTTCTTTGTAGTGAGAGAAGATATTTTACTTGTAGAGCGTAAAATTGAACCAAATCATATAGAACGAGGGCAATCGGCAAAGGTGTTTATTACGATAGAAAGAAGAACACGTTTCCCATTTGCCTATATCATGATGGAGGAACTTGTAGATAGTGAGGGGTTAGTACAGGCTAAAATAGAAAATTCAAATGCCATTAAGTTTGTTGGTTTTAGGAAAAAATTTAGCTGGCATTATGACTTGGAAAAGATGCCTCGTGGAGAGCATCGCTACTTAGGGGTTACAATGGTTTTCTATGATTTCTTTGGCTGGGCAAAAAAGCCTGTCATAGCAGAAAAGGAACAAACTATTTTAGTTTATCCGAGAATCAGGGAGATGAAATACGCTACCCTTCAAACGAAATATGATGTTGGCTCTATGATGTCACCCTATTCCATTGTAAAGGACACATCTATGGCTGTTGGGTTAAGAGAGTATGTTCCAGGAGATCGCTTTTCATGGATTCATTGGAAATCATTTGCGAGAACGCAAACCTTACAATCGAAGGAGTTTGAGGATCGACAATCTTCAGAGTTATTGCTCGTATTAGACGCTAAAAAATCTCCAATGTTTGAAGAAAAAGTGGAGTTAGTAGCATCCATGCTACAGATGATTGTTCAAGAACGAGGAGATTTATCTTTTATTTCCGCTGGAGAAATGACGAAAGTATTCCCGGTTATACAAGGTGAAAAGCAATTAGATCAGATTATGTATCATTTAGCCGCTATAAAGCCTATAGAGAATGTCAAATTCAGATTTTATGATCAGCAATCTTTTAAGCAAGTTGCAACATTGCTTTATGTGACAAGTGATGTATCAGAAGAATTACTACATACTCTTGCGAATTTAGTGAAAAGCTGTATTTGTTTTGTAGTGGCAAAACAGCCACCTGTGCAATCTGAGCTTATGATGCGTTATAAACATATACAAATCGTTTATGTAGACCCAACAGATTTTTATCATTTATTCACGGAGGTGATGAAACCGTGAAACGACCATTAGGGGAATTTATAGAATTAACCATTGCGTATATTATTATATTCTTCATTTTGCGTGAATGGCTTATTCCTATTATGCAATTAACGAATACTGGCGGGATGCAACTCTTCCTTGTGTTTATTGGTTTATCCCTAGCGTTAAGTTTATGCCGAGTACACCCAATATTATCTGGATTAGTGAAGTTAGGCTATATTACTTGGCTTATTGTCTTCACTTATAGTACAAGCCCCGTTTTTTCAGGAGAAACTTTACCGTTTTTATTGTCTGAATGGACAGGGAATATGGCCTCTATACTATCGGGGGATTTTGGACAAGTATCAAATGCCTTTAGGACAGTGCTATTTCTTGTATTAATTTGGATGCTTGTTTATTTAATTCACCATTGGGTTTCAGTGCGGAAAAATATATTTTACTTTTTTGCTATGACTGTCTTCTTTATTGCCACATTAGATACGTTTAGTGATTATGATGGTAAAGCGGCTATTGTAAAAGTTATTGTACTTGGATTAATTATGACAGGAGTACTCTTTGTTAAACGTCTATGGCTTCAAGTTGAGACAACAAGTACTATACTGGAGAAATGGAAAATTGTTATTCCGATGCTTGTCTCAGTATTGCTTGTTAGCTCTGTCGCATTCTTTTTACCAAAGACAGGACCAACATGGGCAGATCCTGTGCCATTCATCCAAGAAATTACTGGCCAAGCTGGAAGCGGAACTGGGGAAAAATCAGTTGGCTATGGCCAAGATGATAGTCAGCTCGGAGGCCCATTCCAAGGGGATAATACATTAATTTTCACGGCTTCTTCTCGTGATCGGCATTATTGGCGTATTGAAACAAAAGATACGTATACATCAAAAGGCTGGATTATTTCGGATGGAAACTTTGGCAAAAATGTCTATGAAACAAATACACCCATTCATACTTCTTTACAAGTAGGATTACCAGAAAATGAGCGACAAATTCAATTAGATATTGCTGTTCCAATGCCATTTTTGATTCAAACTTATGGTTTATTATCTGTTTCAGCTCAAGACGCCACTTTATTTATTCAGGATGAGCAGACTGAAAAAATGACGATAGAGCAGCAGGCGGGTGAATCAAAATCGTTATCAAACTACTCATTGTCTTATAGTGAACCAGTTTATAGTATGGAGCAGCTTCAATTGTCATATCCTACTACACTTGAAACATTAGATCCTTCATATAATCGTTTTCTACAATTACCAAACCAGCTGCCGCAGCGTGTAAGAGATTTAGCTTCTAATATAACGCAAGGTAAAGCTACGATATACGATCAAATTAAAGCTGTGGAAAGTTACTTTAGAACCAATGGCTTTAGATACGATAAAAATGAAGCGGCAATTCCTGCTGAAAATCAAGATTATGTCGATCAATTTTTATTCGATACTAAAGTAGGCTATTGTGATAATTTCTCCACTTCGATGGTTGTGCTTTTACGTTCACTAGGCATACCAGCAAGATGGGTTAAAGGCTTTGCACCTGGCACAGTAGGACCGATAACAGACGGACTGCGCGAATATCGAATCACGAATGACAATGCGCACTCTTGGGTGGAAGCATATATACCTGGCACGGGTTGGATGGAGTTTGAACCTACCATCGGCTTTACAGGTAATGTGAATATTGATTATGATATCCCACTAGATACAGCTGATCAGGAAGAGGTATTGCAGCCAGAAAAAAAACCAGAGCAGCCCCAACCACAAGAAAAGGTATCTGAAAAGGAACAGTCTCCATCAACATTTAATTTAGATGCAGTATGGACATGGCTGAAAAAATTCACTTATGTGTGGATTGCCATCGTGGTTTTACTGATCATTATTAGTATTACGTTATACTTACAACGTAAAACATGGATTCCTAAGATGCATGTGCGTGTATATCGCAAAAAGGTAGCGGATTGGTCAAACTTCGATTCTTCTTACCATGTATTGCTGAAGCAATTATCCCGTATTGGATTGCGTAGAAGAGATGGGGAAACATTGCGTGCGTTCGCTGAGCGAGTAGATGCTGCGCTTGAGATAGATGAAATGCAAAAGCTGACAGAAGTATATGAACAACATGTTTATGGGAAAGATAAGGAGGAAGTCGATTTTAGAGAGCTGAAAGAAAGTTGGGAATATTTAATCAATCGCACTATCAGTTGATTTTAATGTGTACAAAGAGTAAAATGAAAAAAATTAAATGCAAGGATTGCTTTCATATAAGTTCGATAATAGGGTTCGGATGTTTCTACGAAATCACCTTAAATGATTTCTCTATGAAGGCGGATGTTTTCGTTAGGTGAAAAGTATAGTAAATCACTTTACTTTGCTACGCATTCGCCTTTATCACTATTCTAGAGCTTATGAACGCGTAGAAAGTTTTTTTACTTTCTTCGCGTTTTTCTTTGAACAAATGAAAATATCCTTTAAAAATAGTAGAAGAGGTGGAAATTTTGACAGCTAGCCCTTTATTAAAAGAGCAAGAAAAAATCGTTGTACTGGACTTCGGTAGCCAATTTAACCAGTTAATTACGCGTCGTATCCGTGAATTTGGTGTTTTCAGTGAATTGCACCCACATACGGTAACTGCGGAAGAAATTAAAGATATGAACGCAACGGGTATTATTTTTTCAGGTGGCCCAAACTCTGTTTATGATGAAAATGCCTTCCATGTGGATCCAGCTATTTTTGAATTAGGTTTACCAATATTAGGTATTTGCTATGGGATGCAATTAATGGCACATACAAATGGCGGTAAAGTTGAAGGTGCTGAAACGCGTGAATATGGTAAAGCGGAAATCAAAGTCACTACTTCAAATAAGTTATTTGGAGACTTACCAACTGAGCAAATCGTGTGGATGAGCCATGGTGACCATGTAACAGAAGTTCCAGCTGGATTTGAAGTAATTGCTACAAGTGCATCTTGTCCGATTGCTGCAATGGCAGATGTAGAACGCAAATTATATGCTGTACAATTCCATCCAGAAGTACGTCACTCTGTTTATGGTAATGACTTACTACGTCAATTCGTATTCGATATTTGTGAGGCAAAAGGCGACTGGTCAATGGCTAACTTCATTGAGCTTGAAATCGCAAAAATTCGTGAAATAGTTGGCGATAAAAAAGTATTATGTGCTCTTTCTGGCGGTGTAGATTCATCAGTTGTAGCAGTTTTAATTCATAAAGCAATCGGCGATCAATTGACTTGTATGTTCGTAGACCACAACTTAAACCGTAAAGGTGAAGTTGAACAAGTAATGAAAACATTCACAGAAGACTTTGATATGAATCTTATTAAAATTGATGCTCGCAAACGTTTCATGGACAAACTTGCAGGTGTATCAGATCCGGAGAAAAAACGTAAAATTATCGGTAATGAATTTATTTACGTATTTGATGAAGAGGCATCGAAGCTTGAAGGTATGGATTTCTTAGCACAAGGTACTCTATACACAGATATCATTGAATCTGGTACTTCAACGGCGCAAACAATCAAATCACACCATAATGTTGGTGGTCTTCCAGAAGATATGCAATTCCAATTAATCGAGCCACTGAAAACGTTATTTAAAGATGAAGTTCGTGCGCTAGGTTTAGAACTTGGTCTTGATGAAAAAATCGTTTGGCGTCAACCATTCCCAGGTCCTGGATTAGGTATTCGTGTACTTGGTGAAGTTACAGAAGAAAAATTAGAAATCGTTCGCGAAGCAGATTTCATTTTACGTGAAGAAATCGCAAATGCTGGTCTTGACCGTGACATCTGGCAATACTTCACGGTATTACCTGATATCCGTTCAGTTGGTGTAATGGGCGATGCACGTACGTATGATTACGCAATCGGTATCCGTGCTGTAACATCTATCGACGGCATGACTTCTGACTGGGCACGTATCCCTTGGGACGTACTAGAGAAAATCTCTGTCCGCATGGTAAACGAAGTAAAACACGTGAACCGCGTGCTGTATGATATTACATCTAAGCCACCAGCAACGATTGAGTGGGAATAACAGTAACTGCCCTAAAAGCCTTGAGAGGTTTTTAGGGTTTTTTGATTTGATCATTTTTAGTCTATTCATAGATTGTATAATTCGAATTATATCAAGGTTAAAGCAGTAATTGCTGGTAAAGTGCTGTATGTAGTAAACTAAATGAATGCAAAAGAATTGTACTATTCAGATTAGGGGGGGATTTAAATGGAGAAAAATAGGCCAATAATTCACACACTTGCTGTTGGAATGCCGAAAGAATTGCTTGATAGTAAAGGACGTTCGATGATTACAGGAATTGAAAAGCAACAAATGCAAGAGGTTTATTTGTCATCGCGTGGCTTCGAAGGGGATGATGTGGCAGATAAAAAACATCATGGTGGCCCAGACCGTGCAGTTTGTTTATACCCTGCAGAGCATTACATACAATGGGAACATGAACTTGGAAAACCGTTGCCTACTGCTGCATTTGGTGAAAATTTAACAGTAACGAATATGTTAGAAGCGGATGTTTGTATTGGGGATATTTATAAAATAGGTAATGCCGTCATACAAATCACACAAGGACGTATTCCATGTAGTACGATTGATAGATATACTGAGGCAACCACATTACTTAAACGTTTAATTGAAACAGGTTATACAGGTTATCTTGCACGCGTACTGGAGGAGGGGTCAATTTGTGCAGATTCAACAATAGAAGTTGTGGAAAAGCATCCTGCGCGTATCACAGTTTTGTACGGCAATGAAGTGTACTTTAAAAATAAAGATGCGATAGCTATGAAACAAATACAAGCAGTGGATGCATTAGCGGAAGATTGGAAAGAAAAACTAGAAAAAAGGATTCAAATCTTACAAAGTAAGGTGATGAATTAAGTCATAACGTTCAAGGGACGATCCTCTAGAATTCGAAAGAGTTCCAGAGGGTTTTTGCCTTTTATTGATTATAGAAATGTTCAGTACTACGTTTATTTAGCGGTGAATTAGTTGAATATGAACATTAAATAAGAATTTTACACGAACTTTCGTATTTATTTTTGTAAAAATGTTCGGAAATGGGGTTGAAATCTAAAAAGTGAAATGATATATTACGAATGTAAATTAAATACGTCGTCGTATAATGTCGGGAATAAGGCCCGTGAGTTTCTACCAAGTTACCGTAAATAACTTGACTACGATTTGGGTTTATCTATGTATAAACACTAATTTATTTCACACACTATGGTGATGAAATATATCGTAGACATGCGACTAGTAGAGTAGTCAGCGTGTCTTTTTTGTTTTCGATATTGAAGACGACCATACGGAGGATTTTTTGATAATGAAAAAATATTTCATGTTCGATGAATTAGGAACTAATTATCGCCGAGAAATAATTGGTGGTATTACAACCTTCCTTGCAATGGCATATATTCTAGCTGTTAATCCAAGTATTCTAGAAAATGCAGGGATGGATAAAGGTGCTGTTTTCGTAGCAACAGCATTAGCAGCAGCAGTCGGTTCTTTGATTATGGGGATTTTCGCTAAGTTCCCAATTTCACTTGCTCCTGGGATGGGATTAAATGCATTCTTCGCATTTACTGTAGTCGGAGCTTATGGTATTCCATGGCAAACTGGTTTAACAGGTGTATTCTTTTCTGGAATTATCTTTATCATTTTATCTTTAACGGGTATTCGTGAAACTGTTATTAACGCCATTCCAGTACAACTTAAATATGCTGTTTCAGCAGGTATTGGTTTATTTATCACATTCGTAGGTTTACAAGGTGCAGGGATTATAGTTGATAGTCCAGCGACATTAGTAACTTTAGGAACTTTTACTGGAGCTACATTACTAGCAGTATTCGGAATCATTCTTTCTGTTATTCTTATCATTAAATTCCGTAGTATTGGTATTTTCTTAGGGATGGTCATTACTGCGGTTATTGGGATGATCACAGGTATCATTGATCCTCCAACAGCAGTTGTTTCGGCTATTCCAAGTGTAGACTCTACATTTATGGTAGCATTGGAACCACTTGGTGACATTGGAACGTTATTTAACGTGAAGTTTTTAGTAGTAGTGTTAACATTCCTGTTTGTAGATTTCTTTGATACAGCAGGCACTTTAATGGCTGTAGCGACACAGGCTGGCTTAGTAAAAGATAATAAATTACCACGTGCAGGGCGTGCCTTAATGGCGGATGCGCTAGCAACGACAATCGGTTCTTTATTTGGTACATCAACAACAACAGCGTATGTAGAGTCAACTTCTGGGGTAGCAGCGGGTGCACGCTCAGGGTTCTCGGCAGTCGTAACTGCAGTACTATTCTTAGTAGCTTTATTCTTCTCACCATTACTAGCTGTTGTAACGCCAGCAGTAACTGCACCAGCTCTAGTAATCGTAGGGGTACTGATGGTATCATCATTACGTCTAATTGATTGGGATAAATTCGAAATAGCAGTACCTGCATTCTTTACAGTATTAATGATGCCACTTGGTTATTCAATTGCTACTGGTATTGCAATCGGTTTTGTATTCTATCCAATTACAATGTTATTAGCTGGTCGTAAAAAAGAAATTCATCCTATGATGTATGGCTTATTCTTTGTCTTCCTTGCGTACTTTATCTGGGTAAGATAGTTAAATATATTTTGAAAGGCACCTCAATTGTTAGGTAAGAAACTAACAATTAGAGGTGCTTTTTCATTGCCAACAAAAATAACAAGAAACTATTTTGGGGTTTAAGACATTCAAAATAGAGCATAGCCTAAACAAATCAAGTTATTAATTTTCTACATTATATAGAAGAAACTTGATTTTGAATAAATAAGAATAGTTTTACTTCAATGAAACTCTTGCAAACTTATTTTTAAGATGATATATTTAAACACGTTGTTACGAGATAAACGAACAACTAAAAAAATATTAACATAAACGGTTGACATGAAGTTAACATTATGTTAAATTATAAAAAGTTACTTGATGTAACTATTAAATGAACCTTGAAAACTGAACAAGCAAAACGTAATCAATAAAGTTTCAAATAACTAGCTTTGC
>NZ_PDFK01000010.1 GCF_002845985.1 Lysinibacillus fusiformis | reverse complement strand
GGGTCATTACAGTATTATTAGTGATTATCTTGGAACACCTGTTGAAGCCTATGATGAGCAAGGTCATAAGGTTTGGTCGGCTGAGTTTGATGTTTATGGACGAATGAAAGAATTTACAGGTGAGAAAGATTTCATTCCATTCCGTTATCAAGGGCAGTATGAAGATGTAGAAATTGGATTGTATTATAATCGATTCCGATACTACGATCCGGTGCAAGGGAATTATACCCAAATTGACCCGATTGGACTTGCAGGTGGGAATCCTACCTTGTATGCGTATGTGAGTGATCCGAGTATATGGATAGACCCGCTAGGTTTAAGTTGTAAAAGACCAGGCGGATACAAAACTAATGACGTTGATGCACATAAAAATCTCTCTCCTCAGAAAAATAGAGCCCCAGGGCATGCTAACAAATCGGCTGATAGTTTGGTTCAATCACATCATTTTATCCAGCAGGAATGGGTAAGACAAAATTTAAAAGGTGCTAGTAAAATAAATAGAAATTCACCAGCAATATTAGTAAGGTCATCGAGTGGACAACCACACGCACAAATTAGTAGATTGCAAAATCTAAGGAGAGCTAATTCAGGGTATAATAATTCATTAAAATCAGAATTTAATATTGCTTATAGAGAAATGGTACAAGCGGGTGTATCCAAAAAGCATATTCAAAGGCTTGCAAAAGAAGCTTATAAATACTTTAATGGACTAGGTCACATTTAATTGGAGGAAATCAATGATTTTAAATTTTAAGTCGTTACCTTTAATCGTTAGAACAGAGAGAAACATTGATGCAAATGAAATCAATATCAGTTTTCAAACTAATATACCTTCGAGAATGATTGAATTTTGGAAATATTTCGAGGAAGTTACATTTGAAAACGGAATTAATATTTATGGTTTTGACATTGCAGTGGAAAGGAACAGGTTGTATGAAGTAAGTGTTTACGCACCTGATTATATTTTGATAGGGGATGACGGTGGGGGACAAGGAGTGTTTTTAAAAAAGAATAGCGACCAACTAAACGTATTCTATCAAGATTTGGGTGCATTGTCGTCGTCTTTTTATTCTTTAGATATTGAATTATTTAGTTGGCTTGAAAATAATCCAGTTATAGATGAAGAAGATTTTCCCTCAGACGAACTGGATTTGATAGATGAGGTAAAAGTGTATGTTGTCAGAATACCAAATGATGCAAACAAGTTTATTATGGAAATAAGAAAATGTTTTAATTTAAAACTTTCTATTATCGATATTAGAGAAAAGCTGAATAGTTTACCTTTTTTGGTTATACAAGATATCACACTTATGAAGTATGGCAAAGTAATTGAAAGTTTAAATCAAAAATACAATTGTTTAGAGGTTCTCAATTCAAAGAATGTAATTTTAATTAGTCCAGTAAAAAATTAGGTAAATATCTAAATACCCTTCCTAAAGTTTTTGAGTTATGTTCAGGGAGCCGACGTAATAAAAAGATTAAGAAGTAGTTAATCAAAAAATTATGTTATTAAAATTAATACTTTAATTTAGTAAATTTATTGCAAAATATATGTAAGGAACGAACGATAAGCCCCTTCCTTCAATAAAATATCCAGCTTGTAAACGATTGGGGCAATTTTATAAAATATTTTATGTTAGTCAATGATGGGCAAATTTCCCCGTCTATTTAGCAATGTTTTATTATTTCGATTCGAAAATTGAAATTATTGATGTAAACAAGCTTTAAAACGGTCTGTATTATATTGAATTAGTCGATAGTGGTTTTTAGTTGAGTAAGCAAAGCAAAAGAATAGTAAATAGCCTCTTGGTAATGAAGTGACCTCGAAATGTTAGACAGAGTTATTTCATTAGGCAGAGGTTTGGGCATGAGTTCGATATTGTATCGGACTCATGTCTTTTAACGTCGGCCTTAACTCGTTTTGTATTCTAATACGTTATGTATTTTTATAATTCAATTTTAAAATGCGTTATACTTTTAAAAGTATAGAAATTATAACTTTAAAATGCCGAAGAAATTCTCCATAAAGAAATTGTCGTAACAAATCCCTTTACGAGACATACTTTGTTAAATAACTCTCGATTGAAGCGGATGGGTGAATTCCATTTGGGCGACTAAAGAAAATTTAGGGAATATTAATTTAAATAAACGATTTAGCACTAAAACAGCCGGTAGGACAATTGAAATTCGTTGCCCTTAGGTAAAGAAATGGAGGCATTATGAAAACCAAATTTATAGATACAACAATTGGTGTAATAGATGCTAGAGATGCGTTGATTTTAAAAAAGTTCAATATGGATCGATTTCCAAGCCAAGTTGAAATTTCATTAAATTTAGCAACAGAGTTGGCATCAAATATTTCGACAGAAGAACGATACATTGATATTTCTTTCATTTTTAAAAATGTAGTCAAATTTGGACTTTGTGCTCTTGATTATTTTAATGAAAATATATTGGATACTTGTTTTTGTGAAGTGATTGATTCCGACTTTTTGAATCAGCAAGAGTCACTGGTTGAAAAGGGATATAAGCATTATTTTCTTGAATGTTATGATGAAGTTTTTGAAATTGTTGCTCAAGAATACAATCTTATTTTGCTAGATGGACTTAGAATAGCTGATGGAAAAATGAACAAAAGCAATTGAAGAGAGGTTGAATATAAGGATTTATAGGATTGTACTATAATCGATCCGATACTACGACCCAGAACAAGGGAATTATACTCAAGTTAATCCGATTGGAATTGCAGGTGGGAATCCGACTCTTTATGGGTATGTGCACGATTCAAATATGGAAATTGATTCATTCGGTTTAGCGAGAGCACCTAGTCAAGTCTTGCTGGAAACAGAAAAAGGGCAGGAGATAAACTATCAAGATTTCAAGCTCACCATGTTATTACAACTAATACATAGAAAACACATCAATCCTTCTTTGACTCTATCGGTATGGGGGGATTAAGAGATGAAGCATTTAATGGTATTATGATGCCTAGCAACCCTACCACATTAAAAGGAAGTTCTTTTAGTATGATTCATGATACTAGTCATCTTATGTATAGTGATTTTGTCATGAGTAGGGTGATAGATATTTCCAATAAATATTCTCTTGGTCTAATAAATGAAAAAGAGACTAGGACAGATATTCGCAAATTGCAAAGAATTAAAAAACAAAATACAGAAAGGACATTTTGATACTGTGCAATTTAGGAAAAATCCTAAGTGTCAAAGATTAGGGTGATATAATGAGTTACTATATGATTGTTAAGGATAATATAAAGTCTCCTATTTTTTGGAAGGTTTTATTCACGAATCTTTTGACGAAACAAAATATAATGAGGGAATGGGATACGAATGGAACAAGATTTTTTTCGTAAAACAAGATATGCCAAAAGATTTATGGTTAATTACTAATAATAAAATTGAATTCGACTATTATGAGAGTTTTAATGGTCACATCGTCAGTTGTGATTTTCTTACTTTGATGAATCAAGTAAATACTTTGCAAAAGTATGTTATATCGAATCTCCAAGTAGTTAGTTCTAAAGGGAAATCTAAGGTAAAAAAACCTTATTATTTTATTAAGTACTATAATAGAGAGGATTTTGTTGATTACGAGAAGTCGGAATTTACAAAAAGGAGAGTTCCTGAAAATAAGATTCCTGACTTAAATTATTTGGTTGAAAAATATCAAAAAATTGTATTAAAAGAAAATGATAGAGACGTGTTTTGTTTGAATTACTTAAAATTAGCAAGATATCTATTTTGTTCAGAAAGGTTTAAGCAACTTTGTGAGGAAAGGCATATGAAAGGAATTCGATTTATCGAATTGGAAGATATTCCACATTACTTTTCTTCATATGATCGTTAATATACGGCGTTCCTGATTTTTATTAGAAAATTTTTAAATAGCATGAGTCAAAACCTCCGTACAAATCCTACTTCCAAGGACAATACTAATTATGAGTTCAAAAGGATTTTGTATAGGTTCAGAAGTAATGAGCATTTGGAGTAGGGATAAAAGCGCTTTTTATACTAAAAAAAGATAAAGGAAGTAGTTTTATTCTTACAGGATACCCAGAAAAATAAGAAAGCAGGGAATTTAAATGGGTGAGAGTTATGATTTTATAGAGGAATTAGAAGATTTTTTAGGTGGGACATTCCACCAAGATATCAATTCTCCTGAACAAGCATTAAATGAGTTTATAAAAGAAGCTAGTAAAGTATGTTTGCTGTTTACAATAAAATATTGTGAAGATTTTTTAAATAGTCAATTAACACAACAAGAAAAGGAAAAAATCATTCAAAATAATGTAGAAATTTATTTGCTCTACTAATTGAACTAACGCCACTACAGTGGTTAATTCAATTAGTAGAGCAAATAAAAGAAGTGGTGAAAACAAAATAGAATTATGTGAATAGAAAACCTTGGTTGCCTTAATACGTTTGTATTGTAATCCATTACATACTTTTCTTATTCTTTTTTAATGCTCCACACTCTCAAATTCTTTTAAGATATAGAAACTCTGATTCTGTGATGCTAATTATTCAATTCAGGAGCATATTGATGATGAGAAATTGAATACCCAATATATATCAACTATGAAAAAGCAACATACTGCTGAGTTTTATGCATGGCCAAATCTTAAAAGAGGAAAGATGACTTCAAGTACACTAATTGCTATTATACTGATATGTTAGATTCTAAAAGGGCTTTGATGTATCTAATGGGATTGATCCTGTTTTAGAGATCCAGCGTATAAGTTTGCTACGAAAGATGCTGAGGTACTTATACTATAAAGGATGGTGTCTTTAAATGATGAAAATAGATTATCGAAGTGAAATTGACAAAATTAGAAGTTCTTTAAAGAACTACTACAATAAGCAATTCAAAAGTGAAGAGGAAGGTTACATTGAAAACAAAAAGATCAAAGAACAAATAAAAAAATTAATAATTCAAGTTTATAATGATCGTACTCTGTCTAAAACAGATAGAGGGTATTTAGTAAAAGAAGGGGTAGAACTTCTGGCAAACAATACAGGTTGTGCAGAAGACGTAGAGATTGCTGAAGATATTCTCGATAGTCTTTTTTATGATATGAAAATACTAAGTCAGGAAGATATTGATAATTTTTACGAGCAATATTTATGCAAAAGATGGGAGTAAGGACTGGATCATTCTCAAAAAAGTAGACACCAGTTTAGAAAAGTAAAAACGAGGCCTAGGTACAAAAAGAGAATAAACTCGTTATGATATGAAAAGTCATGGTGAGTCTTTCCTATAAAACAGCATGACAAATAGAAGGTTCGGACCAGCCCGCATTGGAACTAGAAATAATATGGCTCAGACCTCTTTCTCATAAAGCAACGAATTTCGCTCCGTGTATAGTTGATATTATTCACACGGATTTCTACCTAACAATACTTATTTTGAGAAATATGTTGATTGTTTTTGGTTTATAGACATGTAAGATATCTGCACCAAACTTGTGATCAATCTGGTCTTCTGTTATCTAGGAGTTATGATTAATCTACCACGGGTTATTATGTTCCGTATACTTTTTCAGCTAAGAATTTCTAGTGGAGGGCATGTTCCTTCTACAGCAATTAAGCCATGTCGTTAAAGGAGAACGTTATGAATAAGAATGAAGCTTTAAATTGTGTTTATGAAAATATTCTAGGAGAACATCCAATTTTAATACAATTAAGAAATGGTGAAGGATTGAACGAAGATAAATATAGTGAATTAATTACAGCAATGAAAAGATTAATAGTCGAATATAAAAGTTTAGAAGTCACTCCTAAAAAACTTGCATTATCTTTTGTTGATATTAGTAATTATTTCTATTTAAATGAAGATAAATATTCTTTAGATAAACAAAACAGAATTGAAGACGCAGTTCAAGAAATTTCTCAATTGGCTAATGAATTATTTGACTGTTAAAAGAAGTTTAAATAAAGAATTCAATAGAAATCGTTTAACTAGCACATGTTTCACTTATCATTACAATGTTTAGAGTCAGGAAACAGCACAGATTAAAACAAAAACACAGTATTATAGCCCTTTCTATGGGAACTAGTTTTAAATAGACAAACTTTAATTAATGGATTGTTTTATATCTACAACAAGTGCTTTTTAGGCAAGATGACATTTTACATACAGGAATGGATTAGTGACTAAATAATCGATAATGACACGCTTGTGGCGATAAACATATGATAGTACAAATAGTAGATGTAGGATAAGGAGGAGATTTTGTATAAACTATTTTAAAAGTAGTAATATAGAGGATTTCTTGACATCCTTAGAGCAGGACTCTTATCCAATGAAACCCTGCAGTAAGGATGATATATTAAAATTAGTAAAATTCTCTCCTACTCGAACACTTCCTAAAACTTATTTGGATTTTATGAATAAAGCTGGGAATGGAATTGAATTTTTAGGTGGTACGGATTATTCCATGAAGTATATTTTTGATTTAAAAGAGTGGGCTATTGAACTTTTGGAGGAAAACAACTACACAAAAAAGCTTACAGATAATCAGTTTATATTTATGATGCATCAAGGATATATGTTCTGGTTTTTTGATTTAAATGATGGGGACGAGCCAGCGGTATATTGTTATGATGAAAGTGTAGAATTAGATGATTTTAACAAGGTCAGTGATACTTTATCAGATTTTTTATTTTCCCTATATAATTGATAGAAGAGTCTAGATAACATAATGATTTTAACTTAACTTTTATATGATAATTTCAGAAAAGCTTATTTCTACTTGAATGCTAAAAAGGAATAAGCTTTTTGTATTTCTGTTATAACTGCTGCAGTTGATATGAAAATGGGAAAGAATCTATAATGGTGTCGGCTCAGAGTTTTGCTTTAATTCGAATAAATAACTCTTGTGATTTAGTTGAGAATATTATTTTCGGTAGGAATAACCTATTGATAAAATATATAGAAAAATTCAATTTACCTATTCAAAGAGTTTAAGCGCAATCAATTTTAGATTTATTTAAGAATTATTCACAATTTTAAATTTGAATTATAGAGCCTGGAGCTCCCGTCTTCATACCCATCAAGAGCTTTAGAGGTTGCTGCAAAAGCATGAAAGGTGATAGGTGAGCTTCATATTAGGGGATGGTAAAAAAGCCTAAAAACCAGTCGTTACTGTAATAACGTACAAAAATAGAATAGAACGGTTTCAGTTGGGTTTTTAGATGAAATAAGTTCTTGAGCAGAAGCAAAAGTGGTAAATGCTGTACATGATAATTCAAGTAAAATAACAGGTATCGATACTGTTTGGCGCTCAGCAAAAATATCCATATGTAGAAAATTCAAAGCAAATGAATCCATGTTTAACATGTAGTGATATAAAAATATAGAGGAGTACATGAAATATGAAAATGCCAATAAAAAGTAATCACATCCCATCTATGGGAGATTGTACAAATCTTTTGGAACGATTGTCAAAATATATATCTAAATTTGATGAGAAATGGGTAGCTGAAATAGAACCTGCAAAAACAGAGGACATAGATACGCTAAAAAATCTAACACAAATTAATAAATATAACTATCATTTTCCTAAAGAATATGAGATTTATTTAAATTATATGGGGCAGGATGATAAGGGTTTACTAAAAATTCAACTTCCGGGATATGCTTCCATTTCTGAGATAATTGATACTTATGAAGGGATACATGAAGAAGAACCAGACACTTTAAGTGATAAATATATACATTTTTTTCAAACTGAATTATTCTATGGTCAACTATCATTTGATTTTACTCAAACTGATAATCCTCAGATTGTTATGACTAATGAGGATAGCCAGTTTGTAAGTTATTTTGCAGATAACTTTGAAAAATTCTTATTTCAATGTGCCTTTAGTAAATACGAAAGATTAAATTATGATAAGAGTATAATCTTTGCTGGATCACCTAACATGCTTAAAGAAGCAATAAAGAGAAACAATGAATCGGATGTTTTTGACATAATTGAAAAATTTTCAAAAACATATGATTTCCAAAGAGCATGGTTTAGTGACCTGACCCATCACATAGGTTTTAAAGACGGCATTAGCTTTTACATTGAAAATAGAGATAATTCTTTGTGTGGGTTTGTAGCAGGTGATTTAGATAAACAAATCGACAATATTGGCGAAACTTTACTAGCTGAATTAAATGTTAATAAAAAGAATTAAAGTTTTCAACGAGCGTATCATGAAATACTACTATGCTTGAAGTAGACAACCGATCCGTTTAACAGTAAGCGGTATATGCAGAACAATGCGTTACTACAATATATTGAAACATGAACTGATTCATCACATTATACGGATGTTCTTCTCATTTATACAACCACGCCACAATGTGAATAACCGCTCGTGTGGTGGTTGCTCTTTTTTACCTACCCGTAATATCTCAAATAACATAAACCTATAAGCGGAGGCTGATTAAAAAGGCCCCACTCATTGCCGAATCAGTCATTTATTCAACCACTAACACATCTACCCATGTAATAACTTTGTGAAATGTTCTATTATAGGATATGTTGGTTTTTGGATTTTTGAAACAGTAGCCCAGTAAACTATCATAGAATAGCACCAATAGTAAACCTGTTGCGAATAAGGGTACGGTAAAAGATGTTACTTTTAAAAAGGGTTATGATACACATTTAACCGAAGTGGAGGGTTTTAAAGCAAAACCGAATATTGGAATAAAGGGTGGTCACAATCTTGAGAACTTTGAACAATTTATTTTAGATAACTTTGGTAATCAAGTTAAGGATATTAATCAAGCTGTTACTAAAACGTCTCATCCTGATATTTCAGGAATTTATGAGGTAAAATATAAGCTTCCTGTTTATGATGGATTGAGTAAAGAAAATGGTGGAAAAGGTAAATTTACTGGACAATGGAAAGAGTATAAGAATCCTAAGACAGTATATGACCCAAAGGTTTTTTCTGATGAACAGATATTAAAGTTGGGTAGGGAAGCAATGGAAGAAGGCATTCAAAATGGTAGAGTAAGAATTGACTCTCGGCCAAATGCTATTTCTGATGAGATTATTGGATATGCCGAAGTTGATGGTAAAAAATTGCAATTCATAGGTTATAAAAATAAAGTTACCGGGGAAATAAGTAATTTCTTCCCTGTAATTCCAAAATAATAAAAGAAAGGTATGTTTAATAAATATGGATGATGAAATTTATTATGTGAAAGATACACAAGAAAAAATTGAAAATATGGAGGCTTATTACAGGACTTTAGGTAATGGATATTTTTTAGAGGCACTTAATGAGTTTAAAAATGGCAAAGGATTTGGTATTGGTTATACTAGTTGTTATTTTGCAACTGAATGCACTCCTAATGATGAAGAGTACTTTGGAGATACTGGAGTGAATTTTACAACAACTCTTCCAGTAACTAGTACTGAAGTATATTCAATTGTGGATTATGAGATGTTTTTCGAGTATTTACTTAAAGTAGCTCAGGAATACCTATCCATATATCCTCAGAATAAATTAATTGTTGTGGAGAACTTAACTCAAATTCAAAAGAGATTCGGTATTGAAATAAAGAAGTAAACAAAGGTTAAACATTGAAAATAAGAAGTATAAATTAACTTTGATAAGAAGCTTTAGAATCAATGAAATCGACTCTAGGGTTACAGCTCATAACAGATGAGTAGAAAGAGAAATTAGAATTTGTTAATAAGATAAAACCATGCCCTACTCAAAATCAACATGTTATGAAGGCAGTGCCATCATGAGTGTTACCCAATAATAAAAAGCATGAGAAATAAGCGAGATGACATTTTACATGGTGAGGGTATATGGGGCTGGGAATAGTTAATAACGAATGATACTGACTAAGCTCGTGGCGATAAATACAAGGTATAATATGACAGAGTCATTTAAAACTTGTTTACGGTTAAAGATTCCTTGAATTTGAATTAATAACTCATGAAGGCTAGACCATCAAGGAGTGCTTTTTTGCATGTTTAGATACGTAAATTGAAAAGATTACGATTATTAATTAGTGTACTAAGTGTTAAATTTTATATAAGTACTAGCATACAAGGAGAAGAACATGCGATGGAAATAGAGGTTTCGATAGATAAGTTTGTTATAGATTATAAGGATGTACCACATTCGGCATTTTTACGTGTTTATATGGTCGGAGTGCAGAAATATAAAGTGAAAATGAAGATTTATAGGGGAACATATAGCTATGAATTGCACATGCATAAAAGTGACGATGTATACATTCATATATATTTCAAGCACTTTAGAGAAACCTACGTTCCATAACAATTGAAGCAAGGCCAGAGCATTACTCACATTTTAAAGAGATGATAGGTAGACGTGCAAGTCGAGTAGAATTTATGAGCTGTGGTGTAGCAGTGTCATAAGCACTTTTTTTCATATGTTTTTTTGTTAGGAGTGGGATTGTTTCGTATGATCTTTTTGAAAAATAGCAGTTTGAGGTATTAGTATAAACATAAATATTTATGAAAAAATATCAATAGAGTCCACTTTATAGGACAGACGATGGGGGAAGATTCACATCTTCAATTATCGTCTTTTTTGTATTATGTTTGACATAGAAAGGGGAAGTGACATCCGATGGTAGATACAAATTTAAAGGCACGAGTGTTTGCAACATTATATGGTGGGATTATCGGTGATCTAATGGGAGTACCTGTTGAGTTTAAGCAAAGAGGGACTTTCCATGTGCAGGATGTGACCGGGTACGGGACTTACAATCAGCCACCAGGTACTTGGTCTGATGATACTTCTTTAACGTTATGTTTAGTCGAAAATATCATTGAAAAAGGCGATACGAAAACCTTAATGAATAAGTTTGTACGATACATGGAGCAGGGCTATCTTACACCATTTGGAGAAATGTTTGATATAGGCATCACGACTGCTGAAGCCGTTACGAACTATAAAAATGGTGTTTTACCTGAGCATTGTGGGAAAACGGGCGAGTTTGATAATGGCAATGGCACCCTTATGAGGATAGCGCCTATCGTATTTGTGGTGATGAATGAGTTAGATTTTGATAAAAGAAAAGCATGGGTACAACAATATACAGAAATTACGCATGCCCATCCACGTTCAATCGTTGGGTCCATCATTTATATTGAATTGCTATTAAGCTTGTATCGAAATAATACGCTAGAAGCAGCCTTAAAGGAGGTATATTCATTGCTCCAAAGTCATTTACAGGATGATCTGCGAGCGGAGCTAAATGCATATGCAAGGATTTTTGAGGAAAACTTTTTAAAGATTCCAGAGCGTGAGATTAGCTCAAGCGGCTATATTGTCCATTCACTAGAGGCAGCAATCTGGTGTGTAGGTAATTCTACAACGTTTAAAGAGGCTATTCTAAGGGCTGTAAATCTGGGAGAAGATACAGATACCGTTGCAGCCATTACGGGCGCTATTGCGGGTATGTATAAGAATATGGATGAAATTCCACATGAATGGTTGGATAAAATGATTAAGAAAAAAGAGATTGACCACTTAATCATGGCATTTTACGAATTTTGTGCAGCTTAGGTGTAAGCTATTTCAAACGAAAGGATGGTGACGAAATGTACCCACTACATAATAGTGCGGCGGCCAATCTACCTGCTACAGAGCACGAAATTCTACATGTGGAGAAGGGCCTGACTTTCCATCTCCCTCAAGTTTATCGATATGTCTTAAAAGAGATGAATGGTTTATCGTTCACTAACGGCGTGTTAATTTACGGTACAGTAGAATTGCTAGAAAGAAACGAGACTTGGGAAGTAGCAGAATATGCGAAGGGCTATATAGCCATTGGTGATGATGGAGGTGGAATGGTTTTTCTAATGAATAGACAAGGAGAGGATGGTCACGTTTTTGCGGTGGATTGTGGTGATATGAATCCCCAACATGCTACGTTAATCACATCCGATTTAAACAAGTGGCTACAAGATGGCTGTCAGTTAGAAACAATATAGCTATGCAACTATTAGAAGCTTATTCCTACTATTGGGAATAGGCTTTTTATTTGATTTTATGTCTATTTTTGGAGAATTTGATTTGAGAAATATAGCAAAATTATTACATATCCTATTAATTTTTTGTATTTTTTAGAAAATTATGTTGAATTATTGGAGGGAGATAGTATAATGAAAATATAGTTACATATATGGTTAATAATTACTTTAATAAAGAACTTATTGGCAAATACTTGTAACTATAATCTTAAAAAAACTAATGAAATGAGGAGATTTTAATGATTAACGTTATTCAATATTTAGAGCAAAATCCGTCGTTGGTAACATTGTTAAAAGAAAAAAAAGCTTCTCTTATTGGTATTTCAGCACTTGAACAAAAGGCAATCTTGGATTCGTTTGATGAAGATGTTCGATTAGAAAATGGTCTTTGGTACTAAGTTAATAAAAAATAAATGGTTATGGTTTGCTATAAGTGCATATTTAATTTTGGGGATTTATTTACTTTATGTCACTTATAGCACACCTTTTTTGGGTATCAAATTACAAGAAAAAAATGATCAGTGGTTAATAATTGATCCATACTATAAAGAATGGGCAGACAAGCAAAAAATTGCTTCTGGTGACATTATTCTAGAAATTGATGGGCAAAAGATCGAGGAATTGGAGAATATTACTTATAATCCTGTCATTAGAGTTGCTAAAGAATTAACACTGTTGAAAAAAAACGGGGAAATTATACATTTACATATTGCCCCATTCGACATCCCAGAACAACTATTATATGTATTGGTAATACCAGGAAGCTTCTATTTATTAAGTTTACTTATCTCAATTTACCTATACTATAAACAAAAGAACACAAGCTTAATTAATTTACTTATTTTATTTATTCTAACTGTTTCTTTGGCTTATGTGAGTATTGGTGCATCAGGAAGGCTAAATAGTGTTGGTACAGTTGTTAATCGAAGTAGCATGTTACTTTGTCTTGTTATTTTAATACATTTTTTAAGAAATTATTTTTTATTTTTGAATTTAAAATGGGGTTTTATTCAAAAAATTAAAATATTATATTCAATACCTTTAACTATTGTTTTCCTTAGTATATTGAGTATTATTTACCCATCTACAAATCCATTATTCTCAAAAATTACTCTATTGTTATTTTTAATTTTACTAGTAGTAATTCTTTCTATACTAGGAAGAGGTTATATAATATATAAAACACCTCAGTTAAAGCTTTTTTTATTGAGCATTATTATCCCATTCTTACCATTTCTTTTTTTGTTTGCAATACCAGAAATTTTCTTTCATAAACATATACTCTCTGGTGACGTATGTTCACTTTTTTTAATGCTTATTCCATTTAGCTTCATATTCACACAGCTAACTGAACGTATTTTCGATATGGAGTATTTTATTTCTCGATTACGTTATTATTTTAATTTTTCCTTTGGCTTTACAATTTGGTTATTAGCCGGTTTATATTTATTGACCGATCTATCCATTACGCGCATGACGGAGATTTTCTTTTTTGCCTTTCTATCGTTAATGGCTTTGTTTTATATAAAAGAGCGGATTGATTATCGTAAGCGGAAAATTTTATTTTCTACAAAAGGGGATTACATCCACCGCTTGTATACAACCGTCGATAGTATTGGGAGAGTTGTAAAGATTGAGGATTTATTGGAGAAATTTGTGCAGGAGGTTGTGCTCCAGCTTGAAATGGAAAGGGTATATGTTTTAACCTATGATTTTCAAACACATCAAGTGACATTGACGAACAAATCCAAGGAATACACGCAGCATCAGATTGATGAGGTTCTAGTCGAACGATTAGGTTTAGGGGATATTAAAAAAACAGATCATTTCTATATCGCCTTTATTCATCAAGATGCAAATTATAAACGCATTCTTGTTGTGGATCATAATAAATCGATTTATCTGAAGGATGAGGAATTGTTATGGCTCGAATTGCTGCTGCTCTATTTAAATAATTTTATCGAAAATACAAAAATGGTCGAGGAGCTTTTAAATCAGTTAAAGCATATGAAAGAGGCTGATAATCGACAGCTGCCATGGCTCAACAAATTACTTTGGCTACGCTTCGAGGAAGAAAAATATCAGCTTGCTCAGGAACTTCATGATACGATTTTACAAGAACAGCTTCATATTGCGAGAGAAATGGGTGTTCTCATGCATACAAAGGAAAAAGAGGAGATCCCCACAAAACTTGTGAAGCTTCATGAACATATGCTTACCTCATTGAATGATTTAAGGGGCTATTGTGAAAATTTAAAGCCTCCACTCTTAGATACATTGGGTTTAAATGCAGCCCTTGAGAAGCTTATACAAAAAATCCATAAACGTGCTGATTTTGTTTTGATCTATACCATTGACCGTCTTTATTTAGAGGATGAGCGTTTGAATTTAATGATTTATCGACTGTTCCAAGAATTATTAAACAATGCTTTAAAGCATTCGTATGCCCATACAGTAGAAATTTATTTATTGGGTACCGAAGAGGGCTTTGAAATATTGTATACCGATGACGGGGTGGGTTGTCATATAGATGATATTTTACTTGCCGATTCTATGGGCATTCAAGGTATGCAAGAGCGAGTTCAGGCTTTTAATGGGAAATTCACCTTAGACAGCAAAGTAGGAGAAGGGATGACCATTCGAATTATCGTAAGTGAAACGAATCATACACACTCTTATACGTATAGTACCCTGAACCGTCCAACTTATATGATTCGTGGATAAGCAAATGAAGCAGAAGCACATAGGCATACTTTTTTCACCTTTTAATCTCTTCGTCGATGCTACGAATGTGGATTAGAAGGCTTTTGTTTTTTCATAACATTTTATACTAGTGAAACGCTCTCATTAGAGATCCCATTATTTGAAGTGTCATTGCTAGTAGGTGGAAAGTATTGCTATAATATGTGATATATACATAATGTAAGGAGCGGATTTTGAATGACTAAGGCAAAATTCTTATTAATGGCAGTAGCCCCAGCAGCTATTATTATGCCTATCGATGCACATGCTGCTTCAGAGCAGGTAACTATTGAAGGAAGTGGTATGGTAGGGACAGAATTAAAGGCTGATATCACCTCCTTACCAAAAGATGCTAATTATCAGTACGAATGGTATTTTGTGAAAGCGGGCGTAGAGGAGCTGCTTTCTTCACAAACTAGCAACGTCTATTTAATACCTTCAGATGCATTAGGAAAATCCATTATTGTTAAGGTTACAGATGACCGTGGGAAAATGTATGAAAGTAAAAAAATCGTTGTTAAAGGAACTCTTTCCACTGAAGGCAATGATTATGTGAATGGTAAGTTAGTCGCTAAAATTGAAGGTTTATCAAGTAACACAAATAAACCGACTGTATTTACAAATTTTCAATGGTATGTCCTAGAAGATAATAAGGCGAAACCCATTGCAAATGAAACGAAATTAGAGCTCGTTATACCACCTTTAGCTGCTGATAAACTGATCTTTGTGGAGGCCAAAACAGAAGATGGATTGGTATATGTAAGTCCGAATAAAAAGATTCAGAAGCTGAATTTAAGTATAGAAGCAATTGAATTTGAAGGCTTCACAGGTGGAGATTTTGTCGTGCCTGGAGATACGCTTAAAGTGAAAATCCCTGTTGTTACAACAGAAACGGATACTTCACAAAAAATCACGTTAGAGTCGAAACAAATTTCGTTTACCTATCAATGGCTATATAAGGTAGGAAGTAGTTATTCTATCATCCCCAATGCCTCCACTCCTTCCTATATGATTCCTAAAGATACACAGGATTCAGCAATGAAGGATATTGTGGTGAAGGTTACTGCAAAAGTGGGAGATCAAGTGATTTCTGGTATTGCCGTAACGCCAATCCGTATTTCAGACAATCACATAAAAGCTATTGAAAAACAAATTGCCACGTTGCTCACAATGGATACCCAAAAACGTGTTATCTATAGAGAAGATATAAAGTCAGTTCTATCTCAGATAGACAATCAATATCAAAAATTAACACCAGCAGCAAAGGCACAGGTGACAAACTACTCGATATTGCAGCGTGCTGTAGCTGATATTGCCAAAGTAGAGCGTCTTGCAGCGCAAATAAAAGCATTAGATGGAAAGAGTAGCCTCCAACAGCTTCAACAACTAAAGGCTGAATATGATCAACTGGATTATTTACAACGAAGCTTAGATGCTGGTAATATTTATCAGCAAATAGTAGATTTATTGCTGAAAAATCCAGATAGTCAAAAGGAGCTTGCAAAGCTTGGTGAAATCAATAGACTGATTACAGAGTTATTGGGAGACGGTATGGATCCGATCCCACAATACGCTTCAGAAACAACGAATGTCTTAGCGGAAAAAATAGCAGATATAGATGCTAAAATTAATGCCCTTTTACCGGAGTATAAAACGGTTGTGCAAAATCAAGCCATTTTAACAATGGCAAAAGCAGATTTAAAAAGTGCACAAAAATTTGAAAAGCTATTTGATAAATTGCAAGGACAGACGCCTAAACAAAAGGTAGCAACAGCTAAAAGCATTCGGTCAGCCTATTTGAAGCTGAACTTACGTCAGCAAGGATTGGTAGAATATAAGCTACCCCTTCTAGTGGAAGCTGAAAACGCAGAACGTACGACAATCGAAGAGCTGGAGCAATTGCTAGCCGAGGTGAAAGGGGCAGCAGGATTAGCGAATGAATGGGAAACACTTAAATCGAAAGTCAATACCATCATCTCACTGCAAAAAAGTTTAAAGTCCTATAATGATATGGCGACAAAAAACGAAATGCTTCAAATGCAAAAGGATTTAAAGGCAGCTGAAAAAGTCATTATCCAAATAGAAAAATATAAGGCGCTATTGAAACCTGAAACGAAATTTAACAAAATACAGTCGGCCTTTCATTCTGCATTAAAAGCGTATAATAAATTAACTATATCTCAGCAAAAGTATGTTTATAATGCTACTCTTTTGAATGAAATTCCTACGAATAATGAGATTCCTGGTGAGACAAGTAACGATGCAACTGCAGGTAAGAAATTCAGTGATGACATTAAAAATGCTCTTAACGATTCGTCTGACTTTGAAAGCTATGCTAGAGCTGTGGACGAATTAGTCAATAAATATAAAGAGTTGCCTAAAGGCGTAAAGAAATATGTGATAAATTATGCAGACTTAAAAGCTGCCGAAGCCAATGTGAGAGCGGTCCGATCCTTTGATAAGAAGGTCAATGAGGCATTATCTGTGGCAGATTCCACTAAACAATATTCGAAGCTACAGGCTGTTCAAAAAGCATACAGCAAATTAAATGCCATTCAGCAAGAATTAGCTCAACCTCTTTATGTAAAAATCAGCAATAAAATCGAAGAATATACAGAGAATTATAACGACTTAAATAAAGAACTTATGGATGCAAATGGCTATATTTTTTCGCTAAATGAAGTAAAGGATATGATTAACAAGTACAATGCTCTTTCCTCTACTGAGAAAAAACTAATTACCAATGCTCAGGATCTTAAACAAGCAATAAGTGACGTCAAAGCTGTTGAGTCCTTTATTAAGAAATTCCAGACGAATCTAGAAAAAAATCCATCGGCGATTATGAAAGATTTTCGAAAGCTCACAACGCTACAGATTAGTTTATTAGAGGGCTATGAGGCCGAGATGAATGGACAGTTAACGAGTTTATTGGAAGAGATTCAAAAAATGGAAACAAGTGAGCAAACAGCCAATGATGTCGTATTAAAGATCATTGATTCAATCAATGAATTGCAAGTAGATGGATATTATGTGTCCGACTTAGAAAATCGATTGATCGCTATAAAGGATAACTATAATAGCTTAACAGCTATGCAACAAAAACTTGTCAAAAATTATAGCAAGCTTACACAGGCTGAAAGTGATCTACAAAAAGTGAAAGAAGTAATATTACTTAAAGATGATGAGGAAGCATGGCAAAAGGCATATAATAAATTATCTAAGAAATTAGAACAGCTATATGAATCAATAAACTCATAATAAACAGCAATCTAGCAGTCAATCTCTGCTAGATTTTTTATTGTTTAATCAAAATATTATTATTGTCTTAATATTAATTCAGGAGAAAATACACTTTTTAGAATTCTTTCTGCAGAACAAAGGAAATTATGGCTTTATGGTCGATATAATTCATTAGATGGATAGAGGAGGTTAATCGATTTGAATAAGAAATTATTTTTAACAGCAGCAGCTATTCCTGTAGCACTTATTGTACCAACTGTAGCAAGTGCAGCAGAAACGGTTATCATTACTGGACAAAATATTGTCAATGAAACATTAACAGTTGATAAATTGCCAGAAAATACAGTAGTTAATGCTTATCAATGGTATTATTTAGAGAAAATTGATGGTGAAGATGGTTCAAAAAATACGACGAATAAGCCAATTTCAGGTGCTACATCGTCTACTTTAAAAGTACCGGTTGAAGCGGCTGGAAAATCAATTTTCGTGGAGGCTACTACAACTGATGGTAAAAAGTTTCAAAGTGAAACACGTAAGATTAATCAATTAGATCTTGAGATAACAGCTCCAACGCTGGAGGGCTATTCCGCTTCTGATTTTGTTGCACCTGGGGAAACCGTTAAAGTGGCAGGTGTTACTGTAACGGATAAAGCAGGCGCGAAATTACAGAGTGGCCAAATTACATATAGTTATCAATGGTTTTATAAACTTGGTGATAGTTCCTTTACCATTATTGAGGGAGCCGCTGGTGGCACATATACAATACCAAAGGATGCCATTGAAAAGGGCATCAAAGATATTATTGTCAAAGTAAAAGCACAGGTAGGTACTGCGTTTGTGGAGTCAGATTTTTCTACCGCTATTACTGTATCTAAAGAACCAACGGATACGTTAATGAATGATATTAAGGCCTTACTGGTGCATGATAATCAATATAATGTATCGAGCCTAGAGTCATTTAAGGGACAGCTAACAGCATTAGAAAGTAAATATCAAGCCTTATCAGTACCAGCTAAAGCAAATGTGTCCAATTATGAAGTCCTAAAGAGAGCACTTGCTGATGTGGAACTAGTCAGTAAATTAGAAGAAAAAGTCGATAAAATAAAGGACGTTAATGAAAAAGACAGACCTAAATATATTCAAGAAATTGAAGAGGCATATAATAAGCTCGATCAGTTACAACGTAGCTTAGATGTGAATGATACCCTATATACGAACATTAAAGATCTTTTAAATGAGCCAAATGACCTTGAGGAAATAACAGAAGTACGAAGACTAAATCAAGCAATTGTTCATTTACTATCCTATGAGAATTCTCTCGCGCAATATGTACCTTCAGATAAGGATGCCCTACAAACGCTAGTTACTAGCATTGAAGCGGATATCGCAAAGCTATCCCAAAATTACCGAGGCGCTATTCAAAATCAGACTATTTTAACGGAAGCTAAAGCGGATATTAAAAAGGTTGAGCAATTTATTAAGTCATTTGATAAATTATCACCAAACAATACGCCGAATAAGCAAGTTACGGCTGCCAAGTCCATTCGTTCTGCCTATGAAAAATTAACATATAAGCAATTAAAATTAGTATCAGATACGTATTTGCAGCGTTTAACAGTTGCAGAAAGTGCTGAAGAAAGTCAAATTGCTGCACTAAATCATGATATAGACAGCTATATTGGCGATGATATCTATCCAATCAATCCATCGGCTAGTTCATGGCAAAGTCATGTCAATAATGTTAATCGAATGATTAAAGAATATAAGAGCTTAACGAAAGCGTCAGCAGCACAAATTATTGGATATGATGATCTTGTCACGCTACAAAAGGATTTGAAAACGGCTGAAAAAGTAATAAAAGATATGGACGCTTATCAGAAGTTGATGGGCATAACAGGTGTTAAGGAAAGTAAATTGACTTCAAGTTATTCCAGTGCGTTAAAAGCTTATAATAAGCTGACGACATTACAACAGTCTCTTGTATATAATGCAGATGATTTTTTACTGAATACGCCAAAAGTTTCGATTGATGACAATGGTAAAGTGCCTGCTGATAAGGCAGCAGCTGAGGCTTTAAAGGCGAATATCGCGAAATTGGCAAATGTTACTACATTTACATTTAAACAATTGGAATCTGCTGTTGATACAGCATCAGAATCCTATAAAGCACTATCTTCTGGTGGAAGAAAATACGTGACGAATTATTACTTATTAACAGCGGCGAAGAAGGATATTTCAGGTGTAAAATCATTCCATAAAAAAGTACAGACAGCTAGAGAAGAAACAGATGCTGCGAAACAAGCTAAAAAAATTGAAACGGTGCAAAAGGCTTATGCAAAATTACCTGCAAATCAGCAGCATTTAGCAAAAGAACAGTATGAAGCTTTATTAAATAATCAAATTATCGATGAAAATGCACCGAATATCACACAGCTAAATAATGAAATTGCAACAATCGTTTCAAATGATCTCTATACCGTTTCAATGGAAAAAATTCAAAATCTTTCTACACAATATAGTAGCCTTAGCTCAAGTGATAAAAAGCTGATTACGAATTATGATATTTTAAAAGCTGCAATAGCTGATGTGAAAAAAGTAGAATCCTTTATGAAGACCTATGAAAAATCGTTTAGTAGTAATCTGAGCACAGTCATTAAGGCATTTGAAAAGCTAACGTCTAAACAAGTGAGTCTTATTGATGCGGCGACTAGACAATTAATTATGGAGAAGCAACAAGGTCAGCAACAAACGAATGAAAATGCTTTAATGTTAATTGAATCCATAAATTCTCTACTTGTAAAAGGCGAGTATGTGGATGGTTTAGAGGACAAAGTGAAAGAAATTCGTGCCAAGTATGATGAATTAAGTGCTACTGATAAGAAAATTGTTAAAAATTATTCGAAGCTAACTCAGGCTGAAAATGATTTGAAAAAGGTAGCAGAAGTCCATGCTTTATACAAAGCAGATGGCGATGATGCGGCTCGGAAGGCATGGCAAACTGCCTATGGTAAGCTTTCCAAAAAATTAGAATTACTTTATACAAAAATGTATCCAACTGAAAAATAATTTTTATTCAAAGATGGCCCCGAACTATTTTCGGGGCTTTTCTTTATACAGGAAGCCATTTTTATTTGTCTTGTCATTTAATTGTCCGCTATACTATGTACAACAGAGAAAGAAAATTTTTACATAACGATTGCAGTTGCACAAAGAAGGTAGGAACGAAAGATGTATAAAATAGGTGTTGTTGGTCCCGTTAAATCCGTTGAAAGAATTATTGCATTAGCACGGGAAATTGAACAGGATATGGAATTTATTCCGTATGTTTATGAAGTAGCAACTGAAACAAAGCATCTAGTAGAGAAACATAATCAGGACGTGGATTTCTGGCTATTTTCTGGCTATATCCCTTATAAGCTTGCTCGTCAAACGAATGTTTCTCAGGAGAAATTGGCTCATATTATTTTTTCAGAGGCTGCCATTTATCGTGGATTTTTAGAGCAGTCCTATCAACAAAAAAAGTTTATTGAAAATGTTAGTATCGATATCATCCCATCCCCTTCTCAAATGGCGTCAGAGAGTCTCGCGGAGATTCAGCACAATGTAAATCACATGTATTTAAAGGAATTCGATGTGGCCATTGATCCGCAGGAGTTATTTAATTTCCACTATAGTCTCTGGCAGGAAGGAAAGATTGATTTTGCCATTACTTGCTATCCTTCTGTTGATGAAGAGCTGAGGAAACAGGGTGTTCCATCTTATTGGGTTTCACCGACGAAAACGGAAATTTATCATACCGTTCAGCTTTTTACTGAAAAAATCAAAACATCCTACTATAAAGAAACACAAATTGGTGCAGTTATGCTTGAAATAAAGGACTTCGATTCATTGAAAGAGCGCATGAAGCAAGGTTATCGCATTCAATATTTAGAATTGCGCACGAAGGAATATTTGCTCCAGCTTTGTGAACAGATAGATGGCTCTCTTATTGAAGAGGGAAATGGAAAGTATACTATTTTTAGTACAAGGGGAGCCATCGAAGGACAAATAAAATTTTTACAAGAAAAAATGTACCAGCTGTCGATCGAAATGGAAGCAAAGGTGACAGCAGGCATTGGCTTTGCTCAAACGGTATTTAATGCCGAGTTACATGCACATCGAGGACTAAGACAGACAAAGGAAAATGAAGCGATTGATATTGTCATGATTCAGGATGATGGCACGATTATTGAATCGGTTGGGAATGTAGAAGAGCTTGCTTATTCCTATCGAGCAGAAGATCCTTATATTTTAGAAAAACTAAAAAAGGGTAATATTAGTATTAAAACGTATATGAAAATAAATGCACTCGTGCAGAAAATGCACTGGAAGCATTTCACAACAAAGGATTTAGCGACACAGCTTCAAATGAGCGAAAGAAATGCCCAACGGATCGTAGCTGATTTATGTAATGTAGATTTAGCGAGAATCTGTGGAGAAGAGTTACAGCATACACGTGGTAGACCAATAAAAATGTATCAGCTTGTTTAGAATCTTGCAAAAATGTCCCAAACCATTAAATGGTTTGGGGCATTTTTTTGCTATTTTTAGAATTAGGCATTTTTTGAGCAACCCAGCTACATCAACGAATTGTACACCTTTTTAGTAAATCAAAGACGATTATCTATTAGAAATTTTCAAAAAAATATTGTCATTTCATAGAACTTTGATTATTATACGAATATATAACGAAAATGTCGGTATATAAAAGGGGTGTTGATTTTACTAGTTATGGCAAGGGGGCAAAGATCATCAAGAACAATAAGAGCAATGAAGCAAACATTGCAATCAAGAAAATGTTTCTGATCAATGGGAGGGATATGAATGACAGCAAATGAAGTAACGAAAAAATCTAGAAATGTCATCCTTGCACTATTATTTTTAGGTTGGTCTTTAGGTAATTTAGATCGCTACATTATGAACTATGCAGTTGTATCGATTACGGGTGATTTGCAACTGGATGCATCTTCTACGGGTATCATTTTAAGCGCTTTCTTTTTAGGCTATGCCATTATGCAAATACCAGGTGGCTGGCTGGCAGATAAATTTGGCGCTAAAAGAATTTTATTGATGGCTGTTATTATGTGGTCTATTTTTACGGGTCTAACAGCGATTGCTTGGTCATTAACAGCGATGATTGTGATTCGATTTTTATTTGGGATTGGCGAGGGTGGATTTCAGCCAGCAAGCTCTAAAATTATTGCCACAATCTTCCCAAAAGAGGAAAGAGGCAGAGCGATGTCCATCATGCTTACTTCTGGTGGCATTGTTTCACTCATCGTGCCGCTGCTAGCAGCTTATTTATTAGGGACGATTGGCTGGCGCATGATGTTTATCATTATTGGAGCTATTGGCGCTATTATTGCCTTTTTATATTGGAAATATATTAAACTTCCACAAAACGAAGCAGAAGATGCTAGTACAGAAAATTCTGCACACAAAGTGAACTTTAAAGAACTATTGAAAACACCGTTGATGTGGAATTTAATTATTGCTTATTTCTGTATTTATGCCGTGAACTGGGGCTTGGTTTCCTGGATTCCGACTTATCTGCAAAAAAATCGCGGATTGGATCTAATGTCCATTGGCTGGGCACAAACAATTCCTGCCATTACAACGATTATTGGTGTGTATGGTAGTGGATATATCATTGATAAGCTACCAAAAGGAATGGAGAAAGTGTTAGGCTCCATCTCCTGTGCAGTTATTGGTCTTTTATTGTATTTAATGTTTACTGCAAAAACAGTGACGTTATTTATTGGTTATCAAACAGTTGTTTCTATCTTTATTGCGTTTGTCATTACATTACTACCTGTTATTGTACTGAAGAAATTACCCTCTTCTATTACAGGCTCGGCAATGGGGATTGCGAATACAGGGGGGCAATTAGCGGGCTTTGTCACGCCAATGGCGATTGGATTTATGGTCGATGCCTTTAATGGCTCCTTTGATGCAGCCTTTTGGATGTTAATTGGCTTTGCGCTTATCTGTATTGTGTCGCTTGTCACCCTAAATGACCAAAAAGGAATATTGTTGAAAGCATAAAAATTGGAGGGATAAAAATGAGTTTTCATGAAAAAATTTCTGCGTTAATTGAAGCCAAACAAGAGGCAAGTATAGCATTAAGTGATGCTATTTGGGCTGTGCCTGAGCTTCATTTTCAAGAGAAAAAATCCATGCAATATATGAAAGAGGCGTTAGAGAAAGAGGGCTTTCAAACAGAGGTTGGCGTTGCTGGACTTGAAACGGCGCTTGTTGGGACTTTTGGTTGTGGAAAGCCTGTCATTGCCTTTTTAGGTGAATATGATGCACTTCCCGGTTTGAGTCAAAAAGGTGGGGCGACACAACATGAACCTCTTGAGAATGGTGGAAGCGGACATGGCTGTGGTCATAATTTATTAGGAACAGGTGCATTTGCAGCTGCTGTTGCAGTGAAGGATTACTTAGAGCAAAATCATCAATCAGCAACAATCCGTTTTTATGGCTGTCCTGCAGAGGAAAATGGATCTGGTAAAGCTTATATGGCGAAAGCTGGTCTTTTTGACGATGTGGATATTGCAATCTCTTGGCATCCAGGTACATTTTCAACGGTTATGACTTGTAGCTCTCTAGCAAACTATGCCGCAACTTTTAAGTTTACAGGCAAAAGTGCACATGCAGCAGCCGCACCGCACCTTGGAAGAAGCGCTTTAGATGCTGTTGAGCTTATGAATGTTGGGGTAAATTATTTACGAGAGCATATCATTCCAGAAGCTCGTGTCCATTACGCTATTACGAATTCAGGTGGAACTTCACCAAATGTAGTCCAACCATATGCAGAGGTAACGTACCTGATTAGAGCACCTAAAAAGCAGCAAGTGCAGGAAATTTATCAGCGCGTTGAAAATATTGCTAAGGGTGCCACACTGATGACAGGCACATCAGTGGAAGTTGATTTTGAAGGTGCTGCTTCAAATCTGATTACAAATAAAACGCTTTATGATGTGATGTATCAACAAATACTTGAAATTGGCATGCCACACTATACAATAGAGGATGAGCAGTATGCGCAGGCTATTTTCAATACGTTTACTCCTGAAGTACAAGCCGCCTCATTAATAGGCTTGCGTAAAGAAGACGTCAAGCAATTACAGGGAAAAGTGATTGCTGATCACGTTCCAGGCATGCTACCCGAATTTATTATGGGTGGCTCAACAGATGTAGGAGATGTCAGCTGGAATGTACCAACTGTACAATGTACAACGGTATGTATGGCATTAGGAACACCACTACATACATGGCAGGTTGTCTCTCAAGGAGTTATGCCAATCGCGCATAAAGGGATGCTACAGGCGGCTAAAATCATGGCTTGTACGGCTATTGCGGTGCTTAATAATCCAGCCTATATCGAGGAAGCGAAAAAGGAATGGCAGGAACGTCTTGATGGAGAAACATATGTATCATTAATTCCAGAGGGAACACAGCCTCCTAAGCTATAAAAGGCTAGCGACATTGGATGGAGTCTTCATAGGAGAACTATGAAGGCTCTGTTTTTGCCTCATTTTTGAAAGGAGAACACAAACATGTCAATACAACCACATCAGCAGGATCACCTTATGACACAATGGGTATCGCAGTTTCGCACTGCTGCTAAAGAAGGTCAATGTGCTAGCTATATCCCTGCTTTAGCCAAAAAAGATCCGAACCAATTAGCGATTGCGATAATCGGTTCAAATGGCAGCGAAATCAAAGCAGGAGATACTACAGAACTATTTACACTTCAAAGTGTTTCTAAAGTGATCACATTTATATTAGCCTGTATGGATCGAGGTTTACCTTATGTACTAGAAAGAGTAGATGTGGAACCAACAGGGGATACGTTCAACTCTATTATTCGCTTAGAAAGCCATCAACCAGGGAAACCGTTTAATCCAATGATAAACGCTGGGGCCATTACGGTGTCCTCGATGCTGGCTGGTCATTCACCGCAAGAGAAGGTCATAAAAATTCTACAATTTTTAGAACAAATCATTGGCAAGCAATTAAGTATTAATGAAGAGGTATTTCAATCAGAATGGCAAACCGCCAATCGTAATCGAGCATTGGCCTACTATTTAATGGATTCAGGCTTCCTAGATTGTCCAGTAGAGGCGGCACTTGAGGTGTATTTGAAGCAATGTGCAATTGAAGTCAATGTATCAGATTTAGCGATGATTGGCTTAGTCATTGCCAATGATGGCTACCATCCATTGTTAAAGAAACAGCTATTTCCTAAACAAGTGGCGAAATTAGCAAAGGCCTTGATGGTGACATGCGGTATGTACAATGCTTCAGGGAAGTTTGCAGCCTTTATTGGCCTGCCTGCTAAAAGTGGTGTTTCCGGTGCGATTCTTACAGCTGTTCCAGGTCATGCAGGCTTGAATTCCCCATTTCCTACTGGCTGTGGTATCGGTATTTATGGGCCAGCAATCGATCCAATAGGAAACAGTGTGGCTGGTGTGCAGTTACTAAAGCATTTAGCGACAGAATGGGATATGACTATTTTTTAATGCGTGAAGATGACTTCAGCACTTAGGCTGAGGTCATCTTTTTTTCATATTATAAAGAATGAATAAGGCGATAAACCAAATTGGTGTTAATAGTAGAGCTGTACGTGTAGCCTCAGAAATAAACATTATAAGTAAGAGAAAGGCAAAGAATGCTAGAATTACATAGTTGATAAAAGGTGTCAGTGGTGCTTTAAATTTCGATGCTTCATGTAAGGCACGGTTTTTTCGTTGATAAATAATGTGAGAAATAACGATAATGCTCCACACCCAAATAAAACAAATCGCACTAATCGTCGTCACAATACTAAAGGCATTTTCTGGCATCAGCTTACTTAGCAATGCACCTACTGATACAACAATAGCAGAAATAACGAGTGCATTACTTGGCACGCTGTTTTTGTTGAGCTTGGCAAATGTAGGTGATGCTTGTTTATTTTTCCCAAGATTAAAGAGCATCCGACTTGTTGAAAATAAACCACTATTACCTGCTGAAGCGGCTGAAGTGAGTACAACAAAATTTATAATACCCGCAGCAATCGGAATACCAGCCAGTGTAAATACTTGTACAAAAGGACTGCTGGAGGCAGACATTTCATACCATGGATTGATACATAAAATCACAAACAATGCACCTACATAAAAGAGTAAAATACGAAATGGAATTTTATTAATGGCAGAGGGAATATTTTTTTGAGGATCTGCTGTCTCAGCTGCTGAAACCCCCACTAATTCCACGCCAACAAAAGCAAATACAACCATTTGGAAAGCCATTAAAAAGCCGTACATTCCATTTGGAAATAGACCACCGTGTGCCCAAAGATTTTCCACTGCTACCGTTCCTGAGCTAGTTTGAAAGCCTGTTACAATCATAATCAGTCCGATGATGATAAGAACCACAATCGTAATCACTTTAATGATGGCAAACCAAAATTCCAATTCACCAAAAAGTTTAACAGTTAATAAATTGAGTAGTAATAACAAGATTAAGCAACCAATGGCTGGCATCCATTGGGGGATATCAAACCAATATTGTGTATAAACCCCCACCGCGATAATGTCCGCCATAGCTGTCATAATCCAACAGAACCAATATGTCCAACCTGTCACATAACCTGCCCAAGGACCTATGTATTCGGATGCAAAATCCGTAAATGATGTATAGCCTGCATTGGATAATAGCAGCTCACCTAATGCACGCATCACAAAAAATAAGGCGGTACCGACAATTAAGTAGGCAAGGATGATAGAAGGGCCTGCAAGGGCAATGGCTTTGCCAGAGCCTAAAAATAAACCCGTCCCAATTGTTCCACCAATGGCAATAAGCTGCACATGGCGATTTTTTAAATCTCGTTTTAATTGTTGCTGTTCCACGTTAATCCCCCTCAAAGATACATAAAAAACTATGACTGGAAAAACAAAAAGAGACTAGTTGTGACACTAGTCTCGGAAAAACGTCAGAATAACAAATACCATTTAGTCACGAATGTTACACGAAATAGATGTACTATTCGTGTGACATCGCTAATAAAAGCGGATATTACTCCTCTGTCCTTTTGCCTGAGATAGTGAACCCTTCGGCGACGCACATGGCGCTCTCTCCAGAACTGCTCCTGCTATAGTTTAATCCATAGCATTCATAGCTTATTAACTTCATAATCAATTATTATTGTAAGATATTATACATCCTATCAGTGCTCGTCCCATTATTCAATAATAAATTCTGACTATTTTCAGAAAAATAGCAGAATAGGACGCAATATGCTAAATCTCTAACGAAAAATAGTATTTTTGAACATACAAAATATTTGATGGGATGCCATGTGGAAGATTTGCATAAAGATAGTGTTGGCGTGGTTGATTTTGTAGGGAGCTCACTCCTAACGTGTAGAAGGGGGGCTATGGGGGAACCGATTCCTAAGTGACATTAATTCGCTCAAAGAACGGATCATTTACAGTCAGGAATTGTTAGTAAGAATGAGCTATATATTTTGTCTGTCGTCGCTATCCTTTTTTCTGTCCAATGCATGATTAGAGACTTGGTGAACAAAAAGCTAGTACTTAATCATTTGCAATAGATATAATATAGTAGAAACTTTGAATTTTTAAAAAAAGAAGCCGTCTCATAGTTCTTTGAGACGGCTTTTGTCATGTAGACATTAATATTTTTTTGCTTTTATTTTACCTGTCCAAGTTTTGAATCCACCTTGAAGTTGGTAAATTTGGTTGTACCCACGTTTTTTAAGAAATAGTGCAGCACGTGAGCTACGGCCTGTATTTTGACAGTATAGATATACTGGTAAATCTGGGCGGATTTCTTTATAACGTTGACGTAGTGTTGTGGAAGGAACATTTCGTGCACCAAGAATATGACCAGCATCAAATTCTTTTTGTTCACGTACATCGATTAGCTGGGCTTTACGATAGCCTTCTATGAATTGCTCTTGTGTTAAGTTGGTTACGGCTTTTTTGAGTCGTAGTGCATTAATACCGATATATGCAATTATGACTACTAAAACGACACCGATTGTGATAAGTATGTCCAAGATTTTCTTACCCCTTTCTATCTTCTCTATTATTATAAAAGATGCGCTAGCGATAGTCCAATGAGTTTGATAAAATTAACTAGGTTGTGGCGAATTCGGCTATATCATTACGAAAGTACATCGTTAGCAACTTACACTGTAGCTAATTTTTGAGAGGTTTGAACCACAGGTGGGGCCTGAGGGATCATTTTATATTTGTAGGAGATGAACATATGACAACTTGGTATTTTCTAAATTCAGGGAAATGTAGTCCTTCTTTTAATATGGCACTAGATGAAGCATTACTTGACTGGCATAGTGAGGGGTTAATTCCACCAGTGATTCGTTTTTACGAGTGGGAGCCTGCGACACTATCGATTGGTTATTTTCAACAGGCTAAAAGAGATATTAATTTAGATGCTGTACGTGAGCAAGGCTTAGGCTTTGTGCGTCGTCCAACGGGTGGACGAGCTGTCTTGCATGAGCATGAACTCACATATAGTGTCATCGTTACGGAAAGCTATCCGGATATGCCAGAGTCTGTGACAGAGGCATACCGTGTATTAAGTGAGGGAATCTTGCAAGGTTTCCATAATCTTGGGATGGATGCTTATTTTAGTGTACCTGATACAGAGGAGAAAAGAGCTGACCTCAAGAGTCCGAAAAGTGCTGTTTGCTTTGATGCGCCAAGTTGGTATGAGCTGGTCGTTGAAGGAAAAAAAATAGCGGGAAGTGCTCAAACACGTCAAAAGGGTGTTATTTTACAGCACGGCGCCATTTTATTAGATTTAGACCAGGAGAAACTATTATCCGTATTTAATTTCTCAAGCGAAGAAGCGAAGAATCGTATGCGCAGAAAGTTACCGGAAAAGGCGGTTGCCATCAACAGTCTTGTTAAAGAACCAGTAACAGTTGAACAATGTGTAACAGCTTTTCGTGATGGGTTTGCAAAATCGTTGCAAATTGAATTAAAACCATTTACACTTTCTGAGGAGCAGTTAGAATATGTTCGTGCATTAGAAGAAAAAAAATATGCAAATGATGAATGGAACTTTAAAAAGTAAAAAATGGTATGAAAAAAATTTTTTAACGTTCGACCCTAGTAATAACAAGTAGTTCGGATTCTATTTAAAAAAGCAAGAGTTGAATTAAAAAACTATATATAGTATCTTTTTTAAAGACATGTACACAATATGTAGTGTTTAACGGCACATGATATTGTGTATTTATTTTGTAATGAAGATAACAAGGGAGGCAAAACGATGGTAATCACAAATCATCAACCCGAAGTAAACAATCAATTTGAACAGTTAAACAAAGATATCGAACAATTCCCACAAGTACACCCAGTAACGCCTGATATGCATATTACGCATAAAGGCGTATCTAGACTTGTTATGATCGATCGCTACTCGTTTAAAGACACAGAAAAGAAAACACTGAAAGCCGGTGACTTTGTTGTTTTAACAGTAAAAGCTGATCCAAAATTCCCTGCACGTGGTTTAGGGACAATTCAAAAGCTGGACATGTCTACAAAAACAGCAGATATTCTGATTGAGGAAGATTACCGCAGTGCATTAGACGATCCGCAAGAGCAAGAAACGGGTGTAATTACGCGTTCAATTGACGTGCTAGAAAAGCCTCTTGAAATTTTTTATGAACAAATCGCAAAACGAAATGCAACAGGCCTTGCCGCTGTTGAAAAAACTCCAGAGAAACGCCAAGAGTGGTTTGAGAAGTTTTATAAGCAATTAGTTTCATTGAAATTTATTCCAGCAGGACGTGTCATTTATGGAGCTGGATCTGAAACAGATGTAACCTTCTTTAACTGTTACGTAATGCCGTTTGTCGCAGATTCACGTGAAGGCATCAGTGATCACCGTAAGCAAGTAATGGAAATTATGAGTCGTGGTGGTGGTGTAGGAACAAATGGTTCAACATTACGTCCACGCAACACGTTAGCACGTGGTGTAAATGGTAAATCATCTGGTTCTGTCTCATGGTTAGATGATATTGCGAAGCTGACTCATCTTGTCGAACAAGGTGGTAGCCGCAGAGGTAAGCATAATCTAGGTGCTTCTGCGTAAACAAACCTCGTGAATTGCTGGGAACTCTTTAACGGAAATATTGTCACTTTAATCGAGGTGGGAAATATGGATGTTTATGATGCGATACAACCACAAACTTGTTTAATATGTGGCTTTACAATAAATCATAATAAACAAGGATGGTTTACGTCTCATTTGAAAAATGAGCATAACTTAACATTAGATAATTATTTAATATCTTATTTTTATCCAATAGAAATGGTGATCTGCCAATATATTTTATGTAATAAAAAGGTTAAACTGAGGCGAGGTATTCCAAATCAATTTTGTAGTAGAAGCTGTCGAGGAAAAGGTGGGCCTTTAACTTGTGTAATTTGTGGAAAACTATTCGATGAAAAACATCGGCAGACTAAAACTTGTAGTAAAGAGTATGCGAGTAGACTTCGATCACAAAATACAGGTAAGTGGCATAATGACATGCCAAATGAACAAAAAAAGTTTCATTTTAAAAATATCATTTCAAAAACAGCTGAAACTAGAAAAATAAATGGAACGCCTTCATGGAATAGCGGTAAGACAGGGGTTTATAGTAAAGAAACCATTGAAAAGATTCGACAAGCTGCATTAAAGCAAATAGAGAGGGAAACGTTTAGAAAAACTAGTATTGAAACAGCTTTAGAGAATTTCTTAGTTGAACAATCAATCACCTACAAATATTCCTTTATATTTGAAGGTGCACAATTTGATTTCTTACTAGTTGGGACAAATATTCTAATTGAATGTGATGGTGATTTTTGGCATGGGAATCCAAAATTTTATTCCTCTTTTTATGAGGTACAAAAGAGAATAAAAGCTAGGGATATCGAAAAAAATCAAATTGCAGCAGCTAATGGATACACTTTACTCCGTTTTTGGGAAGATGAGATAAAAAATGATTTTGAAAATGTTAAAAAACGCATTATAAATGCACTGCTAGCTACAACGTAATTGGAAACGGTAAACGTGAATGCTTGAAAATAGCAGTGGGATAAAGACAATCAGCAGCCAAGCTCCTTTTAAAGGGGAAGGTTCAACGACCATCGAAAGCACGCTAAGTTAGCGGAAGTGAGTAGAGTAGGAGTGAAGCCACTCCGAAGTGCGAGGGCATCTAATTGGATGTAAGATATGGTCTCAACTTCTATGGTGACATAGAGAGTGGGTGTAGCGAACCCGCGTAAGAAATCGGCACAAATGATTATGCTAGCAGATTGGCATCCAGATATTGTGGAATTTATTATTTCTAAAATGCAAAATCCACGTATTCTGCGTTACCTGATCGAAAATACAACGGATGAAACAATCATTCGTCTAGCAAAAGAAAAATTAAACTTCAAGCCACTTTCTATGCAAGAAGAAGCGATGTATCAAGGTATCGTGAACTACAAAAACATTGAAGGCTTAGGTGGATTCGATACAGCGATCATTCGTGAGGCTGAAAATAAATTACGTGATGGTGGCACATACACAGTTCATAACCCAGAGTTTTTAACAGGTGCCAACATTTCCGTGACATTAACGAAGGAATTTATGGAAGCAGTAGAAAAGGACGCTGACTTTGAGCTTCGTTTCCCAGCTGTGGAAGAATATACAAAAGAAGAAATGAACGTGTACAATACGAAATGGCATGAAGTGGGCGATGTTCGCGAATGGGGAAAAATGGGCTATAAAGTCCGCACATACCGTACAATGAAAGCAAAAGAATTATGGAATTTAATAAACGTATGTGCAACATACTCAGCAGAGCCAGGTATTTTCTTCATCGACAACGCGAATGATATGACAAATGCAAAGGCATATGGTCAAAGTGTTGTAGCGACAAATCCGTGTGGTGGACTTCGCCTCACGTTAAAAATTGCGGGATAAAGCGGGAAGGCTGAGATGCTAATCCGAACCGAAGGCTAATGGTAAAGCTTTAGTCAGGGGCAACGCATACCCGGTGATCCTACTTAGTAGACTATAACCCGGGCACGAGACCGCAACATTACACATTCATAAAAATTCAAAATTGCCTAATGTAAGAAAGGCTGTGATAGAAATGAATAGAGGTTATGCAGGCTTTTATAAATTACATTATTTAAGAAGCTTTTATGAGTATGCATACGCCATGTGTAATGAAAATGTATGCTGAACTTGCAGGAATTGAACTGTAAGAACTAAAGGATAAAAAGCCTTTAGGATAACAATTATTGGAACAACCACTTGCACCATACTCTGTGTGTAACTTAGCAGCTGTGAACCTTGCACAGTTTGCGAATAAAGAAAATCAATCAGTTGATTACGAAGCACTACGTGAAACAGTTCGTGTGGGTGTTCGCATGCAGGATAACGTTATTGATGCGACTCCTTACTTCCTAGAAGAGAACCGTGTACAAGCCCTTGGCGAGCGTCGTGTTGGTTTAGGGGTTATGGGCTTAGCAGACTTACTTATTTACTGTGAAAAGGAATACGGTTCAGAAGCAGGTAATGCTTTAGTCGATGAAATCTTTAAAACAATTGCGGAAACAGCCTATGAGGCGTCTACAGAGCTTGCAAAGGAACGTGGTAGCTTCCCATTCTTAGTAGGTGCTACTGACGAAGAAACAGCTCGTTTACGTAAAGCCTTTACAGAGACAGGCTTTATGCAAAAAATGCCTGCTCACATCAAAGAACAAATTCTAGCGACTGGTATTCGTAACTCGCATTTACTAACTGTTGCGCCAACGGGTTCGACAGGAACGATGGTAGGCGTAGCGACAGGTCTTGAACCATACTTCTCCTTCACGTACTACCGTTCTGGTCGTTTAGGTAAATTTATTGAGGTCAAGGCTGAAATTGTAAAAGAGTATTTAGATCGTCATCCTGAAGTAAATGAGCAAGAGCTTCCTGAATGGTTTGTCACAGCAATGGAGCTAAAACCAGAAGCACATGCCGATGTTCAATGTATTATTCAAAAATGGATTGATTCATCCATTTCTAAAACAGTGAATGCACCAAAAGGCTATACAGTACAGCAAGTAGAAAAAGTATACGAGCGACTATATAAAGGTGGCGCTAAAGGTGGCACGGTCTATGTGGATGGTAGCCGTGATTCACAAGTTCTTACACTAAAAGCGGAAGAAAATGATATGGATCAATTATCATTTGAAGAAGAATTAGTAGAAGAGCAGACAAAACGTCCAGTCGTATTAGTAGATACAATTCAAGCATTAGAGTCTACAACGGTCATCGGCTCAGACGTAGGGAATACATGCCCTGTTTGTCGTAAAGGAACTGTCGAAGAAATGGGCGGCTGTAATACATGTACAAACTGTGGTGCACAGTTAAAATGCGGTCTGTAGATTTGAATTAAAGTCACGATGTTTATCAAACAGATACAAAGTTTAAAATAAAGTCGCGACATTTATAAAAATGTTACGAAGCTACGCCCCTTTGGATATTCATATATCTAAAGGGGTGTTTTCATCGTGAAAAGGTTCTTCCGTTAAAGGGCCTTTCATTAGTATCAAGAAATGCTTGTGCATATTTTCTCTTTAGCATTTTCATCCCCAAAATTGAAAAGTAATTATCAAATTATAGCTGCCGAATTTTAATTGCTATAGAAAGAGTGGCTTAGTTTAAGTAGAAAAAGGCTTTACTACATTGCTTGAAGCAAAGCATCTAGATTGTGGAGGTGCAATTAAAAATTACTCTAAGAAAGGACAAACTTTGATGAAAGAATATTTAAAAGGCTATGCTTTAGGGGCTTTATTAGGTTTATTATTCTTTTTGCCTGTATTTAATCCTGCGTTAAGAGTTAATTTTCAGCAACATTGGCTGGCGATAGTCATCTTTACACCAGCCATTATCTATATGATATTAAGCTATGCCGAATACAGTGAAATTTCCTTCAAAAAGGAAAATATCATAAAATCGGGATTCTTTTTGCTTGGTATATTTTTGAGTATATACGCGATGTATTCTATTTGGGGATTCCCTGAATAAAAGCACGCATTACTCAATTTCTCAGTTTACTTAGTACTGAAGTTGGCTAACAATCCTCCGTTAACAGGTGCATTTCTTTCATAAGGAGTGTGTCTTTTTCCATTTAAGGACCAGATTGTGGAATAACACTTTTTTATAAAAAAAAGTCCACTCACCAATTCACAAATTCTTTAAAAATAATATTTATACCCATTTCAGTCTAATTACCGATAGCATATTCAATGATTATCCTTTATGGTTAATAGGTCGTAAAAGACACTATCAGGAATATCCTGCAAATATTGAAATGATAGGTGGAAAACAATGAATTATCAAGTTTTATTATATTACCATTACACGAAGATTGAAGATCCAGCTGCGTTTTCAGCAACGCACTTAGCCATGTGTAAAGAAATCGGTTTAAAAGGTCGTATTTTAGTAGCTAACGAGGGCATTAACGGTACTGTTTCAGGTACGATTGAGCAAACAGAGCAATACATGGCAAACATGCAAGCTGACTCATTATTTGAAGGTATAGTCTTCAAAATTGATGCAGTAGAAGAGCATACATTCAAAAAAATGCACGTACGCCCACGACCTGAGTTAGTAAACTTAGGCTTAGAAGAAGACGTGAACCCACATGAATTAACAGGTCGCTACCTGTCACCAGAACAATTTCTTGCTGAAATGCAAGATGACAATACAGTAGTATTAGATGTGCGTAACACGTATGAGTACGATGTCGGCCATTTTCGTGGTGCGATTCGACCAGATGTACAAAACTTCCGTGATACACCAGAATGGGTACGTGCAAATCGCGAGCTGTTCGAAGGGAAAAATGTTTTAACCTATTGTACGGGCGGGATTCGCTGTGAGAAGTTTTCGGGCTGGATGAAACGTGAAGGCTTTGGCGATGTTGGTCAATTACATGGCGGTGTTGCAACATACGGAAAAGACCCTGTTGCGAAAGGCCAATTATGGGACGGTCAAATGTATGTATTTGATGAGCGTTTAACGGTGCCAATCAATCAAGTAGAGCATGTGATTATCGGTCGTGATCACTATGACGGTGAACCTTGTGAACGTTACATTAACTGTGCAAACCCTGAATGTAACAAACAAATCATTGCATCTGAAGAAAATGAAGCAAAGCATTTAGGTGGCTGTACAATCGAATGTACAAAGCATGCGCGCAACCGCTACATCGTGCGTCACAATTTAACAGAAGAGCAAGTAGCTCAAGCAATTGAGGCGTTACAAGAATTAGCATGAAAAACTCTCTAAATTAAATAGCTTCCATAACCTCAACCAACTATTTAGAGGGACCTAAAGCACTCTATGTAAGTGTTCAAACTAGCCATTTCAAAATTGGACTAGTTTGCTTGCTTACATAGGGTGTTTATTCTTTGATGGAGGTTTATTATTAACTGGTACATATATGTTGAAATAATACAATCTAGTACCTTCTGACCCGTAAAAGCTAGACACAAAATCTAGCTTTTACGGGGTGTTTTGATGATCAATAAGAAAATAAAAACCGTACTACGTTATATAAATGGTCAAGAAAGCATCCATCATATTGCGCGAGAAGAGGGTGTTCATAAATGAGAATTAAGGACTTAGGTTTGTTTATATGAACATATGGTGTTGAATATTGGCCATTTCGCTCTATGCTATTTTATTTGCTAACACAATCTATCTCGCTGCTTCTCTAAGTGAGGCTTAACCGAAGTAAGATAATGATATTTTTTTGTCTAAATTAGAAGGAATTCTTTTCCTTTTTATAGAATATTAGTATAAAGGGAAGGTGGGGTTAGTTGGTTGCTGCTTGAAAATTAGCATTAATAGCTGTTATTCAACACCAGTTTTTTACAATTATAAATTGCTTTTCTACAGCTTTACGCACTTGATCTATAATGATTAGGAGGAAAACAATTTGAAAAAAATACTTTCTTTATTAGTAATGGTTACAATTATGCTTTTTTCTACTCCAGATGTTTTTGCCTCAAACACGATTGAACCTTATGGATTGAAGCCACCAGGTGAAAGCTTTACACCTGGAGAGTGGTTTCTAGGAAATACTCCACCTAATGTTGATTTGAATAAGCCACCTCTTGTTTTCGTTCAAGGGAAAAACGGTAACTCTACAAGTTGGTATGGCAATACAGAATATCACGGTCTTAATGATATGTATACAAAAGCTTATGAAGCAGGATATCAAACGGTATTTGTTCAATTATACGATTCGGCAGGTAAAGGTTCTTATAGTCAATACGATAATGGAAAATTATTAGCCTCTATGTTAAAAGAAATCAGTCAACATTTTCACGGAAAAAAATTAAATATAATTGCCCATAGCAAGGGTGGACCTGATACCCAAGCAGCATTAGTTCTTCATAATGCTCATCCGTACGTTGGGAGGGTGTTTACTTTAGGGTCCCCTCATTATGGATCAGAGTTAGCTGATCTTGCATATAGCTGGTGGGCAGGTTGGCTAGCTACATTACTCGGTGAAAAAGATGATGGAACTTATTCACTTCAAGTTGGGGAAATGGAATATTTTCGCTCACTAATAGACAATCACCCCAATGTTAGCAAGAACAACTATTATACAATGGCTGGTACTAATACAGGACCATTTCTATCTGCACTCTGGATGGGTGGTCTATATCTTTCCGATCCAAATGATGGATTAGTCAAAGAGGCAAGCACTAAATTATCTTACGGAACACATTTATTTACCGATCCCTCACTTGACCATGACAATATTCGAATGGGATCTGCGGTATTTTCAAGATTGGAACAGTATCTACAGTCTGCTTCTACAGATCGTATCATGATGAACAAAGAATACTTTTCTCAATCTGATATGTTTCAAGAGTTGGATGTTTCTCATTATTTTTACGGAGGGAAGTTACAATCGTCAAATGATGTGACACATTCTTTTTATGTGGATACTGCGCTCGATAATGTTAAATTATGGACAGGGTTAACTAGTGATAAGATAGAGTTAGTATCTCCTTCAGAAAAAAAATATACCAACCAAACAATCCAATCATTGGATGAAGCCTCCTTTTTTAATGGCGTAGTACCTCATACATTTACTGGGGTTATTTCTGAGATTGGGGAATGGAAGATAAATATAAGCACGCAGGCAGAAGATAATGCGTTTTTACTGGCAGTTCAACATGGGGGCCCATCTTTGATTAAGGTAAGTATTCCAACAGTATCATTAGAAACGAATAATATCGTGACAATGCAAGCTAATGACCAATTACAAAAACTTACCTTCGATGTACGAGTACTGGATCCAACAGGGAAAGATATTGCTTCTTCTCTACAGACGCAAAAGGTTAATCAGCAAAACTTTATGGTGAATTTTCCAGAAAATAAAAAGTCGGGTGTATATAATATAACTTTAAATATTTCAGGTGAAACATTACAAGGTGAGCCATACAAAAGGACCGTTGTTCGTTCTAAGTATATAAAATAAAAAACTTGAAAACATATCTTTAGCAACGGCTGGATGCCAAATTGATAATCAGACAGTTAAAAAATTATTAATGAGTTACTTGTTTAAATAAAGATGAAAATACCATGTTGGCAATCAGCATGGTATTTTTTATTTTCATTTAAATACGATGGATGTTGAAGGAGTATACGACATACTGTGGAATTAACATAGAGTACGAAAAAAATATTTTATTTAACGGATGCAGGTTTGTCTCTATGATACGGTATAGATTATAGTACGTGTGAAAGCTTCTGATACATGGCTCTTATCAATCTATGTGCGTGATGAAACTTAAAGGGGAGAAAAAAATGACTGTAGAAATTTTTAGCGGAGATCGTTCTGAAGAAAGTGTTCAATTTGAAAAATGGCTATTTGCGCAAAGTAATAAAAAGAGTTTTTCTAGTATTGAAAATGCTAAACAGTTTATTGAGCAGAGGGGAACTGAAAATAGTCAGCTTTATGTTATAGGGGAAGATGTTCAATTTATAAGTGATATGGAGGAGCAAACCTTTGAGGCTATGCAGGTCTTCACTTTAAATGACCAAAAGTCCTTGAAGCAAAAAGTTATTCTCTATATACATGGTGGTGCTTGGACGAATCAGCCTTTAAGTTTACATTGGTTATTCATGGATAAGATGGCACAATCGTTAAATGCAAAAGTTATTGCGCCCATTTATCCGAAAGTACCTCATTTTAACCATCATGACACCTTCCAAAAAATGCTCAATTTCTATAAAGAAATTTTAAAAACGGTTGAAAGTTCTAATCAATTGACCATTATCGGAGATTCGGCAGGTGGAAATATAGCACTTGGTCTGGTCCAACTTTTGAAGCAGAACCATCTACCTCAACCCCAAGATATTATTTTACTATCAGCATGTGTTGATATGAGTTTAGAAAATCCTCAGATACTTGAATATGAAGAAAAGGACCCAATGTTAGCTAGTGAAGGAATGGAAGTCATTACAAAGATATGGGCTGCTGATAAAGATCTAAAGGACCCATTGATTAGTCCTATTTACGGTGATTTTCAAGGACTTGGGAAGATTACTCATTTTATTGGAACACATGAAAGTTTATATCCAGATGCCATAAAATTTGATGAACAACTAACCGAACAAGGCATTGACATCACTACCTTTGTTTATCCTCAAATGAATCATGTGTTTGCTGTGATGCCTATCCCTGAAGCTCTAGATGCTCAACAGAAAATTATGAATATAATTCATAGTAGAGTGTTGAAATAGGCGGGTTAACGCTAAAGGAAAAGGTGCGGAAAAATCCTATAAAAAAGCGTGTTTTGATTATCATTCAAAACACGCTTTTTATATTCCTTATTTTGGAATTTAACTTTATTTTACAGTGTAGATAGGTACGATGGAGGTGGATGCTTTTCTTCACAAACTGATTACATTTTTCAAAATTAGCGTGTGGTGTCTTTTCTAATTATAGCCCTCACTATGTCTCCTGATCGTTCTTCATAAGAATTCCTGTATTGTTTAAACGAAAACTAAATTGTAAAGTCAACTTGACATATGAAATGGTGTAAAGTAAACTTTACTTATCAAAAAAATGTACAGTTTACTTTACATTTAACGAGGAGGCTTTATGAAAAATAGAATTCGTGAATTGCGGAAATCGAAAAAGATTACGCAGGAGGAGTTGTCTAAAGTAGTTGGCGTCTCGCGACAATCAATCATTGCAATTGAATCGGAGAAATTCAATCCATCTTTAGAACTCGCCTACAATATTTCAAAAGCTTTCAATTGCACAATTGAAGAAGTGTTTATATTCGAAGAGGAGGGGACGGAGTGATGGAGATTTCTATCGGGGGAATTATCGGATTGTATGGGGGAATGACTTGTGGAATTTTAGGCTGGTGGTTAGGACGGAGTAAGGCGAAGAAAAATAGAGGTTTAGATGAGCTACACGACTATATTTGGCAAAAAGCGAAATCCTATTCGTGGTATGTGACATTAGCGGCGATTTATATTTTCTTTACACTCATTGTATTTGGCATTGAATTGAATGCAGCAATGGTTTTAGGTAGTATTCTTTTAGTGCACTTAGGGAGTTGGGGGATAATTGGGGGAGTTTTGACCATCAACATGTTTAGTCCCATCCCGTTCCAGCTTTCTCGAGTGAAGCTGGGCATAGGTATTATTGCTGCGTCCATTCTTATTTTTACAAGCATCTCCATCATGACGAATAATTGGCTGTTTTTAGTTTTCAGTATCTTACCAAATTTAATAGGGCTGTTTACTGCACTTATTTATACTAAATAGAGCAATAATAGCAATAATATAAAACAGGCAGCCTCAACACTTGTTGGGACTGCCTGTTCTATTATTCATGGTTCAATGTTGCAGCAATTTCAGGTTGCTGCTCTACTTGACGTAGCATATTAAAGGAAGCAATTGCTACTTCTACTTGATCGTCCTTTGGTTCACGAGTTGTCAGTAATTGAAGCCATAAGCCAGGGTAGCCAAGGAAACGCAACACTGGGATATTGCGGCAAGCATTTGTCGCTTGTAATACTTCAAATGAAATACCGAGTACAACAGGAATTAATAGAATCCGATCTAAAATACGAAGCCACAGTGGGTCAGTTGGTACAAAGAAATATAAAAACATGCCGACAAACACTGTGAACAGAATGAAGCTACTGCCACAACGATAGTGCAGACGTGATTGAGCTTGAACGTTTTTTACTGTGATGTCTAAGCCAGCCTCATAACAGTTAATGACTTTATGCTCGGCACCATGATACTGAAATACTCGCTTAATCAGAGGGGTTAATGAGATAAAGTATAAGTAGGCTAGCAGTAAAAGGAGTTTAATACCACTCTCTAGTAGAATTTGTCCCGTTTTCCCTTCAATCCATTTTGAGAAAAAATCTGCTATAAAAACAGGAATTAATGTAAAGGCAAATTTTCCGAATAAAAAGGAAAGAATACCTACTACAGCAACTCCAAGTATCATCTGAAGTTTAGAACCTTCTTCTTTATGATCTTCTTCTTCGCCAGGTGTCACATCATAACGATCCCCTGCAAATTGCATGTGACGAGAGCCTAAGCCAGCCGACTCAATGAGCGCTACAACGCCTCGTACAAATGGAATTTTTTTGAGCTTTTGTAAAATAGGCTTTTGAACTTTTTTAAAATGATAATAATCAATGGAATCATCGTTACGACGAATGGCTGTAACAGTATGTTCCTTTCCTCCGAACATCACACCTTCTAATTGTGCTTGTCCCCCGTATACAGGTGAATTGCTCAAGGCTAACACCACTCTCTTTATATATTTCAACTGTACCATTGTACTAAATTTAGTGAAAAACCTCTACAGTTACGCATAGTAAATTTTCTATATGGCTACACTAATCGTACATTTCAGGAAAACATTAGTGTGCAAAAGGGAGGTTAGATGATGAAAGTAGCGACGATTACCGCACTTGTAAATGCGCTTGTTTTAGCGCTGTGCTTAAAGGGTTTACATTATTTCCATCTTATTAAATGGCATCCGATTGGGTTTTATAAAAAGTGGAATTGGTTTGAAGATAGCTCTAAATTATTTCAATGGACCTTCTTTATCTTTCTGCTGTTTATCATCGGCTTATTTTTATATATGACCATGCGCTATGTCTATATCATTCCAGCTTTCTTTTCGTCACTGCTGCTAGGTCTTCTTGTGACTATTACATTGGAGTGGATTGCTTTAGATCTACCATTACAACTGACGTCCTTTAAAAAACTGTCCATTCCATTTATAGTGATTGTTGTCTGTCTATTACGTTTCTTGTTGGAAACGGCCAATTTTCATCAGAAGGAGCATACAGCACAAAAAGGCAGTTAATGGTACAAAATATCCCCTTTGTTTGAGGGGATATTTATGAAACCATCAATTGAAATTAGTTGCTGAATGCACGGTGTATGATAAAATAAATGGCAAGTACATAGAAAGAGGCGAATAGAAGCGTGAAGTTATTATGTTTGAATGGACCGAACTTAAATCGACTTGGCAAACGAGAGCCACATATTTATGGATATGAAACATTGGATGATGTTAGAGAAAATGTTCGAAATCTTGCGGCTTCTTTAGGTGCTACGGTTGAATTTCGTCAATCCAATCACGAAGGGGTACTAGTAGATTGGGTGCATGAAGCAGAGGACGAAAAATATGATGGTATTATCTTTAATCCCGGTGCGTATACCCATACGAGCATCGCGTTACATGATGCGATTGCAGGAATTTCTGTGCCGGTTATCGAAGTACATATTTCCAATATCCACAAACGTGAGGCTTTCCGTCATCATTCTTATCTTGCTCCGGCCTGCCTTGGTCAAATTTGTGGACTAGGTACGAAAGGCTATGAACTGGCACTACGTACATTTATCGAGAGGGAGAATTGATTATGTTGAAATTACAAAAGCTACGTAAAGCACTTCAAGAACAAAGCATCGATGGCATTTTAATCACAAATGGGTATAACCGACGTTATATGACTGGTTTTACAGGGACAGCAGGCGTAGCAATTGTGTCTCAAAATGATGCTGTGTTTATTACAGATTTCCGTTATACAGAGCAGGCTGCTGCACAAATTCAGGACTTCCGCATTGTCAAACATGAAGCAACAATCATTGAAGAAATTGCTACACAAGTAAGCAATATGGGCATCAAATTATTGGGCTTTGAGAAAGATACTGTAAGTTATGGCACATATGAACTGTATAAATCAAACATTCAAGCAGATTTAGTGCCGATTTCTGGGCTAATTGAAAAAATTCGCTTGATTAAGACGGAACAAGAGATTAATATTATTAAGGCTGCGTGTGAAATTGCAGATCACGCATTTACACATATTTTAGGCTTCATCAAGCCTGGTAAAACAGAGCTTGAGGTTTCGAATGAATTAGAATTTTTCATGCGTAAACAAGGAGCAACTCAGTCTTCATTTGACATAATTGTTGCGTCTGGTCTTCGTTCAGCATTACCACATGGCGTTGCAACGAATAAAGTGATTGAAAAAGGCGACTTTGTTACTTTAGACTTTGGTGCGCTATATAATGGCTATATTTCGGATATCACACGTACTGTGGCTGTTGGAGAACCATCTGAAAAATTAGTAGATATGTACAATGCAGTCCTTGCTTCTCAACTGTTAGCACTTGAAAAAGTGGGTCCTGGATTAACAGGTATTCAAGCGGATGCGATTGCACGTGACTACTTAAAAGAAAAAGGATATGGCGACGCATTTGGTCATTCTTTAGGACATGGTATTGGTCTTGAAGTACATGAAGGCCCTGGCTTATCGATGCGTTCAGAGACAGTGCTAGAGCCAGGTATGGCCGTGACGATTGAACCTGGTGTTTACTTACCAGGAATCGGTGGTGTCCGTATCGAGGATGATATTTTAATCACTGAAACGGGTAATGAACTACTAACACATTCGTCAAAAGAACTCATTATTTTATAAACTTTGGAGGAACACAAATGATTTCAGTAAACGATTTCCGTACAGGTCTAACAATTATTGTTGATGGCCAATTATACCGCGTGTTAGATTTCCAACACGTTAAACCAGGTAAAGGTGCTGCGTTCGTGCGTTCTAAATTACGTAACCTACGTAACGGCTCAGTGAATGAAAAAACATTCCGTGCTGGTGAAAAAGTAGAGAAAGCACAAATTGATAACCGTAAAATGCAATACCTATATGCACAAGGCGACGAGCATGTATTCATGGACTTAGAATCTTACGAGCAAACTGAACTTGCTTCAGCTGCTATTGAATATGAATTAAAATTCCTAAAAGAAAATATGGAAGTGCATATTCAATCTTACCAAGGTGAAATGTTAGGTATTGAATTACCAAATACTGTTCAATTAGAAGTTACAGAAACAGAACCAGGGATCAAAGGAGATACAGCTTCAGGCGGTACAAAACCTGCTACACTTGAAACAGGTCTAATCGTACAAGTACCTTTCTTCGTTAACCAAGGTGATGTTTTAATCGTTAACACAGAAGAAGGCTCTTACGTTTCTCGTGCTTAATAATTAATAATAGCCAACCTACTCTTTAAAAAAAGGGTAGGTTTTTATTTTTTTCTTATACATATCCTGCCAAACATTTCATTTAATGTGATAATAGATAGAAGCACGTACTCTTTTTTACTAAGAGTCCATCAAGATTCTATCATCAGATAGATGGTCATTGCTGGGAGAATTGTTTACAATAATCGTAAGGAGTGAAAGGTATGCTACAAACATTTGATATGACATATCCCATTATTCAAGCACCAATGGCAGGCGTGACATCCCCAAAATTTGTGGCGGCTTGCGCTGAGGCTGGGCTATTAGGCTCAATAGGAGCGGGCTACTTAGATGGTGCACAAACAAAGCAATTTATTCAGGAAGTAAAGAAGTTAACAGCAAAGCCCTTTGCGGTCAATCTGTTTGTTCAAGAAGAACCAAAAATTGATATCGAGGTTTTACAACAAGCCCGTATGGCACTACAACCTTTTTACGATGAACTAGGATTATCACCTGTACAAAGTGTTGTTTCGAAGGAAGTGTTTGCAGGTCAAATTCAGGCGGTGATCGAGGAACAGGTAGCAATTTGTTCATTTACATTTGGGTTGCCCTCTCCAGAGGTTCTGCAGCAATTAAAAGACAATGGTATTTATACGGTTGGTACCGCTACGACAGTAGAGGAAGCTATACTAGTAGAACAAGCAGGAATGGATGCAGTTGTACTACAAGGAGGAGAGGCTGGCGGTCATCGAGGCTCCTTTTCGGCCCCACTGCAATTAATACCGTTATATGATTTACTACAACAAGTAGCTGGACAAATTGCGATTCCTATTATCGCAGCAGGTGGACTTGTGACGAAAGAGGATATTCAAAGGGCGTTAAAGGGCGGGGCACAGGCTGTTCAAATTGGTACAGCGTTACTAGTGGCAGATGAATGCGAAATTTCGCCACTTTATAAAAATGCTGTGTTAGCTTCGAAAGAACAGCAAACAACGATTACGCTCGCCTTTACGGGTAAACCAGCAAGAGGCTTAATGAATGATTTTACAAAACGTATGAAAGATGCGATAGTAGCTCCTTATCCATTACAAAACTATTTAACGACTACCATTCGTAAAGAAAGTGCCGAGCAAGGTAATGCGGAATATTTATCGATGTGGATGGGCGAAAAGAGTTATCTCGTACAGCAAACTGGCACTGTCAGAAGCATTGTAGAAAAGCTTCTATAAATTTTATCAATAAAGATCTCTATACATATGTATAGAGGTCTTTTTTTTGGTAGAGCGACATATATTGCTGTACACGAGGGGGCGTAGGAATGGAATTACAAGACGTATTAAGAGTTGCTGGAGTGGGACTAGTCGTTGCGCTTCTTCATGTTTTCTTTGATCAAACAGGGAAGAAGGAGTTTTCATTTTTCCTCTTTTTCATTGCCTACTTATATATGACAGCAGAATTACTTCGATTTTTACGTCTATTTTTTAATGAGATTTTAACATTCTTCCAATGGCTTACATCTTCCGGGTAATGTAAATGGAAATTGTGATTGTTGCTGTTGTCATGCTGCTTTTATTATTGCTGATAAAAGAAGTTATACAGCCACTCCATGCGCTAATAAGTGTGATGTTTTCGTTCTTGCTTTTTGGCATGTTGTTCTCGACACTTTTAATGCCTTTCGTCAAACAGCTGTTAGAAACACTTGCCTTTTTACCTTATGCGAAAGCTATTTTAATCAGTGCAAGTATGTTCTATGTCGGGCAGTGGATGTCTTTACTGCTGGCAGAACATAATTATAAGGTGCTCGGGAACATCGTTTTTGCTGCAGTAAAAATCGTGATTTTGTTGTATTGGTTCAAAGAATTTTTGGCTGTTTTACAGGAGGTGTCGGCCATTTTAAAAAGGCTAAACTAAGGAGCGAAGCCATTGCAGGAGCAAATACTATCGTTTTTAATCGACCCATTCTTTCTCTTGCTAAAGATGACGCTCATGCTTTGCAGCTACGTCATCATTGTTTTGATTGTGAACATGGTATTACCAGAATTTGAAAAAGGGACAAGGATACTCTTTTTTCTGATTGTTTTAGCAACGATTGGTCCAGTTGTAGTTAAGTCTTTTACATTAATTGATGAAATTGCACAAGGACTAGCCCATCTATTTACAGCATTTTATCCCATTTTAACTTCAAGCTTTCTTCTATCAAGTAGTATTACAGCGATTGCTTCCTGGCAGCCTTTTTTACTGTTTTTTGTACAAGTCCTGACCATTATTAGTAGTAAGTGGCTTATTCCAGGTGTGCTTTTAGCCATTGTCTTTGATGTGTGCAGTGTCATAGTCAAGGAAATTTCTTTTACACGAATCGCTGAGTTGATTCGTTTTACGATTATGAGTATCGTTTCTGCCTCCGTTATTTGCTATATTCTGTTGATGACTGCAGGCGGTGTGGCAGCATTTAGTGTCAATGCTGCTGTAGCGGAACCCGTCAAAAAATTAATTGAGGAAAATATTCCAGTTGTTGGGTCTTTTATTGTAGACAGCTTTTCAATGTTTCAGCATATGACACAATTTACATCTTCACTTACTAGTATTAGTGCCTTTATCGCCGTCATTACAGTGTCCTTTATCCCAACTGTACAGCTCGTTGTCAGTGCTTATTCATTAAAATTGTTGGCGGCTATTTTAGAACCAATCGCCTTTGATGATATTTGTAGACTACTAGAACAAATTAGTAAATCGCTATTTACATTATGTGCTGTATCATTTCTCATTGCTTTTTCATTTATGTTTTCTTGTTTTTTCCTCATTGTATTCGTACAAGTGATGGCAGGGGGGAGATAGATTGATTCTTTTATTGGCATTGCTCTTTGTATGTCAGATATTTGTGTTTCTAACGGATGATAAGGAAATAATTTCACTAACAAAATTGGTCATCACGTTAGTATTTTTGCAATTGCTATTAAAGATTCCATTTATCAATTCATAGGAAGAAACAAGCGTACATACACTTGAAAAAGAGAAGATGAAGGGAGGCAATGTACAAGTGATGTGGAAAAGACACGAAAAAAAACAACGTCATTGATGGTTTTAATTTTGATAGCTGCCTCCATGGGAATATTCATCATTTTACCTATGTATCAGACGAATTCAACAAGCGACAAAGGTTCACCACTCACCAATGAAGAAAAACTTGAACAAACTTTGAAGTCAATGCAAGGTGTTGGGGAGGTTAAAGTCTATTTTTATTATGGAGAGATGACAAATGACCAAGAGGCCAATAAACTATTCAGCCAATATTTTCGAGGGACTGAGCAAAGCGCGAAAAACGTAACAGGAATGCTAGTTGTTTCAGAAGGTGCATCCGATATCTTTGTGAAAAATGAAATTCGTGCAGTCGTCAGTCAAGTGATGCAGTTACCGATTCATCGAATCATAATCGTTCCGATGGAAAATAAGGAGGAAAAGTAAATGCGCGTACGTAGAAGAACAGTTTGGTTTATGACATTATTAAGTTTAGTAGCAGTCATTTCAGTGTATTATTTGGTTGATCCAGCAAAACAGTTCAATGGTCTAACTATTTTTACAGATGATACACTACAACAGACAGCTGTCACAGGCGTTACTGATAAAGAAGCGACAAATGATATCACACAAGAAGTATCTTCACCGAGTCACTTATTTGAAGAAATGCGTATGCAGGTAAGTGATGAGAGAAGTCAGCTACGTGAACAGTTAACGCAAAAAATTGCTGCAGAGGAATCCTCTGCTGAAGAAAAAAATGAGGCATTTAATGAAATGGATGGTCTGATTAAACGTGAATCAGCCGAAGCAATGCTTGAAATGCTTGTTAAATCATTAGGTTATTCAGATGCGTTTGTTCGCGCTGAAGGGGAAAAAGTTTCTGTTACAGTGATGGCTGAAGAATTGTCAAAAGCACAAGCAAACGAAATTATTTACTTGGTGAAAACAGAGATGGAAGGCGCAAATGATGTGCAAGTAAAGTTTAGTGCAAATAATTATTAAAAAATATAGAAAAAAATAAATATTTAGTTAATTTGAAAATAGTTGTTATATATCAGCGTTATGAAAAGGCTTTCGTTTAGTAAAGGAAAGCCTTTTATTTTGTTCATATTTACTTAATTTTCATTTAACTATTTCAAATTGATACGAAAAAATATAGAATAGTTATTGTAGTAGATTTTATTTCATAAGGAGAGTTAGAAATGTTCAAAATTCAAGAAATTCGTGAAATTATTAAATTAGTAGATTCTTCTTCAATTGACGAGTTTGTGTACGAAGTAGATGGCGCAAAAGTAAAACTAAAAAAGAATAATGTTATTGTTACAGAAACTGTAGCACCTAAAAAAGAAGTAGTAGCCCCTGTTGTACAACAATCTGCACCAGCAGAAGCTCCAGCAGTAACACCTGCACCAGCTAAAGTGGAAGAAGCTCCAGCTGCAGCTACATCAGCAACTAACGACCCTTCGTTACATAAAATTGTATCTCCGATGGTCGGTACTTTCTATCAAGCACCAAACCCAGATTCACCAGTTTACGTAAAACCAGGTGATAAAGTAGGAAATGAAACAATCGTATGTATCGTAGAAGCAATGAAATTATTCAACGAAATCGAAGCAGAAGTGCAAGGGGAAATCGTTGAAGTTCTTGTGAAAGATGGCGACTTAGTAGAATATGGCCAACCACTATTCCTTGTAAAAGCTGAGTAAGGAGTGCAAAACAAATGAAAAAAGTTTTAATTGCAAACCGCGGCGAAATCGCTGTGCGTATTATTCGTGCTTGTAAAGAGTTAGGCATTCAATCGGTTGCTGTCTACTCTGAAGCAGATGCGGACGCATTACATGTGAAATTAGCAGATGAAGCTTATTGCATCGGACCAAAGCTATCAAAAGATTCTTATCTTAGCTTCCCAGCGCTGCTTAGTGTAGCTGAAAAAACAGGTGCAGATGGTATCCATCCAGGATATGGCTTCGTATCGGAAAATGCTGATTTTGCTGAAGCTTGTGAAAACGCTGGCATTAAATTTATCGGTCCATCCTCTGATTCAATTAAAATTATGGGTATCAAGGACGTTGCACGTACAACAATGGAAGCAGCAGGCGTTCCACTTGTTCCTGGTACTGGTATTGTGCCAGATATCGAAACAGGTAAAGAATGGGCTGCTCAAATTGGTTATCCTGTCATCATTAAAGCAACTGCTGGTGGTGGTGGTAAAGGAATCCGTGTAGCTCGTACAGAAGAAGACCTTGTAAAAGGTATTGATATTACGCAAAAAGAGGCAGCTGCTGCATTCGGCAACCCTGGCGTATATTTAGAGAAATTCATCGAGTATTTCCGTCACTGTGAAATCCAAGTTTTAGCAGATGGCTATGGCAATGTAGTGCATTTAGGCGAACGTGACTGTACAGTTCAACGTCGTATGCAGAAACTAGTCGAGGAAGCTCCATCTCCAGCACTATCTTCTGAGCGTCGTGCTGAAATGGGTGCTGCGGCAGTAAAAGCGGCACAAGCATGTAACTACGAAGGTGCCGGTACAATCGAATTCATTTATGATTATCAAGAAGACAAGTTCTACTTCATGGAAATGAATACTCGTATTCAAGTGGAGCACCCAGTTACAGAAATGATTTCTGGTGTAGATCTTGTACAACAACAATTAAAAATCGCATCTGGTGAGAAGCTTCCATTCACACAAGATGATATTCAATTAAATGGTTGGGCTATTGAATGCCGTATTAACGCAGAAAATGCCTATAAAAACTTCATGCCATCAGCAGGAACGGTAGATACGTATGTAACGCCAGGCGGCTATGGTGTACGTATTGATTCTGCTGTCTATGCAGGCTATACAATCCCACCATATTATGATTCAATGGTAGCAAAACTCATTGTTCATGCGGATACACGTGAAGAAGCGATTGCGAAAATGAACCGCGCGCTAAGTGAATTCGAAGTATCTGGTCCTGGGATCAATACAACCATCCCATTCCACCAAGCACTGATGAACAATGACGTTTTCAAATCAGCACAATTCAATACGAAGTTCCTTGAAGAGAATGATGTATTGGGTGTAGCAGAAAAAGCAAAGTAAGCGTTCGCAATTTTAAAACCTTCTAACTTTTATTAGTTAGGAGGTTTTTTATTTGGCTAAAAAAGGTCAGCGTACAGGGATTTTTGATTTAGAAGATGTAACAGAAGCTATACAGCTACCAAGTTTTGAGGGTACGTTTAAAGAGAAAGATACGATACTGATTACTCCACCAAAGCTAATGATTGATGTAGCCGAATTACACGAGGGTAAGAAAGGTGTGGAAATTAATAATGCTTTGTTAATTGTGAAAGAGCAGATGCGTCTGTGCGTTCGTAAAGCGACGATCAGTGAATATATTTATACTTTTAAACGTTTAGTAGATGCAATGAAAATTGAATATGTAGATGACATTAAATTGGAGTCTATATTTGGTTGGCTTGCGAGCTTAGGGATATTTCAGATGTATCGAAACAAAGCCGTCTACGTGTCATTAAAGCTGTTTTAAATCGGCTTTACGATAACGGATGTATAGAGAGAAACTTTTGGAAAGACGTTCGTATACGTGTTGATACCAAGATTAAACTTCCTGCTGACGAGAAGCAATTGTCAATTTTATTGTCATTACTTGATATGACGAATTTCATTCAGTTTCGTGATGCGGTAGCTATACTGACTATATACAAGACGGGCATTCGAATGAATACGTTAATACAGCTAGAAGAGAAACATATTAACTTTAAGACTAACTCATCGCTACTGACAGGTGACATTATGAAGAACCAGGATGTGATGTATTGAAATTGCCTTTCGATGAGGAATTAGCACTGTATTTGAAACGTTTGATAACTCAAAATAATATTATTCGTAAACATTATAAGAAACGAAATGAAGTTGTGTTTTTAAGTAAGTTTGGTGATTCTCTAGATGTTGAATAATTACTAAGAGGCTTTCTTACTATGCTAAGAAATACAAGTTAAACAATATCAGTGCTCATGCTATTAGAAGGTTGTATGCAATTAACTTAAGGAAGAAGGGGGCGGATGTTGTTTTAATTAGTAAGGCGCTTTCTCATAAATCATTATCAACCACAACGAGATACTTAGGGATAAGCTCTGATGATGTATTGAAGGGACTGAGGGATTACTTGTAGACTTACTACGGGTTATCCATGTAATCGAATCAAATTTAGGGGAGTACCTTTTCGCAATTCATTTAATAGTTAGTAATTATTTGTATGAGTTTAAAGGACTATTAATAGTATAAAAATAGACGGTTATAAGTTCTAAAGAACTATAAAAATGTTTGAGTGTTGTAATTTGTGTGATATAATTACTTTAATAACATTCTTATTTGATAAATGAATAAAAATAAAAATATCAACTAAGAGGAGAATGACAAATAAACCCTAATATAAGTGCAGGTTTTAACTTGCACTTATATTTTATTAATGGATAGTTTTGTCACATTTCTAAAACACAATATATTAATAAATTAATTGTATTTTTGAAATGTGACAAAGTGATTTAGTGAAGATATTTTCGCTTTCGAAGAGCAAGAGTGGAGTAACGAACTTGTTCGCTGCTTCATGATGCTTCTGGAAACCGATTGATGAATTACAATAGTGTTGCATTTGCAGTGACGAAGTGAAGCGTAGGCACTAAGTCAAGGCAATACTGTTTAATTCGTCAATCGGAATAAACAATGAAAGGATAGTGGCAACAGGAGTTTGCAAAAGAATTATTATGATATTAAAGAAGAAGCAATTAAGCTGTCAATAGAACTAGGGGAAAGTGGTTCTGAGTTTGATAGTGCTTCTTGGAAAAATCGTGGGTGTCTAAAGCCTGATAACACGCTGAAGTCATTAATAAGTACGTTAGAGCGTTACTTTGAAGAAGTGAAATCTAACGGGCATAGGGGGAAAAAACGCAGATATACATTAATTGGGCTTAGGGATACACCATTACCAAAAATAGATAATCGTAATGGACGCAAAATGGAAGAGGAAGCTATTTTATTGCCTTACGTGATTAAGCAATTGAATGAATTAGCTTCATGTGGAAAGTATGAGACTACCTATAAAGAGTTAGCAAAACAAAAATTCTTTTTAACAGAAAATAGTCAACAGAAACTTGTTTTCGTAAATGAGCTTTTTTCCACACTAAAAGATACAATTATTCCAAAGGAGAAGGTAAGGGGAATTGCTAACAAACTTTGGGAATCGTATTAATTAAATCTTGTCAGCACTCTTAAAAATCTTTTGGATTCTTTGAAAAAACAAAAGTATATCTCAATAACTTCAATATACAAAGCTAGATATGTTTCCGTAGGTAAAGAGAAAGATTATCCTTACTATACTTTAAGTCCCTTGGAAATAAAGGAGTTAAAAAGTCTAGAGGAGCAGGTAGTACAATCCTATGGAATGGAGTATAAAGCTTATCAAAAGTATTTTGTCTTATATCATGTACCTGATTAAATCTTAGCAGTTAGAGAAGAAGTTTCTGAAGCTGTTAAGGAAAAGTTAGGAATTGAGCGGTATTATAAAGCAATTGAGATTGAAATTCTTGGTGATTTCATTTCATGTGAGTCTCAAAGCGATAGTGAGATAGCAAGAGCATGTTTAGAGCGTTTCTCAAGGCTGTTAATCGATAAAGTGAAGAAACCGACTTATGAAAATGGACTTTCTTATGATAAAAAATTTCATTATCTAGCTCATTTGGTCTTTATGAAGGTAATGAATCCAACTATTGAGTATGATGAACTTTTAAACGATGAATGGAGTAAAGTTAATTCAAAGGTATCAGAGCTTAAGGAATATTATAAGGATTATCCTGATGAATACACACTTTTAGTAGCCGAGCATGAGGCTACTAAAAGTGCTAACCTAACAGATGAAGAATACGAAGCAATGGTTCGAAGAGCTTTTATTAGTGAGCTAATTCCTTCAGGTTTTGGTAACCATGGACAGGTAGAGTTTAATCAAGAACAGTTGGCACATCATTAATTGGTGTACTTTTTCTGTTGCCAACTTCTCAGAACTGCTCTTAGACGATTCGAGAAACAGCTAGATGGATACTTGGTTACATAGATTGCTTTAAGGTCGTTCGTCTTCTAGTAGCTAAATGATTTCGCATAGTTTTATACCGAAATATTCTGATGAACTTAGGTTATCGATATTAAAGATGGAACTATTTTGATATTTTAATACTTATATGGCAATAAGTGTAGTAAAATAGTCTTGTAGTCCATAGTATTAGTTTTGGGGGAATTAAATTGCGGAAAAACAAAGTAAATGTTGTGAAAGTAAGTAATCAATACAAAAAGCTTATAATGTTAACATTATGCCTATTAACTCTTGTTGGTTGTACTAATGAAGAAACTAAAAAAAAGTTAGAAGAAAATGAAGAATTAATTGAAACTAAGCAAACAGAAGAAATTTCAGTCGAAGACCAAAAGCGTCAAGAAAAAGCTGAAACAGTAGAAAAAAGCATTGTTAAGCTTATCGAAGAAGAAAATTACTTAGATGCAATTACTCATTATAAAAATACGTTTATTCAAACTGCTGATAGTGAAATCAAACCAACAGAAAAAACAATTGAACTATATAATCTTGCTGTTCAAAAATATTTTGAAAAAGCCGAAACGTTCGATTATTACGATTACATCCTTTTATCTTTAGATATGGAAAAGTTAAATGAAAATGTTACATCACTTATATATCAAAAGTTCTCAACAGATATAGAAGAAATTGAAGCATTTATACAAAAAGGGAAAGATGAAACTCGTGAAAGAATTGCAAACTATAAAGCTGAACGTGCTGAGCGAGAAGCAAAAGAACAAGCTAAGAGAATTGAAGAAAGCAAAAATCGAGTATACATAGGAATGACAAAAGAGCAGGTACTTGCTACAAATTGGGGTGAACCCGATGATATTAACAGAACAATTACTTCATATGGAACATCGGAACAATGGGTGTATTCAGCTTACGGGAAATATTTATATTTTGAAGATGGAATATTGGTGACAATACAAGATTGAGGTTTGGGAATTAGCATAGTATTAAAATGATTTGAAGGTAGAGCAAACAGCTCTATCTTTTTTATTTTTCCTGTTAGAAGTCCATAGTCACGCTACAAGATACTTTGATGAAGCAATGACATATTGGGGTTGACAGTTTCAATGGGACTTCATGAGAGCCATACTAGAGGTGGATAGGAGCAAAGGAAAACATTCCGCACGCACTTCGAAGCATGTCATGACGACATAGAATGAGCGTACATTGATTGAACAGATTTGATATATGATTTCTTATCAGCAAACCTAATTAATGGTTTGTTTGTTGATTGCGAGTGGTAAAAATAGTAACTTTGTATTATATGAGAAAAATATATTTTGAATTAATTTGATGTTAAAGGGGATTTGAAATGTCAAAGAAATGCAATAAATGCGGAGAAACAAAAGCCCTTGTAAGAATGGTCAAGTAAACAAAAGCAACTTATTCTACTATATGTAAGGATTGTTTAAACACTTCAAGACGAAAAAACCCTTACCATTGAAACCTAGAGATGGTTACAAGTATTGCGCTAAATGTAATAAAGAAAAAGTTTTAGAAGAATTTAATGTACGTTTCATTAACCATCATCGTACATTAATAAAGAAAGAGATTTTAGAGGAAAAAAAATCCTATGTATGGCAGGCGAAGATTTGGAGAAGAAAACCCGAACTACAAGCCATATAAAACGGAGGAAGAAAGAGAGAAAGGAAGATTAATAGAGGGATACGGAATTTGGAGAAAGTATGTTTATAGTCGTGACAATTACACATGCCAATGTTGTTTTGATAATCAGGGTGGAAATCCAGTTGCGCATCATTTAGACGGTTATCATTGGTATAATGAGGGAAGAACAAATGTAGCAAATGGGGTAACGTTGTGTAATGGTTGTCACACTAAATTTCATTCTCTTTATGGGAACTTTAAAATAAGGTCCATAAACTTGTGCTTTTTCCCAATCAAAAGTAGTCAATTGATTTAGTGAAACGATTTTTGAGCCACCATTAGCTTGCTCCATTATATTTTTTGCGAGCAAGGTATCTTCAGTAGCTCTATTTCCTAATAATAAAATAAGCATTGTAAAAATAATGACAGCCGCCCCAATACCCAACAACCATTTTCGTAACATCCTACACCTCTATTCTGAAACTATTTCTATATTATAGAAATGATACTATATAATAGAAGTTGGTGATAGTACAAAACTTTTGGATGAATGGGAGTTAATCAATAGATGCCTGTATACAATAAGCTTGTGAGAGATAAGATTTTAGACATTATTCAAGCGAAGGGTTTATCTTATCATGCGCGAGCCCTAGAATCTAATGAGCTATTGAATGCAATAAAAGCTAAGATGATAGAAGAAGCATCAGAATTTCATGACGCAAAAGATAGACAAGCAAATATGGAGGAGCTAGCGGATATACTTGAGCTTATTCATGCAGCCATAAGAGTGTTAGGTGTAAGCTATGAAGAGCTAGATGCGACTCGTGAGTATAAGAAAATAATACGTGGTGGATTTGAAAATGGGGTTTACCTAATAGATGTCGAGGATCAATAATTCCAATTCAACGATTCTATCGATAAATTAAAACGGCTTTCGACAGCCAAACCTTCCTTTTTATAGTATAATGAACGTAAGTACAGCACTTGTTTGTGATGTGTAAGGGAAAGGATGATATTTGTATGGCAGAGAAAGTAGGACAATCTTTCGTACAACCAACACCTTCTGGAAAAGAAGAGCTTGGAAAAATTGAGGTAGCAGCAGAGGTGATCGAAGTTGTAGCTGGGATTGCTGTCAATGAAGTTGAAGGCATTGCTGCAACTCGTGGAAATATTGCGACGGGTGTCGCTGAACGTTTCGGTAAAAAAGTACACAATAAAGGCATTAAATCAGGTGTAACGGAAACTGGTGAAATTGCTATTGATGTATTTTGCTCTGTGAAATATGGATATGCCATTCCTAAGGTAGCGAAGGAAGTTCAAACCCAAATACGACAAGCTATTTTGAATATGACAGCACTAGAAACAGCAGAAGTGAATGTGCATATTACAGGAATTCATTTCGAAAAAGAAGAAACTGTAGTACATGAATAAAAAGAAGGATTGCCCAACGATGATTTGTTCATCGCAAGGGCAATCCTTTTTTAGGAGGATTCTCTAGGATTCATTTGTATAGATGTGTATCGTTCATTTTTATAATTCAATATGCTTTGGCTTTCTCCAGAATAATGCAAGAATGACGCCAAGCACTAAGACGATTGTGGCAAAATAGTATGGATAGTTCAGATTCACATCGAACAATATACCACCTAAGATAGGGCCGAAAATATTACCAAGACTTGTAAACATAGAGTTCATTCCACCAACAAATCCTTGTTCATTTCCGGCGATTTTTGATAAATAGGAAGTAACTGCAGGACGAATTAAATCGAAGCCTACGAAAATAAAGAATGTAACAAATAAGATGGCAAAATAATGATTCACTATCGTCATGGCGAATGTTAAAACTGCTGAAAGGATTAGTGAGTAACGAATAACATTAATTTCGCCCATTTTCTTTGTCAGCCAATCAAATAGTATTAATTGAGCCAAGGCACCTACAATACCACTTCCTGTAATGATAATGGCGATATCAGATGGTGTGAACGCAAATTTGTGATCGACGAATAAGCTAAATAGCGATTCGAATGCAGCGAGGCCAAATGACAGAACGAAAATAAGAATGAATGGAATGAAGTAGAGCGGGCTAAAAACTCGCTTGACACTACCAACAATAGATGGTGCCGATTCTTCATTGTCTGTAGCACGTGTCGGTTCTTTTAAAAACATAAATGACAGGATAGCCGCGAACAGACCAAGTACTCCAGCTGCATAAAATGGTACACGTGTACCATATTCAGCTAAAAAACCACCGATGCCAGGACCGATTATAAACCCTGTGCTGATGGCTGCACTCATATAACCAAGTGCTTTTGGACGCTGTGCCAATGTTGTAATATCGGCAATATAGGCAGTTACGGCTGGCATAATGAAAGCTGCACTCACGCCACCTAGCATACGGGAGACAAAGAGTATTTCAACTGAACGACCAAAGCCGAATAAAAACTCTGAAAGTCCAAAAATAAAAAGACCTGCAACAATCATAATTTTGCGGCCAATATTATCGACAAGCTTACCAGCAATTGGTGATGCGATTAATTGTGTGATAGCAAAGGCTGCCACCATATAACCAACGACAGAGCCCGAAATATGAAGCTCATTCATAATCGTTGGTAAAACAGGGATGACTAAACCAATCCCTAAAAAGGCAATGAAAAGATTAGACAGTAAAATGGCTAAAGTTATATTTTGTTTCTTGCTCATAAAGTACTCCTTCTATTTGTTCACGATACATTTGTATTAAATCTACTAGATTATTTCCATGTAATACGATAAACCCTATAGTAACTATAGGGTCAAAAGATTTGTTTTCATTTTTAAAAGTTTTTATTAGTTTGGAAGTTTTCATGAGGAGTTATACGAATCCGTAGCTACTTTTTCGCAGAAATCATTGTTTCTTGTTTTTGCCTAATCTTTAATTCTACAATAAATTTCTTTTCTTTCTCCATCGTTAGAGTTGCTGGCATATATAGCTCATACACTTGTGATTCAAAAATTTCTTGCTGTGCCAACACATAATTTCTCAATTTTTCATAGAACGAAAAATAAGTATCGGGGTCATAAATAAAGGCAATGCATACATACTTACCAGCAGGGATGATGGTTTGCTGTACATTGGGTGAAAGCTTCGAAAATGTGCGCTCCGTTAAAAGAGGAGTGAAGACAGCATCATAAATAATATCATTGACATCTTTATAGGGCACAAGAGGATATGTACAACCATATCGACTATTTAAGACACTGCCTTCCTTTTCGATGATTTTAGTTAATGTTGCATAATATGTACTCGTGCTCGATGTTGGTGTTAATTCAGTTGTTGTCACTTGCAGAACGGGCATAGCTTCTTCTATCTGCATATAGACCTCACCAAAAATCGGGATATCAATTTGCTCCTGTAATTGTTTTTTCGTTTTCAGTAACGTATTTTTGGCTTCGTTTAAACGTGAAATCTTTTCGTTTATGCGTAGCTCTTGCTGTGCTAAAAAAGCAAGCAATTCTTCGGAAGTTAATGTCAGTGCTTTTTTTATATCTTCGAGCGTAACGCCGATATATTTAAGCGATTTGATAATGTCTAAATAGAAAAGCTGATTGCCTTTATAATAACGGTAATGGGTGTAGGGATCAGTATAAGCAGGCTTAAATAAATCAATTTGATCATAGTAACGTAGCGTCTGAATCGATAAATTTGAAAGTTTGGCAACCTCACCAATGGTATAATAATGTTCCTTCATAAAATGGCCTCCACTAGTAATAGCTAAAGAAGTTTCGAATGGCATCAAATCGAATTTTATGCTTGCAATCCTCGCAGTAAAATAGGCGAGATTTTCGTTCCTTCATTTGTTTATATTGCTCCTCACCTTCCATCAATTTAAATGGTTTTTTACAGCTCGTGCATACAGCCTCATATTGCATTGTCAACACCTCTGAAGATTCTTTTTATTTTCTTCTTTAGTATACCATTATGGAAATGAAACCTTCATTTTTGAATAACCATATTTGATTAGAAGAGAGCTCCAATTGAATGAAAGGCTAAATGAAGCAAAAAGTTCCTTGGAAAAGGTTTCAGATTATTGAAAACTTGCTTGAAATCGTGTTTCTCGGGCGATTTTATGCTATTATAAACCTTAATGCCACTTAAGAAGGAGAGCTTTACATGAAACGACATGAAGCACGCGAAAAAGCGTTGCAAGTTTTGTTTCAGCTAGACAACACGGATCTAACAGTTGAAGAAGCAATGGGCCATATTAAAGGTCAACCTACCAATGCCTTCTATGAAAAGATTGTGAATGGAACAGCTGAACATTTGGAGGAAATCGATGCTACATTAGAACAGCATCTTGAAAAGTGGTCACTTGCCCGTCTACCCAAAATTGAAAGAACGGTATTACGCCTAGCTGTATACGAACTGTTATACATGCCTGAAACACCAAAAAGAGTAGTACTAAACGAAGCAATCGAGTTATGTAAAACATTTGGCGAAGATAGTTCATCTAAATTCGTCAATGGTGTACTTTCTAAATTTACAGAACAAGAATAATGTGTTGAATTGGAAGGAGTAACGAAGGTTTATGTCAAGTGCAATTATTAATGGTAAAGAGATTGGTCAAGAAATTCGTAATGCTGTGGCGGAGCGTGTCATTCGTTTAAAAGAACGAGGGTTAACACCTGGTTTAGCGGTTGTATTAGTTGGAGACAACCAAGCTTCAGCTACATATGTGAGAAATAAACAAAAATCTTGTGAAGCAATTGGTATGTTCTCAGAACTCATTAAATTACCAGAAGAAACAACGCAAGAGGAATTATTAGCACAAATTCAACGTTTAAATCAACGTGAGGATATTCACGGTATTTTAGTACAATTACCACTCCCAAAACATATTGATGAGGATACAGTCATTGCAACGATAGCTGTCGAGAAAGATGTCGACGGTTTCTCACCTGTCAGTGTTGGGAAAATGATGCTTGGCCAAGAAACATTTTTACCTTGTACACCGTTTGGCGTGATGAAGCTTCTTGAGTATTCAGGAATTGAAATCGCTGGAAAACATGCAGTCATCGTAGGACGTAGTCATATCGTTGGTAAACCAATGGGACAACTATTATTGCAAAAGGATGCAACGGTGACCTATACGCATTCTAAAACGCCAGATTTGCCTTCATTTACAAAACAAGCAGATATTTTAATTGCCGCTGTTGGACGTGCGAACTTTATTACGAAAGAGCATGTGAAAGAAGGGGCTGTTGTCATTGATGTAGGGATTAATCGCGATGACAACAATAAATTATGCGGTGACGTAAACTTTGTAGAAGTGGATGGAATTGCGTCTCATATTACGCCTGTACCAGGCGGCGTAGGCCCAATGACCATCACTATGTTACTATTCAACACTGTGCAAGCAGCTGAAAATAAGCTTGCACAATAAATAACCTTACGAAAAAAGGCATCTCAACATTGTTTTGAGATGCCTTTTTTATGTGACGTAAATTCAGAACTTTTATGCTGTTTTTGACGTCTAATGTAACGTTTGGGACATACATACTTAGAAGGAGGTTTTTATGGAAAATATCGATATTGTGTTAATTGTCAAACATATCATCATTGGTCTTGTCCAAGGTTTCACAGAACCCATTCCTGTATCGTCGAGTGGACATGTGATGATCGCCAGTGAAATACTTGGACTTGGGGAGCAAGGATTTACGTTTGCCATTTTAACAAATACAGCTTCGCTACTTGCTATTATGTATATTTATCGTGAGGATATTGTTCGGCTTATTACCCATTTTTTTCTTTATCTGAAGACACGTGAAAAACGGTATCATGCAGATTTTCGCTTTGCTTTGTATATCGTGATTGGTTCGATCCCTGCTGGCGTTTTAGGGGTGTTATTAAGTGATGTCATAGCTGATAACGTCAGTATGACAACGATTGCGCTCATGTTATTTGTCACAGGGGCCGCATTATGGTTAATACGTAATATGCGTGGCAAGAAAAAAGATGCAGATTTACGTGCAAAAGATGCCATTATTGTAGGATTGGGGCAAGCGGTTGCTTTAACGCCAGGTATTAGCCGTTCAGGAGCAACAATTATTTCAGCAATAGCCGTAGGGATGAAGCAGGATACTGCCTTACGTTTCTCCTTTATGCTTTATATTCCTGTAAGTTTGGGTGGGGTTGTCCTAGGGATTACAGATTTTTTAGACGAACCGAATAAAGGTACATTAGCGTTGCCCTATGCAGCTACTTTCCTAGCAACACTCATTATGACTTATTTTGCGATGCGTTGGTTTATGGGCATTATGAAAAGTGGTAAACTTAGCTATTTTACGTACTATTGCTTTATTGTAGGGACCCTTTTATTACTATTCTATTAAAATATAAAGTCTCATAACGACTCATGTTATGGGACTTTGTTTTGTAATGTATTACAATATACGGTTTCTAATAGTGAGAACGTGTAGGAATGTGTTATAGTTATTTTTCGATAGAGGAAACATCGTCGTTTTTTCTAGCGAAACTGCATTTTAGTCACGTCAACGACCGTAAAAAATGTTATGATAGGTGTAGTTTTGTGAAAAACTTGATTTTAGTAAAGGAGCCGAAAACATGTCCTCTGCTTCTTATTTAACTGTAAAAGCGTTAACAAAATATATTAAACGAAAATTTGATGCCGATCCACATTTACGCGAAGTATATGTAAAGGGTGAATTATCGAATGTTAAAATTCATCAATCAGGTCATATTTACTTTACATTAAAGGACGATGGTGCCCGAATAGCGGCTACCATGTTTAAAACAGCGGCCGCGAAGTTAGCATTTGAGCCAAAGGAAGGTATGCAAGTATTTATTCGCGGTGATGTAAACGTTTACGAAGGCTATGGAACCTATCAGCTCTATGTGCAGGAAATGCAACCTGATGGCATTGGAAGCTTATTTGTAGCCTTTAATCAATTAAAAGAGCAATTGCAAAAAGAAGGGCTTTTTAAACCGGAGTGGAAGCAGCCGATTCCAAAGTTTCCTGAAAAAATTGGTGTGTTAACATCGACAACCGGTGCTGCCATTCGAGATATTTGTACGACGTTAAAGAGACGATACCCACTGGCTGAGATTTTAATTTATCCAACACTCGTTCAAGGAGCACAAGCAGCCCCGAATATTGTGCAAAATATTCAACGTGCTAATCAGGAGGCAAGCTGTGACGTGTTGATAGTCGGACGAGGGGGAGGCTCAATCGAGGATCTTTGGGCATTTAACGAAGAAATAGTCGCACGGGCTATTTTCGACAGTCGAATCCCTATTATTAGCGCAGTTGGTCACGAAACAGATACGACAATTGCTGATTATGTTGCTGATTTACGAGCACCTACACCAACAGCAGCCGCCGAAATGGCTGTACCAGATCAGGCGGAATTATTTCAACGTGTGCTTTCGCAAAAATCACAACTTCATCAGATGGTTAGGTCGCAACTTATGGCTGAACGTCAACGTCTAAATAAACTCCAACAGTCTTATCCATTGTCCATGCCCGAAAGACTTTATCGACCTTTTACGGAAAGATTAGCACAGCTTGAGTCCGGATTGCAGACAGCGATGCAAGTGGATTTGATGAAGAAAGGCGCCCAGCTTCAACAATTACATAGTACGGTGGAGCAACATTCACCAAAAAAAGCACTAGCCTTCCATCAACGGGAGCTTGAAGCACGCATCCAACAATTATCTCGTGCTACGACGTATTATGTGGCGAAGCAGCAACAACAATTCGAGGCAACTGTTAGAACATTAGAAGCTTTAAATCCACTATCCATTCTAACTAGAGGCTTTACAGTAGCATATAAAGATCAGCAAATGATTAAATCATCCACTGAGGTGCAAAAGCAGGATCAGCTTACGCTCACTTTCCATGATGGAAAGGTAGTGGCTGAAGTGACGAATATCTTGCCAAAGAATGAGGGGGAATCGTTGTGACAGAAAAACAACAAACATTTGCAGAAGCCATGACGGCATTAGAAGAAATCGTTCGCCAGCTAGAGCAAGGCGATGTGCCATTGGAAAATGCGATTGATTTATACAAGCAAGGAATGGAGCTATCAAAGTTTTGCCATAGTAAGCTGCAACATGCAGAAGAGCAGCTTGTATCGATTGTCCAAGAAACTGGTGAAACAACAGCATTTGATCCACTAAAGGGAGAGAATTAGGAAATGAATGAGCCATTAAAGTACTTTATCGAAAGCAATATACCACAAATTGAAGAAACCATGTATGCACTTGTTGAAAAAATTGATGCACCAGCGGATTTAAAGGAATCCATGCTTTATTCATTAAAGGCAGGCGGTAAACGTATTCGTCCACTTTTTGTCTTAGCTGTGCTTGAGCTTTACCGTAAAAATCTACAGGACGGTTTGATTATCGGTTCTGTGATTGAAATCATTCACACATATTCATTAATCCATGATGATTTACCGAGCATGGATAATGATGATTTCAGAAGAGGCAAGCCAACAAATCATAAGGTGTTTGGAGAAGCACTGGCTACGTTAGCTGGAGATGCTCTAAATACATTGGCATTTGGCATTTTAGCACGTATGGAAGTGTCTGCTGAAAAACGCATTGAACTTGTCCAATTGCTTAGCGTGGCAGCAGGCGCTGAAGGCATGGTTGGTGGTCAAGTACTTGATATGGAAGGGGAGCAACGTCAACTGAATTTAGCTGAACTGGAACAGGTCCATGTCAATAAAACAGGTGCTTTATTGCGCTTTAGTATTGAAGCGGGAGCCGTATTAGCAGATGTATCAGCGCAGGACCGTGCTACTTTGAAGGAATATGCGCATCATATCGGTCTTGCTTTCCAAATTCAAGACGATATTTTAGATATTGAAGGAACGACAGAAGAACTAGGAAAAACAGCTGGGAAAGATGTAGCTAGTGATAAAAGCACCTACCCAGCACTATTAACGTTAGAGGGAGCAAAAGAAAAGCTTGCTGAGCATTATCAACATGCCATTAATGCACTTGATCAATTACCAATAGATGTCAGCTTGTTACGTGACTTTGCTGCGTATATTGTTCATCGTAAAAACTAAGAGAAAATTAAGGCGTTGAAGGAAAAGAATATGCTAGAATAGGTGGGAACGTTTGCAATATGCAAACAATGGAGTGTTCGTACTTTTAGCATATTGATAACACTGTTATAATGGTGGAAACACAATTGCGGTGAATATTTTATTGAAAAGGTGTGTGAGAAAGGTGGATTTAAATAAAATAACTAGTCCATCCTTTTTAAAAAACTTAAATAGGAAGGAGCTTGAGCAACTTGCTCAAGAAATTCGTACCTTCTTAATCGAAAAATGTTCTGTCACAGGCGGGCATATCGGGCCGAATTTAGGCGTAGTTGAACTAACGATAATGCTGCATAAAATGTTTGACAGTCCAAAAGATAAGTTTTTGTGGGATGTTGGCCACCAAGCTTACGTGCATAAAATTTTAACAGGTCGTGCGAGTCAATTTGACACCCTGCGTCAGTTCAAAGGGCTTTGTGGATTTCCAAAGCGCGTGGAGAGTGAACATGATGAATGGGAAACAGGTCATAGCTCGACTTCCTTATCAGCAGCCATGGGTATGGCAGCAGCACGTGATATTAAAAAAGAACAAAGCTATGTTATCCCGATCATTGGTGATGGCGCTTTAACTGGTGGTATGGCACTGGAGGCTTTAAATCATATTGGGCATGCGAAAACGAATATGATTGTCATACTAAATGATAATGAAATGTCGATTGCACCAAATGTTGGTGCTTTACACAGTGTTTTAGGTCGTTTGCGTACAGCCAAGGAGTACTCCAAAGCGAAAGAAGAGCTAGAATCACTCATTAATAAAATTCCTGTATTAGGTGGTAAGCTTGCTTCTACAGCTGAACGTTTGAAGGACAGCTTAAAATATTTAGTGGTATCTGGAGTGTTTTTTGAGGAGCTAGGTTTTAAATATCTTGGTCCGATTGATGGACATGATTTCGAGGCTCTTGAAACGACTTTATCTTATGCGAAAAAAGTGAAAGGCCCAGTCCTTCTTCATGTGATTACGAAAAAAGGGAAAGGCTATAAACCTGCTGAGGACGATACTATTGGCAATTGGCATGGGACAGGTCCTTATAAAATTGAAAACGGTGCCTTTGTCAAGTCTGAGGCCAAGGGGCCAGCTTGGAGTAGTTTAGTTGCTGAGACGGTACGTAAAATTGCTCATGAGGATAAGCGTGTGGTGACCATTACACCCGCTATGCCTGTTGGCTCCAAGCTACAAGGCATACAAAAAGACTTCCCAAATCGTTTTTTTGATGTAGGAATTGCTGAACAACATGCAGCAACAATGGCAGCAGGTCTAGCCACACAGAAGATGAAGCCATTTCTAGCAATTTATTCTACATTCCTGCAACGTGCCTATGACCAAGTATTGCATGATATTGCTCGCCCAAATTTAAATGTCTTTATCGGTATTGATCGTGCTGGCTTAGTGGGAGCAGATGGAGAAACACATCAAGGTGTATTTGATATTGCGTTCCTTCGTCATATTCCAAACATGACGATTATGATGCCAAAGGATGAAAATGAAGGGCAGCATATGGTGAAAACAGCGATTGATTATGATGGTGGTCCTATTGCTCTTCGTTACCCACGAGGAAACGGTATAGGTGTGCCACTAGATGATGAGCTTGTCGCATTACCGATTGGTAGTTGGGAAGTATTGCGTGAGGGGAAAGATGCATCGATTTTGACATTTGGAACAACGATTCCAATGGCAATGGCAGCGGCTGACATGTTAGCACAGCAAGGGATCGATATTGAAGTAGTCAATGCTCGCTTTATCAAACCGATGGATGAAAATATGCTGCACCGTATATTAGCCGATCATAAACCGATTTTAACGATTGAAGAAGCAGTTCTACAAGGTGGGTTCGGTAGTGGTGTATTAGAATTTGCTCACGACCATGGTTATTTAAATGCGCTCATTGATCGTATGGGAATTCCAGATCAATATATCGAGCATGGTAACGTCGATCAGCTTCTTGCAGAAATTCATATGACTGCAGAGGATACGGTTGCACGTATGCATGTATTACTTCAACAAAAACAGCAAGTAGGTTTGAATAAATAATGACAAAACAACCAAAAGAACGAGTAGATATTTTACTTGTAGAGCGTGGATTATGTGAAACACGAGAAAAAGCAAAACGTTCCATTATGGCAGGACTTGTTTTTTCGAATGAAATACGTATTGATAAGGCAGGCGAGAAAATTGCCGTCGATGCACCGCTACAAGTAAAGGGCTCTGATTTAAAATATGTAAGTCGTGGTGGTCTGAAGCTAGAAAAGGCCCTGCAAATTTTTGATATGTCTGTAGAAGGGAAGCTAATGCTTGACATTGGCTCCTCTACAGGCGGCTTTACAGATTGTGCCTTACAACATGGCGCAAGACATTGCTATGCACTGGATGTTGGCTCGAACCAATTGGCTTGGAAAATTCGCTCGGATGAACGTGTCACGGTCATGGAAAAAACGAATTTTCGCTATACCACGGCAGCTGATTTATCAGAAGGCTTACCTGCTTTTGCCACAATTGATGTTAGCTTTATCTCGTTGTCACTGATTTTACCAGTCTTAAAAACATTATTGCTGCCAGGTGGTGATGTTATGGCATTGGTGAAACCTCAGTTTGAAGCGGGGAAAGATAAGGTTGGTAAAAAAGGGATTGTTCGTGATAAAAAAGTACATTTAGAAGTATTAGAAAAGACGGCCACTATGGCGACAACGCTTGGCTTTGTCGTGAAGGATGCCTCTTTCTCTCCAATCACAGGTGGAGAAGGAAATATTGAATTTTTATTCCATTTAGTGAATCCTATTGGAGAAGAAGTCATCCCTGCATATACAGCTTTTAATGCACTCGTTGAAGAAGCGCATAATTCTTTAAAATAACACGTGCTCGCTTATTGAGCCGTGTTTTTTCTTGTGCTTTTTTGTTGAAAATGGTAGGGTGATTATACACATATACTATTATTTATAAGAGGTGATTTCGTTGAATAAAGGACAACGACATATACGGATTCGGGATATTATTGCCAATCATGAAATTGAAACACAAGATGATTTAGTCGATTTTTTAAAAGAAGCAGGCTATAATGTGACACAAGCTACGGTATCACGCGATATAAAAGAGCTACATTTAGTAAAAGTACCATTACAGGATGGTCGCTATAAATATAGTCTGCCCGCAGATCAGCGTTTCAACCCAGTCCAAAAATTACATCGTGCATTAGCAGATGCATTTGTAAGTATTGATGGCGCATCTCACTTTTTAGTGATGAAAGCTCTCCCAGGGAATGCGAATGCGATTGCATCCTTACTTGATCATTTAGATTGGCCAGAAATTTTAGGTACAATTTCTGGAGATGATACCATTTTAATTATTTGTCGAAATGAAAATGAGCGTGAAAATACAAAAAATCGCTTATTAGACATGCTTTAAAAAATGGGGAATTTGATTCAGAGGTGACAATTTGTGTTAAGAGAGCTTAGTATTCGAAACTTTGCTATCATTGAGGATTTGACAGTGAGTTTTTCAGAAGGCTTAACTGTACTCACAGGGGAAACGGGTGCTGGAAAATCCATTATCATTGATGCTGTGCATTTACTTGCGGGGGGACGAGGCAATACTGAATTTATTCGTCATGGCGCAAGAAAGGCAGAATTGGGTGGCTTATTTCAAATTTCGAGTTCCATTCATCCCGTTCTGAAAAAATTAGAAGAAGCAGGCATTGAAATAGAAGAAGATACCGTTATTTTACGCCGTGATTTAAATGATTCTGGTAAAAGTATTTGCCGTGTAAATGGAAAGCTTGTGCCCTTATCCGTTTTAAGAGATATTGGGGCAAGTCTCATTGATATTCATGGTCAACATGAAAATCAAGAGTTGATGGATGAAAAACAGCATATTAATTTGCTTGACCAGTTTGCAGAGGAAGAGCTGTCACCTATTCAAAAAACGTATAGTACTCACTATGAGGAATACCGTTTACTCAAAAAAGACTTAGCCTCCATATCCATCGATGAACAATTGATGGCACAACGGATTGATTTGTATCAATTCCAAATAAAAGAGCTAGAGGAAGCTAATTTAAAGCTAGGTGAGGAAGACGAGCTCCTAGATGAACGTCGCCGTCTTATGAACTTCAATAAAATTTTTGAACGCTCTAGTGCAGCTTATGAGGCCATTCAAGGCGAATCGAAAGGACTCGATTGGATTGGTGCTGCTATGGGCGCGCTAGAAGATGCTGCAACAGTTGACGAACAATTTAAAGAAGCTTCTGAAGCGGTGACAACTGCGTTTTATGCCTTGCAGGATGCAGCCTATCAGGTCAAAAATGTATTAGATGAATTAGAATTTGATCCAGCTCGTTTAAATGAAGTTGAGCAACGTTTAGCGTTATTGCAAAATTTAAAGCGCAAATATGGTTCAACAGTGGAAGAAATTTTAGCGTATTACGAAAAAATTAAAACAGAGTTAAATGAGCTGTTGAATCGTGATGAAATTTTGCAAGTGAAAGAACGACGTGTGTTAGAAATGGAAGCTGTGCTCAGTGATCTGGCGAGTGAACTTTCAACTGTACGTAAAGCTGCCGCCCAGCAATTAAGTGAAGCAATTATGGCAGAGTTACGTGAATTACATATGGAAAAAGCAAAATTTATTGTCAATTTCGATGAATTACCATATTTTGATGCTAACGGGAAAGATCAGATCATTTTCTATATCTCTACAAACGTTGGAGAACCGCCGAAGTCTTTACCAAAAATTGCATCAGGCGGAGAATTATCGCGCATGATGCTTGCATTAAAAACCATTTTTTCCTCTTCTAATGGCATTACATCCATTATTTTTGATGAGGTTGATACGGGTGTCAGTGGCCGTGTGGCGCAAGCCATTGCAGAAAAAATAGCCGCGATTTCCGTTAATTCTCAAGTTTTATGTATTTCACATTTACCGCAAGTTGCTGCTATGGCTGATCATCATTACTTTATAAAAAAAGAAGTGGAGCATGATCGAACATTTACATCTTTATCAGAGATTGATCAAGATGCTCGAATTGAAGAAGTAAGTCGCATGATGTCCGGAACAGAAATTACTGCCTTAACATTACAGCATGCAACGGAACTTTTAAAAATGGCGGATGAACGAAAAAAACAGATGCGTTAAATTTTTATGCCAGGAACAGTGTCTGCTGTTTCTGGCTTTTTTCATTTTGCACAAATATTTACCGCTTATAAGAATGGCACAACAACACATAGTAAAAAGACAAAAATGAAAAGGAGGTGTCGTATGAATCGTCATTGGCGTCAATTAGTCATTTTGCCTATGCTCATCTTTTTGTTAGTGTTGCCTATACAAGCTTTTGCCGCCAAAAAGCTTATACCAATGGGCGAAGCGATTGGAATTCAACTTCAATTATCACATGTATTTGTAGCACATGATGTACTGTTAGCTTCCAATCAGTGGATGAAGGGAGGTGCTGTGATTGAAAAAATAAATGATGTCCCAGTAAAATCTCTTGCTGATGCCAAACAAGCTGTGGCAAAGGATGGCCAACAGAAATGGACGATCAATAGTGGTGGCCAACAAATTACACTGGAGTTACAAGACCAAGAAGCAGAGCATGTCATTTCCTTTTTAAAAGATGAAACAGATGGAGTAGGAACACTGACTTATATTGATCCAGAGACAAAAAATTACGGTGCACTAGGTCATCAAATTGTCGATTCAACCCTACAAGAAGCCCCTGTTTTTAAAGCAGGCTCCATATTTTTAGCTTCCATCCAACAAATTCGTAAAAGCACACCGGGTCAACCAGGCTATAAAATTTCCTCCATTGAAAAGCACCAAGAACGACTAGGCAGTATAGATAAAAATACTATTTATGGTATTTTTGGCCGTTGGGAAGAGGGTTATCAACAAAGATTGCCCAAAGCCATAGAAATTATGCATGAAAAAGATATAAAAGCTGGGAAAGCTGAAATCTATACAGCCATTGAAGGCAGTAAGGTGGAATCCTTTACAATTGAAATTACAAAAGTTGAAAATGAACGCCTTGAATTTTTAGTATCTGACAAAAAGCTCATCGAAAAAACCGGTGGTATTTTGCAGGGAATGAGTGGCAGTCCTATCATTCAAGACGGACGTTTTGTCGGTGCTGTGACACATATGTTTGTTGAGGAGCCGAAAAAAGGAGCAGCACTAACTGTAGCAGAAATGTTAAGAAGATCTTCCTAAAAAAATGATGAATGGTAAAAATCCGCTTTTTTCCGTGAGCATAGCAAGAGCCGCAGGAAGCTACGCGGATTTTTACCTTTTCAACAAGTATTTCTGATAACTTCCTGAAGGAGTCATGATATTTAAAAAAACTGTAGTTTTATCTACATTTTTTATCTAAAATAAGTAATAAGAGCATTCGACAGGTTGCAGCTATTTAGCGTAACTTGTCGATATAAAAAGAAAGTATCGGACTACATACTCATTTTTGGAAATAGAAAAGGTTTTTAAAACAAAAATGTCGAAAATTCCACAGTGTGCCAAAAACGGCATTTAGGGGTTAGGTTAACGCTTTGAGGTGTTCAAAGCAAGTCCAGAAGGAGGAATTGAAATGACAAAGGTAAAAGTAGCGATTGCAGATGATAATCGTGAGTTATTAAAAACAATGGAGCAGTATTTTCAAGGACATGCCGAAATAGAAATTATTGCAACTGCTTCAAATGGGAAAGTTTGTCTACAAATGCTTGAGGAATTCACACCAGATATTTTACTTCTAGATATAATAATGCCTCATCTTGACGGTTTAGCTGTATTAGAGTCGATGTATCAAAATGAGAAAATGGCATCCATCCAAGTCATTATGCTAACAGCTTTTGGCCAGGAAGATGTCATGAAACAAGCGGTCGATTTAGGGGCTTCCTATTTCATGCTAAAACCATTTGAATTCGATCAATTGGTACAAAAAATTCTACATTGTGCTGGACAGAAGGCGACACTTCCGAAAAAGACAAGCGTGTTACAACCGACAGTACCTCAAAAATTAAATCAGCATCAATTAGACAGCACGATTACGGCCATCATTAAAGAAATCGGTGTACCTGCACATATTAAAGGGTATTCTTATTTACGTGAAGCCATTCAAATGGTCTTTGAGGATATTGAGCTACTAGGATCTGTGACAAAAATTTTATATCCGGAAATCGCGAAAAAATTCAATACGACACCATCTCGCGTGGAACGTGCCATCCGACATGCCATTGAGGTTGCGTGGAATCGTGGCAATTATGAATCCATTTCGTCGATGTTTGGCTACACTGTGCATCACTTAAAATCCAAACCAACAAATAGTGAATTCATTGCCATGATCGCAGACAAAATCCGCATTGATATGATGGCTAGCTAGGCGTTGGTATGACTGCGTTTGTGGGCGACAGGCTAGCGGAGAATATGCGGTAAACTTATTATATAAAACAGTTATATTACGTTAATTATAACGTCTTCTTAAACAGTTTTTTACGACTGATTAAGGGGGCGTATTTTTTATGGCTTTAAATTCGTTTTTAGTAGAAATTGATCGCTACATGCTCGATTGTTCAGCGAAAGGTCTGTCGCCTAAAACATTAAAATCGTATGAACAGACGCTTAGATTATTCGCAAGGTACCTGTTGGATAACTTCGAAATAGATGACGTTAAAAGCGTCAAGGCAGAGCATATTCAAGCTTATATTCGTTCAATCGAAGAAAGAGGTAAGTTTACTGTAAGTGCCGTAGAATCGCCTGTAAACTACCCAGAACGACGGGTCGATTTTGGTAAGCCGGTAAGTAAAACGACAATAGCGAATTATGTACGTAACATAAAAGCATTTTATTCGCATTTATATTCAGAGCAACTTATTCGTAGCAATCCGTTAAAGGATTTAAAGAATGTTAAACCCGAGCGAAAAATCAAAGTTATGCTCGAAGATAATGAATTAAAACAGTTTTTCCGTTCTTTCGACGTTACTAAATTCGATCAATACCGTGATTGGGTAATAGCTCGATTAATCTTTGATAGCGGTGCTAGGATTGGCGAAATTTTAGAAGTGGTGCCATCAGATATTGATTTACGCAGTAACGCAATTTTATTAAGGAAGACTAAATCGGGAAAACAGCGATTTGTTTATTTCTCGCAGAAAACTCGTAATCACTTAAAATCATGGATTGCATTTAAAGATAGATATACAGATAGTAATTACTTATTCCCGACAAATCGAGGTACAAAACATCGCATAGAAGGCGTGGAGCGTTCGTTTAGACTTCGGAGTCGAGACGTTGGCCTTCAAATAACGCCGCACTTACTTCGAAATAATTTCGCTAAGAGGTATTTAATAAACGGTGGTGATTTAGCAACGTTATCCCGATTACTGGGACATGCCAGCGTTGAGGTCACATCGCAAATCTATCTTGATTTCGCTGATAAGGAAGTGATGAAGAAGTATCGACAGCATAGTCCACTTGAAAATTTGGATATTTAAACAGAAAAAAGCCGGCTGACGTTGGAGCGTCGACCGACTTTACAACTTAATATCTACGCTAATAATTGCCTGCCAGCAATAGCGTTTACTTAGGGTTCATTATATCGAAAAAAATTCGATGATGCAACTCCTGTTAAATGCACCCTTTTTTAGCAGTAGCGACGAGGATTCGCCAGCCAATTCGTCGTAAAAATAACCCTGGAAGGTTATGACTTAGCCGTTGCAATAAATAAGTCTAGCACTCAACATAGAGCGTTCCTTGTTTCGCTTTGAGTGTGAATAGCGAGTACGGCTATGACAGTACGGAGTGGAAGGTCTGAGTGGCTACGGTCACGCAGGGTACATCACATAACGCATTTTATGACAAATCATAATCGAGCTTAACTATCAGGGGCAGAAGTAGATTAGTAGGTGTATCGATTCGAAAGGATCACGATTAAACAGGGGCATACAATACGGATACCTTAATTGAGGATTCATGAAATCGGCTGTCTATGTTAGTTGATTCTCTTTGAGTCTCTAACGTAGGCAACCGAAATCTGCGCCAAGCCGTTTTCCTTATCTTGGCTTCATGATGGTGGAATAACAAAAATATATCAAGTAAAATTTGCAAAATACTTATTTGAAATAATATATAAATTTGTATAATAAATGTAAAGGAGTGATTAATATGTTTTTGGGGTATAAATCAGTAGAAGAATATAAAAGAGATCATGTAGAAAAAGTTACAATTGATGAAATAGTTGAGCTAAAGCAAGTTAACAAAAGAGCAAGACGTTGTAAAAATTGCAGTACGTTAGTAAAATATGATTCAGAAGGTAATAAAGCTTGGTTCTATATTGTTGATCCTCATCCAGATGCAATGGAATTTATGGAGTATCATGCAATGGAATTTTGCACAAAAGAATGTGTAGTTGAATATTTCACCTCTGAATTTAATAAACCATTCGATATATTCATGGAAGAATTTAATGAGAAACTTGGTAAGCACCATGATGAAGTAATTCAATTAATAGAGAAATCACTATAATAAAGAAAGCGCCTAGCTATATACTAGAGCGCTTTTTGTATCTTATGTAACTAGTCCCACTCATTCGGCAATCTTGCTATATTATTCGTAGAGAAACGATCATCAACAGCATACTCATAAACTTGTACGAAATTATTTAACCGCGAATATTCTACGTTAGATGAAACTCCCCATTCAGCAAGTGCATCATATACTTTCGATTCGTTTTCTACCCACACTTTAACTCGTGCTAATTTTCCGTCTAAAAATATTGCGATTGCTTCCGAGAAATTCTCGCCTCCCAAAAACGAGTAAAAAGAAGCAGTTTCTTGTGTTCCATCCTTAAATTCGAATAAACCTTTGGGGTATTGTTTCGTCTCGCTATCAAGATCAAATAGCTCCAACGCTTTAGCCTCGGTAATTGGTGATAGATTTTCATATTTTATAGATTCTATTTCTTTTTGTGCTTTCTCTACTGTATCTTGTGCTTGAACAGGTCGTATTCTCTCTGTTTTTACTGTCTCATCTTGTTTTAATTCTTCATTGTTTGATTTTGGCATTATTAAACCTAGTAAATTTCCTATTAATATAAATGCAATGATTCCAACAGTCCATTTTTGCCATTTTTTTAACTTACGCCAATTTTCCATGATCACACCTCATTATTTAACCATATATTAGTTCATTTTATATGAATTTACATATTTGGTCAAAGTGAGTTAATTGAGTGAAAAGAGACAATTTCTTATCTTATGCTTTTTCCTCGTCTACATCTACAAAATCGATTAACTCACTTATACTTTCTAAATCTAAAGCGTTACTTATTTTTTCAATATGATCGATTGACAAACGGTCCACGTAACCTCGGCATAAATTACTTATTGCGTTAGGTCTGACGCCAGAAAGATGAGCTAATTCTGCTTGTGTCATGCTACGTTCGTATAAAATACCTGCTAATTTAATTTTTACTTTTTTCATAATTAATCCGCCTCCAAGAGTATTTTACTCATAATGATATCGTTTTAAGACTTTCCCGTAAATATATATTGACGATATATCGTATATGCGATATTATGATATTAATAAATAAATATTACTGGGAGGTTTAACAAATGAATCAAACTATTGAACACGTAACTTTAGATGACGATTACTCAGTAACGATGGTGACAACGGAATTATTGGAAGGTGTGCAGCTAATTACCTGCGCAGATGAATGTGAAGCTACGTTAATGATTAATGACCAGGATATCAATCTAGTTTACACAGCGGAATTAGCGAATATCATAGGAAACCTCAGCAACTATACAGCGGAGCAACTACTCCTGGCATTAGCGCAAGTTGATCGATTAGCTTCGTAATACGTAATTTCAAGCCGAAAACTACGGTATCATCCGCCGATACAGGAATTTGATACGGTGAATCATACGGAATTTGCTCAGGATGACGTTAAATCATGCTTAAAATGACGTTATTCCATTCTAAATAAGTGTGATGACGTTATCTATGACGTCATTTGTACCTGAATAAACGATTGGGGGAGAATTTATGTGTGAGTATCATTCAAAATTTAACGAGTTCATGTCGGAATTAAACGCTCAACGGGTCGTGCTGACAAAAGAGTTGTCTCGTTTAGATAAGTATATTAGTAGTATGTATCACGATTTAGAAGGAATCGATCCGTCGGAAGAATACGCTTTAAGCTACGTTACGCAACTACAAGACACACTTAAAAAACGTCGAGTAGTGAAGGATGAAATGGCCAGATTGGACGCTGTTTTAAATCCACTACGTAATGTAAAAGGGGATATTGAAACGTCGGTAAACATTCGTAAGAAAGTCAGCAAACGCTGGAGAAGAGATTTTAAGATGACGTTAACATTGGAGGAAGTATTATCGGAGGGTTAAGTTGCGATGGCGGCTAGATGCGAGGTGAATGACGTGTCTAGCCTTTTGTTTTCCTTTGCTAAACCTGTTGATTTAGGCGTGCTAGTATCGCAGTAGTATTATTTATCATCCGAAGGTTAGAACGCCTTAAAACACACTATGACAACGGAAAATCAGCGATTCGCTGGCGATAGTAATCTATATTTTACGATATAGTTCGTAGGTATTTAGACTTATTTTATTTAAAAGTGTTAAGAGAATCCAGTATTACTCCGCATTATCAAGTAAGGAGGTGCTTAAGGTGTCCGAAACCAAACTCGTAATGATACCGGATGTTGAAATTAATTTACGTAAAAGTGTACGGATGATGAAATCTTTCTATATTAGATAAGTAGAAAGGGTAGTTATCAAGTTGTCACAAAATGGACATAAAGAGGCTTTCAGAAAGTGTGCGAAACGGAATTTTTCTGTATATAAGTTCAGTAAGGAGGTCACGGAAATTATTTTGTAAAAGTGTGCGAAACTCATTTTTTGTGGCTAAAAGTTTATTGAGGAAGAAAATTAATTTTAATAAAAGTGCGACAAACGGAAATTTTATGGATATAAGTCAGTAGGAATAAATTTCTCCGAAAAGTTGTCCCAAAATGAAATAGTTTACTGGGTGTATATAGTAAGAAAAGTTTTTCATGCTTCTTGTTGCAAAATGACATATTCTAGTCCGCTTAAGTAGTAGAACAAGTTTTTCATTCAATTCGTCCCAAACGTCATTGAAAAATCGGTATATACAAAGTGAGGGAGAAGTTTTTCATTCAATTCGTCCCAAAACACGACGTTTTAGTGTGCAGTATATAGTAGAACGAAAATTTTATGGAAAGTGATATCGATTTTTAATTTTACCGAGCATTAAGTAATAGGAAGAAAATTATCGGAAACATGTCCGAAAATGGTTTTTCATTCGGGTATATAAAGTAGGATGCAAATTTTTCATCGGAAGTGTTAACAAAATTAAATTTTACCGTGCAGTATATAGTAGCAAGTTTTTTCTTGAAAAGTGTTAACAAAATTAATTTTCACTCGGGAATATATAGTATGAGATTTAATTTTCAACTTTTCTCCAAAAGTGTTAATAGAATTTGATTTTAGTAGGCTAAATAAAGTAGGGAGAAATTTTTTAAACGTGATATCAAATTTTATTTTTACTCTGCTATATAAAGTAGGGAAGAATTTTTATGAAAAGTGTTAACAAAATTAATTTTTGCAGCCCAGTATATAGTAGGAATTATTTTTAAAATTTTGTCCCAAAAAGAATCATTTTACGGGGTGTATATAGTAGGAGGCAATTCCGTCGATCAATCGGCGTTCACATATAACAAAACTAAACCAAAACAAACAAAAGGGAGAGATTTTATTATGACAAACGTAAACATCGAAATTTCAGTAGTAGACTTATTCACGGAGGCAGTATCAGGGTTACAGGTATTCCAAACTTTAGCGGCAGAAGATATTCCGACGTCAACAATTTTTAACCTTTACACGTATAACGCGCAGCAAACGGGTGGCTCATTTTTAGAGTGCGATACTTCATTAGTAGAAATTAGCGAATCATTAGGCGGTAATCAAATATTTAGCTGTACTGTCGTTGAATTACTCGAAGAAGGCGAAGGCTACGCGATGATTCACGGTAAACAATATTCGTTACAGGACGCAGTAGCATACGCAGAGTTAGCGATGCTTGAATTTAATGACCGTAGCACAGTCGATCGTGAATTATCAAGTCTAGAATACGAATATGAAGAGATTACTCAAATATTATTAAGCGTACAATCTCCCGTAGCGCGCATTGCCGTTGTAATGTATGTGGAACGATTAGCGGAAATTCAGCGCCGTTTAAACATCATTAATAATGTAAGACTTTTACGCCAATTAAAATAATGTAATATGCCCGTCTGATTGGCGGGCTATCATCTAATAATCGGAGGGATTTTAATGTCTAATAAACCGGGAAATTTTAACGAAACAATTGAGGAAGCGATACAGACTTATAAAGCGATTCGTTCAGAAACGTTAGATGCCGACGAGAAAGTAGAGCATATAGAGCGTCATTTCGAATTAGAGGAACGCAGAAAAGAATTGCGAGAGAAGTTATAGAGAAACGGAGGTTCACGCATGAAAACGAAAGCTATCCGATCACTACGGCTTGCCAACGAGCTTGCCGCAAGTGGTCATCGCATATTATGGACAGAACCTTGCCGAGATAAACCACATCTTAGCGTATTCATTTTCGAAGATTCGCCCGCAGTACAAGCGTTATTGACACGCGCACGTAGACGATGATGATGATCCGCAGCCAATCTATTAAACTGCTAAAGGAGACGATAATGTGACGGAAACTATAAAAGATGTACAAAAGGCATTGCCTTACGACTATGATGGCGGTTGGGTAGCTGTTCAAAATGCTGTTTTAACCGTTTACACGTTACACCCGGATTTTAAAGCAACAACTTTGTTAGTTTACGCGTATTTGTTAAAGAACTATAACATCGGGCGGCAATACAGTTGGCCTTCGTTTGACGCGATGGAAATAGATTTAAATATAAGTCGGGGTACTATATCTGCCGCCACTCAAACGTTGTGTGATTTGGGTATGATTAATATTTTTAAGCGTGGTTCGCGTGGTAGCCATGCTTATACATTCAATGTGTTGATTGATGATGAAGTCGAGTTTATCACACGATTCCCGGATGCGATTCCAAATTACGAGAAGAAGTTGGCTAAGGTCAAGCGTATCGATGAGAAAAAAGCTGCTTTTGATAAGTTGATTCCGGTACGTGGTCAGGATATTGAACTGTCGTAGTCTGATTTTTAGAACTCGGCTATCTCGTTTATTAGTATATATAAAGACTTAACGATAAAGACCTAGTGTATAAAGATTTAAAGATATTCCGCTATTTGCAAAAAGACGCAAATAGACGGGCTAGTAATATCGCTAAATATATTATTGATTGTAGATATAAGAGAGATAGAGCAAAAGAAGGCACGTAGTCTAAATTTTAGACTTTGAGAATAATCAAGGAGGAATCAGCCAATGACGAAAGCAGTCGCAGCTAAAATGAGAGCCAGTAAAACAACGTTCGCACTAATTGAATATGCAAAAGCTGACGGAATCACTATAACTTATGAAAACGTCTATCCAGACTCTATATACACGCATAAAATTCTCAAGGCGTACCACTACGTCAAGACTGGCGAAGATATGCCGAAATCTAAAAATCCGTCTATACTTGAGCGGTTTGCAAATGTAGATGAGGTACCACTAAAAACAGCAAAGGTTACAACGCTAGAAGGGATGGCAAGGGAGTTCGCTAAATTATCGGAGTATCTGGATCGTCAGAGTATCAAGGCGAATCCGCCTGTTAACGATAGGGCTTACGTTGAGCGTTCGGATTTTACTATTACCGATTTATATAACGATTTGATGTCGAGGATTGAATGGTCATTGTTCCGATATATTGCGTTGCTTCACACGTTTGGACTCGATGCGCTGCCGTATTATTCTACTGTGCTGGATTACTCCTATTACGTCCAACAGCGTAAGAAGTTTCGGAGATGTAAGTATATGTTTTGTCTGAACATGTTCACTATTGAAAACGAGAACTTACGCGATAGTAAATCAAAGCGAGTAGATAGCCGATTCTGTTGTGATACATGCCGCAAGGCTTCGCATGATGCGAATAAACGCTTTAAACGTACAGGCTCGTATTTGCCGATTGAATATTATTCACCTATTTACGGTGAGTCGGTGGATGATCGATATAGACTTCATGAGGAAACGCAGCCATCCTATAAGGTTGAAACGGAGATAATGAAGAAGAAGCCTATGTTCAAAGTAAAACTGAAAAATGAAAGTTATGAACATGGAAAAATGGTCAAATATAAAACGTTGGCCGAAGCTAAACAGGCCCAAATAATTGCTGAAAAAGTTGATAAAATAGCCGTTTATCGTCAGATTATCCGTCGGACGAACCCCTATATTAGTGAAGGGCAGTAGCCCATTTTATTTTATGCACTTAGTGTCAAAATTGAACAATTAAATACAAAGGAGGACAAGTGATGAAACCGCACACGATTAAAGCGCTACGTTCGTATCATGGTTTGACTCAAGAAAAGTTCGCTACAAAAATCGGCTTCGCTCGAACAACAATTAGTGAAGTAGAGAACATGCGTAAATATCCGTCAGCTGCGTTATTAGCTGCTATCACTCGACAGTTTGAAATTACAGATGAATTCGTTGCTTTTTTGCGCGACTTCGAAAAAATAAATGGAATTATCCATGATTACACAATAACACATTAATTATCAAACGTAAAGTGTTGAGCTTGGCTAAATAATTGTAAAAGGGGATGACTAAGATTACCGCTGAACTTTGGAGGCAGACAGAAGCAACATTTGCACTCTATATAGACACGGTGCATGAACGTGAAATCCGCAACATTAAACGATCACGCGATTGGGATATTACAGCGACATATCAAAAGAACGGAAAACTCATCGGTTTACAGTGGCGTGTGCCTGAGTCGAACTATCGAGCAGCGAAACGTATTGAAAAACGCATTAACGAGAGTGTACATGATTCTGCGATAGTGCCTTCATATTGGCTCGAGGAAAGTGGCTAGGATAAATACTATTAACTTTTAAATTTAACGTCTAAATTAAAGGCGTTATAACGAGTTTATGTCAATATACGTATCAAATTTTAAGGGGTGTCAGCAACGATATGGAGCGTAAAACGTATTCATCTAATTATCATGGAGAAGGTAACCGAGCAAAGCCGAAACGACGAAAGAAACAGTTTAACAAAAATGGAATCGAAATCCACGGACAGCGACCGCCAAGGCCGCGAGTAATTAATGGCATGGTGTTTTATTAAATGAGATTCGGTTTTCTATCGCTACATGACGTTGAATCGACGCGTTTTATTACGTTACTTGTTTATCAGGACAATAATAGAGGAATATCACACGAAATTGCTTCGATTTCGCGGCCTTTTGATACTGTAATTGACGTAATCGACTTGGTTATAGATTTACAGCTTGATAGCCTTGAAACGGACAGCCAACAGCTTTATCGTGATTTAATCGTATGTGATATGCCGATAATTTATCGACGCGAGCTTGATGAAACAAAAACGTATATTGACCGTGCATACGACGAATTAGTCGAGATTTATGAACTAAATACGGAAGCAGAGGCGCAACACTTAGCAAAGTGGCGTCTTTTTATTATCAAAAAATTAGAGCGCTTGATAGCGTGGTTAAAAAAGGAGACAGAATATGCAAATATTTAATTTTGAACTACTAGACCAATATAAAGAGGAACATAGAGAGCGATCAACTAAGCTTAGTGAGTATTTGAAAGCATGGGATGACGCTAAATCTCGATTGCGAGAACTCGAGAAGCAGTATGAACATACTTTTACAGAATCGGTAGGCAAGGGCGAGGATAAAACAGCGGAGCTAGCAAAGATTGACGACGATATTACATTGCAAAAAGAAGTCATTGCCCGGAGAGAACGAGATTATAAACTTGCAATGCAGGCTTTGCCGGTAGTCGAAATTTCGCCGGTACAGGTCGTTAATACCTATCGTAGCGAGTTTTGTCCGAAAGTTCAGTCAGAGTACGTGCCTACTGTGCAAGCAAAATTAGATTTAGCGAGAGATTTACTGAAATCTGCATTAATCGATCATCATAGGATTTCAGATGAGTACGATCCTTTATATGCAGAAATGAAGGAAATGTCTCAGGCAAATAAAACTACTGGCAGAACTCGCTATATTGAAGGGGTTATTCATCCAACAAAGTATTTTGAATTCTTTGGTGGACAGGGTGTTCCGTCGGGAATAAGTAGACTTTTTGGAGAGCTTAGAGATTATTCCGGCAAGATTGATCAGATTAAACAAGATGCTGATGCGGATTTTTATATCGCGGTAGCACCAAAAACAACAAAAAAGGTAGGTAAATAAATATGACAATAGCTAAAAATCATCAAGTATTACGTTCAACATTAGATAAAAAAGTATTAAAAAGTGAACCAGTAACAATTGACGAACTCGTGCAATTTGCGACTGTAGCTCAAAGTTCAGGACGACTCGCAGACCGTGTATTGTTCGCAAAAGCGAAAAGGTTATTAGTTGATGAAGATGTAACGACAGACACAAATGCGGAATATCGCAATATTAACGAAAGGCATGACGTTTAACCGACGTTGTGCATTTTTCTATTCATAGAAACGAAGGGGGATATAAGGGATGAACAGTAAGCAAATAGTAGCAAAAGCTGGCGGTGCCGTTAACTATATCGATAAGCACAAATTTAAAGTTAGTGCTGATTACATTCGCTATGCGAACGATATTAAGCCTTTATTGTTACGGGTTGTAGTAAGTGATGCGCAGTGGTCATTAGCAGCAGGAAAGATACTAGAGGCGCTCAATCTAGCAATTATCCAAGTAGAAGGACAAGAGGTCCAAGAGGAATTTAAACGCGTTTGCAAAGAGTTTGATTTTATTCTCAGTGATATGAACGGTGGAAAATCGTATGGAATTTAATTTGGATTTATCTCAATTAAACCAGGCATTAGCGAGATCGCCCGAAGCAATTGGCCGAGCGTTAGAAATAGGCCTTACAGACATTAAAAATGACTGGCGTGCTGAGGCAGTAGATGTTGCACCTATTGATACGGGTAATCTTCGTCGTCAGATTTACACTGAAATATTCTCGGGCGGAAACGAAGTTGGAGTAGAAGCAGGCGCAAATTCAACGAGAGGTCCTAGCGTACTAACATCTCAAAAGACAGGACGCAAAAAATATAACGATAAACGATTTAATTATGCTTATTACATTCATGAATCGAACGGTAAAGCCGTAACTGGCGAAAAGAAATTTCTCGAAAAACCAGCAAGAGATAATCAAGAAAAATGGCGGCAGTGGCTTGAAAGAGAACTAAGTGCCGAATTTAGAAGAGCGGGGTGGTAGTTTATGAATTTAACTGCTGTATTTCGTATAAGAGACCAAGGTAGCTCACGTCTTAGAAGAATCACACAGATGATGGACCGAATGAATCGAACAACTCGTTCAGCTACGCAAAGTTCGAACTTATATCGAGATGCTAACGGTCGGCTACACGATTCGATGGGGCGATTTGTATCGGAGACCAGCCGAGCGACAAACGCTACTGGCTCGTTAGCTACACGCGTTAATAGTCTACGCGTTGGAACTAACGGCTTAAGCGCGTCATTGGGAGGAACTCAGACTGCTATACTCGGCATTGCAAGTGCGTTCTTGACTGCATCAGGATTAGCGAGTGGATTTAGCAATTTTACTCAAGCTGCAGACTCATATTCGAATATCAACGCTCGCCTAGCTAACATTAATGATGGACTGCAAACACAATCACAGTTACAAGATAAGATATTCAAGGCGTCCCGACGGAGCCGGTCATCCTATGATGAAATGGCATCCAGTGTAGCTAAATTGAACCTACTTGCAAAGGACGCTTTTTCAAGTAACGATGAAGCTATTAGGTTTACAGAATTGATGACGAAATCCTTTTCGGTCAGTGGTGCTGGACAACAGGAAATGGAATCGGGTATGTATCAATTAACTCAAGCCATGGCGTCAGGGAAGCTTCAAGGCGATGAATTTAGGTCAATCATGGAGAACGCACCTTTATTAGCACAAGCAATCTCAAATACTGCAGGCGTGAGTATGGGAGCGTTAAAGGAAATGAGTTCAGAAGGTACTATTACGGCGGATTTAATTAAGCGATCCTTATTTAATGCTGCAGACGAGATAGAGGAGAAATTCGGTAATATGCCTATGACTTTCTCGCAAGCTGTAACGGTATTTAAGAGTAGTGCCAAACGGGTGTTTGAACCGCTGTTTGACCAGTTTATTGGCTTCGTTAACTCAAAGACATTTGAAAAGCTCGAAAACAAGGCGCATAGCTTCGTGAAGATAGCAGCCAATGGTTTGTCGAAGGTATTTAGCGTAGTAAAGTCGTTGTATCAAGTATGGCAAACGATTGGACCATCAGTCATCAAAGTAGCGAAGGTAATAGGAACATTTGCGTTAGTTGCTGGATCCATACTAGCAGTCGTTGGAATCGTCAAATTGGTTGGAATGGCCTTAGCATTTGTCGCAAGTCCAATCGGATTGATTGCAGCCGGTATAACCGGACTTATATTTGGTTTTAAAACTCTATACGATAATAGCGAGATATTCCGAGGTGCTATCGACGGCATAGTCGGCAAGGTTAAAACGCTAATGTCCGCATTCAAGACAGGCGGAACAGGCGGCTTAATCAACGCAATATTCCCGCCAGATATTGCAGCGAAAGTTAATTCGGCGGTTGACGGAATCAAGGCGAAGATTTCCGGATTAATGACTGCGTTCAAGACAGGCGGATTCAGAGGCGTACTTGAAACGTTAATATCGCCTGAAGCAATTGACGCTATTGTAACGCGTTTTGCTACTGTGAAAGAGCAGATTACGAGCGTCTTTTCTAATATCGTTGGCTACGTAGTGCCTATTATTCAATCCCTTTGGACCGCAGCGCAGCCGATACTTGGCGCTTTGGGCAACGCACTAAAAATCGTAGCCGACATTGCGATGCTGGCTTGGAATAACGTATTAGCGCCTGCGATTAACTTCGTTATGAAGTCGTTTCAGATGCTTTGGACAGTCGTAGGTCCTGTGTTAGAGCTATTTGGCGCTGTTATCGGGGCAACTTTCGCAGTATTACGTCTAGCTTGGGACACAATCATCGGACCATTCGTCGCATTTCTGGCGGGCGCATTTACACAAGCGTTCGGAGCAGCGACAGAAATCGTAAAAGCACTGACTCCAGCATTCAAAACGGTAGGTGGCTGGATTAGTACAGCAGCAGGCTATCTTAAAGAGTTTGCATCGATTTTAGGCAAGATTAAAGTGCCGGACTGGATCGGTAAAATCGGTTCAGGAGCCGTTAGTTGGGCGAAGAAATTAATACCAGGCGGAGGCAACAGTAAACCGGACGGCTCGCACTATCACGGTTTAGACAACGTTAGGTATGACGGATACAGAGCCGTTTTACACAAGGGTGAGGCCGTGCTTAATCGCCAAGAGGCTGATGCTTACCGTAATGGACAAACTAGAGGCGGAATCACTATCGCGAAGTTAGCTGATAGCATTGTAATACGCGAAGATGCTGATATCGACGTGATTGCGTACAAATTAGCGAAGGCAATAGAGAGAGAAATGGTACAAGTAAGTTAGGATAAACGGGCGGGCATCGGCTTTCATAGCGTGCCTGCTTTTTCTAATAAAACGAAATGAGGAGTGACGAAATGACGACTCTTGATATTGAACGTATCCGCGCAGACTTAAAACGCTTAAAAGAAGAAAAGAGTGCTGCAGATATTGAGCGTGGGTATTGTGTATTAGATTTGAAAAAGGTTAGTGATTACTTCGCATACGAGGTGTATCAGCGATATGAAAAAGATGTGAAGGCGTTCTTGTTGTCGTATGCGGAAATTTTATTACAGACAAACGAATGGCTTGTGTTAGAGGCAACTGAAAAGTTAAACGGATGGATTGAGGCGTTAGATGTGGCTAAACATTGTGTTGATATTAGTCTTAGTGTCGATTGCTTGATGATGGAATACTATTTACGTCAAATAACAGGTCAAGCTACAGGACAAAAAGGATCACCGCTATTTGCCGCAAACCATATTACAAGTGTCGTAGCTGATAAGTATGAACCTTATTGGAATGAGATGGAGCGCTTAGATTACACAGGAGATTATAACGCATATTTAACGCAGAAAATGAAGGAGATTAAACAATGGCAAAACTTACACTAGGCGGATTAAAGGCGAAGCTAACGCCCGCTAAAATGACAGCGGCGGAATTATTATTAGAACGAGAATATGCGCCAAAAGGTGAGAAGGCAACGTATGAATCAATCGCTGGCGAACTAGGAATCGGGATTCGTACTTTGTACGAGTGGCGTAAAGAGCCGGCGTTTGTTCAGTATATGGCTGCTATTAGCGATACAAAATTGGATAGCTACCGTTCACTGGCTGACGCACAGTTAGTCCGCCTTATTCAAGGAACGAGTAACAACGGAATGGCAGCGATTAAAGCGCTAGAACTATTTTATAAGATCAATGGTAAATTAGTTGATAAGCGAGAAGTAGTAACGCATGAACAGTCGCTTGCTGATACATTGGATGTCGACAAGGTCAAGGCGGAAATTGAACGTCTACGCCAATCAACGTTATAACGCAGAACTAACGTAACAATTAACGGGCATACCTTTGGGTGTGTCCGCCTTTTTTTATGTCTACTATCGGATAGACGACGTAAAGTTGACGCAGTTCTTAAAACGTAATAATGCCGTTTTATACCGAAATCATCGGGCACACAGGGCTGGCGCGCGAGGGTGTCTCAAATCTCCACGGTTCGATATGACGCAGTTTCAACGCACTATATCGTTAATGCAAAAGGTAGGCAATCGGCAACCTCTCGAATGTATGCTTTTTATGAAAAGGATACATATAAAACGTTGATATATAGACGTTTGATAATTGCGCATCTATCGAATGTATGCTATTTTAGATATAACGATAAAAAGGATACATTAAAAAGGAGCGTAATTATGGCTAATCATAACGAGAAAAAAGGCATGTTAATCGATGTGCAGCCGTTAAAATCGAAAGAAGAAATACGTGAGATGTTAGATGCGTTAGGTAGGACGGAATTTGGTCTACGCAATCAGCTACTTTTCAAGCTCGGCATTTCTACCGGCTTACGATGCGGGGATTTAGTTGCGCTTAGAGTCGAACAAGTAAAGGGGAAGTCGTCGTTTAAGATTCGGGAAGGTAAGACGAAGAAGGAACGCACTGTCCACCTCGATCAGCTAATGGTAGCTATCGCAGACTATGTCGATACATTGCCGCCAGGAACGACGTACTTATTCCCGTCACGTAAAGGCGACGCACATATTAGCACGACACAAGCTTATCGCATTATTATTGCTGCTGGCGATCAAATCGGCAATCATTCCGTTGGTTCTCACACAATGCGCAAGACGTTCGGTTACACTTATTACAACGCTACTAACGACATAGCAACGCTAATGGAAATCTTTAATCATAGTTCGCAAAAGACAACGCTTCGTTACATCGGAATGACTGACGAACGAATTAAACAAAGTATTAAAAACGTTTCATTCTTTTAATAACACGATCAACAGCGATTCAATTCGTTTGTTGGTCGTTCTTTTTTTGCCCCCAAAGCTCATTCACTATAATCCGCCTTTCTGCCGATTGCTACTTCTACATAGTATTTATAAATCCTCAAGGTAAAATTTGAATTCGAGTTTCTTCCTATATAAAGATGCTTTTAACGCAAAATCAACGCAAATAGAATAATGTGATGTTTTAAATAAGGTGACGCACTTCTAACGCAGTCGTATCAAGGGTTTGAACGATATTTAGGGTTGCTTAATATTTACCGGTCATGTATAGTTTTTTACATCGCGATAATATTAAAGCACTGGTGTCGGAAAAGGAGATTTTATGAATGTCAAAATTATATCGTCTTTAGTTCAGCATAATGTTAGAACGACGCAGGAACATTTAGTAGATATAAGGGAATTTATAGAGGATTATGCAACCGATAGTGAAGGGAAAAACTATTTTTCGGAATTAGATGCGGAAGCCTATTTTATAATGGTGAAAGTTACGAGAAAGAAAAATAGCAAAAACCAAGGTATACGTGCATTAATAGAATTCTTAGAAAGACGTAGAATCTTAGATGACATTAATCGTTTATTAAAAAAATGAAATATATGTTTACTTCCTCAATTTCCTATTGTAATATTATCGGTAAATACAAGTCGAGAAAAACTGCGAAGGCTACCGATAGAATATACGGTAAACTTACGTGGTATAACTGTTTTAGACATTAAATTACCGTTTTTACTCTCAACAAATAGTGAATTCATTGCCATGATCGCAGACAAAATCCGCATTGATATGATGGCTAGCTAAACGCCTAGTCTTAGCGGACATTGACAGAAAAACTGATTATAGCAATTATACTGCATATTTTTATAACGCCTTTTTTAGACAGTTTAACCACTGTTTAGAAAGGCGTATTTTTATGTTTCTTATAATCGAAATGGACCGTTATATGTTGGATTGTTCCGCAAAAAAGCCTTGGTTTATTTTCTATAAAATGTACCCTCATGTACTTAAACTTTGTTACCTTAAGCCTTAATTTCAGCAAAAAAGCAAAAGATAATGCTACGCCTTTTCATAAACATCAAATAAAAATATAGGCAAATAAGGCAACAGTAGATTTTACTTATGACTTTGGTTATACTGCTTGGTAATAGTTTATTTTTTCTACCCCGTCTGTTTGGGGTATTTTTTTATTGCATTCATTGATTGAGAAGTAATTATAAAGTAGGTGTTCAAAATGAAAACTGTAAATTTCCAACTGGATGGAATGAATTCGCTAGAAATCACACAAATAGAGGAAAATTTATTTGAGGTGCGTGTCGCATTAGATGGTAAAATAAGTATGAATTATATGAATCGTGAGCAATTGAAACAAATTGGTTCCACTTACTATATTGAAAATAGCCAAATATGTATTGATGACCTATTGAAAAATTAAAAAAATGTAGTATAAAAGAACTAAAAAGAACTATGATTAAGTGCGATGCAACCCCTTACTACCTGTTCTAGGAATACGATTGTTCAATCTAATCTAATGGAATAACTTAGAAAATATCATCAATTATAATAAAAAAACACAAAAACAAGCAGAAAAATAGTGTTAAATAACTAATTTATTTTTTTAAAAATAAAATATTGTCGGATATATTAATGGTTTAGTAGTACTATTTTCTTTCTAGGTAGTGACAATGGTCTCTAAACAAATGGAAGGTGATTGTATATACTTACATGTAGAGGGAAGGAGGAGGTAGCTTGATTCTAGTTCGAAATGAAAACTTCGAAATTTCTGAAGAAAATGGCAAGGTATTTATGCTTACTTTTAATGCCGGTTTCCCATTAAAAGAATTTGATAGCATTCTACGTAGTCATCCACGACTTAAATTATCTAATTTTTCAATTTTAAAAACCGTGTTGTCAACCCAAAATACAAGCCTGGTTGAAATTGGTCGCTGGCTTCCGAATGTGGAAGCTGAAATAGCACGTGATAAAATGTCAGCCTCTATTTTTATATATGAAACGCTCGAATATATTCAAAATAATCACGAAAAATTGACACAACAAGTACATGAAACACTTGAAGAAAAAGGCATTGTACATGGAATATTAGATTTTGATATTTCGAAGGCTGAGCCAGGAAAAGCATTTTTAATTGCTCAAGGAGAACCACCTGTAGCAGGAATGGATGCACAAATTACATACTTACCTAAGCCAGAGAGAAAGCCGGTCATTCGTGACGACGGTAAAGCAGATTACTATGATATGAATTTCATTTCAGAAATTTCAGAAGGCTCATGGCTAGGTGAAAAGATTCCTGCTACATTAGGTAAAGCAGGGAAAAATGTGCTAGGTGAAGTAGTTGCTGCTGTACCGGGGCGAGATTTTCCTATAAAATACGATACAAAATCTGCCTATGAAGTGGAAGAGGACGGAAAAGTTGTAATCCGCTCGAAAATTGCCGGTGTTTTAGATGATGTTAAGGGGATGATTGGTGTAAACCGACACCTTCCTATAAACGGCGATGTTGGAGTGGAAACAGGCAATCTCGAATTTAATGGTTCACTTAGTATTAAAGGAACGGTGACAAGTGGCTATACAGTGATTGCGACTGGTGATATTTCCATCGATGGTGCAGAGGGTGTAAGCGGTGCCAAGCTTATTAAATCCATTGAGGGTGACGTTTATATTCGTGGGGGCATTTTTGGACTCGGTTCAACAATAGTGGAAGCAGGGGGCAATATATTTGTAAAGCATGTGAATGAAGCGAATTTATTTGCAGGTGATAGTATTCATATTGGTTTTTATGCGCTAGGCTCACAGCTTTCTGCCCATTCCATTTATGTGGACGAACGAAAAGGTAAAATTATTGGGGGACGTGCGGTAGCTAAAAATACTATTGTCACGGCCATTTCAGGCAATCGCTTAGAGCGCCGAACTGATTTGATAATTGAAAGCATCAATAAGCAAGAAAATAATTCTGTCATGCAAGAAAAAGCAGCACAGCTAAAAGAAATTCAAGCGGAAATTTCTGCCCATGAGATGAAAATGAAAAGCTTATTGCCATTTCTCAATCAAATGTCCAAAGAACAAACGGCTTCATTTGAAGAGACAAAGCAAGCTTTAACAAAATTAAAGGCTGAAGCCTTAACATTAGATCGTGAAGTTAAAATATTAATGGATGAAATGCGTCATGTCGGAAAAGAAGAAATTATTGTAACAAAAGAGGCACATCCTGGTACGTATATTCAAATTGGTAGAAAATCATCGTTATTAAGCAAAATGACGAATGGTAAATTCCTGCTCGAATTTGGTGAGTTAAATGTCTAATTCATCATGTATCCCTGTCTTTGCACATCGAGGTGCATCTGCTTATGCATTGGAGAATACCTTTCAGGCTTTTGAAAAAGCATTAGAGCTAGGGGCGGACGGGATTGAATTAGATATTCAATTTTCAAAAGAGGGATTACCTGTAATCTATCATGATCCACAGTTATCAAGACTCGTCGGCACCAATAAACTGGTGAGTGATTGTACGATAGAGGAGCTTCTGCGCTTTAAACTAGGAAAGCCTTGGAGACGTCTATTTTCATCGTATAAAATACCAGCATTTGATGCGGTTTTAGCATGGGCAAATCAACAGCAGCTACCATTGAATATTGAATTAAAATCAACGATCCTGGACAATAGAAGTGGTCTGATTAACTTCCTTCGAGGCTTAGTTCTGCCAACGGGAAGTCATTTTTCGTCCTTTCACTACGAGCTTCTAGAGATTGTGAAAGCGCATAGACCTGAATATGAAACAGCTTTTATTGCTACGAAAAAAATAAAATGGGATTTGCTAGCTGATTATCAAGCGGCTGACTGTGTCCATATGCATAAAAGATATTATAAACCAAGATACTTAGAGGCTTGTGTCACAAGTGAGAAAGCATGCCGTTTTTATGCAATAGATGGCTCGGAGCCTTTCTTAACAAATCCACACCATGCTGTGATTGGTTGGATTACAGATTATCCTGATAGAGTCATCGCAGCACAGCAGCGTCTATAAAAATAGCTATCCAGTAAGTCGGTGAGACTTATGTGGATAGCTATTTTTATTTTTTCTGAAAGCGTGGTGCTACTTTTCCATTTTTTCGGTCGCGATGTAGTAAAAATCCTGCGAAAAACCCAAAGCCTATTACAAAGAAAATAACACCTACTACAAATTGTAGCCATAAAAATGGGAATGGTGAAATGAGTTTACCAAATAATGTATCACGCATAAATTTAATGCCACCTGCAGCCATAAGACCTGGAATAAGCATTACAATAAATGCAGCTAAACGGGCCATGCATACCCCTCCTTATTCCTATGATTAATTGTACCTGTGGATGATGGAATGTCAAGGAAGGGAGAAATCAATATAATATTTTTAAATAAAAACGAGGAAGGACATAAAGTAGCCGCTGTAACAGAATGTTTAGAAAATTCTTACTTAAATAAGAATATGTAATAATAGTTGCGAAATTGTGAATTTGTCAGTATTGTAAAAATAAGTGGAGCAATATTATCCATTACTAAACAATTTTTTCTTCATACATTGGGGTCTAAACACCTACTGAATAAGAGGGGCTCAGTCTTACTGAGATGGCAACGCGATGGAGACAGGATTGTTAGATAAAACTTGATTGGATGGGCATTTGGGGATGCACTTTCCAAAGCAAAGGGGCGAGTTTCATGGAAATCTTCAAGTATATGGAAAAGTATGATTATGAACAATTGGTATTTTGCCAAGATGAAGCATCAGGGTTAAAAGCGGTTATCGCTATCCATGATACAACACTTGGACCAGCACTAGGTGGAGCACGTATGTGGACATATGCATCAGAAGAAAATGCTATTGAAGATGCGTTACGTTTAGCAAGGGGTATGACTTACAAAAATGCTGCAGCTGGTTTAAACCTTGGCGGTGGAAAAACGGTCATTATAGGTGATCCATTTAAAGATAAAAATGAAGAAATGTTTCGTGCATTAGGTCGTTTCATCCAAGGATTGAATGGCCGTTATATTACAGCCGAAGATGTAGGTACAACGGTATCGGATATGGATTTAATCCATGAAGAAACAAACTATGTAACAGGAATTTCTCCTGCATTTGGTTCTTCAGGTAACCCATCTCCAGTAACAGCGTATGGCGTTTACCGTGGTATGAAAGCGGCGGCAAAAGAAGCATTTGGTTCCGATTCATTAGAAGGATTAAAAGTTTCTGTACAGGGTCTAGGAAATGTAGCCTACAAGCTTTGCGAGTATTTACATAATGAAGGGGCAAAACTTGTTGTAACAGATATCAATCAGGCGGCCATTGATCGAGTTGTTAATGACTTCGACGCTATTGCAGTGGCACCCGATGAAATTTATGCGCAGGAAGTCGATATTTTCTCACCATGTGCATTAGGCGCTATTTTAAACGATGAAACAATTCCACAACTAAAAGCGAAAGTGATTGCTGGATCTGCTAACAATCAATTAAAAGATTCTCGCCATGGTGACTATTTGCATGAATTAGGTATCGTCTATGCACCAGACTATGTGATTAATGCTGGTGGCGTGATAAACGTTGCAGATGAATTATATGGTTATAATCGTGAACGTGCAATGAAACGCGTTGATGGTATTTATGATAGTATTGAAAAAATCTTTGCTATTTCTAAACGGGATGGCATTCCAACATATGTGGCAGCGAATCGCTTAGCTGAGGAACGTATCGCTCGTGTAGCGAAATCTCGCAGCCAATTCTTAAAAAATGAAAAAAATATTTTACACGGTCGCTAATCGACATGGTTGATACATTATGAGAAGTCGCATTGTCGACTTCTTCTATTTTCAACCAGAAATAAGGATCTCGATGAAGTGAAGCTAAAGCTCTTCTAAAGCAAGAACTAACCGTTGGAAAATTGGTAAGTTGGTTGTTTAATAGATAGATTACTTTAGCATTTTTCTCAAAAGGGGGAATAAACATGGCTCAAAATTATGATGTTGTCATCTTAGGTGGAGGTACAGGCGGATATGTTGCTGCCATTCGAGCTGCGCAGTTGGGCTTGAAAACAGCTATTGTAGAACGTGAACGCTTAGGCGGAACTTGCTTGCATAAAGGTTGTATCCCAAGTAAAGCCTTACTTCGAAGTGCGGAAGTATACCGCATGGCTAATAAAACAGCTAGTGACTATGGTGTCGATATTGAAGGTGTGACATTGCAATTTGACAAAGTTCAGGCTAGAAAACAAGCCATCGTTGAGCAATTAAGTCAAGGTGTGAATACACTGATGAAAAAAGGCAAAATAGATGTTTATCATGGTACAGGGCGAATTTTAGGGCCATCTATTTTCTCTCCTATGCCAGGCACGATTTCTGTAGAGATGTCCAATGGTGATGAAAATGAAATGCTTGTTCCTACAAACGTTGTCATTGCAACGGGTTCAAAGCCTCGTGGAATGGCAGGCTTAACGGTTGATGGGCAATATGTGCTGAATTCAGATCATGCCTTAGCGTTAGAAAAATTACCAAAATCATTATTAATCGTTGGTGGCGGTGTCATTGGAATTGAGTGGGCATCTATGCTATGCGATTTTGGTGTGTATGTAACGATCGTCGAATACGGTCCATCGATTTTACCAGCAGAAGATGCAGATATCGTCAAAGAAGTGACGAAACAGCTTGAAAAACGAGGTGTTCGCATTGTGACGAATGCTCGACTAGATGCGAGTACATTCAAAATTGAAAATGATAACGTTTTCATTTCAGCGACGGTGGATGATAAAGAAGAAATTTTTGAAGCAGATAAACTATTACTTTGTGTAGGACGTGAGGCGAATACGCAAGGTATTGGCTTAGAAAATACAGAAATCGAAGTTGAAAATGGCTTTATTAAGGTGAATGATTCCTATCAAACGAAGGAATCCCATATGTATGCTATAGGTGATGTGATTGGTGGCTTACAATTAGCACATGTTGCTTCTCATGAAGGAATGGCAGCTATTGAACATATTGCAACAGGTAAAACAGAGAAATTGGATGATTTGAAAGTACCAAAATGTGTTTACTCATATCCAGAGGTTGCCAGCATTGGCTTGACAGAGCGTGCTGCAAAAGAACGTGGATTTTCATTAAAGATTGGTAAATTCCCATTCAAGGCTATTGGGAAAGCATTAGTTAATGGTGAGGCAGAGGGCTTTGTCAAAATTATTGCGGATGAAGAAACAGATGATATTTTGGGTATTCATATGGTAGGGCCTCATGTGACCGATTTAATTGGGGAAGCATCATTAGCGAAAGTATTAGATGCAACGCCATGGGAAATTAGTCAGGCTATTCATCCACATCCATCGTTAAATGAGGTTTTAGTGGAATCTGCTTTAGCGGTTGATGATCGTGCTATCCATTTTTAATTTTCTGAATTTCATAACTAACGTATCCAAATGTGGGGATATAGGATAAGATAGTTATTTCTCTATAATACGAAAGGGGTGTTCGTATGCAAGATGTACAAATCAAACATGAAGATTTAGGTTTGTCAAATGAAGATGTACTTGCTATGTTCGAAACAATGTTAATGGCCAGAAGATTAGATGAGCGTATGTGGTTATTAAATCGCTCTGGTAAAATTCCGTTTGTTATTTCTTGTCAAGGCCAGGAGGCAGCACAAGTTGGAGCAGCCTTTGCACTTGATAATAATAAGGATTATATTGCACCATATTATCGTGATATGGGTGTGGTTTTACATTTTGGTATGACACCAAGAGAACTGATGTTGTCTGCATTTGCAAAAGCAGAAGATCCAAACTCCGGTGGTCGTCAAATGCCAGGTCACTTTGGTCAAAAGAAAAATCGTATTCTAACAGGATCATCTCCTGTCACAACGCAAGTTCCGCACGCAGTTGGTGTTGCGCTTGCTGGACGTCTACAAAAAGAAGATTTTGTTTCTTTCGTTACGCTTGGGGAAGGTTCATCTAACCAAGGAGATTTCCATGAAGGAGCAAACTTTGCGGGTGTTCATAAGCTACCCGTTATTATTATGGTAGAAAACAATCAATATGCTATCTCTGTGCCAGTTGAACGTCAATTAGGCTGTGCCAAAGTATCTGATCGTGGTATTGGTTACGGTATGCCGGGTGTGACGGTAGATGGTAAATGTCCATTACAAGTGTATAAAGTGGTAAAAGAAGCAGCAGACCGTGCACGTAATGGAGAAGGTCCAAGCTTAATTGAAACGGTGACATATCGTTTAACAGCCCATTCTTCAGATGATGACGATCGTCAATATCGTACGGCTGAAGATATTGCAGAAGGTAAAGCAAAAGATCCGATTCTATTATTTGAAAAGTATCTGATGGATGCTGGCGTTATGACAGAAACAATTCGCACTGAAATGGAACAACGTGTGATGGCTGAAGTAAATGAAGCAACAGATTATGCAGAAGCGGCTCCATATGCACAACCAGAGCATGCACTTAAATATGTTTATGCACCAGTGGACGGAGGTGACATGTAATGGCAGTTATGTCTTATATTGATGCGATTACATTAGCAATGAAAGAAGAGATGGAACGTGATGAGCGTGTTTTCATTTTAGGAGAGGACGTTGGTCGTAAAGGTGGGGTATTTAAAGCCACAAATGGACTATACGATCAATTCGGCGAATATCGCGTGCTAGATACACCACTTGCAGAAAGTGCCATCGCAGGCGTTGGAATTGGTGCTGCAATGTATGGTATGCGTCCAATTGCAGAAATGCAATTTGCTGATTTCATTATGCCAGCTGTCAATCAAATCGTTTCGGAGGCAGCGAAAATTCGTTACCGTTCCAATAACGATTGGACTTGTCCAATGGTCATCCGTGCTCCTTTTGGTGGAGGCATCCACGGTGCACTTTATCATTCACAATCCGTTGAAGCACTTTTTGCTGGGACACCAGGTTTGAAAATTGTCATACCATCAACACCATATGATGCAAAAGGTTTACTGAAAGCGGCGATTCGTGATGAAGATCCGGTATTATTTTTCGAACATAAACGCGCGTATCGCTTAATAAAAGGTGAAGTACCGCTAGATGATTACACATTACCAATTGGTAAAGCAGATGTGAAACGTGAAGGGGACGATGTAACAGTAATTACGTATGGTTTAGCAGTTCACTTTGCCCTCCAAGCGGCTGAACGTCTAGCTGCAGATGGTATTTCCGCTCATATCCTTGATTTGCGTACGGTTTATCCTCTTGATAAAGAAGCGATTATTGAGGCTGCAAGTAAAACAGGCAAAGTATTACTTGTCACAGAGGATAATAAAGAAGGCAGTATCATGAGTGAAGTTGCCGCGATTATTGCAGAACATTGTTTATTTGAGCTTGATGCTCCAATTCAACGTCTAGCAGGACCTGATGTGCCAGCCATGCCATATGCACCAACAATGGAGAAATATTTTATGATTAATCCTGATAAAGTTGAACGTGCAATGCGAGAACTTGCTGCGTTCTAACAGATCACAATAAGGCTGAATGAAAAAACGAAAAGCCTCAGACGGATGAACAGATTTTGACTTACGTGTAGGTAAGTCAAAATTTGTCTAATTGCCTATCTACGTTTAATGATTTTAGCGCTGCATCAGGTACAAGGACGCCTAGGCTTAATTGATGGGAGGAATAAAGGATGTCAGTTCAAAATATTACAATGCCACAGCTCGGCGAAAGTGTAACAGAAGGTACAATTGAAAAATGGCTTGTTAAGCCTGGAGATACAGTTAAAAAATATGATTCATTAGCAGAGGTTGTTACAGATAAAGTAAATGCTGAAATCCCATCATCATTTGAAGGGGTTATTACGGAGCTTCTTGCGCAAGAAGGTCAAACCTTGCCAGTTGGGGCAGTCGTATGCTCGATTGAAATAGCTGGAGAGGGCGAATTACCACCTCCACCAGCTGAAAAAAAATCAGCAGTAAGCACAGCTATTTTAAATGCTGGTGTTCAAAAGAAACAGGAGGCACCACAGCAGGTGGCAGCTCCAGCAGCTGCACCAAAAGAGGCGCGTAAAGATAAAGTACGCTACTCACCAGCCGTTCTTCGACTTGCACAGGAGCACGATATTGCACTCGATCAAGTGACGGGCACAGGTGAAGGTGGTCGTATCACAAGAAAAGACCTGATAAAGCTAATTGAAACTGGCAATATCCCTACAGCAAATGATGTCGCACCAACTTCATCAACGGTGCAACCTACAGTTGAGCCAGCACCGACAGCACCACAGCAACAAGTGGAAAAAGCAGTTGCACCTGTACCTGTTCATCCTGGAGATATTGAAATTCCAGTGACAAAAGTGCGTCGTGCGATTGCAAATAATATGGTAAAAAGTGTCCATGAAGCACCACATGCTTGGATGATGATGGAAGTGGATGTAACAGATTTAGTGTCTTATCGTGATAGCTTAAAGAATGAATTTAAGCAAAAAGAGGGCTTTAATCTTACATATTTCGCCTTCTTTGTAAAAGCAGTTGCTCAAGCATTAAAGGAATTCCCAATGCTGAATTCAATGTGGGCGGAAGATAAAATTATCCAAAAGCATGACATCAATATTTCGATTGCAGTAGCAACAGATGATGCCCTATTTGTGCCTGTTATAAAACACGCAGATGAAAAATCCATTAAAGGAATTGCTAAAGAAATCCATGAACTTGCCAATAAAGTTCGTACAGGTAAATTGGCAATGGGTGACATTACTGGTGGTACATTTACTGTTAATAATACGGGAGCATTTGGCTCTGTTCAATCGATGGGGATCATTAATTACCCACAAGCAGCGATTCTTCAAGTGGAAAGCATTGTAAAAAAACCAGTCGTTTTACCAGGTGGAATGTTTGCTGCACGTGATATTGTGAATTTATGTTTATCATTAGATCATCGTGTGTTGGATGGACTTGTATGTGGTAAATTCCTAAATAGAGTGAAAGAAATACTCGAAAATACAAATAAATCTTCAACGTCAGTCTACTGATGACTCGTCGGAAACCTGCTGTATAAGGGTTTCCGATTTTTTTTATGCTTTTCGAGTCGCAATTTGTCATGTAGAATAACAAATAGAAACTACTAAGGGGGGAAGCTGATTAAGCGTCCGCATGTCAAACAACATGAAAAATATTGAATTTGAAAAACCAGCCTATTCAGACTGGCAAGATGCAGCAATCAAAGCTTTAAAAGGGAAACCATTTGAGTCACTATTTTCCAAAACAAATGAAGGTGTTACATTACAGCCGATTTACACGCAAGAAAGTTTAGTAGCTAAGCTTGGAGAAGAGCTTGATTTACAAGTTGCCACAATCCGTTCCCTACAAAATAGTCAAGCGTTTCAGGTGGCACAGCAAATTCACGCTGATACAAGTGAAGCATTTTTTGCACAGCTTGAAGATAGTTTAGCGCGAGGCAATGAAGTGATTACAGTGGATAGTCGTGTGAAGTTTGATTGGACAGAAGAAGTATTGGTCAAATTAGCATCATATTTCTCAGAATATTCATTTAAAATTACTATTAAAAATACAAAAGACCCATTATTAGCATTATTTGACAATATTGCAGAGGATCAACGTGAAGCAGTTAAAGGTTTCATTGTTTCTAAGGACCCAATCTCTTTCAACGCATTTCCGAACGTGCGCTCAGTCAGTGCTGACACGACCGTTTATCACAATGAAGGTGCCAACGCAGTACAAGAGCTAGCCTATGCACTTGCATTAGCAGCCAAGTTTGCAGAACAGGAAGAAAGCTTTGAAGCATTCTCGAAGAAGTTTTTTGTAATCTTTGCCATTGATACACAATTCTTTACGGAAATTGCCAAACTTCGTGCTTTTAAAGTACTTTGGAAAGCGTTCTCATCCGCTTATGGTGTGACAGACAGTGTAAAAATCCCAACGGTTGCTGAAACATCACTAAGAAGCTTTTCTAAATTAGATGTGTATGTCAATTTATTACGTTCTTCCAATGAAGCGCTTTCTGGTTTAATTGGTGGAGCTGATCTCTTTACTGTTCATCCGCATGATGTGTTAACGAAGCCTACGGAACAATCGATTCGTATCGCTCGGAATGTATCATTAATATTAAAAGAAGAAACAAATGTCTTGAAAGTGACAGATCCAGCAGGAGGCTCTTATTTTATTGAGTCGTTAACAGCAGACTTTGTAAAAGAAGCATGGTCATTATTTTTAGATATCGAGGCTGCTGGCGGGATGGATGAATATATAGCGTCTGGCAAGCTTGCGGAAGAAGTGGCAACCACTTATCATACTCGAATCAAAGCTGCATCAACACGTAAGCAATCATTAATTGGAACGAATATTTATGCAAATCCAGCAGATGTACTTGAGCAGGATACAAACCCATTATTTGCTGATATCAAACGTATTGCTGTTCCATTTGAGAAGTTGCGTGCAGAAATGACAGCAGCTAATGTGAGAACAGGTATTTTAGCATTAGGGTCATTAAAAAGCTCTAAGCCACGTGCAGATTTTGTAGCTGGTTTCTTAAATACAGTTGGTCTTGTTCCAGAAAAAAGTGAGCCAGTGGCAACTGCTGAAGAGGCGATTGCTTGGTTGCAGGCTACAGAGGCTAAGTATGTTGTAATTGCAGGCAGTGACGATGATACAAAGGCACTTGTACCGGCTATTTTAGCTGCACAACCAGCAAATGTGCTTATAGATGTTGCAGGTAAATTTAAAGATGAAGAAGAAGCATGGTTAGCAAATGGTTTAAACGGCTTTATTTTCGCAGGACAGAACATCATTGAAAAATTACAGTCCGTGTTTGCGAGCATGAAGGAGGTCCAACGATGAGCAAGCCTAATTTTAATGTAGTAGAAATAGAAAAAGTGTTAACAGCTGAAGCCCCACAAGCGTCTGACGACAAGTTTATGACAAATGAAGGGATTGAAATTAAAGATATTTACACGAAGGAAGATATTAAAGATGCGAAACATTTAAACGATGTAGCAGGTATTGCACCTAATACACGTGGACCATACCCTACTATGTATGTAGCACGTCCTTGGACCGTTCGCCAATACGCAGGTTTCTCAACGGCTGAGGAATCCAATGCCTTCTATAAACGAAATTTGGCAATGGGGCAAAAAGGTCTTTCTGTAGCGTTTGACTTAGCGACGCATCGAGGCTATGACTCAGATCATCCACGTGTAACAGGGGATGTAGGGAAAGCTGGTGTTGCTATTGACTCTGTTGAGGATATGAAAATCCTTTTCGATCAAATACCGTTAGATCAAATGTCCGTTTCTATGACAATGAATGGAGCAGTTTTACCAGTTCTTGCCTTCTATATTGTGGCAGCTGAAGAGCAAGGGGTAACACCAGACAAATTAGCAGGTACAATTCAAAATGATATTTTAAAAGAATATATGGTGCGTAATACATATATTTACCCACCAGCTATGTCAATGCAAATCATCGCAGATATTTTTGAATATACAGCGAAATATATGCCAAAATTTAACTCTATTTCAATTTCTGGTTACCATATTCAAGAAGCTGGCGCAACAAATGACATTGAGCTTGCCTATACGTTAGCAGATGGCTTGGAATATGTACGTACAGGATTGAAAGCAGGAATTGATATCGATGCCTTTGCACCTCGTCTATCGTTCTTCTGGGCAATCGGTATGAATTATTACATGGAAGTAGCTAAAATGCGTGCAGCACGTCGTATTTGGGCACAAATGATGTCAACATTTAATCCGAAAAATCCGAAAACATTAGCATTACGTACCCATTCTCAAACATCGGGCTGGTCTTTAACGGAGCAAGATCCATTTAACAATGTGGCTCGTACATTATTCGAAGCGAATGCATCTTCAATGGGACACACACAATCCCTCCATACCAACGCACTGGATGAAGCGATTGCACTTCCAACAGATTTCTCGGCACGTATCGCGCGTAATACACAGTTATTTTTACAAGAGGAAACAGCGATGACGAAAGTGATTGATCCATGGGGCGGTTCGTACTATGTGGAGAAACTAACAGAAGAAATTACGCAATCCGCTTGGGCATTGATCGAAGAAATTGAAGCACTTGGAGGGATGGCCAAAGCGATTGAAACAGGACTTCCGAAAATGAAGGTTGAAGAAGCCGCAGCCAAACGCCAAGCAAAAATTGACTCTAAAACAGAAACCATTGTAGGAGTGAATAAATATCGCTTAGCAAAAGAAGAGCCAATTGACATTTTGGATATTGATAATACAATTGTTCGTCAAAAACAAATTGAACGTTTAGAAGCGATGAAGGCAGCACGTGATGAAGCAGAAGTTCAAAAACATTTAGCTCGCTTAACAAAAGCTGCTCAAGATGGTGAGGAGAACTTACTAGCTGTGGCGGTGGATGCAGCGCGTGCGCGTGCCTCTTTAGGTGAAATTTCTGATGCTATCGAGGCGATTTCTGGTCGTCATAAGGCCGTGATTCGTTCTATTTCAGGTGTTTACTCTGCCAATTTCTCAGATGAGGAGCAAATTGCGGAAGTGAAGCAAATGACAGAAGAATTCCTTGAAAATGAAGGACGTCGTCCACGTATTTTAGTAGCAAAAATGGGACAGGATGGACATGACCGCGGTGCCAAGGTGGTCGCAACGGGCTATGCTGATTTAGGCTTTGACGTAGATATTTCACCATTATTTATGACACCTGCTGAGGCTGCTCAAATGGCTGTTGAAAATGATGTCCATGTCATTGGTGTATCTTCACTAGCAGCAGGTCATAAAACATTAGTGCCTGAATTAATTGCGGAGCTTGAAAAGCTAGGTCGTGAAGATATTATCATTATTGTTGGTGGTGTTATTCCAGCGCAAGATTATGACTTCCTTTACGATGCTGGTGCAGTAGCCATTTTTGGACCAGGTACAGTGATTCCTGTATCTGCACAAAAAATTATTGAAGAAATCTACAAACGTTTAGGCTATGAGGAAGTGTCTGAATAATGGACAAAAACAAAGGAATGGAAGACAGTGCGCTATTTGTCATGGACGGAGTCGAGGCAACTCACGACGGTATGCAGTATGGCACACCTAAAAAATTCCGAAAGAAAAAGGCAGACAATATGAATGTAGGAGAGCTTGCTCAACAAGTACGTGTGGGCTCTCGCACACATTTATCAAAAGCCATTACCCTCATTGAAAGTGCCAACGCTACTCATAAAGTGCAAGCACAAGAATTATTACAGGAGCTTCTTCCGCATACAGGAAATAGTATTCGAATTGGCATTACCGGAGTTCCAGGAGCGGGAAAAAGTTCATTCATTGAGGCTTTCGGAACAATGCTTTGTGATATGGGAAAACGAGTAGCTGTTCTTGCGATTGATCCAAGTTCTTCCTTATCAGGTGGGAGTATTCTTGGCGATAAAACACGCATGGAAGAGCTCGTTAAGAAGCCTACTGCATTTGTTCGCCCATCTCCATCGGCAGGTACCCTTGGGGGTGTTCACAAAAAGACCCGTGAAACAATGTTAGTTTGTGAGGCGGCAGGCTATGATGTGATTTTAATTGAAACGGTTGGTGTAGGGCAAAGCGAAACCTACGTCCGTGGGATGGTTGATTTCTTTCTACTCCTTGTGTTAACAGGGGCAGGAGATGAATTGCAGGGCATGAAAAAAGGCATCATGGAATTAGCGGATGCCATTGTCGTGCATAAAGCAGATGGCGATAATGTTCGTTTAGCTAAAAAAACGGTTGCAGAGTATAAGCAAATTTTGCATTTTTTACAGCCCGCTACACTCGGTTGGATGTCTACAGCAATGCCTGTTAGTTCATTAGAAAAACGGGGACTTGATAAGGTTTGGGAGACAATTGGAGATTTCAAGCAAATTGTTGAAGCCAATCACTATTGGGCTACTCGTCGACAACAACAAACAAAAGAGTGGTTTCAATCGATGATTACCGACCATTTAATTGATCAATTTTATGGGAATCCACAGCGTAAAGCACAGGTACTGCTACTTGAACGTCAAATTTTAAGTGGACAACTGACTGTCACACAAGGTGTCGATCGTTTATTTAACGAAGAGCAGGAAGACAAGTAAACGAATCTTAGTATTCAACTGAATTGTGATGAGCAAGTAGGTGCACAAATTCGTTGCAAACTGCTATGATAAGAGATGGATGAGCGTCAAAAAAATTTTATAGGCAATCATGCTGAATGGACGCGAACTTGAAAGGAGCTATCGCTATATGAATATGGATTACGATTTATTTATGCAGGAAATTTTAAAAACAGCACGTGCTGAAATTGAGGCAGCGGGTTACGAACAACTACAAACACCAGAAGCTGTTGAAGAGGCGTTTACTCGCCCAGGTACAACATTAGTAATGGTGAACTCAGTATGTGGTTGTGCGGGCGGTATCGCTCGTCCAGCAGCGGCACAATGTGTTCATTACGATAAACGTCCCGATCATTTAGTTACAGTGTTTGCAGGGCAAGATAAAGAAGCGACTGCAGCGGCACGTTATCATTTTGGAGAAGATCACCTACCTTCTTCACCATCTTTCGTTCTATTAAAAGATGGACAAGTAGTTGCAGAAGTTGGTCGCTATGAAATTGAAGGGCATGATCCAATGTCCGTTGTGACAAACTTGCAAGCAAACTTTGAAGAATATTGTGATGAGCTTTAATTCTATTCTTGCATAACAAAAATGAATTCAAATGAAGTAGAAAAGCCTCATAGATCACAGAATCTATGTAGGCTTCCTACTGTCATCATGTATAGATAGTTTCATTATTACTAAAATTTTTGTAATATTGGCTAAATAATTAGCTAAAAGAGTGAAGAGTACTAAACGATAGGAGGCAGTCGGCCTGAAGAAATTTTCAATCGGCTATCGAACTTTAAAAACAGCAATTGGTGCGGCCATCGCTATTGCCATTGCTCAGTATTTTGATTTAGCCTCGTATGCATCTGCTGGTATTCTAACCATATTATGTGTGCAGCCAACGAAAAAAAAATCTATTCATGCAGCTTATACACGATTGGTCGCGAGTATTGTGGCAATGCTTTTTGCCTTTGTAAGCTTTGAATTTTTTACTTATCATCCGCTTACATTAGCAGGCATGCTCCTGTTATTCATTCCAACCATTGTATCATTAAAGGTAGCAGATGGATTTATTTCTAGTGTTGTAATTATAATGCATATTTATGCTGCTGAAGGTTTTTCATTAGCACTTGTTTATAATGAATTAGCGTTGATGGCAATCGGTTATGGCACAGGGATTGCCATTAATATGTATATGCCAGACATACAAAAGGAATTAAATTACTACAGAGTTAAAATTGAGGAGCTATACAGCAAGATTTTTTTAGAAATTGCCACCTATTTACGTCAAGGAGACACGCTATGGAATGGACATGAAATCATTGAAGCAATCCGAACGCTAGAAGAGGCAAAATCATTGGCGTTTAAAGATGTTGAAAACCATTTTATGAGACTTAAAAATGATTACTATGTGTATTTTGATATGCGTGAGCAGCAGCTAGAAATTATCGAACGAGTATTGCCAAAAGTGACGACACTACCTGTTATAGTACAAGAGGCTGAAATTGTGGCAGATTTTTTACAAGACCTCGGTGAGCATGTTCATTCGGGGAATACGGCAAGTCATTATCGAGAAAAATTAGAACATGTAAAACGTGATTTTTCTCAGCTGCCTTTACCGCAAAACCATGAACAATTTATCGCTCAAGCCGCTCTCTATCAGTTTATCGAGGAGATGGACAGGTATTTAGAAATAAAGCAGTCATTTAAGGGCTTAAAGGCTAAAAAAGAGCGCCCACAGTAACGTGGACGCCTCGGGCTTTGCCTTAAACTAACATGGATAATCCGAATGCTAGAGATGAGATTAGCATAATCGCGATCATGCTATAAACAACGATTTTTTGAAATTTTTTATTACTCATATGCTCGTTCGCTCCTTCTTTTCTTATAAATAGTTTAGCAAATCTGAAAAATTTCTCAAGTAGTAGAGTTTTGACAAAAAAATCTGTAAAATAGAGTATGTACCATAACAGAAGGAGATGTCACCATGGAGAAAGTAGACCATATTGGGATTGCAGTGCGCGATCTTGATGAACGCATTACATATTATACAGAAACTTTAGGCTTAAAGTTGATGAAAGTAGAAGAAGTAGAATCTCAACAGGTTCGTGTGGCATTTATCGACGCAGGTAACGTGAAATTAGAGCTATTAGAACCAATGAGTGATAAAAGTGCCATTTATGGATTTATTGAAAAACGTGGAGAGGGAATTCACCATGTTGCCTTCGGTGTAACAGGAATTCGTGAGCGTATGACAGAGCTTCGTGAAAAGGGTGTACGTCTATTATCGGAAGAGCCAGGACCTGGTGCTGGAGGTGCAGAGGTTGCATTTATGCATCCTAAATCCTCATTCGGGGTGTTATATGAATTATGTGATAAAAGTGGAAAAGGGGATAAGTGATCATTATGGATATGTTCGACAAAATCAATGACTTGTATGACCGTAAGACTGTAATTGAACTTGGTGGTGGCTATGAGCGCATCGAAAAACAGCATGAAAAAGGGAAATTAACAGCTCGTGAGCGTATTGATTTGCTACTAGATGAAGGGACATTTTTCGAAATCAACCCATTTATTACTCACCGTACAGTAGACTTCGGGATGGACAAAATGGAAGGCCCTGGTGATGGTGTAGTTACTGGTTTCGGTAAAATTAACGGACGTCCAGTATACTTATTCTCTCAAGATTTCACAGTGTTTGGTGGGGCGCTTGGTGAAATGCATGCCAAAAAAATGGCGACAGTGATGGATCTAGCTGCTAAAAACGGTACACCATTTATCGGTATTAATGATTCAGGTGGTGCACGTATCCAAGAAGGTGTTCTGTCTCTAGATGGCTACGGTCATATTTTCTACCGCAATGCGATTTATTCAGGCGTGATTCCGCAAATTTCTGTTATTATGGGACCTTGTGCTGGAGGAGCGGTTTATTCGCCGGCTATCACAGACTTTATCTTAATGGTGGATAAAACATCTCAAATGTTCATAACAGGACCTAAAGTCATCGAAACTGTAACAGGTGAGAAAATCTCTGCTGAAGATTTAGGTGGTTCGAAAGTAAATAATGCGGTAAGTGGGAATGCTCATTTCCGTGCGCCATCTGAAGAAGAGGCAATTGAAGAAATTAAAAAACTATTAAGCTATTTACCACAAAACAATAAAGAAAAGGCACCTCGACAAGCTCGACCTGAAGGAGATGACTACCGTCCAGAAATCGTGGATACAGTGCCAATCGAAACAACACGTCCATATGATGTTCGCAAAGTAGTTGAGCAGGTAGTGGATGAAGGTTCATTCATGGAAGTACATGCAGAGTTTGCGAAGAACGTAGTAGTTGGTTTTGCACGCATTGCTGGTGAATCAGTAGGGCTTGTTTGTAACCAACCAAAAGTACTTGCTGGTGGATTAGATATTGATTCTTCTGATAAAGCAGCTCGTTTCATCCGTACTTGTGATGCGTACAATATCCCAATTATCACATTTGAAGACGTATCTGGCTTCTTCCCAGGCGTTAAACAAGAGCATGGCGGTATTATTCGACATGGTGCAAAGATTCTTTATGCGTATTCAGAAGCAACAGTACCAAAAATTACAGTGATTTTACGTAAAGCTTATGGAGGCGCTTACGTTGCTTTAAACTCTAAATCAATCGGTGCTGACCTTGTATTTGCATGGCCAAATGCTGAAATTGCTGTTATGGGTGCTGCTGGCGCAGCGAACATCATCTTTGCCCGTGAAATTGCGAAATCAGATGACCCAGAAGCAACACGTGCAGCAAAAATTGAAGAATATAAAGAAAAATTCGCCAACCCGTATGTGGCAGCATCTCGCGGCATGGTAGACGATGTAATCGATCCACGAGATACACGTATGAAGCTGATTCAAGGACTGGATATGCTTTCAAATAAACACGAAACACGTCCTGAGAAAAAGCACGGGAATATTCCTCTATAAAATGAGTACAAGCCTAGTAGCTAATGAGTTGCTAGGTTTTTCATTGCTAAAAAGTGAAACATTTTTTCTTGCCATCCGTACTGATATAGTAAGAGGAGTTGAGATGAATGGAATGGAAGCAATTGCAAACAGAGCAAGTAAAGATTCATGCACAACTAAGAAAGGCATCAAGATTAAACGAGCAAAGCGAATTATTGCATAAGCAGATTCACTATACACAACAGGAAATAGACAAACATACGACAGCCCTCAACCAAATTCGATCAAAACTTGATAAATTGGATGGCTTCTCATTTATGAATATGATTCGTACGTGGACTGGACAACAAGATGAACTACGCGCTGAAAAAATTGATAAAGCAGCAGTTCTTGAATTAAAGATTAGTGAAGCGAAGAAAATGCAAGCGGATTTAACAGAAGATAGTGTTCAAGTAACCAATAAGCTAGCTCAATTTGATGAAATGGCGTTACAACAAGAACTTCAACAAATCTATGCGAAAAAGAAAAAGTACTTACAGCTTCATGATGTTGCTCAGGCAAAGAAGCTAGAGCATTTAGCACATGAGGAAATGGTAACAAAGCAACTCATAACAGAAATTCAAGAGGCTGAGGAAGCGGGGGAAGTAGCTCTAACAAAGCTAGGGCAAGCAGCAGCCTCTCTTCATTCGGCTAGTGGCTATTCCTCCTGGGATACTTTCTTTGGTGGCGGGCTGATTGCCACTCACTTAAAGCATGATGCACTCGATCAGTCAGAAAACTATTTACATCGGGCTCAAATCGCGTTGCAACGTTTTCATAATGAATTATTGGATGTTCATGAGATGTCAACGAAATCGCTGCATGTAGAAACAGATGGGTTTGTGAAGTTTGCTGACTACTTCTTTGATGATATTTTTTCTGCATGGTCTGTCCATTCTAAAATTTCAACAGCAAGAGAACAAGTTTCACGGGTTCAGGACGATGTACATAATACCATTTGGCGCTTACAGGATAAACAAAATAAAGCAAATAACTACCTACAAGCTATAGAAAAAGAAAAAGAGGCTATTGTCAATGCCTAAGGAAAGTCTGAGAATTTTTCATAGTTTTGGAAAATAAAACTACCACAGAACTTTTGTGAAAGATGAAAGTGGATTTCCGTTGCAGGCTGCTTGCTTTCCTGTGAGCGAGTACCAGGCCGCTTCCTTCGCTACCGCTCCGTTTAGAGGCTCGCCTGTCTCGCTATCCCACGGGAGTCAAGTAGCCCTCCACTCCAATCTATAAAAATATTTCTTTATTAGTAAAGGCTTTCAATTAAAGAGAAGGTATTCACTACTCTTTATGGAGGGGTGTTGTCACACATCACTTCTCCACATTGAAAATAGGAACCTATCCTTTCTCTAATAAGACAAATAATGGGCTAAGGAAAAGACACTTTTGCACATGGTTGATTGGAGTGGCGCCAGCGTCACTCCTAGGGGATTTAG
>NZ_PDFK01000001.1 GCF_002845985.1 Lysinibacillus fusiformis | reverse complement strand
GAGTTTTTGTATAGTTTAAAAGTAACTGTGTAAAAAAGATTAATTATCTCTCATTTTGAGAAATTAGCATAATATTTTATATCTATAATTTCTAGTAAATTTCAGTCATTTTCATGAATTTTTATAGTATAAATCCTTTTATTATTCTGTTTTTTGAAGTAAAATTCTGATTAATAGTGGGTATTTATATATTTTGTTGCCAGTTTATTTTTATTCTTGCTACAATAGGGCAATAGTCTGACACAGGAACGGAGTAAAAGATGAATATTTCAGTGATGACAGTGTCTTTTCCATTAGATGGAGAAACATTGAAAGAAGTAAAACTATTATGTGAAGAAGCAACCATTCATGATTATCGAGTATATGAAACCATTATGAGTGTACCAATGGCTAGCTCTTTTGAGTCAAAGGGCTTTATGGTACTAGCATATGAGGATGAACAGGATTTGTTAGTAGGTGCAGCTAGTGCCATTGATTTGATGGGACTTCATACATATGAATGGTCATTAGTAGTAACACCTGCATATCGACAGAAGGGTATTGGAGCTGCATTAGTTGAGGGTATACAAGCTGGCTTAGCAGATAGAGGAGCGGAGGGGCAATTAGCTGTAGTAATTGATGGCTCTCCTTATGGACATGCATTTATTGAAAATAAAGGTTATGCTTATAGCTTTTCAGAAGCAACATTAGAAACAAAAGCAGAACCAGTAGCATTACAAACGGATATTAGTATTCAACCTTATGCTGGTGAGCAGGGCGAACTGATTGCCATCTATAGTGAAGCTTTTGGTGATTTACCCGAAGAATCAGAGGAACTCATTGCCTTTAATACATCTACAAATGGACGAAAGCTTTGGGTTGCTTATCGAGATGGCCTTGTTGTTGGAACTGTGACGACTGCTCAGGAAAATGAAATCCAATGGGTAACAGCACTTGCTGTTCATCCAAATTGTGAGGGACAAGGTGTTGGAACGGCATTGCTTTCTTTTTCAAAGGATTATGCGAGCAAAGTTGGCGCGAAATTTGTTATGCTCGATGTAGAAATTGACAATAAAAAAGCATTATCTGTCTATGAAAAGGCAGGTTTTATGAAGGCACAGCAAATCGATTATTATGTAAAACAGTAGGAAAAAGGGCGAGGAGTGGTATTTAACATCAACTCCTCGCTCGTTTTTTATCATAATTACCTACTATCTTCATATAGTATTAATAAGCTTTAAGAAAGGAGTCGTGATCATGCGCATGCCAGCATTGCCAAAAAAGAAGTCTCCTCCAAAGGAAGCCCCTAGATCATGGTGGAAAGTAGTTAAAGCTTATTTATCGAAAGGGAAGTTTTATCGATTGCCGCCAAGAAACTGATGATGAATGAAAAAGTCGCCTTCTAGCGACTTTTTAATTTTCTAATAAAAATGTATTTTTGGATGGGCCAATTAAATAGAGTTCATGCATTGCTCGTGTGAGAGCTACATACAGTAGTTTCCGATCAATTATTGTATCGTAAAAGGGTGTTTCAAAGGCAGCTACAATGACGGCATCAAACTCAAGCCCTTTAGCAAGATGACTTGGTACAACAAGCAACATTTCCTGATTAATCGATTCATTTTCTGTTAGCAGCTGTGAGGCAATTTTGTTGTCTTTCAATGTATGTTGCATCGAAATGGCTTCAGCAGTAGTTTTGCAAATTAAAGCGATAGACCGATGACCATTTTGACGAATAGCTTCAAAAATCTCTTTAATTTTTAAGGCATCAAATTGATCTGCTTGAATAAAACTTGGCACATTACCGTGACGAACAACTGGCTCAACCAGCGGTAGCTGCTCATTCATTTGCGCTAAAATTTGATTAGCGACTTCCATAATTTCAATGGTTGTTCGATAGCTTTTTTGCAATGTTCGGAAGCTTGCACGAGGAAATAAACTTTGGACAGGTTCCCAGGCAGTTAATGAGCGATAGCTATGAATTCCTTGAGCTAAATCGCCAACCATTGTAAACATGTCTGTATCAAGACCTGTTTTTAAAGCAGCAAGCTGAAACAAACTATAATCTTGTACTTCATCGATAAAGACAACACGCATTTTCCATTCATCTGGGATGCCTTTTAGACGTGCTTGTAAATAGTATAGTGCGGCTAAATCTTCGAGTGCCCATTGTTCTTTACGATGTGCCTGCAAAAATTGCTGTTGTTCAAGATAATGCCATTCAGGAGCTAGCTCTGTTAAAAGTTTGGCGTCGGTAAGAAGGGTGCGATAAAGTGTTTTAATGTTATGTTTAGGAAAGCGACGCATATAGGCAGTTGCAGTTGTTTTCGTTTCTTTTTCTATTGCTGGAATTCGTTCGTCGCGTTCATCGATAAATTTTGTGACAACACGTCGACGCTTTTCATCATCCCGTATACCATTTAAGGCTTTACCCAATGCTTCATCATATTTTTTATGGAGTGTAGCTAAGACAGCCTGTTTTTTTTGGCGGACATGGCTAGCTAACACCTTTTTTATATGTGCAAGGCGTTTTTCAATTGGCATATAAGAAAACTCATATAAAAACAGTTTCTTTAGATGAGCAGCTCGCATAATACAGTATTTTTCAATATAAACATCTTCGAATTGTTGCGCGATTTCTTGCTCCAGCTTCTGGATATAGCGCTCAATGACATCACGATAATAAAGTGAACCTTTCACTTCAGCGATCCACGCAGTAGGCTGATGATTTCCACCAGCAACGAGCAATTCTAATTGCTCATTTGGATTTTGAAGCTTTAATTTTAATTTAGTGGCAGCAAGAACGTAGTCTGTAAAAGTAGTTTGGCATATTTTATCGACACCAAGCTCTGGTAAAACATCACCTATATAATCAATAAATAGCTTATTCGGTGCTAAAATCATGAGCTGTTCAGGATTAAAATGCTCGCCCATTGTGTAGAGGAAATAAGATATTCGGTGGAGAGCGATAGTTGTTTTCCCACTACCTGCTGCACCTTGTACAATAATTGGTTGACGAAGATGTGCTCGAATAATTTCATTTTGTTCCTTTTGGATTGTTGAGACAATTTCAGTTAAACGAACATCTGCTTTCCCAGCTAATGCTTCTTGTAGGAGTTCATCGTTTGTTGTTAGATCAATATCCCGTATATCGAGTAATTCGCCGTTCTCAATCTTATATTGTCTTTTAGCGAAGAGATGTCCTTTATGAACTTCTCCACGGACATCGTACTCCATATCACCAAGACGGCCATCATAATAAACATTGGCTACGGGTGAGCGCCAGTCAACAATAATGGGCTCATGGGTTTCACGATGAAATAGTGAGGTTTTCCCAATATAAAGGAATTCTTCGGGATCACCTGTCTTTTGGAAATGGATTCGGGCAAAATAGGGCTTTTTCCGAACGGCTTCTAGACCTTCTTTTTGATTACGAGCCATTTCAAAGAATCTGGCGTTTGTTAAGATATTTAAATAACTTAAACTCGAATCTAAGTAATCAAGGTCAGCCATGGACTTGCGGATATTTTCTTGAGCGGATTGTAGATCTCGTTGTGATTCGTCTAATATTTGTTGCATATAACTTTGGGTATAGGTTAACCGCTCTACCTCAGCCTGAAAATCCGGATGTTGTACAGTCATTTTTAGCACCTCCTAGGTACTTACAATTTCAAAGTAGATTATCATACTACTATATATAATATTTACCATCAAGTGAAAGCTAAATAGTTAATTATGCTACTATTACATTGGGGTTGGAAAGTTTTTCTTTAAAAGATAATAGAGGAGGTTAATGATTTTGGACATTTTTGCACATAGAGGTGTTTCGATAAACTATCCAGAAAACACGATGGCAGCCTTTCAAGCAGCATCAAAGCTTCCTATAGCAGGGATAGAGCTGGATGTTCATTTAACCGCAGATAAAGAGGTAGTGGTCATTCATGATGAAACCATTAATCGTACCTCCAATGGGTCAGGCTATGTAAAAGATTTTACATTACAGCAATTGCGTACATTTGACTTTGGTTCGTGGTTTTCTCCAGAGTTCGGAGATGAAACAATCCCTACGTTAGGAGAAGTGTTAGAGCTTTTTGCAGGTACCAACCATCGTATCAATATTGAACTGAAAACAGATATTATCTCATATGAAGGGATTGAAGCGCTCGTACTCAAAGAAGTGGCTGCACAGCAAATGACTGAAAGAGTAATCATTTCATCTTTTAATCATGAATCATTGCAAACAGTATCAAAAATAGCACCTTATATAGAAAGTGCGGCGCTTTTTGCAGAAGTGTTAGTAGATTTTACTTCTTACATTGCTCTTATTCCAGCTAAAGCGTTACATGTAAGTTTACCAACGTCATTTCGTAAATCAGTTAAACTAGCTCTCGCTGAAGGGGCAACTGTCCGTGTATATACTGTTAATGATCAACGTGATGCTCGCTATTTACAGCAACTAGGTATACAGGCGATATTTACTGATGACCCAGAGAAAATATTACAGGCCCTTAGTTAAAGCAAGGAAGGGGCTAGGAGACAAAAAGCTTCCGTGGAATAAGTAGCATTTTTGTAATACCCACGGAAAGCGACGTCTTCTAGAAGATCCGTTCTACCATTTCGCACGATGTTCTTCTATACATCCGAGCATTTGTTGAATAACAAGTGTTTCACCATTGTCGAGTAAAATGGAGCCATCGTAATAGCCAAATAGTTGATGTACCTCCGATTTAACTAATTTGGCATTAGTTTGAGCAACACGTTCAAAAAAAGGAGAGAAGGTTAATGAAACCTGATTAGAAAATTTCGTTTTCACTTTCCAACGTTGCATATAGTCTCCAGAATCATATTGAAACAAAAGATCCTCATGTATTTTGGTCATTTTACCATCAACAAAAACAGCATTTTCAGTCATGCCAGTACCATCTGTCCATTTACCTCCTAAGTTCAGTCCAATCCGTCTTCCTCGAACTCGCTGAGAGGCCATCCCCCAATTCCATAATGCTTGGCGTGGCCATACACCTCGTCCATAATCTAACACTGCAAAATTCTCTTCGGCCGAAAAATTATAACGGCGTGTACCAATTGTGACAACACCTGAAGTTGGGAGTATATGATGCTTGCCTGTAAATTGAAATGTTTTGCGATTCCAAGGGATGACAACATTTAAGGTTTCATCAGTTGGGGGATGTTGGACGATAAGCTTTGCACGTAAAACATCACCATCAAAGTCTGGTATGGACACCGATAGATGCGTTTCATTTTGTATATATAATAGATCAATCATCATTTCGCTATTTTTAAATGAGACGGATTCTAAAACCTGTGTCGGCATTTTTAATTTACCACCGAAGGGAATGGTAATCGTTTTTTCGAAATAGCGCTGTGTTTCATATTCAAGGAAATAAACGAAGCAGACAGCAGCATAATCTAAATGACTAATCGTAGCAGAAAACAAGATTTCGTCACCATAGATACACCAATAGTTCCATTTCTTTTTGCGCATGAGATGGCCGCTTAAATTGCTGTTAATAAGGGGCTTACGTGCAAATCCGATGGCTGCTGGATTTAAATTACCTTTTTTATCGCATAAAAGAGTAGGCTGTAAAATTTCTTTCTCAGCATGCTGCTTCACAATTAACATCCCTTCCAGTCATAAAATAAAATCTGCATTGTATTACTCTTTATTGTAGCAAAAATGTTCTTGAAAATGGAAAGGAACGTGCTGAATATAATTGATTTCAATAAGAATATGAGTAAGGACCTAACTAATAGAAAGTCATGAATAGACATATGATGGCATGAGGAGGGGATGTATGGCAAAAATGTATAACAGGCAGGCTGCAGTTCAATATGCTAATTTATGGTGGAACAGACGCAACCCAGCTTTTCCAAACTTTGATGTAGATTGCACAAACTATATATCTCAATGCTTACTTGCGGGTGGCGCACCAATGCGTGGCGCACCGAGTAGAGATAAAGGTTGGTGGATTCAACAAGGGAATTGGAGCTTTAGCTGGTCTGTGGCTCATTCATTAAGGTGGTATTTAGAGGGATCTACAACTGGATTGAAGGGTAGGCGTGTTCAATCGGCAGAGGAGCTAGAGCTTGGGGATGTCATTTTTTATGATTTTCAAGGAAATGGGAGAATTGATCACTCCGTTATTGTCACAAGTATTCAAAATGGTATTCCCTATGTCAATGCCCATACTTCGGATAGTATTAATCGACCTTATTTTTACGAGGATTCCACTGCCTATACACCGAGTATGACTTACTTTTTCTATCATATAGATGACAGCTTTGCTTAAGAAGAGATAGTTTTAAAGCATATCATTTTGTGATAATGTGAAAGATAGAAGAGACCAACTCTAATATGTTGTCTTATGGTAGAAGGAGAATAGAAATATGAGCGAACAAATTTTATCGGTTAGAGATGCAATTATTCAACGTCGTTCCATTAAAAAGTTTAATGGTCAGCCTGTAGATCGTGAGGATTTGATGGCTATTATCGATGATGCTGTCTGGGCACCAAATCACGGTAACCGTGAGCCTTGGCGTTTAGTAGTAGCCTGTGGAAAGGAATTAGCAGACCTACACCAGCTATTACGCGACCTGACAATTCCAAAATGGCAGGAGCTTTCAAGTGAAGATTTAGCGAAGCAAATGATGAAATTTACATTACCAGGTGGCTATGCTTTTGTAATCGTACCAGAGGATGCTCGTCAAAAAGAACGTTTAGAAGATTATGCAGCTGCAAGTACGTTTATTCAAAATATACAACTGCTTGCGTGGGATAGAGGCATTGGTTCTTGCTGGAAAACGCCAGGCTTCTTAGATAATCCGAAATTCCGTGAAGCTTTAAAGGTTCAGCCAGGTGAGCGTGTCATTGCCATGCTACAAATGGGTTATTTTGATGAAGTACCGAAAGGCAAGGAACGTAAACAATCAGCTGAAATAGTGACGATTTTTGGTGAATAACCGAAAAAAATCCCTTCACTTTAAAAGTGAGGGGATTTTTTAATGGGACGATATTTATTTTTGTAAATCAGAAACCTCGTATAAGTAATCACTTAACACACGTAAGCCTTTATCGAAGTTTTCTAAATGGAAGTGTTCGTTCGGTGCGTGGAAGTTTTCACTTGATAAGCCGAAGCCCATTAACACCACAGGTAAATCTAAAATTTCATCAAAGGCAGCTACAATAGGGATAGATCCTCCGCCACGTGTGTATGCAGTTGGTACATTATACACTTTTTCATAGGAACGTCCAGCTGCTTGGATAAATGGATGATCGAAAGGTGTTAAGAATGGACGCCCTTTATCAAATTCAGAAATATTGATTTCCACACCAGTAGGTTTATGTTTTTCAACATGGGCTTTTAATAGTGCTACAATTTCGTCAGGCTCTTGATTTGGAACAAGACGGCATGTGATTTTAGCACCAGCTTCCGCAGGTAGAACCGTTTTGATGCCTTCACCAGAGAAGCCACCAAATACACCGTTAACCTCTAGTGTTGGACGAGCCCAAGTGCGTTCTAAATAAGAAAAACCTTGTTCACCGAATAATTCTTTTACGCCAACTTCCTGTTTAACTGATTCCTCATCAAAGCCAAGTGCTAAATAAGCTTCACGTTCTTCTTCTGATAGTGGCAATACTTTATCGTAGAAGCCTTCAACTTGAATCGTTCCATGCTCATCACGGAAGGATGCTAAAATTTCAGCCAATGCATGGATAGCATTTTGGACGCCGCCACCGTAAAGACCAGAGTGTAGATCTCCTTTAGCTCCACGAACATCAATTTGAATGCCTGTTAAGCCACGTAATCCATAGCATACCGCAGGCTTACCAGGACCATAAAGGCCCGTATCAGAAATTAAAATTAAATCTGCTGCGAGTTTTTCCTTATGTTCTTCAACATAAGCAGGTAGATGCGGACTGCCGATTTCTTCTTCGCCTTCATAAATGAATTTGACATTGACTGGTAAAGTCCCTGTTGTTGCAAAGAGTGCCTCAATCATTTTTAAATGCATAAACACTTGTCCTTTATCATCACTCGCTCCACGGGCAAATAATTTATTGTCACGAATCGTAGGATTGAACGGCTCGCTATCCCATAAATTTAATGGATCAACAGGTTGTACATCATAATGACCATAAAATAAAATAGTTGGTTTCCCTTCAGCATGTAACCAATCCGCATAGACAACAGGGTGCCCAGCTGTTTGTGTAATAGAGATATTTTCAAGATTTAGTTTTTCAAACGCATTAGCTAGCCATTGTGCTGCCTGTTGAATATCTTCTTTATGCTCAGATAGAGAACTGATACTTGGAATTCGTAAAAATTCATTCAGTTCATTTAAATGTGCCTCACGATGTTCTGCAAAATAAGCATCTAATTGCTGTAAATTTGTCATCTAGCATCCCTCTTTCCAATATTTCGATAATAGAAATAGTATAACATAATGTGGTAGGGAAGTGCCGTCATATCAGAGCCACTGCTATTTTTATTTGGGAGGAGTTTACTAGTCATTTTCTAAAACTTTTCAATCAAGTTCGAATGATGATATAGAGTAAAGTAGATTGTTAAGAAAAATGTGACAAAGTCTATAAGAGAGAGCTTTGCCACACTTGGGAAACGGTAATATAAACCATTGGAACTATAAAAAGTTCGTCTTATTTTGTTTTCTTATCATTGGCACGCTCGATAAATAAGTCAGTTAGATCGTTCATTTGACCAATAACAGAAATGGGATCTGTAAACCAAAATTTGAAATTATCTATTTCGTACACTTCATTATTTTTAACAACATCTAAACTTTTCCATACAGGAGCCGTTGTAAAGTCGACTTTAGGCGTGTCGGCCGCTCTTGCAACGATAACACGGTCCCCTACAAAGTCTGAAATTTTTTCTGAAGAAATTTGTACCCATGGGGTTTTTATAGTAGTTTCTGCTTTTACAGCTGGCGCCATTTGTAAGCCTAATCCCGTATAAACAGGATACCCTGTATAACCATCGCCATAAATAGTGATGGTTCCTTTACCATCCAGTATATCCATAACAGTTATTGTTTCTTCAGGCTTAATAATACGAGCAATTTTTTGGCGAGCGGTTTGAACTTGTTGTTGATAGTTTTTTTGCCACTCCTGGGCAAGATTTTCTCGATTTAAAATAATACCAAATTCTTTAATGAGTTTAGGTATATTTTCTTCGTATTCAATATAGATGGTAGGTGCAATTTTAGAAAGCTGCTCATACATTTCTTTATTACCTGTAATAATTAAATCAGGTTCTAATGAAAGTACTTTTTCTATAGAGTCTCCGATCACCTCAATTTCTTTTTTATCTTTTTCAGGAATATAAGGGTTTTTTAGCTGTGCTTCATTCGAACCAACTGGTTTGACATCTAAAGCAAGTAAGTAACCTAAATAAAAATCAGTAACAATACGTTGCGGATTTTTTTTATACGTAATATCACCATTGATGGAGTGATAAACCATTGTTTCCTCTGATTCTTTGGTAGTGTCGTTGTTTGTACAAGCTGTTAATAATAAAGCAGCACATAAAACAAATGAAGCTACTATAGTATGGTTCCAATTGAATTTCATTGGTAAAAAGCCTCCTTCATATTGATAACAATTATCATTATATAAAGGTCCTTGATTGAATACATCGGAGGATTTTAGCTCAAAATTAGGATTATTCAACACTAGAGAAGTGGGTAAATATAATCTTTTATATTGGCCAGGCGTTAACCCAGTATGTTTTTTAAATAGGCGAGTAAAGTAAGAAGAATCTTCGTAACCAATTTGCTTCGAAACTTCTTGGATTGAATGATGTGTTTCAACTAAAAGCCGCTTTGCATGTTTGATACGAGTATGTAATAAATAATCAATTAGACCATAACCAGTTTGATATTTAAATTGTTTAGAAAGATAAGATACACTGTAATTCATTTTTTCTGCAATTGTATGACGCGATAAATTTTCATGAAAATGCTTATTTATATAATCTAATGTTTGAGAGGTTAACTGTTCCTCATGCAATCTATTTGAATCTAGTGTATACATTTCATAGATTAATTCTGCTAAGTATAATTTTGTCTTATATTTACTAGCATCAGTGTGCATTTCCCATTGTGTGTTTATGTTATCCATTAATGTTAACCAATGCTTCGGTGCATCATAAAAAATGAGAGGCTCTAAGGGCTCAGATATTGTGTTATCAAAAGAAACATTACAATAGATCCATAGACATTCTGAAGATGGTTCCTGCGTGACATGTATGTTTATAGGGTCACGAACAATCAAAAAGATGTTTTTATGGTGTAAAAGGGGAGTATGATGCAATTCCCATTCGCCGGACCCTTGAGCAATAAAACCGAAAATACAGTTACAAGTAATGACAGGCATTAACTGTGGATTTTTAGATATATGTATAATGGTTAATTTTGCCGAGTCCCAATCTGCTAAAGTAAGGTTTTTCAATTGATGGTTCACTTCTTTCAATAGGTTATATTACGATAATACAATTAATGATAATGATTCTCAAATAGATGCTTGTATCGTAGAAGTGAAAATTTTCTTAAAAACATACGAAAAAAAGTAAACTGCATTCAAATGATTAGATTGACTCTAATCATTTGAAGTGCAGTTATGCAAGATGTTTCTATTTAATTAGACATATAGCGTTGTATAATTTTCTCATTTTTTTCAGCGAAGCGGTCATTGTGAGAGGATACACCAGCCATATCGACTCCGGTAGGATCTAAATATAGCTTCGCACTATTAACGGCTAGAATGGCATCATTAAACGCACCAGCTATCAGGCGAACCTTACTAGGGTGAGTAATAAAATCACCAGCACCAAATATGCCTGGAATACTTGTGTGCATTTTAGGCGAAACAGATATACCATATTCTTCACATTCAAAGCCCCATTCCATAATAGGACCGTAGAAGGATCGTTCAAAGCCGTGATTAACAATTATTTCATCGACTTCAAATTGTGTGCTCTCACCAGATGTAACATGTTGGACAGTAACCCGTTCTATTTTGGTGTTGTTGCCGTGCAAACTAGTCACAACATAGGGGACTAGTGATGTGGCAACTTGCTTCATTTGCGAAACAGATGATTCAAACGCTTTGAAATCTTCTCGACGATGAACAACAATGACTTCCTTAGCAATTGGTGCAATGGCAATCGCCCATTCCACAGCAGAGTCACCACCACCTGAAATTAAAACACGTTTATTGGCAAACTTAGATTTATCCGTAACTGTATAGTGTAAATTAGTTAATTCGTAACGATCTGCTCCTTCTATATTTAACTTTTGAATTTTGGTAATACCACGACCTGCTGCTAAAATGACCGTTCTGCTAAAATGACGTTCTCCTGTTTTAGCAATTAACTCAAAAATTTTATCTTCCCGCTGTTCCATGCCAACAATTTCTTGCCCATAAACGATGGTTGGATCAAATGTTTTCGCTTGAGTAATAAGTGCATTTATTATTTCTTCACAGCGAACAGGCTCAACACCACCTACATCCCAAATTAGCTTTTCTGGATACGTTCTCATAAAACCACCGAGCTCATGCTTAATCTCAATAATTTTTGTTCTCATTTCGCGCATCCCACTATAAAATGCGGAATACATGCCAGCTGGTCCACCACCAATAATTGTTACGTCATAAATGTCTTGTTCATTTATTGACATTAGGGCACCAACTTTTCAACAATATAGTCGATTAGTAGTTCTGTGCCAATAGGACCTAGTCCAACTGCATAATCCTTTGTATCTAATGGGAACACGCGACCATTCTGTACAGCCTCCATGGATTGCCATAGCGGACTATCTTCTAAACTCTTCATCGATTCATCACTGCTATAATTTTCTAACACTCTCTTTTCAACGAAAATATAGTCTGGTTTAATTTCTGGTAAGATTTCAAGAGATAACGGTGTAAACCAATCTTCTGAATCTGCTAATTGTTCTGGAATTTTTAATCCTAGCTGACGATAGATTAAACCACTACCTGGTCCCTCTGCTTTAGCGCTCATGAAGCGATACTGTTTTGGTTCAACCCTTAATACCATGACTGTTTTATCGCCAATGGCTTGCTGTAGTTTTTCTTTAGCTTCTGTCACTTTGTTATTGTAAGCAGTCAGGGTTGCTTCAGCTTCTTTTTCTTTCTCAAAAACTTTACCTAATGCAGGAAGTGCTTCTTCTATAGAACCATTGGCATCCACGGCAAGGGTAGGGGCTATTTTACTTAGCTCTTCATATTTTTTAGCATCGATCACATTCCCTTGCACGACAATTAAATCAGGAGCCAATGAAAGTATTTGCTCTAAATTTTCTTCATATTGAGGGGTATTAATCATTTCTACATTATTTTCTTTAAAAAGCTTTGGACGATAGTCAGGCTCTATTTCATCTACCACTAAAACTTTTTGGGGCACAATGTCAATAGATAGTAAAAACTCTGCATAATTAGAGTTAAACACTAACATATTTTTAGGATTTGTCGGGATCGTAACATCGCCGAAAAGTCCTTTAACGGTTTTGGTAGTAGCCGCTGTTTCTTCTGATGACTGTGTGTTTTGATTGTCTTCCGTTGGCTCACTATTACATGCAGCCAAAGCGAAAACCATCATTAGCAATGGTAAGAAAGCATAATATTTTTTAAACATTTCTCTAATCTCCTTTTTTGATAATGATTATCATTTTCAAATGTTAGCAAATTAGAGAAAGAGAAACCATAGAGGATTGTGTTTATTCAATTGGACTTTAGTGTTGTTCTTTAAAAAATTGATAGAGATTTTGTAGAATAATAGGTTTTCCAAAAATACCACAGTTGTTTAGTCCAAGTGACGTATCAACGAAAAGAATACGATTGTTTTTAACAGCATCTAACATGTTCCATTGATCACTATTTAGTAAGTTTTTCATATTTTCCTCAGAGCTGAAATAATCCATTATTCGTTTTTCTAGCAATAAAAAAATAGGGTTGGCCTGTAATAAATCTTCTAGTGACAAGTCATTAAAGCTATATTCTTTCCCTTGTAAATTTGGAGGCATAGAAAGATCGAGTTCGTTATAGAGTAGCCGAGCAATCTCGCATGATCTTTCACCGATATATCGATAACCAAAATGCTCAACCCTTAAATATACTAGCGTAGGTTTTCTTCGTAGAACATTTGCTAAGTCCTGTTTATACTTTTTAACGTTAGTAAGAGATTCGTTAATTAATGAAGCTGCTTGCTCCTCACAGTGAAATAGTGTCCCGAAATAGTTGATTAAGCTCGTCATTTCATTTGGTAATCCACTAATAACAGGAGCAATTTCACGTAATTCATTTTTAATTTGATCATCTAGTATATTGCCAATAATTAATGTAGGCTGTTGGCGTTGAATTTGGTCAATATCAATGATGTAATGCCCCATATCCATAGTATGAATTTGATGGGAGTTAAATAATGCCCGTTGATAACTGGGCACTAGGGAAGCAGTAGTCACTACACTATGAGGGATAATGTTTAGTGCCAGTGCAATCTCAGCATACAGGGGAGATAAAAAACATATCCGCTGCTGAGCAATTGATTTTATATAATTTTTTGGAGAGACGCCAACTATTGCTTTAAATCGTCTACTAAAGTAATGGGCATCTTCAAAGCCGACATTTTTAGCAATGTCCTGTGAGCGTGCTGAAGTAGTGAGTAAAGCCTCCTGTGCACGATAAATGCGATAAGTTGCTAGATATTCTGATAAAGATAAGCCATATTGCTCCTTAAATTTTCGAGAAAAGTGCCATGGGCTAATACCGATACTATTAGCTAATTGTTCTCTTGTAATCAATTCATTGTAATGGTTATGTATATATTCAATTGATAGTTGTAATTTATTTTCGACCGTGAGTTTTTCGTTATTTTGCGGCTGATATACATGTTTTAGTAAGGTGTATAAAATATATTGATTCATAATGATGGAAGTGTTTGAAGTATGATCTATAGGCTCCATTAAATCACGGCTAATCGTAGCCAATACTACCTCAGGAATTTTGGTCATTTGGGATTCATTTTCAAGAATAGGTTGCCGTTCACTAAGGGTATGAGTAGTGAGGTCATATATGTCAAAATAAATGATCCATCCTGCTAATGCATAATTGCTATTGTCCAGTATCTCGACAACAGAATTTTTCTCAACGGCTAATAAATTGCCTAGGTGTACATGTTGTACCCGACCATTTATACTCCATGAAGCTTGCCCATCTGTAATTAAAATGAGTGCATTATTTGTCATAACATGGACAGTCCCACCTTTTATCCATCCATTCGTAATACGGTGTGTAGCTTGCCATTGCGCAAACCAAGATTGATGTGATTGATACATAGGAACACCTCTTCAATGTAAAGTATAGCTATGTATTAGAATAACAAATATTGTGCGAGTAGGATTATAAGAGTGCGATATCTTATAGTAAATAAAAAAAGATCTGATTTCTAGAAAACATTGAAATCAGATCTTACTAAAATTAATGAGCAGTATAACCGCCATCAACAAGAAGCGTTGTACCATTGACAAAGCTTGCGTCGTCACTTGCTAAGAAGAGAACAGCTTTTGCAATTTCTTCTGGTTTACCAAGGCGACCTTGTGGATGAAGGGACGCTAAATATTCTTTCTTTTGCGCATCGACTTCAGCTAGTAGAGGAGTGTCGATATAGCCAGGACATACTGCATTTACGCGAATGCCTTGTTTAGCGTAAGCTGTACATAGATTTTGCGTTAATAATTTTACGCCACCCTTTGCAGAGGAGTAGGCTGTAGGGTTTGGCAAGGCAACAAAGCTATGAATAGAGCCAGCGTTGACAATGACACCACCCGTTCCCTGTGTAAGAAACTGTTCGATGGCATATTTATCAGAAAGAAATACACCTGATAAATTAATATCAATCGTTCTTTTCCATTTTTCGAAAGAAAGCTCATGTGCTGGTGCATCGTCAGCTACGCCTGCATTGGCATACATAATATCAAGTTTACCGTAGTTAGTGACGGTTTCCTTAATCATGTTTTGAATATCTTCTTCGCTAGTTACATCTGTTTTTACGAAGAGTGTATCAAAACCATTGTTATTTAATTCGTCAGAAACAATTTGTCCACGATCTGAAAAATCGGCGATAACTACTTTAGCGCCTTCTTGTACAAAGAGACGAACTGTGGCTTCACCGATACCACTGGCCCCACCTGTAACGATTGCTACTTTATCTTTTAGTTTCATTTCAATGACCACCTTTATTGTTATTTTGCTGTTGCTCCGCCATCAATGACGAATTCTGCACCTGTTGAGAACGAAGATTCATCAGATGCTAAAAATAATACGGTTTGCGCTACTTCTTTAACAGAGCCTAAACGTCCTAATGGGAATAAATTTTTCCCTAACTCATCTTTAGTGCTTCCAGTTGTTGCTGATGCATAGTCTGCCATACCTGTATCGATATAGCCTGGATGGATCGAATTGACGCGTATCCCATATGGAGCATATTCCATTGCAGCATCTTTTGTCATAATGCGAACGGCACCTTTACTTGCTCCGTATAATACGTGTCCAGCAGCGCCTGTTAAGCCAGCGATGGAAGAGGCATTAATAACTGAGCCCTTATTATGTTTAGCCATAAGTGGCATAATATATTTCATACCTAGGAAGACACCAGTCACATTGATGGACATTAAGCGATTCCAATCAGAAAGCTCGATTTCTGCAAGTGGTTTAATGATATAGATACCTGCATTATTGAAAAGAATATCTACTTTGTTAAATGTTTTGATTGTTTCATCTGCGACCTTTTTCCAGTCTTCCTCATTGCTAACATCATGATGTACAAATAATGCTTCACCGCCAATTGCTTGGATATCGCGGATAGTGTCGTTACCAGATTGTTCATTTATATCAGTAATAACTACTTTTGCTCCTTCTTTAGCAAATAATAGTGCCGTTTCTTTCCCGATTCCTGTACCTCCACCTGTAATAATGGCTACTTTATTTTCCAGTCTCATTTCAAGCACGCACCTTTCATTATTTCTGGTTATATGGTTACCTTGGGATTCAAAAGTATTCGCATTGTTTAGCGATACTTTCATCTTACTCTTTTCAATTTGAAATACTATCCTATAAGATGCTGTATAATATAGTAAGTGAATATCCTCCATTTATAGGGTATTGTTAGTGTGAAGGAGAAGAATTTCCTATGACGCATCCATTTCAGTCAATTGAAGAAGTAACATTACAAGAGTTTGTGTTATTTATTAAAATTCATCATCAACAAATTGAAGAAAATGTCAATATTTACCTCAATTTAGCACCTTCTATAGCCGAAGAAGATCGAAAAAGGGCAGCGATGCTACTGGATTCATTTTTGCGTTTGATGACATATACGAACATTGATGAACTAAATGATGGTGATAAGTCTTTTTTTAATACGTGGCTTCAGGCACAGTTATCTATAATTGATGGGAAGAGCTTTAATTTATTCCAATTAATTTTTGAGAAATCATTGATTACCTTTATGATTCAACAAAAGAGTAGCCGAACGAATGCCATCTTAATGTATGTATTATCGTTATTTACGTTTCTCGTACAGCTTTACGATGACTGTGAGGGAGATGACAAAAGAAGTAACGGATCTACTGAAAATCAAGAGTTGCGGTATTTACAGTTATTAGATAAGCTAGATAAATTGCTGATCAGTTCCTCAGGCTATCAGGATTTAGCCTATATTTTAAAAAAATGTGAAGAGTATTTTAGTTATAAAAGATGCGTATTTTATGCATATGTTCCATGGTCCAACCAATTTTACGGGGTTATTGGGGCGGAACTTCCTAAAGTGCAAAGTATGAAAGGGCAGTTGAATGGGGAAAACGCTATACTTAGTTCAAGAAAACCTATTTATTTGAAAAATCCTAAAAATTACGTAAAAGAGGAGCATATTCAATTATTTAATTTATCCTCCATCATCTTTATTCCTATTATGAGGCGAGACCAATTATTTGGATGGCTAACATTTGATCAGCTAGGCCAGGAATTTGATTGTACAAAGGAAGAATTATCACTTCTTGAAGAAGTAGGGAAGCGTCTAGGTTTATTTTTATCACGTAAGGGCGAGAAGGTAGAAAAAAACACAGAGCTTCATTTAACAGAACGGGAGTCGATGATTCTTGGCTTGCTTGCTGAAGGATATGATAATAAAAAAATTGGTGGTTTATTATTTTTAAGTGAGCATACGGTCAGGGATTATGTTAGCAGTCTCATGACAAAGCTTAAAGCAAAGAACCGTACACAGGTCGTTGCCTCCGCCTTTCGTCTAGGGCTGTTAAGCTAGCATAAATGCACTTCTGCTAGGAGTGCATTTTTTGTGTCTTTATAAACCGAAAAATGCGTCTTTAATTTTCTGATAATAAACGCTATTTAATATATAATGTTAAAAATAGGGAAGTATTGTTATAAAGTGATTTTTAGTAGGAGAAGTAATATAGTAGTAAAACAATTTTTACGAATATTACAAGCAAAAGCGATTAAGCTTACACGATTGTAATGAAATTGAAAGCCAATGCGATAGAGTGTAATACATTATTTTGCGAGAATGTGTATAGAAGCAAGAACAAGAAGCGGAGGCATACACAATGAATGAAAAATTAGAAGGCGTATACGAGGAATACAATCGTTATATATATCACTTATGTTTGAAACTAACTCGCAATAATGTAGAGGCTGAAGATTTAATGCAAGAAGTATGGGTAAAGGTTGTACGCTATGAAGACAGCGTTGCCGAGGTAGAGCATATTAAAGCTTGGCTGACAACTATTACAATGAATACATTTAGAGATCGCTATCGTAAAAAAGTACGTCGAAGCAAATATATGATGAACCAACCTGAAACATTAGACGTACCGATTTTAGATTTGGTTCCCAATAATGAAATTTCGACGGAAGAAAAAATTGAAAAGGATATTGTAACAAAACTCGTACAGGATAAAATGGAGCAATTAGATGCTATTTATAGAAAGACTTTATGGTATTTCTACATAGACCAATATTCGCTTGCAGAAATCTCTACAATTATGAAGGTTTCTATTGGTACTGTGAAATCTCGTTTATTCCGTGCAAAGGCTCGATTAAAAGAAATGCTCATGTCTGATACAGCAATTGTGGAATCTGTGCTACCAGCATAATAAAAACAGATTGGTCGCACACCACAAGTACTTAGGCGGAAGTATTCGGTCGATTAATCTAAAAAAAAAGATGCACTCGCAAATAGTTGCGATGCATCTTTTTAGTTTGTGCTCTTTATTCTGACCGATTAGATTCAACATCTAATAGACATTTTGAAAAAATCGTTCGTAATGTTTGCAGTTCTTCAGCTGTGAGCATACCAAACATATTGTTAATAATTTCACTCACTTGTTGACGCGATTCTTTTAAGATGTTCTCACCCTCTGTAGTAATAACTAGTTGTGAGGCTCGTCGATCTGTGGCATGCTGTGTTTTTTCAATAAAGCCAGCATTAATCAGCTTTGTTGTTAAAACGGTAACACCACCAGTTGTTACTTTTAACCGCTCAGCAATAGCAGAAGGGCGTTTTGGGCCCTCCTGCGATAAGTAGTCTAAAATTAAAATATGGGATTTTGAAAAGCCGAGCACATTATGATTATTCCACTCGTTTGCCCACTTACGCTCAATAGATGAAACGACTTCAAACAACGAGGTAATGGCTTTTTGTTTTTCTTGATCCATAGAGGTCATCTCCAAAACTGTTTTAACTTTCTTGTGCCAATCTTGTCATCGCATTTAATTCGTAAGCACGTACTTTACGTGGGATAAAACGACGGATGTCCATCTCATTGTAACCAACTTGAATACGTTTTTCATCTATTAAAATAGGGCTACGCAACATTCTTGGGTGTGCTTGAATAATAGCGTATAGCTCTTGGATAGAAAGTTGGTCGATGTCGATATTTAAGTTTTTAAAGTCATTTGAGTTTGTTGCAATGATTTCATCTGTACCATCTTCAGTCATGCTTAGAATTTCTTTGAATTCTGCAAGTGTAAGAGGGTGAGATGTGATACGTTTTTCTTTATATTCAATATTGTGATCTTTTAACCATTTAAGTGCTTTTCTGGATGAAGAACAGCTCGCTTGTGAGTAAATTGTAACTGTCATTCTTCATTCCTCGCTTTCTGTATTAGATTATATTTTATAAATAGCTTATCAGTAAGTTATATAGTTTATATATATATCTTACTAGTAAGCTATATATAAATCAATAGTTAATTGAAAGAATTTCTCAATCAAATTAATATTTTTTCAATTCTATTTAATTATACGAAGAGAAGAGTAAAAAGTTTCGTTCTTTCTGCTTACAATGATGTAAGTTTCAGCTGATATTACAGATTTTGAAGAGAGGCCAGCGTGGCAACTCAGTGAACCGTTATTACAAGAAGTGACTATTATGTAACTTCTAAAAAAACTGTAGGTAATTGATGACGAATTAATAGGGACTACTAGATGAATGAGCTGATCTCGTAGGAGAGCATTAGTTGGAAGTAGGAGTAAAATAGTTAGTCCACTGATTATAGTATGTTTAAATGTGGTCAATTATACATAGAAGTTTGAAAAAAATAAAAAAAGCAGTCCCATAACATGTGGGAACTGCTCTTAAAATGAGCTGGTCTTAGCTTTGTTGTCCAGAAGTGAACCAATCTTGAACGTTCCAGACTTTTGTTGCGAGGCCATCATAGAAATCTGGTTCGTGGCTTACCAGTACAATAGTGCCTTTAAATTCTTTCATGGCACGTTTTAATTCATTTTTCGCATCGACATCTAAGTGGTTTGTCGGTTCGTCAAAAAGAAGCCAGTTCGCTTCTTCCATCATTAATTTACATAAACGAACTTTTGCTTGCTCTCCACCAGATAAAGAATTCAATGGACGTGTAATATGGTCGGTTTTTAGACCCGCTCTTGCTAATGCTGCACGTACTTGAGCCTGCTCCATCGAAGGGAAGGCATTCCAAACATCATCAATTGGTGTTATTTTTTCTGCTTTTACTTCTTGTTCAAAGTAAGACGGATACAGGTAATCACCTCGAATGACTTTCCCATCAAGAGGGTTAATTTTACCTAGCATTGTTTTTAATAATGTGGACTTACCCACACCATTCATGCCAACTAGAGCGATCTTTTCTCCTCGTTCAATAGCAAAAGATAGTGGGGGTAGTAATGGCTTGTCTTTATCGTACCCAATGACCAAGTTCTCTGCCTCTACTACATAGCGGCTGGAAGAACGTGCTTCTTTAAATCCGAATTCAGGTTTTACCGCTGTTTCTGGGCGGTCAATTCGCTCTAAACGATCAAGCTGCTTGGCGCGAGATTTTGCACGACCAGTAGTGGAGTAACGTGCTTTATTTTTAGCGATAAAGTCCTCTTGTTTCTTAATGAATTCCTGTTGCTTCTCATAAGCATCAATATGTTGACGTTTATTGATTTCAGCAAGCTCTAGGAATTTTTCGTATGTTGCTGTATAACGAGTTAATTTTGAAAACTCAAGTTGGAAGATGACATCCACCGTTTCATTCATAAATTCTGTATCATGTGAAATTAAGAGGAAGGCGTATGGATAGTTCTTTAAATAGCTTTTCAGCCAAGTAATATGTTCCTCATCGAGATAGTTCGTCGGCTCATCTAGTAAAAGTACTTTTGGTTTTTCTAGTAACAGCTTAGCTAGTAGGACCTTTGTGCGTTGTCCACCAGAAAGTGCGGCTACATCACGTTCTAAGCCAATAGCATCAAGGCCTAGTCCACGTGCAACCTCTTCAATTTTCATATCTAATGAATAGAAATCTCCTGCATCAAGTGCGTCTTGAACCTCTGCCATTTGTTCTAACAGTACTTCTAATTCCTCAGGTGTAGCTTCTGCCATCTTACCTGTAATTTCATTAAGTTCTTCTTCTTTTTTATATAATGGTAAAAAGGCATCACGCAAAACATCACGCATTGTTCTACCAGCAGTCAGTACTGTATGTTGGTCGAGATAACCATAGTGTGTACCAGGAAGCCACTCTACTTTTCCTGTATCGTGAATCGTTTGTCCTGTAATAATGCCCATTAATGTCGATTTACCTACACCATTAGCTCCTACAAGACCAATATGGTCACCTTCTACTAATCGAAATGATACATCTTTAAAGAGTGTACGATCACCGAAAGAATGACCTAAATTTTCAACTGTTAATATTGCCATATATGTTCCTCCAACTGTCCATCTTGTTTACATTTTAAAGTGCTGCGAGCTGCTTGTTTAGTTCTGCTAACTTAGCTTCCATATTCGCAAGGCGTTCCTCGGCTTTTGTTACCTGATCGTTGTGCCCAGTAGACTCCAATTTTTCTATATCACCTTGTAAATTCATATAGTCCATTTTTAACTCTTTAATTTGGTATTCAATATCGCTTTTTGTTGGCATGATGATTACTCCTTTTTGAGAATATTTTATCGTGAATGCGTGTAAAAGCGATGGAGGTTTTTCTAATCCCCCACCGCTTAGTCATTAAAATCAATCGGGTACTGGTTGAATTTACTTATATTCCAACGTCCATAAGAGGAGTTGAAGTGAAAAATTCTTATATATTGTATCATAATCATCTTCGAAGTAGCACTAAGTAGAAGCGATATTGTGTCGATCATAAGCAAAATCTAAGAGTAATGCTTGGAGTGTTTCATTGTTACTAGCAAGATTGAGTTGTCGTTGTTTTCTTACAGCTCGTTCACTGCGAGCTTCGTGTAATAGAAATTCCATGACAGCATTTTGGATTTGAGACTGCTTCATTTTACGACCAAGTCCAAGATGAATAAAACCATTATGCTCTCGAGGAAAAGCATGAAGAAGCTCAGCTTCAGTTTGTGCAAGTGTAATGCATGGCACACCATAAGAGGCAATTTTATAAGGCGTATAATTAGCATTACAAATAATGACATCAGCTTTTGGTAATAGTTTGAGAAGTGCGTTTTTATCACGAAGAATGGCCGTATTGCGACGACTAAGTACCATCATTTGCAAATCATCCGTTGCATGGCGATAGCTATCATCAATCATTACTGTAATTTGTAGTGGAATTTGTAGCTGTGTTAAGTGTCGAAGTGTTCGGTAGGTTAAGTTATGCTCGTCCCCATCCTCAAAAGCAACGACGATATGAGGAGGATTTTCAGGTGTTTTACTATCAGGAATATCATCAAATTGTTGGTAGGCCTCTGGTAGTGCAAAAACAAAGCTTCCACCAATATAATGCGATGGTAAATAATCTTTCACTTCTTGATAGAGTGCTAGTAATACACAGTCACAGGCTTGACCACCTTCACCAAAATCATCAAAATGAATCATTGTTTTGCAGAAAGGTCGTAAATCCTGTACTTGCCAGCCTTCAGAATTACGGCCATCTCTAACGATTAAATCAGGTTGAAGTCCTTTGATTTGCTTAGGTAATTCGTTAAAGTGGTCAAATAAAATTGGAGAAAGACCTTCATTCATTAAAATTTGGATGCCATCATTTGAAGGAGTCTTGACAAATATAAAAACTTTCTCATTCGTAAGTAACTTAGCCAATGTTGAAACCCGTTCAAAAGGATACAGCCCTTTATCAATACAGCTTTCAATAATGAAAACAATCGTTTTTTTTGGTTCAATTGCTTGTGTTTCTTTTTGCAAATGTATCCCACCCTTTCCTCTGTCTCTTTAAATTATGGCGAAGAAAGTGCAAGTATGTGTAAAATTTAGGATTTGATAATCGATGACTTTGAGGAAATCTTGTAATTAGCTATCTTGAGGGGGATTATAAATAACTTTTTAATGATCAAAAAAATGGTCGATATATATAGTGAAATCAAGAATAGAAAAGATACATACAACATGACATTATGTAGAAGGGGGGGAAGAAGGATGAGCATGCGTGCAGCGATTGTTATAGGAGCGACAGGTTTAACGGGCTCCTCTCTAGTTGAGCAATTATGTGAAAATGATGAATATGTTTCAGTAACCATAATTGCACGGAGAAAACCAATCTTTACGCATCCAAAGTTAGAAGTGAAGATTCGCGATTTTGATAGAATAGAGGAAAAGGATATTGAATTTGCCCATGAATTGTATTGTTGTTTAGGTACAACCATAAAAAAAGCAGGCTCTCGTGAGGTGTTCGAAAAAGTTGATTTTGAATATCCATTAGCGATTGCTTCTTTAGCCAAAAAGCGTGGGATCCCTCATTTTCTTGTCATCACTGCAATGGGTGCTAATGAGAATTCTCCGTTTTACTATAATCGAGTGAAGGGAAAACTCGAGCATGATTTAGTAGAGTTAGGGTTACAACGGCTCTCTATTATTCGACCTTCACTATTAGTAGGAGATCGAGATGAATTCCGTCTAGGAGAGAAGGCAGGAGAAAAGCTATTAAAATTTGCACAACCTTTATTAATTGGACCTTTCAAACGTTCTAGAGCAATTGAAGCCTCACAAGTGGCCAAAGCGATGATTATCATTGCTCTATACGGTAAAAAGCAGCCTGTTACTATTTATCCATCCAATGAACTGGCAACATTACAATACCCTGAAATACCAGAAGAGGATGCTTCAAGAGAGACGCTATTTCATTGGGATAAGCTTGAAGAAGGTGAGAAAGTAAATCGTGATGTTATCATTAATCGAGATAAATTTAAGATGGAGGAAACGGTTATTGATAAGGAGGTACACTTCCAACATCGTGAACAGGGCAAAAAATAATGTGGGTTTGGTTTGTAAATGTTCCGTCTAAAGACTGAATTTATCCCGATCGCTACGACAAACCTTTGCGAGCTACTTTTCATTTGTTACAATATTATTGTAGAAGATGAATGTGGAGGCAAAATAAAGATGAAAATTTTACTCGTTGATGGCACAATGTTTGGTCGTAAAACAGGTGCTATTTTAGAACAAGTGGAACAATATATTAAAGAATTAGATGCTAGTTTCGAATTAGAAATGATGCATTTTAATCAATATAAGCATCAAATTGTGGATGGTTCACCATTAAATGATGATATGAAGAAAATGATTCAACAATTTGAGGAGGCAGACGCTTACATCATTGCAACGCCTATTTTTCAAGCGTCCATCCCAGGTGTTTTGAAAAATGCTTTTGACTACTTACATCCTAAAACGATGCGCTATAAGCCCGTATCTATCGTCGCAAACGGTGGCACATACCAACATCACCTTGTAGTCGAAAATCAATTAAAACCTATTTTAGATTACTTCCGTGCCCTTGTTACGCCTAACTATGTATACACACATACATCACATTTTGATGCAGATAATAACATTGTTGATGAAGATGTTCATAGTCGTTTACGTGAATTAGCACGTGTATTTGTTCAATATTGCGAAATGAGCAAGAACTTGCCGAAGGAAACAATTGATCAACATTAAGATAGCCCTTGTACGGTGGTAAGAAATCACTGTGCAGGGGATTTTTCTTTGTAAGTATTCTTTTAGGATGTGCTAAAATAAAACTTTAGTGACTCGGGAGGGAGGGCTGCTCATGCAGGACATAGCTTTACTAGAAAAACAACGCTGTAGTCTTATTTTGACCAATAAGGCGAAGGAAGCGGTAGAGGAATGCTCAGCAAACGAGCATGCCTTTTTTACGTTACAAAGATCTTTTACTGTTTACATTGAAAAACGCAAAGCAAAAAAAGTTGGTGAAACCTTTTTATCCATCTATTTTAATGCGGAGGACAATGAAAAATTAAGCGATTTACTTGCGGAAAAAACAGTCATTATGGATTGTGTGCTGAAGCTAGAAGGTTTGTTGGCGACTAATATTCGTTTTGTGCATATGCGTGGTCCTATCAATACAAATCGCCGCCTAGCAGCCGCATTACAATTTGTCACAAAGCCTAACAATGGAGCAGGCATTCCACTGGAGCTTCATACAAAAATAAGGCAGTTACCGATAGCGGAAGAACGCACAGAATATGTAAAAAAACGTATAGCTAGCTGGGAAGGCTATTTAAAAATTCAAGAACGTGATGCAACGATTGACGATATTCATACAGAATTTAAGCAAAGCTACTTCAACGAAGACTTTACACGCTTAACGATTGTTTGTCCCTACATAAAGAGTAAAGAGTGGAAAAAGTTAGAGGGTTTAAGTGTAAGTATTCAAGGGGTTCGTGGTGAAATTGGGCAAGTTTTAAAGGCGAATGCAGGAAAACAAACGATTGAAATTGATTTAAAGCCTTTTATACAGGAAATGGCTCGTAAGGATCAGCTGAATCTTCGTTCGAAGCAAGCAAGCTTTAGTAATTTTGCGACCTTAAGTCAAATTCGAAGATTACGAAATGGCTTCACAAAGCTAGAGAAGGGTGAGGCAGTTAACCCTAATTTAGAAACTATCCTGTTTGAACGGCGCCCAACAGTCCGAGCGTCCAAGCTACGAGAAGATATTACGTTTCAAAATAATTTAAATGAATATCAAAGACGAGCAGTATTAGGTGCATTATCTGTTGAGGATTTGTATGTCATACAAGGTCCTCCAGGAACGGGAAAAACGACTGTCATCTCAGAGATTTGTCAGCAAAATGTCAAGGCGGGCTTAAAAACACTAGTAGCATCACAATCAAATTTAGCCGTCGACAATGCATTAGGACGTTTGCTAGCCAATCAAGAAATTCGAATTTTACGCTATGGAAGAACGGAAAGTATCGAGGAAGAAGGCAAAAAATTCATAGAGGAAAATGTCGCTCTCCAATGGCGTGAACAAACACTGGCTGCAATCGAAGAGACAATAGCAATATTTCCAGAACGCGAGCTAGAGCTAAAAGCCAATCTTGCAAAAGCAGAAGATGAACTAGAAAAATTGGAGCAGTGGCTAGAACAATTAACTCAGGAAATTGCCGCAAAAGAGCAAGCAGCAATTGAAGAACCCATTCTACAGCAGGAGATTCAAGCATTAAAAAAAGAATTGAAGGCTGCTAAAACAGAGCAACAAACATGTGAAGCACAAAAAGAGCATTATGAGAAACAGCTCGCACAAATCGAACCAATTGTACAGCAGCTTGAACAGACACTTGCTGATTATCCCTCGGTCGAGCAACTACAGTGTACGATTCAGGAAACTACAGAAAAAGTGGAACAATTAGAAGCGGCTGCTCAGTATAAAGAACTACAAGAACAAAAGCAGCAGTTAACTCAGCAATTTCAAGAAATACAACAGAAATATGAAATCGAAAGTAAGCGTCTAGTCATTATGAAGGAAGCTCAAAAGTATATCTACACCTTAACTTCGTTTGAGCTTATCGAGCGATTTTTACAGCACTATCAAATTCGCCCTTCCCATGTACTTTCTCAGCAAATGAGTCGCTTGCAGCATTTGGAAGATGCGAAAGATTTAGAGGCATGGTCAACGATCAATGCTCGCCTCCAAAAGGCGATTGCCAAGTTAGAGGCTTTAGTTATTCATGAAGTGAAGGAACGAGCCCTTGCTAAAAGTAGATTACAACCCGTACAATCATTTTCTCTGCAAAACCTCACAGGAGTATTCGCAGAGCTGAACACGGCTTTTCAGGATGGTCAATTACCAGCAACTGATGTTCTAGAGAGTTATCTGCTTGGGCTATATATGCGTCGTGATTTCGTTTGGCAAAAGGGAGTAGCACTAAAGCAACAACAAGAGCATAAAGATCGGGAATTTGAATCTTTCCGTAAAAATCTAGTGACTTTGATTCATCAGGAATGTGCAATCACTAGCTTTGATGTGCAAAGTTTACAGCGTCAACTCCAACCATTTTTACAGCATACAGAGCGTTTACAACAATTAGCAAACGCCTTCCAGATTACTGAGGAGCCAGAAGAATCTGTAGAATATTTAAAGATTCTTACCTCACAAGCTCGGGAGTCTCTTCAACAAGCAAAGCAACAGCTTGAGGCAGTGGAACAGGCGAAAGTACAACTAGTTCCGAAGCAAGCCTCTTTACAGACTGTCACAACTAGCTTACAGGAAGTGGAGCAGCAGCTAACACAAATGGAAGAGCGTATAAAGGACATTAATATTGCTGGATTAAAGAAAGAAAAGCAACTAGCAGTTTATACACAGCTTTTACAATCTACGCCAGAACGTACTGCTGAAGAGGTGCTGGAAGCTATTCAAACTTCTAAACAGGCCATTGAAGCATTACAGCGGCAGCAAAAGCAGCTACCTCTTCGCCAAAAACTACAAGAACAATGGCGTGAAAAACTACAAAACGCAACAGAGTATGATTTAGATGAAATTCGAAAATTATATGTACGTCATGCGAACGTTATCGGAACAACATGTGTAGCTTCCGCTAGTAAAGAGTTTATGGAGAATTACCCAACTTTTGATGTGGTCATTATTGATGAAGTTTCAAAGGCAACGCCACCAGAATTATTGTTACCAATGCTTAAGGGGAAAAAAGTTATTTTAGTAGGTGACCATCATCAGCTTCCACCATTACTTGGGGATGATACGCTGGAGGAAACATTGAAGGCAATGCTAGAAGAAAATCCAAACTTTGAAGGTGCACAGGAATTAAAAAATCTGTTGCGTGAATCATTATTTGAGCGTTTATTTAATAATTTGCCTCCAACACATAAACAAATGCTAGCATTACAATACCGTATGCATGAGAAAATCATGCAAAGTATCACACCATTTTATGCGAAAGAAGAAAATGGATTACAATGTGGGTTGCCAGATTCAGATGCAGCAAGAGATCATGGCTTAGAGGGTCAATTTGTAAAACGTAATGATCATTTACTATGGATTGATATGCCAACGGAGAAGCCTTTTTTAGAGGAGCAGGTAAAAGGTGGAACGAGTCGTTATAACGAAGGGGAATTACAAACGATTCGCCGTATCTTAGTAGATCTTAATGAGGCAGTGAAGGCGGCAAAAGAAGCAGGTCGTATGCCGCACGATGCTCTGAAAAGCGTAGGTGTCATTAGTTTCTACGGTGAGCAGGTAAAGAAAATCAATCGTCTGCTGCAACAGGAATTACAGCTACCACACTTGCAGTTTAGAACAGGTACTGTCGATAAGTTTCAGGGGATGGAAATGGATGTCATTTTAGTGAGTATGGTTCGTAATACACCTAAAGGCGGGGATATTGGTTTTGCCAGAGATTATCGTCGTTTAAATGTTGCGCTATCTCGTGCCCGAGAGTTACTTCTACTTGTAGGAAGTGCCGAGATGTTTGCGAAGCGTGCAAAGCATCAAGATACAAGAGAAATGTATACCAATTTATTAAACACAGTAAAATCCTACGATGGCTTGCGTAATCATGAAGGATTGGTGATGTAGAGTGTCAAAATTACAACAACGACTAATGCGTGAACTTCAACAAAATCGCAATATAAAGATTGTCAAAACCGCTGAATGGTGTATTCCTATTCGAACGGTCAGTGTGACCTATGAGCCAGTTAGGCGTTCAACAATGGATGTTTTAATGACTATGTTACTGTTAAGTATTCAGGAGGCTGATTTTGGAAGTGCCCAGGAATTGAGTGAGCTATTACTGGTCGACCCGCTATTTATTGATGACTTAGTTTCTTTAATGATTCGCGTAAATCTTGTAAAGAGCGAGGAACAGTTTTATAGGCTAACTGAAAAAGGGCAACAGCAGCTAGAACGGGGGATTTTTGAAGAGGAGTTAGAAGTAGAAACATCTACACTTTACTTTAGCCCCTGCCACCAATCATTTCTCACAATTGATACAAATAATGATGAATATGATGAATTACCAGAGCTATACCGTTATATCGATAAAGAGGCTGAACAACAGGAGCAGTTTGAGGAGTCGCTAGTGATAGCTGCATTACAAGAAGTGAACGCAGAGGGGGAAGAGAACTCCCAAAAAATCATCTCAAAAATTGTTCAAACAGAAGCCCAACAAATTAATGATAGTCCATGTTTAGAATTTGTTCTTTATGATAGGGAGCAGGATCTACTCTTTGTACGAGTGTGGAATACATTACTTAATCAATGGGATCATCATTTAGAGCAACAGCTTACAGACAAAGAACAGTTAACATGGCGTGAGCAATATTTAACTTAATTCAACTGGTATTCAAAAGCCAGAACAAAAACGAACGTGGACACACGTTCGTTTTTGTTTTTATATGATAAATCATAAAGATGGGTAAGAAATTTATAAAATCGTTTCGATAAAATGTGGCATTAGCATATATTACTTTATGAAAAGGAGGGGACAGATGTTAACGATTAGTTTATGTATGATTGTTAGAAACGCACAATGTACGATTGAAAGATGCTTAGATTCGGTTCAGCATATAGTGGATGAGATTAATATCATTGATACAGGATCGACTGATCGTACGAAGGATATTGTCCAAAGTTATACCTCTCGAATTTACGATTTTCCCTGGTGTGATCATTTTGCCAAGGCACGAAATTTCTCCTTTCAACAGGCAACAAAGGATTATATTTTATGGCTCGATGCAGATGACGTCATGACACAGGAAGACCAGCACAAGTTGAGTCAACTAAAGCACTCTTTATATCCATCTGTTGATGCTGTAACGATGGATTATTACCTAACGCTTGATCAAGATGGCGTAGTGGAGTGTAGTGAACGAAAGTATCGTCTTGTAAAAAGAGCGAATCATTTTCAATGGGAGGGAGCTGTCCATGAAAATTTAAAGGTATCTGGTCAGCTCTATCATAGTGATATCGCTGTCACGCACTTACCAGTAAAAAAAGATATTCATCGTCCTATTCGTATTTATGAGGGGTTAATAAGGGAGGGACATTCGCTTTCAGCAAGAGACATATTTTATTATGCGAATGAATTGAAACAACATCAACGTTATGTGGAGGCGATTAATCAATATCATCTATTTTTGGATAGCGATATAGGTACTACAGATGATCGTATTGAGGCTTGTTTACATGTAGGGGAGTGCTATCGTCGACTACACGATGATCAACAAGCACAGCAAGCTATTTTGCAATCCTTCTTATATGATCGACCAAAGCCAGAAGCATGTTGCCGTATGGGCCAATTTTTTATGGAGCAATCAAAACATAAAGAGGCTATTTACTGGTATTCTCAAGCTTTGCAACAAGCTCCTGTCTATTCAATGACGATCCAAAAACGTTGTTACTCCACATGGCTTCCTCATTTACAATTAAGTCTGTTATATAGGGAGCTACGGTTATTTGAAAATGCCTATCAGCATAATCTAGAGGCACAAAAATGGAAACCAAACCATCCCGAAATAAAGGATAACGAAAAATACTTACGCAATCAATTAGGGGTATAAATCCTTTTATTGGAAAGGTGCATCAATAAACAGGACATAAATAGCTTGGCCAATTAATACAGATACACCAACAACAATCGTCATAAAAATCACATTACGTGGTCTAAAATTTTTTGCCTCCATTAAAAACCTCCTTTAAGATAGAATATTCAGTCAATTCAAGATATGTTTAGATGGAATGAATATGCATAAGAAAAGAGCAAATTCACACTAAATGTGAATTTGCTCTTGTTCATTAATCAAGCTTTAACCCTTTCAATGCTTCAGCAAGGGCGTTGTTTACAGGCTCTTCATCTTTTTGTTGTTTTAAATACTTTTGTACGGAGCGTTTATCAACCTTGCCTCCGCCTTCTTTTTTCCGTCTTGCCTCAAAGGCCGATAATTTTTCACGATAACCACATTTACACACAAAAATTTGACCATCGCCTTCTCCACGAAGCTCTAATTTTTTATGGCATTGAGGACAGCGTGCATTTGTAGTACGTGAGACATTTTTACGATGACCACATTCACGATCTTGGCAAACAAGCATTTTTCCTTTTTTGCCATTCACCTCGAGCATCGGTTTACCACAATCTGGGCAGGATTTAGTAGAGATATTATCATGCTTATACTTTTTGTCACTACCTTTAATGTCCGTAACAATTTCCTTCGTATAATTTTTCATCTCGCTAATAAATACATCCTTTTTTAGCTTGCCCTTTGCAATAAGCTCAAGTTTTTGCTCCCAATCTGCTGTGAGCGCAGGTGATTTTAATTCCTCTGGCACTAAGTCGAGTAGTTGACGACCTTTAGAGGTAATATAAATATCCTTGCCACCACGCTTTTCAATTAAGAAAGAATTAAAAAGCTTATCAATAATGTCAGCACGTGTTGCCACTGTACCAAGACCACCCGTAGATTTTAATGTGTCGGCTAATTTTTTATCACTCGTTGCCATATATTTTGCTGGGTTTTCCATGGCTGATAACAAAGTGGCTTCATTAAAATGAGCAGGTGGCTTTGTTTGACCAGATGTTTGAGCAAGAAGTTTTATTTTTAAAATATCTCCTTTATCAATACGGGGAAGTATTTGTTCCTTTACATCATCTGATGTGTCCTCATCCTCGAAGCGATGTTCATACACTTCCTTCCAGCCAGCTAATAAAATCGTTTTTCCACGAGCAATAAAACTTTCTTCGCCAATTTTTGCACGAAGTGTTAGCTGTTCATATTCAAAAGCTGGCAGTAGCACAGCTAGGAAACGCTTTACAACTAGATCATAAATTTTACGTTCTTTATCCGAGAAAGCAGAATAATTCACATAGCCCTCTGTTGGAATAATCGCGTGGTGATCAGATACCTTGCTATCATCGACAAAGGCTTTTGTTGGCTTGATTGGTTTAGTAAGCAGTTTGTTGGCGATGGAGCGATATTCACCTATACCACAAGCCTTTAAGCGTTCAGGTATTGTGGCTACAATGTCTTGAGAAATAAAGCGAGAATCCGTACGTGGATAAGTTAATACTTTATGTTGCTCATATAGCTTTTGCATAATATTCAATGTTTCTTTCGCTGAGTAGCCAAAGATTTTATTGGCATCACGCTGTAATTCAGTTAAATCATAGAGACCTGGGGCAAATGTTTTTTTAGGTTTTTTTTCAATGTCAGCGACGATGGCATGGCTATTTCCTAGTTTTCTTACCAACGTATCTATTTTTTCTTTATCAAAGCTACGACTATTACCATTTTGGTCTTGCCAAGTGAGCTTCAAGTTGTCCGTTGTTTGTGCTTCAATCCCATAATAAGTTTGTGCTTTAAAGTTTTTAATTTCATCTTCGCGCGTCGCAATTATTGCTACAGTTGGTGTTTGTACACGTCCACAGTTCAGCTGTGCGTTAAAGCGGGTAGTTAAAGCACGAGTAGCATTGAGCCCGATATACCAATCTGCCTCAGAACGAGCTACAGCAGAGGCATAAAGATTATCATAGGCTTTGCCTGGCTTTAGATTAGCAAAGCCATCTTTTATTGCCTTATCTGTTACAGAGGAAATCCATAAGCGTTTTAGTGGCTTTTTGATCTTCACCTTATCGAGTATCCAGCGAGCTACTAATTCACCCTCACGTCCAGCATCTGTTGCAATGATAATTTCGTTTACATCATTGCGTGTAAGCTGACTTTTGACCGCATTAAATTGTTTCCCAGTTTGTTTGATAACTGTTAATTTTAAGCGTTCAGGTAGCATTGGTAAATCTTCAAGATTCCACGTTTTATATTTCACATCATAACTTTCAGGGTCAGCTAGTGTGACAAGATGTCCAAGCGCCCAAGTAACGATATACTTATCTCCTTCAAGGAAACCATTTCCCTTTTTATTACACTTCAGTACACGTGCAATGTCACGTGCTACAGAAGGTTTTTCAGCGATTACTACGCTCTTTGCCATTGTTAACACCCTTTCATAGTTCCATGGTTTTAAATATAGCATAGGTTGAGTGGGTTGGCAGTTGAACTGTAGCGAAATTTGCTAAATGTCGATGAAAAGAGTAAACATGTCAGACTTGGAGTTGTTACAGTACTGAAAATAGAAATTTCAGAAAAAACATTGAATTCAGAAAATAAATGTGCTAGGCTAGTGTACATAAAATGAAGCGGAGACTTCAAATATTAATAAAAAAAGGATGCACTTCTTTTATGGGGAATCAAACAATTCAGCAAATGATTCAGGAGAAATATCAAGAGTTGTCCAAAAGTCAGCAAAAGGTAGCTACATTCATATTAAAAAATTTACAGATAGTAGGAGTTCACTCCGCTTCATATGTAGGGGAAAAGGCTGGCGTAAGTGAAACGACAGTTATTCGCTTTTGTTACGCATTAGGCTTATCTGGTTATGCACAATTGCAACGTCAGGTGACAATGCATTTATTTAATAAAGGAAATGAAAGTAGTTTACAAAATTATTTGCAATCTAAGCAGGCTTTTTTTGAAAATCCACGTTTTTATGTAAAGACTATGGAAAAGGATGCATCTCGCATTTTATATATGGCTAAAAACATTGATGAGGAAGATTTTAATCGAGCTTCAGTATTGCTCCATGAGAAGAAAAAAATATATATTGCAGGGATTGGCTCCTCTCATTTAGCTGCACAATGGTTCCACTTTACACTAAATCTTTTGCGACCAAATGTTGTACTGTTAAATTTTGAGACAAGTGAGGTCATACGTGCAATCCAAGAGATTGATGAGGATAGCGTAGTTATTATTTTATCGTTCCACCGTTACTTTAAAGAACCGATCCAATTTGCAGCTGAAATACAAGAAAAAAAATGCGAAATTATCGGCATTACGGATTCACAAATTGCACCTATTACCCAATATGCAACCATTACCTTTGTGAACGAACAACAACAAGAAGTGTCCACAATAGATGCTATGCCAGCACTTATAGCATTTTTAAATACTCTAATAGCAGGAATGACTGCACAAAATCATGACTACTATGAAAATCAGCGCGTAAAATATGATGATTTCGAAAATAGCTTTTTAGCAAACCGATGGAGTTGACTACTATGAACCAAGTTTTACAAGAGTTACAGCCACGTCTGGCAGATATTTTTAAACATTTACATGAACATCCAGAAGTTAGCTGGCAAGAACATAATACAACACAATATATAGCAAATTTATTGAGAGAAGCCCAAATGGAGCCGCATCTTTTTGAAGATATGACAGGGCTTTATGTTGATATTGGTAATGGAATACCTAAAGTAGGGTTTCGCACGGATATAGATGCGCTTTGGCAGGAGGTTAATGGTGTCTTTCAAGCTAACCATTCTTGTGGACATGATGGTCATATGACGATAGCTATTGGGACTGCATTGCTGTTAAAGGATATGGAGCATCTACTTTCAGGTGCTGTACGCATTCTATTTCAACCTGCTGAGGAAAAGGCCCAAGGAGCGCGGGCATTTGTCGAAAAAGGTATTATGGATGATTTAGAATATTTATTCGGTGTTCATGTTCGACCATTAAAGGAATTACAGGATGGGGCGTATGCGCCTGCATTGTATCATGGAGCAGCAAAGCTTTTTACAGGGACCATTATTGGGGAGGAGGCACATGGCGCACGACCAGAACTTGCCATTAATGCAATTGAAGTCGGAGCAGCTATTGTCGAAGGTCTTCAAAAAATTTGGACGGATCCAAATATCTCTGCCTCTGTCAAAATGACACAATTTAATGCAGGAGGCACCTCTACAAATATCATCCCTGGTAAAGCAACTTTTAGTATTGATGCACGAGCTCAAACAAATGAAGTGATGCAAGTAATCACAGAGGGCGTGGAGCGTGTAAAAGCATCTGTTGAAGCGATGTATGGAGCCAAGATATTTTTACAGGTAGATGCCCATATAGTAGCAGCGGTAGTGAATGATGAAGCCTTACAGCATATGAAGGCAGCTATTATTGATGTAGTTGGAGAAAAGGCTTGTGCTTCACCAATTGTGACACCAGGAGGGGAGGATTTTCATTTTTATACCTATGAACGTCCAAAGCTTAAAGCAACAATGCTTGGATTAGGTTGCGGGGTTACTCCAGGCTTACATCATCCTCAAATGACCTTTAATCAAGATCGGCTTTTAATAGGTGTAAATATTATGACAAAAGCTATTTTGAGAGCATTATAAAGAATAGAAAGAAGAGATAGGTATGATAGATATTAGGGAAATCAAAACAATAGAACAACTTGAGCAAGTTCAGCAATTAGAGTTTGATGTGTGGGGAATGCCTGCTATTCCTCTCCACCAAACGCTTACAGCAGTGAAAAATGGGGGCATCGTTGTAGGAGCCTATCAAGAAGATAAATTAGTTGGTTTTAGTTATGGTTTTTCGGGTTTTCGACAAGGCAAAAGCTATCTATGCTCTCATATGTTAGGGATTGATGAAAAATATCGATCCCTTGGCATAGGTGAAAAGTTAAAGTACAAACAGCGAGCAATTGCTATTGATCGAGGCTATGATTTAATGGTGTGGACATTTGACCCCCTTGAAACCCGGAATGCTTATCTTAATCTATCTAAATTAAAAGGTATTTGTTATACCTATATTGAAAATTGCTACGGTGAAATGCAGGATGGCTTAAATAAAGGGCTTCCTTCTGATCGATTTGAGGTAAGCTGGCATTTAACTTCAGATTATGTGGTGAACAATACTGTAATAGAAGTAGCAAATGCAATACCTGTGGCAAGCTGTGAACTTACAAAGCAAGGTTTATTATGCTTAAAAATAACTGAAAATTTAAAATTTACTGAAGATTTTTATACGCTACCTGTACCTAAGGACTTTCAAGCTTTAAAAGTACAAAATCCTAGCTTAGCATTGGATTGGCGTTTCAAAACAAGAAATATACTAAAGCAGCTATTTTCAGCAGGCTATACCGCTATTCTATTGCAACAACAAGAATACTTTAACGAATATGTTTTAGTGAAAAAAGCAGCTTTAAATTTGGAAGGGGTAAATTAATATGAAAATGTCAGAAATCACAATACGACAATTGAAGATGAAGTTAAAAGCACCGTTTACAACAAGCTTTGGCACGTTTGAAGAGAGAGACTTTTTAGTCCTTGAGGCTAAAGATGAATCCGGGTTAATTGGTTGGGGAGAATCGGTTGCTTTTCATTCACCTTGGTACAATGAAGAAACACTTCAAACAAACTGGCATATGCTCGAAGATTTCCTAATTCCTCTTATTTTAAATAAAGAGATTCATCACCCAGATGAAGTGAGCCAATTATTTGAGCCAATTCGCAAAAACAATATGGCAAAATCAACGATTGAAGGAGCTATTTGGGATATATATGCGCAGCAAACTGGCCAATCCCTAGCAGCAGCACTTGGTGGTAAAAAGGATGAAATTGAAGTAGGTATTAGTATTGGAATACAAAATTCAATCGAGGAGTTAGTTGCGTTAGTTGACGGCTATGTAAAGGAAGGCTATAAACGCATGAAAATTAAAATAAAACCAGGCTGGGATGTAGAGGTTATGCGTACATTAAGGGAAATATTTCCTGATGTAGCCTTTATGGCTGATGCAAATTCAGCCTACCGTCTAGAAGATGCAGAAACATTGAAACAACTTGATGCATTTCAGTTAACAATGATTGAGCAACCACTTGCTTCAGATGACATTATCGATCATGCTTCATTGCAAAAATTACTTGAAACGCCAATTTGTTTGGACGAAAGTATCCATTCGTTAGAAGATGCACGGAAGGCTGTCGAGTTAGGGAGCACAAAAATTATTAATATAAAAATTGGTCGTGTAGGTGGCTTAACAGAAGCAAAAAAAATACATGATTATTGTGAGGCCCATAACATCCCTGTATGGTGCGGAGGCATGTTGGAATCTGGTATTGGTCGTGCACACAATGTAGCCTTAACAACATTATCGAATTTTATATTGCCGGGAGATACTGCTGGATCAAATCGTTATTGGGAAAAGGATATTATTGAACCAGAAGTAGTTGTAAAAGGTGGTTATATTGAAGTACCACAGCAAGTAGGAATAGGTTATGAAATAAATAGGGAAACGGTTAATTCCTTAACAGTCGCACAGAAAACATATCAATAAATAGGCTTCAGTTTCAAATATTAGAATAGTAGGTGTTCTATGAAAAAAAGTTGGCAGATAGGTGGAGCATTTGTAGGCTTAATTGTTGGAGCAGGGTTTGCATCGGGTCAGGAAATTATGCAGTATTTTACAAGCTTTGGTTTGTACAGTATTATAGGTGCCATTGTCGCCACAATTGCTTTTGCATTTTTAGGGATGAGTTTAGCGCAATTAGGGACCGATCTACAAACAACATCACATAAAGAGGTTATCTATCATATTGGTGGACGATATGTTGGTATTATTTTAGATATCGTCATCACGTTTTTCTTATTTGGTGTCGCTGTTGTCATGTTTGCTGGATCAGGCTCGACATTTCATCAAATGTTTGGCATCAATCCAATGGTCGGCAGTATTTTTATGGTCGTTATAACCATACTAACATTACTATTAAATGTTAATAATATTATTAATTTGATAGCATTGGTGACTCCTTATTTAATGGGTATAATTTTTATTATTTTGATTTATTCTATTTTTACAATGGACTTATCCATTGCAGAGCAAAATACTTTAGCAAAAGCACAACCGTCTGCAGCGTCCAATTGGCTAATGGGAGCGCTACTTTATGTCTCCTATAATATCGCTGCGGGTGCAGCCATGTTAATTGTGATGGGTGGAACAGTAACAGATCGCAAAGTTGCTGGTAGAGGTGGACTACTTGGCGGTATAATGCTAGGTATTTTAATCGTACTCATCAATATAGCAATGTTTTCTAAAATAAATGTTGTCGATGGAGTAGCAATGCCAACATTAGAATTAGCAAAACAAATTCACCCTATAGTAGGAGTCTTAATGTCCATCGCTTTATTAGGCATGATGTACAATACTGCGGTGGGGATGTTCTATTCATTTACAGTTCGTTTTATTGCACCAGACCATAAATATTTTAAAGTGGGTATTGTAGTTATTGGATTAATAGGTTTTGCTGCAAGTTTAGTAGGATTTACTACATTGGTTGGTAAAGTCTATTCAACAATGGGCTACTTAGGTTTTGCGTTAATTATTGCTGTTATTATTTCATGGCTACGTAAACTACCGAAAGTTTTATAAAGAGGAATTTTTCCCTTGTGTTAAAACGAGGGGAATTTTTTTGTATTTTGTAATGAAAACAAAATGTACATCATACAGTTAATTTGTGTTCGTGAAATCGTTGAATGCTGTTTTAAGTAAACGTTATGCTCGAAATTATAGAAAAAAGCTATTTGTTGCTAGACACCAAATTTTGAGAATGCTATATTTATGTTGTCATAGTATTTTTATAATTAGGAAAAAATAGAATAATCTATGGATTTGAGTAGTTTTTCCTGATTATAAGGAGTGATGGAGTATAGAGCTAGATGAAGGATGATAGGTGCTTATGGTAAAGAAAACGTTAAAACAAAGAATTGTAGAAGCTTCAGTTGAATTGTTTCAGCAAGATGGTTATCACAATGTAACGGTGGATCGCATTGTGGATTATATTGGGGCATCAAAGGGTGGATTTTATCATAATTTTAAATCAAAAGATGAACTGTTATATGAAATTCATGATGTCTTTATTTCATATGTTATTCAACAATCACAGGATGCATATGACAAATACGATACACCTATTAAACGTCTATGTGCCATGCTGCAAACGCTGACACAAGTGTTCGATATGTATCAAGCACATATTACGATTTTTTATGAAGAGAGTCGTTCACTCTCAGATGAATATAGTGATATTATTCATAAAAAACGAGATCACTATCGAGACATCTTGCAAAAAGTAATAGCAGAGGGCCAGGAAGCAAAGGTTTTTCGTACAGAATTACCTTGTACGATTGTCACGATGGCAATTGTCGGGATGATTAACTGGACATACAAATGGTTTAAGCAATCGGGGCCATTAACAATGGAGCAAATCACAGATGTTTTTACTGATATGGTATTGCGTGCTATTGTGACGGAACAAGCAATGGATGAAGCTAAACAATTTATGATAAAGGGGTAGCCAGTAGGAAACACTGGTTTTATTATTTGTTTTTACAAACCGACTAGTCGGTATTTATCTGTAAGTGACGATCATTGAATTCCATCTATTATGGCAAATTTGACATTAGGGGGATTAGGGATGAATTTTGAATTAACAAAAGAGCAAGAGATGATTCGTGACATGGTGCGAGATTTTGCTGAAAAAGAGATTAAACCGTATGCTCGTGAGGTTGATGAGACATCAACAATGAGAATAGAGAGCTTTAAGAAGATGGCAGAACTAGGCTTATTGGGTATCCCATTTCCTGAAGAATATGGCGGCTCAGGTGGAGATACGGTGTCCTATGCTTTAGCTGTTGAGGAAATTGGTCGTGCATGTGGGGGGACAGGACTAAGCTATGCAGCTGCTGTTAGCTTAGGAGCTTCACCAATTTACAACTTCGGCACAGAGGAACAAAAGCAGGAATGGCTAGTTCCATTAGCAAAAGGTGAGACATTAGGATCATTCGGTTTAACAGAGCCTAATGCAGGTTCAGATGCTGGTGGCACACGTACTACAGCCGTTATTGATGGCGATGACTATGTTATTAACGGAGAAAAATGCTGGATTACCAATGCAGGGTACGCTCGACAAATTATTGTAACTGCAGTAACGGGTAAACGTGAAGATGGTAAAAAAATTATTTCCTCTATTATTGTGCCAACAAACACACCAGGTGTAACGATTAACTGTAATTATGACAAAATGGGTGTACGTGGCTCCAATACATGTGAAATTGTGTTGCAAAATGTTCGTGTCCCTAGAGCAAATCTATTAGGGGATGAAAAACGAGGCTTTAGCCAGTTTTTAAACACACTAGATGGTGGGCGTATTTCTATTGCCGCGCTATCTGTGGGGATTGCACAGGCTGCCTATGAAAAAGCATTGAAGTTTGCGCAGGAGCGTGAACAATTTGGTGCACCTATTTCGAAGCTACAGGCGATCCAATTTAAATTAGCCGATATGGCGATGGAAATAGAGCTTGCTCGTACATTAGTACATAAAGCGGCATGGCTAAAAGATCACAAGAAACCATTTGGCAAAGAAGCGGCGATGGCTAAACTATTTGCTTCTGAAATGGGTTTCCGTACATGTAATCAAGCTATCCAAATTCATGGTGGCTCTGGGTATATGAAGGAATACGATGTAGAACGCCATTTACGTGACATTAAGTTAATGGAAATCGGTGAAGGAACATCTGAAATTCAACGTCTCGTCATTTCTCGTCTAATTGGCTGTTAATCATAATCAATTATGCCTTGGCATAATTGTGTCCGGAATTGGCTTTGTGCTTGCACAAAGCAGTCCTTTCCGATTCCGTGACACCCGCTGAACAGTAGCTTAAATCAGCACTCATCTCACCATCTATAAAGGTGGGAGACTTCTGCTGAAAGAAGTTAAATAGCATGAATAAGGGGGATCTTCATGGCAGAGCTTGTGTATCAAACCATTGGTCAGTTGCTAGATGAACAATCTAAAAAGTATCCGCAAAACGAAGCGTTGGTCTATGCTGATAGGGGTTTACGCATGACTTATGAGCAACTAAATCGTCAAGCACGACTCGTGGCGAGAGGTTTAATGGCTTTAGGAATTGAAAAAGGTGACCATATCGCAGTATGGACAACAAATGTGCCTGAGTGGGTGCAGCTTCAATTTGGTACGGGGAAGATGGGTGCTCCTATCGTTACGGTAAATACCAATTATCGTGCAAGCGAGTTGGAGTATCTATTAAAACAATCTGATGCCAAAACGATTTTTTTAGTTGAAAATTATCGAGACCATTCTTTTATTCATACACTGCAAGAGTTATGTCCAGAGCTTGAACATTGTGAACCAGGTAATTTGCAATCAAAGCGACTACCTTTATTAAAAAATGTTATTTTAATCGGCGAAACCAAATATCCAGGTGTACTCAATTGGTCAGATGTTTTGACTGCTGCTGAGCAAGTAACCGAGGAACAGCTAGATCAAAGAGAGCAATCTCTTCATTATGATGATGTCATTAATATTCAATATACATCTGGTACAACAGGCTTTCCTAAAGGTGTGATGTTAACGCATTTTAATTTAGTCAATAATGCAGTCAACATTGCAGAATGTATGCAGTTAACTGCAGAAGATCGTTTATGTATCCCAGTGCCATTTTTCCACTGCTTTGGTTGTGTCATAGGGACATTAGCCATTACAACGAGTGGCGGCACGATGGTACCAGTACAAGAATTTTCACCTGAAGAAGTACTAAGGACCGTTCAGCAAGAACGATGTACAGCATTACATGGCGTGCCAACGATGTTCATTAGCGAACTTAATTTACCGAATTTTGCGTCTTTCGATCTGTCAACTTTACGGACAGGAGTAATGGCGGGTTCAAACTGCCCAATTGAGGTCATGAAAGCAGTCATAGAGAAAATGGGCATGAAAGATATTACAATCTGCTATGGCCAAACGGAATCATCACCAGTTATTACACAAACTAGAACGGATGACCCGTTAACATTAAAAGTGGAAACGGTTGGTCGTGCGTTACCAAATTTAGAAGTGAAAATTGTTGTTCCTGGTACGACTGAGGAGGCCCCAACAAATGAACAAGGGGAGCTATGTACAAGAGGCTACCATGTCATGAAGGGCTACTATAAAAACCAAGAGGAAACAGAGCTTGCTATTGATGAGGCTGGCTGGCTGCATACTGGAGATTTAGCAACGATGGATGAAGCGGGCTATATCCGTGTAACTGGACGGTTGAAAGATATGATTATTCGTGGAGGCGAAAATTTATATCCGAGGGAGATTGAGGAGTTTCTTTACACGCATCCGAAAATTTCAGACGTACAGGTTGCTGGTGTCCCTGACCCTGTATATGGAGAAGAGGCGGCAGCTTGGATCATTTTAAAAGATGGCGAACAGGCAACAGAGGAAGAAATTCGAGATTATTGTAGGGACAAAATTTCTAGACATAAAATTCCGCGACATATTTTCTTTATCGATAACTATCCTATGACTGCATCTGGAAAAGTTCAAAAATATAAATTACGAGAAGATTTTGTTATGACCGTAAAGTAAGGAGGGGCAGTGACTATGTTCAACAAGGTATTAATTGCAAATCGTGGGGAGATTGCTAGACGGGTAATCAGAACATGCAAGCGTCTAAATATTCATACGGTTGCTATTTACTCAGAGGCAGATGTTGATAGCTTACATGTAAAAGATGCGGATGAAGCTTATTGTGTAGGGAAGCCACCCGTTGCACAAAGCTATTTAAACATTGACCGCATTCTTGAAATTGCAAAAGAGAGTGGCGCAGAGGCTGTTCATCCAGGCTATGGTTTACTATCGGAGAATGTGAATTTTGCGAAACGTTGTACAGAGGCGGGTTTAGTCTTTATCGGACCAAGTGCGGAAGTCATTGCGTCAATGGGCAGTAAATTAGAGGCACGTAAAACAATGAAAGCTGCTGGCGTGCCTATTGTAGAAGGAGTAGAGGCTCCTGTGAAGGATGTTGCAGAAGCTACTGAAATCGCTGAACGTTTAGGTTATCCAATTATGTTAAAAGCATCTGCTGGCGGTGGTGGTATTGGGATGCAGCTAGTTGACAATGCTGAGGAGCTGGCTAAAGCATTTGAGGGAAATCAAAAGCGTGCGCAATCATTTTTCGGTGATGGCACGATGTATATGGAGCGTTTTATCGCTAATCCTCACCATGTGGAAGTGCAAATAATTGCCGATCACCAAGGCAATATAGTTCCGTTATTTGAACGGGAATGCTCTATTCAACGAAGAAATCAAAAAGTGGTGGAAGAAGCCCCATCACCGTTCATTTCACAAGAGACAAGAGATAAGATGCTAGAGGCTTCAGTGAAGGCTGTGAGACACATTGGATACGTCAATGCTGGAACGATCGAGTATTTGGTGGATAAAGATCAAAACTTTTACTTCTTAGAAATGAATACAAGATTACAGGTAGAGCATCCAGTCACAGAGGAAATTACAAAGCTTGATTTAGTAGAAGAGCAATTAAAAATTGCGGCAAAACTACCTCTTTCATTTACTAGGGAAAGTATTGCTAAAGATGGGCATGCGATTGAAGTACGTATATACGCAGAGAATCCCTCCACATTTTTCCCTTCTCCAGGTACCATTACGGTTCTTGAATTACCAACAGGCGAAGGGGTTCGACATGAATGTGGTGTAGAGACAGGTTCAGCAGTTACACCATTCTATGATCCAATGATTAGTAAATTGGTGGTGTGGGGAGAAACAAGGGAGATTGCCTGTGAGAGATTAATTCAAGCACTGAAAGCGTATAAAGTGGAGGGTATTCAAACGAATATTCCGATGCTGTTAAAAACCGTTACACATGAACAATTTTTAAAAGGGAATACAACGACTAAATTTGTAGAGCAATATTATTTACCGCAATTAGCAGAAACAAAATAACAACTTTCATACATTCGTGCTTCTTTGAAGGGCGAATGTATGACTAAAATTAGGAGTGAAGGATAATGGCAACAGTAAAAGCAAGTATGGCAGGTACAGTGTGGAAAATCGTCGTAACAGAAGGAGAGAAAGTGACGGCAGGCCAAGATGTAGCTATTTTAGAATCGATGAAAATGGAAATTCCGATTGCAGCAGAAGAGGATGGCGTGGTAACGAAGATCATTGCCAATGAGGGAGACTTCATTAACGTTGATGATGATATTTTAGAAATTGAATAAGAGGAGGCTTCTTTAATGCAGCTACCTAAGCATGTCATGATCAAAGAAGTTGGTCCCCGTGATGGTTTACAAAACGAAAAAACGCATATTACAACTGTTGATAAAATACAATTAGTGAATTTATTGAGCCAAACAGGACTAACTTACATTGAAGTGACTTCATTTGTTCATCCGAAATGGATACCTCAATTGGCAGATGCTGTTGAGGTTCTTCAAGCTATTAAACGGCAGAAGGATATTACTTATGCAGCGCTTGTACCTAATATGCGTGGCTTAGAACGTGCATTACAGGCTGAAGTAGACGAAGTAAGTATTTTTATGTCTGCTAGTGAAAGTCATAATCAAAGCAATATTAATAAAACCATTGACGATACATTTCCTATATTAGAGGAAGTAGTAATAGGGGCTAAGGCTGCAAAGAAAAAAGTTCGAGGGTATATCTCAACGGTTATTGGCTGTCCATATGAGGGGTATATACATCCTGACAAAGTACTACGTGTAACAGATAAATTATTGGAAATGGGTGTGGCTGAAATATCGCTTGGTGACACAATTGGTGTTGGCGTGCCAACGCAGGTTGAGTATCTTTTAGAGGCATTATTAAAAAGATACGATGCTGAAAATTTTGCCATGCATTTTCATGACACACGTGGGACAGCGCTAGCCAATATTATGAAATCCTTAGAGATGGGTATGACCAAGTTTGATAGTGCGCTTGGCGGATTAGGGGGCTGTCCATATGCTAAAGGAGCTTCAGGGAATGTAGCTACAGAGGATTTATTATATTTATTCGATGAGATGGGCATTGAAACAGGAATAGATCGACAGAAAGTGCTAGAGGCAGCACTCTTTATTGAAGAGAAATTAGGCAAAGCGGTTGCATCGAAGCAAATGGCTATTGTCCGTAATGAAAGGAGTGCAAACCAACGATGACACAACTTGTTCGTTTGGAATTACTAGAGGGCAGCATTGGACTGATTACCCTAACAAGACCAGAAGCTGCAAATGCTATGTCTGTTCAGTTACTTCGTGAGCTGTCCAACATGCTCGATCAAATCAATGGAGATCCAGCAGTGCGTGTTGTCCTACTGACAGGTGCAGGAGAAAAGGCATTTTGTGCAGGAGCAGATTTAAAAGAACGTAAAGGAATGGCTGATCGACAAGTGAAGCAAATCGTACAGTTGATTGGTGCGACTGTGGCAAAAGTTGAGACACTTGCTCAGCCTGTCATTGCTGTACTAAATGGGGTAGCATTTGGCGGTGGATTGGAGCTGGCATTAGCTTGTGATCTACGTATTGCCGCTACACATGCAAAGCTTGGTTTAACAGAAACATCACTCGGTATTATCCCAGGTGCTGGAGGAACACAACGACTTCCACGACTAATTGGCCTTGGCAAAGCAAAGGAATTAATTTATACAGCACGTAGGTTGAGTGCGGCGGAAGCCAAAGATTATGGCATTGTTGAGTATGTTTATGAGGAACATGAGGTAATGGAAAAGGCACAACAACTTGCGCTAGAAATGGCAAAAAATGCACCACTCTCTCTAGTGCAAGCTAAAGTCGCAATCAATCAGGGTGTTGAGGTAGATTTAGCTACCGGGTTAAAAATTGAATCACTAGCATATAGTGCACTGATCCCAACAGAAGACCGATTAGAGGGCTTGTTAGCCTTCCAAGAGAAGCGAGCGCCACAATATTCAGGGAAATAAAGCGCTAAAAATGATTTTGGTGTAATTGATTGGGCAAAGGGAGGAAATAAACATGAGCAATATCTCGACAGAAAATACGCCACCTACAATGAAGGACAAAATTTTAACAGGTGGTTTACCAAAATATCATGATAAAAATGCACAACAAGGCAAGCTATTTGTACGTGAACGTCTTGAACTATTACTAGATGATGGTCTTCAATCAGAGGATGGCCTCTATGCAAACTGTTTAGCAGGGGATTTACCAGCTGATGGTGTTGTCACAGGTATAGGTAAAATTCATGGTCGCACGGTATGTGTGCTAGCTAATGATTCTACTATTAAAGCGGGCTCTTGGGGAAAACGCACAGTTGAAAAAATGATTCGTATTCAGGAAACAGCTGAAAAGCTGAATTGCCCATTACTATATTTAGTCGATTCAGCAGGTGCGCGTATTACAGATCAGTTAGAAATGTTCCCAGGACGCAGAGGAGCAGGACGTATTTTCTACAACCAAGTCAAGCTGTCAGGGAAAGTTCCGCAAATTTGCTTATTATTTGGTCCTTCCGCAGCAGGTGGTGCTTATATACCTGCATTTTGCGATATCGTTGTCATGGTAGAAGGAAATGCTTCTATGTATTTAGGATCACCTCGGATGGCGGAAATGGTTATTGGGGAGAAAGTAGATTTAGAGACAATGGGTGGCGCAAAAATGCACTGTTCTGTATCAGGCTGTGGAGATGTGCTTGTCAAAACAGAACAGGAGGCTATTACGTATGCTCGTAAATATTTAGGTTACTTCCCGAATAACTATGCTGAGCGCAGTAAGATAGAGGCACCTAAACCACCTGCTTCATTTGATAAATCTATTGAAGAATTAATTCCACAAAACCAAAATGTTCCTTTTGATATGTATAAATTAATTGAACGTATTATCGATGAAGATTCATTTTGTGAAATCAAAAAATTATTTGCACCAGAATTAATTACAGGTCTTGCACGTATTAATGGGCAATCCGTTGGGATCATCGCTAACCAACCTCGTGTCAAGGGAGGCGTGCTATTCCACGATTCTGCTGATAAAGCAGCGAAGTTCATTTCACTTTGTGATGCATTCAATATTCCGCTGTTATTCTTAGCAGACGTTCCTGGCTTTATGATTGGTACTCAGGTAGAAAAAGCAGGAATCATCCGTCATGGTGCGAAAATGATTTTTGCCATGAGTGAGGCAACTGTTCCTAAGCTAACGGTCATTGTGCGTAAAGCGTATGGTGCAGGTCTATATGCCATGGCAGGACCTGCCTTTGAACCAGATTGCTGTATTGCTTTGTCAAATGCACAAATTGCCGTAATGGGACCAGAGGCTGCTGTGAATGCTGTTTATGCCAATAAAATTGCAGAGCTTCCAAAAGAAGAGCAAGCAAGTTTCATTGCTGAGAAACGTAAAGAATACCAAGAGGAAATTGACGTGTATCGATTAGCATCAGAGCTAATCATCGATGATGTCATTGAGCCGAATGAGTTACGCAAGGTGTTAGAAAATCGCTTAGAGCTTTATATGTCCAAATACTTATTATTCTCACAACGTAAGCATGGGGTAAACCCAGTATAAACATACTTATTGAAAGGCTGTCTCTGCTGTTAAGAGGCAGCTTTTTTTGAATGATTAATTTTTTCAGCTACTTGCATGCCATAGAGCAGCATATTAAAATATGGGAAGGAATAAAGGGAAGTGGGTGTTAAGCTTGTCTAAAAACAACATAACGGATGTTCACGGTAATGCCAAGCTCCCATTACCGTATCGAGATGTCATTGATACATATTATTTGCCCCTCAAGGTCATGGGGTGGATCTTATTTAGCATCTATTCATTTATAGCTTTTTATAAATTGGTCATTGATCGCTTAGTAAATGTAGTAGTTGTTTTATTGCAAGGCGATTATTCTATTGGCGACTTAGGTTTGTTTGATTATAGTAGTTGGCGACTAACTACTAATTTTGTTCCCTTTGAAACGATTCTCCGCTATATAAACTACTCTCAATATTTTAATTGGGATATCATAATCGTTAACCTTCTTGGCAACTTATTAATTTTTACGCCAATGGGTTTTTTATTGCCATTATTGTCGAAAAAATTTCGCAAAGCATGGGTCATTATTTGTTTAGGCTTTTTTGCTAGTCTTGCTGTAGAAACCATTCAATTCATTTTTACAGTGGGTTCTGCGGATATTGATGATTTAATTTTGAATACGATTGGCGCATGGCTTGGCTATATAGCTTATAAAGGGATCTTAATTAGACCTAAAAAATGAGAAAGCAGTCCTGTTTTAAGGGCTGTTTTTTGCGTTAATAAAAATTTTGTTTAAAGAGTGCTTACTGTAAAATGAATGTATGGATTATACGCTTAAAAATAGAGTCTTTATACCTAGCACTAAAAATAATTAGTATCTCTTTAGGTGGTTAGTATTAATTTTTGCTTGAATTTAATAGTGAAAATTCCGATAATGAGTGTACAGAAACTGTTCAGACGGTATAGATATAGTGAAAGAAGATATTTTCATATCTAGTATCTTATTAGCATATGAAGATAGAAGGGCGAGGTGAAAACTATGAAAATATCAAATTTAAGGGAGCAAGAGAGAATTTCATCGCAATATAATCGTAAAAAAATCTTGCAGCGAAAAGAAGCCGGAGAAGCTTATCGCAAAAATGCGATGTATTTTCAGCCAAAGAAAAACCCAGCATTGCTTGAACTTGAAAATCTACTGTTAGGGCGTACCGATCAAGACTTATTTGAGCAGCAACAAGAAAAGTCAAAAGAAGTTACTCCTCAACAGCAAGCCATAATGGAAGACTTGCGGCAAACAGAAAAGAATGTACGTGCTCATGAGCGATCCTATAAAGAAGGTACTAGTGATAGCGCAGAATCTTCTGCTGTCGCCAATCCAGAGCAAAATGACACCTTGCAAATTTTAGAGCAGGTGCGACATGCCGCATTAGCATCGACAGAGCCTTCTCCTCAAGATTTACGTGTGGCACAAAGCGTGAATGCGCAAATACAACATATATTAAACGATTCGTATACTGAAGAGGGCAAAATAGGTGAAGAAGAACCATCCTTTGTACGTGACATCATGGAAGTGAAGGTTCCTGAACGTTTCTCGAAGGAATTGAAATTGGATCCATTTGCAGATACAATTTTCGGTAAGAACTATGAGACTGCATTTAAATTAAGAACATTCCATCAGGTATCGGAAAAATATGCGGCTCATGTTCAAATGACGAAAAATGGCTATCGTCCAGACACGGACTCTATGTTCTCTTTGATAGCCTGATGCTGTAGATAGGAGATTATTGACATGGCAAAGGCAAAGCATGCGAAAACAAATGCAATTCGATTATTAGAACAACAAAAAATCCATTTTGATGTGATTGAATATGAAACGGGAGACGGTCAAGTTGATGGTGTCTCTGTTGCAGAAAAAATTGGTCACCCTGTCACGCGTGTGTTTAAAACATTGGTAGCAAAGGCAAGCGCACAAAAGCTATTTGTATTTATCATTCCAGTGGCAGAGGAGCTGGATTTAAAAGCTGCCGCAAAGGTAGTCGGGGAAAAGAAAATCGAAATGCTAGCGGTAAAGGATTTACTTGGTTATACCGGTTATGTACGTGGCGGATGTTCACCAGTGGGGATGAAGAAGTTATATCCAACAGTAATAGATGAATCTGCCCTAGGGCAAGATAGTATTATTGTGAGTGCGGGGAAAATAGGTATGCAAATCCATGTTCAGCTAGACGACTTGAAAAATATGACAAAGGCACAGCTTGCCCCTATTACAACTACCCATGCGTGAGAGAATGGGTAGTTTCTTTATGTATAATGGACAATCAAGTACAAGCGCAGTCTCTCAATTTTTTATAGAAAATGTGATACAGTTAGAGCAATATCATGCATAGAGAGAGGGATAGGAAATGCGTAAGATAATGGGGTGGCGTTGGACATTTTTTATTAGTGGCCTAATTGTGATGTCACTTGGCATCACGATGTCGATAAAGGGGAAAATTGTTGGCACAAGCCCTTGGGATGTCTTGCATGTTGGGTTATTTCAAAATTTTGGGTTAAGTATTGGGACATGGTCTATTATAACAGGGCTCTTTATAGTTGCTTCAACATCGATTGTGTTACGTGAATGGCCAAAGATAGGCACTTGGCTGAACATGCTGCTCATCGGCTCCTTCATTGATGTATTTAATTTGGTGCTGCCATCTACTGATGTTTATGGCTTGCAGATTACATATTTTATCATTGGTTTATTTGTTTTAAGTTTTGGCTGTGGGATGTATATTGCACCGAATATGGGTGCAGGTCCACGAGATACTTTAATGATGATACTTGTTGAAAAGTTTGGTGGCTCGATTAAAACAGCCAGAATGGGCATCGAAGTTCTGGTGACCATTGTTGGCTGGCTTTTAGGAGGACCAGTTGGCGTAGGGACGGTATTAATCGCTCTAACCTCAGGCTATATTGTGCAATATTCATTACCGTATTGTCGTAAAATATTAATGAAATGTATTGGGCATATAGAAGGAATGAAGCCATTCTATTAAACGATGAAGCTACTTAGATCTGTAAAAGATAGAAGTAGCTTTTCATCTTTTTTAGCGTTCTTTCATATAATGCAGGGCAGAAGCTAAAGGAGGAACGACATTTGAATGGAAATGTAACGTATTATTTTGGACACGCATTGACTGGGCAAGGTGTGAAACATTTATATAAAGAGATGATAGAAGAGGCGGAGCTTGTTTACTTTTTGCAAGGTGCCCCCACATTTAAAGGATCAGAGCTGTTAAAAGAGCTAGGGTATTTTTATGTGAAGCAGGGCTTTGCAGTCGAATGGTTTAAGCATGCTTTATTAGAGGAAGTAGTTGAGGCCGTTTATGTAAAGGGCTGTAACAGACTTTTTGTATGGGCCTCTGAATGGAATATCGAGCCAACTTTACTCGGTACAAAGCATCGCGTTATGTCCTTTTATGATTGTTTAGAGGAAGTACAGCTTGAAAAGGTTGGGGAGCAGCTTGCTGAGGCGATGCAGGAGCGTGCAACTTGGCGTGAAAAATGTATTGCAAAGCTGGATCAGGCAATCAAGCTTCATGATGACTGGGAGATTATCACGCAAAGCTGTATGAACTGGCAGGCATTAAATGAACAAGTGGAAAATTTAAAGACAGAAGTGTTCCAGTCAATTGTTTTAAATAAAACGGGTATACGGACACATCGTTTACTTGGAACACTAACGCCTAGAGGTGCGGAAAATACCGTTGAAAGTATTACAAAAAGTATAACGACTCGCTTCATGATTAAAGGTAAGCCTGGTACAGGTAAGTCTTCATTAATGAAGGGTTTAGCGGATGAGGCTAATGCTAGAGGTCTTGATGCACAAATTATATGGTGTGGTTTAGATGCAGGTTCAGTGGATATGGTCATTATTCCAGAGCTTAATTTCTGTATCTTTGATAGCACAGAGCCCCATGTCTTTGATCCACAGGATGGTAGATTAGGGGACAAAATTTTTGATATTGGGCAACATTGTGCACTTTCAGAGGAGGCAGAAACAGCAATTGAGGCAGTTCGAGCACACTACAAAGAAGCTATCCAGGATGCAATGGGTCATTCGAAGCGTTATGCTGAAGCCGAATATACAATCCGCCGTCTAGTGGATAATTGTCTATCCGCATCCTTATGGCGTGAAAAAACAGCGCCATTATTCGAAAGATTAACAAAGTAATGTAGCTAATGGCTTGCATGTGCTAAACTAGGAGCTAGAACAGTTTTCCTAGGAAAGGATGATACGCTTGTCAAAAGTATTGAATGCATTTTTAGATGAAAACCTACAAGCCTTACATGAACAAGGCTTATACAATGAAATTGATCCAGTAGAGGGAGCTAATGGCCCGATTATTCAAGTCCGTGGCAAAAATCTTGTTAACTTATCCTCTAACAACTATCTTGGCTTAGCAACAAATGAAGAATTAAAGCGTATTGCCAAAGAGACAATTGATAAATACGGTGTTGGTGCAGGTGCTGTTCGTACAATCAACGGGACACTTGATTTGCACGTTAAATTAGAAGAAAAGCTTGCTGAATTTAAAGGAACAGAAGCGGCTATTTCTTATCAATCTGGCTTTAATTGTAATATGGCAGCCATTTCAGCTGTGATGGATAAAAATGATGCGATTCTATCTGATCAATTAAACCATGCCTCTATTATTGATGGTTGTCGTTTATCAAAGGCGAAAATCATTGCGTTTAATCACTCCGATATGGATGATCTACGTGCTAAGGCAAAAGCAGCTAAAGAATCAGGATTATACAATAAAATCATGGTCATAACAGATGGTGTATTCTCAATGGATGGTGATATTGCTAAATTACCTGAGATTGTGGAAATTGCTAAAGAGTTTGATTTAATTACGTATGTCGATGATGCACATGGTTCAGGTGTAACAGGTAAAGGCAAAGGAACTGTGAAGCATTTTGGATTAGAAAAAGAAATTGACTTCCAAATTGGTACACTATCAAAAGCTATTGGTGTTGTGGGTGGCTATGTAGCAGGTAAGAAAAATTTAATTGATTGGCTGAAAGTTCGCTCTCGTCCATTCCTATTCTCAACAGCTCTACCACCTGGTGATGTAGCAGCCATTACAGCAGCTGTACAAATGCTGATTGATTCAACAGAGCTGCACGATAAGCTTTGGGATAATGGCAACTATTTAAAAGCTGGACTGGAGAAGCTTGGCTTTAATATCGGTGCATCTGAAACACCGATTACGCCTTGTATCATTGGGGATGAAAAGCTGACACAGGAATTTTCAAAACGTCTTTTTGAAGAAGGCGTTTATGCAAAATCAATTGTTTTCCCAACTGTGCCAAAAGGTACAGGACGTGTTCGTAATATGCCAACAGCGGCACATACAAAAGAAATGCTGGATGATGCGATTGCGATTTACGAAAAAGTTGGTCGTGAATTAGGCGTTATTCAATAAGAAAAAGGCTTCCTCATGGATGGGGAAGCCTTTTTGTGTGATAGAAAGTTGAAAGTGGTGGATAAAAGTGAAAAAATAGTCGATAGCAGCTCATAACTGATCGATAGCCACCTGAAAGTAGTCGATAGCTTTATTTCGAACCTATAATTTTGGCTGTTCTTAATTGCTGAATGTCTTCAGCGGAGATATTCAAAGCCTGTAAAATCTCCTCATTATGTTGTCCTAAAGTAGGTGCTGCACTTGTTAGGTGACCTGGTGTTTGTGAGAACTTGGCTGGGAAGCCTAATGTACGCATCGGTCCTGCAGTTGGGTGCTCATAGGACAAGACCATGCCACGCTCTAGAATATGTGGATCATTTAATGTTTGATCGTAGGAATAGATTGGGCTAGAGGGTACGCCGTGTTCATCCAATAGCGCTAGCCAGTAAATAGCTTGATGCTTGATTAATTCGCTCTCAATTTCTGCCTCCAGTACTTTCACATGTTGGGCACGTGAATAGTTGGTAGCAAAGAGGGGATTGTCTAACCAATCAGGTCGGTTGATAACTTTTGTTGCAAAAATCTCCCATAGCTTTTGATTGCCAGCACCTATTAAAATATAGTCGTCCTGCGTTTTGAAACCTTGATAGGGTGCGGATACCCGATGTGCTGTTCCAGTCCGCTCCGGTAGTTCGCCATGTCCAAAGTAAGCAGCGGCCTCCCATACAGTCCATGCTAGACCTGATTCCACTAAGGAAACATCAATATATTGCCCCTCGCCACTACGCAGCTTATAAATATAGGCCATTAAAATAGATTGTAATGCTGTTTGAGCAGCAGCAATATCATTCACGGCAAAGCCGACTTTTACAGGTCGACCATCCGCTTCACCCGTCATATGCATTAAGCCATTCAGACCCTGTGCCATAATATCATAGCCACCCTTTTGACTATACGGACCCGTTTGTCCATAGCCTGAAATAGAGCAATAAATAAGACCAGGATTGATAGCTTTTAATGTGTCATAATCAATACCAAGCTTTTTTGTGACACCTGGTCGATAGTTTTCCACAAGGACATCAACAGATTGGATAAGTTCTTTAAATAAAGCTAATCCCTCTGGCGTTTTTAAATTAATACAAACCCCTTTCTTATTGCGATTGACCATCATATACATATGGCTTTCTTCATTTATAAAAGGACCCATTGTACGGGTATCGTCTCCGTTTGGATACTTCTCAATTTTGATAACCTCTGCACCCATATCTGCTAAGACCATCGTGCAATAAGGACCAGCTAATACTTGCGATAAATCAACAACTCTTAATCCTTGTAATGCTTGTTTCATTTAACCTCAGTCCCATCATGTTTGACTAATGTGATGTTGCGTAATCCTTTGACAGAAGTCGCACCTGCTAAAGCGATGGAAACCTTTAATTCATCATAAAGATTGGTCATCACCTTTTCGACGCCCTGTTGTCCTTCAAGGGCTAGCCCATAGACGAAAGGGCGTCCGATTGCAACGGCATCCGCTCCTAAAGCAAGTGCTTTTAAAGCATCCATGCCACGATAGACACCACTATCTAAAATAATAGGAATTTGTCCATTCACAACTTTCGCAATAGCAGGAAGTGCATCAAGTGAACCAATAACACCATCTAATTGACGGCCACCGTGGTTTGATACAATAATGCCATCAATACCATTGTCGATAGCTAGCTTCGCATCTTCAGGATGTAAAATTCCCTTCAATAGTATAGGAAGGTTTGTACGCTTTTTTAATTCTCGAACATGCGCCCAATTAAGTGTTGGGTGGAAGACATTTTGCAAGACACCTTGTACGTAGGACTCGAATGAATCATCAGGTAAAGTGGCTGTAAAAACGGGATCATTCATATAATTGCCTCGTGCATAGCCTAGCTTCAATGGTGAAAATTGATTGCGGACATCTTCTTCACGCCAACCAAGCATTACTGTATCGACAGTTAAGACAATCGCTTCAAATCCGGCTGCCTCCGCTCGTGCCACCATACTAAAAGCGATTTCTTCATTAGTAGACCAATATAATTGAAACCATTTTGTTGCAGAAGGAGCAGCTTGAGCAACTTCTTCAAGTGCATAAGTGGAAACGGTGCTTTGAATATAGGGCATGTTTAAATGCTCGGCAGCACGTACTACAGCAAGCTCACCTTCATCATGAACCATTCCGTTCATGCCGACGGGAGCAAAGAGCAATGGAGTTGGGTATGTTTTACCAAACAAATTAATCGATGTTTGAACATTTGAAACATCCTTTAAAAAGCGAGGAACTATAGAATACTTTTCGAAAGCTGCACGATTATTGCGCAGTGTTTGTTCACCACCAGCACCTGAACGGATATAGCCAAAAGGTCCAGCTTCGATTTTTTCCGCTACGGCCTTTTCTAAATCTGCAAAGCAAATGGGGAAGGGGGCTTGTGCAGTAATATTTTTTAAGAGTAGATCACCATCAGTTATGTTTGTCATCGTTACTACCTCACTTATTTATTGAAAATAGGCTTTCTTTTGTTTAAGAAGGCTTGAATACCTTCGTTATAATCATCTGAACTAAATGAATTAAGAACGATCTGTGCCAGCTCATCGCTTTCTTCGTTTTCACCATCTACAATTGCTTGGATCATTTTTTTGATGCCTGCGTTTGCAATGGATGATTTACTTAATAGATGTTCAGCAAAATGCAGCGTGGCACTTTCAATATCCTCTGGCTCATGTAAGGCTGTGATTAAACCGATGTTTTTTCCATCTTGTGCTGTAAAAATGTTGGCTGTGTATAAAATCTCTTTCGCCTTGGCAACACCAACAAGATTGATGAGGCGCTTTGTACTTTCAAGATTATAGACAATACCAATATTCGCCGCTGTGATGCCAAGCTTACTCTTTGGTGTCGCCATTCTAAAATCACATGCGTTGGCTAGTTCTAAGCCACCACCAATGGCTAAACCCTGAATCATAGCAATCGTCGGGTGAGGAAATTTATAGAGGGTATCAATCGCCTTTAGAGCCAAATCATTATAGGCTTTGGCATTGTCCGCGGCATAACGAATATCTAAAAACTCGCTAATATCGGCACCAGATGAAAAGGCTACTTCATTAACGCCACGGACAATTAAGAGCTTAATAGAAGAATCTACACGTAACTGCTCAAGTTGCTCTACTATGTTCTGAAACATCGCCTTTGATAAGGAATTCCGTTTATCAGGTCGGTTTAACACTAACGTTGCAATATAACCATTTTTCTCTACATAAATTTCAGTTGTCATTGTCATTCTCCTCTTAATCCTTTTTCAATTTCGCAGCGAAGCGGTTGCCGATGGATTGAATGCTTTGCACAAGAATGATTAAGATAAAGACAGTTGCATACATAACATCGACCTCATAGCGTAAATGACCATAACGATAGGCGAGGTCACCCAAACCTCCAGCACCAACCATTCCTGCCATAGCCGTAGCACCGATTAAACCAATTGTGGCAATTGTTAAGCCTAAAATAATAGATGGACGAGCTTCACGTAATAGCACATGCCAAATAATATGGCGACGTTTAATACCCATTGCTGTGTAGGCTTCTACCACTCCCGAATCCACCTCTAATAGCGCAGATTCCATCAGTCGAGCAATATAAGGAGCTGTATAGACAACTAGCGGAACGATAACACCTTTAACCCCAATTGTTGTGCCGACGATCAGCTTAGTAAAAGGGAGGATGAAAAATAATAAAATGATGAATGGAACAGAACGTATAATATTGATGACTAAATTAAAAAATTGATATAAAAATTTATTGTCAAAGGATTGACCTGGTCGTGTTAATACGATTAATAGCCCCAATGGAATACCAATGAGAATGGAAAACAATAAAGAAATTCCGACCATTTGAAATGTTTCGATAATTGATTTGCCAATTACATCTGACCAATCTGTAAAAAAGCTTTGAATACTACTCATTGAATTCGCCTCCTAATTCTTCCACCGCGACGCCATTTTCCGTAAAATATGTGAGTGCCTTTTGGACAATGTGAAGTTCTCCATGTAAATGCACCACAATGTTACCAACAATGCCGTTTTTTAATTCAATAATATTTGCCGTTAAAATATTTGGTTGTACATCATACACTTTCGTAACTTCTGCTAGTAATGGCTTACCAGTACTTTCACCTAGGAAGGTTAAACGAATGACACTGCCTGAAACATTTAACTGCTCGATCAGGGAAGGGGATAAATTACGTTGTGAAATCGTATTTAAAAACTTTCTCGTTGTAGGATGCTTCGGTTTAGCAAAAAGTTCAATAGCCGTACCAAATTCCACCACTTTTCCGGACTCAAGAACAGAAACCTCATCACATATTTTCTGAATGACATTCATCTCATGTGTAATCAGCAGGATCGTAATGCCTAATTCACGGTTAATTTTTAACAACAATTCAAGAATGGCTTCGGTTGTTTCAGGGTCGAGTGCACTTGTTGCTTCGTCACTAAGTAGAACCTCTGGTTCCTGTGCCAAGGCACGTGCAATAGCAACACGTTGCTTTTGCCCACCTGAAAGTTGGTTAGGGTAGCTGTCTAGTTTGTCTGTTAATCCAACAATTTCAGCATATTTAGCCACACGGTTTTTTACCTCTTTCTCGTTATAGCCAAGTAGCTTTAAAGGAACAGCAATATTATGGTAAACGGTTGCCGTTTTTAATAGATTAAAATGTTGGAAAATCATTCCGATTTTTTGGCGTGTTTGCCGTAATTCATGAAGAGAAAGGGCAGTAATGTCCACATTGTCGATTAACACTTTTCCAGCTGTAGGTCGCTCTAGTAGATTGACGCAACGAATGAGTGTACTTTTACCTGCACCACTATAGCCAATCACACCATGAATTTGTCCTTTTTTTACATGGAGATTGATTCCATCTACAGCCTTAATGATGTCTTTTTTCGTCTTATATTCTTTTGAGATATTTTGTAATTGAATCATCCGATTGATTGCTCCTTTCTCAAGCTCCTAAAAAGCAAGAATCTGCTCGTTTTCCATAGAGGAATTTCGGCAGATTCTTCAGCTACTAGAAGCTTCCTGAATGTATTACCAGCTAGGGATTACTGAACCTTTGAATTCTTCTTCAATGAATTGACGTACTTCATCAGATTGGTAAGCCTCAACGAACTTTTTAATTGTTGGGTCATTTTCATTTTCTGCACGTACCACAATATAGTTCACATATGGAGAGTCAGTAGATTCTAAAAGAATAGCGTCATCTTTAGGATTAATGCCAGCTTCCAATGCGAAGTTTGTATTAATAGCTGCTACATCTACTTCACTAAGCTGCTTAGGAATTTGAGCTGCCTCTAATTCGATGAATTTTAAATTCTTTTTGTTTTCTTCTACATCACGGATAGAGGCTGTTAAATCTGCCCCATCTTTTAATTTTATATAGCCTGCTTCCTGTAAAACAAAGAGGGCACGAGCACCATTTGTTGGGTCATTTGGTAAACCAAATGTTGCACCATCCGGAATGTCATCAAAGGATTTATATTTTTCAGAGTAAATACCCATTGGATTTAAAATCGTTTTGCCTACTGGTACTAAATCTGTATCATGATCTTTATTAAACGTATCGAGGAAAGGCTCGTGTTGATAGCTATTCGCATCAAGATCACCTTCAGATAAGGATGTATTAGGTAAAACATAATCAGAAAATGATTTAAGCTCTACTTCTAGCCCATTTTCTTTGGCTACTTTCGCTGCAACTTCTGCGATTTGTTCGTGTGGACCAGACGTGACGCCTACGACGATTTTATTTTCATTAATTGCTTCAGCTTGACCTTTACTCTCTTCTTTAGAGCCACAACCTGCTAGAGCTGCTGCTAATGTAAGACTTGCTAAACCTACTAAAAATTTATTTTTCTTTTTCATGAAAACTACCTCCAAGATTGTTTTTATCGGTTTTTGAAAATAAAAAAACTCTCTTACAAACTAAGAGAGGCTCATGAAAAAATGTCCTCTCTTATCTATCAAACGATAATCGTTTGCAGGATTTAGCACCTTCCTTCTAAAAGGAGGTTGCCGAGCTTCATAGGGCCAGTCCCTCAGCTACTCTTGATAAGAGATTTATCATATTTTTTTGTAATTCCGATAGAACTAATATAATTTATAGGTTATAGTAAGTCAATAAATATTTTTTAAATTTTTTATATTATTATAATATTTCGTCATGAAAGAGGGATAGCAATGTCTGTAAGAGTTAATTATGGTATAGGTTCATTTGGCAAGGTTGTGAGTGCTCGATTGCTAATGGGTACAGACATTATTGAAGGAATGGAGGCACTTTGTGAGGAGAACCATATTGAGTCAGCAACAATTGTTAGCTGTATAGGTAGCCTTCAAAAGAGTAGCTTTGTTTATTTAGTACCTGATGAAACATCACAGATTAACGTAAGTTTTAGCGATGTCATAAAAAAAGAGGGGCCACTTGAATTGATCCAAGGCTCTGGCGTAGTATGTAAGCGCGATGGGGGATATGAAACACATTTCCATGGTTCTATGAGTGATCAATGGGGCATCGTGTCAGGGGGGCATTTAATGAAGAGGGGGAACCCTGTTATTACGGCTGACATAGTGCTAGCTGAGGTTCAAGGCATCCAGCACTTTCGAAAATTTGATGAAGAAACAGGCCATGTTCAATTTTATCCATTAGAACACGGTTTACAGCAGCCAAGGAAAATTGAAAAATAGCGAAAATGTACTAACTTTTTCTTTTCACTGAGTTGCATGTTCCTTCCTGAATTAAAAAATGTTAGACCGAGCTTATAATCGGTCTAACATTTTTACTTTTGTCCCAGCCTCATGTCATGGTTAAGGGTTGAATAATTGTAATTGTTCGATTCTATGGATTGCTTCACGTAAGCGTTCCTCGCTAACAAGTAAACCAACACGGATATAGCCTTCGCCATATTGGCCGAAGCCATTGCCTGCTGCTACAGCGATATCAGCCTTTTCCAATAATAAATCGGCAAACTGCTCGCTAGTATAGCCGAATGGTACAGGGAGCCATGCGAAGAAGGAGCCTTTTGGAGCCGTTACATGCCAACCAATTCTTTGAGCTTCTTCAATGAGTACATTGCGGCGACCTTCATAGGTAGCTCGCAGTTCATCCACACATTCTTGGGAAACTGTAAGTGCCGCTGCTGCTGCTTGTTGAATAGCAGGGAATTGACTACAAAACAGATGATCCTGAATTAGATTAATGGCAGCAATAATGTCGGCATTACCGACAGCGAAGCCTATACGCCAGCCTGCCATATTATAAGTTTTGGAGAGTGTGTACATTTCAATTCCTACTTCTTTTGCACCCTCAGCTTGTAGGAAGCTAATAGGTTTATTACCGTCAAATCCTATTGCCCCATAAGCAAAATCATGTGATACGATAATATTGTGTTCCTTCGCAAAGCGAACGGTCTCTTCAAAAAATGCAAGTGTTGCTGTACCACCTGTAGGGTTGTTCGGGTAATTTAGGTAAAGTAGCTTCGCCTTCTCTTTCACTTCATCAGGTAATGCATGATAATTAGGTAAGAAATCATTTGCAGCTAAAAGTGGCATCACTTCAAAATGGACATCACCTAATACGACACCTGATAAGTAATCTGGATAGCCAGGGTCTGGTAAGAGCATTGTATCACCTGGATTTAATACGGCTAAAGGTAGCTCAACGAGTCCAATTTTTGTCCCGCCAAGAATCGCTACCTCTGTGTCAGGATTTAGATTCACATTATATTCACGTTTATAATAGTCGGCAGCTGCTTGGCGTAATTCAGCGATACCGCGAAATGGTGAATATTTGTGATTTTGTGGATTTTCAGCCGCCTCCTGTAATGCTTGAATGATATGAGGGGGCGTTGGTTGATCGGGATTTCCTTGACCAAGATTAATGACATCGCGACCTTCTTCTAAGGCATTATTTACTTTTTGAACTAACGCTGCAAAAAATTGAGTGGGTAGTTGCTGTAGTTTTTTAGAGAATTCCATGCATGATCACCCTTTTCAGAATATAATAATTATTATTGAAGAATATGAAGCAAATAGTATTACTTTTTTTGTTAATTGTCTAGAGGAGGAATGGCTATGAAAATCGGTTGTATTCAATTAAATGTTGGCTTTGGCAAAGTAGAAGAAAATTTTGCACGAGCTGAGGACAAGATTCGAGAAGTGGCAAAAAAAGGAGCAGAAATTATTGTGCTGCCTGAAATGTGGAATACAGGCTATGCGTTAGAGAAGCTGCCTGAACTAGCGGATGTCGATGGTGAACGTACGAAATCCTTCTTGGCTGAATTAGCACAGGAACTTGGTGTACATATTGTAGGTGGTTCTGTTTCAACGAAGAAAGGCGACAAATTTTATAATACGATGTATACATTTGATCGCAATGGAGAACTTGTAGGGGAATATAGCAAAGCACATCTTTTCCGTTTAATGGATGAGCATCTCTACTTAGAAGCAGGGGATGAAATGAATCGATTTGCTCTAGGAGATATTGAAGCTGCTGGGGTCATTTGCTATGATATTCGTTTCCCAGAATGGTTACGTGCACACGCATTACAAGGAGCAAAGGTATTATTTGTACCAGCCCAGTGGCCAACACCAAGGATTGATCATTGGAAAACATTGCTGCAAGCTCGTGCGATTGAGAACCAATGTTTTGTAATAGCAGTTAATCGCATTTCAAAAAAGGTAGAAAACTTTAATGGCCAATCGATGATTATACAGCCTTGGGGAGAAGTACTTTGGATCGGTGCAGAGGATGAAGAAGTAGCGGTGATTGATGTAGATTTTTCTATTGTCGATGAAGTACGTGGAAGAATTCCAGTTTATGACGACCGTAGACCAGGACTATATCATGATGTTGTCGTGAAAGGCTAATAGAGGGGCACGCTCAAGAGGGAGTAATCTTTTGAGCGTGCCATCTTTTTTCTAGCCCTTATCCTCAATCAATGAATTTGCCAATAGCATAAATTCTAATGTAATGCGGTTATGTCCTTTCATGAAATTTTCACCTAGTAAACCTTCAAGCTTTCTTAAGCGGTGATAGAGTGTTTGACGAACAATAAATAATTGGTTGGCTGTTTGCTGCTTGGAGCCATTTGTTTGTAAATAAACCTGTAATGTTTCAAGAAGCTTGCTATTGTATTTTTTATCGTACTCAATAACGGGCTGTAAATAATCGTAAATCACTTCCTGTAAATTCACTTGCATTTGTAATTTATAGATTAAATGATATAAATGCAAATCATCATAAAAGAAAGAGGACGTTTGCACTTTGCGGCAAATATATAAAGTTTCTAAAGCAGTTTGATAGCTTTTAGGAATTTCTTCTACATCGCAAACAACCTTTCCAACGGCTATTTGAAAACCTTGTGCTTGCTGCTTTTTATAAAAGTCGGTATTGGGCAGTGTGGAAAAAATGCTATTCAATATGTCACGAATAGCTTTACTGTCTTTCATATGAAGTAAAATAAAAATAATATAGCTTTTTCTTTCGAATAAAAATGGCATAAATCCATGTTGCTCAAAGAGATTTCGATAATAAAGCTTACTATAGACCATATCCTCCTGTGTCTTTGTCATTGTAGTAGGAGAGGATAAAATAAAGACAGCTCCACTAGATTGTGTATAGCCCGCGTAATGTGTAACGATAAATTTATAGATTTCTTCCTTAGATAATTTTTGATCAATCCAATCGACTAAAATTGTAGCATCCTCAATATTCTTTTTTTCCTCAATATAAAACTCTCGCATTAATAGCTGTGCCAGCGCCGTTGCTGTACGATCTAATATTAATAATTCAAACTCTGAAAATAGTCCATCCTCTCGATAGAGTGTTAAATCTGCATAATGCTGATCAAAGATAAAAATAGGCCCATGTTTAAATTGCTGAGCAGACTTGTTCAATGTTAATAGCTGCTGACGTTTTTGGTGTGTCGTATTGGGGAAAAAAATAGGATTGCGTCCCTTAATGGAAAACATGATTTGTGTTTTTAATTCATTATACATATTTTGTAAAATATCTTCTGTGTTTTGTCCTAAGACAGCATTTTTGTTCAAAGCTTGTGCATAAGATTCTAGCGAAGAAATCATTAAATATTGCTGATTGATAATTTGGCTATGTAAATCCTGCGTAATACGAACAAAAGGAACTGCCTCATGAAAAACAATAATGGGAAACTGATGCCGGTTTGCCAGTGCTAGTATTGCTTTTGGAACGGTCTGAATATAAGAGCCATACTCAATACAAAGAGCAGCACAATTTTTTTGAATGATGGCTTCTACAAATGCGGTAAAATTAGCGATACTATGCTGGAGACTAATTCCTGTTGTTAATACTAACTCCTCACCAACTAAAAAATGATCAACTTGTACGATTTCAAGAACATGTACCCATTTGATAATCCTTGATAATCCTTCATGACCTGCCACAACCTCTGCCTTATGAAAATACTTATTTTCCAAAACATCTAGTACTTTAAGTTGAAACGGACTCAATTTAGCCCCTCCCTTAGTTGTACGCATTGTATATTTTTTCTGTTTGATGATTTATATTTTCTTATAAATTCGTGGATATATTATTTTAAGAATATTTAGTCTATTTTACATTATGTTTAAAACAAAAGTATATAATTTTACAGTTTGTCTATTACTTCAACGTTATGAAACATGTAAAATTTTTGTAAGCGATCAAGCAATCTACTAAAAGGGGTGACAGATATGGAGCAACAAACGCATTTACAAAGAGGGTTAAAGAAGCGGCATATGACGATGATTGCTATTGCAGGAGTAATCGGTGCTGGCCTATTTATGGGGAGTGGTTCAGTTATTAATTTAGCTGGTCCAGGGGCCATTTTATCGTATATATTTGCAGGAATTATCGTTATTTTAGTTATGCGTATGCTAGGCGAAATGGCAGCTGTTAATCCAACGAGTGGCTCATTTGCACATTATGCGCATGAAGCCATTGGCCCGTGGGCAGGTTTTATGATTGGATGGCTGTACTGGTTTTTCTGGGTCATTGCGATTGCACTAGAAGCAACAGCAGCGGCAGCCATTATTCAATATTGGTATGACGGGATGCCTTTATGGCTATTAAGTTTGTTACTAACCGTAGCACTTACTTTAACGAATGTTCTTTCTGTCAAAGCATTTGGTGAGTTTGAGTATTGGTTCTCTCTTATTAAGGTTGCAAGTATAGTGGTTTTCCTTGGTCTTGGTGCCTTCATTATTTTTGGCATCGCCCCAAACTTTAATGCTGTAGGTATGACCAATCTAGTCGGGCAAGGTGGTTTTTTACCTAATGGTTTTGGTGCTGTTCTAATGGGTGTCGTCATTGTTATTTTCTCCTTCATGGGAACAGAAATTGTGGCCATTGCTGCTGGTGAATCAGATGAACCATTAGCTGCTGTAACGAAAGCTACCAATTCCATTACTTGGCGGATTTTAATTTTCTATGTGGGCTCTATAGCGGTTGTAGTAACGCTATTGCCTTGGCATTCCTCCGATATTTTAACAAGTCCTTATGTAGCGGTACTCGATTATATTGGAATTCCTGCTGCCGCACAAATTATGAATTTTGTTGTGTTAACAGCGGTGCTATCGTGTTTAAATTCAGCACTTTATGCAACATCACGCATGGTATTTTCTTTAGCAGAAAAGGGAGAAGCGCCAAAAGCATTTTTAAAATTAAACAAAAAGGGTGCACCTGTCAATGCCATTTTAGCAGCAACATTTTTCTCGTATATTGCAGTCATTATGAATTATGTTTCACCAGATAAAGTTTTTATGTTTTTACTGAGCTCTTGTAGTGCGATTACTTTAATACTTTATTTAATCATTGCCTTTTCACAATTAAGAATGCGACGCAAGATTGAACAAGAAAATTTAGAGCTATTAAAGGTGAAGATGTGGTTTTTCCCTTATTTAACGTATTTCACAATACTCGCTACAACAGCTTTATTAATGGCGATGTTCTTTATAGAGTCTATGCGCTCACAAATTTTATTTACATGCGTTGTCGTCGCTATTGTGATGATTTTCTATGTGCTTACTCAAAAGAAAAAGACGATTAAACAACCCGATGAATCAAGTTCTATTTTTAGCAAAGAAGAATTCGATTTTGAACAATAATACGATAAAGGAGTGGTCTAATTATGACAGTTCAGCAAGAAATGAAAACGCTCACACATTTTATCCAAGGGGAAGAGGTAGCTGGTACAAGTGGCCGATTTTCAGAGGTTTATAATCCATCAACAGGAGAGGTTATTGCAAGAGTACCACTTGCTTCAAGAGATGAGGTAAAGCATGCTATTCAGCTTGCAAAAGAAGCCTTTCCAGCATGGAAAAAACGATCAATTGGTAAACGGGTAGAAGTGTTACATCGATTCCGTCAGTTGTTAGTAGAAAGACAGGAAGAGCTTATCGATGTGATTTGTCAGGAAAGTGGTAAAACAAAGGACGATGCAAAAGGTGAAATCGTTCGTGGTATTGAATCCGTTGATATGGCGATCAGTGCACCGCAAATGCTAAAAGGAGAGTACTCAGTCAATGTAGGTGGTAATATAAATGCCTTTTCTGCCAAATCACCACTCGGCGTAGTGGCAACTATCGCACCATTTAATTTCCCTGTTATGGTACCGCTTGCGATTACAAGCATGGCTGTGGCAGTAGGAAATGCCGTTATATTAAAGCCATCAGAGCGCGTACCGATGTCCGCTCTCTATATAAGTCAATTATGGAAAGAGGCAGGTTTACCAGATGGCATTTGGACTGTTGTCAATGGAGATAAAGAGGCTGTCAATGAACTATTAGAAAATAAAGAGATTCAAGCTATCTCATTTGTTGGCTCAACACCTGTTGCTGAATATATTTATCAAACAGGAACAAAGCACAATAAACGTGTTGCGGCATTTGGTGGTGGGAAGAACTTTATGATTGTGATGCCAGATGCCAACCTAGAACAAACGGCGAATGCCTTTTTAGGAGCAGCGTATGGTGCAGCATCACAGCGCTGTATGGCGATTTCAGGTGCACTTGTTGTAGGCAAAGATACCGAACAACGGTTTACGGAACTATTAAAAAATAAAATCTCTCAACTAAAGGTTGGACCCTATACAGAAAAAGACGTCGATTTCGGACCAGTCATCACTAAAGAGTCGAAAGGAACGATTATTCGTTCTATCGATGAGGCAGTCACTGAAGGGGCAAATCTTGTGATTGACGGAAGAAATCCGAAAGTATGTGAAACGTCAAATGGCTTTTATCTTGGCCCAACCCTCCTTAATAATGTCACATCGGAAATGAAGATCTTTAAAGAAGAGGTCTTTGGTCCAGCACGTATTGTTGTAGGGGTGGACTCATTACAAGAGGCAATAGATTTAATCAATAACCATGAGCTTGGCAATGGGGTAACCATGTTTACAAGCAGTGGAGCAGCAGCACGGAAATTCCAAGAGGAAATAGAAGTCGGCATGGTAGGTGTGAACGTACCTATACCAATTCCTGTTGGCTATCATAACTTTGGTGGATGGAAACGTTCTAAGTTCGGTGAAGGGCATATGTTTGGCCCAGATCAGGCAAGATTCTTTACAAAGGCCAAAACGATTTCTGAGCGCTGGCCAGATGAAACGGAGGATACAACAAGTTCCTTTGCGTTCCCAAGTAATAATGATGCGAAAAACTAATATAGTGAGGGGTGTTTGATGATGACACAGACAAATCTTAAAAGTGATGTATTAGCCAAGGATGAGCAATATGTTTGGCATTCTATGAAACCATATAATCCGCAAGCCACATATGTAGTAGAGAGGTCTGATGGTGCAAGAATTGTGGATACAGATGGTGTGGAATATATTGATGCAATGGCAGGGCTTTGGTGTGTCAATGTTGGCTATGGACGGAAAGAGTTAGCAGATGCGGCACATGAGCAAATGATGAAAAATGCTTATGCACCTTTATCTCAGGGTCATTTGCCTGCAGTGGAATTAGCTGAGAAGCTAAATGAACTACTTGGTGGAGATTACGTTATTTTCTTCTCCAATAGTGGATCAGAGGCGAATGAAACAGCCTTTAAAATTGCTCGGCAATACCATCAGCAAAAAGGACAAAGCTCACGCTATAAAATTGTCTCACGCTACCGTGCTTATCATGGTAACTCCTTTGGGGCTTTAGCGGCAACGGGGCAGGAGGAGCGCAAATATAAATACGAGCCACTATCTCCAGGTTTTATCCATGTCGCACCACCTGATCAATATCGTGAGCATGAAAGCGATGCTATTGCGCCATTGGATTTAGCGAGTGTAAAGGCTGTAGATAAAACGATGACATGGGAACTGAGTGACACAATTGCAGCTATGATCTTAGAGCCTATTATTACAGGTGGCGGTGTCATTATGCCTCCAGAGAATTATTTAAAAGGCATTGAGGAAGTATGTAAAAGGCATGGTGCTTTACTGATTGTGGATGAGGTTATTTGTGGCTTTGGTCGAACAGGTAAGCCTTTTGGATTTATGAACTACGGTGTTAAGCCAGATATAATTACGATGGCTAAAGGAATTACAAGTGCCTATTTACCATTATCAGCAACAGCCGTGAAGCGTGAAATTTATGAGGCGTTTAAGGGCTCAGATGCATACAGCTATTTCCGCCATGTGAATACATTTGGAGGCTCTCCTGTGGCATGTGCAGTTGCATTAAAAAATATTGAAATTCTTGAGCAAGAAGCGTTGTTTGAGCGTTCCAAGGAAATTGGCGCTGCAACACTACAAACATTGCAGCAACAATTGCAGCATCATCCAAATGTAGGAGATGTGCGTGGCAAAGGTTTATTAATTGGGATTGAATTAGTTGCAGATAAAGTCTCGAAAGAACCTTTACCAGTGGAGAAGGTGAATGCTGTCATTGCCAAATGTAAAGAACAAGGGGTTATCATTGGAAAAAATGGAGCAACTGTTGCAGGGTTTAATAATGTCTTAACGCTATCACCACCACTTAATATTGTACAAGAAGATCTTGATCGTATACTCGATGTGGTTGTGGATAGTGTAAATAAGCTGTAAAGAATATTGATATGGTTCTAAAAGCCTTGGAGCTTTTAGAACTTTTATTTGTGAAGCTTTATAACGCAGATGCTAGATAGCAGTATTTATTATAGCTCGATAAAAATAATTATAAAATTCTGAAATTTAATAAAAAAATACTGGAAAAATTGTATTTCGTAGTTTATAGTTAATAAAAAATTAATTTTTCTGATAATTATATGTAAAAAGTGTCCTGTAGGGAATATTTTTTTGATTACTTATTTTCAGCAGTGGAATAAATAGGTGTTGTTGGTTGAACTATAGTTTCTGATGAAAAGCAATTGTAATAGTTGAGAGAGTCATGTCTTCCTCTAATTGAATTGTCTAATCGTAATGAAAGTATAGTTTATTTTTTGTCTATTTATTTTCATCAGTGGAGAAAATAAGTGATTTTAGTAATTATATTTCTTAATTTAAGTGTTAAGAAATATTTTTATATATTTTTACAAAGGGAGTAGATGAGATGAATTATGTTAAAAAGTTGGTTTTTGTAATTCTATGTATGTTGCTTTTAGCAGCATGCGCAGAGAAAGATAATTCTAATGCATCAAACACTAGGGAGAAGTCTACTACAGAATCAGACACAGCAAGTTCAAAGAATGAACTTGTCATTGCTGTAAATGAAAACTTTATTTCCATGGATCCTCATAATACAGGAGATACAAATTCGAGTTCTGTACAGGAGACCATGTTAGAAGGTTTACTAGGCTTCGATGCTGATGGACAAATTATGAAGGTTTTAGCTGATGATTATTCAATTAGTGAAGATGCTCTGGAGTATACATTTAAGCTACAAGAAGGGGTCACTTTCCATGACGGGGAACAGTTTAATGCAGAGGCTGTAAAAGCCAACATTGAACGAATCATGAATGATGAAAGTTTACGTTTATATTCACGTGGTTTTAGCTTAATCAGCAAAGTTGAAATTCTAGGTGACTATGAAATTAAAGTTACTTTAAAAGAACCATACGGACCAATGATCACGCGTTTCGGAGTGGCTAAAATGATCAGCCCAAAAATGATTAAAGAAAATTTAGCTGATATTCCGAAGCAGCCTGTTGGTACAGGACCTTATAAATTTGTTGAATGGGTACAAGGGGATCATTTAACAATTGAAAACTTCGACGGCTATTGGGGTGGTGGTGATCGTGTTTCTAAAATTACGTATAAGCCAGTACCAGAGAACGGATCACGTGTGGCAATGCTAAAAGCTGGGGATGCACAAGTGATCTATCCAGTGCCAGCACAAAATATCGACGAGCTTTCTAACAATAAAGATGTAGAAATTAATAAAGTTCCTTCTACAATTGCTCATTATGTGTCGCTAAATACGTATAAGAAACCTTTGGATGATATTAAAGTACGACAAGCATTTAATTATGCGGTAGATAAAGAAGCTTATTTAAAAGTTGTAAATGCAGGGCTAGGTTTACCACTAGACTCTATTATTCCTTCCAAAACGGTTTATTATAAACAGCAAAAAATGTATGAACACAATATTGAAAAGGCAAAAGAATTATTGACTGAAGCTGGCTATCCTAATGGCTTCGATATTGAAATCTGGGGGAACACAAACTCAGATACGATGAAGGGCATGCAGTTTATTCAACAACAGTTGAGCCAAATTGGTGTAAAAGTTGAGATCAAATCAATGGAAGAAGGTACTTTGTCAGATGAAATCTACGGTGCACAAACTCCAGATGATGCGAAATTGCAAATGTGGTATGTGAGCTGGTCAGCCTATGCTTCAGATATAACGAATGCGACAAAACCTCTTTTCCATAGTGTATCATTCCCACCAAATGGTGCAAACACAGCCTATTATCAAAATCCTGAGGCAGATCAACTAATGGATGAAGCGAATTCTATTTCAGATGTAGATCGTCAGGCTGAACTGTATGAAAAATTACAGGAAATCGTTTACCAAGATACGCCTTGGATTTTCTTAGGGGTAGATGAGGTCGTATATGGTGTACGTTCAAATGTCAGCGGTGTGTTAGTAAATCCAACAGGTGGACTCGATGTGAAAAACGCAAAAGTTGAGTAATGTTGCACAATAAAAGGAATTGATGATGGTCAATTCCTTTTCTACAACATAGAAAGGAGGAGGTTGTCTTGTGGAAATATACAGCAAAAAGAATTGTTGAAATGATACCAATATTAATTGTTATTTCAATCTTAACATTCTTGTTTATCCATTTAATACCAGGTGACCCTGCACGATTAGTAGCTGGTAAGGATGCCACGCTAGAAGATGTTGAAAATGTACGGCATGAGTTGGGTTTAGATAAACCCATTCTTAAACAATACGTGGATTATATGAAAAATCTGTTGACGGGTGAACTTGGAACATCCTTAACAACTGGATTACCGGTAATTGATATGTTTAAAACAAGGTTTATGCCTTCCCTCCACCTTACTTTCCTCTCCATGTTTTGGGCTACATTAATTGGTTTAATGATTGGCGTTTTTTCAGCCATCAATAAAAACAAATGGCCTGATTATTTTGGAATGGTAACAGCGGTTTCTGGTATTTCAATTCCAGGATTTTGGTTGGGACTATTGTTGATTCAATTATTTTCAGTACAGCTAGGATTATTCCCAACAGGTGGATTGGATGGCTTTTCTAGTTATATTTTACCTTCCTTGACCTTAGGGGCAGGCATTATGTCAATGATCGCTCGATTTACTCGTTCTTCCATGCTTGAAACGTTACAAGCTGATTTTATAAGAACGGGGAGAGCAAAAGGATTAAAGGAACATTCCGTGATTGTGACGCATGCATTACGAAATTCCTTAATTTCTGTTGTAACGGTAGCGGGCTTACAATTTGGTTTTCTACTAGGGGGTTCAGTGGTAGTTGAGACGGTATTTAGCTTTCCAGGGATGGGACGTCTGCTAATCGATTCCATTGCATTTCGAGACTACCCTGTCATTCAATCAGCACTGCTGTTATTCGCATTTGAATTTATTGTAGTGAATTTAATTGTTGATGTGCTTTATACCGTGTTAAACCCAAAAATCCAATTAGATTCTTAAGGGAGGGAATAAAATGACTTCACCAACTACTGTGCAAAATAGCCAAGTGCAAAAAACACAAAGGAAATACTCTCCTCTTAAAGAATTTTGGAAGTCCTTTAAAAAACAAAAGGCCGCATTGTTTGCAAGTATCTTTATAGGATTGTTAATTGTAGTTGCTTTTATTGGACCTTATATCGCACCGTACGATCCGTTTGAACCGAATTATGATGCTTTATTAGAGGGACCAAGTGCCAGTCATTTGGCAGGAACGGACGAGTATGGTCGAGACATTTTTAGTCGTTTAATAGTAGGCGCAAAAATATCCTTGATGGTGAGTTTCAGTGCCGTATTTTTAGGCTTAATACTAGGAACTATTTTAGGTTTAATTAGCGGTTACTTTGGTGGTTGGATTGACAAAATCATCATGCGTAGCTGTGATGTACTGTTTTCATTCCCTGATTTATTGTTAGCGATTGCCATTGTAGCCTTATTGGGCCCTGGTATTAATAATGTCATCATTGCTGTCATGATTTTTAGTGTGCCGTCCTTTGCACGTTTAGTGCGAGGTGCCACTTTGAATGCGAAAGAAAATGTATACGTAGAGGCAGCACAATCAATGGGTGCTTCACATGTCAGAGTGCTGTGGAAACATATTTTCCCTGAAACGATTAGTGAATTAATTATTTTCGTCACTATGCGTATCGGAACAGCTATTTTAGCAGCTTCTAGTTTGAGCTTTTTAGGCTTAGGTGCCAGCCCTGAAATGCCTGAGTGGGGAGTTATGCTAAGCAGTGGCCGTGACTACTTAGGGACATCTTCTCATGTAGTCATTATGCCGGGTATTGCCATTTTTTTAACCGTACTAGCATTTAACTTAATAGGTGATGGATTACGAGATGTGTTAGATCCAAAAATTAAAAATAATTAAGGAGAATGCCTATGACAGAACATGTATTGCGAGTAAGTGACTTAGAAACGTCCTTTACGCGTGATAAAACAGAAATCAAAATTTTAAGAGGTGTCAATTTTTCAATCCGTAAAGGAGAGATATTAGGCTTAGTTGGAGAATCAGGTAGTGGAAAAAGCTTAACGTCATTATCCATCATGCAATTATTTCATGGTACTACAGGTGAAATTGTGAATGGCTCTATTCATTTCAATGGAGAGGATTTAACGAAAATGTCTGAATCAGAAATTCGGAAAATTCGTGGCAAGCAAATGGCGATGATTTTCCAAGAGCCTATGACTTCTTTAAATCCTGTTTTAAAGATTGGTAAGCAGTTAATGGAAGCAATCGAAATGCATTTGAAGCTGCCAAAGAACGAAAGTAAACATCACGCCATCCAAATGTTAAAGAGTGTAGGCATAGGAAGGGCAGAGGAAATCATTCATGAATACCCGCATCAGCTATCAGGAGGAATGAGACAGCGAATAATGATTGCTATGGCAATGGCCTGTCAGCCCAAGCTACTTATTGCTGACGAACCAACTACTGCGTTAGATGTAACGATACAAGCTCAAATATTAGAGCTGATGAAAAAGTTAAAGGAAGAACATGAGACGGCTATTTTACTGATTACACATGATTTGGGGGTTGTTGCTGAAATGTGCGATAAGGTAGTCGTTATGTATGCAGGGCAGGTTGTGGAGGAAGCAGATGTCTTTGAACTATTCGCTAGCCCTAAGCACCCGTATACAAAAGGTTTAATTGCATCAGTACCTAAAATAGGAGATAAAAAAGAAGTATTAGATTCTATCAATGGGCAAGTGCCGTCCCCGCAAAATATGCCAAAAGGTTGTAAATTTGCTCCACGATGTGATCATGCGATGTCTATATGTCATCAGGAAAGTCCACCGACATTGAAAATTTCAGCTACACGTCAATGTAGCTGCTGGCTATATGCGAAAAAGGATGTGGAAGCTAATGTCTAACAGTATTTTAAAAGTGGAAAATTTAAAAAAGAGTTTTCAGATAGCAGGTGGACTATTTCAAAAAAGGCAACATGTTAATGCCGTAATAGATGTTTCCTTTGAAATAGAAGAGGGTACGACATTTAGTCTAGTAGGAGAAAGTGGTTGTGGAAAATCTACCACCGGCAGATTAATCACTCGATTAATAGCACCAACAAGTGGAAGCATCGTTGTGGATGGAAAAGAAGTAGCTACTGCAAAACATTCAGACTTAAAGCATTTAAGGCAAACTGTTCAAATGATTTTTCAAGATCCCTATGCTTCATTAAATCCGAGAATGAAGGTAAAGGAATTAGTTGGGGAGCCTTTAGAAATTCATACAAAACTTTCAAAAGCTGAACGTGAAAAGCTTGTACTCGAAATGCTTGAAGTGGTTGGATTAAATGCTGAACAGGCAGATCGCTATGCACATGAGTTCAGTGGCGGACAAAGACAGCGTTTAGGCATTGCACGTGCTTTAATAACAAAACCAAAATTAATTATTGCTGACGAGCCTGTGTCTGCATTGGATGTGTCGATACAATCGCAAATTTTGAATTTATTAAAGCAATTGCAGCAGGAATTTAAAATATCCTATCTCTTTATTTCTCACGATTTAAGTGTTGTAGAACATATAAGTCATTATATTGGTGTCATGTATTTAGGAACCATTGTTGAAATTGGACGAAAAGAAACCATATTTAATGATCCTAAGCATCCTTATACGCAAGCTCTTATTGCTTCTGTACCAATTGCAGACCCAACGTTAAGAAAAAAGAAAAAAGTGTTAATAGGTGATATTCCAAACCCTAAAAATCCGCCAAGTGGTTGTACCTTCCATACAAGGTGTCCCCTTGCATCAGATATATGTAAGCAAGTCATTCCGGAAATGAAAAAAATGAACGAAGAACAAAGTGTTGCATGTCACTTTGTCAATTAATAGAGAGGTGTTTACAAATGAAAGTAGGATTAAGCACATATAGTATGGTCAAAAAAATGAAGCAGGGAGAAATGAATGTTCTTGATGTTCTACAGTGGGTAGCTGACAACGGAGGACAACATGTAGAATTAGTGCCCTATGAATTTACTGTTGTAGATAACTATGAACTGGCATCTCAAATTAAAAAGAAAGCAGCGGAGCTAGGATTAGAGCTATCGGCCTATTCCCTACCTGCTAACTTTATCCATGATACAGAGGAAGCTTTTTTAGAAGAAGTTGAACGCTTAAAAAAACATGTTGATGTAGTACATCATATGGGGATTAGCATTATGCGCCATGACGTTACACTCTTTACTTTACCAAAGGAGCAAACAACCATTCATTATTACAATGACCATTTTGATGAAATGGTTAGAGGCTGTCAATTGATTGCAGATTATGCGAAACAATTTAATATCACGACAACGATTGAAAATCATGGCTTTAATGTTCAAACAAGTGATCGTGTACAGCAATTAATTCATGCGGTTAACAGAGATAACTTTAAAACGACCTTAGATGTAGGAAATTTTTTATGTATTGATGAAGAACCTCTAATCGGTGTCATGAAAAATATTTCTTATGCTGCTACAGTGCATTTTAAAGATTTTTATATTCGTCCTTTTTATGAAAATCCAGGAGATGGCGAATGGTTCCGCACTGTTCATAACAATTACATCAGAGGAGCGATTGTTGGACATGGTGATCTAAATATACGAGAGATTATAAAGCTTGTTAAAGGCTATGGCTACGATGGTTATATTGTGGTGGAGTTTGAAGGTATGGAAGATTGTCAAGTTGGTTCAAAAATAGGGATGGATAATGTGCGTCGTTTATGGGACGAATGCAAGCTCTAAAGGGGGGAAGAACATGAATAAATTAAAAGTTTGTGTAATCGGTACAGGTTCTATTTCCGATTATCATTTAGGCTCCTATATGAAAAATCCAGCGGTTGAGTTATATGGTGTGTATGATGCCTCTATTGAACGAGGCAAAGCAAAGGCTGCTCAATTTGGAGCAACCCATGTTTTTTCTTCTAAGGAAGCGTTATTTGCAGACAAAAATGTAGATGCTGTAAGCATTTGTACATGGAATAATACACATGCCGAATTAGCCATTCTTGCTTTAGAAAATGACTTACATGTGCTTATCGAAAAGCCTTTATCCATGACCTATGCCGAGGCTTTAAACATTCAAAAGGTTGCAGAAAAACATCGTAAAATATTTCAAGTCGGCTATGTAAGACGTTTTGCAACGAATACCAAAGTACTCAAACAATTTATTGACGATAACAAATTGGGGGATATTTATTATGCTAAAGCTTCCTGCCTCAGAAGGTTAGGGAATCCAGGAGGCTGGTTCGCAGAGATTGATAAATCTGGTGGAGGCCCATTAATTGATTTGGGTGTCCATGTGATTGATATATGCTGGTATTTAATGGGTAGACCAAAAGTAAAACGTATAACTGGTCATACCTACAATCAATTAGGAAATAGAAATCATATTGAAAATTTATCCTTTTATAAAGCAGCAGACTATGATGCTACTAAAAATACAGTAGAAGACTTAGCGAATGCTCTTATTACATTTGAAAATGGGTCATCACTAATGGTGGACGTTTCTTATACGCTCCATGCCATAAAAGATGAAATCAGTATTAAATTATATGGCACAAACGGTGGAGCAGAACTAGAGCCTGAGTTGAAAATTGTAAGTGAGGAGCATAACACCATTTTAAATATTTATCCTCAAATTAATGATTTAACCTTTGATTTTGCAACAGCCTTTCAGAATGAAATCAATACGTTTGTTGATTGCTGTCTTCATCAATATGATTCAGTTGCACCTGTGGAGGATGGAGTAGAAATTATGAAAATTTTAGAGGGAATTTATATTTCTGCAATGCAAGGAAAGGAAGTCGTTTATTAAAATGATGAAATTGACCAATGGGATTGGCGTCATTGTAGACAGCTTTAGATTACCTATTCGTGAAGGATTGCAAAAAGCAAAAGAGGTTGGTGCACAAGGTGTGCAGATGTACGCAGTTTCAGGTGAGCTAGATCCAGATCATTTAAATGCTGCACAAAGAGCAGAATTGAAGCAATATATTTTAGATTTAGGGCTTGAGATTTCTGCATTATGTGGTGATTTAGGAGGGCACGGCTTTCAAGATAAAAATGAAAATGCCTGGAAAATAAAAAAATCGAAGGAGATTCTGCAATTAGCAAAAGACCTTGGCACATCGATCGTTACGACCCATATCGGCATCATTCCTGAAAATGAGGATGATCCAATCTATCAAACGATGCTAGAAGCCTGTGAAGAATTAGGGCAATTTGCTACATCATTAGATGCTTACTTTGCGATTGAAACAGGGCCAGAAACGAGTAGAACTTTAAAGGAATTTTTAGATAAGCTTTCGACAAATGGTGTATCGGTTAATTTTGATCCTGCCAATATGGTAATGGTAACGAATGATGACCCTGTAGCTGGCGTTAAACTTTTAAAGAATTATATTGTACATACACATGTGAAGGATGGCATTCAATTACAGCCAACGAATCCAAAAGATGTGTATGGGTACTTAGGATACGATTCTGGAACATCTCATGATAAAATAGAAGAAATGGTGGAAAATGGAGAGTTTTTCAGAGAACTTCCATTAGGTCAAGGGGATGTCAATTTCGAGCTTTATTTTTCAGCTTTGCATGAAATCGGATACAATGGCTATTTAACTATTGAACGAGAAGTGAGATCAAATCCCGAAAAAGACATCAGAGAAGCTGTACAGTTCATAGAAAAGTTTAAATAGGGGTTGAATCAAATTTGAAAAAGCAAGATCAAGTACAAATGAGAAGACAAAATAAATATATTGTGCTTGACGCAATCAGGCAGATGGCGCCAATTTCAAGAATTCAATTATCAAAGTATACAAAAATGAGCCCTACGACTATTACCCGTATCGTTCAGGAGCTAGAAGCGGAAGGCTTTATTCTTGAAGGAGTATCGGAAGAAACAGCTATTGGTAGACGTCCCACATTAATTCATATGCGTGGAGATGCCTTATACACTATAGGGATAGAGATTGATTGTTTTACTATTCGAATTGGTATATTAGATTTTTTAGGGAAACTTATTGCTTTTCAGGAAATCAAATGTAGCATCAAGCATCAGTATGAAGAAGCTGTACATCTACTAAAACGTTCAATAGTTAATATCATGACAGAATATCAAATTGCTCAGGAAAAATTATTAGGCATTGGAATAGGGATTCCAGGAGTAATTAATAACGAAGAAGGTATTATCGTTTCTTCCGAGCAATTGAAATGGGAAAACTGTCATATAAGAGAAGATTTAAATGGTATTTTTGGTTGTGAAGTCATCGTAGATAATGAATTAAAAATGCAAATAATTGCTGAAATCGGTGATATCTATACACCCCTTTATTCAAATTGCATATTAGTCGGCATTGGAACAGGCATCGGAGCAGCCATATTACTAAACGGAGAAGTGTATCGTGGTATTCAAAATAAAGCAGGAGAGATAAGTCATATTACGATAAATCCATTTGGTGAAATGTGCCACTGTGGTAAGAGGGGTTGCTTATCGATGTATATTTCAGAAGTTATTTTGCTAAAAAGAACACCCCAAAATCTTAATATACAATCAATAGAAGAAATCTTACAATGTGTGGATCAAGGTGAGCAATGGGCAGTAGATATTCAACAAGATGTAGCCACTTTTCTAGCTATCGCCATCAATAATTTAGTTTGTTTATACGAACCAGAGGCTGTCATCGTCAGTGGAGAAATTATTGAGCACAATGTAACATTTCAGAAACTACTTAGTGAAAAATGCAAACAGTATATATGGAAAGAACTACAGCCTTATTTTGATTTGCAGTTTTCAAATCAATTAAAAGAGGGAGTTGTCAAAGGGGCGGCATTACAAGCACAAAAGCAGCTGCTGTCTGTTTAAAGAAAGGTTGGTTGATTCGTGGCTTACTCAGAATTTTTGAAGGAGTATCGTTCAGGATTAATGGAAAATGTGCATTATGGACAAATGAGTGCTGTGAATCTAACAAAGGGAGAATTCGTTTCTGTTGGCCAGGATTATGAGCCTGTGTATTTTCGTTCTGCAGCCAAACCATTTCAAGCCATTCCAATTTTCATGACTGATTTTATAGAAAAGTACGAGATTACTTCAACAGAAAGTGCCTTATTTTTGGCGTCACAAAGAGGGGAATTTTATCATCAAGAGGCGCTGGTCTCATTGTTGGAAAAGATCCCTGTTAATGAAAATGATTTAATATGTGCAGCTTCTTATCCATTAAATGAGGAACCAAAAACGCAATATATACAACAGGGATACGAAAAGAGGCGATTATTTCATAATTGTGCGGGCAAGCATTTAGGATTTTTAACTGCATGTCTTGCAAACGGTTATGATTTCAAGCACTACTATCATCCAGACCATCCATTGCAACAAATGATAAAAAAATACATTGCTTATTTGAGTGAATATGATGAGGGGAAAATTCATACAGGAATAGACGGTTGTGGCGCACCAGTCTTTGCCATTCCACTAAAAAATATGGCAATAGCCTATTTAAAGCTAGCGCGGCCAGAATTAATTGATGATCTACCAATTCGTGAAGCAGTAGTAAAGCTTAGCGCAGTCATGAATCAAGAAAATCATATTATTGCGGCTCAAAACTTTATTTGTACAGCATTATTAAAAGATCCTAATATTGTAGCGAAGGGCGGAGCACAGGGCGTATACTGTTTTGCCTTGCGAAATGAAGGAGTAAGTTTTGCTTTGAAAATTATGAATGGCTCAGAAAGTCCGTGGCCGAATGTAATTGCTTCTGTATTGGAACAAATTCAGTATACAAATCAAGAAACGATTGAGCGTATTAAAGCCTTGTCTCCTGCATTTGTGCGTAATGACGCAGGGCAGGAAGTAGGAGAAATTGTTTCTACAATTAAAATCGTATAGAGGTGAAGGTACTTGTATGTTTTGGCAATTGACGGTGGTGGAACAAAAACAATTGCGACAATCTCAACATTTCGTGGGCAAGTTATAGCACTAGCAGAAACAGGTAAAAGTAATCCCACATCTATGAGCTTAGAGCAATTTACGCAGACGATAACAGAACTAATAAATGATTTAAAAAGACAACAACCTTATGATTTTCATCAAATTACGAAGTGCCATGCGGGACTATCTGGCGTAACGGAAAATAATAATGAGGAGATTACCCACACATTACTAACCTCGCTATTACCTGAAGGCTGTCAATTATCACTGTCGAATGATGGGTTGAACGCGCTGTATGCTGGTACATTAGGTCAGTCTGGCATTGTACAGATTTCTGGTACAGGTGCAATTACATTAAGTATAGATTCGTCTGGCAGAGTTGAGCGTACGGCAGGATGGGGCTATATTTTTGATGATGAAGGCAGTGGCTATGATATTGGTATTCGCACATTAAAAGCGGTGTTTAAAGCATTTGATAAAAGAGGGCCAGAAACGAGCCTCACATCCTCAGTATTAAATTATTTTCAATTACAATCCATTCCACAAATAATTGAAATTGTTTATGGAAAAGGACATCCGAGAGATACAATCTCTCCTTTAAGTAAGATTGCCATTGATTGCGCTAAAAGAGGTGATGCTGTAGCGAACACGATTCTGGATCAAGTGTGCCATGTTTTTTATCAAAGTATAGATGCTTGTTACAAAAAAAATCCGTTTTCAGATACGCGTGTCAAAGTCGTGCTAGCTGGTGGAGTTTTTAATGAATTGACGTTATTTATTGAAAAATTAGCCTCCATTGATAAAAATAATAGCAATCAGTATGACTTTATGGGTGCTTATAGCCTACCAGTTGGCGGTGCCGCATTAGCCGCATTAAAACTACCTAATAATGAAGCGAAAATATTTATCGATCAATATAATGCTAGTATTAAGGAGTTTTTAACTAATTAATCCTCCCTTTTAATTTAGCAAGTAGAGAATAGGAAGGTCTTTTCTCTACTTGCATTTTGTTAGTCCTCTACTTTAAACATATTACCTTTATAAGACTTATGAATAGTCATAACAATTCCCATAAGCATGATGTTCGATAATATTGATGATGAAGGAGCTTAATTTACACTACTGGAGTGGACAAAAAGACAGCTAATCCCACCTAGTAGAAGAAAATGAACTACTAAACTTACATCCAACCTCTATTAATACGATAAAGGTTTGGAATGCATGGAAGGTTACGGTGGCAGAAATAGTATAATTAAGGATCAATGGTAGGGAGTTATTTGTGTGGTAAATTACCTATATAAAACTAGATAATGGGCATAAATTCTTAATTCTTCTTGCAATCTTTACAAAAACATAACACTGGCTTTATATCTTCATACTATCATTATTGGTAAGAGTTGGAGGAGGAGCCAAGGATCATGCATTTTTTCCGTTTCATAAAGGTGAAGGACAAGTTACTTGTACTCATGATTGTTTGTGTATTATCGAATGTATTGCTGGGTGTGTTTAGTGTGGATTATTTAAGGAAGATGTCGTGGCATGCAAGTGAGAGTTACACACAGGGACTTGTCCCAATCGGTTGGCTGAATGAGCTAGAAGAATCACAGCGTCAATTAGATTTTATCGTAGATGCTCAGGGTGACTATCAAGAAATGACGGTTATTTTAAAAGAGATGGCACAGCCTTTAAAGCAATTGGATAGCCAAGAAATTGATAAAAAAATGAGTCATCAAATTAAAAAATTTAAATCCTTGCTGAAGAAGCAAGGAGAATTGATTGAGAGTTATAAGCAATTGAACCAAGGTGAGCTAGAGCAGTTCTATTCGCTAACATTTCTACCAATAAGTCAGGAAAGCCATACATTATTAGAAGAAACACAAAATTATTTGGTTGAAAAAGCGAAGGATCAACAGAAGTATTATCAACAAGATGTGCAATTTGGTTATTGGTTACTAGGTGGCGTATGCTTAGCGGTGGTGTTGCTTGTCATTCTGATAGGATTTATCGCAACTAAGGCAGTCAATGTACCAACACGTCAATTGAAATCATTATTAAAACGAGCAGAACAAGGCGATTTCACTGCGAATGCAAGTTATGTTGCCCATGATGAGCTTGGTGAGGTAGTACTGTCTTACAATCAAATGGTCACAGAGGTAAAACACCTACTCCATACTGTAACGGACAGCGCCTATGAAGTAGAAGAAATGACAGGTAAATTGCAAGGATCCTCAGAGCAATCATCAACAACAACGTTAAAAATAGCAAAAGATGTACAATCTATTTCAGATTCAACGGCTGCTTCTACTAGTAAATTGGCTTCCAATACAGCTTCTTTAGAGGAAGTTTTAAATGATGTACAAGTCATTTTAGAAAAAGTGCAGGTCGTGGAAAGCTTTGCGCATCAAACAGCAAGAGATGCTGAGAGTGGAACTGAAATTGTACAGGCTAATTTAATGCAAATGCAGGTCATTAAGCAGGCCGTAGAAAAGTCGAATACAGCTATCTTTAACTTGGTTGAGCGTGCCTCATCAATCGATCAAATGATTGAGGTCATAGAAAAAATAACAGCACAAACCAACTTACTAGCGTTAAACGCATCCATTGAAGCAGCAAGAGCAGGAGAACATGGAAAGGGGTTTGCGGTTGTAGCCAATGAGGTGCGGAAGCTTGCGGAACAAACAGTCCAATCAACACAAACGATTACATCCATTGTACAAAACATCCATTTAGATTCGAGCTATGCAGTACAAATGATGGAGGGCGTGTTGTTGGCTACTGAAAAAGGTGTTGCCGTAACAGGACAAACAGCGACAAGTTTTGATCAAATTTTAGAAAAAGTACATACAATCAAGCCTTATATGATGGAAGTATCTGCTACAGTTCAAGAGATAGCCACTCACACCCAAAAGGTGAGTGAGGATGCGGTTATGTTAACAGCTATATCGGATACGAATGCCGTATCCACTAAGCATGTTGCTACATTAACAGCAGATCAATTAACAGCTCAACAACAATACCATAATTACATTAAAGAATTGCGCAAAGTATCAAAAGTTTTGCAAATTGCTGTTAAACGTTTTTCAATCTAATTTAATATTAAAGAATAATGTTGAAAAGGAGTCTTTTTTGCGGAAATTAGCAAAGAAGGTTCTTTTTTTGCGTGGTTACAAAACTAGTTTATGAAAGATTTAATTTTTTGTATTTTTGAGGTGTACAATTGTATTTTTTATATTTTTGTAGCACAATATTTTTTGAGTGCTCATATACTGGAAGTAAGGGATTGTATGTTCCTTTTAATGAATATTATTAATATAATTGTTGTATTTTCAAAACGAACACATTATAATGAGTTTCATTGAAAGTGTTATTAAATCAATGTTTATCAATATATATTTGTACTTTCAGCAAGTACAATTGTTCATATGTGGAGGTTTTGAGAAATGAAAAAGATTATTGTTACTGGGGCACTTGGTCAAATTGGTTCTGAGCTTGTAGAAAAACTTCGTGGTATTTATGGAGAGGACAATATACTTGCTACAGACATTAGAAAGCTTGAACATACTAAGGGCCCATTTGAAATATTGGACGTGACAGATGGACAAAGAATGCACGATTTAGCAAAGGACTTTGGTGCAGATACGATGATGCATTTAGCAGCATTACTATCAGCCACAGCTGAAAGAAATCCATTGTTAGCTTGGAATTTAAATATGGGCGGTTTAATGAATGCATTGGAAGTTTCTCGTGAGTTAAATATGCAATTTTTCACGCCAAGTTCAATTGGAGCATTTGGTCCATCTACACCGAAGGAAGATACACCGCAGGATGCTTTGCAACGTCCAACAACTATGTATGGTGTAAATAAGGTAGCGGGTGAATTATTATGCGATTATTACTTCAATCGTTTTGGTGTTGATACACGTGGTGTACGTTTCCCTGGATTAATTTCTTATGTAACACCTCCAGGTGGTGGTACAACTGATTATGCAGTAGAAATTTTCTATGAAGCAATTGAGCAAGGTAAGTACACATCTTATATTCAGGAAGGTACGTTTATGGATATGATGTACATGCCAGATGCCTTACAAGCTATTGTAGATTTAATGGAGGCAGATGGTAGTAAGCTCGTTCATCGCAATGCCTTTAATATTACAGCGATGAGCTTTGAACCATCACAAATCGCAGCTGAAATCAAGAAGCATTTGCCAAATTTCACAATGGATTATCAGGTTGATCCAGTGCGTCAAGCGATTGCAGACAGTTGGCCAAACTCTTTAAATATTGACGCAGCTCAAAAAGAGTGGGGCTTCAAAGCAGAGTATGATTTAGCCAAAATGACGATAGATATGTTAGAAAAACTAAAAATGAAACTGCATAAAAAGGCAATTTCCTAATCGTTAAAGGAACGGATGTAGAATTAGTCTACATCCGTTTTTTATGTGTCTGTAAAAGAGAATTGTTGGAATATATTAATTAAATTATGAAACCAAAATAGCTAAGCTTCGATATAGTATTGCCGAAATATACCCTCGATTATTGGCATAGTTAAAAGAGCGCTTTCCTTTTATGGAAGTCGCTCTTTTATTGAATTATTTAGTTAACATGTGGAAAACCTGTTCCACGTCTTTATCACCACGACCTGAGATATTAATAATAATGCTTTCTTCAGATGATAAAGTTGGTGCTAATTTTAGAGCATGTGCGACCGCATGTGAGCTCTCAAGGGCAGGAATAATCCCTTCAACCTTCGAAAGTACTTGAAATGCCTCAAGGACTTCTTTGTTTGTCACAGTCACATACTCAGCACGGCCAATTGTTTTTAAATGACTATGTTCTGGACCTGCTCCAGGGTAATCTAAACCAGCAGCTATTGAATAGGTTGGTAGTGGATTGCCGTCTGCATCCTGTAATACTAAGCATTTGAAGCCATGTAGCTCTCCGGGCGAACCTTCGTTTAATGTAGCAGCTTGATCTGGCTCTATTCCAATAAGACGAACCTGTTCATCTGCAATGTAGTCTGCAAATGCTCCAATGGCATTACTGCCACCGCCAACACAGGCAAGGATCGCTGCTGGTAGCTTTCCTTCTTTTTCTAAAATCTGTTCACGACTTTCGCGACTAATCACAGATTGGAAGTGTTTAACCATTGATGGGAAGGGATGTGGCCCAACTGCTGAACCTAATAAGTAAAACGTTGTTTCATAGTTTTCGACTAAGTCAGCGAATGCTTCATCAACTGCATCCTTTAAACGTCCTTGCCCTTTATCAACAGCTACTACTTTCGCGCCAAGAAGCTCCATGCGAAACACGTTCAATGCTTGACGTTTTGTATCCTCTAAGCCCATATAAATAGTGCAATCCATTCCAAACATGGCACAAGCAGTCGCAGTTGCTACACCATGTTGACCTGCACCTGTTTCGGCAATAACGCGATTTGCCCCCATACGTTTGGCTAGTAAAATCTGTCCCAAGACATTATTAATTTTATGTGAGCCTGTATGGTTAAGATCTTCACGTTTTAAATAAATTTTTGCGCCACCCAATTGCTTTGTTAAATTTTCTGCAAAATAAAGTGGGGATTTACGACCAACATACTCACGGAAATAGTAATCCAATTCTTTTTTAAATTCTTCATCATCTTTAAACTTTTGGAAATGCTCATCTAGAATAGTTAAGACATTTTGAAGCTCCTTTGGAACAAAGCTTCCGCCAAATTCTCCAAAATAACCTTTTTTCTCTACTACTTTACTCATCTTTACTCGACTCCTCTATGCTAATTTTTCCATAAAAAAAGCCACTCTAATCCTCTTAAAAAGGACGAGTAACCGTGGTGCCACCTTCATTCGCAATTTTTGCGCGCTTTCTTACTCCGATAACGGGGAGTGAATCGGCCTTACATTTAATAAGGCTGCTCTGAAGTCCATTCACAAGTACCTACTACTGGTTTGCACCATCCACCAGCTCTCTGAAAGTAACTATGCTTGCTACTACTCTTCTTCCTTGCATTTATTTAGAAAGAATTGTAGTTTATTTTCAGAATAGTGTCAAGAAAAAAAGACGAATCTAAAAAGACTCGTCTGTTAAATCAAATGATCAAAGTGAAGGCGTTTATTGAGTGCATACATAATCGGTGCACCAACAGCTAACACAATAAATTCACCTGCCGCCACTGTTAGCCAAGTCCAGAAGAATGGTAGTTCTAAGGCCAAATTCAACTCGAAGGCAATAATAAACATTGTGCAAGTAAATAATAATGTATTAATAATTAAACGTGCCCAAATATTTTTGACATATTTACAGATTAAAATGAACAGTCCAAGTGTAATCATCGAATGACCAACACCAAACACTAAATCGTAAATGCCAAGTGGTGAAAATAGATTAGAGATCAATACGCCAATAATGATCCCTACGGCAAAGCGTGGGTTAAAGGCAACTAAATGGTTAAACATTTCAGATACACGGAATTGTACCTCTGTAAAACCAAACGGTGCAACAAGCATTGTCACCGCAATATATAGCGCTGCAATAATACCACTTGTTGCTAAAAATTTTATCTTCATATTCATTTCTCCTTAGTTTTTTTGCGTGGGATGGTTACGAACCACGGTGCTTTCACACAAGACAATATTTTATTATAGATATCTAGCAGAAGTCAAATGTCAGACTTTTTGTCTATATGACACACTTCGTAAAATTGTCATAAATATTTTTTACTATTTTTTAAAAAGAAAGCAATTAACTAAAATAGCGTAGTTTAGCGGTTTAAAGCGGCGAATTGAATGAAAAACTAAAATGTTTCGTCAGTTTTAAAAGTCAGAACATTCATAATGTTGTTGACGGAGCTTGATAATAACGATAATATAGCGATACATTCACACTTTGTTTGGATAAAGTGTGATAGATATTGAGAATATAATCGGGGGGATTATTTGTGAAGAACAGTGTAAAAAAGCTTTCATTCCTTCTTTTTGGATTAGTGTTACTACTTGCTGCTTGCGGTAGTGGCGGATCTAGCTCAACAAATTCAAAAGGGAATGAATCAAACAATGCAAGTGAGAGCGGGAATACAGAGGATAAAACATATAAAATCGGGATTACTCAAATTGTAGAGCATCCATCATTAAACGCAGCAACGGAAGGCTTTAAAAAGGCAATTGAAGATGCTGGCTTAAAAGTTGACTACGATCCACAAATTGCACAAGGAGATAACAGTCTTAACACAACGATTGCTAACAATCTAGTAAGTGCAAACGTAGATTTAATTTTTGCTAACTCCACACCTTCTGCACAAGCAGCGGCAACAGCCACAAGTGATATTCCAATTATCTTCACATCTGTCACAGATGCTGTTGGTGCACAGTTAATCGAATCAATGGAGAAGCCAGGAAAAAATGTTACAGGAACAATTGATTTACATCCTGAAACGATTTCTAAAACAGTCGCATTCCTAAAAGAGCTTGGCGCCAAAAAAGTAGGGATGGTCTACAATGCTGGTGAGCAAAACTCTGTTGCACAAGTTAAAGAAGTGAAAAAGGTGATGGATGAACAAGGCTTAACAGTAGTAGAAGCGTCAGCATCTACTTCGGCAGATGTAAAACAAGCAACAGAATCACTAATTGGTAAGGTAGAGGCTTTCTATATTATTACTGATAATACAGTAGTTTCTGCTTTAGAGTCTGTTATTGATGTTGCCAATACAAATGAATTACCACTTGTTGTGGGAGAGCTAGACTCTGTTGCACGAGGCGGTTTAGCTGCTTATGGTTTTGAATATTTCGATATTGGTTATGAGGCTGGTCAAATGGCTGTGAAAATTTTAAAAGGTGAAGCAACACCTGCCGAGACGCCAGCACAATATCCGCAAAATCTGAAACTATTAATCAATAAAAAAGTAGCGGATGATTTAGGAATTGAAATAAAAGATTCTTGGGGTGCAGAACTTCTAGAAAAATAAATGGAAGCGGGGGAGAACTATCCCCGCTTTATCTTCATTTATAAGCAGTAGAAATAATAAAAAGATTTAGGAGATGATTCAACGATGTTTTTAGCATTATTTGGCGCAGTGGAGCAAGGAATCATCTATGCAATTATGGCACTTGGTGTATATTTAACGTTTCGGGTGTTAGATTTTCCGGATTTAACGGTTGATGGAAGCTTTGTAACAGGGGCGGCAACTGCAGCAACAATGATTTTGCTTGGCTACTCCCCAATCTTAGCGACTTTAGTGGCAATTGTTGCTGGATTTATTGCTGGATGTATGACAGGAATTCTTCACACGAAAGGAAAGATTAATCCACTATTATCAGGGATTTTAATGATGATTGCGTTATACTCGATTAACCTGCGCATCATGGGGTTAACTGCAGAAAATACTATAGGTCGCCCGAATATTCCACTACTAAACTCAGAAACGATTTTTTCAAAGTTTCAAGCATTTTGGAGTGATTTAGGGATCGATGCTGCTCTCAATAACCTATTAAAAGGCATGGGCTTTCAGCATGTACCAAATACATGGAGTGTGCTGATAGTCGTATTAATCATCACGATTTTAATTAAGTTAATAGCAGACTGGTTCTTGAAGACTGAGGTCGGGCTAGCTATCCGAGCAACTGGTGATAATAAACGAATGATTCGTAGCTTCTCTGCAAATACAGATACACTTATCATTTTAGGGCTTGGACTTTCCAATGCGCTTGTCGCATTTTCTGGAGCTTTAATCGCACAATATTCGAAGTTCTCCGATGTTAGTATGGGGATTGGTATGATTGTCATCGGTCTTGCATCGGTTATTATTGGTGAAGCCATTTTTGGGACAAAGACCATTATCCGTACAACTTTTGCAGTCATTGCAGGAGCTATCATTTACCGTATTATTTTAGCATTAGCATTACGTGTAGACTTCCTTGATTCAGGAGATATGAAATTAATTACGGCTATCATCGTTATTTTGGCGCTGATCTTACCACAATTTATCAATAAGAGTAAGGAACGTAAACGTAAGGCGAAGCGTGCTGCAGAGCTGTCACGAGTAAAAACAGTAGAGCAAGGAGGAAAAGGCCTTGCTTAAATTACATGGTATTAATAAGGTGTTTAATGAAGGAACACCAGATGAAAAAATTGCACTAGCAGAGATTAATCTACACTTAAAGCCAGGTGATTTTGTGACAATCATTGGTAGTAACGGTGCAGGGAAATCAACGATGATGAATATGATTTCAGGCGCCTTAACACCTGATTTTGGCACAGTTTCTATTGATGGTAATGATGTCACGAATTTGCCTGAATATAAACGCTCTCAATACATTGGTCGTGTGTTCCAAGACCCAATGGCGGGAACAGCTCCTACGATGACAATTGAAGAAAACTTAGCACTGGCCTATTCACGAAATAAGGGTAGAGGACTGCACATCGGTGTGGACAAAAAGCGTCGTACCTTGTTCAAAGAATCATTAGAAATGCTTGGTTTAAATCTGGAAGATCGGCTTTCTGCAAAAGTAGGCTTACTTTCAGGTGGGGAACGGCAAGCATTGTCACTGTTAATGGCTACTTTCACAAAGCCCTCTATTTTATTGCTGGATGAGCATACGGCTGCACTTGATCCATCACGTGCAGAATTAATTACCCGTATTACGAAGTATTTAGTTGAAAAAGATCAGTTAACGACATTAATGGTAACGCACAATATGCAACAAGCTTTGGATTTAGGGAATCGTCTTATTATGATGGACAAAGGCCAAATTATTTTAGAGGTTGCTGAAGACCATAAGCATGAATTAACGATCCCAGATTTAATGGCCGAATTTGAACGCATTCGTGGGGAAAAAATGAATTCAGACCGTGCTTTATTAGGTTAATGACGAAACGCTCATACATTTGTATGGGCGTTTTTTATAGTGTTAAAAAAATCCATCAATAGCGTTTTTGTCAATGGTGAAAATGAATGTCCGTTGCAGGCTACTTGATTTCCTGTGGGGGAATGCCGATCTATCCGACGGGAGTCAAGTAGCCTTCCACTCCAACCCATAAATTGAGCAAAGGGGTTCACTACTGTTAGTATGAAAGAAAATGAAAAGACACATTTGCAGAATAGTTGATTGGAGTGGCCCTGGAGCGAACGGAAGTGAGTGAAGCGACTCATCGGAAGCTGGCGGCAACCCCTCGCATTGCCAGCATGTCACTTTCCACAGGTGATATTATTTTTTTCAACAATATATATAACGCTCATGCACTAGTTTGAATGTTTTTTATTTAGGGTAATAAAAACGATTGATAAACTTTATCACAATAAAAAAGTCTCACTTGCTGAGAAGTGAGACTCTTCATTTTAAACGAGTAAGCCAAATAGTTGAATGTCGTTGTTTACTTCTTTGTATTTGAAGCCGAATTCATCCATTCGTGCAAGCAGCCCTTCATAATCCGCTTGATCGCCAAGCTCAATACCAACGAGGGCAGGACCACTTTCTTTATTGTTTTTCTTTGTGTATTCAAAGGTAGTAATATCGTCGTTAGGTCCTACAACGCTTGTGAGGAATTGACGTAATGCCCCTGCGCGCTGAGGGAAGCTGACGATGAAGTAGTAAAGTAAGCCTTCGTGAATAAGCGACTTTTCTTTAATCTCCTGCATCCGTCCAATATCATTATTACCACCGCTAATAATGACCACGACTGATTTCCCTTTAATTTCTTCTTTATAAAAATCAAGAGCTGCCACTGATAGTGCCCCAGCAGGCTCGGCAATAATGGCATGTTTATTATATAGATCTAAAATCGTTGTACAAACTTTGCCTTCTGGTACAAGAATAATGTCGTCTAAATAGCGGCGACAAACATCATAAGTGTGATGGCCGACGCATTTTACGGCAGCGCCATCGACGAATTTATCAATCCAATCAAGAGCCACAGCGCCCCCTTCAGCAAAAGCAGCTTTCATACTGCCAGCACCAGCGGGCTCTACGCCAATAATTTTAGTAGAAGGGGAGAGGTTTTTAACGTAGGCAGAAACGCCAGACATTAAGCCGCCACCACCAATACTGCCAAAGACGTAGTCGATTGGCTCCTCCATGTCATTCATAATTTCTACTGCAACAGTTCCTTGACCAGCAATGACATCGAAATCATCGAATGGATGGATGAATATTTTATCGTGTTCTTCGCAATAGCTTAAGGCGCTTTCAGCAGAGTCATCGAACGTATCACCTGCTAAAATAATCTCTACAAATTCGCGCCCAAACATTCGCACTTGGTCTATTTTTTGTTTTGGTGTTGTTTGAGGCATAAAAATGCTAGCCTGGATTTTTAATTGAGCACAGGCATAAGCTACACCTTGTGCATGATTGCCTGCGCTTGCACAGACAACACCAGCGTTGCGTGCTTCTTCCTCGATTTTTTTAATTTTATAATAGGCACCTCGGAGCTTGAATGAGCGCACATGTTGTAAATCTTCGCGTTTAAAGTAAATAGTAGCTCCGTATTTCTCGGATAAATAATCGTTTTTTTGTAGTGGTGTATGGACAACTACATCTTTTAAAAAATGATGTGCAATCAGGACATTTTCCACTTGCACGGTTCTAGTATCAGCAACTTCCATAGTATTCATCCTCCGTTATACGTTTAAAACATTTATCTATGATAGCACACTTTATTTGCTTTCGGTGGTTAATTTTTAGTAAATTCTAAATTTTCCGTGTCTATTTTATGATGTAAGCGTTTTATCGAATAAATGATGCCTCGAGCAATTGCTGAAACGTTACTTTTGGGACAAAAAGCATTTGCTGAATCCAGGTAAATACAATTCTCATAACAAAAATGGTCAAGCATATACTAGATTAGCTGAGGACAAGTAGGAGGGTAAGTAGTGGAAATCATTCAAGGAATTCTATCTACATATTGGCAATTTTTTGATTGGGCGATGTGGCAGGAAGTATTAATGGACCCTGTATCCTGGGGGCTAATATCCTCATTAATTATTATAGAAGGGCTACTGTCGGCGGATAATGCACTTGTATTGGCAGTTCTTGTTAAACATTTACCAGATAAACAACGAAAGCGGGCATTAATGTACGGCATGCTAGGTGCCTATTTTTTTAGATTTTTATTTATTGGTATAGGTGTTTATCTTGTGGAATTTTGGTTTATTAAAGTGTTAGGTGCATTATATTTAGGCTGGCTCTGTGTAGCTCATTTTCTTCAAATTGGGAATGAGGATAGCGTGAAGGAAGTGAAAAAATCAGGATGGATGGTGCGGCTCTTTGGAACCTTTTGGGCCACCGTCATTTCTGTCGAGCTAATGGATATTGCATTTTCGATCGACTCTATCTTTGCAGCCTTTGCCATATCAGATCAAGTGTGGGTACTTTTAATTGGGGGGATGTTAGGCATATTAATGATGAGGACAATTGCAGGTGTGTTTTTAATCATTATCGAAAAAATTCCAGAGCTTGAAGCAACGGCCTTTATTATAATAGGTGTTATTGGCTTAAAAATGCTAGTGAGTGTTGTTAATATTCATATCCCGCATTACTTATTCTTCCTATTCTTGGTGATTGCTTTTTCCATCACAATCATTGTGCATATGATGAAGAGGGTAAGAGCTGCCTAATTAAAAAGTACTGTTCTCCAAAAATGAGAACAGTACTTTTCTTATTGTCGAAAAACAGTCAATTGACAGACAGAAATGGATTTCCGTTGCAGGCTACTTGCTTTCCTGTGGGCGAGCGTCGAGCTGTCCCACCGGAGTCAAGTAGCCTTCCACTCCAATCCACAAAAGTGTTACCTTTTTAGCAAAGATTTTCAAATAAAGTAAAGGTGTTCACTACTCTTTTATGAGATGTTGTCACTTCTACATTGAAAATAAAAGCTTATCCCCTCTAAGAATAAAGGTAATGGGCGATCGGATCGCTATGCTACTATGAAAAAAAGTAAAGATACTTTGCAGAATGGTTGATTGGAGTGAAGCGGCACATCAGGACGCTGGCGGAACGGAAATCAACCTCTCACCTTGCAAAGTTGCTTTTTCTGCCATTGACATCATCTTTTTTATTTTACATATTTATCTGGGTCAACAATATAAAACTTTTCAACATTTAGCCAGCTTTCACTCATTGGTTCACCATCATCAATGCGCTTTTCAGTTTCCTGCATCATCCAACCAGTTTGGGATGAATGGGCTTGTAATGCTTTTAATTTGTCCATTTTCATTTCAGAAATATCATAGACAACATGTGGATCACCATTTTTTTCAATTGTATCATTGGCAAAGGCACAGCCTAATACTTGTGGTCGGGCAGCCTTAGGCATTCGACGAACAGCTTCAACTACAGCACGTGCTGTGGCTTCGTGGTCTGGATGGACAGCAAAGTCAGGTAAGAACGTGAAGATTAATGAAGGCATTAGCTCTTCGATTAACCCTTCAACTATTTTTACCATTTTCTCATCGTCTTCAAATTCGATTGTTTTATCTCGTAAACCTAGCATACGTAAATCTTGAATACCCATTGCCTCTGCTGCTGCTACCAATTCTTTGCGGCGGATTTCAGGCAAAGATTCGCGTGTTGCAAAGGGTGGATTACCTAAATTACGTCCCATTTCGCCTAATGTTAAACAGGCATATGTAACAGGTGTATTCATCTTCTTTGTATAGTAGGCGATTGTCCCAGCAACTGAAAAAGCTTCATCATCTGGGTGAGGGTACACAATTAAAATATGACGTTGTGGTTGTAAATTCAAATAGTCGTCCCCCTTAGTAAGTAAATGGCGTTTCGCTAATTTCAAGCGCAATCGCCAGTTTCCCTGAGTAGTCTAGTCCAGCCATTAATAAACGGCCTAAATCATCTAATTCAAAATGTGTAATGCCTTGTGCATAAACCCAGCCGTGAGGTAATTTTAAACCAACACGATGCGGTGCATGATCTACCACTTTAGCAAGCTCATAATTAATCTTAGCATTGCGAATAAAAGCACCTGCATTAAAGAATTTTTCATCATAGTGTGCTGCATAAGATCCATTTGTCGTCTCAAGATGAATATAAACGTCTTTGTTGGCGAAAGAATTCAGCAATTCCTGTAACGTCTCTACCTGTACTTCTTGCATCTTAACACTCCTCTCGATCATTTCTCCTTTTAGTATAGTAAAAAAAATTCGCAAAGGGAAATTGATTGCATTGTTATGACAATTTAATGACTCATGAAAAAATGAATCATTAACTATAATTCTATGATAAGTATTCAAGCAATATTCTTGAAAAAATTATTGTAATGTATCAATATAGGGAGTGTGAAAATAGTATGTACAAAATGTGTCGTTTTGTATTGTATCCGTTTTCACATCCGAAAAGATATTGCAACCATGACTTCTTCCTAATTCGTGTGTGTAGACAGCCCCACCTGTTGAAGGGAGTATTATTTTAGTAATAACGGATTCTATCTTGGTACAATAGATGACGTTCCTTATACAGGTGAAACAGGGTAGCTGTGAAAAGAGGAAGAAAAGTGAAGCTCATTATCATAGTATAGTAAAAAACCGCGATTCTCTTTTATGACGGAGAGTCGCGGTTTTTTGTCTTGATTCAGCAAATGTTTTTTTATACCAAAAGCGAAGCGTCCTATAAAGAGACTACCTCATCTATTGGTTATGTATTTATTAGTATCGATTAAGCTTTCGTTCGATTGTATCTAAACGGTTGTTGACATTTTGTAACTGTTTAAACATTTGCTTCATATAAAGATTTTGATCTTGTGTTTCAGTCGTTTTGGCTTGTGCCAATTCTTCCTCCTCCTGCAGCGCTAATATTGTGGCAAGGGTGGATAATGAGTAACCAAGTGTTAATATAATGGAAGCAATTACTTCAACTTTTGAAGAGGTGATTTCCCCAGCTAGTAAACCTGATTCTTCCGTTAAGTCCTCTGCCTTGTTTTTTTTCATCTTTTCCCCTCCCATACAGCTAATATATGGGATATGTAGCCCTAACGTATCTTGTCCACTTTTTATCTTTAGCAAGCAAATGATTCATCATGAACAGAGTGTTTACCATTGATAATTTTTAAAAAGGATGTCTCCAAAATTCTTTGAGACATCCTTTCTATGTTAAATTTCAGTTACTGTTACTGGAGGAGCACCAAAGCGAGATTTCGCTCCATGCATGACTGGTCCTACATATTCATTTAGCGCCCAGCCATGGGCAATGGCAGCAGATACAAATTCTTTCGCTTCAATGACAGAATCTTTAATAGAAAGACCGTTAGCAAGGTTGGCTGTTACAGAAGCTGCAAATGTACAACCAGCGCCATGATTATAAGTAGACGCGACCTTTTCCGATTCTAATAAGAAGAATGTTTCACCGTCGAAGAAAAGGTCTGTTGCTTTTTCAGTAGCTAATGCTTTTCCACCTTTAATGACAACAGCCTTAGCCCCTAGTTCGTGAATTTTACGAGCAGCAATTTTCATGTCGTCAATGTTTTTTGGTGTACCTGTGCCAGCTAATTGTCCTGCTTCAAAAAGGTTTGGTGTTGTTATAGTTGCTAGTGGTAGAAGATGTTGCACCATAGCATCAGTATTTCCAGGATTCAGTACTTCATCGTCACCTTTACATACCATAACAGGGTCGATGACGACATTTGAAGTGCCAGATTTTGCGATAGCTTCTCCAGCGATACGAATAATCTCTTCTGTTGAAAGCATTCCTGTCTTAATGGCATCAATTCCTGTTGAAAGGGCGGTATCAATTTGTTTTTGAAGAAGCTTTGTTGGCAATGGTGTGACGTTATGTGTCCAGCCATTCGGATCCATTGTTACGACTACTGTTAAAGCCACCATCCCATATGTACCGTGCTCCTGGAATGTTTTCAGGTCAGCTTGCATACCTGCGCCACCTGATGTATCTGAACCAGCAATTGTTAATGTTTTTTTTAGAGTCATCTGAAAGATCCCCTTTAGCATTGAGAGTTGTAAAATTACCATCTAGTATAATCCGAAACTGATTCTATAAAAATAGTCAGAATATGATATTTACATATGGTCAGTTTGAACTGATGCTTGAATTCATGTTTGATTTTTTGTACCGTTGTAAGAAGAGAAAGGGGCTTAAAGAACGATGAAACAAGTATTCCCGAATGATTGGCAAGAAATACTCGCAGAAGAATTGAAAAAACCATACTATCACAAACTACGTCAATTTGTAGCAAATGAATATTCGACGCAAATGATTTATCCACCAATGACTGATGTGATGAATGCCTTTTATACAACAGCTTACCATGATGTAAAGGTTGTTATTTTAGGGCAAGATCCTTATCACGGTCCGAATCAAGCACATGGCTTAAGCTTTTCCGTTAAACCAGGTATTCCACATCCACCAAGCTTGCGAAACATGTTGCAAGAGCTGCAAGATGATTTAGGCTGTCCTATTCCTCCAAATGGAACATTAACAAAATGGGCAGAGCAAGGTGTTATGCTTTTAAATACTGTGCTTACTGTTCGAGCAGGACAGGCTCATTCTCATAAAGATCAAGGGTGGGAGCAATTTACCGACGCTGTTATCGACCAATTAGCAGCAAGGGAAGAGCCGCTAATTTTTGTACTGTGGGGTAAACCAGCACAGCGTAAAAAGCAATTGATACGTAAATATAAAACACCACATGTTATACTCGAAGCGCCACATCCGAGTCCACTCAGTGCTTACCGAGGATTCTTTGGTAGTAAACCTTATTCAAAAATTAATCAACAATTGGTGGAATGGGGCAAACAGCCAATTGATTGGTGTCTAGTATAGATTGGCACAAATCGTTTTCTTTATACACTTTATAAATCATGATACAGTTAATATAGAAGAAAGTGTGGGACAATAATGAAGGTGAATTGTTTCAAGTGTCAATTTTTCAAAGTAACCTGGGACCCTCAAACGCCACGAGCCTGTGCAGCATATGGCTTTAAAACAAAGCAAATACCATCCGTTGTCGTGAAGCAATCTTCAGGCATGGAGTGTTTAAAATTTGTGCCAAAAATAGAAGGGGGGAGAATGTCATGATTCCTTATCAAGCCGTGATACAGCAACTTGAAAAACAATTATCTGGCGCAAAAAATGCAGGAAATGATCAGCAAATTCGCGAGGCACTTACAGCTATTCGAGCATTATGTGATGTGGTATTAGATTCTCCAAACGATACGCCAGCCATCACAACACCTAAGCATATACCTCAAATGCTTGTGTCTGAGTCAAAACAAGCAACTTTATACACATCAAAAATTGAAGAAGATGGAGCAAATGGTGACTCCATTTTTGATTTTTAATCCATTTAAAAGGTAGGGTACGAGAAATGAAAAGATTCATCGTGACAGGTGCTCTTCATGGCCTATTAGCAGTGGCATTGGGTGCATTTGGTGCACATGCGTTAAAGGAAATATTAGATGAATATAGCCGAGGAATTTGGGAGACTGCTGTTCAATATCAAATGTTTCATGCAACAGGGCTGCTGGTCATTGGTCTATTAATGAGCTCTAAACTATTAGGTGAAGTAAAGCAATTAAATGTAGCAGGTATTTTCTTTAATCTGGGCATTGTGTTCTTCTCAGGTAGCTTATATGTACTGGCGATAAGTGGAATTAAAGTATTGGGTGCCATTACACCAATTGGTGGCGTCCTATTCTTAGCTGGATGGTTACTCATTATTTTATCTGCTTTAAAACATGCTCGCTAATTTAAAGTTAAGACTCTCTTACATTATTTGTAGGAGAGTTTTTTTGTTATAAACGAATTTTTTACGTTGGCGATTTAAATCCTATTCATTTTGTAAGAATTTATAGTACACTACTAATATTACTTGCAATATTTCGAAAATACAAAAAGAGAGGTTATGTAGTATGGAAAAACTATTTGCATTAATAGATGGGTACTATAATGAAATGGTAGGGATTCGTCGTCATTTACATGAATACCCTGAATTATCCTTTGAGGAAGTGGAGACGCCAGCCTATATAGCTGCTTTTCATAGAGAATTGGGTCATGAGGTTCGTGAAGGAGTAGGGGGACGTGGCGTAGTAGCTATATTATGTAGCGGAAAACCTGGTAAGACAGTAGCATTACGTGCTGATTTTGATGCATTAGCGATACAAGAGGAAAATGATGTATCTTATAAATCTAAAGTAGCTGGAAAAATGCATGCATGTGGACATGATGGTCATACAGCAACATTGCTTGGGCTAGCTAAAGCACTCAATGCGATGAAGGATGAAATAACAGGCAATGTGGTGTTTATTCACCAGCATGCAGAGGAAGTAGCACCAGGTGGCGCAAAGCCGATGATAGAGGATGGTTGTTTAGATGGCGTAGATGTTATTTTTGGTACGCACTTATGGGCGCCTATACCACTAGGAGAAATTTTAGTGAAGGATGGAGCCATTATGGCAGCTGCGGATAAAGTAGAAATCACGGTTCAAGGGAAAGGCGGTCATGGCGCAGAGCCACATCATTCCATCGATGCTGTTACCCTTGCCTCACAATTTGTGGTCAATGCTCAACAACTTGTTTCAAGACGCATTGATCCATTAAAATCAGCTGTTTTAACAATTGGTCATTTGGAGGCTATTAATCCGTTTAATGTGATTGCGGATCGAGTGATTTTAGCAGGAACAATTCGTACCTTTGAAGAAGAAGTACGTTCACAAATGGAGCAGGAACTAGAAGCAGTTTTAAATGCGACATGTCTGGCATTTGGGGCAAGCTATGAATATCGTTATACAAGAGGTTATCCGCCTGTATATAACCATCAAAAAGAAACAGAGTTTGTAGCACAGTTGGCGTCTACTGTTCCAGGTGTGGAGCAAGTAATAACATGTCCACCGTTTATGATTGGGGAAGATTTTGCCTATTATTTAGAAAAGGTACCGGGTACTTTCTTCTTCACAGGTGCTAAAAAGCCGGAATGGGAAACTGCCTATCCACATCATCATGCACGCTTTGATTTTGATGAACGTGCCATGCTAATAGCTGCGAAAACTTTAGGGAAAGCAACTTTAACGTATCTAAAAGAGCACTAAATATAGTGAATGATAAAAATCCGCCTACACTCATCGACTTTTGTCAGTGAGCGTATAGCGGATTTTTACATTACAAGATGGCATTATGGATTTTGATTAAAGTAAGCCATTTCCTCATCGTATTCAGCAAAATCGAAATAAATCATAGGGAATAGGAAGCGATGATTGGATTTTAGTTCACGAATAATGACATGATCACGACCAGCGGCTTCTACCACACCACGAACAGTTTTTGTATTTTTTCCCTGTTCCACAGCATGTTCGAAAGAAAAATGGAAGGTAGCTGGTTTTCCGCGATTCAAACGTAAAATATTTTCTATATAGGACTCCTCACGACCAGGTGGTCGTCCGCTCGGAAGAGTGACTGGAGGAGGAGTCATTTGTTGTTGCGTTGTTGGTGTCCAATAATAAGGCATCATCAATTATCAACCTACTTTCTTTTTAAATTTGAGGACAATCTTGTTCAGATGGCGAGAAAAAGCAATGAGATTTGAATCTGCCAGTATTCCATTGACCATACCATTGTGCGGGACAATCCCCCGCTGGCATGAAAAACCACAAGGAGCGAGTAGCTGGATGAAATCTTTCCCCTTGAATCACCCTTTTCGCTAAACGAATGTCTTGTTCACGGGCCCGCTGATAAAAATAACCCTTTTGTGTTGCTTCAAAGCCTCCCGGACGCTGATAAACCATTTGCTCAATCGTTCGAATATCACCAAAATCTAAACAGTCACCTCTTACACGATTAACGCCAACATTCCCAACCATCAGCATGCCTAGCTCTCCTTCACCTTCTGCTTCGGCACGCATTAGCCTTGCTAGTAGGGCAGTCTGTGCATCATTCGTCTTGATAACAGCGATTTTCATACCTCCTCGCAGACAGTATATGCACGAGGGTATTGTAGACATGTTCAATTTTGATAAGAAAGACAATCACACATTAAAGTTACTATGCATATAGTAATCATAACGATAAGTGCCTAGAAAATAATTGAAAACGCTACAAGATCCGATAGTCTTTTAGTCAAAACGGGTAAATAGAAAAAGATAGAATTAGGGGAATGTGAGATGGATGATTTGCATGTGTATTCAATACATGTGAGGTGAGTACTTATGGAAATTGGAGTTTGGTTTGGAATTTTATTAAGTGCGGTACTGGCTTTTCTATTGGGCGAGTTTTATGGACAGCCGCTCCATTGGTATCTCTTTATTGTCATAATTGTAATCGGTTTTTTTATTCAAACTGTTATTTTGATTTTAAAAGTAAAGGACGAACACTCTTGAGGAAGTATGCAAAAATTGAATGGATGAATGAACAAAGTGTCATCGCAGAGAGATGGCACTTTTTTATATTACAAGTATATTAAAGATAGAGCGAGACATACTAAAAGTGACTTTATTTTTGCTTTCAAGAAGGAGCGTTTTCATGCGTATTTTTAGTATGTTTGTAGCCATTATCATCAGTGCTTTTTTAGCAGTTGGGATAGCAGAATACTATCATCAACCATATAATTGGTATTTAGTTTTTCTCATGGTTCTTACTGGGTTCTTTATTCACATCATTATTTTAATATTTGAATCTGAGAATGCTGAAGAAAACGAAATTTAAAAATGCGAGTCCGTTGTGGAGGACTCGCATTTTCTATGTGTATTAAACAGTTAAGAACTTAACTAATTTATCGTTATCAAGTAGGTTTCCGACGAAGAATGCACCGAACTCACCATAGCGAGCAGACACTTCATCAAAGCGCATTTCATATACTAATTTTTTGAATTGTAATACATCGTCTGCGAATAGTGTTACGCCCCATTCGTGATCATCGAAGCCTACTGAGCCAGTAATAATTTGTTTCACTTTACCTGCATAGCCACGACCAATCATTCCATGAGAACGCATTAATGATTTACGCTCATCCATTGATAGCATGTACCAGTTATCGTTGCCTTGACGGCGTTTATCCATTGGGTAGAAGCATACATATTTGGCACGTGGAAGTTCTGGGTATAAACGTGCACGTACATGTGGGTTTTGGTAAGGATCCTCATTTGATTCGCCAGCTAAATAGTTTGAAAGCTCCACAACAGATACATAAGAATATGTAGGAATTGTAAAATCAGCAATTGCTAATTTATTGAATTCTGCTTCAATCTCTTGTAGTTCATCCATTGTTTCACGCAATGTCATAACCATAAAGTCAGCTTTTTGACCCACGATAGCATAAAAGGCATGAGCGCCTGTTTTAGCGATATCTGCTTCGTTCAATTTTTCTAAATAAGCAATAAATTCCTCTATTGCTGCTTGACGTTCTTCTGCAGAAACAAGTTTCCAAGAAGCCCAGTCGATTGAGCGGAAATCATGTAAAGCGTACCATCCATCTAATGTAATTGCTGCTTCATTCATTATTGAAACACTCCTTTATAAGTGAATACCATTCAAAATTAGTTTATCATAGTTTGTACAAAATCCCTAAGTTCATGACAGTAATTCACGAATTTGACACCAACTAAAGATGATGTATTCTAAGAAGAAGATATGTGACTAGAGGAGTATCAATATGAAAAGTATTTTACAACAGCCAATTTGGCGTTTTTATGATCAATCCATTAGTGCCAAGCAACGATCACCATTAGAATCGTTTGCAACGGATGATACGTTGTGCCAATTAGTTGGACAATTAACTTCTCCGCCAACTATTCGTACATGGGTCCATGAGGCATCCGTTGTGCTTGGTATTCAAGATCATCGTTTGCCGTATGTTCAGCAAGGTATGGATTTACTAGAGTCTAGAGGCTATCATCCAATCGTTCGTAACTCTGGTGGATTAGCAGTTGTGCTAGATGAAGGAGTCCTCAATATTTCTATTGTATTGTCTGAACAATCAGAGTCGCTTAGTATAAACGATGGCTATGATGTGATGGTAGACCTTGTGAAGGGATTGTTTCCAGAAGTAGCTGATAAAATAGAAGCTTATGAAATTGTAGGCTCCTATTGCCCTGGCTCTTATGATCTAAGTATTGAGGGGAAAAAATTTGCTGGTATATCCCAAAGACGCTTACGCCAAGGAGTGGCTGTGCAAATTTATTTATGTATTGAAGGAAGTGGCTCACAACGTGCGGCACTCATTCGTGACTTTTATGAAGTAAGCTTGCGACAAGAGGAGACAAAGTTTATTTATCCTCAAATCGTACCTGAAGTGATGGCATCATTATCAGAGCTTGTTGACCCCGATTTAACAGTAGAAGGGGTGGTTATTCGTCTACAGCAATTACTTCATCAGTTGTCCGAGGAAGTTCGTCCACAATCTTTCTATGATGAAGAATTAATATTATACGGTTTCTATTTACAGCGAGTATTTGAGCGTAATGCCAAAATGCTTGAACGAAAATAATAGGCTGATTATATGAAACATAAAAGGGAAAAGCGATGCTGCTAATTTAGCGCATCGCCATTTTCTGATTGATAAACTGGGCCACTTGTTACGAGATTTCCGTTTTTCTCCATTTTGAAAACGGGTGCAATTCGCTCTTCTTCTTCATCCAGTGTTACAAGACGTCGAGCACGATTCATAATTTGAACAAACTGCTCGTAATCTTTGCGGATTGCTCGATTTTCTTCCTCTAGTTTTGTAATAGTTTTCTCTAGTTTTTTATTTTTCTCAGATGTTACATGTACTAGCTGTCTCCATTTTGAAGATTCATTTCCTACTTCACCAGAATGCTGTAAACGTAGTAAATAAGCTATCACAATATCAAGAGAAAGAGCAGATAGCGGAATTGATTTTCCTTCCGCAGCACTATTATTCACGGTAAACATACTAGAGGCACGACGTCTCGCTGGTGCTCCTAACACTCGCATTCTCTCTTTTCTTTCTTTTTTAGCCTCTGCTAATTGTTCCTCATATTCTTTACGAACAACCGCATTCCAACGGAAACCACAGGCTGCAGCAGTACGATTTAATGCATCACCAGCTTCTTCAAAAGCATTGAGCTGTGTGCTACCTTCCGTCACATGACGAATAACCGCCTCTGCTAATAATTCATCGTTTTCTTGTAACCAAGCATCTTGTCTTATTTTACTCATCTTAAAATCCTCCCACCTTTATTTGGAACTTGTTATGTAAGACTAGCATGACCAATCTTTTAACCTTTTATTCATCTATGTAGAAGGAATTATGCTTGAATAGAAGGGGAAAAGTACGATACAATACCCGATGTAGGTTTGTGCACATGCTGCATACTTAAATATGTGAAGGTCATGTGTTCAATAGAGCGATATTGTGTTGAAAAAATACTATATAGAAAGGGTTGTTGACAAAATGGCAAACGAATTTAAAGTTTGCGATGAATGTCAGGCCGTTAACTTAAAGACGTTAATTCCAAAATTAAAGGAAATCGATCCTGATGCAACCATCGAAATTGGCTGTCATTCTTATTGTGGCCCAGGACGCAAAAAAACATTCACCTTTGTAAATAGTCGCCCTGTTGCAGCACTAACAGAAGACGAACTAATGGAAAAGGTTTTAGCAAAATTAAAGAATAAGTAAAATAAAAAGCTATCTCTATTTGTTAGGGATAGCTTTTCATGTTGTTGAAAAAAGATAATGTCATTAGTAGAAAATGACCTTTTGGCAAGGTGAGGAGGTGATTTCCGTTCCGCCAGCGTCCTTTCCAGGGAGACGTCACTCTAATCAACCGTACTACAAAAGTGTCTTTTTTTGTCTTACATACTAGTAGTGAATAAAATAGTCCATGATTTCTATTTTTAAAGAAAGGATAGCCTCTTAATTTTCAATGTGGAGAAGTGATTGATTTCAACAACCATCACCTTCGTTTGATTTGTGAAAGCTTTGCTAAATTTTGTTGAACGGAAAATCTTTCCCACCTCTCATCTTTCATAAAAATGCCATTGTTTTGTTTTTCAACACTTTGCTATCTCTACATATTAGGTATAGCATTTGCTTTGTATATTTTTAAGTTGCTGTGAATATTAGATCAATAGAAATTTACAATAAATAGGCATATGGCGAAAAAAGGTTGTTAGTATCTATAGAAAAAAGTTAATAAGTATGCTAGTCCTAGATTTATGGCATATAATAGAACTATCACAAAATGGAGGTGCTATCCAAATGACATATGCAAACGCTAAATTACAAGAAGAGAAGGTATTTAAAGACCCTGTTCACCGATATGTACATGTTCGCGATCAAGTGATATGGGATTTAGTGGGTACAAGAGAATTTCAGCGTTTACGCAGAGTTCGTCAGCTAGGTACCACATTTTTAGTATTTCATGGGGCGGAACACAGCCGCTTTAGTCATTCACTTGGTGTTTACGAAATTGTACGCCGCATAGTAGATGATATCTTCGTCGGTCGTCCCGATTGGGATGAAGGGGAAAGACTATTAGTATTATGTGCAGCCCTTTTGCATGATTTAGGGCACGGTCCATTTTCACATGCCTTTGAAAATGTCTTCGAGCTGGATCATGAATACTATACAAGGCAAATTTTATTAGGGGATACAGAGGTAAATGCTGTTTTAAGAAAAGTAGCAGATGATTTTCCAGAAAAGGTCTCGCAAGTGATTGAAAAGACATATCCGAATAAGCAAGTCATCAGTTTAATTTCCAGCCAAATTGATGCGGATCGTATGGATTACTTACAACGTGATGCTTATTTTACAGGTGTCAGCTATGGTCACTTTGATATGGAGCGGATTTTAAGAGTAATGCGTCCACGTAAAAACCAAGTGGTTATTAAAGCAACAGGCATGCATGCAGTGGAAGATTATATTATGAGCCGCTATCAAATGTACTTGCAAATTTATTTCCACCCTGTGTCACGGAGTGCGGAAGTTATTTTAAATAATATTTTAAAAAGAGTTAAACAATTAAGCCAAGAAGGTTATACATTTAAGCATGAACCTACTCACTTCTTAGCATTTTTTCGCAATGCTATTACATTAGAGGATTATCTTGCTTTAGATGAGAGTATACTTTTTACATATTTTCAGCTATGGATGCAAGAGGGGGATGCTATTCTAAGTGATTTAAGTCGACGCTTTGTTAATCGTAAGCTATTCCAATACATTGATTTAGATCCCGGTGTTGAGCTAGATAAATATCAAAAACTACAAGAGCTTTTCAAGCAAGCAGACCTGAATCCAGATTATTATCTTGTTCATGATACAACGGCAGATTTGCCCTATGATTTTTATAGACCTGGGGAGGAAGAGGTGCGTGTGCCGATTTTTCTAGAAATGAAAAATGGCGAGCTACGAGAGCTTTCGCGTGAATCCATCATCGTTGATTCCATTTCAGGTCGTATGAAACGAGACCATAAAATCTATTTTCCATTAGATTTCTTAGAGGATGACTCTATTCACTCAACTATTAAAAAACAAATCTTAACACTGTTAAGAGAAGACAGCAAATAAAATAAGAATAAACAAAGCAGTAAACACGTTCAAATAAGAGCGTTGTTTACTGCTTTTTTGTATGTATACATGATTTGTTTAGAATTTGTTCAGGACCCCTAGTTATAATGGAACAAAAATCCTAAAGGGGGGTGAGGCCAATTATTGTAGGTGTCACAAAAGTAGTGCTTATAAAATAAAAAGTGAAAAAGGCTATAATTTGTTAATTCTTATGACCTATGTTAGCATACAATTTGGCTTTTATTCACAAGAGTGACAAGTTAATTTTAGGAAAGAGGGAGCAACTGATTGTTTGTAGCACGCCTTTCCTAAACAGTGAAAGGAAGCTATCGTCATAGCAAACAATTCAAGCTCTCTATCTATTAGAAAAGAGGAGAGACATGAGGAAAAAAATGAACATTGCTATGCTGACCATGTTGTTAGTGTTCCAAACACTACTAAGTCCACTGTCAGCATTTGCAGCAGATGACCTTTCAACACCACCAGTCGCAAATGACAATGGTGCGGAGGCCGGAATGGCAGAAAACCTATCTACGCCTGTCGACGATGGCACAGATTTGACAGAAGACAACACAGGTGAAGAAGACCTTTCTACAACTCCATCGGAAAATGAAAACACGGAGCAAGCTCCTGAGGGCGAGGCTCCTGAAGAAGAAAAAGCAGCAGATGAGCCTGTGAAAACATTGCCAATGAATGAGGCACCATTAGCGGCTCAAGAAATTCCAGCTTCACTATCATCATTTGTGATGAAAATTGGTGGAACAACGGTTGGAGCAGGTGAATTTGGTACAGAGCTAGATCCAAATACAACAGCTAACTTCACTGTTAAATTTTCCGTACCAATGCAAGATAGTCAAGGCGAAGCATGGGGAGACGGGAGCTGGTTTGAATTCCAACTGCCGCAATCATTAATTGACTTTGATGGGGCATTTACAGGAAGCAGAACAGTGAACGGTATCACATATAATTATGTAACTACAGATAATAAAGTACGTGTAGAGTTAAGCGGTATGGAACCAGGCTCAGGCAGCTCTCAACCGGAGGAATTAAGCATTACATTTAATTCTGGATTTAACCTCCTTTCTGATAACATTGAGCAAGAGCTGGAAATTCCAGCAGCCACTGGTGGTAGTGAGATAATTAAAGCTCAATTTAGTTTTTTACCTTCAACGAGCAACAAAAAGGTAAGTAAGTCAAAACTAGGCACTCCTACACCAACAGCAAGTGGTAACCATGAAATGGAATGGCAAGTATGGGTTAATGAAGCGGGTAAATCATTAAGCAATCCAACTTTGACAGACGATCCAACATCACATGAAATTATGGCTAATTCCGTGAATGTATATCAATATGTGGTTGGTCTTAATGGTGTAAGAACAAGTACTGAAACGAATGTTCTTACAAATGGTAGTTGGAGCGATATTGAAAGTAAGTTGACTGGTAAATATGCATATAAAATTACGTACAAAACGTCTGTAACATTAGATGCTGATAAACGTGATGGTGCAGTTAACTTTCATAACAAGGTACTATTTACTAACAATGGGCAACTAGAAACTTCTAATACGGCTACTCACACCATTACGTATGGTAAAGCACTAGATAAAAAGCTAGTGAGCAATACAAACTATGAAACAAAATGGCGTATTGATTATAATCATAATCTGTTAAGTATCGATCAAGCTGATGCCTATATTGAAGATACAATCCAAGGTCCTCACGAAATTGATGCATCAAGCATTAAAGTATATAAAATGAATGATGCGGCTGGCAATGTGGCGACAACAGTTTCGGAAGCTAATAGAGTAACAAGTGGATTTACTATTACTCCTACTCCTGCAACTGGAGATGTTAAAAGTTTCACATTAACCTTTGATAACGGTATTTCAGATGCCTATACAATAGTGTATGATGCGAACTATACTAAACAGGATTTTTATGAAAATGAAGCAGGTCTGTTTAACAATAGTGTGACAAGTGGTTCAGGTAAAGAGAAGAATATAGACTATGCACTTACAGAAAACTTATTAAAAAAATCATATACAGTTGATTTTGATAAAAAAGTAATTACATGGACGGTCGACATTATATCTGATAATCCAACTAAACCAATTAACAACCTAAAACTAACAGATACATTTACAGCAGGTGCTGCAGATGGGGTGCATGAGTTAATAGATAACACTGTAAAGCTTAATGGTATAGCAACAACTTATATTCTAATTGATGGAGATAAGAAAAAAGGCTTTACAATTTCAGGTATTAATGTACCAGCAGGTAGTACATCAACTATCACTTATCAAACGAGCTTCGCAATTGGTGATGAGGGTACTGTACAAAAGCAAGGGTATGGCAATACAGCTGCTACAGAGTGGACTAGTGGCGGTAAAACATATAAAAAGTCATCTTCAACGAGTTATATCCCACAGTCAACTACTGTTAACAATGGCAGCAAATCGGGAACCTTTAACTACTCCACGCAGCGATTTACATGGGATGTGAAAGTGAATATCAATAAAAAGGATATTAATGGAGCCGTTTTAATTGATACAGTTGGTGAGGGACATAAGTATTTACCAGGAACAATTGAAGTATTACCTTTAACTGACTTAGGTGGTAGTGATACAGGTGGAACGATTGGTACTACACCGATTAACTCGAGTAATTACACAATCTCGGCTGAATCAGATAAAGGCTTTACATTAAAATTCAGTGATTCCTTAGCAGGAGACATAAACTACCAAGCATACGTTGTTCGTTATAACACAATGGATGACGATCATATTTTAGGTATTGGTTCTGATACGGCTACTGATAGAGGGAATGTTTACACGAATGATGCCACATTTAAAACAAAAGGTACGCAAGAATTTACGCTTGAATCAAAGCCAGTAACGATTGACGAGGATGTAGCGAATAATTTAGTGACAAAAAATACACCACAACAAAACGCGAATACAGAAACAATTACTTGGACATTAGATGTGAATAGATCTCATTCTAATTTAGGTCAAAATGTCATCTTAACAGATTTACCAGGTAATAATTTAATGTTATTGGAAAGTAGTATTCTATTAACACCATATACAGTATCTAAAACTGGTATTCAAAAAGGAACTACTTGGCAAACACCTTCGCAATTAGGGGTAACGGTCACATTCGATACACAAGGTGGCTTTAGCCTCGAATTTCCTGATTTAAATCAAAAGGGGTATCAAGTACAGTATAAAACAATAGGCTTTGGTCAATTTGGGGATGCATTGGAAAATACAGCAACATTGCATTATACGGGTCAAACAAAAGCTAATCAAAAAACAGAGAGCGACTATAAGGATAAATTTAGCTTTAGTAGCTCTGAATCAGATTTTACGTCAACACGAGGCAGTGCTAAATTTAAAAAGATTGGTATCGATTCAGCTACAGGCCAATTTAAAGAAAATTTAGCTGGTGTTGAATTCCAACTTATTAAAAAAACTGCAAAACCGAATGAATATATTATCCAAACAGCTACTACAGATGTAAATGGTGAATTCACATTTGAAAATGTACCGTACAACGATTATCTTATTCGTGAAGTAGCTGCACCAACTGGTTATAGTAAAATGTCTGACTTTAAATTTAAGTTAGATGAAAACACGACACTAGATAAGCAACCAGACTTCATTACACAACTTGTCAATACAACACCAATCATTGGTGGTAGTTGTACACAATTTGAAATAGCGATTAAGGATGTTGATGGTCATTCCATTACAACAGGCACAGTTACATTAAAGGATCACAATGGTATAGAAACAGCGCCGTACACAGTAACAAATGGCAAAGTGACATTACCGAATCATTTTACTGCTGGTGAGTATACAGTAACTCATTCAGTTGAAGGTGAATTAGGGAAGGTAACAGTGAAATATGACGGCGGATGTAAAGCTGAGGTTCAACCAGTACCAAAATGTGAAAACTACACAATTGTTGTGAAAGATGATCAAGGTAATATTCGTACTAATATTTTAGAATTAACATTAAAGCAAGGTACTACAGTAGTGACAAAGGTATCTCCTGACGCATCAGGTAAGTTTATTGTTGAATCCAATCAAAACGATCCTACTAATGGTGTAAAACCTGGTGAATATACATTGTATGAGGGTAATCAATTCTTAGGTACAGTCACACTAACGTACAAGAAAAGCTGCGATTATGAATTTACAATTATACAAGCACCGAAGTGCGAAACATTCGAATTAACGGTCAAAGATGTTGATGGAGAATTAGTAGCAGATAAAACGGAAGTAACAATTAAAGATATAGATGGCAAGACGGTAGCTACTGAAGAAACAAAAGACGGTAAAGTAGAATTAAAAGATTTAGAACCAGGTGTTTACGTAGTATTTGATAAGGATGGCAATAAAATTGGCGATTTCGCAAGTAATATTCATTGTCAAGCAACGGTTCAACCAAAACCGGCTTGCGAGCGCTTTACTGTAGCATTGAAAGATGAAAATAATGTGTTGGTTAAGGCTGGTAAAGATGTTGTCATTAAAGATAAACAAGGTAACATTATTTCAACAGTAATAGAAGCAGATGGTAGTATTACATTTATTTCTGAAGATGTACCTGCAGGAAAGTACGAGGTTTACGACAACAAAGTTTATTTAGGCGAAATTGAAGTTTCTTATAAACAAACTTGTAAAGCTGAATTACCTATTGCTCCAGCTTGTCCAAACTTCACATTAACAATCAACAATATGTATGGTCAGCCACGTGAAGGTGTGAAAGTTACGTTTACAGATGAAAATGGTAAAGCGGTAGAAGAGAATGGGTTAATAGAATTTGTTACAGATAGCAAAGGGCAAATTAAGATTAACCACTCATTGATCAAACCAGGTAAATATATAGTTAGGGAGAATGGTAATACCATTATTGGGACAGTTACAGTAGGTAATACATGTGAGGCTAAAATACAGCCGACACCACCTACAACAGATCCAGGACAACCAGTGGAGCCGAACAATCCAAACCCAGATCCGACTAAACCAGTAGATCCAAATAACCCAAACCCAGATCCAACTAAACCGGTAGATCCAAATAAGCCAAACCCAGATCCAACTAAACCAGTAGATCCAAATAATCCAAATCCAGATCCAACTAAACCGGTAGATCCAAATAAGCCGAACACAGATTCAAATAAACCAGTGGATCCAAGTAAGCCAACGACAGATCCTAACAAACCAACGACCCCTGATAATGGTGGTACATCAGTACAAAATGTGATTGATCAAGGGAAGCAATTACCACCATATCATCCATCTAACGCTACAAAAGATACGTTAGATGCCTATAAAGATTTCCTTAATAGATATAGTAAGCTATCTAAAGACCAACAGGCAGAGGTAGCCCAAGCGATTGATATTAATCAAATCAAGGCAGACACAGCACGCTTAGAAGCGCTGCTAAGAGCACAAGGTAAATTACCACAAACAGATGGAGCAAATCAAACAGCTCTTGTCTTTGTTGGTTTACTACTTGTAGCTGGGGCAGTATGGTTTATGCGCCGCCGTGAAACAGAGGTATAATAAGAAAAAGCGTCATCCTTTTTAGGATGGCGCTTTTTGCGTATTGCTTGCATCAAAAGGTTCCTTTGGCATTTTCTAACGAGTAGCTTTGAACAAAATCTGCTTGTAATGCCAGTCGTTTAGAACCTTTTTCTGCACATGTAATCAATGTTAGTGTAGTTTGATTGGGAATATCGTCAATGATATAAACATCAGTTGCAGCAATGATTTTTTTCGTTGTTAATTTATACTCATAGACATCTTTCATATCCGTGATATAGATGATATCGCCAATTTGTGCTTGATAGAGTGGGCTGAATAAAATATCTTTTTCCTCAAAGTAGTGACCAGCCAATGCATAGTTCCCTTGACCGAGCTGTTGGTTGGGTTTCATCGTACCTGCTCCAATAGCAAGTACAGAATGGCCAACACCTTTTAAAATTGGTAGCTGCATATGTACACTTGGAACAGTAATACTGCCGATAACAGGCATATTACTAGCTTTTACTTGTGCTTGGAGTACCTCAGCGATAGATAATGATTGAACGGCTTCAAACTCAAAATCAGCTGCTGCTTTTTTGTTTTTTTCAATGTCTTTAACGCTGTAGTCAGTTGTATTTAATTGGTCACTCAAATGAGCGATAATAGCATGTTGAATCGGATTAATAAATATTAATAATAGGCCAAAAAGTAACACGCAAACGAGCAAGGTCAGTCTAAATTTATTCATTTTGTATAACACATCCTAGTTATTGAAATAACGGAACGATGATTGTCAGTTTAAAAATGGGTAGAGCTAAGATGCTCTACCCATCTTCATCTTATTTATCACTAAAACGAACGCCTGCAACCCCATAATGGTTTTTTGACATTTCTTCGATAAAAACTGTTACATTTTCTGCAGGTGCATTAACTGTACGCGAAACGGCCTCTGTTACTTCCTTTACAAGGGCGCGTTTTTGCTCCTCTGTACGACCTTCAAGCATTTTCACTGTTACGTATGGCATAATATTGCCTCCTTTATAGAATAATGTTGTATAGTTAGTTTATAAGAAAGTATAAACTTCTTACTTGCGTTGAGGCATAAGTGCGCGTTAGAAATAGTGTGTTATACGACAAAATATACGCGATATGCTTTCCTTTATAATAGCAGAATGGAGGATATTTAAGTATGGCAAATGAAGAAAAACCAAAACAAAAAATGGGTTTTACCATTATAAAAAACGATCCAACAGATGGACATAAAGGGTTTGGAATTGGTTCACTTTCATTAGAGAATGTATCGCCTGTTATGATTGATGTAGAAGAGGGGACAGCTACTGTTGAAATTGGTGCCATGCATGCACGAAGTGATGTTGAGCGAGGTATTAAATTTACGATGGACCGTGCTGATTCAGAAGGTGGGAAATCCTATTGGTTAGTGTGGGTGACGGTAGACCATAAAGAAGATGGACCCTATTATGCGGGTGTAACAGCTTGTGAAATGGTCGTTAACCGTGAAAAGAGACGTGGCTATAAAATTCTAGCTGACCATGTGAACAAAATGGATAAATCCATGAAGCGTCAGATTATTGTAGAGCATATGGATGCACCATCTAAAAAAGTGTTGGCTACTTTCCTAGAGCAACTTAATCCAGATTTGTGGGGACGTAGTGATGAGCAACTGCGTCAAGACTTATTTGTCGAATAGACCAATAATGATTGAACAATCTGTGACATTTTGCGATCGCTTTCGATATTAGGTTGAAAGTGGGTTTGAAACAAAGTACACTTGATGCAGAGCTTACATTTTAGTAAGCTAGGACACTTGGTATCGCGAATATGATGAGCGCTATGCGGCATTTGAATAACCCAAACCCAAGCCAAATGCCCCATGATGCTCATACTTCGCGTACCATAAAAAAAGAAAAGCTTTCTGTTCCCACGGACACGTCTCCGGGGAAGAGAAAGCTTTTCTTATTTATTCGTCTATTAGTTACTTTGTCGAGAGCCTTCATAACATAGAACGAGAGCTGTTCAAAAAGGTTTCCGCATTATTGTTTATTTTTATTATCACCTTTAAAAAGTGAGAATGGCAGCATGTTCCAAAATTCTCCCCATGTATCACTGTCGAGAATATCGAAGTTTGTACATTTTTCAGTTGGTACATCCTTAGCTTCTACATAAACAAGACGTTGTTTTGGACAAGCATCGGTAGCGAGTTTACCTGTTTCGATATCAATGACAACGCCCTCTACACCTTTAGGTTTTTTGAAATCCTCATTTTTCGTTCCTTTGTTGACGCTCTCCATAAAGTCAATCCAAATTTGCTTAGTGGCAGCAGTATCTTCCTTCGTTGTAAGGTTTTTACCCTGATCATAGCCGTTCCACACACCAGCAGTTAGACTTGGTGTAAAACCAATTAGCCATTGGTCACTGTTGGTAGAACCTGATTTAGCCGCATAGGTGTGTGTCATGCGGGAACGAATACTAATGCCTGTAGCAGGAGAATAATCACTGAAAACCGGGTCAAAAATACCTGTCATCATCTCAGTTAAAATGTATGCATTTTCTTTTGAAATGGCCGTTTCCGCCTTGCTTGAAACATCTTTATTTTCATAAATAACGTCTCCATGAGCATTTTTTATGGACACAATGGTTGTTGGAATGGTTTGCTGTCCCTGAGATGCTAAAATATTATAAGCATTCGTCATCTCATATAATGTCGTTTCAATTGTACCGAGAGCGATAGATAAATTATCTTTAGCACCAATCCCTACACTAAAACGGTTTGCCATATCATGAAATTCCTTGAAGCCAATGTCCTCTAACGTTTTTACGGCGTAAATATTGTCTGAGATCGCAATCGCTTGAGCCATCGTCATATCATGATCTGCAAACTGACCATTGACATTTTTAGGTGCATAAGTGCCACGTCCGTTATCATAAGTAAAGGTTGTCTCACCAACATCTAAAAATGTAAGCGGTGTGTAACCATTTTCTAGTGCCGCTGCATATAAAATCGGCTTGATAGTAGAGCCTGGTTGACGTTTAGCCTGTGTGACACGGTTAAATGAACTTACTGAATAGTCACGACCTCCAACTAATGCAGTGACAGCACCTGATTTCGATTCCATACTAACGAATGCTGTTTGAAGATCATTGGCAGGCATGTTTTTTACTACTGCTTCTTCAGCGGCTTTCTGGTGTTCCAGATTAAGCGTTGTTTGAATTGTCCAGCCACCTTCGCTAATATCGAGATTTTTTGACTTTAAAATTTCGCTAGCCTCTTGCCATGCCACATCAAGGAAATAAGGGGCGACAGATTTTGTGGCAACCCAGCTATCATTTTTTAAGACAAGCTGTTCATTTTCAGCTCGTGTTTTTTCTTCTTGTGTAATGGCACCTTGATCCGCCATTAGTTTTAAAATTACGTTTTGGCGATTCGTAGCCTTTTCTAAATTGGCAATAGGTGAATAGATACTTGGTCCCTTTGGTACGCCTGTTAGCATTGCAGCTTCCGCAAGTGTTAAATCAGCGGCAGATTTACCGAAGTAAAATCTACTTGCTGCTTCTACTCCATACATGCCGTGTCCATAGTATACCGTATTTAAATAGCCCTCTAATATTTCGTCCTTGTCATAAAAAACTTCTAATCTATAAGCATACAGGGCTTCATTTAATTTACGTGTCCAAGATTTTTCATGGGAAAGATAAAGATTACGTGCATATTGTTGCGTAATGGTACTAGCCCCTTGGACTTTTCCGCCCGCCTTAATATCCACTAAAATGGCACCAGCAATACGTGAATAATCAAAACCACCATGTTTATAAAAATCTTTATCCTCAACAGCAACTACTGCTTCTTTTAAATAAGGTGACATCTCATCAAGACCAACCCAATAACGTCGTTGATTTGTAAAGTGATCTCCAATTTGGTTCTCATTTTCATCTAAGAAGATGGAAGCTTTCGGTACGGTTAAAGGCGGTGCACCAGCCACTTGAACATAGATGCGTAGAGCGACAAATGCTACGACAATTGCAGATGCAAAGGCGACAAAAAGAGTAAGGGATTTCCGTGTGCGCTTTACACGCTTTTGCTTTCGATGATAGCTTTTTCGTTTCATCCGACTTCACCTCGTTTTCTTACAACTTCTAATTTTAGCTTTAGTATGTGTTTGAACACTCATCTTTAATCGAAATTCTAACTAAAAACTATTGCACTTTATTCAAAAACATCTATACTTTTTTTGTACTACTTGAAATGCGAGCATTCGACAGAAAAATCACACCTTGTAGATTTTAATCGAAATTTGCTAGATGTTCCAATAATGTATACGAGGACGAAAGGATACAGGTTTCATTACAATCCTGTAAGCCATAATAGAAGAAGTTGAAGAGAATTGATAATCAATACAATTTGTTAATGATATGGAGGGCAAGCAATGAGATTTGATGAAGCTTATTCAGGAAATGTTTTTATAAAAAGTCATCCTACCTATGAGGATGCACAAGCCGTTATTTATGGCATGCCAATGGACTGGACAGTAAGTTACCGTCCAGGATCACGTTTCGGTCCACAGCGTATCCGTGAGGTATCGATCGGTCTTGAAGAGTATAGCCCATATCTAGATCGCGAGCTTGAGGAAGTAAAGTACTTTGATGCTGGTGATATTCCACTACCTTTCGGGAATGCACAGCGCTCATTAGATGAAATCGAAAAATTTATTGAAACATTATTAGCAGATGGCAAGATTCCTGTCGGTATGGGTGGGGAGCATTTAGTGTCTTGGCCAGTTATGAAGGCTGTCTCTGCTAAATATGATGATCTTGCCATCATTCATTTTGATGCACATACCGATTTACGTGTGGAATATGAGGGAGAACCACTTTCTCACTCAACACCAATTCGTAAGATTGCGGAACATATTGGACCGAAAAATGTTTATTCTTTCGGCATTCGTTCAGGCATGAAAGAAGAATTTGAATGGGCAAAGGAAAACGGCATGCACATTTCAAAATTTGAAGTGCTTGAGCCGTTAAAAGAGGTTTTACCAACATTAGCTGGGCGCAATGTGTATGTAACGATTGATATTGACGTTTTAGATCCAGCACACGCTCCAGGCACTGGTACAGTAGATTGTGGAGGTATTACATCAAAAGAATTACTAGCTTCCATCCACGCGATAGCAGCTAGTGGTGTAAATGTTGTAGGCTTTGATCTAGTAGAAGTCGCACCTATCTATGATTCATCAGAAATGACGGCAAACACAGCTTCTAAATTATTACGAGAAATGATTTTAGGCTGGGTAAAATAAGTAAGGCATTGAAAACAGATTGATTGGATGGGGTTAGCTATAGGCTTGCCCCATTTTGTATTTTCTATTGAAATGAAGAATAGCTATACGTCATAAATTTGAAACTTATTTTACGTAGTTGCGTAGATAAGTTAAGTAATAGTTTCTATTTTATAGAAGAGAGAAAAATTGATGAAACAACTGTCATCTATTGGTCAGTAGAATGTATGGTTCTTTAATTTAATTAGTGATAGGAAGGAGGAGTATTATGATTTGGTCACTTCTCATCAATGATTTATTCATTATTGTCAGTACAATGGAATACTTTTGGCTATTAGCTTCTTTGGTTTTAACTGTGCTAAGTGTTCATTTGCATCTGTATCTGGTTAATAAAATAACAATTCAAGAAGTAAAGGACGAAGCGTTTGAAGTTGACTATAATATCACGAATACTTGGACTCCACCTATGCTAACGTGGTTTGTTCTATGTATTAGGACGTCGGAAAACAGTGAGGAAGAAAGTGTATCTCCTAGTTTCATGTAAACTTTTAAACTAGGAGGAATATCATTGTTAACCTTTTTAGCACAACCGATTATTTACTTCATTCATTTCATCCATTCATTTACAGGTAGCTATGCAGTGAGTGTCATTGGCATTACGATTGCAGTAAGATTAATTCTAATGCCGCTATTTATTCAATCTGCAAAACATCAAAAGCGCTCGAAAGAACTAATGTCAGCCATTAAGCCTGAACTAGATGCGCTTACCACTAAATATAAGAACAGTCAAAATGAATCTGAAAAAATAATAGTACAACAAAAAATGCAAGCATTAACGTCAGATTCATTGAAAAGTTCTTTATTAGGCTGTTTACCTATTATTGTTCAATTGCCTGTATTATTTTCACTGTATTACGCGATTAAGTTAGATACCGTCATCGCAAGTGAAAATTTCCTATGGATGAATTTAGGTACGATAGATATTGGCATTTCGATCATTGCTTGTTTGATTTATTTGATGCAAAGTGTTTTCTCCTTAGAGAAAAGCCAACCACTTAATATGAAGATTATGGTGTTCATTAATCCAATCATGATCCTCATTTTTAGTTTGTTCAATCCAGCGATTATCCCTATCTATTGGACAGTTAGTGCTATATTATTAATAGTTCAACAATTAATCATTAAAAAATGGTATAGATAAAATGAAACTTCTCTCTTTCGATTATGTAAAGAGAGGAGTTTTTATTTATTCTCCATCTATATTTGTGAGATGCTTTACATGACTTCTATCTTGAAAAAACAGGAGTATTCATCCTATAATAAAAAGGTTATAGTAAAAGACTAAAAGGGAGCGTCCATTATGGCGAACGAAATAAGATCGCAAGTGAACATTAAGCTCATTTCTACAATTCGTCCAAGTGATGGAGAGTCCGAAAGTTATGAAATGTGGCTCAAAGGGCAGCTACTTGAAAAAGCAGGAAGCTTATATTTGAAATATGATGAGGTGCAGGAGGATAAAACTATCCGCACAACAATGAAATTAGGACATGAGAAAGCGCTGATTATGCGTGCTGGCTCGGTCAATATGCGCTTACCACTTAACATAATTGAGCAACAAAAAGGGCATTATGAGAGTGAGTTTGGTTCCATGCCACTCATTATTGACACGAAAAAAATGACCTTTACGAAACAGGCATTAAGCGGAGATTTCCATGTACAGTACGATTTACTAATGGGTGGGCAATCCGTTGGCAACTATACATTAGATATTACATTTACGGAGGTACAATGATGAACGCAGTAGAACAAGTACAACAGGCTATAAAAGCAGCAATAGCTCAGGCTGTTGAAAAAGCAGGCTTAGTTGAGGCTGGTACAGAATTATCGATTCACTTGGAATCACCAAAGGATAAAGCGAATGGGGACTATGCAACAAACATTGCAATGCAATTAACGAAATTGGCTAAAAAACCACCTCGTGCTATTGCGGAAGCTATTTTAGAAAATCTTGATACAGCAGGTACAGATATTGAAAAGATCGACATTGCTGGTCCTGGCTTCATGAATATCACAGTACGTAAAGATTTCCTAACTGGGGTAATTACACAGGCTCTTGAACAAGGTACTGACTACGGCCGTTCAAATGCTGGTGCTGGGGAAAAGATTCAAGTGGAGTTTGTTTCAGCAAACCCTACAGGGGACCTTCATCTAGGACATGCACGTGGAGCTTCTGTTGGAGATTCATTATGTAATGTATTAGATATGGCTGGTTACAGCGTCTCTCGTGAATATTATATTAATGATGCGGGCAATCAAATTAATAACCTAGCTTACTCATTAGAAGCACGCTATAAACAAGCACTAGGTATGGAAGCGGAGATGCCAGAAGACGGCTATCATGGGCAAGATATTATTGATATTGCGGGTAAATTAGCGGAGGAGCATGGTGAAGCTATTTTAGCAAAATCAGAGGATGAACGTTTTGCATTCTTCCGTCAACACGGTTTAGCCTTAGAATTAGATAAATTAAAAACAGACTTAGCAAACTTCCGCGTGAACTTTAATGTCTGGTATTCTGAAACGTCTCTATATGAAAACGGTAAAATCGAAGTAGCGTTAGATAAATTAAAAGCAAATGGTCATGTCTTTGAAGAAGATGGTGCTACTTGGTTCCGCTCTACAACATTTGGTGATGATAAAGACCGTGTGTTAATTAAAAATGATGGTTCGTTCACATACTTAACGCCAGATATTGCTTACCACGAAGACAAAATTGTCCGTGGTTTCGATAAATTAATCAATATTTGGGGAGCTGACCACCACGGTTATATTCCACGTATGAAAGCAGCTATTCAGGCCCTTGGCTATGATCGTGATACATTAGAAGTAGAAGTTATTCAAATGGTTCAGCTTTATAAAAACGGTGAAAAATTCAAAATGTCTAAACGGACAGGGAACGCGGTAACAATGCGTGAGCTTGTAGAAGAGGTTGGCCTTGATGCAGTACGATACTTCTTCGTGAAAACTGCAGGCGATTCTCATATGGACTTTGACCTTGATCTTGCTGTATCACAATCCAATGAAAACCCAGTGTACTATGCACAATATGCACATGCTCGTATTTCATCTATTTTACGCTCAGCAAATGAGCAAGGATTTGCTGTAGCAACAGATCATCTTAATCTGTTAACAGCAGAAAAAGAAATTGATTTACTGAAAAAGATTGGCGATTTCCCGAGAGTGGTGGCAGAAGCGGCGAAACACCGTACACCACACCGAATCGCTAACTATATTCAAGAGACAGCAGCAACATTCCATAGCTTTTACAATGCAGAAAAAGTATTGGATGCTTCCAACAAGGAGTTAACAGAGGCTCGTTTAGCATTAATCACAGCTGTACGCACAACAATTGCTAATGCACTACGTTTAATCGGCGTATCTGCACCAGAAAAAATGTAATACTTTTTAAGCCCCTAACATGATGAATGTTAGGGGTTTTTTAGTGGCTAGAAGGCCAAAAATGGACGATAACATTCTAAAAGTGGTTGATAAAACAGTAAATGTGAAAGATAAAAAGGCATAAGGAACGGATAGCACTAAAAATTAGCTGTTTCAAACTTAATTTTTCTGTTAATTTCGAAAATTTTGTTGAAGTTTACGTCAACGTCAATGATATACTGTTGACAATAAGGAAAGGGGAGATGGTTTTGAAGACGATTCAGGAGGTAGCAAAGGAATTCAATGTGTCTACTCGCACAATTCGTTATTATGAAGAACTTGGTCTTCTTCGTCCCGATCGCTCATCTACCAATCAACGAACCTTTTCAAAAAAAGAATTGGCGAAGCTCAAGCTTATTTTCAGAGGCAAGCGTTACGGGTTCTCACTAGAGGAAATCAAAGAGATGGTTTTACTTTTTGATTTTGATCGCTCAGGTATTCAGCAATTAGAGCGAACAGTAGAGTATGGAGAACAAAAAATTCAAGAGATTGAGAGTAAAATTGCTGAGCTGACGCAAATGAAACAGGAATTACAGCAAATGCAAGGCATGTTTAGTGAAAAATTAGCTACTTTAAAGGGAGAGATGCATGATGAATAGTTCCAGTTTGTTAGCACGAAATGCCCGTAAGTATCCAAAAAATGAAGCCATTATTTGTCATGGCAGAAGAGTGACCTATCGTGATTTAGATGAACAAGTAACACGTTTTAGTCATGCTTTGCTAGAGCAAGGAGTAAGTCAGGATGATAAGGTTTTAATCTTTATGCCGAACGTTTTAGAGTTTGTTGTAAGCTATTTTGCTATTCAGCGTATCGGGGCAATCGTTGTTCCAGTCAATGCGAAATTTACATTGCAGGAAGTAGAGTATGTGGCACAGCATGCCGAAGCGAAGGCGATTGTTGTTCATGAGGCGATTTTTGCCGCAGTTGAACAACTAGCTGCTGTACCATTAAAAATTAAAACCGGCCAAGAAAAAGCAGGTTGGCAGCATTACGAAACAATGCTTCAAAATGCGAGCACACAAACAATTGATTGCCAACTACAAGAAGATGACCCTTCGACTATTTTGTATACATCTGGTACGACAGGAAAACCAAAGGGTGTGTTATTTAGCTACCGTAATATTTTAACAGTGGCACAAATGATTGCTGTTGAAATGGAAGTGAAACCTGAAAGCCGTATATTGCTCATGATGCCATTAACTCATTCAGCACCATTGCATTTATTTTTAATGGCGGGCGTATTTGTAGGGTCAACAAGCGTATTAACACCAACCTTTACACCAGACCTTTTTATCGATGCCATTGAGCAGGAAAAAACGACGCATTTCTTTGGAGCGCCTGTTGCTTATTTATTAACGGCTCAGATGCCAAGGCTACAAACGGCTGATTTGTCTTCCATGAAGTGGTGGGTATATGGTGGAGCACCATTATCTCAAAATGAGGTTCGCTTCATTCAACAGGCATTCCGAACAACTAATTTAACCTGTGTTTATGGATTAACAGAGGCGGGTCCGAGTGGCTCACTGTTATTTGGCAAGGAGCATGAAACGAAGGCTGGGAGTATTGGCCAACGGGCGCCACTTGGCACAGAGCTTCGTATTGTCAATGACAATGGAGAAGATGTAAATGTGGGCGAAGTAGGAGAAATTGTCTTATTTGGTGAGGGTAATATGCTTGGCTACTTCAAGGATGAAATAGCAACCAAGGCTGCTTACATTGATGGGTGGTTAAAAACAGGAGATCTGGCTCGGATGGATGAGGACGGCTTTATTTGGATTGTGGATCGCAAAAAAGATGTCATTATTTCAGGTGGTGTCAATATTTATCCGAAGGAAATTGAAGATTGCCTATTAAGCTTTGAAGGGATATTTGAAGTTGCTGTCATTGGTATACCACATCCGCAATGGGGGGAAACCGTGAAGGCTGTATATGCTACGAAACAAGACATAGATGAGGATGCATTGAAAGCTTATTTAGAGGAACGGCTTGCGAAGTATAAACTACCACGTATTTTCGAAAAAGTGGAAGCGCTACCACGCAATGCTTCAGGCAAAATTTTAAAACAATCCTTGAAAGGACAAGAGGTGAGATAGCATGAAGGTTTTACAGCAGGAAGAAATGCGTGCAACAAACTTTTTTACAGAGGAAGAAACGCTTCAAAAAGTGTTAGAAATGATGTTAGATAAAGAGTTTTTGTCTTATGCACACAGAGAACTGACAGATTTCGGTGAGTTATGTGCAGGTGATATTGACGTAAGGGCAAAACATACTGATCGGCAGGGAGAGCCCCGCCTTGAACGGTATAATGCTTATGGAGAAGAGGTATCAGAGGTTTGGGTGAATGACGGTTACAAAAAAACAATTGAAGAGACATATAATACGGGAATTGTTGGCTACGTGTACAAAGAAATTCCACAGTTAGGTCACAAAGGGAATTATGTCTATAGCTTTGCACAAGGTTATTTACTATCTCATGCAGAGCCCGGTTTTTATTGTCCCGTGACTTTGACGATGGCTACGGCTTATCTATTAGATCATTATGCTGATGAGGATGTAAAGCAGCGTTTCTTGCCACATGTTTGTGCAACAGGAGAGACGGAGCTATACGAAGGAGCAACATTTTTAACAGAACGTCAAGGAGGGTCAGACGTTGGGGCGAATGTTGTGGAGGCCAGAAAAGTAGGCAATGAGTACCGTCTCTATGGAGAAAAATACTTCGCATCCAATGCAGGTATGTGTGGCGTAGCAATGGTGTTGGCACGTTTAGAAGGCGCACAAGCAGGCTCTAAAGGGTTAACGTTATTTGCAGTTCCATGGAATAATGAAGATGGTACGGCTAATCATCTTCGTATTCGTCGATTGAAAGATAAATTAGGCGTTCGAGCAGTCCCATCGGGCGAGGTAGAGTTTGATGGTGCCCTTGCTTATATTGTAGGGGAACAAAATAAAGGGATTTATTACATGCTAGAAGCACTAAATCTTTCAAGAATTTGTAATGCAGTCGCATCGATTGGTATTATGCGTCGAGGCTTTTTAGAGGCAAAGCATTATGTGACCAATCGATATGCATTTGGCAAGCCCTTAACACAATACCCAATGATCCAGGATACATTAGGGAAGTTTGCTGCTAAGCTGCATGTGGAAGTAGCGACAGTATTTGATCTTATTCAATTATACGATAAAGTGACAAGTGGGCAGGGAACACAACAAGATCTCATTATGAATCGTTTATATATTGCCATTATGAAAAAGGAAACGGCAGAGCAAGCCGTTCATTATGCTAGTGAAGCGATTGAATTACATGGTGGTAATGGCTATATTGAAGACTTTGTAACACCACGCTTACTAAGGGATGCACAAGTATTGACGGTATGGGAGGGAACGGCAAATATTTTGGCTTTAGAACTTATTCGTTTAGTGGATAAATTCCATGCACATGAACTGTTTGTCCGTGAAATGGAGACAAGGCTAGAGAAGCTAGCGGATAGTCCACTAGTGCAAATTGTGGAAGAGCAGTTGGTAAATCTTGCGGCTACATTACAAATTTTTAGCGCTTTAGATGAAGCAACTAAAACTTTTGAAGCCAAAGATATAGCGAAAAAGATGGCCCATCTTTATGAAAGTGTTGTAGCGGTGGAATGGGCACTAAAATTTGGCGGGAAGTACGAAAAGCTAGCGGATATCTATTTAGAGCAAACGTGGTCATTGCGACAAATAGGTGCACAAATGAAAACCGTACAATATTTTTCTGAAATTGTATAATTGCCAAGGAGTCGTCTGGAATGGAGGCGACTTCTTTTATTTTCATGTATAATGAAATCAACTGAATATTATAAAGGTTCTTTACTTAAGTAAAGTGAAAAGGGAAGTCGGTGTAATTCCGATGCGGTCCCGCCACTGTAAGTGTGAGTTTTTTCAAATAATGCCACTGAAGATTTCGGGAAGGCTTGAAAAACGCAATAAGCACGAGCCAGGAGACCTGCCTTTATAGTATAGACATGACAACCTACGAGGATAGGGTGGTGGATTTTGTATCAGTTTTTTGGTGCGATTTTGACCCCTCATCATTCGAAGATGAGGGGTCTTATTTTGATGGAGAAAATATTTCTAACCAATTGACGCACGGATCAACAAAGGAGGATTCACATGAAGAAATTTTGGAAAATAGGATTATCAGCATTTTTAGCAGTAGGTTTGTTAGCAGCATGTGGGCAAGAAGCCAAAAATGACAAGCCAGTAGCTACGGAGCAGCAAACACAGCAAGAGACTCCACAGGTGGATGAAGCAACATTCCCAATGACCATAACAGATGCCATTGGCAAGGATATTACACTTGAAGCACCGCCTGAAAAAATTGTTTCTCTTATTCCAAGTAACACAGAGATATTATTTGAACTTGGTTTAAATGATGAAATAGTTGGGGTGACAGACAATGATGATTATCCACCAGAAGTCGCTGAAAAGGAGAAAGTTGGGGGCATGGAGTACAATATTGAAAAAATTATTGCCTTAAAGCCAGATATCGTGTTTTCGCATGAATCTAGCATGTCCCTTTCAGAAGCGGCGATTGAACAGCTTGAGTCAGCAGGTTTGAAAGTATTTGTCGTAAAAAATGCACAAGACTTTAATGAAACTTACACAACGATTGAGCTGCTTGGTCGTGCAACAGGGAAATTACCAGAGGCTGAAAAAATCGTTGCTAATATGAAGGAAAAAGTGGAAGATGTTCTGACAAAAGTAAAGGATGTCGAACCCAAAAAAGTGCTAGTCGAAGCATCGAATGAACCTACTATTTATACGGCGGGTAATGGCACATTTATGAATGCTATGCTGGACATGATTCATGCAGAAAACGTAGCGGCAGATGCGAAGGATTGGTATGAAATTAGTTCAGAACAAATTATTACGAAAAACCCAGATGTCATCGTTGTGACATATCATTATGTACCAGATATTTTAACAAAAATACCACAACGTGCTGGTTTCGATACTGTTAATGCCGTGAAAAATAAGGCAATCGTTCAAGTAGATGAAAGCACAACAAGTCGTCAAGGTCCCCGTTTAGGAGAAGGTCTTGAAGAATTAGCAAAAGCTATTTATCCAGAGGTTTTTAAGTGAAAAAAATAGCACTAGCCTATGTACTAACATGTACGCTTCTTGTCATTAGTATCTGGTGTGGCGTAGCAATAGGCTCAGTTCATATTCCGTTAGAAGTTTTATGGAATCAAGCAGTTGATGAAACGGCTGCTAATATCTTTTGGAAAATCCGTCTGCCACGCGTGTTGTTAGCGGGACTAGTGGGAGCTTCTTTGGCCATTGCTGGAGCAGCTTTCCAAGGGTTGTTAAAAAATCCATTGGCAGATCCATATACATTAGGCGTTTCATCAGGGGCATCTGTTGGTGCTGTTATTACGATTTTTTTTAGTATATCTATACCGGTCGTAGGCTTGTATGCCCTACCCACTTTTAGTATGATAGGCGCAATCATCACGATGGTAGTGGTCATGAGCTTTGCTAGAATGGTAGACCGTTCATTGAAGATGGAAACGTTAATTTTAACAGGTGTTATTTTTAGCTCATTTCTAGGTTCTCTCATTTCATTAATGATCGCTTTATCTGGAGAAGAGCTACGCCAAGTAATTGGCTGGTTACTAGGTTCTGTGTCAATGCGTGGATGGCCATATGTCCAAATGATCACGCCATTTGTTATTGTTGGTTCCATTATGCTTTGGACGCAAAGACGAGAGCTAAATGTTTTGTTATATGGTGAAGAGCGCGCGAAGCATTTAGGTGTCAATGTGAAACGTAGTAAGTATTTGATTTTAGCGGGTGGCTCCATGTTAACAGGAGCTGCTGTAGCGGTTTCTGGCACAATTGGCTTTGTAGGATTAGTTGTACCGCATATGACAAGGATGATTTGGGGTTCTGACCACCGCCATTTATTGCCATTATCGTTTTTCAATGGCGCAACTTTACTCATTGTTTGCGATTTAGTAGCACGAACAATTATTGTGCCAAGAGAGCTACCTATTGGTGTTATTACGGCGTTTATTGGTGCACCTGTTTTCTCCTATATTTTTTATAAGCAACGAAGAAGTAAGGGGGTACGGGCATGATTATTGTCGAACATCTATCAGGTGGTTATGAAGATGTACCAATCGTCAAGGACATTAGTTTTACTGTGGAAAAAGGGAAAATTCTTGGTATTCTGGGACCGAATGGTAGTGGGAAATCCACATTATTAAAGGTAATGAGTGGGATATTACCAGCTACTGCTGGAACAATCACAATTGATGGACAAAATATCCTTTCTTATAATGCCCGTGCTTTGGCGCAAAAGATGGCTGTACTACCACAGCTTCATGCAAATGCTTTCTCAAACAGTGTAAGGGAGGCCATTTCACTAGGGCGCTACCCCCATCAAACAGGTTTTTTCTCAAGTTGGTCTGAACAGGATGAACAGGCTGTTCAGCATGCCATGCTGCAAACAGGTGTGAAACGCTATGAGCACACCCCGTTAGAATTTTTATCGGGTGGTGAACAACAAAGAGTATTTGTTGCCCAGGCATTAGCGCAAACAGCAGAAATTCTACTGCTGGATGAGCCAACCAATCATCTAGACATTGCACATCAACGGCAAATCTTAGATATGGTCAGGAAGGAAGCTGTGGAGTGTGGTTTAACGGTCGTTATGGTACTACATGATATGAATTTAGCCTCTCTCTATTGTGATGAATTATTGCTTATGGAGGGTGGGCAAATGAGAGCACTTGGAGTACCGCATGAAGTATTAATAGCCTCCCAAATTGAAGAAGTTTATCAAGCACGAGTGGCTACATATGCCCATCCCGAAATACCAAAACCTCAAATTACAATGATGCCCGCAACAACTGATTACCAGCAGCGAGCTGTCATCAAAAAAGAACATTTCATGATAACGGAACACTATATTCAACTTCAATCAGAGATTCCGTTAAAAACAGTGTCCTCTGCTGTTCATAACCCAGGTATTGGCTGGCATAATTGCTTGTTAAACCGCTCTGTACCTGGTGATTATGTGATAAGTGATGTAAAAAGAGAAGTTAGTGATTTTTTGCAAAGAGAGAATTTTTCCCCAACAAGTACTGTTGTGATGCTGACAGCAGTGCCAACAGCTCTTGTTGCCATTAATGAATTTTCAGCGCCTTTTGGCAGTATGATAGTAGCTGTAACAGCTGGTGTGGGCAATGCGGTTGATGTATCACGTGTACACGAAAGACAGGATGATCCATATATTGGTACTATCAATACATGGATCATAATCAATGGCTGTTTATCGGAGGAGGCATTTTTCCAGGCACTGATGACAGCTACAGAGGCGAAAACAAAAGCTTTGCAATCAGAAGATATTCGTGACGAGCGTAGTGGAACTATTGCTACAGGAACTGCTACAGATAGTCTGTTAATTGCAGCAACTCAAAAAGGGGAAGAAATGCTGTATGGTGGCCCGATTACGGAAGTTGGTAAAATGATTGCCAAGGGTGTTTATGAAACAACAGTTCAGGCCATCAGAAATTATAAAAATCAGTTTTAGGAGATGAGAGAAATGAAGCTTTACACGAAAACAGGCGATACGGGGAAAACAAGTCTAATTGGCGGACGCGTTGATAAAGATAGCTTACGTGTTGAAACATACGGGGCGATTGATGAATTAAACTCTTTTATCGGGAAGGCAGTAAGTGAATTAGATCAAGCACTTTTTAAGGATATTTTAACAGATCTTGAAACAATTCAGCATGAACTATTCGATGCTGGTGGTGACCTTGCCAATGTGATGAAAGAACGCCACTATAAATTAACAGAGCAACCGATTGAAGTGTTGGAAGCTCGTATAGATGCTTTATCAGATGAGGCACCACCATTACAACGTTTTATTTTACCAGGTGGCGCACCAGCAGCTGCAACTTTACACATTGCTCGTACAGTTGCACGACGAGCAGAGCGTGAAATGGTGACACTTATGAAAGAAGTGGAGGACGTGCCGAAAGTTGTACAAAAATATTTAAATCGATTATCAGATTATTTATTTGCAGCCGCACGTGTTGTAAATGCTCGATTAAACGTAGCGGATATTGAATACATTCGCAGTGGCAATGTCTTCAAAAAATAAACTTGTTATGTGGATGTCGCAGCTTTTATTAATTAAATTTTAAAAAAGAAAAGTAAAAAAATGCTACTTTGAATAAATTTCAGGGTGGCTTTTTTTCTTGTAAAGTGTAAGAATATAAAATTATCAGAAATATTTCCGTTTTATGTTGACTGAATGCTCACTCATTTATTAGAATAGGAATATATTGATATAGTGACGCACATTTCCGTATGAACTAGCAAATTTGCCGCAAAGAGAGAAAATTACGACAAACTAAAGGGGGGACCAACCATGAGTCCATTATTAATTGCTAACATAGTCTTAACAGTCGTGGTTGTGCTTTATGCAGTAGGATTGTTCTTCTATCTGTTGAAAACACGCTATAAGTATGTGCAATTGGGGAAAAAGGTTGAGTTTGATGAAAGTGTTAAAGAGCGACTACGCTATATTATGGTCAATGTATTTGGTCAAAACAAGCTATTAAAGGATCCAAAGAGTGGATTAATTCACGTGATGTTTTTCTATGGATTTTTGATGGTTCAGTTAGGGGCCATTGATTTAATTTGGAAAGGACTAGCACCAGGATCACATCTGCCATTAGGTATTTTCTATGGTGTCTTTACATTCTTCCAAGAGCTTGTAGTTTTAATGATTTTAGTTGCGGTAGTGTGGGCATTTTACCGCCGCTATGTAGAAAAGCTAGTGCGTCTAAAAAGAGGATGGAAAAACGGTCTTGTGTTAATTTTCATTGGTGGCTTAATGGTCTCAACATTAATCGCTAATGGTATGGGATTAATCTGGCATGGTGAGGGGTTAACTTATACGGAGCCTGTTGCTTCAAGCATTGCTGCTATATTTGGCTTCCTACCTGCATCAGTAGCTGCTGGAGTATTTTATGTTATGTGGTGGGCACATCTTTTAATTCTATTAACATTCCTTGTGTATGTACCACAATCTAAGCATTTCCATTTAATTGTCAGCCCACTGAATGTTTACATGAATCGTTTAGATCGTGTGGGTACATTAACGCCTATCGATTTTGAGGCATTAGAAGAAGCAGGAGAAAATGCTGAAAGTGAAGAGGATATGCCTTCAATTGGAGTTGGACGCATACAAGACTTCACACAAAAGCAAATGCTCGATCTGTATTCTTGTGTGGAATGTGGACGTTGTACCAATATGTGTCCTGCAACTGGAACAGGAAAAATGCTGTCTCCAATGGATTTAATCGTAAAATTGCGTGATCATTTAACATTTACTGGCGCTGTTGTAACAAAGCAAAAGCCTTGGGTACCTTATCAATTCTTTGCCAATACCAAGGGTAATCAGCTTGCGATGGCTGCTGGTGCTGAAGGCGCAGTAATTGAAGATATTTACAGCCCATCTTTAATTGGCGATGTGATTACAGAAGAAGAAATTTGGGCTTGTACGACTTGTCGAAACTGTGAGGATCAATGTCCAGTAATGAATGAGCATGTTGATAAAATCATCGACCTACGTCGCTATCTAACAATGACGGAAGGAAAAGTTAATCCTGATGCACAACGTGCCATGACAAATATCGAACGACAAGGGAATCCTTGGGGCTTAAACCGTAAAGAAAAAGAGAATTGGCGTGATCTTGATCCAACAATCCATATTCCAACAGTAAAAGAGTTAAAAAAATCTGGCGAAGAAATGGAATATCTATTCTGGGTTGGTTCGATGGGGGCATTCGATAATCGCTCTCAAAAAATTGCTTTAGCTTTCTGTCGTCTATTAAACGAAGCTGGTGTGAAGTTTGCGATCTTAGGAAATAAAGAGAAAAACTCTGGGGACACACCTCGTCGTTTAGGAAATGAATTTTTATTCCAAGAATTAGCTACAGCAAATATTGATGAGTTTGAGAAAAATGATGTGAAGAAAATAGTGACAATCGACCCTCATGCTTACAATATCTTTAAAAATGAATACCAAGACTTTGGCTGGAATGGCGAAGTGTATCATCATACTGAAATACTAAATCAGTTGATTGAGGAAAATCGTCTGGCACTCAATTATGAAGTTCATGAAACAATTGTTTTCCACGATTCCTGTTACTTAGGCCGTTACAATGATGTTTATGATGCGCCGAGAGAAATTCTACGTGGTATCCCGGGTGTGAAGCTTGTGGAAATGGAACGAAATCGCGAAACTGCTATGTGCTGTGGTGCAGGTGGTGGCTTAATGTGGATGGAAGAGCATGTTGGTAATCGCATTAATGTAGCTCGTACAGAGCAAGCTCTTGCTACTAATGCATCCGTTATTTCATCTGGCTGTCCTTATTGCTTAACAATGCTGGAGGATGGTACAAAGGCAAAAGAAGTGGAAGACTCTATTGGCACATTCGATGTAGCAGAATTACTAGAGCGTTCAGTGTTCGGTGAAAAAGTGAAGGCTGTTGATCCTTCATCTGAGGAAGCTGAAGAAGAAACATTAGAAGCAGTGGTAGCATCCGTAGAAAATGTTCAACAGGACGAGAATACGGAATCGAACGCAGAAAAATGATTGCTATTGTAGAAATATTTTAGTTATCTGAAAAATATAAATTGCACAATAAAAAATTGTTTTGTAGAATAAGATTAAATGGAAATGGGAGTTGCAACTAACAAGCTCCCATTTTTCATCGATAGAAGTCGAGCGAGCGTTCAGTCAATGAAATGCTATACTACTTCATCGAGTACGTAAAACAAAAGGGGTGTTTTACTTGAATAGAGCTGTCATTTTAGCAGGAGCAAGAACTGCATTTGGTAAATTTGGAGGTTCATTATCAACATTACATGCAAGTAATCTAGGGGCAATTGCAATAAAAGGTGCGCTAGAGAAAGCAAATATTGCATCTGACGAAGTAGATGAGGTTATTTTGGGCTCTGTTTTACAAGGGGGACAGGGGCAAATACCTTCGAGGCAAGCTGCGATAAAAGCCAATTTACCAACAGCGGTAAAAACAGAAACAATCAATAAAGTTTGTGCATCAGGGATGCGTGCAGTGACATTAGCAGATCAATTGATTCGATTAGGGGACGAAGAAGTGATTATTGCTGGTGGAATGGAGTCTATGTCCAATGCTCCGTACTATCTGTTAAATGGTCGAAATGGCTTGCGTATGGGAGATTCCACAATGGTGGATGGCATGCTTTATGACGGTTTAACATGTGCTTTCGATAAAGCGAGACCGCATATGGGGAGCTATGGTAATGCAACAGCTAAGGAATTCTCGCTCAGTCGTGAGGAACAGGACGCTTGGTCTGTTCGCAGTCATGAGCGCGCACTAGCGGCGATTGAACAAGGTTACTTTGCTGAAGAAATCGTACAAGTGGAGATTCCACAACGTAAAGGACAACCACTGGTCGTCGATACAGATGAAGCACCAAGAGCAGGTACAACGTTGGAGGTACTAGCAAAACTGAAACCAGCCTTTGACAAGGATGGCACGATCACAGCAGGTAATGCACCTGGCGTTAACGATGGTGCATGTGCCCTCGTGGTTATGAGTGAGGAACGTGCCACACGTGAAGGAAGAGAGCCATTAGCAATAATTTTAGGTCATGAAGAGCTTGCCATTGAGCCAGAAAACTTCCCACAAACACCAGGTCTTGTTATTAATAAATTGCTGAAAAAAACCAATAAATCATTAGCAGATATTGATTTGATCGAAATCAATGAGGCCTTTGCAGCAGTCGCCTTGGTCAGCAAGCAGTTAGCTGATTTAGATGCTGAAAAGGTGAATGTTAATGGCGGTGCGGTTGCTTTAGGTCATCCTATTGGAGCATCTGGTGCACGTATTATTTTAACGCTTGCACAAGAATTGAAGCGTCGTGGTGGAGGCATCGGTATTGCTGCAATTTGTTCAGGTGGGGGTCAAGGTGATGCGATTATGATTGAAGTACCAAAAACAGGGGGACTGAACTAATGGGAATTCAAAAGGTAATGGTCATTGGTGCAGGGCAAATGGGCTCTGGTATTGCACAAGTTTGTGCACAAGCAGGCTATGATGTGAAATTGAATGATATCAAACAAGAGTTCTTCGAGCGTGGAATAGGAGTTATTACAAAAAATTTATCACGTGATGTAGAAAAGGGCCGTAAAACGGAGGATGACAAAGCGGCTGTTTTAGGTCGAATTAGTATGTCACTAGATTTACAGGATGCTAGTGATGTAGATATTATCATCGAGGCAGCAGTAGAGAATATGGACATTAAGCAATCCATCTTTAAGCAACTTGATGGCATTGCACCAGCACATGCCATTTTAGCTACGAATACATCTTCGTTGCCTATTACTGAAATTGCAGCGGTAACAAATCGACCAGAGCAAGTAATTGGTATGCATTTTATGAATCCAGTGCCAGTAATGAAGCTTGTTGAAATCATTAGAGGCTTAGCAACTACGGATGAAGTATACAAAGCTGTTGAAGCGATGACAGTCAAGTTAGCGAAAACACCAGTAGAAGTGAATGACTTCCCAGGATTTATTTCAAACCGTATTTTGCTACCAATGATTAATGAAGCAATTTATGCACTTTATGAAGGTGTAGCTACGAAGGAAGCAATTGACGATGTGATGAAGCTAGGTATGAACCATCCGATGGGACCATTAACATTAGCAGACTTCATTGGCTTAGATACTTGCCTTTACATCATGGAAATTTTACATGAGGGTCTAGGAGATAGTAAATATCGCCCTTGTCCACTGCTTCGTAAATACGTTGCAGCTGGCTGGCTAGGAAAGAAATCAGGAAGAGGCTTTTACGTTTACGAATAATCCTATGGGGATGGGGTTATGTAGATGTTGCGGACAACTTAGAGGGGTGACATTATAGATGCAATTGCAATTTACAGATGAGCAAATGATGATGCGCGATATGGTTCGTCAATTTGCTCAGGAAAAAATTCAACCATGGGTAGGGCGGATGGAAGCAGGAGAATTTCCACGTGAGCTTCTACAACAAATGGGTGAACTTGGCTTAATGGGGATTACGACACCAGAAGACTTAGGTGGCTCTGGTATGGATTTTACATCGTATATTATTGCGATTAATGAATTGTCAAAAGTAAGCGCTGTAATGGGGGTTATTTTATCAGTGCATACTTCGGTTGGAACAAATCCGATCATTTACTTTGGAAATGAGGAACAAAAGAAGCGTTATGTACCAAAGCTTGCAGCCGGGGAATATTTAGGCGCATTTTGTTTAACAGAGCCAGGTGCAGGCTCTGACGCAGGTTCTCTACAGTCAAAGGCAGTACGAGATGGCGATGAATATGTGATTAACGGCTCTAAAGTTTTTATTACAAATGGCGGAGAGGCTGATGTATATATCGTATTCGCCTCAACCAACCCTGCTGAAAAAACACGAGGTATTTCAGCTTTTATTGTTGAAAAAGGAACACCAGGTTTAATCATTGGTAAAGATGAACAAAAGATGGGTTTACATGGCTCACGCACTGTTCAACTGACATTCGATAATTGCCGCATCCCAACCGACAACCTTTTAGGGGAAGAGGGAGAAGGCTTCAAAATTGCGATGGCGAATTTAGATGTAGGGCGAATCGGTATTGCAGCACAGGCATTGGGGATTGCTGAAGCAGCACTAGAGGCGGCTACTACTTATGCAAAAGAGCGTGAGCAATTCGGAAAACCGATTGCTGCTCAACAAGGAGTTGGCTTTACACTCGCTGATATGGCAACAGCTGTTGAATCGGCAAAACTATTAGTGTATCGTGCAGCAGATTTACGTGCAAAAGGTTTACCGTGTGGAGCAGAAGCTTCAATGGCCAAACTTTTCGCATCACGAACAGCTGTACAAACGTCAATAGAAGCGGTTCAAGTTTTTGGCGGCTACGGCTACACAGAGGACTATCCAGTAGAGCGATATTTCCGTGATGCAAAGGTCACGGAAATCTATGAAGGTACAAGTGAAATTCAAAAACTAGTTATTAGTAAACATTTACTGAAATAAAGCCTGATGATAGGCTATTCTCTTAGGGATGACTTATTAAAGTGGAGTAAAGACCTCATCAAGAATGGAAACTCGCTCCAATGCTCCAATATGATTGACAATCGCTGAACCCAGAACAACACACAGGTAACATAGAACAGAGTCTAATTAAAAAGGGGAAATGGACAATGAACTTTCAGTTAACAGAAGAGCATGAACAATTACGTGAAATGATTCGTGATTTTGCTATAAATGAAGTGGCACCAACAGCTGCTGAACGTGACGAGAATGAAGAATTTGACCGTGCAATTTTCGATAAAATGGCGGAGCTTGGGTTAACTGGTATTCCGTGGCCAGAGGAATATGGTGGAGCTGGGTTTGACTACCTTGCATATGTCATTGCTGTTGAAGAATTATCACGTGTCTGTGCCTCCACTGGGGTAACATTATCAGCACATACTTCACTGGCAGGATGGCCACTGTACAAGTTCGGTACAGAAGAACAAAAACAAAAATACCTTCGTCCAATGGCAGAAGGAAAACATATTGGTGCGTATGGTTTAACAGAACCAGGTTCAGGATCTGATGCGGGTGGCATGAAAACATATGCTAAACGTGATGGCGATTATTATATTTTAAATGGCTCAAAAATCTTTATTACAAACGGCGGAGTGGCAGATACATATATTGTGTTTGCAGTAACAGATCCAGAAGCTAAACACGGTACATCAGCATTTATCGTGGAAGCTGGATTTAAAGGTTTCTCTGTAGGGAAGAAAGAAAAGAAATTAGGAATTCGTTCATCTCCTACAACCGAAATCATTTTCGACAACTGCCGTGTTCCAAAAGAAAACCTACTAGGAGCTGAAGGGGAAGGTTTTAAAATTGCTATGACGACACTAGATGGTGGACGTAATGGTATTGCTGCTCAAGCTGTAGGAATTGCACAAGGAGCGCTGGATGCAGCAGTTGACTATGCCAAAGAACGTGTGCAATTTGGTAAACCAATCTCTGCTAACCAAGGTGTATCTTTTAAATTAGCAGACATGGCAACTCAAATTGAAGCTTCTCGACTTCTTACATACCAAGCGGCTTGGTTAGAGTCTAATAACCTACCATATGGTAAGGCTTCTGCAATGGCGAAATTAATGGCTGGCGATACAGCAATGAGTGTAACGACAGAGGCGGTTCAAGTATTTGGTGGCTATGGTTATACAAAGGATTATCCAGTAGAGCGCTTTATGCGTGATGCGAAAATTACTCAAATTTACGAAGGTACGCAGGAGATTCAACGTCTTGTAATCTCGCGTATGCTAACGAAATAATTGATGACAGAAAAAGATAAAAGGCCCCAAGTACAGTCAACTGTAAAAGATGAAAATTTAATCGCCATTCGTCGTGAACAAATGATTCAAGGAGCTATTAAGCTATTTAAAGAAAAAGGCTTTCATCGTGCCACGACGAGAGAAATCGCAAAAGCTGCAGGCTTTAGTATTGGTACTTTATACGAGTACATCCGTACTAAAGAAGACGTTCTTTATCTTGTTTGTGATAGTATCTATCATCATGCAATGGAGCGGCTTTCAAGTTACGAGATTAAAGCTGGAACAATTGATGAGTTAAAAGAAATGATTCGAGAATATTTCGTGCAAATTGATAGCATGGTTGATGAGCTAACAATCATGTATCAAGAAACAAAATCATTGTCAAAAGAAGCACAACGCTATGTTTTTAGTAAAGAGTTTGAAATGGTTGCCACTTTTGAACGCTTGCTACAGCGCTGTGTGCAGTCTGGGGAACTAACAATGACAGACAAGCAAATCCATTTAGCAGCCAATAACTTAGTTGTCTCAGGACAAAGTTGGGCGTTCCGCAAATGGGCATTACATCGTCAACATTCAATTGATGAGTTCATCGACATGCAAATCACCTTGTTCATTTCAGGCATAAAGGGGTTCTAATATTTCGTAAGGGGTTTGTCGGCAATTGCATACATCGACATTGCAATTGTCGGCTTTTTTCAATTCATTAAGGGGAGAGAGTGGGGAATTCATATGACAAAGGTAGAAGTATATCGTCCAAAAAATCACGTACGTTTTGTGACAGCATCAAGTCTTTTTGATGGACATGATGCTTCGGTCAATATAATGCGACGCATATTACAATCGAGCGGTGTAGAAGTAATCCATTTAGGGCATAACCGTTCTGTCGAAGAAGTCGTGAATGCCGCGATTCAAGAAGATGCACAAGGTATTGCAGTTTCTTCTTATCAAGGCGGGCATATGGAATACTTTAAATATATGTATGATTTGCTGCGTGAAAAAGGGGCACCGCATATTAAAATTTATGGCGGTGGTGGTGGGGTTATTTTACCTCGTGAAATTAAAGAGCTTCATGCGTATGGCATTGCAGGCATTTTCTCACCAGAGGATGGCCGTGTTTTAGGGCTACAAGGGATGATTAATGAGCAAATTAAAGGAACGGACTTTCCAACTGCAACAGGCAACTATTTAGATAAATTAGAGGCTTTAACGACAGAAACGCCTGAAATTTTAGCCAATCTAATTACAGCAGCTGAGTCAAATGAGGATGAAGCTACGAAAGAGATGTTAATTGAGGCACGAAAGCGTTCAAAAGGTACACCTGTCATGGGGATTACAGGAACAGGTGGCGCAGGGAAATCTTCATTAACGGATGAGCTGATTCGCCGTTTCCTGAAAGAATTCCCAGATAAACGTGTAGCCATTCTTTCAGTCGATCCAACAAAGCAAAAAACAGGTGGAGCATTACTTGGCGATAGAATTCGCATGAACGCCATCTTCAATAACCGCGTTTATATGCGTAGTTTAGCAACACGAGGCTCTCGCACTGAATTATCTGCATCTATTGGTGATGTAATAGATGTAGTACGTGTAGCGGGCTATGATTTAATCATCGTCGAAACAAGTGGTATTGGTCAAGGTGATGCCGAAATCACAAGGTATACAGATCTTTCCATGTATGTTATGACAAGTGAATTTGGTGCACCTACACAGCTTGAGAAAATTGATATGATTGATTTTGCAGATGTCATTGCGATCAATAAGTTTGAGCGTAAAGGCTCGGAGGATGCGCTACGTCAAGTACAAAAACAATACCAACGATCTCGTGAGCTATGGGAAGAATCACTTGATAGTATGCCTGTTTATGGAACAATTGCTAGCCAGTTTAATGACAAAGGGACCAATGCATTATTCGCAGCTTTAGTTCATATTATTAACGAAAAAACAGGCTACAATTGGGAAACAAGCTATGAGCAATTTGCTAAGACGCAAAAGCAAGATGTCATTATTCCAAACGATCGTCGTTATTATTTACGTGAAATTACTGACACGGTTCGTGGCTATCATAAAAAATCAGAACAGCAGGTGGGATTTGCTCGCCGTCTGTTCCAATTAGAAGGTGCTATTACGGCAGTTAAGGAAAAAGCACCAGAGGATGCACTTATAGCATCGCTTTCTTCTTTAGCACAAGGTGCCAGAGATGAATTATCAGCAGAATCCAAGCGTATATTGGATAATTGGCAAACTTTAAAAGAAGCTTATGCTGGTGATGAGTTTGTGACGAAGGTTCGAGACAAAGAAATTCGCACTATTTTAAAAACAACAAGTCTTTCTGGTACAAAAATTCCTAAAGTAGCATTGCCGAAATTTGAGGACTACGGTGAAATATTACGCTGGGTGTACAAAGAGAATGTTCCTGGTGAGTTTCCTTATACAGCAGGTGTTTTCCAATTCAAACGTGAGGGAGAAGATCCGAAGCGTCAATTTGCTGGTGAAGGAACACCTGAACGTACAAATAAACGCTTCCACTATTTATCGAAGGATGACGATGCGAAACGTTTATCTACAGCCTTTGATTCTGTAACTCTCTATGGGGAAGATCCAGATTACCGTCCAGATATTTATGGTAAGGTCGGGGAATCGGGTGTATCGATCTGTACATTAGAGGATATGAAAAAGCTTTATGCAGGCTTTGATTTATGTGCACCGTCTACATCTGTATCTATGACCATTAATGGTCCAGCGCCTATTATTTTAGCGATGTTCATGAATACGGCGATCGATCAACAAGTTAAATTGCGCGAACAAGAGCTAGGACGGACTTTGACAGTAGAAGAGTTTACCGAGACACGTGAAAACACATTGCAGGTTGTACGTGGAACAGTACAAGCTGATATTTTAAAAGAAGATCAAGGACAGAACACATGTATTTTCTCGACAGAGTTTGCTTTACGTATGATGGGTGATATTCAGCAATACTTTATTGATCATAAGGTGCGTAACTACTATTCCGTTTCTATTTCGGGTTACCATATTGCAGAAGCTGGGGCAAATCCTATTTCCCAATTAGCTTTCACCTTAGCAAATGGCTTTACGTATGTAGAGTATTATTTAAGTCGTGGCATGAATATTAACGACTTTGCACCAAATCTATCGTTCTTCTTCTCGAATGGACTTGATCCAGAGTATACAGTAATTGGACGTGTTGCTCGTCGTATTTGGGCCATTGTAATGCGTGATAAATATGGTGCCAATGAACGTGCGCAAAAGCTAAAATATCATATTCAAACATCTGGTCGTAGTCTACATGCGCAAGAGATTGATTTTAATGATATTCGTACAACATTACAAGCATTGATGGCATTACAAGATAACTGTAACTCATTGCATACAAATGCCTATGATGAAGCTATTACAACACCTACAGAGGAATCTGTACGTCGTGCCATGGCTATCCAAATGATTATTACGAAAGAGCATGGCTTGGCAAAAAACGAAAATCCTCTGCAAGGTGCATTTGTTATAGAAGAATTGACAGATCTTGTAGAAGAAGCGGTCCTTGAGGAATTTGATCGTATTAATGATCGTGGTGGTGTTTTAGGTGCAATGGAAACGCAATATCAACGAGGTAAAATTCAAGAGGAGTCCATGTACTATGAAATGTTAAAGCATTCAGGGGAGCTACCAATCATTGGTGTCAATACGTACCTGAATCCAAATCCACCTTCAGACGCTGCTATCGATAATATGGAAATTGCTCGTGCATCCACAGAAGAGAAGGAAACGCAAATTCGCAATTTACAAGCATTCTGGAAGACGCATGAAGAAGAAAGTGAAGCTGCAATCGCACGTTTACAAGAAGTTGCTGTTAACAATGGTAATATTTTTGCTGAGCTTATGGAATCAGTAAAAGTAGCAAGCTTAGGACAAATTACAAAAGCTTTATATGAAGTTGGCGGACAATATCGTCGAAATATGTAATTGTAGACATTCAAAACTGCTTTTTTTCTAACATTTTTTTCTAATTTATGTAACAAGCTTCTCTAGTTTCTAGTGTCTAGTCTTAAGATTAGGCACTTCTTTTTATTTTCGTTATAATAGAAATGTAAAAAAAGGGGAGGCGCAGTAGGGATGAAATCATTTATTCACTACATAATTATATTAGCTTTAGTATTGGTAGCCATTTTCCTGTATAATAAGCAAATTGGCGCTATTCCTTTACTACTATTATCTGTTTATTTGTTTTATCTTGGAATAAAAAAAATGCGTAATATAAAAAACAGTAATTGAAGCTAGCAAAGGGGCTAAAACTTTGTATATAATGGGTATTATGCTTATGTATAGAAAGTACCTTTTGCGTGGCCTTTTTTGCTGCGCTTGGAAAATAAAGCACCATGTAATTTTAAAACGTCCATTGTGATGAGGGAAAGGAAGTGCACGAATTGAATTTTCGTGAAATGACAAAGGAACAATTAACGGAAGAATCGTTAATTAACTTAGCTTATGCAATTTTAAATGAAAAACGTGCCTCAGTGTCTTTTAATGATTTACTAAAATTAATTCAAGAGCTTGTGGGCTATAGTGATGCAGAAATGAAATCCCGTCTGTTACAATTTTATACAGATATTAATATTGATGGCCGCTTCTTATATAATCAAGAAGCAGGATGGGGCCTACGTGAATGGTTTAAAGTAGAGCAAATTGAAGAAGAAACAGCACCTTCTGTTAAGACTCAAAAGAAAAAATCTAAAGCTGCCTTTGATGATGAAGATCTTGATGAGGATGTAGATTTAGAAGAAGAAGATATCGACTTTGACGAAGACTTCGAAGAGTTTGTTGATGAAGAAGATATTGAAGAAGAGGACGAAGAAAAAGAAGAAATCGATTTTGACGATGAAGAAATCGAAGATATTGATGAAGAAATTGATGAAGACTTTATTGATGAAGAGGAAGAAGAGTTCGACGAAGAAGAGGAAGAAAACTAATACAGTACTCTTAGAATTTTCTTTCTATTAGGCATGGAGTAAAAAATCTTGACTTCTATCACGGTTCCGTTTAATCTTTTACTTGGGCTCCTTAAAAGAAGGAGAAAGACCGTGTATATAATACGCTCCCCCTGCAAACCTATGCAGGAGGAGCGTTTTTTTGTTTTTAACTATATTCAGTTCTCCCATACGTTCATCCAGAAATGAATATAAAAGTTTGGATTTATTCATGATGTATAGTAAACGGTGACTGGATAAATGTTAGAGTTTTAAGGTTTAAAGGAAAGTGGAAAAGAGATAGAACCGATTACAGCTTCGAATCGACTACATTTTTTGTAGACATTCTCGGCTTTTCTTTTTTTAGGGTATTAGAATATAAAGGATTCTGTTCCCCCCTAAGCGAGCTAGTAATTTTAGAACATCATAAGGAGGAATTTATTCATGACGAAGTATATTTTTGTAACAGGTGGGGTTGTATCATCACTTGGAAAAGGGATTGTTGCAGCATCTCTAGGTCGTTTATTAAAGAACCGTGGTTTAGAAGTTACGATTCAAAAGTTTGACCCATATATCAATATTGACCCAGGTACAATGAGCCCTTATCAACATGGTGAGGTTTTTGTAACAGATGATGGTGCTGAGGCTGATTTAGACTTAGGACATTATGAACGTTTCATTGACATTAACCTAGGGAAACATTCTACAGTAACTTCAGGTCGCGTTTACCAATCTGTATTACAGAAAGAACGTCGTGGTGATTATAATGGTGGAACAGTACAAGTAATTCCTCATATTACAAACGAAATTAAAGACCGTATCCAACGTGCTGGTCGTGAAACTAATGCAGACGTTGTTATTACAGAGGTTGGTGGGACAGTAGGGGATATTGAATCATTGCCATTCCTTGAAGCGATTCGCCAAATGAAAACAAATTTAGGTCATGACAATGTGATGTATATTCACTGTACACTTATACCTTATATTAAAGCAGCTGGTGAATTGAAAACAAAGCCTACTCAGCATTCTGTTAAAGAATTACGCTCTTTAGGTATCCAGCCAAATATTATCGTCGTACGTACAGAACAAGAAGTACCACAAGATATGAAAGAGAAATTAGCATTATTCTGTGATGTGCAACCACATGAAATTATTGAATCTCGTGATGCAGAGCATTTATATGAAGTGCCATTAAACCTGCATGCACAAGATATTGATGATATCGTTCTTGATCATTTTGGCATTGAAGCACCAGAGGCAGATATGGAAGAATGGCGCGAGCTGGTAGACAAAGTGAAGAACTTACCAAATAAAAGAAAAGTAGCATTAGTAGGGAAATATGTGGAACTACAAGATGCTTACATTTCAGTAGTTGAGGCATTAAAGCATGCGGGCTACGCATTTAACTCTGATATTGAAATTGACTGGATTAATGCAGAACATGTCAATGCAGATAACGTTGCTTCACTATTAAAAGGTGCAGATGCCATTTTAGTACCAGGCGGTTTTGGTGATCGTGGTGTTGAAGGGAAAATTTTAGCGACACAATATGCGCGTGAAAATGATGTACCGTTCCTTGGTATTTGCTTAGGTATGCAATTAGCAACAATAGAATTTGCTCGTAATGTCCTTGGTTTAAAAGGTGCACATTCTACAGAGCTTGATGCAAATACAGAGTACCCAATTATCGACTTCTTACCAGATCAAAATGATAGTGTAGATATTGGCGGTACATTACGTTTAGGATTATACCCATGTAAATTGAAAGATGGTTCAAAGGCAAGCAATGCATACGGTAAAGAGCTTGTTTATGAGCGTCACCGTCACCGCTATGAGTTTAACAATGAATATCGTGAGGCAATGGAAGCAGCAGGTCTTGTCTTCTCAGGTACAAGCCCTGATGGCAAATTGGTTGAAATTATTGAGCTACCAGGTAACAACTTCTTTGTAGCATGTCAATTCCACCCAGAGCTAGTTTCACGTCCAAATCGTCCACAACCATTGTTCCGTGATTTTATCGGAGCAACATTTAAATAATCAAAAAGAGTTGTCTCTCTATTAATGAGACAACTCTTTTTAAATGAATGTTTATAGTTCTTCTTCATCAATACCAAGCATTTCATCATAAGCAATTTTCACTGCTTCATATACAAAAAGTCCAGCAATTGCATGTGGTACAACGATTCTTTGCCCTAAATCATTAGGCAATAAACCACCTTTAACGCGTGTAGAAACATACGTATAGGCCAAATCTGCAAGAGGATTTTCCGTATTCGCTACTTCACTCGCAACAGCAGCGAAAGGAATAAACCGTTTATTTAAGTCTTGAGCTAAAGCCAGTGCCTCCTCATCGTGCGCACTGCGTGTAAAAATGCAAACACGATCAGCTTCAGTTAAGCTTGTACTCAAAGTCCAAGGAGCTAATTTGCTAAATGGTTCAACTGCTTGAGATGCATTGGATTCAATAACTTGCATTTCACCAAAGCAAGCGAAATACACATGACCTTCTCCAATGGCTGCTTGTGCAAGGAGTCTTGCTGTTTCCTCAATAGCCTCCTCTTCATTTTGTGTTATTCTTTGTAATAATCCACTTAATTGTGTTGTTAGAATTTTTGACATGTTCCCACCTCTAACCATATTATAGGGGCGGAAAAGGTAGAAAGCAAAAGCAGATAATTTATAATACTAGAAGGTATTAAGCTGAAAAAGGAGAATTATACATAATAAAGAAAGTTTTTGTGTAAGAATAAAACTAAAAAAGGGCGGAATGAAATGTGAAACGATTACTAATTGTCGATGATCAGCAGGGAATTCGTTTACTTTTAAATGAAGTGTTGAAAAAGGAAGGTTATCTTACATATTTAGCGGCTAATGGTTCAGAGGCATTAAAATATGCAGATGAGCAACAGATGGATTGTGTTTTACTGGATATGAAGATTCCAGGGATGGACGGTATTGAAATCTTGAAACGCTTAAAAGAAAAATTTCCGAAGTTACCTGTATTTATGATGACAGCATATGGCGAATTGGATGTAGTGCAAGAAGCTTTAGAATTAGGAGCTATTCGTTACTTTACAAAACCATTTGATATTTTTGAGGTGCGAGATGAAGTAAATAAGGCTTTACAGGTGTAAAAAACAGACAGTGGACACACGGTCTGTTTTTTATGTTTATTTTGAAAGAAGCGACAGGGTATTGCCTTCAATTTCAGTGTGTTGCACTATGCTGTCGTGTAGAAAATAAGAGCCTCTGCATTTCAGGTGCAAGCCTCTGTTGAGTTACACTCCACAACGGCAGACACTGTCGCTACGTTATACTGCGGCTATCGTGTAGAAAATAAGAGCCCCTGCATTTCAGGTGCAAGCCTTCGTTGAGTTGCACTCCACAACGGCAGACACTGTCGCTACGTTACACTGCGCTATCGTGTAGAAAATAATAGCCCCTGCATTTCAGGTGCAAGCCTTCGTTGAGTTGCACTCCACAACGGCAGACACTGCCGCTACGTTACACTGCGCTATCGTGTAGAAAATAAGAGCCTCTGCTTTTCAGGTGCAAGCCTCTGTTGCGTTGCACTCCACAACGGCAGACACTGTCGCTACGTTACACTGCGCTATCGTGTAGAAAATAAGAGCCCCTGCTTTTCAGGTTCAAGCGCCGCCGTTACGTTGCACTACACTTTGGCGACACTGCCGCTACGTTGCCCTCCGCTTTCGTGTAGAAAATAATAGCCCCTGCTTTTCAGGGGCTATTATTTTTGCTATGATTGAGGGGCATGTTTATGTAAAGAATAGTCCTATGAGGAGGATTTTTAGTATGGCATTAGTATCTATGAAAGAGATGTTAATTAAAGCAAAAGCAGAAGGTTATGCGGTTGGTCAATTCAACATTAATAACCTTGAATGGACTCAAGCAATTTTACAAGCAGCTGAAGAAGAAAAATCTCCAGTGATTCTTGGTGTTTCTGAAGGTGCAGGTAAATATATGGGCGGATTTATTTCCGTTGTTCATATGGTAAAAGGTTTAATGGAATCTTACGGTATTACAGTTCCTGTAGCGATTCATCTTGACCATGGTTCTAGCTTTGCAAAATGTAAAGAGGCAATTGATGCAGGCTTTACTTCAGTGATGATTGATGCATCACATCACTCATTTGAGGAAAATGTAAAAATTACTTCAGAAGTAGTAGAATACGCACATGCTAAAGGCGTTTCTGTGGAAGCAGAATTAGGAACAGTTGGTGGAGATGAAGATGGCGTAATCGGTGGTATTATTTATGCTAATCCAGAAGAATGCCGCAAAATGGTTGAACTGACAGACATCGATTGCTTAGCACCAGCACTTGGCTCTGTACATGGTCCTTACAAAGGAGAGCCAAACTTAGGCTTTAAAGAAATGGAAGAAATCTCTAAATTAGCGGATCTTCCACTTGTCTTACATGGTGGTACAGGTATCCCAACAAAGGATATTCAACGTTCCATTTCATTAGGTACAGCTAAAATCAACGTCAATACTGAAAATCAAATTGAAGCAACAAAAGTAATCCGTGAAATTCTAGACAACGACAAAGTTGTTTACGATCCACGTAAATTCCTTGGTCCAGCACGTGAAGCCATTAAGGCAACGGTTATTGGTAAAATTCGTGAATTTGGTAGTGCACAAAAAGCATAATTTTTGCATTTAATATGTTACAAAAGCATAGTTAAATACACATACTAAGAGAAGTGTTGATGCTTTCAATCGACCTTCTCTTGTTTTTGAAATAATGAAATTTTGGAAAATATTTAATAATATAAGAAAAATGATCAGGAGGAAATAAAAATGAAATTTTTCATTGATACAGCAAACTTTGAAGAGATTAAAGAGGCACATGCATGGGGTATTTTATCAGGGGTTACAACAAACCCATCATTAGTGGCTAAAGAAGAGAATGTTTCTTTCCATGATCGTCTTCGTGAAATAGCTGAGCTTGTTGATGGCTCTGTAAGCGGAGAAGTTATTGCACTTGATGCGGAAGGTATGATTAAAGAAGGTTTGGAATTAGCTGCGATTGCTCCAAACATAACAGTAAAGTTACCAATGACACCAGCTGGATTAGAGGCATGTCGTTTCTTTGCAAACAAAGGTATTAAAACAAACGTGACATTAATCTTTAGTGCGAACCAAGCATTAATGGCTGCGCGTGCAGGTGCTACATACGTATCACCATTTATCGGCCGTTTAGATGACATTGGTCAAAATGGTGTCGAGCTAATTGAAACAATAGCAGATATTTTTACCATTCATAATATCGATACGCAAATTATTGCTGCTTCTGTTCGTCATCCTCAGCATGTTACAGCAGCAGCTTTAGCTGGCGCACATATTTCAACTACACCGTTTAAAGTATTAAAGCAACTTTTCAACCATCCATTAACGGAAAAAGGAATTGAAGGATTTTTAACGGATTGGAATACGAGAAAAGGTGAATAATAAGATTATAAAGTGAGCCAATTGCAAAAAATACTACTTTCCAATCATGAGGGAGAACGCAAAATGGATGTTTATAAAATTACTGGCGAAAATCGTCTACGAGGTACAATTAAAGTTAGTGGTGCAAAAAATAGTGCAGTCGCCTTAATTCCTGCATCAATTTTGGCGAACTCTCCAGTGACTATTGGGGGGATACCCGAAATTTCAGATGCTTGGACGTTAAAGGCTTTATTAGAGGAAATTGGTGGAGAAGTTTCATTTGAGGATGGCACAATGACAATTGATCCTACAGATATGATTGCATTGCCTTTACCAAATGGAAACGTGAAAAAGTTACGCGCTTCTTATTATTTAATGGGTGCTATGCTTGGACGTTTTAAGAAAGCAGTCATAGGGTTACCTGGAGGCTGCTTTTTAGGACCACGACCAATTGACCAACATATAAAAGGCTTTGAGGCATTGGGAGCTAAAATTACCAATGAACATGGAGCCATCTATTTACGTGCAGATGAATTGATTGGGGCAAAAATTTATTTAGATGTAGCAAGTGTTGGGGCAACGATTAATATTATGTTAGCAGCAGTGCTTGCAAAGGGACGGACTGTCATTGAAAATGCCGCAAAGGAGCCTGAAATCATCGATGTAGCGACACTTCTGACGAATATGGGGGCCAATATTAAAGGTGCAGGTACAAGTGTCATCCGTATTGAAGGTGTAGAAGAGCTACATGGTACCGAGCATACGATTATACCAGATCGCATTGAAGCATCTACATTTTTGATAATGGCTGCAGCAGTTGGTGATGGTATTACCATTGATAACGTTATTCCACTGCATTTAGAAGCGATTATCGCAAAGCTTCGTGAAATGGGTGTGAAAATCGAAATTGGTGAAGAAAGTATTTATGTACCAAAAACAGATCTCTCGACATTACAGGCAGTGGATGTCAAAACGCTGGTATACCCCGGATTCCCAACGGACATTCAGCAGCCACTTGCGGTGTTAATGTCACAGGCATTCGGTTCTTCTAAAGTAACAGATACTATTTATACAGCTCGATTTAAACATATTGATGAGCTTCGTCGTATGAATGCAGATGCTCGTGTAGAAGGAAATACAGCTATTATTAAAGGGCCGAGTAAATTACATGGCTCAACGGTAACAGCTACAGATCTTCGCGCGGGTGCAGCTTTAGTTTTAGCTGGTCTCTTAGCTGAAGGCGAAACAGAGGTTCAGGATATCTATCATATTGAACGTGGCTATAGCTCACTTATTGAGAAATTACGTGATTTAGGCGCTGATATTCGACGTGAAACAATCATGGCACGTGTAGCTGAGACAAAGGAATAATGAGAGCTAAAAGTTTTCAGCCAATTATGTTACAATAGAGGTAATTTGAATGTTTTGGCATAAAAAGATGCCGATAACGGGAGGCAAAGCAACAATGGAACGTAGTTTATCGATGGAAGTAGTACGAGTAACAGAAGCAGCAGCAATCGCATCCGGGAAATGGATGGGACGCGGTTTGAAAATTGAAGCAGATGATGCAGCAACAACAGCGATGCGCAAAATGTTCGATACAATTCCAATGCATGCTACAGTAGTAATTGGTGAAGGTGAAATGGATGAAGCACCAATGCTTTATATTGGTGAAGAACTTGGTTTACGAAATGGTGGTCCAAAAGTAGATATCGCAGTGGATCCTTTAGAAGGTACAAATATTGTGGCAAAAGGTACGAACGGTGCCATGACAGTACTTGCTATTGCAGATAAAGGCAATTTGTTAAATGCGCCAGACATGTACATGGAGAAAATTGCTGTAGGGCCAGAAGCGGCTGGAAAAGTGGATATAAATGCTTCTGTCACTTATAACTTATTACAAGTAGCAAAGGCTAAAAATAAAGATATTTCTGATGTAGTTGCTACTCTTTTAGATCGACCTCGCCATCAAGCAATTGTTGATGAAATTCGTGAAGCTGGCGCACGTATTAAGTTTATCCAAGATGGCGATGTTGGCGCAGCAATCAACACCGCTTTTGATGAAACGGGTATTGATATTATGTTTGGAACAGGTGGCGCTCCAGAGGGTGTTATTTCGGCAGTGGCCTTAAAATGCCTCGGTGGGGACTTCCAAGCAAAACTAGTACCAGAGGATGAAGAGCAATTAGAACGCTGCACAAAAATGGGTGTAGATGTTGAGAAAGTGCTTTATTTAGATGACCTAGTAAAAGGCGATGATGCTATTTTTGCAGCAACTGCTGTAACAGATTGCGAGCTTTTAAAGGGTGTTCAATATAAAGGTGCTTATGCCCTAACACACTCAGTAGTTATGCGAGCTAAATCCGGTACGGTTCGCTTTGTAGAAGGCCGTCACGCTCTTGAGAAAAAACCTAGATATTAATGATATTTTCTTCTAAAATATACCTAGTACATCTATTGTGCTAGGTACCTTCTTCTTAAATTAACCATCCCATATTTTAAGGCAATGTTTAGTTGTATGGTAGAAAGTGTATCAGTAGTTATTATTAAACTCAGGCTACCATATAAGCATTAACAGAGCCTATCGAAAACTTCAATGATAACCCCAATAATTGTATTATATTTTGAAAAAGACTGGAGTTGTGCATATGTCTACATTGACAATCGCTCAATTAGAAAACATGACGTTAAAAGAGCTTTACGCCCTCGCACGCCAATATAAAATTTCATATTATAGCAAGCTAACGAAAAAAGAATTAATATTTGCTATTTTGAAAACGCGTTCAGAGCAAGAGGGCTATTTCTTTATGGAAGGCGTATTAGAAATTGTTTCGCAAGAGGGCTTTGGCTTCCTACGACCAATAAACTACTCACCAAGTAAAGAAGATATTTATATTTCTGCATCTCAAATCCGTCGCTTTGACCTACGTAATGGGGACAAGGTGTCTGGGAAGGTGCGACCACCGAAGGAAAATGAACGCTATTACGGCCTTTTACAAGTAGATGCTGTCAATGGCGAAGATCCTGAAGTAGCAAAGGAACGTGTGCATTTCCCTGCATTAACACCTTTATATCCTGATCGACAAATTAAGCTTGAAACAACACAGCGCAATTTATCAACACGTATAATGGATTTAGTGGCTCCTGTAGGTTTTGGTCAGCGTGGTTTAATCGTTGCACCACCAAAGGCAGGGAAAACATCTTTATTAAAAGAAATTGCAAACGCTATTACAACCAATCATCCAGAAGCTGAATTAATTGTCTTGCTGATTGATGAACGTCCTGAGGAAGTGACAGATATTGAACGTTCTGTAAATGCAGATGTTGTCAGCTCAACATTTGATGAAGTACCAGAGAATCACGTGAAAGTGGCAGAAATTGTATTAGAACGTGCACGCCGTTTAGTTGAACATAAGCGTGATGTTATCATTTTAATGGACTCTATCACGCGTTTAGCACGTGCTTTTAACTTAGTCATTCCGCCAAGTGGACGTACACTTTCAGGTGGTATTGATCCTGCTGCTTTCCATAGACCAAAACGTTTCTTTGGTTCAGCTCGTAATATTGAAGAAGGCGGTAGCTTAACAATTTTAGCAACAGCTTTAGTCGATACAGGCTCTCGTATGGATGAAGTCATCTATGAAGAATTTAAAGGTACAGGTAACTTAGAGCTTCATCTAGACCGTCAGTTGGCGGAGCGCCGTATTTTCCCTGCGCTTGATATTCGCCGCTCAGGTACACGTAAAGAAGAGCTTCTTCTTGAGCCAGAACAGCTTGAAAAACTATGGGCGATCCGTAAAACATTTTCAGATGCGCCTGATTTTGCAGAGCGCTTCCTGAAAAAGCTGCGCACGACAAAATCAAATGAAGAATTTTTTGAGAAATTGAACGAAGATATGAAAAAAGCCACAAAAGGTAAGGGGCTACTTTAACTTAAAATTTAGTTAGCTCTTCATATTGCTGATTATAATCTTCAGAAAAGAATCACCATTAACTAAAATTAGTTGATGGTGATTATGTTGTTGAAAAAAGGTAATGTCAACGGCATAATAAGCAGTTTTGTAAGGCGAGGGGTTGATTTCCGTTCCGCCAGCGTCCTTTCCAGGGGGCGTCCGATGAGCCGCTTCACTCACTGCGTTCGCTCCAGGGTCTCCTCTGTGACGCTAAATCCCCTAGGAGTGACGCTGGCTCCACTCCAATCAACCATTCTGCAAAAGTGTCTTTTCCTGAACAAAATAGCCCATTATTTATATTATAAGAGAGGATAGCCTCTTACTTTCAATGTGGAGAAGCGATGTGTGCCAACACCCCTCCATAAAAGAGTAGTGAATACCTTCACTTTTTTGCTAAAAAGTGAACATTTTTATGGATTGGAGTGGAAGGCTACTTGACTCCCGTGGGAATAGCGAGACAGGCGAGCCCCTGCACGGAGGAAGCGGCTCGGCGCTCGCCCACAGGAAAGCAAGTAGCCTGCAACGGAAATCCATTTTCACCTTTCACATAAATTCTATGGATGGTTTTGTTTTTCAACACTATGATCACCATTAACTAAAATTAGTTGATGGTGATTTTTTGTAATATAAAAAGGAAAATATTGTATGATTGTATAATCATTTTCCTAATACTATTTTACTGATAAAGGGAGCTAGAAACTAAATGTATCAAAATAGAAACTATGAAATTTGAATTAAAAAACTACAATTTACCATAAATGTATTGTATAATTATGTTATTATACATAAGGAATGGTGATTTTTAATGAGATTTTGCATAAGTTGTGGTGAAAAAAATAGTGAAGAAGTATTGTATTGTACAAATTGTGGTAATAGTCTTAGCGATGTACAAGATAAAACATCTATGAAAATTGAACCAAAACTAAGTGCTCAAAAGAAGCATCGTAAAAAAATGACTAAAAAACAGAAATGGATATTTTCTATCTCAAGTGTCCTACTATTAGTTCTTGCTATTACACATTTCGTTTTAAGTAGCATTTATGAGCCAACTAAGCAGATTAGTGCGATGAATGATGCGTATAATAATCAAGATAAAGATGCTTTCTTTCAAGAGTTTGAAGTTAAAGAGGGCACTGTAGCAGATGCTCAAAATTTTTATGCGATTGTTAAAGAGTACGGTTGGACAAATTTGAGAAATCAACTTACATATGAAGTAGAACGTATTATGAATAATGAAAATCCAGATATTATATACAATGGGGGTGAATTTATTTCTGTACATAGTAAACCTATTTTATTTGGGTTGTATGACAGGGTTGAATTCATCATTATTCCGACTGAAGTGTTTATTTATGCACCTTTTAAAAATATGACTTTACAGTTTGGGGATAAGGAAATTGTCAGTAAGAGTGATGAGGAAAATGTAGGATTTGGTCACTATATTCCAGGAGAGTATGCTTGGTCTTATAGTTATGAAGGTGGTTATATACCTTTAGCAGACGAAGGAAAACTAATGCTTGAAGCACAAGCAGACAATATTGCACAAATTGATGTAGACTGGGGTTTCCAAACAGTATCTGTAGACTCCGATTTAGAGGATGCGATTTTATATGTAAATGGAAAATCGACTGAAAAAAAAGTAAGTGAATTAAGAGAGCTTTATCCTGCGAAACTAAATAGTAAAATAGAAGTTTATGCACAAAGTCAAGATAAGGATGGTAAAACGGTAAAGTCAGATGTATTGCCACTAGATAGTGATACTATTTATTTACCATTTGAACATATTCGAACGGAACAAAAATTAGCAGAACATGAAGATATCATAAGGGATATTTATAAAAATTTCCGCTCAGACTATTCCTCTGCTATTCGATACACAAATTTTGATTACATAGGTGATTATTTCAGAGAAGGAAGTAAAATAAAAAAAGATTATGCGAAATTTGTAACGGATCATGATAATATTCCTGGCTATAACTATGAATTTTTGTTAAATGAAATAATATCATTTAATACATTATCAGATAAACAATTTGAGTTACAGTCATATGAAACTTTTAATTATTCTTCAGATAAAGAAGGTTCTATTAACTATGAACGTAAAAAGAAATATATTTTCTCATTTGAAAATGGAAAATACTTTATTGATGAAATTGTGGATTTAGATACGAAAAAGACAAAATTATAGTGAGGTATGTGTAGATGAAAAATTGTTTAACATGTGGACATTCGCAGGAGGATGGAAAATTCTGTGGGAAATGCGGGACTCCACTAGAAAGCGCTGCTCTTGAACAAGCAGCAACAATAAATAATATGACGGATTATCAAAATCAGCCGCAGCCACAAGCCGGACAGGCTGCTCAGGAAACTTCGCACAGTAGTGATCAAATTGAATTATTAAAAAAACAATCTAAATTATACTTTAATCATTTTCTAGAACAATTAAAAAAACCATCTGCAGATTTTAATGTAGAAATAGCTTGGAAAAATAATCTTACTAGTATGATTATCTATGTTTTAATTACGGCTTTATCTGTATTTTTATTAATAAAAAGTTTCACTTCACGGACGTTTGGGCTTTTCGAAAGTTATGGACCTTCTATAATTCAAGTGATTCTATATGTGTCATTATTTCTAATTTTACTAATGGCGATAAACGTATTAGCCATATTCTTAACTTCAAAATTATTTTCTGAAAACCTCAGTTTTACAAATGTGATTAGTAAAATAGGAAGTTACTACGCTCTTCCTATTGCAGTTACGATTTTAAGTATTTTATTTGGCTTGTTGAAATCTTATACATATTCCATGATTATGTTATATATTGGATTTGTGTTAGCTATCGGGATCATACCTATTTTTGTTATGGTTAAATTATTGAGTAATACATCTAAAATTATTGATAATTTCTATAGTTTTATTTTTTATCTAGTTGTAACAGCTATCTTAACTTCAATTATCTTCTCTTTTATTATTGACTCAACAATAGGGGACTATTTAAGTTTTTTAATATAAGAAATTAATAGCTTCAAAGAAAATTATTGAAGAGAAGACAGTTCACAAATACGTATCCATATGGCACTAACACATGGACAAGTTATTTTATCAAAAAGAAGCAACCTTCTAGTATTGTTGTCTTGTTCTGCAACGAAGGACCCTCATTCATATTAGACGTTAAAATTTGGCGTCTGGATGATCCTTTGAATAAAAAGAGGCTTTAAAAACAATTGTTTGTTTAATACCTGCCAAGTTCGCGCTTGGCAGGTATTTTTGTATATGTTTTATTTTATAAATGTATATTGAAATTGATAATCATTATCAATATAATGAGGCTATAAAGTATGTTTATTGAAGGAGACGAAGATGAATTATGACGCTTATATGCTTCTTTGGCAAAATGCATTTATCCAGTTGAAGCAAATCGATTACATAAATAAATCAGATGTTCATGTGTCAAAGGTTTTAACATATAGCTCGTTTCTTATTGTCACAGGAGGTGGTGCACAGGTTGTCATTGATGATCAACCCTATCACGTGCAGCGCTTCAGTATTTTTCATATAGGAAAATCTCAATGCCTTCAGATTACAGCACAACAGAGTGTGAGCTACTTTCTCATTAGCTATAAGGGGGATGTCATGTACAAAGATGCTTTTATGCAACATTTGCACATGCATTATCAACCATTTCAAACACATTTTTCATGTGTACCCGCTAATCCGATCGTCATTCACAGTATCCTTCAAGATATGTACAGTAAATGGCAATCTGGTTCCATTCAGGAGCATTTATCTGTAAGGGCCTCCTTCTATGAGCTTGTCTATCATGTCTTTCGAGAATTAGCGGAAGGGCAAGGTAAACCACATGAGATGGATAAGGCAGAAGCTGCACGATTGTTTATTAAGCAACACATTCATCAACCACTATCTATACAGACATTAGCAGATATGCTTCAGATTAGTACACGGCATTTATTACGCATCTTTAAAGCGCGTTATGAAATAGGTCCACAAATTTATTTACAGCAATTGAGAATAGAGCAAGCTAAGCAGTATTTATTAACCAATCAATATGGCATTAAAGAAATTGCCATTTCTCTTGGTTTTGAAGATGAATATTATTTTAGTCGTGCTTTTAAAAAAGCAACAAATATGGCTCCAAGTAGCTTTAGGCTGAAATATACAGCTAGTATGTCCGAAATTGCCATTACAAATGAGAATCATTTTCAATACAATAATAATCAGCTCGCGCAAGCAAAACGATTTGAGAATGGAGAAAATGAAATCATGATGAGAAAGATGATTCAGCATATAAAGCTACCTTTTTTACTAAGCCTGATTGTTTTACTGGCAGCATGTAATGAAGATACGAGCCAATCTAAGGTTGACGAACAAACTTTGTCTGATACGGCAGTGACTAGAACCGTAACAGATGATAGTGGACGCGAAGTTGAAATTCCAGTGAAGGCAGAGAGAGTCGTAACCGATTGGTATCTTGGGCAAATTTTAGCGTTAGATGTTGTACCAGTTGGAGGCGTAACGGCTAACCTTGATTATGCAGCTTTCTTAAAGCAACACTATAAGGATGGGGAAATTACGAATATTGGTACAGATGGCAAGGTATCATTAGAAAAAGTTTTAGAGTTAAAGCCAGACCTGATTATTACTTGGAATGTGGAAGATGTAGCGAAATATGAAAAAATTGCCCCGACAATTGTCTTCGCTGAAGATGCTCATCAATCAGCAATGGAGGAGATTGAGGCAATGGGAAATTACTTAGGAAGACAAGCAGAGGCTGAAAAATTTACAAAAGAATTTGAAGACCGTATAGCAAAAGCTAAGGAAAAAATCATGGATGTGATTCCAGAAGGATCCACATTTACTATTTATGAAATGTTTGAAAAAAATGCAACGATTGTAGGGCAATCAAGTGTATCAGGCGGTAGAGCACTCTATCAAATTTTGGGCATGAAACCTCAAGAAAAGGTGCAGGAGATTTTTGATACAAAGGAAGCAAGTAATGGACGTTATGAGATTTCCTATGAAGTAGTAGGTGATTATGTAGGTGACTATAACTTCATGATTAATTTCTTTAACAAAGATGGCCAGTTGCCAGCAACGTGGACAAATTTAGATGTCGTTAAAAATAATCAAGTATTAGAGCTTCCATCTGAATATTATTTTGCTTCTGATCCGCTTTCTGGCTTACACCAAGCTGAAGAATTAGCTGACAAAATAGTTGATTTTACGAAGGCTCAGCAACAATAACTGTGAAAACATGTGAGCTATCTGTATGTAGAATCAGATAGCTCATTTATTAGATACGAAAATGACATTACCATAGGAGGTTGCAACATGTTATTAAGGCGCTTTTTTTCATATTATAAACCCTATAAAGGTTTATTCATTTTAGATTTTAGCTGTGCGATATTAGTGGCACTAATCGAGCTGGCATTTCCACTTGTTTTAAATAAAGTAATTGATGATATTCTGCCAGATGGGGAATTAAAATGGATTCTTATGGCAAGTTTATTGCTGTTTGGTCTATATATTTTCAATTCTATTCTTCACTTTATCGTATCGTACTGGGGGCATATGCTAGGGATTAATATTGAAACAGATATGAGGAAGGAATCCTTTAGCCATGTGCAAAAACTATCTTTCCGATATTTTGATAACAATAAAACAGGGCATCTTGTTTCTCGATTAACGAACGATTTAATGGATATTGGTGAACTTGCTCACCATGGTCCAGAGGATATTTTTATTGCGGCAATGACGATTATTGGGACGTTTGGGGTTATGTACTATATTGATCCAACCTTTACAATTCTTATTTTCTTACTTGTACCGATCATTTTAATTTTAACGATTATTTTTGGGAAGTTAATGTCCAAAGCATTCCGTCAAATGTTCGGAGATATCGCAGATTTCAATGCGCGAGTTGAAAATAATGTAAGTGGTATTCGTGTGGTACAGGCTTTCACAAATGAAGATCATGAGATTAAACGCTTTAAAGTAAATAATGAACGATTCCGTATGACAAAGCTGTTCTCCTATAAAGTAATGGCTTGGAATGAGGCTATTTCAGGCATACTCACTAAAGTATTATCACTCTTTACTTTATTTGTAGGAGCGTATTTTGTTTTAAATGGACATATAACAAATGGAGATTTTATCGCATTTATTTTACTATCAGGTATTCTTTTAGGCCCAATTAACAAAATTAATATGTTTATAGAAAGCTATCCGAAAGGTATGGCAGGATTTAGACGCTATATCGAATTTTTAGAAACGGAACCTGAAATTGCGGATCGTCCAGAGGCAAAAATGGTTGATGAAATTAATGGCGAAATTACTTTCTCCGATGTATCGTTTGGCTATGCTGCCAATAACCGTGCCCTACATCATATTAATTTAAAAGTAAATCCTGGCGAAACCGTTGCCTTGGTAGGTCCATCTGGTGCAGGGAAATCAACAATCTGTAGTTTATTGCCACGTTTTTATGAAGTCAATGAAGGATCCATTAGTATTGATGGTATGGATATACGCGATTTTAAACTGCATTCCTTACGTTCGCATATTGGGATTGTCCAGCAGGATGTCTTTTTATTCGATGGTACCATTCGTGAAAATATTGCCTATGGTGATTTAAATGCCAGTGAAGAAGATATTTGGTATGCAGCACAACGAGCGCAACTGACGGATGTCATCAATGCTCTACCTGAAGGTATGGATACATTAATTGGTGAGCGTGGTGTGAAATTATCAGGTGGTCAAAAGCAAAGATTATCCATTGCCCGTATTTTCTTGAAAAACCCAAAAATCTTAATACTAGATGAAGCAACATCTGCATTGGATACAGAAACTGAACAAGCTATCCAACAGGCATTAAATGAACTTTCCATTGGACGTACTACATTAGTGATTGCTCACCGATTAGCAACAATTAAGGATGCAGACAGAATTGTCGTTGTGTCGAAAAAGGGCATCATTGAAGAAGGTACACACGAGCAATTAATGGAACGCCAAAATGCTTACTATGGCTTGTATACAGCTCAATTTGGTTTACAAATGTAAGAGTGGAACGCATTCTCAAAAATGAAAGGAAGTTAAAGATGTCAGTACTCGAAATAGATCATGTTGCGATTGGTTATTCTTCAGCGCTCATCGTCAACGATTTAAGTGTGGAGATTCCTAAAGGGCAAATCTCCACAATCATCGGCCCAAATGGTTGTGGCAAGTCTACTTTATTAAAGGCTGTTGCCCGTGTATTACGAACACAAAATGGAGCTGTCTATTTAGATGGCAAGGCGATACATCAATTAAAAACGAAAGATGTGGCCAAAAGAATGGCTATTTTACCTCAAACAGCAACAGCACCCGGAGGATTAACGGTTTTTGAATTGGTATCATATGGTCGCTTTCCTCACCAAGTTGGGTTTGGTTCCTTGCAAAAGGAAGACTACGAATATATCCACTGGGCGATTGATGTAACGGGGCTAAGAGAATTTAGTGATCGACCAATTGAAGCATTATCAGGTGGCCAGCGTCAGAGAGTATGGATTGCTATGGCATTGGCGCAAGGCACGGATATTTTAGTACTGGATGAACCAACAACTTATTTAGATTTAGCGCACCAGCTAGATATATTATTGCTACTGCAAAAACTAAATAAGGAAGAAGGACGAACAATTATCATGGTCTTGCATGATTTAAATCATGCGTCACGATTCTCCCACTTCATAATGGCTATGAGAGACGGCGATTTAATGGTGAACGGTAGTCCAAAAGAAGTGATGACAAAGGAAAATCTACAAAAAGTATTTAATATCGATGCAGAAATGGCTGTTTGTCCATATAGTAAAAATCCAATCTGCCTATCTTATCAGTTGTACGACATGAAGGAATAAAAGTTTAATTGAAAGTTATGAGGAGGAAGTAAAATGACTACGTCGACAGGAGTAGGAGAGCTCAACGATTTAGAGGAGCTACAGAAACGATCTCATCCGATCCGTGGAGTAGTGGCTTTAATCGTAGGAGTAATTGGATTAATATTTGCCATTGGCTTATCGATTTCTTTTGGAGCAGCAGATATTTCATTGGGTACTGTTTGGACAGCAGTTACCCATTTTTCACCAGAATTAACAACACATCAAATTATCCATGATATTCGCTTACCTCGAGTACTTGGAGCAGCATTAGTAGGTGCAAGCTTTGCAGTAGCGGGTGCTATTATGCAGGGGATGACACGTAACCCATTAGCAGACTCGGGGCTACTTGGTCTGAACTCTGGAGCGGCCTTTATGTTAGCATTGTGCTTTGCCTTCTTCCCTGGTCTGCCTTACATGTATTTAATTTTATGGTCCTTTGTAGGCGCAGGTCTTGGCGTAGCCATTGTTTATGGTATTGGCTCACTGTCAAAAGGTGGCTTAACACCGATGCGGCTAGTTCTAGCAGGTGCAGCTGTTAGTGCATTGCTTGGAGCGTTAGGAGAAGGGATTGCACTTTATTATCGTATTGGACAAGACCTAGCATTTTGGTATGCTGGCGGTGTTTCAGGTACAAAATGGAGTCATCTACAAATATTGTCCCCATGGATCTTTATTGCGATGATAGGAGCACTTATCCTATCACGTTCAATCACTGTACTGAGCTTAGGTGAAGAAATTGCAGTTGGACTTGGGCAACGGACAGCAGTTGTAAAAGTATGGGGAATGATCATTGTTTTAGTTTTAGCAGGTGCAGCCGTGTCTGTTGTCGGTGCGGTTGGTTTTGTAGGGTTAATTATCCCTCATTTAACGAGATACATAGTTGGACATGATTATCGCTGGATTATCTCTTGTTCTATAGTATATGGGGCATTGCTTGTTGTGTTAGCTGATTTAGTAGCACGTATTATCAATCCACCTTATGAAACACCGATTGGCGCACTAATTGCCTTTATCGGTGTACCATTCTTCCTTTATTTAGCACGTAAAGGAGGGAAAGAACTATGAGTAACAGCTATTTAACACCGAGTCAGCTTAAGGCGAAAAGAAAAAATTTCTCCATCCTTGTTACACTCATTGTGTTAATCATTATTACCTTTATTATTAGTATGAATACTGGCGTTATTAAACTGACGCCAATGGAAGTTCTGCGCACACTTTTTGGTCAAGGTGATGCACAACAGCAACTTATATTATTTGAGTTCAGACTTCCTAGAATTGTGATTGCTGTGTTAGTAGGTATGGGCTTAGCGGTTTCAGGCGCTATTTTACAGGGCATTTCCAAAAATGCTTTAGCGGATCCAGGAATCTTAGGGATTAATGCTGGGGCAGGACTTGCTGTCATGCTCTATGTATCATTTTTCCCAACTACGAAAGCAGCACCTGTTTATTTACTGCCAGTACTGGCTTTTGTAGGGGCAGGTTTGACAGCTGTTCTGATTTATTCACTTTCTTATAGACGACATGAAGGTATTACACCAATGCGTTTAATTTTAACAGGGGTAGCTGTGGCAGCAGGGATTAGCTCGGCTATGATTGTGCTAACACTACGCCTATCACCAGAAAATTATCAATTTGTAGCGACATGGCTAGCAGGTAGCATTTGGGGCTCGAATTGGCGATTTGTGCTGTCGCTGTTACCATGGTTAATTATCTTATTGCCTTTTGTTTATGCAAAATCACGGGTATTAAACGTACTAAATCTAGGCGAATTAACAGCTGTAGGGCTAGGTGCCTCTATTGAAAAAGAGCGCCGTTGGTTATTGGCTGCTGCTGTTGGTTTAGCTGGAGCTAGTGTTTCTGTAAGTGGAGGCATTGGTTTCGTGGGTCTTGTTGCACCACATTTAGCTCGACAACTTGTTGGCGCTAAACATCAGTTTTTACTGCCAACTGCAGCTCTGTTAGGAGGATTTTTAGTGTTGATGGCAGATACAATCGGTCGTTCTATATTAGAGCCTTCAGAAATTCCAGCGGGGATTGTGGTTGCTGTTTTAGGAGCACCTTATTTCTTATATTTATTGGCGCGATTGAAAGAGTAACTATAGTTTGTGGATGGTGTGTGAATAGTATGATCCTCGTCGGAAAGAATAGACAGGCAGTAGCTTAACACAACCTCAAAACTGTATGATCGAATCGAGACAGAAGGGGATGGAGAACGGAAATGTCAGAAGAACTATATGATGTAACGATTGTTGGTGGTGGTCCAGCTGGGCTTTATACTGCCTTTTATAGTGGGATGCGAGATTTAAAAACGAAAATTATTGAATACAGCTCACAGCTTGGCGGTCGTATGTTAATTTATCCTGAAAAAATGATTTGGGATGTCGGCGGAGTAACACCTATTTTAGGGGGACAGCTGATTAAACAACTTGTTGAGCAAGCTAAAACATTCGATCCTACAATTGTTTTAAATCAAAAGGTGGAAAAATTAGAAAAGCAACAGGATGGAACATTTATGTTGACATCTTCTACAGGTGAGAAGCATTTTTCGAAAACAGTTATTTTAGCAGTGGGGTATGGTGTTCTTTCTATGCAAAAGCTTGAAATAGAAGGAGCAGACCGATTTGAAGTAACAAATTTACATTATACAGTACAGGAACTAGAGATTTTCCGACACAAGCATGTGTTAATTTCAGGTGGTGGTAATTCTGCAGTTGATTGGGCAAATGAGCTAGAGCCAATTGCTGCAAGTGTTACAGTCGTTCATCGCCGAGATGATTTTGGCGGCCATGAAAAAAATGTCTTGCGCATGAAAGAATCCTCAGTTCGTGTAAAAACGCCATATGAGGTTGTTCAATTGCATGGTGACGGTGATTTAATTCAGTATGTGTCCATAGTCAATAAAGAGACAGGTGAAAGTGAACGAGTAGAGGTAGATGCTGTCATTGTCAACCATGGTTTGAAATGTGATTATGGTGCACTTGAAGAATGGGGATTAAACATCCAAGATGAAGTAGCGATTGTCAATGAGAAGCGTGAAACGAACATTGAAGGTGTCTATGGAGCGGGTGATTTTATTGATCATCCTAGTAAAGTAAGATTAATAGCAGGTGCATTTACGGATGGAATACTAGCATTAAATAGTGCCAAGCTATATTTGGAGCCAGATGCACCGAAAGTAGCCTATGTGTCATCACATAATATTCGCTTCAAAGAACGAAACGAGCAAATTGGGTTAGTAGACAATGATTATCGCGAAGTTCGTGGATAAGAAAGATGGAAGGTTCGTTTTTAATATTTTTTACTTGAAAATAATAAAATGACTATGCTATACTTCAAAAGTATGCAACGTGTACATATGTAGCTGACCCTTTCGACGCAAATTTTGTAGTCGACATATTCGGGCTATGTAAGGTACAGTTCGATAATACTCTGTTCCAGATGGTTCAGGGCGAGAGGAGAAAACGAATATGAAACAAGGAATTCATCCAGACTACAAAGAAGCAACAGTAACTTGCTCTTGTGGGAACACTTTCAAAACTGGTTCAGTAAAAGAAAACATCGTTGTCGAGTTCTGCAACGAATGTCACCCATTCTACACTGGCCGTCAAAAATTCGCGTCTGCTGATGGTCGCGTGGATCGTTTCAACAAAAAATACGGTCTTAAAAACTAATGTTAGTTTAATACCTGCCAAGCATGCGCTTGGCAGGTATTTTTTTCAGTAAATAATACACGTTGATGCAATACCTTTCAAAATCCACATTGACATAAAGAAAGGGAGAAGACAGAATGGCACAGCTATATTTTAAACATGGTGCAATGAATAGTGGAAAATCAATAGAAATTCTAAAAGTTGCCCATAATTATGAAGAACAACAAAAGCCTGTGATGATGTTTACTTCAGGTTTAGATACACGTGATGAGGTTGGCTTTGTTTCCAGTCGAGTAGGTTTACGCCAACAAGCCATCCCTGTTTATGAGGATACAAATATTTTTGAACTAGTGGAATCCAATACTGTCAAGCCATACTGTGTGCTTGTGGATGAAGTTCAATTTTTAAAAAAAGCACATGTTTTACAACTTGCTAACATTGTGGATAAATTGGACATCCCCGTGATGGGCTTTGGCTTAAAAAATGATTTTCAAAATGAGCTATTTGAAGGTAGCCAATACATGCTTACATATGCAGATAAAATTGAGGAAATGAAAACAATTTGCTGGTTCTGTCATAAAAAAGCAACAATGAATTTACGAGTAGATGAAAGTGGAAAGCCAGTCTACACAGGTGATCAAATTCAAATTGGTGGTAATGACTCGTATTATCCGGTTTGTCGAAAATGTCACGCACAGCCACCACTTTAAAGCCAATAGACAGGTGGATACGCTAAGAAAAAGTAGCATACATGCGAAATTTTTCTTATACTAAGTAGTGGAAATAAACATTGTAATTACTGAATAAAAGCTTCTTTGTCAAAAAGGAGCATACCTTAAAAAACTAAATAGAGGTGAAATCCATGTTTGATCGATTACAAGCAGTGGAGGATCGTTATGAAAGGCTAACAGAGCTTTTGAGCGATCCGGATATTGTGAATGATAGTAAGAAATTACGTGAATATTCTAAGGAACAATCAGATATCCAAGAAACAGTGGATACTTATCGTGAATATAAAAGTGTTAAAGAGCAGATAGTAGATACTCGTGAAATGTTAGATAGTGAAAAAGATCCTGATATGCATGAGATGGTAAAGGAAGAATTTAACCTATTAAAAGCACAGCAGGAAGAGCTAGAAGAACGTCTACGCATTTTATTAATTCCTAAAGATCCTAATGATAATAAAAACGTTATCATGGAAATTCGTGGAGCAGCTGGTGGTGACGAGGCCAATATTTTTGCGGGTGATTTATTCCGTATGTACTCTCGCTATGCGGAAACACAAGGCTGGAAAATTGATATTATGGAAGCTACACCAAACCCAATGGGCGGCTATAAAGAAGTAATCTTTATGATTAACGGACAAGGAGCCTATTCAAAATTCAAATTCGAAAATGGTGCACACCGCGTACAACGTGTCCCTGCTACCGAATCTCAAGGTCGTATTCATACATCGACGGCAACAGTTGCGTGTTTACCTGAAGTGGAGGAAGTAGATGTTGAAATCCATGAAAAGGATATTCGTGTAGATACATTTGCCTCTTCAGGTGCTGGTGGTCAATCTGTAAATACAACGATGTCTGCTGTTCGTATGACCCATTTACCAACAGGTGTTGTGGTTTCGATGCAGGATGAACGCTCACAAATTAAAAATCGTGAAAAAGCCATGAAAATTCTACGTGCTCGTGTTGCTGATATGTATATGCAAGAAGCACAAAAAGAAATTGATGCTACACGTAAATCTGCTGTAGGCTCAGGCGATCGCTCCGAGCGAATTCGCACATACAATTATCCACAAAACCGTGTAACAGATCACCGTATAGGTTTAACGATTCAAAAGCTAGATCAAATCGTCGAAGGAAGACTAGGCGAGATTATCGATGCCCTTATTTTAGAAGAACAAGCATCGAAGTTAGAGCGATTAAATGATGACTTATAAAAATGTGATGGAGGCCCTAGAGTGGGCTTCTTCTTTTTTAGTGGATAATGGTCGTGAGCAAACAGCAGCACGTATCGTCATGCAACATGTACTTGGTACAAGTTATTCAGAAGTTATGTTGCACTTACAGGATGAATTAACAGCAGCACAGCAAGTGAAATTTAAAGCGCTCATAGAAGAACATGTCAATGGCCGCCCTGTACAATATTGTGTTGGAAGTGAAGAATTTTATGGCCGCTCCTTCCTAGTCGATGAATCTGTCTTAATTCCTCGGCCAGAAACAGAGGAGCTAGTACTTGGTACAATCAATCGCCTGCCTAAACTATTTTCACAACAAACCCTGAAGTTGGCTGATATCGGTACAGGCAGTGGAGCTATTGCTATTTCGATGAAACTGGAATGTCCAGCGCTAACTGTTGTAGCCACTGATTTATCACAGGATGCACTAGCGACGGCGCAAAAAAATGCTCAACGATTAGAGGCTGATATTGATTTTAGGTTGGGCGATTTAACAGCGCCACTTGCAGGAGAAAAATTGGATGTTGTCTTATCAAACCCACCGTATATTGCCTTTGATGAGGCACAGGAAATGTCGAATGTTGTACTAGAGCATGAGCCACATAGTGCACTATTTGCTGAGGAAGATGGTCTGATTTTGTATAGAAAATTAGCTGAGCAACTACCAGCCTACATGAATAAACCAGCATTGATTGGGTTAGAAATCGGTTATACACAAGGTGAGCAAGTAGCCAAATTCTTTCAAGATAGTTTTCCACATGCGACAGTTTCAATAGAAAAAGATATTAACGGTAAGCCTCGAATGATTTTTTGTGAGATTCATGTATAAAGTTTCTTAATCTTGCCAACAATGTTGAGCAAGGAGGGATTTATATGTTAAATGAATACAAGATTATTAGATTACCTAAACAAAATATCTTTCTAGCTTTTGCTAGACTAGTATTAATCGCGATTGCTTTACAATTATGTATTTTATATATTCCATCATTAGTAGGCTTTGCCAAGGAAGCTACCAATGATGAGCAAGAAAACGATTTTCGTATACGTGTTATTGCGAACAGTAATACGACACAAGATCAGCTAGAGAAAGAGCAGCTTGTCCAAGAATTAAAGCCATACTTTATGCAAGTAGCCACTGCTGGCAATGTAGGGAGTGAGCAAATTCTTTCGCTAAAACAACAAATTGAAACAGAATTGAGCGAAAATTATCCACAGATGGATACACAGATTGTCATTGGGGATAACTTATTTCCACCAAAAAGACAAGGTGCTGTACTCTATCCACAAAATGTGTATCACTCGATTGTTGTGAAGATTGGTGATGCACGTGGGGATAACTGGTGGTGCAGTATCTTCCCATCTATTTGTGAGCCTGAAAAAGAAGAAGTAAAAGAAGAAGTAAAAGAAGAAAAAGAGCAAGTAACATTCTTTATATGGGAATGGATTAAAGGACTTTTTGAATGAATTGTGCACAAATTCAGACAACTTATACACATTTTTTCGTAAGTTATAAACATTATGTGGATAATTCAGTAAAAACCAATAATTGAAGGTAGGTTTTAATGATGGAAACCGTTTGCAAGGTTGTGGACAGTAATGTGAATAGTCAGATTAATTATACACAAGCTGTGGATATCTTAAATGCGGGAGAGGTAGTAGCATTTCCGACAGAAACGGTTTATGGCTTAGGAGCAGTGGCCACAAATGATTTGGCAGTGAAAAAGATATTTGAAGCAAAAGGCCGACCTTCAGATAATCCTTTAATTGTCCATGTGGGGACAAAAGAGGAAGTAGCCATTTATATCGATCAAATTTCTGAAGTAGCCAAACAGTGCATGGATTTCTTTTGGCCCGGCCCCTTAACGCTTGTAATGCCAGCAAAGCCAAATGTTTTAGCACAAAGTGTCACAGCTGGGTTATCAACAGTGGGCATTCGAATGCCGAATCATCCAGTAGCACTCGCATTGCTACAGCAGCTTCAAAAACCGCTTGCTGCACCAAGTGCCAATCGTAGCGGTAAACCAAGCCCTACAGAGGCAGTCCATGTATTAGATGATTTGGGAGGATACATACCTTATATTTTGGATGGAGGTTCTACAGGCATTGGGCTCGAATCTACTGTGTTAGATGTGACACATGAACCTCCAGTAATTTTACGTCCAGGTGGCATTACAAAGGAAATGCTTGAGGCGAAGATAGGTCCCGTTATTCAACCAACCAATATAGAGCAGAAGCTAGAAACAACGCCTAAAGCACCAGGCATGAAATATACACATTATGCTCCAAATGCTCCTGTGTATTTAATAGATTGTCATTATGAGAAAGTCAGCGAGGCTGTTCAGCGAATGCAGCGAGAAGGACATGTAGTAGCATTGCTTGCACCAGTGAATTTTGAAGATATCAAAGCTGATTTTTACTTCTCAATTGGTGAAGTTGGAAGTAAACAAGAAATGGGTGCGAACTTATACAATGCACTTAGAGCATGTGATAAAACCGCCGCTACCATTATATTAGCAACAACAACCTCAACAGAAGGTGTAGGAGCAGCTATCATGAATAGACTTGAAAAGGCCTCTGGAGGCAAATGGTATTCATTATAAATGAATATAGTTCAGGTACATTAGCGACAAAAGACATTGATATAAATCATGTCTTTTGTCCTTTTTGTTTATCATTACAAAATATAAAAGAAAAACTATTGTGGACAATTATGATAATAATGTATTTTCGAGCATAAAATGATAAAATATTAGGGAGAGAAGGAGTGCGTTCTTGCAGGGAATTCTTGCAGGTATACTAACGTCTGTTGATGTGATTGGTCTATATGTCTTACTGCCAAATGTTAGATATCGCTTATTTTTGTCATTATGGACAGCAGCATTGCATATGCTTTTCCCGTTATTAGGCTTTGAGCTAGGAAGCTATTTAGTTCGATTTCTATTAGAATGGGGACAATGGATTTCAAGTATTTTATTATTTTGTATTGGTATGCATTTACTATTATTCTCTCATCGAGATGAAAAAGTAACAATATCACCTGTAATTTTGGCTGTGACTGCAAGCCTAGATACCTTTTCAGTTAGTGTTTCTTTTGGTATGCTTAACTTAGAAAAAACTATTTTTATCATGAGTGCAGGCTTGAGCGCTCTAATTTGCGCTTATGGTTCATTAGTCATTGCCCGTAGAAGCCAAGTATTTTTTGGCAATAAAATTCAAATAGCTGCTGGCGTTATATTTATTATCATGAGCATTCTAGCTATTCAACAATAAATGAAATTGGAGAGTGATAAGTGTGAAAATATTATTTGTTTGTACAGGCAATACTTGTCGCAGTCCGATGGCAGAAGTTATTTTAAAACATAAACAAATCAACAATGTAGAGGTGCGCTCAGCAGGTATTTATGCCATGCCAAATGCACAAATGTCAGCACATGCACAACAAGTGTTAAATGAAGCGCAAATGTCACATCAGCATTTTGCAACGCAATTATCAATGACAGAAATGGCATGGGCAGACTTAATTTTAACGATGACGACTGCTCACAAAGACGCCGTGATTTCAAATTATCCAGAAGCTGAACATAAAGTATTTACCTTGAAAGAATATACAAATGAGGGCAGTCTGGAAAATGTAGTAGATCCTTATGGTGGCAATAAAGCAATATATGAAGCAACATTTGCAGAATTAAAGGAATTAGTTGATCAATTAATACAAAAACTTGAAAAGAATTGAGGGGCCCTATGAAAAAACAATTTGGTTTACGGCTTAAATTGGTATTATTTGTTAGTGTACTTGCGCTTATCACCTACAGTGTCAGTTTTATATTCATTGAGTTTTTACAACCTACTTTCTTCCCAGACACGAATCGAATGGTTTTTGAGGTAATTACCTACGCATTAGGTATTATATGGTCAGGTATATTAGCGGCGTTGTTAAGCGTGATCTTAATCAAACCTTTACAGCAGCTCGAACATTCAGCAATCCTTGTAGCTGAGGGGAAAATTGGACAGGATGTACAAATGCCTAAAACAAATGATGAAATTCGATCCGTTGCTGAGGCGTTCCAACAAATGGTGTTAAATCTGCGTCAAATGGTGGAAAGTATCGATCAAAACTTTCAGCAAACAAATCAATCAATTATTCAGCTATCTGATGAGGCGGGAGTGGCAACTAGAAAGGCAGAAGGAATTGCCTCTACTGTGAAGCATATATCTGCAGGAGCAGAAGCATCTGCAACAGCTGTACAAGACACTGCCGAAGCTATTGAAGATGTGCGAGCTCTTGCAACAGAAGTAAATAGTAGAGCAGAAGCATCAGCATCACAATCAAAAGAGATTCTACATAATTTATCGACAACAACAAAGGCCATCGAAATATTAGTGAATAGTATTCAGCAAATTGCTACAGGTAATAATGAGGCACTAAAAAGTATTCATGCACTTGAAGAAAATGCTGGCCAAGTAGAACGGATTATTAGTTTAGTTGGTGACATTGCGGCACAAACAAATTTACTGGCATTAAATGCCTCGATTGAAGCAGCACGAGCAGGAGAGCATGGAAAGGGCTTCGCAGTGGTAGCTGAGGAAGTTCGCGGTTTGGCTGATGAAAGTGCGAAAGCTGTCCAAGGTATTACAGCTTTAATTCAGTCCATGCAGCAAAATGTAGAGGTAGTTGTTAAACAAATGAATGAACAAGTAGCATTTGCGACGAAGGAAGCTGATCGCGTTTCTGAAACAACGACAGCCGTTGAAGGTATGGCTTCCAACGTACATGAAATGGCAACAGCAATTGTTGAAATTTCCTCGTTAATTGAACAGCAAATGCATAATATTGAAACGACAGCTCGCCAATCACAAGAAGTTGCAGCCATTGCTGAAGAAACGTCAGCAGGTGCACAGGAAGTTCGTAGCGCCGCTGAAGAGCAAGCTTATGCTATCGAGCAGGTAGAGCATTTGGCTCAAAGTTTGAAAAAGCAATCGGAAGCATTGCATAAGATGATTCAACAATTTGATAGACAAGCATAGTTCTAAAGGCTATACATAAATGCGACGTAAAATCGGATTTATGTATAGCCTTTTTTATTAGAGAGCTTCCATCTTAAGATCACACTCTGTCAAAGTATTTATGTCCATCGTAAGTGAAAAGCTAAAAAAACTTCAGAAGATGGAATATTACAACAAAGGACCTTTATCCGAACTTATTAACATGATATTCACATTATCCACAGAAAAACGAGTTTAAAAGTGAATATTTTTATGTTAATATACAATAAATGTTCGTCTTTCAGGAGAAATCAGCATAAAAAAACAAGAAAAATCATGTTATTCTTCAGAAAGAAGTGGTACACTAAGGGTGACTATAATTCGAAAAGAGGGAACCCAGTGAGAATAGCAATTTCTTCTGATCACGGAGGCAACAACTTACGTCGTGAGATTATGCAGCTATTAGATGAACTTCATATTAGCTACGAAGATTTTGGTCCACAATCTGCGGATTCAGTAGACTATCCTGATTATGCAAAACCTGTTTCTGAAGGTGTTGCTAATGGAGAATTTGATAAAGGTATTTTAATTTGTGGCACAGGAATTGGTATGTCCATTGCTGCTAATAAGGTGAAGGGCATTCGTTGTGCATTAGTGCATGATGTATTCAGTGCCAAGGCAACACGTTGCCATAATGACTCAAATATTATAGCCATGGGTGAACGTGTCATTGGTCCAGGCCTTGCACGTGAAATCGTCCAAACTTGGCTAGAAACAGAGTTTGAAGGTGGCCGTCATACACGCCGCATAGAAAAAATTGCTGAGCTAGAGCAATAATTGTTTCATGATTCCATATATGGCATTCGTCAAGGATGTCCTATATGGCATGATTTTAATGGATATAGATGAAGGAGCTGAGCTTAATGGTAGTAAAACAAATACGAACGCATTTGACTCAGTTACTCAGTGAGTTTGAAGAGCAGGTAACGTTACGACCTCATACAATTTTTGTTGTAGGGTGCTCTACATCTGAAGTGATTGGTCAGAAAATTGGCACAGCAGGGGCATTGGAAATAGCTGAAGCCATTTATGAGCCGTTACAAGAATTTGCATCGAAACATCAATTACATTTAGCATTCCAAGGCTGTGAGCATATTAACCGCGCTATTACTATGGAGGCATCGACGGCTGAACGATTTGGCTATGATGAAGTAGCAGTAGTTCCAGTACGTACAGCAGGTGGATCGATGTCTGCTTATGCCTATACACAATTTGCTAATCCAGTGGTTGTTGAAACAATACAGGCACATGCAGGTATTGATATTGGACAAACATTAATTGGTATGCATTTGAAAGCAGTAGCTGTTCCCGTTCGAACATCAGTGAAAATGGTGGGAGAAGCGATTGTTACGGTTGCAACAACACGTCCAAAGCTAATTGGCGGAGAACGTGCAATATATAAATAAGTACCCTTATTATAAGTGGTATAGATAATTAACGATACTTTAGGAGGCTTTTTCAAACATGGCATATGAAAAATTAGCAGTACAAGACAAAGCAGTATTAGACGGAATTCTTGCAGAAAAAAAACGTCAACAAGCAAATATTGAATTGATTGCATCTGAAAACTTTGTTTCCGAAGCGGTTATGGAAGCACAAGGATCAGTACTGACAAATAAATACGCTGAAGGCTATCCAGGTAAACGCTACTACGGTGGTTGTGAACATGTAGACGTAGTAGAAAATATTGCACGTGATCGCGTGAAAGAAATTTTTGGAGCAGAATATGCTAATGTACAACCACACTCTGGTGCACAAGCAAACATGGCTGTTTACCATACAATTTTAGAACCAGGTGACACAGTTCTTGGTATGAACCTTTCTCATGGTGGTCACTTAACACATGGATCTCCAGTAAACTTCTCTGGTATCCTATATAACTTTGTGGAATATGGTGTAACGAAAGAAAATCAAGTAATCGATTATGAAGATGTACGTCAAAAAGCATTAGAACATAAACCAAAACTGATCGTTGCTGGTGCTTCTGCCTACCCACGTGAAATTGACTTCTCTAAATTCCGTGAAATCGCAGACGAAGTGGGTGCATACTTCATGGTGGATATGGCACACATTGCTGGTCTTGTAGCTGCTGGTGAACATCAATCACCAGTGCCGTATGCTGATTTTGTTACATCAACAACGCATAAAACATTACGTGGACCACGTGGTGGTTTAATTCTTGCTTCAAAAGAATGGGAGCAAAAATTAAATAAATCTGTATTTCCAGGAATTCAAGGTGGTCCATTAATGCATGTCATTGCTGCAAAAGCTGTAGCATTTGGCGAAGTATTACAACCAGAATTTAAAGACTATGCAAAGCAAATTAAAGCGAATGCCAAAGCTTTAGCTGAAGTACTAATTGCTGAAGGCGTTGAAATCGTTTCTGGTGGTACAGATAACCACCTATTACTGTTAAATGTAAAATCACTTGGTTTAACAGGTAAAGTAGCAGAGCATGCACTAGATGAAGTAGGTATTACAACGAATAAAAACACAATTCCTTACGATACAGAATCGCCATTTGTTACTTCTGGTATTCGTATCGGTACGCCAGCTGTTACTTCTCGCGGCTTTAAAGAAGAAGATATGAAAGAAGTTGGAGCAATTATTGCTGCGGTTCTTAAAAATCCTGAAGATGAAGCAGTTAAAGCAGAAGCAAAAGATCGTGTAAAAGCATTAACAGATAGACACCCATTATACGCATAATAGAATGAGAGGGCTGTGTTTAAAGTACATTTGTTACTTTAAATACAGCCTTTTATTTTGTGAATTTAGGACTAAACTATAAAAAACATATTTTTTCCGAAAAAATAGAATAATCATCTTGTTTTTGAATAAATTTACATAAAATAGATAAGTAGGGTTTAAGGACAGATAATGTCCTAGAAAAGAAGTTTTTTTTCATAAAGGTGAAAATTTATTTGAATTTTATGTACAATGGAAATGGGATGAAGTGATAGAGATGGAGGGATTGGATGGTCACTAAATCATTAGACATAGAAAATGATGTTTTATTAAGTAGCATTCGTAAATTAGGGGATAATTCGAAAGAAAGCTACGTTATTTTTGATGCGACAAATCATCATGGCATACTAGCGTGTAATGATTCATTTTGTATGCTTACAAATGCTTCGCGTTCACAAATCCTAAATACTGATTATTTTTCATGGCTCTCTATAGATGAAAAAAAGACAACCATAAAAATGATAAAAGAAAAAATACATAACGGCATAATGGTCCAGGCAAAGCTCTATCATAATGGCATTAATAAATCGCCCTTTTGGGCAGAGATACAAGCATTACCATTTTGCAATGAGGCTAATCGTACGAAATATGTTTTAGTGCTTGTGAAGGATGTAACGTATTACCGTACTGAAGACTTCCTCATGAGATTAGAAAATGATATGTATAAGGCCATCGAGCGAGATAGCACTCTTGAACAAAAGATGAAAATTATTTGCCGTGGACTGGATGATTTTTTTACGCCGAATATTGCAAGTATGGTTCTGGTAAAAACAGAGTCCAATCAATTACAAGTTTTCACAGGTAATGATCCGGAGGAAAGTGTGCCAAGATGCTGTGAAAACAATGCATTTTTTATTGAAGTAATGCAATCAGGAAATGCTAGGCTCGTGGAAAATTTAGATGAAGTAAATATCCCTGAGGAACATAAACAATATGCTACATTATTTGAAAAGCCGTATGGATGGTTTGTACCTATACGCAATCAACAACGGCAAGTGATAGGGCTATTTTCGATCTATTTTCAAAAAACACGAAGCGACCAAATGTCTTTTAAAAATATGCTTCAAAAAATGGGGTCACTTGTTGCGTTGGCTGTTACCTATGCTCGAACTCAAAAAAAAATTTGGGATTTAGCCTACACGGATATTACAACGGGTCTACCTAATCGTCATAGCTTTGTTAATTCGATTGAAAAAGAAGTGGAGCATGGTTTAAGCGGTTTTATCAAAATATTAAAACCAAGTGAATTTCATCAAGTGGTGGAACTTTACGGGCGTGAGGTTGGAGATGAGCTTTTAAGGCAACTCGCTAAAAGATTGGAGCAAGACAAGCCAGAAGATAATGAATATGTTGCTAGATTTACAAGCTCTAGTCTTATTATGTCTACGTTGGCACACAATGAAAATTTACAGGAGTATGATAAGCGGATAAAGGAAACAATTCGTCAGCCCTTTATTATAGGGGGAAAGCAAATCTATATCACGCTAAAAACAGGAATCGCTTCCTATAATAATGACACAAAAATCATTGATGCGATTCGCTTTGCTGATAATGCTCTTTCCTTTGCAATTGATAGACCAGGTACACATACTGAAATTTTTACAACAGAAAAAAATGATGTGCTTATACAGAAAATGACGGTTTTAAATCATTTATCACAAGCAATCAAAAATAAAGAAATTACAGTCCATTTACAGCCTAAGGTAGACTTACGTAATGGTGAAATACACAGTATTGAGGCACTGGCACGGTGGATTTCTCCAAAACTAGGCTTTGTGTCACCAGCCATCTTCATTCCAGTAGCTGAGAGTACCGGGAAGGTTCTGGAAATAGATGTTCTTGTTTTAGAGACTGTGCTTTCATGGCTTTCAGAACGTCAACGGCTAGGAAAGAAATTAGTGAAAATTGCAGTTAATATCTCACCTGATCATTTTTACTATACGCATTTCGTTCAGGATACACTGAAACTTGTTCAAAAATATAATATTGACCCTAGCTATATTATTTTAGAGGTGACTGAAAATATTGGTTTAGTAGACTTTCAATCTGCCTTTAAAATTATTCAAGAATTAAAAAGCTATGGTTTTAAAACATCAGTAGATGATTTTGGAACAGGTTTTTCATCATTAAGCTATCTACAACAGCTACCCTTCACTGAATTAAAGATTGATCGTAGCTTTATTAATGCGATTGAAGATGCGGCAACGCTTGCGATTGTACGCTCCATTATTCAGTTGGCATTAAACTTAGGGATGATTTCAGTTGCAGAGGGCATTGAAACGGAAGAGCAGGTAGAAATTTTACGTGCACTAGGCTGTACAGTAGGACAAGGCTATTTTTATTATAAGCCAATGCCCATTGAACAAGTAGATAAAATTCTTGATCAATAGCTTATTTTTGACAAATATAAAATAACAAAAGGAGTCGTCCTAAATTAATTTTTGAGGCGACTCCTTTTTTCTGTTATACTAGTTGAGATAAAAATGAAATCCGAACGGTGAGGAGAGAATCCCTTTGAGCAAAGTCTATGTATTTGATCATCCACTAATCCAACACAAATTAACTTATATTCGCGACAAGAACACAGGAACAAAAGAATTTCGTGAGCTAGTAGACGAAGTAGCAACACTTATGGCGTTTGAAATCACACGTGATATGCCAGTAGAAGAAATTGAAATTGAAACACCTGTAACAATTGCCAAAACAAAAGTACTTTCTGGTAAAAAGCTTGCGATTGTACCAATTCTACGTGCAGGTATCGGTATGGTAGATGGCGTATTAAAGCTTATCCCAGCGGCTAAAGTTGGTCATATTGGTCTTTATCGTGATCCTGAAACGTTAAAACCAGTTGAATATTATGCAAAACTTCCAGCAGATGTGGAAGAGCGTGATTTCATCATTGTAGATCCAATGCTTGCAACTGGTGGTTCAGCAGTGGAAGCCATCCACTCACTGAAAAAACGTGGAGCTAAAAACATTAAATTCATGTGCTTAATCGCTGCACCAGAGGGTGTAAAAGCTATTCAAGAAGAACATTCTGATGTAGATATTTATATTGCTGCACTCGATGAAAAATTAAACGATCATGGCTATATTGTACCTGGTTTAGGTGATGCCGGAGACCGTCTATTCGGTACAAAATAAAAATCAATACATGTAATTTCCTCATTTAGGAAACTAATAACTTGTGAAAGCGTCCTTCAAATTGAAGGGCGTTTCCTAGTATGTGTAGGCAAGTACGTCTATTGATGACCATTAATAGATGTAGTTGACCATTTCATACAATAACAAAAAGGACGGTGCAGATCGTTTTGATAAAAAAATGGAAAGTAATGACGATTTTTGGTACAAGACCAGAAGCAATTAAAATGGCTCCTCTCGTTTTGGAGTTACAAAAGTATCCTGAGCAAATAGAATCTATTGTAACCGTAACAGCACAGCATCGCCAAATGCTCGACCAAGTATTAGAGACATTTAACATAACACCAAACTATGATTTAAATATAATGAAGGATCGTCAAACATTAATTGATGTAACGACAAACGCATTACAGGGCTTAGATAAAGTAATGAAAGAAGCACAACCAGATATCGTTTTGGTACATGGTGATACAGCAACAACCTTCATTGCGAGCTTGGCGGCATTCTATAACCAAATTGCTATAGGGCATGTGGAAGCAGGCTTACGTACATGGAACAAGTATTCACCATATCCAGAGGAAATGAATCGTCAGCTAACAGGTGTGATGGCAGATTTACATTTTGCTCCAACGGAAGTATCTAAAAAGAACCTGCTAGATGAAAATAAAAATCCAGACACGATTTTTGTGACAGGAAATACAGCCATTGACGCATTAGCAACAACGGTCAGTGAGCACTACACACACCCTGTATTAGATAAGATTGGCGAAGATCGCATGATTTTATTAACGGCACATCGTCGTGAAAATCTGGGTGAACCAATGCGCCATATGTTCAAAGCGATTACGAGAATATTAACAGAGCATGAGGATGTTCAAGTTGTATATCCAGTGCATATGAATCCAGCTGTTAGAGAAATTGCGAATGAAATCTTAGGAGACAATGAACGTGTACATTTAATAGAGCCTCTTGAAGTGTTTGATTTCCATAATTTTGCGGCAAATTCATATATGATTTTAACGGACTCAGGTGGCGTACAAGAAGAAGCACCTTCATTAGGGAAACCAGTGCTTGTTCTAAGAGATACGACAGAACGTCCAGAAGGTATTGAAGCTGGCACATTAAAGCTAGCAGGAACGGAAGAAGAAACAATCTATGCCTTAGCAAAGGAATTACTAACAGATAAAAATGCCTACGAAGTAATGGCGAAAGCATCGAATCCATATGGAGATGGGCATGCATCGAAGCGTATTGTTGAGGCACTGCTAGAATTTTTACAAAGAACTAATTAATGTACTATATTTAATTCGGAAAAATAAGTCTAATGTACCTATTGAAATGGGTAAGCTAATTTACGAGCATAATCATGTCGTAAATTAGCTTTTTTTTCGTGTGAGAAGGTTGGGAACTTTTGAAACTATGAAATTTCATACACAAATTTGTCAACAATTTGACAAGAGTATATAGGCTGTGAAGTTTTTCTCCTTTACCAATTGACTTCAAATATCACCTATTGTATGCTTACAAAGGGTAAGAATGATAAGGGTTTCAGTTCATAAATAGGACGTTGAAACACTTGTTATATCAACTTTCTACTAAATTGACAGTTCAAAATAAAACTGTCGATTTGCAACGTTTTGTGCGTTTCGGTTTTTACCGAGTCGGTAAGGGGTGTAAGTTATTTTTGGGCATTTACACCTGTAATTGAAATGACTCTCCCATTACTATTCCGCTGTGAGTAGTGTCTTTCACTGCTCTTTTCTGATTTCACATAGTGGTCAGCAAACGTTTTCATTACTCGAAAAAATGATTCAGGAGATTATAACCAATGCTAGATTTGCATCACATTTTTGCTGTGCAGAAGAGGGCGTTATTTTTTTTGCTTGCACTCTGCGCATTAGGCTGGGGGTTTACTCCCTATCAAACTGTTTTTGCGGGCATCGCAATAGGTGCATTTTTTGGTACGTATAATTTTTGGATTCTAGTTCGACGTATGGAGAAGTTTGACAGATCCATTAGTGAAGGGAAGAAGATAGGCTCACTTGGTACAGCACTTCGCTTTGGATCAGGTGTTGCGGCAGTCGCAATAGCCATTTCGTTGCCAAACTATTTTCACTTAATTAGCACGGTTATAGGGCTAATGATTCCGTACGTTTTTCTCTTTGTCGAGAGAATTGTGTCACATGTAAGGAACCGCTAATGTGCTTTAAATTAGAAAGAGAGGTGAAAAATAACAATGAATCATGAAGCTCCGTTACTAGAAGTCGGTTTTTTAACATTTAATAAATCGACAGTTATGATGTTACTGGTTGCAGCAATTATCGTATTTTTAATTGCCTTTATTTCAACTAGAAGCCTAAAGTTAAAACCTACTGGTATGCAAAACTTTATGGAATGGATTATGGATTTCGTTAAGAATATTATTAAAAGCAACATGGACTGGAAAACTGGTGGTCGATTCCACGTTCTAGCCATTACGCTAATTATGTTTATCGCAGTATCTAACTTACTAGGTCTTCCATTCTCTATCGTCTATGATCATCAGCTATGGTGGAAATCACCAACAGCTGACCCTACAGTTACGATGACATTGGCAGCAATGATTTTAGTCTTAACGCAATACTATGGTGTTAAAATGAAGGGTACAGGTCATTATGTTGGTACATTCTTCAAACCAATGTCATTCATGTTCCCGCTGAAAATAGTAGAAGAATTTGCAAACACATTAACATTAGGTTTACGTCTTTACGGTAACATTTACGCGGGTGAGATTTTACTTGGCTTACTTGCAGGTTTAGCATCATCAGGTGCTGTGGGATTCATCGGGGCAATCGTTCCTATGATGGCATGGCAAGGTTTCTCAATTTTCATCGGCTTTATCCAAGCCTTTATCTTCACAATGTTAACAATGGTTTACATGGCTCATAAAGTGAGCGATGACCATTAATATAAAGCATATATCCTATGCTTGAATCACAAAAAAACAAACAATTCCAAGGAGGAAATTTTCAAATGACAGGTTCATTAGGTTTATTAGCAGCAGCAATCGCAATCGGTTTAGGTGCACTTGGTGCAGGTATTGGTAACGGTCTTATCGTATCAAAAACAGTAGAAGGTATCGCTCGTCAACCAGAAGCTCGTGGCGTTCTTCAAACTACAATGTTCATCGGGGTTGCATTAGTTGAAGCCCTACCGATCATCGCAGTAGTAGTAGCATTCATCGTAATGAACAAATAATTCAGTTGAACACTGAATTTTACTAGTGGCGAAGCAGGATTCACCAGATGAAACTTCGCCCTTCATTTTGGAACGGATAAAAGCTATGTGTAGATATAGCTTTTTAAAATAGGTAGTTTTTTTAATCATTAAATTATGTTGAAGTTAAAGCTCTTGAAGGGAGTGAAACAATCGTGTTTTTAGATTATCTTGTACTAGGTGCTGGCACTGGTGGAGGTTTTAACAATGGTGACATCATCTCAACATTGGTTATCTTCATAGTGTTAATGTTATTACTTAAGAAATTCGCTTGGGGTCCACTTATGGGCATCATGCAGCAACGTGAAGAATTAGTAGCGAGTGAAATCGAAGCAGCTGAAAAAGCGCGCAAAGAATCGCACCAATTTTTAGAAGAACAAAAGAGCCTTCTTAAAGAAGCTCGTACGGAAGCACAATCGATTGTTGAAGGCGCTAAGAAACAAGGCGAACTACAAAAAGAAGAAATTCTTACTGTAGCGCGCAATGAAGCAAACCGCTTAAAAGAATCGGCTTTACGTGAAATTGAGTCTGAAAAAGAAAAAGCTATTGCAGCAGTACGTGATGAAGTCGTTTCATTATCTGTACTTGCAGCATCTAAAGTCCTTAGCAAAGAGATTTCTGAGGCAGACAACCGTGCTCTAATTGAAGAGACGATTGCGAAGGCAGGCGAAGCTCGATGAGTAATTCAACTGTAGCAAAACGTTACGCTCAAGCGCTTTTTGAATTAGCGCAACAAAAAAACAATCTTACTGAAGTTGGAGCAGACTTAAACGAACTAACAAAAGTAATGAAAGAATCTCCTGATTTTTTAACGCTTTTAAGTGCGCCTAAGTTCTCCATCGAACGTAAAAAACAAATGGTAGCTGAAATCTTCACTGGTGCAACACCAGAAGTTTTACACACGGTTCAACTTCTAGTTGAGAAAAAACGTGTAAACGAGATTAAGCTAATTGCCAATGCATATGCTGAGCTTGCTGCACAAGCACAAGGTATGGCAGATGCAACAGTATTTTCAACACGTGCACTTTCTGCAGAAGAAAGCGCTAATATTTCGACAGCATTTGCGAAACTTGTTGGAAAACAATCATTAAACATTACAAACGAAATCGATCCAACTTTACTTGGTGGTATTCGTGTTCAAATCGGTAACCATATTTATGACAGCTCAGTAGTTAACAAACTAGAGCGTCTAAAACGTGAATTAATCGGTTAATAATTTAGAAATGTGAGAGGTGACATACATGGGCATCAAGGCTGAAGAAATCAGCAGTCTGATTAAACAACAGATTGAGAATTATGAATCTGAACTTAAAGTAAGCGAAGTTGGTACAGTTATCCGTATTGGTGACGGTATCGCTCTTGCTCATGGCCTCGACAACGCCATGGCTGGAGAGCTTTTAGAGTTCTCTAACGGTGTTATGGGTATGGCTCAAAACCTAGAAGAAGGTAACGTTGGTATCGTAATCTTAGGTCCATACACTGACATCAAAGAAGGCGATGAAGTTCGTCGTACAGGTCGTATCATGGAAGTACCAGTTGGTGAAGAACTGATTGGTCGTGTTGTAAACCCACTTGGTCAACCAGTGGATGGACAAGGTCCTATCAACGCTACAAAATCTCGTCCAATCGAAAGCCCAGCTTTCGGTGTAATGGCTCGTAAATCAGTACACGAACCACTACAAACGGGTATTAAAGCGATTGACGCATTAGTGCCAATCGGTCGTGGTCAACGTGAGTTAATCATCGGTGACCGTCAAGTAGGTAAAACATCTGTAGCAATCGATACAATCTTAAACCAAAACGGTGAAAACATGATTTGTATCTATGTTGCAATCGGTCAAAAAGAATCTACTGTACGTGGTGTTGTTGAGACTTTACGTAAACATGGTGCTTTAGATTATACAATCGTTGTAACTGCAGCAGCATCTCAACCTGCTCCATTATTATACTTAGCACCATTTGCTGGTGTTTCTATGGCAGAAGAATTCATGTTACAAGGTAAACACGTTTTAATCGTGTATGATGATCTTTCTAAACAAGCATCAGCTTACCGTGAACTTTCACTTCTTCTACGCCGTCCTCCAGGTCGTGAAGCATACCCTGGTGATGTATTCTACTTACACAGCCGCTTACTTGAACGTGCTGCGAAGTTAAATGAAACTTACAACTGTGGTTCTATCACAGCTCTTCCATTCGTAGAGACACAAGCTGGGGATATCTCTGCATACATCCCAACTAACGTAATCTCAATTACTGATGGTCAAATCTTCTTACAATCTGACTTATTCAACTCAGGTGTACGTCCAGCGATCAACGCAGGTCTTTCAGTATCACGTGTAGGTGGATCAGCTCAAATTAAAGCAATGAAAAAAGTTGCGGGTACACTACGTCTTGACTTAGCTGCATTCCGTGAGCTTGAATCATTTGCTCAATTCGGTTCAGATTTAGATAAAATTACACTTGCTAAACTTGAACGTGGTAAACGTACGGTTGAAGTGCTTAAACAAGACCTAAACAAACCACTTAAAGTTGAAAAACAAGTTGCTATCCTATATGCATTAACTAAAGGTCATTTAGATGATATCCCAGTACAAGATATCGTTCGTTTCGAAAACGAATTCTTAAGCTGGTTAGATTCAAACCACACTAACGTTCTAGATCATGTTCGTACTACAAAAGAGCTTGCTCCGGATGCGGATTATGAAGCAGCAATCAATGCATTCAAGAAAACATTCGCTAAATCAGAATAAGTTCTAGCTAGTCACTTGATTAAAAAACAAAAGGTGGTGAAATACCAGTGGTAAACTTACGCGAAATAAAAGGTCGTATTAATTCAACAAAGAGTACGAAACAAATTACGAAAGCGATGCAGATGGTTTCTTCTTCAAAGTTACGTCGTGCAGAGCAAAATGCTAAAGCTTACGTTCCTTATATGGAAAAAATCCAAGACGTAGTAGGCGCGATTGCAGCAGGTACAAAAGACAGTGGACACCCAATGTTAACTGCTCGTCCTGTAAAGAAAACAGCTTACTTAGTCATTGGTTCTGACCGTGGTCTAGCAGGTGCTTACAACTCAAGTATCCTACGTCAAGTACAACGTACAATTAACGAGCGTCATAAATCAAAAGACGAATACGTTATTTTAGCAGTAGGTCGTGTTGTTCGTGATTACTTTGTGAAACGTGATCATAATGTCATCAGCAGTGTTGTTGCTCTTCCTGACCAACCAACATTCGCTGATATTAAAGAAATCGCTCGTAATGCTGTTGGTATGTTCATTGACGGTACGTATGATGAGCTTTATATGTACTATAATCACTTTGTCAGCGCAATTGCTAACGAAGTGACAGAGAAAAAACTTCTTCCATTAACAGATATCGCACCTGTAAACAGTAAAGCTTCTTATGAATTCGAACCATCTGGCGAAGCAATTCTTGAAGTATTACTTCCACAATACGCGGAAAGCTTAGTTTATGGCGCATTATTGGATGGAAAAGCAAGTGAACATGCTTCTCGTATGACTGCTATGAAAAATGCAACTGATAATGCATCTGATCTTATTGCAGATCTTTCATTGCAATATAACCGTGCACGTCAAGCAGCGATTACACAAGAAATTACAGAAATCGTTGGTGGAGCTGCAGCCTTAGAATAGGCTCAGCTCACCAATGTCGTATAAGAATACGATAGGAGGGTACACAGTAATGAATAAAGGACATGTTATTCAAGTAATGGGTCCAGTTGTCGACGTAAAATTCGAAAACGGCCAATTACCAGCAATCTATAACTCATTAACAGTTAAGATTGAACGTCCTAATGAAGAACCAACAACTCTTGCATTAGAAGTTGCACTTCATTTAGGCGATGATTCTGTTCGTACAATTGCAATGTCATCTACTGATGGCTTACAACGTGGAGCAGAAGTAACAGACTTAGGAAAAGCTATCTCAGTACCAGTTGGTGAAGTGACACTAGGTCGTGTATTCAACGTACTTGGAGAAGTAATTGACTTAGGTGAAGAGATTCCAGCAGATGCTCGTCGTGATTCAATTCACCGCGAAGCTCCATCTTTCGATGAACTTTCAACTACAGTTGAAATTCTTGAAACAGGTATCAAAGTAGTAGACTTATTAGCACCTTATATTAAAGGTGGTAAGATCGGTCTATTCGGTGGTGCTGGTGTAGGTAAAACAGTATTAATCCAAGAATTAATTAATAACATCGCACAAGAGCACTCAGGTATCTCTGTATTTGCTGGTGTAGGTGAGCGTACTCGTGAAGGGAACGACTTATTCTTCGAGATGAGCGATTCAGGCGTTATCAAGCAAACAGCGATGGTATTCGGTCAAATGAACGAGCCTCCTGGTGCACGTATGCGTGTAGCTTTAACTGGTCTTACAATGGCGGAATACTTCCGTGATGAGCAAGGCGCTGACGTACTTTTATTCATCGACAATATCTTCCGTTTCACACAAGCAGGTTCAGAGGTTTCTGCCCTATTAGGTCGTATGCCTTCTGCGGTAGGTTACCAACCAACACTTGCAACTGAAATGGGTAAACTACAAGAACGTATCACATCTACGAACAAAGGATCTGTAACTTCTATCCAAGCGATTTATGTACCAGCCGATGACTATACTGACCCGGCTCCAGCTACAACTTTCGCCCACTTAGATGCAACTACTAACCTTGAGCGTAAATTATCAGAAATGGGTATCTACCCTGCGGTTGACCCATTAGCTTCGACTTCTCGTGCATTATCACCTGAAATCGTAGGCGCTGAGCACTACGCAATTGCTACTGGTGTACAACGTACAATCCAACGTTACCGTGAATTACAAGATATCATTGCAATCTTAGGTATGGATGAGTTATCTGATGAAGACAAACAAACAGTAGAACGTGCTCGTCGTATTCAATTCTTCTTATCACAAAACTTCCACGTAGCGGAACAATTCACTGGTCAAAAAGGTTCTTATGTACCTGTAAAAGAAACTGTTCGTTCATTCAAGGAAATCCTTGATGGCAAATGGGATCACCTTCCAGAAGATGCTTTCCGTCTAGTTGGTTCTATTGATGAAGTAGTTGAAAAAGCGAAAAGCATGGGCGTAGAGGTTTAATACTAGGGACGAGGAGGAAAAAATATGAAGACAGTTCAAGTCAATATTGTCACTCCCGACGGCCCAGTATACGATTCTGAAGTATCAATGGTAATCGCTAAAACAACTTCAGGAGAAATCGGTGTTCTTGCAGGCCATATTCCAATGGTTGCTCCACTTGCAATTGGTGCAGTGAAGCTGAAAAAAGAAAACGGTTCGACTGATATAGTTGCTGTAAGCGGTGGTTTCATTGAAGTTCGTCCAGAAAAGATCTCAATTTTAGCGCCTTCTGCTGAAATTGCTGAAAACATCGATGTTCAACGTGCTAAAGAAGCCGTTAAACGCGCTGAAGGACGTCTTCAAAGTAAACAAGACGACATTGATTTCAAACGTGCTGACCTAGCATTAAAACGTGCGTTGAATCGTATCAACGTTCATGAGGGTAATATCTAATTCATTTTTAACGGGCAGATATAGTATCTGCCCGTTTTTTAAGGTGAAGTAAATTGAAGGAGGGGTAGCATGGAACTGTATGAAGCGATAGGACAAGAAGCATTACTGGGCATTTTATCTCATCTGTTTTTTATTGCTATTACTTTTTACGCATTACAAGCTTTTATGGTGGAGAAACTATTTAAGAAGAATCGAGTATTTCAAATTCAACTTATTTATATTTTACTCAGTATTACGATAGGCTCAGCAGTATCTAATTTCTTTCTCCAAATATCTAGCTGGTCAGGCAAACTTCCCTATTTATTTTAAAGCACTCGTTGTTAAATACTATAAGATTTATGCACCTACATGCTTCAAAGGACTTTATAATACCATTTGTGTGGCCCTTTGAACTATGTATAAAAATCTTCCGTACCAGTTTTGCCTTGGCATCATTACAGCTTACGATGCGTCTGTTATTGGTAAGACGCACGCTAACAAAATATGTACATGATGCATTCATATAGTAAAGGGAATATTTTACTGAATGAAGATAAAATAGGTTTTTTGTGCATATATCTTTGGGTATGTATTGAAAGTGAACGGGTTATTGGTCATTCACAAAAAAAAAATGACAGCGTACAATAAATAAATAGCAAAATATCTAATAATGCCTTAAAATAGTGATTTGGACGCTTGAACGAGCGTTAGAAAAGTTGTACTATAGAGTTGTTTGTTTACTGATTATGACATTATACTTCTTTTTAAAATAAAAATTCGATAGGTTAATAGATTGAATTCGGAGGGACATAGGGTGGATAAAATAATAGTGACTGGCGGCCAAAAACTACAGGGAAAAGTACGTGTAGAGGGCGCAAAAAATGCAGTGTTACCAATCCTTGCGGCAGCTTTACTTGCTTCAAAAGGAGAAAATGTAATTAAAGAAGTCCCTAATTTAGCAGACGTCTTTACAATAAACGAAGTACTTAAAAGTTTAAACGCAGCAGTTACATATATACCTGAAGATAATGCCGTATATATAGATGCAACTAAAGAACTTTCAAGTGAAGCTCAATTTGAATTTGTTAGTAAAATGCGTGCATCTATTTTAGTGATGGGTTCTCTACTTGCTCGTAATGGATATGCTCGCGTGGCACTACCAGGAGGCTGTGCAATCGGTTCTCGTCCAATTGAGTTACACTTAAAGGGCTTCGAAGCTATGGGTGCAAAAATTTCATTTGGTCACGGATATGTAGAGGCAAAAACGGAAGGTCGTTTAAAAGGGGCTAATGTGTATTTAGATTTCCCTAGTGTTGGTGCTACTGAAAATATTATGACAGCCGCATCTTTAGCAGAAGGGACAACTGTAATTGAAAATGCTGCGAAGGAGCCCGAAATTGTCGATCTTGCAAACTTCATCAATAGCATGGGCGGTCGTGTAATTGGTGCTGGTACAAATACAATACGTATCGAAGGAGTCGATACATTATATGGAGTAGAGCACCATATTATTCCCGATCGTATTGAGGCTGGTACATTTATGGTGGCAGCAGCTATTACGAAGGGTGATGTAGTCATTGAAAATGCTGTTCCTGAGCATATGACAGCTTTAATAGCTAAGATGCGTGAAATGGGTGTAGAGATTACTGAACTGGATGAGGGAATCCGTGTACGTGCTCCTCATACATTAAAAGCTGTTGATATTAAAACAATGCCACATCCAGGCTTCCCAACAGATATGCAATCACAAATGATGGCATTAATGTTAACTGCGGAAGGTACGAGTATTATTACAGAAACGGTATTTGAAAATCGTTTTATGCATGTTGAGGAATTCCGTCGCATGAATGCTGGTGCTAAAATAGAAGGACGTTCTGTGTTTATCGAGGGGCCGGTTAATCTTCAGGGAGCTGAAGTAATGGCAACGGATTTACGAGCTGCGGCTGCCCTAATTTTAGCAGGTCTTGTATCTGAAGGAATAACACGTGTGACGAAGCTTCATCATTTAGACCGTGGTTATGTTGATTTCCATGGCAAGCTAGCATCGCTTGGTGCCAACATTGAACGTATTACTGAACTTACTGAAGAAGTAGTGACAGTTGAAGACACAATAATTGAATTACCTACAAACTAAATGGATTTCTCAACCCTTTGCTTTTGGAGCAGAGGGTTTTTTGTTTGCTCATAACTTTAAGAGATCTAGCATATTATTCCTTATGAAAAAATGGATGATTAGTATAGGTGTCATTTGTTTGATTGGAGTATTATACATGCTTCCTGTTATAGGGCTTAGTGAAAGACGAGAGGCTGTCAAACCTCCAACTAGTGATGAGAATGCCTGTGAAATATTTATAGAAGTGGAGGGACAAGAGGAAAAAATCCCTTTGGAAACGTATATTACAGGTGTTGTTGCAGCGGAAATGCCTGTTTCTTTTAAAAAGGAGGCATTGAAAGCCCAAGCGATTGCAGCACGCACATATGCACTGAAAACGACAAATTACGGTAAAACTGCAATTGCTCCAACTGTGGCAAGGCAAGTTTTTTATGATGAGGAGCAAAGAAAGGCGAATTGGGCTAGCAATTTCCTGGGAAATGAAAAGAAAATTGTCGAAGCAATCAATGAAACGAAAGGACAAGTTCTTCTTTATAATAAGGAACTAATTACAGCCATGTTTCACTCGACAAGCAATGGTAAAACAGAAAGTGCCTTTGGCTATAGTGGGAATGATATTCCATATTTGAAAAGTGTTGCAAGTATCTCAGATCAAGCATCACCGAAGTTTGAGGCTCAGCAAGAATGGACATTAGCACAATGGAATAAGTTGTGGCCTGTACAGTGGCAAGCTAGTGATTTTAATCGTATCCAGCTATTTTACAATGAGTCAGGGCGAGTAGAGCGTTTACAGTTAGGGAGCAATGTCTGGACTGGTAGAGAGGTTAGAACACTTCTTGGCATACCATCAACTGATTTTACAATTGTCTATGACGCGAAGACAAGAAAGGTCCATGTGACAACCCAAGGTTATGGTCATGGCGTGGGCATGAGTCAATATGGCGCTGAGGCAATGGCAAACGAAGGGAAAACGGCTGCCGAAATTTTACACTATTATTATCAAGATATTGAAATAAAAAAAATAGATGCATGTTTAAAATAACTTCTAGTTGTTCACACTGCAACTAGAGGTGATGAAAATGAGAGAGGATAAAAACAATAAAACTTCTCAAAACCAAAATCCAAATCAAAAGGAAAATGGTCAATTACAAAAGAAACCTTGGTTTTGGCCAGCAGTTTACACAGGTGGTGCACTAGTTCTAGCAGGATTGTTATTTGGTTACAATAGTCTCGTATCAAAAGTAGAAGAGGCTCCTTTACCAGATTTAGCGGAAGTTGATCCAGGTCCTGTAGTAGAAACAAATGCACGTACTGAAAACATGAAGTACCCATTCAAAGAAGAGAGTCTTAGTAAAGTACAAGTTTTACAAGAGTTCTACGAGTTAGAGGCAAATGAAGAGTCCCGTGAAAATGCACTAATGGTATTTAATCAAACATTTACAACGTCTTCTGGTATCTCTATCGCTATGAATGGTGAAGAATTTGAAGTACTAGCTGCTATGAGTGGTAAAGTACTAGAGGTAAAACTAGACGCATTTACAGGCAATAAGATTGTAATTGAGCATCCAAACGGTATGCAAACACATTATAGCTCTGTAAAGGATATCGCTGTTAAAGAAGGCGATGAGGTTACACAAGGTCAGGCATTAGGAAAAGCAACTGATAACGAGTGGAATCAAGCGGCTGGCGTCCACATGCATTTCGAAGTTCTTGAAGACGGAAAATATATTAATCCGAAAAAATTACTAGCTTTTTAATTCGAAAAGCTAGTAACGCATAAAAAGTCAGCATTTTATCAGGAAAATGCAAAAAATGTTCTGAATAGCTTTGTCCTTACATAAGGTGAAGAAATGCGCAAATGTGCATCTGATTGCCAAAGCATTTTGTGAAATTGTGTGGAAAGGACGAAGAAAGTGCATGAGCACATTCGGAAGCGCTGCATACGCCTCGGTGAATTACTGATTGAGACGCGTGAGACTGTGCGTGTCCTCGCGAAAATGACTGGTTATTCAAAAAGTACGGTGCACAAGGATTTAACAGAGCGATTACCAACAATTCATGAAGGATTAGCTGACCAAGTGAAAGAAATACTCGCCTACCATAAGGCCGTACGTCATATTCGTGGAGGAGAAGCAACGAAAAACAAGTGGAAAGAGAGAGCGAGTCAAGACTGATTCGTTCTTTTTTATTGTCTTGGAAATGTATTTATGACGAATTCTATGGAATAGTAATTCTATATTATAGCCGTTCATAACCTGAAAAGAAAACAGTCTCATTCACTAAATTTAGGTGAAATTACCAATAGAATATGATAAAATATTCTAGATAAAGAGATAAAATGAACGTTATGTAGTTGGAACTGGCGGGAAGGAGAAATTATAGAATGTTTTCGAAAGATATTGGCATTGACTTAGGAACTGCGAACGTATTAATCCACGTTAAAGGTAAAGGAATCGTCCTAAATGAACCATCTGTGGTGGCGATTGACAAAAAGACAAACAAAGTATTAGCGGTAGGGGAAGAAGCTCGCCAAATGGTAGGGAGAACGCCAGGTAATATTACAGCAATTCGCCCACTAAGAGATGGAGTCATTGCAGATTTTGATGTGACAGAGGCGATGTTAAGACATTTCATCAATAAATTAAATGTAAAAGGATTTTTGGCGAAGCCACGAATTTTAATTTGCTGTCCAACGAACATCACAAGTGTTGAGCAAAAAGCAATCCGTGAAGCCGCAGAAAAATCTGGCGGTAAAAAAGTATATTTAGAGGAAGAACCAAAAGTAGCTGCTATCGGTGCAGGCATGGATATCTTCCAACCAAGTGGTAATATGGTAGTCGATATAGGTGGCGGAACAACAGATATCGCAGTTCTATCAATGGGTGATATTGTAACAAGTGAATCCATTAAAGTAGCAGGAGATGTGTTTGATAACGACATTTTGCAATATATTAAAAAAGAATATAAATTGCTAATTGGTGAACGTACAGCAGAAGCAATCAAGATGACAATTGGTACAGTTTTCAAAGGTAGCCGCAACGATACAATGGATATTCGTGGTCGTGACATGGTAACAGGTTTACCACGTACTATTACAATTCATTCCGAGGAAATTGAACGAGCATTGCACGAGTCTGTAGCGATGATTGTCCAATCAGCAAAAAATGTCTTAGAAAAAACACCACCTGAGCTATCAGCCGATATCATTGACCGTGGCGTTATTATTACGGGTGGCGGTGCACTATTACATGGAATGGATCAGCTATTAATAGAAGAGTTAAAGGTACCTGTCTTCGTTGCAGAGAGACCTATGGATTGTGTAGCAATTGGTACGGGAATAATGCTAGAAAACATTGATCGTGTGCCAGCATCCTTATAAAAATAAAATGAGGTGATTTCTTTGTTTAAAGGGTTTTATACAGTTGCAACAGGTATGATCACGCAACAAAGAAGAACAGAATTACTAACAAATAATTTATCAAATGCGAATACACCAGGATTTAAAGCAGATCAATCAACTATTCGCTCATTTCCAGACATGCTAATGTCTAGTATTGGTAAAACAAATGCTCCCGCCAATCAACAAGCAGGCGCTGAATATATGAGTCAAGTAGGAGCTTTAAATACAGGAACATATTTACAAGAAACATTGCCAAATTACATACAAGGCCAAATCTATAGCACTGATTTTACAACAGATATGGCGCTAATTGATGGAAACTTACCACAAAACGAAGATGGGATTACGGGGTCAATTTTCTTCCGTCTAGAACATCCAGCTGGTGGTGAGGCCTATACACGTAATGGTAATTTCACATTAGATGGTCAAGGCTATTTAGTAAACGGGCAGGGTCTATACGTACTCAATGATGCAGGACAACGTATCCAGCTTCCAAACGATGATTTTCGCCTCGATGAAAATGGAGCCATTTTTGTAAACGATCAGCAAGTAGCACGAGTTGGCGTATCATATGCTGCTAATCCGAACATGCTACGTAAACAGGATAATGGTCTTATTCGTACAGAAAATGGTGAGAACTTACCAACAGCCTATGGTGCGAATGGCGTTTCCTTTACGCTACGTCAAAACTTTTTAGAAGGTTCAAACGTAGATTCTGGTCGCACAATGACAGATTTAATGACAGCCTACCGAGCATTCGAAGCAAATCAAAAAGTATTACAAGCTTATGATCGCAGCATGGAAAAGGCAGTGAATGAAATCGGGAAAATCTAACGGGCGAACAGGAGGCGTTTTATAAATGCTACGTACAATGATGACAGCAACGAACACGATGGGTCAATTACAAAATAAACTAGATACAATTAGTAATAATATTGCTAATAGTAGTACAACCGGTTATAAAACGAAGGAAGCATCCTTCAATGAACTACTTTATCAGCAATTTAACAATGATAAGCAGGACCGAGCTGAACGTCAAACACCAGTTGGTATTCGTTATGGATCTGGTGCCATGCTTGGACAAATTAAATCCAATGAAAAGCAAGGCTCATTACAAACAACGAATCGAGATTTAGACTTTGCTTTCACAAAAGCAAAACAATATTTCAATATTTTAATGCCAAATGGTGAAAATGGAACTGAAACAGTGTATACTCGACAAGGTGACTTTTATTTATCTCCGTTGAATAACGGAACAGTAATGCTCGTAACGGCAGAGGGTTATCCCGTAGCCAATGCAGCAGGACAAGCTATTACATTACCAGATACTGTTCAAAAGTTTGCCGTTCGAGATGGTGGTGTTTTAGAAGCATCTTATCCAAATGGTGATATCATTCGTACGGATTTAGCTGTAACAGAATTCCAAAAACCACAATTAATGGAACATATTTCTGGTTCTTATGTTGGTTTACCAGACAATCTAGCTGAACTTGGCTTTACACAAGCGGAAGTTTTGACAGAGCTTGTGGGTGCGAACCGTCAGCAAATTGGCATGCAAAGTGGTACACTAGAAATGTCCAATGTAAATCTCTCAAAGGAAATGACAGAACTAATACAAACTCAACGTTCTTATCAGTTCAATGCAAGGGCGGTTACATTAGCAGATCAAATGCTAGGACTAATTAACGGCATTCGATAAAAAGTCATCCAAAAACACATAGTTAGGAATGAAGAGGAGTACAATCTATGACAAACGATTCACGTCGACGTTCTGTGCCGACACAAGAAACCGATACGCAACCAGAAAAGAAAGAACGCCGCTCAAATGGAGAGCAACGCGAGGTTCGCTGGGTGCAAATCCGACTGATTCCGATTTGGTTACGCATTGTAATTGTTCTCGTCTTAGTCGTTGCTGCCGCAGCATTAGGCGCAATGTTTGGCTTCAGTGTGATTGGAGAAGGCAATGCTATGGATATTTTTAAAAGGGACACATGGCAGCATATATTTGATATTATGAACGGTAAAGAATAGCAATATTCTTTACCTTACTTTGTGTATACATACTTAATTTCGAGGGGGAAATTACATGTTAACAGCAGAACAAATTCAAGCAATTTTACCACATCGCTATCCTTTTTTATTCGTTGATCGCATTGTTGAATTAGATGAAGGTAAACGCGCAGTAGGTTTAAAAAATGTTTCGATCAATGAAGACTTCTTTAATGGACACTTCCCAGGCTATCCTGTAATGCCAGGTGTATTAATTGTAGAGGCATTAGCACAAGTGGGTGGAGTCGCTTTATTAAATGCAGAAGAATTCAAGGGACGTTTAGCCTTTTTAACAGGTGTGGATAATTGTCGTTTCAAGCGTCAAGTAGTTCCTGGCGACCAACTTAAATTGGAAGTAGAATTTGTTAAACTTCGTGGCGCAATGGGTAAAGGTCATGGTATAGCGACTGTAGATGGAGAACTTGTATGTGAAGCCGATATTCTATTTGCGATTGGACCTGAACAGCCTAAACAAGCCTAATTTGCATTTGTAGACCAAAAGATATAAAATAGATAAAGTCAAGTTAAAAGTTGATTAGTAGGTTCTTAAATTGCAGTGACGAAAAAGCGTTTGGGAATTGAAATAGATGTAATTTTTAGGTTTTACAAACGTAGGAGGATTATTAAGATGTATAAGGAATTGTCTTCAGGTATTAAAATTAGCATTACTCGTTCGATTTCGACATCTTTTGAAGCATACTTAGCAAGTATTGGTTGGGATGAAGAGCGTTTTTCTATGGAAGACTTCATTGCAAGCTGGCAGACTTATTTTCAGGAGAATGCCGCATGGATCGAAAAAATCCCTGCTGATATATTGTTGAGTGCACAGTTTCATGAAGAGATGGCACAAAAAATCGATGAGGTCATTGCTAAAATTTTAAATGAAGAACCAACAGCGCAGCAGATCGAAACAATCGAGGCATTGCAAAAAGAGCTAGGCACAAACTATAGCTATGACTGTAAAGCAGAAGCAGCATACATTGAACAAGTATTAAAAGAAAAACAAAAATAGTTTGTACAAATATCGGATAGTTCCCTCCTTTCCCGGGCAATCTATGTAGGATCACAAATACACACGATGTATTTGCTGACATAGTACCCAAGAAAGGAGGTTTTTTACTATGTGGAAAATGTCATTTTTAACCATTATTCTTGCAACTGTATTCCTTGGAGGATGTAACTGGGGAAATAATGCAGTCGAAGATCACCCTGTTCGAGACGTCGAAAATGACGTTCGTCGTGGTGTAGACAATGTGGAAGATGCATTAGACCCGAATAATCGTGACGATGCATACGATCGCAACGTAGATGGTACTAACCGAGGTACTGTTAACGAAAATACAACATTGCCTGAAGCGACAACACCTGGATCAAATGCCGATATCAACAGCACAAACGGCTATGACAACGTACCAAATGCTAATGGTGTAAACGGTGTTGAACGTAATGACAACGTAAACAATAATAATGATATTGTCGACGATAAAGTCAAAGACACTGAAAAGTACCGTGATGGTATGAACAACCGATAACATAAAAAAGAGTGTTTCCTAAATGGAAAACACTCTTTTTTGATAAAAAGAAGCGAATACTCGCGGAAGAAAGGTAAATACTCGCGGAAGAAAGGTAAATACTCGCGGAAGAAAAGTGAATACTCGCGGAAGAAAAGTGAATACTCGCGGAAGGAAGGTGAATACTCGCGGAAGGAAGGTGAATACTCGCGGAAGAAAGGTAAATACTCGCGGAAGAAAGGTAAATACTCGCGGAAGAAAGGTAAATACTCGCGGAAGGAAGGTGAATACTCGCGGAAGGAAAGTGAATACTCGCGGAAGGAAAGTGAATACTCGCGGAAGGAAAGCGAATACTCGCGGAAGGAAGGCGAATACTCGTGGAAGAAAGGTGAATACTCGCGAAAGCGAAGTGTATGCCCCATGAGCGTTGCAAATACTCTCGCCAGAGAAGCGAGCCAATCAACCCTCAAAAAAATCTCTTCATGTAATCCAATAAATTTTCAGGTAAATGGTAAACACGATTTTTATAGGTTCCGGTATAAGGGAACTGAAATTTCTGAAGCAATCGTGTAGCTGTATCGATAGAATCAATTTTGAAAAATTTACGTAACTGTTGATTAGTAATAGAATGGCTAACCAATAGTTGATAATCGAGCATGGCTTCTGCAAAAATTTCTATACTCCGATAATGACAAAATGAACATTTCCAAATGCCTCGATAGAAATACATATTATGTTGATAGGAACATTTAGGACAAAGCACACCATGCCGAAATCGTGATGGGGCAATCGAAGTTTGAATGTGAGGGATCGTTTGTTTGGAGAGAAGCCCTTGAACCAGTAGAGCTAATTGATCATCTGTTAGCATTTTTTGAGGATGCTTTTTAAAAAGTGACTGGAGATGTTGATGAAGACCTGACACATGAAAAATAGGGAGCACTTTAGAAGGATTAACGATGATCGCTGAAGAGTTTGCTATAACAACGGCACCTTCAATGGGGAGTGAGTAAGAAAGACTTTTAAGAAAACGCATATGACGCTCAGTTTGGGTAAACGCATTTGGAAATCCTTCTACTGTGCCATCTGCCTTTGTGCGTGTACATTGATGTGTGAGTTGATTAAATTCTAGTCGACCATGAATATTTTTAATTTCTAAAACGAAGATAAATTGAGGGCAAATAAAAAGTGTATCAAGCTGATGCATATGTTGAGCAGTGTTCTTGAGACACAAATTATGTAATACGAAAAAAGTATTTGGACATAGTAATTCATGCCATTCGCGGTCCACTTTTTGTTCACCGGCAAAACCTGCATCCAGTCGGCGATATTGTTCCTGATAATAGTGAAACTCAACATCATTCTTTAAAAGCCTCCTCATCACAGCCTCAAGCCATAATAATTTTAAAGGCTTCTCTCTGATAGCAATAACCAAATATAACGCTCCTTTTTAAATAGTATTGTACTGAAAAAAGGCAGCTTGTCCAATAAAAAAACGATGCAAAATTCGCATCGCTAATCATTTTTTAATTTTGGTCGCTGCTTCATATCTTTCGTAAAGCGCTCCAGTAAATCCTCTAGGGATACACCCTCAGCAAGTAGCTCGGAAAGCAATTGTTCAGCATATTTAGAGCGTTTAATTTTGAGTGTTCCTTTTAATAGTACTGAAACATGATCACCAATTTCTTGAACTGTATGTACGATTACCTGAAAAGGAGCGGGTTCATTATCTGGAAATGAAATAACTGCACGGACATTGCAGACTGTAGCATTTACTAAGAGCTCATCAAAGGTTGAGCGATATTGTTTTTCCATAAACAATTCTAGTATCCAAGATTGATGGCTGTTTTCCTGATTAATAATAATGCCATCGACTAAAGGGAATGGTTGTACGCCATCTTTCGTGACAAGGTCAAAGGAAAGCATTTTAAATGTTTTCATTATGTATATTCCTCCTAAGTCTGTCATTCTTTTATTATAACACATGAAGTAGTGACTGTTTGTTATGTGCACCTGTGACGATATTTCAAAACCTGCGAAAATGCTGATTTCATGAAATAGCATTTGCCATTACAGCCCAAAGCATTCAGCTAGAAAATTAAAAAAAATTAGCAAATTAAAAATGCTAATTTACCCAATTTATGCTGCAAAACAGAAGGAAATTTATAATATCGGATTTTGCCAATGCGGATATCCTTTTGTAAGATGAAAGCAATCCAACAGAAAGGTGGTGAACGAATGAATCAAGTCGGACTGGTCGGAAGGTTTACGAAAGATCCGGTGTTACGTTACTTATCTGGAAATCGTGTACAGACTCATTTTTCATTGGCCATTAACCGCAATTTTAAAAACAATCGTGGAGAAGTAGATGCAGACTTTATTTTCTGTACAGCTTGGGGAAGGCTAGCAGAACATATCGTCAAATATTGCGGTAAAGGCTCTTTAATCGGTGCAAATGGTCGTATTCAAACAAGATCATTTGTAAATGAAGAAAACACTAAGATTTTTATGACAGAGGTGGTTGTAGAAGATATACGATTTTATCATCTCAAACAAAGGAATAGTGACGAAACGGCTATTGTACCGCCACAGCCACCGAATGAACAGGAAGACTTAAAAGATTTTGTTTTACCATAGACAAGCTATTTACATACGGAGCAAGAGAAATATCGTTGTCTGATCCGCCATTCTCCTTATATTTCTTGCACCGTAGCAACAGAAAGGAATGATGTATACACATATTAAAAAGACATTGCTGAAGACCGCACAGCAATGGCTGTTTTGACACAACTAAATAAGAATGTTTGAAGTAAGTAGGGATAAGAAGTAACGAGGTTCCACTAAAAGAGCGCCAAGAACAATGTAGCTCTTGGCGCATCTAATTACTATATGTCCAATGTTATTAGATCACGAAGTTCTTGATCTTCTAACTCGGTCAACCACTGGCTTGATTGAATGAGTTCTTCGGATAATGCAGATTTCTGCACCAGCATTTTATCAATTTTTTCTTCAATTGTACCGATCGTTACAAATTTATGGACCTGCACAAATTGTGTCTGCCCAATGCGATAAGCACGATCAGTTGCTTGATTTTCGACAGCGGGGTTCCACCAGCGATCTGCATGTAAAACATGATTAGCAGCTGTTAAATTAAGACCTGTTCCACCTGCTTTTAAGGAAAGAATAAATATAGGGAAGTCTCCTGCCTGAAAAGCCTCTACTAAGCGGTCACGCTGCTGCTTAGGCATAGCACCAGTTAAAAACGGTGCATCCACATTGTATAGTTCACTTAAACAATGCTGTAGCAATTGCCCCATTCCGATATACTGTGTAAAGATAAGGCATTGTTCGCCATTGTCCACAATCTCTGCTGCCATTTGTACAATGCGCTCTAGCTTAGTCGAACGTGCAAGCATTGTTTCGGCATCCTCGAAAGATTCCTTTAAATATAAGGCAGGATGATTACATAGTTGCTTTAACTTACTAAGCATCTTTAAAACACGTCCCTTTTTTTGAAAACCTGTTAACTGTTCTAGCTGATCGAGTGTCTCTAAAATATATCCTTCATAGAGAGAAGCTTGCTCGGCTGTTAATGGACAGTATTCGTTCGATTCTAGCTTATCTGGTAAGTTAAGCTGTAAATGTGGATCACGCTTTGTACGACGCAATAAGAAAGGTTGAATTTTAGCTCGTAACTTCTGCTTATGTGATTCAGACTCGTCTCGTTCAATAGGCAAAATAAATTCTTCATTGAAGCGACCAAAGCTACCTAAATAACCCTTATGAATGAAATCAAAAATAGCCCATAGCTCAGATAAGCGGTTTTCTACAGGTGTTCCTGTAAGGGCAATATGATGGTCTCCTAACAATTTACGAATGGCTCTTGATTGTAAGGTCTGCATGTTTTTTATATTTTGAGCTTCATCGAGCACAACAGTTGCCCATTCTATATTCTGTAAAAATTCAGTATCCTGTGACACAGTACCATAGGTTGATAAAATAACATGTGGTTTTTCGGCAGTCACTAGCTCTTTAAAATCCTCATCCTTAGCTCGATTTGTCTGATAATGCGTATGCACAATCAGTGAAGGGGCAAATCGAGCGAGTTCTTTTTGCCAGTTACCGAGGACTGAGGTTGGACAAATAATAATGGTTGGCTTCGTATAATCAGCTGCTGTCTCATAAATATGAAGTAAATAGGTGATTAGTTGCACCGTTTTCCCAAGTCCCATATCATCGGCTAGACATGCACCAAAACCTTGTTCGCGCATAAAGATTAACCATTCAAAGCCCTCTTGTTGGTAAGGACGTAATTCGGTTTGTAAGGATAAAGGAATCGGTACTGCTGGCAAGCCCTTCTTCTCCAAAAGCTGCTCCATATATGATTTTAATGATTGTTGTATTTCCAGTGCGAAAATTGGATCATCTCTTAGCGCATCATCGGCATCTTCTTCGAGAGGAGCAGACAAGTCCTCGGGTAATTCTCTAAACAACAATTCTCGAACAGTCCAACTTTCATCTTCTGCCTGCTGCATTAGTTCACGCATTTCGTGCATCCAATTGGCATCGACTCGGAACCATTCCGTACCTATACGAATAAATTCACGTTTCTCATCCACCAGCTTTTTAAATTGCTCAGCTGAAATCGTTTGCCCATTCATAGAAAATTGCCATTTAAACGTTAAAATATCATCTAATCCTGCTACCTTCTTTGTGGAGACATTGTTAGTTGTTACACGTACACGTAATTTGGATTGTTTTAAATCTTTTAGCCATGCAGGGAGTACAACATCAAAACCAAGTGCCTGTAATCTGGCGAGATCCTCACGTAAAAAAGACCGTACTTCTGAGTCCTCCAATGTCACACGAATAAAGGTATCACTTCTGATATCGTCATTGGATAGAAGATTCACAATTTGTTGTTGCTGTTGTTCAATTTCAGTGGCGAACATTCGCCATTTCGTAGGAAGCGCCTCTTCAATTGGTAAGGATTGCTTACGAATAGCAGGAGTCCAGTAGTTTTTTGTCGTAGCCGTGCTGAGCACTGTTTCTAATAACCAGACATCTGCTTCATCTTCTGGCTCACTTAACCGTAAAGAAACTGAAACTGCACCGGCTTGACGAGCCTGATCCAATGGCCAGCCACCACGTAAGAAAAAGGGTAGAAGTTTTGGTAAATCAGCTAGTATTAGACCAACCTGTGAAAGCTTTTGCTGAACAGCTATTTCTAATAATGCTGTATCGACGTGAGCAATAGGAAAAGTTAGCGAAGAAAAATCTTCCGCAATGACAGCGTGTGACCAAAGTGAAGGCTCCTGCCAGTATTCCTGTAACGCCAGTACTTTTCCGAGCCATTCCTTACTTTCATCATTTGCACCAAGCCAATTAATAAAGGGATGTTGGAAGCTTGATGAAAAAATATCAAGTAATTCAGCAGTAGAAACCTCAATCGTGAAATCAGTCCGACTGGTTAATAAGCCATAGACATTTGCTTCATAGGTAAAGAATAATGAAGAAATTAATGTATCGGCGTCGATTGTCGTACCATTTGCAGTAAAACCCTGCAACGTAAAATATCCTTCCCGCGCTACATCAATACGAAGTTGTTGAGTTTGGGAAAAGGCGGAAGGAGCATTTATTGTCATCATACTAAGTTTCCTTTCTCAATTTCTTCTTGTAACGCACGTAATCGTTTATATTCTGCACGAATGGTTTGCATATATGTTTCAAAATAAGCTGTTTTGCCAGCTCGTTTTGCGGCACTACGCATACTTTTCCAAATACGCACAGCTTGCTTATAATTCATACGTGATTTTTGTGAAATTTCAGCCATTGCATAGACATGGTATAAAGGTAAAACAGTAGCTGGTTCAATCTGTAAGACGTCCTTTAATCCACACATTTCTAAATAGGATAGAGATGAAGGATTTAATTGATGGAGAGCAGCCCATTCACGGTAACGTCCTTTTTTAATTAAAAACGATGAAAATGGCTGAAGCCCATACACACCAAATGCACTGTATAACATTGCTTCCTCTTCCTCAGTAAGCTGTATGTCATCAAATAAAAGCTGAAATTGCCTTACGTACTGGGCTCTTTGAACGACTGGTACGACTTCCTGTAGGAAGGCTTCAGTCAAAGGTAATATAGCTCGTAAAATGACAGCTAATGAATAGGACTCACCAGCACGTTGAGCAAAAGTAGCCAGTTCAAATAAATCCTGCATTTGCGGTAAATCAATCTGTGCCAAATTTTCGAGCAGCAGATCCTCCTTTTGTAATAACACATAAAATAATAGCTTTAATGATTGCAAAGAAATTTCTTCCGAACGGTTTTCTAGATTATTTAAATAAGTTAATTCCTGCTGGCGTCGAGGCTTCTCATAAAAAAGCACTGCCCAAAGCAGCATATATAGACGAAGTCGATGGGCAAACAGCCCTTGTCGTTCTAATAAAAATTCCCTTACTAGCTCTTGAATGGCATCATAAAAAGGATCAGTCGCAAAAAGACGTGACCGATTCGTTAACTCAGTAAGAATGCTTTCAAAGGATTGCATGCTTTGATCGATAAAGTATTTCATATATGGAGAATCTAATGAATGCCCAGCTGTTGCATTTAAATGCCGCCATATAGTATTTAAAATAGCTAATTCCATATAGAGCTTATAAAGGGGCTGCCATTCACGTTCAAAGGGCATATGTCGGCGAAGACGCTCCAATGCATCTGTTCTTACAGCAGAAAGCCCATAGCCCTCTAATACTCGGCCAGATGGTAATAAGCGCTTCATTACTTCATCAACCATCATCGACCAGCTTTGTGGTCTACGTTCTTCTGCTAAGGTTTTTAGCTGGACCGATTTTTGAGCACGCCAAGTACTCGACCAATTTTGCACGGAGTCAAAGTATTGGTAGAGAGCGAGTAAAGCACCTACTTGATGTCGACACCATTTAGGTTGTGGACAGTTACAATGTAGCTCTTCCTTGTAAAAATCAATTTCAACAGAAGCGGGTCTGACATCCTGAACACTTGCATATAATATAGAACTTGTTCCATTAAAACGTTCAAAAACAATGGATTTATTTCTTACAGAAAAGACAGCACGACGCACTAGTTCTTCATCTTCCGTAGAGGAAGGATGTAGCCCTTGTTCAGCTTCTTTTAATTTAGTCAGCACAAATACTTGATGTTCTTTAGCTATTTGCGATATAGACAATGCCATAACCTCACTCCTTTCATCATGTATGGCTATGTTTAACATTGTTAATTGTAAGAATGAAAAAAAGACTGTCCTTCCATTATACGATTAAAATGCAGTAATGATAAGCTGAATGATCAGAAAGAAAAAAATGAATTCAAAGATAGTTAACAAGCCAATTGATTTGTGTTAAAATCTGAATAATCAGATAACTAAGGAGGGATGAAGGATGATGCAAGTTCAATACATGAAGCCGTTTTACACAAAAGTTACTGGAGACAAATTACGTCTCGTATTTGCTTATCAATATTTCTCTATTTTAAAAGAGAATGAGATTTTCCATTTCATTCCCATAGAAGGTAAAGAGATGATTATCAACATGAAGACACAGCAAATTGAAAATTTATCTGAGGTTTTTGTTTTCCAAAAAGGAAATCGTTTTATCCGATTACCACTTTATCAACTACTGCTTATTACGAATGTTCATGAGCATCTAGCACCAATACTTGAAAGCGCAACACCAAAGAAACAAATTCCACTTGTTTCATCTGTGACGGTTGGCGAAATCGATCAGCTTATCGCAGAATTAGAGGAGAAAAATTTTGATTATTTAATTGATCAAACATTATTGGAGAACGATAAAGAACTCTTTTTCGAACTGCTACAGCAAAAGAGCCATCAACTTGGAGGTTTAACAATTGAATAGATGTAATGCCCAGTAAGCACCTACTTTTCAGAAATGATAAGCAGGTGCTTTTACTAAAATTTGGCATGTACCTCCAGAAGGAGAAGAATTGTATTCCAGCACAAGCTACGATAGGAGAACACCTTCATTAAACGTCTGCTACTATTCTATTGCCACAAAGCTGAATGAGCGACTTGCAAGTCAGCTAATCATCATCGCTCATAATGGCTATAGGTTCACTAAAAAATCTGGACACCATTAAGCTGAAAGGAGTCATGTGCCTATAAATTGTTAATAATACATAAAAAATTAGCAACGATTCCCATAATGGTGATTAATAGAATAGAGAATAGGCCGATATACATATTAAGAAGGTGGTGAAAGCATGCTTGGTAAGTGGTCAGCTACGGGGATGTCGATCCTGAATAATATGAATCGGCATCAAAGTGCGATGAGTAAAGCTATGCTACGCATTTCGTCGGGGTATCGAATCAATAGTGCAGCGGATGATCCAGCTGGATTGGCGATTTCTGAAAAAATGCGTTCTCAAATTCGGGGATTGAATATGGCGGCTAAAAATATACAGGACGGCATTTCTCTCGTGCAGACAGCAGAGGGGGCACTGAATGAGACACATGCGATGATTCAGCGCATGCGTGAATTAGCAGTGGAGGCAGCCAATGACACATTAACCGATGATGATCGTGAAAAATTAGAGCTGGAGTTCCAAGAATTAAAGAAGGAAATTCAGCGACTCTCTACGGATACAGAATTTAATACGAAGACATTACTCAATGGAGATCATGAGACAAATAGCATTAAAATTCAGGCAGGGGCCAATGCAGGGCAGCATATAGAATTATTTATCAATGGTATGGGCTCTGAAGCACTCGGTTTGAAGGATGTGTCCATTGCTACTCGTGAGGATGCGGATAAAGCCATTTCTTCAATGGATGAGGCTTTAAAACGTGTATCTAATGAGCGTTCTCGTCTAGGAGCGTACCAAAACCGTTTGGAACATGCTTATAATGCTAATGTTAACACCGCAGAAAATTTACAAGCAGCAGAGTCTCGTATTCGAGATGCAGATATCGCAAAAGAGATGATGAATATGGTGAAGGCTCAAATTTTGATGCAGGCTAGTCAATATGTCTTAGCTATGCATATGCAGCAAGCACAGTCTGTTTTAAAATTATTAGAAATCGGAAAAAAATGATGAATTTCAATATTAATTGAAATTCATCATTTTTTCATGTTTATTGTGAAAAAACCTCAATGGCTAATTTCGCCGTTGCTGTTGCTTCATTTTGTAAGGGTATGATAGCCTGACGCATATTTTCTTGAACCGTCGTAAATGATTCAAGGATTGTGACGGCTTGTTCAAACAATGTCACACCGTTCCAATCATCTGCTTCGACATGACCAATAACTGGTTGACTGACAATGTCAGCAAACGCATCGATTTTTGGATCGTACGAGATGGCGATAAAAGGAGTCGCATAGATTGCAGAAAAAATGAGAGAATGTAGTCGCATCCCAATTAATAATTGAGATTGTCCAATTACTGCGATTTTCTCCTCTATGGATAAATCGGCTGGCGCAATCAAACTTTTCTCCTTCATTAGTGCAGCTACTTCCTGTGATGTTTGTAAATCATGCTCACCATGCATAGGTAAGAAGACAATTTGCTCACCTTGACGTACTAATTCGTCTAGGCTATGCGCAATTTTTTCTTTATACGCTATGGCGGATGGCCAGTCACGCACACTTACAGAGATATAGCTATCTGCTGATAATGTGACACTTTCGAGCCATTCACTATGAAAGTCACTGCCGTTAAGCCCCATAACAGGGTCTGGCACAAGCTTAGCCTCTTTTCGCACACCAATCTCTGTTAGAAGAGCTTGAGAGGCTTTATCTCGGACTGTAATTTGCTCTACCTTATTAAAGACAGAGCGAACAATGAATTTACTTAGAGAGTGATTAATCGGGCCCATGCCTTGGGCGTAAACAAATACTGGTTTTTTCAACCATTTTGCTATTTGGATAACGCCCGCATAGTAAGGAATGGTTTTCATTCCTGTTTGATCCTGCATAAGGCTACCGCCACCGCTGATAAGTCCATCTGCCCTTTTAAGCAATTGGCGTATTTCTTTCATTTTCCAACGATTCACGGCTTTGACACCGTATGTTTGCTCAGTAGCTGCTGGATTATTGGATAATACCGTGATTTCTATATCATGCTGCCACTTTTTTAGAGAGTGGATAATGGACAGCAGGATGGCATCATCGCCAACATTATCAAATCCATAATAGCCAGATAAAACAACGTGCATTATGACCACCTCGCGATTGCCTTAGAAACCCAACGATAACCAATTTTGAAGATGAGGATAAACACTAATCCTACTACAAGGCCAAGAGATACGCTGTATAGTGTACGCAAGACAGAAACAGCTACTGGAATGTGTAGGTGGGTAAATGTATTGACGATGGATAGGAATCCGATAACACCTGGTACAAGTAGGATACTACCCCATTTGCGATTAATCCCCATTACATATAACGCTAAAATAAAGAATGGGAAACCAATTAAAAATTCCTTCGTCCTTGGTCGAACATACAATGTATTTTCGAGCCATTGTCTAAAGGCTAATTCCATATCACTGACAGAGCCAGAGTTACCTGTACGGCTAATGTAAAATAAACCGATACCTGCGACAACTACTAGTAATAGCACATGCCAATATTTTAGTTCTTTGTTTAATAATGTGACGGTATTCGATAAAGATTTTTTGATGTTTTGCTCAGCTAGTCGGTTGATCTCAATTACAGTAAATAATAATACACCCATAATTGGAATGAGATAAACAAGCTTAACTCCTTTAAATACAGCAAAGCCTGTCATAAAGGCATTACCATTCAATAAGCCAATGACAATGATAATCCCAATAAGGCTAATCGCTACGGCCTTCACATATTGCACCAAGATTTTAGTCATTTTCGTAGAGCCTTGCGCCGATTTGATGACTGCATAGGTTGGTGCAAGGACTGCAATAATTAGTGCAAAAGCTTGTAAGAATAGAGTACTTTTTAGAATAAAGTACGCAATAGCTAGTAACGCCATAAAGCCAGCTGCCGCTAAACGAAGAGGCATCCATTTTACTAACTCTGAAACGATAAAGGTAAATAAAATACCTGCTAATAATACGGTTGCTGTGACCCATGCTGGAACGGCAACTTTATCAAATAGCTTTGGTTCACCTGGTTGGAAATGATCGGGCATTGTCTCATGAACACCATTTAAGTATTCAATCGTGTCTTCTATATTATCTTTGGCATTGCCTGTTGTTTTAATATGATAGAAGATGGAGCGAATATTACGCTCTTTGACAGCTCGTGTTGTACGGTCAATACTTGCATTTAACTTTAATTTTGTTTCTCTGTTGACATTGATACTATGCAAACGAATCATATGATAATCCGTCATTTGAGCGATTTTACTTTCGCCTTTGAGCGGGTTGCTTTCAATTGTGTAGAAGTAATAGCCAGCATCACTTAATTTTTCAACTAATTGATTGCCATCTTCTTGTCCAAATCCAATGGCTTCATCGCCTTGGCCAAGCAAACGACCAGCAGAAGCATCTTTTAACGCTAGTAATTGATTTACTATTTTTTCATTAGCTACTTCATTATCTGCATTTTCCACTTTAAAGATGTGGGCTAGTTCATGCTTACTAATCATATCAATCGCAGGCTGATCGTAGCCAATTGGTGTTTTTAAATCAAAATTGTGGTTAGAAGCAGGGAGGAAATAAAAAGCTTCTTCTCCTATTTGTACTTCCTCTGGTTCCATGCTTTCCATGATAAGCTTCTGATAGCTTTCATTTTCAGGCACTCGAATATAATAGCCACCCTTAGTGATATCAATAGCATCTTTATAAGGTGTAAATAATAATTGCGCTGCTAATTCGCTTTCTTTATAAACCGTAATTAAGTTTTGTTTTTCCATTTCCTTTAATGTTAAAGGCTCTAGACTTACCGTATTCAGTCCAGCATCCTTTAAGGAGGAAAGGATTTCATCCATTGTTAAATCGCTATTTTTTTCTGCGGTTTGTATTTCATGATAGGGAATGACAATTTCATAAGCATTATTCGATTGCTCTGCATTCCACCTCATCATCATACCTGTGGAGGAAACGATGAGTAAAAGAACAATGATTCCCCAAAGCCATTTCTGTTTCGACATAAGTGTCCTACCTCTCTTAATTATGAAAATCTTTTTCCGATAACAGGGATTTTCTTTAAATCTTGTTTATGGATTGCTTTCATCATCCATAGAAGAAGGAAATAAAGAGCTCCTCCCACTATGATTGCAACAGTTAGATAACCCATCGCCAACATTCGAGACCAATGTGTAAAATCAAGCCAAAGCGTTGGTAAACCAACGGCTGCCCCCATTACAATGGAAGACACAATCATTTTTACCGTATCTTTTCCAAGAACAGTGAAGCGAATCATACGATAAATGAAGACAGAATTCACAATAAATAACACTAAGTACACCAACAATGTTGCATATGCAGCACCATCTAAACCGAATTCTTGAATAAAGAAGATGTTCGCAAACACCTTAAGGACAACTCCACTCAAAATAATGATGGCTCCTGTTTTGGCAGCGTTCATGCCCTGTAAAATACCTGTTCCAAGTAATGTCAGGGATGTAAAGACCGAGCTAAGGTTAATGATGGCTAACATTAAGCTTCCCTCTAAGTCTTTGAAAAGAGCTAGATTTAAAGGCAAGGTTAAGGCTAGCAACCCGATAGCAGCTGGCCAAGAAATAAGATGTGTCATACGATGTGTTCGTTCAATAATACTGCGTGTTTCATTCAATTTACGTTCTGCTAGCTTCGTTGTAATCAGCGGCACAAGTGGTAAGATAATTGAAGAAGCGAAAACCGTTGTGATTTGAACTAATGTCAGTCCTCGACCATAAATCCCGTAAAGGAAGCTAATCTCACTTGCATCTGCTCCAGCATTTCTTAAGCCATATGTGACCGTGAAGGAGTCAACGAAATTAAAAAGTGCCATTGTTACAGAACCAATTGCAATGGGTATGGAGATTTTTAAAATGGTTTTACTGTATGTGGAAAAATCCTTACTAGAATATTTCTCCTTGCTCGTCACTTTTACCGAAGAACGGAAATATTTAAAGAGTAAATAGAAAAGTGATCCAAGTGCACCTAATACAGAACCTGCCATAATACCACCAGCTACGATATCATTGGAATAATCCATCGCAACTAAGAAATACGCAACAATTAAAATTAAAGCGACACGTACTAATTGCTCAATCACTTGTGAGATGGCAGTAGGTCGCATATCCCCAAAGCCTTGGAAAAATCCTCGATAGACAGCCATATAGGGAGCAACGAGTAGTGTTAGGGCTACAATGATTAATGCAATCTCCGTTGAAGGGCCACCAAGTGCATTCGCTATCTGCTCTGAAAAGCCGTAAATGATTGTAAAACTAATGACGCCAAAGGATAATGCAAGGATTCTTGCAGTCACATAAATTTTCTTAATTTTGGCAGTATCCATACTCGTCCTAGCTTCCGCAATCAGCTTAGAAATAGCGATAGGGATACCAGCAACGGATAAATACAGTGCCACCATATAGACAGGATAAACAAGACTAAAGATACCGAGTACTTCATCACCAGCAATATTTTGCAGCGGTATACGGAAAATACTACCGATTACTTTAGAAAGTAATGTTGCAATTGTTAAGATAAGTGTACTTTTGACAAAGGTTGACTGACTCATTTTGTTTTGCCCTGACCTTTAAGCTTTAATGCAAAAACCTTTAAAGCAAAGCGAGGGAGAACGAGCATTCTGCCAAAACGACTTGGCTGACGCAGCACTCGGTAGAGCCACTCCAAGTTTAACTTTTGCCAAATGACTGGAGCACGCTTTACAGTGCCAGCGATCACATCGAAGGAACCACCTACACCGATAAATACACCCTTTGAAAACTTATCCAGATTTTCTGTAATCCATTTTTCCTGTCTTGGTACACCTAATGCTACAAACACGAGATCAGGCTGTAATGTCGCGATTTCATTTGCAAAATCATTATTATTCCAGTCGAAGTAACCATCATGATAACCAACGACATCAACATTCGGGTAGTTTTTATGAATATTCGCAACCGTCTTTTCGATTGTTTCTTTTTGTGCACCTAATAAATAAATTTTAAAACGCTTCTGCTGACCTACTTCCAGCAGCTGTACCATCGTATCATAGCCTGTTACACGTTCTGGCAGTGATTCACCAAGGATTTGTGCAGCTTTAACGACACCAATGCCATCCGCACAAATGTAGGTCGCCTGCTGTAAATAATTCATCACAGTGGCATTTTCATTTGCCTGCATAACAACTTCTGGATTGGCTGTTACAACGAAAGTCTTTTCTTGCTGTTCAATACGATGAACGAGTAAATCAACAAACCCTTGCTGATTAATATGTAAAAAGGGTACGCCCATAATTGTTACATGCCTCATATAGTGTTCAAACCTTTCTGTAATTCCTTTTTCACTGCAATCTATCATACCATAAAAGCAATATTGACAGGAAATTTTCGTATAGGGGTTTAGTCGTTATGGAAGAGGGTATATCTCAGACAAGGGAATGAAAGCGGAAAGGGATGTCGATAGTCATAGTCGAGTAGCGCCTATTACTTAGCATGATCGATGAAACAGCTGAATAAGCATGAAATTGTACTAAATTTTAGGAGAATTTTTTCATAATCCTAACATATAATTTCGAGTTTCTTCTATTATATAGCGATCAAATAGTAGGACGAAAAATGAACAATAAAAAGAGTGCGCAGCAATGTCGCACTCTTTTTTAGATAATCGCAATTGAATCATTTTTTTACAATATAATCACCATGCACCCAGCCAGTTTTGCCGTTGTAGATTACCTGATACCAAGCACCATTTTTTATGAACTCACCTTTGTCATCGACTTCACCAATAATAAAGCCATTCGGTTTCACTGTTCCTAAAATAGCGCTTGTAGTGGAAGGTTCACTTCTGACATTGAGCGTGATATTCATGTTAACAATCTGTAGACCATTTTCAAGCATGACATAATCATCAAATACCCAGCCTTCTTGTCCATTAACACTTACTTTGAACCAGCCACCATTTTCGCCAAGGACTTTAAAGGATGTATCCTTTGGTAAATTCGTAATGATTGAAGCATTATCAGTTGTAGTCGGGTACGTTCTCATATTGAGATTAATCGTAGCCTTGCCTGTTGCTCCAGCTAACCCTAAATCCAACGCATATTGCTTCGTTGGGCTTGGTAATGATGGCGCGGAAGACTGACTTTGATAAGCAGGTACATCAAACACCAAATTAGTTGTTGTATGAGCACCAATTAATTCGTAGATGTCATAAATCTTTTTTGCTTGAATGACTGCCCACATCACATGCGTAGCATATTGGTGAACGGTTGGATTTTCAGGATTCCAACGCATTTTATATAGTGTGTCTTGCCCCTTGCTAATATACTGATCCTTTACAAATTGAGCACCACCGATAATAGCATCCTCAACAGTAAACCAACCATTTGCATAGGCACGCTCAGCCCCATATTTATTAGCATCTGCATCAATAGCACCAATACCATAAGCATTGTAAGTTTTCTTAATCGCTGTTAATTTTTCACGATTTTCTGCGGTCGCCATCATCGGTTTACCATTAGTATCTAAACCAACCTCGATACCTTTAATGAGTGAAGAGCCACCATTGGCTGTTTCATGTAAGGCATGGGACACCAAATAAATGGCATTGACATTGTTATCGACACCCGCCTTTATAAAGGCATCAGCTGTATTCGCTAAGCTTCCTTTATTCGCAAGTACCTTATCATTCAGTTCCTTTGCACTAAGGTTATTCACCACAGTAGATAATTTTAAAAATTGATAATAAGATGGGCTATCCTGCATAAAGCTTTTTGGGTGCACATAGTATGACACTAGTGCCTCGCTAGCCGTGAAAATGCCTGCACCATCGACCTTTGGATTATTCTTCGCCTGATTACGCACCACCGTTGAGTAATCGTGTGAGTAGTTCGTCGTAGTGTATTGCTTACCACCTGTTTCAGGTGCTTCCAAATGGATTAAACGATAGAGCACAGTAGCTGCCTCGGCACGAGTTGTTTGGGCAAGAGGTGCAAATTGATTATTAGGCTTCCCGACAAGTAGTCCTGTCGTGACGACAGCTTGTACATCTGCATAGGCCCATTTGGCAATACGAGCATTATCACTAAACGTAATAGGGGAGGAAGTTGTGTTGATGTTTTGATAATGGAGAGCCCTTTTTAACATAGCCGCCATTTCCTGACGGTTAATATGATCATTTGGGTTGAACTTACCTTGCTCATCACCTTTGATCAGTCCGTGATAGCTTGCCTGTTCGATGACCCCGTAATACCAGTCGCCCTTCTTAACATCTGAGAAGGTTGCATTACTAGAAGCAGCTGGCAGATTAAGTGTTCTAACTAGAAATGCAGCAAACTCAGCACGAGTAACAGCATCATTCGGACGATAATTGCCGAATTCATCACCTTTCATTAAATCGTTGGTAATAAGATAGTTCATTTCATGGTAGGCCCAGTGCTTCGAAAGATCTTCTGCTGAAGCGGAAGTAGGTGCCAGATATAACATTCCGGCAAGCACGGCCCCGTAAAGAGGAAATTTACGTTTCATTTTTTTAGCTCCCTTCAATAGCTGATGATGTTCTATCAAACTATCAAAAGTGTAGCATAAAAATAGCCAATCTATCATTACAACATGAGGACAGATAGAGACTGCTTTTCATTAATATAGTAGAAACTCTTGAAAAGTCTGGATTTTACAGAAAAGTACAAACAGTATTACTGTAGCTTTACAATTATTACTAAATTATTACGGGAGTCTTTAATTTTTGACAATTTAGTAACCATTCTAGAAAACACTTGGTTATTAAGGAGAGTCAGGTATAATAGGTAACGGAACTATATGTTACCAATCCAAATAAGGGGATAAATAGATGGGAGATTTTAAGTTTCTATAAAATACCACACTAGGTATGGTAAAAAAATCTTCTATAACTAAATTTATGTCCCAGTGCTTGAATTATGGAAAAAAGAGTGTTATATTATTGTAGAAAGTGAATAAGCTTACTAGAATGGTATTCTACTACTCTTTTTCTAGTAACTTTACTAAGAAAATTTGCTTTAGTTTTGAATTATTCAGGAAAGCTATAATACATAAATTTAGGCAACTAATTATGGTGGTACTATAGTTTTCATTGGAATAATATCAATTTTTAGGAATATTAGGGAGGAATACAAATAATGGCAAAGCAAAACAAAGGCCGTAAGTTTTTCGCGGCATCTGCAACAGCTGCATTAGTTGCATCAGCAATCGTTCCTGTAGCATCTGCAGCACAATTAAATGATTTCGATAAAGTTTCAGGGTACGCTAAAGAGGCAGTTCAAGCTTTAGTTGACAGTGGTGTAATTCAAGGAGATGCTAACGGCAACTTCAACCCAACTAGCACAATCACTCGTGCACAAGCTGCAACAATCTTCGCAAATGCTCTAGAATTAGAAGCTGAAGGTTCTGTAGACTTCAAAGACGTAAAAGCTGACGCTTGGTACTACGATGCAATCGCTGCAACTGTAGAGTACGGAATCTTTGAAGGTGTAAGCGCAACTGAATTTGCTCCTAACAAACAATTAACTCGTTCAGAAGCAGCTAAAATTCTTGTTGAAGCTTTCGAATTAGAAGGTGAAGCAGATCTAGGTCAATTCGCTGACGCTTCAACTGTTAAATCATGGGCTAAATCTTACCTTGAAATCGCAGTAGCAAACGGCGTTATCAAAGGTTCTGAAGCAAATGGTAAAACAAACTTAAACCCAAATGCTTCAATTACTCGCCAAGACTTCGCAGTTGTATTCTCACGTACACTTGATACTGTAGATGCAACTCCAAAAGTTGACAAAATCGAAGTAGTTGACGCTAAAACTTTAAACGTTACTTTAACTGACGGTACTAAAGAAACTGTTACTTTAGAAAAAGCTCTAGAGCCTAACAAAGAAACAGAAGTTACTTTCAAAATCAAAGACGTTGAGTACACAGCTAAAGTTACTTATGTTGTAACTACAGCTACTGCAGTTAAATCTGTATCTGCAACTAACCTTAAAGAAGTAGTAGTAGAATTTGACGGTACTGTTGATAAAGAAACAGCTGAAGATGCAGCTAACTACGCTTTAAAATCAGGTAAAACAATTAAATCTGTATCTTTAGCTGCTGATAATAAAACAGCTACTGTTACACTTACTGATAAACTTAACAACAACAAAGCTGATGCTATTAGCATTTCTAATGTAAAAGCTGGCGATAAAGAAATCAATGTGAAAAATGTTGAATTTACAGCAGTAGATAATAAAATTCCAGAAGTTACTGAAGTTAAATCTTTAGGAACAAAAGCTGTAAAAGTTACATTATCTGAGCCTGTTGAAAACTTAAGTTCTACAAACTTCACATTAGACGGAAAAGCGTACTTCGGAAATGTTGTTATGGGTGCTGGTAATAAAACAGTTATCTTAACACCTTACAGCACTTCTGCACTTTCTGTTGGCGATCATAAGCTTACTGTTTCTGGTGCAAAAGACTTCGCTGGTTTTGTTTCATTAAATTCAACACATGAATTTAAAGTTGTTGAAGATAAAGAAGCACCGACAGTGACTGAAGCTACTGCAACACTTGAAACTGTTACATTAACATTCTCAGAAGATATTGATATGGATACTGTAAAAGCTTCAAATGTTTATTGGAAATCTGGTGATTCTAAGAAAGAAGCATCTGAATTCGAGCGTATTGCCGATAATAAATACAAATTCGTATTCAAAGGTGCTGAGAAAACTCTTCCAACTGGAAAAGTAGATGTGTATGTAGAAGACGTTAAAGATTACTCTGATAACAAAATTGCTAAAGATACAAAAGTTACTGTAACTCCTGAAATCGATCAAACTCGTCCAGAAGTAAGAAAAGTAACTGCTCTTGATGAAAAAACTATCAAAGTTACATTCTCTAAAACTGTAGATCCAGAGACTGCAGTAAAATCTGGCAACTACACAATTAAAGACAAAGACGACAAAGTAGTTTCTGTTGATAAAGTAACTGTAGATTCAAAAGATTCTAAATCTGTAATTATTGACTTATACTCAAAAGTAAGTGTCGGTGAAAATACAATTACAGTTAAGAATGTTAAAGATGCTACAAAACTTAACAACACAATGCTGGATTACACTGGTAAATTCACAAGATCAGATAAAGAAGGTCCAGATTATGAAGCTGTAATCAATGCTGATGCAAAAGCTAAACGTGTTGTTTTAAAATTCGACAAAAAAATGGATGCAGCATCTTTAGCTGACTATTCAAACTACTTAGTAAAAATCAATGATACTTTACAAACATTATCAGAAGATGTTGCTACACTTTCAGTTTCAAACGATGCTACAGTAGTAACTATTACTTTTGCAGAGACAATTAAAGGTGACGATGTTGTATTTGCTTCTGGTAAAGCAACTTCTGGATCTGGTAAAGTAAATGTAAATGAATTACAAGTTATGGGAGTAAAAGATACTTCTGGTAACTTGCATAAGAAATTTAATGGTTCAGCAAATAAAATTACTTTAACATCAACATCAACGGCATTAACACTTGCTCAGATTGACACAGATTATCCTGCAGATTACAAAGCAGAATTAGTTGATAGAAAAACTGTAAAAGTTAAATTCTCTACAGTTATTAACTCAGCAGCTACAAATGCATTTACTTCTGAATCACATAAAATTGATTCAATTCAAGTGAATGGTACTTCAACTGTTACAGTTAAATTCAAAGATGAAATTAACACAAATGCTTCTGGTTTAGATTTAAAAGTTAATCTATCTAAATTAGTTGATATTGCAGGAAACGAAAGTACAAATAATACTCCAATCGCAATTACAGCTGGTATTAACTTATTAGATTCTGTTGCACCAGTTGTTGTAGGAGAGCCTGTTGTTGATAAAGAAACAATCACTTTCACTTTCTCAGAAAACTTAACTAGTGTTTCTGCTGGAGAAGTTTTAAGCACAGACTTTACTGTAACTCGTGTATCTGATAATAAAGATTTAGCAATTAAAGATTACAGTGTTGCTATTGAGAATAATAACCAAGTGGTTATTACACTTAGTGACAACCGTGAATTTGCAACTGCTTATAAAGTTACAGCAAAAAATGCTAAATTAATCACTGATAATAATGGTCCGAAGAAAAATGCAATTGCTGATTTCAGTAAAACAACAGCTACTAAAGTTGAAACTAAATCAACTATCGATGGTAACGCTGCTACTGAAGCACTTAAAGCATTAAACAAAGGTATTGATGAAGGTAACGCTACTTTAGCGCAATATACTGCAGTAGGAATTACAGGAGTTACAGCTTCTAACTTAGCGGCTGTTAATACAGCAGTTAAGGTTGGTAAAACAAAAGACTTAACAAAAGCTGAAATCCAAACATCAGTTGATAATCATTTAGCAGCAGCAGTACTTGCTGATTTAAATACTGCTAAAACAGCTGTTGAAGGTGCTACTTATACTCTAGTAGCTGCTGATACGAATGCTACAGCAGCAGCAAAAGTAAAAGCAGCGGTAGAAGCTTTATCAGCAGTTAGCTCTAAATCATTTACAGTTGATGTAACAGAAGTTAACTTCACTCCAGCAGTAGCTGGAACAACTGATGGTGAATATGAATTTACTGTTAAATTAACAGCAGCTGATACTCAAACTGTTACTACATCAACTGTGACTGTAGTAATTCCACAATAATTTGTCTGAGATATCAGATTCTAACAAAATTCATTTCATATGAATAACGTACACTTGGTGTACAAACCATTCTGACAATTAATTGCAATTTAAGAATGTGAAAAGCTCTACATAGCTTCGGCTGTGTAGAGCTTTTCTTTTTCACCGCAACAAAGCAAATTACATACTTTCCTTGAATGAGCTTTAACATCTAAATTAGATGTTGGTAATTTATGTATTTACTAAACCATACAAGGAGTGAATTACATGGAATAAAATCAAAGAACAAAGGAAGATGAGTTCGTCAGAAGACACAGTAACTATCATTTGGGCTTGAATAGTGACAGAGAGCGATTTGTTGTTTTGGCGTAATCGATGTACCCAGTCATTCTTATTCCTGTTGGAAAAGGAAATCGAAATAAGGGAAGGAAGCAGGGGAACGTTTGAAGTCTTGTTAGAAGAGGTGTGTCAGCGCCAGTGAGGCTAATAAGAAGGCATCGGGTTTGTAGTAGTGTGGATCGCTAGCCGTTTGGACTTGTATGGTAACATATGAGAAGAAGAAAATTAGCAGGAGCGAAGAAACCCAGTCAGTGGTAGATCTATAAGAAACTTATTTTGATCTGACCCAAAAAAGTTAGACATATTTAGTTAAGCAACTGCTAAGACCTGAGTTCGGTACTCCACCGGGCTTAGGTCTTTTAATTTTTCTTTCATTCGTTTGTGATTGTAGTAGTGAATATAGTCTTTGAGCTCCTGTTCAAAATGTACCATGGATTCAAATTCTTGTAGATACAGGAGTTCAGATTTTAATAAGCCAAAGAAATTTTCGATGACTGCGTTGTCCAAACAATTACCCTTACGGGACATACTCTGCATAATACCATGTTGCTTTAATGTTTGTTGATACTTTTTCATTTGATAATGCCAACCTTGATCTGAATGAAGAATAACTTGATCACTTGATTCGAGGCGCTCCAATGCTTGTTCTAACATATTATGGACTAGTTTATACACTGGAATTTTCATCACCCGTCCTTGATCTATGCAATGATTTCGCCATTACATAGATCAAGGACGGGTGATAAATAGCGTTTCTCACCAAATAGATGGAACTCTGTCACGTCTGTTACCCATTTCTTGTTCATTTTTTCCGCTGTATAATCGCGTTGTAATATGTTTGGGGCAATTTTTCCGATGTTACCTTTATACGAGAACGATATTTCTTCATGCGGACTTCACACTTTATGCCAATGGCATTCATCAAGCAGTTAATCGTTTTTGGATCGTGATGAATACCCAATTTTTTTAGTTCTTTGGTGATCCGACGATAACCATAACGTCCCTTATGTTCATGATAAATGGACTGAATTGCGACTTTCACATCTGCGTATTTATCATACAATTCAAACGCTTTTCCCAGTAATAATTCATACTACGTGGAATATCAGTGACTTTGATTAATTCCACTACTTCATAGATTTCCTTTAGTTCATAAATTACTTGCACTTTGATTTGATTGGTAATTTTTCTTGCATTTGAACTAAAGTATTCAACTTTTTTAAGTACGCATTCTCCATTTCTAATTGTTTAATTCGTGCTTCTAACGCCTCAACAGATCCTTCAGCTGGTGTTGATTTCGTTGTTCTTTTTGTCTCTTTTTTCATAGATGGATGCCCTTTTTCTTAGAAACAAGAGCATCATAACCACCAACTTCAAACTTCAAACTTCAACTTCCGAATCATGCCAGGAGATGAAATATTGAATAGTGCAGCAGTATCTCTCGAAGATGTACCTGTCTCGTTCATATAATTAAGTACATTCATTTTATAGTCAGCTGAATAGTTTGTATAGGACTTTAAGAAAGTCTCTACGCCATTTTTTTGATAACGGCGAACCCATTCACTGACAACCTCTGCTGTCACACCGATATCTTTCGCAATTTCAAGCATGGTTTCATATCCATTTAAATATCGTTGAACTGATTGAATACGTTGTTCAACACTTACTTTTGCCATAAAAAAACCCCGTAAAAGTTAGATTGATGTCTAACTTTTACGGGGCAGTTCATTCACTCTCGATGGCTTTTGTCATTTTTCTTCCTATTTTATTTTTAACATTTGGTAATATACTACCAAATTCAACATACTCTTCGAGCTTAGTTGCTCTCTTAAGCTACTTGCCACGTCCAAGTAGCCAGTTTCTTCAAATTCATGGCAGCAAAAGTAAGCATCGCCTGCATGGACAATTTTTTTAGACCTCTTAAGGTTGTCCATCGCATACCATGCTTTTCTTTTGCATCGGCAAAGACACGCTCAATCGTTTCTTTGCGCTTTGCATAAATCTGTTTGATGTCATAGGAATGGCGTAAATGTTCAGCTTCCTCCACATATGACTCCCAAATATGGCGTTGAATGAGTTTTTGATGATGCTTACTTTCTGTACATTGGGAAAGGCTTGGACACTTCGCACAAATCAAAGGATTCGATTTATATTGGCGATATCCTTCCTTCGTCGTTGTCGCATACTTCAATATCTGCCCTTGTGGGCAAAGATAACAATTATAGTGCTCGTCATATGTATACTCGTGCTTTCGGAAGAATCCATCTTTCGTTTTAGGACGTGTATACGGAAGAACAGGCAACATTTGATTCTCTAACAAAAAGTTCGTAATCGCTGGTGTTTTATAGGCTGCATCTGCTGCAACAGCTAATGGTTTTTGAACATTTTGAATGACCCTTTCCACAAGTGGCTGTAATACATGGCTATCGTGCACATTTCCCGGAGTCACAATGGCACCTAAGACAAAGCCCTTTTCATCTGTGGCTGCATGAAAGGAATATGCAAACTGTTTCGTACGTTCATCCTTCACGTAATACCCACTTTCAGGATCTGTCGTGCTTTCCTTTATTTCTTTCCATTCTTCCTTTTCAAACTTCTCCGGGGGAAAGGGCTTTTTTCCGTGTTCTTCACGATCCATATTTAACTCTAATTGAAGCTTCTCTTCATAAGCTCGTGTTTCTTTTCGCACGACCTTTTTATCATACTTCCGTTTATTCGCACTCGCTTTCACATGTGTGGAATCAATAAATAGACGGTCTGCATGGAGGAGTCCCTGATGCATAATCTCTTTTAATATCCGATAGAATATCTGTTCAAATATATCAGTGTCTTGAAAGCGACGGACATAATTTTTACCGAAGGTAGAGAAATGCGGGACTTCTGTATGGAAACCAAATCCTAAAAACCAACGATACGCCATATTCGTTTCAATTTCTTTGATGGTTTGACGCATGGAGCGAATGCCAAAAACATATTGAATAAACGTCATTTTGAAGAGAACAACAGGATCAATACTGGGACGCCCATTAGGTGAATAAAGATTTTCTACTAAAGGATAGATAAATGAAAAGTCAATAGCAGCCTCTAGTTTTCGCACTAAATGATCGTTGGGAACTAATTGATCAATCGTTAACATTTCTAATTGTTCACGTTCATTGGTTTGATTCTTCGTCATCATGGTTGATCACCTCAAAAGTTTACTTTTTATCAATAGATGAATAAGGAATTCTTTATGTAGAAGTTGATTGGAACGAAGGGCGGCGACTCCTGCGGGAAAAGCGGGAAAGTCGAGATCCTGGACTGAGCGAAGCGAGGGAAGCAGCTCGACCCCGCCCGCGGAAAGCTTTACTTTATTTCATTGTAAAAGAAAAAAGACTGTAGGCAAACTCAAAATTCATCGAGTTTGTCTACAGTCTGAGACAATCATATTATATGATTGTCTCTTTTTTTATTTTGTATCTACTCAATGAAAGAAGGTAAACTTTGGAAAGATGAATTCTTATTCTAGTTAATATAGAGAGATTTCTTGTAATGTTTTTTATATTTCTTAACCAATATAATCTGATTTTTAATACAAACCTTCACTTAATAAACCAATAAATGAGCAATAGCAAACTCTTAAAAGTTTAACTTCTAAGTATTTAATGCTTGAATACCTTTAATGGAAAAAGGAGATGAATAAGTAAGAATCATAGGGTAGGTTAAATATGGAATTTAATAAAGAAAAAGAAATCTATTGCTACAGTTGTCGAAAAAAAACTATATTTACTTATAGAGATAAGTATAGAAAGAACGGGGTAGACAGTTATTGTAGTGAATGTTCAGGTATTTGGCTTGAATGGCAAATAGAGCTGTTGAGAGGGAAGTGGAAAAGTGGATTGAATAAATAAACATCTTATCAAATGACTAATAGGTTGTTTATAAATATTTAATCGAGAAGTTTATATTAGAAGCTCTGTAAAGCAGTGTGTTGCTTTGAAATAAAATTTGAGCAAAAATACCTTGCAAACCTTTATTTTGCGTTAAATAAGAAGAATCCCTTTTGAAAAAAGATTGATCAAAAGGGATTCTTCTTTAGCAATTTTAAGTTAGGTTTTATAAAAAAGTTTGATTATTTCTACCTGTGTTGCTCCAAAATCGCGCCCTATTCTGGAAGATCAAGATAATGATTATGATCGCTGCATTTAGTTCGTTATACTAAATTATTATTAGTTTAAGTACAATAACTCACAATCTTTCAACACTAACTCATTATTATTTTTCTAAGTCGATGACAATAGGTTCAAGTTCAATTTTTGTATGACCTTTTCCGAAATTGAGACTTGCAATTTGAACAGGCTGAATGATAAGCTTACTAGCTCCCTCTTGAAACGTACCGAAATCACTTGATCCTTTAAATGTTCTGCCATTATCAGGTGACGTGCGACCACCACTAGTTCCATTCATATACACATTACCGAGGTCATCTGTAACATGGAGCACCAAAAGAAAATTATATTTATGTTGCACCTGAATTTGTTGGATATGTTGAAGAACAACAAGAAGTCACATTAAATTACGAACACAGCGAATATAAATGGTTATCGTTTAAAGAGGCAATTGCCATGGTTTCTTTACCTGGAAATGATGAAGTCTTAATGTCTATTGAAAAACATTTTGTCATGAGAAATCCTTCCGAATATTTGCGTATTCGCGTATAGAAAACTAATGCACATTAGTATTATTACATGACATAAATAAAAATATATGGAGGTATAGTTATGTGGATAATATTAGGGATTATTGCAATAGTAACAACACTTATAAATCTTTATATATATGTAGCAGGAAAGGATTATAAGCTTGCTATGGCGATAGGATTATCATTTACAGCATTAACACTTTGTTCAGAATACAGTCTTGTATCAGGGTGGGTAAAAGGCTAGTTAATATATCACCGTTAGTCAGAAGTATAAAATGAAATTTAATATTTGTAAGAAGGTTTAGATAGCTGAGAAAAAGGAATGATAGCTATTAATCGCTTAGCTTATTAGCTATCAACGTCTAAATTATACCTTTTTATAACTTTAAAAATATGGAAAATTATATATGTAATGTGATAAATTATTCCTAGAGGTGAATAAAGATTATGGATAAACGTCAAGAATAGCAATAAGAAGTCATGACATTACAATAGGTTTAGGCAATAAACAAGTACCAGAGTTTGAGATGTTAACAGAAATCGGAAATATGGTTAAATTCGCATTAAATATCCGAGGGCTTCCGATGATTGTATACCAAACTTTAAAGTTAGCAGCATATCATTTCTTAGATATTCTTACGTACATGTGTAGTATATAGTGGAATATCTTGCAGAGATTGAATTTCTTAAAATATCATCGGAAGGAAAGAACAAACAAGCGGTTAAATAATTTCTATTTTACTTGTGAAATGTATTCCCTAAAAGTTTGGCATTCTGTCTTTTTTATGGTGATTATTTGAAGTTAATTTGTTCATTATGAGTTAGTAAATAAAAGGAGGATTCAATGTTTATTGTATTTTTTATTCTATTAATCTTAATTATCGTTACTACAATTTTTGTAAGCATTTTGTTAAAGAAAAAACCTCTCATTTCTGTCCTTGTACTTGCGTTGATATGCGTGACTGCTCTGTTCACAAGGCCTTCAGAAACTACGTACTATAATGAATTGGCAAATAAACATGGTTTGCAATGCTATGATAACGGCACATGCACTGCCGGTCAACACGTTTATACGGTAGAGCAGTTTAGCAGCCACAATTTAGGTCTTTTTACAACGTATCATTTAAAAATGACTTATGGTGGCGGTACACATTTGCGCGAAATTGATAGCATTGGAGCCTTCTACAATATTTTTACGTATACAAATAGATAAGATGATGGGACATAAAGTAGTAGTTTCACTTTTTTAGCTTCAATTAACACGTTCTTATCAAATTTAAGGGCTAATTTCGTGCTTAAATATGCTAATCTTATAACCTTCATAATGAAATAACGTTCCCAAAAAGGTTAGGGAAACAGCCACCCCCTATTCAATTGAATAGGGGGTGGCTGTTTATAATCAGTATAAATGTTATTCGGGATAAGGTTAAATGGTCGAAACCCGAATGACCTTTTAAGGGCCGTGAGGTCAAGGCTGGACAAAAACAGTTTAAACGGCGGGGTAGCGCTGAACCTAACGAAATTGAAGGGTAGTTTTGCAAAGGCAAGCGCAAGTAAGAGCGGGTCCTTATTCAAGCACGTCTTCAAAGAACCAGAGAGATGATTATTGTTCTACAATTTCTCCTCAACAATATAGAAAAGGTCCTTCGGGTACTTTTTCGCCAATTTTCAATCGATGTATTTAAAAGATATTGGCTACATTTTTCCATAAGGGAATAGCTGGAGCTACTTTGCAGAAGTTATTTTAATAGCTTCTATTCAAAAATGGTAATCATTACTATATATGTTATCAATAATATATAAAACCTTTTTTTGTTAAATAGTTTATTTTTTCCTTTTTGTGTGATATATTTGCATCAAGAATCGATTCGAATATATTGCAATGTATTAAAGAAATATAAATTTTTTTAGGAGTGGAATTATGAAAAATAAAATGATTAAAATGTCTGCTATTGCTGTTATTTCTATTAGTCTTTTTAATTTTGGAACTAACGCAAGTCTTGCAAAAAGTGAAGGAGATAGTTTTGAACAACTTGTTCAAAAGTTGGAAGAGACAAAAAATTATATTCAATCTGGTATTGAATTATCAATTAACGAAAGAGACCAACTATCAATAGAGAATTACAATATGTTACATGACTATTTAGAAGAAAATCCAAACATTGATCATGAAAAAAAAATATCAATTGTAGATCAAGTAAATGACCTTGATGTTATAATATATGATTCTCAATTAGAAAATAAATCAATCAGTTATACAAATAATGATGATACTGCTATTTCTCCATTTGCTTTAGAGATTGGTGGTGGAACTTCTAGATATAAAGGAGATATTTTAATTAGTAACGTAGCTAAATCTTATGATGTTATTCGACATGGACATACTGCGTTAATGAGTACAATTCCTAATTACGTTGTTGAAGCTGTTCGTTCAGGGGTTGTACATAATCCCGCTTCAGTTTATTGGGGTCAGTCACATATAAATGATGAAGAATTATATTATGTTAAAGATGCCCCTGATTCTGCATATTTAGCAGCATATCAATTTGCGGTTGATCAAGTAGGTGAACCATATAATGTAAAAACTGGTTTTGACAATAATGATGAATGGTACTGTTCAAAACTTGTATACAAGGCTTGGCAATCTGCTGGCTATAGAGTTGGACCAAAAATGGGTCCTGTATTGCCGATTGACATTGCTGCTAGTGGTAACACAATAAAATATTCTAATGTGCCCAAAAATATGTTCTAAGATTTATTACATATGGGTTGTCTTAAAAGGGGTATTTTAATCAAAAATGCCCAAATAGCGAAAGCAGAAACGTTGATTTAACAACATTTCTGCTTTTCGATTTTCACATAAATTCATTTCAAAAAGTCCTTTTTATACAATTTTATATAATTATAAGAAATATAGGTGTAAATATGAAAATATTGAAATTTTTTGCTGTTTTTATCACTTTATTATTACTTTCAAGTTGTGAAGAACCTATAGTATATAAAGAATCCGAAAAAGAAATAGATATTATTGAAATTAATGATGTTACAAATTTCACAACTGATAGACAGGGAGATTATTTAGTGTTTAATTTAATGGATCCTGTTGCAGAAAAAGGATATATACAAGAATTTAATTCAAATGGTGAAATTATAAAACGCTATGAAATTTCGGATAGACTTTTCGCTCCTTCTAACATTTATTTTTTCCAAAATAAATACTATTTTGCTAGTAGTGGATATTCAGGCGATTCTAAAATCATGTCGTACAACCCAAATAATTCGAAAATCTCGTTTATTAATACAGGTCAAAATGACTTTGTAGAAAGATTCTATATGGATGACGATTCAAAATTTATTATGACAAATATGGATAAAAATTTAGATAATAAATTTTGCAAAATTGGACCCAATAAGTGCATTGAATTTCCTGAAAATTACAGAATACATGATATTACAATACTTGAAGGTGCTCCAATTGTAGTAGGGATTGTAAAAGATGCACAAGAAAATAGTGAGGATATTTTAAAAATAAGGAAATATAATGAGGACTTAGAAATTATAGATGAAGTTAATTTAAACCAGTATCCTAATTATTTTTCTTTTACTGGTAAAAATAATAAACTATATTTATTTATGTATAGTGGAGATATTGTAGAAATAAGTAGTGATTTAAAAGTAAGCACTTTTTCTTCTGACTTTACAGCTATAATGGATGATATAGTTAATATAGAATTCAAAAAAAATTTAATGCTAGAGAATGGAGATCTTTTGATCAATATTGTTTTAAACACTATTGATCAAAAATTAAATTTTATAGTAAAAGTATCATTTAGTACTGGTTCTCCTCAAATGGAGATAATAGAAAATACAGCTAATCAAAATCTTTTAAATGTTGATTATGATGCCAATGAATTTTATACAGCTTCTTATAAAGAGGATAAAAATGTAATTTCTATATGGGATTCAAAAACTTTAAAAATAAAAAATAAGTTTATGCTTGATAGTACATATAGCGTTTATTTAGTAGATAAGATAAACTAGTCTAAAATCAAATTTTGATATGCGAAAATCTGTTGCTAAACGACCATTAATTCAATACTTACGACATAGTAATAACCAACAATTTAAACATATTTTAGATTCATTAAATTTAGCGATTTGGCAACTACTCAGCCTCTCTTCACGATTAGAAGAGGGGTTTTTAGTACGCTGAGCATGTGCTATAACCTGTTATTTATATATTGCACAAGTGAAATTAATACACTACAAAAAACGAATTCGATATCATCTAACTAAGTATCATTAACGAAAATCAGCTATATTCATAGTGTTCACATCTGTCCAATTAAGCATCATCCAACCTAGAGATGTTTTGAATGCAGTAATCCTCAAATACTTCATTTTCTATGGTGATTACCCAAAAGTTATGTAACTTTTTTTTATAAAACGAGTCTACTTAAGAAAATATAACTTTACTGGGAGTTCTAATAGTAATGAAGTTACTTATCAAATATTATGCACATATAATTTGATAAAAAGCTGACTTCATTACCTTTAAAATACAGTACGATGGGGGTTATACATAAGGATTTATCAAGTAGCAATGAGTTTGATAGAAAATGTTCATGGAGATTTGGAAATAGCCTTTTCTTTCTATGAAGCTTTTGAAGGAGAGGGGTTAGCACTCTAGTACCGAATTCAACACTTTTCGATAAAAATCCCACATTTTAGGGTTTTTTCGTGTTAAGATGTTAAAGACTATGGAATGTGAAAAAGGAGATTAGCATGTTTAAGAAACTTAGGAATACATGTATTGTATCGGCAGTTGCTTTGGCTACTATTTTGCCTGGACAAGCATCTGCAACAGCTATTAGTAAAGATGGAATTCAGATAAAAAACAATGTTTCGATTACGATTAATGGAGAGACGATTAGTGTCAATGACCCTATCTTAAATAAATCGGATTTCTTATTATTACCGATGCGCGCATTATATGAGGCGATTGGTGCGAATGTGGAGTGGAATAAGGATACATTGACAGCGTCAGCTACTCGAAATGGTAAGCTTGTCGATTTAACGATTGACTCTATGAACGCATTAGTAGATGGGGAAGAGGTGGCGATGGATGTCGCACCGTTTATGTATAAGGACCGAACTTATATGCCATTACGCTTTGTCAGTGAAAACTTTGATGGCACTGTGAATTGGGACCCCGATACTCAAAGTGTAGATATTACGTTATCTGATGAAACACCAGAGCAACCTCAAGAAAACCCATATATTTTACATATTAATAATCATCGCATTGTGATGAAAGATCCAATTGTGATGAAGCAATCAAGATCCTACATCCCAGCGAATTATATATATGAATACCTTGATGATTCAACAGGCATGTGGCTACCAGATAACTCTTTTGAATTACAAATAGCTGGCATGAGCTTTGTTTTTAAGGATAACAGTAATCAAGTTTTAGTGAATAATGAAGTTGTCACTTTAGAAGAGGTTCCTTTTGTTCAAAAAGGGAAGATGTACGTTCCTATTACCTTTGTAGTGAATGCATTAGGCGGAAACTTGCGTTATATAAGTGAAAAACGAGAAATGTATTTATATGTCTATCATTATATGTATACAAGCTCTTTCCTTGAAAAATCATTTGGCTCAACAGCTTATCCAGAAGCCGTTCCTTCTGCTCGTTTAGAGGGAGATCGTGATTTATTTATAAGTGACAACCCAGAAACTTTAACACGTAAATTAGTTCCTAAATCTAATGCTACGCTTGCACAATACGATGTTAATGCAACAGCAGCAACGAATAAGCACCGTATCTTTGGTTGGCATTATAACACATTAGGGACAGATGTGAAGCTTGGGATTACGGTTCAAAATAAATCTACTACAGAGAGTATTAAGGTAACAGAATCGAAGGGCATTAACCAAAAAACTGGGAACAGCTGGGTAGGCCACGATATTGGTTTAACGATTGCTGATGCTGTTTTAAATAACAAGCTTCAAAGATCAACAAGTAAAGGTACTGTGATTGAACCAGGAGAAACAAAGGTTATTGAAACATACGATTTAGAATACGACTATATTATTGGTTTTTTACATGATTTAGATATCCAAGCGGCTAACGGTGGAAAGCCAGAGTATACAATTCGTACAGTGCTTACAAAGGATAATAGTGACTTAAGAACGATTCAATCAGAGCAGGTTGCTGTTGATGAATATGCTAAACATCCAAGGGGTGCGTGGCCAAGTGCTACAATTCTAGCAGAGCTACCAGCCTATACAGTAGATTCTCCAGAGGTAGGCTATAACATTTCTAACGGTCGTACAGACCATTTACAAACGGCTGAAAATTCCTTCTCGCAAATCAATGGAGCAGTAGGGAATCCAGGTCATTTTGGCATGAACTATAAGGTGTCGATTCCAGTGGTGAATTCATCTGGCACATCAAAAACGATTAAGATGAAATTAGCTGGTCGTGGTGGTTTATATAGTGGTGCTATTAAGGTCAATGGCAAAGTATATTTAGTGCCTTCTTTACGAGTAGGAACAGAATATGTTGAGCTGCCAGAGTACACAATTGATGGTTCATCAGGAACAATTGAATTAGAACTAATGCATGCTGGTGGTGTCAATCTTCCAGTAGCTATCTATGTAGGAACAAAATAAAAAAGTCACTGGCACGGGTCATGTGACATGAGATCGTGCCATACTTTGAATATATTCGGAGTGAAGAAATTGGCAAGGAAACTAGTAACAATTATTGTAGCCCTATTTGTGCTTATACTAACAGTTAGCCCAATCAATGGACAAGCAGCTGGTTTAGGCAATAAAGTCAGTGAAGTTAAAACGGAGGTTTCACCACAGGTAACACATATACAGCAAAGCTATACTTCAGGTTCTATTCGTGAGTTTGTAAATGTTTTAGATGTTAATTTAAATAATACATATACAAAATTAGAAATCGGTATGCCCAATCCTATTAATTCATTAAAAACAACATCAGCGATGGCAAAGCAAAATACGTATGATGGACATCGTGTTGTGGGAGCTGTCAATGCTTCTTACTTTTTAGGTAATGGTATGCCCGCGAACTTGTTAGCGGAAAAAAATGAAATAGTGAACTATGGTATTTTAGGAGATACGTATGATAGCCCAACACAAAAACCAGTTGCGTTTGGTTTATCAAAATCAGGGAAAGCGATAGCAGATTATTATACAACAAATCTAACGTTCCAAGTGAATGGCAAAAGCTATCCTATTGATCTCATTAATAGTGAACGAGGAACGAATAAAACAGTTTTATATACACCTGAAAAAAGAACGACAGGTACGAATACATGGGGTGTAGAATTAGTGGTGACAGGTGCTAGCCAAGATACAAATGTTTTGCATTTTGGCGATCAGTTTTCAGGCACAGTTTCGCATGTAACAGCCTATGGGGCAGAAGGTAACTCATCTGTACCAGCGGATGGCTTTGTTATTTCTGTTCAAAATAAAGAGTTAGCTGCTGAATTAAGTACAATTACTTCAGGCACGAATGTGGATGTAAGCTTATCCATTGATCAAAAATGGATGGATGCTCAATTCATTTTAGCTGCTGGACCAATGCTAGTGCGAAACGGCAAAGTAGATATTTCGATGCCGACGAATTCTGGTTTTGCTTCAACACGTAGTCCACGTACAGCAGTTGCAGTGGATGCCACTGGTACGAAGGTATCTCTTGTAACAATTGATGGTCGCATAAGCGGTCACAGTAATGGTGTGAATTTATCAGATTTAGCTTCTCATTTAATTTCAATGGGCGCTTCTTCGGCTATTAACTTAGATGGAGGCGGCTCTACAGCGATGGTCGTGCGTAATCCAGGTGGCTATTTTGCCAACCTAGTGAACAGACCATCAGAGGGCAGTGAACGTCGTGTATCAGCCATTTTGCAGGTTGTGAATACAGCGCCACCAGGACAAGCAAAATCGATTACATTAAGTAGTGTCAGTCAAGTAATGAAAGGTTCGTCTGTAGATATGCAGGTAGCAAGTGCCTATGATCAATACTTGAATCCGATGACGATCAACCCAGCCAATATGAAATGGACTGTGGAAGGAAATATCGGGAAAATGGATGGGGCAACCTTTACTGCTACACAAAAAGGTGAAGGGGAAATTATCGCAGAATATGAAGGAATCCGTACGTCTACACCTGTAAAAGTAATAGACTTAGCAGAAAAACCTATCGTACTAGATAGCTTCGATAATGCGTCATCTTGGACAACTGAAGTGGCAAAAGCCAATGCTTCATTAGCAAACTCTAAAGAGTATGCTAGACAGGGAACTGCTAGCTTACAATTAAACTATGATTTTACGACAGCAGGCACAGGCACAAAAGCGGCCTATATGGTTGCTAAGACACCAATTGCTATGACAGGTCAGCCTAAAAACATCGGTCTTTGGGTATTTGGTGATGGCGGTAAGCATTGGCTAAGAGGTGTAGTTGTTGATGGTTCTGGCGCTAAGCATACGATTGATTTCACAAGTCAGGGTGGTTTAGACTGGAATGGCTGGAAGTACGTTACGGCGAATATTCCGAGTGATTTAGCGCAGCCATTGAAATTTGAACGTTTATATGTTGCTCAACCAACAGCGTCTCTTCAAAAGAAAGGGCAGCTATACTTCGATCAATTACAGGCTGTCTATAAAGATAATCATGAGGAATTAATTTATACAGATGTTGCAAAAGGACATTGGGCATTTTCTGAAATCCAAAGCCTAAACAATAAATTGCTTATTAAAGGGTATGCCAATGGAACATTTAAGCCAGAAGCATCGATTACTCGTGCAGAGGCAGCGACAATCATTGCTAGAGCTTTAAATCTAACAACGACGAAGGATTCAAGCTTTAAAGATGTGAGTAAAGGCCACTATGCATACAGTGCCATTGCTGCCGTAGAGCAGGCTGGCATTATTAAAGGGCAAGAAGCAGGGAAGTTTAATCCAAATGGACAGCTTTCACGTGCAGAAATGGCTGCGATTTTAACAAGAGCGTATAAATTAACAGGTACAAGTAAGGTAAGCTTCACAGATGTTAAATCAACACATTGGGCATATAGCAATATCCAAGCACTTGTGGCGAATAATTTAACTGGAGGTTTCCCAGACAATACATTTAGACCAGATGCACAAATTACACGTGCTCAATTTGCAAGCTTCTTAAATAGATGCTTATCATTCAAATAATATTGATGAATCCCCTGTAGTTACTACAGGGGATTCGTTCGTAGCAAAAAAATCCGCTTCGCTCATAAGAGAGCGAAGCGGATTTTTTATTTAGAATACAATGTATTTCACATATTGTTTCCAAGTTAAATCTTTAAAATGGCTCCATTGTATTTTCTCAACAGGCAATGTGCGGAAGGTATAGGCTGCAATATTACGTTTCTCATTAGAGAGCATTGGCGTGCCTTCCTCTACATAGTCCATAAAAATAGCGGATTTCGCTGTGTTAAATTGCACATTGATATCGATCAGCTGGATTTTGCCCTCCTGATTGATAATATAAAGCTTTTTATTTCCTTTTTTAGTCGTCGCTAGCCACGATTTATCGACTTTGTAAGAATCGAATGCTTCATTGACAATAATGGATGCCTTGCCTGTAGTTGAAAATGGGATGTCCTCTAATGGAGCATCTTGCTGTAACGTTACTTCATAATTTGTTGGCTGTGGTAAAGCTGCTGTTTTGGCTAGCTCATTTGCCCAAAATGTATGATCATCTGTAGCGATCATTTGTTTTTCTAAAACCACACCTGATAAGGCATCTTTAACATGTTTGACTTTAAAATCAACGGTTTGGCCTTCCTGTACCTTTTGCCATTCCTTTTCTGATAAATAGGCATACATTGCTTTTTCATTAGAATAGATTTCAAACGTTACTGTACCAGCTTCTTCTTTAATGGCAGATACGATACCGTCAATAGGGCTGACAATGCCTTGACGAGATTGAATTTGTGTAATTTGTGCTTCAATTAGCGCAATTTGACGATTTGTTTCGGCAATATGTCGATTTAACAGTGCAACGGCTGTCGATGCTGAATTTTGTTGAGCAAGCTCTAATTTTAGCGTAACAGATAGTTTATCATTGATTTGGTCCGTATTAATCGAGCTTTTCGGATTAGAGCCATCTCCATATTCATCCTCAATTTGGTCGAGTGCATCCTGTAAATCACTTAATTCTGTTTCATAGGCAGTACGTTCTGATTCAAGCTTTGTTATCTCTTCATCTACCTCATCAGTTTGATAGGTAGCAAGCAAATCATTCATCATCACTTCCTGACCACGCTTTACATTCACAGCCGATAAGCTAGTTGCATCAGCCGTAATCGTAAATGTTTCAGCAGGTGCTACAATCGTTTCTTTATTGACACGCTCAGTATTTGTGCCGATATAGGCTTTTTGAAACTCGTCGATAAAGTAGGATCGTGTGATGTTGCTATCATTCTTGAACACTAAATAAGCATTTATACCGATTACTAGCATCGCCAACACAATGGTCATACTTGTCCATGGTCTTGCTTTGATAAATGCCATCATCCTAACCCCCTAGCAATCCATTCTTTTATTGGTAGCACACTAATCATCCCAACAAATAAGGCCATAAATAGTTGTACACCAATCAATTTGACTACTAATATTTTTCTACTAGCTGCTTCCTCCCATTTAGATAGGAATAGATACTGCACAATAATGATTAAAACGGTCGTTACTGTCAATTGGTTGATGCTAAATAAGACGAAATCTGTTTCAATCACCTGTAGGGCAGCTGGAGCTAATGAGAAGAATGAAAACATTGTTGTATAGCCTACTGCGTAGAAAACAGCAAAGAGAATTGCTTTTTCGATTAATAAGAAGGCAACAACATAAAGCTGGACTTTTTTAATCCAAGAGTAAGGAATGTCCGTTAATAGATGTAATAGATAGGTAACCCCATAATAATGGAAGCAAAAATAGACGATTGCCCATAATACAGCACCGAGCATGGAAAGTACGCGTGCTACAAAATAATCATTTTGTTGATCCATTGCGAATAGGGTCGTTAAATTTTCCGTCCCCATTCCCCAATATTCGCGTACAGTATACAACAGGATAAATAAAATAAACACTGATAATACGCGTTTCTTATATCCGATGACCTCACCTTCCTCTACTATGTTTGTAAAGTAGGCAGGATTTTTTAAGCTATGCCAGAACTTATAATGGTAAAACATAAACAGCGTCCTTTCTTCCAAAATAGGATTTCAAAGTTGTAGTATACACCTTGTAAAAAGATTATGACATATGAAATTAGCTGTTTTTTTTCATTAATTTCGTAGAAAAAATCATATGCCGTCACTACATGTCGGTTGATGTAAACATCACATAAATCTATTGTATAGTATAATTGAAATAACTTCCTGTTTTTCTAGCTAGTAAATTTGAAAAATTATTTTTGATACTCATAATTTTGTAAATATACTAGAATGTCTTGAAAACATGATATTTATACCGATACTAAAGTAATGATTATCAATTACACTTTGCTGTAATTACGTCCGGATTTTTTCGAGCTTGCTCGAAACGTTTTATTTCAAAATCTGTGACATCCGCCAGAGGTATTGGGGCTACTTGATGCTGGTCACAGACCTTCATTACTACAAGACGTGGCACATTTAGACGGTGTTCCCTTATTTCGGTGGGCATTTAATTAATCGATGAAAAAAGTAAAACAAGAATTTAACTCTGTATAGTGGAAGGGGATAAATTCTGAATCAAGATAATTGAAAATGAACATAATCATTTTCCCATACATAAAAGATGAAAGGGTGGTTCGATTGAATCGAAAATTGACAGCAGGGGTCATAACAAGTCTTTTACTTGCACCTACGGCTATAGCGAATGCACAGGAAAATGATGCGCAAACTCGTGTGACACCACAGACAGAGCAAGTTGGCTATGCCAACGCGGTAGCAGCTGCTACGACAAGAGAGCAGCTCATTGCAGAATATGGTAAGTTATCTGAAAATTCTTCAGGTGATGAAATGGTGATTGCAGAAGGAAATCTCATTGTTGTACAAAATTCTGGAGATTTTAATGTTGATGAAAAAGCAATTATAAAAGCGAAGTATGAATATGTAGTAAAACATCGCGAGCTATTAACAAAGCTTAAAGGAATGGGCAATAAAGTTAATGGAATTTTGTATTCAAGTAAAACGTTTTTTGAAGAAGTTGAAGCTGTAAATGACGAATATGTTAAATTTTTAGGAGAAAAAGAACCAACAGATACAACATCCTATCTATATGTACAAGCTCAATTTAAACAGGCCGTTGATACAGCGCTTATAAATAACGCAAGTAGTATTGCTCCTACTATGCGTAACTCGGTGTTGCAATATGGTTATGATAAGGCAGCACGTGATGCGTATTTTGGCAAAAAAGGACTGGACGTTGGAAAACTATCAAAATTAGGTAAGGATGTAGAAGCTACTGAATTGATTGCTAGCGAGCTAGTGGATTTAGTTAATTTATTGGAGAGTTCTGCAAATTTTGAAGATATTTCGACTGCACTAAACAGTTTTACAACTGGATATAATACCTTAACTGCAGATCAAAAGAAGGTGGTTGAAGCTTATAATCCAAACGATGCTTCCGTAACGCCCTTCAAAAAATATAAGGACGCTCTAACGAGTCAGTCTGCTGTAGAAAAAGTTATTTTAAGTATTAATCAGCTGAAAGCAAAACAACCATCTGAATTCACATCAGCAACAAATTTCATTAGTGCGGTATCGTCTGTTGAAAAAGCATATAACAGCCTTGATACGGCATCAAAAAATTTGGTGACAAACGCTTCTATACTTGAAGAGTATAAAAAAGCGGCTGAAATTTCCAAGCGAATTTCAGCACTACGTGTATCAAGTGATGCTGCTTATCGTACAGAAGTAGCTTCAATTAAAGATATTTATGATAATCAATTAACCCTAGAAAAGGGATATATAAAGAATGCGGCTGATTTTGAAATAGCGGTCGCGAATATTGCTTCTGCACAACAGATTGAAGGACTCATCTTGGCAATTGCAGGTGCTTCAGATAAAGTACAAGCAATTAAAGATGCTCGAACTGCTTATGATGCTCCTCCAGCACCATCTGGAACAACAATCAATGCGGCAAATGTCAAAAAAATTGTTAATAATCTAGCAGAGTTAACGAAGTGGGAAAAGGTTTATAACGCGTCTTTAACTGTGGATAAATTAATCGATAGTATTGATCCAACAGCTTCTACTTTTGAAAGCAAGACATTAGCTGCACAGGCTGCTTTCAATAAGCTTGGAGAAAGTGAAAAGACGTTAGTTCAAGGCACAAATAAACTGACTCTGTTTTTCAAATATGCGGATGTATCGAAAAAAGTGAATGCACTAAATTCTTCTGTGTCTGACTACAACGCACAGCTTGCAACATTGAAAAATGCAGTTGCTGCTTTAGATGCATCGGGCAGTGAATATGCAGCAGCGCTTGATAATATCAAAGATAAACTCAATGAAAAATTAACAGTTCTTACAAACGAAGCATCAGCAGTAACAGATGTTATGAGCAAGATCGACAGTTTAAATACATCATCTAATCTCGTACAGGATATGCTAGATGCCCGTTCAGCTTATAATGCACTACCATCAGCAGCAAAAAGTCGTGTAACGAACATTAAAGTTTTAACAGATTTTGAAAAATCACATAAAGCTGTTGTGAATGTCATCTCACTCTTTGAAAAACTTGATCCATCTTCTAAAAGCTATATTTCCAAAGCGAAGTCAGCTTTTACTGCTTATGCAAAGCTAGATGACAATAATAAAGTATATGTAAAAAATTACAAGGATTTAAAAGATATAGTACCAGTTGTAGATGTCATTGTTCAAATTAATGCTTTAAATCCTTCTAAAAAAACGTATAAAGTGGATGTAACAAAAGCAACAGAGGCATACGCGGCATTAGCAGATGCAACACTTCAAGGAAAGGTTGTCAATTATGCTGACCTAATAAAAGCACAGGGGTATATCGATACAGCCAAAAACTTTGATGCCCATGTCGCAGCATTGGCGAATGAGAATCCTGACACATTTGTCAAAAAGGTAGCCGACCTAGCTGCAGAATATAAGGCGATGGATAAAAATGTTAAAAAGCTGGTGGAAGAGTACAAAACGTTAAGTGCGTATGAAAAAAACAATAAGGCTGTAGTAAAGGTTATTCAAATGATTGATGCCTTAAACCCAACAAGTAAGGATTATACGAAAAAGGTACTTGCTGCACGCAAAGCCTATAATGCGCTTGATACAGTATCACAAAAACGAGTGACGAACTATGATAATCTGACAGCAGTTGAGGATGTAGCTTCTTTGATTGGTCTTATTGCTTCATTAAAGCCAACGAGTAAAACATTCTATCAGGATATGAAAACAGCTCGTGAGCTTTACGATTCACTACCTGAAGCGAAACAACAAGCTATCATCAACTATGATGCTCTGGTGGCAGCAGAAAATGAACAGGGCTTAGCGCAGAGCGTGATTGAGCTTATTAATTTAACAGAAGAACAAGATGCAGACTATTTAACGAAGCTGATGAATGCACGAGTAGCCTATGATAAGCTGTCATCGAATCAAAAGAAATTAGTGACAAATATTAAAGATTTAACAACACGTGAAAAAGCGGTTAAGCCGATTTTAAGTGTGATGGTTCAAATTAATGAACTAGATCCAGAAGCGCAAAACTTTGTTAGTAAGTTTAACGCCGCACGTAAGGCCTATGACAAACTATCAAAGGATCAGAAGAAATATATTGATAATATTGATATACTCTTAAAGTTTGAGCCCGTTTCTAATGTGATGGAATTGATTAGCAAACTAAAATCTTCTAATAGTACATTCCTTCAGGATACATCACGAGCCCGTTCATTGTACGATGCACTGCCTGCTGATTTGCAGCAATATGTGACAAACTATTATTTATTGCAAGCAGCTGAGTCTAGTATTTTAGGTGCTGGGAATGTAATGCAGATGATCAATGACTTACCATCTGTTGATCCAAAGCAATATGTGAAACGTATTCAAGAGATTCGTGCGGCTTATAATGCTTTACCAAAGGATCAGCAGCGAGCTGTACAAAATTACAGAGTGCTACAAGATCAAGAGAAGCTAATTAAGCCTGTTATTACTGTGGTAGAGGATATTGACCGACTATTAACAGCCAAAGATATGAACAGCCAGTATCAAAAGATTTTAAAAGCCTATGATAAGCTCAATGCCGATCAAAGACGCTATGTCTATAACGACCAGCTATTGCTATCATTAGACAACGTGATAAAAGTTTATAATAGCATTGCTAACTTGAATCCGAAGGATAAGTTCTACTTTGGTATGATCGAAGCGGTGCGTAGAGAGTATGATAGCTTGAATACAATAGATAAACAGCGTATTTCCAACTACTCTATTTTATTAGAGGCAGAGAAAAGCATGGCTGACGTCAAGAAAGTGGTTGAGTTAATAGCAGGACTTTCACCAAGCTCGCCAACCTATATTGAAGATGTGGCTAATGCAGTTGCTGCTTATAAAGCGCTGGATTCAAAAGTACGAGGACAAGTCATCAATGAGGATGTATTAAAGCAGGCTGAAAAAGATGTGGCAGCTGTTTTGAAAGTTGTCCAAGCCATTGGCGGCATTGATCCAGAAAGCTCATCCTTCGAGAAAAAAGTATTAGCTGCTCAAAAAGATTATAGTAATTTATCGATTGAGCAACAGGGGTTAGTTTATAATTTCCGCATTTTAGAAGAATATCTAAAAATGATACAATAGTCTGACGAAAAAGGAGTTTCCCCAATGAAGATTGCGGGAAAACTCCTTTTATAACGAGAAAATAATGGTTCTACTTATAAATTTCCAAAAAAGTGAAACTATATCAGATGAAATTCGTATCTTATAATGTGCTTACTTATTTTTATTGCATCATGGATACATATTCATTTGACAGAGTGAGGAGGTAGCCCTGTTGAAAAAAATACTTTGTATAGTGGTCCTTTCAATAGCTGCAACCATAGGAAGTTTAACTAATTCAAGTCAGGTAGAAGCTGCATCTGCAAAAGCTGTAGATGTGACTAGTTCATATTGGGCAAATGCTTCCATTCAACATATGCTCACTAAACAATATATGACTACATATAACGATCATACATTTAAGCCTGAGCAAGCTATTACGAGGGCTGAGGCTGCCGCTACCATTGCTCGTTCTCTCCAGGTAAATGTAGACATTGCGAATTCCGCAAAATTTAAGGATGTTCCTGCAACACATCCATATTACAAGGAAATTTGTCAGCTCGTTCAGCTAGGTGTTATTCAAAAAGGTGATGAATTTCATCCAGAAGAGCCTTTGAAGCGAATGCAGGTAGCGAAAATGCTAACACTTGCCTATCAGTTTAAAGTAGATAGCAAAAACAACAGCCAGTTTGCAGATATTGCTAGCACACATTGGGCAAAGGACTATATCGAATCCTTAGCAGATATAGGCATTGTTAGTGGAGTGGATACAAAACATTTTGCACCGGACCAATTGGTGACGCGTGCACAGTTTGCTGTTTTTGTTGAGCGCAGCATAAATTTTCAGCAAAAGATAAAGAAGCTGGAAGTAGCCTATGATTATTTAGCGAAGCAATATATCCCAACAAAAAACCTTTCTACAGAATGGTCTAAAAAGGTCATTGAATTAATCAATGTGGAAAGAAAAAAGAATAAGCTAGAAACGGTTGTCTATGATCCAGAGCTGACACAAATCGCGATTATCAAAGCACAGGACATGGTGAATCGCCATTATTTTGAACATGTTTCTCCATTTTATGGTGCACCTTGGGATTTAGCGACATTATTTGATTACGATTACACAAGCTTTGGCGAGAATATTGCCAGAAATATAAAAACACCTGAAATTGCTGTAAAGGCGTGGATGGCTTCCACTAGTCATCGAGAGAATATTTTAAAAGAACATTATACAAATACAGGTGTTGCGATAGCACAGGACATCAAAGGAAATTACTATTGGGTTCAAATGTTCTCTAGTCAATAAGTTGTTGTGTAACAAAGAGTCTCTAATATTACAGGAATGTTACGAAAGATCCAAAATACGATAAAAAAATTTCCTTTTGAACGCTGGAAATACCACCAAACGTTGGTATTACAGCGTTTTTTTGCTGTCTAAAACCGTTACACAATTGAAAAATAACAATCGCTTTTTTTGTGATAGTCTATGTATAGGCAAAAAAGTTTTGAGAGGGGTATAACAAAAGTATGAATAAGAAATGGTTATTACCGATTTTTGCATCTTTTATGTTATTTTCAACAGCTCATATAAACACTGCTGAGGCAGCGACTAAAGCAGATGTAACTGATACAGCTTCTAAATACGTAGGTATTCCATATAAATACGGCGGTACAACAACAAGTGGTTTTGATTGCTCTGGCTTTACTTCTAAAGTATTTTCAGATTTAGGCATTCAATTAAATCGCACATCTGGCTCACAGTATCAACAAGGTACTGCAGTAGCGAAAAGCGATTTGCAAGTTGGCGATTTACTATTTTTCAATACAAGTGGTAGTGGTATTTCACATGTGGCTATATACATAGGTGACGGTAAAATGATCCACTCTCAAACTGGTCAAGGCGTAAGTTATTCAAGTGTGAATGATCCATACTATTGGAGCTCTCGTTATGTAGGTGCTAAACGCGTTGCGACATTTGATACACAACAGCAAGCAGAAGTTAAACAAGCAGCAATTGACTTTTCAGTATATGCTTCTCGCGCAGAGGTAGCTGTCCAAATTGCGAAAGCTTTGAACTTAGATACATCTGATACAAATGCTGGTTTTGTAGACGTAAAACCATCCAATGCCCATGCAGGTGCAATCGCAGCTGTGGCAAAACTAGGCATCTTTGAAGGCGATGCGAATGGTAAATTCAACCCGTCTTCACCAATTACACGCGCACAAATTGCTAAAGTATTAGTGGTAGCATTTGGCCTTGAAAACAATGGTGGAAGTGTAGCATTTAGCGATGTACCTCAAAATAGCTGGGCTAATGGATATATTTCGACTTTAGCATCAAATGGTATTACAAATGGCGATGGAGAAGGTAGCTTCGGTTCAGATGAGTTACTTAAAATCGACCAACTAAAAGTATTTATCAAACGAATTCAACAATAAGTTCATAAAGTTAACACTTTAATTGTGTTATAGATTGCAAGAATTGATCTTTTGAATAGCGTATAATGGAAGAAGGGTTTGCAATCGCAGACTCTTCTATTTTTATGATAATTTTGTAGGAAAGGGTGTGACTTGGAAAATTAAATTTTAACAGTTCTATTGTCTGATGCATTATTTAGCTAATTTTGTTAAAATGGACACGTTAAGAGAACAAGAAGGGAGGAAATAAGACATTGAACATCAAAAAAATTAGTCTTATCTTGTGCGTCTTATTGATTTCGGCTTCTATGTTTACGATACATAGTGCAAGTGTCAGTGCAGCTACCAATTCAAATATAACATTTGAAGATGTCACTAAAACACACCCAGCCTATGAAGAAATCAATTATTTAGTAAGTTTAGGTGTTATTCAAGGATACTTTGTCAATGGTAAAAGAGTATTTGGCCCAAATAACAATGTAACAAGAGGACAAGCTGCTAAGATGGTTGTAGTTGCTTCAGGTAACAAACCATTAGTTGTTAATAAATCAAGCTTTTCAGATGTTACAGTAGGCACTGAAATGTCAGGTTACATAGAGCGTGCTGTCCAATTAGGATTTTTCGACAAAAATATAAAAGGTGAATTCCTACCAAATAAGCCTCTAACTCGTGGAGAAATGAGTTATGTATTAACAAAGGCATTCAATTTAGATACTAGTGAGTATGAGGGAATTGACTCACCATTTACGGACGTAGCGATTACACATGAATATGTGAAATACATTAATACCATCTATTATAATGGTATTACGAACGGAACGGGTGATAAGTATTTACCAAATAGTACTGTAACACGTTCACAATTTTCTTTATTCGTTGCACGTGCAAAAAGTGAAAAATATCGCTTAGAATTACCTGTAAAAGGTGTACAAGTGCCAGATACATCACAAGTGATTGGCTTAGTAAAAGTTACTACAGAGGGGTTAAACATCCGTAAATCAAAGGATTCCTCTTCTAGTACTAACATCGTAGGTAAAGTCAATACAGGCGGTAAATTATCAGTATATGCAGTTGAAGGCAATTGGTTAAAGGTAACTTATAAAGGTGCATTTGCCTATGTTTTTAAGCAATACACTGAATTTTTAGATGCAGATGGCAATGAGCTAGGAGCAGTCGAAAAAGAAGTTACGACAAATGGTGCTGTAAACTTATATGTGAAGCCAACATCTTCCGCAAAAGTAATTTCATCAGTTAAAGCCAACGAAAAACTACCAGTTTACAAAACAATAGGTGGCTATTATTTAACACAAGTAAATGGTTTGCCAGGTTATATTGTAGCAAACAGTACTACGGATGCTACTGGAGAAGTAAAACCTAATCCGGATCCAACACCACCACCAGCTTCTGGAGATGTATTAGGTAAGGTAACGGTTGCTAACCTAAATGTGCGTAGTCAAGGTAACTCAACTTCGCCAGTGCTATTTAAGCTGAACAAGGGAGAGTATGTCCAAGTTAATAGCATTAATGGTTATTGGGCAGAAATCACCTATAATGGTCAAACAGGATATGTTCATAAATCCTATTTAAAACTATTAAATCAAACAGCTAAGCCTTTACAAAATCGTATTATCATCCTAGACCCAGGTCACGGTGGTAAAGATCCAGGTACTGTAAAAGGTTCTGTTTCTGAAAAAAGCATTACATTAAAAGTCAGCACACAAGTTAAGCAATTACTAGAGAATGCTGGTGCAAAAGTTTATATGACACGTACTGGTGATACGTATCCATCATTACAAGATCGTGTAGATTTTACACAAGCAAACTATGGTGAGATTTTCGTTAGTGTCCATGTTAACTCTGCTGCCAATGCGTCAGCACAGGGTACTGAAACATATTATGCAATATCTACAGGAGATATGTATCAAGAGGACATCGATTTAGCTACATTTGTGAATAACCAAATTGTTAACAATTTAAATATGAAAAACCGTGGTGTGAAGCAAGAGCAATACTACGTCATTCGTAACATGGTCATTCCATCTATTTTAGTGGAGCTAGGATTCTTAACGAATACAGAGGATCACAATAAAATGACGAATGATCAATACGTTAAATTATTTGCAGAATCTATTTACAATGGTATTTTGCAATATTATAAGAAACAATAATAGTTGAAGAACGATTCCAAAGGGGTGCTATCTTTTGGGATCGTTTTTCTTACTTTATACATACCCGCATTCGAAAAATACAAACAAATCTATAAAAAAATGGCTGCCTCGTTCCTTAGGAGGCAGCCATTTACTATTATTTCACGGTATTGATGAATTTAATATAATCCTTACTTATATAGGCAGGTTCAGTGGGTAATTTATCTGAAACAACTTGATACCAACCATTTGCTCCTGTATCTGTGACAATGACGGGCATATTACTTTTGCTAAATGTGAACAATGGACTTTGACTTGTTGATGCGTCTGCACGAACATTTAGACCAGCTGTTGTAGTTAGGGCAATTTTATAAGGGTTATTTGCATCTTTAAAGCCTAAAGCCTTTTCTGCACGATAGTAGTGTCCAGCAATTTTAGCGCCCCAGAATGGATCTGAAGCGTATTTTACATTGAAGCCGATAGCCTTAGAACCAACCACTGCACCATTCGTATAACGTCCTCCTGGTGTAATATAATTTGGCTGTAAGAACCTTTCAACAAGCTCATTAATGTTTGCACCAACACTATCAAACTTTTTGTTTAGTGGGTTTGTGTCATAGACATATAAACCAAATAGATTGTTCAAGTTTTGTGCGTGATCACTCATACCATAAGCGCTCTCATGCTGTGCTAGAGATAAAATAAGCATAGCATTAATATGGGCATTCGCTTCTACTTCCTTTAACACAGAGCCTAAGCCAATTAACTTACTTTTTGTTGTTGCATCCTTATAAATGGTAGCACCTGAGCTTTCAACTTCCGCTAATTTTTGCAAAATATATTGATCTAGCTCTTCTGCTGTATATTGAGTTGTCGCACGAGCGGGTAGGAATTGATAGTAATTATAGCCTTCTCCTTTTGAAGAACCATTGGCATTTGTAAAATTAATGCCATCCCAGCTAAAGTATTTTTCGCCTTGCTTCATAAAGCTAGGAGCCTTACCGTACACGTAACTAGAGGAATACTTATTCGTTTTATAATCATATAGGGTATGCTTGATTTCACCATTTTCATTTGAATAGAAAGAACGTCCCTTTACTAATGTAGAAGGAATTAAGCTAACGTCAGCCTGTTTTAAATAGCCTACATGACCAGCTAAGCGTACTTTTACTTGTGTGGCATCACTGCCTAGATACTCCATTTCTGTATTTCCAGCAACAGCGATTTGATCCTTAATTGTTTCAGAGTTCAGTGCAACGTAATTATTCGTTACAACATAACCCGAAGTCATTTTTATAATTTTATTATTTTGAGTAATCACTAACGAATTACTTGTCATCGCTTTTTCAGCTGCTTCAAAGGTAGGAAGGCTTTGCTTGTCTACTAGATTGCCATTTGAAATTTCTTTGATGATATATGCTGTAGTATTACCGTTATTCCCAGTATTTTCGTTGTTACCAGCGTTTCCATTATTATTGCTATTATTCTCTGAGTTTCCGTTGTTTTCGTTATTCTCAGTATCCATTTGATCGGCAAGAAGAATTAAACGTAGAATGAATGTTGAAGCTTCACCGATAGTGGCATTGTCTCTAGGTAAAAACATGCCATTAGAGCTTCCTTTAATCAGTCCTAATTGTGCACCAATGGCAATATCCTGACGGAAATCTTTAAAAATAGTGGCATTGTCTTTAAATGTAATAGAAGAAGTACCTTTTGGTATTTTTAAATAATCCACCGCTCTAATTAGCATAACTGCCATATGCTCTCTTGAAATGCGTGCGTCAGGCTTAAAAGAGCCATCTGTATACCCTGTGATAATTCCAGCAGTAGCGGCAAGCTTAATTTCATTTGCATATAAATAGGTGTCTGAGACATCTGTAAACGTCATGTCGCTTTTTGTACCTAAATCTAAAGCCTTTGCTATGTATGTGGCAAATTCACCGCGTGTAACCGTGTCATTTGGACGATAGCTGCCGTTTGCATCTTTAATCAATGCATCTTTAGAGATTAAATAACGCAAGCCACTTTCGTGCATATGGCCTGATAGCTCATCAGCATTGGCCGATTGTGGTTGCCAAATGACTACACTAATAAGCATCATAAGCAACATAAAAATTGATCGTTTTTTCATAGTTTTACCCTCCTAAACTGATATCATTTTAACAAAGTTATACAATCAAGTTAAGGGTCAAATGTTAGAAATATCATAAAATATGCCAACGAATTCTAGGAAATAAGTAGGCTTTTCGTTTTTGTAGAAAGATTTTGTATGGAATAAGGGAGGGGGAGTGAATCAAAATTCATATGAGTTTCTTCTATTATATAGTGGTTTTCTGTTTAGCCCAAAAAATAATGCCGCCCATTGTTTGGAATGGACGGCATTTTTGAAAAATATTAAAGCATTTCTGAAGTTGTTTTTGCTTGCATATGCAGTTGTAGGTAGTCTGGTCCACCTGCTTTTGAGTCTGTACCTGACATGTTGAAGCCACCAAATGGTTGGTAGCCAACGATGGCACCTGTACAGCCACGGTTGAAGTAAAGGTTTCCTACATGGAATTCTTCACGTGCTTTTTCTAAGTTTACACGGTTTTTCGTGATGACTGCACCTGTTAAACCGTATTCTGTATCGTTCGCAATTTCAATAGCGTGATCGAAATCTTTTGCTTTTGCGATTGCTACCACTGGCCCGAAGATTTCTTCTTTCATAATACGTGCAGAAGGTTCTACGTCTGCGAATACAGTTGGCTGTACAAAGTAACCAACTGAATCATCTGCTGTACCACCAGCCACTAGACGACCTTCGCCTTTACCGATTTCGATGTATTCCGTAATTTTGTTGAATGCCGCTTGGTCAATAACTGTTGCCATGAAGTTGCTGAAATCTGTTGGATCTCCAACTGTTAAAGCATTTGTTAATTCTTCTACACGATTAACAACTTGCTCATACACATCTTCAACGATGACTGCACGAGAACAGGCTGAACATTTTTGACCTGAGAAGCCAAATGCTGATTTGACGATTGATTGTGCAGCTAATTCTAAGTCTGCTTCTTTATCAACTACGATTGTATCTTTTCCGCCCATTTCAGCGATGACACGTTTAATCCAAATTTGACCATCATTTAATACAGAAGCACGTTGGTTGATACGTAAACCAACATCACGTGAACCTGTGAAGCTGATGAAGCGTGTTTTTGGATGATCGACTAAGTAGTCGCCTACTTCAGCACCAGAACCTGGTACGAAGTTCACGGCACCTGCTGGAAGACCTGCTTCTTCTAATACTTCGATAAATTTATACGCCACTACTGGTGTTGTAGAAGCTGGTTTTAATAAGACTGTGTTCCCTGTTACTAAAGCGGCCACTGTTGTACCAGCCATGATCGCAAATGGGAAGTTCCAAGGAGAAATAACGATACCGATTCCTAGTGGAATATAGTCATAACGGTTGTATTCACCTGGACGGCTTTCTACTGGTTGACCGCCTTTAATGCGTAGCATTTGGCGACCATAGTATTCCAAGAAGTCGATTGCTTCCGCTGTATCTGCATCTGCCTCTGCCCATGGTTTCCCTGCTTCTTTTGTTAATAATGCAGAGAATTCATGTTTACGACGACGAATAATAGCTGCTGCTTTGAACAAAACGTCAGCACGAATCGCAGGGTCAACTTTTTTCCATGTTTTGAATGTTTCATCCGCTGCTTGCATCGCTTTTTCAGCTAACTCTTTGCTTGCTTTTGACACACGGCCAATCACTTCTGTTTTCTTTGCAGGATTGTACGAAACGATTTTATCTTCTGTTGTAATGCGCTCGCCACCAATGATAAGTGGGTAGTCTTGACCTAAGTAACCTTCAACTTTATTTAAAGCCTCCACATAAGCATTGTAGTTTGCCTCTTGTGAAAAATCTGTGAATGGTTCGTGTTTGTATGGAATCATGTCAGTTTCCTCCCCATGGATAAGTGATGCCAAATGATTATGCACCTTTTAAGATTGTGATAATTATATAATGCAATATAATTTGGCATTTATCAACTCAAATCTTAAAATTTTTTCAATTTTTGCATCTGTTTTTCGTATTGGTGTTAGAATAAGCTTAATGGAATACAGGAGGACAAGATGGATAATAATGTACTACAAAGTATTTATAAATATGTCATTGAAAAAGGTGATATGGGAATTTGCGTCGTAGATACGGATGGCAAGTTGCTCATATATAATAAAAAAATGAGGGAATTAGAAGGTGTTAACGAAGATGAGTTTGAGGAAAGACGAGCCTTAGAGATTATTGATTTTGAGATTGAAAAAAGTGATATTTATAAAGTCCTCAGCTCTGAAACACCCATTTACAATATCAAAAAAACGTATTGGAATAAAAAAAATCAAGAAGTGACCTATATAAGCAATATTTATCCGTTGCACTATGAAGGTGCTTTGGTGGGGGCTGTGGAATTTGCGCGAGATATTACACAGCTTGAATATATGATGTATCAGCCATTAAGAAGATATGGCGCACCATTGACATTTGACATTATCACGGCTGTATCACCAGTCATGAAGGATGTTATTGAAAAAGCAAAGATTGTAGCGCTAAGTAGAATGCCTGTTGTCTTAATAGGGGAATCAGGTACAGGCATTGATATGGTGGCTGAGGGAATTCATCATGATCTAAAGGTTCAAAATGATATGTTTATTGCTTTAATTTGCCGTCGAGACGAAAAAACGGTTTTAAAGCAATTTGAAAAATATATTATTGAAAAGGAAAAAATCACTTTTTTTGCAGAGCGTATCGAATATTTATCGCTTGAAGCACAGGAAAAGATTGTTGAGCTTTTTAATAATCACCCAAATCATCAGCATGTTCTAATCGCTAGTGTTGGCAAAGACCCAATTGATTTAATTCAAAAGCAAGAGCTATCTAAAAAGCTGTATCGACTTTTTTCTGGCATCACAATATATGTACCACCTTTACGAGAAAGAAAAGAGGATATCATGCCCTTTATCGATGACTATTTCAAACGGCATCGTGATAGCTTTGGCTCATCGATTCAAGGGCTTTCAGAAGAAGTACGTGAAACCTTTTTAAAATATGATTGGCCAGGTAATCTAAAGGAATTGGAAGTTCTATTGGATGAAATTACGTCGTTGATTACCAATGAAATGATTGTGGAGTCACATATGTTGCCTGTCCATTTCAAATGGAAAATCCAAAGCTCATGTGAGGAAACGGAAAAAGAAGTATCTACGAGTGACTTGTTTGTAATTAAAAATCAGCAGGATATTCGACCGTTAGACGTCTACATGAAAGAGGTAGAGGAGTACTATATTTCGAAGGCGTTAGATTTTCATCAGGGGAATATTTCTAAAACGGCTGCGGCATTGGGGATTCGTCGTCAAAGCTTACAATATCGTGTTAAAAACTATAAGCTCAATAAAAAAAGCGAAAACATTGATTAACGATGTTTTCGCTTTTATTGTTGATTTGATGGATAGACTCCCAAAAGTGACGGATAGAACTATCTAACTGATGGATAGCATCTAGCTTGTAATGATTATTTTCCTTTTTTTGAAAGGCGACCAAGAGCAAATGCCGCAGCTCCTAAGCCGATTGCCATATTTGTTTTTTTATTAAACACTTGTTTTGTCACAAGTGCCACATTTTGTGGGCGTTCTGCTAAACGGCGCATAAAGTAACCGTACCAATCGTTACCAAATGGTAGGTACGTGCAGAAGTTATAGCCTTCACGTGCAAGATCTAGCTGCATTTCTTTACGGAAACCATATAGCATTTGGAATTCGAATTTTTCATTTGGAATATTATGTTGCTTCACAAATTGTTTTACATGGTTAATAACATTATGGTCATGTGTAGCGATCGAAGTAAATTTACCATGTAATAAATGATACTCGATTAGTTTTAAATAGTTGCGATCAATATCACCTTTTGATTGATATGCTACATTTTCTGGCTCTTTGTAGGCACCTTTAACGATTCGTAATCGGAAGTTTTTGTATTTCTCAATATTTTCTTCTGACTCGAAGAAGTAAGCTTGAATAACTGTACCTACGTTATCAAACTCTTTGTGTAGTTCCTCTAATAATTCAAAAGAGCTGTGTAAGCGTTCGTAGTTTTCCATATCGAAATTTACGAAAATGTTATATTGATGTGCCAGAGCCACGATTTCTTTTAAGTTTTCGTAGCAAAATGCATAATCAATATCTAAACCTAATTGAGAAGGTTTAAGGGAGATGTGAGCATCAAGCTTTTCATCATGAATAGCTTGAACAACAGCTAAAATATTATTTTTTGCAGCTGTTGCTTCTGATTTTTCGTAGACGAATTCGCCTAGATTATCGACTGTACATGAAATATTAGCATTGTTTAATTCTCTAATCGATTGCACAACTTCAGGTAAGCTTGTTCCAGCAACTACACTTTGAGCACCCATTTTTAGACCATATTTTTGTGCAGCGCTATTTAATAATTTGTTTTCTGATAAGTAAATGAAAAAATCACGTAATACCATCATATGCCTCCAAAATTGAAAATTTTAAATTCTTGGCGATTATAACACTTTTTTTGAAAAGTAAAATGGCTAGATTTTTAGAAAAAATTTTTTTGAAGAAGCGATAAGGGGAGAAAACTATTGTATTGATTGACTTTTGAAAGTGAAAAAAACAAATAAAAAAATTTTTTTCAATAAAAGGGACTTTTCAAAATAATAGTTTTGAATTATGTTGAAAGGTATGTGTATTACACAAAGCATGTAATTGTTAAGAGAATTTTCTGATATTTAATCAAGGTGCTCAATTGATTTTTGAGTCCTTTTGGTATTTTAATATAATGTTAAAAGTAATTATCTTTAGAAGAAATTCTAAGATAATTACTTTTTTATTTCTATTATAAATATCATATTAATAGTAGTTCATAGTAAAAAAAAAGTGGGTGTATTATAATAGAATGGTGTATAATCATGGATAAAATATGTACAATTTGTGAAGATATAGTTACTTTTGATTTGTAATACTGAAGGCAATATGACTACTTTAAACTAAGATAAGGTGGAAAGTATGGCAAGAGGCAGAAAATTTAATTCAAATGGAGAGCGAAGCAAACAAATCTTACTTGAAAAAGCGATAGAGCTATTTTCTGATAAAGGTTATTATCAGACAAAAATTAGTGACATTGTAAAGGCTGCCAATGTAACACAGCCTACTTTTTATCTGTATTTTAAAAGCAAGGATGCCCTTTATAATGATTTAAATATACAATTCCAAAGTGGATTTTTGGAAGCGCTGGAAAGTCAATCAACTGAAATTGTTGAAAACGGCTTAAAAGGATTTGTCACGCTGTTAGAGCAAAAGTTATTAAACTTGTTCGTTTATATTACGGAAAATCCCAAATTGACAAAAATCGGTTTTATCGAATCAGAGCAATCCCATATAGTGAAAAAACAACTGACACAGCAAATTATCCACCTAATTTATCTTCATGATTGCGACAAAGATTTGCAGATGTATAGTGTGGATATGAAAATAATGATAGACAGCTTAGTAGGATCAATGGAGCGACTCATCATAATTTATTTATTAGAGCAAAAAAGATTACCTGCTGATCTGGCAAATGATATTATACAATTATATTTTTGGAAAACAAAAGAAACGATATAAAAAATCCTCTCAACGATAAAATGTCTATCGATGAGAGGATTTTTTACTGATTTATTTTTATATGCTGATAGTAGCCTTTTTGACTCTTGCTATTTGCATGAATAAGTAGCATATATTCTTGATCTGCTACTAAAGATTTTGCTGGGGTAACGACAAGTGTTTGCCCTTCAACTTTAGCAGTTATAGATACTTCATTTGCCCCTAAAGCAACTAGTTGAACGTGATCTTTAGCAATTTGTGAAGAAAGAACTGCGGGGATTTTCACACTTACTTTTTCTTTTGTTGCATTACTCTTTGCAGTAGATAACTTTCTATATTTTGGATACTGTTCCTTTAGAGCATCAAAATGTGCTTGGAAAATAGGAGCTGATGTTGTTTGTATATTTGGCTTAACCCCTACTTCGTGAATAGTCTGACTAGCAGGTCCTGTAAATTTACCGACTGTTAGCTTTAAATAACTTCCATCATGTAAGGTATAAAAGCCTTGCATAGCACCTTTTCCATAGGTTGTTTCACCATATAATATAGCCGCCTTTTGGTCTTTTAGTGAGGCGGAAAGCATTTCAGAAGCACTAGCACTATAGCGATTCACGAGAATACGAGTATTTTTTGGAAATTTTGTATTTTGGTGAACTGCTGGTATTGTGTAGGAGGCGTGTGCTTCCTCTAATAAATAGGCGATTTTAGCAGACGGGAATAATCCTGTCATTTCTTCCGCTGTTGTCACGTAACCCCCACCATTATTTTGTAAATCCAAAATGAACGATGTTGCACCACGTTGTTTTAAGTCAATAAGCGCTTTTTTGACAAGCTGTGCGCCATCTTCAGAAAAGGAAGCCAACGAAATATAGCCAACATGTCCAAACAGTAATTCAGATTGTACATTTGGTAATGTGAATTTTTTTCGTGTAATAGTTTTAGTTGTTGTCGTTTCATTACTATGCTTGATTGTAACCTTCACTTGGGTCCCTTCATTACCGATTAAGAGGGAAGAGGTTTCTTGTGTAGAGCGACCAATAATAGATTCACCATTAACGGCAATGATGATATCTCCAGCCTTAATACTAGCTTCAAAGGCGCCACTGCCTTCAATTACTTGTAAAATATGAATCCCATCTTCGTGTTCTTCAATTATAACACCAATCCCAATTGTTGATAGGTTAATGCTATTCATATAATCCTCAAATTCTTGCTTTGTAAAATAAGTGGAATATGGATCAAGCATCTCCATGATTTCTGAGATGGACGTGGCTTTCTCTAAGTTTCCATCGATTGTTCCAACATAAGTATTTTTAATGATCTCCTTAATTTCCTTCATAAGCTGTTGATCATTACTTGCAGCATGAGTAGCCGTGAAAGGAATTAGAAAGAAGGCTAGAACAAATACAAACGACCACATTAATTTTTTCATTGGACACCTCTTTTCTAGAACTCGAAAAAGGAATGCACCATGCTCATTAGGCGTTTAATGGATGGATACATTTTACAATTGAGTCTCTATTTTTATTATACATGAGCTGTAGGAATTGTGGGGGGATTAAATAAGATAAAAGAATCTGCTTGTTATGAACAACAAGCAGATTCCAATAAATTATTTCGCTGAGGCGTTATTAGTTAGCTTATGAATCATAATGCCAATAAATGCGCCAACTATGGCTGGTAAAAGCCATCCTAAATTTTGCTCATACAGAGGCAATGCTTTTAGCATGTTTTCATACGGCGCGATTTCTACCTTCATTTCTTTTAAGCCACCGTAAAGGCTAACAAGGAAAGTTGGAATGAGCGCTAAAATATAAACAATTTGTCCACCTTTAAAGAAATGGTCCGCTAATGATAATACCATCAATACCATCGCCAGTGGATAAATGATTAACAGTACAGGTAAAGATGCACTAATAATTGTTGAAAGACCAACATTTGTAATAGCTGCACTAATAATAGTGAAGACAATCAAAAATGTCTTGTACGAGATTTTTGGGAAGAGCTTGTGGAAATATTGGGCATTAGCAGTTAATAAACCGACAGCCGTTGATATACAAGCTAGTAAAATAGTAGCAGACAAAATAATACTTCCAAGACTACCAAAAAGCACTTCCGCTGATTTTGCAATAATATCTCCGCCATTGGCAGAGGCACCAATTGCAGTAATACTTGTATTCCCAATATGACCGAGTGAGATATAAACGAAAGATAAACCTATAGCCGCAACCACACCGGCAAAAATCGTCGTATTGATTTGCTTTTTCTTATCTGTCATGCCCATATCACGTAAAGCTTGTAAAATAACGATACCGAAAACAAGTGCACTTAGAACATCCATTGTTAAGTACCCTTGTACAAAGCCTTCAGCAAAAGGAGAGCTAATATATTTTCCTGCTGCTTCCCCTGGTTCTCCCATTGGAGAGATAAAGCTTTTGACAGCGAGCAATAAAATAACTAGAAGCAGGGCAGGTGTTAAGATTTTTCCTACTCGATCGACAAGCTTCGAAGGGTTAATAGAGAGATAAAGAATTAGGGCGAAAAATAAAATAGATGTGATTAAAAGCGGCGCCCAATGTCCCTTCATCGCTTCAGGAAGGAACGGTGCAATCCCTATTTCATAGGACACAGATCCAGTTCGCGGTACAGCGAAGAACGGTCCAATGGCTAAATAAACAATGGATGTAAAGATTACGCCAAAAGCAGGGCTAACACGATTGGCAAGCAGCTGTAAATCGCCTCCTGCTTTGGCGACAGCAACGATAGCTAATAGTGGTAAACCGACACCTGTTATTAAGAAACCGATCATAGCAACTGTGATATTTTCACCTGCTTGTTGACCTAATAACGGTGGAAAAATAATATTCCCAGCACCCAAGAATAAGGCAAATAATAGCAATCCTACTGCTAAATTTCCTTTGATGAAATGCAAGATGTTTTTCATAAGTATAAAAACTCCTTTAAGATTGAAAAGATAAAACTTTCTAAAAATTTTAAATACAGAAGTGTATGTTATCATAGGAACAAGAATCTGGCAATGAATATATTATTGCAATATAGTCGGATTTTGTCGTATTCTATAGGATTACTAAAATGTTTGAAAAATAGTCAGTATTTCCGATTTTTCATGAAGCAGTTATCTAGTATGATAGACACACAAGGAAATATTCTAGCACGAACGGAGGCAATTTGGTATGCAAAAGACAAAAAAATGGAGAATTCTTGTTTTAAGTACTATCGCAACTTCATTTTTAGCACTACAAACAGCAGAAGCAGCAACTTACACCGTACAAAAAGGCGATACTTTATCCAAAATCGCGCAACATCATCAAGTTACGATTGAGGATATTATGAAGTGGAATAATCTATCGAAAGATACGATTGTTGTAGCTCAAAAGCTTGAAATTCAAAAGCAAACAACGAGTGAGGGGACAAAACCTTCAACCCCATCAACATCTGTCAAACCTACTGCTGGCTCTCATACAGTGGCGAAAGGTGACACATTATCAAAAATTGCAAAGCAATATAATGTGTCAATTAAAGATATACAGGAATGGAACAAGCTTGAGAAAGACATAATTTACATTGGACAAGTACTAAAGATTTCTTCAGGAGCCGTGAAACCCGGGGGTGAATCTATACATAATAATGTGACTTCAGATACGGGCACACCATCCAAAGTGACAGATAAAGATCCTACAGCAAATGGACAAGCTATTTATAAAAAAACAGTTGAAGTGGCAAATACATTGGTTGGGACACCCTACCTATACGGTGGTAATACGCCAGTGGGTCTTGACTGCAGTGGATTTATTTTCTATGCCTTTAATCAAGGCGGATTAAAAATAGGAAGAACAAGTAGTGAGGGGTATTTTAATGGCAACACAACACTTGTGGAAAACCCAGTACCAGGAGATCTAGTTTTCTTTGAAAATACATATAAAGAAGGTATTTCTCATATGGGCATTTATATTGGGGATAATAAATTCATCCACGCGGGCACAGATGGCGTAGAAATTTCAGATGTTACTTACACTTACTGGTCTTCTAAACTAGTAGCTTATAAACGTTTTGATAGTGTGAAATAAAAAAGGAGTGATTTTTGCTTACGCAGAAATCACTTTTTATATGACATAAACAAACCCCCTTCTTAACGAAAGAAGGGGGTTTTGATGTTATTGTGTAACACGCGCTGTCCAACGGGAGAGATCAGCATCATTTGCATCAACAAGCTCTGCTGGGAAAACAAATGTCCAAGGCTTAGTTGAGTTTGGTTGCACAGTTAAGATTGGGTCCATTTTAAATGAACCTTTGGCAATTTGTTTGCCTGTTGCATCAATAATTTCTAATGGCAATTGTTCAAGATTAATTGCTTTATTGTGGCCATTGCGGATAAAGATCGATACATTTAAATTACCATTTTCAGCTAGCTTTGCCTGTAAACCTGTGAAGTTTACCTCTGTTTCGCCTAGCTCTGGTAATGTTTTAACGATTTTTTCAAGCTCCTCTTTTTGAGCTGCTGGTAATTGCTTTTCCCAAGATGGATCAAGCTCTAATTGGTGTCCGCGAAGGGAAACAAGGTTAAAGGCAATTTTCCAGCCTTCTTCAGGAACCTCATCAACTTTGATGGTAGACTTGTCAAATTCGAATACCCATGGACGAGCACTTTCTGCTGGAATTGTGCCAAGTGCTTTAAAATCGAATTTTTTAGATGCTACAAGCTCATCATTTTTATCCATAATGAATAGTTCGATTTCACCTAGCTCAATCGCTTGTGGTAAAGATGAACGGAAAAATGCACGTACTAACCATTTTCCACCACGACCTTCTTCAATACTAATAGAAGATAGAGATAATTGATTTGGTTTCAATGGTTCTAGCTCATTAGCAAGGAAGTTAAAGATATATTTTTGCTCCTGAGGTACGTCCCATTCTGGATGGAAAGAAAGCTTTGTTTCAACATCACGGTTTTCACCTTTATTTGTAGAAACAGTACCTAGCAAGTCTTTTGAGTCAATTGTGTTTTCTTGAACGATTTTATCTGATTTTTTAAAGAATGAAAATAAGCCCATTATTGTTCCTCCTGCTGTGCTTCAATTGTTTTCATGAAGCTTGTAATTTCTATAATGATTGAACGACGTAGTTCTTGGAAATTTTTACCGAACAATTCCAGTCCTTCACGTTGATAAATTCGCATCGGATCTTCTTGTTGATAATGACGTAAGCCTATTCCTTCTTTTAAATGCGCCATGGCTTCCAAATGTCTTACCCAGCCACTATCGATGTAGCTAAGCATAACTTGAGGGATAGCTTGAAGTATTTGCTCATTTTCAGAGAATTTTTCGATTTTATTAAGTAGTTCTAGTTCAGATGGTTCGATATCTGCTAGTATCTGTTTAATTCTTCCGACCTCACGATCGATTGTAACAGGCGTAATGAATAGTGAGTTTAATGTTTGCTCCATACGATCATAATCCCATTCGATAGAAGAAACATCTTCTGGTGCAGCATCACGAACAGCAAAATCAACTGTTTCACGTAGCATTTTTTTCAGCTCGCCCATTAAGTCTTCACCAGCTAAAATTTTGTCACGTAATCCATAAAGAACCGTGCGTTGATCATTAATAACATCATCTAGTTTTAAGTTGTATTCACGCATGCCGTATTGAGAACCTTCCACAATGCGCTGCGTACGATCTATAAGCTCCTGCACCTCTTTGTTTTGAATAATGCCATTTTCATCTGTGACCATTTTTGCAGAGAATTTTTCAACTTCTTCTTTTGCGTAACGACGGAACATATCATCTTCAATAGAGAGAATGAAGCGGCTTTCGCCTATGTCTCCTTGACGACCTGAACGACCACGTAACTGATTATCTACACGTCGACTTTCATGCTTTTCTGTACCCATTACATATAAACCACCAAGATCATGCACTTCTTCCCCTAGCACGATATCTGTACCACGACCAGCCATATTTGTTGCTACAGTAATACGACCTTTTTGACCTGCTTGTGAAATAAGCTCTACTTCTTGCTCTACGGTTTTTGCATTGAGTAATTGGAAAGTTAATTTTTCTTTTTTTAGATAATCAGCAACCGTTTCGGACTGTAAGATTGATGTTGTACCAATGAGAATTGGTTGACCTTTTTCATGACGTTTTTTAGTCTCAGCTGCAACATATTTATATTTTGCCTCTTGGGTGCTAAAAATAATATCAGGCTGATCGACACGTTGACGTGGACGGTTGGTTGGAATTTGCACAACTTCCATACCGTACACTTCTCGAATTTCCTTTTCCTGTGTTTTCGCTGTACCCGTCATCCCAGAAAGTCTCGGATACATACGGAAATAGTTTTGAATTGTAATTTGCGCCATTGATTTATTTTCATCCGTGATGGTAACGCCCTCTTTGGCTTCAATTGCTTGATGTAAGCCATCAGAGAGTGAGCGACCTTCTAAAATACGGCCAGTAAACATATCAACAAGCTCAATTTTGTCGTTTTTAACGATGTAATCTACATCACGTTTAAACATGACGTGTGCACGAACTGCTTGAATCACATAATGGAAAAGTGTTTGATGTTCTAAATCATACAGATTATCAATATTGAAGGCAGCCTCAACCTTTTCAATACCTTTGTCTGTTAAGGAAGTAGCTTTTGTTTCTTCATCAAAATCATAATCTTCCTCGACTTTGAAACGCTTGGCTAGCATGGCAGCAATTTGATGTAATTCGTTATTCGATGCCATTTTACCTGCGATAATGAGAGGTGTTTTGGCCTCATCAATCAGGACACTATCTACTTCATCAATAATGGCAAAGTGATATGGTCGTTGAACCTTATCTGCTAAGCTATGGGCCATATTATCACGTAAGTAATCGAAACCGAATTCAGTTCCAACACCGTATGTAATATCTGCGTTGTAAGCTAATTTTTTTTCATCTTGCTCCATCATCGGTACATTTAAACCAACAGTTAAGCCAAGGAACCGATGGATTTGACCAACTAACTCATAGTCTCGTTTTGCAAGGTAATCATTTACTGTGATAACGTGAACGCCTTTACCTTCTAATGCTCGTACATAAGAGGGAAGGGAAGCAACGAGTGTTTTACCTTCACCTGTAGGCATTTCAGCGATATTGCCTTCAGTCAATACAAGACCACCGATAAGCTGTACATCAAAATGACGCATACCTAATACACGCTTTGAGGCTTCGCGTACAACTGCAAAGGCGTCCGGGATGATTGATGTAATAGGCTCACCTTGTTCTAATTGATTTTTGAAAATAAAAGTCATTTCTCTTAATTCAGCATCTGACTTGTTAACATACGTTTCTTCAAGATTATTAATTTGATCTACTATTTTATAGTAGCGCTTTAATTGACGAGCACTAGTTTGCTCTTTGTTACTTTTGAAAATTGAGAACATGAAATATACGCTCCTTTAAAGTTGTCTACATGCTAGACACTTCATTATTTTATCAAATTTTGCGAATGGTGACTACAATTGACTGTATAGGAATCTATGAATGCTAAAATGTACAAAATATTTGTGAAATCGTGGAAAATGTTTAGAAAAAGTATATTTCAATGCTTGTTCATGCTATAATCAATTTGGATTTCAATGTAGATTATTTATTTGAGGAGGAGAGACATGCTTTACGTGTCTTTAATAGCAGCGTTCGTTGCATCCATTTTGTTAACTCCATTAGTGAAACGTTTAGCGTTTAGAATAGGTGCTGTTGATGCACCAAACTACCGAAAAGTACATGCTCGAATTATGCCAAGACTTGGCGGCTTAGCCATTTTCCTTGCGTTTATAATTGGTGTGACGATTTTATATTCATTTTTAATCCATACTAAACATGGTAGTCCCGAATCTTTGTTAGCAATCATTATAGGTGCTTGTATTATCGTTGCCACTGGTGTTATTGACGATATGCGTGAGATTTCTGCCAAGGCAAAGATGATTGGTCAGCTAGGTGCCGCACTAATTGTTGTTTTTGTAGGTGGAATTCAAATTGAAATGGTTAACTTACCATTCTTAGGTACATTAGACTTTGGTTTACTAAGTATCCCATTAACAATTATTTGGATTGTTGGGGTTACAAATGCTATTAATTTAATTGATGGCTTAGATGGCCTAGCAGCAGGTGTTTCTACAATTGCACTCATTACATTAGCAATCATGGCGTTTATTATGAGCAATATGTTTGTTTTAGCGCTAGCAGCCATTTTAGCTGTAGCTTCACTTGGTTTCTTATTTTATAATTTCCACCCAGCGAAAATTTTTATGGGTGATACAGGGGCATTGTTCCTCGGATTTATGATTTCCGTGTTGGCATTACTTGGTTTTAAAAATGTTGCATTCGTAGCTTTAATCATCCCAATTATTATTCTTGGTGTACCGATTTCTGATACATTCTTTGCGATTGTTCGTCGTGTACGCATGAAGAAGAAATGGTCTGATCCAGATAAATCTCACTTACACCACCGTTTACTGGATATGGGCTTTACACATCGTCAAACTGTATTAATTATTTATGGCATCGCGATGATGTTTGGATTAGCAGCGATCATCTTCTCTATGGCAAAATTATGGGGAGCTATTTTACTTGTAGCTGTTATTTTAACAGCCATTGAAATCTTTGTTGAGGTCATTGGGCTAGCAGGTAAAAACTATAGACCATTATTAAACTTTGTACGGATTTTCAGTAAATAAAACGAAAGCAATCATACATTTTGTATGATTGCTCAGACTGTAGATAAACTCAAAAAAATTGAGATTATCTACAGTCTTTTTTTATTAAAACCGTCGATTGATGCTAAAGGCGGGGGCGAGTTGCTTCCCTCGCTTTGTTATTGCCACTACTTCGCACCAATCAGCTTCTACATAAAATACTTCATCGTGAACGATTAGAGATGTTAACGATCGATTAATAAGTACCTAAGAAGCATTTAGTACGAAAATGAAAGAAATCGCAACGAATATGGCGTATTGCCAATATAACCATGCATCACAATGTACAGAAAATAACTCATTCAACACCATATTTGGGAATTATATTTAGAGGAAGCTGAACATTTACGACATTCCTATGACAGCAAACCAATTTATGCAAAGCGCAAAGAGACGATTGAATGTGTCTTTGCGGACGCGAAGCAAAAGCATGGATTGTGATGGAAAAACCTTAAGAGATCTAAAAACATTGTTCATGCAGGTGAGGCTTACTTTTGCTGCCAAAGAAACTGGCTACTTGGATGTATAGCTTAAAAGAGCGCTTCTCAATGTCTTTCTTATTGATAAGCATAAATAGCAACTTTGAGTGAACCACATTACTGACGGACATTACCATTATAATGTATAGGAAATGGAAAGGGAGGAAAGCTAAAATAGGCTTGTTTAACTAGTTCATGACAGGGTAAATGAAAAGAGCAGTTTAATCTTTGGGGAAGTAATATAAAAAGCCCCTAGACAAGATGGCTTGTCTAAGGGCTTTGGAAAGTCATTACTGGTTATTCAACGGCTGAATTATCATCGCTTGCAGCACTGTCTGTTCCTGAAGTATTGCCACTTGTTAGGCTTGATGAACTTTCATTTCGTCCAAGATGGTTATTGAAGATTTCCTTCACTTCATCTACAGAATCCTGATTTAACTGATAATAATAAATACCAGTAGACATGTCATCTGTACCATCCAATGTTAAAGAGTCGATACGTGGAGCACCTTTTGATAAGTAAGATATGAAGGATTTCATTTCAGTGAATGTCATATCTGTTTTCATGTTATCACCAAGGGCTTTAATGACATCATCATACTTTGTGATGGAACCAACAGAAGCAACTTTTTTGATAATAGCTGAAAGAATTTCTTGTTGACGTTTACCACGCTCAATATCACTATCTTGCTTACGTGTTCTTGCAAGGGCAAGAGCCTCACTACCGTTTAAATGCTGTAAGCCTGGCTGTAAATTGATTGTGAATTTATCAAATTCATCTAATTCGTGTAAAGCATAAGGTACCTCTGCTTCAATACCACCGAGTGCATCGACAACGTCAATGAAGGCATTGAAGTTCATACGCACATAATAGTCGATTGGAATGTCAAATAGTTGTTCTACTGTTTCGATAGTAGTAAGTGTTCCACCCATTGCATGAGCATGAGTAATTTTATCTTTATAACCGACCTTAGGAATATAAACGTAAGAATCACGAGGAATACTTAACATTTTAATTGTATGTGTTTTGTTATTTAACGTAGCTAAAATAAGTGCATCGGAACGTGAGTTTTCAGAACCCTGTCCACGATTATCACTATCATCAACCCCGACAAATAAAATAGATACATTATCATGTACTGGCTCTACTTTTTCTTCTCGCTGAGTAGAAACCTGTCGACCTTCTAATTCCTCGTATGCTGAGTTTGCAGCATGCTCTACCTGTTTTGTAAGGTAAACACCATAAGCCGTTACACAAATCACCAAGCTGGCAACTAATAGTAGTGTAACTTTTATAATTAAGGAAGCTTTAGAAGATCTTTTTTTGTACGGTTTAACAGATCTTTTTTTCATATTAGATATATTCTCCTCTAATTATTGGGAATAATAATGCGATAAAGCTAAATTTTATTCAATTACAATAAAGCAAACGAATGGTCAATAAAAATAGCCTAACAAAAAAATTATACTATGCATATTTAGTTTCGACAATTAAAACTATTTATTTGACAATAAATTCTATAAATTGAGCATCTTCGAATGTAATGGAAGCTTGTCCATTTGTGATTTCTGTAATCCAATTTCGGAACTGCTCTTCTTCCTCTTTTAACACAGAAGTAATGATTTCGACACCCTCTAAATACCGTATTTCCTCTAAAGAGTAAGATGAACCTCTTATTTCATTTTCGACTTTCCCTAGCCATGTGTAATCAATGGCTACCTTCATGAAATGATGAAGTTTACGTTCAACTACTTGTGCAGCAATGAGACCCTCTGTTGTCGCTTTCCCGTAAGCACGAATGAGACCACCACCACCGAGCTTAATACCTCCAAAATAGCGAGTAACTACGACGACCGTATCTTTTAAGCCTTGTTTTTTTAAGACCTCTAACATAGGGACGCCAGCCGTACCACTAGGTTCCCCGTCATCATTCGCTTTTTGAATATGATCATGCTCACCAATAATATAGGCTGAGCAGTTATGTGTTGCATTATGATGCATTTTTTTTATACGATCTATAAAGGAAATTGCATCCTCTTCCGTTTCTGCACGTTCTATATAAGTGAGAAAGCGGGATTTGGAAATAACAATTTCGCTTTCACCATATCCTTTTACTGTTAAATAGTTTTCTCTCATCCGTATCAATCTCCTTTTAATTAGAGTTCTATTCTATAATTTTCGTGTAGAAAAAGCATTAAATTTTAGCATGGTAATGCTATAATGGGTGTAGACTATGGAATATATGAAATTGGTCTATTAAAATAGTGAGTAATCATAAGACATTAGACTGGGGAGTATACTATGTTTTCAAATGATACCTTCGATTTAAAGTCGCTTGATGACATTTTCAATCGAATGTTAGATACAATCATGAGCTCAAAGGATGACATCTTTATTATAAGTGAACAAAGCCGAAGAAGCTTTGAAGATATGCAAAAAGAGCTGGAAATTGTTCGAAAACAAATATCAATTGTAATTGATGAAGGCGATGCTCTGGAAAAAAGTACGCAGCTTGCTAAGCAAAGACTTGTATTAGTAAGTAAAGCTTTTGATAATTATACCGAAGAACAAGTTAGAGAAGCATATGAAACTGCACATGATTTCCAGGTAAAGCTCTCCGTTATTAGAACGCAAGAAAAACAGCTACGCGATAAAAGAGATGATCTAGAGAGAAGATTAAGAGGATTACTCGATACGATTGAACGTGCTGATCATATTGTCAATCAGGTAAATGTCATTTTGAATTACTTAACTTCAGATTTAAAAAATGTTGGTTTAGCGCTTGAACAAGCAAAAATGAAGCAAGATTTTGGGATACGTATTATTGCAGCTCAAGAAGAAGAGCGTAAGCGTTTATCAAGAGAGATTCATGATGGACCTGCTCAAATGCTTGCAAATGTACTAATGCGCACTGATTTAATAGATAGAACGTATCGTGAAAAGGGTATTGAAAATGCATTGGCTGAAATTGCTGATTTAAAGAAAACGGTGCGAAATGCTTTATCTGAGGTGCGACGTATTATTTATGATCTACGACCAATGGCACTTGATGATTTGGGAATTGTTCCGACATTAAAGAAGTATTTATCGACAGTAACTGAATATAATCCAGGTGTTGAAGTTCATTTCCAATCGAGAAGTACAGAAAAACGTATACCTTCAAATTATGAGGTATCCATTTTCCGATTAGTGCAGGAATGCGTAACAAATGCCATGAAGCATGGAAAATGTAAAGACATTTGGGTAAAGCTTGAGTGGTTAAAAGAAGCTGTCAATATCGTTGTGAAAGATGATGGCATTGGCTTTGATCCACAAGTAGTGAAAGACCATTCCTTTGGGATTTTAGGAATGAAAGAACGTATCGAAATTTTAAATGGTACAATCACGATTACTAGTGAAATCAATCGAGGGACAACGGTTTTATTTAAAATACCGTTAGAAGTAGAGTGATGCAATGTTGCAGAAATTTAGGGGGTAAAGACAAATGACAAAGATTATAATTGTAGACGATCACCAGCTATTCCGCGAAGGAGTAAAACGCATTTTAGATTTTGAAGATACGTTTGATGTAGTAGCTGAAGGTGATGATGGTACTGACGTGGTTACGTTATATGCTGAAAACGAACCAGATGTTGTATTAATGGATATTAACATGCCAGGTAAAAATGGAGTAGAAGCAACGTCAGAGTTAATCAATGATTTTCCTGATGCGAAAGTGATTATGCTGTCGATCCATGATGATGAAACATATGTGACACATGCATTAAAATCAGGTGCTCTTGGCTATATGTTAAAAGAGATGGATGCCGATGAAATCGTTGAAGCGATCAAAGTCGTTGCTAATGGTGGATCTTATTTACATCCAAAAGTAACAAAAAACCTAGTAGCTGAGTTCAAACGCCTGTCTGAACACGAAAATAAAGGGAACTTCCACCAAACAGAAATTCGTCGTCCATTCCATTTATTAACTAAACGTGAATGTGAAGTATTACAGCTATTAACAGATGGTCAATCAAACCGTACAATTGGTGAGACATTGTTTATCTCTGAAAAAACGGTTAAAAACCACGTTTCAAGTATTCTACAAAAAATGAATGTTAATGACCGTACACAAGCTGTTGTAACAGCCATTAAAAATGGTTGGGTGGAAGTACGATAAGTGCTAAAACTGTTTTTAAAGGCTACTTTCTATTGAAGTAGTTTTTAAAACAGTTTTTTATTGTTTTTTGGTAATTATTTATAAAGGTTTACGAAATCATGAAGAGGCTATTCACAATTTTGTAACATTGCTAAACGGGACTGTTTATACGTATAAACATGAAAACTAACAGAACGTGCAACATTTTACAAGCAAATGCGTCATAAGAAAGATGTAGCACCTAAATGTTGAAAAAGCACAACAAAATTCCTACTACAGCATTTATATGCTACAATATGCGCGGGAGGTTTTTTGATGTTAAAGAAAAGTTTTCTAGCAGTGTTAATCTTATTCGTATTAACTTTAACTGCATGTGGTAATAAAGAAGAGAAGATGAGTGACGAGGATCGAGAAAAAGTAATAGAAGATGGTACAGTAGGCTTTGAGATGATGGGTGGTAACGTGGAAAAAGCTGAAAATGTGCCAGCAGCAGATGAAAAGGCAATTTTAGCATCTTTCGATGAGTATATTGCTGCATTAAATGCTGAAGAAATCGAGCGTTATATGAAGACAATCTCGAAAAATCCAAAGGGTTTTAAATACGATGAAGAAAAAACATATGCAACAGAAGTATTCGATCAATTTGATATTAAGCGTGATGTAGAAAACGTAACGATTGCTAAATATGAACCAGAAGAGGCTCAGGTATTTGCCAACATGAAAATGCACTCTCTTCAGATTGAGACAAATGTTGAACACGAAAGTGCAGGACGTCAAGTAACAGTCTTTGTGAAGGAAGACGATGATTGGAAGGTTACAAGTGTCTTTTATATTGGTGATGACTCACAGTCTAGTACAGGCAACTAACAGGAGCTATCTTCATTCAATATAAGAATTGAGTGAAGATACGCCTACTATACATAGAAAATGAATGCGAAATGAATAACGAAAACGTGAATCTCACGTTCGTCATTCATTTTACATTCATTTCTTTTTGTTTTCATTCCGTATCCTGTGCGACAGCGAACAAACAACAACAATTGCACCAAGAAGAAATAGATTGTAAACTAAGAATCATAGGAGAGTGGACATGGATGAGGACGGCAATCGTAACAGATAGTACTGCATATCTTTCAGCTGAGGAACGTGCACGCTTAAACATTCACATGATACCTTTAAGTGTTAATATCTCAGGTGAACTATTTGCAGAAGAAGTAGACATCACAGCATCTGAGTTTTACGATAAGGTGCGTGGAGCAAAAGAATTCCCAAAAACAACACAGCCTCCAATCGGAGAATTTGTTGCTCTCTTTGACGAGCTAGCGAAGGATTATGACGAGGTTATTTCGATCCATTTATCAAGTGGTATTAGTGGAACATATCAAGGGGCAGTACAGGCAGGTGAAATGGTAGAAGGCATAAAAGTGCATGCCTTTGACAGTGAAATTTCCTGTGCGGTTCAGGGCTTTTATGTTTTAAAAGCTGCTGAAATGGCGAAAGAGGGCCATTCAGCGCAAGACATACTGGCGGCATTAGCGGACATGCAGCAGTATATCCGTGCTTACTTCATTGTAGACGACTTAGCTCATTTACAACGTGGTGGGCGTTTGTCTTCTGCGGCAGCCTTGATCGGCGGTTTATTACAAGTAAAGCCTGTTCTACATTTTGTAGACAAGGTGATTGTGCCTTTTGAAAAAATCCGAACACGTAAAAAAGCATTAAAACGTGCGGAGGAATTGCTAGCAGAGGATGCGAGAAAGTATGAAGCTGTGGACGCTGTTGTCATACATGGCAATTGCCAAGCAGAGGCACAGGAATGGCTAGAGCAATTAGCAGAAGCGTACCCGAACGTAAGTTTTAAATTAAGCTATTTCGGCCCTGTCATCGGCACACATTTAGGTGAAGGATCGATGGGCTTAGGCTGGACAAAAAAATAAAATTTCTATGAGAAGGTCTCTACAGCAAAGTAGAGGCTTTTTTCTATGGAGGGAGAGAAATTATGAAATATAAAGGTTGGCTGTTACCACCGGCATTACGTGATTTCCATGAAGGTCGCATTTGGTTAAAAAACCATTCTCCATATTCATCAGCACATATTGATAAGGCAATCGAGCGAAAATATTTTAATTTAATAGAAGGAATTCAAATGAAGCCAGTTATTCGTTGCAATCGCTGCCACAATACAAACCCGCAATTATTCACTCTATTTGATTGTTCAAAATGCCAGCAACAATGTTTATATTGTCGGCACTGTATCAAAATGGGGAGGGTGAGCAGCTGTACGAATTTGATGGTTTGGATTGGCCCTAAAGCCATTAAGACGTACAAGCATTTATTCAAATGGGCAGGGCAATTCACGGAACTCCAACAACAGGCTGCAAATGAAACTTTAGCAAGTGTGGAAGCAAAGCGTTCGCATTTAATTCATGCAGTGTGTGGTGCTGGAAAAACTGAGCTACTTTTTCCAACGGTTTATGATGCGCTAAAGCGAGGGCTACGTGTTTGTATTGCAACACCACGCACAGATGTAGTGTTGGAATTGACGCCACGCTTCCAGCAAGTATTCCCTGAAACTATTATTCATGCATTATACGGTGGTGTCTCACAACAACATGGCTATGCCCAGATGGTTATAGCAACGACCCATCAGCTTTACCGATTTGACAAGGCTTTTGATGTTATCATTGTCGATGAAGCAGATGCTTTTCCTTATACATTTGATGAAACCCTACAAAGAGCAGTAGGAAAGGCTAAAAAAGAACATGCTCCTATTGTATTTGTTACAGCAACCCCATCACCATCATTACTACATGCCTTTCAGCAAGAAAGCTACTCCTTTATTTCAAAACGCTATCACAATCATCCATTGCCAGTTCCTCAAGTGCGTGCTTTATGGGGCTATGATAAAAGCTTCCAGCGAGGTACGATCCCCAAAAGGTTAAAAAAATGGACAGAGGAACGTCTTAGCCAAAAGCAGCCATTTTTAATCTTCTTTCCAACAATCGCCTTAATGAATAGAGCAGAACCCCTTTTTCAGTTGCTAGATGAAAAGATAGTAGCTGTGCATGCAGCAGATTCGGAGCGAAAGGAAAAGGTGCTGAAGCTAAGAAATAAAGAAGTTCCAGGATTATTAACTACAACTATATTAGAAAGAGGCATTACAATTAGCAATGTACAGGTGGCAGTAATCGGAGCAGAGTCATTGATTTTTACAGCCAACGCTCTTATTCAAATTGCGGGTCGTGTTGGGCGGGATAGACAATTTCCTGCTGGTGAGGTCTTGTTCTTTCATCACGGCATCACAATAGAGATGGATGAGGCATGTGCAAAAATTGCTTTATATAATAGAAAAGGATTTCCCCAATGAATAAAATAGAATCGCATTGCTTAATTTGCTCACAGCCGTTGACATCAACCATATCCTGGAAAATGCTGTTAACAAAGCAGTTTTCACCGACTATATGTGATAGGTGTGCTGCTCGCTTTGAACATTCACAGTCAGCTACAGCACTCTATCAGTATAATGACGCGATGAAAGATTACTTACATCAGTTTAAATTTCTTCAGGATGTAGCTCTTGCAAAAGTATTTCGACAGGAGCTTTATGCTCGATTTAGAAAAGAGAAAGCGATGATTCTACCAATTCCCATGCATCCCCTCAAGCAACAGGAGCGTACCTTCTCACACACAGAGGAACTTATAAAGGCAGCTTTTATTCCGTACATTCAGCTATTAGAAAAGACAACAACAGAGACACAAAGCTCCAAAAATAGAGAGCAGCGCATACATGTAGCACCTCTTTTTCGCGTAAAGGTAGGCTCACAAGTAGAGCATAAAGATTACCTTCTTTTTGACGATATTAAAACTACAGGAACAACCATTCAGCATGCCGCAGATGCGCTAATGCAGGCGGGGGCTAAAAATGTCCAATACTTCACATTAATTGAAGGATGAATTTTCCAACGTATTATGTATAATAGATGATGGGTATAGCATTCGTAGATAAGATTTCTTGAAAGAGGAGGAAAAGCAGATGGCTGAGGTTCGCAATTGTCCAAAATGTAATGAATTTTTTAATTATACAGGGGTCCGAGAAGTATGTCATAAGTGTGCACAATCGGAGGAAGAGCTTTATCAAATCGTTTATCGCTTCCTTCGTAAACGTGAGAACCGTGCAGCAACAGTTGAGCGTATCGTAGAAGCAACTGGAGCAGAAGAGGAGCTATTGTATAAATGGGTTCGTAAAGGCCGCTTGCAGCCAGCCATGTTCCCTAACCTTGGCTATCCATGTGATAACTGTGGTCACCTGACAACAACAGGCAAGCTTTGTACAAAATGTCAAGATGAATTAAAGGCAGACTTACGTACATTTGAAGCAGCCAAGGAATTCCGCGACAGTGTAGAGCAACGCGATCGTGTAACCTATCACGCAGAGCGAAAACGCTAATAACGGGAAGTGTGTTAATTTTAAACAAAATTAGCACACTTTTTTATATGTGAAAACTTAACATTATGTGAGACAATCCGAAATAATAGGAAGATAAGATTTTTAGATGGGGGGGTTCAAAATGAAAATTACATCTTATGGAATTAATGCAGTAAACGCCTATAAAAACCAAGTACGTAACGTTAAATCAGATACAAACAAAGCATCTTTTGCTGATAAAATTGAGATTTCGAAAGCTGCTCAAGATATGAAAAGCGTATCAACATACAGTACAGAGCGAGCTGACCGCGTACAACAGCTGAAAAAAGACATTGATTCTGGTGAATACAAAGTAGATGCTCGCAAAGTAGCAGAGGATATGCTGAAATATTATCGTTTCTAGGGAACAGCAGAAAGGGTGTATAGCGATATGTCTGTAGAAGCGATTAATTCTACATTAACGATGCTAGAAAGAATGCATAAAAGTTTACTTGAACTAGCCTTGAAAAAAACAGAAATCATTAAAGCTGGCGATATCGAAGCTCTAGACCAATTGCTCAAGGATGAGCAGGCACACATAGCGGCCATCGATAAGCTCGAGCAACAGCGTCAGAAACAGGTAACGGACTACCTCGAAGCAAAGGGACTTGCTTCATCTGACAAAACGACTGTCGCAGATGTCATCGAGGCTGCTGACCAACAGGCTGACAAAGCAACCTTATCAGTAGTTCGCGATCGTTTACTGCAAATTATCACTGACCTACGAAAACAAAATGACTTAAATCAAAAACTTGTTTTCCAATCACTACAAATCGTCAACCTAACATTAGATGCTGTAAGACCTCGCACAGAGCAAATGAACTACTCTAGCAACGAGGTTCACGGCACAAATAGCATAGCTAAAAAATCATATTTCGATTCACAAGCCTAAAAGGAGGAAGAAAAATGCGCTCAACATTTATGGGCCTAGAAGCAAGTAAACGCGGCCTCTTCGTACAACAAACAGCTTTATACACAACAGGACATAATATTTCCAATGCCAACACATTAGGTTACTCACGCCAACGAGTAAACATGCAAGCAACACCAGGTTTTCCAACAGCGGGCTTAAACCAACCAACTTATCCAGGACATCTTGGTACTGGGGTTGAAGCGGGGTCTATCCAACGTATTCGCAGTGAATTTATTGACCGCCAATATCGTCAAGAGACGAATAAGTTAGGTTATTGGGAATCTAGAACAAATGCCATTTCTCAAATGGAAGATGTTATGAATGAGCCTTCGGAATTCGGTTTAGATAAAGCTTTCGAACAGTTTTGGAAGGGACTTGAAGATGTGGGGACGAAGCCTGCAGATGGTGCTTCACGTAAAGTAGCCGTTAGTCGTGCGGAGCACTTAGCTGATTCTTTAAATTACCTTGATAAACAGTTAAAAATGATTCAGGGTAATCTTGGAAATGAACTTAATGTTTCGACAACTCAAATTAATACTATCCTTAAACAAATTGCTGCCGTTAATAAGCAAATTCAAGAGGTTGAACCTAGTGGGCATGTACCAAATGATTTATATGATGTGCGTGATACTCTAGTTGATAAACTAAATGAGTATATTCCAGTATCGATTGAACGTATTCCTTCTGGTGGTTTAGCATCAGAGGTTGCAGAAGGAAGCTTAAAAATTACTTTTAAAGGTAATGACGGTGTTATCAGAGATTTAGTAAACGGTAAAGATTTCGCTCAATTTACAGCAATGGGTACAAACGGCACGAAGGTGACTGGCGATGAAATTACAAATTCTTTCTCTGAACTACAATTAACAGGATTGGAATCTTTAGATGCGCATGAAGCGGGTGCTGTCACTAGTGCACAAACGGCAATTAAACAGCAAGACTTTGAAGCATCAAAAGGAAAATTACTTTCACTAATTAATTCGTATGGTTATCAAAGTGCGGGTGGCGATATTAAAGGATACTACACAGAAACTTTACAAAAATTAGATCAATTAGCCAATGCATTTATTAAAGAATTCAATGCGCAGCATGCAAAAGGTTATACCCTTGAAGAAAAAGATGCGAATGGAAACATCATAAATCCTTCGAAACCAGGTGGCGTTTTCTTTGAAGGAACTGGTGCTGGTGGAATCAAGGTTAATGAAGATATCTTAAAAAATCCTAACCTTTTAGCAGCATCTTCTGACCCAACAGAAGAAGGAAATGGTAAGAATGCTTATGAACTTGCCAATATGCAGCATAAATTATATGCAGATATAGATAATGCAAGCTTACAATCATTCTATCAAGCGATTGTCGGAAAAGTTGGTGTAGATGGTGAAGAGGCATTACGTATAGCTGCGACTTCTGAATCCCAACTTCTGATGGTATCTAATAGTCGCGATGCTGTAAGTGCGGTTTCTTTAGATGAAGAAATGACAAATATGATTACTTTCCAACAGGCGTATAATGCAAATGCACGTATGATTACGGTTGTCGATGAAACATTGGATAAAATTATTAACGGTATGGGCCGAGTTGGTTTATAACAATAGAATCAAGTAAATAATGACCAATTTATCAACCTACAAGAAGGAGGCTTTTTACAAAATGCGTGTAACACAATCAATGCTATCAAATAACATGCTACGAAATTTAAATAACAGCTATGGTAAAATGTCTAAGCTACAGGACCAAATAAACTCAGGTTCAAAAATCACTCGTCCATCCGATGATCCAGTTATTGCAGTAAAGGGTATGGGCTATCGTCGAGATTTAGCTAAAGTAGAGCAATACACTCGTAACACGATTACGGCAAGTAGCTGGTTGGATTCGACAGATGAATCTCTTAATCAGGTTGGCGAGCAAATGAAGCGAGTTCGTGAACTTGTTATTCAAGCTGCCACTGATTCAAATACATCAGAGGATCGTGACAAAATAAAAAAAGAAATTGACCAAATTCGCCAACAATTACAGGATGTAGGAAATACGAATATTGGTGGCAGTTACATATTTAGTGGAACTAGAACTAACGAGCCTTTATTTATTGGTGGAGTCATAAATCCGAATACTAATCAAGAAGGTGTAAAAATAGAAATTTATGATGGTATCCAGCTTTCTGTAAATACCCCAGGGAAAGATTTATTTAATAATATAGATGATATGATGGGGAAAATTTCGGATTTATTAGGCGACCCAACAAAAACAGGTGAAGAAATTGCTAGCATGCTTGGCGGGGTATCCTCAGCTACTACAAATGATGATATTACAGCCATGCATAATAAAGTTTTAGAAGCACAGGCAGATATCGGTGCACGGCAAAACCGTGTAGAAATGATGGAAAATCGACTAGGTATACGTGAGGTTAACGTCACAAAACAACTCAGGGATAATGAGTCTGTCGACTATGCAAAGGCCATTACTGAAATGGTGACACATGAATCTATTCATCAGGCTGCACTTTCAGTAGGTTCTAAAATCATTCAACAAACATTAGTGGATTTTATCCGTTAATATAATTTAGGCGTTTGGACACTTTGTTCAAACGCTTTTCTTGAAAGGAGAGCTAGTATTGTGAGGCTACCACAAATACAAATTCGCACAATCGATGCCAAAATTGATCTTCACATTGGTAAACCTCAGCAACATATTGAACAGCCAAAGGCGACACAGCATATTGAACAACCAGCCGCTATTTTAGATATAAATACAACGAGAAGTGTTTTGAAAATTGACTCCTCACAGGCAAGAAGAGACATAGGAATGATTGGTCCTTTAGAATCAAGTGCAAATTACGCAGAAAAAGGAAAACAAGAGGCAATAAAAGGAATGGCACGCAGAGCACAAGAGGGACGTCAAATGATGGAGAACGCTGGAAAAGATCAAGGACGGGCAATAGTTCAAAATATAGCTAAACAAAACCATGGTCCACACCGTGTACAATTTAATGTCAAATTTGTACCATCCGTAGGATCAGTCAAAATTAATTACACACCAGGTACAACGGATGTCAATATTCAACGAAGAGAACCAGTAATTGACGCTAAAGTGAACAAACCTATACATGAATACACACCAGGAAAAGTAACTGGTACAATGATACAAAGACCAGATGTTGACATCGATGTCATCATTTAAAGGAGAGTTTATAAATGAAAATTGCTACTAAATTTTTAGGAGAAGTAGAAATTGGTGAACAAGATATCCTTACATTTGAGCATGGTTTACTAGGATTAGAGGAGGAGAAAAAATTTGTTTTGTTACCGATTGATGCAGACCTTCCACTTGCATTATTACAATCTGTTCAGAATAAAGAAATTGGTTTTGTCGTAGCCTACCCTTTTGCATTCAAACAAGATTATAGCTTTGATATTAGCGAAGAAGATCGTGAGCAATTACAAATTGAAAAGCAAGAAGATGTTCTTCCATATGCTATTGTAACATTAAAAGAAGCATTTCAAGAATCTACGATTAACTTGCTGGCACCTGTTATTATAAATATAGAAAAAAAACGCGGTAAGCAAATCGTTCTTCAAGACAATAAAGCCTTTCCATTACGTTATCCAATGCTACCATTGGAAGGAAGTGCGAAATAATGCTAGTTCTTTCACGAAAAAAAGATGAGTCAATTATGATAGGCGATCAAGTTGAAATAAAAATATTAGCAGTTGAGGGTGACCAAATCAAACTGGGGATTGTTGCACCGAAAACGGTGAAAGTACATCGATCAGAAGTTTTTGAAGCAATCCAAGCGGAAAATAAAGAAGCCCTTTCTGTAACATCAAACTTTTTAGAGCAATTGAAGAAAAAATAATAAGAGATATATGTTTATTTTGAAATAATTACATAAAAAATAAAAAAACTTTCTAAAAAACTATTAAACATTTCCAACTAATTACGATATATAGTTTGTAAGGGGCAGGAAGTACATACATACTACCTAATCCGAAATTCCACACGGATGTGGAATAACACACTAAAAATTCAAGGAGGAATTCCAAATGAGAATTCAACACAACATTTCAGCTTTAAACACACACCGTAACCTTACTTTCAACAACACTCAAGCTTCTAAAAACCTTGAGAAACTATCTTCAGGTTACAAAGTAAACCGTGCGGGCGATGACGCTGCTGGTTTAGCAATCTCTGAAAAAATGCGCGGACAAATCCGTGGTCTTGATATGGCTACTAAAAACGCTCAAGACTCAATCTCTTTAATCCAAACTGCTGAGGGTGCTCTTAACGAAACTCACGCAATCCTACAACGTATGCGTGAATTAGCAGTACAATCTGCAAACGATACAAACGTAACTGCAGACCGTACAGCACTTAACAAAGAAGTTACTGCATTAAAATCAGAAATCGACCGTATCGCTAAAAACACAGAGTTCAATACTCAAAAATTACTAGATGGTTCATTCTCTGGCAAGAAATTCCATATCGGTGCTAATGATGGCCAAGCTATTACATTAAAAATCGGAACAATGGGTACAGCTGGTTTAAAAATCACTGGTAAAATTGATTCTCAAACAGCTGCTGACAAAGCAATTAAAAACTTCAACGAAGCTTTAGAATTAGTTTCTTCTCAACGTTCTGATTTAGGTGCTGTTCAAAACCGTTTAGAGCACACAATCAACAACTTAGGTGCTACATCTGAAAACTTAACAGCTGCTGAATCACGTATCCGTGATACAGATATGGCTAAAGAAATGATGGGCTTCACTAAGAACAATATCTTAATGCAAGCTGCTCAATCTATGTTAGCTCAAGCTAACCAACAACCACAAGGTGTACTTCAATTATTACAATAATTGATTAACTTTTAGCATAAAATATTAAAAGCTTGAACGAAATTTCGTTCAAGCTTTTTTTAATAAAAAATTTAAAAATCCTTTTTTATACCGATATAATCAAAGAAGTAAGACACTTTTCTGTAAAACAAATCTGATTTAATAACCCTTTTTTTAAAAGAGAGCCTCACCAAGGTTAACCAAGGAGACGACTTTATGGAAGATTTAGATATAATTTATTTACAAACAAAAAATGATAAGCCAAATGCAAAAGTAAATGGGTATTTTTTACATAGTAATTACAATCCTGAAGCAGAAGCTGATAAATACATAGATAAGAACTATAAAGAAGGATATTTAAATATACTGTTTGGCTATGGACTAGGGTACATAGCTAATGCTATTGCAAAAAAGTATGGAAACACTGATATTTTAGTGTATGACCCTTTATTTAGTAGTTTAAATATTGAGGGTAAAGATAAAATTGAAGGCGTTTTTTCTGATTTACAGGACTTTTATATGCGTTCAGAAGATTATATAGCTGATTTTGATCGTAAAGTCAATATACTGCTCTCACCTAATTATGACAAAATTTTTGACAAGGAATATAAAGAATTTCTAGACTTTATTCGTCATATACAAATTGAAGATATTGTGAATGAAAATACAATAAGATTTTTTGGCGATTTATGGCAGGAAAATTACATTATGAATTTATATTATGTTCATAAAGATCAGAGTTTAAAGGAACTTTACAATAAATATGATTGCCCAGTAATTTTAGCTTCGGGAGGTCCTTCATTAACAAAACAGTTACCACTGTTAAAAAAATTGAAAGATAAATGTTTGATAATTAGTGCAGGATCTACCATCAACTCTCTACTGGCAGCAGAAATTACACCTGACTATGTAGTAACAATGGATGGAGGAGAAAGTAATTATTTACACTTTAAAAACATTAAAAATAATGCTTTCGATTTGATTTATGGTTTAGGGAATGCATGGAAAATAGAACGAGATTTTAAAGGAAACCGCTATAGTTTTTGTTTTTATGGAGAAGATAGTATACAAAAACGTATTAAAGAAGGGCTAGGTAAGGATTTACCAATGCTATCAACTGGTGGTACAGTTGCTATAACTGCATTAGAAATAGCAAGTAAAATTAGTACAGGACCAATCGCAATTATTGGACAAGATTTAGCTTATACGAACAATAAATCCCATGCAGAAAATAATAATCATTATAGTGAGTTAACTGATGAATTTTTCAAGAAAGACATGACTTTTGAAGTAGAAGGATACTACGGCGAACCTGTAAAAACGAATCACCAATTTAACAGTATGAGGAAGAGTATAGAAAAATTATATATAATGTTGCACAAACAACATAAAATTTATAATTGTACCGAAGGTGGCGTAAAAATTAACGGTATCCCACAATTAGATTTTGCAACATTTTGTGAAAACTATATGTATCAGACAAATAATATTTCAAAATTGGAACTTAAAAATGAAATAGATAATAGCGTTGTCAATTATAAGCAATTTATGAGTCGAGAAATAGAAGTCTATTTAAAAATAAAAAAATTACTAGTAGAAGCGATTCAACTGTTAAAAGAAGAAAAAAATAATACGGTATTTTCAGCTAGTACATTAAAAAAACTAGATAAAATCGATTCTAAATTGAAAGAATATTATCCACTAGTAATTATGGAAAGAATCATTGACCCGATTACTATGGATGTGATGAGAATGACTATAGATAATAAACATTTAGAGACAGTAGAAAAATTTAAACAAATTCATAAACAAAATATGTATCTTTATGAAAATATTTTAGAGGCAACAGAAAAATCTTTAAAATATACAAGAATAGCATTAGAAGAATTCGGGGGTTGTTAAAATGGACAAAATAGAGATTGTAGATGAATATTACAAATATATAGCTAAAATTCCAGCAGGGTTACAATATATTGCTGATAGTTTAAGATCTGGCAATGTTCCGACAGCTTTAAATGAAATATTGAATTTTTCAGAGGGAATTACTTGGATAAAACAAATGGAAGAAATACTAACGGATCAAGGGGTTAATACAAATTTAAACAAACAACAATTAGAAGAGTATTTAAACCTTATAAATGAAGGTTTAGAAAAACAGGATTTTGTCCTTGTAGCTGATATTTTTGAATATGAAATGTTGCCATATTTTGAACAAATTATAGCTTGAAATTAATATCAATTAAGAGATAGTTAAAATAAGAACACTTTTTGAATGTATATTCTAATTCAAAGAGTGTTTTTTCGTCTATCTATTAAAATGAACATTTGCTAAGGAGGAAATGTGTAGAGTAAAAAGGAAAAAGTGAAATATGTACAAATAAAAAGTGGATATTGCATTAAAAATTATATTTATTTTTCAAAAGTAGAAATACGTTAAAATTATCCGATATAATATTTATATGATACATAATAAGGGGAAATACTAATGAGTGTTTTAAAAGATAAAGTGGTATTAGTAACAGGCGGTACAGGCTCTTTTGGTAAAAAATTCATCAGGAAAGCACTTACATTAGGTGTAAAAAAAATTATCGTTTTTAGTCGTGATGAGTTAAAGCAATATGAAATGAAGCAAGAGTTCCAAGATGAACGAATCCGATTCTTTATTGGTGATGTGCGGGATAAAGACCGATTATATCGTGCCTTTGATGGTGTGGATATTGTCATTCATGCAGCTGCTATGAAGCATGTTGATGCATGTGAATATAATCCTTTTGAGGCGGTAAAGACAAATATTCATGGAGCTCAAAATATTATTGAGGCAGCTATCGACCGTGGTGTAGAAAAGGTAATTGCGCTTTCAACGGATAAGGCATGTAGCCCTGTGAATTTATATGGTGCGACAAAATTAGCATCTGATAAATTATTCGTCGCTGCCAATGCTTATGTAGGAGAAAAGAAAACAAGATTTGCAGTTGTACGCTATGGCAATGTAGTAGGAAGTCGCGGTAGCGTAGTACCATTCTTTAAAAAGATTAAAGATACAGGTAAATTACCTATTACAGATGAGCGTATGACCCGTTTCTGGATTACCCTCGATCAAGGGGTACAATTCGTATTAGATAATTTGGAACGAATGTACGGTGGGGAAATCTTTGTGCCGAAAATTCCAAGTATGAAAGTTACAGATTTAGCTAAAGCGATTGCTCCTGAATGTGAAATAGAAGTTATTGGAATTCGCCCTGGTGAAAAACTTCATGAAGCAATGATTATGGAAGATGATGCTCGGCATACATTAGAGTTTGATACATATTATGTCATTCAACCTGAATTTTCTTGGTGGTATGCTGATAAGTTTGAAGGCGGTATTCCTCTACCAGACGGCTTTGCTTATACAAGTGATAATAATAAAGAATGGTTAAATGTTAAAGATCTAGTGAGAATGATAGGAGAAAAAGACATATAATGAATACTGAACCTCGGTATACAGTTGTGTATGGTATAGGTTACGCAGCAAAAGTTTTAATAAACTATTTGGATTGGTTTGAGAATATCCAAGTGGATTATGTCTTTGTAAGTTCAGGGCATAAGAAAGAACAGAAATATTGTTATCATAGTAAAAGTGGAAAAATGAGAAGTGTACCTATAGTTGAACTTAATGAAATAAGTTTACTAAATGATAATGTTGATATTTATTTAACTGTAGTTTCCCATAATGAAGAAGTATTTAGTTCTCTTATGAAAACGGGTTATAAAAATATTGTAAATATACAGTCTATAGAGAACTATGAAGATCCATTTTTTGAAGAATATTTTAAAAAATTCAACATCGACCTTTCGAAAGAAATAATTGATTTTAATGGTATTCAAATATATAACCCTATACTATTTAATAGTGATTTAAAAGGTGCTTTTTTTGAAACAGTAGGGGATGAATTATCACCTAGCATTTTAAACGATTTTTCATTAGTAGTAGATGGTGCTTATGAGTTTGAAGATGTTCACCTCGAAGAAGGAGATTATATAATCGATGCCGGTGCAAATATAGGGTTATACTCTTGTTACGCAGCTAGTATGGGGTGCACAGTATATGCTTGTGAGCCAGGGAAAAAATCACTCGAGATATTAGAAAAACAAAAAAAGATATATGACAATATTCAAATAATACCGTATGGTTTATCAGACCATCAAGGGTACATGGATTTATTTGAATCAGACACAGGAGTACTAGACTCTTTTTATATGAATCGTGGAAATGATCAAATAAGATCAGTTCCTATTGATACAATAGATAATTTGGTTGAAAAAAAGATGATTAAGAAAGTAGATTATATTAAGGCTGATATCGAAGGTGCAGAACGATATATGCTTATAGGGGCTCAAAAAACTTTAAAAGAAATGGAGCCAAAATTATCAATATGTACGTATCATTTCCCAGAAGATGCGCAAATTCTCGAAAAAATAATAAAAGATGCTAACCCAAAATATGTAGTTAAGCATAATTGGAGAAAACTATATGCGTATGTTCCAAAATGAATTAGTGGTGAATAATAATGAGTATGGAATTTAAATTATTAGATGAAGATGGTTTAGATTTAGTAATGAAATGGCGCACTAGTGAACACGTAACTAAATTTATGTATACGGATATCGAGCCTGATTTAAACAAGCAAAGAAAATGGTTTGAAAAGATAAACAAAGATTATACTCAATTAAATTGGGTTATCGTTTATAAAGATAGCCCTATAGGTTTAATTTCATTAAATAATATTGATTACATACATGAGAAAGCCAGTTCAGGCTTTTATATTGGTGAATTAGAATATTCTATTGTTTCAAGCCGTATCCTGCCTTATTTTCTAAATTTTTATTTCTTCGAAATGAAGTTTAACAAATTAGTAATTGAAGTTCTCTCTATAAATGAATCTATGTTGAAAATGGACTATCATTATGGATTTAGAAAAGTAGGTACGTTAACTCAGCATATAAAAAAAGATGGCGTATATTATGATGTAGAAGTTCTGGAAATCTTAAAAGATAAGTGGATTAACAACTATCAAAAATATCATAAATTAAGGGCTCCATTCGAATTGAGAGGAAAAAATAGCAATGAATAATTTAAACAAGTATAACAATGTTTTTAAAGAGTGTTTTAATATTACCGAGGACCAATTAAATGAAACGTTAGTATATAACTCAATAGAAGAGTGGGATTCTGTAGGGCATATGGCAATGATTGCTGAATTAGAAGATGTGTTTGATATTATGCTTGAAACAGATGATGTGATTGAGTTTAGCTCATATACGATTGGTATAGAAATTTTAAAAAAATATGATGTTGAAGTATAAAGTAGGAGGTAGTTAGTATGCTTTTAAGCGGAAAAGTAGCGGTTATAACAGGATGTAATCGGGGAATTGGAAAAGCCATTACAACTGTATTTGCTAAACAGGGCGCTAATATAATTGCATGTGCTCGAAAAAGTACTGTGGAATTTGAAAGCTACTTAACTAATCTTCAAAACGAGACAGGTGTTCTAATAACACCTGTCTATTTTGATATTAGTAAGGAAGATGAAGTTAAATTAGCCATAGAAGAAATAAGAAATCTGTTCTCTACGATTGATATATTAGTTAATAATGCTGGGATAGCTGGGGATACAATTTATCAAATGACTACAATGGAAACACTTGAAGAAAAAATGAAAGTGAACTTTTATGGCCCTTTTTTATTGACTCAATATATTACGAAATTAATGAGAAAAAGTACAGCGGCATCTATTGTAAATATTACATCTATTGCAGCCGATGATAGTTACAAAGGGATGATTTCCTATACGGCAAGTAAGGCTGCATTTAACGCCTTTACTAAAACAATAGCGAATGAACTAGGTAATGTTAATATAAGGGTAAATGCTATTGCTCCAGGTTTTACAGAAACCGATATGGTATCAAATGCAATCACAAATAAAGAATTTTTGACACAACTACAAAGTCATTTAGCTTTAAAACGTTTAGCTAGACCTGAGGAAATTGCAAATAGTGTGTTATTTTTGGCATCTGATTTGTCATCCTACATTACTGGACAAATATTACGGGTAGATGGGGGACTTTTTAATGATTAATGCAAGCTTAGTAGAAAAATTAAAGAAACAAGCTAGTCATATGAGAATAAATGCTTTGAAATTAGCAAATGCTTCAGGGAATAATGCTGCTCACGTAGGTCCGGGCTTATCCATTATTGAAATTTTAGCTGTTTTGTACGGTCACACTATGAATATTAATAGTAAAAATTCTTTAGACGAAGGTAGAGACCGTTTTATTTTAAGTAAAGAACATGGGGTATTAGCTTACTATACTGCTTTATATGAGAATGGAATTATTACAGAGGAAGATTTAGCTAGTTTTATGAATACAGGTAGTGCCTTTTTAGGTCATCCAGTAATGAATCGTAAAAAAGGTATTGAATTTACAAGTGGTAGTTTAGGAATGGGCTTATCATTGGCTATCGGTGTTGCGATGGGATTAAAACGTAAGCAATTATCAAGTCATGTTTATGTATTATTAGGTGATGGTGAGAGTAACGAAGGGTCGATTTGGGAAGGGTTTTTATCTGCTCCACATTTTAAATTAGATAATTTAACAGTCATTATTGACCGGAATGGTATTCAGTTAGGTGGTAAAACGAACGATATTTTACCAATGAATCATTTGGAGAAAGTACTAGAAGAGATGGGCTGGGCTGTCTCCACTGTAGATGGGCATGATATTGAGGCATTAATAAGTGTATTTGATAGTGTTTCTCATAAACCTAGAGTAATAATAGCTAATACTATTAAAGGCAAAGGTGTTTCTTTTATGGAGCACAATATTGATTGGCATCATGCTGTGCTAACGGATAAATTATTTAACGAAGCGATAGAAGAGCAGGTGAAAGAAAATGAATAATACATTAAAAAATCATAAAATGTTAGCACGTTTAGGTCAACGAGGCACATTTGGAATGGTCATGTTAGAGAAGGCCAAAAAAAAGGAAGATTTATTGGTGATAACAGCAGATGTATCTATTCCAGCAGGCTTAGATCGTTATAGAAAGCAACATTCTGACAAATTTATTGATGTAGGAATTGCTGAACAAAATATGATTGGTATAGCCGCTGGTTTAGCCAGTGAAGGTTTTGATGTTTATACAACAACATATGCTCCATTCCATACGCTAAGATGTTTAGAACAAATTCGAATGGATATTGGTGAAATGAAACATCCAGTAAGAATGGTAGGATTATCTAGTGGTGTAGTATTAGGTATGATAGGTAATATGCATTGTAGTTTTGAAGATATAGCTGTTATTCGTGCTATCCCTAACATAGCAATTATTTCACCTGCAGATTCTTTTGAATTAGTAAAAGTATTAGAGGCTCTGGAAAGTTATCCTAATCCAGTATATCTTCGATTGACTAGTGGAGCGCCCTCTCCAATTATTTATAAAGAGGATTATAATTTTGAAATCGGAAAAACTATCTCAGTGAAAAATGGCGAAGATATCGCGATATTTGCTACGGGTTCCATTATAAGTGAGGCAATAAAAGCTGCAGAATTATTAGAATTAGAAGGCATTAATACTGAAGTAATTAATGTCCATACTATCAGACCTTTAGATAATGAAGGTATAAAAATGGTTATTAAAGATAAAAAGCTTCTTGTAAGTATGGAAGAGCATGTAATTGCTGGAGGGCTAGGTAGCGCCATATCCGAAGCAATAGCTATGGAGGTTAAAAAGCCTCCTCACTTAATGATAGGATTACCTAGTGATTATAGCAGAGCAGGAATATATGAAGAGATGCTAGACTATTACGGATTAACTGCTAATAAAGTTGCTAAAAGTATAAAGGAAACATTAAATAATATTTAATTATTTATTGGTGTGGTAGATGCTATCACACCTTTTCCTATAAAGAAGGAGCGAGCTTATGGAACTTTTTAATTTAGAGAGTAGTGATGTGGCGATTATTACAAATGAACAAACATATGCTTTTAGTGAAATTCCTAAAATTGAATTTCGTAGTACAAGCAAAGAGTTAATATTGATACTATGCCAAAACACAATAGATATTTTAGCTACTTATATTTCAGCTATGAATAGCAAGCATGCGGTTATGCTGATTAATGAAGGTATTAATCATGAATTACTAGCAAACATTATAAAAACATATCAGCCGAAATGGATTATTGGATTAAAGAGCCATGAAGGATATGAAATAAATGAAAATCAATTAATAAGAACAAAAGAAATAGTAACCAATATTCATCCTGACCTTGCAATTTTATTAAGTACTTCAGGTACAACTGGTAGTCAAAAGTTTGTTCGTCTTTCCTATGACAATATTAGGGTAAATGCTGAATCTATTATAGAGTATCTAAAAATTAATCAAAATGAACGAGCAGTTATGAATCTACCACTTTCTTATTCATATGGCATGTCGATTGTGAATAGTCACCTTTTAGCAGGTGCTTCAATTTTATTGACTGATGAAAGCGTGATGGAGAAGTCATTTTGGGAACTTGTGAAAAAACATAAAGCAACTTCAATTGCAGGTGTTCCATTTACATATCAAATGTTACAGCGTATAGGCTTTACAAAAATGGAGTTACCTTATTTAAAGACAATGACACAAGCTGGGGGACGATTAAATGAAAAGCTTGTAAAGCATTTTGCAGAATATGCAAAAGAACAAAATAAGAGATTTTACATAATGTATGGTCAAACTGAAGCTGCACCACGTATTTCATATATTCCTTATGAAAAAGTATTAGAGAAGTCTAGCACAATTGGTATTGCTATTCCTGGTGGCAAACTTTCTATAGATGTAGAAACCGAGGAGTTAATTTATATGGGTGCTAATGTCATGATGGGGTACGCTGAGAATTTATCAGACTTAGCAAATGGCTATGAACTTAATGGGGTACTATATACTGGCGATACAGCAATCATTGATGAAGATGGATACTTTACAATTACAGGACGAATGAAGCGTTTTATTAAGTTATTTGGTTTGCGCATTAATTTAGATGATGTGGAGAAGAAACTTGAAGAAGAACTACAAATACCTTTAGCTTGTACTGGATCTGACGATAAATTAATTGTAGCTATTGAACAAGCTGATTATGTTGAAAAAGTAAAAGAAGCGATTGAACATTTATATAAGCTTCACAAAACGGCATTTAAAGTCAAGGTGATTGATGAAATTCCACGTTTTGTAAGTGGAAAAACCGATTATATGAAGCTAAAGGAGAGCTGTTTATGACGGTCCCTTATCATTTAGTACAGGCCGAGAAAGAAATTGAACTAGTAGTTAAATTAAATGAACTAACTAGATGGCACACTGAAAATTGTCATGAATATAAATCAATGCTAGAAAAAAGCAATGCATTACTAGAAGCAAGTTGTTTAGAAGAAGTACCATTTTTACCTGTGCAGTTGTTTAAGCTAATGAATTTAAAATCGGTTTCTCAAGAGAACGTTGTAAAAGTGCTAACATCAAGTGGGACAACGGGACAGCAAGTATCTAAAATTTACCTCGATAAAGAGACATCGATTGCACAGACAAAAGCACTTGTAGAAGTGATGAAACCTATTTTAGGTAATAGACGTTTGCCAATGATTCTGTTAGATACGAAATCTGTGCTAAAGGATCGAAAATCATTTAGTGCACGTGGAGCGGGAATTTTAGGGTTCTCTAATTTCGGTCGCAAACACTTTTATGCTTTAAATGATGATATGACATTGGATGTTGAAGGTTTACAAGCGTATTTAAAAGAATACGAAGGACAACGTATATTACTGTTTGGTTTTACATTTATGATATGGCAGTACGTTTATAAAGAAATAAGAGATAAAGGTTTAAATATTAATTTTGGTGATAGTGTACTTATTCACGGAGGTGGATGGAAAAAGCTTAAGGATGAGGCGGTTGATGCTTTGACTTTTAATCATCTTCTTAGTAAGCAATTAGGCATTCAAGAAGTACATAACTATTATGGCATGGTTGAACAGGTCGGTTCAATTTTTGTAGAGTGTAATGAAGGACATTTACATGCACCGAGCTATGCTGATGTGATTATTCGTAATCCGATTACGTTTAATGTTTTACCTGTAGGACAACAAGGTTTAATTCAGGTAGTGAGTGAATTACCAAAAAGTTATCCGGGTCATTCTTTATTGACAGAAGATTTAGGAACAATTCATGGTATTGATGATTGTCCATGTGGATGGAAAGGAAAGTATTTTAGTGTAGTTGGACGTATCCCGAAGGCAGAATTACGCGGTTGTAGTGATACTTTTCAAGGAGGTGTGCGTTTGTGAAAATATTTTGGCCAAAGAATGGGAATTTTGATAATGTACTATGCAACTTGAATAATCAAAAATTGAATCAACCTTTTGCTGAAGAAGTAATTGCTTTTACACAAAGTTTATCGAAGCGTTTTGTACGGATGCGATACATGCCTGAAGTTGTAGCACTTGGTTACTGGCTTCGAAAATCAAATATTAAGCAAATGCAAGCAGAGTTTGAAAAGGCTACTAAGGGAAAAGTAGTTCGTGGGCGAGGTACAGCTTTTCATATCGCTCCTTCAAATGTTGATACTATTTTCGTTTATTCATGGATGCTGTCACTTCTTGCAGGGAATCGCAATATCATTCGTATTTCAAGTAAAACGGAAATAAATGAGTTATTACAAGTGATTTTAGAAGAGTTACCTAATTATAAATCGTTAGCGGAACAAATAATAATTTGTACATATGGTCATGATGAGAGTGCAACAGAAATGCTCAGTCTAACATGTCATACACGTGTTATTTGGGGAGGGGATGAAACGGTAAAAGCCATTCGTAAAATTCCCCTTGCACCACTAGCAAATGAATTAGCATTTCCAGACAGATTCTCATTAGCCATATTAAACTCCGAAAAAGTTATGTTATTAGATGATGAGGCACTAGATGCATTACTTGAGCAATTTTATAACGATGTGTTTTGGTTTGACCAAATGGCATGTTCATCACCAAGACTTATCGTTTGGATAGGTGAGAAAATAGAATCTTTTTGGACGGCATTTGAACGTAAAATCCAGAAAAAGCAACATGAGTTATTAGCAGCAACGCAAGTATTGAAATATTCGACAAGTTTACAATTAGCCGCGGAAAATTATGTAGAAAAAGTAGTACCTATAACGAACTTTTCACGTATAAAGCTAAATGATGTGCCAAGAGATGTACGTGAAAAGCATTGCGGTGGTGGCTTGTTTTATGAGTATGAAGTTGAAAACTTAATAGACTTAGAACAAATTATAATCGATAAAGATCAAACAATTGCATACTTTGGTTTTGAGAAACCTGAGTTAAAGGAATTAGTAGAATCAATTTCTACACGAGGGATAGATCGAATTGTCCCAATCGGGCAAGCGCTAAATTTTGATGGTGTTTGGGATGGACAAAGTTTCTTAACATCGTTTACGAGGGAAGTAATAATTTTATAAATGGAGAGTTTAACTATGAAAACAATTGTAATTATCCAAGCAAGAATGGGCTCCTCTCGTTTGCCAGGGAAAATTTTAAAACCGCTTGGAGATGTAGATGTTTTAAGGTACGATATCACGCGCTGTCGTGCTATCAAAGGTGTTAATGAAGTTATTGTTGCGACAAGTACTTTAAAACAAGATGATGCAATTGCAAATTGGTGTGAACAGCAACAAGTTGCATATTTCAGAGGTTCTGAGGGAGATGTATTAGATCGCTATGTTCAATGTGCAAAGCAATACAAACCTGATTATGTGATGCGTGTAACATCGGATTGTCCATTTGTTGACTATGAAATGGCAAGTGATATTGTAGAATTAATTCTAAAAGAACGTAAAGATATCGTGTTAATTGACGGGCAATTACCTCGAGGATTAGCGGTAGAACTTATTTCATATGAAGCACTTTTATATATTCATAAAGTAGGGCTAGAATCTCGACATCGTGAGCATGTTACTTATTACGCCTATGAATTTGCTGAAGAATTTGAATCAGTTACATATAAAGCGCCAGCAAATCGTATTGCGCCAGAACTACGCATTACGCTAGATACAATCGAAGACTATAAACTGATTTATGAGGTGGCAAAGCATTTCAACAACCCATTAATTTCAAGTAAAGATGTGATTCAATTTTTAAAAGATAATCCTGAAGTTGCAAAACTAAATGCTCATATCGAGCAAAAGCCGGTGATTTAATGAAAGTCATTATTCGTACAGATGCATCTATTGAAATCGGTAGTGGTCATGTTATGCGTTGTTTGACAGTTGCAAAAAATTTGCGTGTGAATGGATGTGAAGTAATCTTTTGGATGCAAGATTTACCTGGAAATCTAATTGATTACGTAATCAGTGAAGGTTTTGGAAATATTTTTGAAGCAGAGCAAGCAGACATATATATCATTGATCATTATGGGATTGATAAAGAGTGGGAGTGCAAAATACGTGTATTTACAAAAAAAATTGTGGTAATTGATGATTTAGCGAACCGTAAGCATGATTGCGAGTTGCTTCTGGACCCTAATGTATTGCCAAATTTTGAATCACGATATGACGATTTAGTGTCTGATGCATGTATAAAGCTATTAGGTCCAAAATATTTAATTATGCGTGATGAGTTTATTGATGCAAGACGGCTATTGCGCAAGAGGAATGAGCAAATTGAAAATTTACTCATTTTTATGGGCGGTTCGGATCCAACGAATGAGACGATGAAAATTTTGGAGGCACTTGAAGAATTTCAGTTTAAACATATTGATGTAGTTGTTGGAAATGGTAATGTTTTTAAGGAACAAATTCGGGAGATTTGTGAAGAGCGTGGGTATGACTATCACTGTCAAATTAATTATATGGCAAAGTTAATGCAACAGGCTGATTTTGCTATTGGTGCGGGGGGAAGTACAACATGGGAACGTTGTTATGTTGGACTACCTTCATCGAGTACTATTGTAGCTAATAATCAGAAAGAAGGGACAGAATTTGTTGCAGAACTTGGCATAGTTATTAATCTGGGATGGCATAAAGACGTGACATCGGAAACTTATAAACAGTTATTAAAAAATTTACAGATTAAAGATTTAAGTGAAAAAGGGCTTATTCTAACTCAAAATGAGCAACCAAATGAGTGGGTTTATAAAATATTGGAGTTGATAAAATGATTAAAATAGGAAATAGAGAAATTGGTCGTCATACGAAGCCATTTATTATTGCAGAAATGTCAGGTAACCATAATCAATCATTGGAAAGAGCATTACATTTAGTAGAGCTAGCCGCAGAAGCAGGTGTTGACGCTCTGAAATTACAAACCTATACACCTGATACAATTACATTAGACGTTCATACAGGTGAGTTTTTCATCCAAGAAGATGGAAATCTCTGGAGAGGTAATTCTTTATATAATTTATATAAAGAGGCTTATACACCTTGGGAATGGCATAAGGAGATTTTTGCAAAAGCACAAGAACTTGGTCTCCTTGCTTTTAGTTCTCCATTTGATGAGACAGCAGTGGATTTCTTGGAAACATTGAATGTACCAGCATATAAAATTGCCTCATTTGAAAATGTAGATATCCCATTAATTAAAAAAGTTGCGCGAACAGGAAAACCAATGATTATTTCCACAGGTATGGCGACTGCTGCTGAACTAGATGAAGCAGTTCGTGCTGCTCGCGAAGAAGGTAATAATCAAATCATATTACTGAAATGCACTAGTACATATCCTGCTACACCTGCTAATTCAAATTTAGTAACTATACCACATTTGAAAGAAATGTTTAGTACAGAAGTAGGTTTATCAGATCATACAATGGGGGTTGGTGTATCGGTTACTGCAGTGGCACTTGGAGCAACGGTAATTGAAAAGCATTTTACAACATCTCGGGCTGAAGGAGGGGTTGATTCTGCATTTTCAATGGAACCACATGAATTAAAAATGTTAGTGGAAGAAACGGAGCGTGCATGGCAAAGTTTAGGGAATGTGAGTTATGGACCAACAAATGCGGAGAAGGAATCAGCAAAATTCCGACGTTCTTTATATATAGGCTCAGATTTAAAAGCTGGTGATATTTTAACAGAACAAAATGTTCGCAACGTTCGACCAGGCCTTGGTTTGCCAACGAAGTACTATGATTTAGTGATTGGTAAATCGATTAAGCATGATGTAAAAAAAGGAACTCCATTAAGTTGGGATTTATTACTATGATTGATTCACCTCGATTTATCTCATATGGCAGTCAAAGTATAGATGAAGATGATATTCAAGCAGTTATTGAAACATTGCGTTCACCAAACTTAACTCAAGGACCGAAAATTGCACAGTTTGAGCAAGCTGTGGCAGATTATGTTAGTTCAAAATATGCAGTAGCATTCTGCAATGGAACAGCAGCTTTACATGGTGCTTGTTATGCTGCTGGAATTGATGAAGGGGATGAGGTCATTACGTCTCCTATTACCTTTGCTGCAAGTGCAAACTGTGTACGCTATGTTGGCGGAACAGTTGTTTTTGCGGACATCGATGAACGTACTTATAATATTAACCCTGAACAAATCCGTTCTAAAATTACATCAAAAACAAAGGCAATTATTCCAGTGGATTTTACAGGACAACCTGTTGATATAGATGTCATTATGGATATCGCAAGGAAGCATGAACTCGTCGTAATTGAAGATGGTGCTCATTCATTTGGTGCTAGTTATAAAGGGCGAAAGGTTGGAACACAGGCGGATATGACAATGTTTAGTTTTCACCCTGTAAAGCCTGTGACAACAGCAGAAGGTGGCATAGTTGTTACAAATAACGAAAATTATTATAAAAAACTAGTAAAGTTCAGAAGTCATGGAATTGAGCCAACAGCTTATGCTGAAGAACAAGGTGACTGGTATTATGAAATGACAGAATTAGGTTATAATTTTCGTATGACAGATTTACAGGCAGCCCTTGGTGTTTCACAAATGAAGAAACTTGATTATTTTATTAAGCGGAGACAAGAAATTGCTGCAAAGTACAATGAAGCATTAGGAAATGTGACTGGAATTACAATACCGAAGCAACTAGAGGATACTGAATCTGGCTGGCATTTGTACATGATTCAATTAGATGAAGCAAATCGGAAACAAGTATTTAATGCTATGCGAGCTGCAAATATTGGTGTCCATGTTCATTACATACCTGTTTATTGGCATCCGTATTATCAAAAGCTTGGTTATGAGCAAGGACTATGCCCAGTAGCAGAGGAATGGTATAAAAAAGCGTTAACATTGCCTATACATCCTCGTTTAACTGATGAAGATATTAACTATATAGTGAGTATATTAAAAGAATACATTTGATGAGGAAGTATTCTTTTAATATGAAGTTATTATCATTTATATTAACTGTAGTTGAATAGAGTGAGAACAATTAATAGAAGATACCACTATCTATTTTTAAAACTATCAATAAATTATTCAAAAAAGAAAAGTAAGCATATGTTCAGATTAAAAAAATAATGTATATTAATATTAAATTATAAAAAGGGTGTAGGAAATGAGACCTATTTTAGTTCCTGAATATATACAAGATTTCAGTTGTATAGGTAGTGCTTGTGAAGATACTTGTTGTGCTGGTTGGAATATAACAGTTGAAAAGAAAACATATCAAACGTATCGTAAAGTGCGTCAGCCGGAGATGGCAGAAAAACTATTAAAATATGTAAAACGAAATCGTAAAGGTCATGATGACTCTAATTATGCAAAGTTCATTTTAGATGATAATAAAAACTGTCATATGATGTTAGAGGACGGGTTATGTAGTATTCATAAAGAATTAGGAGAAGAGTTTTTATGTAATACTTGTGCTGTTTATCCTCGATTCCTTACAAGTGTAGGGAATGTAACAGAAAAAAGTTTAACATTGTCTTGCCCAGAGGCAGCACGAATTGTTCTATTACGTAAAGATGGAATCGGTTTTATAGAGACAGAAGAACCAAAAAATACGCGTGGACTAATAAATAAGGACCTAAAATTAGAAAAACACCCTCATTTTTGGGATTTGCGTATTTTTACAATTCAGCTTCTTCAAAGTCGCCAACAACCTATTGAGATTCGTTTAATTATTTTAGGGCTATTCATACAAAAAATTGAACAATTAAAACCGAATGAATTGGAACAAGAATTACAAATGATAATGCAAGATTATCTAAATCGTTTAGATAACGATGAATATATTAAATCGTTAGAAGATATTAAGGGTAATTTAAATTTTCAATTGAATTTAGCACGTGCATTAATTCGCCTTCGTATTACAAGTGGTATTGCTTCAGAAAAATATATCACTATTCTTCATCAATTAATAGAAGGCTTAGCTTTGGAAGAGGATGAAGAAAAAGAATTACGTGATATGGAAGCAACAGTATTGAAATACAAAGAATCCTATACTAATATATATGAACCATTTATTAAAGAAAATGAATATATGTTTGAAAATTACATGGTGAACTATGTATTTAAAAATCTATTTCCCTATGATTGTAAGACATTCTTTGAAAGTTATATGATGCTTGTTGTCAATTTTACGTTAATTAAGTTGCATCTAATTGGTATGGCCGCTAAACAACAACAATTAACACAAGAAATGTTTATTGAATGTGTACAACAGCTTGCGAAGGTGATTGAACATACCCCATCTTATTTGCTAGATGTTCGTGAGGGTATGATGAATTTAGGTTATACAACAATGGGGCATATGTTTGTCATGATTAGTAAGTAGAGCTACCGTAATTTTTTATAAATGCTTTTTATAATAGTTAAAGATTCAAAGAAGCCCCTTATTCAGGTAAATATCATCTGAATAAGGGGTTTTTTTGAGAAAGGTATCATCTAAAGTAGTTTGCTGTAAAAAGGTGAAACATTTCTAAAAACTTCCGATACTAGATATAAGAATACGAAATGTTTGGGAGGTTACATATTATGCGTATTGCAGCTCAAGGACAATCTACAGATGTGGGAACTGCAACGTCATCAACATCTTCTAAGAAAGCTATTATAGAAGAAACTACGATGACTACTATTAAATCTCAGTTAATAACGCAATCACAAGGAGAAAAAATACCAGTTGCTGAGGGTCAAGAGGTATCTAAAGAAAAGTTGCAAAATGTAGTAGATACTGTGAATGAATTTTTGCAAATCAATCATAATGCTTCTAAATTTGTGTTACATGACGGTTTAGATCGTTATTTTGTACAAGTTGTTGATACCCAAACAGAAGAAGTCGTAAAAGAGATCCCTCCAAAAAAACTTTTAGACGCATATTATGAGATGCAAAAGTTATTAGGGATGATTGTGGACGAAAAAATATAAGAATATTTAGGAGGAAATATAATGGTAAATAGAATCGGCGGTTTAGCTTCAGGAATGGATATAGATTCAATAGTAAAAAAATTAATGAATGCGGAAAGAGCACCTTTAAACAAGTTATATCAAAAGAAACAAACGTACGAGTGGCAACGTGACGCATATCGAAGTGTTAATACAAAGCTAAAAACATTTGATACTTATATATCAGATAATCTAGTACTAAAAAGTCTTATTTCTAAAACGGCAGCTAGTTCTAATTCTAACTTAGTATCTGCAACTGCAACAGGAAGTGCTTCAGGAACACTGTCAATCGAGGGTGTTTCCCAATTAGCTACAGCAGCTCGTAAAGTTGGTGATCAAGTTAATGCTGTAGGAACTACGAAAATGTCCGATTTAGGAGCAACAGGAACTATAGAATTTAAAGCCATTCAAACCAACGGTCAATTAGCGAGTGAGGCAACAAAGATTGAAATTACTTCTGATATGACAGTTGATCAATTTATTAGTAAAGTGAATTCTAGTAATGCAGGAATTAGTGCTGTATTTGAAAATGGTCGATTCTCCTTTACTGCCAAAAACACTGGTGATGTTAAAGGTGATGATGAAATCAAAGTTGTAGGTGGTTTAGATATTTTCAATAAGTTAGGGTTTGCTGATCCTAATAAAGTTCAAAATACAGAAGGAAAAAATGCTATTTTCACTGTGAATGGTATAGCAACAGAAAGAACAACAAATACGTTTACGATTTCGGGTTATAATGTAACGTTAAAAGATACATTCAACGGCCTCCAAACGATTGCAGATAAATATAAAGCTGCTGTGGAAGAATTAAAAAATGCTACTACCAATTTAGCAAATAAACAAGCAAATCTTATTACAAAACAAAATGCTTATGGTGCTAGTGATATTAATAGTTATACAGCTAACCATGAAACTGCATATAAAAACGCTTTTGGAAATACTTTATCTTTGTCACAACAAGTGCAATATAACAAACTTGGAAATAATGCGTGGAGAAATTTATCAACTGATGAAATAAATTACATTAAAAACCAATCATCTGCACAAGGTATTAAAGATAATCTAGATGGAAGCTCTTTAAGTGATGAAAGCAAAGCGAAATTAAAGGATTTATCTAATGATGTGTTAGATGTTTTATTTTCAAACAAAGATCAGCTTACAGATTTTAAAGCTCAAGCAGAGTACGAAAAGTATGGTGCAAAATTAAAAGATTTTGATCAAAATGCCATCGATGCATTAAAACGTTTCTCATATGACAGTAATGATTCAATTGATAAAATTCATAAAGATATAGATGATAATCCTGAATTTACAAAAGAAGTAAAAGATGCGTTAAAATCTTTAAGTAAAGATGATTTAACTAATTTAATAGCAACAGATTCAGCAACTTTAAAAACTTATCAAGAAAAAGCTCAAGCTGAGGATTTAAAACAAAAGTATAATCAATTTGGAGATGCGTTAATTAAAGGTTTGCAAGATGGATCTAAAAAGGTTGAGGATTTAACAGAAAAACAAAAAGAGGTTTGGAATAGCTTATCCCCAGAAGAAAAAGGTCAATTCTATGATTTGGCGGATCAGAATATTAAACGTTCAGAGTATTTAACTGCCGATGCTGAAGAGAAAGCAGCTCAAACTCGTTTAACAGAAGCAACTAATACCGAAAAGGCAGCAACAGCAGATGCAAATGCGGCAGGTATTTTAAAGGATGATGGTAGTGGTGGTAAAATCGTTGACGAAGATAAAGTAAATGCTGCTCAAAAAGCACAAGCAGTCACAATGACTTCCACAACAGATGTTGATGACATCATGGCTAAAATTAAGGAGTTTATCACTACTTATAACGGTTTTATCAAAGATTTAAATGATCAAACAAAAGAAACTAAATATCGTGATTATACGCCATTGACTAGTGAGCAAAGAGAAGACATGTCAGAAAATGAGATTAAGCTTTGGGAAGAAAAAGCGAAGAGTGGGTTATTAAGAGGTGATACTCTTATTCGTGAAGGGCTTTCGGGTATGCGTTCTTTAGTATATCAATCAAATCCTGGTATTGATTCAAAATATAATACCCTTTTCAGTATTGGGATTACAACATCAAAAAACTATAATGATGGCGGTACATTAGAAATTGATGAAACAAAATTACGAAAAGTATTAGAAGAAGATCCTGATGCAGTTGAAAAACTCTTTAAAAATAGTGAAGGTAAAAAAGATGATGTAGTAGATGGAAAAACAGTCGATACACGAGGTTATTTAGAAAAACTACGTGAATCGATGAAAACTTTTGAAATTACTATTGAAAAAAAAGCTGGACGTTCTACGATGACAGACGCTCAATATGCAATCGGAAATAACCTAATGGATACAGAAAGTCGAATTAGTACTTGGAAGAGAAAACTAGAGGATATAGAATCTCGCTATTGGAAGCAATTCACAGCAATGGAGCAAGCAATAAATAAAGCAAATCAACAATCCAGCATGTTCATGCAAGGCTGAGGCTTCTAATTAAGGTAGGAGAATAATATGCATCAAACAGATCAACTATTGCAAGTGTCAGCCAATTTATTTAAGCATTTAGGTGACATTCCAAATGGTGAAGAGCGTGACGAATACATCAACACAATCAACAGCATGTTGGACAAGCGTGGAACGATTATTAAAGGGTTGAAACAAGAAGGCTTTCAATTCGATGAACAAAACCGCAATCATCGTACACTGCTTGAATTAGATAATGGTATTAAAGAGAGATTGGCTGCTGTAATGAGTGCCGTTAAACAAGACATGGCAAACCTACAAAAAACGAAAAAAAGTGAACAGCAATATTTCAACCCTTACTCCAATGTTCGTGTGATGGACGGGATGTATTACGATAAAAAGAATTGACATTTTATCTTCATTTAGTGTGGTGGAAGCCGCAAGCTGAATGAAGATAAAGCTCCGGCGGACGTCAAGAATTTTAAAAGGATGAATTATGATCACACAATTCAAAATCCCGACACAATTACGCTTGGGCGTTATTGATCAAATAGCTTTTCTTCGTAAAATGGTTTAAACTAGTAAATAAGTAACCTTTCAAAGGAGTTGTCCTTTATTGGCAGCAAATTTAACAGCACAAAACGCGTATAAACAAAATAGTGTGACTACAGCTTCTCCTGGCGAGTTGACATTAATGCTTTATAATGGATGTTTGAAATTTTTGATTAAGGCGAAACAAGCTATTCAAGAGAAAAATGTCCAAGAAAAAAATACAAATCTTATAAAGGCACAGGCAATCATTGCCGAGCTAATGTCTACACTCAATATGGATATTGAGATTTCGAAACAAATGCTACCTCTTTACGAATATATGAATCATCGTTTAGTAGAGGCAAACATTCAAAATGATGTAGCGATTATTGAAGAAGTAGAAGGATTGGTGACGGAATTCCGCGATACGTGGAAGGAAGTTATTCGCATTACTCGACAACAGCAATTTGGTCAGGGAAACAGCGGACAAATTTAGACAAAATTAGAGACCATCTTCTGATGATGGTCTCTTTTCTATATGACAGGAATAATAACTAGAAATTAACACTAAATAGTCATAAATTAGGCTATTTGACGGTAAAATATGTTACTTATTCCCTCTAGCTGTAAGAAGGGCATCGTGTCATAATCAAAGCAATATAAATGTTTAACATAGTACTGGGGTGGGAATATGATCTTTAAGCGTCAAGAAGGTTTCCGATTTAAATTTGAGGAGCCTGTTCAAATAACTTTTGCTATTTATGAGAACGGAAGGGTCAATCATGGACAAACGGCTATGGCGGACTTGCTGGACATTAGTCCACGTGGGTTAAAGATGTTTACTGAAGTGGATTTAGGCGTGAATCCTCCACCATTGGATATCCATTTTGTGCTTGATACACAAGAGGTGCGGGCTTATGGTGAAGTTATTTGGAGCCGTCCGTTTGGTAGCGGCAAGCAATATGGCATTTATTTCAATGATCAGGCACGAGTAGAAGATTTGATTGTAGAAGAATTAAAGCTGCGACGTAAAAAGGAAGCGGCAGAAGCAAAAAAGCAAAGCAACCATTAATTTTATAAAAATTTTTTGTAAAAAAAAGAATTATTTTAGAGGAATTTCACACACTTGTGTAGAAATAGATAGTATAGCAGTTATAAAGGAGGAGTTTACATGTTAAACTTTAACATTCGTGGTGAAAATATTGAGGTAACTCCAGCTATTCGTGAGTATGTTGAGAATAAAATCGAAAAAGTTGAACGTTATTTTAACGAAGATGTTAACGCCAATGCTAACGTAAATTTAAAGGTTTATAATGACAAGCAAACAAAAGTGGAAGTCACAGTTCCGATGAAGAACTTAACTCTTCGTGCTGAAGAGCGTCATAATGACATGTATGCTGCGGTTGATCTAATCGTTGATAAATTAGAGCGTCAAATTCGTAAGCATAAAACAAAAGTAAACCGTAAATTCCGTGAGCGAGAAGGTGCAGGCCTTTATTTTGCTACTACACAAGCAGCCGCTGATGCTACTACAGAGGAAGAGGAATACTCAATTGTACGTACAAAGCAATTTGATTTAAAACCGATGGATCAAGAAGAGGCTGTTTTACAAATGAATATGTTAGGGCATGATTTCTATGTCTTTACAGATGCTGAATCTAATGGCACAAATATTGTGTATAAACGTAAAGACGGTAAATATGGCTTAATCGAAACAACTTAAAACTTCATGATGACAAAGGCTCTCGCGATGGCGAGAGTCTTTTTTGTATGACTTTCTTCTGCAAGTAGGGTGACTGTTTGCATGAAACTGTTACACAATGGTAAAATGGAAGTTGAATCTATATAGGAAGTGAAAAACATTCATGGCAAACCTATTAAATAAATTATTTGATTTCAATAAACGTGAGTTAAAAAAATTAGAAAAAATAGCTGACCAAGTAGAGGGATTTGCTTCTCAAATGGAACAGCTTTCAGATGAACAATTACAAGCAAAAACAGAAGAGTTTAAAAAGCGTTATGCTGATGGAGAGCATTTAGAGTCGATTCGTGCAGAGGCTTTTGCTGTTTGTCGCGAAGCATCTAAACGTGTTTTAGAGATGTATCCTTTCCGTGTTCAAATCATGGGGGCTGCTTCACTGGATGAAGGTAATATTTCAGAGATGAAAACAGGTGAAGGTAAAACATTAACAGCTACTATGGCGGTTTATTTAAACGCGATTACTGGTAAAGGTGTACATGTTGTAACAGTCAATGAATATTTGGCTAGTCGTGATGCTGCTGAGATGGGACAGCTGTATAATTTCTTAGGTCTTACAGTAGGTTTAAATTTAAATAGCCTGTCAAAAGAAGAGAAGCGTGCGGCATATGAAGCGGATATTACTTATAGTACAAACAATGAATTAGGATTTGACTATTTACGTGACAATATGGTGCTTTATAAAGAAGAACGTGTTCAACGACCACTTCACTATGCCGTAATCGATGAAGTGGACTCTATTTTAATTGATGAGGCTCGTACGCCATTAATTATTTCGGGTCAAGCTGGGAAATCAGCACAGTTGTACAAACAGTCTAATGCTTTTGTACGCATGTTAAGTGCAGATACAGATTACACATACGAAGAGTCGACAAAAGGTGTTACATTAACAGATGCAGGTGTAGAAAAGGCAGAAAAAGCATTTGGGATCGACAATTTGTTTGATTTAACACATGTACGCTTAAATCATGCCATTAACCAATCGTTAAAGGCACATGTGAGTATGCATAATGATGTTGACTATGTTGTCCAAGAGGGCGAAATTGTAATTGTTGACGGCTTTACGGGCCGTTTAATGAAGGGCCGTCGATATTCTGATGGACTTCACCAAGCAATTGAAGCCAAAGAGGGCGTTGACATTCAAAATGAATCGATGACAATGGCTACCATTACGTTCCAAAACTATTTCCGTATGTACCAAAAGCTTGCGGGTATGACAGGTACAGCGAAAACAGAGGAAGAAGAGTTCCGAAATATTTACAACATGAGCGTTATTGCGATTCCAACGAATAAACCAATAGCTCGTGATGACCGTCCAGATTTAATTTTTGCTTCGATGGAAGGAAAATATAAAGCGGTGGCGGCCGATATTGCTGAGCGTCATAAGGCGGGACAACCTGTGCTTGTTGGTACAGTTGCAATTGAAACATCTGAAATTATTTCGCAGTTACTTGATAAACATAAAATCCCTCATAATGTCTTGAATGCGAAAAACCATGAACGCGAGGCAGAAATTATTGCAAATGCCGGTACTAAGGGCGCAGTAACGATTGCGACAAACATGGCGGGTCGTGGTACAGATATTAAACCAGGTGAAGGTGTACTAGAAATTGGTGGTTTAGCGGTCATCGGGACAGAGCGACATGAATCACGTCGTATCGATAACCAGCTTCGTGGACGTTCTGGTCGTCAAGGGAATCCAGGGGTTACGCAGTTCTATCTATCCCTAGAAGATGATTTAATGCGTCGTTTTGGCTCTGATAATATGAAGTCGATGATGATGCGCTTAGGCATGGATGATTCTCAGCCATTGCAATCAAAAGTTGTGTCGAGAGCTGTAGAATCAGCGCAGAAACGTGTCGAAGGTAATAACTTTGACGCACGTAAACGTTTATTACAATATGACGATGTGCTACGTCAGCAACGTGAGATTATTTATAAAGAGCGTTATGATGTATTGGAAACAGAGAATATGCGTGTACTCGTAGAGTCTATGATTCAAGAGACAATCGATAATGTTGTTGGTCTGTATACTCAGGGTGAGCAGAAAGATTGGAACTTAAAAGCAATTGAAGATTTTGTAGCGGCTAATCTGTTAGAAGAGGGTCAGCTTAAAGTAGCAGATTTCCAAGGCAAGTCTGCTGAAGACATTAATCAGTTGGTTTCGGATGCTGTTCATGCTCGTTATGATGAAAAAGAGGCAGAACTGACACCAGAGCGTATGCGTGAGTTTGAAAAGGTAATTTTATTACGTTCTATTGATACGAAATGGATTGATCATATCGATGCGATGGACCAACTTCGTCAAGGTATCCATCTACGTGCATATGGACAAAATGATCCACTTCGAGAATATCAACAAGAAGGCTTTGCTATGTTTGAGGATATGGTTGCGTCTATTCGTGAGGATGTTGCGAAATATGCAATGAAGGCAGAAATTCGCAGTAATCTTGAGCGTGAAGAGGTGGCGAAGGGCCAAGCGGTTAATCCGAAGGAAGAAGGCGGCTCAGCTCCGAAAAAACAACCTGTGCGTAAGTCTGAAAATATTGGTCGTAATGATTTATGCCCATGTGGAAGCGGCAAGAAATTTAAAAACTGTCATGGTGCAGGTCAATAATATATTAGTGAAAAAAATCATTTTAACTACATGTTGAAATGGTTTTTTTCTTTTGACATTATACTGTTTTAGGAAGAAATTTAGGAATAAAAGTCAGAATTTATAGACAATTGAAAAATATGGGTATACAATAGCTGTAATATTAGGATTTTAGTTCAGGGAAGCTCCCGTTATTATCCTAAATAAGAAGGTGCTATGAAGACTTAGACCTAGAAAGGGAAGGGGTGCTATGCATGATAATAAAGCAATTTTACGAGTCACAAACATCTGGAATGTACGAATATTGGTATATCCCTTTTTATTTTAATTGAAAAAACATAAAGTGTATAAAGGAGGACTATAGGTGCATAAAAAAGATATTATGAATAGTGAAACGATGATGTATATGCCTGTGTATGATTCCTTTGGAAATTTATGTACGCGGGTGATTGAGAAAAATAATGAATATCTATCGAAATTAGCACCAACGAAGTTAATGGACTATAACCTTCGTTATTTTGGTTCGAGTTTAAGAGGGGCATTTGATGGCTCGAAAATGATTTTAGGAAAGCTTAATAAAAATCCAATTGTAGTGGATGAACGATGTAATATTTTATGGTTTCCAAGTAAGTCTCCTCTACAACCTGAATGTATCTGGTTCGCCGTTCATCATATTGATGAATATATCGCTGTGGATAAAAAGAGAGCAAAAATAACTTTTACGAATGGCAAAGAACTGGTAGTGGATGTCAGTGTTAAAGCGTTAGAATATCGTATTCAGAGAGCCTATTTATTAAAATATAGGTTAGAAAAACGAACAAAGCATTTGCTTGTTCAGTATGACCGTGTAAAGGTTTTTCAGCGTCTCGCTCTTAATATGCTAGAGGACGAGACACAGGATCATTGATTACTCCGAGAAAACAACTGCTAGATAGTATGTTTTCCTTTGTAAAAACGTTATAATGAAAAGATACGGAGCTTTGTGAGTGCAATGTTAGCTCCATTACTAACGTTCGGAGGATTTAACAATGATTGAATTAGCAGATGTACGCAATGTGTTAGACACTACAGCCAAAAAACTGGCGGACTTCAGGGGGTCTCTTTGACTTAGAAAACAAAGAGGCACGCATTCAGGAGCTAGATGAAATGATGCTAGAGCCTGGCTTTTGGGATGATCAGCAAGGGGCACAGGTGACCATCAATGAAGGCAATGGCTTAAAAGCAATCGTCAATGAATATAAAGATTTAGTGGAAACCCATGAAAATTTAGATATGACACTGGAGCTTTTACAGGAAGAGCCAGATGAAGAGTTACAGGAAGAACTAGGCAAAGAGCTAGCAGAATTCCAGCAAAAAATGGGGGATTTTGAGCTGCAATTGCTGTTAAGTGGTCCATATGATCAAAACAATGCCATTTTAGAGCTACACCCTGGTGCCGGTGGAACGGAATCTCAGGACTGGGGTTCTATGCTGTTACGTATGTATACAAGATGGGCGGAGAAACGTGGATTTAAAGTGGAGACTGTGGACTATCTTCCTGGTGATGAAGCAGGGATTAAATCGGTAACATTGTCGATTAAAGGTCACAATGCTTTCGGTTATTTACAGGCTGAAAAAGGCGTGCATCGTCTAGTGCGTATCTCACCATTCGATTCGTCAGGCCGTCGTCATACATCATTTGTTTCTTGTGATGTTATGCCAGAGTTCGACGAAAATATTGAAATCGACATTCGCACAGAGGATTTAAAAATTGATACGTATCGTGCTACAGGTGCGGGTGGCCAGCATATTAATACGACAGATTCAGCAGTTCGTATTACACATATTCCGACTGGTACTGTTGTACAGTGTCAAGCAGAGCGTTCACAGATTAAAAACCGTGAAAAAGCGATGACGATGCTAAAAGGAAAATTATATCAATTAGAGTTAGATAAGCAGCAAGCGCAACTAGATGAAATACGTGGTGAGCAAAAGGAAATCGGCTGGGGCTCACAAATTCGTTCGTATGTATTCCACCCATACTCTATGGTGAAGGATCACCGTACGAATGAAGAAACAGGTAATGTTGGTGCAGTGATGGACGGCGATTTAGATCCGTTTATTAATGCCTATTTACGCTCGAAAATTGGCTAATACACAAATCCCCCAAGAGGTGTTCTTGGGGGATTTTCTAGTTAAAAGGGAGGGTGATATGGCGCATCTTGGCTAAGCTGCTTGCGCTCGTTCATGTAATATTTATAGAGCATCGATGCATTCAAAAACTGTTTACTAATCGAGGCATATTGAATAGGTAGTTCAATTGTTTTACCATTTTTTAATGTGACAACACACCCCGTCTGACTTGGTGTAATATTGATAATCGCGTGAAGTCCAATCCATATATTATGAATGGAATTCGGGGAATAAGTTGGTAGAAAAATACAGGGATAGCCGTAGTCAAAGGCCACGACGATTGGTAGCTTATGTTGATTGCCAAAGAAACGTTTAGCCGATAGTTTTGCAGCTTCATAGGTTGAACCTAATGAGATACAAGATTTTCGAAGCACATGCATCGGTTTACGCGTGACGATCAGCTCATTGTGCTTATCGATAACATGAGTGAAAACCTTGGAGTTGTGCTGAATAGGTTGAAGCAAGTAAGTGTTGAATGAAATTAAGTAGCTATTGACAAAATTGCTAGTCATATAGAGAGAGCCTCCTTTTTCTGTTGATAACGGTAGTGTAGAACAAAAGGGGAGTTTCAAAAAATAGACAAAGTAGCTGAAAACCCTTCAGAAAAGAATGAAATGCTTAGAGAATTCACTGCAAATGTCACGAGATTAATAGCTAATCCAAGTTATTTTCAATTCGTAAGCATTGCAATTTAATTTCAATTTTCATATAATTTAGAAAAGGATCGAGGTGAGATCGTTGGATAAATATTATTCGTACACAGATTTTCTAAAAGCCGTGGGTCAGTCGAAAAAAGTTGATGAGGCAGAGAAATTATTAAACGAGATTTATTTAGATTTATTTTTAAATCGTATCCAGCGTATGCATCGTCAAGAGCAGCTCATGGTTCTGATAGACAGAGTACTCGATGAAAAAGATGAAAACGCATTTTACCAATACGCAGCCGAACTACATTCCTTGCAGCAAACAGAGGATGAATCATACTAAACGAACCCGCTCTCCATGTCTAGTGGAGAGCGGGATTTTTTTGATTGAAGGAGGGCTGCTCGTTCAAAAAGTGAGAGTCTTCGCTTATAAAAGAGGGAGAGTTGCTCAGAAAGTAAGAACTCCTGCTCAGGAGTAAATCCGCTCTCAAAGCAAGAGCCCTGGCTCATAAAAGAATGCAACCCACGCCAAAAATCTGTTACCCCACTCACAAAAGCAGAAGCCCTCTACTGAAAATATGGTGACTTCTACTCAAGAATCGAAATCTATTGAATAGATTAAGCTTGAAAACGTGTTGAAGCGGCTATTATGAGAGTAATAAGTATTCTTCGCTTCACGGTTATTCATTTAAATTTTAGGGATAAAAAAATTTTTTACAAACATTCGTTCGTTAAATGTTCGAAATTTTAATATTGCTATGCTAAAATATATGTACAAATTGGAAGGAAAGGACGGGGACATGTGTGCAAACATTTGATTTACAAGCGCCATATCAGCCTAACGGGGATCAGCCACAGGCAATTGCGGAATTAGTGGAGGGTGTGAAAGCGGGCAAGCGTCATCAAACATTACTTGGTGCTACAGGAACAGGTAAAACGTTTACCATTTCTAATGTCATCCAGCAAATTAAAAAACCAACACTCATTATGGCACATAATAAAACACTAGCTGGCCAGTTATATAGTGAGTTTAAAGAGTTCTTCCCGAATAATGCTGTTGAATATTTTGTCAGCTACTATGATTACTACCAACCAGAAGCCTATGTACCGCAGACAGATACCTATATAGAAAAAGATTCCAGCATTAACGATGAAATTGATAAGCTGCGTCACTCTGCTACTTCTGCATTATTTGAGCGTGATGATGTCATCATTATTGCATCTGTGTCCTGTATTTATGGTTTAGGTTCTCCTGAAGAGTATCGAGAAATGGTTGTATCGATTCGCACAGGTATGGAAATTGAACGTAATCAGCTACTGCGCAAACTTGTAAATGTTCAATACGAGCGTAATGATGTCAGTTTTACTCGGGGGACATTTCGGGTACGTGGAGATGTAGTGGAAATTTTCCCAGCCTCACGTGACGAGCATTGTATTCGGGTGGAGTTTTTCGGTGATGAAATCGATCGTATTCGAGAGGTGGATGCCTTAACTGGAGAAATTTTATCGGATCGAGAGCATGTTGCTATATTCCCGGCATCCCACTTCGTTACACGAGAAGAGAAAATGCGAAAAGCGATTGAAAACATTGAAAAAGAATTAGAGGAACGTCTTGCGTTGCTACGTGCAGAGGATAAATTACTAGAGGCACAGCGCCTAGAGCAACGGACACGTTATGATTTAGAAATGATGCGTGAAATGGGCTTTTGCTCAGGGATTGAAAACTATTCACGCCATTTAACATTGCGTGGAGCAGGTGCCACTCCATATACATTGCTAGATTACTTCCCAGATGACTTTTTGCTTGTAGTAGATGAAAGTCACGTAACACTTCCTCAGGTTCGTGGTATGTATAATGGTGACCAAGCTCGTAAAGGTGTACTCGTAGAACATGGTTTCCGTTTGCCATCAGCACTTGATAACCGTCCACTACGTTTTGAAGAATACGAAAACCGAGTGCATCAGGCCATTTATGTATCAGCCACACCAGGCCCTTATGAGCTGGAGCATACGCCGGAAATGGTTGAGCAAATTATTCGACCTACTGGATTATTGGATCCGTTAATTGAAGTGCGACCTATTGAAGGGCAAATCGATAATTTAATTGATGAAATTCAAGATCGAATTGCCCAAAATGAACGGGTTTTAGTGACAACATTAACGAAGAAAATGTCAGAAGATTTAACGGCTTACTTGAAAGAAATGGGCTTAAAGGTCGAGTACCTACATTCCGAAATTAAAACGCTAGAACGTATTGAGATTATTCGTGAGCTACGTAAAGGAACGTACGATGTACTCATCGGTATTAATCTCTTGCGTGAAGGGCTTGATATTCCTGAGGTGTCACTTGTAGCGATTCTTGATGCTGATAAAGAAGGATTTTTACGTTCGGAACGTTCATTAATTCAAACGATTGGTCGTGCTGCACGTAATGCAAATGGTCATGTCATTATGTATGCGGACCATGTAACAGATTCGATGAAAAAGGCAATTGATGAAACACAACGTCGTCGTGCATTGCAAATGGCTTACAACGAGGAGCATGGCATAACGCCTCAAACCATTATCAAGAAAATCCCAGATGTAATTCGTGCGACACAAGTGGCAGAAGAAGAAGAATCCTATGTGACAAAGGCTACGAAAGGCAAAAAGCTGACAAAGGCGGAAAGAGAACAGCTTTTGGCTTCCTTAGAGGTCGAAATGAAGGAAGCAGCAAAAGCGCTTGATTTTGAACGTGCGGCTGAGTTGCGAGATACAATATTTGAATTGAAGGTAGAAGGGTGAATGACTTGTGAAAAATACTGAAATTGTCGTGCAAGGTGCACGTGCTCATAATTTAAAAAATATCAATGTCACAATTCCACGTGACCAATTAGTCGTATTAACAGGTTTATCAGGCTCAGGAAAATCTTCTCTAGCATTTGACACAATTTATGCGGAGGGCCAACGTCGTTATGTTGAGTCCCTTTCTGCCTATGCCCGTCAATTTTTAGGACAAATGGATAAGCCAGATGTCGATGCAATAGAAGGATTATCGCCTGCTATTTCCATTGACCAAAAAACAACGAGTCGTAATCCACGTTCTACGGTTGGTACGGTAACGGAAATCTATGATTACTTACGATTACTTTATGCACGCATTGGTAAACCGATCTGTCCAAATCATGGCATAGAAATCACTTCCCAAACGATTGAGCAGATGGTAGACCGTTTATTATCATATCCAGAAAGAACAAAAATGCAGCTTCTTGCGCCGATGGTTTCTGGACGCAAGGGAACCCATGTTAAACTGCTAGAGGATTTAAAAAAGCAAGGGTTTGTTCGTGTGCGAATTGATGGGGAATTACGGGATTTAGATGATGCGATTGATCTTGATAAAAATAAAAAGCACTCGATTGAAGTAGTAGTGGACCGTGTTGTTATGAAGGAAGGTATTGCCTCACGTTTGAGTGATTCCTTAGAAACAGCTTTACGTTTGGCTGATGGTCGTGTACTTGTTGATGTGATGGAGTATGAAGAATTATTATTTAGTGAACATCATGCCTGCCCGATATGTGGTTTTTCTATAGGCGAGCTAGAGCCTCGTATGTTTTCATTTAATAGCCCGTTTGGTGCTTGCACAAGCTGCGATGGCTTAGGCTCAACACAGGAAGTGGATTTAGATTTAGTCGTTCCAGATTGGGATCGTTCCTTGTTAGAGCATGCTATTGCTCCATGGGAACCGACTAGTTCACAGTACTATCCACAATTATTAAAAGCGGTGTGTGATCATTATGATATCCCAATGGACGTGCCTGTGAAGGATTTACCAAAGGAAAAGATGGATAAGGTTTTATATGGCTCAGGAAAAGACAAAATTCACTTCCATTATGAAAATGAGTTTGGCAATGTGCGAGACCAAATGATTGAATTTGAAGGTGTTGTGCGCAATGTGGAACGCCGTTTTAAAGAAACAACATCCGATTATGTTCGTGAACAAATGGAAAAATATATGGCACAGCAGCCATGTCCGTCCTGTAAAGGTTATCGTTTAAAGCCTGAGACGTTAGCTGTGAAAGTAGCAGATAAGCATATTGGTGAAGTCACACAATATTCAATTCAGGAAGCGGACACATTTTTCAAAGAGTTGGATTTAACTGAAAAGGATATGCAAATTGCTCGACTGGTTTTACGAGAAATTGAAGAACGATTGGGCTTCCTTGTCAATGTAGGTTTAGATTATTTGACATTGAGTCGTGCAGCAGGGACATTATCAGGCGGAGAGGCGCAACGTATTCGGCTCGCTACACAAATCGGCTCACGTTTAACAGGAGTTCTCTATATTTTAGATGAGCCTTCGATTGGTTTGCATCAACGTGATAATGATCGTTTAATTAACACGCTGCAAAATATGCGTGATATCGGCAATACGTTAATTGTGGTAGAGCATGATGAAGATACGATGTTGGCAGCCGATTATCTTATTGATGTGGGACCTGGAGCAGGTGTTCATGGCGGTCAAATTGTGGCAGCAGGCACACCACAGGAAGTTATGAAGAATGAAAACTCTCTAACAGGGCAATATTTAAGTGGTAAAAAATTCATTCCATTACCAGTGGAAAGACGTCAACCAAATGGTCGTAAGCTGTCCATTAAAGGTGCTAAGGAAAATAATTTACGTAACGTCAAAGTGGATGTGCCACTGGGTTTATTTGTAGCGGTGACAGGTGTGTCAGGCTCTGGGAAATCGACACTGATAAATGAAATTTTATATAAATCATTGGCACAGAAGCTGAATCGTTCAAAGGTTAAGCCTGGAGAACATAAAGAAGTGACGGGCCTTGATGAGCTTGAAAAAGTAATCGATATTGACCAATCACCAATTGGTCGTACGCCTCGTTCAAACCCAGCAACGTATACAGGTGTCTTTGATGATATTCGTGATGTTTTTGCGGCAACAAATGAAGCAAAGGTACGAGGCTATAAAAAAGGTCGCTTTAGCTTTAATGTGAAAGGTGGACGCTGTGAAGCATGTCGAGGAGATGGCATTATTAAAATCGAAATGCACTTCCTTCCAGATGTTTATGTTCCATGTGAGGTATGTCATGGCAAACGTTATAATCGTGAAACACTTGAAGTGAAGTATAAAGATAAGAGTATTGCAGATATACTTGATATGACGATTGAAAATGCAGTAGTGTTCTTTGAAAATATTCCTAAAATCCAGCGTAAACTACAAACAATTGTCGATGTGGGCTTGGGCTATATGAAATTGGGACAACCAGCTACCACTTTATCGGGTGGTGAGGCACAGCGCGTAAAGCTAGCCTCTGAGTTACACCGACGATCTACAGGGAAATCCTTCTATATTTTGGATGAGCCAACGACAGGTTTACATGCCGATGATATTGCTCGATTGCTAGTCGTGTTGCAGCGGCTTGTTGAAAATGGGGACTCTGTATTAGTCATTGAGCATAATTTAGACGTTATTAAAACCGCTGATTATATCATCGACTTAGGGCCAGAAGGTGGAGATAAAGGTGGCACTATCGTTGCAACAGGTACACCAGAAGAGGTAGTAAAAGTCGCTGGCTCTTACACAGGGAAATACTTAAAACCTATCCTGGAACGTGATCGTCTGCGAATGGATGCATTGCTAGTAGAAGCGTCTCAATCTTAACAGACCCAATTTATTCAATTTTGCAGTGAAACTTTTCATATGATGAATCGTATAAATAGTATAACGAACTGAGGGAGGCTATTTATTTATGCAAAATGAACGTCAACGAATTTTAGAACTTGTAGAAAAAGGAACGATTTCGGCACAAGAGGCGATTACATTACTAGAAGCATTAGAGCAACCTGGCAAGTCTACTCAAAATGTTATGGATGATGTGTCAAAAGAGGCGCAATCCTTTTCAACTGAAAAAGAAGAGTCACTATTTGAAGAAAAATCAAAAGATGGTGACAAGAAAAAAGATGATTTTATGAAATATTTCCAAGATGAAATGCAAGATTTTCGTAAGGATTTAACGCAAATCGGTTCTCTTTTTATGGATATGATGAATACCGCTGTTAAAAAGGTAAAGGAATTTGATGTAGCATCTCCATTTGGAGATAAAATTGAATTTACACATACAGAAGAAGTGGCAGCTGCTAACGTAGACAATGTTATTGTTGAATTGCCAAATGGTAATTTCTCATTGGAAGCCAGTGAAGGAGATACGATTCAGGTAGTTTGTAAGGTGAAAGCACCGCTGATGAATGAGAGCGAGGAAGAAACACGCAATCACTTTTTAGAGCAATTTGTTGTAAAAGAGGATGAGCGTTCACTTCGCATTTTAAGCCAATTAAAGCTTGTTCAAGTCAATGTAAAGGTGCAAGTACCTAAGGATAAACTTGAAAAATTATCTGTTCGTCTCATGAATGGTAGTGCGTCACTACAGGATATAGAATTTGAAGAATTAAAAGTTAAAACATTGAACGGAGCTATTAAAGGCACTAAGTTTAATTTTGGAAAAGCGGAAGTGGACTCTTCTAATGGTTCCATTGAATTAACGAATGTTCGTGGTAAGGATTTAGAGGCCGAAACATTGAATGGACGTGTCTATTTAGATGGTGCTTTGGATGAGGTAGAGGCGAAGTCTGTCAATGGACATGTAGTGGTAACAACTTGTTCCACAAATTCATCTAAAATAAAAGCTCAAACAGTTGCTGGAGCGGTGGAAATATATGTCCCACGTACCATTTCATTAAGTGGTAAAGTTGTGACGAATTTCGGGAAAGTAGATGTAGGCATTCAGGATGTTTCTAAAATGGAGTCACAGGACCAATTCCTATCCAAAGTAGTACGCTTTGATAAAGAAGTTGAAAGTGCAAATCGCTTATTTATCGAAGGCGAATCGAAAACTGGCGCCGTTTTAGTGCGCTACACAACAACGGACGAACAACAAATGTAACATGGGAAGCATTCAGGCGAAAGCTTGAATGCTTCTTGCGATTTCAAACAGTATTCGACTTGGTTTATCGTCGATTGCTGTTTTTATTTTTGTCATTTTTTTAATGATAATGGCAATGAAAGAACGAAATAGAAGGAACTGGCACGTATTGAAATGAAACTGTAATAAAAAAACAGAAATAGAGTGCTATAATAGTAAAAGAAATACCTCTTACATAGATGAGAGTTTTAGGTGGTTTAATCATGATAGAAATGAAAAATGTGACAAAGAAGTACCCAAACGGTGTAGTTGCGACAAATGGTATTTCCGTTAATATAAAGCAAGGCGAATTTGTGTATGTAGTTGGTCCAAGTGGAGCAGGTAAATCTACATTTATTAAATTGATGTATCGTGAAGAAAAGGCAACATCAGGGCAAATTATAGTCAATGGTATTGATTTAGCAACATTAAAAAATAAGAAGGTCCCTTTTTTGCGCCGTCAACTTGGCGTAGTTTTCCAGGATTTCAAATTACTACCTCGTTTGAATGTTTATGAGAATGTAGCATTTGCACTTGAAGTAATTGAGGAAAATCCAGATGAAATCCGACGTCGTGTGATGGAAGTATTAGAACTGGTGGGATTAAAGCATAAAGCAAGAATGTTCCCGAATGAGCTTTCAGGTGGGGAACAGCAACGAGTGTCGATTGCACGCTCAATCGTCAATGTTCCTAAAGTGGTGATTGCAGATGAACCAACAGGGAACCTCGATCCTGAAACATCGTGGGAAATCATGAATTTATTTGAGGAAATTAATGCTCGAGGGACAACCATTGTGATGGCGACCCATAACCGTGAAATTGTCAATACGATTCGTCGTCGTGTTATCGCAATTGAAGGCGGTTTAATTGTCCGTGATGAACACGGAGGTGAATACGGCTATGAAATTTAATACAGTAAAGCGCCACTTCCGGGAAAGTGTGAAATCACTTGGCCGAAATAGCTGGATGACCATTGCGTCTGTCAGTGCCGTAACAGTTACGCTTATACTAGTAGGCGTTTTTGCGCTTATTATGATGAATTTAAATAAAGTAGCGACTGATTTAGAAAACGATGTTGAGATTAAAGTTTTAATTGATGAGACAGCAGATGAAGCTGCAGAAAAAGCACTCGTCGAAAAAGTCAAAAAATTGCCTGGTGTGTCAGAGATGACCTATTCCACTAAGGAAGATGAGTTAACTAAGTTAGTAAAAGATTTTGGTGATGATTTTAAGCTATTTGAACAAAGCAACCCTTTACGTAATGTAATCTATGTAAAAGCTGCTGATCCCCAGCAAACAGCTAAAATTGCAAAAGCGATAGATAAATATGAGTATACGTATGACGTTATGTATGGCGAAGGAAAAGTTGAAAAACTATTTAACTTCTTAAATATTAGTCGTAATGTAGGCATCGTACTTATTTTAGGGTTATTATTCACGGCGATTTTCTTAATTTCGAATACAATTCGTATTACTATTATTGCTCGTAGAGATGAAATTGAAATTATGAAACTTGTAGGGGCTACGAATTCATTCGTACGTATCCCATTCCTATTGGAAGGTATGTGGCTCGGAATTTTAGGTTCGATTATTCCGATTGCGGTTGTCACAACCCTTTACCACAATGTATATAAAATTATTGCACCACGTTTACAAGGTGAGCTAATTCAATTACTTGATTTTTCTCCACTTGTGTATCAGGTGAGCGGTCTCCTGTTACTCATTGGCGTGCTTATCGGTGTTTGGGGAAGCTTTATGTCAGTGCGTAAGTTTTTAAAAATTTAGTCACAACGGATATTTGTGAAGAAGAAAAAGAATAGTCGAAGGGGAGTTCAATCGGTGAAAAGTAAGGCGAAAAAAACATTGAAAACACTTGCAGCAGCATCTGCTCTATTTCTTTTTATCCAAACTCCATCAGCATATGCAACAAGTTTATCGGATTTAAAAGAAGAAAAGAAACAAATTGAAACAAAGAAATATGATTTAAATTCATCCATTAGTAATAAGTCAAATGCCATCACGGCTAATCAAGAAAAGCAACAAAAAATCTTAGATCAAATTCAAGCATTGAACGCTGAAATCGACAAAACCAATAGTAATATTAAAAATGTTCAAGCAGATATTCATACAACAAATGAAGAAATAAAAAAATTAGAAGCTTCCATTAAAGAACTTCTGCATAAAATTGAAGAGCGAGATTTATTATTACAAGAACGTGCACGTGCGATTCAAGCTGGTGGCTCGGTAAGCTATTTAGATGTTTTGCTTGGATCTAATAGCTTTGTAGATTTCATTGATCGCTTCTCTGCAGTTAATGCACTATTAGAAGCGGATCGTCAAATTATTCAAGATCAAAAAGATGATAAACAACAGTTAGAAGAGCAAAAGCAAAGTGTAGAAGAAAAACGTCAAAAATTGGAAGGCAAGAAAGATGAGCTTGAACGATTAAAGGCATCTTTAGATAGCCAAAAAGCTGAGAAAAATAAACTAGTTGACCAATTAGAAAAAGAGCAAGAAAAGCTCAAATCTGAAAAAGTATTACTTGAAAAAGAGTACTCAGAAGCATTAGAAGTAAGCCAAGAATTACAAGATCAAATCATTGCTGAGCAAAAACGTTTAGCTGAAATTGCTCGCCAACAAGAAGCAAAACGTAAAGCAGCTGCTGCGGCGGCAGCGGCTGCAGCAGCCAACAATGGTGGTGGTTCATCAGGTGGTACTGTGAACGCGCCTCAATCAAATGGTACTTGGATTAAACCAACGAACGGCCGCCTAACATCACCTTATGGCTGGCGTAATATTGGAGCTGGCCCTGAATTCCATTACGGTGTGGACCTTGCAAATGCAACAGGAACACCGATTTGGGCAGCGGCGGATGGTGTAGTTTCTTATGCAGCACCACTTAGTTCTTATGGTAATGTTGTCATTTTAACGCACTCAGTTGATGGACAAATTTATACAACAGTTTATGCCCATTTAAGTGCATTTAATGTTAGTGTAGGACAAGAAGTAACACAAGGTCAGCAAATTGCAGCAATGGGTAGTACAGGTCGCTCTACTGGCCCTCACTTACACTTTGAAGTGCATATTGGTCCTTGGCGAGGACAAGCTGTGGGCAGTGTAAACCCACTAAAATATATTCCATTGTAAAATAGAACAGCTATACATTAGAGAATTCTAGTGTATAGCTTTTTTTATTTCATCTATATCTTTAGAAGATAAGAACTCCCTCCTCTATGAGTAACGGCTATTATACGATTCTATTTAATGTTATGATGAATATATACATAGTGGGGTATTTTTAACAGATGTTAATTTCTGAAGATTTTCTGAACACAGTGTGAAATATTCTTATTTTAAAAGGGTTCTATGCTATGCTGTATCTAACTTTCGGAGGAGGATTTGTTGGAGTGATTAATACAGAGTGGTACTCGATTCGAGCACTAACTTTACCAGCTACTGCAGTGGCTTTACTCATTACATTTTTTATAGTGTGGCTCATATTACGCGTGCAATTTTCAAAAAAATGGTCTGAAGTATATGCTGATGCGATTTTTACATTTCTCATTGTTTGGAAACTAAGCCTACTTGTGACTGATTTCAAAGCTGTTGTGAATAATCCAATGTCATTACTTTATTTCAATGGCGGTACAATAGGTGTTTATCTCGGTGTCATCGTAGTGTCCTTACAAATATGGAGAAAGCGGCACAATCTTCAGTTTGAAAAACAAGATATTATCCCTTGTAGCTGGGCTATTATTTTAACGCAATCTATTTACCAAATGATTGTCGTGCTACTCAATGACAACACTACATCGAGTGAAATCATTACATTAGTTGTGCTAAGTGTATTAACCATCATCATATTATGGAAACTAGCAGCGATGAAACAAGCTTTATTATTGTATACAGTTGGCTATTTGATCGTAGCTCTCTTCCAAACCCTTGGTATATGGCAAACAACTGTGGGTGTGAGTGTAGTACTACTTTGTTTGGGATTAGCCATTCAATATGAACGAATCAATGTGGGAGGTAAAGAATGAAAAAAAATATTGGGCTACTGATCGTTGTGCTATTAGTGATTGCGATGATTGGTACATATGTGAGACAACAAATTAACGAAGAACGTGCTATTGAAAAGTCTGCTCTTGGTAAGGATATGGAGGAGCTAGAAACGGGCTTGAAAAAAGGGGATATACCGCCTGATTTCACCTTAACAAGCTTAGACGGAGAAGATATCACATTAAGTGATTTGCGTGGAAAAAAGGTTGTACTAAATTTCTGGGCGACATGGTGCCCACCTTGTAAGGCGGAAATGCCGCATATGCAAAGCTTCTACGATGAGTATGCTAAAGAGAAAAACGTTGAAATTATAGCTGTCAATTTAACAAGTGCAGAACGGGATGTGACTGCCGATGCCAAAGTAGACACAGTGATGACATTTAGAGATAGCTTTGAGCTAACATTCCCCATTTTATTGGACCCAGACAATGACGCTGGCTTAGATTATCAAATCATCACCATTCCAACCACTTATTTTATTGATTCCAATGGCTATATCCAACGCGCCATCAGAGGACCAATGGATGTAGATATGTTAAATGATTATGTAGATGCACTAGATTAATTCATAAAAAATCTGTTCGTTTTCTATAGTAGAAACGAGCAGATTTTTTATTTTTATAAGAATTAAGGTGAACAATTGTGGGGCAGGAGGGAATACTCGCGAAGCTAGAGGAAATACTCGCGGAGTCAGAGGAAATACTCGCGGAGTCAGAGGAAATACTCGCGGAGTCAGAGGAAATACTCGCGGAGTCAGAGGAAATACTCGCGGAGCCAGAGGAAATACTCACGAAGGCAGGGAAAATACTCGCGGAACAAAGGAAAATACTCTCGAAGCAACAACCAACACCCATGAGAAAAGTGAAATATTCTCTCTTCATAAATTTGAAAGGTAATCTTGTATGTTTGAAAAAATAGAGTCATACAGTAAAAGAGACGGAGGAGGGAAGAATTGCGCAAATTAACGGCCGGTGTCGGAGTCCTGCTTAGTAGTTTGGTGGTAGGTAGTGGTATTTACTTTGATTGGTTTTCTAGTGACGATAAAAAGGAGCCTGTTACGGAGGTTGATACAATTGGTGAAGCCATGACACTTATTGAAGAAAAATCAGTCTACAGCACAAAAAAGGATGCATTGGTGGAGGGGGCTCTTCGTGGTATGGCTGATGCCATTAAGGATCCTTATAGTACGTATTACTCCCAGGAAGAGGCCGAGCAACATCGGCAAATGCTGGCTGAGGAAAGGGTAGGTATTGGGATTGAACTAGCAGAAAATAAAGGGAAGTTTATTGTTGTGTCTCCAGTTCGTTCTTCACCTGCTGAGAAAGCTGGTATGCGTTCACTCGATGAAATTGTACAAGTTGATGGAGTGCGTGTAGATGGGAAAACGATGAGTGAATTAATGCATTTAATTCAAGGTGAAAAAGGGTCGAAGGTAACTATTGTTGTCTACCGTCCGAGTGAGGATAAACATATTAAGATGACAATGGAGCGTGCTGCAATCTCTAATAAAACGGTATCGAGTGAGGTTATAAAAGTAGAAGATACAACCATTGGCTATGTGGCTATCTCGTTGTTTGGGGAAAAAACGGCCAATGAATGGGTTGCTGAAACGAGTAAATTGCTTCGTAAAGATGTTGAAGGTATTGTGATTGATGTACGTGATAATCCAGGTGGTTATTTACATAGCGTCGCAGCGCTACTGAGCACGGTATTGGACAATGGCAAGGTATTTGCATATATGCAAAATGCGGAAGGTGCTATGGAACCATTGAAAACGCAAACGAAAGGCTTTGATGAAAAATATATAGCAACGATGAACAAAATCCCAATCGTTGTCTTACAAAATCAAGGTAGTGCTTCAGCGAGTGAAGTATTGAGTGGTGCTTTAAAAGGCTGGGGACGTGCTTCACTGATTGGTGTCAAGAGTTTTGGGAAAGGGACTGTGCAGGAATCTTGGGAGCTATCAAATGGTGGAGAGCTGAAATTATCAACTAATAAATGGCTGACACCAAAACGCGAATGGATTCATGGGCAAGGCATTGAAGCAAGTTTAGTAATTGAGCAAAATGAATTATTTGCTTTTCAACTACATCCACTAACAGGCAAATTTAAAGTCGGTGATATGAGTGAGGAGATCGCCTATTCACAAACTGCCTTACAGAAACTAGGCTATCAAATAGATCGTTTAGATGGCTATATGGATGAAACGACTGCAGAGGCCGTCAACCTTTATCGCAAACAGAAAAAATTAAAATTAGCAGAAGATGAATTTTATATGGATACAACTTTCTTCAATAGCTTAAATGAGACATTAAAAAATTATAAAGCGGATCGTCAAAATGATCAACAATTCCAGATGGCCACTAGCTTTTTACTGCATACTATTGAACAATAAACCTATCTGACAGAACAAAAATAACATAATACAAAGCTTTCTATGAGTTTGTACTACGCAAGAGTGTAGTCGTTTGATACAATAAATTCATAGTATTCAAGATAGAAATGGCGGGTGTTCGTATGGTTAGTGAGATTTTAATAGAAATTGTAACAGCGATTGGCCGCTTTTTACTCAACCCATTACTGTATATAGTCATAATATTTGCTATTTTTTTAGGATATCGTCGTGTAAAACAGGAGCGTAAATATTTTAATAGACGTATTATTTGGGGCTGGACAGAGTTAATCGGACAATGGAAAGATGGATGGCTTTATGCACTGCTCATTTCTCTTATCAGTATTGTCGCAGGGCTTACTGTACCAAAAGAATTTTTAATCATTTTAATAGTAATTTCTATAGTAGCGCTAGTCCTGTACCTTATTAATGCACTATCGCCCATTGTGACAATGGGTATTGCAACACTTGTGATATGGGCCATGTCCTATTACAATTGGACATTTACTTGGTGGATATTTTCCTTGGAGGGGAGCAATTTAGAGGATGGCGCAATTGTTACGATTACCATTTTGGCAGGCCTTTGTGTTATCGCAGAGGGGCTATTAATCCGTCGTGCTGCCATGAAGGTATCAACGCCTTCCATAGAGAAAACAAAGCGGGGTATGCAGGCTATTGTCTATCGCACAAAAAATGTATGGGTATTACCTATTTTCTTTGTTATGCCTGGTGATGCTATATCGGCTGTATTGCCATATTGGCCACTGTTTACGATAGGTGATAGTAGCTTTGCACTTGTTTTATTCCCTCTTATCATTGGCTTTGCTAAGCTATCAAGAAAGGAATTACCAGTCATAAAATTACCTAAAATAGGGCGATCTGTCTTATTGCTTGGAGAGCTTATTTTAATAGGTGGCTTAGCTGCTTATTTTGAGCCGATGATCGGTTTCATCGTACTTGGTGTTGGGGCAATTATACGTATCATCATCTCTATCTACTTTGCACAGCAGGATAAAACAGATCATTATGCCGTTGCACCAAGTACAAAGGGTGCCATTATCGCAGCTGTTCTTCCTGATTCGCCAGCAGAAAAAATGGGCTTGCTTGCAGGGGAATGTATTCGTAAAGTAAATGGAAAATCTATTTTTACAGAGAATGAGCTATACGAGGCATTGCAATTAAATGCAGCACACTGTCGTCTAGAAGTGTTGGACCGCAACAATGAAATTCGTTTAACACAGCATGTGATTTACAGCAATGATCATTACCGTATTGGTTTATTACTAGCTGAGCCGAGGGAAATATAATGGATGTTTTTGGAAAAATGATATTAGCGCTATTTATACCAGCGATCCTTGTCTTATTGTTTACAAGAATTACCTATAATCGCTATGTTGCGCTGTTATTAGCGATTGCACTTATCGCAGCTTCTGTTTATGCAGGCTATACATCTTCGCCTATTATTTATGTGATGGATGCATTTTCATTAACCGTAGGCTTTTGGTTAGCTAGTAAAATGAAGAAATAAAAAGGTCAGTCCTCTCAAAGGGGATTGACCTTTTTACATGAAAAATCGAACAGCTGCCATAATGATTACGCCTGCAATGACAGTAATCGATAAACTTTTTGTGATAAGTGCAACAATAAGAGTTGGCACAAATGTAACAAAGACGGGCCAATCAAGAGTCACTACTTTCCCACTTTCAGTATCGAATAAGTTTTCAATTACAAGAGCACTTAAGATACAAACAGGTATAAAGCTGAGCCACTTGAGTGCAACATCTGGGAGTGTTACACTACGTACAAAAATAAATGGAATGACACGCGGCAGCCATGTAACAAGTGCACAGCCAATAATAAGCCAGACCATATAAGAAGTTGTTGTCATTTATCTGTCACCACCCCAATTGTTGCGACAATGACTGTTGCTAGAAGCACAGCTACATGTGAAGGCACTAGATAAGAAAGGCCATACATAATAACTGTCATATAGCCGATTAACTTGATATAATGCATGATTTTGCTTTTGCCAACACTGCTCAATTGCAGTACTAACAATGCAACAAACATGGCAATTAAAGCAAAATCTAGGCCCCATTTTTCGGGATTTGCTACCCATTGTCCTAAAAAGGCACCTGCAACACAGGAGAGAATCCAAAAAATGTAGGCTGTGATGTTAAGCCCATCCATCCATTTGCCGTATAATTTGCCTGTTTGCATTTGCTTTGTTACTGCGACACCAAAGGTTTCATCCGTTAATAATGTACCGAAACCAACATTTCTAAGCATAGAGTAGCGCGTAAAATGAGGTGCTAATGTTAAACTCATTAATAAATGGCGTAGATTAACTACAAAAATGGTTACAATGATAGCAGAGGCAGGGCTGCTTGTTAAAAGAAGTGCACAAAAAATAAATTGTGCAGATCCTGCATAAATAAGTATCGTTAACAGGGCAATTTCAAGGACAGATAATCCAGAAGCGGAACCTACAACACCGAATGCAAGTCCTATACTAATATAACCGAGTAAAGTAGGTATGCAATCTTTGACGCCCTGTAGAAAGCTGTCGTTGGAAGGGCTTATGGAATCATCATGATGAAGCTCTGTTGTACTTGTCATAAATAGGCCATCCTTTCTTAATCATTTCCATGTATACTATTGATGGAATTGTTTGATAGTTCTTGATGTTTATTAAAGTATACATATGTCTGATAAAATAAACAATAGAAATTGGTGATTAAAATGGAACAAATGAGTCGAAATTTAGCATTTCAATTAAAGAAAATTAGACAGCAGCGTCATCTAAGTCTAGATGACGTAGCTAAAGCGACAGGTGTTAGTAAAGCACAGCTTGCACAAATTGAAAAGGGTGAGGCTAATCCGACTGTTTCAACAATTTGGAAAATCGCAGCTGGTATGCGCATATCATTCTCTTCATTATTACAGCCACCAACCGCTCATTACATGCGTTATAGCAGTAAGGATGTGCCGCATGTGGATGAAGATGAGGGACGTTATCGTGTCTACTCCATTATTCCGTATAATCCTGAGCGAGGCTGGGAATTTTATAAGGTTGAAATGGAGCCAGGCGCAATTAGTAAGAGTGAAGCTCATACAGAAGGGGTAGAGGAAACTGTAATGGTCATCAAAGGACAAGCAGTTATTTCTGCTGGGGATATGCATGAATTACTGGATGAAGGGGATACACTAGTATTCTCAGGGCATCAACCCCATGAATATCGCAATACTTCGGAAGGGCTAACAATTTTTCATTTAATTTTACAGTATAAATAGAGGTGTCGATGTTGAGTGAATGGTTTACTGTAGAAAATATTGAACAGGTTGCGGCACAATATCGAACATTTGGCCCAATCATTGGTTTACTGCTACCATTTTTAGAAGCGTTTTTACCTTTTCTGCCATTAGTCGTATTTGTTGTAGCGAATGCAAGTGCATTTGGCTTATGGTTAGGGTTCTTATTATCATGGTTAGGCTCTGTAGCGGGCTCCTATGCTGTCTTCTTGCTTGTTCGCCATTTTGGCAAGCATCCAAGGCTACGATTTTTAACAGGTAGTAAAAAGGTTCAGAAACTTATTAAATGGGTGGATATGAATGGCATCAGCCCTCTTTTTGTCCTCCTTTGTTTCCCTTTTACACCATCTGTTATTGTCAATATTGTTGCTGGGTTATCCCATATTCATAAAAAGTTTTACTTAGTCGTTTTATTGGCTGGGAAGTTCGTGATGATTTTAGGCATGAGTGTGTTGGGCTATGACTTAAAATCGTTATTGACAAGCCCCGTCAGATTGGTCATTGCTGCTGTAGCCATCGTAATTTTATGGTGGGTCGGTAAGCTGATAGAGAAGCGCTTGAACGCTCGTGTGGAAAGAGATTTGAAGCAAGCGCGAAAATTGACGAAAAATCAGGATCATCATGCTCGCTAACCAATTGTTTGTAGCCTCTTTAATTTTTAAAGAGGCTGTTTTTTTGTGTCATTATCTTCTCACATGAAGGTTGATAGATAGTATTTACTAGTTTTTTTCGATAGAATTTAAGATAGACGATTAAAGTTGCTGTAACATAGGTACGTTAACTAACTAGCAAAGGAAATGCTCAAAAAGCGTATCAAATAATCAAATCATCAAAAGATTCACCCAAAATGGGCAAGTCAATGAGGAGGGGGAAAGAATATGTCATTGCGTATTGTTTCAGGACGTTCAGGAACAGGAAAATCCGCATTTATTCATCAGGAGATCATTGAACAGCTTAAAACGGAGCCATTGGGACATCCGATTTTCATAATTGTCCCCGACCAGATGTCTTATTCTACAGAATATGAGTTGACGAATAAGCATGGTTTACAAGGCTTGATCCGTGCACAAGTGATGACGTTTAAGCGTTTAGCGTGGCTGGTTTTACAGGAAACTGGCGGGATTGCTCGCAAAGAAGTGAATGGCTATGGCTATCGAATGCTCATTCGTAAACTTTTAGAGGAACAAAAAAGTGAGTTTTCCTTATTTCGACAAGCAGCAGGAAAACGTGGCTTTACGGAGGAGATTGAAACACTTTTAAAAGAATTTAGCCGCTATAGCGTCAATAGCTCAGTCTTAGCAGAGGTAACGGAATCATTAAAGGCAATTGATGCTCCAAATACCTTACAGGCTAAAGCAAATGATTTACATGTAGTGTTACAGGCCTTAGAGGAACGACTAGGCACGACATATGTCGACAGTGAGGGCTATTATCCAATTTTAACAGAGCAATTGAAGTATGCTGATACGATGAAGCAAGCAACCATTTATATTGATGGATTTACCGCCTTCACTGTACGGGAGTTAGAATTAGTACGTGAGTTGTTAAAAGTAACTAAACAAGTAACCATTGTTCTTCCGTTTGATCATTCAGATGAAGCGTTTGATGAACAGGCACTATTCCATGAGGCGGCTTTAACAAATCAACGGTTGCATGACATCGCCAATGAAGAGGGCATCGATGTTGATGCACCATTACATTTTTACAATACTAAAAGGTTCCATTCTGAAGATTTGCAGCATGTGGAGGCTAAATTTACTGATTTGGTGCCCAAAACGAAAAAATCTTCTGGAGATGTGATGGTACTTGAAGCGTCTAATCGTCGAGCCGAAGTACATGCGATTGCCCGGGAAATAACAAAGCTGACAAGAGAAGACGGTTATCGTTATCAGGATATAGTTCTTTTATATAGACAAGCAGAGCTATATGATCCACTTATTACAAGTATTTTCCAACAATATGAAATTCCTATTTTTACAAATACAAAAAAGACGATGTTACATCATCCACTAATCGAGCTAAGTCGTTCTGCACTAGAGGTCATGACGTCTACTTGGAAGTACGAACCTGTTTTTCGTAGTGTGAAAACAGATTTATTTTTCCCACTACATGCTGAGCTAACCATCTGGCGTGAGCGAGCAGATCGATTAGAAAACTATTGCTTGGCACAAGGCATCTATGGAGAACGGTGGTTTGAGGAGGCACGTTGGTTTTATAAAAAGTATCGTGGATTAGAATTCCATTCGCGTGTTCAAACAGATGAGGAACGTGCTATGCAGGCGGAAATCGAGGCTATTCGAGATGAAATTCGTCTACCGTTAAAGAATTTACAAGATAAGCTTGATAGTGCGAAAACGGGTAGAGATATTGCGACTGCATTATTTGAGCTAGTGGAGTCATTACAGGTTTATGATAAGCTTCAAGCAATGAAAGATCGTGAGCTAGAGCGAGGTGACGCATTAGCAGCGAGTGAACATGAGCAAGCTTGGAACGAATGGATTGGTGTTCTTGACCAATTCGTCTATATGTTTGGGGAGCAAGAAATGACTTTGGAGGAAGCAGCTAAAATTCTTGATGAAGGGTTTGATACGCTAGAATTTTCTCGCATTCCGCCGACCTTAGATGAGGTCATGGTCGCTACTGTTGATTTAGCCAGATTGTCTAATATCAAAGTTACTTTTGTAGTGGGTATGAATGATGGTGTTTATCCAACTCGAATGGAATATGAGGGTTTATTGTCAGATACAGAGCGAGAATGGTTTAGCCAAATTGGCTACGAGCTTGCACCAACCTCCACCAATCGTTTATTACAGGAAAATTACTTATTCTACCGTGCTATTACAACACCATCTGACAAGCTGTATATGACATATCCTACGGCAGATGAAGAGGGCAAGGCACTGCTATCCTCTCTTTATATCAAGAAAATGATTGGCAATGATAAAACAGCTGGTCTATTAAGTGAAGTTGTCATTGAGCGAGTGGTGATGGATCCAATTGAATTACTTAACGGAGGTGTTTTACCCTATTTACGCCACCCTCGTACGGCTTTAGCGCATCTGATGGTGCAGTTACGTCAAGCTGAGCATAGCCGTGAACTAGCACCAGAATGGCTAGCATTACAAAAATTTTATAAACAAGATCCGTATTGGGCACTCATTTTTGAGCGTGTCCTCTATCCGATTACCCATAAAAATGAAGCTGAACCACTTGAAACATATATTACACAGGAATTATATGGTCAGAAGTTAACATCAAGTGTGTCACGAATCGAGAAATACTTTAGATGTCCATTTTCTCATTTCACTACGTATGGTCTACGTTTAGAAGAACGTGCTGAATACCGACTTGAAACCTTTGCGATGGGTGATTTATTCCACGAGGCATTAAAGTGGATTACTGAAGAAACACATCGCCAGCAGTTATCGTGGATTCGTTTAACAACACAGCAAATTAAACAATTAGCACGACAAGCAGTAGAGCAAATTGTGCCCGTCTTTTCACATCAAATTTTATTGTCGAGTGCTCGTTATCGCTATATTCAGCGTAAGCTTATTCGCATTGTTGAGCGCACAATGACTGCACTGACACAGCACGCTAATGTATCCCACTTCAAGCCTATTGCTATTGAGGCGTCGTTTGGTCCAGGGCAGCATGAACAGCTACCACCGCTTGAAATTGATTTGACTAGCGGCAAGAAAATGTTTATGCGAGGACGTATTGATAGAGTGGATAGTGCAACAATCGATGATCGTTCTTATTTGCGGGTTGTCGACTATAAATCATCAGCTCGAGAGCTGGACTTAAATGAGGTTTATTATGGATTGTCCTTACAAGTCCTTACGTATTTAGATGTAGCAATGGAAAATAGCTCTTATTGGCTACCTGGTCAAACTGAACCAGCTGGAGTACTGTATGTCCATGTCCATAATCCAATGTTAAAGCTAGATAAGGATTTAACAGATAGTGAAATAGAGGAAGATCGATTAAAGCAATATAAAATGAAGGGCCTACTGTCAGAAAATGCTGAGGCGATTTTATCGATGGACGAGCAATTAGAAGAAAGTAGTGGGTACTCAAAAATTATTCCTGTATATATGAAAAAGGATGGGACACCGTCTGAATCACAATCACGCATTGTTCCTGTCAATGATATGAAAAAGTTACAACATTTCGTTCGACGTAAACATCAGGAAGCAGGGAATGGCATTTTATCTGGTGATACAGCCATTAGCCCCTATAAATTAAAAGCCAAAACAGCATGTGATTACTGTCAATTCGCCGCGGTTTGTCAATTTGATCCTTCAGATGGTAAACAAAGCTATCGTCAGTTGGCGCAAGCGAAGCCGAATGACATTGTTGATAAAATTCGGAAGGAGATGGAGTAGCATGGCACAAACAATTCCTATTAAGCCAGCAGATGTCACATGGACAGATGATCAATGGAAGGCGATTTATGCTAGTGGTCAAGACACACTTGTTTCAGCCGCGGCAGGGTCTGGGAAAACAGCAGTACTGATTAATCGGATGATTGAAAAAGTCATTGCTACCGAGAATCCTATCAATGTGGATGAACTATTGGTAGTGACCTTTACGAATGCTTCAGCCGCTGAAATGCGCCATCGTATGTCAGAGGCATTAGAAAAAGCAATCGCAGAAAATCCAACATCTAATCACTTAAGACGCCAGCTTAGCCTTGTCAATAAAGCGCAAATTTCCACGTTGCACTCGTTCTGTTTAGCCATTGTGAAGCAATATGCATACTTGCTTGATATAGATCCAGGCTTTCGTATCGCCAATGAAGCAGAAATCGCTTTATTAAGAGATGATGTATTAACGGATGTTCTAGAAGATGCCTATGATGCTGAGGATGAGGCTCAAGTACAGGCTATTTATCGCCTTGTTGATAGCTTTACTTCGGATCGTGATGATCAAGCAATCGAAACGCTGATTAGTAAACTATATGATACGTCACGTGTACATGCAGAGCCTCAAAAATGGCTATGGAGTCTTCCTCAAGTATACGAGTTAGCAGAGGATGTAACGATTGATGATCTAGAGCTTTCTCAATATGTTAAATTGACCGTTCGCCATAGTTTGGAAGAAGCCTTCGTGTTAATTTCAGAAATGCGGGCGATTACATTACAGCCAGACGGACCGGCTCCTTATGCTGAAACGGCAGAAGTTGATTTTGCCATGATTCAAGAAGGGATTCGAATTAGCCAAAACGGTACATGGCAGGAGCTATTTGAATTTTTTGCGATGGTCAAATGGTCTACGTTAAAACGAGTATCCAAAGATGCATTAGTAGATGTAGAGTTACAGGAGCTTGCGAAGAAAAAAAGAGAAGCAGCTAAAAAAATAATGAATAAAATCAAAGAAACGTATTTTGTTCGTACACCTGCACGCCTACTTGAAGAAATACGATTAATGGCGCCAATAATTGCCACATTAGTAGACCTGACCGCTACTTTTAGTGAACAGTTCCGCCTAGCTAAGCTAGAACGGGGAATCATTGATTTTTCAGATTTAGAGCATTATGCGCTACAAATTTTGACAGTAGAAATAGATGGTGAACTTCAGCCTTCGCCAGTTGCATTAGATATGAAAAAACGTTTTAAAGAAGTACTTGTGGATGAATATCAGGATACGAATATGCTACAGGAAACCATTTTGCAGCTTGTCAAAACAGGGGAAGAGAGGGATGGCAACCTGTTTATGGTTGGAGACGTAAAGCAAAGTATTTATCGCTTCCGATTAGCTGAACCGAAGCTCTTTATGCGAAAATATAGTGATTTTTTGGAGATGCCTGATGTAACGGGAATGCGAATTGATTTAAATGCTAATTTCCGTAGTCGCAAAGAAGTGTTGAATGCTACAAACTACGTATTTGCACAAATTATGGGAGAGCGTGTTGGTGAGATTCTTTATGATGACAATGCATCATTAAAGCCAGCAGCACCTTATGATGAAAAAGAAATACCTGTTGAGCTTGTAGTGATGCATCCGCCACAGGATGAGGAAGCAACAGAAGAGCTTGAGGAAATGGGCAATGAAGCTACTACAGAGCTAGAAGAATTGAAAAAATCACAATATGAGGCGCGCTTTATCATTGATCGTATACGACTGATGATGGAAGATGGGACAACTGTTTATGATACGAAAACGAAGTCTGAGCGACCATTAAAGTATAGTGATATTGTGATTTTAATGCGCTCCATGACATGGTCGACAGATTTAGTGGAGGAATTTAAGCTGGCAGGGATTCCACTCTACGCTGAGTCATCTAAAGGCTATTTTGATGCGCTCGAAGTGATGATTATGTTAAATGTCTTGAAGGTAGTCGATAATCCCTATCAGGATATTCCACTAGCTTCTGTACTGCGTGCACCGTTTGTTGGTTTAACGGAAAATGAGTTGGCAAAAATTCGTTTAGCCGATCAGAAGGTACCGTTCTATGATGCTTTACGTCAATTTATTCGTAGCGAAGGGCATGGCGTGCAATCAACTACATTTGAAAAGCTTCAACGCTTTATGCTGGCCTTCGAAAACTGGCGAGATTTAGCACGTCGTGGATCATTGTCCGATTTAATTTGGAGGATTTATTTAGATACACATTATTATGAAATGGTTGGTGCAATGCCAAATGGTAAGCAGCGTCAGGCGAATTTACGCATCTTACATGACCGTGCATTAATGTATGAAAAAACGGCCTTTCGTGGACTATTCCGCTTTCTCCGCTTTATTGATCGAATGCGTACGCGTGGGGATGATTTAGGTACTGCAAAATCAATTGGCGAAAAGGACGATGTTGTGCGTCTTGTGACGATTCACTCCTCAAAGGGATTAGAGTATCCAGTAGTCTTTGTTGCAGGAATGGGACGCCCGTTTAACAAAATGGATTTTCATCAACCTTATTTATTCGACCAAGATTTTGGACTCGCTGTCAAGGCTATTGACCCAGAAAATCGCATCACATATACATCTTTACCGTTTTTAGCGTTAAAAGAAAAAAAAGAGCTGGAAATGCGTGCAGAAGAAATGCGTGTTTTATATGTTGCCATGACTCGTGCGAAGGAACGTCTAATTTTAGTGGGCTCTGTGAAGAATTGGGAGAAAACACGTGACAACTGGCAGGATGCACAAAGTTTACCGATAGATGCGCCGCTACAGGAATATTTGCGAGCAAGAGCTAATAGCTATTTGGATTGGGTAGGACCAGCAGTGGCAAGGCATGCAGACTTTACTACAGTTGCTACCACTTCTTATAAGCCGTTAGAAGATCATTCACGCTGGTCGGTACAAGCGATCAACACAAGCCATTATTCATATGAAATACATGCGATGGATGAAGAAGTACAACAATGGCTCACGATGCCAGAGGACGAGGCATTACTAGATGAAATTACGTCACGCTTTCAAGCGCAGTACGCCTACCAAAGGTCTACAAAAAAACGTTCTAAAACGTCTGTTAGTGAGATTAAGCGCTTAGAAAACTTACAGCGCCAGGCGGAACCTGAATTTTACTTTGCCACACCTGCCAAGCAAAAAGCTACTTCCATTGCACCTCGACCAGCCTTTTTACAGGAACAACAGCTAACAGGTGCTGAAATTGGAACAGCTGTGCATACAGTGATGCAGCATGTCCCACAGTATGGCTTTGTTGAAATCCAAGATGTGAAGGATTTTGTAGAGGATTTAGTGGCGAGACAATTGTTAACTGAGGCAGAGGGAAAAATGGTTCCACTAGCGAAGATTTTTCATTTTTTTGAGACAGAAATAGGGCAGCGGTTCAAAAAGGCAAAGCAAATACGCAGGGAAATGCCCTTTACCATTAGTAGAGTTGATGAAGATGGCGATGCTCAAATTGTACAAGGGATCATTGACTGCTTATTTGAAGATGAATATGGCGATTGGGTCTTGCTAGATTATAAAACTGACCGTATCCTGCCACATTTTGCACAGGAGCCTGCCCTGACAAAGGAAATACGAAATCGTTATGCTGTACAGCTTCGTGTTTATAGTGAGGCCATTGAATCAATTTTACACATCAATGTGAGCGATAAAGTATTATATTTATTCGATAATGAACAGGCCGTACAGGCATAAAGAACTTGTTATGGCAAAGCAGGGCAAGCCTTTTTTGCCTTGCTTGCACCATAGCATTTAGTCAAGAGGAGGCTATTTCGTGGAGTCAAAACCGACCATGTTGCAGGAACGAATGGCAACATTAGATATTTTACGAGGCATTAGTTTGGTAGGTATTTTACTTGTAAATATGTATACCTTTTATTTGCCAATGCCGCATATTGATTTGGCATCGTGGTTTACAACACCATCTGATATCGTTTGGCAAAAAAATATAGACATATATGTGCAGGGAAGCTTTTACCCATTATTTGCAATGCTATTTGGTTATGGGCTTGCCATGCAGTGGCAAAAAGCACAGAGCCGTGAACAAAATTTTTACACACTAGGTCTTCGCAGACTGTCTGTATTGTTTGTTTTTGGTTTTCTACATGCTGTGCTGATTTGGTGGGGCGATATATTAATGATGTACGCGTTCTGTGGCGTTTTTTTAGTGCTATTCCTACGCTTTAGTCCTATTTGGTTAGTAGCTAGTGCATTTATTATTAACGGTTTAATGCAAGTTTTTATGTTATTCGTTGTAGGAATTATTCTTTTTAATACCAAGGTAGATGATTATTTAGATATCGTATCTGTAGAGAAGGCTATTACGGCTTATGGTACAGGCAATTGGGTAGATGCCTTTATGCAACGCTTAACAGATTTATCGACGCAGGCAGGCATAGGGATGTGGTTTGCAGCACTGTTCACTATTTTACCGTATATGTTAATAGGTGCTGCAGCGTCAAAATGGCGTCTAGTAGAACGAGCTAAAGAATTGAAATGGCTCTGGCTGACATTAGCGATCACGGGGTTGGTCATTGGTATCGGTGTTAAAAGTTTACCAATTATGTTTACAAGAACATATTTACTAGATTATTTAAAGGTATACATAGGTGGTCCAATTTTAGCAGTAGGGTATATCGGGGTCATTGTGTTACTTTGCTTAGTGCCAATTGTACCGAAGTTACTTAGTCCTTTTGCTAAAATTGGTCGTATGTCCTTAACGATGTATATTCTTCAATCTATTATAGGTACTTGTTTATTCTACCAATTTGGCTTTGGCTGGTACGGTAAAGTCACTGTGGAAACAGGGGTACTAATTGCTATCGGCATTATTGTTGTGCAAATGATCCTAGCTGAAGTTTGGTTATCTAAGTGGAAACAAGGACCATTAGAGGCGATATGGCGTAAATTAACGTATAAGCAAAACGTGGAATCACGTTAATATATGCCTCTTCACATGCATAATTTATGAAGATAGTACAACTTATAAAATTATTGTCGCAAAAGTAAGGCAATTTCTATCATATTGTTGTATTATGTAGAAAAAAGAAGGAGCTCTTAAAATCATGAAAATTTTATCATTCAAATTAGGTGGACATGTAAGCTTTGGACCAAAAGTAAAAAAAGAAGAAGCGGTATGGGATGTACTCGCTATTCAAAATGAACTTCAAGTTCTCCCTTCTTTTTCAAGTTCAATTGTGGATGGCATTGCTTTAGGCTTTGATTTCGTTGAACAGATTCGTAAATTAGTAGAAGCAGCAGAAAAATCAGATCGTGCCGATAGTTTTAAACGTGAATTTACAGATATCGAGTGGCTTTCACCAATTCCGCGTACACCCAAAAATATTATGTGTATCGGTAAAAACTATGATGAACATGCCAAAGAAATGGGTGCAGAAGCAGCACCAACAGATTTAATGGTATTTACAAAATCACCAACTGCTATTGCAGCGGATGGACAAACAATTTCCATTCATGCTGACCTTTCTTCCAAAATGGACTATGAAGGTGAGCTAGCGATTGTTATTGGAAAACGTGGTAAAAATATTCCTAAAAATTTAGCATTTGATTATGTATTTGGTTATACAATTGCTAATGATATATCAGCTCGTGATTTACAAGACAAGCATAAACAATTTTTCTTAGGTAAAAGCTTGGAAGGTACTTGCCCTCTTGGACCATACCTTGTGACAAAGGATGAAATTCCAAATCCACAAGACTTAACAGTGGTGACAAAGGTCAATGATGAAGTACGCCAAAACGGTTCTACGAAGGATATGATGTTCTCTGTTGAAACCTTAGTATCTATTCTATCTCAACATGTAACATTAGAGCCAGGAGATGTTATTTTAACAGGTACGCCTGCAGGAGTTGGAAAAGGGATGAACCCGCCACAGTTCTTAAAGGCTGGGGATACAGTAAAAGTATCTATTCAAGGCATTGGTACATTAGTCAACCATTTTGAATAATGACGATAACCATCCGCGTGAGTCTTTACTCCGCGGATTTTTTCTTTCTACACTCGATAGGCTGTGAGATGTCGAGCTATAATTGATGTAAATTATGTGAACACTGTTGTAATGTTTGAAACCCTTTCCATCGCATGGTAGGATAGAGTTTGATAGAAAAATGAATGAGGTGGGACAAACATGAGTTTTTTAACTAGCCAAACGCATTTGCATATTACTACGTGGGTTATTGCTATTGTTATCTTTTTAATCGCTGCACTAATGGGCAAGCAATCAAAGGGCTTACATATGGCTTTACGTCTATTCTACGTATTAATTATCATCACAGGTGGGGCATTATTCTTTAAATATCAGGCTGGAGACCCGATGATGTACGGACTGAAATTTTTATTCGGTATTTTAGTAATTGGTATGATGGAAATGGTATTAGTGCGTCAAAAGAAAAACAAACCAACAGGGATGTTTTGGGCATTATTCGCAGTATTCCTATTTATCACGCTGTTCTTAGGCTTTAAGCTACCATTAAACATTAATTTCCTAGCATAATAATTTCTTAAAGGTCGTGAAGTATTTGCTTCACGGCTTTTATTTTGCTAAAAGGGTGAATACGAGAGAACTGACACCTTTTTGCCCTAATTCATTTCGCATTTTCGTAAAATCTTTTGAAAAGATAGCGACGTGACAGTGTTATTTGGTAAAATGACGATGGATTGGTTTGAAAGAGAGGGAATAACAGTGAAATTTAAGAAGTGGATAAGTGCGACGGCTGCATCACTTTTATTAGCAACTTCATTCGTAAGTACTACACCAGTAGCGCATGCGGATGAAAAAGCGACAACATCGATAGCAGAAGAAAGCATCTTTGATTTACTCGTTGACCGTTTCTTTAATGGTTCGGGCACAAACGATTTTGATACAAATACGAAAGACCCTTCGAAATTTGCAGGAGGCGATTTTACAGGTCTGCAAGATAAGCTAAAATTTATTGGTGAGATGGGTTTTACAATTGTTTCTATTGGTCCTATTTTTTCTACAGAGAAATATGATGGATCACTACTTACAAGCTACACGACAATCGAACGTCATTTTGGAACAACAGAAGAATTCCAAAGTGTTGTAGAAGCCTATAAAGCTAAAAATATGTCCATCATGGTGGATTTCCCGCTCAATAATGTGAGTCCAAATCATGAATGGGCAAAGGACTCATCAAAAGCTGACTGGATTGCTTCTACGAATAATGGACAAGTACAATGGGATTTATCGAACAAAGCTGTGCAAGAGGCGCTCATTCAATCAGCCACTGAATTTGTTTCTACATATGATGTTGGTGGTATTCGTTTAACGAATATTGCAGAGGCTGATATAGCGTTTGTCAATGCGATGATTGCAGCATTAAAAGAGACAAAAGCATCTCTTTACGTGATTGCTAATGAAGAAAGTGATGCTGATTTTGATGCAACCTTCTCACCAGCAACAGCGGATATTTATCGTAATATTTTTAAAAACGTGGATATGGATTCGTCTAAATTAATGGAGCCTTTTACAGGAGAGAAGCCGACACAGATTATGGTGGATTCACTTGAAACCCATCGTTTTACATTCGATTCTGCGACTGAAAATATGTTTCCGCCTACACGCTTAAAAATGGCGATGGGTGCTTTATTTATGCTTCCTGGGATTCCCGTTGTACAATATGGTACAGAAATCGCCATGAATGGGGAAGCAAAACCAGATACACATCAGTTGTATAACTTTAAAACAGACGAAGAATTGATTGATTATATTAAAAATGTTCAATCCTTACGTAATCAATCTGCAACTTTACGTAAAGGTGATTTTGAAGTAATTACAAATGACAATGGCCTACTTGTCTTCACACGTACCTCTGACGAAGAAAAGTGGGTAATTATGGTGAATAATACAGGCAAAACGCAACGTGTGGACTTAACACCAGCGCAACTTGGTGAAGGGAAAATGCTGAACGGAATTTTACATGAGGAAAAAGTTCGTATAAATGAAAAAGAGGTTTATCCTGTTATTTTAGACCGAGAAATGGTTGAGATTTATCAGGTTCGCAATGATGAAGGCTTAAACATGCCCTACATGGTTGCCCTTGGTTTAGTGTGGGTAATCTTTATCGGCTTTGTTGTTATCATCATTAAACGAGGAAAAGTTCGTCGTCAAGAACAAGACGTCCAACAACCATAGCACAACGAAAAAGCATGTTAGGAGCAATCCTAACATGCTTTTTATTAGCCTTGATAGCTTTTGTTCGTAAAGAAGATTGCAATAGTGCCTGGTCCTACATGTGAACCGATTGCAGAGCCAATCATAGTAATTTGAACAGCTTGAGGAGAAAAACGTTCCTGAATAGAAGCCTTTACTTCATTGGCAAAGGCCACATCATCACTATGACTAATACCAACAATTTTATCCGTAAAGCTTCCGCCACGCTCCTGCATTAAATCTAACATACGATTAAGTGCTTTTTTACGACCACGTGACTTTTCAATAGGTATCAGCTTGCCTTCCTCTACATTTAAAATAGGTTTAATGCTCAGAAGACCACCTAAAAAGGCACTGGCCTTGGATACACGACCACCTTTGGCAAGGTAATCTAAATCTTCTACTGTAAATAAATGCTCCATCTGAGGTGCATATGCACTCATTTTAGAGGCCATGTCCTCTAAGGATACCCCTATATTTCGAAGGCGAACTGCTTCCTCTACAACTAGACCATGTCCTAGTGAAGCGCATTTAGAGTCGATAATGACTAATTTTAATGAAGGATATTGCTCTAATACTTGATTGCGAATCATTTGAGCAGTACTATATGTGCCGGATAATTCCGATGAAAAGGCAATATAGATGCCTTCTTCTTCATTTTTAGCTAGTTCCTCAAAGTGCTTTAAAAACAGCTCAGGTGACACTTGTGATGTTTTTGGTTGAGCACCTTGGCGGATGGCATCGTAAATCTCTTTGGAATCAATCGTAATGACATCTTCATATTCTTTGTTGTTCAATTGCACTCGTAAAGGGAGTAACACGACATCATTTTCTTCATAGTAAGACTTCGGTAGATCGCATCCACTATCCGTAAAAATCTTCATTCTCTTGTCCCCCTAATTTCAACTTACTCATCAAGTATTTTTAACTTTATTCAGTCGGTACTCACTTAAGGTAAATGGAAGGGGTACCACTGAATAAAGTTAAACTGGTAAAAATGGAATGTTAACTTGAACTTACTACTTAACTATGATAATTTCAAGCGTTCAATGAGGATTTTTGCGATTCCATCATCATTATTTGTTGCTGTAATTTCATTGGCAATGTTTTTAAGACTTGGAATACCGTTCCCCATCGCTACACCAAGTCCAGCATATTCGATCATTTCTAAATCATTGTCTTCATCACCAAACGCGATGATACGCTCACGTGGAATACCTAAATCTTTTGCCACATGCGCAATACCCACAGCTTTATTTAAGCCGCGACGTACAATTTCAATAATATGAAGTGGCGCGCCCCATCGACGATGCTCAATAACTTCTGCGTGCACCGCCTGTAAATGGTCACGTATAATGACCGAATTCGCTTCATTTGCTTGAATTAATAAACTTGTGGGATTTTCCAAGAGGTGTGTGTATAAATCCCCAAGTGTGATTTTGGGATTACCCATATTAAAAATATTTAAGATACGATCGTCCTCTGTGTGTACATAAATATCATCTTTTACCTCAGCGATAATATTTTCATACTCGTAACTATTGATGGATCCAACAACATCATGTACAACACTTAAATCAATCGGTGTGTGCATATGTTGCCAAGATACATTTTTGGGATGATGTACATATGCGCCATTAAAATTGACAATGGGTGTAGTGAGCCCAAGTTCATGATAATAAAGATCACTTGCACGGTATGGACGCCCCGTTGCAATCATCACTTGATGCCCTAATTCCTTAGCCTGCAATAATGTTTTTTTCGTTTTTGCTGAGATTTGTTGTTGGTCTGTTAATAAAGTACCATCTAAGTCTAGTACGATTAAATGCGGTTTCATAGCTCGTTGCCCCTTTCCTATAGTTTGAATAGTATCTCTTTGTCTTTCATTCGTCAAAATTTTGTCACAGTGAAAAAAGTTTGCTAACATAAAGATGAGACAATAGTTGGGAGTGACAAAAATGTTTGTAGAAAAAGAAGTGTGGGGAAATATTCCTTTATTACATATACATACAGACAAGATGAATGAAGAAACCCCAGTAGTGATTTTTTTGCATGGCTTTATGAGCGCGAAAGAACATAACTTACACTATGCATACCAATTGGTGCATAAGGGGGTGCGTGTCCTATTACCGGATGCAAAATTTCATGGTGACCGTAGCGAAGGCCTTACAGAAATACAAATGAACTTGAAATTTTGGGATATTGTTTTAAATTCTATTCATGAAGTGCAACAATTATATGATGAATTAAGGAATAAAAATTTATTGGCCAGTCATAATATTGGCATAGCAGGTACTTCAATGGGCGGCATCGTGACCTCCGGCTGTTTAAAACTTTATGATTGGATAAAAACAGCGTCAATATGTATGGGTGCACCAGGTTTTATTAAATTAGGTGAATATCAATTGCAGCAATTTGCAAAAAGCGGTATCAATTGGCCGATGTCAGAGGAAGATGTCCGAAAAGTCAATGAGCTCTTAGCTAAATATGATGTTAGTTTAACGCCAGAAAAATTCGCAGGTCGTCCGGTTTTCTTTTGGCATGGAGAATTAGATAAAACAGTACCTTTCCATGAAACGTATAAATTTTATGAGACATTACGGGAATACTATCAAGCAAGCCCTGAATATTTAAAGTTTATGGTGAACAAAAAGGCAGGACATGCAGTTCCACGTGACGGTATGCTAGCAGCAACAGACTGGCTTGCACAGCATTTGGCATAACAGGATGCATCTGCTATGATAAGGTTAACACTATGATGGAAGGAGAAATACGAATGGATCAAGATATGAAAGATAGCATGTTTGGTGCTTTAGAAAATGTAATTGACCCTGAGCTTGGGATTGATATCGTCAACTTAGGTTTAGTATATGATGTAGATTTAGATGATGAAGGTGTAGCAACTGTTACGATGACATTAACATCGATGGGATGCCCACTTGGGCCAGTTATTGTGGATCAGGTGAATACGGCATTAGGGGAACTTCCAGAAGTGAAAAGTACAAATGTTAACATTGTATGGAATCCACCTTGGTCAAAAGACAAAATGTCACGCTATGCAAAAATGGCATTAGGCGTACGCTAAAATTGCAACATTAAAAATCCCTGCTTATTTTATAGGCAGGGATTTCATGTTGTTGAAAAAAGATGATGTTCATAGTAGAAAAGAACCTTTAGCAAGGCGAGAGGTTGATTTCCGTTCCCCAGCGTCCTTTCCAGGGGGCGTCCGATAAGCCGCTGCTCCAATCACCCATGTGGTAAAAGGATAGACTCTTATTTTCAATGTGGAGAAGTGATGAGTGACAACACCAGTAGTGAAAACATTCACTTTATTTGAAAACCTTGCTAAAAAGAAATATTTTTATGGATTGGGGTGGAAGGCTACTTGACTCCCGTGGGATAGCGAGACAGGCGAGCCCCTGCACGGAGGAAGCGGCTCGGCGCTCGCCCACAGGAAAGCAAGTAGCCTGCAACGGAAATCCATTTTCACCCTTCACAAAAATGCTATGGATGGTTTTGTTTTTCAACACGATAAAATCCCTGCTATATTTTATAGGCAGGGATTTCGTTTGTAACGAAATTAATCGATACGGCATATTTGTAATGGACAATTTTCACAAGCAATTTCATTTTTTAAAAATTGTAAATCATGAATTGTAATAAAGCCTTTATCAAAAGTGATAATATCGTGTTTTTTTAAATCATTCAACATGCGATTAATCATTTCACGACTTGTTGCACACAAATTCGCAATTTCCGTATTTGTTAGCTGGAAATCAATAAAAATCGAGCCATTTTCTAAAGGTTTACCATACGTATTGGAAAGCCGAATGAGCGTTGAAAATAAAGCACCTTTTTTTCCATTTAACACTAAATCACGCAAACGACTTTGATGCTTTAAGTTTTCTGTTTGCAACCACTTTATATATTCCACCATAACAGTAGGCTGATCTTCTAGTAAATGCTCCAATGATTTACGACTTAACACATACATCGTAGAAGGCTCTAATACCTTTGCAGTCATGGAATTATAGACTAGGTTACAAAATAATGACCCCTCTCCAATTATACTGTCAGGACCACAAATACGAATAGTTAATTCCTTGCCAGTTTCGGTTTCTTGGCTTATCGAAATCACACCAGATTGGATGTAATAAATTTCTTTTGCCCGTTCACCCTCTAGAAAAATTTTATTTCCTTTATTCACTTTGATAAAAACACCATGCTTTTGAAATAGATCCTTCATTTTTTCAAACATATTATCCATTAAAACCATATCTCCAACACATCGCTTTCTTTTTGTAATAAACGGCAATTATTACAAAAGGATAGTGGATTTTTCGATACTAAAACATAGAAACATACCATTATTATAACGTAAATTTCCATAATCCGTGAAAAAATTTTAGTGCGATTTCTTTGCGAAGCAATGTCGATTGATGTAAAATAAAGTTAGTCAAAAAAGGTCAAACTTTTTTAAAAGAACAAGAATGGGTATAACAATGATAAGAAACATGATGGTAAAGGAGTGCTAGCTATGCAATTTCAACAAACAGATAACAAAAAACCACTAGAGCAATTTGGACGAAATTTGATTGAAGAAGTTAAAAACGGCAAAATGGACCCTGTTATCGGGCGTGATGAGGAAATTCGAAATGTCATTCGTATTTTAACACGCAAAACGAAAAATAATCCTGTATTAATTGGTGAACCAGGAGTTGGTAAAACAGCGATTGTTGAGGGTTTAGCACAGCGTATTGTGAAAGGCGATGTGCCAGAGGGCTTGAAAGAATGTGTGTTATATGAGCTAGATATGAGTGCTTTAATCGCAGGGGCAAGCTATCGTGGCCAATTTGAAGAGCGCTTAAAAGGTGTGTTAAAAGAGGTGAAAGATTCAGAAGGACAAATCATTTTATTTATTGATGAAATTCATACCATCGTCGGCGCAGGCAAAACAGACGGTGCTATGGATGCAGGGAATATGCTCAAGCCTATGCTTGCACGCGGTGAACTACATTGTATTGGTGCTACAACACTAGATGAGTATCGTATGTACATTGAAAAAGATCCTGCCTTAGAGCGACGATTCCAGCAAGTTCTTGTACGTGAGCCTTCGATTGAGGATACGGTTTCCATTTTACGGGGCTTAAAAGAACGATTTGAATTACATCATGCAGTACGAATTCATGACAGAGCAATTGTTGCGGCAGCAGAACTGTCCAACCGATATATTACAGAGCGATTTTTACCTGATAAGGCAATTGATTTAATTGATGAGGCTTGTGCGATGATTCGTACAGAAATTGATTCGATGCCACAAGAATTAGACGCAGTGACACGTCGCATTATGCAGCTTGAGATTGAAGAACAGGCATTACGTAAGGAAAAGGACGAGGCAAGTAAAAAACGTCTAGAGCAATTGCGTGAGGAATTAACAAAATTAAAAGAATCCTCAGAGGGCATGCGCCAACAATGGGAAGCAGAAAAAGAAATGTTACACGACATTCAGAAAAAACGGGAAACATTAGATAAATACCGTCGTGATTTAGATGAAGCAGAAAGTAAATATGATTTAAATAAAGCTGCGGAATTACGCCATGGCAAAATCCCAACATTAGAAAAGGAAATTCAGGAACTCGAAAAACAGTTAGAAAATGGGGCAGAATCCCGCATTTTACGTGAAGAAGTAACGGCAGATGAAATTGCTGCGATCGTTTCCCGCTGGACAGGAATTCCTGTAACAAAATTAGTAGAAGGAGAGCGTGAAAAACTTCTACGATTAAAGGATACATTACATGAAAGAGTAGTCGGTCAAGACACAGCAGTACAATTAGTAACAGAAGCTGTATGGCGTGCACGTGCGGGTATTAAAGATCCACATCGTCCGATTGGGAGCTTTTTATTCTTAGGTCCAACAGGTGTTGGTAAAACTGAGCTTGCTAAGGCACTTGCTGCGCAGTTATTTGATGCAGAAGATCACTTTATTCGAATTGATATGAGTGAATACATGGAGAAACATAGTGTGTCTCGTCTCGTTGGTGCTCCTCCAGGCTATGTAGGTTATGAGGAGGGCGGACAATTAACAGAGACTGTACGCCGAAATCCATATTCCGTGGTCCTCCTAGATGAAATTGAAAAAGCACATCCAGATGTGGCGAATATTTTATTACAAATTTTAGATGATGGCCGCATTACAGATAGTCAGGGACGTATGGTGAATTTTACAAATACAGTGGTCATTCTAACATCCAATATTGGCTCTAGTTATTTAATGGAGGCAAAAGAAGGCGATAATGCTGTTGAAGACTTAGTCATGGCGGCCCTACGCCAACATTTTAAACCAGAATTATTAAACCGTATGGATGACATTATTTTTTTCCATGCTTTATCTACAAAGCATTTTACTGCGATTGCTTGGAAGTACGTGGAGCAACTGATTAAACGTGTGGCAGAACAGGAAATTACTTTATCTGTCGAGCAAGAGGTTATTGACTGGGTAGTACAGCAAGGAGCGGATGCTCAGTTTGGAGCGAGACCATTAAAACGCTTTGTACAACGACATATCGAAACAGCAGTAGCTAGAGAACTGCTTCGTGGTGAGGTTTTACCAGGAGAAACTTTGCATGTGAAAATGCGTGATGGTCAATGTGTTGTGGAAAAATAACAGAAAAAACCTGTTCGGCAATGTGCTGAACAGGTTTTTTCTAGATAAATTAATGATGGTCTGCAGCTTCTGGTGTAGGGTCGTTTGGAATGATTGCTCCAATAATAAAGATTAGAATGGAGAATACAACAGAAACGATTGCCCCTGTTTTAAAATCAAATGGTACACCAAGTACAGAGCTGACTACGTAGTTTAACATAGAAACTAGTAGGAATGACCATATGAACGTTACGATATATTGCATTAATTTCACCTCAACCGAACTTTTTTCATTATAAGGTTTTACTCATATTCATTATCATATCATAACATAAATCGAAAAAAAATGAACCTTTTATGTGAAACATGGCGAATTTGTCACAACAAATACGAGGATCTGCAATTTATATTCAACGGTATATCGTAGCATTTGATTGCAGAAGGTATGCTGATGTTTAATGATAGGAAGTTAGTGTGTGCTTTGTAATGAAGAAGAGTCAGGGGAATTTGTCTCGATTAGGGTTTTTGCTCGTAACGAGTGAAGAAGCGCTCTAATTAATAGTAGGGACTTGGCTCAGAGCTAGTAGAAAGCGCCCCTAAGTAAGACACTCCGTTCATAAAAAGGTGAACAGTACTATGACGTAGAAGTTCACCCGCTTAAAAATGACGATAATGCCAAAACTCTCGCCTAACCTAATAAAGAGTCAGCCCTCACCAAAAATAAAATCTCCACCACGTCCAAAACACATTAATTTTAAATCATCTTGCGTCCTTCCTTTCGTATGCGTTATAATTATGACCAGTTACTAATAATTGATAGTAAGAAAGCTGAGGGGTTGCTATATGAACGCTGGTATTATAGGAATTGGCAAATATGTTCCTGAGAAGGTCGTTACAAATTTTGATTTGGAAAAAATAATGGATACTTCAGATGAATGGATTCGAACTCGAACAGGCATTGAAGAACGTCATTTTGCGGCAGAGGATCAGGAAACTTCAGATTTAGCAGTAGCAGCTGCTAAAGAAGCTATTGCAAAAGCGGGTATTACGCCAGAGGAAATTGGTTTAATACTTGTAGCAACTGTCACACAGGATCAAACTTTTCCAAGTGTAGCATGTATGGTTCAGGAACAAATCGGAGCAGTGAATGCGGCGGCGATGGATCAAGCAGCGGCATGTGCAGGATTTATATATAGCTTAGTGACAGCGAAGCACTTTGTAGAGGCAAATACTTATAAATATGTCTTAGTAGTAGGTGTAGAAAAGCTGTCGAAAGTCATTGATTGGAAGGATCGTAATACAGCTGTTTTATTCGGTGATGGTGCTAGTGCAGCCATTGTTGGGCCAGTATCTGAAGGCAGAGGTATTGTATCATTTGAACTTGGTGCTGATGGTACAGGCGGTAAAAACCTTTATTTAACACAGCAAGACACGATTACAATGAATGGTCGTGAAGTGTTTAAGTTTGCTGTACGTCAAATGGGTGAATCGGCTGTTAATGTGTTAAAGAAAGCAGGATTAACAAAAGAAGACGTAGATTTTTTAGTGCCGCATCAGGCAAATATACGAATTATGGAATCTGCTCGTGAGCGATTAGAGCTACCACCTGAAAAAATGTCAAAAACGATTCATAAATATGGAAATACTTCAGCAGCATCTATTGGTATTTCCTTGGTAGATGAGCTCGAAGCAGGTAAGATTAAAGAGGATGACTTATTAGTCCTCGTTGGTTTTGGTGGCGGCTTAACATGGGGTGCCGTAGCCATGAGATGGGGAAAATAAGAAGGAAAAATGCTTGAGGGGAGTAAGACAATGAGTAAACGACGAGTAGTAATTACAGGAATTGGCGCAGTGACACCACTAGGAAATAGTATCGAAGAAACATGGGCTAACATCAAGGCTGGTAAATCTGGCATTGGTGAGCTGACACGATTGAATAAAGAACTTTTTGCAGCAAAAATCGCAGCAGAAGTGAAGGATTTCGATATTGAAAAATATATTGATCGTAAAGAAGCACGTAAAATGGATCGTTTTACGCACTACGCGTTAGCCGCTTCCATTATGGCAATGGAAGATGCACAATTAACAATTGATGAAGAGCTAGCTCCACGTGCGGGTGTATGGATTGGCTCTGGTATCGGCGGTATGGAAACTTATGAACAACAATTTTTAACATTCCAAGAGCGTGGCGCAAGACGTGTCAGCCCATTCTTCATTCCAATGATGATTCCTGATATGGCTTCAGGGCAAGTATCTATTCACGTTGGTGCAAAAGGTATTAACTCATGTTCTGTAACGGCGTGTGCTTCGGGAACAAACTCCATTGGTGATGCCTTTAAAGTAATTGAACGTGGGGATGCAGATGTGATGATTTCAGGTGGTGCTGAATCACCAATCGTTACAATGGCTGTGGCAGGCTTCTGTGCAAATACAGCTTTATCATTAAATCCAGACCCACAAGCAGCATGTCGTCCATTTGATAAAAACCGCGATGGTTTTATTATCGGAGAAGGCGCTGGTATCGTTATTCTAGAAGAGTATGAACATGCAAAAGCTCGTGGCGCTAAAATATATGCTGAAGTTTTAGGTTATGGTGCAACAGGTGATGCACATCACATTACGGCTCCAGCTCCAGAGGGTGAGGGGGCAGCACGTGCAATGACGCAAGCATTGACAGATGGTGGAGTTGATCCATCACAAGTTGATTATATTAATGCACATGGTACTAGCACACCTTACAATGATTTATTTGAAACACAAGCTGTTAAAACTACTTTTGGTGATCATGCGTATAAGCTTGCTATGAGCTCTACAAAGTCTATGACGGGTCACTTATTAGGAGCAGCTGGTGGTGTGGAAGCGATTTTCACAGCATTAGCCTTAAAAGAAGGCATTTTACCTCCAACAATTAATTTAGTAGATCCAGATCCAGAATGTGATTTAGATTATGTTCCAAACGAAGCGAGAGAAGCAAACATTCAATATGCGATGAGTAATTCTCTTGGTTTTGGTGGTCACAATGCCAGTCTTCTATTCAAAAAATATGAAGCATAATATATAAACTTAAAAAACGTCAGCCAAATTTAAACGGCTGACGTCTTTTTTTATAGTTTTGTGAATAAATGATAAGTAAGAAGAAATAGAAAGGATGCCTCTACTGTGTTTCGTCTCTTTTTATTTTTAGTAAGCTATGGCTTAATGATTCTCTCTGTAGGGAATCTCATATTGTATTTAAATTACCGAACATTAGGTTATTCCTGGAAGGTTGTTTTCAAATTTATTTTTCAAACAACGGAATTTTATATGGCGGTAGGAGCCTGCATTATCATTTGTGCTGTTGTGCTTGATTTAGGCTTTGATCGCTCCACAGACAAGCCATAAATTAGCGACGTGTGCGGCCGAGACCCATTGCATCTTCCATGCGTTTTAATGTAGCACTGGCAATCGTATTCGCCTTTTCAGCACCTTCATCTAAGATGACATCTAATTCAGAGGATTCTACTAAATGATAGAATTTTTCTTGAATTGGTGTTAGATGTTCGATAACAGCTGTTGCAACACCTTGCTTGAATCCACCATAACCAATTCCCTCATATTTTTTGACTAAATCTTCAATGGCTATACCAGAAATAGCCGATTCGATTGTCAATAAATTCGAGACACCTGGTTTATTTTCTACATCAAATGCAACAATACCATCAGAATCCGTAACCGCTGATTTAATTTTTTTCTCAATGTCCTTTGCCGTATCTAGCAAACGGATTGTCGCTTTCGTATTAGGGTCAGATTTACTCATTTTCTTTGTTGGCTCTTGTAAGGATTTAATACGAGCGCCTGCTTTTGGTAATTGAATTTCTGGAATTGTTAAAACGTCACCAAAGCGTTTATTAAAACGTTCTGCAAGGTCACGAGTTAGCTCGATATGCTGCTTCTGATCATCGCCGACAGGGACAATGTTTGTGTTGTAAAGTAGAATGTCTGCAGCCATTAACGGTGGATATGTTAAAAGAGCAGCAGAAACGCTTTCTTTACCATGTGATTTATCTTTAAATTGTGTCATACGTTCTAGCTCCCCGATAGACGCAACACATTGTAACATCCATCCTGCCTGAGCATGCGCTGGCACCTCTGATTGAATGAATAACGTAGATTTTTTAGGGTCGATGCCAGTAGCAATATAGGTAGCTGCCAGCTTACGAATGCTTTCACGTAATTCTTTAGGATCTTGGGCAACCGTGATCGCATGCTGATCAACGATACAATAAATAGCATTTCCTTCGTCTTGTAGTGCAGGGAATTGCTTGAATGCTCCTAAATAGTTCCCTAAAGTAACGATTCCTGTAGGCTGTACGCCTGAAAAAATAGTTGTCATTAAAAGTTCCTCCTCGAATTCAAATTCCGTGACGGTTGTCAGTGGCGTTTTGCTCACTTTTCCACCTCACGATAAAGACAAAAAAACATCATGCGTCCTCATTAGATTTTTTCTAATGAAGGGACGAATGATGTTTTGAATCCGCGGTACCACCCAGCTTGCCTAAAAGGCCACTCAGCTTCGTAACGTGAAGGGACGAGCTCTGCTAATAGCTTCTAATAGCGTTCACAAAGCTAACTCGGAAGTCCATTCCATATGCCTCCACGATCTGTTTGCAGCAACCACAGACTCTCTAAACGTGAAATGAACATATGTACTACTCTTCGTCAGCGTTTTTCTCAATTTAAATTATTCAAATTGATTTGATTGCAAAGAATTATATTATAAAGATTCCATTGTGTAAAGTCAGACTTTTGACGGTGGTTTTTTTCGAGAAAAAATTATATGCTTTTTTTGTTGTGTAATTTTGTTATAAATATAAAATTTTTTATTAAAATTGTGTTTAGGTGTACACGTCAAATTGACAATTTTCTCGTTTAATCTTTTTAAATGAGAACAACTAAGATACATGCTTGGATGTTTAAAATGCACTGAAAGTGGGAATGTTAGTAGTAGCACATAAGATAGAAGGAAATACGCTTTATTAAAAGCTGTATAAAGAGACAGAATAATTTGTGACGGGTTCAGTCTTTTTTTATTGGAACTATATTCAAATACAGCTGAGTACTGTATAATGGTACTGTGTATTTTACTTTACATTAATTCTAATTTAACACTTTGGTTCTGGTTTATAGATAATGATTACAAAATGAAAGGATGTGTCAGAATGATCGTAACCCTATTTACATCACCAAGTTGTACCTCTTGTCGTAAAGCGAAAGCTTGGTTAGAGGAGCACGAAATTCCATATACAGAACGTAATATATTTTCTGAGCCACTAAGTATTAGTGAAATTAAAAAAATTTTACGTATGACAGAAGACGGGACAGATGAAATCATTTCTACTCGTTCAAAAATATTTCAAAAATTAAATGTGGATGTTGAAAGTTTACCACTACAACGTTTATATGAATTAATTCAGGAGTATCCTGGTTTATTACGCCGACCAATTATTTTGGACGAAAAACGTCTACAAGTTGGCTATAATGAAGATGAAATTCGTCGCTTCCTACCTCGAAAAGTTCGAGCATATCAGCTTCAAGAAGCGCAACGAATGGTGAATTAAACCTACTCATTTTGAATAATATATATTGTAGATGTTACAAATGTGGAATGCATGTTGTGACATCTATTTTTTTATGTTTTACTTATGTAAAACCTTCTATATGAAGTATAATAATTGATAGGGAAAAGTCATATATTTCCGTAAAAGTATGTTAAACTTGATTTAAGTTAAATAGTTTACTACAATTTCAATAATTCAAATATCTTCTGTGAAACGGTGTATATCCTTTTCATTTTATGACAGAACAGCATACAATAGAGTTAGAGACAACTGTGAACAAAAAAAATCATGTTTGCGGTTCCTCGATGGTTTTACTGAGTGTGGTCAAAGGTTGAAAAACAAATGCAGTATGAAGGTTAAAAACAAAGAATAAAAGCATACTAATGAAACAAAACTGTTTTTCAGCATATGACAGTGAAGGGAGATGAGGTCTAGTGGACATCGAACGTGTAAATGAAAATACACTCAAGCTCTTTATTACGTATAATGATATAGAGGATCGCGGCTATAGTCGTGAAGAAATTTGGTACAATCGAGCAAAGGGTGAGCAACTTTTTTGGGATATGATTGATGAAGTAAACACGGAGGATTACTTTGATGTAGAGGGTCCGATTTGGATTCACATCAATGCATCTGAAGTAGGCTTAGAAATCATTGTCACACGTGCACATATTTTAAAAGACGGTGAAACATTAGATGGTCATTCGAGTTTTGATGAACACAAAGAAATGTTTGCACCATTCGATGAAGTTGGAGAAGATCTTCTTAGCCAGCTAACTCAACTTGGTGACATGGATGAGTCAGAGTTATTTATGGATACAGACATTTATGTTTATAAATTTAAAGATATTGATGAGTTAATCCCTGTCGCAAAACGAATGACAGACGAATTAGTGGATTCCTCATTATTCAAATATGAAGATTGGTACTATTTAGTTGTTGATTTCGGGAACGCAGATGAGGATTTAAATCGTCATGATCGAAATGCGGTCATCAAGGAATTTTTAACACCATCCAATTTAACCATTCACCGTCTAGAGGAGTACGGTGAAAAGATTATGGAATTTAATTGCTTTGAAACAGTTCGAAAATACTTTGCATAAGCATTAAAATACTTCATTTTTTAGACTGTAGTAAAACTCGTAAATTTATTGAGTTTTGCTACAGTCCTTTTTTGCATTCCTATTTAAGCTATCATCGGTTAATTGACCAGCGTTGTACAGGCCTCTCTGCTCATGCTGTGAAATCTGCTGAATGAAGATATATGAGACGGCATTTTTTAAATTTCAAGAAATAATTGCTTAATTTTTGTGAGGGCAAACCAACTCCATTATAGTTGACTAAAAAGGAGTTGATTAAATGCTGGTAGCTTATAACAACAAACAGCAGCTATTTCTCCCATATCAATATACGAGGAAAGCTTTACAACGATATAGGCGACAAATGAAATTTTTTTGTCCTCAATGTCTAGAACCAGTTCAATTGAAAGTAGGTCAACATAATATTCCCCATTTTTCACACTTCGCCAAAAAGCATTGTCCACAATTGTTCGCTGAAGGTGAATCTAAACTTCATCTCCAAGGTAAAATGCAATTATTTGAATGGCTCACAAAGCATGGATATCAAGTGGAGCTAGAGCCATTTTTAAAGCAGCTTGCTCAACGCCCGGATTTGCTCATTACAATAAATGATCGTCACTATGCAATTGAATTTCAATGTAGCACAATCTCCCATGAAAAATGGCAACAACGTACAGCTGGCTACGAAAAAAACGATATACAAGTAATTTGGCTTTTTCAAACGCCTCAAAGCAAAGATGCAATCAACGGCATCAGCAAAATTACCATTTCCCCATTGCTGCAAAAATCGTTTATGACAACTACATCAGGTGTACCTTATTTAATGACGTATAACGCTAGGACGGCCCATTTTACTTATTGGACGAATCTTCTTCATGTACATGGGCATACTTTCATAGGTAAAGTTCAGACAATACCAGTCAATCAACAACACTTTCCTTTTTATATACCGAAGCAAATTACTCAAGAAGAATTTCAACAGTATTGGCAACTTTATAAACAAGCATGTAGGCAATTTGTATCTGCGCGTCTTTTATATAGTAAAAAGGGGGCGCAAGATTTATTTTTACGAAATTGCTATGAATTAAACTTTGCGTTAACTGCTATGCCTTCCTACATTGGAATCCCAGTGAAGGGTGGAGCAGCCATCTCCTTGTTTACTAGTGAATGGCAAACGATGCTGTTGCATTTTAGTAAACAATTAGGTCGACAGCCCTTTATGTTAACGAAGCAGGAGATTCACCATTTTTTAAGTAAGCATCAACTAGAAGTGACAACACAGGCGGTAAGTGCTGTCCTGTATTATGGACAGCTCTTGAAGCATATGACTCAAGAAGAGCAGTCGCTAGATATTTGTGAGCATGTATATGTACATTTATTTGCAATTGCCACAATATATTGAGAAAATATGAGAGTAAAAGGAAAAAAGCACATATAAAGGGGGCTGGCATACATGGCTAGTAACAGTAATCAGATTTTGGTTAGAAATGAAGTACCCGCAGAATTAACATGGCGCTTAGAGGATATCTTTGCAACAGATAAAGCTTGGGAAGAGGAATTGAAGGAAGTTGCAGAGCTTGCTAAACAAGCACCGAGCTATGCAGGTACTTTAAATAATGGGGCAGAGGCATTATTAACAGCTTTACAATATCATGATCATCTATATGAGCGTGCGATGAAGCTCTACACATATGCCCATATGCGCTATGATCAAGATACAACAAATAGCTTTTATCAAGATATGAACAGTCGCATTCAAACATTGGCAACTAGTATCTCAGCTGGTCTTTCATATTTAACACCAGAGATTTTAGCATTAAGTGAAGAAACAATTGAAGGCTACTTAGCAGAAAATCAAGACCTACAATTATATAAGCAATCTTTAAAAGAAATTACAATGGCACGTCCACATGTATTACCAGCTGAGCAGGAGGCATTGCTAGCGCAAATGTCTGAGGTAACGGGTACAGCTTCTAATACATTCAGTATGTTAAACAATGCGGACATGGTTTTCCCTTATGTGAAAAATGAAGAGGGAGAGGAAGTACAACTTACACATGGTAACTATATTAAGTTTTTAGAGAGCAAAGATCGCTCAGTGCGTGAAGGTGCATTTAAAGCTATGTACGAAGCATATGGCAAGTTTAAAAATACGTTCTCGGCAACGCTAACGGGTAATGTGAAGAAGCATAATGTGAGTGCTCGTATTCGTCATTATGATTCTGCACGCCATGCAGCCATGTCTAATAATTTCATTCCAGAAAATGTGTATGATCAATTAGTTGAAACAATTCATAAGTATTTACCAGCTATGCAGCGTTATATTTCGTTACGTAAGAAATTATTAGGTGTAGACGAATTGCATATGTGGGATTTATTTGCACCACTTGTTAAAGAAGTGGAAATGAAAGTCACTTATGATGAAGCGAAAGATATTTTAGTGAAAGCACTAGCTCCATTAGGCGAAGAATATCAAAGCATCGTCCAAAGTGGATTGGATAACCGTTGGGTTGATGTATTAGAGAATAAAGGGAAACGTAGTGGAGCCTACTCATCAGGCGCGTATGGTACGAATCCGTATATTTTAATGAATTGGCAAGACAATGTGAATAATCTATTTACATTAGCGCATGAATTTGGCCATAGTGTTCACAGCTATTATTCACGTAACAATCAGCCATTCGTTTATGGAGATTATTCTATTTTTGTCGCAGAGGTTGCTTCAACATGTAATGAAGAGTTATTAAATGACTATTTACTAAAAACAATTGATGACCCTCAACAAAAAATTTACCTATTAAATCATTGGTTAGATGGTTTCAGAAGTACGGTATTCAGACAAACAATGTTTGCAGAGTTTGAACATCTTATTCATCAAATGGATAAGAACGGTGAGTCATTAACAGCTGATCGTTTAACTGAGGTTTATTATGAACTAAACAAAAAATACTTCGGCGATGATATGATTGTAGATGAGGAAATTGGCTTAGAATGGGCTCGTATTCCACACTTCTACTATAATTACTATGTTTATCAATATGCGACTGGTAAATCAGCCGCTACAGCATTGAGTAAACAAATTTTAGAGGAGGGGGCACCAGCTGTAGAACGTTATATTAATAACTTCTTAAAAGCTGGATGCTCTGATTTCCCAATAGAAGTATTAAAGGCAGCAGGTGTTGATATGAACGTTGCTAAGCCGATTGAAGATGCATGTAAAGTATTTGAAGAGCGTTTAAATGAGTTAGAAAAATTATTGTTGAATAACTAATTAAAAGGGCGGTGGGAATATTCCTACTGCTCCTTTTTATATATTGTCCATGTTATTTCAAATGAAAGAATAATGATTTTTTTTGATTTCTAAATAGTTTAAAAGTGTGCATCTTGGAAAAATACTGTTTGTAATCGCTTTCTATTTGACAAATTTGTGAATCTAGTATTGGTTGCATTGCTAAATATATTATTCCATGATAGAGTAATTCTTGTGAAATAAATCACAAAACAAACATACACCCCTTTGTTTGAACGTGAACATTTCTCCCATCCCCTTTGTGAAAAAGAAGCGTCTCTATCGGTCGAGGATAGAGGCGCTTCTTTGTATTTTGCTTTATCTAACAAAATATCCATAGAATTTATGTGAAAGGTGAAAATGGATTACCGTTGCAGGCTACTTGCTTTTCTGTGGGCGAGCGCAAAGCCGCTTCCGCCTCGCTATCCCAAGGTAGTCAAGCCTTCCACTTCAACCGATAAAAATATTTCTCTTTAGCAATGGTTTTTAAATAAAGGGAAGGTGTTCACTACTCATTTTATGGAGGAGCGGTACGCATCATTTCTCCACATTGAAAATAAGAGCCTATCCTTCCTCTAATTATGCTCGTATGAAAGATAAGGAAAAGACACTTTTGCCACATGGTGATTGGAGTGGAGCCAGCGTCACTCCTAGGGGATTAGCATCACAACTGATACCTTGGGACGAACGCAGTGGGTGAAGTGACTCGGACGCTGGCGGAACGGAAATCTATCCCAGGCTTTGTGAAAAGGTGTATTATTGCTATTGACATGACCTTTTTTCAACAACATGAAAAGGACTCCATCATGAAAGATTGGAGTCCCTGTCGTTTCTTGTATTATTTAAGACGCCATAACGTAGCGTGAGTTGTCTGGATTCGTTCGATTTTTTGTTGTAGCATGCGTTTCTTTAATTCACGCTCTGCTGCTTGCTCTGTAAATGAATAGATAAAAGCTATTTCATTTGTAGAAAGTGTATGGAATTTAGAAAATAAGTCCTCTATTGATGGTAATGGCTGACGGACAAGCTGTTCGTTCAGCATTTCTTGTAAAATATGTTCATAAACTTCATAGGAATAGCTACCGCTGACTTTTAGTCCTTCATCTTCAATACATTCATTGAAAAACACGATACTAGGGACTTCGTCAACTTCCATTTCACGTTTAATATATAAATCGCATTGGAAAGCTCGTGCTGCTTCCTTTGAGCCAAAGTCGACAGTGAATTCATTCATGTCTAGTTGAACATCCTCTGCAATTTTTAAAAGCGTTGCATAGGAGTTTACATCTTGGTGGTTTAGTAATACATATTCTTGTAGTTTCGACAAATAGCGTGCACCTGCACGTTTTCCCTGTAGTTCGGCTGCTTTAATAGCAATTGAAGGTAAGACAGGGTGATTAATATCAAGTTCGACTCCCGAGATACAACCTTTGACACGTTTACTTAAGCAATTTAAAGAAGTAAGCTCTGTGCTTAGAACAAAGCGCCACGTGAAATAGTGGTTGTATTCAAGCTGTAATTTACGAAGAGTTGCTTGCATACTGAAAGCTTCAGGGCAAAGTGGATCTACGAAAATATACAATTCAATAGGCTTGTTGGCAGTAGAAATCGTCGGCGTTGGCTCTTGCAGCAACATTTGAATATTATTCACGTAACAATTCCCCCTCATCGTCATTTGGCGTATTAACCATGTGATGAGCTGTTAATACTAAACGTTGATAATAAGTTTCACGGAACTTCCCTTCCAAACCTACCTCATCCATTGCTTCTGACATACACTCTAGCCAAGCTTGAGCACGGTCAGGTGTAATCGGAAAATTCATGTGACGTGCACGCATCATTGGATGTCCATGTTCCTCAGTAAAGAGATTTGGTCCACCTAAATACTGTGTTTGAAATTGAATTTGCTTACGGGCTGTCTCTGTTAAATCCTTTGGAAAGATTGGAATAAGATCAGGATGCTGAGCCACTCTTTTATAGAACGCGTGAATGAGTTCTGACAGTTTTTCAGCTCCCAGCTCCTCATAAGGAACAGTGTATTTTCGACTCATAGGTTATATGCTCCTTTAATTCTTCTTTATATCTTAAAGTATCATTTTATCGCATTCAGCAAGTGTTCAAACGACTGCTGAATCTAGAACACCGTCAAAAAGTGCTACGCCTGTGGCAATGAAAGTGTTGCCACAGAGCCCTCCGGCAGATGTCACAGGTTTATAAAGAGATCTGTACATTAACCGTTGTCACAGGACGTGACTTTCTTAGGCTAACTTCTACTTTTCTGCTCGGAAAAATCTAGACACATCGTTAGCGGCAATTAAGCCGAAGCGTTATTGATATACTTGTCATCCTCAAAATGTGAATTTCTTGTGACTACCTTCATTCTATCAACGTCTTTTCGTTAACACAAACAAAGAGCTCTTTCGAATTGTTGTTCGCTAAAATAGCACAAATTTCACCACAATGGGTGAAATTTGTTGGAAAAAGTATGGATAAAAGGAAAGATGCGATTACACTGTGTAGTAATTCATCACTTTTTTGACATAATTCTGTGTTTCTTTGAAAGGAGGAATCCCTCCATATTTCGTAACGCGAGACGCGCCAGCATTGTAGGCTGCTAAAGCTAGTGTAGGGTCATTATTAAATTTATCTAGCATTTGACGCAAATATTTTGCCCCAGCCATAATGTTTTGCTCTGGATCAAAAGCGTTTGTCACGCCTAAATATTGTGCTGTTGTGGGCATTAATTGCATTAAGCCCTGCGCTCCTGCATGACTCACTACAGTTGGATTAAAATTAGATTCTTGCTTGATGACAGCCGCAATAAGCTTTTCGGGTACCTGATAAGTAGCGGCAGCTTTTTCGATAATAGCGGCATATTGATTGGCTCCTGTTAGTGAATTGGCGTACGCTGTAGAGCCTATAACATCATCTGAAACATAAGAATCAAGCTTTGTGCCAGTATAGTTGTTTGCTAAAGCTTGTTTGACAGATTCAGGGATAAACACAGCATTAGAGCCTTGATAAAGCAATGATTCGAGTGAGCTGCCTTCTGAATTATTGGCTAACATTGTCAGCTGATTGACGAAATCTGAATGATTTGCTGTTCCAGAAGCAAATAAGCTAGACAATTTGGCATTGCTTGCTGTCGATGCTTCTCCTAATAATTCATTAATCATGTCAGAAAAAATAGAATTATTGTCTGTCAGATTGTTTGTTGATGCATTTTCGGTAGCTCCAAGTGTTTGCAATGCTTGAATTTCTAGTAAAGATTTTAGTGATTGAATATCCAAGGAGTCAGTCACCTTCCTTTTTATACTATTATGAATTTTGTGCTTGTAGAGCTTTCATAAAGCGGGCTATTTTTTTATCTGTAGCCTGTTTTTTAATTCCGTATTGCTGTAAAAATTCGTCGAAAATTGTATTTCCTTTTATTGCATCTTTTGCTTCATATTCTACCTCATAATCGTCGCACTGCAAATAGTAAGAATGGTCAAAAACAAGAAGCCCCTCTTTATAAGGAATTTCGACACGATCTGTAGTGAGTGAGCCAAATACTTGTAATTGTTCTAAAGGAATACTGTGGCTGGCTAATTTTTTTGCTACTTCTTGAGCAAAAAAGCCTTTACCATCAAGCATTTGCTGTGCCTGTACTGCAGTTAATTCATCTGTTGTTTCAAGATGAGCATGCTCGGTATTTTTCTCTTTGAGTGTACATTCGTAATAATCACCAATTTGTCTAATTCGCAGCCCGCTTTGCAGTTGACGAATGGCCTGTGTAGGCGTGTCAAAATAATGATTTACTTGTCGATGAATAGCATTTTGGCTAATGTGGAAGTCTTGTAACAATTGCTCGTATTGTTGTTTTGTTAATAGATTTTTAAACTCAATTTCAATTTCTTGTGTCATTTATATTCACCTATTTAATTTTTTATTTTTCATTCGTTGTTTCGCTTGATTTAGTATTTACACACTGCAACTATTTACCCTGTGTGATAAAATAAGAGGAAGAGTACAACGAAAAGGGGAACCGCAGTGCGTAAAATTTATACAATAGAAACATCGAATTTTGAACAAGATCAACTTCATTTTAGTTTAAACGACAATGAAGTAAATTTACAGTTAAAACCTGCTGGACAACTCATTGCAGATTCAGATGAGTTTGCATTTATTTATTTACTTGATGCAGGCGAAGACTATCATTACTTGCGTTTTCCACCGAGTAGTTGGGAGAATCTTGTACATATTTTACAAAAAAAGAAAGATCCAATACTACGAATAGGTGAAGAAGAGATTGAGCTGACAAATTTCTACGATGAATTGGAAATGCTCGTGTATAATATTGAAGGAAATTACAATTACGGGGCAGAATTTGTCCAAACCGTGGAACAACACTTTCAGGCAATTCTTGCTGAATAGAAAGACAAAACGAACAGACGGTGGTGTTCGATACCGAATGTCGGGAGGTTTTTACAATGGGACAATGGGAAATATTTTTAAGTCCTTATAAACAAGCAGTAGACGAGTTAAAAGTAAAATTAAAAGGCATGCGTTCTCAATTTGGTATTGTTAATGCCAATTCACCAATTGAATTTGTAACAGGACGTGTTAAGCCTTTAGCAAGTATATATGATAAAACATTAGAAAAAGGATTAGCTTTTGAGCCCTCTAAACAACTTGGTGATGAACTTGGTGATATCGCCGGGCTTCGGATTATGTGTCAATTTGTTGATGATATCGCAACCGTAACAGAGCTTATTCGTCAGCGTAAAGATATGCGTGTAGTGGAAGAACGCGATTATATTACACATAATAAGCCAAGTGGTTACCGCTCCTACCATATGATCGTGGAATATCCTGTTGAAACGATTCAAGGAAAAAAAGTAGTGTTAGCCGAAATCCAAATTCGAACACTAGCCATGAATTTCTGGGCATCTATTGAGCACTCTTTAAATTATAAATATAAGGGCATGTTCCCAGAGGAAATTAAAAATCGTTTACAAAGTGCAGCAGAGGCAGCATTTCGATTGGATGAGGAAATGTCATTGATTCGTAGTGAAATTCAAGAGGCACAGGCCTACTTTAGCGAATACAAAGAAGCATCGAATCCTAATTTACTAACAGAGAAGGAGCGTGACGCCCAATGAAATTTTCGATTCAATCACGTAGAGATGCACAATCTAACGAGCTAATGGAGCTAGCTAAAACTTATTTACAGGATTTTGGCTTAACTTATGATGAGGAAACACCCGAAATCGTTGTTTCTATTGGAGGAGACGGCACGCTTTTGCATGCCTTTCATCGATATTCTCATTTGTTAGACCAAGTAGCATTCGTTGGTATTCATACGGGGCATTTAGGGTTTTATGCGGATTGGAAGCCATCTGAATTAGAAAAATTAGTTTTATCCATTGCTAAAAAAGACTTTAATGTTGTGGAGTATCCACTTTTAGAAGTAAAAGTAGAGCATCACAATGCCGATTCGAATACGTACCTAGCGTTAAATGAAGCAACAATCAAATCGCCAGATGTAACACTTGTTATGGATGTCGAGCTGAACGGCAATCAATTTGAGCGTTTCCGTGGAGATGGTCTATGTGTATCAACGCCTTCTGGTAGTACGGCTTATAATAAAGCACTTGGTGGGGCAATTATCCATCCTACATTAGCGGCACTACAAGTCACTGAAATTGCATCCATTAATAATCGTGTTTTCAGAACAGTAGGATCACCATTAATATTACCAGCACACCATCATTGTGTGTTACGTCCGGTAAATGAACAGAACTTTAATATGACCGTTGATCACTTGCAAATTACACAAGGTGATGTCAAGGCTATTGCATTTAATGTAGCAAATGAAAAAGTACGTTTTGCCCGTTTCCGACCATTCCCATTTTGGGAGCGCGTGCATGAATCTTTCGTCGCTAATGAATAATATGGATACAAGGTTTACATTGCACTTTGTGGCTGATAAAGAGGGGCAATTATTACGAGAAGCCCTTCAGGAATGGCGTATATCCAAGAAAGCCTTAACCGCCATTAAGTTTGATGGTGGCTTATTAACAGTCAATGGTGTCGAACGTAATGTGAGACATGTCCTTCAAGAGGGTGACTGTGTGGGAGTGACATTTCCTCCTGAGGAAAGAAGTGACGGTCTTGCTATTGAGCATGGTGATTTAACCATCGTATTTGAGGATGATGCAATCTTAGTGCTTGATAAACCAGCTCACCAGAGTACAATTCCCTCAAGAGAGCATCCAACCAAAAGCATTGCAAATTTAGTTTGTGGCTATTTTGAGCAACAAGGATTAGCTTCCACAGCCCACATAGTCACAAGGTTAGATCGAGATACATCAGGCTTACTCTGTATTGCCAAGCATGCGCACATTCATCATTTAACAGGGCTTGCTCAGCGTAGTAGAAACATTTCAAGGCAATATGAGGCGATTGTGCATGGCCATGTCGAACAAAATTTTCAATCCATTGTGGCTCCTATAGGGCGTAAAGTGACGAGTATTATTGAAAGAGAAGTACGAGAAGATGGGCAATATGCACATACAGATGTAACCGTGCTAAAGCGGTTTTTACTTGATGCTGAACCAGTGACATATGTACGATTGCAATTGCATACAGGACGTACACATCAAATTCGCGTACACATGGCGTACCTTGGGCATCCACTTGTTGGGGATGACCTTTATGGTGGAAGCCGTCATTTGATTGATCGACAAGCACTACACTGTGTCTCCTTAAGTATGGAGCATCCACTGACTGGTAGGCCATTACACTTTACAAGTATGTTAAATGAAGACATGCAGAGATTATTGAAGTAGTCTTTGACTGATAGAAAGGAGATGTTCGCACAAACGGGCATCTCCTTATCATTTTTGATGTAATAACAGTGTATAGGAAGTATCTTTACACCGACTTTATAAAATTAATGTATAGTAAAATAGAAATCGTCATGATTTTACGCTTAAAATCGAATTTTATAAAAATCTGTACACCGACTCTGATGGATAACTTAAAAAAGGGTTTGCAGAAAAGGTATAATACACTCTATTATATAGAAGGTAGATTTTACGGCATTGCCCGTAAAGATGATTGAAAGCTCGGAAGGAGGGGACAAGCATGATAGAGGAAAGAAATGAAAAGGATGATGTGCAATTTGATGAGGCACATCTACGAGGAATGCTCGAAGCACATAATATTGATGCATTCCGTGATGAGTTTTTAGAACTTCATCCATATGATCAGGCAACGTTTTACGAAAAGGTGGAACCTGATATAAGGAAGATCATCTATTCGTTCTTGTCTCCGACAGAAATGGCTGATATTTTTCAGGCAATCGATATCGAAGATGATGAATATAAAGCGTACCTAGCTGAAATGGATCCTTCATATGGGGCAGAAATGCTTTCGCATATGTATGCTGATGATGCGGCAGATGTCTTAAATGAGCTGGATTTGGCACAGCGTGAAAGCTATTTGGAAATGATGGATGAGGAAACGGCTGAAGAAATTAATGAGCTATTAAGCTACGATGAATATACAGCCGGTTCTATTATGACAACTGAATACGTTGCTATACCAGAAAATTCAACAGTGCGTTCAGCAATGGCCATTTTGCGTAAAGAAGCACCAGATGCAGAGACTGTTTATTATATTTTCGTGGTGGATGAAGAACACCGTTTGACAGGTGTTATATCACTACGAGATTTAATCATTGCTGACGAGGATACACGTATTCGATCCATTATGAATGAACGTGTTGTGATGGTACATGCAAATGATGACCAAGAGGAAGTCGCACAAATTATGAAGGACTATAATTTTTTAGCGACACCTGTTATTGATGATAAAGGGGAACTGCTCGGTATTATCACGGTCGATGATATTATTGATGTTATTGATGAAGAGGCTTCTGAGGATTACTCAAAATTAGCCGGTATTTCGGATATGGATAAGTTTGATGTAACACCTTTCCAAGCAGCTAAAAAACGTTTACCTTGGTTAGTGGTACTACTGTTTTTAGGTATGCTGACAGCCAATTTAATGGGGCAATTTGAAGATACTTTAGATAAGGTAGCCTTACTAGCTGTCTTTATTCCACTTATTTCAGGAACATCAGGGAATAGTGGAACACAAGCATTAGCCGTGGCGATCAGAGGTATTGCAACAGGAGACGTGGAAGAACATAGTAAATTCAAGTTACTACTACGTGAAGCAGGTACAGGCTTAATGTCAGGCGTTGTTTGTGGATTAATCGTTATTGGCATTGTTTATTTCTGGAAACATGAACTTGTTTTAGGAATGTTAGTAGGAGCAGCACTTTGTGGTTCTATTTTAGTCGCGACATTAGCGGGTTCCTTTATTCCGTTGTTAATGCATCGACTAAAAATAGACCCTGCTGTGGCATCAGGACCTTTTATTACAACTTTAAATGATATAACAAGTATTTTAATTTACTTAGGATTAGCGACAGTTTTCTTAAGTCAAATAGGCTAAGAACCAATTTACTTACTTTCGCATATTGTATGGAAAAAAGGGAAGTGAGTAAAGTGGATCGAGAGCCACGCTTGTTTATAAAATCACCATCATATTTTTTAAATATTTCTAAGGCGTTACATGAACTTGATTTGGATGAAAGTACATCCGTATATGTAAGGGACAACATTTTCGATGAGCAAACAGTTGATGGGAAAGAAGATATCGTAGAAGATGTACAAATAGATCCGTACTTACTAAAACAACTTCAATTTTTAGAAAAGCCATTTCGTCAGAGGGCCTATCAGCCATTATTAGTTTGCTTAAAAGATGGTAGAAAATTAACTGGAACTGCCTCAGAAGTACAGAGTGATTCTTTAATGCTAACGTCATTAGAATTAAAAACACAGGAAATCATTCATTTTGAAGAGATACAACAAATACTGTGGCGTGGAAGAAAATTGCCAACATTATAAAAAAAGTGTACAGCAGAGGATGCTGTACACTTTTTTTTATGTGTGTGTGTCAAAGGTGAAAGAAATTAATCACAAATCCCTAAGTCAACATCAGCGATACATTGTACAGCGCAGAAACAAGATAAATCTACAGTAATACAGCTATCTGTTGAGTTCCAGTCATCTACTTTACAGATTTTCTTCATGTTTACGCAACAGCCGTCACGACTTAATAAGTCTACTGTACTTTCACTAGAGTCAAATGTACATAATGGCTCTAAAACACGTAAAGTTGCACAGCACTCATCAAACATATCTTCTACACGGAAGAATACGGATGTACAAATACAAGGATCTGCTGTTGGAGAGTTAAAGAATGCTTTGAAAGGAGTACCATCTTTTGTAATTAACATGAATACACGTGTATCTGCTTGAGAGCGTGCAGGACTAACAATTCCGCCTAGTGGTTCTAAGAAACAGTTCGCTGTACATGGAGAACACTCATCTCGCACCGCTTGATTTTGAATATCTAAAATAGCGCGAACTACGTCACAAACGCAGCCTGCTGAATGGATTGGTCCAATAGGATTTGTTGGCTTACCACAACCCATATTGTCACCTCCTTTCCTTGTTACTACTTCTACAATATGTACTTTTGAAAAATGGACTCGGGCTTTCGTATATATCTTCGAATGAATAGTTTTTTTATGTGTGGAGAAACTGTAAAGAAAAGGAGGGGAAAACATTTGAGGCTACTAGGAATGACATTACCTCTCTTAGTCGTTTTATCGCTGTTAAATGGTTGTGCTGAAAAAGAAAAATTTATTGTCTATGGGTCGCCACAAAATGAAAGTGAAGTCGAAGCCCTTATAAAAGAAGAAGACTATGTTGAACGATCAACGGTTATCCAATATGACGATAGTATGCTTGTTGCAGTACAAATCAAACCATGGGAAAAGTGGAAAAAGACTAAGCTAGAGAAAAAATTGCAAAAGAAATTTGATGAGAAATATCCAAACAAAGATGTATTTGTCTCAGCTGATTATAAAATTTTTTATGAAGCCAATAAAATAAAAAAGGATCAGATTGAAGATAATAAATTGAGCGATAAAATTACAAAACTAAAAGAGCTTGCAAAGGAGCAGACATAAATGGAAAAAGAACAATACCAACAGTTAGAGCAATATGTTACACCAAAGCCCCCTTATTTAAAGAATATAGCTAAGGCATTCTTTGTTGGTGGACTGATTTGTGCAATTGGTCAAGCTGTGTCCCTTTTTTATATTATTTTTTTCAATTTTACGGAAGCAACAGCAGGAAATCCAACTGTTGCCACAATGGTATCCTTTGCCATGATTTTAACAGGCTTGGGCCTTTATAAAAAAATTGGTCAATTTGCTGGAGCAGGCTCAGCAGTTCCAGTAACAGGCTTTGGTAATGCCGTTATTTCTGCGGCTATCGAACATCGGTCAGAAGGGTTGGTACTGGGCGTCGGTGGCAATTTATTTAAATTGGCAGGGTCAGTTGTATTATTTGGAGTAGTATCTGCATTTTTCGTTGCTCTCATTAAATATATCCTTGTGACGATAGGAGTGGTTTCATGGTAATCGTTTTTCAATCGAAACCATCTCTTTTAGCTGGTGGAGTAGTAGCTGGCCCATTGGAGAATCGCAGTATTTTTAGTCAGTATTTTGACTCGGTCTATGATGATGAACGATGGCAGATGAAAACAAATGAACAGGGGCATCGCAAAATGATCGAAGAGGCCTGTGAATTTGCTATGAAAAAATTGGGAATACAAAACGGAGATATTGATTATTTAATGGGTGGGGATTTGGTTAATCAAATGACACCGACCAATTTTGCAGCTAGAGATTTAGAAATCCCCTTTATTGGATTATTTTCGGCTTGTGCAACATCTGTATCCTCTGCCATTATTGCATGCCTATTAACAGAGTTAGGTGTGGCTAATTTTTCATTAGCTGGTGCCTCAAGTCAGCATAATTCCATTGAACGTCAATTTCGTTATCCCATCAATTATGGTGCTCAAAAACCTCAAACTGCACAATGGACTGTGACAGCTGCAGGCTATGCCCTTATTGGAAAGCATCGTGAGGAGTATCCTTCTATAGAAGCAGCAACGATAGGCAAGTCAGTTGACTATGGCATGGATGATCCTTTCCATATGGGTGCAGCGATGGCACCAGCCGCCTTTCAAACGATTCAATCTCACCTACAGCAAAGAAACCAAAAAATTTATCATTATGATTTAATTTTAACGGGTGATTTAGGTCAGCTTGGATTAAAGCTGTTGAAAGGAATGCTTGTGGAAAATGGTGTGAAGAATGAAGAGCTAACGTTATTACGTGATGCAGGTGCCGAATTTTATGGACAGGATGAAGCATTCCAATCTGGTGCAAGTGGAGCAGGCTGTTCGGCGGCTGTTTTTTTTAGTTATGTTATTCAACAAATGCGCGCAGGGAGTTATAAACGAGTATTACTTGTGGCAACAGGGGCATTATTATCGCCGCTATCCTATCAACAAGGCGAGACGATTCCATGTACGGCACATGCGATAGAAATTACAATGAAATGAGGCAAAAACCATGGTTATGACATTTGTATTTGCATTTATTATTGGAGGCATTATTTGCGTCATAGGCCAATTATTAATGGATGTTGGCAATTTAACACCGGGACACACACTAAGTACGTTGGTTGTCCTCGGTGCCGTATTGGATGGTATGGGTTTATATGAGCCACTAATCAATTTTGCTGGAGCAGGAGCTACAGTACCCATTACATCCTTCGGGAATTCATTAACTCATGGGGCATTGGCGGAAGCAGAAAAGCATGGACTTGTTGGCGTATTAACAGGCATGTTCGAAGTAACAAGCTCAGGGATCAGTGCTGCTATCGTATTTGGCTTTATCGGTGCATTAATTTTTAAACCAAAAGGAAATATTGACTAGACGAATACCCCTCCCATTTTTACAACCGAAACATATTATAGGTTGTAGAAGGGAGGGGTGCTTTTATGGGATATCAAGGCTGGTCCTCACAACCTTATGGAAATAATGTTGGTGGGTGGAACAATAGCTATTGCGGAGGTTACTCTGGAGGCGGCAACAACTATGGCTATGGTTCTACGTTTGTTCTAATTGTTGTCCTATTCATTCTATTAATTATTGTTGGCGCTACTTACATCTAATTTGATGAACATAAAGGCTTTAGCTTCTATTTAGGACTATCTAAATAAGGTTAAGGCCTCCACCATTTGCGAAATGTTTCGTGCAAGACGCAAGGTCAATTTGAGTTTTAATGATAGGAGGGAAAACATGCATCGCTCGTTTTTTAATTCGATTGAGCAAAAAACAGGTGTATCGATGGATGAAATCTTCGCATTAGCCAATGCCATTCAACATGCGGATTTTACCAGTGAAAAACAAGTAAGAAAAATTGTAAGACGTGTAGCTAAAATTTCTAACAGATCGATTACGCAAGAGTTGGAAGATAAACTTGTACAATCTATTATTCAAGATGGCGCATCACTAGATTTAGATAAAATCACTAGAATGATGAAGTAGCGTATGGCATATCTACTTGGCAATGTAGCTTGTTACGATGGAGTAGATAAATGGTGGCAAGCGAATTCGTGTCTATTTAAAAAGGGTGTTACGACAATGCGCAATGCATATCGTAACACCCTTTGATTACATTTTTTTCTCCATAGCACGATGTGGAATACCTGCATCCATAAATTCAGGAGAGGTAACTGTAAATCCAAGCTTTTCGTAGAAGGGAATGGCATAGCTTTGTGCATGCAATTTTAATATTTCCTTGTTGATAGAAATGGCATGCTTCTCCATTTCCTTCATCATTAAAGCTCCTAATTTTTTACCACGCTGAGATTGTAAAATACAAACACGTTCAATTTTAGCTGTTGTGCCGTCAATACTACGTAAACGTGCTGCTCCTACTGGTTCAACGTTATCATACATAATGAAATGTGTTGCAGTGGCATCCTCAGCATCACATTCTAGATGAAGCGGAACACCCTGCTCTTCAACAAATACCTTTTGCCGAATAGCAAAGGCATCATCGTGTTCTTGCTTTGTTTCAACAATTTTCACCTGATACAAGAATCACTCAGCTCCAGACAAACGGAATGTTTCATATGTTGTCCATGAGCCATCTTCTAATTGATATAAAAGATGGATGCGATCAATTGTATCCTTTTCATCAACGCCAGTCATGCGTAATTGTCCAAAGATATCGTCATGCTCAGAAGCTGACATTTTTTGAGCGATTGTAATATGAGGAACAAATACATGTTTCATTTCCCCATGAGGGATGTTGTCTTGAAGTTCATGTTGGAATGCTACTAATTGTTCAGTTGGTTCAATGCGGAAGTAAATCGCATTTGTTGTAGGGAAAAACGAACTTATGCGAGATGCATGAATGTTTAAAGGTGCATATTTAGCAGCAAGTTCATCCAATTGCTTGACGATGGTTTGAATTTCTTCTTCAGATGCATCGAAGCTGTCCTTTAACGTCATATGCGGTGTAATCTTTGCATAATGAGGATCATAACGTTTGCGATAAGTGTTTGCTAAATCTTGCAATTTTTTTGATGGAAATGCCACAATACCGTACTTCATAGTCCATTACCTCCCGAAAATAAACAATTTTTCTATTTAAGTATAACAGAAATTTCAATTTTCGTAATTTGAATCACCCAATATTAATTGAAATTTTCAATTAAAGCACGTCGAAGGTCTGGTTTCCAATATTTCCATGTATGATTGCCTTCGAACTCGTCATAAAATGTAGTGAACCCTTTACTAATCATGAGCTCATGTAATTGACGGTTAGGTGTTAAAAAGTCTTTGATGGTTTTATCCATTGTCACTACCTGATCTTCGTCCTTACCTACTATATGGTAGATAGAAATCGCGCCAGGATCTTTAAATTTTTCAACAGCCTGTAAGACATCCTCATCAACATATGGTGATTGTAAAATGACTTTGCCAAAGATGCTTGGGTACTTTAGGGCAGCCATTAAGGAAGCAGTGGCAGCCATAGAGTCTCCAATGACGCCACGACTCATACCCATTTGGTAAGTGGCATATTCATTGTCTAAATAGGGTACTAGCTCATGAGCTAAAAAGCGTAGATAGGCTTCGTGTTGCTCACCGCTTGGAATATATTTATGACGTCGATCTTTAATATCTTTGTAAGGAACAAATGCTATAATTAAATTTTCGATTTCATAGTCATCAATCAGTTCATCAGCTAGCTTTGTAATGCCGCCGAGTTGGAAATAATCTTTACCGTCTGATGCGATTAAAATATTGTATTTATAAAGTGGAGAATAATTTGCAGGAACATAAATATAGAGCTGTAATTCTTCCTGTAATGCTTCACTATAAAATGTTAAATCCTGTACTGTTCCCTTATCCAATGATGACACTCCTTCTTGTGTTTGTAACAAAATTGTACCATATTACGAAAGTAAAGGTATAATAGGTTGGGCTAGCTTTATACTAGCAATAAAAATCGAAATGAGGGTTAATTATGCATAATAAAAGTATTCGTGTGCACTCTGACGAAGTAGCAAAGGCAGCTCAAGCCGCGTTAATTCGTAGAGGTGTAGCGATAGAGGATATCGCAAAAATTGTTTACGAAATGCAAAAAACCTATAATGAAGGTTTAACACTGGAGCATTGTGTTCATTCTGTTGAACGTGTTTTACGTAAGCGAGAAGTACAGCATGCTTTATTAGTAGGAATTGAATTAGATGAACTAGCAGAGAAAAAATTATTATCTTCACCACTGCAACAAATTATCGAATCGGATGAGGGGTTATTTGGTGTAGACGAAACAATCGCACTAGGATCTGTTTTTACATATGGCAGTATCGCCGTTACCACTTTTGGTCATTTAGACAAGCAAAAAATAGGGATTATTAAAAAACTCGATACAGAACCTGGACATCATGTCAACACATTCTTAGATGATTTAGTTGGCAGTATAGCAGCTTCAGCGGCTTCACGTATTGCACACCGCATGCGTGATCTAGAAGAGGAAGGCGAAACATTTGCTGATATCGAGCCTGAAGAGCTAGGACCAAAACCAAAATCACATAATGAAATATAAAATGAGTTTCTACTATTAAAAATGAGCCTTCTCAATTTTGAGAAGGCTTTCATGTTGTTGAAAAAAGATCATGTCAAAGGCAGAAAAAGCAAATTTGCAAGGTAAGAGGTTGATTTCCGTTCCGCCAGCGCCCTTTCCAAGGGGCGTCCGATGAGCCGCTTCACTCACTTACGCTCGCTCCACTCCAATCAACCATTCTGCAAAGTGTCTTTACTTTTTTTCATAGTAATATAGCGATTAAATAGCCCATTATTTTTAGAGGGAATAAGCTCTTATTTTCAATGTGGGGAAGTGATGTGTGACAACACCTCTCCATAAAGAGTAGTGAAGACCTTCGCCTTATTTGAAAACCTTTGCTAAAAAGGTAATACTTTTGTAGGTTGGAGTGGAGGCTACTTGACTCCCGTGGGATAACGAGACAGGCGAGCCTCTAAACGGAGCGATAGCGGAGGAAGCGGCTCGGGGCGCTCGCCCACAGGAAAGCAAGTAGCCTGCAACGGAAATCCATTTTTACCTTCTAATTGACTGTTTTGTTTTTCAACACTAAGTGAGCCTTCTCAAATTTTGAGAAGGCTCAAATTAGTATTACTTATTATCGTTATATGCTTTTATAAATTCTTTTACTTTCTCGCTATCTGCCTCCAGTTTTAAACCAGTATCGATTAATGGAGATACTGTGGATACAGCTGGTTTTTTATTGCCTTGGTAATAGCTAATGAATTCGTCTTGGTTAATGGAGTATAGGATTGCTTTACGTAAATCTGCTGAATCAGAAACTGCACGTCCAGACGTATTCATTTGTAAGTAAGACACAGCATTACTATCTGCCGTATTTAATGTTAATTTAGCGTCTGATTTCACAATATCCAACTTCGTTTCTGGAACTGTTTGAAGAACATGTATTTCACCATTACGTAATGCAGATAGTGCACTATCAACATCAGAGATAAATCGAACATTAATTTTGGCGATTTTTGGTTCATATTCGCTACCTGCACGGTAAGCAGGGTTTTTCACGAATTGTGCTTCATAATCATTTTTCTTCACTAAAATGTAAGGACCACTTGCATATAGCTGATTGTTAAATGTTGCTGAACCTTCCGTTATAGTAGCTTGATCACCATAGGCAATGTCTTTATCAGGATCATAGCTAGCCACGTCATACGTATTAATGCTTGTTACTTGTTTTTCAGATACGATACCACCAGATTGGTGTGCTAAATAATTTAATACTTGTGGGAATGGAGTTGGCGTTGTAATTTTAACAACTTGGTATGCACCTGCTGCATTATGAACAGCACCTTTTTCCTTTGTTAATTGTGCTATTGAAGCAGGTAGGTTTTGTGATAAGGCATCTAACACTGATTGCTCAGAGCCTGCTACTTTTTTGCTTTGTAATTCAGCTAAATCAGAAACGATTTCCACTGTTTCTATATTTTCATGAATGCTATAAGTACGATGATCTGGTACTGAATTAGCATCTTTTGCACGATTTAATGAGAAGACAACATCTTCAGCTGACACTAATTCACCTGTATCAATTGCTGCACCATCTTTCACAGCTGCAAAGTGGATATCATCACGTAAAATGAAGTAATATTCTTGATTACCTTCAGCCATTACATGGTTATAAGATAATGAACCATCTGAAACAACTTCATCTGTATCTGTTAAGTTAACAAGACGAACGTACATATTCGTGTTTAATGTATTGATGGAACCATCATTCCCTTTGATTGGGTCAAGTGAAGTAAGGGAGTTGATTGTTTGGTGTAAGATTAAAGGTTCTGTTGCATTCTTAGCCGCATCATTAAATTCAATTTTTTCCCAAACCTGTGCACGAGATTTTGGTAAAAGGACCGTTTTAGGATTTACTAATTCAGAGTAGATCCCTTGATATTTATTGGAAATATATAAAGGCGCAATATAAGCTTGATCGAATACTAGTAATTGCTCTAAATCTTTATATTTAGCTGCTGCTTCTTCACCAGTCAATGTGCTTGCTTCATCGATTAGTGCATCTAATTTTGAATCTGCAACAACACTGTAGTCACCGCCTGTTTTAAATAGACCACGTACAGCATAGTCAGGGTTCCCAGTTACTGTCGTCCAGCTTGAAAGAGCAAGATCATAGTTACCCGCTTCTTTTTGAGCAGAGAATGAACCGTAATCTGGTTGAATATTTAGTTTTACATCAAAACCATTTTTCACCAATTGGTCGCGTACAATATTCATATCTTCTTCAGCAGAGGCCATTCCTAATACTTCAATGGCCACTTTGCCATTGCTCTTGTTATTATCTTTTGAATCTTTACTGCCTTCTACGTCAGTTTTTGTTTGTACACAGCCAGCTAAAGCTAGTACTGCAACGAATAAAAATACAAGTAATTTCTTCATAGTTACCTCCAATTAATTTGTTTTTGGATCTAAAGCATCTCGTAAACCATCTCCTAAGAAGTTAAAGGAGAGGACAAGAAGCATAATACAAAGACCTGGGAAAATCGCGACATATGAATGTGTCTCCAGGTACGTACTACCAACTTTTAAAATATTGCCCCATTCGGGAATATGTGGCTCAATACCAAGCCCTAAAAAACTTAAACTACTTGTTGAAATAACAGCTCCCCCAATCGTTAAGGTTGCTTTCACAATCATTGGTGCTAATGAATTGGGAACAATATGCTTGAAAATAATAGCAGCATCAGATGCACCTAAAGCTCTAGCTGATTCCACAAATTCAAAATTAGCAAGCTGCATAACATTAGCCCGCATTGTACGAGCATAGGTTGGAATTGCCCCAACACTCAGCGCAATAATGAGGTTCACTGTATTAGCACCAAAGGCAGCGATAATAGCAATAGCTAACAAAATGCCAGGGATAGCATATAAAACATCAAGGCTTCGCATGATGATATTATCAGTGGATTTTCCATAATAGCCTGACAAAGCGCCTAATGTCCCTCCCACAACTGCTGGAATAATCGTTGAGAAAAATCCGACGATTAACGATATTTGTGCACCAAATACAATGCGAGAAAATAAATCTCGTCCGTAATTATCTGTGCCTAGCGGATAGTCCAATGATGGTGTTTGCAGTAACGCACCATAGTTATTTTCTGTAGCAAAATCATAGTCAAAAGTCCAAGAGCTTGTGACGGACAATGAGAACATGAAAATAATGAAGAATAAGCCGAATACAGCCATCGTATTACGTAAAATCTTTTCCCATATTTTTTGCCACTTTTCTATAGAAGACGGATTTGCCTTTCGAGCCTTTTGAATCAGGCTATAGCCTAGTAATGTCGCAAATAGATTACCAGTGAAAGTTGCAAATAGTAATAAAACGCCGGGAATAATCATCCATTTAGGTGCCTCAGTAGCTGTCACATATTTCGTACATAAAATGGCCATCACGATATAAAATAGCGCTAGTACTAAGAAAACACCCATCGCCAGTAAAAAGGTATCCGTTACATATGGTTTAAATATATTCAATGCTGCAATACCAATGATGAATAATTGTGTAATAAAGGCATAGGCTGCAAAAGTATATTCTGCAGATTTTCTTTTCGACACAAGCATAAATGCAAAGGATGTTGAAAAAATATTGCCTGACAATATAGTGATTAACAATGGATAGCCCAGCACTCGAGTGCTTTTTTGAATGTCACCGTGCTTTGCTAAGTCCTTTTTAATTCGTAAATTGATGAAAGCAACATATGCCGTGGTAATAGCATAAATAACAAAAAAGAGTATAATAACTGGTCGCCAGCTATTGGTAGAAAAATTATAGCTATAGGCTAGAAACAAGAAAGAAAACAATAAGGAAAAGACAAAAGTGAAATGAGAATTGACATATTCCTGTGTAATCTTCAAGAGTAGTTTGACATGTAAGATGTTTTTCACAGGTGATCCTCCTTTAAGACTTCTTCATTTTCGAGCGAATGCGTGGATCAAAAAAGGCATACATGATATCAATCAATAAATTGACAATTGAAATAGTAATGGCAATATAAACAACGCCTCCAAGAATGGCCGGAATATCAGGGATAAATTGTTTATCGACGATATAGCTACCAATCCCACTAATGTTGAATACCTTTTCTGTTACAGATGCGCCTCCCAACATACCCCCAAAAAGAAGTCCAATCACCGTAATAATTGGAATCATGGCATTACGAATGGCATGTTTTGAAATGACTTTAAATTCATTTAAGCCTTTTGCTTTTGCTGTAATAATGTAATCCTCATGAATCACCTCAAGCATACTCGACCTTGTCATCCTAGCGATGGATGCTGTAATGGATGTTCCCAAGACGATAATGGGCATGATGAGCGATAACCAATTGTGAGGATTATAGGTCGCTGGAAACCATTGAAGCTTTAAAGCAAACGTTAAAATAAAAATTAAACCTTGCCAAAAGCTTGGGATGGATAAACCGATTAAAGCAATGAACATAAATGTATAATCCAAATATGAATTTGGACGAACAGCTGAAATAATACCGACTGGAATAGCAATGGCGATAGCCATTAACAATGACAATACGGCTATTTCAAGTGTGACAGGAAATTTTGTCGCAATGCTGTGGGTAATATCTTCTTTACCTGCAAAGGATGTTCCTAAATCAAATGTAAATAGGCCAGATAGTGCGTTCCAAAGCTGCGATAAATAAGGCTGATCTAAACCGTGAATACGATTAAAATTCGCAATCTGCTCGGGTGTTGCTTCAACTCCGAGTAGGTTTCTTGCTGGGTCAAATGGTGATAAATACAAAATAGTAAACACCAATGTAGCTACACCAACAATGACAATGAAGCTTTGTAAAAGACGTTCAATAATAAATTGTAGGAACGGATTCGCAAATAAGATAAGTACTACATAAAATAAAAAAGCTGGTAGAAAGGTAAGAGCGATAAAGCGTTTGTTTGTTAGTAGCTGATTAAAAAATTGGTTATACGTTAGTTGTTGTATGCCCTCTTTTTGTAAATCTTGATCCACTTGCTGTTGTAGTTTATTTTGAGCTAATTGCTTGGCTGTTGTTTGAATTTGTGACTGTAATACAGTCTCTTTAAAAAAGGTAGCTTTTGCTATTTCTTGTTGTTCAAAGTCCTTTTGCCAGTGAGCAACCAAAGCCTTCTCTAGGTAGTACTGACTACGTAATGCAAAAGCCTGATCATAATTGTTTGAATGATTTCTTTTCCGATAGATAAAGTATGTAAAGGGATGAACTAAAATACTTAAGAAAAAAAGAATCAAATGGTAAGGCTTTTGATGCATTAGTTTTTGATAAACCGTAGAAAAGAAAATAAATTCCTTAGGTTTTAAATGATTTTTTGAAGTAACCATGCATTTCCTCCAAACGTAAATAAAATATTCAGCATCATATTGTATAATTCCTATCAGTATTGTAAAGTATGGATTATACTTGTAAGTAAGTCAATCACAAATTTTAAAAAGGATGGGTCGAATGAATGAAAAGCTTTTAGAAATCAATAATCTTCGCGTGTCCTTTATCACAGGGGAGACAGAATTCGAAGCTGTTAAGGACGTTAGCTTCCATCTAAATAAAGGTGAAACACTCGGAATTGTAGGAGAGTCTGGAAGTGGAAAAAGTGTAACGGCTCGTTCCATTATGCGTTTATTACCATCGCCGCCTTCATTTCTGAAATCTGGCACTATTGTGTTTAAAGGCCAAGAACTCACGGAATTAAGTGAAAAACAAATGGAAGGGATTCGTGGACAAGATATTAGTATGATCTTTCAGGATCCGATGACATCAACAAACCCTACCATTCGAATAGGAGATCAAGTGGCTGAAAGTTTAATCAAGCATCAGGCCATGTCAAAAACAGAGGCCTACCAACAAACAATTGAATTATTAAAACTGGTTGGTATTCAGGATGCTGAAGAAAGATATCGACAATACCCTCACGAATTCTCAGGTGGTATGCGCCAACGTGTGATGATTGCCATGGCACTTGCTTGTAACCCGTCCCTGCTTATTGCGGATGAGCCAACTACAGCACTTGATGTAACGATTCAAGCGCAAATACTGAAATTGATGCGTGATATGCAGAAAAAAATGGGGACGTCTATTGTTTTAATTACACATGACTTAGGCGTGGTTGCAGGTATGTGTGATCGTATCATCGTCATGAAAGAAGGAGAAATTGTTGAACAGGGCACAACGGAAGAGATTTTTGCGAATGCTCAGCATCCATATACCCAAAAATTATTGAATGCGCTACCAAAGCTGCATGAAAAAAAGCAGCCAAAAGAGATAGCCAATATTCAGTCAGGTATCAATCGTCATAAGCCATTGATTGAGGTGACACATCTGTCGAAGGAATTTTCACTAGGTCGTGGTCAAACGCTAAAAGCAGTCAATGATTTATCCTTCCATATATATCCTGGTGAAACATTGGGCTTGGTTGGTGAATCAGGCTCAGGAAAATCTACTACAGGTCGAACGATTCTTCAGCTTCATCAGCCTACAAATGGAGAGGTTTTATATCAAGGCATACCCGTAACAAGACTAACGAAAAAGCAGTTAAAGGCAATGCGTCGTCATATGCAAATTATTTTCCAAGATCCTTATTCATCGTTAAATCCTCGAAAAAAAATCTTAGATATTATCGGGGAAGCTCTTGATATTCATGGTCTAGTGAAGACACATGAAGAGAGACGACTACGAGTAGAGGAATTGCTTGAGCTTGTTGGTTTAAGGAAAGAACATGCTATGCGTTATCCTCATGAATTTTCAGGGGGGCAACGTCAGCGAATTGGGATTGCTAGAGCATTAGCAGTCGAGCCAAACTTTATTGTTTGTGATGAACCTTTATCAGCACTGGATGTTTCTATTCAAAAGCAGATTGTAGATTTATTAAAGGAATTACAGCAAAAACTTGGTTTAACATATTTATTTATTGCCCATGATCTGTCAATGGTGAAACATATTAGTGATCGTGTTGCGGTCATGTATGGTGGGAAAATTGTTGAATTGGCAGAAAGTGAAGAACTATATACTAATCCACAGCATCCTTATACCCGTGCATTATTACGCTCAATACCTATTCCAGATCCTGCAATAGAGAAGAAGAAATATAATGATGCCGAATATATCGAAGATAAAAAAGTACGCTATGAAGTAGAAAATAGTCAGCTAGTAGAGGTTTCTCCTAACCATTGGGTAGCTGTGACAATGTGATAGCTTGAATGTAGTAGCTTGATATTTTACAATAGAAACATCGTGCAACTTTTTGTTTTCCTAATGATGAGTTGCACAACTTATACCAAGCGTAGGTATAAGCAAAGATGATTAGTTGTGAGGGGCCTACTACATGAAAATGCAAGATATAAAAACATTAATAACAAGTGGTACGATTATTCTGGCTGTAGCATTGTACATGATATTTGGCAGATCACCTGCCGAAGATCAAGATACTAAAACAGTGACAGATCAGCAAGGAACTATTTCAATTGAACAAGTGGAAGAAAAAACAGGAAATAAACGCTTTGAGCTAGACTATATTAAAGCATATGATGGAGATACGATTCAGGCGACAATTAATGGTGAGAAACGAAAAATTCGTCTGTTAATGGTGGATACACCTGAAATGAATTACAACAAAGGCGATGCCCAGCCATATGCTGAACAAGCAAAAGATTACACGATTAATTTATTGGAAAAGGCTAAAAAAATTGAAGCAGTCTATGATGTTGGGCCAGAAACAGACAATTATGATCGCCTTCTAGCCTATGTTTTTGTAGATGATGTATTATTGCAGGAATCTTTATTAAAGGAAGGTCTTGCAGTTGTACGTTATATTCATAAGCCAAACAACACATTTGAAGATGCATTTAGAGCTATTCAACAAAAAACACAGGATGCAAAATTAAATATTTGGTCACATGATGACTACTTCCAAAATGATGGTTTCCACCCTGAAGTAGTTCAATAAACTAAAAATCCCTTTACTATACGCCTTTTAAAGGGCAATTTCAAAAAAGCTACTGTCTGTATTCTACAGGCAGTAGCTTATGTTGTTGAAAAAAGGTAATGTCAACGGCATAATAAGCAATTTTTTAAGGCGAGGGGTTGATTTCCGCTCCGCCAGCGTCCTTTCCAGGGGGCGTCCGATGAGCCGCTTCACTCACTGCGTTTCGCTCCAGGGTCTCATCTGTGACGCTAAATCCCCTAGGAGTGACGCTGGCTCCACTCCAATCAACCATTCTGCAAAAGTGTCTTTTCCTGAACAAAATAGCCCATTATTTATATTATAAGAGAGGATAGCCTCTTACTTTCAATGTGGAGAAGTGATGTGTGACAACACCCCACCATAAAAGAGTAGTGAATACCTTCACTTTTTTGCTAAAAAGTGAACATTTTTATTTTATGGATTGGAGTGGAAGGCTACTTGACTCCCGTGGGAATAGCGAGATAGGCGAGCCCCTGCACGGAGGAAGCGGCTCGCCGCTCGCCCACAGGAAAGCAAGTAGCCTGCAACGGAAATCCTTTTTCACCTTTCACATAAATTCTATGGATGGTTTTGTTTTTCAACACTATGAGCTACTGTCTGTATTCTACAGGCAGTAGCTTTTTTAACCTAATTCTCTTAAAATCACCAAACCTAATTTTAGCATAATAAGATGTTGGGGTTTTCGTTAGTAGATGTATCCCAAAACAACTAATTGGATTTGGTCGCTTTCCTTACTCAAAGGGAAGATTAACTAAAGAAGATGAGATGATTATTTCTAAATATATCGATTTCTTAGACTTAACTGATTTAGAGAATAGATATTTAGATGAACTTTCTGGTGGTCAAAGACAAAGGACATATGTAGCGATGGTTTTGTGTCAAGAAACTGAATATGTACTATTGGACGAGCCATTGAACAACCTTGATGTTGCTCGTTCTGTTCAAATCGTTTGCAGTAGCAACTGTCTGTTTTCCGTTCTAGCTTTTAAAATAATTTGTGTTAGTCTGCACACACTATCCTACAATAAAGGGATACAGTTTCAGCAACAATTGTTGATGGTCTTCCAATAATATCGAGCAATAGAAACAATGATGAGCCTAGTAACCTTATTTATATTCATTGGAGCAACGATAGTTTATAAAAGTAAATGAGGGTAGATCGTTACTGATTGAACTTTGCTAATAAATATAGTATTTGTTAGCATGAAAAAAGAAGTTGCACAAATTATAAGATTATTGTTGACAAGTTAAATGAAAATGATTATCATTATCATATAAAGAATATTCCTTGACTACAATACAGTGTAGCAAGGATGAACTTTAGCTACTTTTCTCCAGAAGTTTGCTAGTTCATGATTACGCTCCTGAAACCCCCCTCATTTTTTGGGAACGTGAAAATCTCAGACGACTCATCTATCATAGGTGAGTCGTTTTTTTATGTTTTGAGCATAAAAAACAGTCTGTGATAGTAACTCAACAAGCTGTCTCTCATTATTTTTATATAAAAGATACTGCAAAATTAATACTTCAAGCACTAATAAAATATATGAACTAGGTGGTCTACTGAGCTCATATAGTTTTAATTTTCAGGTACTATTTAATATTAGTCAAAATTGGATTATTAAAAACCAAAATATAGAGAGCATCGTTTACATATAGATGATTCATTTCGAAATTTGTTTATTTTTAGAAAAATATTTTAAGAAAATAGAGTAGTAGATTGAGCTATTGAAGAAGTGATATATTTTCTGAATTTTCGGATAGGTCAACTCATATACGTTTTATTTAATTTATACTAGCGAACAAAACCTAGGGTATTGACATATTAAGTGTTAGAATTATATATTTATTCCAGTTAAATTTTTGGAATATTCATTACATTTTTTTGCTTTAACTTGTACCTACAACGTGTTGACGTGTAGTGGTGTTGTTATGAATAGTTTAATTTGATTTGTAAACGTTTACGAAATACAGGGGAGCAAGGATAAGAGGGGGAATTACAATGAAAAAAATACGAATTGGTGTAATTGGAGCCGGTTTAAGAGGGGGCTTAGCACAATACTGGCATAAACCTACTGGAGCATCAGAAATAGTAGCATTAGCTGATATCTCTCAAGAACGTTTAGAAAAATTTCAGGAAAAATTCGATACACCATTATTTTTAACAAAGGATTATAAGGAATTATTAACAAGGGATGATATCGACGCAATTGCGGTTTTATCACCAGATTATCTGCATGAAGAACATATTATTACTTGCTTAAGTGCAGGCAAGCATGTATATGCTGAAAAACCATTAGCCATTACTGTGGAAGGGTGCGATCGAATATTAGATGCATGGAAAAAGTCAGGAAAGCATCTAATGGTTGGCTTTAATATGCGTTATATGAGTATGTATCAAACGATGAAAGGCTTAATTGACTCAGGAGCTATTGGAGAATTAAAGGCTATATGGGTACGTCATTTTGTTGGATTCGGCGGTTACTTCTACTACCACGATTGGCATGGTAATTCAAAAAATACAACATCTCTGCTACTTCAAAAAGGCTCACATGATTTAGATGTCATTCATTGGATTTCTGGGAAATATGCAACGAAAGTCTCTGCATTTGGTAGCTTAGATTATTATGGTGGAAATCAGCCAAATACGTTAACGTGTCCAACATGTGACCAGAAAAAAACTTGTCCAGAATATGTTGAACATACATTTACGGAATGTGCATTCCGTGAAGAAATTGATGTAGAGGATAATAATATGGTCATTATGGAATTGGAAGGTGGCATAAAAGCTTCTTACTTACAATGTCACTTCACACCAGACTATTCACGAAATTATACATTCATAGGTACGAAAGGGCGTATCGAAAATGATGATATCAATAATAAAATTTATTTAAAAACACGAAAATCAAATTCTTGGGAAGAACTTAGTGATGTTGTTTACGAAATGAAGCCTGAGGAAGGAAGCCATGGTGGGGCTGATCCAAAAATTGCCCAAGATTTTGTAGAACTCATTCTCTACAATAAAGAACCTTTAACAACGCCATTTGCAGGACGAATGAGTGTTGCGGTGGGCTGCGCAGCAACAGAGTCTATTCGTAACGGAGGCAAGGTTATGGAGATCATACAGGAATCTACCATTCTGCAACATTGATAAATTGGGGGTGTAATTATGACGCTTTTAGATAAAACAACTGTTGAGGACAAAACATCTAAAACACAACGTTTTTTCAAAAAGCAATCAAAAGTAAAGAAAAATCACTTGGTAGAGTGGAAAAAATCTATCAAAAAAAATTGGGAGCTTTATTTATTACTAGCTCCTGTCATACTTTACTTTTTGGTTTTTCATTACTATCCACTATATGGGGTGCAAATTGCCTTTAAGGATTTCATTGCTACAAAGGGAATTATGGGAAGTCCGTGGGTAGGGTTTAAGCATTTCGAACGTTTTTTTGATAGTTATTATTTTTGGCGCTTAATAAAAAATACGATAGGGATTGGTGTATTCACTTTACTTATATCTTTCCCAATACCAATCATTATTGCATTGCTATTAAATGAAGTGAAAAGTCTTCGTTTTAAAAAATTTGTACAGACAGTTATTTATGCCCCACATTTTCTATCAACAGTAGTCGTTGTGGGTATGCTGTTACTATTCTTAAAGTCTGATGGGATGATTAATCAAATAATTTTGTTATTTGGGGGTACACCAATTGATTTTATTTCAGAACCAGCATGGTTTAAATCAATATACGTACTATCTGATGTTTGGCAAACGATGGGATGGAGCTCCATCATATATATTGCCGCTTTAGCAGCCGTAGATCCAGCACAGCATGAGGCGGCAATGATAGATGGGGCATCAAAATTCCAAAGAATTATTCATATTAATATTCCTGCGATTATGCCGACTATTGTCATTTTATTTATCTTAAATGTAGGATCTGTCATGGCAATTGGATTTGAGAAGGTATTTTTAATGCAAAATGATTTAAATATGTCGGCATCGGATGTTATATCAACTTTCGTTTATCGTAGCGGGATTTTAGAAGCGCAATATAGCTTTTCAGCAGCTGTTGGCTTATTCAACTCTATCATTAATTTTATCCTCCTTATTATGGTTAATAAAATAGCTAAAAAAGTGAGTGATACAAGTTTATGGTAAAGGAGAGATTGAAATGAAAGAATCAAAGGGCGATCGTGCGTTTACACTCTTTAATTATATTTTTTTAACAATTGTAGCAGTTGTTGTTTTGTATCCACTTATTTTTGTTTTAAGTGCTTCCCTTAGTAATCCGGAGTACGTAATCTCGGGGGATATATGGCTATGGCCAAAGGAATTTACGGTGGAGGCCTACCAAAAGGTATTCCAAAATCCAGATATTATGAATGGATTTATCAACACATTGAAGTACACATTCTTTGGAACATTGTTAAATATAGTTATGACAATTTGTGCAGCCTACCCTCTTTCTCGTAGACATTTAAAAGGAAAAGGCTTTATTATGGCATTTATGGTTTTCACCATGTTTTTCAGTGGAGGACTAATTCCTACATATTTATTAATTCGTGATTTGGGCATGATTAATACTTTTTGGGTCATGATTATTCCGAACGCGGTAGCTGTATGGAACATCATTATTATGCGGACATTTTTCCAGTCCATTCCATATGAGCTAGAGGAATCTGCCATGATTGATGGCGCAGGGAACTTCCGTATTTTGTGGAGTATTGTTCTACCACTATCATTACCAGTTATGGCAGTCATGGTTTTATTTTACGCTGTAGGACATTGGAACTCTTATTTCCAAGCATTGATTTACTTGCAAGACCAAGATAAGTTTCCACTACAACTTATTCTGAGGCAAATATTAATTCAAGGACAAGCTGACGATATGATTAAAGCGACGTCAGAAAGCTTTTTAGCTCAAAAACTTAGCGTTGAAGGGTTAAAGTACGCAGTTTTAATCGTTGCTAACCTACCAATGTTAATGCTTTATCCATTCTTACAAAGATATTTTGTAAAAGGTGTCATGATTGGTTCATTAAAAGGTTAAAGAATAGGGGCGATTTTAAATGAAAGTGAAAAAAAAGCGTGTTTACGGTTTAGTAACAAGCCTGATGTTAGCTGCAAGTTTGCTAGGAGCATGTTCAGATAATAAAGATAATGGTGGAGAAAAAAGCGGTAATCTAGATCATTTGAATGCAACGGATATGCCTATTACAAAAGAGAAAATTGAAGTAGACGGTTTTGCAGCAAAGTTTTTTGCATCACAAGATTGGAACAATCTAATGTTATGGGAAGAATACGAGAAAATGTCTAACGTCCATATTAATTGGACAACTGTTCAGACTGAAGTATTAGCGGACAAAAAGAACTTACTTTTAGCTGCTGGAAATTATCCAGAAATATTCTTTGCATCAGCATTTTCAAAAACTGATTTAATCAAGTATGGACAACAAGGTGTATTCTTACCGTTGAATGATTATATTGATCAATATGCTCCAAATTTTAAAAAACTATTAGAAGAATACCCATCTGTAAAACAAGGTGTGACGATGGCAGATGGCAATATTTATGGCTTCCCAACAATTTACGATCCGAAGTTTTCATCACTTCGCGTCGGAGCTCCATGGATTAACCAGAAATGGCTTGATAATCTAGGTTTACAATCACCTGAAACAACAGAAGACTTGTATAACGTGCTGAAAGCATTTAAAGAGAATGATCCTAATGGCAATGGTTTACAAGATGAACAAGGCTGGGGAACTGGCTATGGTATTGAACAAATTATTTCTTATTTAAGAGGTTCATTTGGCTTGAATAAACAAGGAACGATGAATCTGAATTTAGACTTTAAAAAAGGAACTGAAGAATTCCGTTTCGTGCCAACGACAGACGAATATAAACAATTACTTGAGTTTTTAAATAAACTTTACAAAGAAGGTTTAATCAATAAAGATGTATTTACGACAGAGCCTCAGAAATTTGCGGCAGAAGCAGCTAAAGGGACGTTTGGTATGCTTAGTGAAGTAGACCCGAAAGAGTTATATAAAATAGATGGTTATACTGGTGCACAAGTTTTAGAAGGACCGAATGGGGATAGACAATTTACTGCGATGACTAATGGTCTTGGTAATTTAGGCATGTTTGTTTTAACAGATAAAGCGAAAAATCCTGAAGCGATGGTTCGTTGGATTGATCATTTATATGGTGATGAAGGAGCTAAAATGTTCTTTATGGGCTTTGAAGGTGTCACTTACGAAGAAAATGCGGATGGTACTATTCAATATGTAGAAAATATTACGAATAACCCAGATGGCAAAAACTTAGATCAAGCGATAAGTGATTATTTAACATGGCCAGGCGGCTATTACCCTGGGATTGTAACGAAAAAGTACTTCCAAGGTGCAGAGGCTAAGGAAAATTCTATTAACAATGCTAACCAAGTAATGCCATATGCATTGAAAGATGATGAAATTATTCCAGGATTGAATTACACAGTAGAAGAAAATGATCGAGTGTCAGCCGTTTTAACAGACATTCAAACGTATGTAAATGAAATGACGGCAAGTTTTATTACAGGTAAAGAAAGCTTCGATAAATGGAATGATTATAAGAAAACAATTGAGAAGATGGGCTTACAAGAATATTTGGAAGTAGCACAAGGGGCATATGACCGATCAAAATAATTAGATTTAGATTTCCTTCAAGCTTAATAAGAAGGAGAAGGTCACATAAGCTAAATAGTCACTTTTGATTCCAAGCTTATGTGACCCTCATTCTATAAACCTTCTTTCTAATGACGTGTCTAGTTAGAGAAACCAACTCTTCACACTTAAAATGAAGCATGCACGATATATAGTTGTATGTGAATCGTAGGGAGGTAATGTACTTGGAATTTGAAGGGTGGAAAAGTAAATTATACTGGATTGTAGAGTGGATCACATTGTTAGCAGTGCTACAGATATTATGGACAGGCTTAACTTTGCTTGGACTTGTTTTATTTGGACTATCCCCAGCAACTGTTGCAATGTTTACTACTTTACGTAAAAGATTACTAGGAGAAGATGACTTAAAAAGATTAGTAAAAATATATTGGAATACATATAAAGTCGAATTTATTCCATCTAATAAAATAGGTATTATCTTACTGGGTTTAGGCTACTTTTTAATCATTAATTTTCAGATTATTATAACATTTAATGGCATACTTGGTTTACTTTTGCTAACAATGTTCATCACAATTAGTATGCTATTCGGTATTATTCTAGTGAATATATTTCAACTATATGCCCATTATAATTTACCATCATTACGTTACTTTGCGGCTTCCATCATATTTAGTATTGCGTATCCATTACAGATGATTAGCAGCATTATAGGGCTTGCCATACTATATAAAATTTATAGTTGGATTCCTGGCTTATTACCATTCTTCGGTGTTAGCTTAACTGCATTATTTTTAACTTGGATGTCATCTCATATATTTAAGAAAGAAATTGAAGCAGAGGAACAAACGAATCTACCACAGTATTCTGGTGGAGGGATAACCTCATGAATAAAATATGGATTATTAATGCTAATATCGTTTTGGAAAATCAAATTTTAAATAACGGATTTCTAGAAATGTCGGGAGGGAAAATTACAGTAATTGATCAAATGGATAATTGTCCTTCACTAGCTTCGATAGAGAATGTAATAGACTGTCAGCTAAAAGGTTATATAATCCCTGGAATGATCGATATCCATGTACATGGTGCTTTAGGACATGATTTTATGGATGCTGATCAAATTTGTTATTCGAAAATGGCGAAGTATTTAGCTAGTGAAGGCATAACAGCTTTTTTAGCAACAACGATGACAGCTCCTATGTCAGAGATTGAAGCTACTATTGAGGAACTTTATTCTTATTATAAAAACCAACCTACAGCAGTAGCTGAAATGTTAGGAATTCATTTAGAAGGTCCATTTATTAATGGGGCAAAAAAAGGAGCCCAACCAGAAGAGTATATCTTAAAGCCAAATGTTCAACAATTTAATGATTTATACGATAAGTCTCAACAATCCATTCGTCTTGTCACATTTGCACCTGAGGAAGATAGCAATTTCGAATTACTAAAAGAATTGACTAGTAAGGGAATTATTGCATCTATTGGTCATTCTGACGCTGACTATCATACGGCAATCCATGCATTAAAAGCTGGTATCACTCATGCAACACATCTATTTAATGGTATGAGTGGACTTCATCATCGTGATCCAGGTGTTGTTGGAGCAGTGCTTTTAGCTGAAGATGTGTATGTTGAGGTAATTCCAGATAATATTCATTTCCATAAAGATTTACTACCAATGGTTTACAAAATGACGGGCTTAGATCGTTTATTAGTCATTACAGATGGTATACGTGCAAAGGGGATGCCAGATGGTATGTATAGTTTAGGTGGAAATGAAGTAGAAGTAATCAATAATCAATGTATTCAACGTAAAACAGGATCCTTAGCTGGAAGTGTGTTGAATATGAATACAGCAAGGAAAAACATAGAAGAGTGGCTTACACTTTCAATCGTTGAACAAATGCGTCTTGTTTCTTTGAATCAAGCAGTACATTTAGGGTTCGATAAGCGAAAAGGGTCTATTGCACTAGGAAAAGATGCAGATGTTGTTTGGTTGAATGAAGAAGGAGAAGTGGAGAAAACTTTTTGCTTAGGGAATCTTGCCTTTGAGAAGGGTTGATATATCAATAGGCATCTTTTTATATAGATGGTATATTGATTACAAAACCTAGAGAAGGAAGGAAAAAAGATGCATTTGTTAGATCAATCCAGTGTAATCCCATTGTATCACCAATTGAAACAAATATTATTTGCAAAAATACAATCAGGTGAATGGAAGCCAGGAGATAAAATTGACTCAGAAAACCAATTAATGGAAATGTTTCGAGTTAGTCGAAATACAGTAAAAAAGGCAATTGAGGAATTAGTAAAGGAAGAGAAATTATATCGTATACAAGGGAAAGGGACCTTCGTTTCGAAACCTAGACTTGAACAATCGCTTGGAGGATTTTATAGTTTTAGTCGCATGATTCAAGAAAAAGGTTTAAATCCAAGAGATGAAGTGCTAGAAATACAGAAGGTTTATCCCTCAACAAAGGTTAGGTCCAATTTAGCATTAGAGGAAAATGAGCAAGTAGTAGAAATGAAGCGTTTACGATTTGCAGATAATGAGCCTATTATTTTGGAATCATCATTTTTACCTTTAAGTATTATTAAGGATAGTGAAATATTAAAAGAAGTAACTACTTCCTCTTTATACAGCTTATTAGAACAACGGTTTAACATTATTGTTGTAAGGGCGCGAGAAGCTTTTGAACCAGTCCTTATTAATAAAGATGAAGCGCCTTTATTGAAAACAGATGCTGGAAAACCAGCTTTATTACTAGAACGAACTGCGTTTGATACTTCAGGAAAACCAGTTGAATTCTGTATTTCGATTGTAAGAGGGGATCGTTGCCGATTTTATACAGAATTAAACTAATTGAGTAATTCCCTCTATTTTTTTATGTTATAGATTATACCAACAACCCATTGAGGGAGGAATTCTATTATGCCATTAGTGACAACTAAAGTTATGTTAGAAGATGCTTATAAAAATAATTATGCAATCGGTGCTTTTGGAGCACATAATTTGGAAATTATAAAAGCAGTAATTGCTGGTGCAGAAAAAGTAGGTGCACCTGTCATTTTGCAGACAACTTCAAGCACTTATAAATATGTTGAGATGCCTTATATGATTGCACTTGCAAAAACAGCAGCTGAACAGGCAAAAGTACCGGTGGCATTACATCTGGATCATGGTGAATCTTATAAGATTGTTATGGAATGTTTACGGGCAGGCTATACCTCTGTGATGATTGATGGTTCCTCCTTACCTTTTGAGGAAAATATCTTATTAGTAAAAAAAGTAGTAGAAGCTGCAAATGCGTTAAATGTACCTGTTGAAGCAGAGCTTGGGACAATTGGTGGTGTCGAAGATCGTTTAAGTGTCCATGAGGATAATGCATTCTTTACTGAACCCAAGCAGGCTGAACATTTTGTAAAGGTTACAGGAATCCAGTCATTTGCTCCAGCTTTTGGTACAGCGCATGGTAAGTATAAACAAAAGCCAAAATTACAATTTGATCTTTTACAAGAAATTCATTGTTCTACAAATGTGCCCTTAGTCATGCACGGAGCATCTGGAGTGCCAGAAGAGGATGTGCGTAAATCTTTGAATTACGGCATTGCAAAAGTGAATTTTTCTACTGAGCTGAAGGATTTATTTGCTGAGCAATTAAGAGCTTATTTTAAGGATAATCCAACTGAAAATGATCCAAGAAAGTATTTCCTTCCAGCACGTGAATCTTTAATTAAGTTAGTAGAGCAAAAGATTGAGATGTTACAAAAATGATTACTACATTAACCTTAAACGCAGCCATTGACCAAGTATATGAGGTAGGTTCTTTAATGGTTGGTCAAACCAATCGTGTATCGCAGAAGTCACAACAAGGTGGAGGGAAAGGTGTTAATGTAGCTCGTGTTATCGTGGCACTTGGTGGCGATGTAATTATTGGCGGTTTCGTTGGTGGATTAAATGGTAGTAGAATAAAGGAACTTTTACAGGAAGAAAATTTACAAACAGAGTTCATACAAATACAGGAAGAAAACCGAATTTGTTTAACCGTTATTAATCAGCAAAAGAAGGAAATGACAGAGCTTTTAGAGACAGGACCAACCATTTATGAATATGAATGGAATAAAATGTTAAATTGGGTTGAGGCACAAGCCGAACATACTAGCTATTTTGTGTTGTCAGGAAGCCTACCTAAAGGTATCCCAAAAACGGCCTATGCGGAGATTATTCATAGATTAAAGCAAAAAGGGATTCGAGTTGCACTTGATACAAGTGGTGATGCGTTGAAACATGGTATTAAGGCAATACCCTCTATCATTAAACCTAATGAGGATGAAATGACTCAATTGATTGGTAAGCCAGTTCTAGCTCAGAAAGACTTAGTTCAAGCTGGTGTAAAATTACAAGAATTAGGGATTGAACATGTGTGTTTTTCATTGGGCGAGCAAGGGGCTTTATTCGTTAATTCGTTAGGGGTTTACAAAGTGAATGCACCACGGATAAATGTTGTCAATACAGTTGGCAGTGGTGATGCCTTTTTAGGTGGACTTATTTATAAGCTCTCACAGGGTGCAGACCCTACAGAGGCATATAAATGGGCTGTTGCATGTGGCTCAGCGAATGCAGAAAATAAAGAGATTGCAAAAGTACAAAAAGTGACTGTTGAAAGTCTCTTAGCCGAGATACAAATAACTAAAATTAAAGAGAAGTAGGGATTTGTTTATGTACACTTACAATGAGATTATGGCACAAGGACAAAAGTTAGAAAAAACAAAAGACATTGTTCAATCAATTGCATTCAATAAAAGTGCTGTAGATGTCGTTCTTTTCACGGGGTGTGGAACATCATTTTATTTAGCGATTGCTGCAGCACGTTATTATCAAGCTGTAACTGGAGAGTTTGCTATTGCTGTACCAGCATCTGAGTTGTTTTTACACACAGAAACGTATATTTTAAAAAATAAAAAGTATCTTATCATTGGCATTTCACGTTCGGGGACAACTTCGGAAATCATTATGTCTTTAGAACATTTGAATGATGCGGAAAATATACGTACTATGGCAGTGACATGTAATGGGGACACACCTATGGCTAAATTAACTGATGAATTGATTGCTTTAAATGATATATCAGAAAAAAGTGTGGTAATGACTCAATCATTTTCTAATATGCTATATGCTCTCCAATTATATGCAGCGAAAATTAGTGGACGAACGGATATGATGAAACAGTTAGAGAAAATTCCTAGACTTGTTCATTCGGCATTAGGCAATGGAAAGCAATTAACACAGGTGACAGAAGATGTCTCAAAAAAGCGTTTTATCTTTTTAGGGTCTGGTGCTTATAATGGGTTGGCTAAAGAAGCGACATTAAAGCTAAAGGAAATGACGCAAACGGAATGTGAAAGTTACTCCAATTTAGAATTCCGTCACGGCCCTATCTCTATTGTCGATAAGGAAACGGTTGTTATTTTATTTACACAAAATGAAACGAAGGAATATGATCACGCATTAGTGAAAGATATTCAAAAGCTGGGAGGTTTCGTTGTTGTCATCGGTATAGCTTCAGAAGAATTAGAAGCAGATTTAATTCTCAAGTTATCAGAAGAAGTAGATGATTTAAATCGACTTGTTGAAGCTATTCCTTATTTCCAACTATTGGCTTATCAAAATGCAATATTTAAAGGTTGTGATCCTGATAAGCCACGTAATTTAACGCAAGTCGTAAATCTTTCATAACATAAGCAGATGCAATGAAGAATAGACATATATATAACCTTTACTTTCTGAGAATTGCGAATTCGAGTAGATCATGTGGCGAAAACTGGTGGTGGAAAGATGCGTTATATTTTAGTAGCAGATGTTGGCGGAACAAAATTAGCAACGGCTTTATTCAATCAACAGCAACAGTTGTTAATCAAAAAAGAGGTACCAAGTGATGTTACAAATAGAGAAACTTTATTCCATTGTTTAATTAATAGTTTTGAAAAGCTATGTATAGAGCAAGAAGTCTCTATTAATGAAATCTCTAAGGTATGTATTGGTGTACCTGGTATTGTGGATGTTCAAAAAGGTCTAGCAGTTTATCAAAATAATATACCGTGGAGTAACTTTCCGATTTCTGAGCGTTTAATTGAATTTTTCCCATATGCACAAATATTGATGGATAACGATGTTAACATGGCAACCTGGGGAGAATACAATGCTAGAGGATTCTGCAAAGAAGTGATGGTATATGTAACATTAAGCACCGGATTATCTTGTTGTACAGTTGTAAATGGCGAATTTATAAGAGGAACAGGATTAGCTGGTGAAATAGGTTTTAATATCGTTGGTAATGATGGAGAAACATTAGAAGAAAGTGTGTCAGGACCTGCTATAGAAAAGTTAGGAATAGCGTTACTGGGGAATTCGGAAATTCGATTAAAAGATATGATGGAGCTCTATTACAAGGGAGACCTCATCATGAATAAGCTTTTGCAGCAATTAATCTACTGCATGGAAAAACAATTGCATCAAATGATTTTGATGCTTGACCCACATTGCATAGTGTTAGGTGGCGGCTTTTTTAATCACCATCCGAAAATCATAGAGCAGATTAAAGAGGTGATTCAGCAACGTTTGTTAAACACACCTTTTGAAGGGAAAGAGCAAATTATAGGCAGTAGTATTCGTAAAGGTGAGGCGGGACTGTACGGTGCAGCAATGAAATAAAAAGAGCAATCGTTTTTATACTTAATATTATATATTTCTACTTCAAAATAGCGGTACCGTTAGGGAAATAGGGATTTACATCGATAAAAAAATCCAACTTCCTTATAGATTCTATTGAGAAATTTTTGACATGAAATGTTTCATTTCTACAAGACGGAGGTAATAGTTGACAACCTCATATAAAATAGTTGAGATAGCTTAGTGGCGAAATGACAGTGTATTTTTCCATCTAGCTATCTTTTTTGGTTATTTTGCTTTGTTTTATATAAAGTAATAGCAAAATAACATCCACCAAGTAAAATACGATTGTTGGATGCAGAAACACTGATGATCTTCTAAAATCGAATCAGATCAGTGAAGTTGGTTGAATCTAAAGTCAATCAATAATCGAGTATGGACTATGAGTGGGAGGTAAAAAAAGCGGGAAACAGACTCTTTGCCTGAATCCCTTTCTATGTGGATTAATATTTGCAGTACTTTTTGCTTCTAACGAATGCGTTTCTCTGTTTCTAAGTCAAAGAAATGTGCCCGAGACATATCAAATTGTAGGTGTGCAACTTGGCCTTGTGTAATTTTTGTATCAGAGTTAACACGTGCAATATAAGGCTGTCCATTTAACTGGGCATGTAACATCAGCTCAGCACCTGTTAATTCTGATACTTCAATATTTGCCTCGATGGACGAGAAGAAAGGCTCAGAAATGACAGAAGAATTTTCATAAATATGCTCAGGACGAATGCCAAGAATCAGCTCTTTTTGTAAGTAGCCTTGTTCTAATAATAATTTTGATTTTTCTGCTGGAATAGTTAATGAAATAGGACCGATCTGAATTCCTTCTTCATGGAAAACCCCTTTAAAAAAGTTCATGGATGGAGAGCCTATAAAACCGCCAACAAATTTATTTTCAGGTAAGCCATATACTTCTTCAGGTGTACCAATTTGTTGAACAATACCGTCCTTCATAACAACAAGACGCGTTGCCATTGTCATTGCTTCAGTTTGGTCATGTGTTACATAAATTGTCGTTGTTTTTAAGCGCTGATGAAGCTTGGTAATTTCTGCACGCATTTGTACGCGTAGTTTTGCGTCTAAATTGGACAAAGGCTCATCCATTAAGAAAATATGTGCATCTCGGACGATTGCTCGACCAAGGGCAACCCGTTGTCTCTGACCACCCGATAAAGCTTTAGGCTTGCGATCCAAATATTTTTCTAAATCAAGAATGGCTGCTGCATTGTGGACACGTTCTTTAATTTGTTGTTTTGAAAATTTTCGAAGCTTTAAGCCAAATGCCATGTTGTCGTATACCGTCATATGAGGGTATAGTGCATAGTTTTGAAAAACCATCGCAATATCACGTTCCTTTGAAGGTACATCGTTCATTCTCTTGTTATCAATAAAAAAATCGCCTTCCGAGATTTCCTCTAAGCCAGCTATCATACGTAAGGTGGTTGATTTCCCACAACCTGATGGACCAACAAGTACAATAAACTCTCTATCCTGAACAGTTAGATTAAAATCAGATACAGCCGTTACACCGCCATCGTATATTTTATAAATATTATTAAGTATGATTTTCTCCATATTTAATCCCCTTTGTTCTTTTTTACAGTTTAAATAAAGTGAGGAAGAAAACCAATGTCTAAAATGCATAATGTTCAGTTAACTATTTTTGTGCATTTTGTAAAAATGACCAAAGATAACTAGCAAAGTAAACAAGTATTGCACCATCTAAATTTTTTATGTTAATATTTGTGATTTCCTGGAATTTTGATAAACGATAGGTTAATGTATTACGATGTATGTGCAACTTCTTGGATGTCAACGAAATATTTAAACCACATTCATAAAAAGTTTTAACAGTTTCAAGTAATTCTCTATCAGACTTTAAAGGTATAATAATTTGCTCTTCTAAAAATTTTAGAATAGAAGTAGGCAATTGTTGTGTTAGTAAAATAGGGAATATCGTTTGAAATGAATAATAAGGTTCAGCAAATCTTAAATGTAAACATTCCTTGAACCATTGTGCTTCTCTTTGGAATTTATATGGAAATTTCTTATCTATTTCATAAAATTCTCCAAGATATAATTGGATTCTGACATAAAAATCTGCTTCAATTGTACGAATAAGTGCAATAAAATCTTCTTTCTCATTCATAGAAAGACTCTTAGGTTCAATGAGTAAAAATTGATTTGTAGTAACTTGAATTAATATCGTATCTTCCTGAAAAAAATTATAAAGAGCTTCTTTTAAAGCCTCTAAAGGAGGGTTTTCATTTATAAAAGTAATTTGAATAACTCGAGCTTTATTAAAGGATAAATTGGATGGTATATCACCATTTGAATAGATAAATTCATACCAAGTATCCGATGCCTGAAATAGTGAAGAGGTAGCTTCAGTATAAAAAACAGTAAGCCATTGGTAGTCTCGCTGTGAAACCTCATGCTTTGAGATGGAAAACCATTCTTTTGTTTGGTGATGGTAGAAAATATAAGAGTCATATGATAGCTGAGTTGGCTTTGTTCGATAATAACGATATGAAGGAAACAATGCTTTGAGATTTAAGTTCATTAAATATTCCTCTTCTTTCGATATATAGTAAAAAATATAAAAAGCGCTAAATGAAAGTCATACAATTTTGTAAAAGACATAGGTTGGAAAAAAACAACGTTTATATAAGCATTTCAAAAGGGTTATAAAACTCCAAATATGTACAATCAAAAAATATGTGATATAAATTTTTCTCCTATTACTAGTAATAATAAATGCTAGGAAAAAAGTTAATAAGTAAAGCTTTGATTCATGGAGCATCACCTCAAAGGATTTATTTTTCATTTATCTATGTAGATAGAGTGCTTTATGTGAAATTAGTGGCTTTACTTCATTTAATTGTAAAAGAAAAAAGACTGTAGGCAAACTCTCAAATTTTTTGAGTTTGTCTACAGTCTGAATCCAATGACTAATGATGAGTAATTGGATCTTTTGTAGTTGTTATGCTTTTACATCTTTTGTCCAATCCGCGACTTTGTCTTGGTTGTTTTCAATCCATTTTTTTGCTGCTTCTGTGGCACTCATACCTTCCATAATATCGAACATCACACTTTCTATATCTTCGGAAGTCCAATGGAAATGATCAAGGACACGATAGGCATCGGGATCATCTTCTTTCAAGCCATTACGAGCAAATGTGCCAATATATTCTTCTGTCCCATATAAACCTTTTGGGTCATCTAAATATTTTAAATCGTATGCATTAAATATCCAGTGCGGTGACCACCCTGTAATGATAATTTCTTCATTATTAGTAATGGCTTGACTAAGGGCGGCTGTCATTGCACCTGCAGAAGAAGTAAGTACATTCCAGCCTTCTAGATTGTTATATTTCTTATAGGCATTTTCTGTCGTAGCCATCATATTAGCCCCAGGTTCAATGCCTGTAATTGTTTTATTGGCTTCAGTGGTTAAGTCTTCGATTGAATCGACATCCATATAGCTTGGAACAACTAAGCCAATTTTAGCCCCAGTTAGATTTTCACCTAAATTCTCTATTTTATCTTTGTATTTCTCTACTTGCGGAGCATGTGTTTGCGGTAACCAAGCAGATACCATACCGTCAACCTCTCCGTTTGCAAGTGCCTCCCACATAATGCCATTGTCGAGTGGCGTTAATGTTACCTCATATCCTAAATCCTCTAAAACTTGTCCTACTACGTGAGTAGAAGCTACTTCAGTATCCCATTCAACATAGGCTAGGTTGATTGTCTTTCGATCTTCTTTTTTAGATCCTGCATCTGCTGAACTACATGCAGTTAAAACGAGTAGACATAGTAAAGAAAAACCTATTTTCCATAATTTTAGATGTCTCATAAATTTCCCCTCTCTAGCAATTCTTATATTCTTGCGAAAATTAAAAAATCAATAAGTAACAACTTAATTTTAATGACAAGTTGTTACTTTTGTCAAATGGATGTTGTACAAATCATGAGGGGAATCATGGGATTAGCCGTGCAGTCTATATTGGGCTGCCCAAAAATCTTTCTATTGATCACATATGATAGGTGAAAATGGAAACGGTGATTTGAGGAGGCTTAGTATGCATTGGATTACCATTATTTTAATAGGAATTGCAGCGAATTTAGATAATTTGGGAATCGGCCTAGCTTATGGCGTCAAACAAGTTAAAATTCCGATTTTATCCAATGCTGTGATTGCTGTCATGTCAATGATTGTCACATACATCGCAGTAACAGCAGGCAGCACAGTTGTTGCGTATATTTCACCGCATACTGCCAATTTATTAGGCAGCTTGCTGTTGTGTATTATTGGGCTCTGGACTTTAATGTCCAATAATTTTTCTAAACAACAGATAGCTGGCAACCCTGAGTTATTTGATGAAGATAAAAACTTAGTGATTTCAACGCGAGAGGCAATGGCACTCGGCTTCGTTTTATCAGCGAACTGTTTAGCAGGGGGCATTGCTATTGGGGCAAATGGCATTTCGGCCCTTTGGACGGTCATATCGATTGGTGTGTTTTCGTTTATTACAGTGGGAGTGGGGAGTCAATGTGGCTCTTTACTATCAAAAACGTATATTGGTAAGCATTCAACTGCGATCTCAGGATGGCTGCTAATTATGATTGGCATTTTCGAGATTTTTGCTAAATGACATATGAAAACAATGGGTAACCCCCACACCATATGTAGATGGAGTATTTAATCTAGAAGTTGATTGGAACGAAGAGCAGCGACTCCAGCGGGAAAAGCGGGATGGACTGAACGGATGTTTTTTCTACGAAAGCGAAGCGACAGTAACGACGCAAGGGAAGCAGCTCGGCCCCGCCCGCGGAAAGCGTCCGCTCCTAGTGGAAATCAACGGCATTACTTTATTTCATCGAGTTTGTCTACAGCTTGAGAATATAACCATATTTTGGTTATATTCTTTTTATTAGGAGGAAAATTTGACATATTGAGGACGAATTTGGTTTAACGGTTGACATACACTGGTATCAACGATTATTCTTGGGAGTAGAATCGTAATTGAGAATAATTTTCGTTTAGGTGAAAGTGCTTTCATGAGGATATTTTTTCAATTATGATGTTTTACTATGACCAAGGGAGGCGTGCAATACATGAAGAAAATGCTCATGTTGATCATGCTTGTTAGTATTATTGTCGTTAACTTAGGGTTGACACAAGCATCTGCTCAACTGGCTGATGGCACACATTCGATAAAATATCAGGTCAATAAACCTGACAGTAACTCTGCATCCATTGCCAACGATTATTTTGTAAAACCAGCAAATGTAACAGTGAAAAATGGTACTGCTACAGTACAAATTACTTTAAAAAGCAGTGCGTGGATTACGAAATTTCAACCACCTGGTGGAGCAACTGTTGTGAGTGAAGATAAAGCAGCAGATACTCGCACTGTACAATTCACAGTTAATGACTTATCAAAACCAGTAGTAACAGCTATGAAAATTGATATTGATGATATTAATTATCACCATGAATACAGTGTATCGCTTGTATTTGATGCCGTATCGACTGCTAGCCCAGCTGCTACAACGCAACAAGCAACACAAAATGAATCAAAGTCACCCCAAGCATCTACTACAGAAAGTCAAGTGCCGAACCCACAGACAGGTGACGCAACACCTTATCTATTAATTGTTGCTTTAGTGGGATCAGCATTTTTACTTTATAAAAAAAAATACCAAACAAAAACGGAGGGTCAATAAATGACTAAAAAACGTCAATCTCGCGCAACTAAAATAGTACTAGCTTCATTGCTAGTGGCATCTCTTTCAGTCCCATCTTTTGCATCGGCAGCAGAGGTAGTAACTACAAATACTGAAGTGAAGGCAGAAGCAACAAAAGCTGACAAAACGGCAGCAGTTATCAATTTCCAAATCTTCAAACCTGGTACAACAGAAGCACAACCTGCTATTAGCTCTCATCTAGTACCACAGGGTTCAATCGTTGAAAAAGATGGAAAATTTGAAGCGAATTTAACGATTACAGCTAAATCAGCACCAATGATTGCAGGTCTACAAACAAAGCAAGGTGATAAATTTGTAGATGCTACAGAAGTGAAAAATAGTGATGGCACAATTACATACAGTTTCCCTGTTGTTGTTGATGAAGTAAAATCAGCAAAAATCCATGTGGTTGTTCCTTCTGCAAATATGGACAAATGGTATGATTTTGATTTAAAAGCAGTGAAAGAAGTAAAAGAAGAAGTAAAAGTGGATGAAGTAGCTGTTACTGTTTACAAAAATGGTACAACAGAAGAATCTATGATGAAACAATATATTGCACCGAAAGTAGGCGTTTCTGCTAAAGACGGTAAAAATATTGTGACAATGACATTCCCTCAAGGCCAATATGTACATGGTTTTACTGTAGAGGGGAAAGAAGCAACACTAGTGAAACAAGATGATGCTACAAATGCACGCACATACTCATTTGAAGTAGCAGATTTAAAGAAACTTGTGAATGCTCAATTACACATCGTTGTTAATGAACCAGCACAAGGTGTGAAGTATGACTCGAATCATACAGTACAATTTAGTTTTGCTGTCGAAGGTGCAGTAAAGCCAGTTATAAATCCATTTAAAGATATTAGTAAAGATGCGAATAAAGAAGCCATCCTATCACTTTACAGCTTAGGAATTGTTAAAGGACAAGACAACTTTAATCCAAACAATAACATTACACGTTCTCAATTTGCCTTAATGGTGGCACGTGCATTGAACGTCTCTTCTACAAAAGATGCAGGATTTAAAGATACAGGTAAGCTTAGTGCAGAAGCTGTTCAAGCTATAAATGCATTAGCGGAAGCTGGGATTGTTAAAAAAGCAACAAACTTTAATCCAAATGACACATTAACTCGTCAACAAGCAGCTGTGATGATTTACCGCACAGTAACACATGTAGCAGGTAAAGAAATGAACTTTGGCGACCCAAGTCTTTCTTACTATGCTGATGGGGCAAAAGTGAAAGATGAAGAAGCGAAAAAGGCCTTTGCACTTCTATATGCAGGTAAAGTGATGACTGGTTCACCTACTGCAGATGGTAAAACAGTTATTGATGCAAATAGCCCATTAAAACGTTCACATATGGCAAAAATTTTAAATGGTTCATTGCAATACATCAACAAATAATGATCTTCACAGCAACTTCCTTTCTCATATTGATGGGGAAGGAAGTTCCTGTGCTTTTAAAGAAATGGGAGGCTATGATGCAATGATTCTAAAAAAAAATAACCTTTGCATAGTGGCTGTTTGTACAATTTTATTAATCTTTTTTTCTCCATTCATTTTTCTAGAAGCAGAAGCAGAGGAATCTGTTATTGCAGATGGTAGTTATCAAGTTGAACTAAGTTTTTCTCCAATCGAAGGCTTTGAAGGAAGTATTTTCAAACAAGTAGCAACACTCGCAGTTAAGGATGGGCAATATCAATTAACGATGAAACTTGAAGAACTCAATCCTATAAGAGATATACATATCGAGCAGCAAGGCAATGAGCTTTCTTTTACACTAGATAAAATAGAAAATTTAGTTCAGTTTGATGTTTTAGCCTTACAACAACCAATTGTCCTAAAGGGCAATATAGAGCTTGCAACAGAAGAACAATATGCTTCGTTTTCCCAAGAGCTTCGCCTCAAAGTGCAGACACTGTCACCAAATATTCCACAAGGTGAAGGTAGTGAAGAAGTGGCTGAGGGAATAAATTCAGAAGGAACAATGGGCCAGGAATGGTCATTGGATTATGAGTTAATGGTAGATGGTAAACAAGAGCCCTCTATTATGAATAGCTATGTGAATCCAGTGGCAAAGGTGATCGAAAAAGATGGTAGATACTACGCACAAATGACGATTTTACAATCAGCTTGGATCACAGGATTAACGGTAGATTATAAAGGACAGCAAGTTGAACCTAAACTACTTTCACTTTTAGATAATGTACGAATCGTGGAATTTGAGGTTGAAGATTTAACACAACCATTACGATTGTGGGTGAAGATCGATATTCCTGATATTTCTTATCATCATCAATATTTTGTTCAATTAGTATTTGATCCAGCACAGGTTGCAAAGATTTTAGATAAACCTTCAGAAGAAGTATCCTCCGAACCCAAAGACAGTGATAAAACAGCAGAAATAGTAGGAAAAGAGCAAGTGCAAAAGCAAGTGCAAACGCCGTTGGAACAAAACAATGTGAAGAAGGAAGCGAACTCGGCTACATCGACAGTACCCACTACCCAATCGATGCTTGTTGTACCACAGGAAGAAAAACTAGCATTTGATCGGACACTGGATGAATCAGTGGACGAAGCAGAGGAAGAGGCAGCAGAGGAAAACAAAAAAGAAGAGGTTGCCACTGATAAGGTAGTGAACCATTCTACGGTAAAGCAGCAGATCGAGCCGCTAAACATTGTAAAAATTATGTTGCTAATCGCTATTTGCCTTGTATCAGGTTGGTTACTCATTCGCCGTATTAAAAAAGCCAAAAAAGATCGTACTGAGCAGAAATAAGTAGGAGATGACATAATGAAAAAGGATTGGAAAATTGGGATACTGTTAATGACATTACTATCACTGCTTCTTGCTGCTTGTAGTGGCAGTGACAAACCAGCAACAAAGGATAAAACAGTTGCAGTAAGTGAACAAGTAGCTGAAGAGAGTGAGCAACGAATCATTGCTGGAACAGTTGTAGTGGCAGATATTCTAGATAAGTTGGAGCTTGACGCAATCGCAGTACCGGAAACGGAAAAGCAATTAGCCAAACGTTTTGAGGATTTGCCGACCATTGGTAATGCAATGGAGCCTGATATGGAAATTGTGAAATCATTGAATCCGACAGAAGTATTATCGGTATCGACTTTAGAGTACGATTTACAGGATAAGTTTAAACAGTTGAATATTCCTGTAGACTTTTTAAATTTACAAAGTGTTGATGCGATGTTAACGGAAATCACAACACTTGGTGAACGCTATGATCGTGTAGCACAAGCTGAGGAATTAGTGCAGGATTTACAGAAAAATATGGAAGCTGTTCAAGGTGTTGCTGCGAATAAAGAGGGGCCTCGTGTCTTAATTTTACTTGGTATTCCAGGAAGCTATTTAGTCGCAACTGAAAACTCTTATGCAGGGGATCTTGTTAAACGAGCAGGAGGAATCAATGTCATGGAAGGGCAAGATGCTGAGTATTTATCTTCAAATACGGAGCATTTACATAGCAGTAATCCTGATATTATTTTACGCTTATCACATGGTATGCCTGATGAGGTTGTGAAAATGTTTGATGAGGAATTTAAAACAAATGATATTTGGAAACATTTCGATGCAGTGAAAAACGGTAAAGTGTATGATTTAGAGGAAGAATTATTCGGGACGACAGCCTCCTTACAGGTACCTCAAGCTTTAGGACAACTGATGGAAATCTTCTATCGTAAATAGTAACTAGAATTGTCGCTCGTATGATGTATTACTACTCGTCATAGAGCGTTTTTCTTATCCTGAGAGAATATAAATATAAAAAAGGAAATCCAATATGACAAAAAGAATCGTCAGTTTTTTTATTGTAACTGTTTTATTACTAGTGACAATCGTTTATTCAGCTACAACAGGTAGTATAAAAATGGGCTTTTTCGAGTTTATAGGGGCATTATTTGAGGAAGGGAATAGCCAAATGGAGGCTATACGAGATTTAAGGTTTCCACGTATCATTGTGGCATTATTTGCAGGTGCAGCACTTTCAGTCTCTGGGGTGCTTTTACAATCCGTGATGCGTAATCCTTTGGCTGATGCTGGTGTCATTGGGATATCTTCTGGTGCAGCATTTGTACAGCTCTCTATCATTGCCTTTTTCCCCGCATTATTTTTTATGACACCTGTCTTAGCATTTATGGGTGGTGCATTGGCTTGTTCACTCGTATTTGCACTTTCGTGGAAATCCGGCTTGAGTCCACTTAAATTGATCTTAGTGGGGATTGCCATTAACGCCATGTTTACAGGATTAACAGAGGCACTTATTAGCTTAGGTGGTTCCTTGAATACGTCAGCTTCCAGTGTAATCGGTTCTAATTTAACGATGCGTACATGGAAAGATGTCTCTACGATTGTGACCTATGGGACAATCGGATTAATTGGCGCATTTGCATTATATAGTTGGTGTAATTTGCTTGTATTACAAGATAAAACAGTCAAAAGTTTAGGGTTTCAAGTAGCACGGGCACGCTTACTGATTGCCGCTGTCGCTGTTCTATTAGCGGCTGTTTCAGTTGTTGTGGCTGGAGTTATTTCGTTTGTGGGGCTATTAGTACCTCATATTGCACGCAGATTGGTTGGGCATGACCATCTTGTGCTTATTCCTTTTACAGCACTTGCTGGTGCCTTATTAATTTTAGTAGCAGACACGATTGGCCGGACAATTATTGCACCTATTGAAATTCCAGCCTCAACCATTATGGCAATCATAGGTGGTCCATTCTTAATATTCTTATTACGAAAAGAGTGACGAAACATGGATATACAAGACATCATTGTATCGCATGATAATACACGTAACCATTTAAATGGTGTTTCAACAACGATTGTCCAAGGGAAAATTACGACAATCATTGGACCAAATGGCTGTGGGAAATCTACATTATTAAGTGTTATCTCTCGCCTTCATTCACCTAAATCAGGGACTGTCTCGTTAGAAAATAAAGATTTACTGCACTATAAGCCGAAAGAATTTGCTAAAAAACTGGCCATTGTGTATCAACAAAATGACATACCGAGAGATTTAACGATTGAAAAACTAGTTGGGTTTGGTCGTTTGCCACACCAAACAATGCTAAAAAAGAATCACGATGAGGACTCAAAAGCCATTGAATGGGCACTTGCCTGTACAAATTTACAGCATAAAGCTACAACAAGTTTAGAGGCGTTATCAGGTGGAGAGCGGCAGCGAGTGTGGATTGCTATGGCATTAGCACAACAGTCAGAAATATTATGTTTAGATGAGCCTACAACCTATTTGGATATATACTATCAAATAGAATTGCTAGAGCTGGTGAAAACATTAAACGAGCAGCATGGTTTAACGATTATCATGGTACTACATGATATTAATCAAGCCATTCGCTATAGCGACCATATTATTTTGATGAAGGAAGGTCAAATTTTTGCAGAGGGTGCGCCACGTGATGTGATTACGAAAGATATGATTAAAGAAGTGTATGGAGTGGATGCAATCTTTAATGAAGATAAACAGCTTGGCTACTATATGATGCCAATGGGAATATAAGAAGGTAATCCGATGAAGAAGAAAGTATCCAAGTTGCTAACACTGCTATATTTAGGCATATTTTTATTTTCTGTTTTTTCACTTGCAAAGTATCTATATACGTACTACGAAACGTCAAAATCATTAAAAGAAGTACAGGATATTTATCAGGCCACATTAGCAGCTAATGAAGAACAGCCAGCAGAACAAATCGAGGAGACAGAAACAACAAATGATGTATCAGCATTCACTATACGACCACAGTTCCTTGATTTATTGGCGATTAATCCTCAAATTATTGGGTGGATTTCAGTAGACGGAACAAAGCTGAATAATCCAATTTTACAAGCTGACAATAATGACTATTATTTAAATCATAACTTTAAAAATAAGGAGAGTCGTGCAGGCAGTGTTTTTATGGATTATCGAAATCAAATACTAGACATGAACAAAAATACGATTTTATATGGTCATGCCATGAAGAACGAGACGATGTTCGGTAGTTTAAAAAATTACTTAAAGCAAGACTATGCAGATGAGCATCCCATCCTATATCTTGATACCTTATATGAGGGCTATGATATTGAGGTTTTTGCTGCATATGAGACGACGATTGATTTCTATTATATTGAGACCGACTTTGCCAACAATGAAGCTTACCAAAACTTTATAGAGGAGATACAACAGCGATCTTCTATTCAGATGAATGTCGATCTAAGTCCAGACGATAAAATTTTGACGTTATCTACTTGTAAGGATGCGGTTTTAAGTGACGACCATCGCTTTGTCGTGCAAGGCAAGTTAGTCAAGCGTTGAGGGGAAGAAATGTAAAGGGTGAACCTTTAAGCTTGTTGGCAAGAATAGCTCCAACCTTGATTTTTCACAGCGAGTTGGAGCTTGCCTTCATCTCATTGTCACCTCTTCATATTTAAACCTTCATAAAAGCTTATATCAGTAGACAGAATGATCTCTACTGTCTGAAAGGATGTACCGATAATTTGGATATCCTTTTTTATTTTTAAAATTACTTGACGTAACTTTATTATTAATATATAGTAAGTTACATAAAGTAATTGATTGCTTTTCGTAATCATAATGTTTAACCAATCGAGTAACTACAAATGTTTATCCAATTCTGTTTTGGGTAACATAAATACTGTAGTTGCTTCATATTTTAAAATATATCTCGAAATCGAGATATAATCAACTTATTTGGAGGAATTTATAATGGCAAAATGGAACATTGATTTAGGACACTCAGCAGTAAACTTTCAAGTAAAACACATGATGGTATCAAAAGTTAAAGGCGTATTTGATAGCTATTCAGCTGATATTGAAGCGACAGACCTTGCAGACTTAACAACTGCTAACATTAACTTTACAATTGATCCAGCGAGTATTAATACACGTAGTGAGGATCGTGATAATCATTTAAAAGCAGAAGATTTCTTTGATGCTGAAAAATATCCAACAATTACATTTAAATCGACAAACATTGCTAAAAAAGCAGGAGATGAATATGCAGTAACTGGTGATTTAACAATTAAAGGCGTGACAAAGTCCGTAACGTTTGATACAGAATTCAATGGAAAAGGTACAAATCCATGGGGACAAGAAGTATATGGTTTTGAAGCTGAAACAACAATCAATCGTGAAGACTTTGGCCTAACTTGGAACGCAGCGTTAGAAACGGGTGGGGTTCTTGTTGGAAAAGATATTAAAGTAACTGTTGAATTAGAAATAAACCCAGCTTAAAAATAGATGATAGAGCATGCTTGAAGTAATTTTCAAGCATGCTTTTTATATAGAAAAATATAGACGTTTTTTAGTTAATCATTCTAGTAATGCTATTCTGTTAGAAATTACCATCAAATAAGTTTCTTGCATATTTTTAGTAATTACTGCATATAAATCATCATATTGTTTTTGGGGGCGATAGGATGAATGTATTAGTGACAGGTGGCTATGGTTTTATTGGCAGTGCCGTAGGTAGGCGTTTTTTCGAAGAAGGTGCAACAATTTATATTATTGATAATTTAAGTACGGGTCATTTACGAAATGTTGACTTTGAGCATAAATCCTATCTTTTAAATGTAGAGGATGAGGTTTGTGAGCATCTTTTTAAAGAAATACATTTTGATGTAGTCATCCATTGTGCGGCACAAACGAGCGTACAACAATCCATCCAAGAGCCAGTAAAGGATATTTTGACAAATATCGTTGGGCTAAGCCAAATGCTTTTTTTAGCTTCTAAGTATAATGTACAGCATTTTGTTTTTGCTTCGTCAGCATCGGTGTATGGAGATAGTCATTATCCGCCATTAGAAGAAACAGATGTCTGTGAACCGATATCTATGTATGGACTCAATAAGAGCATTGGGGAAACCTACTGTGAGAAATGGCATAAAGATTATCGTTTACCTATTCTCATCTACAGATTTGCTAATGTTTTTGGTCCAAGGCAACAAATGCAGGGCGAAGCAGCAGTGATCCCAAGTATGCTAAAAAGCAGTATGGCAGGCAAACCTTTTACGATTTATGGTGACGGTGAACAAACACGAGATTTCATTTATGTCGATGATATTGCAGATGCTATTTACGCTGGTGTATCTGCCCGTTTGCAAGGCACGTATAATGTATCCACAAATGAAGCTTGGTCTATTCACCAAGTCATCTTACTGCTGCAACATTTAAATCACCCACTTGAAATTCAATATGCCCCTGCGCGAGAAGGAGATATCGAACATTCATTTTTAAGTAACGACAAATTAGCCAAGGCCATTGGCTGGAGGCCAAAAACTTCTTTTGCAGAAGGAATCGAACGTACATTGCATGCATTACAAAATGAAAAACTAGCAGAAATTCAACAAAATAGTGGCTAAAGGGCATTTAAATTATGTAGGCATATTACATCGTGTAATATGTCTTTTTCTATGTCTATAGTATAATAATTCATTAAAGAAATGGTTGTGGACGGAGGCTTATTGATGCTTGTAGATTTTAGAGTGAAAAATTGTTTAAGTTATAAAGATGATACGTTATTTTCAATGGTAGCGGGCAGCCGTCTGCGAAAATGGAAGGATACTCATACCATTCAATTTGATTCACTTCGACTTGTGAAAAGTGCATTTATTTTTGGACCAAATGGTAGTGGGAAATCCAATCTTTTTACGGCTATTAAAGTATTACGTACTTTGCTTTTTAATTTTGAAAATTTAAATAATGTTAAGCAGTTACGTTTACCCTATCAACCGTTTAAGTTAGGAAGACAGCAGGGCACACCAACAGAGTTTATGATATCGCTTTTTTTAGATGGTGCTCTTTATGATTATGAAATACAGTACAATGCTTCTCAAGTTCTCTATGAGCGTCTTGTGAAGACGAACAAGTTGCAAAAAGAAGAGCTGTTTGTCAGACAATGGGATGGTACACAATATTCATATGAAACAGCTCAAACGAGTGCACAGGAGCTGACAAAATATACACGTAACAATACGGCCTTTTTGTCTGTCTTGCATGTTTTTAATGATTCAGATGCTTTAAAGATATTCGATTGGTTTTTACATAAAATTCTATTTCTTGATGAAGCAAATCGGTTATCAAGTCATCCTCTAATTCGTAAACTTGAAGAGAAGCCCTTTAAAAAAGAAGTGATCAAACTCCTTAAAATTGCAGACCTATCCATTCAAGATGTCACGGCCAGACGTGTGGAACGTCGAGAGAAAAATACAATTGGTTATGAGTATGAATCGTCTGAGGTGATTCAAGAAGTAGATATTGACCTACATTACTTATCATTTGATGAAGCTGGTGCACCGATAGGAACGGAAACGATTAATTGGACAATGGATTCGAAAGGCACAGTACGAATGCTACATTTAGCATGCGTGATGGTGGATGCTTATAATAAAGGAAAAACGATTTTTATAGACGAATTCGATACGGCATTCCATGTGTCGATTTGTGAGTTTTTAATGGCCATTATGAACAGCAAACGCAATCGAAATAATCAATTTATCGTGACAAGTCATGAAATAGAATTGCTAGATCAGCCATTGCGTTCAGATCAAATTTGGTTTGTTAATAAAAGCTTTAAAAATGAATCAGAGCTTTACTCTTTATTTGATTTTGCAGATTTACAAAAGAAGCGTGGAGATCTTTCTTATGCGAAACGCTATATAAAAGGTGAGTTTGGTGCAATGCCTGTTATCAATGAGTATTTATCTGAACAATATTTAGAAGAAGCGGAGGTATCTGAGCCTTGAGAGTACGTCAACAAGGGAACCGAACACTGCGTAAAACGATTTTAATTTATTGTGAAGGTGAGACAGAACGTATTTATTTTGAACAAATGCGTATATTAAAGCGCTCTAAAATGGTAAGTGTCAAAATAAAAAACGTTAAACGTTCAGCTATTAAGCTTGCTCAACATGCTTATCGAGATTCCAGCTATCAATATTTTGATGAGGTTTGGATTGTTTTTGATAAGGATGACTTAACCGAAAAGCAATTAGAGGAAGTCAATCAATTTTGCGAGGAAAAAAATATTCGCATTGCCTATACAAATGAAGCATTTGAATTGTGGCTACTCCTGCATTTTGAGGAAGTCGACAGTTCAGAAAAGTATCCTCGTGCTGTCTTGAATGACAAGATGGAACAGCATCTTGGCGTAAGTCGTTATTTCCGTCACAAGGCAGATGAATCCATTATTGCCCCCATCGCATTACGACATGAGGTAGCGATTAAAAATTGTACAGACATGATGGCTCTTCGAAAGACGGAGAGCCGCGACAACCCTTACTGTAACATACATGAAATGATACGATACATATTTTAAGCGTGAGTAGGTTTTCTATTTCCAAATAGAGACCTGCTTTTTTATTTTTACACAATGCATTGTCGAAACGAAAGCATGTTTATTTTTCCAAAACATATAGTGTATATGGAGCGAAAGTAGTAAATAGATGAAAGGGGATTGTGTGGATAACTCAAAGTCGAATCAACGCAAAAATCTAGAGGAGAATGCCAAGGATCAGCAACTAGAGCCATTCCGTGTCGAGAATGAAGGCACGAGAATGACAACCAATCAGGGGCTAAGGGTGTCCAATGATGAGGATTCGCTTAAGGCAGGCGTTCGTGGGCCAACAATTATGGAGGATTTTCATCTTAGAGAAAAAATTACCCATTTTGATCATGAACGTATTCCAGAGCGCGTCGTACATGCCAGAGGTTTTGCAGCACATGGCGAGTTTGAATTGTATGAATCCATGGCAGAGTATACGAAGGCGAAATTTTTGCAGGATCCGAAAAAGAAAACACCTGTGTTTGTCAGGTTTTCAACAGTGGTAGGGAGCTTAGGATCGATGGACACAGCTCGTGATGTACGCGGATTTGCAACGAAATTTTATACGGATGAAGGAAATTATGATTTAGTCGGTAATAATATTCCTGTCTTTTTTATTCAGGATGCCATTAAGTTTCCCGATTTAATTCATGCCGTAAAGCCTGAGCCACACAATGATATGCCACAAGCAGCCTCTGCACACGATACCTTTTGGGATTTTGTAGCCAATAATCAGGAAATTGCGCATATGGTGATGTGGGTGATGTCTGACCGTGCCATTCCGCGAAGCTTTCGTATGATGGAAGGTTTCGGCGTGCATACATTCCGCTTCGTCAATGACAAGGGAAGATCGAGATTTGTCAAATTCCATTGGAAGCCTGTACTCGGTGTACATTCTCTCGTTTGGGATGAAGCCCAGATAATTGCTGGGAAGGACCCCGATTTTCAGCGACGGGATTTATGGGAAGCCATCGAAATTGGCGATTATCCAGAGTTTGAGTTAGCTGTCCAAATTCTTGAACCTGAAGATGAATTTAAATTTGATTTTGATATTTTAGATGCGACAAAGCTTTGGCCAGAGGAAATAGTACCAGTGAAGAAGATTGGCAAAATGACCTTAAATCGTAATGTGGATAATGTTTTTGCTGAAACAGAGCAAGTTGCCTTCCACCCAGGTAGCGTTGTACCAGGCATAGACTTTACGAATGATCCTCTGTTACAGGGACGATTATTTTCATACTTAGACACACAGTTAATCCGTCTAGGTGGACCAAACTTTGCAGAAATCCCCATTAATCGACCGATTTGCCCAGTGCATAACAATCAGCGGAATGGCTTTAGTCGACAGACCATTAATTTAGGAAGAGTGAGTTATCATAAAAATTCGCTGGCTAATAATACACCCGCCACTTCTACTGCAAGGGAAGGGGGATATGTTCATTATGAGGAAAAGGTTGAGGGACGCATCACAAGAGCGCGCAGTAAATCCTTTGATGATCATTTTTCACAAGCACGACTCTTTTGGAACAGTATGTCCCCGCCTGAAAAACAACATATTATAGAGGCATTTAGCTTCGAGGTAGGAAAAGTGAAGAGTAAATCAGTTCGGCAGCAAGTTGTGGATATGTTTGTCCATGTAGATAAAGCAATGGCTACAACAGTGGCAGACAATGTTGGCGTTAATCGCCCTACAGGAGAACAGTCCAAGGTCACAGCCTCCTCACCAGCACTTAGTCAAGCCAATACCATTAAATTGCCTTATACACTTAAGGTCGGAGTCTTAATTGGCGATGGCTTTGATGCAAATGAGGTCGGTGAAGTATTGAAATATTTAACAAGGCAAGGTGTACGCTACAGCATTATCTCCGATCGACTAGGTGTTGTGACAGGGAATAATGGGGTTCAATTAACGGCTACTGACACATTTATCACAACTGATGCTGTATTATTCGACTCGTTATATGTTGTTGGGGTAAAGGCAAGCAATCAGGCGAAATTCAATACTTATATCGTCAATTATATCAATGAAGCATATCGTCACTTTAAGCCGATCGGATTTGCTGCTACTGGCACAACTTTCTTCAATATGTCCAATGCAAACGTAGGCCCTGGCATTGTGTTAGCAACAGGTAACAAGGATTTCGCTAAAAAGTTCGTAGCAGCCATTGCCCAGCAACGATTTTGGCAACGAAATATCTATTAAATAGATCGGTGAGTAGCGAACACTTTCAGAACGAAGAGAAATACTCGCGGAACGAAGAGAAATACTCGCGGAACGGAGAGAAATACTCGCGGAACGGAGAGAAATACTCGCGGAACGGAGAGAAATACTCGCGGAACGAAGAGAAATACTCGCGGAACGAAGAGAAATACTCGCGGAACGGAGAGAAATACTCGCGGAACGAAGAGAAATACTCACGGAACGAGAAGTGAAATACTCGCGGAACGGAGAGAAAACTCACGGAACGAAGAGAAATACTCGCGGAACGGAGAGAAAACTCACGGAACGAAGAGAAATACTCGCGGAACGAGAAGTGAAATACTCGCAAAAGGTAAGTAAATATTGTGCATGTCAAAAGGCCTTTCATTGAATGAGAGGCTTTTCCTCTGTCTGTCATTGCATTCAAATTTTGCGAATGATATGGTGGTACATGAGGTGAAAATTATGGAAAAATTTGATATTGCTATCATTGGAGCGGGACCAGGTGGTTATGTGGCTGCCATACATGCAGCGAAACATGGCAAAAAGGTTGCTCTCATCGAACGGGATAAGCTAGGGGGAGCCTGTTATAATGTTGGCTGCATTCCTTCAAAAATTTTATTAGAGCATAGTAAGCTTGTACAGGAAATTAAACGAGGGACGAGCTGGGGAATTGCAGTGCCTCAAGTGGAAATTCATTTTCCTCGATTGATGCAGCGAAAAGATACAATTATTCAAGAGCTGTTAAACAATATTGAGCACTATATTGTCAGCAATCAGATTACTTTATATCGTGGTGAGGCCTCTGTCGCAAAGGATTTAACGATTACAATTGGGAATGAGACGATAATGGCTACAGATATTATTTTAGCGACAGGCAGTAAACCATTTGTCCCCCCATTTGAGGGTTTAGCAACTTCGACCTATTTTACAACGGATACATTTTTTGATATAGACGAGTTACCAGCTCAATTAACCATTATTGGGGGTGGGGTAATTGCAGTTGAAATGGCCTTTAGTTTAGCGCCACTTGGTACAAAGGTAACGTTACTGAATCATAGTGAGGACATATTACAAACGGAAGAGGCTGAAGCAAGACCGCTGATTCGAGAAAAAATGAAACAACTTAATATCGAGCTTGTGACAGATTTCAAGTTTGTAAAGTTTGAAGGCAATAGCATCCATACATCTAAAGGTGCTTATACATATGAAAATCTCTTATTTGCAACTGGTCGTCGTCCCAATACAGAAATCGCTCAGCAATTAGGCTTAACTTTAGATGGTCGATTAATTGCAGTGGATGAACATTTACAGACAAGTCAGCCACATGTTTATGCCATAGGTGACTTAGTAGATGGTTATCAGCTAGCGCATTCTGCCAGTGCTGAAGGCATTTACGTTGTCGATTATATTGTGGGCAAACAGCCAACACCAATTGACCAAAATTCAATTCCTCGTTGCGTTTATACACATCCGGAAATTGCTACATTTGGTTTATTAGAGGAGCAGGTCACAATACCTTACACCGTAACCAAAATGCCACTACAGACAAATCCTAAGGCATTAATGGAGGGGAATACAGAAGGCTTTGTGAAGTTAATTACAGCAGAGGAAAGTGGTCAAATTTTAGGTGCATGTGTTGTAGCCGATGGTGCCACAGAAATGCTTAATGCTATATTGGCAACAAAAAACGCAGGTGGTACAGCCCAATCACTTGCGCAGATGATCTTCCCACATCCAACGGTGTCGGAGCATATTGGAGATGCCGCAAAGGCTGTTTTTGGGAAAGCAATTCACCAATCATAAAAAAGCTATTGACATTCAGAGAATTTATGTTAGATTAATTTTATAAGAATACTTGGTATTAGAGTTGACTAGGCAACTAGAGGCTTCTATTTTACAAAACGGTAATCCGCCTGATTGTAAAATAGAAGCCTTTTTTAATGACAATGATTAAAAGGAGTGGGAAAAATGACAAAAGCAGTTATTTTGAATGGGAGCAATTCGAAAAATTCTAGAGTTACAGCCATTCATGAAAAGGTGGAAAATCATTTTATTGCGCGAGGAATAGAGGTACATTCCAATTATGTACATGAACTACCAGCTACCGATTTACTCACTGCCAATTTTGCCAGTAAGGAAATCCAAGCAGAAAATGCGCATGTTGAGCAAGCTGATTTTATTGTCATACTAACCCCTATTTATAAAGCTTCCTATACAGGTATTTTGAAGACCTATTTGGATTTACTGCCTCAAAAAGCCTTGCTTGGGAAGATCGTACTTCCTATTGCTGTAGGAGGTTCAATCGGTCATTTATTGGCATTAGAATATGCATTAAAGCCAGTTTTAGCTGTGCTTGGAGCAACATCAATTACCCATTCTGTTTATATTGTGGATAAACAAATTATTCGCCTTGAGGAAGGTGGCTTTGCGATTGAAGAAGAGGCTAGCAGCAGATTGGAAGCGGTGTTAGAACAATTACAGAAAGTGTTAATCGTTAATTAACGTGGTAAAAGCGCATTATAGGGGCATCCTATAATGCGCTTTCTTTAATTGATTTCAATATTTTCTTCATTCTCCATAGGTATTGTAGAGAGATATAAAAAAGCTTCATCTTGCAATAGCAATAATTTTTCTTCACAAATTCCGTGTGATAATGGTCCAGAAAATATGGACTCCCACCATGTCCCAGTTGTTGTTGTCATTCATCTACGCCCCCATTTCAGTTTTAATATGTAGTTGTATATTTCCCGAGATGAAAAAACTAAAACATTTCATTTTCACATAAAGCCATTTCACCCCCGATGCAGAAAGAGGATTTTTGCCCTTCGATGTTGTATCGTATAGACAATGATAGTTTGTTTCAAAATGAAAAAACTATGTATGGCATTTTAAAAAAAGGGGTGCTTTATTGATGAATTTTACGTCACAAGATGTGGAAAATATGATTACAGAGCAGCGTCAATTTTATTTTTCTCGTGCAACAAAAAGTGTAAAGTTTCGAAAAGAACATTTAAAAAAATTAAAAGCTTCCATTTTAAAATACGAAAAAGACATCTTGAATGCGCTGTATTTAGATCTTCGTAAAAGTGAATTTGAAGCATATGCAACTGAAATTGGCATTGTTTTAGATAGTATTTCATATATGGTAAAGCATGTAGAAGAATGGATGGAGCCAGAAGCAGTTAAAACACCGATACAATATCAAATGGGCAAAAGCTTCATTGTTCGTGAACCCTATGGTGTCACATTAATTATTGGACCGTTTAATTATCCATTTCAACTAGTTATGGAACCATTAATTGGTGCCATTGTTGGAGGGAACACAGCAATTGTCAAGCCGTCAGAAGCGTCTGTCCATACAGCAGCTATTGTGAAAAAAATAATTGAAGAAACGTTTCATTCCTCCTATGTACGTGTGGTAGAAGGTGAAAAAGAAGAAGTAACAGCTCTTATTCATGCGTCCTTTGATTACATTTTCTTTACAGGCAGTGTAGCTGTTGGAAAAGTGATAGCAAAGGCAGCAGCAGAACGTTTGACACCAATTGCTTTAGAGCTTGGTGGAAAAAGTCCAGCGATTGTCGATCAAACTGCAAACTTAGAAGTAGCAGCAAAGCGGATTGTATGGGGGAAATTTACAAATACTGGGCAAACATGTGTGGCCCCCGATTATTTACTTGTTCATAAAGATGTTTATGACCGTTTTATGAAAATCTTAAAAGAAACGATCCGATCGTTTTATGGCAAAAATCCTTTAAAAAGCCCTGATTACGGACGTATTGTGAATTTGAGACAATTCGATCGTTTACAACAAATTATCAAGGAAGAACGAGATGCCATTACATTTGGCGGCCGAATTGATCGTGATGATTTATATGTTGAGCCAACAATCATCGAGTATGTAAAATGGACAAGCCCATCTATGCAGGAAGAACTCTTTGGTCCTATTTTACCTGTTATGATGTATAATGAGTTACCACTGGCGATTCATCAAATTCGTCAATTACCAAAGCCTTTGGCGGCATATTTCTTCTCAGAACATGAAAAGGCCATACAATACTTTTTGGAGGAATTACCCTTCGGTGGTGGATGTATAAACGATACCATCACCCATGTTGGAAATTTACATTTACCATTTGGTGGTGTTGGACCATCTGGTGTGAAAGCGTACCATGGCAAAGCAAGCTTTGAAAACTTTACACATCCTAAATCCATTTTAAAGAAGTCCTCTAAGCTTGAGACAAATGTATTGTTCCCACCATATAAACAAAAAGTGAAAATTGTGCGGTCCATTATGAAATAGAAATTAGAAGGGAGATATCTTAGGATGTCTCCCTTGAAAAATAACCTCTTTGTCCTCAAAAAATCTTCCTAATTATGTCGAAAATCGTCGATTTGTGATTATAAATGAAAATTTCGAAGAAAACATAATTATTTCTTTAAATGAAAGCGTTTTCGTTGAAAAAACACATCTGAGGCATTTTATTTATCATGAAATAAGTAGTAAAATAAGTTCAATAGAACGTGGGGGTATTCATCTTGTCGTTTTTTGTCGAGTAATCAAAAATGATGATATGAGTGTAGAGATTGATTGGAGGACTATGAAATGTATGCAGAGGAATTGTTAAGCGCATTACCTTTGAAAAAAATAATTGGCGTGTTGCCAGATCAAGTTAGTGATATTGTAATTGACTCAAGAAGTGTGCAACCAAATAGCATGTTTGTTTGTATCAAAGGTTACACAGTGGATGGGCATGATTATGCGCAAAAGGCAGTGGATGGTGGCGCAACAATCGTTGTAACAGAACGTCAATTACCGTTAGGAGAGACAATTGCACAAGTGATTGTCAGAGATACAGATCGTGCGGTAGGCTTATTAGCCGCAAAGTTTTTTGATTATCCTTCTAAGGATATAACGATGATTGGAGTAACTGGAACGAATGGTAAAACATCCGTAACAGGAATTATTCAAAATATCATGCATGGTATGGGCGAAAAATCCGCTTTATCCGGCACAATCGGTTTTAATTTAAATGGTATTTTATATGAATCTGCCAATACAACGAGTGATGCTTTATCGACACAACAAATGATTTTCCGAGCAAAAATGGAAGGTTGTCGTTTAATGACGATGGAAGTTTCATCACATGGCTTAGCACTTGGACGTTTAGCAGGTGTTGATTATGATATCGCTATTTTCACAAATCTAACACATGATCATCTTGATTTCCATGGTACGATGGAGGAATATGGCCATGCAAAAGGCTTATTATTTTCCCAACTTGGACAAGATTTAGAAAAGAGCAAATTTGTTGTCTTAAATGCTGATGATGCTTGGTCAGAGCGCTATGCCGCAATGACACCATTTCCAGTGTGGACATATGGTTTAAAAAATGAAAAGGCCGATTTCCGTGCCATTAACTGTGAATATCACGACTATATGACTTTGTTTGATGTGGAAATGCCAGAAGGGATTTATCGTGTAAAAATGAATTTGCTTGGTGAATTTAATATTTACAATGTGTTGGCAGCTATGATTGCATTTTACGGTCGTGGGTATTCTATGGAGTCCATTATTGAGCAAATAGAGCAACTACCGCCAGTTAAAGGTCGTATGGAGAAAGTTTGTTCAGATTTACCTGTACAAATTTTTATTGATTATGCCCATACACCAGATGCAATTGAAAAAGCGATTGAAGCGGCACAGCCTTATAAAAAGGGTAAGCTGATTTTCTTAGTTGGAACAGGTGGCAATCGTGATAAATCGAAACGTCCTGCGATGGCTGAAAAAGCGTCTGCTGCAGAATATGTCATTTTGACGACAGATGATCCACGCTATGAGGACTATGATAGCATTACGGGCGATCTTGCCAAAGGGATGCTTCATGACCATTATGCTTGTATCGGGGATCGGGCAGAGGCAGTACGTCATGCCATTGAGGTTGCCGAACCAGGAGATATGATTATTTTTGCTGGTAAAGGTCATGAGGATTATCAAATTATTGAAGATACAAAATTTCCACATAGTGATGCAGAAATTGCAATAGAAGCTGGCCGATTAAAATTTGTTTAATGAAAGATTAAATGTTAGGAAACCCTTTTAGTTGAACTAAAGGGTTTTCTTTTTTGAGATTTCATGTAAAAAGGTTGTACGAAAGGCAAGTCTTCTTTTATTATTATTAAGTATGAAAAAAGGAGAATGACGAGATGAATTCAAATTTAGAAAAAGATATACTATCACGTCGTACTTTTGCCATTATCAGTCACCCTGATGCTGGGAAAACGACGATTACAGAAAAGCTTTTACTATTTGGTGGTGCCATTCGTGACGCAGGGACAGTAAAAGGGAAAAAAACAGGTAAGTATGCAACGTCTGACTGGATGGAAATTGAAAAGCAACGTGGGATTTCGGTTACTTCATCCGTAATGCAATTTGATTATAATGGTTCTCGTGTGAATATTTTGGATACCCCTGGTCACCAAGATTTCTCTGAGGACACATATCGTACATTAATGGCTGTGGATAGTGCTGTCATGGTAGTGGATGCTGCCAAAGGGATCGAGGCCCAAACATTAAAGCTATTTAAAGTTTGTAAAATGCGTGGTATCCCTATTTTTACATTTATCAACAAATTGGATCGTCAAGGGAAAGAGCCACTTGAGTTAATAGAAGAGCTTGAAGAAGTACTTGGCATAAACGCTTATCCTATGAACTGGCCAATCGGTATGGGGAAAGAGTTCCTTGGTATTTACGATCGTTATAATAAACGTATTGAGCAATTCCGCACAGATGAAGCTGAACGATTCTTACCAATTGACGACAATGGAGAGCTTGCTGTGGAGCATCCAATGAAAGTTACTTCTTATTATTCACAAGCAATGGATGATGTTTTACTGCTAGATGAAGCTGGAAATGCCTATTCTGAGGAAAAAATTCGTCGTGGAGAATTAACACCTGTATTTTTTGGTTCAGCATTAACAAACTTTGGTGTGCAAACGTTCCTTGAAACCTATTTACAATTTGCACCGACACCTCAGCCTAGAATTACCGAAGATGAGCAATTTATTGATCCTGTTGAACATGATGAGTTTTCAGGTTTCATTTTCAAAATTCAAGCCAATATGAATCCTGCCCACCGTGACCGCATTGCCTTTGTACGCATTGTTTCTGGTAAATTTGAGCGCGGAATGAATATGACATTAGCTCGTACAGGTAAGTCATTTAAAGTGACTCAATCTACACAATTCCTTGCAGATGATCGTGAGACCGTAGATGAAGCGGTTGCGGGAGATATTATTGGGTTATATGATACAGGAACTTACCAAATTGGGGACACTGTTGTAGGTGGCAAGAAAACATTCCAATTTGAAAAATTACCGCAGTTTACACCAGAGCTATTCGTACGTGTAACAGCGAAAAACGTAATGAAATCAAAGCAATTCCATAAAGGGATTTTACAATTGGTACAAGAGGGTGCTATTCAATATTATAAAACGCTGCATACAGAGGAAGTCATTCTTGGTGCAGTTGGTCAATTACAATTTGAAGTGTTTGAGCATCGTATGAAAAATGAATACAATGTGGAAGTAAGAATGGAGCCAATCGGTTCTAAAATTGCACGATGGATTGAAAACGAAGAGGATGTTAAAGAGTCCATGTCTTCTGGTCGATCTATGTTAGTGAAAGACCGCTTTGATAATCTTGTTTTTCTATTTGAAAATGAGTTTGCCATGCGCTGGTTTGCTGATAAAAACGAAAACATTAAACTTTATAGCCTTCTATAATTACCAAACACGAATCGACAATTTTGCGATTCGTGTTTTTTTGCAAGGAAAATTGACACTGTTTGTAGAATATAGACAGTATTAGGAAATATATTGCACGACGAACTAATTGAAGGGGGCTTAGCTCATTTATAAATCGGCTATCCTAGAAAGGAAGAGGTAGAAAAAGGAGTTTGTTTATATGAATATTAGTCATTTTTCCATTAAAAGACCCGTCTTTACAATTGTTACGATGCTTTTTGTCATCCTGTTAGGCGGTGTTTCCTTATTAAAAATACCGATTACGTTAATTCCAGAGTTAAATCCCCCCATAGGTGTTGTTGTCACTTCTTATCCTGGGGCAAGTCCAACAGAGGTGAATGAGAAGATAACGAAACCATTAGAGGCTACACTTGCCACCTTACCTGGCATAAAAAAACTACAGTCAACCTCACAAGAAGGCTCTAATTTAATTATGCTTGAGTTTAATTGGTCCACGAATATGGAAGATATCCAACTCGATATTTTACAGCGAATTGATATGACACCGCTGCCAAATGATGCGGGCAAGCCTAGTTTTTTAAAGTTTGATCCGTCTCAATTTCCCATTATTCAACTATCATTACGTGCAGAAAATAATGATGTAGATGTACGTTTATTAGCAGAGGACTTAGAAAAAGAACTGCGACGGACAGAGGGTGTTGCAAGTGTAAATGTTTCTGGCAAGTTGATCGAGGAAGTTCAAATAATATTAGACGAAGCAAAGCTAGTGGAAAAAGGCTTAACACAAGCAGACATTATACAAATTATCCAAGCGAATAATGTATCTCTCCCTGGTGAACCTGTTTCAACAGATGATGGTAAGCTGTTAACAACACGTATTGTAAGTACATTATCGTCACCTGAAAGTATTGCAAGTTTGATCGTTTCAGTGAACCCGTTAACAGGTGAAGCGCTAACTGTGAGCGATCTTGCAACCGTAGAGAGGACAGAGCAACAATCTATTACGACAACTCGTGCCAATGAGCATCCAGCAGTCCTTATGTCCGTTTTACAGGAATCTGGCGCGAATACAGCAGAAGTTTCCAAAGCGTTTCAGCAAACATTAGATGAACTACTAAAGAAAGAGCAATATAAGGGAATAACGGCAGACATTCTTGTCGATCAAGGTAATTATGTAGATTTAGCCATTAATAACATTGGCTCTTCTTTAATTTTAGGTGGATTATTCGCGATGTTCATCCTATTTGTTTTTTTACGTAGTGTAAAGAGTCCAATCATTATTGGTATTGCTATTCCTTATTCGGTTATTGTGACATTTGTGTTGATGTTTTTTGCGGATTTTACCCTTAACATCATGACACTAGGTGCTCTTGCACTGGGCATTGGTATGCTAGTGGATAATGCCATTGTTGTTATTGAAAATATCGAAAGACATTTAGGGCTAGAAAAGGATCCTATCACTGCAGCGCAGGAAGGAACTAAGGAGGTTGCACTTGCTATTACAGCTTCCACGTTAACTACTATAGCCGTATTCATTCCTGTTATGTTTATCGAAGGATTGATTGGACAAATATTTACAGAATTCGCCCTAACGATTTCGTTCAGCCTAATCGCTTCTCTAGTAGTTGCGCTTACTGTCGTTCCAATGCTAGCAAGTCGTCTTTTAAAAATGAAAAATACCAATTTTTATGAGCAGCGCAGTAGCTCTAAATTTTACAACCATTATAAATCCTCTATTGTATGGGTATTACGGCATCGACTGCTAATTCTAATTTTCACGGTGATGTGCTTTGGTTTATCCTTATTTGGGCTGACTAGAATTGGTACAGAATTTTTACCACCTACCGATGAAGGATTCACATCTATAAGTGTCAATCTTGAAAAAGGTGTCGCTGTATCGGAAACAGAAAAGGTAGTGAAGCATATTGAGGAGCGCTTGAAGCAGGAAAAAGATGTGGATGTTTATGTTAGCTTAATTGGGGGTACGCAACAATCGCAAGCGCGTGGACAAACGAGCGCCAATCAAGCTGAAATGTATGTCAAACTAGTACCATTAGCAGAAAGGCAACGTTCCATTTTTGAATTTGTGGAAGAGCTGGAGCAAGATATAAAGGGAGAGCTTGGAGAGCAAGTTGATATTACATTTAATGTATCAACAGCAACGGGTTCGTCACCACATACATTAACGTTCCGATTAACAGACTCAGATGAACAAAGGCTACAGCACACTGTTAAAAAAGTGCAGCAAGAGCTACAAGCGATTCAAGAAGTAACAAAGGTTTCAACGGATCTAGACCAGACTGTGCCAGAGATTCAAATTGAGGTTGATCGAGAAAAAGCAAAAGACTACGGTTTTATCCCAGCACAAATTGCTCAAACCGTGAACCAAATGACAAAAGGACAATTAACGTCTCAACTACTTACTGAGGACGGCGCTGTATTACCCGTTTATACGGGTTTTGGACAGGTATTTAATACGAGTATAGATGCGCTAAAAGCCATGCAGCTTCGTTCTCCAGCAGGATTGTTTGTGAAATTAGAGGATGTTGCTACTGTATCTATACAAGAGGGACCCGTGTCCATTCGTCGTTCTGATCAGGCAGCAGCAGTAGCCTTTTTTGTAGATTATGAAACAAAGGAATCATTGGGCGGCATTTCGGCAAAAGTAGATAAAGCATTGACCCAAGTTCATTTACCGCCTGCTACTCAAATTGTTTTTAGTGGGGATCGAGAGCTTTATGATAGTGCAATTGACGATATGCTATTAGCAGTTATGCTAGCAATCGTACTAGTTTATATTGTAATGGCTGCGCAATTTGAGTCATTTAAATATCCGTTTGTCATCATGTTTACAGTCCCATTAATGATCATCGGTGTGGCGATTGCTATGTTCGCAACACATACTTTAATCGGTGTGACGTCTGTCATCGGTATTTTAGTGCTTGTAGGGATTGTCGTGAACAATGGCATTGTGCTTGTCGATTATATTAACCAGCTAAAGGCGAAGGGCATGTCTGCTTATGAAGCTATTTTACTGGCTAGCCAAGATCGTCTTCGACCGATTTTAATGACGGCATTAACGACTATTTTAGGACTGTTTCCACTAGCGCTTGGTATTGGTGAAGGAACAGAGATGAACCAACCGATGGGGATTGCGGTTATTGGAGGCCTTGTCACCTCGACATTGCTAACATTGTATATTGTACCGATTATCTATAGTTTAGTGGATAAAGAAACAAGAAAGATGCGCTAGATTTCAAGGGGGAATAGGAGATGAACGTTCATTTTTTTACTGGATTTCCTGGTTTCATTTCAAGTCAACTCATTCGGACATTATTCCAAAAGAGACAGACACAACAAGTTATTGCGATTGTGTTGGCAGGTGAAACCATTAAGGCAGAGCAGGAAAAAAGCAAAATAATAGAAGCTTTCCCTGACTGTTCAATTCATATTGTAGAAGGCGATATTACGCTGCCAAATCTGGGTTTAGACGATCAAATAATCAGTGGAATTGTACCAAAAATAGAAGTGCTTTGGCATTTAGCCGCTATTTATGATTTAGCGGTACCACGTGATCTTGCATGGAAAGTGAATGTCCATGGTACAACAATGGTCAATGATTTTGTGCGCACCTTACCGAATTTAAAACGCTATATGTATTTTAGTACAGCCTATGTGGCAGGCACACGTGAAGGGATACTGCGTGAAAATGAACTCATTCGGCCTCCAGCATTTAAAAACTACTATGAGGAAACAAAATATGAGGCCGAGCTTCGAGTTGAAGATTTAAAATCAGAAATACCACTTACGATTATTAGACCTGGGATAGTGCGAGGGCATTCAATGACAGGTGAAACCATTAAATTTGATGGACCTTACTTCTTTTTAAATTTAGTAGAACGATTAAAGAGTTTACCCTTTATTCCATACATCGGCCGATCGACATCAACGATTAATGTCGTGCCCGTTGATTATATTTTAAATGCCTCAGTTTTTGTAGTGAATGAACAAGGTGCAGAAGGCAAGACACTTCATTTAACAGATCCCAATCCTCACCCTGTACAGGAAGTATACCGTACTATGGTGAAATTAATAACGAATGTCTATCCAAAGGGACGTTTCCCATTTATATTAGCAAAGCTATCGTTACAAGTTCCTTTTATTCGAAAAAAACTTGGAGTTGAACAAGAAACGCTAGATTACTTAACATGGAATGCCACATTTGACACAGCTGAAGCACAGCAAATTTTACAAAAAGGTGGTATTACATGCCCTGATTTTATACAGACTATGCCAAAAATGATTGCCTTTTATTTAGCACATAAGGAAGAGAAGAGCTATCAAATTCAGATTAAGTAAAAACAATATAGATATTTTTGTCAGTTGTAAATGATAGTGCTATAATGATGGAAAGAAGATACCTTCGACAATTTGTCAAAGGGGAGTAGCTAACAGGAATGATATGTCCTGGTTTCACATTCGTCAAGACATGGTTATGACCATCGGGTGTGATAGTGAATGGCTCTATACGTAATGACGTGTAGATTGATGTACCATAAAAGAAATAGGTACGAATTTACTTAGCGAGACCTTTGCCTGAATTAGGGCAGAGGCTTTTTTCTTTTGTACTTTAGATAAAATGGTCGTTTTAGGGATAGAGCTTAGAGGAGGCACTAGAATGGAAGCAATTATATTACAATACGGCTGGGTGTTAATTGTCCTTGTTGTATTAGAAGGATTACTTGCAGCTGATAATGCGGTAGTGATGGCTGTGATGGTCAAGCATTTACCACAGGAACAGCAAAAAAAGGCGTTATTTTATGGACTATTTGGAGCACTGATTTTCAGATTTTCCGCCTTATTTGTTATTACAGTATTGGTAAACTATTGGCAAATCCAAGCAGTCGGTGCGGCCTACCTATTGTTTATGTCTGCGAAAAATATATATGATTTGCGTAAACATAAAGATGATGAAGAGGAAACAGCTGAAAGAGCAGAGAAAAAGGGTTCTGGATTCTGGTTAACGGTTCTTAAGGTTGAAGCAGCAGATATTGCATTTGCTATTGATTCGATGTTGGCAGCCGTTGCGATCGCTGTAACTTTGCCTCACTTAGGAAATTTTGATATTGGTGGCATCAATGGAGGACAATTTATTGTCATGCTTCTTGGTGGATTTATCGGTGTCATTATGATGCGTTTTGCAGCACAATGGTTTGTTAAAGTATTGAACGATTATCCTTCACTTGAAACGGCAGCATTTCTTATCGTTGGTTGGGTCGGTGTGAAGCTCGTTGTCTTAACATTAGCTCATGAAAAAGTAGGGATATTACCTGTAGAGTTTCCCCATTCAACTGCCTGGGAATTAACATTCTGGATAGTCTTACTAGGCATTGCATTTGTGGGCTACCTAGTGGGAGTTCGTCATAAAAAAAATAATTAGTATCTAAATGGGAGGAATAGTTGTTACTATTTCTCTTTCTTTTTTTATGTATCTTTTCTATACTATTATCTATCTAGTTGGGCATCATATGTGGGAGGAGTTGTTAAAGTGCCTTGGAAAAAATCATCAAATAGACTTGTCACACCATTTCAGGTACTTGTTTCTTATTACTTTATAGCTATAGCGATTTCCTTCCTGTTATTACGACTTCCAGGCGTTCATCAAGAGGGCGTAAGAATTTCCTTTTTAGACAGCTTGTTTACAGCAGTAAGTGCAGTTAGTGTCACGGGCTTAACAACGATTACTATTTCGGAAACCTATACAACCTTTGGGCTTGTGATGATTCTTGTTATTTTACAGTTAGGGGCCATTGGTATTATGTCACTTGGTACCTTTGTGTGGCTGCTAGTAGGGAAAAAAATTGGGATGCGTGAGCGTCAATTAATTATGATTGACCATAACCAGTATAATTTGTCCGGTGTTGTGAAACTAATTCGTGAAATCATAAAGATTTTATTTGGCATTGAAGTTGCGGGTACGATTATTTTAACGCTACATTTCACCAATTATTTTGATACATTTGAAGAAGCCTTTTTACATGGGATATTTGCTTCCATCTCTGCTACAACAAATGGTGGTTTCGATATAACTGGAATGAGCTTACTGCCATTTCATGATGATTACTTTGTACAAATGGTTACAATGGTACTGATCGTGTTAGGTGCTATCGGCTTCCCAGTATTAATCGAATTAAAAACGTTCTTGCTCAATCGACGTGAGAATTTTCGTTTTAGTTTATTTACTAAAATTACTACATCCACATACGCTATTTTATTTGTTGTAGGTGCACTTGTCATTTTACTTCTTGAATCTTTCCATTCCTTCAAGGAAATGTCCTGGCACGAGGCGCTATTTTCGGCGATGTTCCATTCAGTATCAACAAGATCGGCTGGATTGACAACATACGATGTTACGACATTTAGTGAAGCAACAGATATATTTATGAGTTTCCTTATGTTCATCGGTTCTTCGCCAAGCTCAGTTGGTGGAGGGATTCGCACAACTACTTTTGCCTTAGCTATTTTATTCTTAATTACTTTTGCTAGGGGAAGAGAAGATATTCAAGTATTTGGGCGAGAAATTCATTTAATAGATGTCTTTCGCTCATTCGTCGTTATTTTATTAGCATTTTTTATGGTGTTAATTGCTACACTTATCTTACTCATCACAGAGCCACAAGCATCACTGATTCAGATCATTTTTGAAATCACTTCAGCGTTCGGTACTTGTGGTATGTCGTTAGGAATCACCGAGGACTTATCTGTCATTGGTAAAATCATTATCATTATTTTAATGTTTATCGGTCGAGTAGGGTTAATTTCCTTCCTTTACACACTTGGTGGTGGGGGTAGAGGGAAAAAATCAAGCTTCCATTATCCAAAGGAACGCGTAATCATTGGGTAATTATAACGAAACGATGGTATATAAGGGCTTTGTAAGGGACAATCATTAGATTGCCCTTTTTTGCCCCCGAAAGTTCAATTTTCTAGATAATCACTGAATTTTTTGAGGGGACTTCTTTCATGTTCAGTGGTTACATGTAAATAGCTATTTGCAGTTATCTCTCTATTTTTGTGAGCAAGAATGGTACTAACAATGTTACATCTACATCAGCTTCTTACTTCATAACTGAGAGTGTGTATGCATCTTGAAATACTCATGCTAACTAGGGAGCATAACACATTACTATTAATATGATTCTAAAAAAATAATTACCCTATTTTGACCAATCAATACACTAAATACATAGCTCTGGGGCCATTGCACCCTATACAGTCAGCAAAAAGATTATTTTATGAATAAAACGAATTTACTGGTAAATATTATAAGTATAGTAAATGACTTTCTTCTATTATATATAGATAAAAAGAAGTAATTTGTCGAAAACTGTCATTACAGGTGTATATACACTAGGGAAAACCTCTTGTTCGCGTCCCCTATCAAAAGTTAATTTTAAGGAATTAAAAAGTAATTGCCTTAATATAGGTAGTTCAAATACAATAAAAAACACATAAAAAGGCTACACGAATAAATGCGTAATAATGGGGAATGTTTTAGAAGAAAATGATACTTAATAAAGAACATTCCTGCGTATTTTTCATTAAAAAAGGTGAAAAATACGAAATTGTCATACAATTTTCAAAAAATTTAAAATTGTTTTTCCCGCATTTTTAAAATTTTTGTGGGTATTATTTACAAAATAGAACTAGCTTGTCTTTAAGGCATTTGCCCTAAACTTTTGGAGGGAGGCTATGAATACTTGACTAACTCATTTAGTTAGTCGAAGAAAGTACATATACAGTCATGTTATTTTTGTGAAAAGGATTTAAGAATTGTTTAAGAAAGAAAAAAACTAGTCCTGACTGTTAGCACAGAACTAGCTTTTATTATTAACTAGAGTGGATAGATGCAAAATATGGTTGCTGACCGTGACGGAAATAGGTTAACAGATAGCCATTTTTTTGTACAATTTTGCCATTTAGGAAATTGTGATAGTCAAGGCCATGAGGGATAATCAGTGTATGCTTAAACAACTCTTTCTCAGATAGCTTAAAGCTAGCAAATTCCTCGCCAGCGATAGTAGGATCTTCGCGTAATGCTTGATAAAGGGCTTTTTGTTGCTCTTCTGTTGGGCGTTCATTCCACCACAGCTTACGTGGTTGGAACTGCTGTGCCATTAGATAATCAAGCTGCATGAGACTCTGGATAATATTTAAATTCACGCCCTCCACAGTTTCCAAAAACATTAATAAACGGCGGAATAAATCTTCCAACTGATGGCCAATACGAGACCAACCTTTTGTTTCCCAATACGTCCCAAAGTTTTGGAAAAAATCAAATGGTGTGTCAAAGACCTCAGTAACTAAGTATTCAATCGTATGATCCATCCGATGGTCATTCCAATACTTCTCAAGAACATCCTCTGCATGTTTAATGCGTACGATATCATCAAAGGTTAGCACATTATTTGAAAAGATTTCGTAAGGAGAGACATCCACATAGGTATAACCAAACTTTTCCGCTTCTAATCGAAGGCCTGTACCACGTAAAAGCTTTAAAAATCCTAGCTGTAACTCTTCTGGTCTCATCGCAAAAACGTCATTAAACGTTTGACGGAAGCTTGCGTAATCTTCCTCTGGTAGACCAGCAATTAAATCTAAATGTTGATCTATTTTTCCGCCATCCTTCACCATTGTTACCGTTCGTTTTAGCTTTTCAAAGTTTTGACGACGTTTCACGAGTGTATTGGTTAAATCGTTTGTAGATTGTACGCCAATTTCGAAACGGAACAAACCTTTTGGTGCATTGTCATTTAAGAATTGAATCACCTCAGGGCGCATAATATCTGCAGTAATCTCAAATTGGAATACAACACCAGGTTTATGTTCATCAATTAAAAACTGGAACATTTCCATTGCATAGCTACGGCTAATATTGAAGGTACGATCCACGAATTTAATTGTCTGAGCTCCGTTATCCATTAAAAAACGAATATCTTCTTTTATTTTTTCACGGTTAAAGTATCGTACACCTACTTCAATAGAAGATAAACAAAATTGGCAACTAAATGGGCAGCCTCTACTTGTTTCGATATACTGAATGCGTTTACCTAAATGGGGAAGATCCTCCTCAAAGCGGAATGGACTTGGTAATTCACGCAAATCAATTTTAGGTGGCATAGCGTGAATTTTGACTTTTCCATCCTCTAAATAACAAATGCCTGGAACATCCTCTAACAAAATTTCACCGTGGAAATAGCGTAATAATTGTTTGAAAGAAGTTTCTCCTTCGCCCATGACAATAAAATCTACCTCGCGTATTTGACGTAACCAATGATGAGAATCGTAAGAAACCTCAGGACCTCCTAGCAAAATTTTAACATTTGGACAGACAGTCTTTAACATTTTTATAACGTGAATGGTTTCTTCTATATTCCAGATGTAGCAACTAAATCCAACAATATCAGGTTTTTTTTGGAATAAATCTGATACAATATTAAAAGCAGGATCCTTAATAGTGTACTCTGCTATAATTGGATTAAATTCTGGTAAAGCGGCGCCTTTAAGATAGCGCAATGCTAAATTTGTGTGAATATACTTTGCATTTAAAGTAGTTAAAATAGTATTCATGCAATAATCTTCCTTTCAACATCTTATTGTATCAGTCAAGTATCTGACATACAATATAATTCTTTTTACCTATTTATTTTGTGAACGGTTCGTGAAATAATTTAAAATACTTAAATTTACTAAATTTTGTAATAATAGAATCGTGCTGTCATAAAGTATAGTAAAGGCTCAAAATTCGATTTAGAGGTTTTTTACTCTTTTGAAAGGTTCGGTGAGAAAGTTGAAGCAAAATGATATTAATCAATGTTTTGGAAATCTTATGAAAAGTACTTCGTCACCAACACTTATACTCAATAAAGCAGGGAAAATTTTGAACGTTAATGAGGCTGCTATTAAACGTTTTAATCTTAATTTAACGTATATTGGCTATTTAGCTATGGACGAGCCATCTAATTTTAAATGGACTAAATTCGTCAAACAATTACAAAATGATTTACGTTCAGAAGAAATTTTTAATATTCGTACAACTGGAAACGACTATGAAATGCTGTCTTTTAAATGTTTTTATGATCCTAATACAGAAGAAATTGTTGCGCAAATTTCTACACTAAATGATGATGTTGCTCATAAATTATACATGAGTCAGGCGCATGAAAGATCACAATCTTTTAATGCATACGATTATTTACCTTATGCTGTTATTGTAAGTGATGCTAGCGGTATTATTCTTGGGCTTAATAAGTATGCGGAAATGTTTCTGAAAGTTGAAAATTCGCAGTTGCTCCATAAAGCACATCAACATATATTCGATTCATTTACATTGAAAAAGGGACAAATTACATCATACCTGTCTAAGCTGATGGGTGACAAGCATGCAAGTATTCATGTAGTCGATGAAACACAAGTAAGCAGAACTTGCTATTATGAAATTTCCAGTATTTTCGATGAATACAATAATATTATTGTCACGGTTATCAATGATGAAACAGAGAAAAAACAACTTCAGCATAAAGTCGAGCATCAGCAAGCATTAAATGTTGTGGGACAGATGGCTGCAAGTATTGCGCATGAAATTCGTAACCCATTAACTTCTTTAAAGGGATTTACTGAATTATTAAAGTTAAATGCTGATGATGAATCACGCATGTATCTCTCTGTTATTGACAGTGAGCTTCAACGGATGGAACAAATTTTATCCGAGCTTTTAGTGTTGTCTAAGCCAACGACGATGAAAGTTGAATTATTAGAACTGGATCATATTGTAAAGCAAGTCATTGAGTTTATGCTACCAGATGCACTCATGAAAAATATTATGATTCAGTACATTTCTCCTTCTAACCAAATTTATATCGGTGGCAACGAGAATCGCTTAAAGCAGGTGTTAATGAACCTAATTAAAAATGCAATGGAATCCATGAATAATGGTGGCACGATTACAGTTGAAATGGCGACAAATGACTGTGCGATTGTCGAGCTTATGATTAAAGATGAAGGGGTTGGCATGGACAGCACGACACTTCAAAACCTATTCCAGCCTTTTTACACGACAAAATCAACAGGGACAGGACTGGGCCTTGCTTTCGTGAAAAAGGTGATTGAAGAACATGATGGGGTAATAGGCGTTAATAGTGAACTACAGAAGGGGACATGCTTTCATCTGCAGTTCCCAATTTACACATTTAATCAACTTGATACATTGGAAGTATCCTCAAAAGATTCTGCTTATTTAGTAACGTAAATAGAGTAAAAATGGTGAGATAATTCACAATAAAACCTTCTAAATCATATAATGCTTTTGACAATGCTTTTCTAATATCGCTATAATGTCATATAAAGAGCGAAGTGAGAGGAAAAGAATATGAAGTCAGAAGATCTAAAACAATCTTTAAAATTATATATTGTACTATCGCGTGCATTGAAAGCGATCAATGAGACAACACATCAATTATTTCAGGATAATGGTTTAAACCCAACTGAATTTGCTGTTCTAGAGCTTCTTTACCATAAAGGGAGACAACCTTTACAGCAAATAGGCAATAAAATTTTGCTCGCTAGTGGGTCTATTACGTATGTCATTGATAAGCTTGAAAAGAGAGGCTATTTATTACGTGTTTCTTGTCCTTCAGATCGTCGTGTGACATATGCAGAAATCACTGGAGAAGGTGAAGCCTTTATGGCAGAGCTATTCCCAAAACACGAGCAGCATTTGCATGAATTAATGAGTGTGCTATCACCGCAAGAAAAGGAACAAGCAATTACGTTATTAAAGAAAATAGGCCTTTCTATTAAGGATTTATCTTATTAAAAAAGTTGTCTCATTGATTTGAGACAACTTTTTTATAATGGAAATAAAAGGACGATAGACAATGTCTATCGTCCTTATTGTCTTACTATTTTTTAGAGATAGTGGCTGCCATATTAAGCATAGCATCTGTTAAATCTTGTTTATCGTTATCGTGAATTGTTAATTTTGTAATGAGACCATCTTTTTCAAAAACAACCCCAATAACTTTCTCTGTGTCAAAGTCTACGACATAACCCTCGATATGTTGAACATCTTTAAATGCTGCTAATTCTTCAGTAGTTAAAGCTACTGTTTCGCCTACAGCATTCATATAATCTTGCATAGTTGTTTTCACTTCATCAAAGCTTGATTGTGATGCTTCAATTGTTTCAATACGCATAAACACTTCGTCATCATCATTAGATACTAACATATCTTTACCTGGTTCTTCCTGTGTCATTGTAAATCCTGGAAGCTGTTGTAGCTTGTAGGTTTGATTGACACTTTCAGACTGAGTGGCTGTTTCCGTTTTATTTTCGCCTTTTTGTACGTATTTCACATCTTGTTGTGGCTGTTTAGAAGTATCCTCTGTATTTGTATCATCTGATGCAGGAGTTTCCTCTTCTTCTTGTGATTCGCCTGCAGTTTCATCTCCAGATGGTTTTTGATCAACACCAGTATTGGATGGCTCATTTTGTTGAGCATCTGAATCCCCTGTTTTATCAGAGGTATTACAACCTACAACTAATATGGTTGTTAGTACTAATGCAAGAATTGAAAATAATTTTTTTTGCATAAAAAACCCTCCTTTTCTAAATTAAACGTTTGTAAAGATAAAATGTTTCCAAAATTAAATGTTATGATGTTAAAGGCAACACTAAAAATAATAATAGTACAAAAACGACATGAGCTACAATAACAAGTGGCATACTTTTTTTCCACTCATAGATGAAGCCCCAAATAATACTTGCCAAAAGTACAGCTATAACACCAAGTATAAAACCACTTAGAGCAATTGATATCGCACACAGTATTGCAGTTACTATAACGGCCAACGATGGACGCATAAAGCGTTTTAACTGCTGTTGGATATAACCACGCCAAAATAGTTCTTCACCTATGGCAACGATGAATACGAGTAAAACATAGTGCCAAATATTTTGTGGTCCATAGTTTGTTAAAAACTTTTGAACGGATTGTACTAAATTATTATTAATATATGGAGCGAGCCAGTAACCAAAGCGAATGATACCATATGTGATGGTACCGTATCCAATACCAAAGAGTAAAAATTGCCATGTAGGTAATTTATCTTCAATGGAGCCAGCTAAGATGGCGATGGCAATACATACTAATAAAGTAAATGCATACATGTACCAAAATACTGCTTGGTTAGCAAAGGTAAAAGCAAGCATGCCATAAACGAATAATAAAGAAAGGAGAAATAGTAGTGTTTGTTTCGAATTTGTTAGCATATTCGACCTCCATACTTTAATTTTATCAAAAAAATAGCCCCTTATCATCTATAAAGACAAATAGGGACTATTCGGACTATTAAGCTTCATTAGTATATAAAATTTTATAACGTTTATGATTGACGACCGTTTTCTCTTCAATCTCAAGGGAATCAAAATTCTCCATATATGTTAAATTAACAATCACCGAATTTTCATTTACCTTTTCGACAATACCTTGTAGACCATTTTTAAACTCGATAATATTTCCAACTTCAGCTATTTTCACAGACAGTCAGCTCCTTCATCGACTAATAATATACAGTTTGCATGAAAATTTGGGAAACGTAAAGCTTTTTTTAAATAATTCATAATTTATTACACAAAAGATGAAAAGAGAGGTATAAAATAAATGGAAAAATACGAAAATATGCTTAAACAATTACAAAACGGGGAAATAGAAAGTATTGAAATTCAAAAGGAAGATTTTTATGAATTTCGCGAAATACTTGTAAAGCATCCTTTATTTAAACATTATAGGGGTGAGGCCAAACAAAATGGACGGATTATATATACTTATACTGAACTTCCGAGAAGTTAAAATTTGTCGAACATTGTCGTAAGTTAATGCTGTAAGAAATAAAATATAAATGTATAATAATGGTATGATTATTTGTGTGTGGAGGGTTGTATGAATGGTCAATCTACTCTTGAAACAAATGGAACAAACTCGTGAGATGATGATTCGCTCAGGTGTAGAAAACGGGTTACAAAATGCAAAAACCATTCAACTGAGTCGCAGATTAGATCAGTTAATGAACACTTATTATAGACAGATGGCATTTGAGGAAGAAAAAGACCAAGAAAACTAAAAAGATTGTTCCAGTATTCAGAGTAAAAACATTTTAACATATATGTTTAAAATGCATTTCAATGGGGAATAACTTACTATGAACACAGCAACATTCTCATTTCCCCCTTTAGAGCAGTGATCCCCCAATCACTTGCTCTCTTTTTTTTCGCTTATTCGGTATATATGTCATACATAAAAAGTTTAGTACAAGTTATGGGAAGAGTTTGAATTATATGTTTCCTTCACCTAAACTGAAAAGATACAGAGTTTGGATTCTCACAGAGAGTGCAGACATTCTAAAATAAAGGAGCATGTACATATGACGAAGAAACGTATAGCATTTATTGGCACTGGTGTGATGGGTGCTAGCATCATTAAACATTTAATAAAAAATGGGCATGAAGTATCTGTGTTTACGCGGACAAAGGAAAAAGCAGAACCTCTTGTGGCATTGGGAGCGTCTTGGGCAAGTTCGCCAGCAGCAGCATTTAAAAATCGTGACATTGCCTTCACAATGGTTGGATATCCTTCAGATGTTGAGGAAGTATATTTTGGGCAAAATGGTCTTTTCCAAACAGCAGAGCAAGGTAACATTGTCGTTGATATGACGACTTCAGAGCCTTCCTTGGCAAAGAGAATTTATGAGCACGCCCTTTCAATGGGTGTAGAGGCTTTAGATGCTCCTGTTTCAGGTGGTGATATAGGAGCACAAAATGGTACATTGTCCATTATGATTGGTGGCGATCAAGCTACCTATGATAAGGTATTGCCAATTATGAAGCATTTTGGGGGAAATATTGTTTATCAAGGTGAAGCGGGTGCTGGGCAACATGCAAAGATGTGCAACCAAATTGTCATTGCTTCAGGTATGATTGGAGTGTGCGAATCACTAGCATATGGTTTAAAGGCAGGTTTAGATTTACCGACGGTATTACAATCAATCGCATCAGGGGCAGCTGGCTCATGGTCTTTAAGCAATTTAGCTCCACGCATGATACAAGGGGATTTTGCTCCAGGCTTTTATGTTAAACATTTTGTCAAAGATATGAAAATTGCTTTAGATGAATCCAAAAAAATGGGTATCTCTTTACCAGGGCTTTCATTAGCATATGACATGTATGAGAAATTGATTGAAGAGGGCTATGGTGATAATGGTACACAAGTTCTTCTAAAGTATTATAAATAGTGGCGTGAATAGGAAACCTGAAGTCTCTTTATTTCTTGGGAGACTTCAGGTTTTTTAGTACTACTCTTTACCAAAAAGTTGAGAATCTAAAGAGAAGTTAGATGCTCCTGCTAAAGCAAAATAAAGAGCTATAGCGCCTAAAGCTAAATCTAATTCATAACCAGCCAATCCATCAGCTCCGATAAAGCCAATGCTTAGTTTTGCTGTAAAGATAGCAACGATCATTGTAATCGTTAGTAAAGCGCCAAAGATTCTAGTGGCTAAACCTAAAATAATGGCAATTCCGCCTACTAATTCAATAATCGCAACGATATACGCCATAAATCCTGGTATACCTAGACTATCAAAGAAGTCAGCTGTGTAGCTGATTCCACCTTGAAACTTTTGAAAACCATGTACGGCAAAAATAATGCCAAGAACGACACGTAAAATAGTTGAACCAATCATTTGCATAATAAAATAACTCCTTTTCTTTAACTTACATTTCGTAACCTAGTTTATTTTTAAAAATAACTTTTGTCAAGTAACTTAATGTATTTTTAGAATTGGTTTTTTAGAAAAAGTGCTATACTGTTAAATAGGAACTAACAACAATGGAGGCTAGTAGATTGGATCAAAAAAATATTTGTCCACGATTTGAAAAAGCACTCATGATATTAAATCATCGATGGAATACTTTGCTAATTTATCAGTTGCTCGATGGTCCACAACGTTATTCAACCATTAAAAATCAGTTGAATATTAGTAGTCGTGTTTTAACAGAACGATTAAAGGAGTTAGAGACAGAGCAAATCGTGTTACGTACAGTAATTCCTTCGACACCAGTTGTCATTGAGTATGAGCTTACGGAAAAGGGATATGCTATTGCGCCAGTGCTAAAAGCAATTGAACAATGGTCTTCTGACTGGGTGACACTAAATGAAAAATGATAAAAAGGTATTCAAGTGAGGGGCTTGAATACCTTTTTATCGTGTTGAAATACAAACAATCAATAGAATTTGTGAAAGGTGAAAATGGATTTCCGTTGCAGGCTACTTGCTTTCCTGTGGGCGAGCGCCGAGCCGCTCCGTTTAGGGGCTCGCCTGTCTCGCTATCCTACGGGAGTCAAGTAGCCTTCCACTCCAATCCATAAAAATGTTTCTTGTTAGCAAAGGTTTTCCAATAAAGTGAAGGGTATTCACTACTCTTTATGGTGGGGTGTTGTCACTCATCACTTCTCCACATTGTAAATAAGAGCTTATCCTCTCTCTAATAATATAAATAAAGGGCTATTTTGTTCAGGAAAAGACACTTTTACAGAATGGTTGATTGGAGTAGAGCCAGCGTCACTCCTAGGGGATTAGCGTCCCAGAGGAGACACTGAAGTGAACACAGTGAGTGAAGCGGCTTATCGGACGCCCTCTGGAAAGGACGCTGGCGGAACGGAAATCACCTCCCCTCACCTTGTCAAAAGATCTTTTTTGATTTACACGGAAAACGATGGAAAATGAGTGTTCATTTATCGGTCATTTGGCAGTTATTTTTCAATGAAATTGCTGTTATATTGTAAATAATATTAATTTTCTTTAAAAAAAGATATTTTTTATTACAGAGAGAGGTTAATTGATTATTATAGAAAATAGAGGGGAGGTTTTATATGAAGAAAGGTACAGCAATCGATGTACAGCATCGAAGTCAGTTAGCCATTTATTTATCATTGCCAATACTTTCATGGGCATTTTATGATTTTGCGAATACAATTTTTTCTTCAAATATAAATACAATTTTTTTCCCGTTTTACATGGATGAAGTGCTGGGTACGAATGAAGTCATGCAACAAGTAGCAAGCACCTTTATATCCTACGCCAATGCGATTGCAAGCTTGTTGCTCGTTATCTTTTCACCGCTTTTTGGGGTTTGGATTGATAACACTGGCTATAAAAAGAGGTTTATCGTATGGTTTGCATCTATTTCCATTCTTTTTACATTTATGATGGGGATCTTTGCAAATGTACAATCGACAACCAACTATTCAGGTGTCCCTCTTAGTTTATTTTTAGTAGTTGCAAGCTTTGTCATTGCAAAATTTTTCTTTAATTCAAGTCTAGTATTCTACGACTCTATGATGGGTGATTTAGGAACAAAAGAAGAGATGCCATTAATCTCAGGGTATGGAGTTGCAATTGGTTATTTGGGCACACTTTTCGGATTACTTGTATATTTATATGTTGGTAACAGCGATTTTCACCGAGCGTTTATTCCAACAGCTATCTTGTATTTATTATTTTCATTGCCATTATTTTTAATTAATAAAGATACACCTATTCCAAAAGCGCAGCGCAAGTCCATAAAGTTTTTAGACGGCTATAAAGAAATCATTCAAACTTTTAAGGATATGAAGCAATATAAGGCCATTTTTACGTTCATGATTGCTTATTTCTTTTTAAATGATGCCATTGCTACGACGATCGCCATGATGGCTGTTTATGCTACGGCAATTGTTGGATTTAGTTCTGGTCAGTTTATCGTTCTTTATTTGGTCTCTACGGTATCAACAATCATTGGTTCTCTTGCATTTGGCTATATAACGAAATCCATAGGAGCTAAACGTGCCATTACGATAGTTGCGCTCATTATGATTATTGCTTTAGTGTTCGCTGTTTTTGCCTCAGCACAATGGATGTTCTGGCTAGCAGGTAGTCTATTTGGGATATCTCTTGGATCCATGTGGGTGACATCTAGGACCTATATTATTGAATTATCACCATATGAGAAACGCGGGCAGTTTTTCGGCTTATTTGCCTTTTCAGGTAAAGTATCATCGATTATCGGTCCAGCCGTATATGGAACAGTGACATTATGGATGAAGGATTATGGCACCCTTGCTAGTCGTGTCGCGTTATCAACATTAATAGTGATGACAGTAATCGGCCTATTGGTACATCTAAAAGTTAATGATAAAAATGGAAATAGCAAGTAGGAGAAATGTATTGCCTATGATACAATTGAATTATAAATAGATGTAGAGAAAGGAGCGGGATTGCATTGGAACATAAAGGAATATTATTAGAAAGTGGCACAAATGAGCTAGAAATCGTTGAATTTGAAGTAGCAAACAATAAATTCGGCATCAATGTCATTAAAGTGAAAGAAATTATTCAACCGATACCAGTAACATTTATCCCACACGCGCACCCGCATGTAGAAGGAATTATTCAATTACGAGGTGAAGTATTACCGGTTGTAGATATGCTGCGAGTATTAGGAATTCAAGGTGCGGAGCGTAATCCACAACAAAAATATATTGTGGCTGAATTCAATAAGCAACGTGTTGTTTTCCATGTAGATAATGTGACACAAATTCATCGTATTTCATGGAATCAAATTGAAAAGCCATCTGATATGTATCAAGGTGGGACATCACAAGTAATTGGTGTAATTAAACAAAATGAACAAATGATTCTATTGCTAGATTTCGAAAGAATTATGGTGGATATCAATCCTGAATCAGGAATTAGTGTGGAATCTGTTAAAAAGCTTGGTAAACGTGAACGTTCTGGAAAGCGTATTTTAATTGCAGAAGATTCACCATTATTACGCAAATTATTATTCGATACAATGAGCGAAGCTGGTTATGACAATGTTGAATTCTTTGAAAATGGTCGCGATGCTTATGAATACTTAGAAGGAATTGCGAATAGTGGTAGCGATATCGCAGAACATATTCAATTAGTGGTAACTGATATTGAGATGCCACAAATGGATGGTCATCATTTGACACGAAAAATCAAAGAGCACCCTGATCTTCAAAAGCTTCCTGTCATCATTTTCTCAAGTCTCATTACAGACGATCTTCGCCATAAAGGGGATCAAGTAGGAGCAGAAGATCAAATTAGTAAGCCAGAAATTGCAGAGCTCATTTTACGTGTTGACCAACTTATTCTGTAATGGTAATGACTTACAAGATACTTCACAATTTTAATAATGGGTATCCTAAAAGTAAAAATAAATGAAAGAAAAGTCGGATGCCTTAAAAGGGTGCCGACTTTTTTGTATAGGTCCACATTTTATGAACAAAATAGGCTTGGAGGATGTGATGATTTGAATGAACTAAAAACAGCCATTATTGATATCGGCTCCAATACCATTCGATTAGTATTATATCAGTATGATAATGAAGAGGGGCTTCGTGAGCTAGGAAATATTAAAACGGTAGCACGTTTGCGTACATATATATTGCCTTCAGGAGAAATGTCTGAAGAAGGTATTCAAGTGTTATCAGAAACTTTATTCACATTCAAAGCGATGCTAGAGGATTTTGAAATAACTGATGTCAAAGCAGCTGCAACTGCTGCTATCCGACAAGCCACTAATCGAGATCAAATTATAGAGGAAATGAAAAAACGAACTGGTATCCAAATCGAGCTTTTATCAGAAGAAGAAGAAGCCTATTTTGGCTATGTTGCAGTTGCCTATTCCATGGGTACAAAATCGGCCGTAACAATTGATATTGGTGGTGGAAGTACCGAAATTACGCTCTTTGAAAATAAAGAAATTCAGCAATCACATAGTTTTCCATTTGGGACAGTTTCTTTAAAGCAACGATTTGTAAAAGGCGACATTATGAATAGTAGTGAAAAAGTGGAACTCATTGCCTTTGTTAAAGAGCAATTTCAAACACTCCCTTGGATACAAAATGTCGCATTACCTGTTATCGCAATTGGTGGTAGTGCGCGGAATATTGTACAAATTCATCAGCAAAAGCATGACTATCCAATTGCAAGTGTGCATGGCTACGAAATGTCTAAGGCAGATTTGGATGATTTAAGCTCATTTTTAGGTCAACTAAGCTTTCAGGAATTGAAACAATTAGATGGGCTTTCATCGGATCGCGCAGATATTATTGTACCTGCATTAGAGGTATTTAGAGTATTAATGGAGGCGGTTGGTAGTGGGACATTCCAACTGACAAAGAGAGGTTTACGTGAGGGACTCATTTTTCAACGGATTTTGCAAACAGATGCACAGGCCTTTGATAAATACAATGTATTTGAAGGGAATGCAAGAAGATTAGCACGTCAGTATGGTCGAACTGAAATGGAAGTTGATTATTTAATGAATTTAGCAGACCAATTGTATCGTGAATGCTGTCATTTAGGTTATTTGCAATATAATCCAGAAGATTTGCATTTATTGTCGAAAGCGGCCAAGGTTTTTAATATTGGAGAGTATATTGAATTAAGCTCTTCCAGCCAACATACTTTTTATTTAATCGCAAATCAATCCATTGATGGTTTAAATCATTTAGAACGAGTAAAACTAGCACTTCTTGCATCCTATAAAAATAAAGATTATTTTGAACGATTTGCCGCTCCGTTTGCAATATGGATGGATCGTGAGGAATATCGCAAATTACGAGATTTTGGAGCGTTATTAAAATTTGTCTATGCGTTAAATGTGTCAAAGCGCAATGTTGTTCATGCCATTGAGATGCGCACAGAAGAGGATTATGTACAACTGGATATTTATGTGAAAAAGAATGCAGCTGCTGAAAAGTATCAAGCCAATCGCCATAGAAAACATTTAGAACGAGCATTAAAAATCCCAATGAGGATCAATTTTATTGAAGAAGGGTGGAACAATGGATGACAACTGAAGTAACGAAAAACGAGCTACATGAGGAAGACTTTTCAGAAAAACATAGTCGGTTATTAGAGGAGATTGCCAAGCCTCAGTACTATAATAATCGGGAATTGAGCTGGCTTGCCTTTAATGAACGAGTATTAGAGGAAGCGGAGGATATCAATAATCCTCTGCTAGAGCGTTTGAAATTTTTAGCTATATTTAGCTCAAATTTAGATGAATTTTTTATGGTGCGTGTTGCAGGGCTACAAGATCAAGTTCGAGCTGGCTTTCATAAACCTGAAAATAAATCTGGATTAACACCAAAGGAGCAGTTGGCGAAAATTGCAGAGCGTACACAAGCATTAGTTCGTCGACAGACAGAAGTTTATCGTCATTTAATCTATGATTTGCTTCCACAGCATAATGTACATATTGCAGATATGAAAGATTTAAACAGAGCACAAAAAGCATTTATCAATGAGATGTTTGCGGAAACAATCTTCCCAGTTTTAACCCCTGTAGCAGTAGACGCGTATCGTCCTTTCCCAACATTATTTGGTAAGACATTGAATTTACTCGTACTGTTAGAGCAGGATGAGACCGAAGTTGAAAGTCGGGAAAAAGTAGCCATCGTACAAGTCCCTTCTGTCCTAGACCGTTATATAAAAGTACCATCCGAAGAAGGGAAAACAATTGTTGTTTTATTGGAGGACGTGATTGTAGCGCATATTGAAAAGCTATTTTATGGCTATAGTGTAAAATCAGCACAAGCTTTCCGTCTAACAAGAAATGCAGATTTAACGATCCATGAAGAGGGGGCTCGCGATCTGCTAGTTGAAATTGAAAAGGAACTAAAAAAACGAAAATGGGGCGTAGGGAGCCGTTTAGAAGTTCGAGTTGGAGAAATGAATGAGGAAGTACTTCAATATTTATTAGATGAATTTGAAATTGAAGAAACAGATGTGTTCCATATTGATGGGCCTTTGGATTTAACCTTTATGTTCTCTTTCGTTAAAGGTATTTCTGTTGGTCGCGAGCATCTAGAATATGAAAGCTTTATTCCACAGCCACCTTTAGATTTACAATCAGATGAAAATATTTTTGAAAAAGCTCTACAACAAGATATATTTTTTCATCATCCATATGAATCGTTTGCTCCAATTGTTGATTTTATTGCAGAGGCAGCGGTTAACCCAAATATATTAGCAATCAAGCAAACATTATATCGAGTAAGTGGCAATTCACCGATTATACAAGCATTAAAACTTGCAGCTGAAAATGGCAAACAAGTAACAGTGCTAGTTGAACTTAAGGCTCGTTTTGATGAAGAAAACAATGTACACTGGGCAAAACAATTAGAACAAGCAGGCTGTCTTGTGATTTATGGCATGAATAATTTAAAAACGCACTCTAAAATAACACTAGTTGTTAGTCGTCGTAACGGTAAAATTGAGCGTTTTGTCCATCTTGGGACAGGAAATTATAATGATGCTACTGCAAAAATTTATACGGATATGGGCATAATAACTACAGATAAAGAGTTTGGCATTGATGCGACAAACTTCTTTAACTACTTAAGCGGCTATACAGAAAAGCCTACCTTTAATCATTTAGTCGTGGCACCATTTGATATTCGAGATGAATTTATTCGTTTAATGGATGAGGAAATTGCTTGTCATAAAAAACATGGTAATGGTTTTATTAGGGCAAAAATGAACTCACTGACAGACAAAGACTTAATGATGAAGCTTTATGAAGCATCCATTGCAGGTGTAAAAGTGGAACTCATTATACGTGGTATTTGCTGTATTAGACCAGGTATTCCTGGTATAAGTGAAAACATTACAGTGACAAGTATTGTTGGCCGTTTCCTAGAACATTCTCGTATCTATTGGTTCCATCATAATGGAGAAAATAAAGTCTATTTATCGTCAGCAGATATGATGACACGCAATATGATTAAACGTGTAGAAATATTGTTCCCTGTATATGCAAGTGAAGCAAAAACTCGTATTATTGACATAATGAATGCACAATTAATGGATACTGCGAAAGCACGTATTCAAGACTCGAATGGTAAATACCATTACAAAGAGTTTGATCGTAGCGAAGATCCGTTAAATAGCCAGGAAGTTTTCTTAAAGGATGCATTAAAGCCTACGCTAGACGAAGAATAGAGCAAACACGCTACTTAGTGAGGGATAGAATGAAAAAATATAGAGAGAGTGTAGCGCCATTTGCAGATTATCAGCAGCTCATCCAACTGAATCCATTTGATGCAGTTGTCTGTTTGAAAAAAGTGGATACGGCCGTGTTTGAGGTTGTTGAATTTAATGATAAGCTATCTTTATTGCTTGAGTTACAAGATAGCTCAGCCAAGAACGCGGAGCATTTTTTTTCAGAGCCATGCTGGCTGCAATTGTCGGAACTGCTAAATCAAGATGTCAATCAACAGCATGTCCTAACATTAGGTACTGATCTTCAAAAAAAAACATTTGTGATTCATGTACAGCACTTAGCTAATTCTATGGTCGCTATGATCCTTCGTGCAACACAAAGTGAAATAGCGCCATATTTACAATTTGTGGAGCAACATGTGAGCCCAGTGTTAACGACAGATATACAAGGTCGTATTATCCATCAGAACGTTGCTGCTACCTCTGTCTTATCTAGAGAGCAGCACAGCCTAATAGGACTAGATATTTTTTCATTATTAGAAAGTAGATATAGCAATGAATTTAAATTATTATTTGCCAAAACCATTGAAGGTTCAGCTTTTGGCATGCCTAGGTGTTTATTAAAGGGCCAATTGCTAAGTAAAGAGCCTTTTTATTTAAGAACGCATCCAACTTATTATAATGGTGAGGTAATAGGGGTACATTTATTTGTCAAAGAAGCCAATTCATTTATGAATGATCATGAGGCATTTTATTACCTAGCGCTGATGGACGAATTAACAGGTATTTGGAACCGAAAGGCTTTTAAAGAACACTGGCTGCACCATTTAAATGATAAAAAGCAAGAACACAAGCAAGCTGCTCTAATTTTGGTTGATATTGATCGCTTTAAAAAATTTAATGAATCTCTTGGCGAGAGCAAGGGTGACGAGCTTATGCGTATGTTTAGTCATAGGCTTCGTGAGCTTTGTTACTCAAAATGCTCCCTTTATCGCTATAACAGTGATGAGTTTATCTTTGTGCTAAAAGATGCAACCATCCAAAAAATTGAGCATACCGCGAATGCAATCTTGGATGTTCTAAAACAGCCGTTTATGATAGATGGACAGGAATATTTTATTAGCGTGTCGATTGGCATTTCGCTTAGTCCAGCAGATGGAAGAGATTTAGAGACACTTGTACGGAAAGCTGATAAGGCTTTATTTTCTGCTAAAGAGCATGGCCGATCACATTACCGTTACTATCGTGAAGATATGACAGCTGTCTTTCCAAATGAAGCATTAATGGAGGCACATTTACGTCGTGCCATTGAATTTAATGAGCTGAGTCTCCATCTACAGCCACAAATGGATTTAGCAAACAATAGCATCAATAGCTTTGAAGCATTACTGCGGTGGAATAATCGTAAATTTGGTTTTGTGTCACCTGCACAGTTTATTCCGATTGCTGAGGCTTCAGGCTTAATAATCGAAATAGGTGATTGGATTATTGATGAGGTTTGTCGTTACCAAAGAGAATGGCAATCGAAAGGCTATCGTCCTGTACGGATAGCCGTTAATATTTCACCTAAGCAGTTTAGAAAAGAAAATTTCGCTCGAAAAATTAAAGCGGCTTTGAAGAAATATAGTGTACCACCCGAATTATTAGAGGTGGAGATAACCGAAAGTTCTATGACAAACGTTCATGAAACTTACTCGATTTTGACCGAGTTGAAGCAATTAGGCGTGTATGTGTCAGTGGATGATTTTGGGACAGGCTATTCCTCATTAAGCTATCTTAAGCGCTATCCAATTGATATCATTAAAATCGATCAGTCATTTATTGCAGATATTGCAAAAGATGACAAAAACGAAGCCATTATTAAGGCAATTATTTCGATGTCTCATAATTTAGGATTAGAGGTCATTGCTGAAGGAATTGAAGAGGCTTCACAAGTTGATTTTCTTAAACGTCATCGCTGTCAAAAAGGACAGGGCTATTTATATAATAAACCATTACCAGTGGAAACAATTGTTCAACAATATTTTGTTAGCTAATCAACGAGTAGCACTTTCATCGCCTAAAATGGGTGAAGTGCTACTTTTTTATTTATGGCTTTTAAGACCATCCAAGACAATAGTTGTGAATTGGGCCATTTCGGAAGCCAAATCGAAATCCTCACTATGAATTAACCAATCATAAACATTGGCACGCATACAGCGCCGAATAATTGCTTGTATGTTAGGAGCAGATACATCTTGTCTGAATTCCCCCTGTCGAATTCCTTCCTCAATATATGTATTCATAATTTGAAAGATTTTACGTTGTGGATTGATTAAGTAGTGATCTTGTTCTACTTGGTTTGTCATGGCAGCTGTATACACTGTGCGCAATAAATCTTTTCCTACAACTTTCGTTAAATAGTTCATTTGTTGTTGATAGACAAATAAAATTTTTTCACTTGCTGATAATGAAGGATCAATATTTTTTTCTACAGTGCTATAAAATTGATCCAGCTCCATAAATTTTTCTAATATAACATCATATTTGGATGGGAAATGTGTATAAAAGGTCCCTTTCGAAACATTGCAGGCTTTTGTAATTTGTTCAACAGAGACATGTTCAAAACCATACTTGTTAAATAAATCTAACGAGGTTTTTAATAATTTTTCCCGTGTTTCTAATGCCTTTTTCTGTCTGCTCGTTAATGATTCCATCGTAGCTTATTACCTCCAAAGTAAAGTATTGTAAAATATTTTTTGTAAAAATATTCTGAAAATATCTTTTTTTTAATTGACGAGATGGAATTATTTTGATTATGATTTAATTGACCGCAGTCACTGACTATGGTCAACAAAAGTATCTCGTTATTAATGTTACGACAAAAAATAGGCGTTGGCTAGTGTATCATGCAGCTTGTCTGCTGAATTTTCAAAGATTGGGGGAAGTTTAAATGAAGGAGAAATTAGGTTTTATTGGCTTAGGCAATATGGGGTTACCGATGTCTATCAATTTATTAAAGGCAAATTATCAAGTGTATGGCTTTGATACAAATGCAAAGGCCATGGAGCAATTTAGAGCAGCGGGTGGCATTGGTGTGGAAACAGCAAAGGAAGTTGCACAGCAATGTGATGTGGTGATGACCAGCTTACCGACTCCTCAGGTAGTAGAAATGGTGTATCAATCAGAACAAGGAATCATTCATCATGCTAAAAAGGGGTGCTTACTCATTGATTTTAGTACAGTTAATCCCGAATTGAACGATTCATTATATAAAGAAGCAAAAGCCTTAGGGTTACGATATTTAGGAGCACCTGTAAGTGGGGGAGTAATTGGAGCAGTAAATGCTACTCTAACAATTATGGTTGGTGGCGACAAGGAAGATTATGAAAGTGCTGCAAAAATATTCGGAATAGTCGGTAAAAATAGTTACCATCTAGGAATTTCGTCAAGTGTAGGTACACGTATTAAATTATTAAATAATTTAATGATTGGATTTTATACAGAGGCTGTCGCTGAAACAATCGTACTTGGTGAAAAGATGGGCATTCATGCTGATGTGCTGTATGAAGTGTTAAGTAATAGCTATGGTCAAAGCCGTATTTATGAACGCAATTATGTGGAATATATGAAAAACGATAATTATGAGCCAGGCTTTTCGACAAATCTACTATTAAAGGATTTAAAGCTAGCGAAGGAAATGGCTGACGAAGCAGGCGTATCGCTGCGAATCGGGGAAAAGTTGGTGGATTTGTATAGTGAAATTGCTCAGCAAGGCTATGGTGAAAACGATATGTCTGCTGCTTATTTAAGTTTAAAAGAAACTGCTAAAATAGAACAATTTTAAGAGGAGGAAAAGAAAAATGACAACAGCACAAGAAATTCAAACATTAACACATTTTATTGGCGGACATTTAGTGGAAGGAAAAAGCGGCCGTTATGGTTCAGTATTCAATCCTACAACAGGTGATGTCATTGCAAAAGTACCACTTGCCACAATAGCAGAAACACGGGAGGCAATTGAGCAAGCACAAGCGGCATTTCCTAAATGGCGTGACACATCTGTGGCAAAGCGAGCAGAAATTGTCTTAAAGTTTCGAAACCTTATTACAGAAAATATGGAGGAGCTACTGCAAATTATTTGTACAGAAAGCGGAAAGACGCTTGAAGATGCTAAAGGAGAAATCACCCGAGGACTTGAATCTGTTGACTTAGCTATCGGTGCCCCACACTTAATGAAAGGGGAATACTCTGTTAATGTTGGCGGGCAAATTAATGCCTATTCTGCAAAATATCCATTAGGAGTAGTGGCGGCCATCTCGCCATTTAACTTCCCAATTATGGTGCCTTTAGCACAAACAAGTATGGCTATTGCTGTAGGGAATGCTGTTGTGTTAAAAGCATCAGAACGTGTGCCAATGACTGCATTGTTTGTTAGTGAGCTGTGGAAAAAAGCTGGGTTGCCCGATGGTATTTGGACAGTGATAAATGGTGATAAGGATGCCGTTAATGAACTTTTGGAAAACCCAACTGTGCAAGCCATTTCATTTGTTGGCTCAACACCGGTGGCGAAGTATATTTATGAAACAGGCTCAAAGTATGGAAAACGTGTCACTGCCCTTGGTGGTGGTAAAAACAATATGGTTGTGATGCCAGATGCAGACCTTGAACAGGTAGCAAATGCCTTTATTGGGGCAGCATATGGTGCAGCCTCTCAGCGTTGTATGGCAATATCTACGATTATGCCTGTAGGGAAAGAGACAGCAGACCGTCTAGTGGCGATTCTTAAAAAGAAAATCACTAATCTGAAGGTAGGTCCATATACAGACCCTGATGCAGATTTTGGCCCTGTCATTTCTCAACAATCAAAAGAGGCGATTCTTGCTGCAATTGAGCGGGGAGAAACTGAGGGAGCATCGGTGATTTGTGATGGCCGTGAACTTGATATTGTCAAAGAATCTAAAGGCTTCTATGTAGGACCTACATTATTAGATCATGTAAAGCCAGGGATGGAAATTTATGAGCAAGAGGTATTTGGACCTGCTCGTAATGTTGTACGTGTAGATTCACTGGAGGAGGCTATTTCACTTATTAATAAACATGAGCTAGGCAATGGTGTCACAATCTTTACGAATGACGGGTTAGCAGCTCGTCAATTTACGACTGAAATAGATGTTGGCATGGTAGGTGTCAATGTACCAATTCCAATTCCAGTTGGCTACCATAATTTTGCTGGTTTTAAAGGCTCTCGTTTTGGTGAAGGGCATATGTTTGGTCCAGATCAGGCACGATTCTTTACAAAAACTAAGACAATTTCAGAGCGTTGGATGGCAGGTAATGCTTCGACAGCATCCACATTTGCATTCCCAAGTAATAACGACTAATACAAGAGCTGTAGATTCTTACAGCTCTTTTTCTTAAAAAAGGAGAGGGAATGGTGTATGCAAGGAAAAACAGTTTTCATTACAGGGGCTGCTCGTGGCATTGGTCTTGCCATCGCCCAAGCATTTGCTAGGGAAGGAGCAAATGTAGTAATTACGGATAAAAATGAACAGCTTTTAAAGGAAGCGGTTGCTCAAAACCCTTCTTTAACGATATATACATGTGATGTGACAGAAGAACAAGCTATACGAGAGGCTATTGCATTTACGATTGAAAAATTTTCAACAATAGACATTTTAATTAATAATGCAGGATTTCAACATGTCTCATTGATTGAAGACTTTAAAACGGAGATTTTTGAGGCTATGCAAAAGGTCATGGTCGTTGCACCATTTGTGGCGATGAAATATGCATTACCACATATGAAGAACAATCAATTTGGTCGCATTATCAATATGGCCTCCATCAATGGGGTTATCGGGTTTGCCGGTAAGGCTGGTTACAACGCAGCAAAGCACGGTGTTATTGGGTTAACAAAAGTGGCAGCCCTGGAGGTAGCAAATGATGGGATTACAGTTAATGCCATTTGTCCAGGTTATGTGGATACAGAATTAGTGCACAATCAATTGAGCGATTTAGCGAAGACTCGAGGTATTCAAGTAGAGGAAGTACTAGAACAGGTGCTTTATCCACTTGTACCGCAAAAACGGCTGTTGGATGTCTCTGAAATTACAGGGCTAGCTTTATATTTAGCAAGCGATGTAGCAAAGGGGTTAACTGGTCAGGCGATTCTTTTAGATGGTGGTTATACGGCTCAATAGCTTAGGAGGGTGAAATATGATTCAAACGAAAACAATCTTTACCGTTCATTCACCAGGAACCATTGTATATGGGCGTGATTCTTTTAAGGAAGTAGGGGACTATGCCAAAGCATTAGGCTCTAAGGCATTAATCGTTAGTGATCCAATCATGGATCGCTTAGGTTTTGTTAAGCAGTGTCATACCTTGTTAAAAATCCAAGGGATAGAGGCTGTTTCATACTTAGGAGTGACAACTGAGCCGGATGATACGTATGTAGCCGAGGGACTACAGCTGCTGCAGAAACACCACTGTGATGTCATTATATCTGTTGGTGGAGGAAGCTGTATTGATACGGCAAAAGCGATTGCGGTAGTAGCTACAAATGGTGGCTACATAGGAGATTATATGAAAATGGCCAAAGTTGCAGCGCATGCACCAATACCGCATATAGCCATACCAACCACAGCGGGGACAGGCTCTGAGGCCACAGATGCAACTGTTATTACGAATACAAAAACGGCTGTAAAAATGATGATTAAACAGCCAGCTTTTATGCCAACTGTTGCAATAGTCGATCCTGTTTTAACTATAACATCACCGCCTGCGATTACAGCAGCAACGGGAATTGATGCTTTAAGTCATGCCATTGAAAGCTATTTATCACGTTTAGCGCATCCATATTCGAATGTTCTTGCATTATCTGCCATGGAATTAATCGTCAATAATATACTTAAAGTTTATGAGCAAGGAGATGATGTGGATGCGAGGGAAGCGATGTCATTAGGCTCCATGCAGGCAGGGCTGTCATTTTCAAATGCTTCTGTTGCCTTAGTTCATGGAATGTCGCGTCCAATCGGTGCACTCTTCCATGTTCCACATGGCATCTCCAATGCGATGCTTTTACCAGCTGTATTGGACTATTCAAAAGAAGCTTGTATAGATCGTCTAGCGGATTTAGGACAGTTTTTTAATAAAACAAAAGAGTCGTATTCACAAGAGGAGCTAGCACAATTAGCCATTACGTCCATTAAGGTAATGTGTAGGCATATGAAGATTGGCAATTTAAAACATTGGGGAATAGAAGAACAAGCTTTTTACAATGTTATCCCTAAAATGGCTGAGGATGCTCTTGCAAGTGGCAGTCCTAGCAATAATCCGAAGATACCAACAAAAGAAGAATTAATGGAACTATATAAAATTGCCTATACGTATGAGTTTTAATGATTGTGAGAGTTATTCAAACTGCTGAATAGCTCTCTTTTTTTGAAAAAACAGAAAATATTCTAGTAATCTATAGAATTAATATGACATATTCGAGAAAATATAGTAAAATTCTAATGAATCATCATTCATTTTTTACTAAGGGGGAAATGGAATGTTACAGGGGAAAACGATTATTATTACGGGTGGATCAAGTGGTATGGGGCTTTATATGGCAAAGCAATTCGTCACTGAAGGTGCTAATGTTGTCATAACAGGGCGTGACGAAGAACGATTAGCAGAGGCTAAAAAATTTATTGCTGAGGCGGGTCCCTCTATTGAGACGTTTCAAATGGATGTGCGTGTACCTGAGCATGCAGAGGCCATGCTCGCATTTGCTATTGATAAATTCGGTCAGGTGGATGGGCTGGTAAATAATGCGGCAGGTAATTTTATTGTACGAGCTGAGGATCTATCTCCGAATGGGTGGAAGGCTGTTGTGGATATTGTGTTAAATGGTACATTTTTCTGTTCTTCAGTAATTGGGAATTATTGGATTAAAAATAATATAAAAGGATCTATTTTAAATATGGTGGCTACTTATGCTTGGAATGCTGGAGCTGGTGTTGTTCACTCAGCTGCAGCAAAAGCTGGTGTATTATCACTGACGAGAACGTTGGCTGTCGAGTGGGGAAAACAGTATGGTATTCGTGTTAATGCGATTGCACCTGGCCCAATTGAACGAACAGGTGGGGCAGATAAGCTTTGGGAATCCGAAGCAGCAGCAGCTCGTACGCTAGATTCAGTTCCATTAGGTCGTATAGGAACACCAGAAGAAATTGCTGATTTAGCTACGTTTATGATGTCTAACAAGGCAAGCTATATGAATGGAGAATGTGTAACACTGGATGGTGGGCAATGGCTCAATCAATATCCATTCTAAAAATATTTGCATAACAGTGAGCTGGGTTGACGCATACTAAGGGTAAAGAAAGGAGTGTTACCTATGGGTATGTGGTTAATTCCAGCTATTATTGCCATTGTGATCATTTCTGCAATTTCGTTTGTGTCTACGCTGAAAATTGCAAAAATGACCTCTGAACGGAAATCTGAAAATGATACACCGATTTCAGAAACAGTCGAAGAGTATGCCACGATGTTGAACCCAATTGTTTGGGTCTATGCGATTTTTTTGCTTTTTTTAGGGATTATGATTTTTTATTACTGGAGTAAGGCTGGTTATTAGATAGAAACCATCTTCATTCAGTTAAGTAGAAACTTGACTGAATGAAGATATACTTAGCTTTTGTAGGATAGACCAAAATAATTCATTGTTCATGAAAACTCTTCCCGACCTGGTCATGGTCATACATAGAAAAGTTATGATATGATGAAAGAGAAGGACTGTTCTCCACAGCGAGAACAGAAAAGGAGAAGAAGTTCATGATTTCAACTAACAGCAAAGACTTATTAGCAATGCCAATTAGTGAATTTATTATTTCCTCTGAAAAAGTTGCGCATGTACAAAGTGGAAATAGTGCAGAACATGCACTCCTTGTACTAACGCGTACAGGGTACTCGTCCATACCTGTATTAGATCTGAAATATCGACTTCAAGGTTTACTTAGCATGAAAATGATTACCGAATCGATTCTTGGTCTTGAGCATATTGAATACGAAAAGCTACCTGATATTAAAGTTGACTCTATAATGGACAAAGAAATTGCCGTATTGAAGTTGACGGATACGTTCCAGCGAGCTTTAGATTTAGTCATTAACCACGCCTTTTTATGTGTAGTAGACGAAGACGGTACATTTGCAGGGATCTTAACAAGACGTGTTATTTTGAAGCAATTGAAAAAATATATTTATCAAAAAGAGTAGTAGCTTAAGAGGGAACTCAGATGAAAATCATGAGGCCCTCTTTGCTTGTAGTGGAGGTTTAAAGATTGATGGCAACAGAGGCAGAAGTATTAAAAATTTTAGCTGAAGAACGCAATATGCGGAAAGCAGCAGAGCGTCTATTCTTATCCCAACCGGCCCTTTCTCAACGATTACAAACGATTGAAAAGGACTGGGGTGCACAGTTATTTATTCGCTCACAAAAGGGGCTAACTGCAACTCCCGCTGGAGAACAGGTGATTGCGTATGCGAAGGAAATGCTAGCTAAAAAAGAAGAGATTTTTGAAACCATTCAATCCTTAACAACAAAGGTCAACGGGACATTAAAAATTGCCTGTGCATCCATTGTTGGTCAAAACTGGCTACCTAAAATTTTAAAGGATTTTGTGTCAAAATATCCTGAAGCTAAAATATCACTGATGACGGGCTGGAGCTCTGAAATTGTCAAGGCACTCTATGAGGGCGAGGCACATGTAGGCATTGTACGTGGCCAAGTTGACTGGAAGGGAGAAAAGATTCACCTTTTCAGAGATACTCTTTATTTAGTGGACAAAGAAGTTAAGACCATTGAAGATGTGTTGAAGACAGACCGTCCATTTATACAATATAAAAGTGATTCTAACTACTATCAAGAAATTCAACAATGGTGGCAACAGCATTTTGCATCAAATCCTAGAAAACAAATTTTAGTGGATCAAATTGAGATTTGTAAGCAAATGGCCTTAAATGGCATCGGCTATGCTATTTTACCTTCCATTACTTTAAATGACCACGATGCCATTCATAAAATCCCGCTGTCCAATGATGAAAAGGAATTTGGGCTTACGCGAGATACTTGGTTAATTGGCTATGAATCCTCCTTTGAATTGAGACAGGTAGAGGCTTTTGTTGAAGTAGTGCAGGATCATGCACGTTGTTTGTTTGATTATACAAAATAGCCAAAAAGGCAGTTCCAAGTCATATCGGAATTGCCTTTTTGTATTCCTTATTAAATCGCTTATTTCTTAAGAGTTTATGAATATTCATGAAGATATCATAAGAAATGGAACAAAATGCAATTTAAATCGTATAATTATGTAACCATCTATTTACATAAAAAGGAGTTGAGCTTTTGAAAAAGACAAAAATGACGGCACTGACCTTATTAGTCATGCTTGTAATTAGCTTTTTATTGCCTTCTACACAGGCAAGTGCTGCTGCTACATTAGAGGTCAAAGCAACAGCGGGTATTTCAGGTAAAGCTAAATATCAATCAGTGGTGCCACTACAAGTAACAGTAAAAAATAATGGTGCAGATTTTTCTGGAGATATGGCCATTAATTCTGCCAATTCTTATGAGGCTGCATCAGCAATCGTCGTGCCAATCGATATAGCAGCAGGAGAAGAAAAGACATTTACTTTCTATCAGGATGGGTTAGCTGACTATAGTTATTCGGACGCAGATTTATTTGCCTTTTATGAGGGAAGCATTGAGAAAGGAAAAAAGGTTGCCTATAAAGGAACTAAACGCCTACAATCTAATTTTTTAGATCCTTCAGCAACGTTTATTTATACATTAACAGATAAAAGTGATCGACTATCGGCCTTTTTACGTTTATCAACATTTGTTGTTCAAAGCAGTGTCGAAGTATTTAATATTAATCAATTAAAAGATTATACATTCCCAGAAGATTCACAGGGACTTGCTATGGCCAATGTCATTGTAGTGGATGAAGTGGCGATAGCCGATTTAACACAAAAACAACAAGAGTCCTTACTAAAATGGGTACAAGATGGCGGTACATTACTCTTAGGGGCTGCTGACCAAATTGATGCCACAGCAGGTATTTTGAAAGAGTATTTACCTTTATCATTATCACAAGAGATGACTTCTATTTCTGCAGAGGCATTAACTAAATTATCGGGTGGAGGCATTTTTACACAGCCTATTTCGGTTTACTCGTCTACTAGTAGTGAAGGAAGTCTACCAGTACTAACAGAAAATAATACAGTGTTAGCAGCAAAGAAAAAAATTGGTAGTGGAGAAATTATTCAAACAGCTTTCTCTTTAGGTGATCAACCGCTTGCATCAATGGACGGCTATGCTGCCCTTATAGCTAAAATGATTGATATTCAAAACATTTCGCAGCAAGGGATGATGAGACAGGGGCAATCATCACTCGACCAAATTTCTTATGAGCTTCGTAACATTAATGAATTATTTCCATCCTTTGAAGTATCAGTAAGCTATATGCTAATTGTCATTATTCTTTATATTTTAATTATCGGGCCACTGCTTTACGTTGTTCTTAAAAAAATGGACAAGCGTGAGCATGCATGGTGGATCATTCCATCGATTTCAATTGTCCTTTCAATTGTTCTCTTTATTGTTGGAGCCAAGGATCGTATTGTTCAGCCACAAGTTCAACAATCTGCATTCTATAAAGTAAACGAAGATAGTAGTGTAAATGGTTATTATGTAGAGTCGATTCTAACAAATCGTAGTGGGGATTTTGTGGTCAATGCTGATCAAAATACGACTGCCATTGCTTTGAGAAATTACAATAATTTCACAGGGACGATGGGAGCTTTGCATGAATCTTCTTATATAAAAGAAAATGCTAACGGTTCGACGTTAACATTACGCGACTTAAGCTACTGGTCTGTGCAATCCTTTGGTGGAAAAACGTCAGCTCAAAATATGGGCAAGATGGATATTGATATAACATTGAAAAATGAAAAGCTAACAGGAACGGTTAAAAATAATTTCCCATTCACATTAAAAGATGTCACATTAATTTCTGGTGTGAAAGAAGTGAAGCTAGGGGATATTGAAGCGAATGGAACGTTACAGGTTAATAAGGAACTGAAAACAACGGTTCTTCAAAAACCATCGATATTCAATAATTATAATTATAGTTACCCATCGAAGAAGGATGAGGTAGACCCAATGCGTATTGAAAGAATGAAATCATTAGCATTACCGCTTGTAGAAAATGATAACCAGCCAATACTCACAGCTTGGACAGATCAAGCTCTTGTAGGAGTTGAACTAGAAACAAGTGCTAATATGTCACCGATTACTACGCTTGTTCAACCGTTTAAAGGAAAAGTGGAGCTATCAGGTCCATTTACAATGAAGCGCAATAACTTCACTTATACATTAGTACCACTTTCAGCAAGTGGACACTATGAAAAAATTGATGAATTGAACAATTGGTACCTATCTGATGGTTTATACGAAGTCACAATGGCAATGCCAGATCAATTTATGGATGCTGTTCAATCACTTAATGAGCTCACAGTTTCCAATAAGGATGTTGCACGTATGCAGATAGCGATCTGGAATAATGAAACTAACGTATATGAACCACTGGTAGATACAAAGCAAGTGTTTACGGATAAAATTTCAAAGTACTTTAATCAAGATGGAGAACTGCGAATGGAAATAAAATATGGTCCTGATCCATCTGGAGAACAAACGAAATTACCAGATATAGAGCTGAAAGGAGTGGCAAAATAATGATAGAAATTCGTGACTTAACGAAACGATATGGCTCCTTTACAGCACTAGATCATTTAAACTTGTCCTTAGAAGAAGGCGTTGTATTTGGATTTGTTGGTGCTAACGGGGCAGGGAAATCTACAACATTCTCTATTTTAGCCACACTATTGTCGCCAACTTCTGGTGATGCCTTGATCAATGGCAAAAGTGTTGTGAAGGAACCGAAGGAAGTGCGCAAGCAAATTGGCTATATGCCTGATTTCTTTGGTGTCTATGACCAGCTAAAAGTAGATGAATATTTAGATTTTTATGGTGCGAGCTACGGTATTCAGCTAGCAGAGCGTCAAGTGTTAATTCCACAACTATTAGAGCTAGTGAATTTAACAAACAAACGCTATGAATATGTGGATTTATTATCACGGGGGATGAAGCAACGCTTATGTTTAGCCCGTGCCCTTATCCACGATCCCAAGGTATTGATTTTGGATGAGCCTGCATCAGGTTTAGATCCGCGAGCTCGTGTGGAAATGCGAGACATTTTACGGAATTTAAAATCCATGGGGAAAACCATTTTAATTTCCTCGCATATTTTGCCAGAGCTTGCTGAGATGTGTGATGAAATCGGCGTCATTGATAATGGCAAGTTAATTGCACATGGCAATGTAGCTGCGATTCAAGCACAACTACAGGGAGAAAAGCGTATTGTGTTGAAAGTGACAGATCGACTCGATGCAGTACGTGCATTTTTAGAGGAAGATCCCCATATTTCTTCTATTGATGTCATCGATAATCGCTTAGAAATAGCTTTTAATTATCGTGGAACAGACGCAGAGCAAGTGTCATTATTGAAAAAGGCGATGCTTGCCGATTTACCGATTTATGCATTAAGTGAGGAAGAGAAAGATTTAGAGGATGTCTTTATGGCAATCACGAAGGGAGCGGACAATCAATGATGGAAAGATTTTATAATCCGGTACTCGTAAAAGAATTGAAGTTACGCTTCCGTTCTTTTAAAAGCTTCTCAGGGTTAATGTTTTATTTAGCAGTACTGTGTATTTTCATTGCAGGATTTTTATTGCTTACGACTGAATTTACTGGCAGGGGCTTCTTTAGACCAGAAACAAGCTTTATGATGTTTGCTGTGCTAACCATTTTACAAATGGCATTAGTTCTTTTCATTACTCCAAGTTTAACTGCAGGTGCCATCAGTAGTGAACGTGAGAAGCAAACTTTAAATATTTTACTAACAACAACACAAAGTTCTACACAAATTGTTATTGGAAAATTATTATCCTCTGTAGCATTTCTAGTATTGATGCTAGTAGCAGGATTACCACTATATAGCTTAGTATTTCTATTCGGTGGTGTATCACCTTCACAGCTTATTTCTATATTTTTATTTTATTTAGTTACTGTAGTAGCAATAGGTAGTATTGGTGTGATGTTTTCAACAATTACAAAGAGAACCATTGTGGCCATGATTGCAACATATGGATCGATTATTTTTTTAGGTGGTATTACAGCATTCTTCTTCTTTTTAACAATGGCCTTTCATCAAATGGGTAATGCCATTGGTACAAGCACCTCCTTTATGACTTATTTTTGGGCGTCTATCAATCCAGGTGCCTTGATGTTGACGCTTATTTCACCAGAGATGGGTGATGCGTTAGCTGAGCTTTCTGGTATAGAACTACCTGTATGGATTATGTATTTAATTGCTTATGTATTGATTATTGTACTTTGTTTAACGATTGCAATTAAAAAATTACGTGCCAACATGAAAAGTAACCGATGAGGAGGAATTGGTATGGAGCGTCGTAAGCAGTTACGAAAATATATTCAGCGTGCAAAGTCGAGCTTAACTCTTGAAAGAAGTATTCCCATTGCACAGTACGGTTTGTTTTTGGCATTGCTTTCGAGTGCTTCTCTCGTTTTAATTTCCCGACTATTTGTTTGGCCATATTATCGTCAAATAGCATTAGGTGCATTCATTACTGTTATGGCTGCAACTACTGTTTACATATGGTGGAAACGTGTCAACGAAAGAGAGGCTTTGCATACTCTGGATCATTATTTTTCTCATAATGAGTTAGTGACAGCATTATCGTTTAAAGATGATCAGGACCCTCTTGTCCAATCTTTATTATCTAAAGCCATACAAAATGTTGAAAAAGCTTTTGCTGACTTTAAGGCTCGAAAGAAACATCTGTTTCGTCCAAAGGCATTTATCGGATTATTCGTCACAACAGTTGTACTAGCCATTCTTTATATGTTTCCAGCAGCGACGCAAATAGAAGCAATCGAGGTTGAAAAAGAGCAAGCTGTTATCGAAGATATGAAAAAGGAAGTTGCTGAACTAGAGAAAAAAGCACAAACAAAAGAAGTTAAGGAGCAATTGCAAGAGCTTCAAAATACTTTAAAAGAGGCTGAAACGGCAGAAGAGGCTTTACGGGAAGTTGTGAAAAAGCAAAAGGAACTAGCCCTAAAGGAACAGCAATTAAAGGATAAACAAACGGCTAGTCAAGATGGGGCAGAAGAAGAACAAAGCTTATCGAAGGAAGAGGTTGAGCAGCTAAAAGAGCTTGCTCAAATGCAGCAAGGGCTAACAGAAAATGCAAATGCTACTCAAACGGCTATGAGCAAGCTTGGTAAGCCAGCAAGTAATTCCTTACAAAATGCTATTGCTAGTGCTAATCAAAATGCAAGCAGTAACAAACAAAACAATCAACAGTCTTCTGGCAATGCCCAACCTAGCAATCAGCAAAGCCAAGCAAGTCAGTCTGGTCAAAATAATGCTCAAAGTGGTTCCAAACAACAAGGACAGGGACAAGGGCAAGGACAGGGGCAAGGACAAGGACAAGGACAAGGACAAGGGCAAGGACAGGGGCAAGGACAGGGGCAAGGACAAGGACAAGGACAAGGACAAGGACAGGGGCAAGGACAGGGGCAAGGACAGGGGCAAGGACAAGGACAAGGAGCAGGAAGTGGCCAAGGCGGTCGAAATTTATTGACGACACCTAATCGAGTTGGCGGATCAAGTGAGACATCAGTAGATGGTGGAGCGTTAGGAGATGGTTCTCATGTATCTGAGCAACAGGGAAATGGACCAATAACAAAGGGCTCTATTCGACCATATGAAGAAGTAATTGGCTCCTATAAAGACAGCTATTTAGAAAGCTCAGAGCGTTTACAATTACCAAAGGATTTACAAAATGTCGTGCAATCTTATTTCACGTCAATTGAGTCGCAGTAGGAGGAAAAGAAATGGCATTTACAGAGCAACAGTATGTAGAGATGAGCGCGAAATTACACCAAGTAAAAGAAGAAATTCATCGCTTCATTGTTGGACAGGAAGAAGCAATTGATTATACGCTGTATGCAGTTCTAGCAGATGGTCATGCCTTATTAGAAGGTTTACCAGGATTAGGGAAAACAATGTTAATCCGTACAATTTCTGAAGTACTAGATTTGTCGTTTTCACGTATTCAATTTACACCCGATCTTATGCCTGCTGATATAACAGGGACAAGTATGATTGAACGGACGCCTGATGGCAAGCAACAATTTACATTTCAACCTGGGCCAATCTTTAGTCAAATGGTGTTAGCCGACGAAATTAACAGGGCAACACCGAAAACACAAAGTGCCTTGTTGGAAGCAATGGGAGAAAAAACGGTGACGATTTTGGGGGATACGAAAAAAATGGCGAAACCATTTTTCGTGTTAGCGACTCAAAATCCTATTGAAATGGAAGGAACCTATCCATTACCTGAAGCACAAATGGACCGTTTCCTTTGTAAAATTCTTGTACCGTATCCTGAAAAAAGTGAACTTATGGAAATTATGAAGCGAACGACAGGTGCGCAGGAAATTGGTTTACAGAAGATGATGAATACTGAGGGTCTTATGGAAGCTCAGCAAATGGTGAAAGAAGTAATGGTTGCCGATGAAATGCTGGAATTTGCCACAGATCTAGTGGTGGCTACGCATCCTGAAAGACCAGATGCTCTGAATGAAGTTAAACAATATGCCATGTATGGCAGTGGTCCACGTGGTTTGCAAAGCTTAATAAAACTAGCAAAGGCTAGAGCACTTATGAACGGACGTTTCCATGTTTCTGTAGCTGATATAAAATCTGTTGCAAAACCCGTTTTACGTCACCGAATGCTGTTGAATTATGAAGGGGAGGCTTCAGGGAAAACAGCTGATGATGTAATTGATGTTATTTTAGAAAAAGTTCAACAAGGTGTTAGCAAGTGACAGCAAAATACTTATTGCCCGAAGACTGGTTAGCAAAAATCAGTCGCTTTCAAGTAGCGACGGCCTCCAAACTACGCGGGCAGCATAAGGGCTCGCACCGTTCACAACGCTTCGGGGCTTCTCTCGATTTCTCAGATTTTAGAGAATACCATTTAGGTGATGATGTACGCCAAGTAGATTGGAACGTTTTTGCTCGAACAGATAAATACTTTATCAAGAGGTTTTTAGACGAGCAAGAGATGCGTGTACACATTTTACTCGATACTACTAAATCAATGGGGGAGAGCGCTAAGTGGCTATTTGCTCGTCAAATTGTGGCCTCCCTCGGCTTAATGGTGCTCGGTCGTGATGATCGTTTGTCTTTTTCGTTTGTCCAAGATGAAGTGAAACCACCGTTTCGACGGAAGGGTGCCATGTATCGTCGAGCTTTTTTACAAGTAGTAACAGATATAGAGGAAGCGAATTATGCCAATCGATTTGCACAGGGTGCACTAAAAGCTATGCCTAAGGATAGTACCGTACTCTTCATTATTACAGATGGGTTAGAGCCAATTGAGGAATGGGAGCAGCTGTTAAAAAGGCTACCACGCTATGCTGGGGATGTTCGCATTTTGCAAATTGTTACGCAAGAAGAGTTATCACCAAATTATTTGGGGGATGTCCGCCTTCTTGATCGTGAAACAGGCAATGATGTCAATGTGACGATGTCTACTAAAGTATTAGACACCTATCATGCAAGACGATTATTACATGAAGAAGAATTTGAAGCCATTTGCCGTCGCTTTGGCGTTCGAAAATTACAATTGAAAGTGGAAGATGGACTGCAACATGCGATCTTTCAACAATTATTAAAAGCACATTGGATTAGGTGAGGTGAGCCGTATTGGGCTTTAGTCAAATTATATTTAGCTGGACGGCCATCATCCCGGTCATTGTCCTACTCTATTATTTCTTTCGTAAAAAATATACTGATCAAACTGTCTCTTCGACTCTATTTTGGTCTGAAATTATGCAGGAAACCCGTGTATCACCTTATTTAAAGCATTTACAAAAAAATGCCTTACTATATTTACAGCTGCTAGCCTTACTGCTACTTGTATTGGCGCTGATGAATCCATATGTGAAAAAATCAACCATTGTGGGTGCGCAAACGATATTTATTGTTGATACATCAGCCACGATGCTAGCAGGAAAGGATTCATCAACCTTTGACACACATAAGCAAGAAATGTTGACATTGATGGAAGAGTTGAATGGGCGACCTGTTACATTGATTACAACAGGTGCCGCTCCAAAAGCCGTTTTGCAGCAAGAAACAAATATGAATGACATTGAAAAAGCGATTAAAGATTTACAAGTATCCTATGAAACGGCTGAAATGACGAAGGCACTGGATGTTGCACAGGCATTTGTGGGCGATACACCGACTTCTATCTATGTTTTTACAGATACGCTTGATAAAAAGCAATTACCAATGGATAAAGATTCAGTGAAATGGCTAGTTAGAGGTGCTGCAAAAGACTTAACAAATATCGCCATTACACGCTTTGCTGCAACGACAGATGGTCAGGTTACGATGGCACTTGTACAGCTCCATAATGATACAACTGCTGAACAAAAGGTGACATTAGCGATACAAAATGCAGAGGGTGAAAAGCTGGTAGCAGAACGTGTCGTTGTGCCTCCAAATGAAGCCATTACGAAAACCTTCAAAGATTTACCCTTAGCAAAATCGATGACAGCTATTATTGATGCAAAGGATGATTATGCCGTAGACAATCAACAAACCGTCTTACTACAAACGACTACTTCAAAAATTGTTGTTGATCAGGGTATGCATCAGTTGATACAAAAAGGTTTTCAAAGTGTCAGTAGCGGCGTGAAAATCGTTCCGTCTTTACAAGTAGCTGACAATCAGGATGCAACTGTCATCACAAACCAAACAGCCTTATTGGAGAAGATGGAGAAACCGCTAGTATTATTTGGACGTGATGATGCCGAAAAAGTGGAAACAAGTGGTACAGTAAGTGCTAAAAGTGATGCATTATTTGCTTTTAGCGAACTAAAGGATATTTATGTTAGTGCTATTTATCCTGGATTTTCGGATTATGAAACCATTGCTTCTGTAGGAGATGAGCCGTTTATCCAACGCTCTCCTAAAGGGGATATCGTTGTTTTAGCGGATATTGCTGATACAGATTGGCCATTGCATCCATCATTCCCGCTATTTTTATGGAGTACTGAGCAACAGTTAACAGAATCAGTCGGTTCACTTGGTATTTTCACACCGAATGAACAGCGTGCAGTAGCCTTAGCGCAAGGAGACTGGAGTGTTTATTCGCAAGAAGATGAGTTTCTTTCTTCTATTACACAGGGCATGTTAATTGCACCAAAACAACCAGGTATTTATATGGTACGTTCAAATAATGAAGAAAAACAATTTATTGTGCAATTGCAAGCCCAGGAACGTGTTATTGAACAAGGAACAAGCTATACATTAGGCGACATTTCAGACAATGGGAAGGAAGAGGTATCGATGGCCTCCTTCGTACCTTGGTTAATTGTAATAGTTTTAATTTTGCTTGTTTCAGAGTGGGAGGTGCAACGACGTCGTGGATTTACGAATTGATACGCCATTAGTATTGTTGCTATTACTTCCATTGTTCTTGTATTTTGGATGGACTTATTTTCGAGAACGGCAGCGACTAAAAAAGAGTCATATTGTTGTGCTTGCTATTCGCATAGTAGCGATATGCTGTTTAGTTTTGGCACTTGCAGGGCCGTATTTATTATTACCGATAAAAGAAGAACAGATCGTGTATTTACTAGACCGATCTGCGTCTATGAATGGTACAGAAGATGAGATGGCTCAGTTTATACAGGAGAGCCTACAATCTAAAAAAGAACCCCAACTTGCAGGGATCTATTCTTTTTCTTCCACTTTACAAACAGAAGCCATTTTGTCTAAAGAATTAAAGGATGTACCGAAGCTTACAGAAATCAAAGCAACAGATCAAACGAATATTGAACAAAGTCTACAGCTTGCAACAGGCATAGTTGATCCTAAAAAAGCGACTCGCCTTGTATTATTAACAGATGGTAATGAGACAAAAGGAGATGCTTTAGAATTTGTCTCCAGATTGAAAGGTGCCAATATTAGTGTGGACGTTGTACCTTTTAGTCTACCAGTTGTCCATGATGTGTCGCTCAAAAGCTTTGTCTCTCCTCAGGTTGCTTATGTAGGAGAGCAGCAACAATTAGTAACAGAAATTCATGCAACAGCAGCAGGGCAAGGGGAGCTGTTATTATATGAAAATGATGAACTAATTCATCGCGAGGCAGTTGAGCTGACGGAAGGTACAAATGTGTTTACCTATAAACACGCAGCAACAGCTGAAGGACTTGTAAAATACGAAGCAGTTATTCAAGTTGGGCAGGATGCTATTTTTGAAAACAATAAATTAACAAGTGTCACAATGGTACAAAGTGAACCCCATTTACTCATCGTCAATGGCTATGAAACAGCTTCACCTATCGCGGCAGCACTTGGTAGTCAATCCATTGCCTATGATGTTGTCGATCCTAAAAGCCTACCAAATGAACTGTCCAGCTATTTACAATATAATGCGATCATTTTTGACAATGTGCCTGGTCATTTAGTTGGTGAGGCGAAAATGAGTGTGATTGAGCAAGCAGTCAAAAACTTTGGGGTTGGTTTCACGATGGTTGGTGGAGAAAATAGTTTTGGTTTAGGAGGCTATTTTAAAACGCCAATTGAAACGTTATTGCCTGTGGAGATGGAAATTAAGGGCAAGGAGCAATTACCTTCATTAGGGCTAGTCATAGTGCTGGATCGTTCTGGCAGTATGCATGGCTCGAAGCTGGAGCTAGCTAAGGAAGCAGCGGCACGTTCTGTTGAAATGCTACGAGATGAGGATACATTAGGCTTTATCGCCTTCGATGATCGTCCTTGGGAAATCATAGAAACCGCACCTCTTAAAAGTAAAGAAGAGGCAGTGGATACCATTCTATCAGTAACACCAGGAGGCGGAACAGAAATCTATAGTTCATTAGCTAAAGCCTATGAAAATCTCGCCGATTTAAAGCTTCAACGTAAACATATTATTCTTTTAACCGATGGGCAATCACAATCTGGGAATTATGAGGATTTAATTGCTGAGGGAAAAGAAAATGGTATCACTTTATCAACAGTAGCGATTGGACAAGATGCTGATGCTAACTTACTCGAAGCACTTAGTGATATGGGTAGTGGACGGTTCTATGATGTTATTGATGAACAAACCATTCCTTCTATTTTATCTCGTGAAACAGCTATGATTTCTCGTACCTATATTGAGGATAATCCGTTTTATCCAGCAATTTATAATGCCGCAGGATGGAATTCGCTATTTGCCAATGGCGTCCCTCAAATGAATGCTTATATTGGAACGACAGCTAAGCAAGGGACAACCGTAATTGCAGAAAGTGAGAAGGAAGATCCTGTGTTAGCACAATGGCAATATGGACTCGGTAAAACATTTGCTTTTACATCCGATTCAACGGGTAAATGGACAGGAGATTGGGCAAGATGGCAGGACTGGGGAACATTTTGGCAGACGCTTATTTCACAAATGTTGCCAAGCTATAATGATGTTGCCTATGATGTGAGATTAGAAGCTGATGGCTCCTTTATGATTACAGACCCTACAAATGAAGCCGCATTTTTAGACATTGTAGCGGTTAATGAAGCAGGGGAGGAGTTAGAAACTCAGTTAGAAACCATTTCAGCCTCCCAAATTCGAGCTGTTGTACAGGCCGAACCTGGATTGATTTTCTTCCGTATAGCGGATGAGCAGCAGGCCATTTATCAGGCAGGCCTAAGTGTTCCTTATAGTGCTGAGTATGAACTGCTCCCTGTTAATGAAAAACTGGTTGAAGAGTTAACAAATCAAACAGGGGGAGCCGTTTTAAAAGAACCACAAGATGTGTTCCGTGACTTTACAACCAAAGGAGCGGATCGACAAAACATTGCTACATGGCTTCTTTTAGCAAGTATGCTTCTATTCTTTATGGATATTACCATAAGACGTTTTGGGTGGAGTTTCCTAACAAAAACGAATAAAAAAGAGCAGCCAATTGAGGAGAAACCTGTACAAGCAGAAGATACGAACGTAGCCCAGCTATTAAAGGGTATGAAAAAACGATCATAATAAAGTGAAGGCAGTGCAAAATCATTCCATTTTGCACTGCTTTTTTGAATGCTTTGAGGTTTTAAAAAATGGTGCAAAGGTGATTGACAAAGTGCAGCCTTCGAAAAGTGCTTCTCAGGGGAGAGAGACGCTCATAAAGAAACGAACCCCGCTCAAAGACTAGAAAAGGAATCTTCTCGCACATCTTAAAGAATTTCCAAAATCAAAAAGCACTCAGCACCACTCAATAAAGCGAAGAATTAAAACTCTTTACTAGTACCGATTTTCGCAAAGTACTAGCTACCATAACACCTAAGATGGCCCCGATGGTACTTGATGTTAAAAAGGCTGGCATGAAGAATAATGCGGCTACGGATGTCTCCATAAGCAATTTTGCATAGGGTACGGCAATAAGTGAAGCTAAAATACCAGTGCCAAAAACTTCGCCGAATCCTGCTAGCCATGGTTTTCTACTGTATTTGTAGGCAAGGGCCGCACACAATGCACCAATAATACTACCAGGAATCGCTAAAAGAGAGCCTGTACCAGTAAAGATACGAATGATGGCTGTCACAAAGGCAACTAGAACTGTTGGCACGGGTCCTAGTATAATAGCTCCTATTACGTTAACAGCATGCTGAATGGGGTAGGCACGTGCGATGCCTGTTGGTATGGATACAAAGGTAGATCCTGCTACAGCAATCGCTACTAATAAAGCCATGATTGTCATTTTACGAATTGACATAAGGTTCACTCCTCTTGAATAAAATCATGAGGGAAATTAAAAGGCCGCTTCCTTTAAACAATAGGAAGCGGCCTTGCATAGACAATGATAGTAGCAAGTAGCGCCACTTCCCTCCGCTAGTATGAACTAGATCAGGTTCAAAGGGTCCGTACATCATCATATACGTCTCAGCCTTTTAAAGGCTCCCCTAGTGGTAAATATCATTCAATTTTATTAACCAACATTACTGTAACATAATGTTAAAAATAGTCAATGATTTTTCTGACTATTTCGTATCAGGATGCATTAGATGAGGTGCTTTTTTCAATGTCCAGATGAGTGCAAGGAAGAAGCAGGCTAATAATATGATAGATCCGAAAATATATGGACTGTTCATATTCCAGTCAAATAGTAAACCTGCTAAGGCTGGTCCAATCATATTGCCAAGGCTCATGTAAGCATTATTCAAGCCCGCAGCAAACCCTTGTTCTTTCTCTGCAAGCTTTGAAATTAGTGTATTTACAGCAGGACGAATTAGTGTTGTTGCTGTAGAGAAAATAGTTGCTACAACTAATATAAGAGCGAAGCCAGATACAAACAATATTAAGAAAATAGCAACAGATGCAATAAATAAATTGACTAACACAACTTTCATTTCACCAAAGCGATTAAAAAGTGGTGTAATCACAAACATTTGTACAACTACCCCAAAAGCACCACCGACAACTAAAATAATCGCAATATCTACGGGTGTGTAATTAAACTTTTCTGTCACAAATAATGACAAGGTTGTTTGGAAGTTGGCAATTCCGAACGAGAACACGAGCATGATAATGAGCATAACGAAATAAGGCATATGTATGGAACGAGCCATTTGCTTCGCCAGATTTTCTTGCTTTTGCTTGTCATGTGAAGTGTTTGGTTTAGTAGATGGTAATAAAAAGTAAGATAAAACAGATGCAAGTATGGCAGCAACTCCTGCCGTGAAAAATGGAAAATGTAAACTAACCTTTGCTAAGAAACCACCTATTCCTGGCCCTATCATAAAGCCCAGTGACATAGCAGCACCTAACATACTCATACCTTTTCCACGTTCCTCGTAGGTAGTAACGTCAGCTACAAATGCCATAATAGGAGGTGCAACAAATGCGGAACCTAGACCGCCTAAAAAGCGTGCTAAAAATAGCATCCAGACGTCTGTGGCTAGGCCAAAACCGATTTGTGCAAGACCTGTCACAATAAGACCGAAAATAATTAAATTTTTCCGACCATACTGATCCGAAAGATTCCCAGCAATTGGAGAAAATACGAATTGAGCTAAGGCGAACGTTGCAATTAGCATACCTAGAACTTGTCCTGCTGCACCAAAAATTTTTAAATACTCTGGCATGACAGGAATAATAATTCCAATACTCCCCATTGCGATAAACATATTAAACATTAAAATATATAAAGCCGCCTTATTGGACTTCTGCTGGGTCATCGAATGAACCCCCTTTTTATAATCAAATATACTAAAGTCTATCATAAGATATCCTATCATCATATCGGTTGAAAGTCTGAAATGAAACATACCTGCTAGTGCAGCAATACCAATCCACGATGTAGAAAAGAATAAACAGACAATAGGTGAGGTGCTGCCAGAAGCAGGAAGATAATAGAAAAAGGTCTATCGACAAAATAAAAATTCATCGATAGACCTTTATATGCTTTAACGAATACTCATTTTAAATTCTAAAAACAATTCATTATATTTCCCTAAATAGTCTGGTCCTAAATTTTTGTAAACTTCTAATGTATCGCGTTGTTCTTCAGAAGGATAGTAGCGTTCATCAGAAACAACTTCTTCATCCATTAAGTCCATAGCAGCTATATTAGGCGTAGAGTAGCCTACATAATCGGCATTTTGTGCACCCGATTCAGCACTTAGCATGAAATTGATAAAGGCATGGGCACCGTCGATATTTTTCGATGTTTTAGGGATGACCATATTATCGAACCATAAATTCGAGCCTTCCTCAGGTACAGCAAAGTCTAGCTCCTCATTTTCATACATCATATCTGCTGCTTGCCCAGACCAAGTAAGGGCTACAGTGGCCTCATTGTTGATCATTAATGGTGTAATTTCATCTCCAATGATGGCTTTTACATTTGGTGCAAGTGTGATTAATTTATCAGTAGCCTTACGTAGTTCCTGATTATCTAGTGAATTCAAGGAATATCCGAGACTGTTTAAGCCCATTCCAATGACTTCACGAGCACCATCCACTAAAAAGACTTTTCGTTTTAAGGATGGATCCCATAAATCATCCCAAGAAGAGAAATCTAAATCTCCCACAAGGCTTGGATTGTAGACAATGCCTACTGTTCCCCAGAAATAAGGGACCGAATATTTATTGTCATCATCGAATGGTAAATCTAAAAAGTAAGGATCGATATTTTTAAAATTAGGGATTTTTGTTTTATCTAAAGGAATCAATAAATTTTCTTCCTTCATTTTTTCTATCATATATTCAGATGGAACGGCAATATCATATGCTGTTCCACCTTGTTGAATTTTGGTCATCATCGCTTCATTGGAATCAAATGTCTCGTAGATGACATGAATGCCTGTTTCTTTTTCAAATTGTTTCAACAAGTCAGGATCAATATATTCTCCCCAGTTAAAGATTGTTAACGTGTCTTTTCCACTTTTACCGCCGCCTACACTTAAGGCGTCAGCCGCATAGAATAAAAGGGCTGAAACAACAAGGATGGCGATGGTAGCTTGAATTAATGACTTCATCGTTGTCCCTCCATTCTTTTACTCGTACGACTTGTAATGAAATAATAACCAACAACGACTAACACCGTAACAAAGAATACCAAACCAGAAATAGCATTAACCGTTAAAGAAATACCTGCACGGGCCATGGAGTAGATTTCTACAGATAATGTGCTGAAGCCATTACCCGTTACGAAAAATGTCACGGCAAAATCATCTAAAGAATACGTAAGGGCAAGGAAGAAGCCCGCAAAAATCCCTGGTTGAATATAAGGAAGAATGACACGCATCATAATATCCTTTTTCGTAGCCCCTAGATCTAATGCTGCATCGATTAAGGATTTATTCATTTCTAGTAGTTTAGGTAAAACCATTAGAACAACAATCGGTACACTAAATGCGACATGGGCTAACAAGACAGACGCAAAGCCAAGCTTAATGCCAACCATTGTAAATAAAATTAAGAAGCTAGCACCAATAATAACGTCTGGGCTGACGATTAAGACATTGTTTAAGGATAGTAAAGTATTGCGCATTTTTGAATCCTTGACAGTCACAATACCGATTGCACCTAGTGTGCCAATAATAGTAGAAATCAAAGCAGAAAGTAATGCCACGATTACAGTATTAATTAATATAACAAGAAGACGTGAATCTTCAAAAACAGCTTTATAATGCTCTAAAGTAAAGGATTCAAAGTGATTCATGGAGCCGCCACTATTGAACGAGTAAAAGATTAAATAGAAGATGGGAGCATACAGAACGATAAAAACAATCGTTAAATAGACTTTAGCTGATGCAGATAGTTTGTTCATCGTACGCGACCTCCTTTATCTTTTTGTCCCGTAATGAGCATAATAATTACCATGAATAAAATTAAGAACACAGCAATAGTAGAACCCATCCCCCAATTTTGTGTTACAAGAAATTGCTGTTCAATCGCTGTACCAAGGGTGATGACGCGATTTCCGGCAATTAAGCGTGTAATCATAAACAGGGATAGCGCTGGAATAAAGACAACTTGAATTCCAGATTTAACGCCATCCATTGTTAATGGTAAAACGACACGGCGAAAAGTTGTAAAAGCAGAGGCACCTAAATCGCGTGCTGCATAAATAAGTGTTGGGTTTAATCGATCTAAGGAGTTGAAGATCGGTAAAATCATAAACGGAATAAAAATATAGACCGATACAAAGACAAAGCTAATATCCGTAAAGAGCATTTGCTTAGGATCGAAGCCAAATACTTCAATAAATGCATTAATTGGTCCATACAATCCAAAAATGCCGATAAAGGCATATGTTTTTAACAATAGATTAATCCAAGAAGGAATAATGATGAGCAGAAGCCAAAGCTGTTTATGCTTTGTCTTCGTTAAGAAATAAGCAGTTGGGTATGAAATTAATAAAGTAAAGAATGTAATTAAAAAGGCATACCAAAACGAGCTCAATGTCATCTTTAAGTAAACAGAAGTAAAGAACGCTTTATAGTTATCGAGCGTGAAATTGCCATGTAAATCAAGTAGGGAATAATAAACAACGAGGGCAATCGGCGCGATAACGAAAAAGGCAATCCATAACACATATGGAAATAACGCTGATTTCGATGTCTTAGTTTGCATCTTCATCGTCTCCATACGATTCTAATCGTTTATCGAACTCTTCCTCAGTTTCATTTAAGCGCATTACGTGAATAGCCTCAGGATCAAAGCCTAAGCCAATTTCTGTCCCTACTTCTGCTTTTTTCAATGAATGGACTAGCCATTCATTGCCATCCTTATCGTACGTCGATAATTCATAATGTACGCCTCGGAATAATTGTGTATCCACTTTCACCACAAGTTTCCCTTTATCGATAGTTGTCATTTCTAAATCTTCTGGTCGAATAACAATATCAATTTTTTCATTTGGTTTCATCCCTTGGTCGACACATTCAAAAATTTTGCCAGCAAATTCAACTTTGAAATCTTCAATCATCACACCTGGTACAATATTAGATTCACCAATAAAGTCAGCCACGAAGCGGTTAATCGGTTCATCATAAATATCCACTGGCGTACCTGATTGTTGAATTTGTCCTTCACTTAAAACAAAAATCTCATCACTCATAGCAAGTGCTTCTTCTTGATCATGTGTAACAAAGACAAAGGTTTTGCCAAGACGTTGCTGTAATTCACGCAATTCATACTGCATTTCAGTACGTAGCTTTAAGTCTAATGCGGAAAGTGGCTCATCCAGTAAAATGACTTCAGGGTCATTAACAATGGCACGCGCAATCGCCACACGCTGACGCTGCCCACCAGACATTTCAGAGATTTCACGGTTGCTGTAGCCTGCCAAATTGACAAATTTTAATGCCTCAGCCACACGTTCCTTTATTTCATTTTCAGGCAGCTTTTTAATGCGTAGTCCAAATGCGACATTTTCGAAAACATTTAAATGAGGAAATAGCGCATAATCTTGAAAAACAGTATTGACCTGACGTTCATTTGCAGGTACTGCATTAATTTTTTTATCGTGGAAAAATATATCTCCAGTCGTTGGTTCTGTGAAACCAGCAATAATTCGTAAAATGGTTGTTTTTCCACAACCAGATGGACCAAGGAGTGTATAAAATTTACCTTTTTCAAGCTCCAAGTTGATATTCTTTAAGACGACGGTACCGTCACTATAAGACTTTGAAACATTTTCAAAGCGGATAATGGAATTCGTTGTCATTGATGCGCCTCCTTAAGCTATAAATAAGAATCTGTTGCAACGAGTAAAATTTTAGTTTCATCTGCATGTGCATTGAAAATTTGATGATGATCTGTCGCGTCAAAATAAAGAGCATTGCCCTCACTTGCAATATACTGTTCATTCCCTAAAACAAGACGAATACGTCCTTTGACAACATAAATAAATGTTTCTGAGAGCGACGGCTCAAATTGCTTGAATTCGCCATCAGCAGCAAAGGTTAAGAAAATGGGTTCCATCTCTTTTTCGTTAGATGTAGGGATTAGCCATTGAATTTCATAATTTTTTTCTTCATCTGTATAGATAGATTGGTCTTCTTCTGTATAGACAACCTTTTGTTCAGGTGAGTCATCATCAAAAAAATCTTTAGGTGTTGAACCTAACACTTCCAAAATAGAAAATAATGTTTCAATAGAAGGTGAGTTTAAATCACGTTCTAATTGGGAGATATAACCTTTACTTAAATCTGTACGTTCTCCAAGTTCCTCTTGGGTAAGACCTTTTTTTAAACGAAGCGCTTTAATTTTTGCTCCTATTTGCATCTTTTCCCTCCTAGAAGAAGTTTAGCAATCATAAACTTTTGAAATACGAAGTTTACTTTAACGAAACTTTTAGTTTACTAAAACCATTACAATTATACATAATAATTTTTTTTTTGCAATCATTTTTCGTGAAAAAAATAGCTATAAAATGTTAAAAAAACAGGCATAAAGAAAATGGAGAAAAATTTTGTATAGGGTAGAATATTTTTGTTAAAAATAGTGAATAAATAGGCTGTAGCAGTCATTTCATTTGTGGATTTGACGATTTCTTGTCATGCCACTTCAAACGTACAAACGAGCGGAGTTTACTTGTTTGAAAAACTGCGGTTACTCTGCTATCGTAGAAGATGAGTTCGCTTGTGCGAATGGAATATATAAACTACATATTTATTCGGAGGGATTTATTATGGCAGAACGCATGGTAGGTAAACAAGCACCTGACTTTACAATGGAAGCAGTACTTTCAGACAAATCATTTGGTAAAGTATCATTAGAAGATATTAAAGCACAAGACAAATGGACAGTTCTTTTCTTCTATCCAATGGATTTCACATTTGTATGTCCAACTGAAATCACTGCGATGAGTGATCGTTATGACGAGTTCGAAGACTTAGATGCAGAAGTAATCGGTGTTTCTACAGACACAATCCACACTCACTTAGCATGGATTAACACAGACCGCACTCAAAATGGTCTTGGTGAATTAAAATACCCATTAGCTGCAGATACAAACCACCAAGTTTCGAAAGAATATGGTGTTTTAATTGAAGAAGAAGGTATCGCATTACGTGGTCTATTCATCATCAACCCAGAAGGCGAATTAAAATACCAAACAGTATTCGATAACAACATCGGCCGTGATGTTGATGAAACGTTACGTGTACTTCAAGCACTTCAAACTGGTGGTCTTTGCCCAGCAAACTGGCGTCCAGGTCAAGCAACTCTATAATCTAAATAGAGTCGAGTCATTATGGAACAAATTAAGAGTCCCCACGACAAGTTTGTGGGGACTTTTAACTGAATTTTTGTTTTTGAGAAGGGTTTTCAATTGTTATCGAACTAGTTGAAAACAACCTATATATTAGAGGAGGATTTTTATGAAACTTCGTGAACAAATGCCTGAGCTAGTAGGTGCAACGACTTGGTTAAATGGGGAAGTAACAAAAGCTGAATTAGTAGGCGAGAAACCAACATTAATCCACTTTTGGTCAGTAAGCTGTCATTTATGTAAAGAAGCAATGCCGGACGTCAACAATTTCCGTGATCAATTTAAAGATGAATTAAATGTTGTAGCAGTACATATGCCGCGTTCTGAGGCAGACACTGATTTAGATACAATCAAAGCAGTAGCAGCAGAACATGATATTGTGCAACCAATCTTTGTAGATAGTGAAATGAAACTAACAGATGCTTTTGAAAACCAATATGTACCAGCATATTTTGTGTTTGATAAAGATGGTCAGCTGCGTCATATGCAAGCTGGAGGAAGTGGCATGAAAATGCTAGAAAAGCGTGTCAATCGCGTGCTAGATGAGATGCGTAACGCTGAATAATAAAAAGAAGTTTAGACGGGGATCAAGATCCTCGTCTTTTTTGTTATCCAACATTGACGAATAGACTCTTGTTTTAACAATACATATGATAAAGAATAAGCTACAATGATGGTATAGTAGTTTTCGGAGGGATTTTTTATGATGAAAAAAGAGTTTGCGGTCATAGGGCTTGGACGTTTTGGAGGAAGTATTGTTCGTGAATTAATGAGTCAGGGTGCACAGGTGATGGCAATTGACCATTCTTCAGAGCGTGTAGATGAATTTGCCTCCATTGCTACCCAGGCTGTCATTGCAGATTCAACTGATGAATCGGTACTGAATTCATTAGGTATCCGTAATTTTGAGCATGTTATTGTAGCAATTGGTGAAGATATTCAGGCGAGTATATTAACAACGATTATTTTAAAGGAAATTGGTGTTGAGCAAATTACAGTAAAGGCTCAAAATGACTATCATGAAAAAGTTTTACGTAAAATTGGTGCAGATTTTGTCGTCCATCCTGAGCGAGATATGGGGATTCGTATTGCTAATAATATGTTATCTAATACAGTGCTAGATTATTTAGAGCTTTCGGATGAACATTCAATTATGGAGTTAAAGGCAAATGACGCGATTGCAGGATACTCCATTATGGATTTAGATATTCGAGCAAAATATGGCATTAACATTGTAGGAATCAAGCGTGGAGCTGATATTATCGTGTCTCCACAAGCAAGTGATAAGATTTTACTAGGAGATATTATGCTTGTGATAGGTGCTGACGTTGATATAAATCGCTTTGTTAAAAAGGCATTGAATGGGTAATGGCAAATGACTAAACGAAGATGGAGACTTGTTATTTTTGCCGCTGTTTTACTAATTGGTGCTTTTATCATGCAATATCGAGAAAAAAATGAAGATGAGGCAATCTCCTTAATTTTAGATCATGCCACAGAAATCGATGCAATTGAATTATTGCAAGGGGACCAATCTTTATTGCAAGCTACAGGAGATGAAGCAAAAGACTTTATAGAGAAACATCCATTAAGTCATGTAAGAGATCTTTCTAAAAAGGAAAGAACAATTTTTGAAGAAGAGCCAGCTTATCATATTGTTTATAAAATGAAAGAAAAGCCTCTTTATGAGGTGGAAATTTTAGAGGTAGCCATTCGTTCTGAGCTTGATGAAGAATTGCAACAAATGGTCTTCACCGTTGGCGATACACAATATTTGGTTTATTGGGCCAATGAGAAAAAAGCCCTCGAACAATCAACCAATACACAACGGTTACTCGAACAATTCGGACAATAACGCAAGTAGTGATTCAGCAATAAGGGCTGGTCACTACTTTTTTTATAAAAGTGGAAAGTAATATTTGGAAAAAATGTTTGATTTCTGTCTGATGGTTGAATTACACTTTGCATAAAGAAGGAGGTAGAAAAATGCAGTTTATAACAAGTAACTGTGTGATAGAGCCATTACAACCAGAACATTACAAAGCTATACATATGCTTTACTCCAATGAACAAGTTAGAACCTATCTTGGAGGTGTGCCACAGGACAGCTATATAGAGGCATCCTTTAAAGGCATGCTAGCAGCACCATTTCCTAATACATATTTATATATATCATTAAAGACGACAGGTGAATTTATTGGTCTTGTTTCTATCGATGAATACCATGATAAAGAGTTATATGAGCTTTCCTATCAATTTTTACCACAGTATTGGGGAAAGGGGCTAGCTTTTGAAGTCCTTACAGCGGTGATGGAGGAGGGCTTGAATTATTTAGATATATCATCGATTGTGGCAGAAACACAAACTGCTAATAAGGCATCTTGTCACTTACTCGAAAAGTTAGGGATGCACAAAGTACAGGTGTTAGAGAGATTTGGTCATGAACAAGCCCTGTACGAAATAAAGAAAAACCATAAAGAGTCAAGATAAATTATTGCACAATCAGCAGGTGGATTTTCGCGGCAAATCCCTTCATTTATCGCTGACTATATTTTGTATCAAATGAACGAATCAAAATATGTTTTATTCCAACAGCAAGTAATGATGCCCAGGGGTATAGAGAGAAGTTTTATTCAGCATTCCATCATTGTGAAGCAACACATATTTTGCAAAAGGATATGGGTGACAAAAATATTCGAGAAAAAATACTTGACCAGCATATTATCTATGTAGGTGGGGATTACAAGTTTTCTAGTTGAAAAATGGCGACAATATCGTTTCCATGAAGTATTAAAGGAGGCTTATCAAAAAGGAATTGTATTAGCTGGCATCGGCGCAGGGGCAATGTGTTGGTTTGAAAAGTGCTATAGTGAAAATATAAACAATGGCTATGAGGGATATAATGGCTTAGGGATGTTGCCAGAGACATATTGTCCCTACTAGGAGGATCAGGAAAGAGGATTGATATTTGATAGCTGTCTAGAAAAGACTATACACTCAATAATGAAGAGATACTCCATTTTAGGAATGAAAAATTAGTGGCTAAAATTCAAACCTATTAGAAGGGATGTAGAAAAATGCGAGTTCCACAAAAACTATCAATTGGTGATGAGATACGAGTCATTGCTCCAAGTCGAAGCGCCAAGCTTGTAAAAGTAAGGCAAACGAAAACCATACTGGAGAAATTAGGGTTTAAAATTTCATTTGGCCAACATATTTTTGAATGTGATTTACAGCAGTCTGCATCTATAGAGCATCGAGTGGCGGATATACATGAGGCATTTCGTGACCCTCAAGTAAAAGCGATACTAACAGCACTTGGCGGATACAACTGTAATGAGATTTTACCGTATTTAGATTATCAAATGATTGCTGAAAACCCGAAAATACTTTGCGGGTTTAGTGATATTACGGCTCTGGCTACAGCCATTACAAAAAAATGTGGCTTTATCACTTATTCAGGACCTCATTTTTCTAGCTTTCGTATGGAGCAAGGACAGGAGTATCAGCTTTCTTACTTTCAAAAGTGTTTAATGGGAAATGCTCCGTTTCCTCTAACTGCGTCTAAAGTTTGGAGCGACGATACATGGTATATAGATCAGGCAAAACGCCATTTTGAAGAGGCTAGTTGGAAGGTCTATTCAGAAGGGGAGGCAAGTGGGCAGCTTTATGGTGGGAATTTATGTACACTCAATTTATTGCAAGGAACACCTTACATGCCTGATCTAGCGAATTGTATATTATTTTTAGAAGACGATGAGCTTGTCAATCCTGCCATTTTTGCACGTGATCTAACGTCTTTATTACAATCAACTACGCAAATAAAGGGAATGGCAATAGGTCGATTTCAACGAGCTTCTGATATGACAGAAGAACAATTGCATTTTATTTTAGATAAACACCCAAGATTACAAACTATTCCTGTATTTTATGATGTGGATGTTGGTCACACACAACCGATTTTGACATTTCCTATCGGTGGGAATATCTACATGAATACAAAAGAACGAATAATGCAGATTACTAAATTTTAAAGAGAGAGGAACTTTACATGCTAATACGAGAAGCAACACGCAAGGATAGTACACAGATTATAGCTGTTATGACAAATGCAGAGGCATCCAATCTTATGCTATTTGGCCCAGGTGAGCGAAAATTAGAGCCCAAGCAATTTGGAAGCTATATTGAAAAGCTATATCATAGCCACCATTCAGCTTTGTTCGTGGCGGAAATGGAACAGAAGATTGTTGCTTATTTAATTTTACAGGGCAATGAATCATCTAGAATTGCTCACCGTGCTTATCTTGTAATAGGCATACATAGTGACTATCGAGGAAGGAAAATAGGGACGGCATTATTTAATCATGTAGAGGATTGGGCAAAAGTTAATGGTATCCATCGTTTAGAGTTAACCGTTATGGAAAATAATGAGGCTGGAATTGCTTTATATAAGAAAATGGGATTTGACATAGAGAGAATAAAGCGAAATTCCTTATATGTAGATGGTCAATATATCAATGAATATTATATGTCAAAGCTATTATAATTTGATAGGGAGAGGAATGTACGTATGACGACACAGATCAATATCGGCATTTATTCACCATCCTCACCAGCAACGGTGACGGCGTTGAAACGTTATGAACGTGCCAAATTGTTTCTAGAAGAGAAAAACCTTCAAATCGTAACAGGTTCTCTTACTGGCAAATCAGATTATTATCGCTCTGGTTCACCAAAGGAACGTGCGGAAGAATTAAATGAATTACTACGCAATCCAGATGTGGATATCATTATGTCTACAATCGGAGGGACAAATGCCAATAGTATGCTGCCCTACATTGATTATGAGGCGTTTCGTCAACAGCCCAAAATAGTCGTAGGTTATTCGGATGCAACAGCCATTTTACTTGCTCTTTATGCAAAGACAAATATAGCAACTTTTTATGGTCCAGCGTTTGTCCCTTCTTTTGGCGAGTTTGAACCATTAGTAAATGACACCTTCAAGTTTTTTGAGGATTATTTCTTTAAACCGCAAGCACTACCCTATGAAATACCAATGCCCTCTTACTGGTCAGATGAACCTGTTAACTGGCTCAAGAAGACGGTCGATAAAAAGCTCAAGAAAAATGACTGGTTAACAATTCAGGAAGGGGTTGTAGAAGGTAGGTTAATTGGCGGCAATGTAAATGCAATGTACGGTTTTATTGGCACGCCTTATTTCCCTGAAATTTTGGAAGGTGACATTTTATTAGTGGAGGACTGCTTAAAAAATGCTGCTATTGTTGAAAAGAATTTTGCTATGCTGAAATTGCATGGTGTCTTTAATAAAGTAAGGGGCATTATTTTGGGCAAACATGAATGCTATGATGATTTAGGAACGGGCAGACAACCCTATGATATTCTACTTGAACAGTTGGATGGAATAGAGATACCTCTATTAGCAGAGGTGGATATTTGCCATACACATCCTATGCATCCAATAGCGATAGGGAAACGAGTAAAGCTAGATGCAACAGCTAAAAAGATATATTGTGTAGAAAAATGGTTGTAATGATAAAGCCTTGCATACGGAGCAAGGCTTTGTCTGCTAAAGATTTCTATAATCATCATCAGGGATGGCGTACATTTTTACATTTTGGTATTTTCCTTTAACAAACATACTTTTGCGTAAAATTCCTTCAAATTGCATGCCTGATTTCTCCATAACCTTTTGAGAGGCTATATTTTCTTCAAAACATCGCGCTTGAATACGTACCAAATTTATTTTCTTAAAGCCAAAGTCAATCAGTTTTTTTTGTTGCTTCTGTAGTGAATCCTTTATTCCAATAATCCTCCGAAAGTACATAACCAATTTCTGCATATTGATGTGGGTTGCTAATCGTAACAAAATCGATTGTACCAATTAGTGTACTTCGAAGCCCCAAAGTAAGAGATTATCTTGCTGATAGCCATTTAATATAAGTTTAGAAAAGCTTTAGTATCCTCTAAACTTGCATGGGCTTGCCACGTCACATAGCGTGCCACATTTTCGCGAGAAGCGTAATCATACATGGCCTCTAAATCTAGTGAAGTAATAGGTCTTAAAAGTAGTCTTTCAGTTTTCAAAATAGGTATTGTATGTTTCATTTATTTCCCCCTTTAAATTACTATATGAAAAAGTCGACCCGATTTCTTAATACATTGGGTCGACTTTTTATCTTAATATCCTTAAAAGCTGTTTGGTGAAAAATCCTGCTAGCTTCACTTTATGGATAACGTTTAGCAGTAGCTGAGGAATCCTTTGTTTTGGATTTATGTTGTTCGTCTTTTACTTTTTCATTCAGTTCTTCAACAGGTATTGGATCGACTGTTTTCATATCCTCGTGTTGATCGAAAATGCTTTTTTTATCTGTATTCAGTACATCAGGGTTGTTTGTATAACGAGTTTTCGCTTGTTTTTTTTCAGTCATTCATTATCACCTCTTACTATTAAGCTTTCACTTTTTTACTAGAGTTTAAACATATTAGTTTTAGGTGATATGTGGACTAATCGTTTGTTGGCTTACCAGCAGCTAACAAGACTTTACTTCCAAGTAAGAAAAATCCTTGAATGAAAAGTAATATTCCTGTCCCTATTAGTAGCCATTCGATGGCAATTATATCAGCTATTGGACCAAAAATAAGCATACCTAAAGGCATCATAGAGGTAGAAATCATGCTAAGAATACCAAATACTCGCCCCATATAATCACTTTCTACTTTTTCTTGTAATAACACCGTTGCGGGTGTATTAAAGATTGGCATAGCTATTCCTGTAACAGCCATTATCACGAGATACAGCCAAAAAACAGGAATAATTCCAAGAGCCATTGTACAAAGACCAAATAATAAAGCAGATAATGTCATGGTATGCACTTTATTTTTAAAGCCACCCCATGTCGCGATGGCGATACCACCGATTAACATACCAATGGCAAAGGCCATTTCGATGGCAGTCAAACGCCATACATCATCGCCAAAGCTACGTGTAACTTGCAAAGGTGTTAAAAAGGCAGCAGGTGCAGCGAGCAGCATGAAAAAGGCAAAGAACAAGAATAATTGTTTTAAGAAAGCATGCTCTTTAATGTAGATGAAGCCTTGTTTCATATCACTAAAATAGCTTGTTGTCTGTGGCTGATTCGCTTTGGCATGTGCAGGAATATGCAGAAATAATAAGAAGATGGTGATGGCAATAGCAGCTGTCGTCACATCAATAAAGAAAATGGATTCGATTGAAGCCATCGTTAATAATGCCCCACTTGCCATGGGTGCAAGAATCATGATAAAAGCTTGAATACTACTGTTTATCCCATTGACCTTCATTAAATGCTCTTCAGGCACAAATTGCGGTAAAATAGCGCCTACAGCAGGTGTTTGAATACCTGCACCAACTGCACGTACCGCTGATATAACGAATAATAGCCAGAGCTCATCATAGCCAGTTAAAAATAAAATAGCTAAAATTAACGTGGATAAGGCAATCATGCCATCTGCCAAAATAATAAGCCATTTACGATTGTAGCGATCTGCCCAGACACCAGCAATTGGTGCTAAGAAGAAGGTCGGTACAAACCCGCAAATAATCGCAATGGTCATCATGATGCCTGATTGCGTTGTAAGTGTGATATACCATGTAATGGCATATTGCACTAGAGCAGAGCCAAAAAGTGATATGGTTTGACTGCTTAAAAAAAGTATCGTATTGCGTTTCCAATGATCCAAATTCGTCATCCCTTTCTAACAGTAGTGCCTGTGTGGAAAGTTGAAAGACAACAAAAAAGAGGGGGTGTTGAAGTCCCCTCTCTTCCTGTATTCCTAAAACAGACTAGACTAATCCCATTTCCCTTGCACAGCAGGCAAAGTGTACACATATTTAGTTAGTAATGTGAAATCGTAGTCTGATTGAAGCTGTCATTAGGAATACCCTCCGTTCTATATAAGTTGTGTTGATTGTAGCATAAAGTTTAACTGCGCGTAAAGAACGAATCAAACACCTTAACATTTTAGGACCAGAGCTAATAACAAGGGAAATGATAGAAAAATAACAAATTGCCGAGAAAAGCATTTCACCGCTTTCTTGGCTGTTTTTTTTGTTTTGATTATACAGATTTTGGAATCAACTAAAGTATTTGATAAAATGAATGACAACAAAAAGTATCATTTAGTAGTGCTATTAATTTATAGATTTTAAGCTGCTTCTTCTTAAATAGACGGAAATACTTATGACCGCATTATTTCATTCATCCAGTGAAGTATCTTTGGAGACGTGCATTTAGCGAGAACCTATCATATACTAAAATAGAAAAATAGCAAATGGAGGAAATATGAGAAAGAATAATAGTAAATGGAAACTTATCACTTTTATCGCGATGATTTTTGTGTTATGCCTATCGACAATTCCTGAAAAGACAGCGATGGCAAGCACGACACAGCCGAAAAGGGAAATGCGGGCTGTCTGGATTTCAACGGTTCTTAATATTGATATGAAAGCGGGTATGACTAAGGAGCAGTATACAGCTTGGACACGCCAAACATTGGATCAATTAAAAGCCAGCAAATTGAATACAGTTATTTATCAAGTAAGGCCAACAAATGATGCAATGTATGCGTCTGAGCTAGCGCCATGGTCATCCTACATAACAGGGAAAAAGCAAGGTACAAATCCTGGTTACGATCCTCTTGCAATTATGGTAGAGGAAACACATAAACGAGGGATGGAGCTGCATGCCTGGATGAATCCTTATCGTGTAACAATGTCTGGACAAAAACTAACAGACCTTGCTGCCGATAATGTGGCAAGAACCCATCCAAACTGGGTTGTCAAATATGGCAAACAATATTATTTAAATCCTGGTTTACCAGAAGTACAAGACTATTTAGTGGAAACAGTAAGAGAGCTAGTAGCCAATTACGATATTGATGCTGTCCATATGGATGATTATTTTTATCCATATAAAATTGCAAATGAAGTCTTTCCAGATCAAGCAGCTTTTAAAAAATATGGTGGTTCCTTTAAAAAGGTGGAGGATTGGCGACGAGATAATGTCAACCAACTTGTAGAAAATCTATACACAGCCATTAAAGATACAAAGCCATATGTTCAATTTGGTATTTCTCCATTTGGCGTATGGCGCAATAAATCACTGGACAAAACAGGAAGCGATACGCGAGCTGGTGTCAATAATTACGATGATTTATATGCAGACGTCAGAACATGGATTCAAAATGGCACGATTGATTACATTACACCACAGATTTATTGGTCAAGAACATTAGCTGTTGCGAAATATGGGACATTGCTAGATTGGTGGAGCCATGAGGTACAAACATATGCAAAAACACACCCTGTTCATCTATACATTGGACTTGCTGATTACAAAGTTGGCAATGACAGTGATGCAGCATGGAAAAACAAAATGGAATTACCAAATCAAATACTAGCGAATCGTTCGGAAAAGGTAGCAGCCAAGGGGCAAATGCACTTCTCCTTAAAAAGTATTCAAAACAATAAACTGGGCTATGCAACGATTGTTAATCAACAACTATATAATTATACAGCACTGACACCAGGTGCAACTTGGGATGATGATACTAGGCTGAATAAGCCGACTTCTGTACAAGTGACAAAGGGAGCGACTGGTCGCAAAATTGACATTATAGACGAAAATGAAACACAACCACGCAAGTATGTCATTTATCGTTTTACAGGGAACAAAGAGGGTTCTTATAATGATCCTCAAAATATAGTGGATGTTGTTTATAATCTGGATGGCATTACTGAATTTGTGGACAAGACAGCTCTTGCTAAGCAAAGCTACACATACGGCATTACGGCTGTATCTGCTGCAGGTGTGGAAAGCAAGGAAGTTTTTGTGGTGAAAGATAATCAGTAAATAGCTTATGATAAAAAAACAGCTACTCACGCAATATAACTGCATGAGTAGCTGTTTTTTATTAATTTTCTTCAATATCTTTACGGTTTTTCTTTAACATTTTAGACAGCATTTCATAGACAATTGGTACAACAACTAATGTTAATAGTGTTGAAGATAGTAAACCACCAATTACAGTAATAGCTAAGTCTTTCGAAATTAAACCACTGCCACCAGAACCAAGTGCCATTGGAATCATTGCCCCGATTGTGGCAATGGCTGTCATTAGGATTGGACGTAAACGTGTTGCTCCTGCTTCGAGGATCGCTTCACGCATGGCAAGACCATCATGTTCCATATGAATGATGCGGTCGACTAATACGATGGCATTGGTTACGACGATACCAATCAACATCAACAGACCCATCATTACAGATACAGAAATAGTTTGACCTGTAACGAATAAACCAATAAATGCTCCAATTACGGCGAATGGTAGGGAGAATAGAATAGCGAATGGAGCTAAACCTTCTCCAAATGTTACTACTAAGATGAAGTAAACAATGGCAATTGCTGCTAACATAGCAATACCAAGCTTAGTGAATGTTTCTTGCATATCGGCAGCAACACCCGCAACCCCAGTTGTAACACCTTTTGGTAAATCTAATTTATCAATTTTCTTATCAGCAGCAGATGTGGCTTTTGAAATATCGTCTCCGATAATCGTACCAGATACTGTTGCAAAGTATTCACCTTTTGAACGAGATAACGAGTTAAGTGTCGTACCTTCCTCGACATCAACTAATTCACCGATTGTCATGGTTGTGCCTAAAGCCGTTTTAATTTCAGTAGCTAAGACATCATCTAAGGAAGTAGCAGCTGCTTTAGCATCACGTTGAACGATCACATCAATATCTTTACCATCATTTTTAACGGTAGTTAATACTTCTTTTGTTGTATTCGAATTTAATGCCATCACGATTTGAGCTGTTGTTAAACCATATTGTAGGACATTTTTTTGTTCTACTTTTAGTACATGCTCTACGTATGGATCTTCGTTATCAGATTTAATATCTTCTAAGCCATCCACTTCTTTTAGGACACCTTCTACTTGTTTCACAGCATCTCGAAGTTTATCTAAGTCATCACTGTATAATGTGTAGCTGACTTCGTTTGAAGACATAGACATAGAAGAGAAGTTTTGGGACTTCCATTCTCCTGATTGACCGATGTTGAATACATAGTCTTCTACTTCTTCACGAGCTTTAGGGAAGTCTTCCATATCTGGATCAAAGATAAGGTACATTAAGGCACCGCCAGCGCCTCCACCCATCATCATTGCTGATGGATCAACATTATTTGCATCCGTTATGGAAACTTGTAAAATATTAACGTCTTTACGCTTCATTAATTCTTTTTCTACTTTTTCAACATTCGCTGCCGTTTCATCAGCTAGCTCTCCAGTTGAAGGAGTATACGTTAAGTACATTACTTTTTCTTCTTGTGATCCCATGAAACTAAAGCCAATAAGTGGTGTTAATGCAAGAGAACCAGCAAGTAAGGCAATCGCAATGATAGAAGTAATAATTTTGTGATTTAATGTTTTTTCTAAAATACCTCTGTACCAAGTAGCAAGTTTCCCAACTTCTTTATGTTGGCTTTCTGTTTTCTCACCGTATAATTTTTTACGGAATAAGAAGTGAGATAATGCAGGTACGATTGTGATAGCTACTAATAATGATGCACCTAGTGCAAATGTCATTGTTAGGGCGAATGGCATGAATAATTCGCCTACCATACCACCTACGAAAATTAGTGGGGCAAATACCGCTACCGTTACTAATGTAGATGAAAGAATTGGTTTAAACATTTCAATCGTTGCTTCACGAATAAGGGCACGACCCGTAAGTTTTTCTTGTTTTAAGTGAATGCGTCGATAAATATTTTCAACAACTACGATCGAGTCATCGATCACACGCCCAATTGCGACGGTAATCGCTCCAAGTGTCATAATGTTGAGTGTGATATCCATCCAGTTTAATAGCAGTAATGCCATGAAGACAGAAACTGGGATAGAAATAATTGAAATAATAGTTGATTTGAAATCGCGTAGGAATAGTAAAATGATTAAGACTGCAATAGCGCCACCAAATACTGCTTTTTCGATCATTGTAAATACAGAATCTTCAATTGGGGCTCCTTGGTCAAGGGAAATATCTACATTTAAGCCGTCTAATCGTTTTTCTTCATCTTTAATAAGGTCTTTTACTGCATTAACAACTGTTACCGTATTCGCATCCTGACCTTTCACGATTTGAATGGCGATGGCATCTTGCCCATTTGTACGTGAAACAGATTGTACTTTACCTTCTACTTCAATTTTTGCAATATCACCTAGACGAACGAAAGGTGAAGGATTTGTAGCTGAAGGTGTAACTGGAATTAATAAATCTTTTAGCTCATCAACAGATTGTACTTTACCATCTACTGAAACAGCCTGTTCGCCAACAGTAAACTGATATAAACCAAGTGACAGTGACATATCACTTGCCTGAATCATTTGTTTAACTGTATCCTCCGTTAAACCAAGTGCAGCCATTTTTTCTTCATCATATTTAAATGATACTTGTTCAATGTGCTGACCTGTGATGGTCGCAGAGGCAACACCATCAATTTTTTCGATTTTCGGAAGTAACACGTCTTCTACTGTAGAAGTTAAGTCTACAATATCTTCCTTAGAGCTACTTACAGATAAAGCAACTACTGGCATCATGTTCATGCTAATCGCCATAATAGTAGGCTCTTGAGCACCTTCAGGTAGTTTAAGATTATCTAAAGCTGCTTCTAATTGACGTTTCTTCTCATCCATATCAATTCCGTAGTCGTATTCTACTTGAACTTGTGCTACGTTGGAAGAGGATGTTGAGTAAACAGCTTTCACATCTTCTAAGCTTTCTATGGATTTTTCAAATGGAATGGAAAGCTCATTCATTACTTGTTCAGGCGTTGCGCCAGGATATACTCCCATGACAATTAAATATGGGATTGAAATATCGGGTATTGATTCCATTTTCATTCTTGTACCGGAATAAATACCAGAGACAGTGATGATAATTGTTAGTAACCAAACTGCCAATTTGTTTTTTAATACGAAATTAACTAAACCTTTCACCTTCACACCTACCCTTTATTGACTATCTAAATTCAATTATTTATACTAATGACTAATCGGTCATTTGTCAACGAAATGCATTAGGAGAGATTTAAAAATATGTTAAAAAAGCAATTAATTATGGAGAAAGCGATAGAGCTATTTTCTGAACAGGGTTTTGAAGCTACGTCAGTTCAACAAATTACAGAACGCTGTGGAATTTCTAAAGGTGCATTTTATTTATCCTTCAAAACAAAAGATGAGCTCGTTATTTCAATGGTGGATTACTATTTACAGCAGTTCATTACAGATATTGACCAAGTAGTCAGAGGAACCTATAGTAAAGAAACCGTATTGGTTGAATTTTATAAAAGCATCTTTCAAGCATTCAAAGCACATTCTACATCTGCTCGTGTGTTCTTTAACGAAAAGGTCTTTCTAACAAAAAAAGAGCTATTTCATAAAATAACAGCGTATGAAGCAGAAATGTCGAAATCAATCATCTATATGCTTGAACAACTTTATCAGGATAAATTACAAGAAACGAAATATGATGTGATGTATTGTATAAAAGGATTTATGAAGAGTTATGCTGAGCTTTTTATTTTTTCAGATATGCCACTAGATTTAGAGCAATTGGCAAAATCTTTAGCAGAGAAGACAGATATTATTGCACACCATACAACCATTCCTTTTATTACAGCAGATCTTGTGCCATTTATTGCAAAACCTTGTGAACAAGATGTTTCAAAAGATGCTTTACTACAATTATTGGAGCAAAATATTGATCCTACTGAGGATCCTATTGTAAAAGAATCCCTTGTGCTATTGAGACAAGAAATAGAAAATCCTACTTACAGTAAAGCCATCATTAAAGGGCTAATAGAAAATCTACGTCAAGACACAGCCTATCATTGGATTGCTTATGTAAGCGCAAAATACTTTAATATTTGAACTGCTGGATAGAATTGTTCACGTTAGATAGGTGAACAATTCTATTTTTTAGTGGGTGAATGAGGGGACAGATTGCCAAGCCTCTAATGCACTATTAAAAGGGTCTTGAATCCATAATAGCCGTTCAAGAAAATCTTTGACTTCGATCGGTAATTTCAATTCTTGCTGCCAGGCTTGCTCTTTTCGTTTGCTTGGCTTGTAGTCTGAGTACAGTAAAAATAATAAAAAATGACCGACAAAATATAAATCGCTAATATGATTTTCTGCCCGTTTAGGATTTTCAATAGCAGAGAGGTCGATGTGCTTCTGATAAGTGGTAGCGAGACCAAAGTCAATAATATGCAATTGTTGATGGACTAGCAATATATTAGGAATACGTAAATCGCGATGAACAATACCATGATTGTGTAATTCAATAATTTGTTCTAAAAGTTGCTTTGTAATGGCAAGTGATTGAACAACTGTAAACTTGGCACCATCCTCAAAAATCAGTTGTTCAAAAGTTTGCCCATTGACATAGTCCATAATAAAAAATGGACTTTCTTGAATCGTTCCTGTTGAATGGATGGTAGGAACATAGGGCAGTGAAACTTGTTGGAGTATGTGTATTTCTTGTTTAAATTTTTGGATGGTTTTCTTGTGGTGACGGTGTTTGGGACGCAAGCATTTTAAGACAAATAGCTTTGATGAACAATCCTCAATCAAATATGCACGACCATATGCACCATAGCCAAGCAATTTTTTAAAGGAGAAGTTGGGATGTTTGGCAATGTAATGTGCTACAGCCTGATCGAAGCCTTTTTCGGATAGTCGCTTCCACCACATTAACTGCTAAAGAAACTCATTGAGCTGAAAAGACTACGTGAGCTTTTACGAGAGCCACGTTTATAATGCTTATGACCATAATAATTATGTCGTTTAGAATACTTGCGACGGCTACTTGATGAAGAATAACGACGTTTGGATTTACCATTGAGCAAGGAATGAAGAATTTTATCTAGCATAAAAAACGCTCCTTTAGATGTTGTTATAACTATATACGTAAAAATAAAAAAGGAGGTTTCAATATTTCAAAAATAAAAAAGAAGCTATGTAAACTTTACATAGCTTCTTCACAAGAGGTTAAACCTCCATAATAATCGGTAGAATCATTGGTCGACGTTTTGTCTTTTCGAATAGATACGGCCCTAAAACATCAGTTATTTCATTTTTCAATTCTGTCCATTGAGGTGTTTTGCCTTGAATCGTTGCATTCAGATGACGATTTAGCATTTTCTGTGCCTCGTTAATCATCGTACCTGATTCACGCATATAGACAAAGCCACGTGAAATGATGTCAGGACCTGAAACGATTTTTTGGTTTTCCATATCTACACTAACTACTACAATGACCAGACCTTCTTCAGAAAGGATGCGACGATCACGTAATACGATATTGCCGATGTCGCCAATACCATTACCATCAATATAAACATCTCCAGAAGGGATACGACCGGCAACATGCGCTTCATTGGCACTTAATGCCAACACATCACCGTTTTCCATCACAAATGTATTGTCGAGTGGAACATCGCAATCTTCTGCTAGATGTGTATGCATTTTTAACATACGGAATTCACCATGGATAGGCATAAAGAATTTAGGCTTCATTAAACGAAGCATCAGTTTTTGTTCTTCTTGTGAGCCGTGACCAGATGTATGGATATTGTTTAAAGCGCCGTGAATGACTTCTGCACCTGCGCGGAACAATAAATTGATAATTTTATTAACACTCACAGTATTACCTGGTACTGGGGAAGAAGAAAAGATAACCGTATCGCCAGGTTGTATTTGAATCTGACGGTGCGTACCATTGGCAATGCGTGATAGGGCTGCCATTGGTTCACCTTGAGAGCCTGTACATAAAATCATCACTTCGTTTGCAGGAAGTCGGTTGATACTTTGAGCATCGATAAATGTATCCTTTGGAGCGGTAATATAGCCAAGCTCACGACCAATGGTAATAGCATTGTCCATGGAGCGACCAAAGACAGCAATTTTTCTTCCGTATTTTATGGCAGCATCTGTGGCTTGCTGTAATCGGTGAATATTTGACGCAAATGTAGCAAAAATAATACGACTATCCACTTTACGGAAAATCTCATCGATACTCTTTCCAACTGTACGCTCTGACATTGTGAAATTAGGCTTTTCAGCGTTGGTACTATCTGATAGTAAGCAAAGCACGCCATCACGTCCAATTTCAGCCATCTTCGTTAAGTTGGCTGGCTCACCCACTGGTGTAAAATCAAATTTAAAGTCACCTGTGTGAACGATATTACCAGGTGGTGTTTTCACAACAACACCATATGCATCAGGGATACTGTGTGTTGTTCTAAAGAAGCTCACAGATGTTTTTCTAAATTTAATAACATCCTCTTCTTTAATTTCGATTAGCTTTGTTGTACGTAGCAAGCCATGTTCTTCTAATTTATTACGTAATAAGCCAAGTGCAAGCTTACCACCATAGACAGGGACATTTACTTGACGTAAAAGGTAGGGAATACCACCGATATGGTCCTCGTGTCCATGTGTAATAAACAGTCCTTTAATTTTGTCGACATTACGTACTAAGTACGTATAATCAGGAATAACATAGTCAATGCCGAGTAAATCATCTTCTGGAAATTTAATGCCAGCGTCAATTAAAATGATTTCATCTTGAAATTGAACGCCGTAAGTGTTTTTGCCGATTTCGCCCAGTCCGCCGAGCGCGAAAACAGCTGCTTGGTCATTTTTAACAAACTTCATGTTTGTTAAATTTCCTCCAAGACGAAGTTCGGGCTTGCTTGTTCGTACTCTAAATAGTTACCTTCAAGCAGTTGAACGAACTCGATGTTGTAGTTACGGTCTTTTAGCTTTTGACGTACTTCGCGTTCTGAAGCAGCTTCAAGGTATAGACTTTTAGTGTTTTCGCGAACTGGAATCTCATTTGCATTTTCTTGATAATAAACTTTGTAAATCATAGTTTGCTCTCCTTTAATTGCGTACAATTTTCTTGCACCTTTGACTACTACCACACACGTGCTACAAGAAAACAACGAATTTCCTTCATAAAGAAATGTACGTTTGTAATCCTTGTATCTCAAAGCTTCAGCTGTGCACTATGTTTTAAATTTATATAGGAAGTAGTGAGACAGTGGTTGCGTATAGCCAAATAAATGCATTTCCTTTATATTATCACGCAGTTCCTCTAAAATAAAGAAAAGCCCTTCAAATAATGAAGGGCAAATGTTAGGCAATTGATTTTTTTCCGAGTACGCCACGAAGTTGCTTCAACAATTTCCGTTTTAGTTTCTTCAGCATGGCACATCACTCCTTAGGATCATTATAATAAAAATTATTGTCTATGTAAAGTCATTTACCTTGAAAGGATGCTATTTATGGAAATGGTTAATAAAATGAACAAAATTTTGTTTTTTGATGTAGATGGTACGCTTTATAACAGTGAAAAAAAATTACCTGCATCTGCAAAAGAGGCGCTTTTGGCAGCACGTCGAAATGGCTATGAACTGGCAATTGCAACAGGACGAGCTCCGTTTATGATTGAGTCACTACTAGAAGAATTAGAAATTGATACGTATGTTACTTTCAATGGACAATATGTTGTATACAAGGGTGAAGTTGTCTATACAAATGGCATTGAAAAGGAAGAACTAGCAAAAATCATTGCCTTTGGTGAGGCTCGTAATGAACCAGTAGTATTTTTAGATGATAAACGTATGATTGCCTCTATTAACGATCATCATATGGTAGCTGAGAGCTTAGATACACTGAAATATCCATATCCAGCATTAGACTCTTCTTATTATATGCAGAACAATGTATATCAAACACTTATTTTTATGGAAGAAAAAGATGAATCTTTATATTGTGAGACATTCCCAAATGTTCAATTCATACGATGGCATCGCTATTCTTGTGATATTTTACCAAAAGGTGGCTCAAAGGCTGCTGGTATCGAAAAGGTGCTAGAAAGAATGGGCATCACTTTACAAGATGCTTTTGCTTTTGGAGATGGTATAAACGATATTGAAATGCTGCAAGCTGTTGGGACAAGTGTTGCCATGGGGAATGGTCATGAGAGAGTGAAGGCGGTGGCACATCATATTGCCGACCATGTAGATGAGGATGGTCTTGCAAAAATCATGCGCAAGCTAGCAATTATATAAAAAAACAACTAGTTGGAAAAATTTCAACTAGTTGTTTTTTATTATGACTGGTTTTCCTCAATGTTGACGACTTTTATTTGAACGCTTTTATCGGAAAAATGCTGAATCGTCTTTTTAGAAAGTGCATTGTCTGTGATAATGACATCTACGTCAGTCAAAGGACAAACTTGAATCGCTACATCCTTATTAAATTTGGAGGAATCTGTAGCAACGTAAACTGTTTGGGAGATAGAGATAATTTGTTTTCTAGTAATTGCCTCATCCAAACTAAAATCAGAAATACCTTTTTCAATGGAAACGCCACTAGCACATATAAACGCTTTATTGATATTCAAATGTTCAAAGCGGAATAAAAACTCATTCGATGTCACTGATTTTTCGGAATGACGAACTTTACCACCGATTAGTATAACCTCAATATTAGAGCCGATTAGATCAAATGCTATAGGTAGTGAGTTTGTTACTACTGTTAATTTTTCCTTGTTCAATAAAAAGGGGGTCATTTGATAGGTAGTGGTTCCACTATCGACAAAAATACACTCCCCATTTTCCACGAGTGAGGCACAAGCTTTGGCAATGGCGATTTTCTCTGCTAACTGCTCATGAAGTCTTTGATCGATTATTCCCTCAACAGGCTCAATATATTTAATACCCCCATAAAACTTTTCAATTTTCTTATCATGCATCAGCTGTTGGACATCGCGGCGAATTGTTTCCATCGAAACATTAAATTCTTTTGTGAGTGTTACTAACTTAACAACCTTATGTTGTCTTACATACTGCAAAATTTGATGTTGTCTTTCTATCATATACATGTTATCACCTCTACTAGATATTTACTCAAAATAATCATAACTTTGTCAATACTTAGTCAGAATTTACTCAACATTTACACAAAAATGCATTTTCCTTTACAAATGGTCACTATACTAAAGCTAAGAACTGAGAGAGGTGACCAATTTGTTAGAGCTAAAAAATATCGCAAAAAGCTATAAAAATAAGAAAGTTTTAGTAGATATCAACGTAACCATCGAATCAGGTGAAATCATTTCGTTACTAGGGCCAAGTGGTTGTGGTAAAACTACCTTGCTCAATATCATCTTAGGGCTTGTAGATCAAACGGCTGGTCAGCTTGTCTACAATGGACAAGATATATCCAAGCAGTCGATGCAAGAAAGAGGGTTTAATATTGTGTTTCAGGATTTTGCGTTATTTCCTCATTTAAATGCATACGACAATATCGTTTATGGTTTGAAAAATAAGAACGTGCAAATGTCCAAAGAGGAGATACAAGAATATATCGATTTTTTAGAGCTAACACCTCATCTGCAGAAAAAGATTCACGAATTATCTGGTGGGCAAAAACAACGAGTTTCCATTGCGAGGACACTTGTGATGCAGCCTAAAATACTATTGTTAGATGAGCCACTAAGTGCATTAGATGGCGTCATTAAGGAATCCATCAAGGAGCGTATTAAATCTATTGCCCGTGAATTTAAATTGACAACCATTATCGTGACACATGATCCAGAAGAAGCCCTCACATTATCTGATAAAGTCATGATTATTAATGAGGGAACAGTTGCTCAATTTGGTACGCCTCATGAAATAGTAACAGCACCAAAAAATCAATTTATTGAGGACTTTATTTTAAGGCAGCTTCATATTAAGCGACATAACATCTATCAATTGTTTGGAGAAACATATGCTTAAAACGAATAAAATGATGAAATTGATTTTTCTACCGATTCTTATTTTTTTCCTATTCTTTTTAATTGTGCCATTACTTTATATGTTTTGGCAGTCTTTCAAAATAGGAAATGTGGTGACCATTCAAAATTATATAGATGCTTTACAAAATATCGAAATTCGAGAAGCCTTTATCAATAGCTTTAAAGTTTCTTTTGTAGCCTCAGTGATTACAACCATTTTAGCTTTTTTATTGGCCTATGCTGTTCATTTTACAACGATGCATCGCCATGCGAAAAAGCTTGTGCAAATAGGCATTACTTTGCCCATGCTTCTGCCAACCATCACCTATGGTTTTGTGCTGATTTATACATTTGGTAATCAAGGAATTCTAACGAAATTAGTGGGGCAACCCCTTTTTACAATTTACGGGTACAACGGTTTGGTGCTTGGTTACGTTTTATACACATTGCCAGTCGCTTTTATTTTAATGCAAAACTCCATGCAATATATCGACAAACGATTTTTACTGGTTTCCATGTTAATGCATGATCATTCACTTCGTCGCTTTTATCATACTGTATTCCGTCCAATGTTAGGTACGATTGGTGGTGCTTTTATTTTAACGTTTATTTTAAGCTTCACAGACTTTGGTATACCCGCATCTGTTGGTGGAAATTACACAGTGATTGCCACTGAACTTTATCAAGCGATGTTAGGCTCCATTGTCCATTTTGAGCGTGGCGCAGTGATATCAGTGTTAATGCTAGTACCTGCCGTACTTGGTGTTGCCCTATTAACAATTTTAGAGCGTTTCAATTTTCACTATAAACAAGGTGGGCGAAGTGACCTTGTAAAGCATCGTCTGCGTGACACGTTGTTTACTATTTATTCAATTGTCTGTGTGACGATCGTATTCATCATTTTTGCAACGATGTTTATTGTGCCTTTTACGAAAGGCTATCCATATAACTTCAGCTTTACATTAGAGCATGTTCAAAATGTACTAGCAGAGAAGGATTTAATAAAGGTATATGTCAATTCTCTTATCGTGGCAGTATTAACGGCTATATTAGGCGTGGTCATTACATTTCTGTCAGCGCTACTCAATGTTCGGACACCGTTAAAAGGAAGAAAAAGCTTAGATGTAGCCTCCATGATTACAAATACAGTACCAGGAATGGTGCTTGGATTGTCCTACTTGTTTTTCTTTAATGGAAGTTCATTAAAAGGTACATTTTTCATCATTGTTGCATGTAATATTGTTCATTTTTTTACGACACCTTATTTAATGGCGAAAAATTCATTACAAAAGATGGACCCTACATGGGAGGTGACAGCTGAGCTATTAAAGGATTCTTGGTTAAAAACCGTTAGACGAATTATTTTGCCGAATATTAGACCAACGATTTATCAAATGTTTAGTTACTTTTTTTTAAATGCTATGGTCACGGTTAGTGGTGTTATTTTCCTTGTCAGCACGAAGACAATGCTTGTCTCAACACGCATCAAAGAGCTTCAGCATTTCGCAAAGTACACCGATATTTTCGTACTATCAATATTCATTTTATGTACAAACCTCATTGTGAAATTAGGTTGTGATTATATAACAGCACATAAAGAAAAAGCGGAGGAGATATCAAAATGAACAAGTCAACAAGCATGATGTTAGGGACAATTAGTGCAGCGGGGGTTGTTTTAGCTGCGTGTGGAGGGGCTGCAGCTGATTCCAAAGAGCAAGTCATTATTTATTCAAATGCTGATGATGAAGCAATTGAAGTAATGGAATCCACATTAGATGATAAGGGCTATCAAGGTAAGTATTTAATCCAATCATTCGGTACTTCTGAGTTAGGTGGCAAAATGATGGCAGAAGGGACAGATATTGAAGCAGATGTTGTCACGATGGCTTCCTATTTTATAGAAAGTGCTCAAACCTCTAAAGCCATGTTTGTAGATATTTCTTCGGACTTAAAGCCGCTTGATGGAGGAGTTACATATGCACTGCCAATTTTAGGCAATATTGGCTCCATCTTTATTAATACAGAAATATTGCAACAAAAAGGGCTAGCAGTACCGAAATCGATTAAGGATTTGACAGACCCTGCTTACAAGGAATTAGTATCCTTCCCAAATATTATGGATTCCTCAACAGGCTGGCTTTTAGTACAAGCCATTATAAAGGAATATGGTGACGATGAAGGACAAAAGGTGTTAGCTGATTTAATTAAAAATGCTGGCCCACATATTGAAAGCTCAGGTTCTGGCCCTATCAAAAAGGTGAAAACTGGTGAGGTTGCTGCAGGCTTTGGTTTACGTATTCAAGCGATTGATGCTAAAAACGAAGGATTGCCGATTGAATATATTGACCCGACAGAAGGAAACTTCACTTTAACGGAATCTGTGGCTGTTGTGGATAAAGAAGGTGATGAAGCTTTAGCTAAAGAAATGGCAAAGGTGATCGCAACGGAGGCTCGCAGTGGTTTATTGGAGCAGTATCCTGTAGCTCTATATGAAGGGGAACAGGTAAAGGATGAGTATGTTCCAGCTTATTTAAAAAAATGGGATACAACATTAACGGTTGATTTATTAGAAAAACATCAAGCCTTCTTTAAAGAAGCGCAGCGATAAGGAGTTATAGCAGATGAGTAACTATAAATTATTGACACCAGGACCATTGACAACAACTGAAGCGGTAAAACAGGAAATGTTAAAAGATCGTTGTACATGGGATGACGACTATAAAAATGTGACACAAGTGATTCGCAAGCAACTTTTAGCGTTAGCTCATGTCGAGGAGCCTGAATATACCACGGTGCTTATGCAAGGAAGTGGAAGCTTTGTCGTAGAGTCTGTACTAACAACTGCGATTGGTGATAACGATAAAGTACTAATTCTAACAAATGGTGCTTATGGTGAGCGAATTGTTGAAATGGCTAACGTTTTAAAGTTACAACATGTTGTTTATAGTGTCCCTTACGATGAACAGCCATCATCATTAGAAGTTCAAGCTTTTCTTGAAAAAGATGCAAGTATTACACATGTAGCCGTAGTGCATTGTGAGACAACTACTGGTATTTTAAATCCAATAAAGGAAATAGGAGAAGTTGTTCATTCATTCGATAAAACGTTTATCGTGGATGCGATGAGTAGCTTTGGTGGTGTACCGATGGATGTATCCAATTTGCATATTGATTTTTGCATTAGTAGTGCCAATAAATGTATTCAAGGTGTGCCAGGTTTTGGATTTGTTATCGCGAACACAAAAGCTTTAGAAAAATGTAAAGGACAAGCCCGTAGCGTAGCATTAGACTTGTATAGCCAATGGGAAGTGATGAAGCAAGATGGAAAGTGGCGTTTCACATCACCTACTCATGTAGTGGCAGCTTTTGCGAAGGCGCTTGAGGAGTTAATCGATGAAGGTGGAATCGATGCCCGCTATAAGCGCTATGCGCATAATAATCATATACTTCGCTCTCGTTTGTCAGTGCTTGGGTTTGAAGCGTACGTTTCAAAAGAGCTTCAATCACCTATTATTACAACATTTTTATTCCCACACAATGAGTTTACTTTTGAGCATTTTTATCAGGAAATGAAAAAAGCGGGTTTTGTCATCTATCCTGGTAAGTTGACTGATGTGGATACATTCCGTATTGGCAATATTGGTGATATTCATGAGGAAGATATGCTGACGTTATGTGAGGTTATAGAAAATTATATGGTGGTGAAAACGAATGAAAATTGAAACGGTTATTTTGGATTGGGCAGGAACAGCAGTAGATTTTGGTTGCTTTGCCCCTGTAAATGTTTTTTTAACAATTTTTGAAGATGCAGGTGTCAAAGTTACACTGGAAGAGGCTCGTAAACCAATGGGGATGCTGAAAATTGACCATATTCGTACGATGCTGGAAATGCCAAGAATTGCTGAAGAATGGCAACGTGTGCATGGACAAGCCTTTACAGAAGAAAATGTAAGTGCATTATACAAGCAGTTCGAAACAAAGTTAATGGAATCGTTGGCAACTTATACAGATCCTATCCAGCATGTGAAAGCGACCGTACAGCAATTGAGAGAAGCGGGAATTCGAATTGGCTCAACGACAGGCTATACTGATTCCATGATGGAAGTAGTGACAAGACATGCAGCTGACAAGGGTTATCAACCTGATTTTTTCGTAACACCTACACAGGTAGGGGATAAAGGACGACCATACCCATTCATGATTTTTAAAAATATGGAGGCATTAGGGTCAAAAGCAACAAAGCAAGTTGTGAAGGTTGGCGATACAACCTCAGATATAATGGAGGCCTTGAATGCAGGTGTTTGGGCTGTTGGTGTTATTATTGGAAGTTCAGAAATGGGACTTTCTGAAGCAGAGTTCCAAGCATTAACTGCTGAAGAACAACAGCAAGTGATAGCGAAAACGAAATGCATTTTTGAAGAAACTGGCGCTCATTATACGATTGAAACTATGGCAGAGCTACCTGCGTTAATTGAAACGATTAATGAACGTATAACTAGAATATAAACAAAACAAACCTCGGCAGATGTGGATAACTGCCGAGGTTTGTTTTTAGTCTCGCTCATATGGGATTGAATCTGGTATTTCGGCAAATGGATTTTTTTCATTAATTCGGTCATAAAACATAACACCATTCAGATGGTCTAATTCATGCTGAAATGCAATAGCTGGCAATCCTTTAAGGCGCATCTTTTTCTCTTCACCATCAATTGTTTTAAATTTTACTGTGATGCGTGCATGACGTGGCACATACCCAGGAATATTACGATCAACAGAAAGACATCCTTCTCCTGCTGATAGGTATGTGTTTTCGACAGAGTGGCTAACGATCTTTGGATTAATGGCCACAAAGCTTAATTGTTCGCCAGCCTCATCTTTTAAATGAAGGGCAAACATACGCTGTAAGCAATTTACCTGATTGGCAGCTAAGCCAATGCCACTACGCAAATTATATTTTTCGGCCATTTCAGGATCTTGGCTGTTGATTAAATATTGAAGCATATCCTCTGCAAGCTTTCTTGTTTCATCAGTTAAAGGGAATTTAACTTCCTCTGCTTTTGTGCGTAAAGTCGGATGACCTTCGCGGATAATATCATCCATTAAAATCATATAGTAATCTTCCTTTCAACTTTGTAGTGCCTTATTAATAAGTATACATCACGTCTTAAAACAATCACATGAAAAAAGACCTTATTTGAATATACTCAAAAAATTTTTCTAATGCTATTAGATTTTCGAGAATGGGGTATTCTACTAGGGGAAAAGCTGTGAGAAAACGTATGAGCTGTACGGTGTAAATAAGGTGTTGTAATACAGAATTTGAATATTACTGATACAGTATAGGACAGCAATGTTTGATTGTTATTCTAGAAAAAATCTTTGTATAGAGCAGTAATAGATGATTGACCGACAGTATTTTATTCAGTATACTGAATTTCAAGAATAAGTTGTACTAGTTAAAAAGGTGATTTATTTTAATACAGCTGAAAGGGAGATGTGACAAATGAGCAAGAAAAACAATAATATTTTTGATGCTAAACAAACGCTAACTGAAATCGAAGATAAGTTTGAAATGTTTCAAATTTTGAATGAAGAAGGCGAAATTATAAATAAAGAGGCAGATCCACAATTATCAGATGAGGAACTAGTTGAACTAATGACACGTATGGTTTATACACGTATTTTAGATCAACGTTCAATCTCACTAAACCGTCAAGGTCGTTTAGGCTTCTACGCGCCGACTGCTGGTCAAGAAGCTTCGCAACTTGCTTCTCATTTTGCGTTAGAACAAGAAGATTGGATTTTACCAGGTTACCGTGATGTACCACAAATTGTATGGCATGGCTTACCTTTAGATAAAGCGTTTTTATTCTCTCGTGGACATTTTATGGGGAACCAAGTACCTGAGGGTGTAAATGTTCTAGCACCACAAATTATTATCGGTGCTCAATATATCCAAGCAGCAGGTGTTGCACTAGGTATACAAAAGCGTGGGAAAAAAGCTGTTGCAGTAACTTATACTGGTGACGGTGGTTCTTCTCAAGGCGATTTCTATGAAGGAATTAACTTTGCAGGTGCGTTTAAATCACCAGCAATCTTCATCGTACAAAATAACCAATATGCAATTTCAACACCTCGTGAATTGCAAACAGCTGCTAAAACAATTGCACAAAAAGGTGTGGCAGCTGGTTTACCAAGTATTTTAGTAGATGGAATGGATGCGCTTGCAGTTTATGTAGCAACGCGTGATGCACGTGAGCGCGCAGTTAATGGTGAAGGTCCAACATTAATTGAAACAATGTGTTACCGTTATGGTCCTCATACAATGGCTGGGGATGACCCAACACGTTACCGTACATCTGATACAGATAATGAATGGGCACAAAAGGATCCACTTGTTCGCTTCCGTAAATACCTAGAAGCAAAAGGTTTATGGGATGAAAAGAAAGAAGAAGCAGTAATCGAACGTGCAAAAGAAGAAATTAAAGAAGCAATTAAAAAAGCAGATGCTGCTCCAAAACAAAAAGTAACAGAATTAATGGAAAACATGTATAAAGGCGAAATGCCATCTAATTTAAAAGAACAGTATGAAATCTATAAAGAGAAGGAGTCGAAATAACCTATGGCACAAATGACGATGATTCAAGCAATTACAGATGCACTTCGCACAGAATTAAAGAATGATGAAAACGTTCTTGTATTCGGGGAAGATGTAGGTGTCAACGGTGGGGTATTCCGCGCGACAGAAGGCCTACAAAAAGAATTTGGGGTTGATCGCGTTTTTGATACACCATTAGCAGAATCAGGTATTGGTGGCTTAGCAATCGGTCTTTCTCTTCAAGGATTCCGTCCAGTTCCTGAAATTCAATTCTTCGGTTTCGTTTATGAAGTAATGGATTCAATCAGTGGTCAATTAGCACGTATGAGCTACCGTAGTGGCGGGGTATATAATGCACCAGTAACAATCCGTTCACCATTTGGTGGTGGTGTGCACACACCTGAAATGCACTCTGATAGCTTAGAAAGCTTAATGACAGCACAACCAGGATTAACAGTTGTTGTTCCATCAACACCATATGATGCAAAAGGTTTACTTATTTCATCTATCCGTAATGACAACCCAGTTATTTTCTTAGAGCATTTAAAACTATACCGTTCATTCCGTGAAGAAGTACCTGAAGAAGCATACGAAATTCCACTAGGAAAAGCAGATGTAAAACGTGAAGGTACTGATTTAACAATTGTTGCTTACGGTTTAATGGTTCATGAAAGCTTAAAGGCTGCTGAAGAACTAGAAAAAGAAGGACATTCTGTAGAGGTCATTGATCTACGTACAATTCAACCGATCGATGTGGAAACAATTATCGCATCAGTTGAAAAAACAGGTCGTGCAATCGTTGTCCAAGAAGCTCAAAAACAAGCAGGTATCGCTGCAAACGTAGTAGCAGAAATTACAGAGCGCGCAATTTTAAGCTTAGAAGCTCCTGTTCTTCGTGTGGCTGCACCAGATACTGTGTACCCATTCCCACAAGCTGAAGGTGTTTGGTTACCAAACTACAAAGATGTAATGGAAACAGCGAAAAAAGTTTTAACATTCTAATAAAGCTTCTAAACTTGAACAACAGTAACTAGAAAGGATGGGTACACATGGCATTTGAATTCAGATTACCGGATATTGGCGAGGGAATTCACGAAGGCGAAATCGTGAAATGGTTCGTTAAAGCTGGAGATACAGTAAAAGAAGACGATATTCTTTGTGAAGTCCAAAATGATAAAGCGGTAGTAGAAATTCCTTCACCAGTTGAAGGAACAGTTGAGGAAGTTTTAGTAGGAGAAGGAACAGTTGCTGTAGTTGGCGATGTCCTAATCCGTTTGGATGCACCTGGCTATGAGGACTTAAAGCTAAAAGGTGATCATCATGCTGAAGAAAAAACAGAAGCACAAGTTCAGGCAACTGCAGAGTCTGGTCAGGACGTAGAGAAAGCTCCTGCTAAAGAGGAAAAGGCACCAGAAAAAGCTCCTGAAAAAGCGGAGACAGTGATTGATGAAACAAAACGTGTGATTGCAATGCCTTCTGTACGTAAATTTGCACGTGATAAAGATGTTAACATCCGTGAAGTGAAGGGTACAGGTAAAAATGGTCGAATCTTAAAAGAAGATATTGAAAACTTCTTAAAAGGTGGTGGCTCTGTAGAGGCTGATACGGCAACTATTGAAACAATTGATGCAACAGTTCAGCAAGAGGCAGCAGCTCCAGCAGCACCTGTAGTTCTTGAAGGGGAATTCCCAGAGACTCGTGAGAAAATGTCTGGTATTCGAAAAGCGATTGCAAAAGCAATGGTACACTCGAAACAAACAGCTCCGCATGTTACACTTATGGATGAAGTCGATGTAACAGCTCTTGTAGCACATCGTAAAAAATTCAAAGATATCGCTGCTGAAAAAGGTGTCAAATTAACATATTTACCATATGTAGTAAAAGCACTTATTTCAACTTTACGCGAGTTCCCTGAATTTAACCGCTCATTAGATGATGCAACGCAAGAAATTATTCAAAAGCATTACTATAATATTGGTATTGCTGCTGATACTGAAAGAGGCCTATTAGTACCCGTTATTAAGCATGCAGATCGCAAATCTGTATTTGCAGTGTCTAATGAAATCAATGAGTTAGCGACGAAAGCCCGTGAAGGCAAGCTTGCGCCACATGAAATGAAAGGTGCTTCCATGTCCATTACGAATATTGGCTCTGCGGGAGGACAATGGTTCACGCCAGTAATTAATCATCCTGAAGTAGCTATACTAGGTATTGGTCGAATTTCAGAAAAACCTGTAATAAAAAATGGTGAAATTGTAGCCGCACCTGTGTTAGCATTATCATTGAGCTTTGATCATCGTATGATCGATGGAGCCACTGCACAAAATGCTTTAAATCACTTAAAGCGTTTGTTAAGTGAGCCAGAATTATTATTAATGGAGGCGTAACAAAATGGTAGTAGGAGATTTCCCAATCGAAACAGATACTCTTGTCATTGGTTCAGGTCCTGGAGGATATGTAGCAGCAATTCGTGCAGCTCAAACTGGCCAAAAAGTAACAATCGTTGAAAAAAATGTACTTGGTGGTGTGTGCTTAAACGTAGGTTGTATCCCATCAAAGGCATTAATTTCAGTAGGTCACCGTTTTGAGCAAGCTAAACATTCAGATGACATGGGAATCATCGCTTCTGATGTGAAATTAGACTTCTCAAAAGCACAAGCATTTAAAGACAGCGTTGTTAAAAAATTAACAGGCGGTGTTGAAGGCTTACTTAAAGGTAACAAAGTTGAAATTGTACAAGGTGAAGCTTATTTCGTTGACGCTAACTCAGTGCGTATCATCAATGGTGAATCTGCTCAAACTTACACATTTAACAATGTCATTATTGCAACAGGTTCTCGTCCAGTTGAAATTCCAACATTCAAATTCTCTGATCGCGTACTAAACTCTACTGGAGCACTTTCTTTACAAGAAGTTCCTGGTAAATTAGTTGTTATCGGTGGCGGATATATTGGTACAGAGCTAGGTTCAGCATACGCAAACCTAGGTTCACAAGTTACAATTATCGAAGGCGGAAAAGATATTTTAGCTGGCTTCGAAAAACAAATGACGCAAATCGTGAAAAAAGGCCTTAAAAAGAAAGGCGTTGAAATGGAAGTTAACGCATCTGCAAAAGGCGTTGAAGAAACTGAAAACGGCGTAGTAGTAACTTATGAAGTTGGTGGAGAAGAGAAGAAAGTTGAAGCTGACTATGTATTAGTAACTGTGGGTCGTCGTCCAAATACAGATGAAATGGGCCTTGCTGAAATCGGTGTTGAATTCGGTGAACGCGGTCTAATCAATGTTGACAAACAATGTCGTACAAATATTTCAAACATCTATGCAATTGGTGATATCGTTGCAGGTCCTCAGCTTGCACATAAAGCTTCTTACGAAGGTAAAGTTGCTGCTGAAGCGATTGCTGGTGAAAAATCAGTTGTTGATTATCTTGCTGTACCGGCTGTATGTTTCACAGATCCAGAAATGGCGACAGTTGGTTACAACGAAGAACAAGCGAAAGCAGAAGGCATTGAATACACTGCAGCGAAGTTCCCATTCGCAGCAAACGGCCGTGCGCTTGCATTAAACCAATCAGAAGGTTTCGTGAAGCTTGTTGCTCGTAAAGAAGATGGCTTATTAATCGGTGCTCAAATCGTAGGTGCTGGTGCATCTGATATGATCGCTGAGATGGGCTTAGCGATTGAAGGCGGCATGACTGCTGAAGATATCGCTTTAACAATTCATGCTCACCCAACATTAGGTGAAATTACAATGGAAACTGCTGAAGTATTACTTGGCAACCCAATCCACATTGTAGCGAAAAAATAATTTGAATAAAGGAGTGTAGAAAAAGCGGATGTTCATTCGCTTATCTACACTCCTTTTTTATTTACAATTGTTTTCTTAAATGCAGCTTGTCGTTGAATAAAATAAATAAAAGGTAATAACTTGAAGATGTGGCCCTATGGATATTAAATTTTACTTTATGCATAAAAAATAGTATTATAATTGATAATAATTATCAATTAAAAATGAAGGAATGGGTTACGATGAATGAGCGCTACCGAACATTTATTTTATTAGCACAATACAAATCATTTACTGAAACAGCGAAGCAGATGTTTTGTTCCCAACCAACAGTTTCTCAGCATATTCAGCAATTGGAAAGTGAATTAGGCTGCCAGCTGATCTCACGGAAAAAGCGACAAATCGAGTTAACTACACAAGGTGAAATGGTGTTGGCTTATGCGCAGAAGATGCAGGAAATGGACCAACAATTGCGAATAGCAGTAAAGCAGACACAACAGGAAAATATCAAATTATATATAAGTCACTATATTGCAGATAGCTTTTTTGATGAGCTATTTGATAAAAATAATAGCACATATAAACAATATCCATATGAAATTAATAGCTATTGCTATGAAGATTTAAAAAGTAGTTTAGTAGAAAACCATGCCAAATTTGCTGTGATGCCGATTTATGATGCTGATAAGATTGTTCACGAGTCATTTGATATCGATATTTTATTTGAGGAAGAATTAGTATTAGTGATGACAAATGATCATCCTTTAGCAAGTCGTCAAATCATTTATACAAGAGATTTGAAAAACTTATCGATGCTATTGTCCCAAAGTTCTTATTTGAATCAGCATATTAAACAAGCTTTACATCAGAAGGCAGTACCTGTTTATTATATACAGATGACTAATTTTGAAATTATTAAGAAGGCTGTGCAGCAGGGTATGGGCGTATCCTTTTTACCTTATAAATCAATAGAGGATAGTCTAGATAAATTAACGTTTAAATATGTGAAAGGTCTATCTATTAAACGAAAAAATGGTATTGTATTTAACCGTAACCAAATTTTAAATGAGCAAGAACAAGCATTTTGTGAACGTATAAAGAAGAAATTGAAGATAGAGTCTATCAGGTAAGTTAAACTTATAAAGGTAAATAAATCCTTTATAGTGTTTCTTCTATTATATTTATTAAAATATTTTCTAAATTAATCCAAGCAATATACGAAGCTCTTATTTACTGATTCGTAATTGTTTGGGTTTTTTTATCTTAATTGAGCATCTATGCCAGCAGTATGGTAGCACTTGGAGGAATTTATATAGCTTTTTTGCGATGACTTCCAAGAATCATTTTTGATAGAATATCATCCTTCATTTGTAGGTTTATAGCATTCTATAAGAAAATGTAATAGTACAATAGGAGATTTTTATAATTCGAGAAAAACGGATAAGTGGACAGCGAAAATTAAAATCTTACACCTTACATGATATTGATAATCGTTATCAATGGTGATATAGTTCGAAATGCAAGGAGGTATGAAGATGTCAAAAGACTATATTGTTGTTCATCCATGTAATATTTTTTCTCAAGGCAAAGCAGATGAAAATTTTGAAATTGTAGATATGTATGATTTACCGAATATTGAGCTGTCTTCTTATAAATGTATGATAATTTTAGGGTTTGTCGATCAAGAATTTTTGCAAGAAAAGAAGCAAATTATCGCAGATTTTTTGGCAAGTAAAAAGATTGTATGCTTCTTCGGTAACTTAGTCACAAATTGGTTGCCAGGACAGCAGGCATTTATTGCAAAGGAAATTCGAAATCATTGGGATTATGACATCTCAATTGCGAAAAAACACAGAATTTTTGCAGGTGTAAAGGAAGAAGATATGACAATAAATAAAGGTGTCAAAGGATTTTTTGCTCGTGGACATCATCCAGCACCTACAGATGCGGAAATATTATTAACCTTGCCAGACGGTGAGCCTGTGACATTTATTGACCGAAGCTCAACAAATGGGACTATTTTTATGCATGCAGGTAATAATCTCTTTAATATTGGAGGCATGACACCTTCATCATCAAAAACAACCAGTCGTATTCCTACACAGCTAATGCAATGGGTACAAGAAGAATACATGTATTTAGCGGAAAGGAGTGTCAAGTAGTGCGTAAAATAGCTGTTATGTATAGTGGTAGTTCACAACATTGGCGTACATATAAGACATCTGAATTCGCTCAGTATATCGATCAATTGATTCCAGTGCGTCAGTTAGAGGAAGAAAATTTAGATGCCTTCGATGTATTAATCATCCCTTCTCAATCTCATACAGGGTTATTAGATAAAAATATTCAAAAGATCTATGATTTTGCGAATACAGGTAAAGTAGTGGTCACATTTGGCCCTCAGCACAGAGATTGGTTGCCAATGCATAATTGGGAATCTAGGCCAACTAATTTTTGGTGGTGGCTAGAGCCTAATGCTGATAGTGGCTTGCGTTTAATAGAGGCAACGCATGATTTATTTAAGAATTACCTTACACTGGAGGATGCAACTTGGCATCAACATGGTGTGTACTGGCCAAGTGAGGGCTGTGAAGTTTTAGTATCGACAGATGATGGTGGGGCCGTCTTATATATTGATCGAGTGAACACAAATGGGATTTGGGTCAATACAACATTGGATCCAGATTATCATTTTGGATCTTATTTTATGCCGGCAACAGAACGCTTCTTACGAGGATTTTTACCTTGGCTAAAGAAAGGGCAAATATAAGGAATGCTAAGTGCGCAAAACGATTACTAATAGCTCTATTTGAGACGCAAGTGCTAGTAGTATGTTGGTTCAAGGTTTTGACAGGAAAGCTTGCCGTACATAGTGTAGAAAAATAAGCTTGTGGTATTAAATTAATTATTTTGGAATTTGCTCGTCATTGGTACGGAAATTTTTTGATAAAAGAAAGTAGGAGAACTAGTGGAACCTATTGCTTATGTTGGCATTGATATTCAGTTTACTCGATTAACGGCTGAGGATCGTGAACGTGGCTTAGTATTTTTATATTTATATGATTTACCCTATGTTGATTTAACTGCCTATGCAGGAATAATTATCACAAATCATGTAGAAGAGCAATTTCTACTAGAACATAAAATGATTTTAGATGAATATTTGCTACAGGGTGGTGTTATCTTTTCACTGACAGAAATATCATTGCCATGGTTAGCAAATGTAGCTAATTGGAAACGCTCTCCTATTCCATTGAAAGATCGCGAAATCATGATTGAACAAGCTAATTGTTCTTTATTTAAAGGGATAGAGCCATATGATATTAATTATCGAAAAGGTGTACGGGGCTTCTTTTCTCGTGGCTATTTTGAAGAATTACCAGCACATGCGGAAGTGTTAATTACAGATCAAAGTGGTGTACCGATACTTTATGTTGATCGACACTCAACAAATGGCACCATTTTTGCAGGGGCAGGTACCGATATTTACAAGGTATTTATGCATGAAGAAAATACATCGAAAAAGCTTAGTATGCAAATGCTAGATTGTATTCGTGAGGAAGCTAATCGCAATTATGCAAGTGGAGGTATGGGCAAATGATAGGGATTGTGACGAATGGCTTACCATTTCAAAATCGCTTTTTTGCAGAGCAAGAATTTCATTATTTATATGATGAAGTGCTACATATTCGCCACTTTCATCAATATGATTTAACAAAGTATGACACACTTATTTTATCTTGTCGCTTAGATATCCGTTCTTTAAAGCGGTATCAGTCACAATTACTGAAATTTGTTAATGCTGGCAAAAGACTGATTATTTTTGGTGAAATATTGGATTGCTGGTTTCCGACAATTGATTGGGAAGATTCTGAGGTCAATTTTAGTTGGTGGGTGAGAGATGGCGGTGATTTACCGATGAAAATGCAAAATAATGTGCATCCACTTTTTAAATACGTGACATTGCATGATATGAAATGGCATTATCACGGTTCTTTTTTACCACCACAAGGAGCGCAATCGTTATTAGATATTCCAAATGGACGATCGTTATTTTATGTAGATAATGTGAGCTTTAATGGAGAACTAGTTGTCACTACACTTGATCCGATGTTTCATATTGGACTAGGTTTTATTGATCAATCAAAGCCGTTTTTACATGGGATGGCAAAATGGTTAAGAGAGGAAGAAAAACATTGAAGAAGTATGGACTTGTCGCTGCTGTAGCACTAACAATGTTGCTGGCAGCTTGTAATAATAACAACGAAGAGACGCAAAATAATACTAAGCCTCAGGTGGAGCAACAATCATCAGAGTTACAAACGACAAAGGAAGAGAAGCTTGTAGTTGACCAATTAGGACGTGAAGTAACAGTACCAAATTCGATTGAGCGTGTTGTAATGGGAGGCATTCTTCCATACTTCTCTACTTGGTATGTAGCAACAAATTCTACAAAAGAAATTGCTGGTATGCATCCAAATTCGTATAATGCAGCAAAACATTCGATGCTAGCAAAAATGTCTCCAGATGTTTTAAAGGCTGATACTTCGTTTATTCAGAATGGTGAAGTCAATGTGGAAGAATTAATGAAAGTAAATCCACAATTATATATAGAGATTGCAACAGATGAGAAATCAATCCATAAAGTATCAGAGGCAGGTATTCCTGTGGTTGCGCTCAAGGCAATTGACGCAGCTGCGGCAGAGCCATTAGCTACCTTTAATAGCTGGTTAGAAATAACAAGTCAAATAACAGGCACAACAGAACGTGCTAATCGCTTCCTAGAGGAAGGCAAAAAAGTACAAGCTCAATTAGATGAAAAGTTAAAAACGATTGAAGAAAAAGATAAGCCTCGCGCGATGATGTTGTTTAGACATAATGAAAAGTCGATTACAATTGGAGGGAAAAACTTCTTTGGTAATCAATGGCTCAATGCGACGGGAGCAATTGATGTAGCTGAAAATGATATCCAAGGACAAAAAGAAGTCAATATGGAACAGGTATATACTTGGAATCCAGATATTATTTTTATTACCAATTTTACAGAAACACAGCCAGCTGATTTGCTTGAAAATAAGATAGCTGGGCAGGATTGGAGTCAGGTGAAGGCAGTTCAGGAGGGTAAAGTGTATAAGATTCCATTAGGCATTTATCGTTGGTTCCCACCTAGTGGAGACGCACCTTTAATGTTAAAGTGGCTTGCACAAAAAAATCACCCAGCGCTATTTGATTATAAAATAGAGGATGAGATTAAAGCATATTATAAAGATTTTTATGAATACGATGTGACAGATGAAGATATTCAAGCTATTTTAAATCCGTCTTCAGAAGCAGCTAAATATTAAGGGATGATTGGTAAATGCAAAACTGGAAAAAGATTATTTTATGGCTCCTCCCCTTGGTGATTGCCGTTATTTCTCTTGGTGTAGGACGCTTTGAGGTTGGTATCGAGCAGCTATTAAAGATTCTTGCTTCACAGATTTTCCCTATAGAGCCGACATGGACAGAGATGGAAGAAACGGTTATTATCAATATTCGCTTGCCACGTATTCTTCTCGCATTGTTAATTGGTGGAGGTTTAGCAATTGCAGGTGCTAGCTTCCAAGGAATGTTTGGTAATCCGCTAGTATCACCAGATATTTTAGGTGTTTCGGCGGGAGCTGGCTTTGGTGCTTCTCTTGGGATATTATTGTTTGGGCAAAATTTTGCCACACAGATAATGGCATTGCTTTTTGGATTAGGTGCTATCGGCTTTACGTTTTTAATTGCTGGCGCACGCAAAAATGCTCCTATTTTTATGTTTGTCTTAGCAGGTGTTATTACATCGGCACTGTTTAATGCGCTTATTTCGTTAACTAAATTTGTAGCTGACCCAGAGGAAAAGCTACCTGCGATTACCTATTGGTTGATGGGTAGCTTAGGAACGGTTACTTATAAAGATTTATATATAGGTGGACCACTGATTATTATCGGTATGTTAATACTTTATTTCCTAAGATGGCGATTAAATATTTTAACCCTCCCAGAGGATGAGGCAAAATCAATGGGAATTTCTGTAGTGCCTTTGAAATGGATGATTATATTTGGTGCCACTTTGATTACTGCGGTATCTGTTGCGGTTGCAGGAATTGTTGGCTGGGTGGGTTTGATTATTCCACATGTTGCTCGTATGCTTGTTGGAAACAATAATCAGCATGTATTACCAATGTCGATTGCTATTGGAAGCGTCTATTTGTTAGTAATTGATAATTTAGCACGTTCTATAACAGCAACAGAAATACCTTTATCGATTTTAACAGCGATTATTGGTGCACCATTCTTTGCTTATTTACTGCGTAAATCTGGAGGTGGATGGGCGTGATAATTGAAGTGAAAAATGGCAATTTTTATTATGAAAAGCATCGTAAGAAATCCCAAAATCTTTATGAAAACAATATTAATTTTACACTGGAACCAGGACAAATTATGGCCATCCTTGGTCCTAATGGTGCTGGAAAGACAACGATGCTCAAATGTATTACAGGGTTACTAGAGTGGAAGCAGGGAGAAACCTATATAGATGGCAAGCCATTGTCTACTGTCAAGCGTAAGGAGCTTTGGCAACGTATTGGCTATGTACCGCAAGCTCATAAAATGGTATTTGGTTTTACAATAGAAGAGCTTGTTGTGATGGGAAGAGCCCCTTTTATTAGTACATTGGCCCAACCATCAAAAAAAGATTTAGAAGCGGCGCATTTGGCATTAGATACAATTGGTATCGTCCATTTAGCAAAAAAATCATGCAATGAGGTAAGTGGCGGCGAGCTACAGCTGGCTTTAATAGCTCGCACACTGGTTGCCGATCCAGAAATACTTATTTTAGATGAACCAGAGTCACATTTGGATATTCAAAAACAAATTACTATTTTACAAACAATCAAGCAATTAGCGAGAGAGCGTGGCATTTCTTGTATTATTAACACGCATTATCCTAATCATGCCTTTTATTTAGCTGATCGGGTCCTGATGACGGCAAAGGATAAGGGTGTTGTATATGGCGCTGTACGTGAAATAATGACGGAGGAAAGAATGCAGTCGTTTTTTGGTATCGAGCTAAAAAAAATACTGTATGAAGAAGAGAATTATGTGGTAGAAACGATGGTTCCACGTGCATTAGGTGCAGAAAAATAAGGAGTGCCGCTGCCTCCACTCCAATCAACCATTCTGCAAAAGTGTCTTTTCCTTTTTCATACTAGCCGTTGGGAACTAAATAACCCTTTATTTGTCTTATTAGAGAGAGGAAAGACCCTTATTTTCAAGATGGAGAAGTGATGAGTGACAACACCCCTCCATAAAAGGAGTAGTGAAAATCTTTGCTAAAAGGATAACCTTTTTATGGATTGGAAGGCTACTTGACTCCGATGGGATAGCGAGACAGGCGAGCCCACAGGAAAGCAAGTAGCCGGAAATCCATTTTCACCTTTCACAAACATTCTATGGATAGTTTTGTTTTTCCACACTATGTAGCATGTAGTTGTTTTTCCAACTACATGCTTTTTAGCTATTTTACTGTATTAGCTTGGTGCGTGAGTCGGCTACATTGATAATCAGGTAGTGGTATTGCCTTCAAATATTATTTCTATTATTTGCAAGCTCCTTTAATTATTCTGAATAATCGATAAATGGTATAATGATAGCATTGTAGAAAGTAAGGGAGGATTTCATAGTGGAGCTTAATTTAACTGGGAAAGTAGCAATTATTACAGGATCGAGTAAAGGAATTGGTTATTATACGGCCATGCAACTTGTCAAAGAGGGGGCTCATGTTGTACTTTGCGCACGTGGAGAAAAACAGCTACAGGTGGCGGCTGGATGTATTAAAAATGAAACGGATGTGGATGTTTTAATTGTTCCAGCTGATGTTACAAAGGAAAAGGATTGTAAGTATTTAATTGAGCGTACAGTAGAACATTTTGGACGCATTGATATTCTCATTAATAATGCAGGTACGGCTTCAGCGAATCCCTTTGAGTCAGTGAGTAGTGAGCTGTGGCAAGCAGATTTAGATTTAAAAGTATTTGGGGCTATACATTGCTCCAAATATGCTGCACCATATATGCGTAAGGCTGGTGCAGGTGCAATCGTTAATGTGACAGCGGTGATGGCTAAGACACCTCCAGCAAGCTCGCTTCCTACTACAGTTAGCCGCGCTGCGGGACTTGCTTTGACAAAAGCGATGAGCAAGGATTTAGGGAAGGATAATATTCGCGTAAATTCTGTATGTATTGGGCTTATTCGCAGTGATCAGATCGAAAAGAATTGGAAAAAGGAAGAACCTAATTTATCGTGGGAAGAATATTCTCGTATGGTAGGGAAAACTATTCCACTTGGACGTGTAGGTGATACGCAAGAAGCCGCTAACGTCATCACATTTTTAGTTTCTGATGCAGCAAGTTATGTTACAGGGACTTCAGTGAATATTGATGGTGGCTCTGGTCACGCATTATAAATAGGATAATCTTTTTTAGGAAAATAATTTTAATGATGTCTCATTAAATTATGATGAGACAACCCCTATATTTCTCTTAATTAAAAGAAGAAAGCCATCCGCTTTCTTTTTTTATATTATTTTCCTAAAATTATAATAGACAGAAAATTCTTGCAGATGTAGAATGAACGATATAGGGGGTGAAAAGTGGCGAAATGTTGAACGAAAATTTTGCTGCGCTATTGTTGCGAGTTATTCGTATCATTGCTCAAATTGGCATACTGACGATTTTTTATTACATGGGGGTGGGAATAGTAACATATTTACACATACCTCTTCCAGGAAGTGTTATTGGATTACTATTATTAGCACTTTCACTCATGTTTAAAATCATTAAGGTGGAATATATTCAAGACGGTGCCAGTTTTTTAATTGGTATGTTAACATTGTTTTTCATACCAGCAACGGTAGGTGTTATTGATTATCCAGAACTCATGTCAGTCACTGGCCTGTTGATTATTTTAGCCGTTATTGCTAGTACATTAATCTCTATTTATGTCACGGGTTTACTGACACAAATCATTGAGAAAAAAGAATTGGCGAAAAAAGAAGGTACGGAAACCACTGTTGATGAAGGGAAGGGAGAGTTAACGGTTGATTGAAGCAATTGTTGTCCTAAGTACCGTCATTATGTTTGTATTGTTCACAAAGCTTTATCAGCGATTTCCACATCCCATCATGATCCCCTTGGTCACTACTACAGTGGTCAGTGTGATGATTTTACTTATATTCGATATTCCATATGCAACATATATGAGAGGTGGAGAATGGCTTCAGAAAATGCTTGGACCAGCAGTTGTCGCACTTGCCTATCCTCTCTATAATCAACGAGCTATTATTCTAAAATATAAGTATTCTATTTTATCAGGACTTTTCATCGGTATGATTACAGGCTTAATGACAATTTTTGTATTACTAAAATGGATTGGTGTAAAGTCTAGCTGGATGCTGACGGCCTTACCTAAATCATTAACCACGCCTGTTGGGATGCAGGTAAGCGAAACGATAGGGGGTATCCCGCCTCTAACTGCTGTTTTTGTGATGATTGCAGGATTTGTAGGGGCTATTATTGGACCATTCGTTATTAAATATGGCAAAATCAACTCGGCCGTTAGTAGAGGTGTGGCTGTAGGCAGTGCCTCACATGGTGTAGGTCTTGTAAAATTAAGAGAATATGGGGAACAGGAATTATCAGTTGGTTCATTATCGATGGGCTTAACCGCTGTTATTGGGGCATTTTTCTGTCCTTTATTTGTTTATTTATTTTTATAATCCAATTGTCGCTTTGTGCAAAAAAAGAGTTGTCTCAAAAACTATTTGAGACAACCTCTTTAGCTTTTTTCAATAATCAATTGAATCGTATGGGCTAGCCCAGTGTGTAGCATTCCTTCATGTCGAATTTGCTCACCTGTAAAAAAGTGGATAATTTTATATGCTTGACACCATTGAAGGACATCTAAAGGGTTATATAAAAAATCGAGTTGCTGTGGACCACCTGAAGCATAAGGGAGCTGATAAATGGAATATAACTCCATCATAATTCGCCCTCCTGGTTTGACTGAATCGATAATCTTTTGTATGACCGTTTGTTGTTGCTTTGCTGGAAAATGTCCAAATACCATAATGGCCGCATCATATTTATTAACGGGAAGCTCATCCAGCAGTAAATCGGCTAGCTTAGTTTGAACTGTCACTTGATGCTTCAGTGCTAATTGTTCAGTTTTTTGAAGGCCACTCTGTGCATAATCATAGGCAGTAACCGTATGTCCAGCTGTGGCTAAAAAAACAGCATTACGTCCTTCACCCTCTGCATAGGCGGCGATATTAGGGGAATCTTTCAAATAATATACATAATCTTTAATAAAGGCATTAGGTTGTTCGCCATAAACGTATTCTGCTCCTTGAAAACGTTGATCCCAAGTATTCATTTAGTTCACTCCCTTTTTTATATTGTAAATAATATAGATTGCTTATTCTAATTTTTAGCTTATTAGTTGAAAGCTTCAAAAAGCAAATCATAAATTCTTAAGTAATATTCAAGTACCATTTATTATGTAATTAATAATGATTGGGACAGGTAAAGAGAAATTTCTAAAGCTGCAATGATATCCAAGCATAGCAAAGCTCACATGAGTGTTTTAGAGATAATGAAAAAGCTAGCTCTTCACAATGAAGAACTAGCTTTTAATTTTTAAAAAATAGGTTTTCGTTCTTTTATTACCCGAATTGTTTTCAATGTTGTATCCTCGGGTCCTTGTACTGGTAAACCTGCTTCAATATTCATTTGAATATAATGAATATTTTCTTGTGTAATTATTTCCCCGGGAATAAAAATCGGAATTCCAGGAGGATAGACCATAATAAATTCTGCACAAATACAGTTATCCGCTTCTGCAAGAGGAACGACTTCTGTATCGGCATAAAAGGCATCACGTGGTGACATGGCAAGAGCTGGGATTTCTGGTACATTCACTACAGCTTCTGTGATAGCCGCTTCAGAATCGAATGCTTTTGACATACGAGTAAGTGCATTTACTAAAAGATTAATTTCTTTTTTCGTATCTCCCAATGTCACTAAACATAAAATATTGTAAAGGTCAGACAGTTCCACTTCAATATTGGCATTATATCGTAACCATTCCTCAGCTCTATGACCAGAAATACTTAAATCTTTTACACTAATAAGCAGTTTTAATGGGTCCATATCATAGGTCGCCGATGAATGTAATTTTTCCTTACCTGCACACTTTAAGTGCGCTATTTGATTGATGCGTTTACGCGCATCTTTTGCTAAACGCAATGCATCGTCGATTAAATCATATCCATGAATGGCTAGCTGGCGACGAGCTGTGTCAAGCGAAGCGAGTAATGGATATGAAGTCGATGTCGTTGTTAGCATGGAAAAGACAGCTTGTACACGTTTCGCTGAAACAAGACCTTCACGGACATTTAAAATGGAAGTTTGCGTCATGGAGCCACCGAGCTTGTGTACACTTGTTGCTGCCATATCTGCACCTGCCTCCATTGCTGAATACGGTAGGTCATCATGGAATTTTATGTGTACACCATGTGCTTCGTCTACGACTACTGGAATCTGACGATCATGAGCGATTTCGACAATGCGCTTTAAATCAGCTGTAAAGCCAAAATAAGTTGGATTAATAACAAGTACAGCTTTTGTGTCTGGATAAGCATTCAACGCTTTTTCGACAGCTTCAGGCGATATGCCATGAGAAATTCCATATTCACTGTCGACTTCTGGGTGAATAAAAATTGGAATTGCACCAGCGAATACAATCGCCGACATAATAGATTTATGAACATTCCGTGGCACTAGAATCTTATCACCTGGGCCGACGACGGTCAGAATCATCGTCATGATGGCGCCACTAGTACCTTGGACGGAAAAGAATGTATGATCAGCACCAAAGGCTTCAGCTGCAAGGCTTTGTGCTTCTTTAATAGCACCCTTTGGTGAATGTAAATCGTCTAGTGGAGCAATATTAATTAAATCAATTGATAAAACGTTGTCGCCGACGAATTCTCGGAAAGCAGGGTCCATCCCTTGCCCTTTCTTATGGCCTGGAATATGGAATTGAATTGGATGTCTGTTCCGATGTTTAAGTAATACGTCGAACAATGGAGTCTCTAGTTGTGACAACGCAGGTACCACCTCACTTTATAATATCTAAGAAAACAAATGAATTATAGCACCTAACGACACGAAAAAATAGACTTTTCATAAAAATAAAAGGTTTTTTTCAGGATAAAGAGAAATTAGTATCGAACGAAAGGGGAGGTACTATGAATTGGAATACACGTGTGACGGAGCTTTTGCAGGTTAAATACCCCATTATTCAAGGAGGGTTAGCCTATTTAGCATATGCTGATTTAGCGGCAGCTGTATCGAATGCTGGCGGTCTAGGGCAAATAACAGCCATGAGCTTACGAGATCCTAATTTATTACGAGCAGAGATCCAGAAAGTCCGAACATTAACAGATAAACCGTTTGGCGTAAATTTTGCGATTGGTCTGCATGGTATAGGCTTTGAGGAGATGGTGCGCGTTGCAGTTGAGGAAGAAGTACCAGTTATTACGATGACTGGAGGAAACCCAGCACCTATTTTTGAGTTGCTAAAAGGAACAGCTATCAAAAAATTGGTACTTGTAGCTGCTCGTAGACAAGCCCAAAAAGCTGAACAACTAGGAGCAGATGCTGTGATGGTTGTTGGTCAAGAGGGGGGAGGTCATCTTGGGCGAGATGACGTTGGCACAATGGTGCTAGTTCCTCAAGTGGTTGATAGTGTGAAAATTCCAATCATTGCTTCTGGAGGCATTGGTGATGGGCGTGGTTGGCTAGCTGCACACGCATTGGGAGCTGAAGGTATTGAAATGGGCACACGCTTTATTGCCACAAAAGAATGTGTCGATGCATCAGAGGCTTATAAAGAGGCTCTGCTTGCTAGTACGGAGGCTGATACGACGATTATTAAGCGTTCTATCGGCGCGCCAGCACGAGCTTTACGTAATGAATTTACGACAAAGATTTTAGAAATTGAGGAAAAAACACCAACATATGAGGCTTTAAAAGACTATATCAGTGGTTCAGCCAATAAGCGTTTTATTTACGATGGCAATCAAAATGAAGGCTTTGGCTGGGCTGGTCAAGTGACGGGAATGATTCACGATATCCCAACCGTAGCGGAACTTATTAATCGAATGGTTGCAGAAGCTGAAAGTATCCGGTTAAAATGGGGGCAATAACATAAAGGTGGTTTTGTCGAATGGAATATTCTTATCCGTTTTCAACTGATTGGTCCACAGAGGAAATTGTGGATGTCGTTCAATTCTTTGAAGGAATTGAGAAAGCTTATGAAAAGGGCATCAAGCGTGAAGTCATGCTGGCTAAATATCGTCGCTTTAAAGAGATTGTTCCATCTCAAGCAGAGGAAAAAACAATTTTTCGAGAATTCGAAGAGGCAAGTGGCTATATTAGCTATCCTGTCGTCAAACAAACCAAGGAAGCCGAAGATGGGATGCTTATAAAAATTGTCCCTAAAAACGGTCGATAAAAAATGGATGTGAGCACAACTCACATCCATTTTTTAATTTTTTGTGTTAAAAAACGACATTTTGCATAAACTACATCAATAAAAATCATCATTAAATGAATCTAAGTAAAACTATTTTCCAACAATGACGTTGTAAAGAGGAAGTAAGCGATTAAATGTTTCCTCTGTTAATTGTTGTAACTCGCTAGCTGTTAGCTTTGTCGCTTGCTCTTTTGGAATGTGACGACCAACCAAGAACTCACCTTTTTTGACATCTCGTAGTCGTATAAGCAATGCTTCAAGCTTGTCTTCTTTTGCCTCTTCGAGAGAAATGGCCTCAGGGGACATATGATCACCTGACACAATAAAATCAGTAGGAAGTTGCTCCAATAAAGATTTATGGGCAAGTAAACGCTCAGCCATAACATTTTTTTGCGGTGCTTCATAAATAATAGCTAAGACGATGAATAAATGTGTGTGCCATAGACCAATCTGAAAGTGAGGCAATGATTTATAACCTCTTTTATAGGGAGCGAAGGCAACCCAACTATCCTTTGGTGGGTTAACAGTTCTTCGAGCATGTTTGGCAACATGAGGGAAGAATTCTTCACCTAGTTGGCTAGAGAAATAAGCAGAAAAATCCTCTCCTAGTTGATTGAATTTTGGACGTACAAGGGAAGTTAAAGCATCCATTCTTTGTTCTAAACCGTCTATTGTAAAAACATTAAAGTCTTTGTTTGTCCACTTTGTTTTTGGCAATTTTATTTTACTCCTTTCGTTTTATAAGGTTTATTTTACGCTGATTTTGGGAAAAAATCTTATAACAAGAACTTTATCGAAATAAAAAAGTTTTTGTAAAAAAAATTAAAAAAGGAAGTGTTTTTTATGAAACCTATCGTAAAAATTATACGTAAAGTTGACATTGAAAAGCAATATGAACACATTTTACAATTAGAATTAGATTATGAATTAGCATCACTCTTTGAGGCGATGAATGAAAAAAATGATATTGAAATTGAAAAAAGTAAAAAACGTCTGGCTGAAATACAGATGGAACTTGAAAGCTTGCACGCCTATGCGTAATCAAAATTTAATACCTATTTAAAAAATCACTTGCTGAATATTCCGACAGCAGGTGATTTTTATTGTGACAAAGGGTAAAATAGAAATTATATCAAATTGCAGTCCTCTGTTTTTTTATAGTCGAAACAAATGGTTAAGTGATGGAAAAGGTATGAGGAGCATAAAGAGAGCTAGAGAGCCTTTTCTTATATTCGAAGGGTGGGTTTTGAGTGCATTTACAACAAATTGATGAATTTGCAAAAAGTATCATTTTTGAAGCTGGAAGACGTATTCGAGAGGCTTTTTCGTATAATCTAGTTATTGAGACAAAATCAGGTGCAAATGATCTCGTTACCAATATTGACCGAGAGACCGAATTATTTTTTATCGAGCAAATTAAAGCTTTTGATCCAACCCATAAAATTTTAGGGGAAGAAGGAATGGGCGAAAAGGTCGAATCATTAGATGGTGTTGTCTGGATTATTGATCCGATTGATGGCACGATGAACTTCGTCAAACAACATCGTCATTTTATGATTTCTATCGGTATTTTTGTAAATGGTGTTGGAAAGTTAGGGTACATATTTGATGTTATGCGAGAGGATTTATTTAATGCCATTGAAGGTCAAGGGGCATGGTATAATGATTCACCATTGCGTAAACTACAGTCTGTCTCAATGGAGGAGTCGGTCATAGGCATTAATGCACATTGGGTGGCACCCAATCGACATATCCACCATGAAAAGGTGATAGAAATGGTTCGCAAAGTGCGTGGTACACGATCCTACGGGTCAGCGGCAATGGAAATTGCATTTGTTGTTAGTGGCAAACTAGATGCATATGTCTCCATGCGACTAGCACCATGGGATATTGCAGGCGGAACCATCATTGCTCAGGAGGTTGGGGCAGTTGCAACAAATTTACATGGAGAAGGCTTTGATTTCCTCCATCAAGATACTTTTATCATCGCCAATCCTTCCATCCATAAAGAATTATTAGAAAAATATATTGTGCCGTACGATTAAATAAAAAGGAGCCGTCTAGTAACTAGACAGCTCCTTTTCATGTTGATTGCTTATTTTTTCAGTGGGTTTTCAACCAGCTAAATTAACATCTGCCAAGGCATACTTGATTAAAGTAAGCCTTGTGTACGTAGTTTACGCTTCATTTTAAAGGCTGTCATGAAAATGACACAAGTTGCCACAATACCTGCTATTGCACCAAATACACTACTAGCCGCAACAGAATAGCCGATAGAGCACATTGCTAGTACAGCTGCTAATGCATAGATAGCCATTACGATTTTTGCACGATTCATAGCCTAGCCTCCTATATAAAAAATTTGTAAATCAAATATATTTTTTAGAATGATGGAAATTCTAATAAGGACATTTCTATCCTTCTTGTGCTATAATATCACAGTTAAACATTCGAAAAAAGAATATGGAGTGGAATAATGACAAACTTACGTCAAGATCTTCGCAATATCGCAATTATCGCCCACGTTGACCATGGTAAAACTACCTTAGTCGACCAATTACTAAAACAATCAGGTACATTCCGTTCAAACGAACGTGTTGAAGAACGTGCAATGGACTCTAATGATATTGAACGCGAACGTGGTATTACGATTTTAGCTAAAAATACAGCAGTAAACTATGAAGGAACTCGTATCAACATCCTTGATACGCCTGGACACGCTGACTTCGGTGGTGAGGTAGAACGTATTTTAAAAATGGTAGACGGCGTTTTACTAGTTGTCGATGCGTATGAAGGTTGTATGCCTCAAACACGTTTCGTACTGAAAAAAGCATTAGAACAACGCTTAACACCAATCGTTGTTGTTAATAAAGTAGACAAAGATTCAGCTCGTCCACTAGAAGTAGTGGATGAAGTGCTTGAATTATTTATCGAGTTAGGTGCAGATGACGATCAATTAGATTTCCCTGTTGTCTATGCTTCAGGTGTAAATGGTACAGCTTCTTTGGACGCAGATCCATCTAAACAAGAAGAAAATATGAAATGTCTATTCGAAAAAGTGATCGAGGCTATTCCAGCACCAGTGGATAACTCAGAAGATCCATTACAATTCCAAGTAGCTCTACTTGACTATAATGACTTCGTTGGACGTATCGGAATTGGTCGTGTATTCCGTGGAACAATTTCTGTAGGTCAACAAGTTGCACTGATGAAATTAGACGGTACAGTGAAAAACTTCCGTGTAACGAAAATCTTTGGTTTCTTCGGTTTAAAACGTGAAGAAGTAGAGACAGCAAAAGCTGGTGATTTAATCGCCGTTTCAGGTATGGAAGACATCAACGTTGGTGAAACAGTTTGTCCTGTTGAACACCAAGAAGCGCTTACACCATTACGTATTGATGAGCCGACTTTACAAATGACATTTTTAGTAAACAATTCGCCATTCGCAGGTCGTGAAGGGAAATGGGTTACTTCTCGTAAAGTAGAAGAGCGTTTACGTGCTCAATTACAAACGGACGTATCTTTACGTGTTGAAGATACTGATTCTCCAGATGCTTGGACAGTTTCAGGTCGTGGTGAGCTTCATCTATCAATTCTTATTGAAAATATGCGTCGTGAAGGTTTCGAATTACAAGTATCTAAACCGCAAGTAATCGTGCGTGAAATCGACGGCGTAAAATGTGAGCCATTCGAACGTGTTCAAATCGATGTACCAGAAGAAAATGTTGGTTCAATTATTGAATCAATTGGTGCACGTAAAGGTGAAATGCTTGATATGGTGAACAACGGCAGTGGTCAAGTTCGTTTAACGTTCTTAGTACCAGCTCGTGGTTTAATTGGTTATACTACTGAATTCATGTCGATGACAAAAGGTTTCGGTATCATCAACCATACGTTTGATTGCTACCAACCATTACTACCAGGTAAAATTGGTGGACGTCACCAAGGTGTACTAGTTTCAATGGAAACTGGTAAATCAACAACTTATGGGATGATGCAAATTGAAGACCGTGGTACACTGTTCTTGGAGCCAGGTACAGATATTTACGAAGGTATGATCGTTGGAGAAAATACTCGTGACGCTGATATCACTGTAAACATCACAAAAATGAAACAAAAAACAAACATCCGTTCAGCAAATAAAGACCAAACGAATGTTATTAAAAAACCACGTATTTTATCTTTAGAAGAAGCGCTTGAATACCTAGGTGATGACGAGTACTTAGAAATCACACCAGAATCTATTCGTCTGCGTAAAAAAATTCTTGATAAAAATGAACGTGAGAAAGCAGCGAAAAAATTACGTAACGCAGAACAATAATTTTCCGCTGACATGAAAGGAAGAGGAGTCTTGGATATTAAGTCCGCTTTATTGGGTGAACTAAATGTTATTCAAGTTGCTGCACAGACAAGTTCCGATGAAACAACAAGAGTTTATGGAAGAATGGCGGGTATAACTAGATTTTTATACGAAAATTTACCAAGCTATGAAATTGCAGGCTATGTTGTATTTCTTCTTGTATTTGCACTTTCTGCCATTGTCTATAAGTTAGGCTTTGCCAAGAAATTAAAACTATCTCAAAACATTATTATTTATGCGTTCCTATTTTTAGGTTGTATCATGCTAACGTTTTTTGCCCTATTCTTGCCAATGATTGAGGGTCTGATTGTAGCAGCCTTAATTTTAATCGTATATAAAACAAGATTATGGCGTGAAAAAAGAGAAGAGCAACAAGCTACCAATCAGTAACAAGTATGTATTTTATAATAAGAATTTTTATACAGTCTTAGCAATTATTACGCTAAGGCTGTTTTCTTTTGTATCAATTCTCGAGCTTGCTCGAAAAGTGCCTTCTCAAAAATATTATTTGATGTACCTGACGCTAAATAATTGCTAAATCAAAATAAATTGGTAGGCACCGAAATCTTCTAATGTGAATAAGTTAATGTCGATAGGCTTATTTTCATCACATCAAGGAGGAAAGGGAATGCGTGGGCTTACAAAAGGTTTGCTATTAGGTGTCATTGCTTTGTTACTCCTTTCTTTGACAGCATGTAATAAAGCAGAGCTAGAAAAAGTCAAAGTAGGAGAAGTAACTCGTTCAATTTTCTATGCGCCACAATATGTAGCACTTGAGAAAGGATTCTTCGAGGAGGAGGGTCTTTCTGTTGAGCTACAAACGATTGCAGGTGGCGATAAAACTATGACGGCGTTACTTTCAGACGGGATTGATATTGCTTTAGTTGGATCAGAGACATCTATTTATGTCACTTTACAAGGTGCTAATGATCCCATTCAAAATTTTGCACAGTTAACACAAACTGACGGTACTTTTTTAGTAGCAAGAGATAAAATGAATAATTTTTCGTGGGATCAATTAAAGGGCTCAACATTTTTGGGGCAACGTAAAGGCGGTATGCCTCAAATGGCAGGAGAATTTGTGTTGAAAAAACATGGCATTGACCCTGTAGATGATTTAACACTTATTCAAAATATTGATTTTGCCAATATTGCTACTGCTTTTGCCTCAGGTACTGGTGACTATGTACAATTATTTGAACCAACTGCGAGCGTCTTTGAGAAAGAGGGGAAAGGCTATATCGTAGCTTCGTTTGGAACGGAGTCTGGCAATCTTCCTTACACGTCTTTTATGGCAAAAAGTAGTTATTTAAAGGATGAAGCGAAAACGGTTCAGGCTTTTACAAATGCATTGCAACGAGCACAGGATTTTGTACAAAATGAGAGTTCAGCAGAAGTAGCAAAAATGATTCAGCCATATTTTGAAAATGTCGATATAGCGATCATTGAAACCGTGATTGAGCGTTACAAAGCGCAGGGCTCTTATGCTACTGACCCAGTTCTCGATGAAGGAGAGTGGGATAACTTGCAAACAATTATGGAGGAAGCAGGTGAACTTCCTCAACGAGTGGAATATGACAAACTTGTGAATACAACCTTTGCCAAAAAGGCTGCTGAGTAATATGGAATTTTTACAGCTGGAGAACATTCACCATAGTTATTTTTCAAACACACAGGCAAAGGAAGTATTACGTGATATTAGTCTAGCGATTCGTGAAGGAGAATTTGTATCCTTTATTGGACCGAGTGGCTGTGGGAAAACAACATTATTATCAATTATTGCAGGATTATTTCCTGCAACTGAAGGCAAGGTCTATATAGATGGTGAAGAGCTATCAGCACATAATCAATCTAGTATTGGCTATATGCTTCAGCAAGATTATTTATTTCCGTGGAAGACCATTGAGGAAAATGTAACAATCGGTTTGAAAATTATGGAACGAAGCAATAAAACACATAAAGTGACAGCCAATGCACTGTTGCAGGAAATTGGCTTACCACATGTCGGGAATAATTATCCACGAGAATTATCAGGAGGTATGCGACAGCGTGTGGCTCTTGCTCGCACATTAGCCGTAAACCCAAAAATATTATTATTAGATGAACCATTCTCCGCTTTGGATTATCAGTCGAAATTAAAGCTTGAGGATTTAGTTGTGGAGACCTTAAAAACGTATAAAAAGACGGCTATTCTTGTAACACATGATATTGGCGAGGCTATCGCGATGAGTGAGCGTGTCTTTCTATTTTCAGCCAATCCAGGGGCATTGCACAGAGTGTTTGAAATACCTGATGCTCTTCGTGAGCTGTCACCCTTTGATGTAAGACAGCATCCAGCCTATACAGATGTTTTCCAAACCATTTGGAAGGAGCTGGAGAGTCTTGGATAACACATTATTTAAACAATATCAGCAATTACTAAAAAAAGAAAAACGCTTTGTACGGTTATATCAGCTTATCATTCTACTGCTATTCTTTGGTGGGTGGGAGCTTCTTTCAAGACTAGAGTGGATTGATCGTTTAATATTTAGCTCACCGACACATGTTTGGCATACATTTATTGAAAAAGTAAGTGATGGTACATTAACATTACATGTTGGTGTGACATTAATGGAGACGGTGATTGGTTTTATTGCTGGTACTTTACTTGGAACATTAATCGCTATAGTATTGTGGTGGTCTCCGCTACTATCAAAGGTTCTCGACCCTTATTTAGTAATTTTAAATGCGATGCCAAAAGTTGCGCTCGGCCCTATTTTGATCGTTGCGCTCGGACCAGGCTATTTTTCCATTATCGCCATGGGTGCATTGATTTCCATCATTATTACAACCATTGTTGTGTATACAGCCTTCAAAGGTGTCGATCCAAATTATAGTAAGGTCTTACAAACATTTGGGGCAACTAGATGGCAAATCTTTCGTGAAGTAATTTTGCCAGCTTCATTTCCTACGATTATTTCAACTTTGAAAGTTAATGTTGGCTTATCATGGGTAGGGGTGATTGTAGGTGAATTTTTAGTAGCTTCAAAAGGGCTTGGTTATTTAATTATTTATGGCTTCCAAGTATTTAATTTTAACCTTGTGCTCATGTCGCTTCTGATCATTGCGTTTTTTGCGACCATTATGTATCAAGTAGTTGAATTGGTTGAAAAAATAATTATTAAAAATAACGGATAAAAGAGGTTCTCTATAGTTGAGGTACTTCTCAGACTGTTGACAAAAGGAATCGAGTGTGAACTTCTCGATTCCTTTTGTCATTTTTGATACCTTTTTTTCCATTCGCAAAGACATGCTTCAAGGTTCCTCTGCGCTTTGCATAGATTTGTTTAATATTATAAGGATGTTGTAAATATTCAACTTCCGCTACCACGATTCCCCGATAGGACGTTGAATGAGTTTCTGATGATTATTACTTTTTGTTCATTGTAATAAGGCTTAGGCGAGGGCACTTAATACAAATCAAAGGATTTGGTTTATTTGGGTAATATTCCACATTGAATGTGGTTTCTTTCATAGTTTGGGCATGGAGCCAATGCCAAAGATAAATAGAATAAATGTAAGAAAACATACTTGGACGTCCATAAGCTGAAGGGAGTTTTTCTACTAAGTTAAACGACAATCGATAGCAGCCTCTAGTATTCATACTAAGTAAACTTTGGGTATTAATGGATCAATCGCTAATTGTTCACGTTTATTGGTTTGCTTCATGGATTATCACCACAAAGGTTTACTTTTCATCAATACATGTAGATGGAGTACTTTATGTAAAAGTTGATTGGAACGAATGGCAGTGACTCCGCCCACGAAAAGCGTCCGCCTGTAGTGGAAAGTAAAAGAAAAAAGACTGAAGGCAAACGCTCGATTTTTTTGAGTTTGTCTTCAGTCTGAGAGGTGTCTTTATAGTTGAGGCACTTCTTTTTAATCTGTCATTTAGTTAAAATTCTTTATCCATTTGAGGTGAAGTACGATAAAAACGGAAATTGCCCGTTTCTATTCGTGCAAACGTATTTTCTTTAATACGATCATGACAAATTGTACACATATACGTATGAATTGGACGATTACGTAACTTCTTTGCTAAAGGCAGATTATCATCTAAATTATCAATCGTATCGCAAATAACGCATTTTACGCGCATTGCATTCCCTCCTATTCAGCGCGAATGGCTGATATGTTTTTAATAGGATTGTCAATATTTGAACCATCTTTTAATAATACATGGATTGGGCCATCTTCTAAAAGAGGCTTGCCGTCTTGGCTATATTTTAATATTAGTGTTGAAGCTTCTTCAATTGTGAATGGGAATTCTTGTCCATCTTTGCATTCTAAAACGATTTTTGTCGCTTCAGGTTTAATTTCAGCATTCTTCAAGAAATGACTTAATTGGATACCAAAAGTACCTGTTTCCATTCCTTTACGGTCAAATTTACGCTCTGATTTTAATGTAGGTGGGAATGTGGCCCCCTCCATAATTTCACGAGACCAGTGAGCACCAACCTCACGCATATATTTGATGTCAGAATCTTCCTCAATGTTTTGTGTCGTAAAGTAAGTGTTTAAATCTAATTTACGATCGTCGAATATCCATACAGTGGGATCTAATGTTAGTTGGTATGAGACGGCACCTGTAATAGGAATTATTGTTTCCATAATAGAAATCCTCCTTAAATCTTGTATATCCATGACATAGTATAACGCTAATGCCTAGAGATAATAAAGAAATATAAACCGAATTCTCTATTTTCCAATGAAGACACTTGCATTTTTAACGACTAGAAGATAAACTTTATTAAGATAGAATCGAAGAAATATCAGATAATGGGGGCGTCCTCATGGATACGAAATCACAAACTTCTTTTCAAGAGAAGGCTTTGGAGCTATTAGTTGCTGATGCAGACAAGATTGCTCGCCTTATTCGAGTACAAATGGATCATTTAACAATGCCACAATGCCCTTTATATGAGGAAGTATTAGATACACAAATGTTCGGCCTATCACGTGAAATCGATTTTGCTGTGAAGCTTGGACTGATTGAACGTGATAAAGGCAAAGAAATTCTCGATTCACTCGAGAAGGAACTGTCTGTGTTGCACGACGCGTATACAGACAAATAAAAAGAAAAACTCAAACGCTTCTTTGCGCTTTGAGTTTTTTTACTAGAACGAGGTTTTCTAATGAGACAATATTTAAAAAGATATGCACAAAATTTTGATTACCCCTTATTTTTTACGGTCCTATTATTAAGTTTATTTGGGTTAATAATGATTTACAGTTCAAGTATGATGGTAGCGATTGCGCAAAAAGAGCAAGCACCTGATTTTTTTTATCAAAAACAAGTTACCAATTTATTGGTGGCATTTATTGGTTTTATAGTGGCAGCCTTTTTCCCCTACAAGCATTATGCGAATAAGAACATTATGTTATTACTAACGATCATACTAGCGGTGTTATTCACATGGTTAAAATTGTTTGGTCACGGGGCAGATCAAGTAGGCTCTCAGAGTTGGATTGCTATTCCAGGATTAGGGAATTTTCAACCTTCGGAATATGCGAAACTATTTATTATTTTATATTTTGCAGCTGCTTTTTATAGAAAAGCGCAAAAACATACGTTTGAAAAGCTACAACCAACTGAAATTTTTTATCCCATTTTCCTATGGATTTTAGTGGTTGCTGGGGTAGCTTTCGAAACAGACTTAGGAGCAGTTATTATTCTGTGTGGAATAGCTGTATCTGTAGTAGCTTCAAGTGGCATTCCCTTTAAAACATTTTGGAAGTTCTTTGGTGTATTAGTAGCCTTCGGTACAGCAATCCTTGGTATCCTTTTGCTATTCAAGGGGGAACTACTAACTGATAACCGTAAAGGACGGATTCTATCTTATTTAAATCCGTTTGAATATGAGAGTGGTAGTGGTCACCAAGTGGTGAATAGTTATTATGCCATAGGCGGAGGTGGCTTAGAAGGACGTGGTCTTGGTCAATCGATTCAAAAATTAGGGTACTTACCTGAACCACAAACAGATTTTATAATGGCGATTATAATGGAGGAATTGGGAATATGGGGAGTTTTAATTGTCTTAGGTGGTTTAGGATTTATTGTATATAAAGGTTTTTCCATTGCATTACGAACAAAAGATCCGTTGGCACGCATGATTGCAGCTGGTATTGCGAGTTGGATAGGCTGGCAATCGTTTATTAATCTTGGGGGGATAACCGGGTTAATCCCGTTAACCGGTGTAACGTTACCTTTTATAAGCTATGGCGGTACATCTATAATCATTCTATCTTTAGCGATGGGAATATTAATCAATGTTTCTATGTTTGAAAAGGTAGAGAGGAAAAAAACACAATCATAAAGGGGGATATCTATGGAATCAATCAACAAAATTCTCGTAGCTAATCGAGGAGAAATTGCAATTCGTATTTTCCGTGCCTGTACGGAGCTGAATATCCAAACCGTTGCCATCTATTCAAGGGAAGATAGTGGTGCCTTTCATCGCTTTAAAGCAGATGAAGCTTATTTAGTGGGAGCTGGCAAGAAACCAATTGATGCCTATTTAGATATTGAAGGTATTATTGCCATCGCAAAAGATGCAGATGTTGATGCGATTCATCCAGGGTATGGTTTTTTATCAGAAAACGTGGAATTTGCACGTCGCTGTGAAGAAGAGGGGATTGTCTTTATTGGACCAACTTCTCAGCATTTAGATATGTTTGGGGATAAGGTCAAAGCACGTTCGCAAGCTATTGCGGCTGAGATTCCTGTTATTCCTGGTACAGATGGTCCTGTAGCCGATCTAGCAGAGGTAGAGGCATTTGCTAACGATTATGGCTTTCCAGTTATGATTAAAGCGGCACTTGGCGGTGGTGGGCGTGGGATGCGTCTTGTGCATACACCAGAGGAGCTTGCTTCTTCTTATGAAAGGGCAAAATCAGAGGCAAAGGCTGCTTTTGGATCTGATGAGGTGTATGTTGAAAAGGCCATCATCAAACCAAAACATATTGAAGTACAAATTATTGGCGATCAGCAGGGCAATATTGTGCATTTATATGAACGTGATTGCTCGATTCAACGTCGTCATCAAAAAGTGGTTGAGATTGCGCCATCCCATTCGATTTCACAAGAGTTAAGAAATCGTATTTGTGATGCTGCGGTGAAATTAATGAAGAATGTCTCGTACATAAATGCAGGGACAGTGGAATTTTTAGTTGCAGGAGAAGATTTTTATTTCATCGAGGTGAACCCTCGCATTCAAGTAGAACATACGATTACAGAAATGATTACAGGTGTCGATATTGTCCATGCCCAAATTAAGGTGGCAGCAGGCTATGGTCTACACAGTGAAGAAATTCATATGCCGAAGCAAGAGGATATGCCAATGATTGGCTATGCTATTCAGGCTCGTGTGACAACGGAAGACCCTGCTAATGACTTTATGCCGGATACAGGAAAATTAATGGTTTACCGTTCAAGTGGCGGTTTCGGTGTGCGTTTAGATGCAGGGAATGGATTCCAAGGTGCTGTCGTTACACCATACTATGATTCTTTACTAGTGAAAATCTCAACATCAGGCATGAACTTTAAAGAAGCTGCTGCGAAAATGGATCGTAATTTAAAAGAATTCCGTATTCGTGGTGTTAAAACAAATATCCCGTTTTTAAATAATGTCGTCACACATGAAAAATTTTTATCAGGTGCTTTTGATACAAGCTTTATTGATACAACACCAGAGTTATTTGAATTCCCTGTTCGAAAGGACCGAGGAACTAAGCTGCTAAGCTATATTGGGAATGTTACATTAAACGGCTTCCCTGGAGTAGAAAAAAAATCTAAGCCCATTTTTGTGCGACCGAACATACCTAAAATCGATCCACTTATTGTGCCACCAGCAGGTACAAAGCAAATTTTAGACACACAAGGGGCAGATGGCTTAGTACAATGGATTTTAGCACAGGATGATGTACTGCTAACAGATACAACATTCCGTGATGCTCATCAATCCCTGCTCGCTACACGTGTTCGATCACAGGATATGTATCAAATTGCTGATGCAACAGCTCGTATGATGCATCAACTATTCTCGCTGGAAATGTGGGGTGGGGCAACATTTGATGTAGCCTATCGTTTCTTGAAAGAAGACCCGTGGGAGCGTTTAGCCAAACTACGTGAGCAAGTGCCAAATGTGTTATTCCAAATGTTATTGCGTGGAGCCAATGCTGTTGGTTATACGAACTATCCTGACAATTTAATCCGTGAATTTATCGCCGAATCGGCAGCATCAGGCATTGATGTCTTCCGCATTTTTGATAGCTTGAACTGGATTAAAGGCATGGAAGTAGCTATTGATGCAGCGCGTCAATCTGGAAAAATTGCGGAAGCGGCGGTTTGCTACACAGGAGATATTCTGGACGACAGTCGTGCCAAATATTCGGTGCAATATTATAAAGATATGGCGAAAGAGCTTGAAGCAGCAGGTGCCCATATTTTAGCGATTAAAGATATGGCGGGTCTATTGAAGCCAGAAGCAGCTTATCGTTTAATTTCCGAGTTAAAAGAGACGACAAGTCTGCCAATCCACTTGCATACACATGACACAAGTGGTAACGGGATTTATTTATATGCGAAAGCCATTGAAGCAGGAGTAGATATCATTGATACAGCTCTTGGCTCTATGGCTGGCTTAACATCTCAGCCAAGTGCAAATTCTTTGTACTATGCGATGAAGGGCGGTAAACGCGAGGTACGTGCGGATATAGATGCTTTAGAGAAATTATCGTACTACTGGGAAGATGTACGTAAATACTATAAAGATTTTGAAAGTGGTATGATCAGCCCACATTCTGAAATTTATGTGCATGAGATGCCTGGTGGACAATATAGTAACTTACAGCAGCAAGCAAAAGCAGTGGGTCTTGGCGATCGTTGGGAAGAAGTAAAACATATGTATTCCCGTGTAAATCTACTATTTGGTGATATTGTTAAAGTAACACCATCTTCCAAAGTGGTAGGCGACATGGCACTTTTCATGGTGCAAAATGATTTAGATGAAAACACAGTGCTAACTCGAGGGCAAACGATTGATTTCCCAGATTCTGTTATTGAATTCTTCCAAGGCTATCTTGGACAGCCACATGGCGGATTCCCAGAGGCACTACAGCAGGTTGTGCTCAAAGACCGCCAAGCAATTACAGTTCGTCCAGGAGAGTTATTAGAGCCTATTCAGTTTGAACAATTAGAGACTGTACTGGAGGATAAGTTAAATCGTCCTGTTACGAAAAAGGATGTATTAGCCTATGCACTCTATCCAAAAGTCTTTGAAGAGTATGCGAAAACGGAAGAATCCTTCGGCAATATTTCGGTTCTAGACACACCTACATTCCTATATGGCTTAAAGCTAGGGGAAATTATTGAAGTCGAAATCGAAAAAGGAAAAACGTTAATTATTAAACTTGTTTCCATTGGTGAACCTCAGCACAATGGGACGCGTGTTCTGTACTTCGAGTTAAACGGACAATCTCGTGAATTGGTTATTCAAGATATGACTGTAGAGGTAGATGGTAATCTAGCTTTAAAAGCAGATCCAAGCAATCCAAATCAAATTGGTGCTACAATGCCAGGTACTGTGTTAAAAGTCGTTGTTTCCAAAGGTAGTCCAGTTAAACGCGGTGACCACCTATTAATCACAGAAGCAATGAAAATGGAAACAACCGTTCAAGCACCGAAAGACGGCGTTGTGAAAGAGGTTTATGCAAGTGCAGGGGATGCCATTTCAACAGGGGATTTATTGATTGAAATTGAATAAATAATCATGAAAAAGGTTATGAGATGCTATTTGAGTATCTACATAACCTTTTTCATTGTATTTAGACATTAAATCCTTTAAAATTTGATTAAGTAATCAAAAAAATAATTAATCAATCAAAAGGAGGATCTATGGATAGCCATAAAAACACGTTTATTCAGGAAGCTAGAAAGCAACAAATTATTGCAGCAACTATAACGACGCTAGATGATATTGGTTATGTCAAGGCAAGTTTAGCACAAATTGCTAAACGGGCTACTATCAGTACAGCATTAATTTCATACCATTTTGCAGATCGTCAAGATTTGATTGACCAAAGCCTGCAAGCGTTACTTGAACAATCCGCAACATTTATTTTGACAAAAACATATGCTGCCGATGATCCAGCTACACAATTGGCAAATTTCATAGAGGCAAGTATTGCTTATCAAGCGACACATCCGAAGGAGAATGCGGCATTATTAGAAATTATATTCAATGCTCGTACAGCTGAGGATGTTCCTTATTATAAAATTTCGGATGATGGTGAAGATCCTTTATTGAAGGCTTTATGTAAAATATTAGAGGATGGTAAAGAACAGGGGACATTTACTGTTGACTCTGTCCAGGTGATGGCAAAAGTGATTCAAGGTGCTATTGGTGAATATATGCTAATAGGAGGACCGATTTCGGTTGAGGCAGAGGAATATAGTCAAGAAGTAATTAAGATTATGTGGACAGCAATGAAAGTAGAGGGACATAAAAATGCTTAAAGCACTATTTAATTGGATGTTTGTCATTGGTTTAATTCTATTAGGAGGTCGTCTTGTAACGGTTATTTGTCGATATTTCGATATTCCTTTTACAACATTTTTTAAAGACTATGCGCTAGTATCTATGATTATTTTAATTGTAGGAATTATAGGAACGGAGACCTTGAAGAAACAAAAATAAGAATCATAGAAAAAAGATTCGTCACATAATAGGTGGCGAATCTTTTTTGATAGCCTATTTCTTTTTTTCATTATAATTACTACGAGCAACTAACATGATCATGTAGCATAATAGACCGAATAAAAGGGAAATGAATAATGAATGCAGTAAAGCGACTGTTAAATTCAGTCTAGTGAGGACTACTAACATACCAGCAATCACTTGTAAAACTACTATAGTAAAGGCAATAACCCATCCATAGTAAATAACACGTTGATTTTTATATTCTTTCACAGCGTGCCAAGTTATGTATGCAATCCAAATGAAAATAATAAGAACAGCTAGTCGATGTCCCATTTGCACCCACTCGTACATGTTATTCGGTAGTGCGAAAGGTGTTTCATTATAGCAAAATGGCCAGTCAGGACAAATTAAGCTCGAATCTGTATGACGAACTAACGCCCCTGTATAAACAACTAAATAAGAATAAATTGTGACAGCAATTGTATGCCAACGTAACTTTTTACCAATAAATACGTTATCGGCATCAAATTTTCGATCGACCTCAAATACAATCATAGAAAGAAGAAGAACCGCAGCAAAGGAAATAAGAGAAATCCCAAAATGAAGTGCAAGGATGAAATCACCTTGTCCCCATAATACTTGAGCTGCTCCAATAAGAGCTTGCGCGATTAAGAAAAACATCGCTAAGAAACCTAATAGCTTTACTTCACGAATATGTCCGAGCTTACGCCATGTCCAAATGGTTAACACAAGAATTGAAATAGATACGACTCCAGTTACAAGACGATGTGAAAATTCAATCAGGACTTCTGGTGTAATCTCCTTTGGAATAAGAGATCCATTACAATCAGGCCAGTTTCGACCACAGCCTAAGCCACTATCTGTTTTGGTAACGAGAGCTCCACCTAGTAATATAAGGAGCATCCCTACTGTAGCGGCAACAGCAAACCACTTTAAATACCTGTTGTGTTGCATAAAATGAGTCACCTACTTTATCTATCAACATTACAAGAGCGTAATGTTTCTGCTACTAGATAATATCGAAAATACGTATAAAAAACAACTTGTAAAGAGAAGGGAGTAATAGATGTCGAATCCATTTCACAAATTGTTCATAATTTCGTGCTTTAACCTTCACAATTCATTTTAGAAAATGTTTTACTATAGATATGTTGTTTTTATTTATATTTCTAGACAAAACTAATTTTTACAACTTCATCTAAATTTCACTTAATGTCTAGAAATCAATCGCAAATTTCGCTATAGTTATTGTTAGCGGAATATGCTTACAAAAATGAAAGGAGAGGTATTATGTCAAACGGTCGTACACTGGCGGCTACTAGAAATACTGGCCCAGAAACAACATCTGTTGTAAAAGATTTCTTAGCACTAATAAAAATTGGCATCGTTAACTCGAATCTTGTCACAACGTTTACAGGGATGTGGCTGGCTTTTCAGTTTACTAGTAGACATTTCTTGCAAGAGCTTGATGTTATATTCTACACCATGCTGGGTGCGGCATTAATCATTGGTGGCTCAGGTGCAATGAATAACTTCATTGATCAGGATATTGATCCTATCATGAAAAGAACAAAAGCAAGACCGACAGTGACTGGCAGATTCAAGCCGAATTTTGTATTGACCATTGCCCTCTCATTTTTAATTGTAGGTGAAATTTTGTTATTTGCGGCATCGTTTGCAGCCGGCATGTGGGGACTAGCAGGAATATTTGCTTATGTCGTTCTGTATTCAATGTGGTCAAAGAGGAAGCATGTTAGTAACACGGTTGTAGGAAGTATTTCAGGGGCTATACCTCCAGTTATTGGATTTGCAGCGGTTGAACCTGCTTTAGGTCTAGGAGCACTTGCCTTATTTCTTATTATGTTTGCATGGCAGCCACCACATTTCTATGCGCTTGCTATGAAACGTACGGAGGAATATCGTGCAGCTAAAATACCAATGCTACCTGTAGTAAAGGGATTTAAACGTACAAAGTACTCAATGTTATTCTGGATTCTTTTATTATTACCGTTACCTTTCCTTTTACCAGAGCTTGGAATTGGCTTTTTAACTCTTGCCACTGCATTGAATTTGGGTTGGTTAATACTAGCTCTGAAAGGCTTTACAACAAAAGATGATATGAAGTGGGCAAATAAAATGTTTATTTATTCGTTGAATCATATGACCATACTATTTGTAGCCATCATAATATTTGCGCTGTTTAGCTAAAGTTAGGAATTCTTTCTTTTTTTTAAGAATTCATATAGACAGAACTAATGTCCTAGGAACACATGAAAATACAACAAAGAAAGAGGGGTTTAATTAAGCATGATGAAAGGGCTTAAAAAATGGCGTCTTTTTTCACTTCTAGCAGTGATGATGGTTTTCCTTTCAGGTTGTGGTGAAGATTATCTTTCTACACTAAAACCATCTGGAGAAGTAGGTAAACAACAATTAAATTTATTACTGTTAACTACTATAATTATGACGCTAGTAGTAGTAATCGTATCCGTTATTTATTTACTTGCATTCCTAAAATACCGTCGTTCACGCGTTGGTGAAAATGTTATCCCTAAGCAAGTAGAGGGTAGTCACACATTAGAAGTGATTTGGACAGTTATACCGATTATTTTATTATTAATTATCGCTGTACCAGTTGTTACAACTACTTATAAATTTGCAGATGTTGCTGCAATGGATGAGGTAGATGAAGAAGGGAATAAAACTGCCCTAACGATCAATGTAACAGCAAAATTATACTGGTGGGAATTCGAATACCCTAACCAAGGTATCGTAACGGCTCAAGAGCTAGTAGTACCAACAGGTGAAAAGGTTTACTTTAATTTAAAAGCTGCCGATGTTAAGCACTCATTCTGGATTCCTGCTGTAGGCGGTAAAATGGATACAAACGTAGAAAACTTAAACAAATTCTACTTAGTATTTGATAAAGAATCTAAAGATCTTAAAGATGGCGTATTTTATGGAAAATGTGCTGAATTATGTGGACCTTCACATGCATTAATGGACTTTAAAGTAAAAGCATTAAGCCCAGATGCATTTGACGCATGGGTTGATGCAATGAAAGCAACAGAAGGACAAATTGCTGACAAAGCTTCAACAGATCTTGGTGAAGCAACTTTTGCTAACAGCTGCTTAGGCTGTCACGCTATCTCAGGTTCAGGAGCAGGCGGTACACCAGGTCCAAACTTAACTACGTTTGGTGACCGTAACCGTGTTGCTGGTTTCTTAGAACACAATGAAGAAAACTTAAAAGCTTGGATTAAAAACCCAGAAGAATTTAAACCAGGTAACTTAATGATGAACGCTGAAGGCACTGCGCCTATTTACGGTGATTTATCTGATGAAGAAATTGAAGCTCTTGCAACTTATATCATGAGCTTATCAGTTGAAAAATAAATTTCGTTCTATGTAACAAATTTTGAGGGAGGTAAAAGTTGTGAGCTCATACACACAGAAAAAGGGCTTTGGAGCAACTGTCTGGGATTACATTACTACTGTTGACCATAAAAAGTTAGCAGTCATGTATTTATTAGCCGGCACATTGTTCTTCGCTATCGCTGGTTTTGAAGCGTTATTAATGCGTATTCAGTTAATGAAACCAAATAACGATTTCGTGTCAGCTGGTTTTTTCAATGAATTATTAACAATGCACGGAACAACAATGTTATTCCTAGCTGCTACTCCATTACTATTCGCATTTATGAACATGCTTGTACCATTACAAATTGGTGCGCGTGACGTTGCATTCCCGTTCCTTAACTCTTTAGGGTTCTGGTTATTCTTCCTAGGTGCTGTATTCCTTCACCTGTCATTCTTTATGGGTGGCGCTCCTGATGCGGGCTGGACTTCTTATGCATCATTATCTTTATATTCTCCAGGACATGGTATTGACTTCTATGTTCTTGGTTTACAAATTTCAGGGGCAGGTACATTAATTTCAGGTCTTAACTTCATCGTTACGATCATTACAATGCGTGCTCCTGGTATGACATTCATGCGTATGCCATTATTCACATGGACAGCTCTTGTATCAAGTGCATTAATTTTATTCGCATTCCCTCCATTAACAATTGGTTTATTAATGATGTTATTCGACCGTATGTTCGGTGGTAACTTCTTTGACCATACAATGGGTGGTAACACAGTAATTTGGGAGCACTTATTCTGGATCTTCGGACACCCAGAGGTTTATATCTTAGTATTACCGGCGTTCGGTTTATTCTCTGAGATTATTCCAGCGTTCTCTCGTAAACGTTTATTCGGATACTCTTCAATGGTATTCGCAACAATTTTAATTGGTTTCCTAGGGTTCATGGTTTGGGCTCACCATATGTTTACAGTTGGTCTTGGGCCAACAGCAAACGCAATCTTCGCTGTTGCAACAATGGCAATCGCGGTTCCAACAGGTATGAAAGTATTCAACTGGATCTTAACTATTTGGGGCGGATCTATTAAAGTTACAACACCAATGCTTTATGCACTTGGTTTCATCCCGTCATTCGTTGCGGGTGGTGTTACAGGGGTAATGCAAGCATCTGCACCTCTTGACTATCAATTACACGATTCTTACTTTATCGTTGCTCACTTCCACTACGTAATCGTTGGTGGTATCGTTACAGCATTATTTGGTTCAGCGCACTTCTACTGGCCAATTTTCTTCAACCGTATGTTAAACGAAACGCTTGGTAAAATTACTTTCTGGGTATTCTTTATTGGATTCCATTTAACGTTCTTCGTTCAACACTTCTTAGGTTTAATGGGTATGCCACGTCGTGTATTCACTTACATGGAAGGTCAAGGTTGGGATCAGTTCAACTATATCTCTACAATCGGTGCATTAATGATGGGTGTAGGGGTTATCTTAATGGTAATCAACTGCTTAATGTCTATTAAAGGCAAGCCAGCAGGTCGCGACCCATGGGGCGATGGACGTACTTTAGAATGGTCAATTCCACAACCAATTCCATTCTACAACTTCCGTCAAACGCCACTTGTACGTGGTTTAGATCCATGGTGGATTGAAAAACAAGAAGGTAATAAAGAAGTGACATTTGCTGAGCCAATCGGTGATATTCATATGCCAAATAACTCAGCGATTCCATTCGTTATTTCATTAGGTATGTTTATTGCAGCATTCGGTGCACTTTACAATCCAGATGCAGATAAACCATGGTCTATCTATGTATTAATCATTGGTTTAGCTATTACATTTGGGGCGATGATTGTTCGTTCAGTTAAAGACGATCATGGTTTCCACTTACACAAAGAAGAAATTCTTGAAATTGAAGAACATCTTTACGGCAAAGGAGGAAATAAATAATGGATTTCAATACTAAATTTACTCCTCATACTTGGCCAGATCATCCTGAACAAGCTACGATGGAAGGTAAAAATAAAGTCGTTGGTTTCTGGATTTTCCTTGCCTGTGAAGTTGTACTTTTCGCAAGTTTATTCGCTACTTATTTAGCGCTTAAGAACAAAGGGCCAGCTGGCATGGAGTTCACAACTCAAGGTTTATTTGAATTACCATTAGCATTTGCTATGACGATGTTATTATTAACATCATCACTAACTTCTGTTTATGCAATTTACCATATGCGTAACTTTAACTTTAAAGGGATGCAAACTTGGTTAGCCATTACTTTAGCTTTAGGTCTTGGATTCTTAGCACTTGAAATCTATGAATTCCAACACTATGTGCACCTTGGTTTTACATTTAACCAATCTGCATTCGCAACTGCGTTCTATTCTTTAGTTGGTACACACGGTTTCCACGTAACTTTAGGACTTGTATGGATTGCAACTTTAATGATCCGTAATGCGAAACGTGGTTTAAACTTGTACAATGCACCTAAATTTTTCGTAGCTGCTTTATATTGGCACTTTATTGACGTTGTTTGGGTATTTATCTTTACAGTAGTTTACTTGATGGGAGTGATCGGATAATGTCTTCACACGATACACCTATAGTTGCTAAGTCACAGGCACAGTATGAGTATGATCGTCATCATAATGCCGTTCATATGCGTAAACAAGTAATCAACTTTGCGATCATGATTTTCTTTACGTTTATCGCATTCGCAGTAGTTGCAGCTGATTTTTCTAAATACTTAATCATGCCATTCGTATTATTATTGGCTGGTGTTCAAGTTGTACTTCAGCTTTATTCTTTCATGCACTTAGAGGACAAAAAAACACACTTTGGTGGTGTTATTGGCTTCTTCATGTGGATGGGGATGTTAATCGCATTTACATTCTTCTTAGCATTTTTAACAATCATTTGGTGGTAATCACCAAAAGAGCACGTTCGTTAATTGTACGAACGTGCTTTTTCTTATGTTTTAAAGTTGTGAAGGTTTCAAAAAGAGACAAACACTGTTAAACTTAACATTTGTTCACCTTTCGTTCATTGCAGTATAGCTGTAAGCGTTTTATAATAGGAGTACTGAAGTTTAAAGGAGTGCGTTCTATATGCCACTTAGTATATTTGGTTTCCAAGCATTGTGGAGTCCCTATTTAATAGGAGTTCTTGTTTTTATAACGATTATCTATTTTTTAGTCACAGTAAAGTGGCGTAATGATTTTAAAGTAAGTGAACCTTTGAAAAAGGGAGAAGCCATTTATTTCGTGTTAGCCATGATTACTATTTATATCATTAAAGGTTCTCCAGTTGATTTAATGGCTCACATTATGTTTACCATGCATATGGTTCAAATGGCGATCTTATTATTGCTTGTTCCGATTTTCTTAATTAAAGGAATCCCTTGGTGGGTTTGGAAAGTTGCGATTGAAGCACCGGTTGTTAGAACGTTGTTTAAAGTACTGACATTACCAGTTGTTGCAGTCTTTGTGTTTATTGGTCTATTTTCCTTCTATCATTTGCCTTCAGTATTAGATTACATTAAATTAAATGAAACATTACATGGTACCTATACATTTGTATTATTTCTTTCAGCTATTTTTATGTACTGGCCTTTAATTCAAAATATGCCTAATAGTGCTAAAATGAAGCCTTTGCATAAATTAGCCTATATTATTGCAAATGCTGTGTTAATTACACCTGCTTGTGGATTAATCATTTTTGCTCCTAATGCAATGTATGAGACATATACAAATGGTGATGCATGGTTAAAAGCAATGGAGCTGTGTGTACCAGCCTCTACATTATCAGGCTTATCATTATCAGGACCAGAGCTGTTTACAGACATGAAACCTGTTGCAGACCAGCAATTAGGTGGCGTATTAATGAAAATCTTACAAGAGCTTATTTTTGGTGTATTAATTGGGACAATCTTTACGAGATGGTATCGTTCTGAACAAAAAGATCCAGATAAAATTACGGCTGATGCATTAGCTGCACACCAAAAAAAATGGGAAAGTCAACAGCAACATTAATTGTAATATAGAAATTTACTTTGTATAAGGGGTTTTGACAATGGAATTGCAAATTTTGCCTACTATTAGTACATCGTTTATCGTCATTAGTGCTGTACTAGTAGCGATAGGATGGGGCTTAATTATAAAAAGAAATGTAGAGGGGCATAAGAAAGTAATGCTTGCTGCAGGTGTTGCGGCACTTATATTCTTTATTATCTATGCATCCCGTACAATCTTTATTGGAAATACGGCTTTTGGCGGTGGAGAACATTTAAAACCATATTATACGTTCTTTTTGATTTTCCATATTATTTTGGCGACATCTGGAGCCGTTTTTGGTATCGTTAGTATTATTTCGGGTTTGAAAACAAATATTAAGTTACACAGACGTATTGGACCAATCACAAGTATTATTTGGTTCTTTGTTGCCATCACTGGTGTACTTGTTTATTTATTGCTATATATTTTATTTGAACCAGGTGAAACAACATCCGTTATTAAAGCCATTTTAGGGTTTTAAAAAAAATCTCCCTCTTTATTATTGTAAAGGTGGGAGATTTTTTGTAGTTGGTTGAAATATAGAAAGTATCACTACAACAAGTAAAGGGCCTATTAATATCCCAAGAAAACCAAATATTTTAAAGCCGATAAACATGGCAATGAAGGTATTTAAGGAGGAAAGGCCAATTTTATCACCAATAATTTTTGGTTCAATCATTCTGCGGACTAGAAATTGCCCCACATTTAGTAACGTTAGAACGACAGCATATATATAGTCGCCTACAAATACTTGATAAATGGCCCATGGGACTAAAAGGATAAATGAATCGAGAAAAGGGATAAAATCTAATACAACGAGTGATAAAGCTAACAGTATGGGAAATGGCGTTTTTAAATAATAAAATGCTGCGAAGGATATCGCAAAGATACTAGCACCAACAAGCAATTGTGCTTTTAAAAAGCCGAATAAGGCTAGTTTAACGCGCTGCCCAATAAAAATGATTTTTTGATGATAGTGAAAAGGAAAGGGCATTAATAATTTACGATTAATGGCTGGCAAATCTAAGAGCAACATATACAAGACAATCCAATAAACAAAAACATCAAATAAAAGGGAGGGGATATATGTTAGTAAAGTAGACAATACATTCACATTTGTTAAGGATATGGCGAATTTTTCTATAGAGGCTAAAGCATTTTCAATCATGAATTGAATTTGTAAAACGAGTTCTACAGGTAAATGATAGGTGTAGTTACTGAGCTTGGATTGCATTTGAATCCATAAGGCTGATAGTTGATTAAGGTACTCAGGAATATCGATGATAAAAGAAGAAAATTGTTTCCAGCTTATATAGAGTATAAGTGTACATAATAATAAAGAGATACTGAGAAAAAATAAAAAAAAGATGAAAACAACTATTTTACGTTTTTTTCGAAACCGTTTGCACATTCGAACAATAATCGGTTCTAAAAGTAACGCGGTTAAGTAGGCAAGGAGGATTGGTAACGATATAGAAATGAACCAGAGAAGCAGAAGCCCAATCGCTATGACGATTATGGGATGCCGAAAAAAAGGACGATTAAAAAAAGATAACATTTTTCTCACCTACATCCATGTAATAGATATAGGTAGTATGAGGAGAAAAAAATTTTTTACTCAAAATAAAAAAAGACTGGACCACCAGTCTTTTCATAAAATGAAGCTACTTACGCTATACTTGCTGTCACTTTAGTTTAATAAAGATTAGCGTGCGTTAACAGGTTCGAAGTTATTTTTATTTGTTGGCTCAATTGAGAATTGATCTAATTCTAATTTAACCTTTTTTAAGATTTCTTCACATTTTGTTACAAGATGTGCTGGGTAAACTTCATCATCCCCATATTCAACACCATGTGGGTAATAGTATTTACCTAGGGCTGGTTTCATTAACGTAAGGATGGCATCGTGTGCACCTACATCACCAGAAATGGCATATGCGAATACGCGTAGGTAATAGCGACCTTCACGAGTATCGAAACGTTTATCGAATGTCATACGTTCGTAATCCCAACCGCCATCACATTCTAAACCATGCTTTTTCATAATGCTGACAATTAGCTCTTGATCAGCTGTTAAATTTTCAAGGTTAGTATTTTCAAAATACATGTATAGTCCTCCTTTAGGTTCTCGTACAAAGTATACGCTCATTTTTATAATAGAGCATATTCGACATTGTTGCAATGACAACATTGTGTCAACCCAATTACAATTGATATAATAACTTACAATAATGGTGATGAAAAGGAGTCCTGTATGAAAGCTTTATTCCGCATTTTAATGGTTTGTGGCGCAATTGCATTAATTGGCTTTATGTTTTTCAATACCCCGCAGGAAAATGAGCCGTTAGAAGGACCAAATACCAATTCTAATATAATACCTCAAACACAACTAAAGCAACAGTCTGCTGTAGGAGCAATGACACGTCCTCAAACAGGCATATCAACTTTGGTAGGAAAAGGCATTCAAACCGTTTTAGAGCAATATGGGGAACCAACGAGAAAAGAACCGTCTTCATTTGGCTATCAATGGTGGGTCTACAATAAAGATGTTGCTACGTTTTTTATGATTGGTGTTGAAAATAATATTGTAACGCAAGTTTACATAGCTGGACAAGAAATCGATGCATTTCCTTTTAAAGTTGGACAAAAACGCGATGAAATATACCGTATGACGATTATTGATTATGAGGTAGCGGCCACTGTGGGAGAAAATATTTTCATTTTCTCGATGAGTGAAGAAGATATGCAAACAAGGTTGCTTGTCAAATTTGATGGCCTTTATGCACAGCTTTATATAGATAGGGAGACAAGTGAGCTACAGGGAATACGTTATACAGACAGTGAAACACTTGTCCTTCATCAACCATATGAAATGAGTTATCAAGGTGAACTAGTGAGACGTACGCCACCGTCTTCATTTTTGCAGCAAGAAATCGATGTAGCTAGCGCCAAACAGCTTGATGATCTCTTAAATGTTACGAGGGTACATCATGAATTACCACCTTTAGCAATGGATGAATCATTAGAAGAAGCTGCAAAAATGCATAGTGAAGATATGAAGGTGCAAAATTTCTTATCACATGAGTCTCCAACTAATGGAGATTTAAAAAAGAGATTACAGGCACATGACATCGACTATAGTGCAGCGAATGAAAATCTTGCCACTGCTTATTTTGATGCGATAGAAGCTATGCATGGTTGGACAAATTCGCCTGAACATAGGAAGGTGTTATTGGATGATCGATATACACGCGTTGGTTCCGGTGCTTTCGTAGATTATTATACACAAATCTATATAGAGCCTACTGCACAGACGATGGATAGTGAAGAGCAAGATAGAAAAAAACAAGATATTGAAGAACAGGATAACGAAGAACAGAGAAATAAAGAACCAGATAGTGAGGACCCTGTAGAGAATACAGAGCAATCCTCCTCATCCTAACAACAGAATATCAGTTTGAAGACAAGCTCGAATAGCCGAGCTTGTCTTTATTTTTTTATAAGGTAGTACTTTCACTGTAGGCTTCTACATTTTTCGTCACACCGTTACAAACGCCGTCATATGATAGAGAACGGAAAGGGGGAATGAGGCTTGCAACTAGCTGAGCTATTAAAGGATTGGCCATGTAGTGTGACAGGAGGATCCATTCGAACAGAAATTACAGGCGTAGAAGATTATGCACAGGCCGTACAACCCGGTGACATTTTTATTGTACGAAAGGGCAAAAAAACATCAGGAAGTCGTTTTGTTAAAGAAGCGTTGGCACGGGGGGCTGCTGCCATTGTTTCGGAAGAAAGTATTTCTTTGCCGATTATGGATAAAGAAATTCCTTTTGTGTGGGTTCCGAATACAGCATTATTTTTATCGTATGCGAGTGCGAAGCTCGCTGCTTTTCCAGCAGAGGCTTTAACGGTTATTGCCATTACCGGCACAAATGGAAAGACCACGGTGAGCCATTTTGTTAGTCAGCTTCTAAATGCCTTACATAAAAAAGCAGCAGTTATTGGAACGGTTGGCTTTTTCATCAATGGCGAGAAACAACAAACGGCTTACGAGCAATTAACAACATTGCAGGCCAAAGAATTGCATCCGATATTAAAGCAATGTGTACGAAAAGGGGTTACACATGTTGTGCTAGAAGCCTCTTCAATGGGCTTACAGCAGCATAGACTCGACCATTGCGATATTGACTGTGGTGTATTTTTAAATCTATCAGAGGACCATTTAGAAGATCATGGTGGTTTAGAAGCATATAAACGTGCAAAAAAAAGATTAGCCGATTTATCCAAAAAGTTAGTATTAAATGGAGATGATAACTTTTGTCGTTCTGTAGGGATTTATGATAAGAAAAAATCCTGTTCATTTGGCTTTGATAATCACAATGATCTACATATTCAAATTGTCAGTGAAACAGTTGGAAAAACCGTACTTTGCTTACAAACAACAGCGAGTGAGCATATTGTGGAAATCCCTTTTGTCGGAAAATATCATGTACAAAATACTATTGCTGCCTTAATGGCTATATGGCGCCTAGGTGTCCCGATGGAAGATCTAGTTGGTCATATGTGGTCCTTAAAACTACCAGAAGGACGACTTGAGAAGATTGATAATCCTTTGGGTATAGAGGTTTATGTAGATTATGCGCATACAGCAGAAGCCTTACAAGCCGTTTTACAAACCTTTAATCGTTCCAAAACAATTTACCTTGTTTTTAGTTGTGGTGGAAATCGTGATAAGGCGAAGCGCTTCGCCATGGGAGCGGTAGCAAGTAAATACGCGGACGTTATTTATTTAACAACAGATAATCCACGAGATGAAGATCCAATCGTGATAAATGAAAGCATTATTGCAGGCTTTACAGAGCAACAATATTATGAAATTTACTTAGATCGGAAGCTTGCTATCCATCAAGCGTTAGCAAAGGCGAAAAAGGGCGATATTGTCCTTGTGGCCGGAAAAGGGCATGAACAAACACAGCAAATTAAAAATCAAAAATTGCCTTTTTCCGATCAACAATGCATCAAAGATTATTTTGCCAGTCTCATTACAGACGACGCTGAATAATAAAGAAAGATCCTGTAGCAATAGCCAGCTTGCGACCTGTCTCATCTTCGATATCACATGCCATGACGAGTGTTTGACGTCCTTTATGAACAAAACGACCGCGCGCAATCAATTCTTTATTCGTTGTTGTGGCAATATACGATAGATTCATATTCGTTGTAACCACATTATATCCCTCTGGTACAGAGCGTGAAGCAAGTCCGCCCATAGCTGCATCGGCAATTGTTGCAATAATGCCACCATGAGGCACCTTAATTGTATTATGAATAACTGGTGTAATAGGGATACGAACCTCACTAATTTCAGGCTCAAACTTACCTACCATATGTAGGGCAGCATTAAGATAACGACGGTGAATGCCTTGCTGCTTCTCTCTTAGCCCATTTAAAAGATGTAATAAAACTTCTTCATCTTCCTCAGTACTTTCTTGTAAAATTTCAGCTAGTAATTGTTCTATCTGTCCTTTAGATGTTGTCATTAATTGGAAAACCTCTTTCATTAAAAGTATCAATAATGTAAAATTACCATAAAATCTGTTATGATGGGAAAGAGATTGGGGGAATTAAAAATGATGATGACCTCTGACTGGGTACTCATTTTGGATGAGACCGAAGCGCTTTGTGAGATGATTCTTTCCTCAGAACCTGCGATTGCGCTACAGCAAGCGTATGATGCAGTCTATAGTGATGCACAAATTGTAGAAGCTATTTACGCATTTAATCGCATGAAAGAGCAGTACGAAGATGTACAACGTTTCGGAAAATATCATCCAGACTACCATACAATCATGAAGTCAATTCGCCAACAGAAAAGGGCACTTGACTTGAATGAAAAAGTTTCAGCTTTAAAAATTGCTGAAAACGATTTTCAGGATTTACTCGATGAGATTAGCCTATTAATAGGTAAAACAGTCTCTGAAGCTGTAAAAGTTCCTGTTAGTAACCCATTCTTTGCATCTGGTTCATCTTGCGGAGGAGGATGTGGCTCGGGCGGCTCATGCTCTTGCTCAGCATAAAATACGATGTGTATGTTACACATCTCTTCTAGACTGTAGACAACTCCAAGTATTCACAGGAGGTTGTTTACAGTCTTTTTTCAATTGATAGGAGGAAACATACTTGAATGGCTGTCATCCCTGGTGACAGGATAGGAAAAAAGTTGTTTAGGCTGCTAAAAAGGTTCTAAATCAAGTAACTTTATTGGATGGCCTTACAAATATCCTTTTATATTATAGTCTAGTTGGATCCGTGGTATGCAAGGTCAAAAGGATTGGATACTCGATTTGAGGATTATTAAGATTTAGAGGCTTTCCTCAGATTTAAGACAGGGAGTTGGCCCATTTTTAAGGAGCTATCGAGGGAACCATGACGAGTTAGTAACGGTTTCTGGGGAAGAAAACGAATACAGTAATTCTTCAATATATTATTGCTCATGAAATCCATCAGATTAGACAAGCCCATATCTGCTCATTATATAGGTAGAACATTCAAATGAAGGGAAGGCACGTAACTAGTGTCCTTCCCCTTTATGTTCGTATCATGATAACGACTCTTGTTCCTGTAATAATTCAGCAGCTATATCAGGGCGATCTGTAATGATCCCCTTGGCGCCATTATGGATTAATTTTTTCATCGTGTCGATATCATTGATTGTCCAATAGTGGACAGGTATGTTGAGATGATTCAAAAATTGAATAAATTTAGGTGAATCTAATGCGATAACGCCTGATTTAGGTGGGATTTGGAAAACATCAACTTTCGGATGATATAAGTGCCCAAATTGACTTGAGAAGGAGGCAAATGCTTTTCTCACATCTGATTCACCGGCACCAAGTGCTACTTGATTTTGGGCATATAAATTAAAACGATCGATTTGCTCACCATAGAAGCTTGTCACAACGACACGCTGTTCAGCGCCTAGCTCTTCGATTAAGCGCCAAAGTTTAGAAGGCATCAAACTTCCCTCATAAGTATCTGGAGCATCTTTAATATCAATATTGATGAGCATATTTGGATAAGTTTCAAGTAGCTCTCGTAATGTCACTACATTAATTTTTTCCTCTCGATATGGAAAAGCGCCATCCAAATCTTCAAATTGATAGCCGTGATTTAAGGCATTGATTTCTGCTAAGGTCATATCGGCAATGAGACCATAGCCATCCGTTGTACGATCAACTGTATCATCATGGAAAACAATGATTTCCTCGTCTTTTGTTAAACGGATATCAATTTCAAAGCCATCGACTCCTAACTGTGCTGCTTTTTCAAATGCGATCATTGTATGCTCAGGTGCTAAAAGAGCCCCGCCACGATGCGCCAGAATGATGGGGCGATCAAATTGCAATGCTTGTTTGCCTTCACGTTGCTGTGGTTTAGAAATAGCTTTACTACCTGCCCAAGCCGCTGCACTTGCCGCAGCAATAGCAAGGGCAATTTTTGTTTTCTTACCCATATTCGTCCTCCTTAACAATTATCTTCATATAAAAAGTAATGGTGAATTCATTGTCAGTATTGATAATTAAAGTACCTACTAAAACTAATAGCTAGTAGAAGTGAATGATGCTTTTTTCATGCTGATATATGCAAAAGCAAAAAAATACGGAGCTATTACGCGGAGGCGTAAATGTTCCATGAAAACAACTAATTCATATCTCTACGATGTTTCTCGCAGTATGCTTTTCCATTATAACGGAAAATTGAGCTTTCTGTCAGCTAAACTCTGTTGCTATCATTTTCCGGTCTATGGTATTCTTTTATGTAAGAAATGAGGGAATCCAATATGAACGAACGACAAGGGCTAATCGTTTACGTCCATCAATTAAAACATGCTAAATCTCTTCGGAAATATGGTCATGTTCTTTATATTTCAAGAAGGCAAAAATACGTAGTGCTTTACTGTAATCGTGAGGACATTGATATGATGACAACAAAACTACAACGCCTTCCATTTGTGAAAGACGTTGTGGAGTCTTATCGTCCATTTGTGAAAACTGAATATGAAAATGCAAAACCAGATAAAGCAAAGGAATATGACTACAAAGTAGGTCTATAATCTTACGTCAATGCAGGTATATAGTTATTTAGTCTTAATATACCGATTAAGTATTGATAAAATAGTTTTGATTCCGAAAATATAGATGAGTGCTTTATTTCTACAACAACTGCTTTCCGATCGAGTTGTTCTATTTGTGCTTCAAACATTTTTTGTCGCATTGTAGGTTGTTCTTCATTATATGGGATGCCTTCTCGGCAAATATAGATAGGCATGAACTTACTTTCACCAACTGGTTTGAGAGCTACAGCTAATGAGATCACCTTTTTATCTTCTTTTGTAGATGTTAGTATAAAGGCTTGATGAAAGCGTTCCTGATTTGTTTTGATAATTTCGAGTAACTCGTAAACATCACCATAGCCTTCTCCTAATTCTATAAATTGTTGTGGCATAATAATTGCACATCCTTTCCAATACTCATAGTATCATGCTGCGGGAGGTCAAGCACATGAAATTTGCATTAAGCTTTTTTTCTATTTTAGCACTAATTATTACAGGAACGATATTTTTCCAGTATCATGCTTATTCATCTGATTTAGAAACAGGCATAGGGGATTTTCATTACTCTCAAGAAATAGAGATTGTCTATCGTGAAAATAGCTTAGATATTCGCCAGCATTTTAAAAATTTACCAAATCAAAAGGTGAAAATTAAATGGCCAGAAAAAGCGACAAATCCTAGTTGTTTTATCGAGAGCGAAAATAGCTGTGATCGTTTATCAGATGAGGTCTCTTATTTTGCCAAAGGGGAAACGAAATCACAATCTGTGTCATACATAATTCCAATTGAGGGCGGCTTAAAAAATAAGATGCTCCTTCAAAATGTTTTTGCTACACTAATAAATGGTGAAGCATCGTATTCAATTGTTCATATTTCTACAGATAGTAAAGTGAATGGACAGTGGATTACAGGTTTACCTTTAGTAGGGCAACAACAACTGTCTCTTGTGAATTACACAATGTTTAAAGGAAACGGTACCGTTCAAGATCTTTATTGGCAAGCAGGTAAACTTAAAGTACAAGAGCAAACACCGATTTTATCTATCTATGCACAGCAGTCAATTCCTAATGATTTCCTAAAATCATTAGAAAGCTTGCAGTTTTTGAATGATGAGCATATTGCTATTATTCAAGAAAAAAGTCCGGTAACAGCTCATGATGAAAGATTGTTATTTTTACCAACACTTACTGCACAAGCCGTTGAGCAGGAAGTGATTTTATCACAAATCAAATCACAATTTAAATTTGTAGATTCTCCAGAATGGTTGCCTGAAGTTGTGGCATCCTATTTAGTAAACGATTCAATTGGTGGAGACAAAACAAAGAAAATGGTTAAGACATTAAATGACTATATGACAGATAGTCAACAGCAAGCTTGGCAGGAAAAGCTGAAAAACCTTGGGGAAGAACCGCTTTCGCCTGATACATTGGACAAGTATTTATCACAAGCGTTAGATGCGAAAACATCTTATTTTACATTAAACGCAGCTCAGAAAGATGGAACATATCCGCTCTTATTTGAGGATGCTCGTGATGTGTATGTGGATGATGTATTAAAAGAAGACGTTCATGCTATTCTATATGAGGGTCAAGTGTTGTATACGGCAGATACGTTATTGCCTTATCTTGGCTATTCGGCTGAGGAAGGGAAGAATGGCTATTACGTAAATAGCGAGCATCGCACATTCCGATTCCCGAAAGAGCCTGGTTTCTATGTATTTAATCAGCGGAGATATGCAACAATTTCAGAGCCAATTATTAAAATTGCTGATCATTATTATGTGGAAGAAGCTTGGTTGCAACGTTTATTCCTAGTTGAACTACAAAAGAAGGACGAGCGAATTCAAGTATTAACACAAGAACAACAATAACTTTTGCAGCGGAGGGTCATCCTTTCGCTGCAAAAATACTTTATATGGATGAAAGTACGGTGATATGCTGTTATGAGAGTTGTAGCAGGAGAGCGCAAAGGAATGCCGCTAAAAGCAATAGCTGGAAATACGACAAGACCTACAACGGACAAAGTGAAGGAATCGATTTTTAATATTATAGGTCCGTTTTTTGATGGAGGAATCGCGCTTGACCTGTTTGCAGGAAGCGGTGGCTTGGGCATTGAATCACTAAGTCGTGGGGCAAAGCAAGCAATCTTTATTGAAAAAGATGCAAAAGCATTCCAAGTGCTACAAGAAAATATAAAAAAATGTCGTTATGAAGAAGATACAGAGCTTTTTCGTATTGATGCAAAGCGTGCTGTGAAAGCGCTGTTAAAACGTGATCTTACGTTTAAATATGTCTTTTTAGATCCACCTTACCATCAACAGGAATACTATGATTTAGTTCAGATTCTTGTGGACAATGATAAAGTTCAACGAGATGGTATTATATTATGTGAACATGCGAAAGAGGTACAATTGCCTCGAAATTTTGGTGAATTTGTGTTAACAAGACAAGAATCATATGGCGGAACAATTATTTCTGTTTATCGCTGTACAGAGGAAGAGGGAGAATAAGTTGTCTGAGAAAATTGCTGTAGTTCCAGGAAGTTTTGACCCTGTCACATTCGGCCATCTTGATATTATCAAACGTGCGGCAGATGTGTTTGACATCGTATATGTAGCAGTATTAAACAATTCAGCAAAGAATCCGTTGTTTTCTGTAGAGGAACGCATGGCCTTAATGGCTGAAGTAACAAAAGCATTACCGAATGTCCGTATAGAAAGCTCTTCAGGTCTTTTAATAGACTATGCTAAAGAAAAAAAGGCGAAGGCCATTGTACGTGGCTTACGAGCTGTTTCAGACTTTGAATATGAAATGCAAATTACCTCTATGAACCGTTTTCTAGATGAAACAATTGAAACATTTTTCATTATGACGAAAAACCAATATTCATTCCTAAGTTCCAGTATAGTAAAAGAGGTTGCGAAATACGGTAGCGATGTTAGTGAGCTAGTTCCTACTTGTGTCGTAAAGGCTTTACAAGATAAATATGATTTTGCGCAATAATTATGCAGAGGATGTCAAAGCAAAGTGACATCCTCTTTTTGGTACATAGAGCGATCATTATTTCAGAAAAAATAGAGCATAAATAGTCGGAACAATGATTATGCTAAGGAGGCGGAATTTGATATAGGGTCTGACAGAAAGTTTTGCTGATTTTGCGATAACGAAGATTTGTAAGTGAATACTAATACTTTGCATCGTTAATAAAATGACAACTAGTAAGGTGATATGTGGAAGATCTGGGAAGGCTGTAACGGTCATTTTAAGACCATTCGTCACCTCAAGAATAGCTGCAAGAGAAAGTTCAATCGTATAGGGAAGTTTAGGGATTAGTTGATCTAGCCCCTGTTGGACAATGGTCTGAATGGTTGTGAAAAAGATGATGGTTGTACCAACTAACAGAATTGTTGGAGCTGTTTCTTTAATACTTTCTGAAAATGGTGCACTATACAGTGGTGTGTTGTGTACGGAAATAGTGGGTGGGTCAGTTTTGCGAAATAAGTAGTAGCCAATTACTAAGCAACAAATATTAAACGTATGTAGTAAACATAAAAACAACCATCCAAACGTATTACTGTGTAGTAAATCAAGACTTACAAAACCTAAAACGAACAGTGGACTTGGTGCATGACAAACAGCTAGTAGAAAATTTGCCTCTTTGGGGTGTAATTGACCACTATTTTTTAAATAAACAATGGTTGTTGCCCCTGTTGGATAGCCTCCAAGTGCGCTAATAATGTAGGCTTGTACGTATAATGAGGCCCTTTTCGTTTTAGTACGCATAGGGGCAGTTAAACGCAGAAGCCATTGTGTTAATACTAGATACGGCAATAAATACGGAAAAAGTGCTTCCATGAAAAGGTTAACGCCTAAATCAGTACCACTATGAGCGGTTTGTGGGAATAACAAGAGTAAGAGAATTAGAATTACGCAGAGCACTATTTGAATTGTAGCAAACATGTTATCAACTCGTTTCAACTTTTTGTCATTCACATAGGCAAATGCTAAAATCAATATATGTGAGAAAGGCAAAAACATGAACGTATGGTTTTGCAAGCGTCCTAGGAGGTGTTTTCAAGTGAAGAAAAAAATTGGTATTTATGCAGTGTTAATAGTCGTGATTTGTTTTATGATGTTATACCGACTAGACGCGTATATTATGAAACCTGGAAGTGCATATGATGTCAGTAAATTCGTGACGGTAGATAGCAAAGAGGCTGATAGTGTGGGGTCTTTAAGCTTAATGACTGTCGCGATGCAGCAAGCCACCCCATTTTCGTATTTGTGGGCTAAAGTTCAAAAATATCAAAAGCTAATGGATATTGAACAAGTACGCAATCCTTTAGAGGATGATGAGGAATATAATATTCGACAGTTAAAATTAATGTCTGATTCCCAATTTAATGCGAAATATGTAGCTTTCCAAAGAGCAGGATTAGAGACTAAAGTTCATTTTAACGGTGTATTTATATTAAATGTGTTAGATGGAGGAGCGTCTGATGGCATTTTAAAAGCTGGGGATGAAATTATCGAGGTTGACGGTCAAAAAATAACTAGCCAGCAAATGCTTGTTGACCTTTTAAAACCTAAACAGCTTGGAGATAAAGTAACAATACAATTTATACGTAATGAAGAGCAAAAACAGGAGACAATTACCTTACAGGAGATTCCGAATACACAGGAACATAGAGCAGGGTTAGGTATTTCTTATACGGAAAGTAAATCGATTGAAACAATGCCAAAAGTGACGATGAAAACAGAGGATATTGGAGGGCCCTCTGCTGGCTTGATGTTTACACTTGAAATATTGGACCAGCTTCTTGATGAAGATTTAACAAAGGGTTATGCTATTGCTGGTACGGGTGAAATGTTAGTAGATGGATCGGTTGGTAGAATTGGCGGGATTGATTATAAGGTCATTGCCGCTGATCGGGACGACATGGAAATCTTCTTCGCGCCCGATGATGAAATTTCTCAAGAAATGAAAGCGAAATACCCAGAGCTAGAATCTAACTATTCGACGGCTGTTAAAACGGCCAAAGAGATCAAAACTAAAATGAAAATCGTTCCAGTGAAAACGGTTGACGATGCCATTAGCTATTTAAAGCAACTACAGCCGAAATAGATAGAGCGAAAAAGGGATGCTAGAATTTTACTAGCATCCCTTTTGATAGCCATTAACAACGGATAGGGGGTGTTTGATAATCTTTGGGAAGAGTCCAATCCTTTGTGCCTTGTTCGATACTTAAATTGTATAGCTCTGCTGCATGTATATCTATTGCTAACATTGCATCATTGGTAGCTGCCACTCGGCTAATTAAAGGTAATTGGATATCCTTTTTTTGCTTACCTAAATAAGCTTGCCCCACCGAGCTCATACCTAATAGCCGAATATAAGAGGGTGCTTCGAAACTTTGAAGCTGCTCTTTTGTAAACCCCGTGTATATATGTGTTATCATGCGTTGAAGGCGGGTCCATGTATAACGTTTAGATTTAATTTTTTCCATAAAGCTATTGAAGGAGGAGCTAGTTTTGGCTGCTTTCACAATAGCATTTTCAATTCCCTCTGTTACTTCTGCATAACGAGTCAGTTCTGAAGGCGTGTGTCTGATGATGGTAAACTGTAATAACGGCCAAAATGCTTCCCAGCTTGCAAATTGACTATACTGTTTATGCCAGTCTGTTAAATAACTATAAGTAGTCTCAGGAACAACATTTTGCACACTCTGTAAAGAATTTGTAGACGCAAGTGCTTTACGTATACCAGTGGCACTTGCAATCGATGTGTCTTCCTTTAATGCATCATGGTATCCTGCAGCTACGCGAGAAATAGTTAGTGGTTTGATGTGACTGTTAAGTGATTTCGCTGCTTCAAGATAATGAAAGCCTAGTATATTATTTGGCTGTGCGAGATCAATGTATGGAGCAGGGAACTTCTGAGAAAGCTGTTCATAGGCATAATGTAGGCTTTTCGGATAGCTTGCACCTGTTTTAAGGCTGTTTTTAATAAGCATGTCATATTCTGCACGGTTGTGGTCTATCAACTCATATGTGTTTAAAAAGGGTTGAATCGAGCCGTCTTCACTTCCGAAGGCAAATGAGTCACAGCCAACGGCGCTTAATAAGGAAATGGCACCTTTTGCGAAATCTGTGGCTGGTGCTGTACTATAGACGTAGGGCAGCTCAATAACAATATCTACACCACCAGCAAGCGCCATTTTAGTACGTGTCCATTTATCTACCATGGCTGGCTCTCCACGTTGTAAAAATGTGCCGCTCATAACAGCGATAACAAGTTCCGCCTGTGCTACTTTTTTAGCCTGTTTTAAATGATAAGCATGTCCGTTGTGAAAAGGATTATATTCAACGACAATTCCAACTGCTTGCATGCTTTTCCCCCTTATAATTTGTGTCATTATTTGAAACTGTTAGGAGCAAATACACTTCTCATAGTATTTAATTATAAGTGGGTTTTTAAGTGGTGACAAGAAATTATCTTGACATCTATTTTTACACATTATATAATCAACATTGTTGTCTCGAGGTGATTAAACGAATGAAATGGTCAATTCATCAATTATCTAAATACCGCCAAAACGGGATGCCAATCGATGCCTTTGTCCAGCTGGACGAAGTGATGGAGCGAAACCAGGATATTCGAGCAATTTCGCCCGTTCATGTAAAAGGGCTATGTACTTTTGGTGCATCGCAAATGACATGTCAGTTAACTGTGACAGCAACGTTAACACTGCCATGTGCTCGCACGTGGGAGGATGTTGAGTTTCCAATTGAAGTCGAAACAGTTGAAATTTTTAGCTGGATTGATGAAGATAAACGAGGAGACGATGACGGAGACATTCACTATATAGAAGGTGAAGTCATCGACATGAAACCAATTCTCGAGGAATTAGTATTGCTTGAGGTACCAATGCAAGTGTTCAAGGAAGATTCTGAAGGACAAGTGCAGGGCGGTAAAAACTGGTCTTATGCAACAGATGAAGACGTAAAGCTACACAAAAAAGCTGACGAACAAAAAGTGGATCCAAGACTAGCTTCTTTAGCTAAGTATTTTGATCAAACAGACGAATAGACGATCTGTAAGGAGGTGCCATCAATGGCTGTACCATTTAGAAGAACTTCTAAAACTGCAAAAAGAAAGCGTCGTACGCATTTCAAATTATCTGTACCTGGTATGGTAGCTTGCCCTAACTGTGGTGAGGCAAAATTATCACACCGTGTTTGCAAAGCTTGCGGACAATACAAAGGTAAAGAAGTAGTAAGCAAATAATACAGTGTTTGCTCACTTAAAAGGCTAGTAGAGAGACCATGGCTCTTTACTAGCCTTTTTGTTAGCTTGAAAAGACGGAATATTTCGTTGATTATGAAGTTCTTTACAATAGTAAAATAATTGTGTGATACAATTTATTCACAGGAATAAAGGGGGTAACAGTATGTCTTACACAATTGATAATCATGATGGCATTATGACATTTACCATTAACCGTGAAGAGAAGCGGAATGCTGTCAATGATGAGGTTATGAATGGTCTTCAAGAAGTCATTACATATATTCGTCAGCATGAAGATGTGCGTTTTTTGGTAGTGACAGGTGCAGGCGATAAATCATTTTGCTCAGGAGGGGATTTATCTGAGTTTCATTCACTGGAAACAGAGGATGAGGCATTTGGTATGTTAAGTAAGATGGGGAAAATATTATACGATCTTGCTACGTTACCTGTGCCCACTATAGCGCTTATAAATGGTACTGCTGTTGGCGGCGGCTGTGAAATTGCAACAGCTTGTGATTTCCGTTTAGTGGCAAGTCACGCGAAATGTGGCTTTATTCAAGGTACATTAGCCATTACAAGTGGATGGGGTGGCGGTACATATTTATTTGAACGAGGTTTACGCCATGATCGCGCGATGAAGATGCTAGTAGATGCAAAGCCGTATCCTGCACAACTACTATATGAAATTGGATGGGCGATGCGTGTATTTGAAGGCTCAAAAGAAGAGGCTTTAAATGATTTTATTGAACATATGCGAAAAATTCATCCTGCTGTTCATAAAGCCTATAAGGAAATTGAACTTCGGAAGTGGCGTGAACGCAATATGTATGAGCGTGTGATGGAGGAAGTTCGTACTTGCGCGAAGCTGTGGGAAAGTGAAGCGCATCACCAAGCAGTTAATAATTTCTTGACTAAGAAGAATAATAAGTAATGTATAAAGGCAGTGATGAGAGGGAAACATCATCACTGTCTTTTTTCATGCAATGATTCTATTTTGCCCACTTGTGCATATAGTAGTAAAAAATGCGAGGGTGATAGATTATGGAATTGAAAAAAAGAAAAGATCAATGGACAAAGGAAGACGATGAAAGACTAGCAGAAATTGTGTTGCATAATGTGCAAAATGGCAAAACACAGCTAGAAGCCTTTGAAATGGCGGCTGTAGAATTGGGTCGTACAAAGCAAGCTTGTGGCTTCCGCTGGAATAAAACATTGCGTGGTCAATATAGTCAGTCACTATTAGCTGTTCGAAATCAGCCCCAACAATCTATGCGAAGTCACTTGAAATTGGCATTGACAAGTTTTGACGAATTAACGGAGGCTTATCAAACGCTTGAGATGAAGCATCGTGAATTGCAAAATGAGCATGATAAGTTAGTGAAATGGCTACAACAGGGCTACTCATTGATGAAAGATTAAAGTTCTAAGTATGATGACTACATTATTTTTCTTTCCTGGCGATAAAACCCTTTCAGTGTATCGTCAACAATCGGTCTATCCTGTATAATAAAAGAACCTGCATAGAAGGTGCCTTAGAAGTAATCTGAGGCACCTTATTCTTATAGTTTTATTTTGGTTTAGCAATTGTTTTTTTGTGCCGAAAACATTCAAACGAAGGAGGGGTGGAGAAGATGGACGTAGCGGTAATTGGTGCAGGAGCGGTAGGTCAACTAACAGCGAGCTTTTTAGCGGAATCGGGTATGTCAGTAACGTTGGTTGCAAGGAGGCAGGAACAGGTCAATGAACTAAATACAAAGCAGTTAACACGTATCAATGTTGATGGTACCAAAACTGTGCAAAATGTTGTTTCTACTACAGATTTGGCCACTCTACCACCACAAGATTTACTTGTGATTGCTGTTAAATATGGTCATTTGCAAAAGCTCTACAAACAATTTGCTGCATTATCGAGTGATATGCCATTGCTTTTTATGCAAAACGGCTTAGCGCATTTCGAGGAGGCACTAACCTTACCACAAAAAAATATTGCCTTTTGTTCAATTTCTTTTGGTGCTCAAATGATGGGGCAAGCAACAGTTCAACATAGAGGAGTGGGACACTGTAAACTTGCGGTAGAAAGAGGGGATCAACGGATCTTTCAAAAGCTATTACAATTACAAAATTCTTTGTTTCCTGTTGAGCTGGTTCGTAATGCTGAGCAAATGCTTTTTGAAAAAGCAGTGCTAAATAGCTTAATTAATCCATTATCAGCTGTATTGCAAGTGAAGAACGGTGGGTTGGTAACGAATCAACAGGCGTTTTTACTTATGGAAACTATTTATAAAGAGCTTACAGAAGCTTTTCAAGCTATTGAACAGACTATACCTTTTACTGATGTGGTAGACTTATGTAGGAAAACGGCCAAGAATACATCATCTATGCTTACAGATCGTCTACAGGGTCGAAAAAGTGAAATTGAAACAATTGTTGGTGTCATTCTAAACAAAGCTTTAGCTAACGGTCATAATTTACCTACTTTGCGTACTTTATATCACCAAGTACTTGCAATAGAGGAGAGCGGTGAACGAAGTTGAAAGACTTTTTACATATACTGATTAGTATCATCATTTTTTGTCCAATTGTTCTTTTTGTCATTGTTTATCTTGTTGGCAGAAAGGTTAAAATTCGCGGCACACATGCTTTTGGAGCAGCATCTGATGTGACGACATTGTGCTTGTTTTTTTCTGTTCCATTAGCTATTGGGGTGCTGTGGCGCGTGAATGTAGGAGCACTTTTAGTCATGCTTGCGATAATGATGGCTATGATTTTTACATATATTGATTGGAGAACTAAAAAGGAAATAGAAGTAAAGCCGTTACTAAAGAAAATTTGGCGTTTTTTATTTTTAATACTTAGTACAGCCTATGTAGTGATCTGGATAGTGGGGGTTATTCAATCCATTGTAGAATATTTACAGGTTGTCTAAGCATTTTCTTTTCATGTTGAAGCTATAAGCGTTAAAATAATAGCATCAAAATTAGTTATAAAAAAATCATTCTTTATGAATGGGAATATTGATTAAATTCATAGATCTTAGTGCTATAAGCATAGTTTAGTCATCTTGTGCTGTTGCTAGCTTATGTAATGATGAAAGATGGGCTAAAAACATTTAAGACATCATGTGCATAGTATGAATGGAATTAATTTCTCATTATGGAGTAAGAAAATGATTTAGTGAGTAGAGGAGTTTATGTTAAATGAAACTGGAGTCTATCCAAGTACCTATAAAAAATCATGTGCTAGCAGATTACTGGTCGCCAAATACCGCCATTCATCAATTTTTTGAGTATGAGTATAATGATCAAGCTTTTGAGGAAAGAGCGAAGCATTTAGCACAACATGCTCGAGACCAAAAAGAATTAACAGCCATCATTCGTCAATTTATGGAGCCGCTTGGGCTTTCTAACAAGGCGAATGAACATTTAGAACAACTAGAGCAAGGAGCTATGGTGGTAGTCGGTGGACAACAAGCAGGTATCTTAACTGGCCCTCTTTACTCCGTTCATAAAGCTATTTCAGTGATAGCATTAGCGAAAGAGCAAAGTGCTAAGCTTCAACAGCCTGTCATTCCTGTTTTTTGGATAGCTGGAGAGGATCACGACTTAGAAGAGATTAATCACACTTATACAGTACATGGAGAATTACTAAAAAAGCGTGCGTATAGTGAGCGCTCTAGACGTAAAACGATGGCTTCTGCAACAGTTCTAAATAAAGAGTTGATGACGCAATTGATTAATACAATTGTTCGGGATATTGGTGAGACAGAGTATACGGAAGCGTTGATGAAGCAACTAGTAGACGCGCTGAACGAAAGTGAAACATTTACAGACTTCTTTGCCTGTTTGATGAATCAACTATTCAAAGAGGAAGGCCTGCTGTTAATTGATGCAGCCAACTTCCAATTCCGTCAATTTGAAAGCAAATATTTTGCGCAAATCATCCACTACAATGAAGAAATTGCTAGAATAGTAACGGAACAGGAAGAGGAACTGGAGCGTGCTGGCTATGGTAAGCCTATTTTGGCGACATATGAAGCGGCCAATTTATTTTATGTAGAGGATGGAGAACGTCATCTTTTAGAAAGAAAAAATGAGCTATTTGTTAATTTAGCGGCAAATCTCAAATTTACACAGGATGAGCTGTTGGCAATTGCTGACAAGCATCCTGAACGTTTAAGTAATAATGTAGTGACTCGTCCGTTAATGCAGGAGATGACACTGCCTGTGTTGGCATTTGTTGGTGGCCCAGGTGAATTGGCTTATTGGGCAACACTGAAAAATGCATTTTCAGCATTAGATTTACAAATGCCGATTTTTGCGCCTCGTCTTCATATCACAATTGTTACACGTCACGCAGAGCAATTATTACGTGAGCATCAACTAACTGTGACGGATGTATGGGAAGGCAAAGCATTGCAGTTAAAAGAACGTTTTATTGCAGACGTGCAGGACAGTGAAGCAAAACGACAAATACAAGCTATGCAGCAGATAGTAACAGAAAAATATGAGGAGCTAGCTTCCTATTTAGAAAAACAGCATTTGCATTTAGAAAAGATCCTTGTAAAAAACCAAGAAAATCATGAGAAGCAATTTGATTATCTACAGCAAAAAATTGAACAAACTGTACTAAGCAAGCATGAAGCGACGATTCGTAAATTTATGACGCTGCAACATGAATTGTATCCAAATGATGGTTTCCAAGAGAGAACCTATAATCCATACCAATATATCAATGAGTTTGGACCTATGCTAATTACCGAAATGCTGAAACAAAATTACAGCATTGGTAAGCACCACTATTTACTCTATTTATAAATAATGAAATAAGTTCTTTTTACCTAATTATTTGTTTACCTCCATATGGATTTGGTGAATAATGTCGAGAAAAATAGTATATAAAGAGCTATCCTACTAAGGGTAGCTCTTTTCTTATGTCCTTTAGCATATATCAAAAAAAATCCTAAAGGCCAAATTGCATATTAAGTGATAAAATGTCAAGTTTTTTTTAAAAAAAGTGGAGGAAAGTGGGGGGATGTGGTACATTATTTAATAAAGTGGGGTGAGTAGTATGTTCATGGGAGAATATCAACACTCCGTTGATGCAAAAGGGCGAATAATCGTACCGGCAAAATTTCGTGAAGCTTTAGGCGAAACGTTTGTTGTCACAAGAGGTCTCGATAACTGTCTATTTGGCTATCCTATGAATGAATGGCGAAAACTCGAAGAAAAATTAAAAGGTTTACCAATGACCAAAAAAGATACCCGAGCATTTGCAAGGTTTTTCTTTTCTGGAGCAACAGAGGTAGAAATAGACAAGCAGGGGCGTATCAATATCCCAACTACTCTCATGCAACATGCACATCTTGTAAAAGAGTGTGTGGTGTTAGGGGTTTCAAATCGAATTGAGATTTGGGCAAAAGATGCTTGGGAAGCTTACTTTAGTGAGTCTGAACAATCTTTTAATGAAATTGCAGAAAATATGATTGGCTTTGATTTTTAACTTTTATAGGTATTACAACGCGATAGTTGTATGAGGTTAAGGCCTGAAAGGAGCGTGTGGTATGTTCGATCATACAACCGTGTTATTAAAAGAAACTGTTGATGGGTTGAACATCGATCCTGATGGTGTATATGTGGACTGTACGCTAGGTGGTGCAGGTCACAGTGAATATTTAGTACAACAATTATCAGATAAAGGTCGTTTGATTTGCTTTGACCAAGATACGACGGCCATTGAAAATGCGAAAATTCGATTAGCGCCCTATATTGAGCGTGTTACATTTATTCATTCGAATTTCCGTTATTTAAAAGAGGAACTAGTAGCTCATGGTTTCGAGCAGGTTGATGGCATTTTGTATGACTTAGGTGTATCTTCTCCACAATTAGATACACCTGAACGAGGCTTTAGCTATCACCATGATGCACCACTTGATATGCGTATGGATCAAACAGCAACGCTGACAGCATTTGATGTTGTTAATCATTGGGCATATGAAGATCTCGTTCGGATATTTTTCCGTTATGGGGAAGAAAAGTTTTCAAAGCAAGTGGCTCGTAAAATCGAAGAAGCTCGTAAAGTAGCTCCAATTGAAACAACTGGTCACCTTGTAGAATTAATTAAAGAGGGTATTCCAGCAGCGGCACGCCGAAAAGGTGGACATCCAGCAAAGCGCATTTTCCAAGCAATACGAATTGCTGTCAATGATGAGCTAGGCGCAGCAGAGGATTCATTAGTCGATGCGATTGATATGATTAACGTAGGGGGGCGCATTAGTGTCATTACGTTCCATTCATTGGAGGACCGCCTATGTAAGACAATCTTTAAGGAAGCGTCATCATTACCGGAATTACCACCAAACTTACCTGTAATTCCTGATGACATGAAGCCAACTTTAAAGCTGATTACACGAAAGCCAATTATTCCTTCTGATGAAGAATTGGCAGTCAATAATCGTGCACGTTCAGCGAAGCTTAGAGTGGTGGAGAAAATTAACGACAAAGGGCGTGAGTAAATGGCAGCAGTTCGTGTAAGGCAACAGCACCAACATCAACAAGTGCAACAACCGATAACACCACCTAGTCCACAACCCACTATCATACGTCGTAAAAAACCGAACCAGAAGTTTGAAAAGACAATGCTACTTGCTTTAGTTGGCATTATTATAGTTTTAGGAGTAATAGTGTTAAATAAACAAGCAGCTATTCAAACAACAAGTATAGACATTCAAAACATTGAATCAGAAGCAGAAGAGATTGCGAAACAGAATGTTGACTTGACGGTTCGTGTGAGTGAACTTTCTACATACGAAAACATATGGAAAAAAGCGAAAGAACTCGGTTTAACTCAAAATGAGAAAAATGTAAAGGTAGTGCCGGGAGAATGAAAAAAAAGAGATTTCGATTCCAATGGGGAGCCTTTCTATTATTAATTTTTTATGGAGGGCTCTTTTTTCTATTATTTACAAGAATGGTGACGATTCAGGCGACAGGGGAAGTAGAAGGACAAGAGCTTGCAGCGAGAGCCGCAGCGAAGTATGGTAAAGAAAGTGTACTTACAGCAAATCGTGGGAAGATTTATGATCAAAATGGGCAAGTAATTGCGGAAGATACATTAAGTTACCGCATAATTGCCATTGTAAGCGAAAAGGCTACGACAGATCCTAAGAAACCAAGACATGTAGTAGATTCTGAAAAAACGGCCGAGGTTTTGGCTAAGTATATTCCAGCAATGAAGGACAATGAAGAAGAGATTGTTAAAAAACTGAACAATCGATATAGAAGTGATGGCGAGCCTTTATACCAAGTTGAGTTTGGCAGCGCTGGACGAGGCATTAGTCACGAAGTCATGAGTAAAATAAAGGATGAAAAATTACCAGGAATCCTATTTGTCAGTGACTTAAAACGTTATTATCCAAATGGTGTATTTGCCTCCCATTTAATAGGCTATGCACTGAAAAAGGATAATGAAGATGGAACAGTTACAACAAAGGGAGAAATGGGCCTAGAGTATACGTATGATAAAGAGCTAACAGGCGTCAATGGCAAGATTAAATATGAGACGGATGCATTCCATTACTTACTCCCAAATAGCGAGAAAATGGTGACACCTGCCAAAAACGGGAATGACATTTATTTAACGCTCGATAAAACAATCCAAAGCTTTTTAGAGGAAGCAATGACAAAGGTTGAACAGGAATATAATCCTGAATCTATGACAGCGGTCGTAGCAGATCCGAAAACAGGGAAAATTTTAGCGATGTCTCAGCGTCCTACGTTCAACCCTGAAACACGTGAAAGTCAAAATATGAAGTGGTTGAATGAGGTGATTGAGGAGACAATCGAGCCTGGATCAACGATGAAAACATTCACGCTTGCTTCAGCTATTGATACAGGAAAATGGACACCGAATGAATGGTTTATGTCAGGATCATATACAGTATTTGACCGTACGATTCGAGATCACAATAGATATGGTTGGGGACCAATTACTTATTTAGAAGGGTTCCAACGATCTGCCAATACGGGTATGGCCCATTTATTAACGAAGATTGGTGATGATGTCTTTATTGAATATCTGGACCGCTTTGGTTTTGGTCATAAAACAGGTATTGATTTACCGAATGAAGCGGCAGGTACTATTTTATCGAAGTATCCTATTCAACGAGTGACAACAACTTACGGCCAAGGTTCTACAGTAACGCCTATTCAGTTAATCCAAGCGATGACAGCAATTGCGAATGATGGAAAAATGATGCAGCCGTATGTTATTGATCGTATTGTCGACTCATCAACTGGAAAAGTTATTCAAAAGCATGAGCCCGTGGAAAAAGGACAACCAATTAAAGCTGATACAGCGAAACAAGTACGAGAAATCCTTGCTTCAACGTTAACCTCAGAAAAAGGTACGGCGAAGGATTTTATACTGGAGGATTATGAGGTTGCTGGGAAAACGGGGACTGCCCAAATTCCAAAAGCTAGTGGTGGATATCTTTCAAACCAATACCTCTATTCATTCTTAGGCTTGGCTCCTGTAGACGATCCACAGTTAATTGTCTATGTCTCAGTGAAAAAACCTAAGTTGAGCAACGAGCTTGGATCTGTACCAGTGTCAAAAGTATTTAACCCAGTTATGTTAAATAGCTTAAAGCATCTTAACATCAATCCAGATGATGTACAGCATGTCAATAAAGTTAGTATACAAGATTATACAGGTCAAAGTGCTGAAGCCGTGGAGGTAGAATTAGCGAATGATGGTTTACAGCCAATCATTGTTGGCGCTGGTGGTAAAATTATTGAACAATATCCAACGAACACTCAAAAACTTGTAAAAGGTAGTTTTATATTTTTAAAGACAGATGGCGAAATAACATTGCCAGACTTTACGAATTGGTCATTACGCAATTTACTTGTTTTTAAATCCATGACAGGGCTAGAGATGGAAATTTTCGGTGAAGGCTTTGTAGCGAGTCAAAGTGTATCCGCAGGAACTATCATCACTGATAGTTCACCGATTGTTGTCAAGCTCAAAACACCTGCAGAAAGCTTTGTGCAAGATGTTGAAGCCCCCGCTGAGGGTGAAGTTGAAGAAATAGAGGATGAATAATACTGAATAGAAGTCCACTTTATTTCATACGTTGTAAAAAACAAGGTGTGATGTCGAATGAAGTGGATTTCTATCCATTCTAAAAAGCGTTTACGTATTTTATATGTGTTGTTTATGTGTGTGGCTGTGGCAATTATTGTAAGACTGCTCTTTTTGCAAGTATTAGATCAAAAAGAACTGACAACGAAGGCAGAGGAGAATTGGGACCGAGAAATTCCATTTGCAAATGAACGTGGGCATATTACAGATCGAGATGGTGAAAGCATCGTAACCAATAAGCTAGCTCCAACCTTGTATTTCATGCCTTCACAAAGTAAGGATATTGAAGGGGCTGCAGAAAAAATTGCGCAAGTTCTGGAAGTAGACAAAGAGAAGCTACTAGAGAAAATGCAGAAAAAAGCCTATTTAGTGAAGTTAGCGCCGGAAGGGAAAAATATACCCTATGAAAAAGCGGTGGAATTACAAGGTATGCAAATTGAAGGATTATACAGTGGTGTGGACTATTCTAGGGATTATCCTTACGGCACACTCTTATCTCGATTTTTAGGCTTTACTGGCTATGATGCTCAAGGCTTAGCTGGGATTGAATATGAATATGATAAATTATTGCAGGCTAATTCTTCTGCGATTCGCCTCTTTACAGATGCAAAAGGTAATAATTTACCAAATGTTTCGAGTGCATGGAAAGCGGGAGAGGATGGTGCAACAATTGAGTTAACCATCGATGTCGATGTCCAGCAGGTTGTTGAGCGTGAATTGTCACAAGCTATGAAGCGCTATGAAGCTGACCAAGCATTGGCTATTGCTATGAATCCAAATAATGGTGAAATTTTAGCATTAGCCTCCTATCCGACTTTCCATCCAGCTGAATATCAATTAGTAGAGCCTGCGATTTATAATCGAAATTTACCTGTATGGATGACATACGAGCCTGGTTCAACTTTTAAAATTATTACCTTGAGTGCAGCCTTGGAAGAAAATTTAGTGGATTTAGAACATGATACTTTTTATGACCCAGGCTATACAATGGTTGCTGGTGCAAGGCTTCGCTGTTGGAAGCGTGAGGGGCATGGGCATGAAACATTTTTAGAGGTAGTTGAAAACTCCTGTAACCCAGGTTTTATAGAATTAGGACAGCGGTTAGGTAATGAGCGGTTGTTGCAATATATTAAAGATTTTGGTTTTGGTCAAAAGACAGGATCTCATATTGCTGGTGAAGCTTCAGGGATTTTATTTTCTAAGGAAGCCTTTGGACCTGTTGAGCAGGCCACCACTTCATTTGGGCAAGGGGTAGCCGTGACACCTATTCAACAAGTGCAGGCAGTAGCTGCTGCAATCAATGGAGGCAAGCTCTATACGCCATATGTTGTGAAAAAGGTATTTAATCCGAATACAGGGGAAGTTATACAAGAGACGGAGCCAGTTGTTAAAAATCAGGTGATTCGTGAGGAGACATCTGCCAAAGTACGAGGCGCATTAGAATCGGTAGTGGCGAATGGTTCAGGTCGACAAGCCTTTCGTGATGGCTTACGAATTGGCGGTAAAACAGGAACCGCACAAAAGGTTGAAAATGGTCGTTATAAAAGTGGAGAATATATCGTATCATTTATAGGCTTTGCGCCTGCAGACAATCCGCAAATTGTCGTCTATGTAGCTGTTGACAATCCGAAAAAGACAACACAGTTTGGCGGTGTTGTAGCAGCACCGATTGTTGGGCAAATTATTGAGGATGTTGCACCTTTTGTAGGTATTGAAAAATCGAAGGAACAGCTTGAAAAGGATTATCGTTATGGTGATCCAATTACTGTGAAGGTACCGAATTTTATTGGTCAAACAAAAGATGATATTGCCAAGCAATTTTATCCATTCCGCATAGAATGGCATGGGGAAGGGACCAAAATTGGTAACCAATTACCTGAAGTGGATAGTGTTATCAAACAAGATGGTACCATTCATTTATATTTGGAGAACTAAAATAACTTTACCTTTAAAAAATGGGAAAGAACCACTATTATTATGAAGGGTAGTAATAAATAAATGAAAGTTTATGCTTTTTTCTTAAAGAAGAAAGTGAAACAAGATTTAAAGGAGATTTTTCAATGAAACTCGCAACAACACTTACCATTTTAGCTCTTGCTTTTATAGTAACAGTTATCCTGGCACCAATTAGTATTCCACTTCTTCGTCGTCTAAAGTTTGGGCAAAGTATTCGTGAAGAGGGACCAAAATCACATATGAAAAAAGCTGGTACACCAACAATGGGAGGAATCATTTTTTTAATATCTATCGTCCTTACAACTGTTGGTGTAGGTAGCTTTTTAGATTTATTAACGACACAAACCGTAGTACTTTTATTAGTATTAGCAGGGTTTGGTTTAATAGGTTTATTGGATGATGGTTTAAAAGTTGTATTTAAAAGAAATTTAGGTTTAACTTCTCTTCAGAAGTTGATTGGTCAAATTGTTATTGCTATTCTTGCTTATTTCCTGCTGTATGTAGGATCATTTGATACAACGCTCGCTATTCCGTTTACTGAGTGGACAATAGATCTTGGGGTATTCTATGTAGCCTTTTTAATTTTCTGGCTAGTAGGCTTCTCCAATGCCGTAAATTTGACGGATGGTTTAGACGGGCTAGTGGCAGGCACTGCTTCAATTGCCTTTGCAGCATTTGGCGTTATTGCGCTCTTCCAAAATCAAGCGGATATTGCACTATTTACATTTGCTGTAACAGGTGCTTTATTAGGATTTTTATTATTTAATGCCAATCCTGCCAAGGTATTTATGGGAGATACGGGTTCGTTAGCATTAGGTGGGGCATTAGCGATGGTATCTGTGCTAGTAAAGGAAGAATTCTTGCTTTTGCTAGTTGGTTTAGTGTTTGTTATCGAAACATTATCCGTTATTTTACAGGTAGGTAGCTTTAAGCTTCGCAAAAAGCGTATTTTTAAAATGAGTCCTATCCACCATCACTTTGAATTATCAGGTTGGTCAGAATGGAAAGTCGTGCTTGTCTTCTGGTCAACTGCTCTAGCAGTAGCATTGATTGCAGTCTTATCGGAGGCGTTCTAATGAAAAACTATACAGATTTACAACATAAAAAAGTACTTGTGTTAGGTCTAGCAAAGAGTGGTGTAGCCGCTGCTGAAATTTTACATGAGCTTGGCGCCTTTGTAACCGTCAATGATTCCAAACCATTTGATGAAAGTCCAGATGCACAAGGTTTATTACAAAAGGGGATTACAGTGATTTGTGGTCGTCATCCTGAAGATTTACTAGATGAAGGCTTTGAATTAGTAGTCAAAAATCCTGGGATACCATATAGCAATCGAATTGTGGCTGATGCCCTTCGTCGTGAAATACCTGTCTGGACAGAGATTGAGCTTGCTTATTTAATTAGCGATGCGCCATTTATTGGTATAACAGGATCAAATGGCAAAACCACAACGACAACTTTAATTTTTGATATGTTAAATAGTGGGAGTAAAAATCCTCTAATTGCGGGGAATATTGGGACAGTAGCCTGTGGTGTCGCAAAAGAAGCTAATAAAGATGACATCATTGTAACTGAATTGTCTTCATTCCAATTGATGGGAATAAAAACGTTTAAGCCAAAAATCGCTATTTTAACAAATCTTTATGATGCACATCTTGATTATCATGGGACATTTGACAATTATGCTGGAGCAAAGTTTGGTGTGACACGTAATCAAGATGATAGTGATTATTTTATTTATAATGCGGATCAACCGATTGTTGTTGGATATGCAGCACAATCGAATGCTCAAAAAGTTCCATTCAGTTCAAAGGGACGTACTACAAGCGGCATTAGTGCAGATGAGACAACGATTTATTGGCAAGGTGAGCCATATATGGAGCGTGCTCATATCGCCCTGCCTGGCAAGCATAATTTAGAAAACATCCTAGCAGCCGTTGCAGCTTGTATTTTAGTTGGCTGTGACAAGGCGAAGATGGAAGAGGTGTTAGCGACTTTTGGTGGCGTTCGTCACCGTACACAATTCGTTCGCGAATGGAATGGTCGAAAGATTTACAATGATTCTAAGGCAACCAACTGCTTAGCAACAAAGAGTGCTTTAGATGCTTTCCAAGCACCTATTATTTTACTCGCAGGTGGCTTAGATCGTGGACATTCTTTTGAAGAACTTCGCCCTTGTATGCAGCATGTAAAAGGTGTTGTTGCATTTGGAGAAACAGGCTTACGCTTTGTAGAATTTGCAAAGTCGTGTGGTGTCCAACAGACAGTCATTGCCCAAAATGTAGAAGACGCTGTACACTATGCAGCACCGATGTCGGCAGAGGGAGATATTATCTTACTATCTCCAGCATGTGCAAGCTGGGATCAATATGACAGCTTTGAAATACGCGGAGATGTTTTTATTGATGCTGTAATGAAGCTGTAATGAGCCTGTAACTATTTTAGAATATACTTGACTTGGAAGGATGGCATTACTGAGAGGTAAAGAAAGTTACTTATTGCTCGTCACAACTTTGATGCTATCAATAATCGGCATTGTTTTCGTCTATTCTGCAGGTACCTACTGGAGTGCCGTTCATTATAGTGGAAAAATGCCGTTTTATATGAAGCAAAGCATATACTTTGTGGTAGCCATTATCGTATTTTTAATCACGATTCGATTAAATATTTTGAGAGAGCAGTCCTTTTGGAAAATGGCCTATATATTTTCGTTAATTTTACTTGTTCTCGTACTAATTCCAGGTATTGGGCTTGTGAGAAATGGCTCGCAAAGCTGGATTGGTTTAGGTCCATTAACAATTCAGCCAGCAGAGCTAACGAAAATTACAGTCATTGTGTACTTGAGTCATATATTAGCGCAACATAAAACAGGAAAACCGATTGTTAATTGGCGCCATGGGGCGATTCTTCTACTACCCGTTGCCCTTATTATGTTGCAGCCTGATTTCGGCTCAGTATTTATTCTTGTTGTCTCTGTGTTTTTATTATTTTTTGTCGCTGGCTATCCTCTAAAACTGTACGCCATGATTATGCTAGTTGGTGTTGCTGGATTGGTAGGGCTCATTGCGACAGCACCGTATCGTCTAAAGCGTATAGAAGCATTTCTTGATCCATGGGCAGATCCCTTAGTAAGTGGATTCCAAGCAGTGCAATCCTTAATGGCAATTGGTCCAGCAGGGATATTCGGTCATGGTTTTGGTCAAAGTCGTCAAAAATTCCTTTATTTACCTGAACCGCAAAATGATTTTATTTACGCAATTATTTTAGAAGAAGTCGGATTAATTGGTGGCCTTGTCATTTTAGCGCTCTTTGTACTGACAATTTATGCAGGCTATAAATTTGCTGTACAGGCTAAAAATCGAACATCCTATTATGCGATTATCGGGCTTGTTACGATGTTGATGGTGCAAGCATTTCTAAATATAGCTGTCGTAATAGGTTTAGTGCCAGTAACGGGTGTTACATTGCCCTTTATTAGCTACGGAGGTACATCTTTAGTAACAATGTGGTTAATAATAGGTATTATTTATCAATTAGCGAAATAAATATAAAGGAGGAGTACTTTTTGGAGAAAGTAATCGATATAGAAGATCGCATACCTACGCTTAAAAAGCGACGAAAAAAGCGTACTAACCGGAAATTTATAGTGCTAATATTACTTTTCTTTATTGTGTTAGCAGTACTCCTTTATTTTCAATCTCCATATAGCAATATCAAGAAAATCACAGTTCATGGTGCTAAGCTAGCGAATGACGAATATTATTTGGAGACAAGTACCCTTGTTCCAGGTAAATCAATGTGGGGTTTCAAAGTGGAAGATGTTGAGCAGATTTTATTAAAGGATAAATGGGTAAAAGAAGCACATGTTAAACGTAACTGGCTACAAGGCGTTACAATTGAAATAAAAGAATGGAAAAAGGTTGCGTACTTAGCTGGAGACGGCACCTACTATCCTTTGCTAGAAAACGGCAAACGCTTTGAACAAACTGGTAATGATACACCAATTGATGCACCTGTTTTTATCGGGATAACCGGTGAAAAAACCATTAATAAGCTTGTTGAGCAGCTAGCGCAATTAAAGCCGGAAGTTTTGGCTTTAATTTCTCAAGTTAACACGAATAGTAATGATGCGAATCCAAATGCGGTCAAGCTTTATATGAATGATGGCTATGAAGTACGTGCTGTGATTCAGACGCTGGCGGAAAAGTTAGATTACTACCCCTCGATCGTTGCGCAAATTGCCAACTTAGAAAAAGGTGTGATCGATTTAGAGGTCGGTTCATACTATCGTCCTTTTAATGAGGAGTACAACAAGATAAGTATTGACTTGGAAGCAAGTGCAGATGGGGAAATGGTTAACCAGGAAGTGACGGAAGATGAACAACAAGAAGAATAGCAAAGGGAGTTTTTTTTCTAGAAAACAATTTGAATTACTAATTGTTTGTGTAACAACAGGATTTATCATAGGCTATTCATACAACCAAGCAAAAGACAATCGGGAAGCAGGCACTATTAATTCAGAGCTTTTTGAGCAAGAGGACTCTTATCGTGAGGAGTTAATCACTCAACAAGAACGCAATAAAGAGCTTACAGAAGAGCTAAATAATTTACAAGAACAGATTCGAAAGTATGAAAAATCATTTGCTTCAAATGAAAAGGATTATAAGAAGCTTGTTGAACAAGCAGAGGATTTACGTTTATTACTTGGTGAACTAAAAAGTGAGGGAAAAGGCATACGTGTAACTCTTCAAGATGGAGACTATGATCCGAAATCTTTGAATCCAAATGATTATATCGTTCATGAAAGCCATGTTTTTAAATTGTTGAACGAACTGAAAATTTCAGGTGCTCAAGCCATTGCTATCAATGGACAACGTGTTATGGCTAATTCCTATATTCGCTGTAATGGACCAGTGATAACAATTGATGGGACACAGCACCCAGCGCCATTTGTGATAGAAGCAGTAGGTGATTCAGAAACTTTAATGGCTTCTTTAAATTTAAATGGTGGTGTGGTGGATCAGCTATTAAATGACAATATTATCGTGTCATTGGAAGAAAATCAAAAGCTGACAATGCCAAAAGTAAAAGTAGAAAGTTAAGGACAAGCTTTATTGATCCTACTTAAAGTCTAACTTAGCCTCCAGATAAATAGACGATTGTAGTATTTACAATTCAAATATGAATTCTGCGGGGCATGCGATACGTCTAGGAGGGGCTATTTTGAAAAGAAATATGTACACCCGAATAACGATCGTGCTATTTATTATCGGTTTGATGATAGCGGTACAATACAATACCATACAAAAACCAGCTGAGCGAGATACACGAGATATTTGGGCAATAAGAGAGGAATTAGCACAAGAAAAACAAAGACATTCCGCATTACTGGCAGAAATTCGCTCACTTCATGAAGTAGTGGATCGCTATGAGCAATCTGAGAAAGTAAATCAGCAAGCAGCTTTAAATGAAACATTAAATCGTTTAAAGCTACAGGCAGGATTAACAGAAGTTATGGGGGCAGGCGTCATACTACATGTTGAACCTGCACCAGAATTAATTGAAATGGGGTATGAAATTAAAGAAATTTCACCCGATTTATTAACTCAGTTATTAAATACGCTTTTTAAAAATGATGCTACGAGTGTTTCCATCGATGGCAACCGTGTTGTACAAACAACAGCCATTCGGGATATAAATGGTAAGACAACAGTGAATAGTATACCATTGTCTTCCCCTACTTTCGAGATTCATGTTGGGACAAGCAATTATAAAGCAGCACAAAAATTGTATAATTCACTACAAGCCTCAACATTTGTAGACTCATTTTATTTAGATAATTTTAATTTAGTGATTGAAGAGCCAACTGAGCAGTTACAAATTCCAGCATTTGATCAGCCATTGACAAATGATTATTTAGCAGAGGTAAAAAAAGGAGATTAATATATGTGGCTACCATTTTTAGGTTTGCTATTTGGACTTGCCCTTGGCTTGTTAACAAATATACAAATCCCCTCTATGTATGAAAATTATCTGTCAATAGCTGTTTTAGCAGCTTTAGATACATTATTTGGTGGTATTCGCGCGCAATTACAGCAAGTTTACGACGATAAAGTATTTGTATCAGGATTCTTTTTTAATATAGTTCTAGCAGCGGGTTTAGCCTTTATAGGCGTGAACTTAGGGATTGATTTGTATTTAGCAGCCATTTTCGCTTTTGGAGTACGATTGTTCCAAAATATAGCAATAATTAGGCGTATATTACTAACCCGCTTAGATGAAAAACGTCACAAGAGAAAAAGAACTTCCATAGAATGAGAGAAAAATTGACCAAAATACTCGATTTGCTTAGACATTATGCCAAATTTACAATAGAATGAAAATAAGAGCATTTTTCAAGGAGGTGCAGCGAATTGAATCAGCAAGATTTATACATTTCACTTGATATTGGGTCCTCCTCTATCAAGGTATTAATAGGTGAAATGAGTGACGGGCAATTACATGTAATTGGCGTCGGAAATGTAAAATCGAATGGCGTTCGAAAAGGTGCAATTGTTGATATTGATGCAACAGTACAATCTATTCGAAAAGCAGTAGAACAAGCCGAACGAATGACAGGTTATCAAATTCATGAAGTCGTTTTAGGCGTTCCAGCTAACCAGACGATGTTACAGCTAGTTAAAGGTGTTGTCGCTGTGAATAGTGAAAATAGAGAAATTACAGATGATGATTTAGACAGAGTGGTAGAATCTGCACAAGTCATGTCGATACCTCCTGAACGTGAATTAGTTAACATCATTCCAAGACAGTTTATTGTAGACAACCTTGATGAAATTAAAGATCCTCGTGGTATGATTGGCATCCGCCTTGAGATGGATGCAACAATGATAACGACTTCCAAAACGCTTCTACACAACGTTCTTCGCTGTGTAGAACGAGCTGGTTTAAGTATACGAGAAATATATTTGCAGCCATTAGCATCAGGCTACTTTGCATTAACTGAAGATGAAAAAAACCAAGGGACTGCCTTTATAGACTTAGGAGGCGGATCTACAACAATCACGGTATTTGAAGAGGGTTTGTTAACGCATACGGGTGTCATACCAGTTGGTGGTGATCATATAACGAAAGATATTTCAATCGTTTTAAAAACACCAACAGAACAAGCAGAGCAGATCAAACACCAATTTGGACATGCCTTTTATGACGATGCATCTGATGATGAAGTCTTTGAAGTGCCTGTTGTAGGTACAGATTCAACTGATCAGTACAGTCAGCGTTATATTTCAGAAATTATTGGCGCTAGATTAGAAGAATTATTGGAGTTAGTGATTGATGAGTTGGCGCGTTTAGGTGTTCGAGATTTACCAGGTGGCGTTGTTTTAACCGGTGGCGTTGCAAAGCTTGAAGGAATAGCCCAATTGGCACGTCAAATTCTACAAACGCGTGTAAGAATCTATACACCCGATTATATTGGCGTTAGAGAGCCTTCATTTGCGACGGCAGTTGGACTTATTCGTTACGCCTATTTAGAAGATGATTTTTACGGTAAGAGTACGAATACGCAACCTGTTGAATATGCAGCTGTAGGGGCTCAACCAGCTATAAATAAAAAGCAAGAGTATTCTACACCTTCAGAACCAAAAGAAAGCGTAATCGGGAAAGCAAAAAAATTATTTGATAAGTTTTTTGATTAACTAGAATGCGTAATGAATGATACAGAGTCGAGTTACCGTGGGAGGAAAAAGAGATGTTAGAATTTGATACAAGTGTTGATGAACTTGCAGTAATAAAGGTCATAGGTGTTGGTGGCGGCGGTAACAACGCGGTCAATCGAATGATAGAACATGGTGTACAAGGCGTTGACTTTATCGCAGTGAACACAGATGCACAGGCATTAAACTTATCCAAAGCGGAAATAAAGCTACAAATTGGTGCTAAATTAACGCGTGGACTAGGTGCAGGTGCAAATCCTGAAGTAGGAAAAAAAGCTGCTGAAGAGAGCAGAGAACAGCTAGAAGAAGTTCTTCGTGGGGCAGATATGGTATTTGTGACAGCTGGTATGGGTGGCGGAACAGGTACTGGTGCAGCCCCAGTTATTGCACAAATTGCACGTGAATTGGGAGCCCTTACAGTAGGGGTTGTCACACGCCCATTTACGTTTGAAGGACGTAAGCGCCAAACACAAGCAATCGGTGGAATTGGTGGCATGAAGGAATCAGTAGATACACTGATTGTGATTCCGAACGATAAGCTTTTACAAATTGTTGATAAATCAACACCAATGTTAGAAGCCTTCAGAGAAGCTGATAATGTTTTACGTCAGGGTGTACAAGGTATTTCGGACTTAATTGCAACACCTGGTCTTATTAACTTAGACTTTGCTGACGTGAAAACAATTATGTCTAACAAAGGTTCAGCATTAATGGGCATTGGTATCGCAACAGGCGAAAATAGAGCTTCTGAAGCTGCGAAGAAAGCAATTTCAAGTCCATTGCTTGAATCGTCAATTGATGGTGCTAAAGGTGTCCTTATGAACATTACGGGTGGTTCAAATCTAAGTTTATTTGAAGTACAAGAAGCGGCAGATATCGTAGCTTCTGCGTCAGATGAAGAAGTAAATATGATTTTCGGTTCTGTTATTAATGAAAATCTTAAAGATGAAATCATTGTTACAGTTATTGCGACTGGCTTCACTGAAGAAGCACTACAGCAACAACGTAATACAGCAAAACCGTCACTCAACATAAACAGACAATCTGCTCCACAACAACAGGCGCCGATTCGTGAACAACGACAAGAAACGCATGTTCAACAAGAGCAGCCACGTCAAAATCAGCAACATTATGCACAGGATGACATGCTTGAAGTACCTGCATTTTTACGTAACCGCAAAAATCGCGGATAAAACAAGCATAAATCTTCTAGAAAGCTCGTATTCTACTTAGGTAGGGTACGAGCTTTTTATATTGCATAACATGTTGTTCAAATGTGTAAGGAAACCATGTATTTTGTCAAAACATTTTCAGGAAATGATGCGATTGTTTGACAATATTTGTGGGAATAACGTGCTAACTTTGTAAGTAGGAGGCGGCTGTTATGTATGGAGAATGGCTGGTGCTCATTAATACGCTTTTTAATCTAGCAATACTCACGTTTACGGCAAGAGTAACAGGGGTCTTGGTGAAGAATTCAAGATTATTAATGAGTTCAATTTGTAGTAGTTTTGTAGCTGTCATTGGCGGTCAAATGCTGTGGACGACGATTCTTAGTTTTATATTGCTAATTGGTATAGCATTTCACTTCAAGATTCGAAGTTTTCAGAAGCAAGGTCCTATTGTATTAACAGCAACAATCGTTATTGGCGGTTTATTAACAGCTCTACAACCTTTTTTGAAAAATCTTTCTGTTACCCATTTTATTATGATTTGCTTTTTACTTGCAGTTTTAAATCTTATTGCATTCTACAAGCAATGGGGTTTTGTAAAGCTAGAACGCTTAAGTGGTCAATTTGTTTTTGATACAACTTTAAAAATTTTTGGGGCAACCATACCACTTTCTGCTTTTGTGGATACAGGTAATCAAGCTATTGAGCCATTATCAGGAAAGCCGGTTCATTTTGTTTCCTATACAGCTTTACGGCCACATTTACCTTCAGCGTTCCGTCAATCATTAATAGAATGGCAAGAAACAGATCCGTACAATGTATCCATGTTTTCAGAAGATTATCAGCGTTATATACGATTTATTCATGTTAATACGGTACAGCAGCAAACCGTAGTGCTTGGTTTTCGTTTTGATGAGTGGCATATAAAGGGGGAGCCCTCACAAGTGAAAACGAATGAATATATCGTTTTAACCAAGAAAGCTAAAAATTTTCCACATAGCACAGCAGCAATTTTACATTTTTCAGCGCTTTCAAATAACTCATAGAGGGGGAGAACTATTGCTTCTTAGGCTACTTGCTAGCTTGAAAAAATTATGGAGTAAGTTTCGGAGTCGTGAAACGTACTATATAGGGGGAAATGATTCATTGCCAGTGCCATTAAGTCGAGAAGAAGAAGTTACAGTCATTGCATCCTTTATGAACGGTGATTTACGTGCTAGAGACACACTAATTGAACGTAATTTACGTCTTGTTGTATATATTGCAAGACGTTTTGATAACACAGGCACGCCAATAGAAGATTTAATCAGCATAGGTTCGATTGGTTTAATTAAGGCGATTGAAACGTTCAATACTGATAAAAATATTAAGCTTGCAACATATGCATCACGTTGCATTGAAAACGAAATTTTAATGCATTTACGAAAAACAAGTCGTATGAAGGGTGAAGTTTCACTAGATGAACCACTAAATTCTGATGCAGATGGAAATGAATTATTACTGTCAGATATTTTAGGAACAGAAGAGCATATTATTCTTGATAATGTTGAGAAGAAAATTGAACGTCAGCATATGTTCCATGCGATTAATTTATTAGGTGCGCGAGAGCGGTATATTATGGAATGTCGTTTTGGTCTCAATGGAAAAGTTGAAATGACTCAAAAAGAAGTGGCAGATCATTTAGGCATATCGCAATCATATATTTCCCGATTAGAAAAGAAAATTATTCAAGATTTACGTGAAAATTTAAATCAACCGATTTCGTAGAAAGGGAAATTTAACCTGCCTAAAATTGGTCGCAGCTTTTGTGCATATTCTTGTTTCTCTCGGACAAACTGATGTCACGGTTTAGTCAGAGAATAACATCCGGAGGAATCGAATATGCGAACAAAAGTAGATCTTTGCGGCTTAGATACATCGACTTTGCCAATTTTAAAGCACGAGGAAATGAAGGAACTCTTCATCCGTTTACAAGCTGGAGAAACTGAGATTAGAGAAGAGCTTGTCATGTGCAATTTAAGGTTAGTGCTTAGTATTGTCGGTAGATTTGCCTATCGGGGTGAACAGGCAGATGATTTATTTCAAGTGGGCTGTATTGGGCTCATGAAAGCCATTGATCATTTTGATTTAAAGCATAATGTAAGATTTTCGACATATGCTGTACCAATGATTATTGGTGAAATTCGTCGCCATCTGCGTGATCATCATGCATTGCGTGTATCGCGCTCTCTAAGAGATATAGCTTATAAGGCAATGCAGGCAAAAGAGCAATGGATAACCGATAATTTGCGTGAACCAACGATTGAAGAAATTGCTGAGATGATTGACATGAAAAAAGAAGATGTTTTATTCGCTTTAGATGCCATTCAAGATCCAGTTTCATTACAGGAGCCCATTTATTCAGACGGTGGAGACGCTGTTTATATGATGGACCAATTACGTGATGATGATGTATCAGAGGATCAATGGGTTGCCTACGTGTCGGTAAAGGAAAGTTTGCAAAAGCTAGATGAACGTCAGCAAATGATCGTTGCAAAACGTTTCTATTATGGCGAAACGCAAACGGAAATCGCGAAGGAATTGGGGATTTCCCAAGCACAAATTTCACGTCTTGAAAAAAATGCTATTGAAACAATGCAAAAAGATTACAAATAAAAAAATGCGCATCGGATTATTCGGTGCGCATTTTATCTTCATTCAATGAACAAGTGATACATAAATATAAAGTAACAGCTAAGTTTGATGATAGAAATGAATGTACAAAAATAAAGAATAGAGGAGGTATGTCATTGCGTTTTTCATTATTACAGCAAAAAGAAGTGATTGAAGCAGGAAATGGGCGATTTATAGGTTTTGTAATAGATGCTGAAGTCTCAAAAGAAACGGGCTATGTGACAGCATTTTTGATTGCAGAGCCTCGTAAATATCTTGGTTTTTTTAAAGGGGAAGAGTCTGTAAGAAAAGTGTATATGAAAGATGTGCTTGTCGTTGGCAAGGATGTTATTTTAGTTAAAGCACTTTCCTAAGGCATATGTTAATAAAATTGTGGTGAATGTAAACTGACATAGGTCAGGCTATTCATTGATAAATCAAGCATTGCTTGTTACAATAAAAGAAACTATTGTTGTAAAGTTGGGAAAAACAGTGACAAAAATCTTAACAAATTTAAACAAACTACATGATTTAATAACAGCAGCAGAAAAAAAAGGCAATCGTCAGGGTGATAAAGTCCAAATAATTGCCGTAACGAAAGAAGTTTCTGTTGAAAGAACACAAGAAGCAATTGATGCAGGACTCTCTCATTTAGGAGAAAATAGACCTGAAGGCCTGCAACGTAAAATTGCAGAGATTCATGCTGATGTACATTGGCATTATATCGGGTCACTTCAAACACGTAAAGTAAAACAAGTCATTAACAGCATTGATTATTTACACTCCTTAGATCGTTTGAGTCTGGCAGAAGAAATTGAAAAAAGAGCAGATCGGCCAGTTAAATGTTTTGTACAAGTAAATGTTTCGGGTGAAGAATCAAAACATGGCTTAAGTATCGAAGAAGTTTTGCCTTTTGTAGAAGCGTTAAAGAGTTTTACAAAGATTCAAGTTGTAGGTTTAATGACCATGGCACCAAATACAGAAGACGAAGCAATCATTCGCTCTGTTTTCAAGCAATTAAAACAATGTCAACAGCAAATAGCCGAGCAAGGATTCGCACACGCACCTTGTACCGAGTTATCAATGGGCATGTCTAATGACTTTGAAATTGCGGTAGAGGAAGGGGCTACTTTTGTTCGAGTCGGAACGGCTCTTGTTGGAAATGAAAGAGGGGAACAGGATGAGCATGAAAAATAAAATTAAAAACTTCTTTTACCTTGAAGAAGAACTAGAAGAAGAAATCACGCAAGCTCCTATTCAGCAGCAACAGCCCATACAACAACAGCAACCGATTCATTCCGTAAAGCCTAAAAAAACGATTAAAGAGCGTAGGGCGCCTATTCAAGAAATTATGCCGCAAAGTTCAGCAACGCCTAACAACATTGTAAGCTTGCAGGCAGCTATGAGCTCTAAGGGAGCAAAAGTTGTTTTAATTGAGCCTAGAGTTTATGCAGAAGCACAAGATATCGCGGAGCATTTAAAAAATAAGCGTGCTGCAATTGTCAATTTACAACGTATTGAACGAGAGCAAGGTAAACGCATTATTGATTTTTTAAGTGGTACAGTCTATGCACTTGCCGGGGATATCCAACGTATCGGTAAAGATATCTTCCTTTGTACGCCAGATAATGTAGAAGTGACTGGTGAAATTACAAACTTTATTTTAGACGATAATTAATAGCGAGGATTGTAGTTTATATGACTTTTTTTATAATACTTGGTTATGTATCATTAGCATTTAGAATCTATTCATTTATGCTAATTGGCTATATTTTAATGTCTTGGGTGCCTGCCGCTCAAAATTCAGCCATTGGACGTATGCTTGAAAAAGTGTGTGAGCCGTATTTAGGGATTTTCAGAAAGTTCATTCCACCACTTGGAATGATTGATATTTCACCAATTGTGGCTATCTTCATGTTGAATTTTATTGAACGAGGGCTTGTTATAGTCATCCAGAAAATATTTCTTATGTTCGTTTAGCAGTAAATCCTCACTCTTAGGTGGGGATTTTTTATTTAGCAATGTTTTTGTACGGAAAGAGCAACGGTGGTTCAAAAAAATAGAGGGTGATAAAGGTTTATTTAACGGGTGTTCAAATATCCTTGTATAATGAGACTGCCCCAGTGGAAAAAAGAGCTTTTCAAGTAAATGTAAAAAAATTATACTCAATGATGCAAAGACGTCATAACTTGGAAATACTATGTTCATCCAGCCCACCAAGCATATAGAACTAGTGAAAGAGGAGACAACGAGATGGAACACTTAATTCAGCATTTTCGAAAAGATGAACAACCGTTTATTGAACAAGTAATAAGTTGGCAGCGTGAGGTAGAGGATCGCTATGCACCTAAGCTAACAGATTTTCTTGATCCCAGACAGCGTTTTATCGTGACATCTATTATCGGACAGGACGATACATTGAAAACGGCATGTGCAGGGTTATTTGACGGGGCAGAGAGACAGCGTATGCTTATTTATCCTGCTTACTATGAAGTTATGGAGGAAGACTTTCAGCTGACAGTATTTACAATTCACTATCCTATGAAATTTGTCCAGCTCCGGCATCCAGATGTGTTAGGGGCCTTGTTATCATTAGGCTTGAATCGTGGTAAATTTGGTGATATACGTGTCAATGAGCAGCAGGTGCAATTTGTAGTAGCACAAGAGGTAGCAGATTATGTTCGTTTGCATTTAACGGGTATTGGTAAAGTCAAGGTACATGTTGAATCTTTAAAGCAAGACGAGCCACTTCTCTTCAATGAGGATGAGTGGTTTGAGGAATCTCATACTGTTTCATCCATGCGTTTAGATGTGATTATCGCTACCATTTTAAATGTGTCACGTCAAAAGGCACAAGCTTTGATTACTGGGAATAAAGTACGTGTCAATTGGACAGAGCGAGATACAGTTGCCTTTGAATTACAAGAAGGGGATATTTTATCGATACGAGGGAGCGGTCGTGTGAAAATTATTATGACAGAAGGCCGTACAAAAAAGGATAAAATCCGTCTGCAAATCGGTCGATTGGCCCAAAAAAGCTGAAAGTGAAGTAAATTTCATTAATTTTTACTGCTAAGTTGTCGGAACAATTGTATAATAGAAATTACGAATGTACATGTAAAGGAGAGAAGGATTGTATGCCATTATCACCTATTGATATACATAATAAGGAGTTTACAAAAGCTTTCAGAGGTTATGCTGAAGATGAAGTAAATGAATTTTTAGACCAAATCATTAAAGACTACGAAATTTTGTTACGTGAAAAAAAAGAGGTTGATAAGCAATTAGAGATGGCCTTAGAACAGGCGAGGCATTTTAGCTCCTTAGAAGAAACTTTGCAGAAGTCCATTGTTGTTGCACAAGAAGCGGCTGATGAAGTGCGAAGAAATTCACAAAAAGAGGCTAAACTCATTGTAAAAGAGGCTGAGAAAAATGCTGATCGAATTGTCAATGATGCTTTAACAAAAGCTCGTAAGGTGACGATTGAAATTGATGAGCTTAAAAAACAATCTAAAGTATTCCGTAATCGTTTCAAGATGCTTGTTGAGGCACAGCTTGATTTGCTTAATGCTGATGACTGGGATCATTTGCTTCAATATGATATTGATTTAACAGAAATTCAAGCATCTGTTGAGGAAGCACAAGAATCTGAAGAGATGTAACTTTTCTTTTTAATGGTTGCACTCGACAAATGAAACTTGACGCCATTGTTTGAATTTCATATACTTTGTAATAGTAATTATTTTGAAAAGATATGCATACAGGCAGAGACGAAGACAGTATTTGTTAGGCGTAGTTAAGCGATTTGGGGACAGTGAGAGCCCAAACATGCAACTAACATTGAACATCACTTCTGAGCTAAATAGCTGAAAAAAGTAGGTTATTTCGTGATGCACGACGTTAACGTGCTTGAAAGAGGTAGTGCAATATTTTTGTGCTACAAGTAGGGTGGTACCGCGAGTAGAAGCTTCTCGTCCCTTAGTGGGATTGAGGGCTTTTTTTATTTGTTCACGAATTGTTTGAGTTGCGTTTGCCAATAACTGTCCTAGAAGTAATTGTCTATATGCTTGGGTAAAATAAAGGAGGAATTTTAATGGTTGAATACAAAGATACGTTATTAATGCCAAAAACAGATTTCCCAATGCGTGGGAATCTACCGGCGAATGAGCCAAAAACGCAAGAAAAATGGAATGACATGGATATTAACAAATTACAGATGGAACGTACTGCCGATCGTCCAGAATATGTTCTACATGATGGTCCTCCCTATGCAAATGGTGATATCCACATCGGCCATGCCTTAAATAAAGTATTGAAGGATATGATTACACGTCATCGTTCAATGACTGGCTACCATGTGAATTATATTCCAGGCTGGGATACGCACGGTCTACCAATTGAACAAGCACTGACAAACAAAGGTGTAAAGCGTAAAGAAATGTCAGTAGCAGCATTCCGCCAACTTTGTGAAGAGTATGCATATGAGCAAATTGATAATCAACGTGCCCAATTCCGTCGTCTAGGCATTCGTGGTGATTGGGAAAACCCTTATATTACATTAAAGCCTGAATTTGAAGCACGTCAAATTGAAGTGTTCGGTAAAATGGCTGAAAAGGGTTACATTTATAAAGGCTTAAAACCAGTTTATTGGTCACCATCTTCTGAGTCTGCTTTAGCAGAAGCTGAAATTGAATATAAGGACATCAAATCACCATCAATCTATGTTAGCTTTGCTATTAAAGATGCGAAAGGCATTGTACCAGCAGATGCTAAATTTATTATTTGGACAACAACACCTTGGACATTACCAGCAAACTTAGGCATTTCTTTAAATCCTGAATTTATGTATGTTGTAGTTGCTGTAGCTAATAAAAAATTCATCATTGCCAAAGAATTATTAACATCAGTAGCGAATGCCCTTGGATGGGAAGACTATGAGGTTGTTCAAGAAGTAAAAGGGGAAGCACTTGATCGTCTTGTAGCGCAGCATCCATTTTATGATCGTGAATCTCTTATTATGGTAGGAGAACACGTAACTGCTGAAGCGGGTACAGGTTGTGTTCATACAGCTCCTGGACACGGGGAAGACGATTATCATATTGGTAAACAATATGGTTTAGGCATTCTTAGCCCTCTTGATAATAGCGGCTGTTATACAGATGAAGCACCTGGTTTTGAAGGCGTGTTTTATAATGATGCCAACAAACTTGTAACAGAAAAACTAAAAGAAGTAGATGCATTAGAAAAACTTGACTTCTTTACGCACTCTTATCCACATGACTGGCGTACGAAAAAACCTGTTATTTATCGTGCGACACCACAATGGTTTGCCTCTGTTGAAGCATTCCGTGGTGAGTTGTTAGAAGCTGTAAAAGCTACAGCATTTACACCAGCTTGGGGAGAAACTCGTCTTTATAATATGATTCGTGATCGTGGAGATTGGGTTATTTCACGTCAACGTGCTTGGGGTGTGCCGATTCCAATTTTCTACGCAGAAAACGGAGAGCCAATTATTACACCTGAAACAATTAGCCATATCTCAGCATTATTCCGTGAGCATGGATCCAATATTTGGTTCCAAAAAACAGCAAAAGAATTATTACCAGAGGGCTTTACACATCCAGGTAGCCCGAACGGCGAATTCACAAAAGAAAATGATATTATGGACGTCTGGTTCGATTCAGGTTCATCCCACCAAGGTGTACTTGTAGAGCGCGGCATGAAATATCCAGCTGATTTATACTTAGAAGGCTCTGACCAGCATCGTGGTTGGTTTAACTCATCTCTTATTACATCTGTTGCTATTAATGGCTATGCACCATATAAAGGACTATTAACACATGGTTTTGTTCTTGATGGTGAAGGACGTAAAATGAGTAAATCATTAGGAAATGTGATCATTCCACAAAAAGTAATGGATCAGTATGGAGCAGATATTCTTCGTCTATGGGTTGCTTCTGTTGACTATACAGCGGATGTACGAATTTCGATGGATATGTTAAAGCAAGTATCAGAGGTGTACCGTAAAATTCGTAATACATTTCGTTTCTTACATGGCAATATCGCTGATTTCGATCCAAAGAAAGATCGTGTTGCCTATGCAGAGCTTCGTGAGATGGATCAATATGTCTATATGCGTTTACAGGATGTCTTACAAACTGTTCGTGCAGCATATGATCGTTATGATTTCGCTGCTGTTTATCACATCGTCAATAATTTTGTCGCAGTCGAGTTATCTTCATTCTATTTAGATATTGCAAAAGATGTTGTCTATATCGAAGGTCACGACAATAAAGATCGTCGAGCGATGCAAACAGTTATTTACGATACATTAATGACATTGGTTAAAATCATGACACCAATCATCCCTCATACAACAGATGAAATGTGGTCTTATCTACATGCCCAAGGTATTGTAGAGGAAGTTTCTGTTCAATTAACGGACTTCCCAGAGGTAGATGTTCAAGAGAATTTTGAAAGCCTACGTACAAAATGGGAAAATATTATTGATGTACGTGACGATATCTTAAAAGCATTAGAGGAAGCTCGTAATGCTAAAACAATAGGTAAATCACTAGAAGCAAAAGTAACAGTATATGCCAAAGAGGATGTTGTAGCCTTATTGAATGATGTGAACATTGACTTTGCACAGCTTTCAATCGTTTCTGCTTTTGAAGTAGCTACTATTGATGAGGCGCCTGCTGAAGCTTTAGCACTTGAGCATGTATCCATTGTAGTTGAGAAGGCAACAGGGGAGAAATGTGAGCGTTGCTGGTCAATTTCTGAAACAATTGGTGCAAATGAGGCACATCCTACAGTTTGTGCGCGCTGTGCAGAAGTTGTAGAAAAATATTACGTTTAACGGAAATGAATAATAAGAATCTGCATTTCTATTGTAGATCATACGCAAGTCTCCTTGATGGGGGCTTGCTTTTTTTCATGGAGGTTTTGCAGATTCTTGTTAGATTATTTAAATAAAATTTCTGTCGTATTGCGATAGTCCGTTGGAGAGATTCCTACATATTTTTTAAAGGTTAAACTATAGTAATTAGGTGTATTAAAGCCACAGGTGGAGGAGATCTTTTCTACGGTATAGTCGTACTTCCGTAGAAAGGGTAAGCTCTTGATGAGGCGTGTAAAGGCGACATAGTCAACGAAATTACGACCAGTCTCTTTTTTAAATAGCCTGCTAAAATGTGTGGGACTAAAGCTTATATATTTTGCAACATCACGAACGGTCAATTGCTCATCATAATGTTCTTCAATATAATGAATGGCCTTTTGAAGCTGCACATGCTTTGTTAAATCTTCATAATATCTGATATGAATATTATCTATAGGTGGTTTTCTACGTGCTTTTCGTGCTTGACTATAGGACTCCTTTACGTGCATTGCGTCCTGAAACACTCCTCCAACCCCCATGAAAAGATGGATACAATAGTCCTTTTTAAGTGTCTCGATGACCTCCAATAGACATGATTCGCCTACTGTCCAATGTTTAAAAGAGTTATACTCAGTCGGAATTCTCATGAGAAGTAATAAGTAGCGTTCGAAATGTAAAAAAGATAAGGGTGCTTTATTGGCAAAATGCTGACGAAAAACATTTGTAATGTTACTGCTTGCGTCATGAGGAATAGCATCACTATCGATATAGCCCTGAATTAAGAACACAATATTAGGAATACAATTTGTTGATAAAAATGATGCAGATTGAATGATTTCTTGTTCATTATCAATTTCGCCACGTATAAGACGTTTCAAAAATGCTTCTCTGAACGGAGAGGTATGATGCTGGGACACTTGTTGTGATAGCTCAAGCATTGTGAGTGTACTTGCTTTCTTGTCCTGATAGGATGTGTACAGTTTTTTTACGATTCGTAAAAATTTTGATTTCTGTAATGGTTTTATGAGAAGTGCAGGTAAAACTAATTCAATTGCTATACCAGTCGAGTAGGTGAGGTGTTCTGTAACAATTGGGACAATTATACTATTAGGATAATTTCTTTTTAATCGATTAATCTTCACCCAATCAAATAACCGATTGACCTCATAGACAATAATGACCTCATCTTCTCGCTTAGGCACTTTACACTCCTCCAAAGCATTTGGTAAAACCTCTTTTAACCATTCACTCATTTGCTGTTTATCAAATGAGCTTTCCATATACCATACCACCTTTAAAATGCTACCAGCCTCCTACGAATGAAAAGATAAAAATATTTTAACTTAAAATAGCAATTATTTGTACTAATACAGCAAAATTTTATATCTATATTGTGGTTGAAATAGAATAAAATAATTGTAGTGCATAATAATTTGAAATTTCAGATAATTATTCGCTGATATGACAAAGGGGGAGTTAGCTTATGGCGGAAGTAGGCAGTCATGATTATGACTACGTGGAGGCAGGAACAATTGATGTGAAAGATCTACCGCCTCTAGATGCAACAACAAATAAAATTATGAAGGATGAATTTACAACAGGTTTAGGCTTAACGGTATTTTACTTTATTTTGATTTTTAGTATTCCTGTTATGAATTGGTTTGCTCCAGCATTTGCATTCAAGAAAATATGGGGCGGTATGACAGTCACATGGTTTGTGACAACGATTGTCATGATGGCTATGGCTTTTATTATTGCGTATGTGCATACGGCCATGTATGAGAAGCGTTTAAAAAAATACGATATAGCAAATAAGTAGGTGAAACAAAGGGGGAAGTGTTGAATGATGGAAGCTCTTTTAGAACCAAAGATGTTAATGACCGTTGCGTTAATGGGAACGATTGTCTACATTACGTATTTAACCAAGAGAAATGCAACAGCTTCGGATTTCTTTGTAGGTGGCCGAAGCTTTGGATGGTTTACAAATGGTTCTGCCATTGGCGGAGATTATTTAAGTGCAGCAACATTTCTTGGAATAGCTGGTTTAACATTTCAACTAGGTTATGATGGTGCTTATTATGCTTTTTGTTTCTCTATTGGATTAACATTATTAGCTATTTTCGTAGCGGGCCCTTTAAGAAGATTTGGTGCATTTACGGTTGCTGATTTTTTAGGTTATCGTTTTCATAGTAGCAGGGCTCGACTCGTAGCGGTTGCAGTCGTTTTAGCCATCTCAGGCTTTTATGCGGCTCCTCAATTACTAGGTGCTGCTCAAATATTAAGTATGTTTTTTGGTACTTCCTATGAATTTGGCATTATCTTTACATGTGTTGTCATGGTTTTTTATGTAGGGATAGGTGGAATGAAAGGTACGACAATCAACCAAGCTTTGGAGCTGTGGATTCGCCTTGGCGCATTTATTGTGATGTTAATTGCTGCAGTTTATGGTGGTTTGCATTACGATAAAATTTTAGCTGCCATCCATTCATTCAGTGGCTCTATTACAGGAACTTCTCCGTATGCCTTAGATGGTAATGATGTGAATTTTGATGGTGCCGCTTGGACAGGCACAGGCTTTTATTTCCCAACATTTTGGCAAACTATTAGTATGACCATTGGTTTAGCCTTAGGGACAATTGGGCTTCCCCATATATTATTACGCTTTTATACAAACCCAAGTGCTAAAGCAGCGCGTAAATCTGCGCTCATGGCTATTGGCATTGCTAGTACGTTTTTCTTATTAGCTGTTTATTTAGGTGTTGTAGGCCGATCTATTTTCATTTCGGGAACAGCTAGTGAGGAGGTAATGCGTGATTTAGTATTAGGTGGGAATAACATGGTCATTCCGACGACAGCCCTTGCGCTAGGTGGTAAATGGTTACTTGGTTTAGTAATTGCAGGTGCATTTGCAGCTATTTTCTCTAATCTTTCAGGGCTATTTATTACAAGCTCTGGCGCATTAGCCCATGATTTATATGCCAATATTATGAAAAAGGATATAACACAAAAACAACGTGTTGTAGCTGGTAAAGTGGCCATTGTATTATTAGGGATTTTATATGGAGCACTTGGTTTACTTGTCAAGGATGCATCCATCGGTCATTTAGTGGCGCTCGCCTTTACGGTTGCAGCAAGTACATTCACGCCAATCTTTATTCTCGGTATTTGGTGGAGGGGCATGACAGAGAAGGGTGCCATTGCAGGATTGCTCATTGGTCTTGGCGTGTCAATGTGGATGATCTTTTTACCAGGAACATTACCAAGTTTCTTGCAGTTTAAAATACCAGGTATTGTGACAGTACCGGTTGGCTTCTTATCTGTTATTATCGTGTCACTACTAGATCGTAAAGTTCCGGCTGATGTCAATGATTTCATGAAGCGAGTGCATTCGAAAGAATCTGAAACCGTTTAACTCAACAAGTCAGAGCTATTTCTATTGCTTAAAAAGTAAATAGAAATAGCTTTTTTATATTCTTGAAGGAGATTGGGCATCCGCCATCTTTTGATGTGATATTAGTTATTGTGATGGGTGCTGTTATGGTAGAATAGGTAAGATGTTGAGTGAACGGAGGAATGACTGTGTATAAATATTATGGATTGGCTGCTTTTGTTGTTTTATTAGATCAATGGACAAAATGGCTAATTGTGAAAAATATGGAGTATGCTGAACGCATTGCTGTGTGGGACCCATGGTTTGGCATTTTATCTCATCGTAATAGAGGTGCAGCATGGGGGATGCTAGAAGGGCAAATGTGGTTATTTAGTATCGTAACAGTTGCTGTCATTTGTGCCATTCTCTACTTTTATCATAAAGAGGCAAAAGGAAAGCCCGTTTTTCAAGTGGGTTTAATGCTATTACTTGGTGGCGCATTAGGAAACTTTATCGATCGTCTTTTTAGAGGAGAAGTGGTCGATTTTGTTGATGTTTTAATTCCAATTATTAATTATGACTTCCCTATTTTTAATGTGGCAGATGCTGCATTAACTATAGCTGTCGTTGTACTAATGATTGGTTTGATTATGGAAGATAAAAAAGAAAAGAAACAGGTGAAACAATGACGCAAGTAACATATACAATCGAAGAACAGCAGCAAGGAGAGCGCATTGATAAAGCACTTTCAAGCTTACAATCAGAGTGGTCACGTACACAAATTGGGAACTGGGTTAATGATGGGATTATCAAAGTGAATGGCGATGCTGTAAAAGCAAAATATAAAGTAAAAGCTGGTGATGTCATCTTGATTGATGTACCAGAAGTAGAAATTCTAGATGTAATAGCCGAAAAATTAGATTTGGATATTGTTTATGAGGATGCAGATGTCCTTGTTGTCAATAAACCAAAGGGGATGGTCGTTCATCCAGCACCAGGCCATATGTCCGGTACACTGGTAAATGGTTTAATGTATCAATGTAAGGATTTATCCGGTATTAATGGTGTGATGCGACCTGGTATTGTCCATCGTATTGATAAAGATACGTCAGGTCTATTAATGGTGGCTAAAAATGATACAGCCCATGAATCGTTAGTGAATCAGTTAGTGAATAAAACGGTGACACGTAAATATATTGCCCTTGTACACGGTCATATCGCACATGATAAGGGGACAATTGATGCACCGATTGGTCGCGATCAAAAGGATCGTCAAAAACAGGCAGTCGTTGATAACGGTAAACATGCGGTGACACACTTCCAAGTTGTGGAGCGTTTTGGTGATTATACACTAGTAGAATGTCGTTTAGAAACGGGACGTACACACCAAATTCGTGTGCATATGAATTATATCGGCTTCCCACTAGTGGGAGATCCAAAATATGGTCCGAAAAAGACAATAGACTTTGGTGGACAAGTTTTGCATGCTGCAACTTTAGGATTTGATCATCCTTCTTCTGGTGAATATTTGGAGTTTGAAACACCACTTCCAGTTGATTATGAGCAATTATTAAATGATTTACGAAATAGGCATTGACGAATAAGAAAAGAAAGTCTATACTAACCACAGTGAATGAACAACATAACTAAATATTCACCTTTAATAGCAGTCCAGAGAGGCTGAGAAGGGACATGTGATAGTGTTGCAAAAATTTGTGCTGCAAATTTTTCGACATGCTTTTTTCGACACGTATACAACCCCTCTCAGGCTATTCGCCTCGAGAGGTTTTTTTATGGACACATGGCTGACACTAGAGTAGAGAGAGGAGGAACGGATATGGCACAAAATGAATTATTAGATGGCCCATCAATGACAAGGGCACTCACACGTATTGCCCATGAAATTATTGAACGCAACAAAGGAATCGATGAATGTATTTTAGTTGGCATTAAAACAAGAGGTGCCTTTCTAGCCAAACGTTTGGCACAACGAATTGAAAAAATTGAAGGTAAACCTATTCGTACAGGGGAAATTGATATTACGCTATACAGAGATGATTTAACAACCAAACATGAAAACGAACAAGCACATGTAGAACAAGTTGATATTGAGTATGTAGTGAAAAATCAAAAGATCATTTTAGTAGACGATGTACTTTATACAGGACGAACAGTACGTGCAGCACTGGATGCTGTAATGGATTTGGGGAGACCTGCTCAAATTCAACTAGCCGTGCTAGTGGATAGAGGGCATCGAGAGTTGCCAATTAGAGCAGACTATGTAGGGAAGAATGTTCCAACTTCTGGCTCTGAGCGCATCATTGTCAACTTACAAGAAGTAGATGGAGAAGATTGCGTCATTATTTATAAAGAAGACGAATAATAAAGTGAGGAAACAATATGTCAAATGCAGTTTTAGATATTAAGGATAAACCAACTCCACTTCAGCTTGTGACATTAAGTTTCCAGCATATGTTTGCGATGTTTGGATCAACAATTTTAGTGCCACAGTTAGTAGGACTTAGTCCAGCGATTGCTCTTTTAACAAGCGGGATTGCTACATTATTCTTCCTATTAATTACGAAATTTCAAGTACCAGCCTATCTAGGGTCATCCTTCGCCTTTATAGCACCAATCATACTTGCGGCAGGCGGTTTAAATGATGATGGCTCGAGTGTCCACCCAGGCAATGCCATGATCGGTGCGATGGCTGTCGGGATTACGTATGGAATTGTATCCTTAATCATTTGGAAAAGTGGTTATAAGTGGATTATGAAAATTTTGCCGCCAATCGTGGTAGGTCCAGTTATTATGGTAATTGGACTTGGACTATCTGGTACAGCTGTGAATATGGCCATGAACGTCAATGGAGAGTATAGCTTTTTACACTTCTCAGCTGCTTTAGTTACGGTCTTTACAGCGATTATCTTTACGATTTTCTTTAAAGGAATTTTAAGCACTATGCCAATTTTGATGGGCTTAATCGTAGGGTATATTTACTCCATGATCGTAGACATCGTAGATTATACACCAATTGCCCAAGCAAAATTCTTCGCAATGCCTGATTTCTTAATACCAGGTGTGCATTATGAGTTTGAAATAACAACAAAAATTCTACTTATCATGGTACCAATCGTGATTGTAACAATTTCGGAACATATTGGTCACCAGCTAGTATTAGGAAAAGTAGTAGATCGAGATTATATTAAAGAGCCAGGGTTGCACCGTTCCCTATTAGGAGACGGACTTGGAACATTTGTGAGTGCTATAATCGGAGGGCCTCCGAAAACAACTTACGGTGAAAATATTGGTGTACTAGCTATTACTCGAGTGTACAGTATTTACGTTATTGCAGGTGCAGCAGTGGTTGCCATCTTACTATCATTCTTCGGGAAAGCAATGGCAGTGATTGCAACGATTCCAACCGCAGTACTTGGTGGAGTGTCTATCTTACTCTTCGGAATTATCGCAGCCAGTGGCTTACGTATGCTAGTAGATAATCATATTGATTTTGGTAATAGCCGTAACCTAGTTATTGCCTCAGTGATATTAGTCATTGGTATTGGCGGTGCCAAGTTTGTTATCTCTGAATCATTAAGTGTTGAAGGAATGGCACTAGCCGCGATTATCGGTGTGCTATTGAATGCGATTCTACCAGGTAAGAAAGAAGCAGATATACCCGTACAATACAATCAAAATAAAGATTCATAGTAGTACCTTTTAATGAATTGTCCAGAGAGGCAAAAAAAGGGAAGTTGTGGACAGGCTGAAGTAGGATGTATGTCTTGCTGTAGTTTGTCACGCCTCCTTATGCCTCGTTGATGACATCAACGGGGCTTTTACGTTATATACAGAGAACGTCATACATAGACGTTCACGATTCACAACCTAATGGAGGTCACATGATGAAGAACTTATTATCGATGGAACATTTAACAACAGAAGAGATTAACCAAATCCTAGATCTTGCGCAAGCATTTGAAAATGGTGAAACATCATCGTTATCTCGCCCATACAAAGTGGCCAATCTTTTCTTTGAACCAAGTACTCGTACAAAAACAAGCTTTGAAATGGCAGAATACAAAATTGGCTGTCATGTTATCCCTTTCGATGCAGGGTTTTCGAGTGTTACGAAAGGGGAAACGATGTACGATACTGTCAAAACGTTAGAAATGATTGGTTTAGATGCTGTCATCATTCGAGCTTCAGAAGATGAGTATTACAATGAGCTGCTGGATGGTATTAATGTAGCGATTATTAATGCAGGGGACGGTGCTGGGCAACATCCTTCACAATCCTTATTGGATCTTTATACCATCAAAAAAGAGTTTGGCTGTTTCGAAGGGTTGAATGTCACAATTGCAGGAGATATCTCTCATAGTCGAGTAGCCAAATCAAATGCAACAGCATTACAAAATTTAGGGGCAAATGTTCATTTCCTTTGCCCAGAAGAATGGTCTGGCGGTTTTGAAGCGCATCATTCATGGGATAATCTGATCGAAATAAGTGATGTCATTATGTTACTACGTGTGCAACATGAACGTCATAAAGTAAATAAAAGCTTCTCAAAGGAAGGTTACCATCAAGAGTTTGGTTTAACAATTGAACGAGAAAAGCAAATGAAAGAATCCGCCATTATTATGCATCCAGCACCCGTAAATCGTGATGTTGAAATTGCTTCTGAGTTAGTAGAGTGTGATCGCTCTCGAATTTTTGAACAGGTGCGGAACGGTGTTTACACACGGATGGCTATTATGGAAACCATTTTAAAGGGGAGAGAATAACATGACAAAGGTACTTCAAAATGTACAAATGCTAGATGAACAAGGTGAATTGAAGACAGTCAATATTGCAATGGCAGACGGAAAGATTACGGCTATTGGTCAGGATGTGACTGTAGCAGGTGCAGAACTGATTGAAGGACATGGTTTAATCGTGGCACCAGGTTTTATCGATGTTCATACACATTTACGAGAGCCAGGATTTGAGCATAAAGAAACCATTGCTACAGGCTCCGCCTCAGCAGCAAAGGGTGGCTTTACGACAATTTGTGCGATGCCTAATACAAAGCCAGTACCTGATTCGGTTGACAACATGCAGCTCATCAATGGGCTCATTAAGGACAGTGCTGTTATTCGAGTACTCCCATATGGTTCCCTAACAAAGGATATATCGGGCGAGGTTCGAACAAATATTGAAGAATTAAAAGCACATGGAGCCGTAGCGTTCTCAGATGATGGTGTAGGCATTCAGCTAGCCTCAACGATGTATGAGCAAATGAAAGATGCGGCCCAGCACGATATGGTTGTTGTAGCACATTGTGAGGACAACTCATTAATCTATGATGGTGTGATGCATGAAGGAAAGCGTAATAAAGAGCTTGGGCTTCCAGGGATACCTTCCATTTGTGAATCAGTACAAATTGCACGAGATGTACTACTAGCAGAAGCGGCAGGGGCACGCTACCATGTTTGTCACGTTTCTACGAAGGAATCGGTGCGTGCAGTAAGAGATGCGAAGGCAGCAGGTATTCGTGTCACAGCAGAAGTTTGTCCACATCATTTATTACTAGAAGAGATGGATATACCATCTGACGATGCAAATTGGAAAATGAATCCACCATTACGCGCAGCTGATGATAAGGATTCTCTACATGCAGCACTACTTGATGGCACAATCGACTGCATCGCAACAGATCATGCACCACATACAGTAGAAGAAAAATGCTGCGGTATGGTTGGCGCACCATTTGGTATCGTCGGTTTCGAAACAGCTTTTCCATTGCTTTATACACAATTTGTTGAAACAGGAAAATGGACTTTAAAGCAATTAATTGATTGGATGACAGTGAGAGCAGCTGAGATTTTTGATCTGCCATATGGCACATTAGCAGTAGGCGCTTCAGCGGATATGATTTTAATTGATATTCAAAAAGAACAAACAATTGATGCAGATGGCTTTGTATCAAAAGGTCGTAATACACCATTCAACGGCTGGGTGGCAAAGGGTTGGCCAGTACTAACGATTTTTGAAGGCAATATCGTATATCAGGAGGCAGAGTAATGAAAAAACGTTTACTAGTTTTAGAAGATGGCACAGTATTTACAGGTACAGCATTTGGTAGCGAGCGCGCTTCACAAGGTGAGGTTGTATTTACAACAGGGATGACAGGTTATCAGGAAACGATTTCAGATCCTTCATTCTATGGACAAATTGTTACATTGACATATCCTTTAGTTGGTAATTACGGCATTAACCGTGATGACTTTGAATCGATTACGCCAGCCATTCGTGGATTCGTTGTGCGTGAATTGGCTAAAAAACCTTCAAACTTCCGCTGTGATTTAACTTTAGATGACTATTTGACAGCAAAGGATATCCCAGGAATTGAAGGCATTGATACGCGAAAATTAACACGTATCATACGCAGTAAAGGATCGGTTAAAGCGATTTTGACGGCTGCTGATGAAGAAGTAAATGTGGATGAAATTGTAGCACAATTACAAGCGACACCAGCCATTACACACCATGTCCGTGAAGTATCTCCAAAAGCTGCTTATCCATCTCCTGGTCGTGGTAAACGAGTTGTCTTAATTGATTATGGTATGAAGCACGGAATCCTACGCGAATTAAACAAACGTGATTGTGATGTGTTGGTAGTACCTTATAATACACCAGCTGAGGAAATTTTAGCTTGGCATCCAGATGGTATCATGCTATCCAATGGACCAGGGAATCCTGAAGATGTTCAGGAAGGTATTGAAACAGTACGTAACTTAATAGGAAAAGTGCCAATGTTCGGTATTTGTTTAGGACACCAAATCTTTTCATTAGCTAGTGGAGCAAAAGCCTTCAAACTACCGTTTGGACACCGCGGTGGTAACCACCCAGTCAAAGACTTACGCACAGGACGTACAGATTTAACATCTCAGAACCATGGCTATGCTATCGACATCGATTCATTAAAAGAAACGGATTTAGAATTAACACATATCGCATTAAATGATGGAACATGTGAAGGTGTGCGTCATAAGAAATATCCGATTTTCACAGTGCAATATCACCCAGAAGCATCACCAGGACCAGAGGATTCAAACCACTTATTTGATGAATTCATCGAAATGATGGAAGTAGAAGCAGGGAAGGGGAAACAACATGCCTAAACGTACAGATATTGAAACTATTTTAGTAATTGGCTCAGGCCCAATCGTTATCGGACAAGCAGCAGAATTTGACTATGCAGGTACACAAGCTTGTCTTTCATTAAAAGAAGAAGGCTACCGTGTTATTTTAATCAACTCAAACCCTGCCACAATCATGACAGATACAGAAATTGCGGACAAAGTATATATCGAGCCAATTTCTCTTGATTTTGTCTCTCGTATTTTACGTAAAGAGCGTCCAGATGCGATTTTACCAACACTTGGCGGTCAAACAGGTTTAAATATGGCGATTGAGTTAGACAAATCAGGTATTTTAGACGAGCTTGGTATTGAAATTCTTGGTACAAAACTAGATGCTATCCATAAAGCAGAAGATCGTGATTTATTCCGTAATTTAATGTATGAGCTAGGTGCTCCAGTTCCTGAGTCTGATATTATTCATAACTTAGATGAAGCCAAAAGATTTGTTGCGAAAATTGGATACCCTGTCATTGTTCGACCAGCCTTTACACTTGGCGGTACAGGGGGCGGTATTTGCTACAACGATCAAGATTTAGAAGAGATTGTGACATCGGGTTTAAAATATTCACCCGTAACACAATGTTTATTAGAAAAATCAATTGCTGGCTATAAAGAGATTGAATATGAAGTAATGCGTGATGCGGCTAACAATGCCATTGTTGTATGTAACATGGAAAACGTTGACCCAGTAGGAATCCATACAGGTGACTCAATCGTTGTAGCACCAACGCAAACACTATCAGATCGTGAAAACCAAATGCTACGTAATATTTCGCTAGATATTATTCGTGCACTTAAAATAGAGGGTGGCTGCAACGTCCAGCTAGCACTTGATCCATATAGCTTTAATTACTATGTGATTGAAGTAAACCCACGCGTATCGCGTTCATCTGCACTAGCATCTAAAGCAACAGGTTATCCAATTGCTAAGCTAGCAGCTAAAATTGCAGTTGGTTTAACATTAGATGAAATTAAAAACCCTGTAACAGGATCAACATATGCTTGTTTTGAACCTGCACTTGATTATATCGTAGCTAAAATTCCTCGCTGGCCATTCGATAAATTCGAATCAGCTAAACGTAATCTTGGTACGCAAATGAAAGCTACTGGTGAAGTAATGGCATTAGGTCGCACATTTGAGGAAGCTATGTTAAAAGCGGTTCGTTCTCTTGAGACCGGTCAAGTACATTTAGAGTTAAAGCATGCTGAGGAAAATTCAGATTCTTGGATTGAAAAACGTATCCGCAAAGCTGGAGATGAGCGCCTATTCTTTATCGGTGAAGCTTTACGTCGAGGTGTAACAATTGAACAAATTCATGAATGGTCAGCGATTGATCTATTCTTCTTAAATAAGTTTAAAAATATCGTGGATATGGAACAAACACTTGCTGACCATAAAAATGATAAAGATGTCCTACGTACAGCAAAACGTTTAGGCTTTGCAGATAAGAAGGTTGCTGAGCTTTGGGAAACAACACCAGAAGCCATTTATGCTTATCGTAAAGAACATGGCATTATTCCAGTCTATAAAATGGTTGATACATGTGCAGCGGAATTCGAATCGGAAACACCATATTTCTATGGCACATATGAAGAAGAAAATGAATCTATTAAGTCAGAAAAACCTTCTGTTGTGGTACTTGGATCAGGCCCAATCCGCATCGGCCAAGGGGTAGAATTCGATTATGCAACAGTACACTCAGTATGGGCGATTCAAGAGGCTGGCTATGAGGCAATTATTATCAACTCCAACCCAGAAACAGTATCAACAGACTTCTCTGTTTCTGATAAGCTCTACTTCGAGCCATTAACAATTGAGGATGTTATGCATATTATCGATTTAGAACAACCAATTGGTGTTGTTGTTCAATTCGGTGGTCAAACAGCCATTAACCTGGCCGATAAATTAGCAGCAAATGGTGTAAAAATCTTAGGTACATCTTTAGAAGATACTGACCGTGCAGAAAACCGCGATAAGTTCGAGCAGGCTTTACGTGAATTAAACATTCCGCAGCCGCTAGGGGAAACAGCCGTTTCTACAGAGGAGGCTCTTGCCATTAGTGAGCGTCTAGGCTTCCCAGTACTTGTTCGTCCATCGTATGTACTTGGTGGACGTGCAATGGAAATTGTCTACAATCAAGATGAATTACAGCACTATATGGAAAATGCAGTGGAGGCATCTCCAGATCATCCTGTTTTAGTAGACCGTTACTTAACAGGACAGGAAATCGAAGTAGATGCTATCTGTGACGGCGAAAATGTTCTAATTCCAGGAATTATGGAACATATTGAGCGTGCAGGGGTTCACTCTGGAGACTCAATCTCTGTCTATCCACCACAAAAATTAACACAGGCACAAAAGGATACATTAGTTGATTATACAACTCGTCTCGCGAAGGGCCTAGGCATCATTGGCTTAATGAATATCCAATACGTAATTTCACAGGGCGAAGTATTTGTGATTGAGGTAAACCCACGTTCATCACGTACAGTACCATTCTTAAGTAAAATTACAAATATTCCAATGGCTAACATTGCAACGAAAGCAATCCTTGGAAAATCTATTGTAGAGCAGGGCTACCCAACAGGTTTAGCGCCTGAACAAAAGGGTGTATTTGTAAAAGTACCAGTGTTCTCATTCGCAAAATTACGTCGTGTAGACATTACATTAGGACCTGAAATGAAATCCACTGGTGAGGTAATGGGGAAAGATGCAACATTAGAAAAAGCCCTTTATAAAGGTTTAGTTGCAGCAGGTATGGAAATTCGTACAGAAGGTACAGTATTGTTTACTGTATCTGATAAAGATAAGGAAGAAGCGATTGCATTAGCAAAACGTTTCTCTACGGTAGGGTATCGCATTGTAGCTACTGAAGGTACAGCAAAAGCATTTGAAGAAGCAGGAGTACGTACAGATATTGTTGGCAAGATTGGTGCGAAAGGACAAACATTGATTGACCTTATCCAAAATGGTGAAGCTCAGCTTGTTGTCAACACATTAACTAAAGGGAAGCAGCCAGCTCGTGATGGCTTCCGAATCCGTCGTGAGTCTGTAGAAAATGGCGTACCTTGTCTAACATCTTTAGATACAGCAGAAGCAATGGTTCGTGTTATCGAATCCATGACATTTACAGCAGAACAAATGCCAAAAGCGGAGGTAGTACACTAATATGATACGTCAAGAGAAAATGACGGTCGTCTCTCAAAAGCAAATTGCGACAAACATTTTCGAACTGACACTTCATGGTGAACTGGTTCAGGAGATGACTCCTGGCCAGTTTGTCCATGTAAAGGTGTCAGATTCATTGGAGCCGCTTTTACGTCGACCAATTAGTATTGCAAATATTGATAAAGAAAACAATGAGTTTACTATGATTTATCGTGCTGAAGGGCGTGGTACGAAAGTGCTGGCGACGAATCGAGAAGGTCAACAAGTCAACGTGCTTGGTCCAATAGGTAATGGTTTCCCAGTAGATGCGGTACAAGAGGGAGGCACTGCACTATTAGTTGGCGGTGGAATTGGTGTACCACCTTTACATGAATTATCCAAACAATTGAATGCTCGTGGTGTGAAAACCATCCATGTCCTAGGCTTCCAAACAGAGGATGTCTGCTTTTATGAGGATGAATTTAGTGCACTTGGTGAAACACATTATGTGACTGTGGATGGCTCGAAAGGTACAAAAGGCTTTGTAACAACTGTATTAGAGTCAAGTGCCCCAAAGTTTGATGTATTTTATTCCTGTGGGCCATTACCGATGCTAAAAGCATTAGAGGGCTTTTATCCTGAAAAAGAGGGTTATTTATCATTTGAAGAACGTATGGGCTGTGGTATTGGAGCTTGCTTTGCATGTGTATGTAAAACAACTGATGAAGTTGAAAAAGACTATGTTAAAGTATGCTCTGATGGTCCAGTTTTCCCGAAAGGAACGGTGGCACTATGAGTCGTTTAACCATTCAAATACCAGGCTTAGCGTTAAAAAATCCAATTATGCCAGCTTCGGGTTGCTTTGGCTTTGGCCGTGAATATGCACAGCTTTATGATTTGTCAAAACTAGGTGCTATCATGATTAAGGCAACAACGGTCGAAACACGTGCCGGTAACCCAACGCCACGTGTTGCTGAAACAGCGGCGGGGATGTTAAATGCAATTGGTTTACAAAATCCAGGCATTGAAAAAGTGATGAATGAAGAATTGACATTTTTAGAGAGCTATGATGTGCCAATTATCGCTAATGTTGCTGGTACTGAAACGGCAGATTATGTGGAAGTAGCGCGTCGTATTTCAGCAGCATCAAATGTCAAAGCATTGGAACTGAATATTTCTTGCCCTAACGTGAAGTGTGGTGGCATCCAGTTTGGGACAGACCCAGCAACAGCACGTCAGCTTGTTGAGGCTGTCAAGGCTGTGTCTGAAGTGCCAGTCTATGTGAAGCTATCACCAAACGTGACAAATATTGTGGATATTGCTTTAGCTGTTGAAGCAGGTGGAGCAGATGGTATTACGATGATAAATACATTGGTAGGTATGCGTTTAGATGAGCGTACAGGAAAGCCTGTCATTGCTAATGGAACAGGTGGACTATCAGGTCCTGCTGTTAAACCTGTAGCAATCCGAATGGTTTATGAGGTGTACAAGGCTGTCAATATTCCGATAATTGGTATGGGTGGTGTAACAGAAGCACAGGATGTCATTGATTTTATGTCTGCAGGTGCTTCAGCTGTAGCAGTAGGAACAGCAAACTTTGTTGACCACTTTGTCTGTCCAAACATCATTGAAGAATTACCAGCAAAGCTTGATGCATTAGGTGTAGAACATATAACAGAGATTATCGGAAGGAGCCATCGCTGATGAATACGAAACCAATATTAGCACTAGATTTTCCAGGAGAAAAAGAAGTGTTTGATTTTCTAAAACAGTTCAATGAGCCTCTTTTCGTGAAAATTGGTATGGAATTATATATGCAAGAAGGGCCTGACATTGTTCGAAAAGTAAAGGATTTAGGTCATGATATTTTCCTTGATTTAAAATTACATGATATCCCGAATACAGTAGGCTCGGCGATGAAGGGTCTAGCAAAACTAGGGGTAGATTTAGTCAATGTGCATGCTGCTGGGGGACGTCCTATGATGGAGGCAGCACTAGAAGGACTTGAAGCGGGTACACCTGCTGGCAAAGAACGTCCAGCATTAATAGCCGTTACACAATTAACATCAACAACAGAAGAACAAATGCAAGCAGAACAACAAATTGCTCTATCTTTACAAGAGTCTGTCTTACATTATGCAAGTCTTACAAAACAAGCAGGTTTACAAGGTGTAGTTTGCTCTGTACATGAGGCGAAGGCAATTGCAGAAGTGTGTGGAGATGATTTTCTACGTGTAACACCTGGAATTCGTCTAGCAGGCGGTGCTGCACACGATCAAAAGCGTATTGCCACACCAGATGGCGCAAAGCGTGACGGTTCATCACTCATCGTTGTTGGGCGTGCCGTAACTGGTGCACAGGATCCAGTAGCTGCATATAAAATCGTAAGTGAATTATGGGAGGCATAAATGATGACATTACAAAATGAAATTGCACACGCTATGTTAAAAGTGGGTGCTGTAGAATTAAATCCAACTGAATTATTTACATGGGCGTCTGGTATTAAATCTCCTATTTACTGTGATACTCGTTTAACAATCTCAGACCCAGTTATTCGTAAACAATTAGCAAATGGCTTAGCAGCTGTTATCAAAGAGAATTTTGGTGCAACAGAAATCGTAGCAGGAACAGCTACAGCGGGTATCCCACACGCAGCATGGGTAAGTGATATTTTAGAATTACCGATGGTTTATGTACGATCAAAAGCAAAAGAGCATGGTCGTGGTAATCAAATCGAAGGAAAATACGCAGCAGGTCAAAAAGTAGTTGTTGTGGAGGATATCGTTTCCACAGGCGGTTCTTCGATTACAGCAGTAGAAGCATTGCGTGCAGCTGGCTGTGAAGTATTAGGCGTAGTTTGTGTCTACACCTATAATCTTCCACGCGCTGAGCAAGCATTTGATGAGGCTGGCATTCGGTATGTATCGTTAACAAACTTCGATTATTTAATTGAAGCAGCAAACGAATCAGGTGCTATTAAAGAAGAAGATATTCCATTTTTAAAAGAGTGGCATGCGAAATTAAAGGCTGGAGAGTTATAATGAAAAGCTGTTCTATAGGTTATTTGACCTGTAGAACAGCTTTTTTCTTTCTATTTAAATAGGATGAGGGTATTTAAAATTGAATACTAAAACCATTAAAACGATGAATACCTGTCCCAAAACGTACTAGATTATTCTCACGAAGTGTCATAATTGCCCGTTTCACCTCCAATAAAATAGAAGGATCAAGACCTAATGTGTGATGTGAACCAAAAATTTTCGTAAGCGAAGGTAAGTTAGCTATTTTTTCTAAAGATTGAACTAAATCCTCGGGGGAAGTAGTTGGAAAAAATGCATAAATAGGTGCTTGATCATAGAGTAAGTCCCCTGTAAACAAATAACCATATTTATGATCCAAAATAGCAATATGGCCAGGCGAATGCCCGGGTGTGTGGAGAATTGATAATTTTCGGTTCCCCATATCTATAACATCCCCATCTTCTAAAAATCCAGAAGGCTGTCCCTGAAAAGGCTTGTAATTCGATGGATTAAACGTTTTAGGTGTAGGTAATGTAATATTACGTCCAATATCCTTTCTAATCTGTTCGATAGATAATTTAGGGATACCATTGATTAACCAATCAACTTCATCCTTATGAACATAAATATCATCAAATGCTCCATGGCTACCAATATGATCCCAGTGGACATGTGTTGTCATCACAGAAATGGGCAAAGAGGTTAATTGTTTACTAATCCTTTGAATATTATCAATGCCAAGACCTGTATCAATGAGAACAGCCCGTTTTTCTCCAAGCAATAAAAAGGAATGTACTTTTTCCCAATGACCATATTCACTTATAGCATATGTTTCATTATTGATTTCTTCTACTGTAAACCATTCATCATTAAATTTTGCCATCACAGACAACCCTTCCTTATGTTAATAATTTAATAAAACTTTGTCATTGGAAATTTTAACATAAAAACATGTAATTTCCTTTAAAAATATTCTAAATAGTATTTCTATATCGAAAATTGGAGAAAAAATCGGCAATCAGAAATAATTAAGAAGTATGGTAGATAGCTATAAACTAATAGCTATAAATTATTTTTTTAAAGTAATTTGAAATATTAGCACTTCAACGTCCAAAATTATTTATTGAAAACAAAAATGTGTGAAATATAACTTTTTCATAAAAAGTATTTTTTTTACTTTTTGCTTTAAAATACTGAATTGATTGAATTTTTAAGCATTTTATTTGCGCGAATAAATATAATGTGAAATATCATTAATTATATTTATATAATATTCATTTGTGAGAATTGTAACTTTGTAAAGAAAAAGTAAAATAATTCTTAACTTTAAATACTGAAATTACTATTTTTTTAAGGAAGAGGTATGGTGGAAATTTATATTTTGGTTTGTAATAATTTGAAAAAGGTACTTGCGTTTATACATGTTTTCTAGCTAAAATAATAGCACGGTTTAATTTTCAGATAATTCTATCAGCGGCTTACTCGTTTAAAGCGAAAAAATTATTAAAATTATACTAGCTATAATGAAAAAGAGAGGGGAAGAGAGAAAAATTAAATATGATTCTGATATAAAGTATCATTTGTATTTTCAGAATATTGAATAATAGAGGAGAGATTGTTTGAATACAGCAAAAGACTTATTAACAATTACAAATTTGTCTACAAGTTTTCGCATTAAAGATACATACCACGCTGCTGTAGATGATGTCTCACTTTCCCTTAAAAAAAATGAGGTATTAGCAATAGTTGGAGAATCTGGTTGTGGTAAAAGTACATTAGCGACTACTATTGTAGGCTTGCACAATGAAGTAAATACAAAGGTTTCTGGTGATATTTTTTATAATAATCAAAATTTAGCTCAATTGAATGACCAACAATTTAATAACTTACGTGGTAATGACATAGGATTTATCTTTCAGGACCCACTTTCAGCACTTAACCCTTTAATGAGAATTAACGAACAAATTGAAGAAGGGTTAATCTATCATACTAAGCTTTCAAAACAACAGCGAAGTGAAAGAGTATTAGAACTACTAAATCAAGTTGGGATTGCGAACCCAAAACGTGTTGCTAGACAATTTCCGCATCAGTTATCTGGTGGTATGCGTCAGCGTGTTATGATTGCAATTGCCTTATCATGTAAGCCTGCTATATTAATTGCTGATGAACCGACAACAGCTTTAGATGTTACGATTCAGGCTCAAATTTTGGACCTGTTAAAAACATTACAGACTGAAACGGAGACAGGCATTATTCTCATTACGCATGATTTGGGTGTTGTAGCAGAGATGGCTGATCGAGTTGTAGTTATGTATGCAGGGGAAGTAGTGGAAGAGGCTCCCGTTCAGGAATTATTCAATAATCCAAGACATCCATACACTCGCTCGCTATTAAATTCAATTCCACAAACACATAGCGAAAATGAAAGACTCGAGGTTATTCAAGGGATGGTGCCATCTCTAATAAATTTACCTCGAGAAGGTTGTCGTTTTTCAGGAAGAATTCCGTGGATTGATGCATCTTCACACGAGACAAAACCTCAATTACATGAAATTGCACCAGGACATTTTGTGAGATGTACCTGCTGGAAACACTTTCATTTTGAAGGTGAAGAAGGGGGCGGGGCTATATGAGCTTTATGCAAATTAAGGATTTAAATGTTCATTATCCAATACGTGGTGGATTTTTTAATACTATTGTTGATCGAGTATATGCGGTGGATGGCGTGACAATGGAGTTTGAAAAAGGGAAAACCTATGGATTAGTAGGTGAATCAGGATCCGGTAAATCGACTACTGGAAAAGCGATAATTGGCTTAGAAAAAATCACCTCTGGTCAAATTTTTTATGAGGGTGAGAATGTGACAAATCAACAAAGACAGCGTGATTCTGCCTATAACAAAGATATTCAAATGATTTTCCAAGACTCTCATTCAAGTATGAATCCTAGAAAACGCGTTCTTGATATTCTAGCAGAACCAATTCGAAATTTCATGAAGCTAAGTGATCAAGAGGAACGCAAACGTATTAAAGAGCTACTAGCTATTGTTGGGATGTCAGAGGATGTCTTACTTAAATATCCACATGAATTTTCGGGAGGACAAAAGCAGCGTCTTGGCATTGCGCGAGCGGTTGCATGTAACCCTAAAATGATCATTGCGGATGAGCCTGTTTCTGCGCTAGATCTATCTGTACAGGCACAGGTCTTAAATTTTATGAAAGATATCCAAAATGAATACGGTCTTACTTACTTATTCATTTCCCACGATTTAGGTGTTGTTAAACATATGTGTGATCATATTTCTATTATGTATAAAGGCCGCTTTGTGGAAACTGGTACAAGACATGATATTTATAAGAATCCACAGCATATTTACACGAATCGGCTTCTATCAGCCATTCCGAATATCGAACCAGAGACTAGGGATGAGCGCAAATTGATTCGACAAAAAGTAGAAGAGAATTATCAACAAGAGCAACATAAATATTATGATGAGCATGGAAAAGTCTATCCACTGAAATCCATTTCAGAGACACATATGGTTGCAATGTCGGGAGGAATGTGAAATGTGGAAAACAATTATTAGAAGAGTAATTTTAATGATTCCTCAAATGTTTGTGTTAAGCTTAATTATTTTTATCCTAGCAAAACAAATGCCAGGAGATCCTTTTACAGGGTTAATTACTCCAGAGACAGACCCTGCAAGAATTGAAGAACTAAGAATTCAAGCGGGTTACTATGACCCTTGGTATGTACAATATTACCATTGGGTAATCAATGCCTTTCAGGGCGATTTTGGACAAAGCTATACATATAAACTTGCAGTGTCCACATTGATTGGCGAGCGTGCATTAAACACATTCTGGCTCGCTCTACTTAGTACCATTCTCGTTTATTTAATAGCTATTCCATTAGGAATGATAGCTGGACGTAAACAGGATACTTTGTACGATAAGTCGATTACTCTGTATAGCTTTATAAGCTATGCAATACCGACCTTTGTATTGGGTTTAATCTTCTTATATATCTTTGGATACCGTTTAATGTGGTTCCCAACGAGCGGAACAGTCGATGTAGGTGTAGAGCCTGGAACACTCGAGTATTATTGGAATCGCTTGTATCATTTAATATTACCTGCAATGACGTATGCAATTTTAGCTACAACGACGATTATTCAATACTTACGTTCAGAAATTATCGATGCCAAGACACAGGATTATGTTAAAACAGCACGTAGTAAAGGTGTACCGATGAAAAAAATCTATAGAAGACATATTTTCCGTAACTCCTTATTACCAATTGCAGCCTTCCTTGGCTTTACAATTACAGGTTTATTAGGCGGCTCGATATTCATAGAGACAATTTTTGGCTTCCCGGGCATGGGGCAATTATTCATCCATTCCGTAACAAGTCGCGATTATAGTGTTATTACAGCTCTTGTTATGCTTTATGGCTTCTTAGCGTTATTAGGTAGTCTATTGTCAGATATAATTATGAGCATTGTTGATCCACGTATCCGCATAGACTAACAGCTAAATTGAACGCATAAGGAGAGGTGAATAAAATGGATCAAAAAAATGATGTAGTGAAAGTTGAAAGTACTCCACCAACAGGAATTCAAGTGGTTATACGTGAATTTAGAAAAGATAAATTAGCATTATTTTCATTTATAGGAATAACATTACTTATAATTGCGATATTAATTATGTCCTTTTTTATGAACCAGGATGAAATATTACGAATTAAATTATTAGAGCGCTTTACAGAGCCTGGCGTTAATGGATATATCCTTGGGGCTGATGAAGCTGGGCGTGATATGTATGGACAGCTTATTATCGGTGCGAAAAATTCTATTTTAATTGCAATTGCTATCACTCTTATTGCAAATGCTTTAGGGATCGCACTAGGTATAATAATGGGCTACTATGGTGGCTTTATTGATAATTTATTTATGCGTATCATTGATTTTCTTATGACATTACCGACATTAATGATTATCATTGTATTAGTTACAATTATTCCTAAATATGGTGTTTTAGAGTTAATTTTGATTTTAAGTGCCTTTCAATGGATAGGTACTGCACGTCTTGTTCGAAGTAAAGCTTTATCTGAAGGACGACGAGATTATGTAAGTGCCTCCAAAACAATGGGGACTAGTGATTTTGCCATTATGTTTAAAGGGATACTACCAAATTTAAGTTCGTTGCTAATAGTAGAGTTAACGTTAAACTTTGCAGGGAATGTGGGTATTGAAACAGGTCTATCATTTTTAGGCTTTGGTTTACCTCCTTCTACACCTAGCTTAGGGACATTAGTAAGCTATGCAACAAACCCGATAGTATTATCTACAAAATGGTGGATTTGGTTGCCCGCATCATTATTAATTTTAGTTTTGATGCTTGGTATAAATTATGTTGGTCAAGCGCTAAGACGTGCGGCTGACGCAAAACAACGATTAGGATAAAAGGGGAGGATTTACACATGAAGAAGAATTGGTTATTCCTATCCGTACTTTTTGCATTCATGCTAATTTTAGCAGCCTGCAATGGTGGTGGAGGCAGTGGGTCTGAAAAAGGCTCAGAAACAGATAATACAGAAAAGTCAGGTGAAACAGAAAAATCCGGTGAATCTGAGGCAACGAATGATTCGTTACTTCCAATGGAGGTAACAAATGAAGGAGACGCAATCCAAGGTGGTACTTTACGCGTAGGACTTGTAACAAGCTCTCCATTCCAAGGAATTTTCAACTGGGAGCTATACGAAGATGCTTATGATTCAGAAATTTTAGCATTTGCTTCAAATGTACTTTTTGAACAAGATGGCAACTTCATTGTTACGGACAAAGGTATTGCAAAATTAGATGTTGATGCTGATGCAAAAACAGCAACTGTCACAATTCAAGGTGATTATAAATGGTCAGATGGTACACCTTTAACAGCTGATGATTTAATTTTCCCATATGAGCTAATTGGTCATCCAGATTATACAGGTGTTCGCTATGATGATGATTTCAAAAATATTGTTGGCGCAGAAGAATACCATAATGGGCAAGCAGATACAATTTCTGGTATTACAAAAGTCGATGAAAAAAGCATTAAAATTCAGCTTAAAAAAGTATCACCAGCTATTTACTCCATTGGCGATGGTTTATGGGCGTATGCAGAGCCTAAACATCAATTAGAATCTATTCCAGTGAAAGATTTACTTGCTTCAGATGCAGTACGTAAAAATCCAGTTACACTTGGTGCATTTAAAATTGATAAAGTCGTAAATGGTGAGTCTGTACAGTTTGTAGCAAACGAACATTATTTTAAAGGTAAACCGAAAGTTGATAAAGTTGTACTTGAGGTTGTACCACCAACTTCAATTGGCGAAGCATTACGTACTGGAAAATATGATCTTGCAACATCATATCCAACTAATCAGTACGATAGCATTAAGGATCTACAAAACTTAGCATTATTAGGTCGACCAGAATTATCATATTCTTATATCGGCTTTAAATTAGGAAAATATGATACAACTAATAAAGTAAACGTATTTGATGAAAAGTCAAAAATGAATAGTGTTGAATTGCGTCAAGCTGTTGCTTATGCAATGGATGTTGAAGGTGTTGCAGAAAAATTCTATCAAGGATTACGTGAGCGCGGAAATTCTTTAATTCCACCAGTATTTGCATCATATTATGATTCAACATTAGAAGGCTATAATTATGACCCAGAAAAAGCAAAAGAATTATTAGATAAAGCAGGTTTTAAAGATGTTGATGGTGATGGTATTCGTGAAGATAAAGATGGTAAAAAATTCTCTATTCGCTTAGCTTCAATGGCTGGTTCAGAAACAGATGAAGCAATTGTTGAATATTTCCGTCAAAACTGGAAAGAAGTAGGGTTAGATGTACAATTAACTACTGGTCGTCTTATCGAATTCAATGCTTTCTATGATAAAGTTCAAGCAGATGATCCAGAAATCGATATGTACCAAGCTGCATGGGGAACTGGAACAAATCCATCTCCTAAAGGTTTATATGGTGAAGGTGCTGAATTTAACTTTAGCCGTTATGTATCTCCTGAATTAACAAAATTATTAGACGCTATTGACTCAGAAGAAGCTATGGATCAAGATACACGTACAAAAGCATTCAGAGCATGGCAAGAATATATGAGTGAAAAAGCAATGGTAGTACCGACTTTCTTCCGTACAGAAGTTATTCCTGTTAATAAGCGCGTGAAAAATTACAATGTGGAATATGGAAATTCTACAGAACTGCAAGATATTGAATTAACAGCAGATGCTCCAATAAAATAATTGGTATCGAAGAAGCAGTCTTTCTTGATAGAAGAAAGACTGTTTTTTTCAAAAAGTATAAACGCACTTTGCTTAAAATAAGGTAAAAGGGGTAAAGACATCTACACCTAGGAGAAAAGCGGAGAGCAAAAAATCCATCCACTGGAAACCTCCAATGGATGGATGTAATTAGTTTTTATCGATTAGCAACCCAAGTTTTTACTAAATCAGCAGTACCATAAACATAATGTTGGTCGCCTACTTCATGATAGGCTGCACTTTGGTCAACCTCTGTATGCTTGTACTGAATACGTTGACGGCGCTTCTCTGACATCGGATCAGGAAGTGGGATAGCTGATAATAAAGACTTTGTATACGGATGAACAGGATGATTGTAAATATCATCTGCTTTACCGATTTCCATGATTTTTCCACGGTACATTACAGCAATTCGATCACTGATGTATTTGACCATGGAAAGGTCATGGGCAATGAAAAGATATGTTAAGCCACGTTCTTTTTGTAACTCTTTTAATAAGTTAACAACTTGTGCTTGGATTGATACGTCAAGCGCAGAAATTGGCTCATCCGCAATGATGAATTTAGGATCTAGGCTTAATGCACGAGCGATCCCAATACGTTGACGTTGACCACCAGAAAATTCATGTGCATAACGATTCGCGTGCTCTTTGTTTAAACCAACAGCTTCAAGTAACTCTTGGATTTTCGCACGACGTACCTTTTTATCCTTGTAAAGGCCATGGATATCAAAGGCTTCACCAATGATTTCACCAGCTGTCATACGAGGATTTAAAGAAGCATAAGGATCCTGGAAAATCATTTGCATTTGACGGTTAAATTTCTTTAACTCAGTTTTAGATTTTTTTCCTTGGACATTCTCACCATCGAAAACAATCTCGCCACCTGTAATATCATATAATCGAATGATTGAACGACCAGTTGTTGATTTACCACAACCTGATTCACCCACAAGACCAAGTGTTTCGCCTTCATAAACATCGAAGCTAATACCATCTACAGCTTTGATCGGATTACTTGGTGAACCAAAATACTGCTTTAAATTTTTGATTTCAAGAATTTTTTTCGCACCAGCTTTAGTCATTTTCTTGTGCCTCCTTTGCTAAATACCCTTCAATACGTTTAGCAACTGCTTCAGGAAGAGGAATCTTTGGTGCATCAGGATGCAATAACCACGTTTTTGCAAAATGCGTTTCACTCACTTGGAACATTGGTGGTTCTTGTTCATAATCAATGGCCATTGCGAACTCGTTACGTGCTGCAAATGCATCCCCTTTAGGTGGGTTCGTAAGATCTGGTGGTGAACCAGGAATCGTGCGCAATAACTCATCCGTATCATTATCTAGATCAGGCATAGAACCTAGTAGACCCCATGTGTATGGGTGTTTCGGATTATAGAAAATATCATTAACAGTACCATACTCCACGATTTGTCCAGCGTACATTACGGCTACACGATCTGCAATGTTTGCCACAACACCTAAATCGTGTGTAATGAAAATGATAGATGTTTTTGAGTTTTTCTGGATTTCTTTCATTAGCTCTAAAATCTGTGCTTGAATTGTTACGTCTAGGGCTGTTGTTGGCTCATCGGCAATCAATAGCTTCGGATCAGCCGCAAGGGCGATGGCAATAACAACACGTTGACGCATACCACCTGAAAATTCATGTGGATATTGGTTATAGCGTTTTTCAGGGAAGGGGATACCTACCTGTGTTAAAAGTTCAATTGCACGTTTTTTGGCATCAGCTTTGGAAACTTTTTTATGTTGCAAAATTACCTCAGTTATTTGACGTCCGACCTTCATAGTTGGATTCAAACTTGTCATTGGATCTTGGAAAATCATAGCAATTTCATTTCCGCGTACTTTTGACATTTCTTTATCCGTTAACGGAACTAAATCACGACCATTAAATAAAATTTGTCCTGACTCATAAATACCGGGTGGCTGTGGAATTAGTTTCATTAACGCATTACTCGTAACACTTTTACCAGAACCAGATTCTCCTACTATAGCGAGTGTTTCACCCTCTTTTAAATCAAAGTTAACACCACGTACAGCACGGACAAGCCCTGCATAAGTTTTAAAGTTAATTTTTAAATCTTTTACTTCTAGAATTGTTTTACTCATTTCGGCCACCTCCTTATTTACGTAGTTTTGGATCTAGTGCATCACGTAAGCCGTCACCAACTGCGTTAAACGCAAAGATTGTTAGTGAGATAAATACCGCTGGGAAAATCAAGCGCCATGGAGCATTGGCAATGGCTTTATTTCCGTCAGAGGCCATTGTACCCCAAGAAGCTGTTGGAGCAGGAACTCCAAGACCAAGATAACTTAGGAATGATTCAGTGAAAATAGCAGATGGAATTGTTAAAGTCATCGTAACTAAAATAGCACCAAGAGCATTCGGAACTAAGTGTTTAATGATTAAATGGCCTGTACTAGCACCTAATGTACGAGCTGCAAGAACATATTCTTGGTTTTTAATAGATAATACTTCACCACGTACAATACGTGCCATGTTAATCCATCCAGTGATAGACAGGGCAATAATCATTGGGAATAGACCTGGTTGCATAACAACTAAAAGTACGATTACTACTAAAAGGTAAGGTACAGCTGTTAAAACGTCAGCAATACGCATCATAATGTTATCAACACGACCGCCTGCTAAACCTGAAATACTTCCCCAGATAACACCGATAATTAAGTCAATAATCGCCGCTGCAATTCCGATAAATAGGGAAATACGAGCTCCTTCCCAAATACGAACGAAAATATCACGACCTAGATCATCTGTTCCAAACCAAAATTGTGCAGATGGAGGTGCATTGTAAACACCTAGTTGATCACTTGATTTATACTGAGAAAGCATTGGTACGAAAATAGCCATTAAAATAACAATGATTAAAATAATTATCCCAATGATGGCCATTTTGTTATGAGAGAAACGGAGAAATACTTCTTTCCAAAAGGAAACTGATTTATCAGCTAATTTTTCCGTTGCTTCATGATTGCCACCAACAATTTTGAACTTATCTTTTTCAATTTGCTGCTGTGTCATTATTTTTTCGCTCCTTTCAGTTTAATACGCGGATCAATCACACTATATAGTATATCAACGATTAATACCGCAAATAAAAGGATGATGGAATAGAACACAGTCGTACCCATAATGACTGTATAGTCACGGTTTGTAATACTTTGTACAAAGTGTTTTCCAAGTCCAGGAATAGCGAAAATTTGTTCAACAATGAAACTACCTGTTACCACACCAGCTGTTAATGGGCCTAGGTATGTTACAACTGGTAAAAGAGCATTTCGTAATGTATGGCGGAAAACAACTGTCCATTTTCCAATTCCTTTGGCACGAGCCATTTTTACATAATCACTATTGTTTTGCTCAAGCATACTTGAACGTGTTAATTTTGCGATAAAGCCCATATGTGAAAATGCAATCGCAAGGGCAGGTAAAATGCTGTAACCAAAGCCTTTCCAGCCACTAACTGGGAACAACCCTAATTTAAAGGATAAGAAATACTGCATTAAACCCGCTAAAATAAATGAAGGTACTGAAATACCTAGCACCGCAAAGGACGTTGCCAAATAATCCGGGAACTTATTATGGTATAGCGCGGAAACTACGCCAATTAAAACTCCAAATCCAACTGCTAATAGCATAGCTTCAATCCCTAATGTTAAAGACACAGGGAAACTTTCAGAAATCATATCATTTGTAGAACGCGCTTTATACTTCATTGACTCACCGAAATTGAAAGAGGCCGTATCGATTAAATAATCTTTATATTGAATATACCAAGGGTTATTTAATCCATACGTTTCGTTTAACTTCTCCTCGATTTGAGGTGGAAAATTACGTTCACTCGCAAATGGACTACCAGGAGCGAGACGCATTAAGAAAAACGTAACCGTTACGATGACGAAAAGCGCGAGAAGTATATACATCAGCCTTTTCAAAATATATTTAATCACATAAAACTCCTCCTTCTATTTGTCAATTGTCAGACAAATATATGCCTTCGTATTTTAAAAAGAGCTGACTCGAGCCTAAGAGACTACGAGGCAGCTCTCTTTTTATAGAGCTTAATTAAACAATAGAATTATTCAGTAATTTTAACATCTTTAAGTTGAATGATACCGATTCTATCTGGAGACATATTTTGTACTTTATCATCTTTAACATATAAGTTAGTGTAGTAATAAATTGGTCCAACTGGGAATTCAGTCATAGCAATTGCTTCAGCTTGTTTTAAGATTTCAGAACGCTTTGCAGTGTCTATTTCTGAAATAGATTGTTTTAATAAATCTTTATATTGAGAGTTTTCCCAACCAGTATCGTTATTACCGTTGGCAGCAGTATCGTACATTTCTAAGAATGTATAAGCATCGTTGTAGTCAGCAATCCATCCCATACGACCAACTTGATAGTCTAATTGGTTAAGTTTTTCTAAATATACTTGCCATTCAGAGTTATCAAGGTTTACTGAAATTCCAAGGTTTTTGCTCCAACCTTCTTGGATAAATTGAGCGATAGCAGCATGTCCTTCACTTGTATTAAATGAAAGGTTGATACTGATTTCTTTTGGATCAGAAATACCAAGCTCTTTCATTCCAGCTTCAAGTGCAGCTTTTGCTCCTTCAATATCATTGTCTTTATAATAACCACGGTCTTCTTCAAAACCAGAAATTGCAGATGGAACCATACCTAGAGCAGGCTTTTGTTCACCTTTAGTAACGTTATCGATTAAGCTTTGGCGATCAATTGCTAATGTTAAAGCTTTACGAATGTTAGCGTTTCCAGTAATTTTATCTTTTGTATTAAATTTGTACCAATAAATAGCTGCATAATCCTCAATTTGTAATGAGCCATCAGTTTTGAAACCATCAATTGCATCAAGTGCTACTGTTTGGTATGGAGAACCTAAGTAGTCAATTTCTCCATTTTTAAACATTGTTACTGCCGTAGCTTCATTCTCAACCATGCCTATATTAACTGTTTCAAGGTCTACATTTGCAGCATCCCAGTAATCAGTATTTTTCTTAAGAACTATTGAGTCACTGTGTTTCCAAGTATCTAAAACGAAAGGTCCGTTTGTTACATAGTTTTCACCAGCATCAGTGTACCATTCATCATTACCTTCAACTACTTTTTGGTTAACAGGTGCGTACGTTTTGAAAGCAGTTAATTCTAAGAAGTAAGCAGTCGGATTTGCTAATGTAACTACTAAAGTTTTATCATCTTCAGCTTTAATTGCTACATCATCAACAGCACCTTCACCAAGATTGTAAGCTTCAGCACCTTTAATTGGGTAGAATACAGAAGCATATTCCGATAGATTTTCAGGATTTAAAGCCCATTTCCAAGCATATTCGAAGTCACCAGCAACTACTGGATCTCCGTTTGTCCATTTTGCATCACGTAAATGGAAAGTGTAAGTAAGACCATCTTCACTTACGTCCCATTTCTCAGCCATTGCTGGAGTTGATTTACCTTCTTTGTCTGTACGTGTTAAACCTTCAAAAATGTTAATTAATACTGCGCTAGATGTAGAATCCGTCGCAAGTTGTGGATGTAAAGATGGTGGTTCAGAAGCTACAACTAGGTTTAAGTCTTTAGAAGCTGTCCCAGATGAACCAGAATCTTTTCCATCGTCTTTAGATTTTTCAGACGAATCTCCACCGAAGCCACATGCAGCAAGTACTAAAGAAAATACTGCAAGAACTGTTAATAATAAAAACTTTTTGTTTTTATTCATGTGAATCCCCCTTATACAATTTTTAAGCCTTTTGTGAAGCTCCTATTTAATATACCAAAAAAATCATTGTGCACAAAATAAAAAAGATTCAAATTTATATAGTATTATCTGACATTTAATAGAGTGATAAATTTTTCTGATTTATCACTCTAATGGAATAGAGTGTTTATATGATAATATTTTGATAATTATCTATTTTGAATATCAAAAATAAATCAAAAATAAAAAAATGATTTACTATACCGAAAATTCCTATTTTTTTGATAATATTATCGATATTTGAAAAATGAATCAAAAGTCATGGATGTAATACCTTGAGGGATTTGTATAGATTTGTAGAAAATCTGTGTAAAACTAAGTGAATTAGTTTCTTTTGGAGGTAATTTCTTGTAATTTATGATCGCGAAACATGATTATTTTTATCTATTAATGATATATAAGAAACTTGTTTTGTAATTTTCTAGGATTAACCAATTGTGGATAGGAACAAGAAAAAATAGAGCAAATCTATGAAAAAAGGTACCCATTCTAAGGAAATTTTGGGTTTAACGAGAAGTGAATGATGATAATTATATTTTTTTGAAATAATTTACTAGCTAACTGACTATACATGCATATATGCAATGCTAACCTATTTTATTCATCCATTAATTAATGCAAGTATTGCTTGATTTTTGACCATATTCTCCCAAAACAGCCAACTATGTCAATGATGTTTTTTTAAGGATGTCATTTGTCTTGCTGACAAGGATTGATTATGCAAATAATTACTAAAAATCTGATTTTTAATTGATTGAAACCGCCTTCATTAGCTTTTCAGAAAGATATGCTTCTGGATTCATGAGGATAATATGTATGAAAATTACAAAAACAGTGCTCTCATATATATGAAATGCACTGTTTTTTAAGTTAAAGTTTGAAATGATTGATTTGATTCTGTAAATCTAAGGACTTTTCACTTAGATCAGAGGCAACTTGATTTATTTGTTGCATCGTAATAGATTGCTCCTTGCTTGCTGTAGCTACGATTTGAGTATTGTCTGAGCTAGTTGAAGCACCATGAGCAATTTCTGCAACAGAGGCGGCTACTTGTTCGGCACTGGCTGAAATTTCTTCAGAAGTAGCTGATATATCTTCTATTTGATCTGTCATCGTATTAATCGCTTTTACGATTGATTCAAATGCTTGCCCTGCATGTCCAATGGTTTTTACACCCTCTGTGACAGAGTGAAGTCCATCGAAAACTGCTTTTTCTACATTATGTGTATCTTCCTGAATTTCCTGTGTTAATGTAACAATTTGATTGGCTGATTGCTTGGACTCTTCAGCTAGCTTGCGAACCTCATCTGCAACAACGGCAAATCCTTTCCCATGCTCTCCAGCACGTGCCGCTTCAATCGCTGCATTAAGTGCCAATAAATTCGTTTGATCGGTAATGGCTGTAATGACAGCTGTGATTTGACTAATCTCTTCGGATTGTTTGCTCAACTTTTGAACAAGGGTATTGATTACTTGTGTTGATTCATGAATTACATTCATTTGTTGTTGAGCTTCTTCTACTGTGTTATTGCCATTTGTCGCTAATTCAAATGTTGTAACAGCATTATGATGTAGTTGTTGAGTTGCTTCCGCTATACGTTGAACATCTACTGCCGTTTCATCCATAGCATGTGCGCTTTCGTTGGCTGCAACTGTAGCGGCTACAGCTGCATTAGCTGTTTCATTTATACGCATTGTAATCTCGTCTGCAGAGGTAGTGATTTCTTCAGTTGAGGCAGAAAGTTCTTCTACGGAAGCTGTTAAATGCTCTGCATTATTTTGAATATGGGTTAATAAATTTTTTATATTTCCCTTCATTTCATTAAAAGCTGTCGATAGCTGACCAATTTCATCCTTTGAATAGTGAGTAAGATTTTCATGAAACAATTCACCGCTGGCAATATGGTTAGCTGCTTGAACTACCGATTTTAAAGGACGAGAAATAGTGCGTTGTATGTAGAATATTAGGAAAACACCTAGGGCAATACCAATAATAATTGCAATGACAGAAATAATTTGAGAGTTGGATACTGCCTGTTTCGATTCTTTTGTCACCGTGTCAAGCTGTTGTTTTTGATAGTTCCCAATTTTATCTGATATGTCCTGTATATTTCTATTGGCTTGCTGTACGTCACCATTGACCTTTTGCAAAGCTCCTTCAAGATTACCAGCTTCAAATAGTGCCAGTGCTTCTGTCGCCGACTTGTTAAAAGCATCATTATATGTAGCTAACTCGTTTGCATATGTTTCCATTTCAGCTGAATCCGCTTTTTCCGTTATTGCTTCTACATGCTTATCTAGCATACTTGCATATTTTGTAAAACTCTCTTTATTTGCTGGATTGTCTTCAATGATAATGGCACGAATGAAAAGTCCTTGCATGGCCATTTCAAATTGAATATCATCTGCTAACTCTACAAGAGCGACATGTCCTTCTAATGCATTTTCAATCTTTTTTTCAATGTTTGAAAATAGCAGGAACATAATCATTAATGAAATGATTAGCGTGAGAATAATTGTAAAGAAACCAAAGCTTAATTTTTTACCTACAGACATGTGGATACGCCCTTTCTGATGCTATTCAAGTTTTATATTTAAATATTGCTTTTCTGAAAGGGAGAAGTCAATAACTGATGGGAGAAACAGTTCAGATTATTCATATGTTTTTTTAATGTTATTATAATAAGGAAGATTGTCTGTAAAAAACAATGAAGATATGGCTGTTTTCATCGTTTTATAGTACGGATTACGTGTTTGTACTATAAAAAAGAAGAAACCGAGATGTTTTGTCTCGGTTTCTATCTTATGACTGTTTTTTTAACTGTAAAATGACAGCCTCATCAGGGTCAATATACAGTGTTTTCTGTTCAAAGTAAATGACAAAACCCGGTTTAGCCCCATTTGGTTTCTTGACCTGTCGAATTTCTGTGTAATCCACTGGCACAGAAGAAGATTCTCTAGCTTTAGAAAAATAAGCGGCTAATGTGGCAGCTTCTCGTAATGTTGTGTCGTCTGGTTCACTTGAATGGATGACAACGTGAGATCCTGGAATATCCTTTGTGTGCAACCAAATATCTGTGCGTTTTGCTATTTTAAACGTCAACATATCATTTTGCTTATTGTTTTTTCCAACAGAGATCGATACTCCTGTAGATGAAACATAGCGCTCTGGTTCTGGCTTTACTTGTTTTTTCTTTTTCTTGGCATGACGTAGTTTTAAGTAGCCTTGCTCTGCCAGCTCTTCGCGAATTTCCTCAATATCCCCTGGAGAAGCTTGCTGTACTTGTTGTGCCAGCATTTCAAAGTAGGCAATTTCTTCTGTCGTTTTTTCAAGCTGCTCTTGAACCATAACCAAGGCGTTTTTTGCCTTTGTATATTTTGTGTAATAGCTTTGCGCATTTTCAATCGGTGTTTTACGTTCACTTACTGGAATCGTAATCACTTCGCCTGTTTCACTATAGTAGTTTGTTACCGTTACCTCTTTGACACCTTTTTCAAAGGCATAAATATTTGCCATTAATAGCTCACCATAAAGCTGAAATTGATCAAGCTTGGAGGCACGCTCGTAGTCCTTCGTCAGCTTTTTCGTTTTTAAGGATAGTTTATCAATTTCATTTTGTAGCCAGCGCTCTAAATCACCTGCTTGTTGTTTCACACGGTCTCGTTCTGCACGTGCAAAAAATACGCGGTCGAGAAGCTCGTGAACATTAGGGTAGACAGTTACTTCTCCCTGCAAATGACTCAACTCAATAGGTGAGAAATACGTTTTGTTATTAGAAAGTACATACATTGGCTTCATACCACCGTTTGCAAAGGATGTCATAAATTCCTTGAAACAGGCTGGTGCATTAGATGCTGTTGTCATGCGGTACAATAATTCTTCAGCGTGAAGAGGCGAAAAACCGGCTAACTGTGTTACGATCTCTTTGGTCGTTTTTGCTTCAGCGAAAAACATTGTTAGCTCTTCATCTGTAACCGTTAATGGGTTCCATTTATTTTGTGTGGGTGGTGCAATATACGGTTGACCTGGTAACACAGTTCGGAAGCTATTTACGGATGGAGGTAAATGCTTTAAGCTATCAATAATTTTCCCCTGTTCTTGATCAATCAACAGTAGATTGCTATGTCTACCCATGATTTCAGCGTGTATTTCCCTTACAATAGGATCGCCAATTTCATTTTTACTGTGAATTTCTACTATTATAATACGATCAAAATCATGTTGTTTTATGGATGAAATAAAACCACCCTCTAAATGTTTACGCAAAAGCATACAAAACATGGGAGGCTCTGCTGGATTTTCAATCGTATGCTCCGTAAGATGGACACGTGCATAAGAAGAGTGGATGGAGAACAGTAGTTTTTGATTTTTTCCGTTTGCCCGCACATGTAACACAACTTCTTGTGCATTAGGTTGATGTATTTTTGTAATCCGACCAGTGACAAGCTGTTGTAGGTCGGCCGTTACTGAATAAGTAAATAAGCCATCAAATGCCATATGAATTCCTCTTTCCAACGATATCAAGCATCTTGGTACTTTCGTATTTTTTTCATGGTGTAGTTGCTTTCGCTATCTGTCAGCTCCGACAAATACACAATTTGTATGTTTATCATAGCATTTTTTAGGTGAATATTAAAATATAGCTTCAATTGTGGTAGAATTAGCTTTTATTCTAACCAATTTTTTTGGGAGAGTCGTCATAATCGACAGAGCTTATGTTATAATAATCCCAGTATGCAAAGAAAGGTGTGACGAACCTTGGTGCGTAGTATGACTGGTTTTGGCAGAGGTGTCACAACAACTAGAGACTTTCAATTAACCGTGGAAATGCGCTCGGTCAACCATCGTTTTTTAGAAATTAACGCAAAATTTCCGAAAGAATGGCTTGAAGCAGAAATTTTTGCAAAGAAACTAATTTCACAAGCTTTGTCACGCGGCAAAATTGATGTGATGGTATATGTGAAAGACTTAGAGAACGTAGAGCAATCTATTGAAATTAATTGGTCATTAATTGAAGCGTATCGTAAGGCAAAAGAGCAATTAGCAAGTAAAGTACCACTTGAAGAAAAATGGACGATGCAAGAGCTTTTATCGCTAGAACAGGCACTTGTACAGCAAAAGCCACAGCTTACACCAGAGGATTTGCTAAGTGCTGTTGAACAAGCGATTTCACAAGCAATTAAACAGCTCGTACAAATGCGGGAACGTGAAGGGCAAGAATTACAAGAAGTTGTTGTACAATATAAAGAACAGTTGATGGAACAAGTGAATCAAATTCGTTTGTGCTCTTCTCTTGCTGTTGAAAAATATCGTACACGATTAATAGAACGAATTGCTGAAGTCGCAGATGGCACATTGCTAGATGATCGTTTACTAGCAGAAGTAGCGATTTTTGCAGAACGCGTAGACATCTCCGAAGAATTAGACAGACTAGATAGTCACTTTAATCAGCTGGAGGAAACATTACTTGAAACCATTTCAGTTGGACGTAAATTAGATTTTTTAATGCAGGAAATACATCGCGAAATTAATACGATTGGTTCAAAAAATCAATCTACAGAAGCAGCTGTTGCTGTTGTTCAGGCGAAAACAATTTTAGAAAAGATGCGTGAACAAGTGCAAAACATCGAATAACTTGCACGTGTCTGTTATAAATTAAGGGAGATATAGAGAATAAATGATAAAAGAACGTGGATTATTAATTGTTCTGTCTGGCCCATCTGGTGTAGGTAAAGGGACAGTGCGAAAAGAATTATTTTCTCAGCCGAATACGAATTATGAGTATTCCATCTCGATGACAACACGAAATCCTCGCGAAGGGGAAGTAGATGGTGTAGACTATTTTTTCAAGACACGTGAAGCATTTGAAACGTTAATTGAACAAGGTGGCTTATTAGAGCACGCTGAATTTGTTGGTAACTATTATGGAACACCACTAGCCTATGTGAATGAAACACTGGATGCAGGTCGTGATGTATTTTTAGAAATCGAAGTGCAGGGTGCAGCACAAATTCGTAAAAAAGCACCAGATGCCTTATTTATTTTTTTGGCCCCTCCAAGTTTAACGGAATTAAAAGACCGTTTAGTTGGGCGTGGGACGGAAACAGAGGATATCATTGCGAAACGCATAGCTACTGCAAGTGAAGAGCTTGAAATGATGAGCTTGTATGATTATGTTGTGGAGAATGATGAAGTGACGAATGCCTGTGATCGTATAAATGCGATTATTAAAGCCGAGCATTGTCGTAGAGAACGTGTTGAAAAAAGATATTTGTCAATGTTGAGAGGAGAATAAAACAATGTTATACCCATCAGTGGACGCTTTAAAAAAAGAAATCGATTCAAAATATTCATTAGTGAGCCTTGCTTCTAAACGTGCTCGCCAAATGCAAGAAGAGCAAGATACAGAACGTTTACACAAGTATGTTTCTCATAAATACGTAGGAAGAGCACTTGAAGAAGTAGCGGCAGGTGTACTTACGAAGGTATCACAGGATGAGTCCGCTGTGTACGAAGACGAAATTTAACATACATGTAACGTAGTTGGGTTACATGCATGCTAGTTCGCAGTAGATTTTGATTATACAGAATGCCGAGAGCTCCCAGGGAATCCTTCTTTGGGAGCTTATCATTTGAAAGGACGACACCTAGCATGAATAAAAATATTTTACTATGTGTTTCAGGTGGAATTGCAGTATATAAGGCTGTTGCGCTCGTTAGCAAGCTATCACAAGCAGGGGCCAATGTAAAAGTTATGATGACAGCTTCTGCTAGACAGTTTGTGAATCCATTAAGTTTTCAAGTGATGTCCAAAAATGACGTTTATTTTGACACGTTTGATGAAAAAGATTCAAGTGTGATTGCCCATATCGATTTAGCAGATTGGGCTGATTTGATTTTAGTGGCTCCCGCTACGGCCAATATGATTGGCAAATTAGCCAATGGTATTGCTGATGATATGGTCACAACAACCTTGCTTGCTACTACAGCCCCTGTCTGGATTGCACCAGCTATGAATGTACACATGTATGACCATCCAGCGGTAAAACGAAATTTAGATCGGCTATCAGCTGATGGATACCAATTCATTGAGCCTTCAGAGGGGTTTTTAGCATGTGGCTATGTCGGGAAGGGACGTTTAGAGGAACCTGAAAAAATAACGGCCCTAGTAAAGACTTTTTTTTCAGGACAATCCAAACCATTAAAAGGTAAAACCGTAATTGTGACAGCAGGTGCGTTGCAAGTACCATTAGATGAAAAGCATATGATTAGCCCACAGGCAAGTGGCATTATTGGACGAGCATTAGCGAATGAGGCAAGGATACGTGGGGCACATGTGATTGAAATTGAAAATAGCAATTTGTATGATGTTATTCAACAACTGGAAGCCTATAAAATCCAATATCCCCAAGCATTTTTTATACATGCAGCGAATGTACCAACCATCGACGAAACGCCGATTATTTCTGTAGAAGGAACGAATGCAATCACTTTCGGACAGCAAGTGCAAGGTAAACCAATGATCAATATACTTTCTGATAGCTGGATTGATTTTAGTGAAAATGCTCAGCTTAATGGACAATTTTTGGCTACGACAAATCCCCAGCTTTTTGCACAGACACTCTGGTCTCATATTACAAAGGATGAGGTGCAATGAGCTTTTTAATAGCAGAGGTCATTGTAGACGTCTCTACCTACCATGTAGACCGTCCCTTTGATTATCAAGTACCTCTCGAATGGGTAAACGTAATAGAATTAGGCTGTCGTGTGAAAGTGCCATTTGGTCCAAGAAATGTTTTAGGCTTTATCGTTGGCTTGAAAAAGGAAACAGATGTACCACTGAATAAATTAAAGGCTATCACTCAAATTTTAGACATGGAGCCGGTCCTGACAGAAGAAATGCTGCTAATGGCGAAATGGTTAAAGAACAACACGATTTGCTATGAAATAGATGCCTTGCAAGTGATGTTACCATCTGCACTTCGGGCTAAGTATGAAAAAATAATTAAATTACAACAGTCTCAAAGTCTACCAGAAGAAGTACAGTACATTTTTGGTAAACGCCAACAAGCCAACTTTAAAGAATTTGAGCGAGCAGGTTTACTTCCTTTATTAAAGCAGTTGGTTGCAGAGAGCATTGTTTCAATTGAGAATGTTGTGAAGCAGCAGGGCAATGTAAAAGAAATCCGAATGGTTCAAATTACAGAAGACCAGCAACTTGTAGAACAGGCTTTGGAACAGTCAAAAAGAGCCGTTAAACAACGTCTATTACTACAATGGATGTGTCAACATCTAGGAGAAATTTTATCACCCCAGCACATTTGTGAGGAAACAGGAGTCTCGATATCGGTATTAGAGGCAGTAATTGAAAAAGGAGCTGCCCAGTTTATTCAAGAGGAAGTTTTTCGTGATCCATTTACGAAGAAAGTTTCTCGTACACAGGCCTTACAATTAACAGAGGAGCAGAGGGGTGCTCTTCAAGCTATTACTACAGCTATAGAGCAGCAACAAGCGCAAACATTTTTGCTACATGGTGTAACAGGGAGCGGTAAGACAGAGGTTTATTTACAGGCTATTCAAAAGGTGCTAGATGAAGGGAAAGAAGCCATTATGTTGGTACCTGAAATCTCTTTAACACCTCAAATGACTGAGCGATTCCGCAGTCGCTTTGGTGAGATGGTTGCTGTTATGCATAGTGGATTATCTGTTGGAGAGAAGTATGATGAATGGCGTAAAATTCAACAAGGTAAAGTGAAAGTAGTAGTTGGTGCTCGTTCCGCTATTTTTGCACCCTTTACGAATATTGGTCTTATTATTTTGGATGAGGAACATGAATCAACGTATAAGCAAGAAGACTCGCCGCGTTATCATGCAAGAGATGTCGCCATATGGAGGAGCGAATTTTATAAATGTCCTATTATTTTGGGTAGTGCAACACCAGCTCTAGAGTCATTTGCCAGAGCTAAAAAGGGCGTATATACGCTACTCTCATTAACGCAACGTGCTTTACACCAAGCATTGCCGACTGTTTTTATTGCAGATATGCGTGAAGAGCTTCGTCAAGGAAATCGTTCGATGTTCTCAGACTCTCTTGCTGAGGCGATTCGTATAAGACTTGAGAAAAAAGAACAGATGGTGCTGTTTTTAAATCGTCGTGGTTATTCATCGTTTGTTCTATGTAGGGATTGTGGTACGGTTGTACAATGTCCAAATTGCGACATTTCCTTAACCTATCATCGGACAACGGAGAAATTAAAATGCCATTATTGCGGTTACGAGGAATCTGTTCCTAAAATATGTCCACAATGTCAAAGCGATCATATTCGTTACTTTGGTACAGGTACACAAAAAGTCGAGGAAGAACTTTTTAAACTATTTCCTGAGGCAAGAGTGTTACGTATGGATGTAGATACCACGAAGCATAAAGGGGCACATGAAGAAATCTTAGATACATTTGGAGCTGGACATGCAGATATTTTACTGGGGACGCAAATGATCGCAAAGGGTCTTGATTTTCCTAATATTACTCTTGTCGGTGTACTAAGTGCTGATACATCCTTGCATTTACCTGATTATCGTGCAGCAGAGCGCACATTTCAGCTACTAACACAGGTAAGTGGAAGGGCAGGACGACATGATAAGCCAGGGGAAGTAATTATTCAGACGTATACCCCTGAGCATTATGCAATTGAGCTAGCCAAAACGCAGGAGTATGAACCATTTTATGAACGAGAGATGTTTTTACGTCGTCGCTCCAGCTATCCACCTTATTATTTTGTAGCCCTTATTCAATTATCTCATGAAGATGTCATGATGGCTGCTGAATATGCTGGACGAGTGGCAGATTGGCTACGAGGAAATTTATCGAATCAAGTAGCCATTATAGGACCAACAACGGCAAGTATTGCTCGTCTCCAAAATAGATATCGTTATCAATGTTTGATAAAATATAAAATTGAACCAAATCTAATTCCAGTGTTACAGCGACTGCTTGCCATGTATCGAGCAGAATGGATTAAACAAGGAATATTAATGACGGTAGATTTAGATCCGTCTACTATATAGTGAAATTAACAGCAAGATTTTTTTACAATAGTAAAATGAACAATCAGCTATTGCACTAGCTTGAATACAGAAATGAGGAAATGAGAATGGCTATAAAAAAAGTAATCGAAAACCCAGCAAAAGTACTATCAACACCATGTGCAGAAGTGACAGAAATTAATGATGGAATCATTGCATTACTAGATGATTTATATGACACAATGGTGGAATATGATGGCGTTGGTATTGCAGCGCCACAAATAGATGTAGGCTTACGCGTAGCAATTGTAGAACTAGGTGAGGAACGCGATATTTTAGAAATGATTAATCCAACGGTTATTGAAACAGATGGAGCGGAAATAGATATTGAAGGTTGCTTGAGCTTTCCAGGGTTATATGGTGAAGTAGAACGTCCTAACTATGTTAAAATTGAAGCTTGTGATCGTGAAGGACGTGTATATGAATTAGAAGCAGGAGGCTTTGATGCCCGTGCCATCTTACATGAAATTGATCATTTAGACGGCGTGCTGTTTGATTCGAAAATCAAGCGTATTATTACAGCAGAAGAACTTGAAGAACTGTACGCAGAAGAGGAGGAATAAAATGACGTCTATAATTTTTATGGGGACACCTGACTTCTCAGCACCTATTTTGCGTATGCTACATGATGAAGGATACGATATTAAAGCAGTTGTGACACAGCCAGATCGTCCAGTTGGGCGAAAGCGTGTATTGACACCACCACCTGTGAAGGCTGCAGCTTTGGAACTTGGCTTACCAATTATTCAACCAGAAAAATTGCGCGGCTCTGAAGAGTTACAACAAATTCTTGCTCTACAGCCAGATTTAGTGATAACAGCAGCTTTTGGACAAATACTACCAAAGGAGCTATTAGATGCTCCTGCTTTTGGCTGCATTAATGTTCATGCCTCACTACTTCCAAAATACCGTGGAGGCGCTCCTATTCATCAAGCTATTATAGATGGCGAGAAAGAGACTGGGGTAACCATTATGTATATGGCAGAGAAGCTTGATGCTGGAGATATTATCTCTCAAAGAGCGATTCCTATTGAAGAAAACGACTATACAGGTGGCCTTTTTGAAAAGCTAAGCATAGTGGGTTGTGAGCTCCTAAAAGAGACACTTCCTTCTATTATAAATGGTACAAATAGCCGAACAGTCCAAGATGAAGCACTTGTTACCTTCGCCAGCAATATTTCGAGAGAGCAAGAACGCATCGATTGGACAAACGATGCTGCTACTTTATACAATCAAGTACGTGGTCTTCATCCGTGGCCGGTTGCTTATACAACTTTTGAGGATGGTAATTTTAAAGTATGGTGGGCAGCTATTGGTAAATGCAAGCATGAGACGAATCCAGGTACAGTTGTAGCGATTGAGAAAGATCATTTTGAAGTAGCTGCTGGCAACGGTACAACTTTAGCCTTATATGACGTGCAGCCAGCTGGCAAGAAGCGTATGACTGCAGAGGAGTATTTACGTGGTACAGGTTCTAAATTACAGATTGGGGACCAATTTAAATGAGTAAAAAAAGTGTAGTGATTTGGGATGGAAATGTGCGAGATGCTGCATTATCTATTCTATTAGCAGTTGATAAAAACCAAGCATATAGCAACTTATTGCTAAACGAAACAATTAAACGACATAAAATTGAGGCGAAAGATCGTGCCTTATTAACTGAAATTACGTATGGAACTTTACAGCATAAAATGACGCTTGATTTTTATTTAGAGCCTTTTATTCGTGGGTCAGTCGATCATTGGGTACGTTGGTTATTAAGAATATCGTTGTATCAAATTCATTATTTAACTCGTATCCCACCACATGCTGCTGTAAATGAAGCAGTGGAAATTGCCAAGCGTAGAGGGCATCGTGGTATTGCTTCGACGGTGAATGGGATTTTAAGATCGGTGTTACGTAGCGGCGTTCCTTCTACAGAGGATATAGCAGATCCAATGGAGCGACTTGCTATTGAAACAAGCCATCCCGAGTGGTTAGTGCAACGATTTGTAGCAAACTACGGTTTAGAGCTAGCAACAGCAATGTTGCATGAAAACAATGTGCCAGCTATGCAAACAGTGCGTGTGAATACAACAAAAACAACGGTTAAACAGGCTATTGCTGAACTAGAGGAAGAAGGATTAACAGTACAGCAAAGTGATTTAATGCCTGAATGTTTACGTGTAACCAATGGTCAACCTGCACGTACAAAAGTATTTAAAGAAGGTCACATTACTATCCAAGATGAAAGTTCAATGATACCTGCTAAAGTGTTAAATCCATCTCCTGGCATGCGTGTCCTTGATATGTGTGCAGCCCCGGGTGGAAAAACAACACATTTAGCCGAAATAATGAAAAATGAAGGATCTATTTTAGCGACAGACCTTCATCCACATAAATTAGATTTAATCGACCATAATACAGAACGTCTAGGGCTTGATATTGTTGAAACAGCCCCAATTGATGGACGGAAAGCACCAGAATTTTTACAAGCAGCGTCTTTTGATGCTATTTTAGTTGATGCACCATGTAGTGGGCTAGGGGTTATGCGACGTAAGCCCGATATTAAATATACAAAGCGAGAAGAAGATTTAGAAAATCTACAAAAAATCCAATTAGCTTTACTTGAGGCAGCAACTAAAGTATTGAAAACAGATGGAAAGCTTGTGTACAGTACTTGTACAGTCGATCTACAAGAAAATGAAGGCACAGTTCATGCCTTTTTAACAGCGCATCCAGAAATGGAAGCAATACAACTAGAGTCTTTACCAACAAAATTAGCGGAAAAGCAAGCTAATGGCATGCTTCAAGTCTTTCCACAAGACTTTGGCAGTGACGGTTTCTTCGTTGCCGCCTTTCGTAAAAAAGGAGAATCCAACTAATGGTGGATCAAGAGAAATTTAATGAACGTATTAACGATTTAGTTGATGAAGCGGAAGACAAGCCCGTCCGACGTGTCAAGAAAGAAAAACCAAATTTAAAAGAATCTATTTATTCTTTACAGCCATATCAGTTAGAAGAATGGTTAACAGAAAACGGTGAAAAACCTTTCCGTGCTACTCAAATTTTTGACTGGCTGTATAATAAACGTGTAAAGACATTTGAAGAAATGTCGAACCTTTCAAAGGGATTGCGTGATAAGTTAACAGCCAATTTTGCGTTAACAACACTATCAACCATTATTAAGCAAGAATCTAAAGATGGTACCATTAAATTTTTATTTCAATTGCAAGATGGCTATTCAATCGAAACCGTATTAATGCGCCATGAATATGGCAACTCTGTTTGTGTAACAACACAAGTAGGATGTCGAATCGGCTGTACATTTTGTGCTTCCACTTTAGGTGGTTTGAAGCGACATCTACTAGCAGGAGAAATCGTGGAGCAAGTTGTCAAAGTGCAGCAGACTTTAGATGAAGTGGGCGAGCGAGTATCGCATATTGTCATTATGGGTATTGGCGAACCTTTCGATAACTATGATGCGATGATGAACTTCTTAAAAGTAATCAACCATGAAAAAGGGTTAAATATCGGTGCACGTCATATTACTGTATCAACATCAGGGATTGTTCCAAAAATTTATCAGTTTGCAGATGAACAATTACAAATTAACTTCGCCGTGTCACTACACGCACCAAACCAAGAGGCACGTCAAAAGCTAATGCCAATTGCTCGTGCATACAAATTGGATGAATTAATGGAGGCTGTTCGTTACTATACTAAAAAAACAGGGCGACGAGTGAGTTTTGAGTATGGATTGATGTCTGGTGAAAATGATTCAGTGGAAATTGCAGAGGAGTTATCGGCATTAATTAAAGGAATTAAATGTCACGTCAACTTGATTCCTGTCAACTACGTACCAGAACGTGATTATGTTCGTACGTCTCGTAGTCAAATTTTTGCTTTTGAAAAAACCTTAAAGAAAAATGGGATTAACGTAACGATCCGCCGAGAGCAAGGCTCAGATATCGCAGCTGCGTGTGGTCAATTACGTGCTCAAGAGAGATCTGAAGAAACGAGGTGACCAGTGTTGGAATACACAGTCGAAAGTGATATTGGTTTAAAACGATCAATTAATGAAGACCGTGCTGCATTTTTTAAACGTCCTGACGGGCTTGCACTAGCACTTGTGGCGGACGGCATGGGTGGTCATAATGCTGGTGATGTAGCAAGTGATATGGCAATTAAACAGATGGAATCCTTTTTTTTACAGGCAGACGCACATCATTTTGTATCAACAACATCAAAAAAAGAATGGTTATTGCACACAGTTAAGCAATTGAATAAAACGATATATGACTATTCTTTATCACATGAAGACTGTAAAGGAATGGGCACGACGTTTATTGCGGTGTTAATAGAAGAGTATCATTGCTTCATTGCACATGTTGGGGATAGTCGTGTGTATTATTTCTTTGAAGATGGTGCACAACAAATAACAAGAGATCATTCATATGTAAATGTACTGGTAGAAAATGGCGAAATAAGTGAAGAAGAAGCTTTGACACACCCAAAGAAAAATTTCATTTTAAAAGCTGTTGGAACAGAGGAAACGCTAGAGCCAGACTTTTATGAAGTAGATTTAGCATCAGAATCGTATTTACTCATTTGTTCAGATGGCTTAAGCAATAAACTCACTGTCTATGAAATGGCTTCAATTATAACGTATCCAGATGCCATTGAAGAAAAAGGACGTAAGCTTGTAGAATTGGCAAATGCCAGCGGGGGAGAAGACAATATCTCCCTCGTGCTACTAACAAAAAAGGATGAGGAGGTGTAAGAATGCTTGTAGGTAAAAGAATTAGTGACCGTTATAAAATTTTGCAGCTCATTGGTGGCGGAGGTATGTCCAATGTTTATTTAGCGCACGATATGATATTAAACCGTGATGTAGCCATAAAAATATTACGCTATGATTTTTCCAATGAGGATGAATTACATCGACGTTTTCAACGTGAGGCACTGTCTGCTACAAGTCTTACACATCCAAATATTGTTAGTGTTTATGATGTAGGGGACGATGGCGATCTACATTATATCGTGATGGAATATGTTCAAGGAAAAACGTTAAAGCAGTACATACAAGAATTTGCACCAATTTCTCCTGCTAGAAGTGTGCATATTATGAAACAATTAACGTCTGCCATTGCAAATGCCCATGAAAATCATATTATCCACCGTGATATTAAGCCGCAAAATATTTTAATGGATGCGGAGGGTAATGTAAAAATAACTGATTTTGGTATTGCCATGACGTTAAGTGCTACATCGTTTACACAAACGAATTCAGTGTTAGGTACGGTGCATTATTTATCACCTGAGCAAGCCCGAGGCGGGACGGCTACTAATAAATCAGATATTTATGCACTTGGCATTGTGCTATATGAATTATTAACAGGTGAGTTACCATTTTCTGGAGAATCGGCGGTTTCCATTGCACTCAAGCATTTACAAACAGAAACACCTTCTGTTCGTGCTTTTGATGCAACCATTCCTCAAAGTTTGGAAAATGTGGTGCTGAAGGCTACGGCTAAAGATGCTTCCCATCGTTATAATACAGTGGAAGAAATATATGATGATTTGGAAACAGTCTTATCACCAACACGAGTAAACGAACCAAAATTTGTCATACCTGTTGATAATGATACGACGAAAGCTATACCAATTATTAAAGAGCCTGTTCATAAAAAAGGCGAAGATTTAACCCAAACGAGAGTTATGGAACCGATTATGGAAGTGAAAACACCATCTCAAGCAAAGCCTAAAAAAACTGTTGAAAAACCAGCTCCTGTTAAGGGAAAGAAGAAAAATTGGCCAAAGTATGTTGCTGGATTATTGATTGCTGTGATTGTCATCTTCCTATTCTTTTTATTTGCAACAGATTCGTTTAGCCCGAAAAAGATTTCTGTACCTGATGTGACAAATTTAACTGTGGAAGAAGCTACAAAAAAATTAGAAGCAGAGGGGTTTGTTGTTGGTGAGGAGCATCAGGAGCGGAACCATGAGGAAATTGAGAAAGGTAAGATCATTGAAACAGATCCAGCAAAAAATTCATTGCGTGCAAAAGGCACAGAGATTGATTTAATCGTCAGCTTAGGTGTGGAAATGACGACTGTAGATAATTATGTTGGACAGAATTATAGTCAAGTGGAAGCTTTAATAAAAGGAAAGTATAAAGAAGTACTAAAAGAGGATGTCCCTTCTAATGAACCAGAAGGAAGAATCATTGAGCAAAGTATACCCCCAAATACTGAAGTTGTTGCGAAGGAAGAAACAATTACGTTTAAAGTAAGCCAAGGGGTTAGAATGATAAGGCTTGAAAACCTCAATAATTATACAAAAGCGGATATGGATGACTATGTGAGGAGAGTTGGCCTTAATTGGCGTATTTCACGTGAAGAATATCATGAGTCGATTCCTGCGGGCAGTGTGATATCACAATTGACAAAAGCGGGTACTATGGTGGAAGAAGGTTCCTTCATATCCGTTGTGATCAGTAAAGGACCAGCGAAAAAGCCTGATAAACCACTGGTCATACCTGTAGTCATTGAGTATAAACCTACAGAAGAGGGTATAGCTCAAAACATTCGCATTGAAATTCAAGATAAAAATCATACATTTTCTGAACCAGTAGAGTTTCCAATTTTAGATGATACACCTTACAATATACAGCTTGTTATTGAAGAAGGCAAAGATGCAAGTTATAGAATTATCCGTGACTCAGAAATAATCTTAGAAGACAAAGTTAAATATGAGGATGTCAATTAAGGAGGAATTGGATGGCGCAAGGCCAAATAAGAAAAGCATTAAGCGGTTATTATTATGTTTATGATGGTCATCAACTTATTCAATGTCGAGGACGTGGGGTCTTTCGCAATCGCGGAGAATCCCCGCTTGTTGGTGATATTGTAGAATATTCAACGGAAACAGAAGGATCGGATGGTACCATTCAAAAGATTTTGGAGCGTCAAAATGAATTAGTTCGTCCGCCAATTGCCAATATTGATCAAGGTATTTTAGTATTTTCCGTAAAAGAACCTAATTTCAATACCATTTTATTGGATCGCTTTTTAGTTGTTTTAGAATCATTCCATGTACATCCTATTATTTGTTTAACAAAAATGGATTTGCTGGAAAATGATAAACGTGAGGAATTACAGCAATATATCGTCGATTATCAAAACATGGGCTATACGGTTTTACAAACCTATAAAGATGAGGAAGAATTAGTTGAACGCCTACAGCCTATTTTAAAAGGAAAAACCACTGTATTAGCAGGTCAATCTGGTGTTGGAAAATCAACTTTGCTGAATACACTAATTCCTGAATTAAACTTAAAAACAGGCATCATTTCTCAAAGCTTAGGGCGAGGAAAACATACTACTCGTCATGTCGAGCTTATTGAGGTCTGTGATGGTTTATTGGCAGATACTCCTGGATTCAGTTCTTTTGATTTTGATGAAATTGATAAAGAGGAATTAGGCGCATGTTTTCCTGAAATGGTCAGAGTGGCGGATGATTGTAAATTTAGAGGCTGTTTACACTTGAAAGAGCCAAAATGTGCAGTAAAGGCAGCAGTAGAAACGGGAGAAATTCGTGACTACCGCTACAAGCATTATGAACAATTTATGCAAGAAATTATGGATCGAAAGCCGAGGTATTAATGATGATACAAATAGCACCATCAATTTTAGCAGCAAATTTTGCAAAATTAGGGGAAGAAGTAAAAGAAGTAGAGCAAGCAGGTGCAACACTGATTCATATTGATGTCATGGATGGTCACTTTGTACCGAATATTTCATTTGGCTCAATCGTATTGGATGCTATCCGTCCATTAACGAATTTACCGTTAGATGTACATTTAATGATTGAAAATCCAGATCAGTATATTGAACAATTTGCAAAAGCTGGTGCAGATTATATTACAGTGCATGTTGAAGCATGTCGTCATTTACACCGAACAATACAATTAATTCGTTCGTATGGTGTAAAGGCTGGCGTAGTATTAAATCCACATACACCAATAGAGTCGATTCAACACATTTTAGAAGATATCGATATGGTATTGTTGATGACTGTTAATCCAGGCTTCGGTGGACAAAAATTTATTCATTCTGTTGTACCTAAAATTGAAGCATTATCGGCAATTATTAAAGAGCGGGGTCTAGAGATTGCCATTGAAATTGATGGTGGTATTACTGCTGAAACGATTGTTCCATGTGCACAGGCTGGAGCGACGATTTTTGTGGCAGGATCAGCTATTTATAGTAAAGAAGATCGAACAGCTGCACTCCAAGAGATTTTAGCGGCTGGTGAGGCAGCGATTAAGAGATGACGATAGTCGTTGTTTGTGCAGGTGGTCCAAAACAAGAGCTTTGCTCATTTTCATCGTTTCAACAACAGGATGTAGTATTTATTGGAGCAGATCGTGGTGCTTTATATTTACTGGAGCATGGGATTACCCCTCATGCCATTGTTGGTGATTTTGATTCCTTAACAGATGAGGAATATCAATTTGTGCTGGCACAAACCAATGACCAACAACGTTTTCAGGAAGAGAAAAATGAAACAGATACGGATTTAGCTTTGCTTAAAGCCTATACTTATGCACCTCAAGAAATTGTCCTAACAGGTGTTACAGGTGGGCGCTTAGATCATTATGAGGCAGCGGTTCGTTCCATTTATCGACTCCAAAAAGAGCATCCTCAAGTTGAGCTGAAGATTATTAATCATGCAAATATGTTGCAATTTTTATTACCTGGTACGCATACTATTTTTGCAGATGATCGATACCGATACTTGTCTTTTTTTGCTCATGAGGAACCGATTCAAAATGTGACATTACGGCAAGTAAAATATGAAACAACGAATGAGGAAATCTCTTTAGGAACATCACGATTTACAAGTAATGAAATAATAGGAACTTCAGGGTCTATATCTTTCTCGCATGGCATATGTTTAATGATAAGAAGCATAGATTAGCGTAAGGGGGAGAGAGTCCTGAAAGTATATACGTTCCAGCTGCCGAAATTCGTGAGTAGTATCACGCGTACGTGTATTAACCTATTTAAAAAAGATAAGAAAGTAAAAAAATCCGACTAATGTTAGTCGGATTTTTTTACGTTAAGTATATTGAATACTGTAAAAAGAAAAAAATCGATTTGCGCCCAATGCGAAATCGATTTTTTAGAAGCGGCGATTAAACGCGCTCGATTTTACCTGATTTTAATGCACGAGCAGAAACCCATACACGTTTTGGTTTACCGTCAACTAAGATACGAACTTTTTGAAGGTTAGCACCCCAAGTACGTTTGTTAGCGTTCATAGCGTGGGAACGGTTGTTACCAGTACGAGCTTTACGTCCAGTGATTACACATTGTTTTGGCATGTTGTATTCCCTCCTTACTGTTGATGCTGAAAGATTATTATTTCAGTTCGGTATTTCACATACCATAATAATTTAACATACGATGGCGTTCAGTGCAATAGTTTTCACATATCCTTTCAAGAAAAAAACCTTTACAGGCAAAAATCAGTTAGTAAAAGAAGGGAAACTTAAGAAAAGAAGTATTACTACCCTTTTCCACGATAACCAAGTTTTGTCGATACTCGTTTACCAGTATCAACTAAGCGCTCAATTAATGTATTAATATGATCTTGAGAGACATTAAAATTCACAAAGCCGATGCTCACTGCACCTATCACTTCTCCAAAACCATCTTGTACAGATACCGCAATGGAGGAAGTACCAGCAGTTCGTTCTCCATGACTTATTGCATAGCCCTGCTGTCGGATGTTTTGAAGTTGTCCTTCTAATTCAGCAATTTCGTCTTTCGTTATTAGCTGTTCCAAAATTTCTTTTGACTGAGTGTCAGGCATAGAAGCAAGAATGGCTTTATTGGCTGCGCCGATATGCATAGGTATGCGAATGCCAAGTTGGTCATAAATACGAATCGGATTTGCAGCACTGTCTATTCTTTCTATAATAATTGTATCTAAACCAGCAGGCTTACTTAAATAGACACTTTCTTCAACTTCTCTTGCTAAGCGTTCTAATTCAGGCCTAATTTTACTAATATAATCCATCGTGTCATATACCTGTAAGCCAAGTTCCATCCATATTGTTCCGAGGCGATAATGCTTAGTCTGCTCATCCTGTTCAATCATACCTTGTTTAATCATGGCTTTTAAAATTCTATGTAAAGTACTTAGTGGTAAATCGCATTTTGTAGAAAGCTCTGAAATAGACAAGCTACGGTCATTTGCTTCAGATGCTAAAACCTTCGCAATCGTCATAGCTCGCTCTAATAATTGCATTTGTCCCACCTCCCTTCCTCCTATTTTATTTTTATTCTCCAATTACGTCTAGTTCCAATATTTTCGAGCGAATAGATGTCTATACAAAGATGTGTAAAATGAATCCTCGTACAATTGTTTTTCAATGGATAAATCAAATTTAGATTAAAGGAAAAATAAAAAGTTTTCTAAATATATTGACAGTATAGCATAAAACGAATATATTTTTCATATAAACTTTCCTCTTAACGGAAACGTTTTCCACTACACGGAAAAGGGGTGAAGGGAATGCATTATTGTTCATCAATGTATGCACCTTTGAAACACGTTATAGTAAAACATCCGAAAGATGCTTTCCGAAGCCAGGCACATCTTAGCGATGAATGGAAAACATTTAACTATTTATCTGAGCCTAACTATGAAGAAGCGCTAAGAGAATATGCTGAATTTATTAGGATTCTTGAAAAGTATGTTGATACGATTGATTATTTGCCTGCTAATGATGAAGTAGGGTTAGATTCGCTTTATGCACATGATCCAGTTAAATTCACACCAAATGGCGCCATTATACTGAAATCTGGCAAAAAATTGAGACAGCCAGAAGCAGCAGTATATAAGGCCTTTTTACAGGAGAAAGGTATTCCAATCATTGGGGAACTAACAGGAGAGGCGGTATCAGATGGTGGAGATCTTGTTTGGTTAGATGATCGAACACTCGTTGTAGGTAGAGGTTATCGTACAAATGATGAAGCTATCCATCAATTAAAGGAAATGACAGCGGATATGGTGGATGAGTTTATTGTTGTGCAGCTACCCCATGACTTAGGTGAAGCTGAGTGTTTACATTTAATGTCTTTCATAAGTATGGTAGATCGAGATTTAGCTGTTGTACATTCACGTTTAATGCCAGTATTTTTCCGACAACTGCTTATCGAGCGAGGTATCCAATTAATAGAAGTACCGAAGGATGAGTATGATGCACTGGGCTGTAATGTCTTGGCGCTTGCACCAAGAGTGTGCGTTATTCCTGAAGGGAACAAAGTAACAAAACAACAGCTACTTGATGCTAGTGCAACAGTGTTTGAATATAAAGGTGATGAAATTACTGTTAAAGGAACAGGTGGGCCAACATGCCTAACTTGTCCAGTAGTAAGAGGATAAAGGAGACGAAAATTATGTTTAAAAATGTTATTGTTAAAAATCCAGGAAATAGTTTTGTAAACGGTTTAACAACTAGTGATTTAGGTAAACCCATTTTAGAAAAATTGTTTGAACAGCATGAAAAGTATATAGATGCTTTGAAAAAATGTGGCGTTGAGGTTACACAATTACCAGCAAATGAAGCATTCCCAGATTCAACATTTGTAGAAGATACGGCAGTATTAACATCTGAATTTGCTATTATCTCAAACCCTGGAGCAGCTGCTCGTAATCGTGAAATCGAAGATATTGAACCAGCAGTGAAACCATTCTTTGAAAAAATTTACTATATTAAAGGCTCTGGAACGCTTGATGGTGGAGATGTATTACAAGCAGAGAAGAAATTTTACGTAGGGATCTCAGACCGTACAAATGAAGAAGGCGCACAGCAATTTAAAAAAATTGTTGAGCAAGAAGGCTATGAAGCGACTATTATTCCATTAAAAGAGTTCTTCCATTTAAAAACAGGGGTTGCCTATGTTGGGGATAATCGTATGGTGGTAGCTGGTGAGTTTGTCGATCACCCTGCATTTGAATCTTATGATAAAATCGTGATTCCTAAAGAAGATGAATATTCTGCTAACTGTATTCAAGTAAATGATTATATTATTATTCCAGCTGGCTACCCAGAAACAAATCGTAAATTACAAAATCTTGGCTATCAAACTATTGAACTTGAGATGTCTGAGTTTAGAAAACACGATGGTGGCTTAAGTTGTTTATCATTACGTTTTTAAGACATGCTAACATTGCCCAATCAATTTAAAAGGGAAAATTGATTGGGTACTTTTATTCTTTGATTATCTGAATATTTACACTATATGGGAAGTAGGGATGGATGTTGAATAAAGGGGATCAGCTTCACAACAATCAATTAAATCGATCGATGAAAAGCCGTCACTTATTAATGCTTTCACTTGGGGGTGTTATTGGAACGGGCTTATTTTTAAATGTTGGCTATACCATTAATCAAGCAGGACCAGGTGGTGCTCTAATTGGTTACTTGTTTGGTGGCCTAATTTTGTTTATGGTCATGAACTGTCTTGGGGAATTGGCTGTTTATATGCCAGTTACAGGCTCCTTCCAAACATACGCTACACGTTTCATTAGTCCTTCAGCTGGTTTTTCATTAGGCTGGATGTATTTTGTCGGGTCTGCCGCCACAGCTGGTGTTGAATTTACAGCTGCTGGGATTTTAATGCAACATTGGTTTCCAACTGTACCAATATGGATTTGGTGTGCTGTGTTTATGGTTCTTTTATTTGTCTTAAATGCTTTAACAACAAAGGGCTTCGCTGAAGCAGAGTTCTGGTTTGCTAGTATCAAAGTTGTTGCAGTCATAGCATTTATCATTATAGGTGGTGCGGCCATTTTCGGATTAATTCCATTAGCAGATCGTCCAACGCCACATCTGACAAATTTAGCACCTACTGGTTTATTCCCAGCAGGTATTTCTATTATTTTTGTCACAATGATGAATGTTATTTTCTCTTATCAGGGATCAGAGCTTGTTGGTATTGCAGCAGGTGAAACCGAGAACCCTGAAAAAAATATTCCAAGAGCGATTCGTACTATTCTTTTTAGAATTATAGTCTTTTATATTGCCTCCATTATTGTATTATCGGCGATATTCCCAGCATCAGAGCTTGGTCTTGTAGAGAGTCCATTTGTAACGTTGATGAATATAGCAGGTGTTCCATATGCAGCTAGTATCATGAATTTTGTTATATTAACGGCTATTTTATCAGTCGGCAATTCATGTCTGTATGCGTCAACACGTTTATTATTCTCTATGTCACAAGAGGGAATGGCACCTAAGTTATTTGGTCGATTGACTAAAAATAAAGTGCCTTTAAATGCGCTCATTTTTACAATGGCTTTCTCACTATTATCCTTATTAACAAGTGTAATGGAAGCTGATGCAGTATTTGTGTTACTCATGTCGGTGGCCGGAATCTCTGTCACAATCTCATGGATGGGGATTTGTGCTTCTCAACTAATGTTCCGCTATCGTTATGTAAAGTCTGGAGGAAATTTGGCTGATTTAAAATTTAAAACACCTCTATTTCCTTTAATACCTGTATTTTGTATTATCTTTTGTGTATTTATTTTAGTATTTTTAGCGTTTGATCCAACGCAAAGAATCGGTTTACTGTACGGGATTGGCTTCTTTATTGCCTGTATGATTTTTTATCAATTGAAATTAAAAAATGCAACAACGACAGATAGTAAAAGTGAAGAGTCACTAGAAATTCGTTAACCAAAAATTTAACGAATTGAGGCTAAAGGAGAGTTTGTATGAATAATTATATGTGGAATACACCTGAAAAACTGCGAGCATTGCTATGTGAAATTGTCAGTTGGGAAAGCAGGACATTGACAAAGGGTGAAAATGACTTTGCCTATAAATTAAAAGATAAATTGTTAACGCTTCCATATTTTGAAAAACATCCAGAGCTTATTGAATTACATGATGCAGGGCTTGGAAGAAATGCTGTTACGGCATTTTATAAGCACCCAACAGCAACAGAAACAGTGGTGTTAATCAGTCACTTCGATACAGTGCATACGGAGGAATATGGAGAACTAGAGCCACTAGCTTTTTATCCAGAGGAATTAACAAAAAAACTGATGGAGTCTAAATACAAAGAAGATTTACCAGAAGCGGCTAGAATTGATTTGGAGTCAGGTAATTATTTATTTGGTCGTGGCACAATGGATATGAAAATGGGACTTGCTTTACATATGCAGCTCATTGAAAAGGCAAGCTTTGAACAATGGCCAATTAATTTGATTTTAACTACTGTACCTGATGAGGAAGTAAACTCTGCTGGAATGCGAGCTGCTGTTGTGGAGCTTGTGAGACTTCGTGAACAACATGGGCTAACCTATAAATTATTTTTAAATAGTGAACCTTCCTTTTCGCAAGGGCCATCTGATACAAATGAATATATCTATTCAGGTACTATAGGGAAAATAATGCCAGCTGCTTTATTTTATGGCAAAGAGACGCATGTTGGCGAACCTTTAAAGGGCATGACCGCTAACTTTATTGCTTCTTATATGACACAGTACATGGAGTGGAATCCTCTTTTCCGTGAAACAGATTTGGGAGAAAGTACGCCACTGCCAGTTTCTTTACAATTAAAAGATTTAAAAATGGAGTATTCTACACAAACACCATATCGTGCGGCTGCACTGTACAATGTATTTTTATTAAAACGTACAGCTGCAGAAGTAATGGCTATCTTTGAACAAGTGGCATTACAAGCCATGGCTGCTTGTAATGAGCAATACCAAAAAGTTTGCACCCGAGAAAAAGTACAAGGGGTAGGGAATGTACAGGTTTTGCGATATGAGGCATTGTTGGAGCATGCTATCCATAAATTGGGTGAGGAGGAAGTGCGAACGATCAAACAGCAAGTTCTTCAGCATCACGCATGGGACGATCGTGAAAAATCTATACGTATTGTTGATCAGCTCATGATTCGTTGTCAGGAATTAGCACCAGCAACAGTTTTGCTATATGCACCACCTTATTATCCAGCAATTAATTCATCCAATCATCCACTTGTTATTCAATCGATTGAATTGATGAAGAAAACGGCTCAAACATTTGCTATTGAGGTGGAGCAGATTCATTATTTTAACGGGATTTGTGATTTAAGTTATGTTAACTACACAGATGATTCAAACGAGTGGTTAGCATTCGAACGTAACACACCTGTATGGGGAGATACGTATAGTATTCCGTTTAAAGAAATGTCTGCATTACAGGGGCCTGTATTAAATGTCGGTCCCTTTGGCAAAGATGCACACCAAAAAACAGAAAGACTGCATGTGGATAGTGCCTTTAAAGAAATGCCTGTTATGATCGACAAGCTTATTAAAAGTCTTTTTTAGTCAAATAAATTTTAAAATATTGAACTGAATATAATATAAACAAAGTTGATGCTATAAAAGTATCAACTTTTTTATTTATCAAAAAAATTTCGACCTACTTGTATTTTTCATTCTTTAGACGATACATATAGAACATTATATAACTGAAAGCGGACAATAGGAGCGAGTATTATGAAAAATCAAGAAAAAATAGCTTTTTCTATTCGCAAAGAAATGGTTCAGTCGAATTTAAAAGGGATGAGAACAGTTGCTTGGTCACTTATGTATGTATCGGCTATTATTTCCCTTATTCATTATGGAGAGGTTTTCTTTGTCAAAGCAGAAAGAGCCATGGTCCCCGTCTATATTGCCATTCATATCGCCATGTTTTATATAGATATAGCCGTATTGTTATTTGTTAGGGAAAAACGAATTCACATTACCTCTGTTAATATACAGAAGTATGAACACCTAGTTGTTATTTATATTTACACGATTATGCTATTGATTACGGCAATTTCGGTAATGGATGTTTATTTCTTTCATCATGCAGCATTATATGAGGTGATTTTAATCATTATTTGTACGGTATTTGCATTACCTTTACGAAAAATTAGTTGGATTATTTTACTTTCTGCACCAGCAATTATTGCGAGTACATATTTGAGTGTTGGCATGTCCAGTGAGAATATTAAAGTCATATTACCGATGTCTCTTTTAATTCCGATTGGTATCATAATTCAATATCAGACCTACAAGGTTCGAAAACAAATAACTACGCAGCATATTTTATTGGATGAAGAAATGATCAAAACGAAACAATTATCAGAGCTGCTAGCTGTTAAAAATAAAGCATTAGCAGAGCAAGCACTAAAAGATCCTTTAACGAATCTGCCAAATCGACGAGCATTTAATCAGCAATTGACTAAAATAGGACATCAGCTTCATCAACCACAAACATTAACGGTAATGATGATTGATATTGATTATTTTAAAAAGTTTAATGATTACTATGGACATATACAGGGTGACGCGGTCATTGTTAAAGTAGCCTCCTTATTGGCGGAAATTGCAGAGAAGTATCAGGCGTTTGTTGCTCGTTGGGGTGGAGAAGAATTTATTATGATTAGTCAGCATACTGAGAAGTTTGCTGAGCCTATATGTGAAGAAATTTTAAAGGAAGTGCGTGACTTAAAGATTCCACATAGGCAATCAGATATTGTTCAATACGTAACGGTTAGTATTGGAATGTGTCATGCTAACCTGACAATGTATGAGCATTTACAAACATGCTGTGATATTGCTGACCAAGCGTTATATTTAGCTAAGCAGAACGGACGAAATAACTATTTTCGTAAAATGGCAATTTTTGACGGAAAGGAAAATGCGTCTATTTGAAGTCAGAAAACGTTGCTATAAAGCCTTTCTATACTGCCTTAGGTTGCTTAAATTATAACGAAAGTGTTACAATATACTTTAGTCAAAAAGAGCCAAGGAGGCATTCCTATGTCAATTGAATTAAACAATGAATTCGGCCAAATTGATATTTCAACAGATGTACTTGCACAAATTGCTGGTGGTGCTGCTGTAGAATGCTACGGTATTGTTGGCATGGCATCTAAACATCAAATTCGTGATGGTCTAACTGATATTTTACGTAAAGAAAACTTCGCAAAAGGTGTTGTTATTCGACAACAGGACGACGATTTACATATAGATATGTACATTATTGTTAGTTACGGGACAAAAATTTCGGAAGTTGCTTACCAAGTGCAATCGAAAGTGAAATATACAGTAGATAAAACATTAGGTATGAGCGTAAAATCTGTCAATATCTTTGTACAGGGCGTTCGTGTAGCGAATTAAGAGGAGGAACTAAATCGAATGCAGTCTTTAGACGGTATAAAGTTTGCTGAAATGGTACAAATGGGTGCGCATCATCTATACCAAAATGCAAATTATGTAGATTCATTAAATGTATTCCCAGTACCGGACGGTGATACAGGGACTAATATGAACTTATCGATGACATCTGGCGCAAAGGAAACAGAACTTGCCGCTTCAGAACATATTGGTAAAACAGCACAGGCATTATCAAAAGGTCTTTTAATGGGTGCGCGCGGAAATTCAGGCGTTATTCTATCGCAATTATTCCGAGGCTTTGGGAAGTTTATTGAAAAAGAAGCAACCATTGATGCAAAAGGCTTTGCAGCGGCTTTCCAAGCGGGTGTTGATACAGCTTATAAAGCTGTTATGAAACCTGTAGAAGGAACTATTTTAACAGTAGCACGTGAGGCGGCAAAAAAAGGTGTAGAAGTGGCAGAAACTGAAACCGATATCATTGCCGTGATGGAAGCTTTTACAGCAGAAGCAAAGGCTTCATTAGATCGCACACCTGAATTGCTACCTGTTTTAAAAGAGGTCGGTGTTGTGGATAGTGGTGGTCAGGGCTTACTATTTGTGTATGAAGGGTTTCTAGCCTCTTTAAAAGGTGAGCCTCTTCCAGAGAAAAATGATGCGACCTTAGATGATTTAATCAATGCAGAGCATCATAGAGTACAGGATTTCATGAATACTGAAGATATTGAATTTGGCTATTGTACTGAAATAATGGTGCGTTTAGAAGAAGGGAAAGAACCTTTCGATGAGGAGCATTTCCGTAATGAATTAAATCCTTTGGGGGATTCTTTGCTTGTGATCTCCGATGAAGAAATTGCGAAGGTTCATATCCATTCTGAGCAACCAGGTTCTGTTTTATCAATCGGACAAAAATACGGTAGTCTTATTAAAATAAAAGTTGATAATATGCGTGAGCAGCATTCAGCGATTGTTGGTGAGGAGCATAAAGCACCAACGACTGCCAAAAAAGTAGAAAAACATCCGTATGCTATCGTAACGATTGCGATGGGTGAGGGTGTGGCAGAATTATTGCGCTCTATCGGTGCTTCATATGTCATTGAAGGTGGTCAAACAATGAACCCTTCAACTGAAGATATCGTTAAAGCCGTACAAGAAATCGGTGCAGAAAAAGTATTAATCTTACCGAATAATAAAAATATCGTTATGGCAGCAGAGCAAGCGGTTGAACTATTAGAGATTGACGCAGCGGTTGTTCCTACGAAGACGATTCCACAAGGGATGGCAGCGATTTTAGCGTTTAACCCTGAAGCAGCTGTTGATCTAAATAAAAAGACAATGTCCGATGCATTTGCTAATGTGAAGACAGGTCAAGTAACCTATGCAGTGCGTGATACATCTATTGATGGTGTGGAAATCCGTAAAGATGATTTTATGGCATTAGCAGAAGGTAAAATTGTCCTTTCTACACCAGCATTAAAGGATGCAGCAGAAAAGGTAATCACAGATTTAGTCGATGAAGATGCTGAGATAGTTACAGTGATCTATGGCGAAGATACAACTGAACAGGCTGCTTCAGCATTAGCAGCTTTCATTGAAGAGAACTATCCAGATGTAGAAGTTGAATTATTTGATGGTAAACAAGGGTTATATCCATATATTATTTCAGTAGAATAATTACATGCTACTTTGCTATTCCGTAAAGAAAGCAGTGCACAAAACGTGTACTGCTTTTGTTTATGCTACAAAGAAGAGGATGTATAATATTTAGTAAAAACGTGCTAAATATGAACAGCTAGATGTACGTGTCCAGAGGATAAAAAATTTGGAATTATTGGAATATCAACTGTTTTATTGATGTGTATATATGGTGTGGACAAAAAATAAACCTATATAGTTACTATAAATTATAGTAGTGGTAATTTTCTGAAAGTTGATAAATTAAATGCTTTACTTTTATAGTAGCTATCAAGCATGATATAAGTAAAAATAAATATTATTATATGAATAGAATAGAGGGGTGTTTGTATGAAGTTTACTTCAGTATTTGATATTATTGGACCAGTCATGATTGGGCCTTCCTCCTCTCATACGGCAGGTGCAGCTCGCATTGGGCGTGTTGCAAGGGATTTATTTGGTAGACAACCTAAATGGGCAAAAATTCATTTATATGGATCATTTGCTGAAACGTATAGAGGACATGGTACAGATGTTGCGATAGTGGGGGGCCTATTAGATTACGATACATTTGATGACCGTATTAAAATAGCATTTGAAGAGGCCGAAAAAGTGGGATTAGAATATGAATTTATTCCCGAAACGGCTAATACGGAGCATCCCAATACAGCTCGGCTTGTCATTGGAGACGATGAAGGGGAAATGTCTGTAGTTGGTATTTCGATTGGTGGCGGAAAAATTGAAATCAGTGAAGTCAATGGTTTTAAGCTACGTTTAACAGGTGGTATGCCAGCAATTCTTGTTGTGCATGATGATCGTGCTGGCTGTATTGCCAATGTAGCCAATTGTTTAGCAATGCATGAAGTCAATATTGGGCATATGGAAGTTTCACGTATAGAACGTGGTTTAACAGCTCTAATGGTGATTGAAATTGATCAAAACATTGAAGATAAGGTGCTACAGCAAATATCTTTAATTCCACATATTACAAAGGTCTCTAAAATTAATAACTAAGGGGGTGTCCCAAAATGGACGTTTTATTTCATAATGTTCGTGAGCTTGTAGAACGAGCAGAGCAAGAAGAAAAATTAATATCAGAAATCATGATCGAACAGGAAATATTGATTACTGGCAGAACGCGAGAAGAAATCATCCAACAAATGGATCGAAATCTAACCGTGATGGAAGAAGCCATTGAACGAGGATTACAAGGTGTGCAATCAGTAACAGGTTTAACTGGTGGGGACGCCGTATTGCTTCAAAATTATATTGCGCAAGGAAAATCACTATCAGGTGATTTATTATTAGATGCTGTAAGCAAAGCCGTTGCAACAAATGAAGTAAATGCAGCGATGGGAACAATATGTGCAACGCCGACAGCGGGTTCTGCAGGTGTTGTACCAGGAACGCTTTTTGCAGTGAAAAATAAATTAAATCCAACTCGTGAGCAAATGATCCGTTATTTATTTACGTCAGGAGCTTTTGGGTTTGTGGTTGCGAATAACGCTTCCATTTCAGGTGCTGCTGGTGGTTGTCAGGCAGAAGTTGGTTCTGCTGCAGGAATGGCTGCTGCTGCCATTGTTGAAATGGCTGGAGGTACGCCACAGCAATGTTCGGAAGCATTTGCCATTACCTTAAAAAATATGCTTGGTCTTGTCTGTGATCCAGTAGCAGGTCTTGTTGAAGTACCATGTGTCAAACGTAATGCCATGGGTGCATCTAACTCGCTAGTAGCGGCAGATATGGCACTTGCAGGTGTAACAAGTCGTATTCCCTGTGATGAAGTAATTGGCGCTATGTATCGCATTGGGCAATCCATGAGTCCGAATCTGAAAGAGACTGCACGAGGCGGTCTAGCGGCAACACCAACAGGAAAGGCTATTAGTAAAGCTATACTTGAAAATGGTGGCCTACAAAGTATTAAAGCTCTTCAATAAAACTGGTGAAACATGCTATCTAAAAAGGTAGCATGTTTTTATATTGGTTTAGTTGCGAATGATTTTAGTATAATAAAATAAGCACCCATTTTGTAAGGGGGGGCTTTATCAGACGCTCCATTCCTTTGTAGGAACGCTCAAGGTAAATTAAAAGGAGTTTTTTTAGTGGAAATAACTAATCTACCATTTTTAACAAAACAAGCTATAGAGGATCGTCGTTATCTTCATCAATATCCAGAGCTTTCTGGACAAGAATTTGAAACAAGTCAATTTATTCGTAAACGATTAGAGCAGCTTCAAATTGAAATATTAGAGTATGATCCTCCTAGCGTAGTGGCTATGATTCAAGGAACAAAAGATACGAAGACAATTGCCTTACGAGCAGATATAGATGCCTTACCAATTGTTGAAGAAGGTGATAAGCCCTATATCTCTCAAAAGCCAGGTGTGGCACATATGTGTGGTCATGATGGGCATACAGCGATTTTATTGGCAGTAGCACAATGGATAGCGATGAATAAGGAAAAAATCGAGCCAAATATTATGCTTATTTTCCAATCAGCTGAGGAAATCACACCAAGTGGAGCAGACTTTTTAATTCAAAATGGTGTTTTAGAAGGTGTCGATGCTATTTTCGGTATTCATTTATGGCAAGGTTTAGAAAAAGGGAAAATTGGCTTAACACATGGGCCAATGATGGCTTCGGTCGATGATTTTGAAATTGAAATTCAAGGTCATGGTGGACATGGTTCAATGCCACATGAAACGATTGATCCCATTTATATTGCGAGCCATTTAATGCAAGCCTTTCAGAGTATCATTAGCCGAACAATCAATCCTATTGAGGCTGGCGTTATTACAGTAGGAAATATTCAAGCAGGAACAACGTATAACATTATTCCAGAGACAGCAAAATTAATAGGAACTATTAGGGCATTAACTCCTGAAACAGTAGCTACCATTCAAACGAAGATGGTAAGTTTAACAGAAGGGATTTGCCATGCTTTTGGGGCGAAAGGGACAATCGATTTTATTATAGGGACGCCTCCCCTTATCAATGATCCTCAGCAATCACGCTTCGTAGAATCTATCGTTTGTGAAAATTTTGGGCAGGATGTATTCGAGCTTGTTGATCCAGTAATGGGGGGCGAGGATTTTTCATATTATCTAAAGCATAGGCCAGGTGCATTTATTTTTGTTGGGATGGGTGGCGAAAAAAGCCAATATCCACATCATCATCCAAAATTTGATTTAGATGAAGATGTCTTTCCTGATGCCATTAAGCTTTTTATTGACATGATTTTGCAATATAAATGACAGACGTTTATAACCCTATCATGCATTGATGGGGTTTTTGCTTATGTGTAGAGGCTGCGAATTAATATATGATACATTAGATAGAGGAAGCTAGGATGGTTACATAAAGAGTACCACTTGAATGAAGGGAGTTGTGGGATAGGATGACTGAATTATTTAGCCATGTCAATGAAGTGAAAGGCATCGGGAAAGAAACAGCAGCACATCTTGAATCACTAGGCATCAATACAGTAGCTGATTTATTATGGACGTTCCCACATCGACATGAAGATTTTCGTTTAAAAGATTTAGCGCAAACACCACATAACGAACGCGTTACAGTTGAGTGCAAGGTAGAACGTGAGCCTACGATATTATTTTTAGGTCGTAATAAATCAAGACTTCAAGTAACAGTTTTGGCAGGACGTCACTTAGTAAAAGTTGTATTTTTCAATCAAGGCTATTTAAAGCAAAAGCTTGTACCGGGTTCCATTATTACCGTGACGGGGAAATGGGATCGTGGTAGACAAGTAATCAATGGTACAACTGTCACATTTGGGCCAAAAACAGATCAAGTAGACTTTGAGCCAGTGTATAGTCTGAAAGGTTTGATTCCACAAAAAAGATTTCGTAAATATATGCGACAAGTGTTAGATGATTTTGGTGCAGAGCTACCAGAGGCGATTCCATATTATTTACAGGAGTCCTATAAGCTTGTTCCGATACGAGAGGGCTTGGAGGGTATCCATTTTCCGCTGGATGCTGGGCATGCTAAACAAGCAAGAAGACGCTTTGCTTATGAGGAGCTATTAAACTTCCAATTGCGTATACAGGCATTACGTAAAACGCGGAAAGAGAGTGAGCGTGGCACAATCATTCAGTTTGATGTGCATAAACTACGAGCATTTATTGCTTCATTGCCCTATGAATTAACAAATGCTCAAAAACGAGTGGTTAATGAAATTTGTAAAGATTTGAAGGAACCACATCGAATGAATCGTTTGCTGCAAGGCGACGTAGGTTCTGGGAAAACAGTAGTAGCGGCAATCGGTTTATATGCAGCTGTGACAGCGGGCTTTCAAGGAGCCTTAATGGCACCAACTGAAATTTTAGCGGAACAGCACTTGGAGAACTTAAAAGAATGGTTTCAACCCTTTGATGTTCGTGTTGCTTTGTTATCTGGGTCAACTAAAACAAAGGAGCGACGTGGGATTTTAGCAGATTTGGCAAATGGTGATCTTGACATTGTCATTGGCACACATGCGTTAATTCAGCCAGATGTTATATTTCAAAAGCTAGGTTTTGTCATCACAGATGAGCAGCATCGCTTTGGTGTGGAACAACGTCGAATTTTGCGTGATAAAGGGGAGAATCCAGATGTCCTCTTTATGACAGCTACTCCTATACCGCGTACACTTGCTATTACTGCATTTGGGGAAATGGATGTATCGATAATTGATGAAATGCCAGCGGGCCGTAAACAGATTGAAACGCATTGGATGAAAAAAGAGCAACTCGGCTCTGTGATGTCCAAGCTAGAATTGGAGCTAGCGGCTGGAAGACAAGCTTATGCTATTTGTCCACTTATTGAGGAATCTGATAAGCTTGATGTTCAAAATGCTGTAGAAATTTATGAGCAACTAGCCACTTATTTTAAAGATCGTTATCAGGTCGGTTTAATGCATGGACGTTTATCAGCCGATGAAAAAGATGCGGTGATGCGCGATTTTAGTGAAGGAACAATTCAGCTTTTAGTTTCTACAACAGTTGTGGAGGTAGGTGTTAATGTACCGAATGCTACCTTTATGATTGTCTATGATGCTGAGCGTTTTGGCCTAGCGCAATTGCACCAGCTCCGAGGGCGTGTCGGGCGTGGTGAGCACCAGTCATACTGTATTTTACTTGCTGATCCTAAGTCTGATGAAGGGAAAGAGCGTATGCAGTCGATGACGGAAACGAATGATGGTTTCCGTTTAGCTGAAAAAGATTTAGAATTAAGGGGACCAGGGGACTTTTTTGGTAGAAAGCAAAGTGGTTTGCCAGATTTTAAAGTAGCTGATTTAGTACATGATTATCGTATACTCGAGACCGCAAGAAAAGATGCAACAGAGATGCTTGAAACAAAAGCGTTTTGGCAGGATGATGACTATCAATACTTGCGTAAAATGCTAGAAGAGTCGGGTGTATTACAGGGAGAGCGCTTCGATTAGTATTGAGGGCTTATGAGCATAGGAGAATGTGAGTACTTGATTTCAAAACAAGTCTTGCATTCTTTTTTTATACTCTATATACTGATATTAGTACCAAGTGCTAATAACAACTCAAAAGGTGGCGAATGATGTTGAGACGAACGAAAAAAGAGCGACAGCGACTACTATCTGAAACGATAGCTGAAAATCCATTCGTCACAGATGAACAGCTAGCAACACAGTTTCAGGTAAGTGTCCAAACAATTCGTTTAGATCGTATGGAGTTATCTATACCAGAATTACGAGAGCGAATTAAAGATGTTGCTTCTAAAAACTATGAAAATGAAGTAAAATCTCTACCGATTGATGAAGTCATCGGAGAAATTGTAGATATTGAATTAGATAATCGAGCACTATCGATTTTTGATGTACAAGAAGAGCATGTTTTTCAGCGCAATGGCATCGCACGTGGACATCATTTGTTTGCACAAGCAAACTCATTAGCGGTCGCAGTAATTGATGACGAACTAGCATTAACCGTACATTCCAATATTACATTTGTGAAACCTGTGCGTGCTGGAAATCGTGTTATTACAAAAGCGATTGTTATCGGACGAGATGATCTTAATCATCGTACAAAAGTCGAGGTAACATCTACCGTAAATGGTGAAACCGTTTTTGTTGGTGAATTTGATATGTACCGCACGAAAGGTAAAGGTGAGTAACAATGAAATTAGCGCTTGATGGAATGGGTGGAGACAATGCACCAAAATCAGTTGTTGAAGGTGCACTCTTAGCATTAGAGCAAATCCCAAATTTAGAAATCCAATTATATGGTCAGCAAGATAAGCTTGAGCCATTTTTAAAACAACATGATCGATTAACAATCATACATTGTGAGGAAATAGTAGAAGGAACGGATGACCCTGCACGTGCTGTTCGTCGAAAAAAGGATTCTTCAATGGCTCGCATGATGGAATCGGTGGAAGAAGGTAGAGCAGATGCTTGCCTATCTGCTGGGAATACCGGAGCGTTAATGGCAGGGGGCTTATTTAAAGTTGGCCGAATTGAGGGGATAGCCCGTCCAGCTTTGGCTACAACATTACCGACATTGGATGGTAAAGGCTTCTTAATGCTTGATTTAGGAGCAAATGCAGATGCACGACCAGAGCACTTAGTGCAATATGCGATTATGGGTGATATTTATGCTAAAAAGGTTGGAGGCTTACAAAAACCACGAATTGGCCTATTAAATATCGGTACTGAGGAAAAAAAGGGTAATGAATTAACGAAAGCTGCCTTCGAATTATTGAAGGAAGCTGATTTGAATTTTATTGGTAATGTAGAAGCGCGTGATTTGCTTGAAGGAGTAGCGGATGTTGTTGTAACAGATGGCTTTACAGGCAATATGGTGTTGAAGTCTATTGAAGGGACGGCTGGCGCTTTATTTTCAATGTTAAAAGAGGCATTTATGTCATCAACGAAAACGAAAATTTCAGCAGCACTCATGAAAAATAATTTACGTGACTTAAAAAATAAAATGGACTACACAGAGTATGGTGGTGCAGGGTTGTTTGGCTTACAAGCACCTGTAATTAAAGCGCATGGCTCATCGAATGCAAAAGCAATTTTTAGTGCGATTCGACAAGCTAATACGATGGTAGAGCATGCTGTTATTTCGACGATTACTGATACAGTACGTCACTTAGAAATTGATTAAACAAAGGGGATTATTCAAATGACGAAAATAGCATTTATTTTTCCAGGACAAGGTTCGCAAGTAGTAGGGATGGGTCAAGAGTTTGTTGAAAATGCAGCAGACAGTAAAGCATTTTATGATCGTGCAGATCAAGCTCTTCAATTTGAATTATCTAAGTTAATGTTAGAAGGTCCAGCTGAGGAGTTAACACTGACATACCACGCTCAGCCAGCACTTCTTACTACGGGTGTAATGGTAGCTGAAAAGCTGCGTGCAGCAGGAATTCAGCCACACTATGCTGCGGGTCATTCGCTTGGAGAATATGGTGCATTGGTTTTAGCAGGCGTAATGTCATTTGATGATGCCGTGTCTATCGTGCATAAACGTGGTCTTTATATGAATGAAGCTGTACCAGCAGGACAAGGAGCGATGGCAGCGATTCTAGGGATGGAATTAGAGGCATTGAACGCAGTTACAGAGCTGGTTTCAGCAGCGGGTGATTCTGTGCAGGTAGCCAATGTGAATTGTCCAGGACAAATTGTTATCTCAGGCACTAAAGAAGGTGTAGATAAAGCGATTATTGCTGCAAAAGAAGCAGGGGCAAAGCGCGCAATACCTTTAGTTGTGAGCGGTCCATTTCATTCTGAATTGATGCGACCATCCTCAGAAAAACTGCAAGCAGCATTAGCAGAGATTACTTTATCTGCACCTGAAATCCCTGTTATCGGCAATGTAATGGCGAAGGAATTAAAGGATGTACCAGCGATTCAGCAGGAGCTAGTTGAACAGGTATATAGTGCAGTGCAATGGGAAGCATCTATGCGTGAAATGATTGCACAAGGTGTCGATGTCTTTATCGAATGTGGACCTGGCAAAGTATTAAGCGGTCTCTTGAAAAAAATTGATCGTTCAGTTGCTGCTTATTGTGTCTATGATGAAGCATCATTAGAAGCGGTTTTAGAAGCGTCGAAGGAGTGGTCAATCAATGCGTAAATTAGAAGGTAAAGTAGCTGTTGTAACAGGAGCTTCAAGAGGGATTGGACGTGCTATTGCTGTAAAGCTTGCTGAGGAAGGTGCTAAGGTTGTAGTAAACTATAGTGGCTCACAGGCAAAAGCGGAAGAAGTCGTTGAGATGATTCAAGCAAACGGTGGGGAAGCCATTGCGGTGCAAGCTAGCGTTTCACAGACGGAAGAAGTAACCGCATTAATGGATGCCGCTGTGAAAACATTTGGTTCTCTTGATATTTTAGTGAATAATGCAGGTATTACTAGAGATAACCTGTTAATGCGTATGAAGGAAGACGAATGGGACGATGTATTAAATACGAATCTTAAAGGGGTTTTCCTTTGTACAAAGGCGGTAACACGTCAAATGATGAAGCAGCGTGCAGGTCGTATTATTAATATTTCTTCCATCGTTGGTGTAGCGGGTAATGCTGGTCAAGCAAACTATGTTGCGGCTAAAGCAGGTGTTATTGGACTCACAAAAACGACGGCAAAAGAATTAGCTTCACGCAATATTTTAGTTAATGCGATTGCGCCAGGCTTTATTGAAACAGAAATGACAGAGCAACTACCAGAAGATATTAAAAAAGGTATGCTTACGCAGATCCCTCTTGCGAAACTTGGACAGCCAGAGGATATTGCCAAGGCAGTAGCTTTCCTTGCTTCCGATGATGCTAACTATATGACAGGGCAAACGCTTCATATAGATGGTGGTATGGTAATGTAATTTCGATTAGGCATATACGCTGATTTTTTGTATAATCATTTGAGGGGAGGTGAATCATTTGTCTACAGTATTAGAACGTGTAACAAAAGTAATCGTGGACCGTTTAGGTGTTGAAGAAAGCGAAGTAACACTTGAAGCTTCTTTCCGTGATGATTTAGGTGCTGACTCATTAGACGTAGTTGAACTTGTAATGGAACTTGAAGACGAGTTTGATATGGAAATTTCTGATGAAGATGCTGAAAAAATCTCAACAGTAGGTTCTGCAATTTCATACATCGAAAGTAAATTAAACTAATTTCGTTAAAACTTTATTTAGCGAAAATGGATCACCTTTATAGATGTGATGGTCATCATAATACACAATGGTATTTATGATAGCATGAATAAAGTAGAAATAGTTTGTCTGCTTTGACTTGATAGAAGAAGCAGCTTCAATGAACAAAGATGTATTCAAAGGGGACGAAATAGATCGATTTTCGATCTATTGACGTCCCTTTTTCATGTTAAAAATCGGGGGCATAATGTCTAAAATTTTTTTGAGCTGACGACTGGAGTTAACCAAAAATCATCCCACAAGCATTCAACTTTCATTTTAGAGGAGATCATTTTCTATGAATAAGATAAATTTTCGAAAAAATTTCCAAAACATTGTGTTTAAGCCGAAATACTTTTGCATAAACGCCTTGAAAAAGGTACACTAAAACGGTAGAAACTATTAGGAAGGCAGATTTGTTCAATGGCTATGAAAAGAAAAGGAACTATGCAGAAATCTGGCGTACTTCCTGAAAAAGTACGCAACCAATTCGAGCTGTTACAGCATGAATTAAATATCACTTTTATTAATAAAAATTTATTGTATCAAGCATTCACGCATTCATCTTATGTGAATGAGCATCGCCGTAAGCTATTTACGGATAATGAGCGTCTTGAATTTTTAGGAGACGCAGTACTTGAACTATCTGTTTCTAAATATCTTTTTGAGAAATACCCAAATATGAGCGAGGGTGAGTTAACAAAGTTAAGAGCTTCTATCGTTTGTGAGCCATCACTAGTTATTTTTGCGAATGAATTAGGCTTTGGACGCTTCGTGTTACTTGGAAAAGGTGAGGAATTAACAGGTGGTCGGGAACGCCCAGCGCTACTTGCAGATGTGTTTGAATCATTTGTAGGTGCACTCTATCTAGATCAAGAATTACAAACGGTCGTGTCGTTTTTAGAGCGTATCGTGTTCCCAAAAGTAGAAGTAGGTGCTTTTTCGCATGTGATGGATTTTAAAAGTCAATTGCAAGAAATGGTACAACAAACCAATAATGGACTTCTTCATTACGAAATAATCGATGAAAAAGGCCCAGCACATAACCGTACCTTTGTATCAAGCGTATTATTGAACGGGCAAGAGCTTGGTATTGGTCGTGGAAAATCAAAAAAAGAAGCCGAGCAGCAAGCTGCACAATGTGCAATGCGAATGATGCGTGAAGAAGCTGCAAAAGAGGAGGCTTAATAGATGTTCCTAAAACGACTAGAAGTGATTGGCTTTAAATCCTTTGCGGAGCGCATTGGAATTGATTTTGTACCCGGTGTTACAGCGGTTGTTGGACCAAATGGCAGTGGAAAAAGTAATGTCACAGATGCGATTCGTTGGGTACTTGGGGAGCAATCGGCAAAGTCGTTACGTGGAGCAAAGATGGAAGATGTTATTTTTGCTGGCAGTGACTCTCGTAAGCCACTCAACTTTGCAGAGGTAACACTTATATTAGACAATACTGACGAGCAACTTGCTTTTTCTTATACAGAAGTCAGCGTAACAAGACGCGTATACCGTTCAGGTGATAGTGAATATTTATTAAATAACCAACAGTGTCGCCTGAAGGATATTACGGACTTGTTTATGGATTCAGGGCTTGGGAAAGAGGCATTTTCAATTATTTCTCAAGGCCGTGTTGATGAAATCTTAAATAGCCGCCCTGACGACCGTCGTTCGATTTTTGAAGAGGCAGCTGGCGTTTTAAAGTATAAAATAAGAAAGAAAAAAGCAGAGCATAAGCTTGTAGAGACAGATGAGAATTTGTATCGTGTATTAGATATACTCCATGAATTAGACAACCGATTAGAGCCGCTTGAAATGCAGGCTTCTAGTGCGAGAGACTATGTCCAAATGTCTACCGAGCTAAAAGATTTTGATATTGCCATTCTTGTGCATGATTTTAAAAATTGTGCACAATCTTTGCATGCACTAAAAGCTGAATTTACCGAGCTGTCTGCAACTGAGCAACAACAAGCTCAAAATATTGCAACAATCGATATACAAACAACCAATATTCGCAAGTTATTAAAAGAACTTGATGATTATTTGGATGTTTCACAGGCTGATCTTGTCAATGCCACAATGGAGGTAGAGCGTTGGGATGGTCGTAAGGCACTAATGGCTGAAAAACGACAAAATGCTTCCAATCAACTACTGCAGCTGAATGCGACATTACAAGAAGCAAAAGAAGAAGTAGACGTACTGCTTGTACAAGAACAGGAGAAAAAAGAAGCATTTTCAGAGAAACAGCAAGCACTCTCCATACTCAAGCAGAGCATTAAACAGTTAGAACAGTCATTAAATCGTTCTGTTACGGAAATTGAACAAGAAATTGAAGAACAAAAAAATCGATATATTGATTCATTGAATGAAGAAGCAACTATTAAGAATGAATTGAAAAATATCGATCAGCAATTAGCGCAACAAAAGGCTATGGCAGCAAGAATGTCCAATCAAACTGATGAAATTGGACAGGAGCTTACGCAAATTGTTGCTGAGAAAGAAAAGCTAGTCGCTGAACACACTTCCACAACAAATGATTTGCAAGCTAAGCTTGAACAATATGAGTCGCTGCAAGTTCAGTTGAAAAATACAAATTCTTCCTTTGCTGAGAAACAGGATATGCTGTATAAAGCTTATCAGCATCAGCAGCAATTAAAGGCGAGAAAAGATACATTAGCCGAGTTGGAAGCCGATTTTTCAGGATTTTTCCAAGGAGTTAAAGAAGTTTTGCTCGCTCGTGATAAAGGTGAATTACAAGGAATTGAGGGGGCTGTCGCTGAATTACTACAAGTTGAGGGGAAATACTCTCAAGCGATAGAAACAGCTTTAGGTGCAGCCTCTCAGCATATTGTCACAACGAATGAACGACATGCACAGCAAGCCATTCATTGGTTAAAGCAAAAACGAGCTGGACGAGCTACTTTTTTACCAAAAACCGTGATGAAGTCACGTAAAATTAATCCAGCTACGATCCAACTAGCGATAGAGCATCCAGCTTTTATTCAAATAGCAGATGCGCTTGTGACATTTAATGAAGATAATCGTACAATTGTTGAAAATCTTTTAGGGCATGTCATTGTGGCAGCAAATCTGGAAGGGGCCAGTCAAATCGCTCGATTATGTGGTTTCCGATACCGAGTGGTCACACTTGATGGAGATATTGTCAATGCAGGGGGTTCTTTAACAGGTGGTGCTATGAAACAGCAATCCTCACTCTTTACAAGAAAAGCCGAATTAGATGATTTAATCCTCAAGCTAGAGTCATTACAGGATTCCATTTATAGTGCTGAACAGGCTGTAGCAACCGAAAAAGACAAGCTTGCAACACTTCGAGATCAAGTAGAACAGTTAAAGCTTGAAGGAGAGCAATTACGAAAAGATGAGATGCAACAGGCTGGTCGTATCCGCGAGTTAGAGGTTGTTGAAAAAAGCTTATCAGCCCGAGTATCTTTTACTTCAACTGAAACTCAAGATGTAAAAACACGTGAGGAAGCATTGTTATCACAAAAGCAAGAGGCAATGGAGCGATTAAACGCACTAGCCGATGAGCTTGTCGAAATCAATGATACTGTCGAGCAATTAAGTAAGGTAAAGCTACAAGGTGAGACAGAGAAGGACGTATTACGAGAGCAACTAGCGGAAAAACGTTCACAATTAGCAGTAATGCAAGAACAAATGTCGCAAGTTCAAATTTCCACTGCTGAGCTAGCACTACAATTGAACAAAGCTCAACAAAAAGTTGAAAATATTTCTCAGGAAATATTATGGCTTCAATCCGATGAATCGACAAATCATTTAAGTGATGAAGAGGTTGAGGAGCAGGTAATCACATGGAAAGCGAGAAGAGATGCCTTACAAGAGACTATTTCTCGAAAGAAAGAGGAGAAGGTAGGGCAACAACAAGAACTCACAACATTAGAAGAACAACTGAAAGAAATGCAACGTATACATAAAGGATACCTTGAAGCAATACGTGCAAATGAGTTGAAACAAAGCCGTTTAGAATTTGAAATGGATAATTTCAAAGAACAACTCGAAGAAAACTATCAGTTAACATTTGAAGAGGCAGAGGAAGAAGCTCTTTCGATAGAAGACGAAGAGTTCGTACGACGCCGTGTGAAACTGTTGAAAAAATCCATTGAAGAGCTTGGTCCTGTTAATTTAGGGGCGATTGAGGAATATGAACGAGTACTTGAACGTCATACATTCTTAACTGAACAACGAGAGGATTTACTTGCTGCACAGGAAACATTGCATGAAGCCATTAAAGAAATGGATGAAGAAATGACATTGCGCTTTAGTGAAACGTTCTATGCAATACGAGAACAATTTAAACTTGTTTTCCGTGAATTATTTGGCGGTGGGCAAGCGGATTTAGTGTTAATTGATCCGCAAAATTTACTAGAAACAGGCATTGAAATAGTGGCACAACCTCCAGGGAAAAAACTACAAAATTTAAGTTTGCTTTCTGGTGGTGAGCGAGCACTGACAGCAATTGCCTTATTATTCTCTATCCTAAATATACGACCTGTACCATTCTGTATTCTCGACGAAGTAGAGGCGGCTTTGGATGAGGCAAATGTTGTGCGCTATAGCCAGTATTTAAAAAGATTTAGCCGTGACACACAATTCATTGTTATTACACATCGTAAAGGGACGATGGAGGGAGCTGATGTCTTGTATGGTATAACAATGCAAGAATCGGGTGTATCAAAACTCGTATCAGTAAAATTAGAAGATGAACCCGTACTTGCGGAGCAAAGGAGCGAACAAGCATGAGTTTTTTTAAGCGTTTAAAAGATAAATTAATGGGAAATCCAGCCGAGGAAGAAAAACTAGAGGCGCTTGACAACGAGCAGGATGCTGATCTTCAAGAGCTAGATCTAGATGAAGCAAACGAAACGGCTGCTATTGAGACTGTTGATGTAGAAGTGGTTGAGCAAATAGAAGAATCTCCAGAGATGGAAATTGTGAAAGAAGCAGCAGTAGAACCTTCAACTGAAATAGAAAAAGAACAACCAGAAATACAGCCAGAAGTACAAGATCTGGAAGTACAAGAGCTAGCAGTTATTGAGGATACACCAGTAGAGGAGAAAAAGCCTTCTGCTTGGTCGATTACACAAAAATTCAAGGCTGGTCTTGAAAAAACACGTAATTCCTTTACTTCTAAAGTGAACGACCTTGTTGCGCGTTATCGTAAAGTGGATGAGGATTTCTTTGAAGAATTAGAGGATTTATTATTACAAGCTGATGTCGGCTTTGAAACAGTTATGGAGCTAATGGATAAACTGCGTTTCGAAGTACAACGTAAAAATATAAAAGATACGAACGGTATCCAAGCCGTGATTTCTGAGAAGCTTGTAGAAATTTATGAGCAAGGTGAAGAAGATTTAATTGATCTAAATATGCAGCCAGATGGTGAGCTGACAGTTATTCTATTTGTCGGAGTAAATGGCGTTGGAAAAACGACAACGATCGGCAAACTAGCGCATCGCTTAAAAACACAAGGGAAAACCGTTGTTTTAGCTGCTGGTGATACGTTCCGTGCTGGTGCGATAGATCAATTACAAGTATGGGGAGATCGTGTCGGTTGTGAAGTTATCAAACAATCTGAGGGCTCTGATCCAGCGGCAGTCATGTATGATGCGATTCGTGCAGCCAAAAATAGAAAAGCCGATGTATTAATTTGCGATACAGCTGGTCGCTTGCAAAACAAAGTGAACTTAATGAATGAACTTGAAAAGGTACATCGTGTCATTTCACGTGAAATTCCAAATGCGCCACATGAAGTATTATTAGCATTAGATGCCACAACAGGCCAAAATGCACTTGTGCAAGCACAAACATTTAAAGAAGCAACGAATGTAACAGGTATTGTCTTAACGAAGCTAGACGGTACAGCTAAGGGCGGGATTGTGCTTGCTATTCGCAATAAGCTGCACATTCCTGTGAAATTTGTTGGTCTTGGTGAGAAAATGGATGATCTACAGCCATTTGATGCTGAACGATATGTTTATGGTTTATTTGCCGATGGTTTGGATAAAGAATTAGAAAATAATGAAGATTAACAGCGAACATCGCTGAGTAATTTTATAAAACGCTCGACTGTGTATAGGTGAATTGACTTGTTTAAAAGAGTAATACTTGCTAAAGGCGTAAAATATGCCTGCAAGCAGACATTTAAGCTTTTAGACAAGGAGATTACCTTGACACAGACGGGCGCTTTTCGTTATGATACAAATGACTAATAGCGGGAGGAGAAACATTCGATGCTACTTGAAAAAACAACACGCATGAACTTTCTCTTCGACTTTTATCAAGCATTATTAACAGATAAGCAAAGAAGTTATATGGAACTATACTATTTGGATGATAACTCTCTAGGAGAAATCGCTGAATCGTATGGAGTTTCACGCCAAGCTGTTTACGATAATATTCGTCGAACAGAAGCGATGCTTGAGGAATATGAAGAAAAATTATGTTTACTTGAAAAATTTCAACAACGTACCCAAATGCTGTCACAGCTTACAATGGGGATTACAGAGAAAAGTATGACAGATGAACAGCAGTTAGCACTTATTGAACAGCTGAAAGAATGGGATTAGGAGGCGAAAGCAATGGCTTTTGAAGGATTAGCGGAACGACTCCAAGGAACGATCCAAAAGATTAAAGGCAAAGGGAAAGTATCAGAGCAAGACGTTAAAGAAATGATGCGAGAAGTCCGATTTGCTTTAATCGAAGCGGATGTTAACTTAAAAGTAGTCAAAGAGTTTGTGAAAAAGGTAAGTGAGCGTGCTGTCGGTGTTGAAGTTATGCAAAGCTTAACACCAGGGCAGCAAGTTATTAAAATCGTACAAGATGAATTAACGGAATTAATGGGTGGCGAACAAAGCCCTATTAAGTTTAATACAAAGCCGCCAACAGTCATTATGATGGTCGGTTTACAAGGTGCGGGTAAAACGACGACTACAGGAAAACTGGCAAATGTCTTACGGAAAAAATTTAATCGTAAGCCGTTACTAGTTGCCGCAGACGTTTATCGCCCAGCAGCCGTTCAACAGCTACAAACATTAGGTAAACAGTTATCATTACCTGTTTTTGCTTTAGGAACCGAGGTATCTCCAGTAGAAATTGCTCGTCAAGCAATCGAATTGGCAAAGGAAGAGCATCATGATGTGGTGATTATCGATACGGCTGGTCGTCTTCATATCGATGAAGATTTAATGCAGGAATTAAAAGATATTCGTGCATTAAAAGAGCCAGATGAGGTATTCCTTGTTGTCGATGCTATGACAGGTCAGGATGCTGTCAATGTGGCAGAAAGCTTTAATGAGGCCATTGGTATTACAGGCGTTGTTTTAACAAAACTTGATGGTGATACTCGTGGAGGTGCTGCATTATCCATTCGTTCTGTAACGCAGAAACCGATTAAGTTTGTCGGTATGGGTGAGAAAATGGATGCGCTAGAGCCTTTCCATCCAGAGCGTATGGCGTCTCGTATATTAGGTATGGGAGATGTTCTGTCGCTGATCGAAAAGGCGCAAGCAAATGTAGATGAAGCAAAAGCCAAAGAATTAGAAGAAAAATTCAAGTCCCAAACCTTTACATTTGATGATTTCGTTGAACAATTACAACAAGTCAAAAAAATGGGACCACTTGATGAAATTTTAAAAATGCTCCCAGGTGCAAACAAAATCAAAGGCTTGGATAATGTAAAAGTAGATGATAAACAAATGGGGCGTGTAGAGGCCATTATTTACTCGATGACCCCTGCTGAAAAGACCAACCCAGAAATCATAAATGGTAGCCGTAAAAAGCGTATTGCTAAAGGCTCTGGGACATCTATTCAAGAGGTGAATCGTCTCATTAAGCAATTCGATGAAATGAAAAAAATGATGAAGCAAATGACTGGAATGGCAAGTGGTAAAGGCAAGAAAAAAATGAAATTACCAGGCTTTGATTCATTGTTTAAATAATAATTTTTAGGTGTTAAGAAAAAACACTTTACAAACAACCTAAACATTGATAATATACTATCTTGTGTGAAACTTATTCGGAGGTGCTATTAAAATGGCAGTTAAAATTCGCTTAAAACGTATGGGAGCTAAAAAATCTCCTTTCTATCGTATCGTAGTTGCAGACGCTCGTTCACCACGTGACGGTCGTCAAATCGAAACAGTTGGTACTTACAACCCACTAACTCAACCAGCTACTGTAAACATTGATGAAGAGAAAGCTCTTAAATGGTTAGCTGACGGTGCAAAACCATCAGATACAGTGCGTAACCTGTTCTCAGAACAAGGTATCATGGAAAAATTCCATAACCAAAAATTCAGTAAATAATCGGGGGCGACGTCTTTGAAGCAGCTGATTGAAGCAATCGTTTTACCGTTAGTCGATTATCCAGAAGAAGTTCGTATTGAGACGGATGAAAATGCAAATCGAATTGTTTATAAACTTTTTGTTCATCCAGAGGATCGAGGGAAAGTCATAGGCAAGCAAGGGCGAGTAGCGAAAGCGATTCGTACAATTGTTTATTCAGCGGCAGGTAGTCACCATCAAAAGAAGACCTACGTCGATATATTGGATTAATAGAAAAGATTTTCACGCTCTTGCAACAAGTACAAATGAGTCCTGATAGGTGTGTTTACATGTCGCTTAGGAGTTCAAAGTGGCTTTTAGCATGAAACGTAAAATCTGGACAAAGAAGGAGGGAGCTTGTAGGTTCCTTCCTTTTTTTATCTTGTTTTAACAGCAGCATGTATCTAGTATTTCTGTTTAAGCAGAACAGAAAACTGTTATAACGATTACAGCTAAAGGGTATTGCTTATATTAATAATGACAAGACAAATCAGTCTTAGCTAAAACGACATTCTTCCAAGCACATCTGTAAGCGGTGATAAATGAGCGAACGGTAGCTATTTATTTGGTGAGCAGGATGCTTTATGGAGAGAAGTTTTTTACGAGGTGAAAGTTGAATGGAATGGTTTAATGTAGGTCGTATTGTCAATACACACGGTATTCGTGGTGAGATACGTGTATTATCGACAACAGACTTTGAAGAAGAGCGTTTTGCAGTAGGAAATAAACTTGCTGCCTTTAAAAAAGACGATAAGAAGCCAACCTGGGTAACGATTGGTTCGGTGCGTCGTCATAAAAACTTTATTCTTTTAACTTTTGAAGGCATGAACAATATCAACTTGGTTGAGCCGTTTAAAGAAGGCATGCTGAAAGTAACAAAAGATCAAATGACAGATGATCTACTTGCAGAAAATGAATTCTTTTTCCATGAAATAATAGGCTGCACAGTTATTTCTGAAGAGGGCGAAACAATTGGTGTTGTGGCAGATATCCTGCAAACAGGAGCAAACGATGTATGGGTAGTTAAAGGCTCGAAGAAAGAGCATTATATCCCTTATATCGAAGATATCGTAAAAGATATTGATGTTGTAGATAAAAAAATTATCATCCATGTAATGGAAGGCTTATTATGATGAACATTCATGTATTAAGCCTGTTCCCTGATATGTTCTCAGGCGTTTTTGGTGCATCTATTTTAAAGAAAGCGCAAGAAAAAGGTGCTGTAAAGCTAGAGGTCACGGATATTCGTACATTTTCAGGGAACAAACACAAGCAAGTCGATGACTATCCATATGGTGGTGGTGCGGGTATGGTTTTAAAGCCTGAACCTATGTTTAGTGCAGTGGAGGCCATCACTGCTGGCAAACAACCACGTATCATTTTAATGTGTCCTCAAGGTGAACGATTCACCCAGAAAAAAGCAGAAGAGCTAGCACAAGAAACGGAGTTAGTGTTCTTATGTGGTCATTATGAAGGCTATGATGAGCGTATACGTCAGCACCTCGTGACAGACGAGATTTCCATTGGCGATTTCGTGTTAACAGGTGGGGAATTAGGCGCTATGACTGTTATTGATAGCGTAGTTCGATTGTTGCCTGGTGTCTTAGGGCAAGAGAATTCGCATATCCAGGATTCTTTTTCAACGGGTCTACTTGAGCATCCACATTATACACGACCTGCGGAGTTTCGTGGGATGAAGGTACCTGATGTTTTAGTATCGGGGAATCACGCTAGAATCGAGCAATGGCGAGAGGAACAATCGCTGAAAAGAACTTTTGAGCGCCGTCCTGACTTATTGGAGCATTATCCATTAACAGACAAGCAAAAATTGTATCTAGAAAAACTAAAAAACAATCATCAAGATGCTTGATTGCCTGCTCTATTTATGATAACATCTAATCTGTACTTCTATGTGAAGTGCTGAATTACGGTGTTCCGCTGTGGCATAGATTGCGTGCAAGAGCATCTGTCTAAGGAGAGAAAACAATGTCAAACATTATTACAGAAATTACAAAAGCTCAGCTTCGCACTGATCTACCAACTTTCCGTCCTGGTGATACTGTTAAGGTACACGTGAAAGTAGTAGAGGGTACTCGTGAACGTATCCAACTTTTCGAAGGTGTAGTAATTAAACGTCGTGGTGGCGGTATTAGCGAAACTTTCACAGTTCGTAAAATTTCTTACGGTGTAGGTGTTGAGCGTACATTCCCTGTACACACACCAAAAATCGCTAACTTAGAAGTTGTACGTCGTGGTAAAGTACGTCGTGCTAAACTTTACTACCTACGTAACCTACGTGGTAAAGCTGCTCGTATTAAAGAAATTCGATAATTATGACTTAAAAGTGAGGGGCTTGTGTTCAAGCCCCTTTTCTTTTTGCTTGTCATCTTTATTCACTATCATCTAAAATAGTGTTAGACAAGGGGGCAATTCTCAATGGAAAAACAAGTGAAAGAAAAGAATGAATTATGGGAATGGACAAAAGCACTATTAATTGCATTTGCGATTGCTGCAGTGATTCGATATTTTTTATTTACACCTATTGCAGTTGATGGAGAGTCCATGATGCCAACCCTTGAAGATGGCGACCGGATGATTGTGAATAAGATTGGTTATAAAATAGGTGAACCAAAGCGTTTTGATATCGTTGTATTTCATGCACCTGAACAAAAAAATTACATAAAGCGTGTAATAGGACTGCCAGGAGATACGCTGGAATATAAGGACGATCAATTATATATTAATGGTGAACCAATAGATGAGCCCTATTTAGATGCATATAAAGCGCAAATTGCTGGGGGGACCCTAACAGAAGACTTTACCTTAAAAGATATTGATGTTTCCGTGGATACTATTCCAGAAGGATATGTTTTTGTCATGGGGGATAACCGTCGAAATAGTAAAGATAGTCGTCATATTGGCCTTGTTGAACAAAAGGAAATTATTGGTAATACAAGTTTGATTTTCTGGCCATTTAGTGACATAAAAATTGTAAAGTAATGCAAGAAAGGGAGAGCTTAATCACTCCCTTTTTCTTTTAGTTTAGGAGGTATAGCTATGACAATACAATGGTTTCCAGGGCATATGGCGAAAGCCCGACGTGAAGTAACGGAAAAATTAAAGCTTGTCGATATTATATTTGAATTAATAGATGCACGTTTACCGCTATCCTCACGTAATCCGATGATCGACGAAGTGATTAACCAAAAACCACGTCTTTTAATTTTAAATAAAGCGGATATGGCAGATGAGCAAGAAACACGTAAATGGGTAGAATATTTTGCACAACGTGGTCATAAAGCCGTAGCCATAAACTCACTTGAGGGTAAGGGCTTACAGCAAGTAACAAAAGCGGCGCAAGAAATTTTAAAAGAGAAATTTGATCGCATGAAGGCGCGAGGTATGAAACCTAGAGCTATTCGTGCCATGATTGTTGGAATACCTAACGTAGGGAAATCCACACTGATTAATCGCTTGGCGAAAAAAAATATCGCTAAAACCGGAAATACACCAGGTGTAACAAAAGCACAGCAATGGATTAAAGTTGGTAAAGAGCTAGAGCTACTGGATACACCAGGTATTTTATGGCCAAAATTTGAAGATCAAGAAGTAGGCTTTAAATTAGCTTTAACTGGTGCGATTAAGGATACCATCACAAATATGGAAGATTTAGCTGTCTATGGCTTGCGTTTCTTATCCGATCATTATCCAAAGCGTATGGAGGAACGTTATGGTTTCGAATTTATCCATGAGGAGCTAGTGGATACTTTTGATCATATTGGCAAGCTACGCCGTGTATTTGGACCTGGCGGAGAAATTGATTATGATCAAGTAGCACAGCTGATTGTTCGAGATATACGCGGCTTACAATTAGACAAACTGACCTTTGATTTTGTTGATGAACAGCTAAAAAAAGAGGCTGAACAATTATAAGTATTGAAACTGTCACATGTTCTTTTGTGACAGTTTTTCTTTTAGGAATGAATTTTCTTACCGATAATGACTATAGAGAGGAAAATAGTTTTCAAATGAAAGAGACTACATAAAAAACTGAACATGATATAGTTTTATTGAGTAGAAGCAAGAAGGAGCACTTAAATGAAAACCATTAAAGAAATTAACACTGCATTGAAAGGTGCAGAAGAATGGCAAGATTGGATGATAGAAATAGCAACGGATGAAAGAACAGGTGTACAGAAGGCGTGGCATACTTGGCAAAAACGACAAGATAAAAAACGTCAATTACTGCAAGAACATCAAGCGAAAGTAGCATTTGATTTAAGCTATGGGAGTATCGATACATTGGTTGCGGGTGTAGATGAAGCAGGACGTGGACCATTAGCGGGACCTGTTGTGACAGCAGCTGTTATTTTACCTACAAATTGTGAGGCCCTTGTTGGTCTGAATGATTCAAAGCAATTATCAAAGGAGAAACGAAACGCCTTTGCAACGTTAATTAAAGAGCATGCCATTAGTTATTTTGTTCATTTCCAATCCGCTCAGCAAATCGATGCACTGAATATATACGAGGCAACCAAACAATCTATGAAAGTAAGTGTAGAATCATTGGCGACAAAGCCTGATGTAGTTTTAGTAGATGCTATGACATTACCCATTTCGATTCCTCAGGATTCAATTATCAAAGGGGATGCCAAGAGCTTAGCAATCGCAGCTGCCTCCATTCTAGCTAAAACAGCCCGAGACGATTATATGGAGCAACTAGACAAAGAATTTCCTATGTATGGCTTTGGGCAACATGCAGGCTATGGGACAAAGCAACATTTAAATGCATTGGAAGAATATGGACCAACAATTCACCATCGTAAATCATTTGAACCGATAAAATCAATGATTCAATAAAGCTACAGAATGGGACAATGACACGAGGGAGTAATTGATGAAAGGAGTATGTATATGTCAGCCACATCATTTAATCCGATTCAACTACAACAAAATGCCATGACTTCAGCAAATCAGCCACTTGCTTTAAAGCAGGGACAAGTATTTCACGGTACCATTAAGCAATTATATCCAGATCAAATGGCAGAAATACAAGTAGGTAATCAAAAATTTATAGCGAAACTTGAAGTACCGTTAAAGACGGGTGATGCCCATTTCTTTCAGGTAACAGGAACAAATCCACAAACCGAATTAAAAGTGGCTACAGGACCAATGGCACAAGCATCTTCTCCAAATCAACAAATCAATCAGCTACTAGAATCCATGAATTTGCCTAAAACAGCAGAGATGCAGCAATTGCTAGGACATTTTATGAAGGAACAGTTACCTATTTCAAAAGAGCAATTAATGCAGGCAGAAATGTGGCTAAAGGCATTACCAGAGGGCATTTCAAAAGCGGATGCACTACAGGTCATTCAAAAAATGATAGAGCTTAAAATGCCAATGACGAATGATGTTTTTCAAGCCTTACTAAGTGGACAAAAAACATCTGGTATGGCGATGACTATGGATAATTTTGCACAGCTTTTAGCAAGGGATACTACTTTATCTGAAGTGCTTAAGCAAAATTTGATGCAGCAGGTACAAGCGATTGCTAAACCTTTTGAAATAGAAACAGGCAGTCTGATTTTAGCTAGAGCGATACAGAGCTTAACAAATGATGCTGCTGCGATGAGTGAAAAAATGCAAGCCTTAACAATTTTAAAGGAAGCAGGCATACTGCCACAACAAGCAACATGGCAAAACTGGACGAATATCAATGACCCTAAAGCGGCACAACCAATGCAGCAGGCTGGCCAAGTTGTACAAACGATCCTTGCATCAAAGCCTGAAAATGTAAGTCAGCTAATTGAACAGTTGAAATCATGGACAGCCAACCAAAATTTCTTAACAAATGAACAAAAACTACAGCTCAATCAGTTAATGGATCGTTTTAATCAATTACCAGTATCGAAGCAAACATTAGAAATTTTTGCTAAACAAATGCAGGAGCAGTTAATAAAAGCGTTTGCTCAAAATACTGCTGATCGTTTATTTACACAGGATGCTAATGCATTGTCTAGCAAGGAACATTTGCTATCTCTTATAAGGCAAGAAGCGACGACTCCATTACAAAATGAAGCACTGATGCGTAACCTTGTTAAAACTAGTGTTGAATCACCGCAACCGATGATTCAACAAATAGTGACACAAGCTGATGCACTTGTACAAAATTCGGTGGATAGTAAGGCGATGCAGCATGCTCTTAAAACGGTGTTAAAAAATTTAGGGATTAGCTATGAGGCGACATTGGGGAACAAATCAGCAGATATACAAATGATTACCCATCAATTAAAGCCACAGCTCCACACATTATTGCAGGAAAGTAATATTACACCACAATTGAGAGAAGCGGCAGAAATGTTGATGACGCGTATGAATGGTATGCAGCTATCTTCAGGAGAAAATGGCCATCAACATCAGCTCATTATGCAAGTCCCGCTTGAATTTTTCGGCAAAAAGATGGATGCAACATTACAGTGGAATGGTCGCATGAAGGAAGATGGCAAAATTGATGCCAATTATGCACGCGTATTATTTTATTTACAGATGGCATCCATGCAAGAAACGGTAATTGATATGCAGGTTCAAAATAGAGTAGTTACAGTAACGATATTTAATGAAAATTCGGATATTCAGCCACTTGCGGAGCCATTAAAGGCTGCCTTGAAAATGGGATTGGCAGAAAAGGATTATCAACTATCAGGTGTTTTTATTAAACAATTTGACAAGGGGCAAACAGAAAAAGGAAGTACTGTAGTAGAACAGCGAGAGGAGCAGAGTGGGGTGGATATCCGCGTATGAGCGAAGAAAAATTTACTCGAAAAGAAGCAATTGCACTTACCTATAAACTTGGACAAATGGATAGTCCGACTGTTGTAGCAAAGGGAAAAGGGAAAATTGCCGAGAATATTTTGGCACGTGCAAATGAGCATAATGTGCCGATTTATGAGGATCCTAACCTTGTGCAGTTGCTTGGTCAATTAGATTTAAACGAGTCTATTCCAGAAGAATTATATCAGGCGGTTTCGGAGGTTTTTGCTTTTATTTATCGTTTAGATCAACAACATGCGAAAAAATACAGAAAAAACGAAGTATTCTGACTGTTTTGCAAGCTGTTTTAGTACACAAAATAGAAAAAAGCGTCATAATAAGAGAGAAAATTCGAACTAAAGACAAAGTGTAGACTTTATCAGAATGTTTCGTTAGAATAGTCTATGTTAGTAAAACAATTCTATGCAAATGTTTGATGGGAGGATGTATTATGAATATCCATGAATATCAAGGGAAAGAGATTCTGAGAAAATATGGTGTAGCAGTACCAAACGGAAAAGTTGCTTTTTCCCCTGATGAAGCAGTAAAAGTAGCGAAAGAACTTGGCTCAAACGTAACAGTTGTCAAGGCGCAAATTCATGCAGGTGGTCGCGGTAAAGCAGGCGGTGTAAAAATCGCTAAAAATCTTGACGAGGTGCGCACATACGCAAAAGAGTTATTAGGGAAAATTTTAGTGACTCATCAAACAGGTCCAGAAGGAAAAGAAGTAAAACGTTTGTATATTGAAGAGGGTTCTGATATCCAAAAAGAATACTATTTAAGTCTAGTATTAGACCGTGCCACATCTCGTGTTACGATGATGGGATCTGAAGAAGGCGGTATGGATATTGAAGAAGTTGCGGAAACAAATCCGGAAAAAATCTTCAAAGAAGTAGTAGATCCTGTAGTTGGATTAACAAGCTTCCAAGCACGTCGTATGGCGTTTAATATGAATATTCCAGCAAACCTTGTGGGGAAAGCTGTTAAATTAATGTTAGGCTTATATCAAGCATTTATCGACAAAGATGCATCAATTGTAGAAATTAATCCACTTGTAGTAACTGGACAAGGTGATGTAGTGGCATTAGATGCTAAATTCAATTTTGATGCCAATGCATTATATAGACATAAGGATATTGTCGAATTACGCGATTTCGACGAGGAAGATCCAAAAGAAATCGAAGCATCCAAATATGATTTAAGCTATATTTCATTAGAGGGTAACATTGGCTGTATGGTTAATGGTGCTGGTCTTGCTATGGCAACTATGGATACAATTAGCTATTATGGCGGTAGCCCTGCTAACTTCCTAGATGTAGGGGGCGGTGCAACAGCTGAAAAAGTAACAGAGGCTTTCAAAATTATCCTTTCTGATTCAAACGTAAAAGGCATTTTCGTAAACATTTTTGGTGGAATTATGAAGTGTAACATTATCGCTGAGGGTGTTGTAACGGCTGCTAAAGAAATCGGTTTAGCTGTGCCATTAGTTGTACGTTTAGAAGGTACAAATGTAGAACTTGGAAAAGAAATTTTAAATGCGTCTGGTTTAAACATCGTTGCAGCGGATTCAATGGCTGACGGTGCACAAAAAATTGTGGGACTAGTAGGCTAAGGAAGGCAGGGAGAGAACAATGGCTGTATTTATTAACAAAGATACGAAGGTAATTGTACAAGGGATCACGGGCGAAACAGCTCTTTTCCATACGAAGCAAATGCTTGAGTATGGCACAAAAATCGTAGCAGGTGTAACACCAGGTAAAGGTGGACTTGAGATCGAGGGAGTTCCTGTTTTCAATACAGTAGCAGAAGCTGTAGCTGCAACAGGTGCTACAACTTCAGTTATCTATGTACCTGCACCATTTGCGGCAGATGCAATTTTAGAAGCTGTTGATGCTGAATTAGAATTAACGATCTGTATCACAGAGCACATTCCTGTCCTTGATATGGTGAAAGTTAAACGTTATATGGAAGGTAAAAAGACTCGCTTAGTAGGTCCAAACTGTCCAGGTGTTATTACAGCTGATGAATGTAAAATTGGTATCATGCCAGGTTACATTCATACAAAAGGCCATGTAGGAGTAGTTTCTCGTTCTGGTACATTAACATATGAAGCAGTACACCAATTAACGCAAGCTGGTATTGGTCAAACAACAGCTGTAGGTATCGGTGGAGACCCTGTCAACGGTACAAACTTCATTGATGTTCTTGAAGCGTTTAATAATGATCCAGAAACTTACGCAGTAGTTATGATTGGTGAAATCGGCGGTACGGCTGAAGAAGAAGCAGCTGAATGGATTAAAGCAAATATGACAAAACCTGTTGTAGGCTTTATTGGTGGACAAACTGCCCCTCCAGGAAAACGTATGGGTCACGCTGGTGCGATCATTTCTGGTGGTAAAGGAACAGCAGCTGAGAAAATTAAAGCAATGAACGCTGCTGGTATCGAAGTTGCAGAAACACCTTCTGTCATTGGTGAAACATTGATTAAAGTAATTAAAGAAAAAGGGCTATACGAAAAGTGTAAAACCCATTAAAATGGAAGATGTAGCTATTGCGGCTACATCTTTTTCATTATTTACACGCTGCTATCATATTTCATGAAACAAATTCCTACTTACTTATGAAAAAAACGACAATTTTATGGCAGATGTATAAATAATGATGAAAAGTTGTGTTGCATTATCATGCGGTCATTTAATTTCTTCTATTATAAAGGAGGTTTATTGAATGATCCTTGCAGTAGATACACAGAGATTACTAGCTTTGCATTATATATACCCGTTACCTCTTCAGAAACTTCAACAATTATTGTCCCCGGTAAATATGTTAAGCTCTTTTGAAGACATTCATCATGATGAGATAGCGAAAATTCTACAAATATCGGCACAAAAAGCATATCAGCTCTCTCAAAGTTTTCGACAAATTATGATAAAACCTTTTGGTGCTGCGTATGCACAAGCCAATATTTTCCCCATACCGTTTTATCATCCATATTTCCCGGCGCAATTATTTGAAATATCCAATCCACCTACTGTATTGTATGTGAAAGGTCAGTATTCTTTGTTAACAAATAACAAACAGATAGCTATTATAGGCTCTAGGAAGGCTACAGCGTATTCTAAGAGGGCAATGGACCTCATAGTACCGCCTCTTGTTCAAAGTGGTTATACGGTCGTTAGTGGGCTTGCTAGAGGTGCTGATACAATGGCACATAGAGCAACAATTGATATGGGTGGTCACACAATTGCTGTACTTGGACATGGTTTTAATTATCTCTATCCAGCAGAAAATCAGATTCTTGCTAAACAAATGGCAGAGCACCAGCTATTAATAACGGAATATCCCCCTCATATGAAGCCTGAAAAATGGCATTTCCCGATGCGTAACCGAATCATTAGTGGTTTATCCCGAGCTTTAGTTGTGACAGAGGCTGCCCTAAAAAGTGGTACGCTTATTACGACAGAGCTCGCATTAGAGCAGGGGAAAGATGTATTTGTGGTGCCTGGACCTATTGATGCGACACAATCTAAGGGGACCAATCAATTACTTTTAGAAGGTGCAATTCCAGTCATGAATGGTCATCAAATCGTTGAAACACTGGAGCTCTTTTCTAACAAAAATTGAAAAAAAGTTGCATTATCTTAAAATCTGTTATACATTTTGCAACAGGTAACTTAAAAAAATTAGTAATAGACCTCGCTAAGGGGGAGACATAGATGGCGGATTATTTAGTGATTGTAGAATCACCAGCAAAAGCAAAAACGATTGAACGATATTTAGGAAAGAAATATAAAGTAAAAGCGTCGGTTGGACACGTACGAGATCTTCCACGTAGCCAAATGGGTGTTAGTGCAGAAAATAACTTTGAACCTAAGTATATTACGATACGCGGTAAAGGACCTGTTTTACAGGAATTAAAATCTGCGGCTAAAAAAGTGAAGAAAGTATATCTAGCGGCCGATCCAGACCGCGAGGGAGAAGCGATTGCTTGGCACCTTGCGACTGCGCTAAATATTGATATTCACTCGGATTGTCGTGTGGTATTTAACGAAATTACCAAAGATGCGATAATAGATTCCTTTAAAAACCCACGTCCAATCAATATGGATTTAGTAGATGCACAACAAACAAGACGTATTCTGGATCGACTTGTTGGCTATAACATTAGTCCGATACTGTGGAAAAAAGTGAAAAAAGGTTTATCTGCAGGTCGTGTACAATCTGTAGCGCTACGTATGATCATTGATCGTGAAAATGAAATTAAAAACTTTAAACCAGAAGAGTATTGGACAATTGAAGGAACGTTTGAAAAAGGTAAAAAAACATTTGATGCGCTTTACTATGGAAATGGTAAAGAAAAAATTAAATTAACAAATGAGGCACAAGTAAAGGCAATATTAAAAGATGTAAAAGGAACAAACTTTGATGTTGTCAATGTTACGAAAAAAGAACGCAAGCGTAATGCTGCACCAGCCTTTACAACATCTTCCTTACAGCAGGAGGCAGCAAGAAAATTAAATTTCCGAGCTAAGAAAACGATGATGCTAGCTCAGCAATTATATGAAGGTATTGATATTGGGAAAAAAGAGGGAACAGTCGGGTTAATCACCTATATGCGTACCGATTCCACACGTATTTCAGATACGGCAAAAGCAGAAGCGGTTACTTATATTGAAGGAAAATATGGCAAAGAATTTATTGCAACAGATATAAAACAAACGAAGAAGGCTTCGAATGCACAGGATGCTCATGAGGCGATCCGTCCAACGAGTACAATGAGAACACCAGAAGAATTAAAAGCAGTTCTTAGTCGTGATCAGTTACGTTTATATCGTTTAATTTGGGAGCGCTTTATCGCGAGCCAAATGGCACCAGCAGTTCTTGATACAGTAGCTGTAGATCTTCAAAATGGTGATGTACTATTTCGTGCAAACGGCTCACAAGTTAAATTCGCAGGCTTTATGAAACTATATATCGAAGGTACTGACGATCAAACAGAGGAGACGACAAAGCTTTTACCTGAGATGGCAATTGGTGATCAAGTAAAATCGCTCGAAATTGAGCCTAAACAACATTTTACACAGCCACCACCACGTTATTCAGAGGCGCGACTTGTTAAAACTATGGAAGAACTAGGCATTGGGCGCCCATCCACATACGCACCGACCCTCGATACAATTCAGCGCCGTGGCTATGTTGTATTAGATGCTAAACGCTTTATGCCAACAGAGCTAGGTGAAATTGTACATCAACTCGTACTAGAATTTTTCCCAGATATCATAAACATCGAATTTACAGCACAAATGGAACAAGATTTAGATGATATTGAAGAAGGCAACCGTCAATGGAAAAGTGTTGTGGAAGAGTTTTATACAGATTTTGAAGTGCATGTAAAACATGCAGATGAAGCTATGGAAAAAGTTGTGATTAAAGATGAGCCTGCTGGAGAGGATTGCGAACTTTGTGGATCTCCTATGGTCTTTAAACTGGGTCGCTATGGTAAATTTATGGCTTGCTCAAACTTCCCAGATTGTAGAAATACAAAAGCTATTATGAAACCAATTGGTGTAAAATGTCCTTCCTGTGAAACAGGCGAAATTGTGGAGCGAAAAAGTAAAACAAAACGTCTATTCTATGGTTGCAATCAGTATCCAGAATGTGAATTTGTATCATGGGACAAGCCAATTAGTAGACCATGTCCAAAATGTAATGCATTATTAGTAGAGAAAAAGATAAAAAAAGGTGTGCAAATTCAATGTACGAAATGTGACTATGAAGAAGCACCAACTCAATGATAGGAAGATGGTAAGAAACATGACTGAACAAGTAGTAAATGTAATAGGAGCAGGTCTTGCTGGTAGTGAAGCTGCATGGCAAATTGCAAAGCGTGGGGTAAAAGTAAGACTTTATGAAATGCGTCCAGTAAAGCAAACTCCGGCACATCATACTGATAAATTTGCAGAGCTTGTTTGTTCTAACTCATTGCGTGCAAATGGTTTAACAAATGCTGTAGGCGTTATTAAAGAAGAGATGCGTACGCTAGATTCGGTTATCTTAAAGGCAGCAGATCAGTGTTCAGTACCAGCTGGAGGTGCATTGGCGGTAGACCGTCATGAATTTGCGGGCTATGTGACAGAGACTGTGAAAAACCATCCACTTGTGGAGGTCATTCATGAAGAAGTCACAGAGATTCCTGAGGGTATAACAGTTATTGCTACAGGTCCACTAACATCAAAAGCTTTAGCTGAAAAAATTCAAGGTTTAACTGGCTTGGATTATTTATACTTCTACGATGCAGCAGCACCTATTATCGAAAAAGATAGCATAGATATGGATAAAGTTTATTTGAAATCTCGTTACGATAAAGGAGAAGCGGCTTATTTAAACTGTCCTATGACAAAGGAAGAATTTGATCGTTTCCGTCAAGCCTTGATCGAAGCAGAAGTTGTGCCATTGAAGGAATTTGAAAAAGAAATTTACTTTGAGGGTTGTATGCCGATTGAAGTTATGGCAGCTCGCGGAGAGAAAACCATGTTATTTGGACCGATGAAACCAGTTGGTCTTGAAGATCCAAAAACAGGAAAACGTCCGTATGCGGTTGTGCAACTTCGTCAAGATGATGCTGCTGGTACCCTTTACAACATTGTAGGCTTCCAAACTCATTTAAAATGGGGTCCACAAAAGGAAGTGCTACAGCTAATTCCAGGGTTAGAGAATGTAGAAATTGTACGTTATGGCGTCATGCACCGAAATACATTCATTAATTCACCAAAAGTTTTAGAAAAAACATATCAGCTTCGTGAGCATAAGAATATTTTCTTTGCAGGTCAAATGACGGGTGTAGAAGGATATGTTGAATCAGCAGGAAGTGGATTAATTGCAGGAATTAATGCAGCTCGTTTAGCACTTGGACAAGAGCCTATTATTTTCCCATTCGAAACGGCATTAGGCAGTATGGCGCGTTATATAACAGAAGCACAGTCGAAAAACTTCCAGCCGATGAACGTTAACTTCGGTATATTCCCTGAATTACCACCTGGTCGTCGTTCAAAACCAGAACGTGCGGAAATGCATGCAACACGCGCAATAAGCTCAATTCGCAATTTTGTGAATTCACAAACAATTTAATTGCAAAAAGCCTCTAAAAGTTGATATACTCTTAGAGGCTTTTTCTTTTTGTAGACAAAATGCTTAATTAGACGTATTTTATTATTTTGTATGAAGATTTTCTCAATTTATAACTAATTACACTTGCTATATTATGAAGATAGGTTTAGTGTCAGTATGTATGTTTATTAATGAAATGAAAAACGATACAAACTTGTAAGAGATGACAAAGAAATATTTATCCGTTATATTACAAGTGTCAGTCATTTGAGAAAATTATTAATAAATCATTGGTGGTGAATCTTTCCATGTTAGTTTCGTCCCAAGATGCACTCGAACAGTTCATGCTTTACATCCAAGTTGAAAAGAACTTCTCTGTTCATACAGTGCGAGAATATGAATCAGACCTGCTAGATTTTTTAACCTTTTTACAAAGAGAGGGCATCGATGATTTAGCGAGTGTTGAATATATACATGCACGTCTTTATGTAACAAAGTTGTACGATGAGAAAAGAGCAAGGGCCTCTATTTCTAGGAAAATTTCCTCGATACGCTCCTTTTTTCGCTTTCTAAATAGACAGTACGGATTAGATGACGGAGCATTTCGTTCTCTTTATCATCCAAAAAAAGAATCACGTTTACCCAATTTTTTCTACGAAGAAGAATTGAAGCAGCTATTTGATGCGAATACTGGTGATGATTTGAAATCATTGAGAAATATAGCTATATTAGAGCTGTTGTATGCGACAGGTATTCGTGTAAGTGAACTGACTTCAATCCAAGTAGGGGATGTAGATTTTCATTATTCGATTATACGGGTAATGGGAAAAGGTCGAAAAGAACGAATTATTCCATTTGGTCAATTTGCGAGTTTAGCAATGCAGGACTACATAGAGCAAGCTCGTCCACGATTGATGAAAAAAACTAGTCACCAGCAGTTGTTTGTCAATATGCGTGGTGGGGAACTTACTCCTCGAGGGGTACGTCATATTTTAAACGAAATGATTGACAAGGCCTCACTCCATACGAAAATTTACCCACACATGCTTCGCCATACTTTTGCCACACATTTATTGAATAATGGCGCAGATTTGCGGACAGTGCAGGAGTTATTAGGTCACTCACATTTATCTTCTACACAAGTTTACACACATGTAACAAAAGAGCATCTTCGTCAAACATATATGAATGCCCATCCAAGGGCATAATAGAGCTAAGGAGGAAGGCAGATGGGACAAATTCATGCGACAACGATATTTGCAGTTCATCATAACGGAGGCTGTGCCATGGCTGGTGATGGTCAAGTAACATTGGGAAATGCAGTTGTGATGAAGGGAACAGCAAAAAAGGTCAGACGTCTGTTTAATGGGCAGGTCCTTGCAGGTTTTGCAGGTTCCGTCGCTGATGCATTTACACTTTTTGAGATGTTTGAAGGCAAACTAAATGAGTATAATGGTAATTTACAGCGTGCAGCAGTGGAAGTAGCAAAGCAGTGGCGCGGTGATAAAATGCTTCGCCAGTTAGAAGCGATGTTATTAGTAATGGATAAAACGACATTGCTACTCGTTTCAGGTACAGGGGAAGTCATTGAACCGGATGATGGCATTTTGGCTATTGGTTCTGGTGGAAATTATGCATTATCTGCAGGTAGAGCATTGAAAAAATATGCAGGTGAAACAATGACTGCTCGTGAAATTGCTGAGGCGGCATTAGAAACAGCTGCTGAAATCTGTGTATTTACGAATCATAATATTATCGTGGAGGCGCTGAACTAATGACGCAAAAAAATTTAACGCCAAGACAAATTACTGAGCATTTAGATCGTTATATTGTTGGGCAGAATGAAGCTAAGCGCGCTGTAGCCATTGCGTTACGTAATCGCTATCGTCGTTCGTTGTTACATGAGGATATGAAGGATGAAGTTATTCCTAAAAATATATTAATGATTGGACCAACAGGTGTCGGAAAAACGGAAATTGCAAGAAGAATTGCTAAGCTTACAAATGCTCCTTTTGTGAAAGTTGAAGCGACAAAGTTTACTGAGGTAGGTTATGTAGGGCGTGATGTTGAGTCAATGGTACGTGACTTAGTAGAAGCCTCACATCGTCTAGTAAAGGAAGAAATGATGGAGTCTGTTAAGGAACAAGCAGAAGAATTAGCAAATGAAGCGATTGTGAAACTTTTGGTGCCTTCTTTACGTAAGAAACAGGCGATGCAAAATCCGTTTGAAATGCTATTTGGTGGTAAAGAGCAACCAACGACTGATGATTCTTCAACAGATGAGGTTGAAGTACGCTCTAAGCGTGCACAAATTGCGATTGATTTACGTAACGGTAAATTAGAAAATGAGTGGGTTACTGTGGAGGTAACAGAACAAAATCCATCTATTTTTGATGCGTTACAAGGAACGGGAATGGATATGTCTGCGAATAGTGGCATGCAGGATATGTTATCCAGTTTGATGCCGAAGAAACAGAAAAAACGTCGTGTACAAGTGAAGGACGCCCGTCGTATTTTAACAGTTGAAGAAGCGAATAAGCTGATAGATGCAGATGAAGTGGCACAAGAGGCTATTACTAGAGCTGAGCAAACAGGTATCATTTTTATTGATGAAATCGATAAAATTGCTAGTAAAGAAGGCAATTCTTCAGCAAATGTCTCACGTGAAGGTGTCCAACGAGATATTTTACCAATCGTTGAAGGTTCAACTGTTACAACGAAATACGGTGCGGTGAAAACGGATTATATGCTGTTTGTAGCTGCTGGTGCATTCCATATGTCGAAGCCGTCAGATTTAATTCCTGAATTGCAAGGACGCTTTCCAATTCGTGTAGAGCTTGAAAAATTAACAAAACAGGATTTTGTACGTATTTTACAAGAACCAGACCAATCACTTATTTTGCAATATAAGGCATTGTTAGAAACGGAAGGCGTGGAAATTCATTTCACAACAGATGCTATTGAACGAATTGCTGAAATTGCTACGGAGGTTAATCAGGAAACTGACAATATCGGAGCTCGTCGATTACACACGATATTAGAACGTTTACTTGAAGAACTATCGTTTGAAGCTTCTGAAATTGCACCAGCAAGTATCCCGATCAATGCTGCGTATGTAGATCAAAAACTTGCGGGTATAGTAAAAAACAAAGATTTGTCACAGTTTATATTGTAAGAAAAAGCTAATTAGTATCATTCAATAATAAAAACCTTTAGAATATTTAATAAATACTCTTCGGATTATTTATAGGAGGAACATATAATGAATTTATTAGAAAAAACACGTAAAATTAACTCGATGCTTCAAGCATCTGCTGGTAAACCAGTAAACTTTAAGGAAATGGCTGATACATTAGGCGATATTATTGATAGTAATGTCTATATTTTAAGTCGCAAAGGGAAATTATTAGGTATTTCAATTCACCAACAAATTGAAAATGAGCGTATGAAAAAAATGTTCGAAGAGAGACAGTTCCCAGAAGAATACACACATAGCTTGTTTACGATCTCTGAAACATCATCAAATTTAGATATTAACAACGAACATACTGCTTTCCCAGTTGAAAACAAAGATTTATTCCAAAACGCTTTAACAACAATTGTACCGATTGTTGGTGGTGGTGAACGTTTAGGTACATTAATCCTTGCTCGTTTATCTTCACAATTTGAAGATGATGATCTAATTTTAGCAGAGTATGGTGCGACAGTAGTTGGTATGGAAATTTTACGTGAAAAATCAGAAGAAATTGAAGAAGAAGCCCGTAGCAAAGCTGTCGTACAAATGGCTATTAATTCACTTTCATACAGTGAGTTAGAAGCAATTGAGCATATCTTCGAAGAACTTGATGGCAATGAAGGCTTACTAGTTGCTTCTAAGATTGCTGACCGTGTGGGTATTACGCGTTCAGTGATTGTCAACGCATTACGTAAACTTGAATCTGCTGGTGTCATTGAATCTCGCTCTTTAGGTATGAAAGGTACTTATATTAAAGTGCTAAACGATAAATTCTTAAATGCTTTAGCAGAAATTAAAATGAAATAAATACTTCTTTAAGAAGATTCTGAAAGCGTCTAGGGTAAAACTAGGCGCTTTTTTTTGTGTATTAGCCCGTGAGGGAGAAGATTTTTGTGCTTATTTTTTTGCCATAAGTACAAAAATGCTGATTATTGTAGGTTCTTATTTCTTTCTTCCTAATGCTGTTCAAAAAATCGTCACTACCTTTAGCATATAAAAATGTAATGTGTGTTACTTTAGAAGAATGGTGAAAAACTTGTTCAAATATGTGTCACATTCATAGGCAAAATATGCTTGTGTTGATTGAACTAGTAAAATGGGACCTTTATTTAGTCAATATTTATAAGGCGATAAAGCTCAGAAAAAGGCATATTTAATACAAAAACCGTAAACACTGTCGAAATGGTGTAAAATAACTAGATGTCTAATAACCTTTGATAAACCTTAGAGACATAAGGGATGCAGAAGTTTTGTCATGGTTATACATTAGAAAAAATAGGGCGGATAGACTATTAAAAAGTGACAAAAGACAATAGACACTAGGTATCATCTTAATTACAATTGTATTATTGGATAAATTAACAAGTACATAAATTGAAATAAAATGAGGTGAACAGTTTTGAATTTATTTGGTGGAACTATTAGTAGCCTGGAAAACGGACTTTCCTATGCAACTTTGAATCATAAAACAATCGCAAACAATATTGCGAATGTCGATACGCCTAATTATAAGGCGAAAAATGTTAGTTTTAAGGATATGTTGGTAGAACAGCAAAGTATGTCTATTTCCGCATATCGTACTGACAGCAGACATTATGATTTCACAATTCGACAATCTACGCCTGGCGTTAATAATGTTGAGAACTTGCGATATAGAAATAATGGCAATGCTGTAGATATGGATGCTGAGCAGGCAAAATTAGCAGAGAATCAAATTTATTACAATGCTTTAATTGACCGTGTTAATGGAAAATTAAACACATTGAATACCGTTATAAAGGGAGGTAAGTAATAGATGTCTATATTTCATGGGATGAATACCACTGCCTCTGCTTTAACAGCGCAACGATTACGAATGGATGTTATTTCTTCCAATATGGCAAATGTGGATACGACTCGTGCTCGTCAAGTGAATGGGGAATGGGAACCGTATCGACGTAAGTCTGTGACGTTCGCAGCACAAGAAGGACAATTCTCGAAATTTCTGAATGTAGCCCTTGGTAAAAATGCGAAAAGTGGTGTTGGCAATGGTGTGAAAGTTTCTCGAATTTCAGAAGATCAAGAAACACCTTTCAAACTTGTTTATGACCCAACTCATCCAGATGCAAATGCAGATGGTTATGTGAATATGCCAAATGTGGATCCATTGAAAGAGATGGTAGATTTAATGTCAGCAACACGTTCCTATGAGGCGAATATAACTGTATTTAACGCAAATAAATCCATGCTAACAAAGGCTTTAGAGATTGGTAAATAAATAAGTAGAAAGGAAGATACATAATGACTATTTCGTCCGTTTCGCTAATGACACCTACTCAGGTTGTAAATGAAACAAATAAACTCAATACAACACCTTATGAAGCGCAACAAAGCTTCGCGAACTCGTTAAAAGAAGCAATAGCCAAAGTAAATGATCAGCAAATAACTTCTGATAAATTTACTCAAAAGCTAATTAAAGGTGAAGATGTGGAGTTGCATGAAGTGATGATTGCTTCACAAAAGGCGAGCATTACATTAAACGCAACAATTGAAGTTCGCAATAAGGTGATTGAAGCTTACCAAGAAATAATGCGAATGAGTGTTTAATTTTATTGTCTAGATAAGGAAACTCTTTTCAAACTAGATTAATAACCACTACTATAGTGGACTCATTATGTTCGCAAATTATTGATGGCTAGGTTATTCACTATAACCGGAGGATTCATAATGAATGAACGATTGACGAAAATAAAAAACGACACCAGTCAATTTTGGACAAGTCGAAGTAAAAAGCAAAAAATAGTTATGATTGGCTCCGTGGTAGGCGTCATCGCACTTGCAGCCATCGTGACGTTTTTTGCTTCGAAAACTACATATGTTCCACTTTATAAAGATTTATCAACAAGAGAAATTGGACAAGTAAAGGAAGCACTAGATTCCCAAGGTGTGAACTATGAAATTGCTCCAGGTGGAACATCTATTTTAGTGCCAGAAGAGCAAGTTGACTCCTTGTTAGTACAATTAGCTTCAGAGGGCTATCCGCAAACAGGTACAATTGATTACTCATTTGCTAATAGTTCAGGATTTGGTATGACAGATAATGAATTTAACCTCTTAAAAAAAGCAGCAACTGAAACTGAAATTGCTAAGCTTTTTAAAAATTTAGAGGGTGTAAAAGATGCCAAAGTAATGATTACAGTTCCTGAAGAAGGGGTATTCGTAACGGATGTGCAAGGCGAGGCAACGGCATCTATTGTTTTAAATACAGACCCTGGCTATAAATTTACAGAGCAGCAAATTACTACTATGTACAATTTGGTGTCAAAAAGTATTCCCAATTTAAAAACTGAAAACATCGTAATCTCTAATCAATTCTCAGAGTACTTTGATTTGAATGCTGCTACTACTGATGGTACTTCCACAGCGACAGCCGAAGGTCAATTACAAATGAAGAAATTAGTAGAACGTGATCTACAGCGTCAAGTGCAAAATATGCTAGGAACGTTGATGGGACAAGATAAAGTGATGGTTTCTGTTACAACGGATATTGACTTCAAGAAAGAAAATCGTGAAGAAAACCTTGTGACACCTGTTGATGAAGAAAATATGGAAGGTATCGCAATTAGTGCTCAACGAATTACAGAGCAGTATTCTGGTACAGGCGCAGCAGCTGCAGGAACACCTGAAGCTGAAACAACTACAGATAACTTCACAACGTATAACGAAGGTGCAACAGGGAATGGTGACTATGAACGTACAGAGGAAACGATCAATAATGACGTGAATCGTATACGTAAAGATATCCAAGAAGCTCCTTATAAAGTTCAAGATATTGGAATTCAAGTCATTGTTGAACCACCAACAGCGACAGATGCAGCGTCATTACCAGATGGTGTTCGTGAAGATATCGAGAAAATTTTAAGTACAATAGTTCGTACAACAATTTCCAAAGATGTGGCAGCAGAACTTACACAAGAGCAAATTGACGAGAAAGTAGCTGTTTCAGTACAACCTTTATATGGTAAGGCGACAGAGGTCGCTGATGAAAAACCAGTTATCCCATGGTGGGTTTGGGTCATTGGCGGTATCTTATTAGCTGTTATTTTATTACTAGCATTCTTTATTATCCGTTCTCGTAAGCGTGCGCAGGAAGAAGAAGAGCTAAGTATCCTAGAAGAACAAGAAGAATTAATGATTGATGATATTAATGAAGAAATTGAAACGGAAGCTACAATGCGTCGTAAGCAGCTTGAAAAAATGGCTAAAGAAAAGCCAGACGATTTTGCAAAGTTACTGCGTAGTTGGATTGCGGAAGACTAACTAGGAGGTTCGGCTGTGTCCAAGAAAGATAAGGAATTAACCGGAAAACAAAAGGCCGCACTCTTGTTAATTTCATTAGGGCCTGAGGTTTCAGCTTCTGTCTATAAACACTTAACAGAGGAAGAAATTGAACGTTTAACATTAGAAATTTCAAGTGTTAAAAAAGTAGAATCAAATGTCAAAGAAGAGATTATTGAAGAATTTCACAATATCGCACTAGCGCAAGACTATATCACACAAGGTGGTATTGGCTACGCGAAAACAGTATTAGAAAAAGCGCTTGGTGTTGAACAAGCGCAAACGATTATTAATCGTCTAACATCTTCTCTACAAGTGCGTCCGTTTGATTTTGCTAGAAGAGCTGATCCAGCACAAATTTTTAACTTTATTCAAAATGAACATCCACAAACAATTGCCCTGATTCTCTCTTATTTAGAGGCGGGGCAAGCGGGTGTTATTTTATCTTCACTACCACAGGAAGTACAGGCGGATATTGCTAAACGTATAGCAGTAATGGAATCGACTTCTCCAGAAGTAATTAGTGAAATTGAATCTGTATTAGAGCGTAAATTATCGTCAACAGTTACACAGGATTACACTGAAACAGGTGGTATCGATGCTGTCGTAGAAGTGTTAAATGGCGTAGATCGACAAACAGAAAAAACAATTCTCGATGCACTCGAAATACAGGATCCAGAACTTGCAGAGGAAATCAAAAAACGTATGTTTGTGTTCGAAGATATCGTTACACTCGACAATCGTTCCATTCAACGTGTTATTCGTGACTGTGAAAACGAAGACTTACTGCTTTCAATGAAGGTATCAAGTGAAGAAGTAAAAGATATTATTTTCCGCAATATGTCACAGCGTATGGCTGATACATTTAAAGAAGAAATGGAAATTATGGGACCTGTACGATTACGTGACGTAGAGGAGGCGCAATCTCGAATTGTTGCTGTTATTCGTCGTCTAGAGGATGCTGGAGAGATTATTATTGCTCGCGGTGGAGGAGATGACGTCATTGTCTAGAATCATCCGTTCTATTTACACCCAGTCTGATAGCGATAGTATTAAAGAAATCCAAATCCGAGATATGTTTGAACCGATTGAAGTAGACCAACATGAAGTCTCATCTCAGCATCAATTAACATTGGATGAAATAATGGCAGAGCGAGATCGTTTACTTGCAGAAGCTAGAGCTACTTTGCAAGCAGAACGTGAGATGTTTGAACAAGAAAAGCAATTACACTTCCAAGAAATTGAACACTTAAAGTTAAACTGGGAAGAAGAGAGACCGAATCGAGTGCAAGAGGCGTATGATGAGGGGTTTGGGCAAGGCTATGAAGATGGTATGAACAAAGCCTCTGAAGCAATGGCCCAGTCACTTCAAACTGCGAATGAAGTTATGATTCAAGCGAAACAAAATGCACAAAAATATATTGAAGATCAAGAAGCGGTCATTTTAGAGTTAGGCTTAACTGCAGCAGAACGAATTATTGGCACCTCACTAGAGCAAGATAACGAACTGTTTGTGTCAATTGTGCGTCGAGGGTTGAAAGAAGCAAGGGAAATGAAAGAAATTAAAATTTATGTTTCCCCAACATACTACGCTTTAATTACCACTAATCGAGATGAATTAGCAGAAATGTTCCCGATGGATGTACCATTTATGATTTTTGTGAATGAAGATTTAGACAATGAAACAGATTGCTATATTGAAACAAATCATGGTCGCATTATGGTTAGTATTGATGAGCAATTGAATGAGCTTAGATTAAAGCTACATGAAATATTAGAGAGTAAGGAATGATCTTGATGAAAACGGCTCAATTAATCGAACATATTCCTCATATACCTACTTTTAAAAAGTTTGGTAGAGTAACTAGAGTTGTCGGCTTGATGATTGAGTCGCAAGGTCCAGATAGTTCCATAGGTGATGTCTGTAAAATTCATGTGGAAACTGTAAACAATGGTCACCAAATCATTTTAGCAGAGGTTGTTGGTTTTAAAGATGAGATAGTTGTCTTAATGCCATTCACCTCTTTACGTGAAATATCTATTGGCTGTCTTGTTGAAGGGACTGGTGCCCCTCTAGAAGTAAAAGTGGGCCCTGAGTTAATAGGAAAAGTATTGGATTCTATGGGGAATCCAATCGATGGCACCTTATTACCGAAAGGGTTAATGACCGTCCCTACTGAGCAAGATCCACCGAACCCACTGACTCGTCCACCAATTGACGAAAGACTCGAAGTAGGGGTGAAGGCGATTGATGGCATGCTAACAGTTGGTAATGGTCAACGTGTTGGTATTTTCGCTGGTTCTGGGGTCGGAAAAAGTACGTTACTAGGTATGATTGCTAGAAACACGCAAGCAGATTTAAATGTCATTGCGCTCATAGGAGAACGTGGTCGTGAGGTTCGTGAATTTATCGAACGTGATTTAGGCGCAGAAGGTTTAAGTCGCTCCATTGTTGTTGCAGCCACATCAGATCAACCAGCATTAATGCGGATTAAAGGCGCTTTTACAGCGACAGCGATTGCCGAATATTTTAGAAATCGAGGCTTAAATGTCATGCTGATGATGGACTCCGTTACACGTGTAGCCATGGCACAACGTGAAATTGGACTTGCCACGGGAGAACCACCGGCACAAAAAGGGTATACGCCTTCTGTATTTGCGATATTACCTAAATTATTAGAACGTACTGGTACTAATGAAAAGGGCTCAATCACAGCATTCTATACCGTTTTAGTTGATGGTGATGATATGAATGAACCAATAGCTGATACTGTGCGAGGGATATTAGATGGCCATATTGTATTGGATCGAAATCTAGCCAATAAAGGTCAATATCCAGCCATCAATGTTTTAAAAAGCGTAAGCCGTTTGATGAATCATGTTGCAGAGCCAGCGCATAAAAAAGCTGCTGAACGATTAAGGGAACTCTACTATACATATGACAAATCTGAGGATTTGATCAATATTGGAGCTTACAAAAGAGGAACTTCTAAAGAGATTGATGAGGCCATTCATTATGAACCGCTCATTACGCATTATCTTAAACAAGGCTATTTAGACAAAGTAACATTAGAAGAAAGTGTCAATGAGTTAATAACATTATCGAACGGTGGTGCGAAATAGATGGTCAGTTATGTGTATCGTTTTGAAAAAGTGTTAACAATTCGTGAGCAAGAAAAAAACGAAACCGAAATGGCTTATAAAGAATCTGTCCGTTCTTTTGAAGAAATAGCAACAAGATTATATGAATTACTTAAAAAGAAAGAAGACTTAATCGCATTTCAGCAGGAGCGTTTAACGATTGGCTCATCTATTGACGAAATTCATCATTATAGTCGTTTTATAGATAGTCTTGAGAAAACAATTGCAGATGTACAACAGAAAGTGATACAAGCTCGTGCGAAGATGAATTGGCACGAGGAAAAATTATTAGAAAAAAACTTGGAAGTACGTAAATTTGAAAAAATGAGAGAAAAAGATTTGAAGCTATTCCAGCAAGAGCAAGATCGTATAGAAAGCCTTTTTCTAGATGAAATTTCATTACAAACGTATAACAAGAGAGAAATCAGGTGATTTCATGGCAAAAAAAGACAATCGATTGACAGCGGAGTTAGTAGAAGTGCAGTCAAAGAAAAAAACAGGGGGCTTTCTAAAGTTTTTTACTTGGATTGTACTACCGATTATGTTTGTAGTAGCGGTTTTACTTGTTGTGGCAACGTTAATGAATACGAATGTCTTTGATTTAGGGAAAAAGGCAATAGGAAGTTTACCCTTTGTCCCATCAGAAGAGCAACAAGCTAAAGATGCTGCCATTAATAACGACTCTAAATTAGTTAATTTACAGGCAGAGATACAAGAAAAAGAAGCTGAAATTACACAGCTACAAAAAAAGCTTGATACAACAACAACTGAAAAAGAGAAGTTAGTGATAGAAAAAGAACAGTTGCAATTTGAAATTGAAAAATTGAATCGACAACAAGATGATGTAAAGCGTGACTTTAATGATATCTTATCAACGTTCGATAAGATGTCTCCGAAAGCTGCAGCACCAGTATTAATCAATATGAGTGATGCGGAGGCGCTACGAATTTTAACGAATTTAAAGCCTGATAAGTTAGCAGCCATATTAGAGAAAATGGATGCCAAAGATGCAGCAAAATATACGGAGTTAATGGCTAAACAATAAGATAAATGAAAGGAGGTGAAAGAACAATGGATGTAGCAATGATGCAAATGATCACTAAGTCTGTACCTAATAAAGCAGCAAAATCTTCAACCGTTAATAGTCCTGAAGGTAAGGTCAATGGAACTCCGAATAAAGAAAATGTATCGAATTTCGGGTCTGTTTTTAGTAAAATGATGTCGTCTTCAACGCAAACAAACCAATCTTCGCAGTCAACTGCAACAAAGGAGCTAGCCGATTTACAAGCGGTTTTAAATGCTGATTCAATGGAGGAATTACTAGATTTACTAGGAATCCCTCATGATGATGGGTTATTAATGCTTCAGCTTGGCGAAGACAATAAAGCAGTGGCAATGGATGAAATGCTTAATTTAGAAAATATACTAAATGCATTAGGTATTGATGAAGAGCAACTTCAAAAAATAGTCCAACAGCTGCTAGGAGAAGAGAAGGAAGCTAGTGATGTTTGGGAGCTACTATCACTAGTAGATGCCCAAGCGCCGATACTGCAGGCACAAATAGGACCTGCTTTACAAGGTGAAGGACAAGTAACACCAAAAGACGCTACACAACTGCTTCAAGTATTGAAGCTAGCACAATTAGTCGGACAGAAAACGGACTTAACAACTTCACAAGAAAACTTATTAACAACGGTTAAGAGTCTATTAACATCATTACAAACGCAAGTAGAAACTACACAACTAACAACAACCAAAACAACTGGAGCATTGCCATTACAAGGCTTTCAGCAAGTAGTTCAGCAAGTACAAGTGACGAAGCAGAGTGAGACAAGCACAAATGACATGGTTACACCGCAAACAGTTCAAACAAAACCGGATACATTCCATGTCACATTACCAACTGCCAAACCTGCGCAGTCTGAGGCTTTGTTAAAAGAAATGCAGGCTATTATGAATAGAGCACAAATTTCAAATGCACAAGGGATCACACGCTTAACGATTAAATTGTACCCAGAAAATCTTGGGACAGTTCGTATTGAACTTGTACAAAATGATGGCGTACTGACAGCTCGTTTACTAGCTTCTACAGCTCATGGACGTGAATTACTTGATAGTCAAGCACATCAGCTAAAACAAGCTTTTGTTCAACAAAACATTCAAGTAGATCGTCTTGATATAGCACAATCACTACAAGATGCAGATCGCCAGCAACGCGATCAAAGCTTCTTCAATAATTTCTTTAAGCAGCAACAGGATGAAGAGCAAGAACATAAAAATGAAGATGAAGATGAAGGACTATCCTTTGATGACTATTTAATCAATGAGGAGGTGTAATAATGGCAGATGCAACAAAAAATGTAAGCAATACATCCATAACGGATGATTTGTATTACTCGAATTATAAAAAACCAACGAAACAAACAGGTAATAGTGAGCTTGGCAAAGACGCCTTTCTACAACTTTTAATTACACAATTACAGCATCAGGACCCTACAAATCCTATGGATGACCGAGAATTCATTTCTCAAATGGCACAGTTTTCTTCTTTAGAACAAATGCAAAACATGACAAAGACAATGGAGTCATTATTGGCATCACAGCAACAAACACAGATGATGAATTATGCATCCTTTGTTGGTAAAGAAGTGAAATGGCATGAAATTACAGATAAAACAGATGAAAAAGGGGATCCTGTTGTAAATGAAGGAACAGGTGTAATTGAATCCTTGAAATTTGTAGATGGTAGTGTTGTATTCAAATTAACAGATGGAAAAGAAATAACGCCTGGTAATATTTCAGGAATACTAGGTGGCTCTGGAACAAATACAGATGGCGGTAATACTGTACCAGAATCTCCGCTTGTACAGGCAAGTAAACTGATTGGTAAAAATGTTACGTATAAAGATGGCGACCAAGAATTACAAGGTCGAATTGTCTCTGTTTCAAATAAAGATGGCGTTATCTATTACGTATTAGATAATGATAAAAAACTAACAGATAAAGATTTTACAGTAATTAGCGAATAAAGGTGGAGAAGAATGATGGATAAATTTTCAATTCATCGTGTACCCTTGCATCCATCTATTCGCACAATACAACCTAAGCCAATTCAATCGCAGCAATCCTTTAAAGCTCATTTACAGGAGGCTGCAAAGCAAGAACTAAAGGTGAGCAAACATGCGCATGAACGGATCATTGAACGTAAAATTGACATCTCTGAACAAGAATGGCAGGTAGTATCGGATAAGGTATTTGAAGCACACTCAAAAGGTGTCAAACAACCATTAGTCTTGATGGATCAAGCAGCTTTAATTGTCAGTGCTAAAAATGCTACTGTCATTACAGCAATGGATCGCACGGAGGCAAAACAACAGTTATTTACAAATATTGATGGCACGATTGTGCTGTAAAGGCTGGACCTTCTTATGTAAGGAAGCCTTGGTGATGCTGATTGATAGAGGCACACCTATAAAAAACGAAGGGAGAACGAAAACTTATGTTACGTTCTATGTATTCAGGTATTTCAGGTCTTAAAAACTTCCAAACGAAGCTAGATGTTATTGGTAATAACATCGCAAATGTTAATACTGTTGGCTTTAAAAAGGGGCGTGTTCTTTTTAAAGATTTAATGTCTCAAACACAAGCTGGTGCATCTGCAGCAACAGCTACACGAGGTGGTGTTAACCCACAACAAGTTGGTTTGGGTTCTCAATTAGCTGCTATTGATACAATACATGGTGGCGGCTCATTACAAGGTACTGGGCGTGGACTTGACTTAGGGATTGAAGGAGATGGCTTCTTCATGGTAGCTGACGCAAATGGAGCTCCAGACCCAGATAGTGGTTTTATTGGCGAAGAAGGTTTCAATAATACCCTATTTACTCGTAATGGTGTTTTCTATATGGATAGCAATGGCTATATAGTAAATGCTGATGGTAAATATCTAGTAGGAGTATCTGCTGGAGAAGAAATTGTTATGGAAACTGATGACGATGGTATCAATCCAGATGAAGCACCAGTCGCTTCTGGAGATGAAGGTGCTAACTTATTTGATGATGATGGTGTACTAGACCCAGACGATGGTGAGGTAGGGCCAATCCGTATCCCAACGACTGCTAAAGAAATTAGCATCGGAGCTAATGGTACGATTGAATATGTGGACCTAAACGGTGATCGTAAATGGGCAGGACAGCTAATTATGGCTAAATTCCCAAATGCGGGTGGTCTTTCTAAGGTTGGAGGAAACTATTACCAACAAACAGCAAACTCTGGTGCTGCCTATGCACAAGTAGCCACTGTTGCAGGGATGGGTAAAGTAGTACCTGGCACAGTAGAAATGTCCAATGTAGACTTATCAGAAGAATTTACAGAGATGATTGTGGCTCAACGAGGTTTCCAAGCGAATACTCGTATTATTACAACATCAGATGAAGTGTTACAAGAGCTAGTAAACTTAAAACGATAATGATTATATAGTTCTTTAATTCATAACAGGTGTTTGATAAAACATATTTTCATATGAGGGAGGGTCGGGCCGGCTCTCACGCTAGACCCGGCCCTATTTCAATGATCGAACTAACACGTCTTAATGGCAAAGCATTTACATTAAATGCTTTATACATAGAAACAGTCGAATCGTTTCCAGATACGACTATTACTTTAACAACTGGAACAAAAGTAATTGTTTTAGAGAGTGAAGATGAGGTGCGACAAAAGGTAACTGCCTTTTATAATAATATACAAATTTTATCCAACCCGCATCTACGAGGTGAAAAAGATGAAGAATAATAAAATGTTAACAATGATTATTATTTTGCTAGTAGCAGTCATACTGATTGGCGTTATTTTATTTGTATTGCTTACACAATTTAATAAGCCAACAGGAGCTGTTGAGCCATCCATTGATGAGATTGTAGAATCCTCTGTGGAGGTACCTGAAATCACGACGAATCTTGCAGATAACAGAGTTGTACGCTTGTCATTAAAAATTCAAACGACAAGTAAAGATGCTGCTACAGAATTAACAAAGCGTGTTTTCCAAGTGCAAAATATTGCCATTCAAGAGCTTTCTGAAATGGAGCAAAAGGATTTAGAGGGTAAGCAAGGGAAACAAATTTTCCAAAAATCATTAAAAACAAGGTTAAATGAATTGATGCAAGAGGGAGAAGTTCAGGAAGTATATTTTACCTCCTTCATCACTCAATAAAACAGAAACTGCTTGAAATGGAGGTGGGCAAATGGCAGGAGATGTGTTATCTCAATCCGAGATAGATGCGCTGCTTTCCGCTATATCAACTGGGGAAATGTCAGCTGACGATATAAAAAAGGAGGACGAGGGACGCAAGGTTAAAGTTTATGACTTTAAACGAGCACTTCGATTCTCAAAAGATCAAATCCGAAGTTTGACCCGAATACACGAAAACTTTGCACGACTATTGACAACCTTCTTTTCTGCACAGCTTAGAAGCTATGTACAGATTACGGTTGCATCGGTAGACCAAATACCATTTGAAGAGTTTGTACGTTCGATTCCGAATATGACACTCATTAATGTGTTTGAAGTGCCACCATTAGATGGTAATATATTGATGGAAATAAATCCGAACATTGCCTATTCCATGTTAGATCGTCTAATGGGCGGTAGTGGGGCAAGTCATAGTAATGTAGATAACTTAACAGAAATTGAAACAAAGATTATGACAAACCTTTTTGAACGCTCATTCGACAATTTACGCGAGGCATGGGAAAATGTTGCAGAAATTGATCCAATATTAGTGGAGCTTGAAGTAAATCCACAATTTTTACAAATGATCTCACCAAATGAAACAGTGGTCGTAATTTCGTTAAATACGATTATTGGTGAGACAAGCGGTATGATTAACATCTGTATCCCGCATGTTGTGTTGGAGCCTATTGTTCCAAATCTATCTGTTCGCTACTGGATGCAGACAAATACAAAAGAGATGTCTCCAGAGCAAACAAAAATGCTGGAAACACGTGTGAAACAAGCACAATTACCACTTTCAGTTGAACTGGGTCTGTCGGACATTACCATTGAGGATTTCCTTACAATGCAAATTGGTGATGTTATACAATTAGATCAAAAAATCGAAGATCCATTAATACTGAAAGTTGGAACATTGCCAAAATTCACGGTTCAACCAGGTAAGCAAGGCAAAAAATTAGCAATCCAGATTATCGACCCTTTGAAAGGAGGAGACGAAGATGAGTGATGAAATGCTCTCCCAAGAAGAAATTGAAGCGTTATTAAGGGGCGAGACGTTGGAAGATAAAAACAGCGACACTGCAGCTTCTTCAAATGATGAGACTAATGATTTAAGAGTTGAGGATTACCTTGATTCGTTTGCACAAGATGCATTAGGTGAGGTAGGTAACATTTCTTTCGGAAGTTCTGCTACAGCACTTTCTGCGTTATTAGGTCAAAAAGTAGATATTACTACTCCAAGTATTTCCATGATAAACCGTAATAAATTAGAAGAGGAGTTTCCTCATCCTTATGTGGCTGTACAAGTGGAATATACGATTGGTTTAACAGGTATGAATTTACTTGTTATTAAACAATCGGATGCAGCCATTATTGCTGATTTAATGTTAGGTGGCGATGGTTTAAATCCGAAGCCAGACTTAGGTGAAATTCAACTAAGTGCTGTTCAAGAGGCTATGAACCAAATGATGGGTTCAGCGGCAACATCGATGTCGACTGTATTTAATAAAAAAGTGGATATTTCTCCACCGACTATTGATTTAATGAATATTTCACAGGATGAAGGCCGTGACAATATTCCAGAAGACGATTTATTAGTTAAAGTATCCTTTAGACTACGCATTGGTAATTTAATTGATTCAAATTTAATGCAATTATTACCGCTTAAATTTAGTCAAAACATTGTAAAATCTCTTTTAGGTGAAACAGAGTCTATTGAAGAACCAGTAGCTGCAACGATTGCCCCTGAGGCACCATCAATTGCAGCGCCACCAGTTCAACAACAAGCACCTGTAACACCACCACCTGCACAACCAGTATATCAACAGCAGACAGCACCAACACAGCAACCTATTTATCAAGAGCAACCACAGTTTACGCAACCAGCAAGACCTGCACAACCTGTGAATGTGCAACAAGCACAGTTTGCTAGCTTTGATCCAAATGTAATCTCTCAATCTGAAGCTAGAAATTTAAATATGCTACTTGATATTCCATTGCAAGTTACTGTAGAGTTAGGACGTACGAAACGTTCTGTTAAAGAGATTTTAGAACTATCGAGTGGTTCAATTATTGAGCTAGACAAATTAGCGGGGGAGCCTGTTGATATTTTAGTCAATAGTCGTTTAATCGCTAAAGGTGAAGTCGTTGTTATTGATGAAAACTTTGGTGTCCGTATTACAGATGTTTTAAGTCAAGCAGAGCGTTTAAATAATTTAAGATAGTTTCAATTGGAGGAGTTAACCATGTCTAAAAGAATTTTAATTGTAGACGACGCTGCATTTATGCGCATGATGATCAAGGATATTTTATCAAAAAATGGATTTGAAGTTGTTGGAGAGGCAGCAGATGGCTTACAGGCTGTTGAAAAGTACAATGAATTAAAACCCGATTTAGTAACAATGGATATCACAATGCCTGAGATGGACGGTATTGCGGCTCTTAAAGCGATTAAGGGAACAGATCCAAGTGCAACTGTAATTATGTGTTCAGCCATGGGACAACAAGCAATGGTAATCGATGCAATTCAAGCTGGCGCGAAAGACTTTATCGTGAAGCCTTTCCAAGCAGATCGTGTAATTGAAGCGATTCAAAAAGCACTGGGATGATTGTATGAGAATGTTAAAATCATTTCGTTTCACGATGATTTTCGCATTTCTTGTATCCTTCCTGTTTTTGTACCCGACACCAACTTCTGTTTATGCGGATGCTGATACGAATAGTGTCACTGATTGCATTGAAAACCCAGAAGCTTGTAATGGAGATACTACCGATCCAGCTGCTAAACAAGAAATAAATGTATCAGCAGCTGGAGATATATCTGCATGGGAATACATAAAAATGGTTTTGGCGCTTATTTTTGTTGTAGCTTTATTTTATGGATTGATGAAGTTTTTAAATAAACGAAATTTAAACTTCCAACGTAATCAAATGGTACAAAATTTAGGCGGTTTATCGTTAGGTGCTCAAAAGTCAGTTCAGCTTTTACAAGTAGGTAAATCATTGTATTTAGTAGGGGTTGGAGAAGATGTGCAACTGTTACGTGAAATTACTGATCCTGAAGAAGTTGAAGCATTGCTAGCACTCTATAACGAAAGGCAAGAACTTGCAACAACATCACCGTATATTGCAGAAGTACTTTCTAAGTTTAAGAAAAAAGAGCAAGTGAGTATGCACAATGAACAAAAGCAAGATTCATTTGGCAAACTATTTGAAAAAAAGATATCTGAAATAAAACAGGAGCGTAGTGATGAGATAGAGAGATGGAAGCAAAAGGAGAAGGATGATAAATGAATGATTTAATCAATGTTTTTTCCAATAGCGATCCAACCAACGTCTCTACATCTGTTAAGCTCCTACTGTTACTAACGGTTTTATCTCTTGCACCGAGTATCTTAATATTAATGACATCTTTCGCTAGAATTGTCATTGTCTTATCCTTTGTGCGGACGGCATTAGCGACACAGCAAATGCCACCAAATCAAGTGATTGTTGGTCTAGCACTATTTTTAACGTTCTTTATTATGGCACCAACTTTTCAAGAGGTGAATAAAGAGGCATTACAGCCGTTATTTGCTGAAGAGATTGGTTTAGAAGAAGCATATGATCGTGCTAGTGCACCATTTAAAGAGTTTATGAGTAAGCATACAAGGCAAAAAGACCTTGAATTATTTTTATCTTATAATCAAGCAGAAAAACCAGCATCAGTGGAGGAAATCCCACTAACAATGCTCGTCCCAGCATTTGCTTTAAGTGAAATAAAAACAGCATTTCAAATTGGTTTTATGATTTTTATACCATTCCTTGTCATCGATATGATTGTTGCGAGTACTTTAATGTCGATGGGGATGATGATGTTACCACCAGTAATGATTTCCTTGCCATTTAAAATCTTATTATTTGTTCTGGTCGATGGCTGGTATCTAGTCATGAAATCGTTACTACAAAGTTTTTAGGGGATGATACAGTATGACAGGTGAATTGGTTATTTCCATAGCAGAACGTGCCATTATGATTATCCTTCTAACAAGCGGTCCGCTATTATTAGTTGCTTTAATCACTGGTTTAGCGGTAAGTATCTTTCAAGCAACAACTTCGATACAAGAGCAAACATTAGCATTTGTACCCAAAATTGTCGCTGTCCTAGTGGCCATCGTATTCTTTGGCCCATGGATGTTATCTCAAGTTACTAGCTATGCGAGAGACATATTCGAGAATTTAACACGTTATATAGGGTGAGTCCATGAATGAATTAATTCCACATTTAACGGTTTTCTTATTAGTACTTGTGCGTGTTTCAGCATTTTTTGTTACGGTCCCCTTTTTTTCATATAGGACCATTCCGCCACAAGTCAAAATTACTCTCGCACTGGTATTAGCTTGGATGATGTACTATACAATTGATGTTGAGCCATTGGTCTTCAATGATGAATACATATTATTAGTGATGAAAGAAGCACTTGTTGGACTATTGCTTGGTCTTATGGGCTACATCATCATGTCTGCAATACAAATTGCAGGAAGCTTTATTGATTTTCAAATGGGATTTGCCATTGCCAATATTATTGATCCACAAACAGGTGCGCAAAGCCCATTAATTGGTCAGTTCTTTAATATGCTAGCACTTCTTTTTTTATTAGCGATTGATGGCCATCATATGATTCTGAATGGAATTTACTATAGCTATCAATTTTTACCGATGGATCAATTTCCAAGATTTGCTAGTGAAAGCTTACCGAAATTTATTATGACGACTTTCACAGCCGTTTTCGCGATAGCATTTCAGATGGCTGCTCCTGTTGTGGCGACCTTATTTTTAGTCGATTTAGCTTTAGGAATAACAGCAAAAACAGTACCGCAATTAAATATTTTTGTGGTCGGTTTTCCGATTAAAATCGGAGTTAGTTTTTTAGTAATGTTTACAATGATGGCTGTGATGATTCAAGTTATTCAAAAGCTCATTACGATTATGATCTACGGTATACGGGATTTAATGGCCATTTTAGGTGGTGGATGATATGAAGCTACTACTAAGTTTAGATATCCAGTTTTTTGCAGGTGAAAAAACAGAAAAGGCAACCCCTAAAAAACGTCAGGATGCTCGAAAAAAAGGGCAAGTTGTAAAGAGTCAAGATATTTCTAGTGCCATTGTCATGCTTATGGTATTTATCTTTTTATTTTTCTTTGCTGGCTCCTTGCGTGATGAATTATTAGCTTTTTTTAGACAAACATTTATTCATAACATACGCATCGAAAAATTAACGATTGATAGTGTGATGCGCTTATTTACAGAAACATTGATACAGATGGCTTTTATTATTGTGCCCATCATGGCGATTGCTTTTGTTGGAGCTCTTGCGGGTAATTTCCTGCAGTTTGGCTTTTTATTTACATTAGAACCAATGAAATTTGATTTAAAAAAGATGGATCCTATTAAAGGGTTAAAAAAAATATTTTCTGTTAAGGCCATTGTTGAACTGCTGAAGTCGGTCTTAAAGATTGGCTTTATAGGAAGTGTCACAACAATTATTATTTGGACAAACCTACCAGAAGTTTTGGCTTTATCTTTTAAAAGTCCATGGATGACGCTCATTACAGTAGGGAAGCTTGTCGGCATAATGGGTATAGCCGCATCTTTAGTTTTACTTTGTGTATCCGTTCTGGACTGGATGTATCAAAAACATGAGTATGAAAAAAATCTTAAAATGTCTAAGCAAGATATTAAAGATGAATATAAAAATAGTGAGGGTGACCCGCTGATTAAATCCAAAATCAAACAACGTCAACGCGAAATGGCGATGCGTCGTATGATGTCAGAGGTGCCGAATGCAGATGTTGTTATCACCAACCCTACTCACTATGCGATTGCCCTCAAATACGATGAGGACAATATGGATGCCCCACGTATCGTTGCGAAGGGGACAGACTTTGTCGCCCAAAAAATTAAGCTGATCGCCAAAGAGCATGATGTCATAATGGTTGAAAATAGACCTTTAGCACGTGCGATGTATGATCAGGTAGAAATTGGTGATCAAGTACCAGAGGAATTTTTTAAGGCAGTAGCAGAAATACTCGCTTATGTTTACCGTATTAAGCGAAAAATTTAAAGCTTTTAAGTAGGAGGGACACAAATGAAAGTTCGCGATATTGGGGTTTTAGGTGCGGTTATTTTAATCGTTGCGATGCTCATCATCCCTCTTCCTCCGTGGATGTTAAGTTTCTTAATTGTCATTAATATTACATTAGGATTAATTGTACTGCTAACAGCAATGAGTATGAAGGAAGCATTGGACTTTTCTATCTTCCCATCGGTCATTTTACTGTTAACCTTGTTCCGATTAGGACTAAGTGTTTCCACAACCCGTGCTATTTTAGCAAATGGTGATGCAGGGTCAGTCGTTGAAACCTTTGGTGATTTCGTAGTTGGCGGGAATGTTCTTGTTGGTTTAGTTGTCTTCTTAATTCTAGTGTTAATTCAGTTTATTGTAATTACAAAGGGCGCGGAGCGTGTAGCTGAAGTAGCAGCACGTTTCACACTCGATGCAATGCCTGGTAAACAAATGAGTATTGATGCTGACTTAAATGCAGGGGTCATTTCCGAAAAAGAAGCACGTGAACGACGTGAAAAGGTATCGGGAGAAGCAGACTTCTATGGAGCGATGGATGGTGCCACAAAATTCGTAAAAGGGGATGCCATTGCCTCAATGGTAATGGTTATTATCAACCTATTATTTGGGATCATTATCGGGGTAGTGCAAATGGGTCTTCCATTTGCAGAAGCAGCAACTCATTTTTCTAAACTAACAGTTGGAGATGGTATTGTATCCCAAATCCCGGCTTTACTTATTTCAACAGCTACAGGGATTGTTGTAACCCGTGCCTCTTCAAAAGGAAGTCTTGGCCAGGATATAACAGGACAATTATTTGCTCAGGCAAAGCTTCTTTATGTAGCTGGTGGAACGATTATCTTACTTGGATTATTTACACCAATTCCAGATTGGATAACGATTCCAATTGGTGCGTCACTCATTACAGGAGCATATATGATGGGGCGTAAGAAGCCAGAGGATGAAGAGGAATTACTTGAAATTGAGGAAGAAGTGGCAACAGATGGCATGAAGAGCCCTGAAAATGTTGTGAATTTATTAAATGTGGACCCGATCGAATTTGAATTTGGTTATGGATTAATACCTTTAGTAGATGCTACACAAGGTGGGGATTTATTAGATCGTGTTATTATGATTCGACGACAGCTAGCATTAGAATTAGGTATCGTCATCCCAGTTGTTCGTATTCGAGATAATATTCAGCTGCAACCAAATGAATATCGTATTAAAATAAAAGGGAATGAAATGGCACGAGGCGAGCTCTTATTAGATCATTATTTAGCGATGAGCCCTGGTGATGATGACTCTATTGAAGGAATTGATACTGTGGAGCCATCATTTGGACTACCAGCGAAATGGATTACGGAGCAAGTGAAAGAAGATGCCGAAATGTATGGTTACACAGTTGTTGATCCACCAAGTGTGGTGTCAACACACTTAACAGAAATCATTCGAGCAAATGCACATGAGTTACTAGGACGCCAAGAGACGAAGCAGTTAATCGATCACTTACGCGAAACACATCCTATTTTAGTCGAAGAATTAACACCGACTCCTTTGTCTACTGGAGAAATCCAAAAGGTACTTGGCAAGCTTCTTCGAGAAAATGTGTCTGTACGTAACTTACCTATAATTTTTGAGACATTAGCAGACTATGCAAAATTAACGAGTGATACAGATATTTTAACGGAGTATGTCCGTCAAGCATTAGCACGTCAAATTACTGCACAATATGTTGGAGATAGTTCAGCATTAAAGGTGATTACGGTGTCAGGTAAAGTAGAAAAAATGATTGCTGATAGTATTCAACAAACGGATCACGGAAATTATTTAGCAATGGATCCTCAAGATTCTCAAACCGTTTTAGAGACTATTGCAGCAGAAGTAGAGCGTGTTTCCTTTATGGAGCAATCCGCTATCATTTTATGCTCTCCAGCAGTTCGTATGTATTTACGACAATTGACGGAGCGTTATTTCCCTCAAATTCCAGTTCTCTCTTATAATGAGCTGGATGCTTCAGTTGAAATTCAAAGTGTTGGGGTGGTGAATGTTCAATGAAAATGAAAAAATATTATGCATCATCCATACCAGAGGCGATGAAGCAAGTGCGGGCAGAATTAGGTGAGGACGCAGTCATTTTAAATTCAAAAGTAGTCATCACAAAGAAATTTTTCGGTATGATTAAAAAGAAAAGTTTTGAAGTGGTCGCGGGAGTTGATGTTATGGAGCCAAGTTATGTGGCTCCAGCACCAGCTGTACTACCTGTAGAAACAAAAGAAAATGCAAGGTTACAAGAGATTACAAATGCTATTCAAGCAAAAGTCCATCAAGAGCCAACACCACATGTTGCAGCAGTGCATGAGGATACTAGCATCTCTGAAGAATTGAGGAAGGAAATTGCAGATTTAAAATCTTTAATGCAATCGATGCATAAAAAGACCACCCAAGCTCAATATCCCGATGAACTCTTCCCCTTCATTGAATACTTAAGACAGCAAGAGCTAAGTGAAGAGCTCATCACAACGATAGGTGATGAGCTTTTTATGCATTTCAAAGAAGCGTCAGAAATAAATTTTTCACAATGTAAATTAATAACGAAAAATTTACTACGTAAGCAGCTAGAGGCCCTTCCTGTCGGAGGATTGTCCTATGAAAGAAAGTATATAAATGTTTTAGGCCCAACAGGAGTTGGAAAGACTACAACGATTGCTAAAATGGCAGCGCGAGCTGTGTTAGAAAAAAAGAAAAAAGTCGGCTTTATTACGACCGATACGTATCGAATTGCTGCCATAGAACAGCTAAAAACATATGCAGGTCTTTTACAGGCTCCAGTTGAAATTGCTTATAATGCGACCGATTTCGAGCAAGCAATCCAAAGTTTATCCCATTTAGATTTGGTGTTTATTGATACAGCAGGTCGCAATTATAAAGAGGTCAAGTATGTGGATGATCTCCAACGTCTCATTAAGTTCGATGATCAAGCAGAGTCTTACTTAGTCCTTGCTATGACAACGAAAGAAAAGGATATGGAGAACATTGTAGACCAATTTAAGCAATTACCAATTGAAAAATTCATTTTCACAAAAATTGATGAAACAAATTCTATTGGCACAATGATCAATTTAATGATTAAATATAATAAAGGACTTGCTTACTATACGAATGGTCAAGAAGTACCAGAAGATATTGAGGAAGCTGATTTAGAAGCAGTACTTAATTTGTTTTTTCAAGGTGAAGAAAAATGAGAGACCAAGCTGAAACATTACGCTTGAAAATGATGAGGCAGCAGGGCGAACTAGGTAGAGCCATCGCAGTTGTCAGTGGCAAAGGTGGAGTAGGTAAAAGTAACTTCACCATGAATTTTGCTATAACCTTGGCCCAAAAGGGAAAAAGAGTTGCCATTGTAGATATGGATATTGGGATGGGGAATATTCATATTTTAATTGGGAAAAATGCTTCTTATAGTTTGAAAGACTATTTAGAAGGAAATAAATTACTAGATGAGGTAATATTTGAAGGACCTTATGATCTAAAGTATATTTCAGGTGGGTCTGGTATGACGAGCGTTCTAGATTGGTCACAAAGTATGTTTGAGCGATTGATTCATGCCTTTGAACAGCTTCAAAAAAACTATGATTATATTTTATTTGATATGGGGGCTGGTGCGACAAATTGGTCATTAGACTTACTGACATCCATTGATGAAATTATTGTCATTTCAACAGCGGAGCCTACTTCTATAACAGATGCGTACTCCATGATGAAATATATTCATGTACGTGATCCAGAGAAGGAGTTTTACATTCTTTGTAACCGTGCTTTTAGCAAAGAAGAAGGAATTGAAACGAATGAACGTTTAAAAATAACGATGAAACGTTTTTTAGACAAAGAAATAACCATTCTAGGTTCATTACCTGAAGATCCAGTTGTGCGTAAGGCTGTGCGTGAGCAAGTACCATTCTCGCTTGCTTATCCAGACGCACTAATATCAAAGACATTACAACTTATAGTCGTTCGTTTTATGGAACATCGTGCAGAGGAAATACACGCACATGAACAAACAGCTAAAAAATTTTTATCGAAACTCAGAAGTATTTTCTCGAAAGGGCGTGATTAATTGGACTTTTTACATAAAAGCAAGCTATTAGTTGTGGATGATTCTGCTTTTATGAGAAAGCTAATTAGTGACTTTTTTGTTGGCAACTCTAAGGTGGAAGTAGTTGGAACGGCACGAAATGGAAAAGATGCGATCAAAAAAATACAGTCGTTGAAGCCAACAGTTGTGACAATGGATATTGAGATGCCTGAAATGAATGGGCTCGATGCTTTAAAAGAAATTATGATTCAATGTCCAGTTCCTGTAATAATGCTCTCGAGTACCACTCAACGTGGGACAGAAAATGCAATAGCAGCAATTGAGAGTGGCGCAGTAGATTTTGTCGCAAAGCCAAGCGGAACCATTTCTCTTGATTTACATAAAATCCAAAATGAGCTTGTTCACAAAGTAGAGCAAGCGGCAATGGTGCCGATTTCCAAACTGAAAAAACCTTCTGGTAGTAAAAAACAACAAGAACCAGTGACAAGAGCGAGTACCGTAGTAAAGGAGCCACAACAGCATGGACGAACACCAACTCTTATGAATGTTGCTGCTAGCAATGTAGCTACATCAAAGCCACTGGTAGAATGGAGTAAAGTTGGAAAGAAAATGGTGTTAATTGGTACATCAACCGGAGGACCTCGTGCACTTCAGGAGGTCATTACTAAAATTCCTAAGTCCATACAAGCACCTATATTAATTGTTCAGCATATGCCAGCTGGATTTACTAAATCACTTGCTACTCGTCTGGATCAGCTAAGTGAAATTGCTGTAAAAGAAGCGGAACAGGGCGATATATTGCAAAATGGAGTAGCTTATATTGCACCGGGTGGTTATCATTTAAAGCTGAGAAAAGTAGGAACGACTTTTGGCATTGTTCTTGATAATCAGGAAGCACCGAGATCAGGCCATCGCCCTTCTGTAGATGTAATGTTTGAAGATGTTAGTCAATATAAGGATTTTGATAAAGTGGCAGTCATTATGACTGGTATGGGCCATGATGGTTCTAATGGACTGAAAGCATTGAAAAAAAGTGGTAATGTCATAGCTATTGCAGAATCAGCCGAAACTTGCATTGTATATGGTATGCCAAAAGCAGCAGTAGAAACGCAACTTGTTGATGAAGTTGCAGATGTAGATGATATTGCACAAACAATAATGAAATATTTGCCTTAAAAGGGGTGTCCTCTTATGGAAGTCAATCAATATTTAGAGATGTTTATCGAAGAAAGTAAAGAGCATTTACAAGCATGTAGTGAACATTTATTAGAATTAGAGAAGAATCCAGATGATTTGGCCATTGTTGGGGAAATATTCCGCTCTGCCCACACGTTAAAAGGTATGTCTGCCACAATGGGCTTTGAAGATTTAGCGGATTTGACACATAAAATGGAGAATGTTTTAGATGCTATTCGTAATGAGAAAATCCATGTCACACCTGAAATACTAGATGTTGTCTTTGAATCTGTTGATCATCTAGAAGAAATGGTGATGGATATTGCGAACGGTGGAGATGGTAAACGTGATGTTTCATCAACTGTTGCTCAACTGAAGCGCATTGAATTAGGTGAGGAAGCAGTACCAGAAGTGGTAGCAACAGTGGCACCAGCAGTCGTTGCAAGTGTTTTAGAATATGATAGCTTTGAACAAACAGTTATTACACAATCATCTGAACAAGGCTTCAATGCATTTGAAATTGCAGTTACATTACGTGAGGATTGCCTATTAAAGGCTGCACGTGTATTTATGGTGTTTGAAATTTTAGAAAAAGATGGAGATGTCATTAAGTCCAGTCCATCTGTTGAAAAGCTTGAAGATGAACAGTTTGATCAACAATTCTATGTTGCTTTTGTGACAAAAGAAACAGCCGAAGATATGCAGAAAAAAATAATGAAGGTTTCAGAGGTTGATGAAGTCGTTGTGACAACAATTGACCTGAAGAAATTTAGTGAAAAACAATATGAAGCCCATCAGGAAGTAGCAGCAACAGCAGTGGTAGAAGCAGAACCAACACCAGCAGCTACGCCTGCGAAAGCTGAACCTGTTGCGGCACCAGCCAAAGCAGCAGCACCAGCTAAAGCTGATAAAGCTCATGCACCTGTAGGGAATAAAACGATTCGTGTAAATATTGAACGTCTTGATATTTTAATGAACTTGTTTGAAGAGCTTGTCATTGATCGTGGTCGACTACAATCGATCGCTACAGAAGTGAATCATGGTGAGTTAAATGAAACAGTAGAGCGCATGAGTCGTGTGATGGGTGATCTACAAACAATTATTTTAACGATGCGTATGGTACCAGTGGAAACAGTATTCAACCGATTCCCAAAAATGATTCGTCAGCTATCGCGTGACTTAAATAAAAAGATCAACCTAGAAATCATCGGTGCAGAAACCGAGTTAGATCGTACGGTTATAGATGAAATTGGGGATCCACTAGTTCACTTAATCCGTAATTCTGTGGATCATGGGATTGAGAATCCGACGGCTCGTCGTGCAAAAGGTAAGCCAGAAGAAGGAACAGTTGTCCTACGTGCGTATCATAGTGGAAACTATGTCTTTATTGAAATTGAAGATGACGGCGCGGGCATTAATCGTGAAAAAGTACTAGCGAAAGCTATTTCAAAAGGCATTGTGACACAAGAACAATCATATTCAATGTCTGATAAACAGATTAATGAGCTTATTTTAGCTTCAGGCTTCTCAACTGCCGATGTCATTTCTGATGTTTCTGGTCGTGGGGTAGGTTTAGATGTTGTGAAAACAACGATTGAATCACTTGGTGGTAATATTTCAATTGAATCTACACAGGATGTTGGATCTATCTTCTCGATTCAATTACCACTGACATTATCGATTATTTCAGTCATGCTGGTGGAGATTGAAAAAGAAATTTATGCAATTCCACTATCTTCTATTATTGAAACATCTATTATCCGTTCATCAGAGATTATGAATGCGCATAATCAAAAAGTAATCGACTTCCGTGGCAAGGTTGTTCCATTGGTATTCTTAGAGGAAATCTTTGAGGTTCCTCGTAAAGAGTCACAAGATGAAGAATTCCATTCAGTTGTAATTGTTCGCAAAGGTGAAAAACTTGCTGGTCTAGTAGTGGATTCTTTCATTGGACAACAAGAGATTGTCTTGAAGTCATTAGGAAATTACTTAACAAATATCTTTGCCATTTCAGGTGCAACGATTTTAGGTAATGGTAAAGTAGCCTTAATTGTAGATTGTAACGCACTAATTAAATAAGGTGAATGAATAAGAGAGGTGTAAAGTATGACAAACGCAGTGGAACAAGAAAGTATTAAAGTAATTGTCTTTCAGCTAGCAGATAAAGAATATGCAATTCCCGTGTCCCATGTACAAGGAATTGAAAAATTAATGCATATTACGCGTGTACCGAAAACCGTGAAATATGTGAAAGGTGTAATCAATCTACGAGGTGTTGTTACACCAATAGTCGATTTACGTGAACGCTTTGAACTACCTGTTTCTGAACATGAAGAAACAACACGCATTATCATTATTTCATTAGAAGATATGGAAGTAGGTTTTGTTGTAGATTCAGCGAACGATGTTATTGATATTCCAGCAAGTGCAATTGAACCGCAACCAGAGGTCGTTGGCTCACTTGAAGAAGAATTTATTTCAGGTGTTGCCAAAGTAGAGAAACGATTATTAATCTTGTTACATTTAGAAAAAGTATTAAATCCACTAAAGTAGGGATCGATAATGACATTTAATCAAAAGATTACATCGCTACATTTAGATGTATTAAAGGAAATTGGAAATATTGGTGCTGCGCATGCCGCGACAGCACTTTCCAATTTACTTGGGAAAAAAATTGATATGCGCGTTCCAAAGGTAGAAATGGTGTCCTTTAACGAAATGATGGAACTGGCTGGCGGATCTGAAAACGTTGTAGTTGGTATTTACCTTCGTATTGAAGGAGATGCTGAAGGAAGTATGTTCTTTATTTTACCTATCGAGCAAGCAAATCGCTTTATCCGTCGTCTTATTTTTGATGATACATTTGACTTTAAAAAGCAACCAGTTTCAGAGCTAGGCTTATCAGCTATGCAAGAAATGGGCAATATTTTATCGGGCTCCTATTTATCTGCCTTATCGGACTTTACCAATTTGAAAATTTACCCAACAGTACCTGGTCTAAGTGTAGATATGTTTGGCGCTATTATCAGTATTGGTTTAATCGAATTATCACATGTAAGTGATAATGTTATTGTGATAAATACATCCATTTTTGAAGAAGGTGTAGAAGACCACGAAACGGTGAGAGGTCATTTCTTCCTGCTTCCCGATCCCGACTCATTCGATGCAATTTTTAAAGCATTAGGAGTTTCATGATGATGTTAAGCAGCAGTAGTGGACAAGTAATTAAAGTGGGAATTGCACAAATGGATGTAGTAAAGTTACCTAACACCATTCGAACTTCTGGTCTTGGTTCTTGTGTGGGCGTTATTTTATATGATGAGTCAAAAAAAATTGCTGGTTTAATCCATGTGATGTTACCAGATTCAAGCTTAGGTAGAGCTGAGTCAATCAATGTGGCAAAATTTGCAGATTCAGGTATTGCAGCAATGATAGATTTATTAAAATTAGAAGGCGTTCAAAAATTTAAACTAAAGGCAAAAATTGCAGGGGGGGCGCAGATGTTTCAATTTACATCTGACAAAGATACGATGCGTATCGGTCCCCGCAATGTAGAAGCAGTTAAACATGAGTTAAAGAGACATGGAGTACCTTTAGTGGCCGAGGATACTGGTGGAAATAGTGGTAGAACGATTGAATTTAATCCTGCAACGTCGATATTACATATTCGAACAGTTAACCAAGGAGTGAGCGAAATCTAATGTTTGGTTCTATTTTTTACAATCTATGGGGAGCATTAATTGCTTTTTCAATTTATTTTTTCAGTACATTTCAAAAACCATCTACTCCCCTTCGCATCATCATCAGCGCTTTTGTTGTAGCAATTATCGTCTTTATCGCTATGTATATAGTACGTTTTTTAATTGCTTACATCATGTTTACGCCAGAGGCTAATGAAGAAGTGGATGAAGATGGTCTAACAGATCATGAACTTGATGCTACTGATGGCGCAAAGCAAGAAGCTCCAGCAGTTAATTCAACGGTTGAATTCCAAGATGAAAATTCCGAGGAAATTGCTCAAGTAGTACGAACGATGATGAATCGAGAAGAAGAGCAACAAGTGAATGCGTAAAAATGAGTCGCGAATAGCGGCTCTTTTTTTATTGGGCATTTGAAGGCTTTATTATACGAGAAACTCAAAAGCTCAGGCTAGCTTATTAGCGCACTTTATTACAGGAGGAAAACCACCGCTTAATGAAGCAGATAAGCAAAAATGGTCAAAAGGAGGGGGAGGGCGAACATGGTATTAGTAATGGGCTGAAGCAATCGCTCGTAGATCTCAATATTCAATGGAAAAATTATTTCTAGCTCTATAGCACGTTTTTGAAACGACAATTGGTGCATTGTGGATGCAATGTAGGTATTATAACCTTTTTGTTCAATGTCATAGTTATGATGCACCTTAGCATCGAATTAAATAGCGTCCTAAATTATAAGTTTAATTCTGTAGACAAATTTTAGAACTGTATCCAACTGTTCATCATAACAAGGGTACAGTTTTTCTATGAGATTAAAAAATTAAGGAATATATTAGAGAGTAAGAGAAACAAATGAAATTATAGTCGATTCTTGTTATAATATAGGAAAGATGGCAACTGCTTATCGAGTTTTTAACTATTCGAAGCTCACGTCTAGATTAGCTTTAATGTGGATTTTTTACAAAGATTAACCGAAAAATCCTGTTGAATGATTAATTTTATGAGCGCAAATAGTCAGTGGCAAACGGGCGCGTAAAGCGTTTTTAGAGAGGTGGATTTCATGACACAACCAATTCTGAACGATGAGCAAAAACTATGGAATCGCTGGATTCATGAGCGTGATCCAGATGCTGGTGATTTACTTATAAAAAAATATATTTCTTTAGTATCTTACCATGTCCAACGTATTGGTGCGGGTTTGCCAAAGAGCGTATCACGAGACGATTTAACGAGTTTAGGCATGGTAGGGCTTTTTGATGCATTAAATAAATTTGATATTAACAGAGATTTAAAATTCGATACATATGCTTCGTTTAGAGTAAGAGGCGCTATCATTGATGGTTTACGTAAGGAAGACTGGTTACCGCGTTCAGCGCGTGAAAAAGCCAAAAAATTAGATGCTCAAATTGAACAATTAGAGCAAAAATATATGCGTCATGTAACACCTGAGGAACTTGCGGAGCATATGGAAGTATCTGTTGAAGATGTGTATCAGACAGTGCAAGAGCATTTTTTTTCAAATGTTCTTTCCATTAATGAGCAACAGGATCAAGAGGAAGCGGACGGTAAGTCATTTGTCATCCGAGATGATACGACAAAAACACCTGAGCAAACTGTTATTAAATCGGAGTTATTAGGTGACTTAGCTGAGAATATTCAAAAGCTCAATGAAAAAGAACAGCTTGTACTTAGTTTATTTTACACAGAGGAATTAACTTTGACTGAAATTGGTGAAATGCTTGAACTGTCAACATCACGTATTTCACAGATTCATTCAAAAGCGCTATTAAAGCTACGAAAGCTATTATCAAGTGAAATGATTAATGCGTAAATATCCTTGAGGGAGAGATTCCAATGAGTTTAAAAGGTGTCGAATTACAAATTGCTATTCCAAAAACATTTGAAGCGGGGAAAATGGCAGATCAGGCACAGCAACAAGCATTAGCCCAACAGGCACACGCAAATGAAGCATTAAAAAAAGAAGTAGAGCGCAAGCAAAAAATTGTCAATACAACAGAAGGTATGGATGAAATTAGTGAGGATGAGGATGCAGGTGGCGAATATTTAACAGGTATTCATAAAAAGAAGAAAAAGAAGCAGGGTCAACAAGAAAAACAGGCACAACATCCGTTTAAAGGGAATTTCGTGGATTTTAGTGGATAGGAGTTTACAATGACAACCATACTAATAGCGTTACTATTCTTTTTACAGCTACTTTCATTTTACTTCCTTATTATTTTAAATACAAAGCTAGCAAAATTTAAGGATTTAGAAAAGAAGCAAGAACGTTTAATGAGGGAAATGGACGATACGATTACGGCTTATTTAGCAGAAATGAAAGATGAAAATGACCGTCTTATTAAAGAGTTACAAAATGTCAAACAGCCCGAAATAGCGGCGAGTAGCTTGCAGCAAATAGAACAAAGTGTGACACCAATGGAACAGTCGTCTTCGGATTTAACCCAAGGGACTAAAAGTGATAGTTCGCTAAGTTTAGATAAAGATTCTCGTATCTACGTACCTAAAAAAATTGTAGCAAATGCTTATTCACGTCAGCAACATACTGGTGCAAAAAAGGCACAAGCAGTGCCATCTCCAAAAGAGGAGATGGCAAGTCTACCTGAAAAAGAAAAAATGCTGACGGTGGAACAGCAAGCGCTAGAATTAACAAAGCAGGGAAAATCGGTAGAGGAGATAGCGAAACAACTGCAAAAGGGGAAAACAGAAATCGAGCTTTTACTGAAATTTCATCACTAAATTGTTGCGAATCAATCAAAGCTATGATATAGTTGCAAATGGTGTTATTACTACACACGCATTTTGATGTAGTAAGTGGTGCTCTAAGCTTAGGGTAGCTTGTTGCAGATGATAAATGCGGAGGATAAAAACCAAACATACTAGGAGGAAATTCACATGTCAGTAATTTCTATGAAACAATTACTTGAAGCTGGTGTACATTTCGGTCACCAAACTCGTCGTTGGAACCCAAAAATGAAGAAATATATCTTCGTTGAACGTAACGGGATCTACATCATCGACTTACAAAAAACGGTTAAAAAATTAGAGGAAGCTTATGACTTCATGCGTCAAGTTGGTCAAGACGGTGGTAAAGTTCTTTTCGTTGGTACGAAAAAACAAGCACAAGAAGCGATCAAAGATGAAGCTGAACGTTCAGGCAACTACTACATCAACCAACGCTGGTTAGGTGGTACTCTTACAAACTTCGGTACAATTCAAAAACGTGTTGCACGTATGAAACAAATCGAAAAAATGGAAGAAGAAGGAACTTTCGAAGTTCTTCCTAAAAAAGAAGTAATCCAACTTAAAAAAGAACACGAACGTCTAATCAAATTCCTAGGCGGTATCCGTGATATGCACGATCTTCCAGACGTAATGTTCGTGGTTGACCCACGTAAAGAGCGCATTGCTGTTGCAGAAGCTCGTAAATTAAACATCCCTCTAGTAGGTATTGTTGATACTAACTGTGATCCAGATGAAATCGACTACGTAATCCCTGCTAACGATGATGCTATTCGTGCTGTTAAACTTTTAACTGCTAAAATGGCTGACGCTTTAATCGAGTCAAAACAAGGTGAAGAAGAAGCTCCAGCTGTAGAAGCTGCTGCTGAGTAATTCACGTTTACAAAAAGGTGATAAGTGGCTCAAAACCCTTATCACCTTTTTTAGAACCTATCATTAAATAGTTCAACCAATTTGAGGAGGAAACACTAAATGGCAAACATTACTGCACAATTAGTAAAAGAATTACGCGAAAAAACTGGCGCTGGTATGATGGATTGTAAAAAAGCGTTAGTAGAAACTGATGGTAACCTAGAAGCTGCAATCGACTTCCTACGTGAAAAAGGTCTTTCGTCAGCTGCTAAAAAAGCTGACCGTATCGCTGCAGAAGGTACAACTTACATTTTAGAACAAGGTAACGAAGCGATTATCGTGGAAGTAAACGCTGAAACTGACTTCGTTGCGAAAAACGACAAATTCCAAGTATTAGTTTCTTCTTTAGCAGAGCAATTACTTGCTGCTAAACCAGCTTCAGTTGAAGCCGCTTTAGAGCTTACAAATGCTGAAGGTGTAAAAATTGAAGATCAAATTTCAACAGCTGTTGCAACAATTGGTGAAAAAATTACACTTCGTCGTTTCGAAATTAAATCAAAATCTGATGCAGATGCATTCGGTGCTTACTTACACATGGGCGGCCGTATTGGTGTATTAGTGACTTTAGAAGGTTCTACTGATGCAGCAGCAGCTAAAGATGTTGCGATGCACATTGCAGCAATCAACCCAACATATGTTTCTCGCGATGAAGTTTCTGCTGAAGAAGTTGAACGTGAGCGTAAAGTATTAACAGAGCAAGCTCTTAACGAAGGTAAACCAGAAAACATCGTTGCGAAAATGGTTGAAGGCCGTCTTGGTAAATATTTCGAAGACGTTTGCTTGCTTGATCAAACATTTGTTAAAAACTCAGATCAAAAAGTACGTGATTTCGTAGCTTCAACTGGTGGTTCAGTAAACGGCTTTGTACGTTACGCTGTTGGTGAAGGTATCGAAAAACGTGAAGATAACTTTGCAGAAGAAGTAATGAGCCAAGTTAAAGGTAACTAATTTCGCTTGCATTTGATTCTAATCAAATAATATCTAGATTATCTAGACTAAAATGGGGAACACAACATAGCGTGTTCCCTATTTTTCCGAAATGAACGAAAAACGGATATAATTTTCTATTCTGCCTTATTCACAACTAGCAATTATTGTTAGATATACTATAATGGAAAAGGGAATAGAAAGGTTTTAAATAAAGTCTTACGGAGGTTTACAATGAGTGTACCGCAATATAAACGAGTAGTTATTAAACTAAGTGGTGAAGCGTTAGCTGGAGAAGCGGGCTTCGGTTTATCACCAAAAATAATCAAGTCTGTTGCAGAAGAAGTAAAAGAAGTAGTAGATCTTGATGTAGAAGTTGCTGTTGTTGTAGGTGGCGGTAATATATGGCGTGGTAAAATAGGTAGTGAAATGGGAATGGATCGTGCTGCAGCCGATTATATGGGCATGTTAGCAACCGTTATGAACTCACTAGCTTTACAAGATGCTCTTGAAAAATTAGGTATTGAAACACGCGTTCAATCTTCTATTGTGATGACTCAAGTAGCGGAGCCATACATTCGTCGTAAAGCAGTTAGACATCTAGAGAAAAAACGTGTCGTTATCTTTGCAGCAGGGACAGGTAATCCGTTCTTCTCTACTGATACTACTGCCGCATTACGCGCAGCAGAAATTGACGCAGATGCGATTTTAATGGCTAAAAATAATGTCGATGGCGTTTATTCGGCAGATCCAAAAGTGGATGAAACAGCCATTAAATATGATACACTCACATACTTAGAAGTTATCCAACAAGGCTTACAAGTAATGGATTCAACGGCTTCCACTTTATGTATGGATAACGATATCCCGCTAATTGTTTTCTCAATTACGGAGCCAGGTAACATTAAACGTGCTGTACAAGGCGAAAAAATCGGAACAGTTGTTAGGAGGAACGTATAATGGCTAAACAAGTCTTAGAACAAGCAAAAGAAAAAATGAACAAAACAATCACAGCTTTCTCACGTGAACTATCATCTATTCGTGCGGGTCGTGCGAACGCATCTTTATTGGATCGTATCATGGTAGACTACTATGGGGCACCAACACCAATTAACCAACTTGCAGGTGTTTCTGTACCAGAAGCTCGCTTACTAGTCATTACACCTTACGATAAAACAATTTTAGGTGATATTGAAAAAGCAATTATGAAATCAGATATCGGGATTACACCAACAAATGATGGTTCGATCATTCGTTTAATGATTCCAGCGCTAACAGAAGATCGTCGTAAGGATCTAGTAAAGCAAGTGAAAAAAGAAGCAGAAGACGCAAAAATTGCTGTACGTAACGTTCGTCGCGATGCAAACGATGATTTGAAAAAACTTGAAAAAGCTGGCGAAATCACAGAAGACGATCTACGTGGCTATGGTGACGATATTCAAAAATTAACAGATGAATTCATTGTGAAAGTAGATCAAGTAGCGAAAGATAAAGAAAAAGAAATTTTAGAGGTGTAAACAAGACGTTTTACATGTCTATGATGGAACTTTTTGATGAGATGAAGGCGTCCTATACATAACAGGACGTCTTTTCGCTTTATTGTTCATAATCAATTGCTTTGTCATATAAAGAGCATACATGAAATGCGAAAAGATCATTAATAACAACATCATCGATTTTCTAACAAACTTATTCTTTATTATGTGTATAGTTCTAAAATAAGCTAGTACATACATAGTCAATTTAGAGGGAAAAAAAAGACAAAAAGCGCTTTTGTTTGTTATGATAGGTTAGTATACGTCCGATTAGTTGTAGTGGGGGAGTTAGCATGTTTAAAAAGCTATTAGGAAAACAAATAAATATGGATACACTATCATTGGAGGAGCGTGTGGCCCTAACTAAAAGCGAGCCGATTCCTGCCCATGTAGCGATTATTATGGACGGAAATGGACGTTGGGCGAAAAAACGTGCTATGCCACGAGTTGCTGGTCATCATGAAGGAATGAAGACCGTACGTAAAGTAACTAGGTTTGCGTCGGATTTAGGAATTAAAGTTTTAACCGTATATGCATTTTCCACAGAAAATTGGAAGCGACCAAAACCAGAGGTTGATTTTCTTATGCGTCTACCTGTTGAATTTTTAGGTTCTTTCTTACCAGAAATGATGCAGCGTAATGTACGTGTCGAAATGATTGGCGATCCATCCTTATTACCTGCTCATACGCAAAAGGCGTTGTATGAGGCAATGGAAGAAACAAAGCATAATACAGGGCTTGTCTTAAATTTTGCGCTGAACTATGGGAGTCGTTCTGAAATGGTCAATGCCATGAAAACGATGCTGCAAAAAGTGCAGGACGGTCAATTAACGATGCAAGACATAACAGAAGAATGCTTAACGTCTCATTTAATGACGGCCCATTTGCCTGAACCAGATCTTCTAATTCGTACAAGTGGTGAAGTACGATTAAGTAACTTTATGTTATGGCAGCTCGCCTATACAGAATTTTGGTTTACAGATACATTGTGGCCAGATTTTAGTGAGGAAAGCTTACTGGAAGCGGTGGAAAATTATCAGAAGCGTAATCGCCGTTACGGTGGGTTGAAGGGAGAAGAAACAACTTGAAACAACGAATTATCACGGCAATAATTGCAGCAGCACTTTTTATTCCGTTCGTTATTTATGGCAAAGTACCATTTACCATACTTGTGCTTGCAATGGCTATTGTCGGTTTTTATGAAATCTTAAAAATGAAAGGGATTTCCATTTTTTCTGTGCCTGGTTTTCTAGGGTTAATAACATTAGTATTACTTGTTATACCGAAAGATTGGAGTGAAAAAGTTGTAGAGACAATAGGCTATTCATCCAATTTAATGGTTGTTTATGGTCTAATGATGTTACTGCTGATTTACGTGGTCCTTGTAAAAAATAAAATAACCTTTGACGAAGTGGGCTTTATTTTATTGGGTGCATTTTATGTGGGGTTAGGATTCCATTATTTAATTGAAACAAGAAATGTTGGATTAGAGTATGTTGTCTATTGTTTATTAGTTGTTTGGACAACAGATTCAGGTGCCTATTTTGTAGGAAGAAAATTAGGAAAGAATAAGTTATGGCCTGAAATCTCACCGAAGAAAACGATTGAAGGTTTTCTAGGCGGAATTGTCATTGCGGTTATTTTTGCAGTTGGTATGCAACTCATTTACCCATTTGCAAATGGTTATATATCACTTGTTTTTGTCACGATTTTTGCCTCTATTATTGGACAAATGGGAGATTTGGTAGAATCAGCTATCAAACGTCATTTTGATGTAAAAGATTCGGGCAATATTTTACCAGGGCATGGCGGAATTTTAGATCGCTTCGATAGTCTATTATTTGTCGTGCCTCTCCTTCATTTTTTACATTTGTTTGGTAATTAATCTGTATATTAAAAGACATCTTGCTAAATCATTTGCTTAGATAGAAAAAGGGGACAATTTGTTGTGAAAAAAATTAGTTTATTAGGTGCAACGGGTTCAATCGGTTGGCAAACCTACGATATTTTAAAAGAACAACGTGATGCGTTTCAATTAGTGGCTTTTTCTTCAGGGAAAAACATTGAGAAAACACGAGAAATGATTGAAACATTAAAACCCGAGCTAGTTTCTGTGCAGCTAGAAGAGGATGCACGAGACCTTGCGAAAGATTATCCTGAAATCCAATTTACATTTGGGGCGAAAGGTCTTGTAGAAGTTGCTACACATCCAGACTCAACTGTACTCGTCAATGCTGTGCTAGGCAGTGTTGGTCTGGAATCAACATTAGCAGCTATTCGCATGGGCAAAACGATTGCCATTGCTAACAAGGAAACACTTGTTACAGCTGGTCATTTAGTCATGGCAGAAGCCAAAAAACATAAGGCCACGATTTTACCTGTTGATAGCGAGCACTCAGCCATCTTCCAATCAATGAATGGCGAAAATCCCAAAAATATTGAGCGTTTAATTATTACAGCTTCAGGTGGTAGCTTCCGTGATAAAACACGTGACCAATTACAACATGTGACGGTCGCAGATGCATTGAATCACCCGAACTGGTCTATGGGCGCAAAAATTACGATAGACTCCGCAACAATGATGAATAAAGGATTAGAAGTCATTGAAGCACATGTTTTATTTGATATGCCATATGATAAAATAGATGTACTTTTGCATAGAGAAAGTATTATTCACTCTCTTGTTGAGTATCATGATACTAGTGTGATTGCTCAGCTAGGCACGCCAGATATGCGCGTACCGATTCAATATGCTTTAAGCTATCCTGATCGTATACCATTACATAATGGTCAGCGACTAAATTTAGCGCAAATTGGACAACTACATTTTCAAGATATGGACTTTGAGCGTTATCCGGCTTTGCGTTTAGCATATGAGGCTGGTCGTACAGGTGGTACCATTTTGACAGCGATGAATGCAGCAAATGAAGCGGCAGTTGCAGCCTTTTTACAAGGGAAAATTACATTCCTTGAAATTGATGAGACGATTGAACGAGTAATGCATGCACATCAAAACATTGCAGTACCAGATTTACAAACGATTTTACATGTGGACAGTGAGACAAGAAAAATAGTGTTAGACATGGTAAAATAACGAAAGTACTGTATCGTTAACTAATCGCTATTAAAGGTGGGATATTATGCAAACAGCCATTGCATTTATTTTAATATTTGGGATGCTCGTCTTCTTCCATGAACTTGGACATTTCTTATTTGCTAAACGTGCAGGTATTTTAGTGCGTGAATTTGCTATTGGAATGGGTCCCAAAATTTATGGGAAAACGCATGGAGAAACAATGTATACTATTCGATTATTGCCTATCGGTGGGTATGTTCGTATGGCCGGCGAGGATATGGATGGCACTGAACTACAGCCAGGCTATCGAATAGGGCTAATTGTCGATGAAGATAATGTTGTGAAAAAAATTATTTTCAATCAAAGTAATAAGCAGCTACCAGATTTATTATTTTTAGAAGTTGAGCGTGCTGATTTAGAGAAGAATTTATTTGTAGAAGGCTATGATGAAGAAGAACGTCTAGTTCGTTATGACGTAGCAAGAGATTGTGTTCTTGTGGAAAATGGTCGTGAATTGGTCATTGCACCACATGATCGTCAATTTATTGCAAAAACAGTTGGTCAACGTGCGATGACAATCTTTGCAGGTCCTTTGTTTAACTTTATTCTTGCGTTTGTGATTTACTTGGTAATTGGGTTAATCCACGGTGTCCCAACATACGAGCCGATTATCACTGAAGTAGTAGAAAATGATCCAGCTGCACAGGCAGGAATGCTTGCGGGAGATAGAGTAACAGCCATTGACGGACAAGCCGTTGAAAAATGGCAGGATTTAGCCGCTATTGTTCAAGATCATCCAAACGAAGAAATTACAGTGACTGTGGAACGTGATGGACAATCTATGAACTTAAATATGACTGTGAAAGAAATCCAGCAGGATGGCGAAAAATATGGTCAAATTGGTGTGCGCTATGACAGTCCGAGAGAATTTAATCCATTAAAAGCTGTAGTTTATGGAGCACAAGAAACCTATAATATGACCATGAAAATATTTGAGCTTCTTGGTATGTTGATTACTGGTAAGTTCACAATAGATGCGCTTTCTGGACCTGTTGGCATTTATAAAGCAACAGAGCAAGTAGCCCAGTATGGTATTATGAACTTAATGAATTGGGCCGCAATGTTAAGTATTAACTTAGGAATTATGAACCTACTTCCATTACCAGCACTTGATGGTGGTCGTTTATTATTCTTTGGTTTTGAAGCTTTACGTGGTAAACCAATCGATCGTCAAAAAGAGGGAATTGTCCATTTCGTAGGAATTGTCCTACTGATGATTTTAATGGTTGTCGTGACATGGAACGATATTCAACGATTCTTCTTTTAAACCAATGACAGTTAAATGAAATTTCATTTTCTAGCTTTGAGCGCAATTACTATGAAACATTGCGCTCAAAGCTAAATTTGTTTATGCTATTGAGAGTATAAACTTATCTATTAAAAAAGGTGGAACACTGAATGAAGCAAAGTAAAACATTTATCCCAACATTACGTGAAGTACCTGCGGATGCTGAGGTAAAATCACATAAGCAATTATTACGAGCAGGGTTTATTCGTCAAAATACAAGTGGGGTATACTCGTATTTACCGCTTGCAAAACGTGTCTTAACAAAAATTGAAACAATTATCCGTGAAGAAATGGAAGCCATCAACTCTATTGAGCTTCTAATGCCTTCTTTACAATCTGCTGAGCTTTGGCAGGAATCAGGTCGCTGGGAAAAATACGGACCAGAATTAATGCGCCTAAAAGACCGTCACAACCGTGATTTTGCATTAGGACCAACTCATGAAGAAGTGATTACAACTTTAGTACGTGATGAAATTAAATCCTATAAAAAATTGCCGTTAACATTGTATCAAATTCAAACTAAATTCCGTGATGAAAAGCGCCCTCGCTTCGGCTTACTACGAGGAAGAGAATTTATAATGAAGGATGCTTATTCTTTCCATGCATCACGTGAAAGTTTAGATGAAACATATGAAGATATGTATCGTGCGTATTCAAATATTTTTTCCCGCCTTGGCTTAAACTACCGCGCTGTCATTGCAGATGCAGGTTCGATTGGCGGTAAAGGTACACATGAATTTATGGTGCTATCTGAAATTGGGGAAGATACGATTGCCTACTCAGATACTTCTGACTATGCAGCAAATATCGAAATGGCTGAAGTCATTGCGGATTATCAACCATCAGATGACGCTTTAAAAGAAGTTGAAAAAGTGGCAACACCAGAGCAAAAAACAATTGAAGAAGTATCAGCGTTCTTAAATGTAGAGCCAGCCAGTGTGATCAAATCTTTAGTGTTTGATGTAGACGGGGAGCTTGTGGTTGTCCTTGCACGTGGGGATCATGAAATTAATGATATCAAGCTGAAAAATGCACTTGATGCAGGTTCTGTGGAGCTGGCTAGTGAAGCAGCAATCCGTGAATTATTAGGCTGTGGCGTTGGTTCAATTGGGCCAGTGAAATTACCAGTAGACGTAAAGGTAGTAGCGGACCAAGCTATCAAATCTATCCGTAATGGTATTGCAGGTGCAAATGTAGATGGATTCCATTTAGTGAATGTCAACCCAGAGCGTGATTTTGCTGTGAATGACTACTTAGATATTCGTTTTATTAAAGAGGGAGATCCTTCCCCAGACGGACAAGGGTTTATTAAATTCGCAGAAGGTATCGAAGTTGGTCATATTTTCAAATTAGGTACTACATACTCTGCTAAAATGAATGGTACTTTCTTAGATGAGCAAGGGAAGGCTCAACCGTTTATTATGGGCTGTTACGGTATTGGGGTATCTCGTATTCTAGCTGCCGTGGCTGAGCACTTCCAAGATGATAATGGATTTACTTGGCCAATACAATTAGCACCATATGATATTCATGTTGTGCCAGTTAACACGAAAGATGAGGCGCAAGTGGCATTAGCAGATGAACTTTACGGTTTATTAAAATCATATCGTTATGATGTACTTTTAGATGATCGTGCCGAGCGTGCAGGTGTAAAATTTGCAGACGCTGATTTAATTGGTTTACCTGTGCGTGTAACGGTTGGTAAAAAAGCATCTGAAGGTATGGTAGAAGTGAAATTCCGTCAAACTGGTGAAACATTTGAATGGAAAAAAGAAGAGGTCATTGATCGCCTTAACGAATTTTTCCGTAAAAACTAATGGCTTGTTAAGAGATCGGTTATAATTGGAAGTTAATGCTTTTGATAGAGGCTTTCGTAAAATTTTGATAAGATAGAGATAAATAATTCGCGACACTTCTGCGGGACAGTGAGCCAAGCAAGAAACAACAGATGGTAAAACTCTGTTAAGCTTGAAGAGCGCCCGCAGTGAGGGAGCGAATTTTTTTCTTGAATTCTCTCGTGTCTTTGAGACGAATTAGAAGAGGAGGCTTAACAACCTACCTCTTTCTGAAAGTAGGTGTCGTTAGATTGGAACAGCAACAAGAGGCAAGAATGAGACTTCGAATGCTCTTGCAACAATTAGAATTAACAGATGATGTGTACATGTCATTTTTTGAGGAAGGTGAATTATCACGCCTAACAGTCCATAAAAAGGTTAGACTTTGGCATTTCACCATTAAATTACAAGATATACTGCCGTTTCCGTTATATCAGCTTTTCCGTACACATTTAACGGAGAAATTTTCAGCAATTGCACAAATTAATACTACCTTTGAAACGGTAGAGAAAAATGTGACAGAGGAACTGGTGCAAGCTTACTGGTTAAGTGTTGTGGAACAAATTGATGAGATGGCACCGACGCTTAAAAGCTGTCTCATCTCTCAAGTGCCAATGTGGAATGGCCAAAAAATTACTTTGTCCTGCATGCAGGAAATGGAATTTATGATGCTGAAAACAAAGTATGCTGACAAGCTTTCCGAAAGCTATGGTCAATTCGGCTTCCCCCATATGGTAATCGACTTTGTACTACAAGAAGAGACGGAAGAAATGATCGCGGCACAAGAGGCGTTTATGGAGCAGAAACGTATGGAAGAAGTGGCCCTAGCGCAGCAAGCGATGCAAGATTTCCAAAAACGTGAGCAAGAGAAAAAGGATAACCCGGCATTGGCGAATCTTGGTGACCGTCCATTCCAGCTTGGAATGCATATTAAAGATGATGAAATAGTGGAAATTAAACGGATTGTCGAGGAAGAACGCCGTGTCATTATTGAAGGGTTTGTTTTTGATACGGAGATTAAAGAGCTAAAAAGTGGACGCTCCTTATTACAAATTAAAATTACCGACTATACAGATTCCATCATCGTTAAAATGTTCTCTCGTGATAATGATGATGCAGAATTAATGCAGCATCTGAAAAAGGGCATGTGGGTTAAAGTGCGAGGCTCTGTTCAAACGGATACATTCATCCGTGATTTAATTGTCATGGCGAATGATATTAATGAAATCAAAAAAGAAACACGACAAGATTTAGCACCAGAGGGCGAAAAACGTGTTGAGTTACATTTGCACACACCGATGAGCCAAATGGACGCAGTTACACCTGTTGACCGGCTTGTTGCACAGGCCGCAAAATGGGGGCATCCAGCAATAGCTATTACGGATCATGCTGTTGTGCAATCCTTCCCTGAAGCATATGCAGCAGGAAAAAAACATGGGATCAAGGTCATTTATGGTCTAGAAGCAAATTTAGTAGATGATGGTGTACCGATTGCCTATGCTCCTGAACATCGTTTATTAGCAGACACAACGTATGTTGTCTTTGACGTAGAAACAACAGGGCTATCTACGGCTTACGATACGATTATTGAATTGGCCGCAGTAAAAATTAAAGACGGGCATGTCATAGATAAATACGAAAGCTTTGCCAATCCACATCATCCACTTTCGGCTACTACCATTGAACTAACAGGAATTACAGATGATATGGTTCGAAATGCACCTGAAGTGGAGCAAGTGATTAAAGAATTTCATGCCTTTATTGGTGACGCAATAGTTGTTGCTCATAACGCATCATTTGATATAGGTTTCTTATATACAGGCTATAAGAAATTTGGCCTTGAAGGAACAACCCATCCGGTCATTGATACATTAGAGCTTGCAAGATTGCTTTATCCTACTATGAAAAATCATCGTTTAAACACACTGTGTAAAAAATTCAATATTGAATTAACACAACATCACCGAGCGATTTACGATACAGAGGCGACAGGCTATCTACTATTACATTTATTAAAAGATGCAGATGAGCTAGCGATTAATTACCATGACGACTTCAATAAGCATATTGGTGGTGGCGATGCCTATAAAAAAGGTCGACCAATGCATTGTACGATTTTAGCCGTTGATAATGTGGGCTTAAAAAACTTATTTAAAATCGTCTCACATTCTCATACGAAAACATTCTATCGTGTTCCTCGAGTGACACGGGCTGTACTCGAGCAGTATCGCGAAGGTTTATTAGTAGGTTCAGGCTGCAGTAATGGTGAACTCTTCGAAACGATGATGAATAAGTCACCTGAGGAAGCAGAGCAAGTTGCTCGATTCTATGATTATATCGAGGTACAACCGAAAGCTGTGTATGCGCCACTAATTGAACGCAATGTTGTACGTGATGAATGGACGTTAGAGGATATTATTCGTAAGCTTGTTAAGCTTGGGAAGAAGATAGATAAACCTGTTGTTGCCACTGGAAATGTCCACTATTTAGATCCAACAGATGCCATGTTTAGGCAAATACTTATTGGTTCACAGGGTGGAGCTAATATTTTAAATCGATCCAAGCTACCTGAGGTTCATTTTAGAACAACGGATGAAATGCTCAAGGAATTTGATTTTTTAGGACCAGATCTTGCAAAAGAAGTGGTTGTAACGAATGCGCAAAAAATTGCAGAGAGTATTGGTGATGTAAAACCGATTAAGGATGACCTCTATACGCCAAAAATTGAAGGCTCCGATGATGAGGTAACCAATTTAACGTACGAAATGGCCCATCGTATTTATGGTGAGGAGTTACCAGAAATCGTGAAAGCTCGAATTGAAAAAGAATTAAAATCGATTTTGGGACACGGCTTTGGTGTTATTTATTTAATTTCAGCCAAACTGGTGAAAAAGTCATTAGCTGATGGCTATTTAGTTGGTTCACGTGGTTCGGTTGGTTCTTCATTAGTCGCAACCTTCATGGAAATTACAGAGGTTAACCCATTACCTCCTCATTATATTTGTCCTAATTGTAAGCATTCTGAGTTTTTTGATGATGGTTCGGTCAGCTCAGGCTTTGACTTGCCAAATAAAGACTGTACGGAATGCGGCACACCTTATAAAAAAGATGGACAAGATATACCATTTGAAACCTTCCTTGGTTTTAAAGGTGACAAGGTACCCGATATCGATTTGAATTTTTCTGGTGAATACCAACCACAAGCTCATAACTATACGAAGGTGCTATTTGGAGAGGATTATGTTTATCGTGCTGGAACTATTGGTACAGTGGCAGAGAAAACAGCATATGGCTATGTAAAGGGCTATGCAAATGATCATAATTTACATTTCCGAGGTGCGGAAGTCGACCGTTTAGTGCAAGGCTGTACAGGAGTAAAACGTACATCTGGGCAACACCCTGGGGGAATTATCGTTGTACCTGATTACATGGATATTTATGACTTTTCTCCAGTGCAGTTCCCTGCAGATGCACAGGATGCAGAATGGCGGACAACCCATTTTGACTTCCACTCTATTCATGACAATATTTTAAAGCTTGATATACTTGGACACGATGATCCGACGGTTATCAGGATGTTGCAGGATTTATCTGGAATAGATCCAAAAACAATCCCAACCGATGATCCTGTCGTAATGAAAATTTTTAGTTCTCCAGAAACGTTAGGAGTCACAGAAAAGCAGATTGGCTGTAAGACAGGAACATTGGGTATCCCGGAATTTGGTACACGTTTCGTACGTCAAATGCTTGAAGATACAAAGCCTTCCACATTCTCAGAGCTTGTCCAAATTTCTGGACTTTCCCACGGAACCGACGTATGGCTAGGCAACGCACAGGAATTAATTCAAAACGGTACATGTGTGCTGAAAGAAGTAATTGGTTGTCGTGATGATATTATGGTGTATTTAATTTATCAAGGTCTAGAACCATCACTGGCCTTTAAAATCATGGAATCTGTACGTAAAGGGAAAGGCTTATCTGAGGAGTTTGAAGCTGAGATGCTCGCCAATAAAGTCCCAGGCTGGTATATCGAATCTTGTAAAAAGATAAAATATATGTTCCCGAAAGCCCATGCGGCAGCATATGTGCTAATGGCTGTACGTATTGCTTGGTTCAAGGTACATTTCCCAATCCTCTATTACGCAGCGTATTTCACAGTTCGTGCAGATGACTTTGATTTAATTGCGATGGTTCAAGGGTCGCAAATGATTCGAGCACGTATTGATGAAATCAATATGAAAGGTTTAGATGCATCCACTAAAGAGAAGAACTTATTAACGGTGATGGAGCTTGCATTGGAAATGTGTGAACGAGGCATGAGTTTCCAGAAAGTTGACTTATACCGTTCTCAAGCAAGTGAATTTGTCATTGATGGCAATTCATTAATTCCTCCGTTCGATGCGATTCCAGGACTTGGAACCAACGTTGCCAAAACGATTGTAGCCGCTCGGGAAGAGGGAGAGTTTTTATCCAAGGAAGATTTACAGCAACGTGGGCGTGTATCGAAAACACTTATCGAATACATGGACCAACTTGGTTGCTTAGAAGGCATGCCTGATGCCAATCAGTTATCACTTTTTTAGTAAGTGATTTGTGTCGTGGCGAAAGGTCACTGTAGAATTTCAAAATCCTGACACAATATGGTTAACTGTCATGAAGGAAATTTGCATTGTGCTGAGAACTGTGCTATCCTTATGGTAATAATTTGTTGATATTTTTCCAGCAAAAGAGTGGGGCATACCCGCTCTTTTCTGTTGTTATACCGTAGCAAAACAAATTTTGACTAACAGCAGGTAAGACCGTAAAATTTCACCAAAGCAACTGGTGGAATTTCTGTTTTATTATGATTCATTACTGCATTAACTTACAGTGATGAACAATTCATACGCTAGAATTTGATAAATACAGGAGGCAACAATGAGCAAAGTACCATCTTTAATTGAAGAGCTCGCTAAACCAATTGTGGATGAGTTAAATCTTGAGCTAGTGGATATTGAGTACGTCAAAGAAGGACGTAACTGGTTTTTACGTGTTTATGTCGATACGCCTGAGGGTGACATTGACATTGACCAATGTGCTCAAGTTAGTGAACGACTAAGCCTGTTATTGGATGAAAAAGATCCAATTACACAAAACTATTATTTAGAAGTTTCTTCACCTGGAGCAGAGCGCCCCTTAAAAAAAGATACGGATTTTGAAAAAGCAATTGGCAAATTTATTTATGTAAAAACCTATGAACCCATTAAGGACATGAAGGAATTCCAAGGCTACTTAACGTCATACGATGAACATACATTAGTGGTGGAAGTACGTATTAAAACACGTAAAATGACAGTAACAATTGAACAAGAAAAAATCGCATTGGCACGACTTGCCATTGATTTTTCAGCATAATGCATATTTAGGAGTGAAAACAAAATGAGTAGTGATTTGTTAGATGCGTTGAATGCGCTAGAAGAACAAAAAGGAATTTCAAGAGATGTGTTAATTGAAGCCATTGAAGCGGCATTAGTTACAGCTTACAAACGCAACTTTAATCAAGCACAAAATGTTCGAGTGGACTTAAATTTAGATAAGGGCTCTATTCGTGTATTTTCACGTAAAGATGTTGTGGAAGAGGTAGAAGATGATCGTTTGCAAATTTCTTTAGAAGATGCAAAAGTCATTAATCCAGCTTATCAGCTAGAAGATATCGTGGAACAGGAAGTAACACCACGCAACTTCGGACGTATTGCCGCACAAACAGCAAAACAAGTTGTCACACAACGTGTACGTGAAGCGGAGCGAGGATTAATCTATGAGCAATATGTAGACCGTGAAGATGATATCGTAACAGGTGTCGTGGAACGTTTGGATGCTCGAAATATCTATGTAGGTTTAGGGAAAGTAGAAGCTGCATTGCCAATTAATGAACAAATTCAAGGCGAATCTTATCATCCACATGATCGTATCAAAGTATATATTACAAAGGTTGAGCGTACGACACGTGGACCACAAGTGATTGTGTCTCGTACACATCCTGGTTTATTACGTCGATTATTTGAGATGGAAGTACCTGAAATTTATGAAGGTATTGTAGAAATTAAATCGATTGCTCGTGAAGCTGGAGATCGCTCTAAAATTTCTGTCCATGCACATAATGAAGAAGTAGATCCAGTAGGTTCATGTGTTGGAGCTAAAGGTGCTCGTGTACAAACGATTGTCAATGAACTAAATGGTGAAAAAATTGATATTGTAGAATGGTCTGAAGATCCAATTGTATTCGTAGCCAATGCATTAAGCCCATCGAAAGTATTAGATGTTCAAGTGAACGAGGAAGAAAAATCAACTACGGTTGTCGTACCAGACTATCAATTATCATTAGCAATTGGTAAACGTGGGCAAAATGCACGTCTAGCTGCAAAGCTTACTGGTTGGAAAATTGATATTAAGAGTGAAACAGATGCTCGTGAATTAGGTATTTATCCTTCTGCTACAAGCACTTTCATCCCTGCTGAAGATGAAGAAAGTGATTTTGATGACGTGGCAGTTGACTTATATCAAGACGACGAAGAATAAGTAAGAAAGCCCGTGTGACGAGTTAGCTGACAGTATTCAGTGGGCCCCCTACGCCGACTGAATACTGTCAGAGCGTCAAGTAGAGCATGACTTGTCCACCTCTTACGACAAGCTTCAGAGAGGAATGGTGATTCTTATGGCTGTAAACAAAAAGGTACCTCTTCGTAAATGTGTAGCAACTGGAGAAATGCTACCAAAGAAAGAGATGGTACGTGTTGTTCGTTCAAAAGAGGGCGAAGTAAGTGTAGATATCTCCGGAAAAAAGCCTGGGCGTGGTGCATATGTATCTAAATCAGAGAATGCAATCGACATCGCGCGCAAAAAAAATGTATTAGGGCACCAGCTTGATGTTAAAATTCCTGAAGAAATTTATGAGGAACTTATTTTGCTGATTCGTAGGGAGTCAATTTTATGATAAATCAAGCAATATTTAATTTGCTTGGGATCGCAGCAAGAGCACGTAAAGTGATTTCAGGAGAAGAGTTAGTAGTAAAGGAAGTTCGGAATGGCAATGCTAAGCTAGTATTGCTTGCAAACGATGCCTCTAAAAACTCTAGTAAGAAAATTCAAGATAAGTGCACGTACTACAACGTTGAGTATCATGTAATTGGAGATCGCTATGATCTAGGACATGCTACAGGTAAGGAGGCCCGAGTGGCTTTAGCTATTACCGATAAAGGTTTTGCACGTAAATTGTCTAGTCTACTCAACGAAAACTAATCGGGGGTGAGCAGATGACCAAAATCAGAGTTCATGAATATGCGAAGCAAGTGAATAAAACGAGTAAAGAGGTTATTGAAGCACTAAGTAAATTAAATGTGAGTGTAACAAACCATATGTCGATGTTGGAAAAAGATATTGTGGCAAAGTTAAACCAATCATTTAAAGCAACACCTGAGAAAAATGTAGCAGCAAAAAAAACCATTCAAAATATGGGGCAAAGACCTCAATCGAATGGACAGCAAAAACCACAGCATTCGGTGAAAATGCAAGAAGGACAAAGGCAGCAATCTGCTACTTCTAAGCCTAAAGCAAACAATCAGCAACACACACAGCAAAACTCAAATTCGTCTAACGAAAAATCTAAGAATACAAAAGGTAATCAAAATAGAAATATGACACAAAATAATAATAATAACAATAATAATAATAATCGTAGAGGTGGCGGTGGTTACAACCAACGTCCAAAACCAGGCATTCATGGAGGCAAACGTCGCCATCCAAAAACGCATCAACCGTCTATACCAGTAAAACAAAAGGAACTGCCAGAAAAAATTACTTTTGTTGAATCATTATCAGTAGCGGAATTAGCAAAAAAATTACACCGTGAGCCATCTGAAATCATTAAGAAATTATTTATGCTTGGTGTAATGGCAACAATTAACCAAGAATTAGATAAGGATGCAATTGAATTAATCTGCGCAGACTACGGTGTAGAAGTGGAAGAAGAAATTCGTGTAGATATTACGGATTTAGAAACACACTTCGAGCAAACAGAAGAAGTGAACGAAGCAGTATTATCAGAACGTCCACCAGTTGTAACAATCATGGGTCACGTTGACCACGGTAAAACAACATTATTGGATTCTATTCGTAATACGAAAGTGACAGCAGGAGAAGCCGGTGGTATCACACAACATATTGGGGCATACCAAGTAACGGAAGGCGACAAGAAAATTACTTTCCTTGATACACCAGGACACGCTGCTTTCACAACAATGCGAGCACGTGGAGCAAAAGTAACTGACTTAACCATTTTAGTAGTTGCTGCTGACGATGGTGTCATGCCGCAAACAGTAGAAGCGATTAATCACGCTAAAGCAGCCGAAGTACCAATTATTGTAGCTGTGAATAAAATGGATAAACCATCAGCAAATCCTGATCGTGTCATGCAAGAATTAACAGAGCATGGCTTAGTTCCTGAAGCATGGGGCGGCGAAACAATTTTCGTACCGATTTCTGCATTAAAAGGTGAAGGCATTGATACATTGTTAGAAATGATTTTACTTGTAGCCGAGGTTGGTGAGCTTAAAGCGAACCCAGATCGTTTAGCGCTTGGTACAGTTATTGAAGCACAGCTTGATAAAGGACGTGGCTCTGTTGCTACGCTATTAGTACAAGATGGAACATTAAAAGTAGGAGATCCAATTGTTGTAGGTCATACGTATGGTCGTGTACGTGCGATGGTGAATGACAAAGGTCGTCGTGTAAAAGAAGCTGGCCCATCGACACCAGTAGAAATTACAGGTTTAAACGATGTACCTCAAGCTGGTGACCGCTTCGTAGTCTTTGAAGACGAGAAAACAGCACGCCAAGTTGGTGAAACTCGTGCCATGTCAGCAATTCAAGCACAGCGTTCAGAAAAACAACGTGTTACGTTGGATAACTTATTTGAACAAATGAGCCAAGGCGAAATGAAAGAGCTTAACTTAATTGTGAAAGCTGACGTTCAAGGTACTGTTGAAGCAATGGCTGCCTCATTAATGAAAATTGATGTAGAAGGCGTAAATGTGAAAATTATTCACACAGGTGCGGGTGCTATTACAGAATCTGATATTTCTCTTGCAGCAGCTTCCAATGCGATTGTTATTGGATTTAACGTACGTCCAGATGTTAACGCAAAACGTGCTGCAGAAGAAGAGGGTGTAGATATTCGCTTACACCGCATCATCTATAAAGTAATTGAAGAGATTGAACAAGCGATGAAAGGTATGCTTGATCCTGAGTTTGAAGAAAAAATTATTGGTCAAGCAGAAGTTCGTCAAACAATTAAAGTATCAAAAGTTGGTACAATTGCTGGTTCATATATAACAGAAGGAAAAGTAACGCGTGATTCAGGTGTACGTGTAATCCGCGATAATGTGGTTATATTTGAAGGTGAGCTAGATACGCTTAAACGCTTCAAAGATGAAGTGAAAGAAGTAGCAAGAGGATACGAATGTGGTATTACGATTACAAACTTCAACGATATTAGAGAAGGCGATATTATTGAAGCCTATATTATGGAAGAAGTTAAACGCGTCTAATGATCGTTTATGCAGAGGTTGAATTCATCATTCAAACTGCCCATTCGTTAAAGGAAAAACGCGCTGTCTTACAGCGTATGATTACCCGCACAAAGCAGAAATTTAATGTTTCTATTGCGGAAATTGACCATCAAAATGTATGGCAGCGTACGAAATTAGGACTTGTTGCTGTTTCTTCATCAAAAGATGCAGCTGAACGGGAAATAAATCATGCGCTCCATTATTTGCAGTCAAATCCATCATGGGAACAGCTTGATGTGTGGCGAGATTATTTATAAGCAATAGTAGATAGCTGTAAGCTTGATACAGCAATGAAATGCACAGCTATCTGTACATCGAAATAGAGGTGACAAATTATGTCTCTACGTTCAAACCGTGTTGCTGAGCAAATGAAAAAAGAGCTTGGCGATATTATTGGCCGTAAAATAAAAGATCCGCGTGTTGGTTTTGTGACTGTTACAGGTGTTGATGTAACGGGTGATTTACAGCAAGCGACAATTTATATTACATCTTTAGGCAATGAGCGTGAACGTGAAGAAACGCTTAAAGCTTTAGTAAAAGCTTCTGGCTTCATTCGATCAGAAATCGGATCACGCATTCGTTTACGACGTACACCAGAACTACTCTTTGAATTTGATTCATCGATTGAATATGGTAACCGTATTGATTCATTGTTAAGAGGTTTACACAAAGAATAAGCTAAAAAAGTCTGCCACATGCATGTTAATGCAGGCAGACTTTTATCTTTATGGAAAAAGATTATGTCAATACGTAGTCGATGATAGAGAAGGTAACTGGGAGGCACTAATATGAACGGTATTTTACCACTTTGGAAAGAAAGAGGCATGACGAGCCATGATTGTGTCTTTAAATTACGGAAAATTTTGCGCACAAAAAAAGTTGGGCATACAGGGACACTAGACCCGGGAGTAGAGGGTGTGCTACCTATTTGTATTGGCCAAGCAACGCGTATTGCTGAATATTTAACCGATGCAGGAAAGGTCTATGAAGCTATCATTTCAATCGGCCGTACTACAACAACAGAGGATGCAGAAGGCGAAACGGTTGCGCAAGATCAGACCACAAAAAGCTTTTCTCGTGAGCAGCTGTTAGAGGTGTTAGCTACATTAACAGGTGTTATTGAACAAACGCCACCAATGTTTTCAGCGGTAAAAGTAAATGGAAAACGTCTCTATGAGTATGCCAGAAAAGGCGAAACGGTTGAAAGACCAACACGTCAAGTAACGATTTATGCTTTAGAGCTGCTTGATGAGATTGAACAATATGAGGGGCAAGAGATTACATTTCCGGTTCGTATTGCTTGCAGTAAAGGGACCTATATTCGTACACTAGCTGTGCAAATTGGTGAAGCTCTTGGCTATCCTGCACATATGAAGGAGCTCGTACGCACAGCCTCAGGCACCTTTACTCGTGATAACTGCTTTACATTAGCGCAGGTTGCTGAGCTAATGGATGCAGAGCAAGCAGCTACCTGTATTTTACCTGTCGAGTATGCATTAGCAGACTATCCATATATTGAGATTACTGCCGCCAATGAAAAAGAAATTTTCAATGGACAAGTGCTTCCAGCAGATGCATTATTAAAGAGTCATGATAAAATTGTGTTTGGAATCAATGGAAAGGCAGTGGCGGTTTATCAGGCTCACCCTACGAAGGATGGTTTGATGAAGCCACACAAGATGTTTCCGACGATAGAGTAGGAGGATTTTTCAATGGAGGTCATTCATTTAAAATACCCACATCAATTACAGCAACGAGAAAGCATGCAGCCATATTCGCTTGCTCTTGGCTTTTTCGATGGTGTACATAGAGGGCATCAGGCAGTTATCAAGACAGCGAAGGAAGAGGGAAATAAGCGGCAAATTCCGACTGCAGTGATGACATTTGATCCACATCCTTCATTAGTTCTTGGTGGACGTAATGAAAAAGTTTTTTATATTACACTCTTACAACAGAAATTACAGCTCTTTGAAGAACAGGGTGTGGATACGGTGTTTGTTGTCCATTTCACCTCTGATTTTGCTAAGCTTTCACCAGCAGCATTTATTGATACTTTTATTCGTGGATTAAATATTCAACATGTTACAGCTGGCTTTGATTATTCGTTTGGGGCATTCGGAAAAGGAACTATGGACGATATGCGTGCATTAAGTAATGGTGAGTATGGTGTAACCATTGTGGAGAAGAAAACAGACGATGTTGAGAAAATCAGCTCTACCCGTATCCGGAAGCTACTACAAGAGGGCGATATGGAAGAAGCTACAACACTATTAGGCAGACCATTTGAAATCAATGGGATTGTTGTACACGGTGATAAACGCGGACGTACTATTGGCTTCCCTACAGCAAATGTCCAAGCTTTAGAAGGCACTTTCATTCCAGCAAGTGGTGTTTATGCTGTTCGTTTACTCGTGCAAAATAACTGGTATGATGGTGTTTGTAATGTGGGCTACAAACCAACTTTCAAAGATCCAAATGATAAGCAATTATCGATTGAGGTCCATATTTTAAACTTTGATAAAAATATTTATGGTGAAGAAGTACATGTAGCTTGGTACAAACGGATTCGAAGCGAACGAAAATTCGATGGGATTGAGGCGTTGAAAGCGCAAATCGAAAAGGATAAACAAGAAGCTATCCGATACTTTAACGATTTGTAAGCGTCACAGCATGATGAGATGACAACATTCAAGCCGACGTTTTACTTGCTTGATCAAATGATTTATGGTAACATTCATAAGTGCATAAATGCTTAACCTTAGCTCGGTATATCGATGACTCCAACGTTTACTGTGCTAATGGGGATTCATTATATTTTAGGAGGTCCATTCAAATGGCTATTACAAAAGAACGTAAAAACGAAATTATCGCTGAGTACCGTACTCACGAAAGTGACACTGGTTCACCAGAAGTACAAGTTGCAGTATTAACAGAGGAAATCAACGCTCTAAATGCTCACTTACGTACACACAAAAAAGATTTCCACTCTGAGCGTGGTCTTCTTAAAATGGTAGGTCGTCGTCGTCACTTATTAAAATATCTTCGTGAAACAGACGTACAACGTTACCGTGAACTAATCAACCGTTTAGGCTTACGTCGCTAATTCAAAGCGCAAGTATAGCTGTATTAGACTGTAGACAAATTTTAGTTTGTCTACAGTCTTTTTTTATGGTTGAAACTTGCGACATATATGCAGCGTATTGTTCATAATGCAGGTTTATTCTCGTCTATTATTTTATGTTGTTCAACAATAAGCCATAACTTTATTACACAACGATGAACGAATCATCAAAACAATTTAGTATGGTTGAAAAGGATGGTATATTCTAATCACATTTCGCAACCAAATTCAAAAACTATGCGATAGTCTATCTTTGTTGCTGCTCAATGCATTGAACGAATTGAATAGTGGTTGTTTTTTCGTTTACGAATGAATAGTCATTTATAAAATGTTCACAATCTACGAAGGACAACAGGGTGCAAGTGTGGAGAATAGCTGATCTCTATAGATTTATTGAAGACCGTTGTGAAAAGTAAAAAATAGAGAGTAGGGATTGGTTAATGTTTAATACATTTTTAAGAGAGAATAACATTGTTGCTGCTATTCTAACAGCCGTGCGTATTTACTTGGGCTGGCATTGGCTGACAGCAGGTTGGAGTAAATTGACGAATGGATTTGATGCCTCAGGGTTTTTAACATTTGCATCAGAGAATCCTGTCATGAGTGGAGAAAAAGTGGTATATCCTACATATGTAAAATTTATAGAGTCATTTGCCTTGCCAAATGCTGAAATATTTAATGTGGTCATTCCTTGGGGAGAATTCCTTGTCGGTCTTGGCTTAATACTAGGGTGCTTAACTACATATGCAGCATTTTTTGGAATGGTTATGAATTTTGCCTTCTTGCTAGCTGGTACGATTTCTAGTAATCCATTTGATATTCTACTGGCGATCTTTATCGTTGTGGCAGGCTATAATGCTGGAAAATTTGGGCTTGATCGCTTCGTAATGCCTATCATAAGCAAAAAAATGAAGCTAGAAAAAAATACAATGCACTCCATGACGAAAACTACATAACTTACGATTTCATAAAATCAAATACCCTGTAGCAAATCGTTACAGAGTATTTGATTATGTTGTTGAAAAAAGGTGATAGCAATAGCAGAAAAAGAACCTTTCGCAAGGCGAGGGGTTGATTTCCGTTCCGCCAGTGTCCTTTCCAGGGGGCGTCCGATGAGCCGCTTCACTCACTGCGTTCGCTCCGGGTCTCAGCTATGACGCTAAATCCCCTAGGAGTGACGCTGGCTCCACTCAATCAACCATTCTACAAAAGTGTCTTTTCCTGAACAAAATTGCCCTTCATTTATATTATTAGAGAGAATAGGCTCTTATTTCAATGTAGAGAAGTGATGAGTGACAACACCTCTCTGTAAAATGAGTAGTGAACATCTTCACTCGAACCTTCGCTAAAAAGTGAACATTTTTATGGATTGGAGTGGAGGAAGCGGCTTGGCGCTCGCCTACAGGAAAGCAAGTAGCCTGCAACGGAAATCTACTTTCATCTTTCACAAAAATGCTCTAGATGGTTTTGTTTTTCAACACTAAGATCAAATACCCTGTAGCAAATCGTTACAGGGTATGATTGATAGTACCTCTATTTTTGTTTTAGCTTTACTTGCTATGTGACTTTCTTTATACTGATAAGATGTTGTATGATGAGCGCAATGTTATCATAAATTGATATTTAAGCTTGTACCTTTTGGTAGGAATCCATTGAAAATCCGTATACCAATGTAAAAAATGCTTTTTCAATAAAATATAGAAATAAATCTTAAATAAATTGGCAATAACTGAATTTAAATGTATGATTATTTCATGAAATATTATTTAGCATAGAACAAGCATTTTTGGTACACTTACTATTAGTACATACAGACGAAGTAAGTGTTTTTATAATAGAGAGGGGTTCATTGAATGAACGAAAAGAAAGTCTATTCCTATGAATGGGCTGGCCGTCCACTTGTAATTGAAGTTGGACAGTTAGCAAAACAAGCAAACGGAGCCGCATTAGTACGCTATGGCGATACTTCTGTACTTGCCACAGCAACAATGTCAAAATCACCAAAACCACTTGATTTCTTCCCATTAACAGTTAACTATGAAGAACGTCTATATGCTGCAGGTAAAATTCCTGGCGGCTTTATTAAGCGTGAAGGGCGTCCATCTGAAAAGGCGATTTTAGCAAGCCGTTTAATCGACCGTCCAATTCGTCCGATGTTCCCAGATGGTTTCCGTAACGAGGTACAAGTCATTTCGATGGTTATGTCCAATGATCCTGACTGTACATCTGAAATGGCAGCGATGGTAGGTTCATCATTAGCATTATCTATTTCTGATATTCCATTTGATGGACCAATAGCAGGTGTACAAGTAGGTTATATTGACGGAGAATTCATCGTTAACCCGACAGTGGAGCAATCGAATCACTCAACAATTCATTTATCTGTAGCAGGCAACAAAGATGCCATCAACATGGTTGAAGCGGGCGCACTTGAAGTGCCAGAAGAAATCATGTTAGAAGCTATTATGTTCGGTCATGAAGAAATCAAAAAAATCATTGCTTTCCAAGAACAAATTGTGGCAGAGGTAGGTAAAGAAAAGTTACCAGTGACATTATTTGAGATTGACGAAGCGATTCAAGCCGATATAAAAGCAGCTTGTGAGACTGATATGCATGATGCGATTCAAACTGCGGAGAAGCATGCGCGTGATGAGGCCATTCAAGCTGTAAAAGATCGTGTTATCGCTTCCTATGAAGAGCAAGAAGCCGACGATGAAACAATGAAACAAGTGTATAACATTCTTGATAAAATGGTAAAAGAAGAAGTGCGTCGTCAAATCACGGAAGATAAGATTCGCCCAGATGGTCGTAAGCTCGACGAAATTCGACCACTTTCTTCTGAAACAGGCTTATTACAACGTACACACGGTTCTGGTCTATTTACACGTGGACAAACACAAGCCCTATCTATTTGTACATTAGGGGCGCTAGGTGATGTACAAATTATTGATGGCTTAGGTGTAGAAGAATCAAAACGCTTTATGCACCATTACAACTTCCCTCAATTCTCTGTAGGGGAAACAGGTCCAATCCGTGGTCCAGGCCGTCGTGAAATTGGTCATGGTGCGTTAGGTGAGCGTGCGCTTGAAGCTGTTATTCCAGATGAATCGGCTTTCCCATATACAATTCGTTGTGTATCTGAAGTACTTGAATCAAACGGATCCACTTCACAAGCTTCTATCTGTGCATCTACATTAGCCATGATGGATGCAGGTGTACCATTAAAAGCACCAGTTGCAGGTATTGCAATGGGTCTTATCAAAAAAGGCGAGCACTATTCCATTTTAACGGATATTCAAGGGATGGAAGACCATTTAGGTGATATGGACTTTAAAGTTGCTGGTACAGCTAAAGGTGTAACAGCACTACAAATGGACATTAAAATCGACGGTTTATCTCGCAATATTTTAGAAGAAGCACTGACACAAGCGAAAGTTGGTCGTATGCATATTCTAGAGTCAATGCTTGCAACACTTGCTGAACCTCGTGAAAAATTGTCTGAATTTGCACCAAAAATTGTCATCGTGAAAATTAACCCAGATAAAATTCGTGATGTGATTGGACCTGGTGGTAAACAAATTAACAAAATTATTGAAGAGACAGGCGTTAAGATTGATACAGAACAAGATGGTACAATCTACATTTCTTCTGCAAATGAGGAAATGAATGCACGTGCAAAACAAATTATTGAAGATATCGTACGGGAAGCAAAAGTAGGGGAATATTACTTATCGACTGTGAAACGTATTGAAAAATTCGGTGCATTTTGTGAGATCTTCCCAGGAAAAGATGGTTTGCTACACATTTCCGAAATTCAAGAGGAACGTACAAAGCAAGTGGAAGATGTCTTAAAACTTGGCGATCAATTACTTGTGAAGGTTATTGAAATTGACAAGCAAGGTCGTGTGAATTTATCTCGTAAAGTAGTAATACAAGAGGAAAAAGAACGCGCTGAACAAGAAAAATAATAATGATTCCAAAGGCTGCGTATGATTGCGCAGCCTTTTTAAATAGTAGCAAAAAGACTAGTAGAGAATTTTTATAATTGGGGGAGATTTTTTGGTTCAAGTACATACATGTCAAAATGGTGTTCGGCTAGTATCAGAGCATATAGATCATGTGAGGTCTGTTGCATTAGGTATTTTTGTGAATGCAGGTTCTCGCTATGAGCTACCAGAAGAAAATGGCATCACACATTTTATTGAACATATGTTGTTTAAAGGAACAACAACTCGCTCAGCCCGTCAAATTGCTGAAGAATTTGATCGAATTGGCGGAGAGTTAAATGCGTTCACATCGAAAGAAAATACATGTTATTATGCAAAAGTTTTAGATCATCATGCAGAGCTTGCTGTCACAATACTAGCAGATATGTTTTTTCATTCTACGTTTGCGGAAGAAGAATTAGAAAAAGAGCGACAAGTGGTATTAGAAGAAATATTAATGAGTGAGGATGCGCCTGATGATGATGTTCATGAAAAACTGTGGAGTGTCATGTATCCGAATGATGCACTTGGTCGTCCGATATTAGGAACTGCTGAGACATTAAAGACTTTTACAGCTAACGCCATACGACATTATATGGACAAACATTATGGTCCAGAATCTGTTGTTATATCCATTGCAGGGAATATTTCAGCTCAGCTTATGCAAACGATTGAAGATTTATTTGGACACTACCAACCTTCTCCACAAGCGATTGCGCCTGTACTGACAAATCCTGCATTTTATCCAGGAGAAATGACGAAAATTCGTGATACCGAGCAAGCACATCTTGCGATTTCATATCCAGCAATTGGTGTGAAAGATCCAGATATGTATAGTTTTATTGCACTGAATAGTATTATTGGGGGCAATATGAGTTCTCGATTATTTCAAGAAGTACGAGAGGAACGTGGGTTAGCTTATTCTATCTTTTCCTACCAATCCTGTTATGCCGATGTTGGCGCGTTTACGATTTATGGTAGTACTAGTCGCCAGCAATTAGCTCAGCTTCAGCATACCATTGATGCTACTTTACTGGACATTGTCGCTGGTGGCATCACAGCAGAAGAGCTTGATAATGCAAAAGAGCAGCTGAAAGGTAGCTTTGTCCTTGGTTTAGAAGGCACGGGGGCCCGTATGAATCGCAATGGGACAAGTGAGCTGGTGCATCGTAAGCATCGTACTGTAGACGAGGTACTTGCATCTATAGATGCTGTATCCATGGAGTCAGTAGATCGACTAATTGCCAAAATTTTAAAAGCCGAACCAGCTATCTCGATTATTGGCCCAAGCGAATAAAAGAGCTTAAAATGATACTAATTATCCAAGTTATAACAATTTATTCATTATAGTAAAAAGGAGAACTTTGAATATTTCCAAGGTTCTCCTTTTAGTGTTGAAAAACAAAACAGTCAATTGAAAGGTAGAAATGGATTTCCGTTGCAGGCTACTTGCTTTCCTATGGGCGAGCGCGAGCGCCTCGAGCCGCCTCCTCCGCTATCACTCCGTTTAGAGGCTCGCCTGTCTCGTTATCCCACGGGAGTCAAGTAGCCTCCACTCCAACCTACAAAAGTGTTACCTTTTTAGCAAAAGTTTTCAAATAAAGCGAAGGTCTTCACTACTCTTTATGGAGAGGTGTTGTCACACATCACTTCCCCACATTGAAAATAAGAGCTTATTCCCTCTAAAAATAATGGGCTATTTAATCGCTATATTACTATGAAAAAAAGTAAAGACACTTTGCAGAATGGTTGATTGGAGTGGAGCCAGCGTCACTCCTAGGGGATTTAGCGTTACAGATGAGACCATGGAGCGCACGTAAGTGAGTGAAGCGGCTCATCGGACGCCCCCTGGAAAGGACGCTGGCGGAACGGAAATCACCCCCTCCCCTTGCAAAGTTGCTTTTTCTGCCTTTGACATGATCTTTTTTCAACAACATGAGGAGAACTTTGAATATTTTCAAAGTTCTCCTTTTTTAATGTTTATTTTCTTCTCAATTAAGCATTGAAATTCTCAATTAACTTTGATAGTATGAATGATATTGAAAATCATTCGCATTTAAATTGGAGGATATTTATCTTATGAAAAAATGGCTTGCTGTCAGTACCCTTACATTATCACTAGCGCTAGCTGGTTGTGCAGATCAGGAAGAAAAGAGTACTGACAAAGAAATAAAAGAAGAAGCAACAACACAACAAGAAACAGCAGATACAGCTGATGTGCAAGAGGATGCATTTCAAGATGGTGTCGATGAGGAAGCATTCCAAAAGGCATTAGCAAGCTTCCCAACAACAGCACCAGAAAAAATTGTCACGACATCTGTGCCTTTAACAGAAATGTTACATCTTTTGGACATCACACCAGTAGGAGTGCCAACATCGACAAACCCTATCCCAGCAGACTTTGATTCTATTACAAAAATCGGCTCGCCAATGTCGCCCGATTTAGAGGTTATTTCAAGCTTACAAACAGACTTAATCCTTGGGGCATCATCATTACAAAGCTCACTTGATCAAGCACTACAGGGAATGAATTTACCGACAGCTTATTTACCAACGGATTCATATGAAGACTTAAAATTAAGCTTTAAAGTGCTCGGTACGTACTTTGGTAAAGAAGAAAAAATGAATGAGGTTTTACAAAATCTTGTAGCAAAAGAAAAAGAATTGGAAGAGAAAGCACAAGGAAAAGAATTACCATCTGTGATGCTTGTCATCGGTACATCTGATTCCTTTATGGTAATGAACGACCAATCCTACTTAGGAAGCTTAGTAGAACGATTAGGTGCAGACAATATTGCGAAATCGGTACTAAAAGCAGAATCAACGTATTCGCCAATGAATTTAGAAGATATTGTTGTAGCTGATCCGGACATCGTTTTTGTTTTAGCATCAGGTGATCATGGAGCAAATGAAGATAAATTTAAACAAGAGATTAAAAAGAATAGTGCATGGCAACAATTATCAGCCTATAAAAATGACAAAATCTATATGCTTGATTATAGTACATTCGGTGTCACATCCATTACAAATGCTGAGAAAGCACTAACAACAATTGCAGATTATTTTTATAAATAAGTTCGTGAGGTAGAGGTATGATTCATACAGCAAGAAGTCGCATGATTATTATCACGACCTTTGTGGTAACGATTTTAGCAGCCATTGTAGCGATCGGGTTAGGCAGTGTTCATATTTCCGTACCTGATATTTTATCTACCCTGATCAATGGACGTGATCAAGAGGGTGTTTATACAACCATCATCTGGGATATTCGCCTACCGCGCGTGCTGCTGGCATTAATTATTGGTGCTAGTATCGCCATTTCGGGTGCCTTATTGCAGGCAGTTATGGGCAATCCATTAGCCGATCCTGGGTTAACAGGGGTAACGAGTGGGGCAGCGGCCTTTGTGTTACTTATTCTTTTAGCTAATCCAGAGCTAACGCATTTGATTCCGCTTGCAGCTTTTGTTGGTGGCTTAATTGCAGCAGCCATAGTATATGCTCTTGCATGGAGACGTACAGGCATTACACCCATCACCATTATTTTATCAGGGGTAGCCGTAAATGCATTGTGTGGTGGAGTCATTGGATTCTTATCCATTCTTTACAGTGATCGTTTACCATCAGCTGTGCAATGGATGAATGGTAGTCTTGCAGCAAAAGGAAATGCATCACTGCATATGATTTATGTGTATGCCATTATCGGCTGGATTCTATCCATTTTTGCCATTCGAAAAGCTAATATTATTCGTTTAGGCGATCAGGTCGCAACCAATTTAGGAGAAAGTGTGACCCGTATTCGTATTATGTTGTCTATTTTAGCTGTTTTTCTAGCAGCAATTTCGGTTGCAGCAGTTGGCATGATTGGCTTTGTTGGATTAATCGTCCCGCATATGGCTAGGCTACTAGTTGGCTCCGATTATAAGTACATGTTGCCTATGAGTATGGCTATGGGAGCTATTGTCTTATTGATTGCCGATACGGGTGGACGGACATTATTTGCACCACTTGATATTCCAGCAGGTATTTTAATGGCTGTTCTCGGTGGACCTTACTTCTTATATTTAATGAGAAAGAGGGCGTTCTAATGTTAACAATTGATCAGCTATCCATCAGCTATGAACAAAAGGAAGTTGTCCATAATTTTTCATTTGAAGTGAAACAGGGCGAAATTTTATCCATTATTGGACCGAATGGCTCCGGTAAGTCAACGATTTTAAAGGCGATCGCACGGATGCAGCCGTATCATGCAGGAACCATCCTATTTGATGGTGTAAATATGCGTCAATTATCCTCAAAGGAAATCGCACGCAAAATGTGTATGCTGAGTCAACAAAACCAAGCACCGAGCGATATTTCCGTCAAAAATTTAGTCGCCTATGGTCGTTATCCACATAAAAAATGGTTTGAGCGTCTCAATGCAGAGGACGAGGCCATAATTGATTGGGCATTGGAAAAAACCTACCTCTCACATTACAAAGAAAAGCCTATTGCCGCTTTATCTGGTGGGGAGGCGCAACGTGCGTGGATTGCAATGGCATTGGCACAACGGCCCCAAGTGCTATTATTGGATGAGCCCACGACCTTCTTAGATATTGCCCATCAGCATGAAGTGCTAGAATTAGTGCGAGAGCTTAATCGTGATATGGGCATGACTGTTGTGATGGTGCTCCATGATTTAAACCAAGCCTCTAGCTATAGCAATCAAATCGTTGTTGTAAAGGACGGCTTACGAGCACAAATGGGTACACCGGATGAGGTTATGACGGAGCAAATGATCCAACAAATTTATCGTATGGAAGCAGAAATTCAATATGTCACATGGGATAATGCCCCACGGATTCAATTAAAAAATACGGTCAAAGTATAGGAGGAAACAGCATGCCAAAAGCAATTGATATTGAACAAGTAAAACAAAACTATGAAGCATTTATTCAAGGTAAAAAAAATTGTGTATTAAGCTTTGTAGATGGGGAAGGCAAGCCTTTTAGTAGTACAACGCCTTTTATACGTTTGAATGGGAAATTTTATGTGTATATTAGTCGTATTGCCGAACATTACCAGTTAATGGAGCAGTCAGAAGTAGTCGATTTAATTTGTGTAGCAGATGAAGCTGTGACAGCCAATCCATTTGCCACAGAGCGAGCACGCTGGCAATGTCAGCCTAAAAATTTAGGAAATGAAGGTCATGAGGAGATTTTTGCTGCCTTCGATCAACTATTTAATGCAAAAATGATGGAAATGTTACGTTCACTCGATTTCTCATTATTTGAATTAACACCTCTAGACGGACGCTATGTAGTTGGGTTTGGCAAAGCCTTTACGATTGATATTGCCAATGACACATTAATCCATGTTGTAATTGATAAAAAATAGGTTGCCAATGGGCAGCCTATTTTTTGATGGTGATTAGCAAATTTCTCGCGTCGTATATAAATGAAGCCATTTAAGGTTTTTCAAGCCTGAAAGCCTCATTTCCTTCATGTTTAAGTGCTAAAGCCTCGATTCCAAACGCTCCCTGACGTCTTCTCACAATCGCATGCTCTGGCAAATCCCTTACTTCCTCACTATTCCCTTTGAAAATCCCATAATCATAAGAGGGCATCCTTACTTTCGCTCAATAAAATTTCACCTTTATGAATCAACTTAATATAGTCAGCATTTTTTTCTAAATCGCTTGTAATATAGGAAGAAAATAAAATGCTATGTGTTTCATCCTGCATCAATGCTAAAAATAAATCCAAAATTTCAGCCCGAATGATAGGATCGAATCCACTTGTTGGTTCATCTAAAATCAATAATTTTGGATGATGTGACAATGCTAATGCAATTGACAGCTTCATCCTCATACCTCTTGATAGTTCCTTGATCTTCTTCCTCTTTGGGACATTAAATTGAGCTAATCGTTCAAAATAATAGCCTGAATCCCACGTTTGGAATACTTTTCTCATGATTTTGTCGAGCTGCGTCGCATTTAGCGTTTCTGGTACGTGTAAATCGTCAAATACGACTCCGCTGTCGTTTTTTATCGATAGTTCATGTTCGACATGATCTTTATTAAAAAGCAATATTTCGCCATATTCTTTTTTTAGTAAGTTCAGCATGCATTTAATGGTTGTGGATTTTCCAGCTCCATTTTCTCAGATAAAGCCTACACGGTTCCTTGAGGGACTGAAAAGCTTACATCTTTTAAAGAAAAGCCTTCAAAGACCTTATGTAAATCATGAATCTCAATGGCATTCCTCTTAATTGTCCACCTCTACTATTAAAGATAGGAGTTCCTGCAATTTTTCATTAGAAAGACCGGCTGCTTTCGCTATTTTTACGGCCTTTTGCAAATGCTCCTCAAGCTGTCGCAGAAGTTCCTTGCGTAGAAAATCTTGATTGCGCTCTGTAACAAAGCTCCCTTTGCCTGCAACTGTTTTGATGAAGCCGTCTCGCTCTATATCGGTGTATGCACGTTTGGTCGTCATGACACTGACCTTTAAATCCTTTGCTAGAGCACGGATAGATGATAGTGCATCACCTGCATGTAATTTATTCGCTAGAATGCCCTCTTTGAGCTGTATCGTGAGGTTTATCACTGGCATTACTTAAATGGATATGCACAAATCCTCACCCGTTATAACGGTGTATATACACTATGTACAGATGTCGATGGAAATGCAACACATTCCTACTTTTGGTAGGGGGCACGATTTGCAAAAACTCGCATATATTGAGGTAATGGCACAAGGAGGGAGATGAGGCATGCTACTATCTGAGATGGTGGATAAGGAGTTAATTCAAATTGAGGGTGGCGTACATTTTGGCATCTTGGCACATACAGAATGCCTATTAGATGTGCAAACAGGGAAAATACATGGCTTTGAAATTGTGAAAGATAAACTACCATTCCAAAAAAAGAAAATGAAAGTTAGTGAAATGATACCTTGGCACGAAATTATCTTAATTGGTGAAGATCGGATTTTATTTAATAAAACATCTTCAGTACAGTCAGAATATTTACAGTGAGGTGAGCTTTTGGAAAACGAAAAATGGCTTGTTATCGGTGAGGACTCACGATTAAAGGAATTAGCGACAATGCTAAGAAGTCCATCGAGAACAGTGTTTTATAAAAGAACGACCGTTTGGAACGAGGAGTTAAATAAACTGGTTTTAGAATACCAACCAAATAAAATTATCCTACCAATTCTTCCATTAAAAATAGAAGTTGAGCAGCTCTATGGAATATCACAAGTTAAATTTTATACAGGCCGATTAACGATGCATTGGAAGCAATTACTAGAGAAAAATGAATCCATTTGCTATTTGCAGCAAGAATCGTTTATATGGCAAAATGCTCGGTTAACAGCGGAGGGATTTATCGCCACGTTTTACGGACTCGAGCAAAAATGTATTTACGGACAAAATTTTACAATCGCAGGCTTTGGACGCATCGCCAAAATGCTCGCCTCTTTACTAGTTAAGATGGGGGCGAACGTCCACATTGTTGCACGTTCTGTTGTACAAGTGAGCGAGGCAAAAGCATATGGCTATAAAGCTACGAATTTAGATGATCGTCGATGGTCTATTACGGATGATATTTTCATCAATACAATTCCAGCAAAATGGATTACAGAATCATTTATAGAGCATGTTCCAGCAGTTTTATATGATTTGGCCTCAGAGCCAGGCTGTTTAGATATAGATGCGGAGCAATTACAAACATATGTACTATTGCCATCATTGCCTGGGAAATACTTTGCACATGACGCTGCTACAATCTTGTGCAAGGCAATAGAGGAGGAAGAAGATTGTTAACGGGGAAACGAATTGGGCTAGGTATTACAGCCTCACATTGTACGTATGAAGATGTCATACCTAAAATTCAAAATTTTATTGATGTCGGAGCAACGGTTGTGCCAATTATTACTCACTCCGTTTTACATGCAGCTACTCGCTTTGGTACTGGAGATGAGTGGATTGCCAAAATAGAAGCATTAACAGGAGAAAAGGTTATTTCTTCTATAAAAGAGGCGGAACCATTTGGTCCATCCAATCCATTAGATGCAATGGTGATTGCGCCAATGACGGGCAATAGCATAAGTAAGTTTGCGAATGCAGCAACAGATAGTCCCGTATTAATGGCAGCGAAGGCAACATTGCGTAATGGATCACCTGTTGTATTAGGTATTTCAACAAATGATGCACTTGGTTTAAATGGTATAAACATTATGAAGCTGTTGAATGCCAAAAATATTTATTTTATTCCTTTTGGTCAGGATGCCCCCCTCTCCAAACCGAATTCTTTAATTGCTGATTTTGATCAAATGGTGGATACTGTTCATGCAGCAATTACGCAGAAAAAGCAATTACAACCGCTGTTGATACAATATTTCAAATAAATCATAGATTACACACAATTTTCAGTATTTTTGTGATACAATAGCACACATTATGGAACATGTATTCAAGGAGAGATGACAGATGACAAAGCAGTTAACAGTTGCGGTTGTTGGGGCAACAGGAGCAGTAGGTTCGAAAATGATGGAGCAATTAATTAAACGTAAATTTCCGATTGGGCATATTAAATTTCTAGCCTCTGCTCGTTCAGCGGGAAAATCAATCGAATTTAATGGTCAAACATATACAATTGAAGAAGCGACACCTGAAGCTTTCGAAGGCGTCAATGTCGCTTTATTCTCAGCTGGTGGGTCAGTATCAGCTGTGCTTGCACCAGAGGCAGCTAAGCGTGGTGCAGTAGTTATTGATAATACGAGCCATTTCCGTATGGATCCAGAGGTACCGCTTGTCGTACCTGAAGTGAATCGAGGCGACTTAGCGAAGCATAAAGGGATTATTGCGAATCCGAACTGCTCTACAATTCAAATGGTGGCTGCACTTGAGCCAATTCGTAAAGCATTTGGTTTAACGAAAGTAATCGTTTCAACATATCAAGCCGTTTCAGGAGCGGGTATTTCTGCTATTCAAGAATTAAAGGCACAGAGCGCAAATTGGGAAGCAGGTAAAGATGTAGAAGCAACTATTTTGCCGTCTGGTAGTGATAAACGTCATTACCCAATAGCACGCAATGTCATTCCACAAATCGATAAATTCACAGATAATGGATTTACATACGAAGAAATGAAAATGATTAATGAGACGAAAAAAATCATGCATGCACCAGAGCTCAAAGTAGCTGCTACTTGCGTTCGTGTTCCAGTCGTTTCAGGTCACTCTGAATCTGTTTATATTGAGGTAGAGAAAGAAGCGTCAATCCAAGAGATTTTTGACGTATTACGCAATGCACCAGGTGTAGTATTACAAGATGATATTGCAACACAAACTTACCCAATGCCTATTTATGCAGAAGGGGAAGACGCTACTTTTGTAGGACGTATCCGTCAAGATTTAGACAACAATAAAGGATTCCATCTATGGATCGTTTCTGACAATTTATTAAAAGGCGCCGCATTAAACTCTATCCAAATTGCAGAAGCAATGCTTGAGGATAACTTACTATAAGAGGGGTGTAAGGATGAATTTAGGTCGAATTGGGACGGCTATGATTACGCCGTTCAAAGATGATGGCACGATTAATTATCCAGAACTAGAACGTATTATTAATCATTTGATAGACAACGGTACAGACTGTATCGTTGCCTGTGGTACGACTTCTGAAAACCCAACAATGTCTACTGAGGAAAAAATCGAAGTTGTGCGCTTTACAGTAGAGAAAGTAGCAGGACGCGTACCGGTTATTGCAGGTACAGGGGACAATGAAACAGCCTACTCGATAGCGATGACTCATAAAGCAGAAGAAAATGGAGCAGACGGTATTATGCTTGTAGCTCCATATTATAATAAGCCGAATCAACGTGGTATTTTCGCTCACTTTGAAACCATCGCTAAACAAACAAGTCTACCTGTTATGCTCTATAATGTCCCTGGGCGTACAGGTGTCAATGTTGCCTATGAAACTTCTGTTGCTTTAAGCAAGATTCCAAACATTGCTTGGATTAAAGAAGCGAGCGGTAACTTAGATCAGATGGGAGATGTTATAGAGAACATTGATCCAGATGATGACTTCTTAGTGTATAGTGGGGATGATGGTTTAACATTACCGTTAATGGCCATAGGCGGAGCAGGCGTTATTTCTGTAGCAGCCCATGTTGTAGGCAATGATATGCAATTAATGATTAAAGCGTTTGAAGAAGGAAATCATAAGCTAGCAGCCAAAATTCACCGAGCATTATTACCTTTAGTACGTGCGCTGTTCGCTCAACCGAACCCATCGCCTATTAAATATGCGATGACAAAGTTAGGCTTTGATACACTCAATGTACGTCTGCCAATGATGGAAATGACAGATGAAGAAAAAGAGAACTTTGACCGAATTTGGGATACGTACCAAGAAAAAGCGAAAAATTTTCGATAATGAGCAACGAGGCTGATAACTCTATCGGCCTCGTTTTTGTATGCTATAAACATCCATTCATCACTTCTCATCCTTAAAAATACTTGATTAACTCTATTCGTACAAGGTATCCAATATTTGTTTTTCCATCTACTAGCAATCAGCAAATCAAAAGAAAATCTATTTCCTACGTGAAACATGTATTTTTAATTTGTGCAAAAGCTTTGCAAACCGTATAATAAATGTTAAGTGGTTGCTGTTCGGGATATTTTTTAGGAGGAAATAAATTGACAAAAAAGAAAAATGAATTGATTCGTATCATCCCTCTTGGGGGTGTAGGCGAAATTGGGAAAGCAATGTACGTAGTAGAAATTGATGAAGAGCTATTTGTAGTGGATAGCGGCTTAATGTTCCCAGAAGATGAGATGCTAGGTATAGATATCGTGATTCCTGACATTACGTACTTAGAAGAAAATAAAGAACGTGTGAAAGGTATTTTCTTAACACATGGTCATGAAGATGCGATCGGCTCTATTGCCTATGTTTTACAAAAAATAAAGGCACCTGTGTACGGATCGAAATTAACCATTGCATTAGCAAAGGAACATTTAAAAGAATTACCTGCACCACATCAGGTGAAATTTTTCGAAGTAACAAACCGTAGTCGTATGAATTTTAACTCAACGTATGTAACATTCTTCCACACAACACATAGTATTCCCGATTCGTTAGGGGTAGTGTTCCATACATCTGAAGGCGCGATTGTTCATACAGGAGAGTTTAAATTCGATCAGTCAGCGACAGGTAAATTTAAACCTGATTTAGCAAAAATGGCACAGTTAGGGGAAGACGGCGTCTTTATTCTATTATCTGAGTCTTGCGAAGCTGAACGACCAGGCTATACGACATCGGAAATTGTGATTGAAGAGCAATTATCAAAAACATTCCACTCAGCACCAGGTCGTATTTTAGTAGCTGTCTATGCATCGAATTTTATTCGTATTCAGCAAGTTTTTGCCCAAGCCCAAAAATCATTCCGTAAAGTTGTGATTGTTGGTAAGCCATTGGAAAAAGCTGTTGATTTAGGTGTACAGCTTGGTTATTTAACAGTTGAAGAAGAGACAATTATTCCAATTTCAGAAATGCAAAAATATCAAGATGATGAAATTATCATTATTACAACTGGCAATAGAGGAGAGCCTCTAGATGCATTAGAAAAAATTGTCCGTAAGCACCATCGTGACATTAAAATTAAACAAGGTGATACGGTGTTAATTACATTTACACCTTCTCCTGGTATGGAAGTACAAATGGCTAATACGATGAACTCTATGTCAAAAGCAGGCGCTGAAATTTTGACTTCTAGTAAAAATGTCCACGTATCAGGACATGGTAGTCAGGAAGATTTGAAGCTGATGCTGAATTTAATGCAGCCAAAGTATTTTATTCCTGTTCAAGGTGAATATCGTATGCTCATTGCTCACTCGAAGTTAGCGCAACAGCTCGGTATGCAAAAATCACAAATCTTTATCGCCGATAAAGGGGATATCGTAGAATACAAAAATAATAAAATGCGCATGAGTGGTCGTGTACAAGCTGGTAACGTATTAATTGACGGTATCGGTGTAGGCGATGTAGGAAATATTGTACTTCGTGATCGTAAATTATTATCGCAGGATGGTATTTTCATTGTAGTCGTGACATTAAATCGAGCACAAAAGAAAATTGCCTCTGGCCCAGAAATTTTATCACGAGGCTTTGTCTATGTACGAGAATCAGAGGAATTAATGATTGAGGCATCTGACATTGCAAAAAATGTGATTGAAAAATATGTTGGGAAAGATACATTTGAATGGACGAATATTAAACAAGAAATTCGAGATACACTCAATACGTATTTATTCCAAAAAACAAAACGTCGTCCAATGATTATTCCAATTATTATGGAATATTAATTGAACGAGCTCATCGTAAAGGTTTTGAGGAAAAAGTAGATGAAAAGGATTTTCTCCCAATTGCGGTGGAAAATCCTTTTTTTGAAATATTCGAGTTCTACATGTTATGATTCGCTACATATATAAAATGGATCGCAGAAGAAGGTGAAATAGATGGCAGTTAGTAAAAGAAAAAAAGTGACTAAAAGTAAAGCGACAACTGAAAAAAAAGATATGCATCCGCTTATGTATGAAATTTTAGGACTGCTTTTAATTGCATTAGCAGTCATTATGATTTTTGAATTTGGCATGATTGGTCGGATTCTAGAAAACATCGCAATGTTCCTTTTAGGTAATTTACATTTTGCTGTTCCATTTATGCTTATATTTGTTGCATTGTTAATGATGATTGGTCGTAAAAAAGTCAGTATGAAGGATCGATTAATACTTGGCATGGTACTCATTATTATGAGCTTAACGATTTTTAGTCATGGCATATTATTTGAACAGTTATCAAAATCAGGTGGTCTATTATCTGATTCTGTGCTGCGTGAATCGTGGCGAATATTAATCAATACAGATGGCATTATTCACCGCAGCAATGCTCTGGGCGGTGGGATGATTGGCGCCCTTTTATTTAGTGGGCTTCATGTATTATTTGAAGCCTCGGGGGCAAAAGTTGTTGCTTGGGTCATCTTCTTTATTGGGCTCATACTTGTCACTGGCAAAGCATTAGTGCCTTATTTAGCAGAAAAAACACCAGATCTATTTGGCAAATGGAAAAAAAAGCATCATGATAAAAAGAAAAATAAACCGAAAAAACCAAACAATCGCCGCTCAAGGGTAGAAAGTGGAGATGAGGTTGCGGCTGTAAATCAAATTACGGATGTGCCTGAACAAGAGGAGGAAATACCTCATGAGCCGATTATCTCTGCTTTTACGCAAAATGTCTCGCAGGAAAGAGCTGTGTTTGATACGCCTGCTATGGTGGAAAATGAAGTAGAAGAAGCAGCGGATGAGGTTCATATTCAAGGTACAGATGCAGTGGAAAATGCAGACTATCAGCTACCGTCTTATAGCCTATTACAACTACCACCTCAGCATGATCAAAGTGGTGAATATTCAGTTATCCAGGCGAATGCCAAAAAGCTTGAGCAAACATTACAAAGCTTTGGTGTAAAGGCAAAGGTAACACAAGTGCATTTAGGACCAGCTGTCACAAAATATGAAATTTTGCCAGATATAGGTGTGAAAGTAAGTAAAATTGTCAATCTGCAAGATGACCTTGCATTAGCACTTGCAGCTAAAGATATTCGGATGGAGGCCCCAATCCCTGGAAAATCTGCGATAGGTATTGAAGTGCCAAATAGCGAAGTGGCTATTGTAACACTTCGTGAGGTATTGGAATCGAAGGACGGTGCGAAGCCAGAAGCATTATTACAAGTAGCCTTCGGGCGTGATATTACAGGACAAGCTGTACTAGCCGAACTCAATAAAATGCCACATTTACTTGTAGCTGGTTCAACAGGCAGTGGGAAAAGTGTTTGTATAAATGGCATCGTTGTATCCATACTAATGCGTACAAAACCGCATGAAGTAAAACTTATGATGATCGACCCAAAAATGGTGGAGCTCAACGTTTATAATGGCATTCCTCATTTATTGGCTCCTGTCGTAACAGATGCACGTAAAGCTTCGCAAGCACTGAAAAAAGTGGTATCTGAAATGGAACGTCGCTATGACTTGTTCTCTCATACAGGTACACGAAATATTGAGGGCTACAATGCACATGTTCAAAAAGTGAATGAACAAACAGAGGAAAAAAATCCAAAGCTACCTTATATTGTAGTCATAGTGGATGAGTTAGCAGATTTGATGATGGTCGCATCAAGTGATGTTGAGGATTCTATTACACGATTAGCTCAAATGGCACGTGCAGCAGGAATTCATTTGATTATTGCAACACAACGACCAAGTGTAGACGTTTTGACAGGTGTTATTAAAGCGAATATTCCATCGAGAATTGCTTTTGCCGTTTCGTCAGCCATCGATTCAAGAACGATTTTAGATATGGGTGGAGCTGAGCGCCTACTTGGACGGGGTGATATGTTATTTTTACCTGCGGGCGCTTCCAAACCGAAAAGGGTGCAAGGTGCCTTTTTATCGGATCAAGAAGTAGAAGCAGTCGTTCATTTTGTTATAGAACAGCAAAAAGCGCAGTATCAGGAGGAGATGATTCCTACCGAAGAAGAAACCATTTTAGAGGAAACGGATGAATTATATGATGAAGCTGTCCAATTAGTTGTCAATATGCAAACAGCATCCGTTTCCATGCTGCAACGTCGCTTCCGTATTGGCTATTCAAGGGCTGCACGAATTGTCGATCAAATGGAGCAACGTGGGGTTGTAGGGCCACCAGAGGGCAGTAAGCCTCGTCAAGTACTTGTTCACCAATATGATAACTAAGCAAAAAAGCTAGATGTCGAAATGGTGAGAACTACTGTATATTTGTCCAAATATTTGCAAAGAAAATGAAGAAAGAATGAATTCTATAACAGATTTTATTCAAAACTGTTTATTTCATTCTGCAAAAATGTTATATTTATGAACGATTAGTAGGAATGTTGTACATCAGATGTCTGATCTCTGATTTGGTGGTGATATATGTGACTATTAAAGCAGATCATCGTCATCTCTATCTTCAAGTTATCGATCGTTTAAAATCTGACATTGAGGCTGGCATTTTTAAAGAAAATGAAAAGCTGCCTTCAGAGTTTGAATTATCGAAATCACTAGGAGTCAGTCGAGCTACTCTTAGAGAAGCTCTTCGACTGTTGGAAGAGGAAAATGTGATTGTGCGCCGACATGGGGTTGGGACTTTTGTCAATCCTAAGCCGTTGTTTACATCAGGCATCGAGCATCTATCGAGCATTTCTTCTATGATCGAAACAGCAGGTATGGAGCCGGGTTCCCGTTTTTTAAAGGCAACTGAGCACACACCTTCTGAAGAAGATTTAAAACGCTTCCAATGTGATGGCGACGATAAAATACTCACGATTGAACGTGTCAGAACAGCGGATGGTGAGCCAGTAGTTTACTGCATAGACAGGCTACCCGCAAGCTTCCTGCCTACTGACTTTGTCGAAAAAAAAGAAGTTTCACTGTTCTCTGCTTTAGAGCAATCAGGCAAAATTCATGTAGCCTATGCTGTAACTTATATTGATCCAATTGGGTATCATGAACAAGCCTCACCGATTTTAAATTGCGGACGTGAAACAGCTCTTTTAGTGTTAAAGCAGTTGCATTACGATGACCATGATCAAGTAGTGCTCTATTCAAAAAATTATTTCCGAGCTGATAAATTCAGCTTCCATGTAGTTCGTAAACGGGTGTAGAACATTTCTAAATTTTTTTCCTGCTAATTACAATACCTTTGGGGGGTTAATTAAATGAAAAAACGTAAATTTGGTTTAGTATTAACATCAGTATTAGCGGCAAGTGCTATTTTAGGTGCTTGTGGTACGAAAGACGACGAAAAACCTGCAAAAGACAATGACAATGCTTCAGGCGGCGACAAAACAGAAGAAACTTTCTCAGTAGCAATGGTTACTGATGTAGGTGGCGTTGATGACAAATCATTCAACCAATCTGCATGGGAAGGTGTACAAGCTTACGGTAAAGAGCACGGCTTATCAAAAGGTGATGGTTTTGATTACCTACAATCAAAATCAGATGCAGACTATGATTCAAATTTAAATGCATTACTACGTCGTGACTTCAATTTAATTTTCGGTATTGGTTATATGATGGAAGATGCAATGGCTGCAATTTCTGAGGAAAATCCAGATGGCCAATTTGCAATCATTGATGCTGAAGTAAAAGCAGACAACGTAGTATCAGTAATGTTCAAAGAGCAAGAAGGTGCTTTCTTAGCGGGTGTAGCTGCAGCGAAAATGTCTAAATCAGGTAAAATCGGCTTCGTAGGTGGCGTAGATATCCCAGTTATTAATCGCTTTGAAGCTGGATTCCTTGAAGGGGCAAAAGCTGTAAACCCAGATATCATCATCGAAGATAAATACACAGGTGCATTTGATAAAGCGGATGTTGGTAAAATTACAGCAAGCGGTATGTTCTCATCAGGTGTTGATGTAATCTTCCACGCTGCTGGTGCAACTGGTAACGGTGTATTCTCTGAAGCAAAAGAACGTAAGAAAAAAGATCCAGAGGCAAACATTTGGGTAATTGGTGTAGATGCTGACCAATACGAAGAAGGTAAAGTAGACGATAAAACAAACGTAACATTAACTTCAATGTTAAAAGGTGTTAATACAGCAGTAGTAGATATTTCAAATAGAGCAAAAAATGGTGATTTCCCAGGCGGAGAAACACTTACTTATGGTTTAGCTGAAGACGGTGTTAAACTTGCAGATTCACGCGGTGCGATTCCAGAAGATGTACAAAAAGTAATTGATGAATATAAAGAGAAGATTGCTAAGGGTGAAATCAAAGTTCCAGAAAAAGTGGAAAAATAATTCAACTCTTGATCATCATAAGGGACTTTTAGAAGGACCTTATGATGATTTTTCAATCTATCGTTATATTTAGATTATTCGCAATACTCTATTTAACTAGATTTATAGGAATCTTATAGAGGTAAATCATGATGGTAATAAGTTAATAGAAGAAAGGTTTCTAACGATGACCTTTCCTGTATTAATTTAGCAAAACAACTACCTCTATAGGTGGGTTTAGATCAAGCAATAATTCTAGCCTCTGGTAGAAATTGACTACTGGACGTATGGCTTATCTGTACCATCAATCATGTAGCAGCAGATACTATACGCTAAGGCAAAAATACTTAATAAGTGCCTATTAAGGGAGTGACAATTTTGGAATATGTGATTGAGATGCTTGGAATCCGTAAAGAATTCGGGAGTTTCGTGGCGAATAATAACATCACCCTCCAACTGAAACAAGGCGAAATCCATGCATTGCTTGGTGAAAATGGTGCAGGTAAATCGACTTTGATGAACGTCCTTTTTGGTTTATATCAACCAGAGGGTGGCGAAATTCATGTTCGTGGGAAGGCTGTAAAAATTACAAACCCGAATGTTGCCAATGATTTAGGAATTGGCATGGTGCATCAGCACTTTATGTTGGTAGAAAACTTTACGGTTACAGAAAACATTATTTTAGGCACGGAGCCTACTAAAATGGGGATTGTCAATATAAAAGATGCGGCGAAGAAAGTACACGCACTTTCTGAAAAATATGGATTGGATGTTGATCCAAATGCCAAAATCGAAGACATCACAGTTGGTATGCAACAACGTGTTGAAATATTAAAAACATTGTATCGTGGTGCCGAAATTTTAATTTTTGATGAACCTACGGCTTCATTAACACCACAAGAGATTACAGAATTAATTCAAATTATGCGTCGACTGATTGCAGAAGGTAAATCTATTATTTTAATTACGCATAAGCTAAAAGAAATTATGGAAGTTTCAGATCGTGTGACGATTATCCGTAAAGGAGAAGGGATTGGCACTGTTGTAACCGCTGCCACAAATCCTGATCAATTGGCTGAAATGATGGTTGGCCGTCAAGTTGAATTTAAAACAGAAAAAATTGACGCAAACCCAACTGAAGAAGTGCTATCGATTGAAAAGTTGGTAGTAACGGATTACCGAGATATTGATAAGGTAAAAGGTTTGAACTTAAATGTTCGCAGAGGTGAAATCGTAGGTATAGCTGGTATCGATGGTAACGGTCAGTCCGAATTAATCGAAGCCATTACAGGACTACGTAAAATCAAAAGTGGGACAGTTAAGTTAAATGGCAAAGATATTACCAATATGAAGCCTCGTAAAATTACAGAGGAAGGCGTCGGTCATATCCCACAAGACCGTCATAAACATGGTTTAGTGTTAGATTTCCCGATTGGTCATAATATTGCACTGCAAACGTATTACCAATCTCCAATTGCAAAGGGTTTTGTCATGGATTATAAAAAAGTGTCGGAAAAAGCTCGTCAAATCATTGAAGAGTATGATGTGCGTACAGGTAATGGTGAAATGACACCGGCTCGTGCATTATCTGGAGGTAACCAACAAAAAGCTATTATCGGTCGTGAAATCGACCGTAATCCAGATTTATTAATTGCTGCTCTACCAACACGTGGACTTGACGTAGGGGCTATTGAATTCATTCACTCTCGTCTCATTGAGCAACGTGATAAAGGAAAAGCCGTTCTGTTAATCTCATTTGAATTAGATGAGGTCATGAATGTATCGGATCGTATTGCTGTTATTTATGATGGACAAATAGTAGATGAGTTAAATCCAAAAGAAACAACAGAACAAGAGCTAGGCTTACTTATGGCAGGGCAAAGTAAAAAAAATAATAAGCATGATGCGAAGGAGGGGAACGACTAATGTCAAATCGTGTCATTAATCTACTCGTTCCTATCATCTCTATCATTATCGGTTTAATTGTAGGGGCTATCGTTATGGTAGTCAGTGGCTATGACCCAGTAGAAGGTTATATTGCTCTTTGGACAGGTATTTTTGGAGATTCATATTCAATTGGGAACACAATTCGTCAAATAACACCTTATATTTTGGCAGGTCTTGCAGTAGCATTTGCATTCCGCACAGGACTGTTCAATATTGGGGTTGAGGGTCAGCTGATTTTAGGTTGGCTAGCAGCAGCTTGGGTAGGATACGCATTTGAGCTACCTAAAGTTATTCACTTACCATTGGCATTACTTGCTGCTGCAGCTGCAGGTGCATTTTGGGCCTTTATTGCAGGTTTCTTAAAAGCGAAATTTAAAGTCCATGAAGTTATTGCGACAATTATGCTCAACTATACTGCGCTTTATATTGCCAACGCAGTGATTAAAAAATTGTCCGATGGAAGCTTTAAAACAGAACGTATCCATGAATCAGCTTCTTTACGTTCTCCGTTTTTAAGAGAGCTTACAGACAATTCAAGTCTTCACTATGGGATCATTGTTGCACTATTAATGGTAGTAGTTATGTGGTTCATTTTAGAAAAAACAACACGTGGATACGAGCTAAAAGCAGTAGGCTTTAACAAAAATGCTGCCGATTATGCAGGTATGAGTGTTAATAAAAATATTATTTTAGCGATGACGATTTCAGGAATGTTTGCAGGTCTTGGTGGTGCGATGGAAGCTTTAGGTACATTCCAAAACGCATCTATTAAACCTGGCTTTACAGGAATCGGTTTTGACGGTATCGCCGTTGCGCTACTTGGTGCGAATACACCACTTGGGGTAGTGTTTGGAGCATCACTATTCGGTTCATTAAAATATGGTGCATTAAATATGCCAAATGCTGCGGGTATTCCAGAAGAAATCGTATCAATTATCATCGCATTGATTATCTTCTTCGTTGCATCAGGCTATATTATTCGAGTAGGCTTGCAAAAGCTGAGCAAGAAAAAGGAGGGACAATAACATGAGCTTTTTAGAAATGTTATATTTCATCATCCCTTCAGCGATTCTTTATGCAACACCTTTGATTTTTACTGCTATCGGTGGAGTATTCTCTGAACGCTCTGGTGTAGTCAACATCGGGCTAGAAGGCTTAATGATTGTTGGTGCTTTTGTTGGTATTTTTGTCAATTTAGAATTCGCTTCATCATTAGGTGTGGCAACGATTTGGGTAGCGATGTTAGCAGCTATGATTATTGGTGGGATTTTCTCTCTTTTCCATGCTGTTGCTTCGATCTCTTTCCGTGCCGATCAAACAGTTTCAGGTGTAGCCATTAACTTACTTGGCTTAGCTGCTACAGTTTTCTTAGTTAAAATGATTTATGATAAAGGTCAAACGGATATGATTACACGTCCAATCGACCGTTTCGGTATTCCTTATTTAGAGGATATTCCATTCTTTGGTCCTTTATTGTTCCATGATGTTTACAGCACATCTATTTTAGCATTTGCGGTAGCCATTGGTGCTTGGTTTATTATCTATAAAACACCATTCGGCTTGCGTTTACGTGCTGTGGGTGAGCACCCAATGGCAGCAGATACAATGGGGATTAATGTTAATAAAATGCGCTATATTGCCGTTGTTATTTCTGGGGCATTAGGTGGTCTTGGTGGTGCAGTCTATGCACAAACAATTACACATGACTTTTCGCATGCAACAATTGCTGGACAAGGTTTCATGGCCATTGCCGCTATGATTTTCGGGAAATGGCATCCAATTGGTGCATTAGGAGCAGCCTTATTCTTCGGTTTAGCGCAAACTTTAAGTATTGCAGGAAGTCAAATTCCATTCATCGAGAATGTACCAGCCGTTTATCTGCAAATTTTACCATACGTCTTAACAATCCTTGCTTTAGCAGGCTTTATTGGTAAAGCGAATGCTCCAAAAGCAAGTGGACAGCCTTATATTAAAGGTAAACGTTAAGAAAAATGAATCAAAAAGACTGAGTGAACGATGCTCAGTCTTTTTTTACATATGAAATTGGTGCATTTTTTAATTTTTCCCATACATACTTTGGATTCTTTTTGCAATTATAGACAATAGACATGTATAGTATGTGTAGTACATCGTTATATTAAGAAGGATAGGAGGGTTTCATATGTTTAAAACAATACCTTTTGCAAAAGGTGTCAATTTGCATATCCGACAAACAACCCAATTTAAAACCGTAAATTTTTCGATTAAATGGAGAAGAGCATTAACTGCAAAAAGTGCATCGGAACGTACAGTGTTAACCAATGTACTACAGCATAGTAATGCTAAATATAAAACAACTGCTGCTTTCCGTAGCTTTTTAGATGATTTATATGGTACTGTTTTATATTTTGATACATCAAAACGAGGTAATGAACATACGGTGCTAATGAATGTGGAGACTGTGAATGATCATTATCTAGCAAATACAAGTGTCTTAAACGACGTACTTGGTTTATTGCACACAGCTATTTTTGAGCCTAATTTAGAAAACGGTGTCTTTAAGGAATCGATTGTAGAACGGGAGAAGAAAACAGTCATTCAACGGATTGAATCTATTTTTGATGATAAATCTCGTTTTGCTCAGTTCCGTTTACAACAAATCTTGAGACCAAACGAGCCTGCATCGATTTCGGCTAATGGTAGCGTAGAAGAAATTCAAAAAATTACGCCTGCTTCTTTATTTGAGGCATACCAATCCATGCTCGCTAACGACAAAATAGATATTTATGTTGCTGGAGACATTAATGAAGAGGAACTTGTAGCGAAATTAAAAAAAGCGCTACCATTTAATGATCGCACACCAGAGGAAGTGCCAGCAGTATTACCACAACAGCATCCTGACAATGATTACGTAAGAGAACAGCATGAAATGAAACAAGGTAAGCTTCATATTGGCTTTAGCACGCCTATTCGATTTGGAGATGCTGATTTTGCTAAAATGCAGATTTTTAATGGCATTTTTGGAGGCTATCCTCATGCTAAATTATTTATGAATGTGCGTGAGAAAGAGAGTCTTGCTTATTACGCATCAAGCTCCTATGCATCGCATTACGGTCTTCTGTTTGTTGTTTCTGGGATTGAAGCTAAAAATGAAGAAAAAGCATTGTCTTTAATTAAAGAACAACTTGCTGTCATGCAGGCTGGAGACATTACAGATTTAGAGCTGGAGCAAACAAAGGCTATGCTGACAAATCAGCTAAAAGAGTCCTTGGATTCTGCGCGTGGACAAATTGAAATTTTTGACCAATATAAAGATTTACCTGAGGAATTCTCTGTTGAAGCCTGGGCAAATAAGTGGAAAGCTGTAACAAAGGAAGACGTTGTTGCAATGGCTAAGCAAGTGCAGCTTGAAGCGGTCTATTTCTTATGTGGAAAGGAGCAAGCCGCACAATGAAAACAATTGAATTTAAACAACTAGATGAAACACTTTACTATGAAAAACTAGACAATGGCTTAGATGTATATATTTTACCAAAAAAGGGCTTTTCCAAAACATTTGTAACATTTACAACAAAGTACGGCTCTGTTGATCGTACGTTTGTACCAATCGGTGAAACGGAAAGTATTACAGTGCCAGATGGTATTGCACACTTTTTAGAGCATAAAATGTTCGAAAAAGAAGATGGTGATGTTTTTCAAAAATTTAGCGAATATGGTGCTTCGGCGAATGCCTTTACGTCGTTCACACGCACAGCTTATTTATTTTCATCTACTGACAATATATATAAGAGCACAGAAACTTTATTGAATTTTGTGCAAGAGCCATACTTTACAGAAGCTACTGTCAACAAAGAAAAAGGAATTATTGGGCAAGAAATTACGATGTATGATGATCAACCAGACTGGCGTCTATATTTTGGTACGATTGAAAATATGTATCATCAACATCCTGTAAAAATTGATATAGCAGGAACGATTGAATCGATTGACGGCATTACAGCAGAGCATTTATATACGTGCTACAATACGTTTTATCATCCTTCAAATATGTTATTATTTGTCATTGGCGCTGTAGAGCCAGAGGAAATGATGACTTTTATTCGTGACAATCAAGGTAAAAAAGAGTTCCCAGAGCCAACACCAATTCAACGTTTCTTTGATACAGAACCAACAGACGTAGCGATTAAAGAACGTACATTAAATATGGATGTACAAAAGCCGAAAATTTATGTTGGTTTGAAAGCAAAGGATACGAATTTATCAGGACAGGATATGTTAAAGCATGAGCTGTCTGTTCAAATCGCGCTTGAACTTATTTTTGGCCGTACATCTAATTTTTATGAACGTGTCTATGAAGAAGGTTTAATCGATGAGACATATGCATTTGATTTTACGTTAGAAAATGGCTTTGGTTTTGCCATGATTGGTTCGGATTCAGCAGAGCCTGATAAATTGGCCCAAGCGATAAAAGAAGAATTAGTGAAATATGAGGGGAATAGCCAATTGGATAGTGCTGGTTTGGAACGTATAAAACGTAAAAAAATTGGCTTCTTCCTACGAGCATTAAATTCGATTGAGTTCATCGCAAACCAATTTACACGTTATTCCTTTAATGATATGAATTTGTTTGATGTGGTACCAGTTCTTGAAACATTAACAATAGAGGATTTACACAAAGCCTTTACTTCTATTCAAGGAGAATCCCAACAAACAGTCTTTAAAATTTTGCCAAGCAAGCAGGGAGCACAGTGAAAAAATTTGCCCTTGTTTTAGGCGCATCAGGTGAGATTGGTCGTGCCATTTGTCAAAGTCTTGCAGAAGATGGATGGTCCATCTATGTGCATTATTCGAATAATAAAAATGCGGCACATAAATTATGTGATTCGCTTTCTAAAACCTTCCCTGCACAAGAGTTTATGCTTGTGCAGGGGGATTTTTCTATTTTAACAGGAGCGGAAATGGTAGCCGCGCAAATTTTTAATGTGCAGGCCATTGTCTTTGCAAATGGGCAGGCACATTATTCGCTGCTCGAAGATACAACAGTGGAGGATATGGATGCTTTATGGCGTGTCCACGTTCAAAATCCAATGCGACTGACAGCTTTACTATCTGAGAAACTGCGTAAGCATGAGGTGAGCTATGTATTATTCATTGGCTCCATTTGGGGAGAGGCTGGCTCAGCGGGTGAGGCACTTTATGCAACCGTTAAGGGAGCACAACATGCTTTTGTCAAATCCTATGCAAAAGAAGCGGCACTATCCCGTATTCGAGTAAATGCTGTTGCTCCAGGGTTTATAAATACGTCAATGAACAGCCATTTAAATCAAGAAGAACTTAATTATATTTTAGAAGATATTCCTTTAGGTACCATTGGTCAGACAAAGGATGTAGCTGAAATGGTACGTTTTTATTTGTCTGGTAAAGCAGATTATGTGACAGGACAAATCATACGATTAAATGGCGGTTGGTACATATAATATTCTTTTTTGCACATACTACATGTGTAAAGGAGGAGGAAATATGACCATTTTAGAAAACTGGCAAAAATGGACATCGTTTTTAGGACAAAACGTTATGCAAGCTGAATCGAGTGGTATGCCGAAGAAAATGATTCAAACGGCTGCTGTCCAAATTGGGGAATATTTAGCGACAAATGTCGATCCTAAAAACGAACAAGAGCGAGTGCTGTCGGATTTATGGGGCGTTGCCTCTGAAGATGAGAAGCATGCATTAGCGAATTGTGTCATTAAGCTTGTACAAAATAAGCATGTGCAGTAAATAAAAGAGGAGAGCCAATCTCCTCTTTTTTCTATATAAAAAAGCTATTTATCTACGAAAAAGGGAACGTATGTAAGCCTAATCTACATGCATCAAAAAAAATTAGTAAATAACGCCGTAATTCCATGTATTCTAACTTTCCATTACATAAAAAATCAGCTATGATGGAACTTATAAAGGATTTTTTACGTTAACTAATAGGAAGGGAACGAGTGTGTTGAGCGATTGGTACTTTGAATATGAAATTCAGGTGAATCGCCCTGGATTATTAGGAGATATTGCTTCACTTTTAGGGATGCTTCGTGTCAATATTATATCAATAAATGGTGTCGATGAGGACCGACGTGGTATGTTAGTGCATACAGACAATGATGAGGCGATTGAACGTTTTCGTACAATTGTTTCGACAATGGAACATATTAACGTAACCAAATTTCGACAACCAAAACTTCGTGACCGCCTAGCTATTCGGCATGGTCGTTATATTCCTCGAGATGCAGACGAAAAAAACACTTTCCACTTCGTAAGAGACGAACTTGGTATTTTAGTCGATTTTATGGCAGAGCTTTTTAAAAAAGAAGGACATAAGCTAATTGGTATTCGTGGTATGCCACGCGTTGGAAAAACTGAATCCATTGTAGCTGCAAGTGTTTGTGCCAATAAAAAATGGATTTTCTTATCGTCTACAATGATTAAACAAACTGTTCGTAATAAACTTGTGGGAGACGAATTTAGTCGTAACAATATTTTTATTTTAGATGGTATTGTGACTCGGCGTTCATCTGATGAGCGACATTTGCAATTAGTGCGTGAAATGATGAATATGCCTTGCATTAAAGTTGTTGAGCATCCAGATATGTTTGTGCAGCATTCAGAATATAAAATAGAGGATTTTGATTATATCATTGAATTACGTCATCACACGGATGAAGAAATTACTTATGAAATAATGGAAAAAAATCACATGTCCGAATCCGATTCATTTGGAGGATTTAATTTTTAATTTGATGTTAAAGTAGGTGTTATTAGTGGCAGAATTAGGTACTCGACTGAAAGAGGCGAGACTGTCTAAAGGCTACAGCTTAGACGATTTACAAGAAATAACGAAAATTCAAAAGCGTTATTTAGTAGGAATTGAAGAAGGCAATTATTCCATTATGCCTGGTTCGTTTTATGTACGAGCTTTTATTAAGCAGTATGCAGAAGCTGTTGGTTTGAACGCAGAGGAAATTTTAGAGACTTATAAAAAAGAACTACCGAGTACTCCAAATGACCAAGTAAGTCAATCGATGACGAATAGTCCAAGTAGAAGAAAAGTTACGAAAGGCCCTTCGAATAAAATGATGGAGGCTATGCCAAAAATCATTGTAGCTTTATTTATCGTTGTAATCATTGTGGCCATATGGATACTATGGCAATCTAAAAATAGTTCAGGGACAAGCGAAGTAGAAAATACTACTCCTGAAATGGAATATGATACTAATATTCAACCAATTGATAGTGAAAAGGATAAAAAAGACAAAGAAAATAAAGATGCACAGAAAAAAGATAAAGAAGATACAAACTCTACAGAGGAAACACCAACTGATGAAGATCAAACAGATCAAACAGAAGAGATGAAGCAAACAATTTCCGCGGGGACGGTTGAGGCGGATGGGGCGACGACTTCTTATACCTTAACAGGTACAGATACAATGAAAATTAAAATCGAAGTATCAGGTCCTACATTTGTGGGTATTCGCAACCAACAGCAACAAGAATTATTAACGGACACACGTGTCTATAATGCTGGAGAAGTAGTTGAGTTTGATGCTACAACACAAAACTATGTACGTGTCCGTCTTGGTAATTCAACGCAGGCTAAAATCTATATTAATGACGAACTTCTACCGTATGCACAGCAGATTGTAACGCAAAATATCGTCATCAATTTCAATAAAGAACAGTAGTCATCAGGTGATGGCTACTTTCTTTCATCATGAAAGGTGTTAGAAAAATGAACATTCCAAATAAAATTACCATCTCTCGAATTTTGCTTATTCCATTTTTTGTCATTGTGATGATGTTTGATTTCGGCTGGGGAACTTTGACACTATTTGGCGCTGAGATGCCGATCCACCATTTTATAGGTGCACTTATTTTTATCTTTGCTTCAACAACAGATTGGGTGGATGGTTATTATGCACGTAAGTATAATCTTGTGACAACATTTGGGAAATTTTTAGATCCCTTAGCTGATAAATTACTGGTTTCAGCAGCCTTCATTTTAATGGTAGAACTTGATATGGCACCTGCCTGGGTAATCATCATTATTATTAGCCGTGAATTTGCCGTAACTGGCTTACGTTTGATTTTGGCAGGTGAGGGAGAAGTTGTTGCTGCTAATCAGCTCGGTAAAATCAAAACTTGGGCACAAATTGTAGCGATTGCAGCTGCTCTTTTACACAATACAATCTTTACACTGTTTGGTATTCCATTTGATACGATCATGCTCTATATTGCATTGTTCTTTACGCTTTGGTCTGGGTGGGATTATTTCTATCTAAATCGACGTGTTTTACTTGAGTCTAAATAAGAAAGGTCTTGTGAATCATGAATGCTGAAATTCTTGCGGTTGGCTCAGAACTATTATTAGGTCAAATTACGAATACAAATGCGAGATTTATCTCAAGTCAATTATCCGAGCTTGGTATCAACGTTTTTTATCATACTGTAGTAGGCGATAATACGAAACGTTTAGAACAGGCTATTGAAGTGGCGGAGACTCGTGCCGATTTAATTATTTTTTCGGGAGGACTTGGACCTACGAAAGATGATTTAACGAAGGAAACGATTGCTCGTCATCTTGGTGTTTCGCTTGAGTCTGATGATGTAGCATTAACGTATATTGAGCAATTTTTTGCCAAACGAGGACGTCCAATGACGGAGAATAATCGGAAACAGGCATTAATTTTAGCTGGCAGTGAAGTGCTAGCCAACCACCATGGAATGGCGCCAGGTATGATTTTCACAAAAAATGACCGCACCTATATTTTACTTCCAGGACCACCAAAAGAGCTGGAACCTATGTTTCAATTTGAAGCGAAACCAAAGCTTGCTGCGATGCTTAATGATGGAGGGATCATTGCATCACATGTGATGCGTTTCTATGGGATTGGTGAAGCAGAGCTTGAAGTACGAGTTCAAGATATTCTAGATGCCCAAACAAATCCTACAGTTGCCCCACTTGCCTCTGATGGAGAAGTAACATTACGTGTTACAGCTAAAGCGGCTACAGAGCAGGAAGCTCAACAGCTTATAGCTACAAAGGTTGCTGAGATACAGGCACTTGTGGGAGATTATCAATATGGTGTAGATGACGACTCTCTTGCCTCTAAAACGGTAGAAATGCTACTTGATAATCAGTTAACCATTGCTGCCGCAGAAAGTTTAACAGCTGGGTTATTTCAATCTGAGCTTGCGGAAATTCCTGGGGTAGGCAATGCACTGATTGGTGGCGTTGTTACCTATGCTGCTGATGCAAAGATAAAACAGCTTGGCATTTCAAAAGAATTAATTGATACACATGGTGTAGTTAGCAGTGAGTGTGCGGCGGCAATGGCAAGTGCTGTTCGCGAAAAGTTTGCTACTAATATTGGAATTGGTCTTACAGGAGAGGCTGGTCCGACAGCGCATGATCACCAGCCAGTAGGTACGGTTTGGATTGGTATTGCTATCAATGATGAGGAGCCACTTACTTATTTACTGCATTTATCAGGCATGCGAAATACAAATCGACTACGTGCGGTGAAATTTACATGTCATTATTTAATGCAGCTTTTAGAAGAACGCGGTTATACAAAACGATATTAAATAGAGTGAAATAGAAATTTGGGTAGAGGAAAACTATCCAAATTTTTATTTTGAAGAAAAATCGAATAAATGTTCGCTTTTTTCTTGCGCGTTTTCTTAAAAACAAGTATAGTAGAGATAGATAAAAACAGTGAACAGTTTTCGAAGGAGGAAAATGAATGAGTGATCGTAAAGCAGCCTTAGAACAGGCTCTAAAACAAATTGAAAAGAATTTTGGTAAAGGTTCCATCATGAAACTTGGTGAAAGAACCGATTTAGAAATTGCGACATCTTCAAGTGGTTCGCTAGCACTTGATGCAGCATTAGGCGTAGGTGGTTATCCACGTGGACGTATTATCGAAGTATATGGTCCTGAATCATCTGGTAAAACAACAGTTGCTCTACATGCTATTGCAGAAGTGCAGGCAACAGGTGGACAAGCAGCATTTATCGATGCAGAGCATGCATTAGACCCAATCTATGCACAAAAATTAGGTGTTAATATTGATGAGCTATTATTATCACAGCCAGATACAGGGGAGCAAGCACTTGAAATTGCAGAAGCATTAGTGCGTAGTGGTGCTATTGATATTATTGTTATTGACTCTGTTGCTGCCTTAGTGCCAAAAGCAGAAATTGAAGGCGATATGGGTGACTCTCATGTCGGCTTACAAGCACGTTTGATGTCTCAAGCATTACGTAAGCTTTCAGGTTCGATTAATAAATCAAAAACGATTGCTATTTTCATTAACCAAATTCGTGAAAAAATTGGTGTCATGTTCGGAAACCCAGAAACAACACCAGGTGGACGTGCGCTGAAATTCTATAGCTCTGTCCGTTTAGAAGTGCGTCGTGCAGAAGCAATTAAACAAGGTAATGATATTGTTGGTAACCGTACAAAAATTAAAATTGTTAAAAATAAAGTAGCGCCACCTTTCCGTACAGCTGAGGTAGATATTATGTATGGAGAAGGAATTTCTAAAGAAGGCGAAACAGTTGATTTAGGTGTAGAATTAGATATTGTGCAAAAAAGTGGTTCTTGGTATGCATATGGTGACGAACGCCTAGGTCAAGGTCGAGAAAATGCTAAACAGTATTTAAAAGAAAATGTAGCTGTTTTAGAAGAAATCGCTAATAAAATTCGAGCTTCTTATGGTATCGCGGCTTCTTCTTATACAATTGCGGCACATGATGAAGAAGAGATGGATGACGAATTAATGTTGCTTCTTGAAGAAGAAAAATAAACGATTGCATTGTTCCCGCTTTATTTAAGGGGACAATGCATTTTTTTGTCTATAATCTTCAATTTTTACACATAATAAGAGAGAGGCTCTAAGCCTTAGACGTGTTATTTCTAATGTACTGTTTTTATGGTAATTGTTTTGAAGGTGAATTTTTTTCTAGTGTAAAAGTAATAGGGAAAAAATTCACTGAATGGATAGGACTTACTTTTTTTTATCCGATGGGGCGAGCAGACGCCTGACTAACCTTGACAGAGTTTGAGGCTAGCTATACAATTAAATATGTATAATTTCTGAATTATGACTTTAAATAGGCAGTACATTTTGTCTTCATTTAGCAAATGTTTATAGTGAAATGGACATTACACTTTTTAAGATTTCCTTGTTATGGGTGGTTGTTGTTCCTTTTCAATAGATGTCTAAACACCTACTGAATGAAGCGAAAGCTTTGGCTAATAAAACGGATTTTGCACAAGTAAAATCTAGCACATTTTTGCCAAAGTGACATAGATGTATGCGCCGACTGAAACTGTAATACCCAAATAGCAAGAGGAGGTGTTCATATGGATGGAATTACTATCATCTCCGCTTTGCTTGGACTCATCGTTGGTGCCGCTGTTAGCTATATCTACATGAAAAAAGTGAATGACTCAAAAATCACTGGTGCTAAACATGTCGCTGAAACAATCGTTGAAGAAGGAAAACGAGAAGCGGAGGCAATGAAGAAAGAAGCACTACTTGAAGCCAAAGATGAAACTCACAAATTTCGTACTGAAGCCGAAAATGACATTCGTGAACGTCGTTTAGAACTTCAAAAACAAGAGAACCGTTTATTGCAAAGAGAAGAGAATCTTGATCGCAAGGATGATGCTCTAAATAAGAGAGAAGCAAGCTTAGAGCGTAAAGAACAAGCTCTAGCTGAAAGACAACAGCATATTGAACAGATGGAGAGCAAAGTGGATGAGCTCGTTGCATCACAGAAAACAGAGTTAGAACGTATTTCTGCTTTAACTAGAGAAGAAGCTAAATCAATTATCCTCAATGAAGTAGAAAAAGAACTGACAACTGATATAGCTGTGATGACGAAGGAAGCTGAAACACGTGCAAAAGAAGACTCAGATAAAAAAGCACGTGAAATTTTATCATTAGCACTACAACGCTTTGCTGCAGATCACGTAGCAGAAACAACTGTCTCTGTTGTGAACTTGCCGAATGATGAAATGAAAGGTCGTATTATTGGTCGAGAAGGCCGTAATATCCGTACTTTGGAAACGTTAACAGGCATTGATTTAATTATTGATGATACGCCAGAAGCCGTTATTTTATCAGGCTTTGACCCAATTCGTCGTGAAACGGCTCGACTTGCACTTGAAAAACTTGTACAAGATGGTCGCATTCATCCAGCTCGCATTGAGGAAATGGTGGAAAAAGCTCGTCGTGAAGTGGATGAACAAATTCGCGAAACAGGTGAGCAAACTACATTTGAAATTGGTATTCATAACTTACATCCGGATTTAATGAAAATTTTAGGCCGCATGAAATATCGTACAAGCTATGGACAAAACGTCCTAAAACATTCAATTGAAGTCGCACATTTAGCAGGATTACTTGCTGCTGAACTTGGTGAAGATGTAGCATTAGCTCGTCGCGCAGGTTTATTACATGATATTGGGAAAGCAATTGACCATGAAGTTGAAGGTAGCCACGTTGAAATCGGTGTGGAATTAGCAACGAAATATAAGGAACATCCAGTCGTTATTAACAGTATTGCTTCGCATCATGGTGATACAGAAGCAACATCTGTCATTGCGGTATTAGTCGCAGCAGCTGATGCATTATCAGCAGCTCGTCCAGGAGCACGTAGTGAAACACTTGAAAACTATATCCGCAGACTTGAAAAGTTAGAGGAAATTTCAGAAAGCTATGATGGCGTAGAAAAATCTTATGCAATTCAAGCTGGACGCGAAATTCGAATTATTGTACAACCTGAAAAAATTGATGATTTAGCCTCCCATCGTCTTGCGCGAGATATCCGCAAACGTATTGAGGAAGAATTAGACTATCCAGGTCATATTAAAGTAACAGTCATTCGCGAAACACGTGCTGTGGAGTACGCGAAATAATATTGAAAGTTAGAGGTTTCTTTAGATTCATATCTAGAGAGCCTCTTTTTTACTTTCAGTAGAGTCATGTTTAAGGAGCTCTTATCATAAAAAAGAACAAGGCTATATTTTGATTAACGATGAAAGATGTGATGATCCTGATTGATCTCCATGCACATGTATTATACGGTGTAGATGATGGACCCCAAAATGAAAGAGATTCCTTGAATATGTTAAGGCAAGCTGCTAAAGAAGGAATTACAGAAATCATTTGTACATCCCATGCCATGCACCCACAATATCATGTCCCATATAAAAAAGTCGAAGAGCGAGTCAAGAGTTTACAACAATTGTTACAGCATGAGCAAATACCAATTACACTCCATACTGGCCACGAAATACGCTTACATGATGAGCTTCCTACACTACTTCAGCAACAACAGCTCCATACATTAGCAAAGTCCAACTATATTTTATTGGAACTTCCTTCTAGCACTATCCCCGCCTATACGGTAGAAATGATAAGACAATTAAAAATAGCGGGTTATAAACCCATTTTGGCCCATCCTGAACGAAATATGGCTATTAGAGAAAATCCAAAAAGGCTGAATGCCCTCATTCAACAAGGGGTATTTACACAATTGACGGCGGGTAGTTTAACCGGATTGTATGGTAAGGAAGTACAGCGATTATCACTTGCTTTAGTGAGGGCCAATTACATTCATATGATAGGCTCTGATGCCCACGATCTACGCACAAGATGCTTTTATTATCAAGCAGCACTGCAATATCTGGAGAGAAAGAAAGAGGGAGATTCGATCAATCGCCTCTTAACGAATAATGCAAGCATTTTAGCAAATAAGCCAATTTTGCCACTCGAATTGGATGATATGGCTTTAAGGAAACGATGGTATTTCTTTCATATGTCTTTGTAGGATTTGAGCGTGACAATCACATGAAAATATTCTACACATTAATGTTTAGCACACTTATTTTTATGAGTCTCATGCAGCCAGTCGCTGGTATTTATCATAAATTATCTTTAGTAATCGGCTTGTTCATCATAGTGATATCTGTACTCCTGCATAAAAAAATACATATTCACAATGTACAAGCCTGTGTTTTCTTTAGTCTGTATACATTTTTTTGTGTCATAGCAGCAGGTATGAATCAGGACATGATTTTATTGAAAAACAGTTTACAATTGATGTGCCTGTTTATAGCTGTTTCTATTTTTTTTAATGATCTTGTGAAAGCACAAGTATTAGAAATCGTGTTAAATAGTGTGCTAATCGCCTATATCCCATTTTTAATGCTATGTTTTCAGCAAGCACATTATATGTTTGAAGCTTTTGCTGGTGTATTTGAAAATCCAAATACAATGGGGTTTTCTATGATTGGTTTAGTGATAGTAGTATTAATGAAACTGTATAACGTGACAATACAGATGTTACATGGGCAACAAAAGGTAAAATACATGCTGTCTTTTATACTTTATACGGTCGTCTATTTAATTAGTTTGTATGTTATTTTGCTATCAAATGCGCGTACATCATTATTAACCGTTGCTCTTGCCACAGTTGTTGTCATGGTTTGGATTGTTAAAAGCATGAACAAAACCTTCCTGCCCTTCATAAAGTTGGTCACATTGTTTACATGTTTAGGTGTAGTTGTAGTAATGGTGATGATGAAAATGGACATGATGCAAGAGGCGGTACAAAGTATTCTATTAAAAATGGAGAAAAAATCTACGAACATAACAGATGGTCGCCTTGAAATTTGGCAATATGTTTTTGAGCATTTTCATTTTTGGGGACACGGTGTTGAATCATTGTGGTCTATAGGTGTTTCCCATGCACATAATACATTGATTAATATTTTACAGGAGGCAGGCTTGCTGGCACTGGTTAGCTACTGTTTGTTTCTTTTTGCCATTGCCAAGGGTTATCGTCAGATGAATGAACAGCTTATCGTTTTTACAGCCTTGGTCGTGGTTGCCGTATTAGGGGTTTCTACATTTGAAATACTTTATTTTAATATGCTTCATCTCCTTGTATTTGTTGTAAGTGGAAGTATGAGGGATAGGGGCAAAAGCGCGACTTTGTCCGAATAACCAGTAGGCTTGTTTAATATACTTTATTAATATTGTGCACGATTTGCCTATTAGGAGGGGATCCATTTGTGAATGAAGAAATGACAATACAAAGTCTCATAAAAGTATTGCTAAAACGCTGGTTCTTCATCCTCATGCTCATGCTTCTATCTATGGGCATCGCTATATTGATAAGTTATTATATTCAAACGCCGATATATGAAGCGGAAACGCAATTATTGGTCAATCAAAAAAGCTATGAAAATCAGCAACTAGTAGGTGCACAAAATGTTGATACGGATCTGCGACTCATTAATACGTACAATGTGATTATTAAAAGTCCTGTTATTTTAGCGAAGGTTATTGATGTACTGTCACTTGATACGACACCAGATGAATTAATGAAGCAAATAGAGGTTTCAAGCGCCAATAATTCCCAGGTGGTGAATATTCGCGTACAGGATAAAAATGAAGAGAATGCAGTGAAAATCGCCAATTCAATTGCAGAAGTGTTTAAAGAGGAAATTCCTGTCTTGATGCATGTAGACAATATTAATATTCTTTTTGTTGCCCAAAGCAGTGAGCAGCCAGTACCAGTAAAGCCAAATAAAATGCTGAATCTTATTATAGCTGCTATTTGCGGCTTCGCTTTGGCTATTGTGTTAGCGTATTTTTTAGAAACGATTGATAGGACCATTAAAACAGAGCAAGATATCGAGGAGATTTTATCATTACCAGTGATTGGGGTCGTCAGTAATATCGAATTACAGACGAGAAAAAAACTGAGGGTCAGGGGGCCATCCTAATGTTTTTTAAGAGAAAAACAAAGAAAATACCAATGGCTCGAAAGCTGATCACCGTTTCCGATATGTCGTCGATTCCATCAGAGCAATATCGAACAATTCGCGCAAATATTAAGTTTTCACAGCCTAATCGAGATGTGAAGACGATTTTAGTAACCTCTTCCATTGCTGGCGAGGGAAAATCTACAAATGCGGCGAATATTGGTGTGGTATTTTCGCAAGAGGGTAAAAGCGTGCTGATTGTAGATGCTGATATGCGTAAACCTACTTTGCACCATACGTTCTATCTAGACAATATTTTAGGGCTTTCCTCAGTATTATCACGGCAATCTGCACTACAAGAGGTGATTCAAGAAACTTTCGTCGAAGGAGTAGATATCATTTCGAGTGGGCCAATTCCTCCCAATCCGACAGAGTTATTAGCTTCAGAAACGATGACCTCCCTCCTGGCTGAAGTGAAAAATATATACGATATCATTATTTTGGACGCACCACCGTTACTTTTTTTATCGGACGCACAAATTTTATCGAATAAATGTGATGGCACCCTTTTAATTGTCAATACAGGGGCGGTTGGGCAAGCAGACGTTATCAAATCGAAGTCAATCTTAACAGTTTCTAAGGCTAATATTTTAGGTGTTATCTTGAATAACTATAAGATCAAGGGCAATACGTACGAGCATTATTATGGCAAAGAATAAGGATGGAAAATAGCTTTGAAAAAAATTTTGCATATTATTCCAACAACAGATTTCGGCGGTATTACATCGATGGTTGTCGACATTTGGACGAATACGAATAAATCAATGTACCATTTTGATTTTCTATCGTTTAATAAAGGGCAATACCATGAGACATTAGTTCAACAGGGCTCCAAGATATTTTACGAAACATACATTACCCAGCAAGGACCACTTGCTTATATGAGGAAACTTTATCGAATCCTAAAGCAGCAACAATATGACGCAGTTCACGATCATACAGGCTATCGAGCGATCTTTACATTGCTGGCAGCTCGTTTAGCGGGTGTTCAATGCCGTGTTTTACACAGCCATACGAATGTTGCTGAGGAGTGGAACAATAAGATTATGTTAGCATTGTTGAAAAGACTAAGTGTTTACAATGCAACGAAATTGGTGGCATGTAGTCAAAAGGCGGGGGAATTTTGCTTTAGTAAAAGGCCTTTTGAAGTAATAGCAAACCCAATTGAACTTCAAAAAGTAAAATGTATATCATTTGAAGAGAGAAAAAAATGGAGAGAAGAACTAGGGATAAAAGATGATGAATTAGTGTTAGGGCATATTGGACGCTTTGTACCAGTGAAAAATCATTCTTTTTTAATTGAACTCTCCGTCTATTTAAAACAGCGGGGTATCCCTTTTCAACTATTTTTGATAGGGGATGGGCCTTTAGAGCAAGAAATTCACCAGCTCGTCCAACAAAAAAATGTAGAGGACTGTGTACGATTTTTAGGACAGCGTGCAGATATACTCACGCTCCTTCAACTCTTTGATAAATTTCTCCTGCCATCACACTTTGAGGGCTTTGGGATTGTCCTTTTAGAGGCACAAGTTTGCGGGACACCTGCTATTGTTTCTTCCTCTTTACCGAGAGAAGTAGATTTACATATTGGTTTAGTGCATTATCTAGATCTACATGGAGAGATTGATAGTTGGCTTCAGGCCATTGTAACTCAGAATGGTCAAGTGGATCACCAAATGATTCATGACCATATCAAAATGAAAGGACTTGATGCACAAGCGATTGCAAGCAAATTGTGCACGCTCTACATATAACGAAACTACATCAAAGGATGAGACTATTCAAAAGAAGATTAAAATTATGCATATCATCACGACCATTGGCCTTGGTGGAGCAGAGGCCATGCTTTATCGTCTCTTAGAAAACATGGATCGGGATAGTTATGAGGTAGAAGTCATCTGTTTAACGGAGATGGGAACGTATGGTGAGTTAATAAAAAAGCAATTAAATATTAAGGTAACGATATGCGATCTGCGTAGCAATCGTGTCAACGCATTTATGAATTGCTATCGTTTATGTCAAGAAAGCGACATTATTCAAACATGGATGTATCATGCTAATTTACTAGGATATATCCTAGCGATATTGCTAAAAAAGAAATTAATTTGGGGAATTCACCATAGTAATCTCAATAAACAAGATAATAAACGCCGGACAATTTTTATTGCCAAGCTTTGTGCAAAATTGTCAAAACGTGTAGATGCTATTATTTCATGTGGACCAAAAGTAAAAGAAATCCATGAAGCGATTGGCTACAGTGGTAAGCAGCATCGTGTCATTGTTAATGGCATCAACACAGATCAATATCAGCCAAGCACGAAGAGGCAATATTTTGTAGAACAATTTGACATCATCAATCAACCCATTTTATTGCATGTTGGCAGATGGGACCCATTAAAGGATTATGAAAATTTGATGGCTAGTGTAAAAAAGCTAAGGCAGCAACGGCAAGATTTTTATTTGTTTTTAGTAGGCTTTGAAATTGATGATGCCAATAGGGATTTACTACAACTGATTGAGTCGGCCCAGTTAGAGGAAGTGACGTTCTTATTAGGCAGTAGAGAGGATATTCCACAATTAATGGCAGCAGCTGATGTATTCGTTTTATCCTCAGTAGGAGAGGGGCTACCGAATGTGCTAGTGGAGGCATTGGCAAGCGGCACATGCTGTGTCACAACGAATGTTGGAGATTGTGCTTATTTGGTCGGGAATAGTGGTGAGGTTGTAGCTGCCAAGGATGCAGAGGCTTTAGCAAGTGGGATTAATACGGCTTTAAATTACAGTTCACGGCAATATGCACAAAAAGCGAACCTTGGTCGTGAACATGTGTTAGCAAATTTTCAAATTCAACAGGTTGTTGCGCAATATCAATCATTATATCCAGCAATTCTAAAGGAAAGTCCATCCTAACTAATAGAAAGGTGTGCTCATGAAAGAAATAAAGATTGGAGCCATTCTTTCTTATATAACAATCGGCTGTACAATGCTCTCTTCACTCATTTTCACACCGATTATGATATCACTCCTTGGTCAGAAAGAATTTGGTCTATATTCCTTAATGATTGTACTTGTAGGTTATCTCTCCATTTTAGATTTGGGGTTAGGTAATGCTATTGTACGCTATATTGCTAGAAATCGAGCAGCAGCAGATCCAACATTAGAAGCAGCATTAAATGGATTTTTTCTGAAATTATTTGTTGGTATCGGCTGTCTTACTTTATTAATAGGATTTTTCTTATTTTCTCATGTGGATATTATTTTTGGGCAAAGCTTATCTGGGGAACAATTAGAAAAGGCTAGGTTAATGGGCTTTATAATGACGATTAGTTTAGCAATGCAATTTCCGCTAGGTGTCTTCACTTCCATCTTACAAGCATATGAAAAATTTATTTTTATTAAATTAACGACATTATTACAGGTGATTGTGCAGCCCCTGACAATGTTGTTTTTTCTTTTACAGGGAACAGATGCGGTGACATTGATCTATATTATTGCTATTTACAACATACTTTTTTTACTGTTAGATGCCATTTATTGCATGAAGGTGCTGTCCATCCAATTCACATTTAGTCTCCAAAATACAACTCTCATAAAGGAAATTTTCATCTATTCATTTTTTATTTTTATTACTGTGATTGTTGATAAAATTTATTGGCAAACAGATCAAGTGTTATTAGGCATATTTAAGGGGACCGAGGATGTTGCCATCTATGCAGTAGCGATTCAAATTGTGTTGATTTTTATGTCACTGGCTTTAGCGATTAGCGGATTGTTTTTACCTCGTATTTCTATGCTAGTGACAAAAGAAGATGGCTTAGTAGAAATAAATCAGCTATTCGTAAAAGTTGGCGCGATTCAATTTTTAGTTGTGGGCTATATATTAGGGGGCTTTTTTCTTTTTGGTCAAGAGTTTCTAGTATTATGGCTAGGTCAAGAGTTTATTGCCATTTATGCGATTGTCCTCATTATTATGGTGCCGTTTAGTATTGATCTCATACAAAATCTAGGTCTTAATGTGTTGAAGGCAAAAAATTTGTTTAAATTTAGAACCATTTTATTAATCATTGTTGCCGTTGCAAATATTTTTGTATCAATACCGGCTATTTACTTTTATGGCAAAATCGGTACCGCGATTGTTACAGCTTGTTCATTATTTATTGGAAATGTAGTGATTATGAATATGTATTACCACAAGAAAATTGGCTTGGATATCTTTAGGTTTTGGCGAACTATTGGCAGGCTAGTACTGGCCTTTGTTGTTGCTATTTGCTGTAGTGAACTTTTATGGGAACTAACAAACCCTTCAGTTACTTGGCTATCTATTAGCCTATCTATTTTTTACTACACGCTACTGGCAGGTATCAGTCTATTTTGTATTGCTTTGACGAAAAAACAAAAATCAAAGTGGCTAGAGCTTTTTCGTAAAGGAGGCGCAATATTTTGGCGTCCAAAATCTTAGTGAGCGTTATTGTACCTGTTTACAATGCTGAGCCCTATTTGGAGAAATGTTTAACAAGCATTTGTCAGCAAACATTAAAGGATATTGAGATAATTGTCATTAATGATGGCAGTGAAGATCAATCATTAACGATCTTACAAAAGTTTGCACAAATTGATGCACGTATGACCATTTTTACGAATGCCAATAGTGGTGTTAGTAAAGCAAGAAATGTTGGAATAGACCATGCCAACGGTCAATATGTTACCTTTGTTGATGCAGATGATTGGCTAGAGCTAACGATGCTTGAAGAATTGTATCAAGCATGTAAGCTGACAGGCTCTGCTATTGCAAAATGTGATTTATTTTGGCAAGCAGCGGAGGGCAGCAGGTCGTTATATTATCCATCCAACAGCTACTGTACTTACAGTGTCATTGATTGTTTACACAAATTATTTACTGAAATAGGGGAAACACATTTTGGTTTTGCCAGCTGTAAATTGTATAAAAAATCCTTTTTAGATTTCCATAGGCTACGGTTTGATGAAGCGATGAGCTTTGCAGAGGATACAGTGTTTCTGACAAGGGCTGTCATACAAAATCAGTCCATCTGTTATGTTCCAAGACAGCTTTATTATTATAATGTGGCGAATGAAAGCTCCTTAACAAAAAAAGCCATGGTCCATTTACGATACAATTATGATGTATTGTATAAAAAGCTTTTGAAGGAATTACAGGATGGCGAGGTTTATGCGGAAGTGAAAAATAGCTTTCTGAATTACCAATTGGAGGGGCTATTGATTATTCTTCATCAAAGTGCTACTGCACAAGAGATGAAGTATGAGATTCAATCCTTTTTAAAGGCTTATCCAGACGTATTAAAGGTTAAGTTAATGAAACGAAAGATGAAACAAATTGTTTTTTTAAAGCTTATCAAAAACAATTGGCTTACACTATCTTCAACACTAATTTATTTAAATGTGAAAAAGCATCAAGTGATTTCGCGTTGTTAGATTGATCTTGATTTAGCCGATGTTTTTTGCAATGAAGACGCCAACTGAAATAGGGAGACACCAAAAGGAGCAATAACGGTGTGACCAATATCATGTTGCTCCAAGGATACTGGCGGAGGTTATTGATATTGAAGAAAGCCTGCACGATGCAGGTCAGTTAATTGTTGTCACAGGTCGTGACGGTCTTAGGTTAACTTCTACTTGTTAGCTCGAAAAAATCTGGAAGCATTGTTTATCTGCGCAAAGGCGAAGTATCAGCGGCAATGACGCCGAGGCGTAATTGATATTTTATTTTGCGTAATCCTCCTCCTAGCGTTACAATTAGTGATGGTATTCAGGTGCGAAGTTAAAGTCTCAGAAGCATAATGATATAGAGGCGTAATGGAAAGAAAGAGTGGTTAAAAAATGAAGGTTTTATTTATTGGCGATATTGTAGGTTCAATTGGTCGAGATGCGGTGGAAAAATATTTACCTCGCTTAAAAAAGAAATATAATCCAGACGTTGTCATTGCCAATGGTGAAAATGCTGCGGCAGGACGTGGCATTACTCATAATATTTATAATAGCCTGCTACAAATAGGTGTAGATGTAATTACAATGGGTAATCACACATGGGACAATAAAGATATTTTCGATTTTATCGATGATGCGGATTATTTAATTCGTCCTGCTAACTTTTCAAGTGAGGCACCTGGTAAAGGTATGGTGCAAATTTCTAAAAACGGTGTGACATTATCTGTCATTAATTTACATGGTCGTGTATTTTTACCTCCTCATGAGGACCCATTCGCAATGGCAGATAAGCTAATTGAGGAAGCCCGTCAAACGTCACCACTTGTTTTCGTAGATTTTCATGCGGAAGCGACTAGTGAAAAGATTGCCCTTGGCTGGCATTTAGATGGCAAGGCTTCTGCGGTTGTGGGGACGCATACACATGTACAAACGGCCGATGCAAGAATTTACCCGAACGGCACAGCCTATATTACGGATGTAGGTATGACAGGTCCATATGATGAGGTTTTAGGCATGACGAAGGATAGTGTCATTTATAAATTCCAAACAAATATGCCATCCCGTTTTGAAGTACCGAAAAAAGGACGAGAGGTTTTAAGTGGTTTCTTTGTAGAGATGGATGATCGAACAGGGAAAGCTACTGCCTGTGAACGCATTTATATAAATGAAGATTATCCGTTTCAAGGATAAATAAGTCGAAGTATGTTGGTTTACGACTCTTTTGCTGTGGATACAGGTTTATTTGTGAAACTAGTCTATTTCCGTTTTGCGGAGCATAAAATGTGCTACGGACAATAACTTGAGGTCCAAAAAGGGGGACATGAGTTGTTGAGCGTAAACACTATTCGCGAAACGGGGAGGAATAATTGTGGATTCATTAAAAGTATCATCACGCTCTAATCCAAATTCAGTTGCAGGTGCATTAGTCGCGGTAATCAGAGAAAAAGGGCAGGCAGAAATGCAAGCAGTTGGGGCAGGTGCACTTAACCAAGCCGTAAAAGCAGTGGCCATTGCACGCGGATTTGTAGCGCCAAGTGGCACAGATTTAATTTGCGCACCGGCGTTTGCCGATATTTTAATTGCTGGTGAAGAACGTACAGCCTTGAAGCTGCTCGTGGAAAAACGTATTCGATAAAAAAGTAATGAACTAAAATGCCTTGTCACATAATAACGTGGCAAGGCATTTTTTCGTTTTCCTGTTTACATATGATACATGTCACTTGAAATAGAGGTGTGATTTTGCTTGGATTTGAAAATTACAACTTTATGAACAGGATTTTCAGTCAAAGGTCTGATTTTCGCCTAAATCGTTGAGAAACAATAGTGCAGAAGGTTTCTTCGTGTTAAACTTATGAAGGAAAAATAATAGTACACATTGGATTTAAGGAGTTGTTGACATGTTACATCAGCTTTCATGGAAAGTCGGTGGGCAACAGGGTGAAGGGATTGAGAGTACAGGTGAAATTTTCTCAATGGCAATGAATCGTCTAGGCTATTTCCTATACGGTTATCGTCACTTCTCTTCTCGAATTAAAGGTGGCCATACGAATAATAAAATTACAGTTCGTCCAACAGAAGTGCGTGCAATTGCGGATGATTTAGATATTTTAGTGGCATTCGATCAGGAAACAATCGATGTCAATTATAAAGAGCTCACAGAAAACGGTGTTATTTTAGCGGATGCAAAATTTGACCCGGTCAAACCAGAAGATTCAAAGGCGCCATTATTTGCTGTTCCATTTACAGAAATAGCAGCAGAGCTTGGTACATCGTTAATGAAAAACATGGTAGCCATCGGAGCAACAGCATCATTGCTTAACCTAGAGGATGCAGTGTTCCAAAATGTTGTTGATGATATTTTTGGGAAAAAGGGCGAAGAGGTCGTTCAAAAAAATATGGAAGCCATTACACGTGGTCGTCAAATTATGAATGAGCTTTTGGGTGAACGTGTAGGCCAATGGGAACTTGCACCTGCAGACGGCAAACGTCGTATGTTTATGATTGGTAACGATGCAGTGGCACTTGGTGCATTAGCTGCTGGGACACGCTTTATGGCAGCATACCCAATTACGCCAGCTTCTGAAATTATGGAATACTTAATTAAGAAGCTACCAAAATTCGGTGGGACAGTTATCCAAACGGAGGATGAGATTGCTGCGGCAACAATGGCAATCGGAGCTAACTTTGGTGGTGTACGTTCCTTTACTGCTTCAGCAGGCCCTGGTCTTTCATTGATGATGGAGGCAATTGGTCTTTCAGGTATGACAGAGCAACCATTAGTAGTAGTAGACACGCAACGTGGGGGCCCTTCAACTGGACTACCAACAAAGCAAGAACAATCGGACTTAATGGCTATGCTTTACGGAACACATGGAGAAATCCCTAAAGTAGTCATTGCGCCTTCAACAATGGAGGAAGCATTTTTTGATACAATCCAAGCATTTAATATTGCAGAGGAATTGCAATTACCAGTTATTTTAATGACAGATTTACAATTGTCTCTAGGGAAACAATCGGTAGAACCGTTTGATTACGATAAAATTGAAATTCGTCGAGGTAAAATTGTGATTGATGACCTTGATGAAGCTGTCGATAAAGCCTACTTCAAACGCTATGAAGATACTGAAGATGGGATTTCACCTCGTGTTTTACCAGGTACATTGCATGGTATTCACCACGTTACAGGTGTTGAACATGATGAAACAGGGAAGCCATCTGAGGCAACGGGCAATCGTCAAACACAAATGGATAAACGCTTCCGTAAATTAGAGAGTTTGAAATTTGATAACCCTGTCTTTGTCAATGCACCACATGAGGAAGCGGATATCTTATTAGTAGGCTTTAACTCAACAAGAGGAGCTATCGAGGAAGTGCAAGAACGACTTAATGCGCAAGGAATGAAAGTGAATCATGCGCATATTCGTTTAATTCACCCATTCCCATCTGAGGAAATGGCACCTCTTGTAGCACAAGCGAAAAAAGTGATCGTTGTAGAAAATAACTATACGGGTCAATTGGCTAATATTATGAAGATGAATATTGGTGGTCACGATAAAATCGCGACAATCACTAAATATAATGGTACGCCATTCTTGCCAGGTGAATTAGAAAATCGTGTGAAGGAGTTGACTCGCTAATGGCAACATTTAAGGATTTTCGTAATACAGTGAAACCAAACTGGTGCCCAGGTTGTGGAGACTTCTCTGTACAAGCAGCTATTCAACGTGCTGCAGCAAATGTCGGAATTGAGCCAAATGAACTTGCTGTAATTTCAGGAATTGGTTGTTCAGGACGTATTTCGGGCTATATTAATTCTTATGGATTCCATGGTATTCATGGTCGTGCACTACCGATTGCACAAGGATTAAAAATGGCCAATCGTGATCTACATGTCATCGCTTCTGGTGGTGATGGTGATGGATTTGCTATCGGTATGGGGCATACAATTCATGCTATCCGTCGTAATATTGATATTACGTATATTGTAATGGATAATCAAATTTATGGTTTAACAAAAGGTCAAACATCGCCACGTTCTGCTGCTGGATTTATTACAAAATCTACACCAGGTGGAGCGATTGAACCATCGTTGAAACCATTAGAGGTAGCATTAACAAGTGGTGCAACATTTGTGGCACAAGGCTTCTCTACTGACATTAAAGAGTTGACAGCTTTAATCGAAGCTGGTATCAACCATAAAGGCTTCTCATTTATCAATGTCTTTTCACCTTGTGTAACGTATAACAAAGTGAACACATACGATTGGTTTAAAGAGAACTTAACAAAACTAGCGGATGTAGAAGGCTATGATCACAATGATCGTGGTATGGCAATGCGTACAGTGATGGAGCATGAGGGCTTAGTAACAGGTGTTATTTATCATGATACGGAAACAACATCGTATCAAGAAAAAGTACCTGGCTACTCAGAGCTACCATTAACAGATATCGATATTAAAATGAGCGAAAATGATTTCAATGATTTAGTAAAAGAATTTATGTAAAAATGATAGAATCAAAGCATTTGGAATGAGGACATTCTAAATGCTTTTTTTATGCTTTAGTAAGGAATCGCGAGTAAAAGCCTAGCTACCGCGAGTATTTGATATTGAATCCTTATAAAATCCTTATAATTGTTTTTTATACTAAGGTCATTGAAAGGATGATGATTAATGATGAAAGATTTAATATTGAAGATAGAAAATCTTAATAAGTCGTTTAAAGGGCAAAAAATTGTGGATAATGTATCGTTAGAAATCCAACGTAATACAGTCTACGGTTTACTTGGACCAAACGGAGCGGGGAAATCCACAACATTAAAAATGATGACAGGTATGTTACGACCAAATGCTGGAAATATCATTTTTAATGGACATACATGGACACGAAATGATTTACAGGACATCGGCGTGTTAATTGAAACACCTCCCCTGTATGACAATTTAACAGCAACGGAAAATTTACAAGTTCGCACGATAGCGTTAGGTCTACCGCAAAGTCGTATTGAAGAAGTATTAAAAATTGTAGATTTAACGAATACAGGAAAAAAACGGGCGGGGCAGTTTTCCTTAGGTATGAAGCAACGATTAGGTATAGCGATTGCGCTGCTAAACAAGCCAAAGCTGTTAATTTTAGATGAACCTACAAATGGACTGGATCCGATTGGTATACAGGAGCTTCGTCAGCTTATTCGCTCATTTCCAGAGCAAGGTATCACCGTTATTTTATCTAGTCATATTTTGTCTGAGGTGGAACAGGTCGTGGATGACATTGGCATTATTGCTGATGGCAAGCTTGGCTATCAGGGACCGGCACCACAAGGTCAGGAATTAGAATCACTGTTTATGCAGGTTGTAGCTACCAATAGAAAGGTAGGTTACTAGCATGATAGCCATAATGAAAGCGGAAAAATTAAAATGGAAACGAACATTTATTGCCAAACTACTTTGGCTTACGCCCCTTGTGACCTTACTGATAAGTGCCGTGCTGATGGGTGGCGTGTATTTTCAAATAGGTGCTTATAACTGGTGGTATACTTTGCTGCTGCCAGGTGCACTGACGATTTGCTGTGCCTTAGTGGTCGAAAAGGATAAAAAAATAAAATACCATAGTATTCTTGCTTTACCACTGGATCTTAAAAAGATTTGGCTAGGAAAAATAGTATCATTAAGCATATGGCTTCTTTTGATTACGATTATTTTCTTTGGGGGAATCACGGCTGGGGGCAGGCTATTCGGTTATAGTTTACCAATAGCGAGCAGTTTACTAAGTACTTTTGTTATTTTCTTGACGTTTTTGTGGCAAATACCTTTATGTCTTTTCCTAGCAGCTAAATTAGGCACCTATTTGACTATCTTACTCAATGTAGTAGCCAATATCTTAGGGATTGTTGCCTTTGCGGATGGGGAACTATGGTATTACTATCCATTTGCAATTGGTGCACGTTTATTATGTTCTACACTTGGCATATTACCAAACGGTCTACCAGTACCACAAGGTAGTCCTTTATTGGATAAAGGCGTTATACTTCCGGGCTTACTGATAGCACTAGTTTGGTTTATGATGATTAGCTTTCTAACTGCGAAGTGGTTCCAAAAAAGGGAGGCGAACTAGCGGATGGACATGTTACGATTATTGAGAGTGGAATGCCTTAAAACAAAACGAACACCTTTTTTGCTGACACATATACTTGTCCCCCTTGCTATTTCTGGGCTATTTCTAGCCTACTACTCCTATTCGCCATGGGATTTTCAAGGAAAAGTAACTGCCTATTTTCAGGGGTTAGCTTGTGGGCTACCGATTATTATAGGATTAGTATGTGCTATGGCATCTGAGCAAGAAGCAAACGCTGGTCGTTTCCAAGGCATGCTAGCTACAACAAACATAAAAATAAAGGCATACATGAGCAAGCTCATCTTATTATTATTGTTTAGCTTTGGAGCCATCTTTCTATCTATAACTATTTTTAGTTTTGGCATTAGAGAATTATTACATGAAGTAGATTTGAGCTATTCATTTTATAGTATGGCTGCTTGTATTCTATTCGGCAGTCATGTGATTTTCTATATGTTACATTTATTTGTAAGCCTCCAATTTGGTAAAGGCGCTTCGATTGGTTTAAGTATTGTAGAAGCGCTGTTGGTCGCCCTATTGCTTACAGGCTTAGGGGATCGTATTTGGCCCTTTTTACCTTATGGATGGAGCGGTCATTTTGTTTCATTATGGATTTTAACATCGATGGGAACCGATTTAACATTGCTCAAAACAAGTATTCAAACTGGCATAATGGCGTGCTTAGGGGGTATCCTATTGACTTTTGCGCTGTCTTGTTTATGGTTTTGGAGATGGGAAGGTAGAGCATCTGAAAATTAGAGGGTGAATTATGGCAAATATATTAGTAGTGGATGATGAAGTAGATATTTTAATGTTGATAAAAAATGCACTTTATAAAGATAATCACTTAGTAACCATTGTGTCCAAACCGACAGAAGTAGGAAAGATGGATTTAGGTTCCTTTGATTTAATTTTGCTTGATGTGATGATGCCTATTATGGATGGCTTTACATTATGTGGGCAAATTCGGCATGCTGTAGATTGTCCGATTCTTTTTCTTACAGCTAAATCCTTAGAAGAAGATGTGATGTATGGTTTAGGCTTAGGTGCAGATGATTATTTGATTAAACCATTTGGCATTGGAGAGCTACGGGCAAGGGTGAATGCGCATATCCGACGGGAAAGCAGAGAGAAGCGGAACATCCTTTATAGTGATAAAGTTCATTTTAATCTTTCTGGTAAAGAACTGTTTGTTCAGAATGAGCGCGTTCTGCTAACTAAAAGTGAGTATGAAATATGTGAATTTTTAGCACGGCATCGTGGGCAAGTTTTCTCAAAAGAACAGATATACGAATCAATTTTTGGATTTGATGGCAAAAGTGACAGTACAGCGATAACAGAACATGTCAAAAATATTCGGTCAAAGCTACATGCGTTTGACATAGATGTCATTGATACGGTTTGGGGGATCGGCTATAAATGGAGATGATAAAACCGAGGAAAGGAACACACCTTCATACATTTTTCCTGAGATATTTATTCTTTCTTTGCTTAAGTATCATTTTATTAGGGGCACTATTAATCGGTTTATTCATGTTTGCTTTTTCAGCTACTATTATTTTGCCAGCCAATTATGCTGAAACACAAATCACTTTAGCGAAAGACCGTATTGCTACAAGCAGTGAGGTCACAGATGATATGATTCCTGATCTTGTAGACTACGCAGTGATTTCTAATAAGGGGGAATTTCTTTCTGGTACTTTAACAGAAAAAGAGGCTTCCCATGCATGGCGTTTAAAGGAAAAGGGAGAGACGAAAAGTAATGTTCGATTTTATGCATTTGTTGAGCGAGAACAGGAAGTGTGTATTTTACGCTATGGTTTAGCCCCTGAGTATCGCTCACCTGTTATGAGAAAATATTTACCTAATCCCCAATTAACGGCTTTACTATTGTTTATTATAGGCGTTATCGTACAGGCAACGGTACTTGCTGTGCATTTCGGCAGAAGACTTAAACGAAAAATGTTGGGCCTACAAGAAGCCATTGAAAAAATCCAACATCAAAATTTAGATTTTCATATAAAACCATCTGGGATTCGAGAAATTGATGATATTGCACTCTCCTTTGAGCAGATGAAGGAGGCATTAAATACTTCATTGACACAACAATGGCAGGCAGAGAGAGCACGCAGAGAACAAATTTCTGCACTTGCTCATGATTTGAAAACACCTCTTACAATTATTAGAGGTAATGCGGAACTTTTATTGGATACTGTTCAAGATGAAGTACAAAAAGAATACAACACTTATATATTAAAAAATACGCTAGAAATTGAAAAATTCACAAAGCAATTAATGGATATATCCAATATGGAGCAAAGTGTTGGTGGTGTAAAAACAACTGTAGAGCTGGCTTCATTTATACAACAGCTAGAACAGCAAATGAAGGCGCTTGCTTTAGAAAAAAACCTTGAAGTTAGTGTAGAAAAGAATAAACTGCCTGATGCCTTTATGATAGAGGAGGAGCTTTTTTATCGGGCTTTATTAAATTTGATCGTTAATGCTATAGAGCACACGCCACATAATAGCAAAGTCACTTTATTTGTTCAGGGAGAGGCCGATATTATTCATTTTACTGTGATGGATAGTGGGGCTGGTTTTTCATCGCAAGATTTAAAGAGAGCCACAAAGCAATTTTATCGGGGAGATCCAAGTAGAAATGCAGCAGACCATCATGGCATGGGGCTTTATATTGCCGAGTCCATCATTCAAAAACATGGTGGAACACTAACGTTGGCTAATGATTCAATAACGGGAGGAGGAAAAGTGATAATCACTATTGCGACGTCTTAATTATAAGATGTCTTTTTTTAAGATGTCTTTTTTTATTGTTAGCGATCAATCGCGAGTAAAAGTACTGCTACTGTGAGTAAAGACACTGCAATCACGAGTATTCAATGTACAATCGTGAGTAAAAGCACAATTAAAGGTTTCATGTAAAAATTGTAGGGGGCGGTGCGGGCAATGTTCTTTTAAAAAATGCTACAATAAAAGAAAAAAAGAGGCGATGCACGTGAATAACGTCATTGATTTTATTGCAAAGAAAAAGGAACGTGAAGATCGAAAGCGTGCTCAGGATTTAGAGCGTTATGTAGCTACACAGTGTAATTTTCAGCAACCTGAAAATATTGATGCTCTTGTAGATGACAAACTGATTGAAGTGAAGGATCATACGTTGTTTCTGGGCTTTCTATCTATTTTAAAAGATGAGCAAATCGAGCCGCTCACGATTTTTCAAGATGTCTTTACGTTAGAACCTTCTCGTTTTGAGATGTCCTACAATATGAGATGGTGGTCAGTTGTGCAACTGGCGTTTACATTTTTAACAATTCTAAAGGAAAATGAGCCGCATACATATGCAGATTTTTTAGGTCTCCCCAAATAATCTAGGTATGTGTACGTCTGGTAAAGCCAACGTACACATACAAAACTAGATTTCTTCTTCATCTCCTCCATTCAGCTTTACAATGTTCCTTCACTTATTAAGTATTTTCATAGATATTTATAATTTCTCAATAATTTTTACTAAATATTTTTAAGACCTCCATACTTGCTTAATGTTTGTTTTATACCATTAGGGTTGTAAGCAAATAAAAATAAACCAAAACAAATGGAGGGTCCAACACATGGCAATTCAAAAATTGTGGAAAAAAGGTCTAATCGGTGCATTAGCCATTTCCATGTTGGCAGCATGTTCTGACAGTTCATCTAGTGCAAATGAGGTAAACAAGGATTTATCGCTTGAAGAAATTACAGAAAAAGCAAAGGAAGAGGGCACTGTTAACTCTGTTGGTATGCCAGATACATGGGCGAACTGGGTGGAAACTTGGGAAGAGCTAGGAACCGAATATAGCATCAAACACAAGGATACGGATATGTCGAGTGCTGAGGAGTTAGCGAAGTTTGAAGCAGAGAAAGATGATGCGACAGCCGATATTGGGGATGTTGGAATTGCCTTTGGACCAATCGCTAAGGACAAGGGCTTAACATTACCATATAAAACTTCCTACTGGGATGAAATACCGGATTGGGCAAAAGACGATGAAGGAAACTGGATTGTTGGCTATACTGGAACAATTTCATTTTTAACAGATACAAATAATGTAAAGAATGCCCCGACCTCATGGGAGGATCTGAAAAATGGGGATTATACAGTCAGTATTGGAGATGCATTAACAGCTAACCAAGCGCAGTTTGCTATTTTAGCAGCAGCTATGGCCTTTGGTGGAGATGAATCAAACATCCAGCCAGGCGTTGATTTCTTTGCTGAATTAGCGAAACAAGGTCGTTTACAGGGGGATCCATCAGTAGCGAACTTAGAAAAAGGTGAAATTGATGTAGCGATTTTATGGGATTTTAATGCATTAGGCTATCGTCACCAAATCGATGAGGAGCGCTTCGATGTAGTGATACCAAAGGAAGGATCTGTTACTTCTGGTTATGCAACAATTATTAATAAATATGCCAAAAACCCTCATGCTGCCATGCTAGCACGTGAATACATTCTATCTGACGCTGGTCAAGAAAATTTAGCAAAAGGCTATGCGCGTCCGATTCGAGACAACGTAGAACTTCCACAAGATGTAAAGGATTTATTATTACCAGCAGATATGTATACGAATGCACAGCCAGTAAAAGATCAAAAGAAATGGGAAGAAACAACAAAGCAAATCCCTCAACTCTATCAAGAGCAGGTGTTAATCCATGCAAAATAACAAAGTGGTTCTTATTGTCATCGATGCATTGCGCTTTGATACAGCCTGTACACATATGGGATTCTTGCACCATTTAGTGGAGCGTCAGGTGGCTGCTCGCTATAAGATTTGCGCAGAGGTGCCATCATTATCAAGGCCATTATATGAGACGATTTTAACGGGGACACCCCCTATTGTTCATGGCGTTACTAGCAATATGACGGTACGCTTATCGACTCAGAAAAGTGTCTTTCATGTCGCGAAGGAGCATGGTTTGTCCACGGCAGCCTCCGCCTATTATTGGGTGAGTGAGCTTTATAATAGAGCACCATTTAACTATATGGAGGACAGGCTACAGCTTGATACGCAATTACCGATTGACAATGGCTTGTTCTATTTTGAGGATCATTATCCAGATAGTCATGTATTTGCTGATGCAGCTTGGTTAATGGATCAAAAGCAGCCTGATTTCCTTTATATTCATCCTATGAATGTTGATGATGATGGTCACAAATTTACGGCGGATTCTGCACAATACCGCAATCGTGTGTTAGCGATGGATGCCCTGCTCTCATTATTTATTCCAAAGTGTATGGCACAGGGCTATGAGGTAATTGTGACGGCTGACCATGGTATGACAAGTGATGGTAATCATGGTGGAACAACGCATGAGGATCGTCATGTCCCACTGTTTGTCATTTCGGATTCCGTCAAGGCTGGTATAAAAGAAGGGATTATTTCGCAATTACAAATTGCACCACTGTGTTGTCATTTATTAAATATGGAGCCTGCGGATGATATGGTGCCCCTTTTGCTAGAAGGTGTGTATACAGCAAAAGAGGTATAGCTAAGAATAATCGCTCCTTTTAGGTTGGAGCGACTACTATCCTTCTTGAGCCGCAAGTAATTATAGAAAGAAGTGGTTGTGTTGATATCGAAGCGGCAGTCCATTGCCTGGCTTTCGCCTTTTCTTGTACTACTCTTATTATTTTTCCTAGTGCCTTTACTGTATATGCTTATTACGAGCTTTCAAATTAGTGAGGGCTTTACATTAACGCAATACGAGTCCATTTTTACGAACGACTATATATTGCAAGGCTTTAAAAATAGTATTACATTGTCTGTTGTATCGGCTGTTATTGCATTAGTAGTCACATTGTTCGCTGTTTATGCCATGATGAAGTTGACTGAGCCAGTACGGGAGAAAATTTTAATACTAACGAACTTAACATCCAATTTTTCAGGTATTCCGTTAGCATTTGCTTTTATCGTTTTACTTGGTAATAGTGGTCTATTTACATTGTTATTTGAAAAATGGGACATTGATGCTTTGACATCCTTTTCTCTTTATAGCTGGGGCGGTTTATTACTTATTTATATTTACTTCCAGCTGCCATTATCGCTAATGTTGTTATATCCCATTTATGATGGGATTCAGCAACAGTGGAAGGAGGCAGCAGCTTTATTAGGAGCGTCTAGTTGGCAATTTTGGCTGAAGATTGGTTTACCAGTTATGTTACCTGGGATTGTAGGAACGTTTAGTGTGTTATTTGCTAATGCAATGGGAGCGTATGCCTCTGCCTATGCTCTAACAAGCAGTAATTATAATTTAGTGGCCATTCGTATAGGTTCCTTAATAAAAGGTGATATCTTTGCTCAGCCAGAGCTAGCTAGTGCCATTGCTGTTATATTAGCAGTGACAATGGTGACAGCCATGCTAATTAGTGAGTGGAGTATCTCTAAAACAAGGAGGAAAGTAAAATGAAAAAGCGAGGCTTGGCTGATTTCTTTTTCCTCTTGTTAGTGGGGTATTTACTATTGCCAGTATTGGCAACGACGCTTTATGCATTTGCATCGAAATGGAATAAAACAATATTACCAGAAGGACTTACATTAAAATGGCTTGCCACATTGTTTCAGGATACCGATTTTATCCAGGCATTTGGCCGTTCTGTGTTATTAGCAAGTGGTGCGGTTAGTATTGCACTCCTTGTCATTGTGCCAGCCATTTTCGTTATTGTTTTGTATTTTCCTACATACGAAAAATGGATACAGATAGCAGTGGTCATGGTCTATTCTTTCCCTGGAATCATTTTAGCTGTAGGGCTCATTCGAGTGTATAGCCAAATAGGTATACCAATGATATTCGTTGTTCTAGGAGCCTATGTGGTGGGGATTCTTCCTTATATCTATCAAGGAACAAGAAATAGTTTAAGAAATATAGATGCAAGGCAGCTACTTGATGGGGCCCAATTGCTTGGTGCATCAAAAAGGCAGGCTTTCACAAAAATTCTACTGCCTACCGTTTATCCAGGCTTATTTGCAGGTGCTTTGTTATCATTCTCCGTCTTATTTGGTGAATTTGTTTTGATTAACCTTGTGGTTGGTTCTCGCTTTGAAACAGTTCAAATTTACTTAATGAAAAAGCTTAGCACAAGTGGACATATTGCAAGTGCAGTTGTTTTTATCTATATCGTGCTAATGGGTCTATTAACATTTGTCATTGCCATTGTAACAAAACGATCGAAAGGTGCTACAAATCTATGAGTTATCTTATTATTGAAGGGCTTCATAAAAAATATGGACAAGCAACGGTTTTAAGCAATATTCAGATGAATATCCAAAAGGGTGAATTTATTACATTGTTAGGTCCTAGCGGCTGTGGCAAGAGCACCATTTTGCGCATTGTGGCAGGCTTAACAGATGCATCGTCTGGTAAAATTACAATTGAAGGAAAAGATATGAGTGGCGTACAGCCAAAGGATCGTCAAGTGGGCATGGTCTTTCAATCCTATGCACTCTTTCCTAATATGACTGTGCAAGAAAATGTTGCCTTTGGTTTGCGCATGCAAAAAGTCAATGCGGCAGACATCGAGCAGCGTGTTCAAGAAATGCTAGCCCTCGTTCATCTAAGTGAGAAAGCCAATGCTTACCCAAACGAATTATCGGGGGGGCAACAGCAGCGTGTTGCTCTGGCACGTGCGTTAATCGTCCGTCCTAAAGTGCTGCTATTAGATGAACCCCTTAGTGCACTCGATGCTCAAATTCGCAAGAAGCTACAAGCAGATTTACGAGCTATTCAACGTAAGCTCAATATGACAATGATTTTGGTAACGCACGATCAGGAAGAGGCTATGGCCGTTTCAGACAGAATATTTGTCATGAATAATGGGAGCATTGCTCAAAACGGTACACCAACAGAGATTTATACAAGACCGAATAATGAATTTATTGCAAACTTTATTGGGCATTATAATGTCTTTACACGCGAGACTTTAGAAAACATGCTTGGAGAATCTTTAGTCGAGCAAGCCTCTAAATTTGCCATTCGACCAGAAGCACTGCATCTCAATCAACGAGAAGGAGATATGTGTCTAGTAGGAATCGCTAAACAATCATTAATGAGTGGCAATATTATTCGTACTACATTTGATGGTGAAACGGTGTTTACAATGGAACAACTACATCAACAAGGCTATTCGATTGAAATGGGCAAACCCTATAACTGTTATGTCGCAAAAGAAGATGTGATTGCACTATCATGACGTACGCCAAACTTGAAAGATTTGATTTTATATTAAAGCAATTAGAGAGAGACGGGAAAATCATTGTTGCCAATATTGCCGATGCCCTTCAGGTAGCACCAGAAACAATTCGCCGAGATTTTGATGAATTAGAGCAGCAGCATTTATTATCGAGAGTCCATGGTGGGGCTATTAAATATACGAACGTGCGCAACGAGCCTGTATTTTTACGCAAGCTGCAAATGCAAAAAGAGGCAAAGCGCCAAATTGCTCGTATGGCAGCAAAACGTATTTGTGATGGTGATACCATTGCAATTGATACAGGTACGACAACGGTCCATATGGCCGATTTTTTACTAGCGGTTGATGATATAACGGTTGTAACGAACTCGATTGCAGCAGCAATACAATTTAATTTAGCCATAGAAGAACGACGTATGACAGGCAAGGTCATATTACTAGGAGGCACTGCGAATCCAAAACAATCTTCAGTTGCAGGTGCTATGACTTTAGAGATGCTTGATAATATGAATTTTGATAAGACATTTTTATCGTGCGGTGGCATTAGTGAGGGCATTGTTTATGATTACGATTTGGATGAATCCCTTATTTCTAAGAAGATGCTCAAGCATAGTAAAGTGAGTTATTTATTAGCCGATGCAACCAAAATAAATGGCAAATCATTTTTTCAAATTTGTCATCTTGATGAATGTACAGAAATTCTTTGTGAAAGTACTTGTCCATTAGAATGGCAAGCCTATGAGGAAAAATGGACGGTATGTAATGGAGGGAAAAGCTGATGACAATTGATTATCATGTACATTTAGAAGAGGGACCTTATTCATTTCGCTGGCTAGAGCGTACATCACAGGCACTGGAGTTTTTCCAGCATGAGGATGAGGCGAAAAAAGGCTCCAAGCAACAAATGTCCTGTCAAGTACAGCGGTTAGTACAGCGAGTGCAAAAGGGCTGTTATAGTGAGGAATGGTTGGATTTATATCTCGAACAGGCCAAGCAGCTTGGCTTGCGTGAGGTAGGCATTGTTGATCATTTATATCGTTTTCAAGAAACGCGTGCCTATTTCGAACGCTTTATGAGGTTGGATGATAGTGAGATTGGTCAAGTACAGCGCTATTGGCTAGATCGCGTGATGACAGAGAACATAGATGCCTTTGTGTCGACCATTCAGCAGGCGAAGGAAAAATGGCATCAACATGGCATTACTTTGAGACTGGGTATAGAGGCAGATTATTTTATTGGCGGGGAAGAGCAATTAGCTGCTTTATTAGCTGGTTATCCTTGGGATTATGTGATTGGTTCTGTCCATTTTGTTGACGGCTGGGGCTTTGATAATCCTCAAACACAACATCTTTTTGAGCAAATGGATCAGTCTGCTTTACAACAAAGTTATGAGCAATTTTTTAAGGTTGTCGAGCAAATGATTCATTCCAATATGTTTGATTTTGTTGCACATTTAGATAATTTTAAAGTATTTAATTATCAGGTGGAGAATCATGCTTTTCTTGATGCCTGGTATAAACGGATTGCCCAGGCCCTAACGACAACTCAAACTGCCACTGAAATCAATGCTGGGCTGTATTATCGTTACCCTGTAAAGGAAATGTGCCCAGGCCCTCGTTTTTTACAAACCTTACTTGACCATGGAGTGGCTTTTACTATATCCTCTGATGCGCATTTCCCTGATGATCTAGGTAAATATACAAGTGCTAATACCGAGCTACTAAAAAATCACGGTGTTCAAGCTATTGTTGCTTTTGAGCAGCGAGTCAAAAAAATGATAGCATTAACGTGATGGAAAAAGGTGATGTCAACAGCAGAAACAGCCATTTTGAAAGGCGAGGGGTTGATTTCCGTTCTGCCAGCGTCCTTTCCAGGGGGCGTCTGACGAGCTGCTTCACTCACTCCGTGCGCTCCAATGTCTCAACTGTGACGCTAATCCCCTAGGAGTGACGTTGGCTCCGCTCCAATCAACCATTCTGCAAAAGTGTCTTTTCCTGAACAAAATAGCCCATTATTTATATTATAAGAGAGGAGATAGCCTCTTATTTTCAATGTGGAGAAGTGATGTGTGACAACATCCCTCCACTTGAACCTTTGCAAAAAAAGTTAACATTTTTATGGAGTGGAAGGCTACTTGACTCCCGTGGGATAGCGAGACAGGCGAGTCGACAGGAAAGTAAGTAATCTGCAACGGAAATCCATTTTCACCTTTCACAAAAATTCTATGGATAGTTTTGTTTTTCAACACTATGAAAAGGCACTAAAGTTACATAATAGTGCCTTTTCATTCTGTTACATAAGTATAATGTAGCTGGCATACAAATGATTAAATTCATTTTTATAATGTGAGGCGAGTCAAATTGACATGTATAAAAGAACAACCTTTTTTACCTATTATTATACAATCGGGTCAGCATGCCTACGGGGTTGCCCGCTCTTTTTATGAAGCGTATCGTATCAAGAGTCTTGTTATTGAGCCCACCGTAAAAGGGGCAACAATGCGTTCACTCTTTTTGGGAGGCTCACAGGGAATTGCTACGCAAAATAGTAGCATTCTGGATTTTCACTATGTAGAGCGTCTAGATGACCCTACCCATTTTGTACAAGCTTTAATCGAGGTTGCCATGCAGTGCCAACAGAATAAATTGATTTTAATCGTTTGTGACTGCTATTATGCAGAGCTTATCATTGAAAATAAAGAACGGCTTGAAACATATTTTATTTTACCTTATATAGATCAAGCTTTACTAAAGAAGGTGCAAACGAAGGAAAAATTTTATCAGCTTTGTGATCAGTATAAGTTAAACTACCCCAAAACCATGATCATAACTAATGAGCATCACGCAGTCAGCGAACTCCCTTTCCAGTATCCCATTATCATTAAACCTTCCAATGCAGTGACATATACGCACTGTTCATTTCCCGAAAAGAAAAAAATATTTCTTGCAAATAATGCCAGTGAGATGCAATACATTATTCGCAGTATTTATCGTTCTAGCTATGAAGATTCCTTGATTGTTCAAGAATTTATTCCAGGTGATGATTCTTCTATTCGTGTACTAGATGTATTTGTAGGAAGAGATCATAAAGTCAAATTGATGTGTGTCAGCAATAAACTGCTTGAAGATCCTTCTCCGCAAAATAAAGGTATTTCTTTAGCTGTTATGACAGACTACGATGAACAGCTAATGGATTCCATTCGATACTTTTTAGAGGACATTGGCTATACAGGTTTTGCTAATTTTGATATGAAATATGATGCTCGAGACGGGATCTATAAGCTATTTGAAATGAATTTGCGAGCAGGGGCTTCCAGCTACTATGTGACGGCGAGCGGTCATAATTTAATGCAGTATATGGTGGATGATTATTTGCTTGGCGTTTATCATGAACGAACGTATGTCCAAACTAAGCATCTATGGTCACTACTTCCGCTAAAAACTTTATTTAAACACATGAACAATGAAAAATTAAAATTAGAAGCAAAGCGATTAGTGAAAGAAGGACAATACACAGATGCATTACTGTATAAAGAAGATATGAATATTAAACGTTGGATGAAGCTGAAATTGTATAATCAGTACTTACATGTAAAGTACAGCAAGTATTTTAATGAAAGCGATGGTTAGCATATGTAAACGAAAGGATAGCGCTTCAAAACTGAAGGATAGAACGCTAAAGCTGATGGATAATTACTCCTATCATCATGTAATTAAGTCGAAACCACGACATTTGAGGCGCAAACCTTGTAGGAAGTATCAACTATTCAGTATAATAATAAAATGGGAATTCAAGTGCATGGATTTCGTTTGAAAGGAGTTACCTGATTGCGATGAATGAGGAACAACGCTTAGCTAATCAACAGGTCAATCAACCAAAAAAAGAAGACAAGCCTGAAAAGGATTATAGTAAATATTTTGAGAAGGTCTTTACAGCACCTTCCTTAAAAGATGCTAAAAAACGTGGCAAAGAAGATGTCAAGTATCATAAGGATTTTAGCATTGCAGAAGAGTTCGCAGGAATGGGCAAAGATCGCACCTTCTATATTCGTACTTATGGCTGCCAAATGAATGAGCATGACACAGAAGTGATGGCCGGGATTTTTATGCAGCTTGGTTACACACCAACAGAGATGATTGAAGAGGCTGACGTTGTCTTGCTGAATACATGTGCTATTCGTGAAAATGCAGAAAACAAAGTATTTGGAGAACTGGGTTTCCTGCTGAAATATAAACGAAAAAACCCTGAGATGCTTATCGGGGTTTGTGGCTGTATGTCGCAAGAGGAATCTGTTGTTAATAAAATTTTAAGAAGCTATCCACACGTCGATATGGTATTTGGTACGCACAATATTCACCGTTTACCAAACATTTTAAAAGAAGCCTATATGTCGAAGGAAATGGTGATTGAGGTTTGGTCTAAAGAAGGCGATGTCATTGAAAATCTGCCGAAAAAACGACTTGGCTCCATTAAGGCTTGGGTTAATATTATGTATGGTTGCGATAAATTCTGTACGTATTGTATCGTTCCATATACTCGTGGTAAAGAGCGCAGTCGTCGTCCAGAGGAAATCATTGCCGAAGTTCGTGAGTTAGCGGCTGCGGGCTATAAAGAAATTATGCTGCTGGGACAAAATGTCAACGCTTACGGGAAGGATTTTGAGGATATCGACTATCGTCTTGGCGATTTAATGGATGAATTAAGAAAGATCGATATTCCACGTATCCGTTTTACTACGAGTCATCCGCGTGATTTTGATGATCATTTAATCGAAATCCTTGCAAAGCGTGGCAACTTAGTGGAGCATATCCATTTACCAGTTCAATCTGGCTCGAATGACGTCCTAAAAATTATGGCGCGTAAATACACACGTGAGCATTTCCTTGGTTTAGTAGACAGAATTAAAGCCGCAATACCTGAAGTAACATTAACAACAGATATTATCGTTGGCTATCCGAATGAAACAGAGGAGCAATTTGAGGAAACATTGTCCTTATATCGTGAAGTTGGCTTTGAGGCTGCATTTACGTATATTTATTCTCCTCGTGAAGGAACACCAGCTGCCAAAATGGTCGACAATGTACCTGAAGAGGTGAAAAAAGAGCGTCTTCAACGTTTAAATGAAGTGGTGGGTGAATACTCACGCAAAGCATTAGAACGGTTAAATGGTGAGGTTGTCGAAGTATTAGTTGAAGGTACAAGTAAACGACGAGACGATGTGCTAGCGGGCTATACGCGGAAAAATCGTTTAGTTAACTTTAAAGCACCAGCAGAAGTAATTGGTCAATTAGTAAAAGTAAAAATAATAGAGACTACATCTTATTCACTTACGGGTGAATTTGTGGAAGTCGTAAAAAATGAAAAGGTGGAAGCGTAAATGACACAAGTGTTATATACAAAAGAAGATTTAATTAAAAAATCACATGAAATTGCACATATGATTGCAAATACACCAGAGGTTGAATTTTTCAAAAAGGCAGAAGCACAGATTAATGAAAATCAACAAGTACGTGAACGTATTGCAAGCTTAAAAAGCTTACAAAAACAGGCGGTTAATTTCCAACACTTAGGGAAAGAAAAAGCATTAAAAATGATTGAAGATAAAATTGCTAAAATCGAAGAAGAAATTAATGCTATTCCAGTTGTGCAACAATTTAAAGAATCACAAGGCGATGTCAATGATTTATTGCAACTGGTATCGAATACCATCGCAAATAATGTTACAAATGAAATTGTTCGCTCAACTGGTGGCGATGTTCTTCGTGGTGAAACGGGTTCATACGTAGAAAATACTCAGCCAGGTAGCTGCTCTTAATAAATCCTCGAAATCAAAGCTCGAATGACAGCATTCGAGCTTTTTTCATGTCTTCTTCTATTGAAGCATTCCCATGCTATAGCAGACCTCTCACGGAAAAAGATTTGGACGATACTTTTCATTCTCTAAAAATATATGTTCACCCAATGGGCGCTACCTGCATATGATGGAGTGAAAAGAGTCGAAGGAGGAATTGCGCTGAAACGTTTACGACAAATCGTGACGAAAGCAGTAGTTGCCAAAGGGAAGAAGAGAACGGAAGAACGTGTAACATTATCACCAACAAATAAACCGACAAGTATTTTAGGATGCTGGGTAATCAATCATACTTGCTCTGCGAAAAGAGTCGGGAAATTTGTAGAAGTAACTGGGAAATTTGATGTCAATGTGTGGTATGCCTATAGTAACCATTCGAAAACAGCTGTGTTTTCCGAAACGGTTCACTATAAAGACAAAGTGAAGCTTCATTATCGTGAAGGTGAAATTAGCGTTGGTGATGATGTTCGTGTACGTGTGATACAAGAACCAAATTGTATTGAAGCGATTATCTCTCCATGTGGTACGAAGTTTGAAATTGTTGTAGAACGTGAAGTAGTTGTCGAAGTAATGGGTGAAACAACAATTTGTATTAGTGTCCATCCATTAGACTATGAAGAAGATTGGAGCTTTAATGATGAAAGTTCTTCATCCTCCTCATCAAGCTCCAGCTCATCTTCCAGCTCTGATGGAGAAAGCAGGTATGTGTTAGAGTCCTCATCGTTTCCTGATGAACGACCAAGATAAGTCTAAAAAACATCATTTTTTGATACATGCGAAATGCTAGCATCTTAAAAAAGGTGAAGGAAGCGTTTCGCATGTATCTTTTGTTATAATAAAAATATCTATATGGTAAGAGCGAGGTAAATAATTATATGACAACATATACACCAATGATGCAACAGTATCTACAGGTAAAGGAAGACTACAAAGATGCCTTTTTATTTTTTAGATTAGGTGACTTTTATGAAATGTTTTTTGAGGATGCCATCAATGCCTCACAAATTTTAGAGATTACATTAACGAGCCGAGATGCAGGCGCAAAAGAGCGAATACCAATGTGCGGTGTGCCGCATCATTCGGCTAAAAATTATATTGAAACACTTGTGCAAAAGGGCTATAAAGTGGCGATTTGTGAACAAACAGAAGATCCAAAGCAAGCAAAAGGTGTGGTCAAACGTGAAGTGGTTCAGCTTATCACACCCGGAACCATTATGGAAGGTAAGGCGCTTGACGGTAAAACCAACCACTTTATTGGGGCAGCAGAGCAATTAGATGACACGACATTTGGCTATGCCTATTTAGATTTATCGACAGGTGAAGCAGTGGCTTCTTCTATTGAAGGCGATGGAAAAGCCCTCTTAATGCAAATGCAGGCTTATGGTATTCGAGAGCTTATTGTAACGGATAGTTTACAGCTACTATTAGCAGAGCACGCCGTTCATGCTGGGATTGTGCTATCAGTTGAAGTGGATGAAATGCCTATGGACAAAGCAGCAAGCTATTTAGAAGCCGTACCTCAGCCATTACAAGTTGCCTGTCTTCGTTTGTTAGCGTATATCGATCAAACACAAATGCGCTCTTTATCGCATATTCAAGCTTTCACGTTTAATGAAATTAAAAATTATTTACGCATTGATTCTAGCTCCAAACGAAATTTAGAGTTGATTCAATCGATTCGTGGTGGAGACCAAAAAGGAACACTTTTATGGCTATTAGATGATACCGTGACAGCAATGGGTGGGCGAAAATTAAAACAATGGCTACATCAGCCGCTGGCTACTCGTACAGCGATTGAGGACAGGCTGGCGATTGTCACGGATTTATTGGAAGAATATTTTGTGCGCACTGAGCTACAAGCTTCCTTAAAACAAGTATATGATTTAGAGCGTTTGGCTGGTCGTGTTGCGTTTGGCAATGTAGGCGGACGTGATTTAGCCCAATTACGTGATTCATTGCGCCAAGTGCCAGCTATTCAGCAGCAGCTGATGGGGGCAAATAAAGAGACGTTACAGCAACTAGGTGCAGCACTTGATACATGCACAGATGTCGAGGCTTTATTAGCAATGGCGATCACTGATAATCCACCTATTACCATTAAAGAAGGGGATGTCATCCGTGATGGCTACAATGAGCGCTTAGACGAACTACGCTATGCTGCTCGCAACGGTAAAGATTGGATTGCCCAACTTGAACAAGAAGAGCGAATGAAAACAGGCATTAAAAATTTAAAAATAGGCTATAATCGAATTTTTGGTTACTATATTGAAATTACAAAATCGAATATTCATTTAGCGGACTTAACACGCTATGAGCGCAAACAAACGTTGGCGAATGCAGAGCGCTATATTACACACGAACTAAAAGAAAAAGAAGCATTAATTTTAAATGCAGAGGAAGAAAGCTTAACATTAGAGTACAATCTGTTTGTGGAAATTCGGGAGGCATTAAAGGCATATATCCCACGTGTACAAGCACTTGCAGCAAGTATTAGTGAGCTAGATGTTTTACTAAGCTTTGCAAGTGTTTCAGAAAAATATCGTTTTACAAAACCAGAATTTCATGGTGGACGTGCGCTCGAAATTATAGAGGGACGACATCCAGTTGTTGAAAAAATGTTAAATAAGCAAATGTATGTACCAAATGATTGTGTGCTAGAAGAGCAGCATAATATGATGCTTATTACAGGGCCGAATATGTCTGGTAAAAGTACTTATATGCGCCAAGTAGCCTTAATTGTTGTTATGGCGCAAATGGGCTGTTATGTACCTGCTGAAAAGGCGAGACTGCCTATTACCGATCAAATTTTTACGCGCATTGGAGCGGCTGATGATTTAGCAGCAGGACAATCCACATTTATGGTAGAAATGCTTGAATCACAACATGCTATTATGCATGCAACAAAAAATAGCTTGATGCTATTTGATGAAATCGGACGTGGCACATCGACTTATGACGGCATGAGTTTGGCACAATCGATGATGGAATATATTCATGATAAAATCGGTGCAAATACGTTGTTTTCTACGCATTATCATGAATTAACGGCACTGGAAAAGGATTTACCTCGCTTACAAAATGTCCATGTATCGGCTACGGAAAAAAATGGAACGGTTGTGTTCTTGCATAAGGTGAAAAAAGGAGCCGCTGATAAATCCTATGGTATTCATGTAGCACAGCTCGCACAATTGCCAGAAGAAATTTTAGCGAGAGCGCGTGTTTTACTGGAGAATTTTGAGGCTGGGAAAGAAGTAGTTGCTGAAACACAAGTAATGGCTGAACAACCCGTGCAAATGTCTTTGTTTGCAGAGGAAGAGCCGATTTCACCAGCCGAGGCAGAGGTGCTAAAAAAATTAGAAAAAGTCAATATTTTAGGCACTTCACCTATGCAGGCAATGAATATTTTATATGAGCTACAGCAAGAGCTAATCAACGTAAAAAAATAGATAAAGGAGTGATACGTTAGTGGGAAACATACAAATTATGGACGAGTGGCTATCCAATAAAATCGCAGCAGGAGAGGTAGTAGAAAGACCAGCTTCTGTTGTCAAAGAGCTAGTGGAAAATGCCATTGATGCGGGGAGTACGTCCATTGATGTTTTTTTACTAGAAGCGGGTCTCACTTCCATTCAAGTAATAGATAATGGTAATGGTATGGATGAAGAGGATGCATTGATGTCATTCTCTCGCCATGCTACTAGTAAAATTCATCAGGAACATGATTTATTCCGCATTCGTACACTTGGTTTCCGTGGGGAAGCATTGGCATCCATTGCTTCTGTTTCTAAAATGACGCTGATAACATCAAATGGTGAATCTGGAACGCATTTAGAGCTTGAAGGTGGACATATCCTAACACATAAGCCTGGCCCTTTGCGTAAAGGTACGGATTTAACGGTATCTCAGCTATTTTTTAACACGCCCGCACGCTTAAAATATATGAAAACTATTCAAACTGAACTTGGGCATACGATAGACCTAATGAATCGCCTAGCACTTAGCAATCCACAAATTGCATTCAGATTACTGCATAATGGTCAACAATTATTGCAAACCAATGGGCGAGGAGATGTGCAACAAGTACTGGCCGCTATTTACGGTGTACATAATGCCAAGAAGATGGTGCCGTTCCAAGGCGAATCATATGATTATCGAATTTCTGGCTTTGTGTCCTTGCCTGAGGTGACACGTGCTTCCAAAAATTATATGTCTCTGTTTGTTAATGGTCGCTGGGTCAAGCATTATTTAGTGCAAAAAGTGGTTGTGGATGCCTACCATACGTATTTACCCATCGAACGCTATCCGATAGTTGTCCTTTATATAGAGGGAGATCCTTATTTAACAGATGTCAATGTGCATCCTGCGAAACATCAAATTCGTTTAAGTAAAGAGCCAGAGCTTTTGAAATTAATCGAGGAAACCATCCGTGAAAAAATACGCAGCGTTATTCGCGTACCTCAGATGGAGAAGAAAGAAAAAAGTGTCAAACCTACTAATGAGCAACTTAATATTTGGAAGCCTGCTCCCAAAATAGATGTAGAGAAGATGCATGCAATTGTTGAGAAACTATATGATGTCCAAACCATTCAAGAGAGCAATCGTGAACAGTTGGTCGTGCCAGAGCCTGTACCTACTATGATAGAGGATAGCTGGCAGCCCGATCTGCGATTGGAGACTGAGACAGTTGAACAAGTAAGCAGTGTAGAACAACAAGAAGTAATTGAGAATGAGTCTACGAAAGAGCCATTTCCTGAACTAGAAGTAGTTGGGCAAATCCATGGCACATACATTGTTGCACAAATGGAAGATGGTTTTTATTTAATTGATCAACATGCTGCACAAGAACGCATTAAATATGAATTTTTCCGTGAAAAGGTCGGTCAAGTCAATCCGCATGAACGTCAAGCATTATTGCTTCCACTAACTTTCCACTATGCGGCCGATGAAGCACTTATTTTACGAGAATACAAGCATGAGCTAGAAGCTGTAGGTGTATTTTTAGAGGAATTTGGTCAGTCATCTTTTGTTGTACGTGAGCACCCAAGTTGGTTCCCACAAGGGGAAGAGCAGGAAATCATTGAGGATTTAATTGAACAGGTGCTAACAACGAAAAAGGCCGATGTCAAAAAATTACGTGAAGCAGCGGCGATTATGATGAGCTGTAAAAAATCGATCAAAGCCAATCATTATTTAACAAAAGAACAAATGGAAACATTACTACGAGATTTACGTAATGCAGATAATCCATTTACATGCCCTCATGGACGTCCAGTGCTTATTCATTTTACATCGTATGAAGTGGAAAAAATGTTCAAACGGGTTATGTAGAGACAAGGGGGAAGTTGGGATGGGCGAATTTATTTTAGCGATTGATCAAGGAACGACAAGTTCAAGGGCTATTTTATTTAATAAAAAAGGTGAAATTGTTCATGTCGCACAAAAAGAATTTCAGCAAATTTTTCCGAAGGCTGGCTGGGTAGAGCATAATGCAAATGAAATTTGGGGTTCTATTCTAGCCGTTATTGCGGCGGTCTTAACCGAAAGTGGGCACGAAGCAAGTGAGGTACATGCCATTGGCATTACCAATCAACGCGAAACGACAGTTGTATGGGATAAAAAGACAGGTCAGCCCATTTACAATGCGATTGTCTGGCAATCGCGCCAAACACAGGACATTGTGAATACCTTAAAAGATCAAGGCCATGAAGAGCTTTTTCAGCAAAAAACAGGGCTACGCCTAGATGCTTATTTTTCTGCAACAAAAATTAAATGGATTTTAGACAATGTGGATGGCGCACGCGCAATGGCAAACAATGGAGATTTGCTATTTGGGACGATTGATTCTTGGATTGTTTGGCGATTATCAAAAGGAAAGGCTCATGTAACCGACTATTCAAATGCAGCTCGAACATTGCTTTACAATATTCATGAATTGCAATGGGATGATGAGCTTTGTCAGCTTTTAGCTATTCCAATGTCAATGTTACCTGAAGTGAAAAATTCATCTGAAATATACACGGAAACAGCACCAAGTATTTTCTTTGGTGAAAAAATTCCGATTGCAGGGATTGCAGGTGATCAACAAGCCGCTCTTTTTGGTCAAACTTGCTTTACAAAAGGAATGGCTAAAAACACTTACGGTACTGGCTGTTTTATGCTATTAAATACAGGCCAGCAAGCAGTGACCTCTGAAAATGGTTTACTGACGACTATTGCTTGGGGGATAGATGGAAAAGTGACCTATGCATTAGAAGGTAGTGTTTTTGTAGCAGGGTCAGCAATCCAATGGCTACGAGATGGGCTACGTATGATTCGTACTGCTGAGGATTCCGAAACCTATGCTAAAAAGGTGAAGAACACGGATGGTGTCTACATTGTCCCTGCCTTTGTTGGTCTAGGAACTCCTTATTGGGATACAGATGCTCGTGGTGCCATTTTTGGCTTAACACGAGGAACATCAAAAGAGCATTTCATCCGGGCAACACTTGAATCATTAGCCTATCAAACAAAGGATGTACTGGATGCAATGGAAGAAGCAGCGGGTACCCCGATTGAAGTACTCCGTGTCGATGGTGGGGCTGTTAAAAATCATTTTTTAATGCAGTTCCAAAGTGATGTTTTACAGCTACAAGTTGAGCTAGCACAGCTTAATGAATCAACAGCACTAGGTGCAGCCTATTTAGCAGGTCTTGCCACAAACTTTTGGCCAAACCAAGAGACCTTATCTGCATTATGGATGAGTGGCCAAACCTACCAACCACAAATGGAGGACGAGCAAGCCACAGCTCTTTATACTGGCTGGCAAAAGGCTGTAGAGGCCACACGAATTTTTAAATCATAGCTATTGGGGGAGAAAGGTATGTTTTCATTTGAGCATCGTCCAAAAATTTTATATTATCTAGAGCACTATAGCTTTGACGTATTAGTCATTGGTGGTGGTATTACAGGTGCAGGAATTGCATTAGATGCCGCATCAAGAGGCCTTTCTGTCGCATTAATTGACATGCAGGATTTTTCAGCTGGTACGTCGAGCCGTTCAACCAAGCTGATTCACGGTGGCCTACGTTATTTAAAGCAATTTGATGTGGGTGTCGTAGCGGAAGTGGGGCGTGAACGTGAAATCGTTTATGATAATGCGGTTCATGTCACAACGCCTGAAAAAATGCTATTACCTTTATATAAGAAGGGCTCACTTAGTCCGTTTACAACATCTATAGCATTAAAGGTTTATGACCGCTTGGCGGGTGTCAAAAAACATGAACGTAGAACAATGTTAAACGTCCAAGAAACCCTAGCATTAGAACCTTTACTTAATGAAGATGGACTTGTGGGTGGAGGGTATTATGTTGAATATCGTACGGATGATGCACGTCTGACGATTGAAGTATTGAAAAAGGCTGCAGAATATGGAGCATTGTGTCTCAATTATGCAGAGATGACGGAATTTATCTACAAAAAGAAAAAGCTTGTTGGCATTAAAGTGAAGGATCATGTTACGGGAACAATACTCGATGTACATGCAGCACAAATTGTCAATGCTACAGGCCCTTGGGTAGATGACGTACGACACAAGGATAAAGTAACAGATAACAAGCAATTACGTCTGACAAAAGGCGTTCATATTGTCCTCAACCAAAAGGATTTTCCACTGAAGCAAGCTGTTTATTTTGATATTCCTGATGGACGTATGGCTTTTGCAATTCCGCGAGATGACAAAACCTATATAGGGACAACGGATACAGTCTTTGAGGGAAATCTTGTACACCCTGTTGCTACACAGCAAGATGTAGATTATTTAATTGAGGCTGCTAAAAAAGTCTTTCCAACTGCTACTATTACAAGAGAAACGATTGAATCATCCTGGGCAGGAGTACGCCCGCTCATTTATGAAAAAGGAAAGGACCCTTCTGAAATTTCAAGGAAAGATGAAATATGGACAGCGCCAAGTGGTTTAATGACAATCGCTGGCGGTAAGCTCACAGGCTATCGTCAAATGGCTGAAACAATTGTCGATAAAATTGTAAAAGCTCGTCGCTATAAGCATGCAAGTGCTTGTTTAACACGTGAGCTCTCACTGTCTGGTGCAAAAGGAATCAACGCGATTAATTTCCCTGACTATATGGCTTATAAAGCACGAGAAGGTGTACAATACGGCTTAAATTATGATGAAGCCAAACAGCTTGTACAAAAGTATGGCACAAATGTAGATGGATTATTTAATCGTGTTAAATTTTTACATGAACATGGCAGTACAATGCCTCTAGCTTTACACGCTATGCTACTGTATGGCATGGAAGAGGAAATGGTCTATACACCGAGCGACTTCTTTATTCGTCGTACAGGCTTGCTTTACTTCGATATTGAGGCTGTCAAGCTTTATAAGCAGCAAGTAATTCAAGTGATGCAACAACACTTGAATTATACGGAGGAACAAAAACACAAGTATATGGCTGAATTAGAGCAAGCCATTAAGGATGCAACAAATTTTGTGAAAAAAGGGGAGTAAGGGATGGAGCGTTATATTCAAATGTTGGATGGACATTTTGTCTTTACTCGAACATTGGAGCCCACAACGCCATGTATTGGTCATATTCACATTTTGCATGGTATGGCAGAGCACAGTGGTCGCTATTTAACATTTGCTAAAACACTCAATGCGGCAGGCTATGCTGTGACGATGCACGATCATCGTGGTCATGGTGAAACGGCGGCCTATAATGGCACGTTAGGTTTTTTTGCTGAAAAGAACGGTTTTGAGCGTGTGGTAGAAGATGCCCATGAAGTGGTCACGCAATTACATGCACCTTATGCAAATGTACCATTCATTATTTTTGGTCATAGTATGGGGTCATTCATTACTAGACGATATATTCAACTGTATGGTGAACAAGTAGACAATGTTATTCTCTGTGGTACGGGAAATGTGACAGCTCTGCATGCTGTTGGAAATATCGTAGCCAAGGTATTAGCTAAGGGGCTAGGGAAAGAAACTGAAAGTAAGCTGCTAAATCAATTGAGTTTTGGTAGCTTTAATAAACAGTTTCCAAATCCAAAGACGGCCTATGACTGGCTATGTTCTGTCCAACAAGAGGTGCAGAAGTATATAGATGACCCATATTGTGGCTTTATTCCAACCAATCAATTTTTTGTCGATTTAACAACGGGCTTTGCAACACTTAATCGTAAAAAAGAATTAGCAAAAATGAGAAAAAATCTTCCCATTCTCTTGATAAGCGGAAGTAAAGACCCGGTTGGCGAACAGGGGCTGGGCGTTTACACAGTTGCTGAACAATTGGCAACAGTAGGAGTAAAAGATGTAACGGTTTATTTATTTGAGGACAAACGGCATGAAATTTTAAATGAAGACAATCAAGAAGCGGTCTTTCAAGTATTATTACGGTGGTTAGAAAAATATGATAGAAACTAAATTACAGCAGGCAGAGGTCGTAGCGATTGTAGGACCAACTGCCTCTGGTAAAACAGCTTTAAGCATTGAACTGGCGAAAAAATATAACGGTGAAGTCATTAATGGCGACTCCATGCAAATTTATAAAGGACTCGATATTGGGACTGCTAAAATTAAGGAAGAAGAGATGGAGGGCGTACCACACCATCTACTCAGTTTTTTAGAGCCGACAGAATCTTTTTCAGTAGCGGATTATCAAAAATTAGTCCGAGCAAAAATTGCAGAAATCCAATCTCGACAAAAATTACCCATTATAGTAGGTGGCTCAGGCTTATATGTACAAGCGGTCCTCTATGATTTCCAATTTACTGATGAGAAAGTTGATGAGGAAGCACGAAAAGCCTACTATGATGAATTAGCAAAGCTTGGCCCTGAGGCAATGCATGATAAATTAAAACAACTAGACCCTCAAACAGCGGAGACGATTCATCCAAACAATACGCGTCGTGTCATTCGTGCATTAGAAATGCTGGAATTAAGCGGTGTATCCAAAGCAGCTGAAGCACAAAACCGAGGGGAAGTACCTCTCTATAAGCATGTCATTTTGGGGTTAGGTCAAAATATGACCCGTGAAGTGCTTTATGACCGCATTAACCGTCGTGTTGATTTAATGATGGACAATGGCCTTTTAGAAGAAGTCAAAGGTTTATGGCAGCAAAATATTCGAAATGTGCAGTCCATACAAGCAATTGGCTATAAGGAATTGTATGATTATTTGGATGACAAATGTACCCTCGAAGAAGCTATTGATAGCTTAAAACAAAATTCACGCCGCTATGCAAAAAGACAACTTACCTATTTTCGCAATAAAATGGATGTCCATTTTATTACGACGGATGAACAATTATAATAATTAAGAAAAATTTCTAAAAATTACTAATTGATAAATTGGTAGAACATGCTACTATAGGAGTGAAGAGGTAGAAAGTTAGTGGGGAGGCTATTTGATGAAATCAATCAACTTGCAAGATACGTTCTTGAACCAACTACGTAAAAACAGTGTTTTTGTAACTGTATTTCTGTTAAATGGATTTCAGTTAAAAGGGACTGTGAAATCATATGACAATTTTACAGTTTTATTAATGGATGCTGAAAATAAGCAGCACCTAATCTACAAGCACGCCATTTCTACATTCGTTCCAGCAAAACAAATAGAGTTTTTAGAGACAGAAGGATAAAAAATTGTTAAACAGCTTGTGTTCACCACACTGGCTGTTTTTTTTGTTACAAGCTATAATGTAAGTGGAATTTGAAATTTTGGAGGAAAAAAGTTCATGAAATCAATGGAAACAACACAATTACTAGAACGATTAGATGCAAATGAGGACCTATATATTATTGATGTACGTGAAGAGGATGAAGTAGCACACGGCATGATTCCTGGTGCCAAGCACATTGCCCTTGGGACAATCCCGGAACGTTTAGAGGAATTAGACGTAGAAAAGCCATATATTGTTGTTTGTAAGGCTGGTGCTCGTTCTGCTAATGCATGTGCTTATTTAGAAGCGCAAGGATTTGATGTAACAAATCTTGAAGGCGGCATGCTAGCTTACGATGGAGAATTAGAATTTAAATAAATGACATAATGAAAAATAAAACCATCCATAGCATTTTTGTGACAGGTGAAAATGGATTTCCGTTGCAGGCTACTTGCTTTCCTGGTAGCGAGCGCCGAGCCGCTTCCTCTGCTACCGCTCCGTTTAGAGGCTCGCCTGTCTCACTATCCCACGGGAGTCAAGTAGCCTTCCATTCCAATGCATAAAAATGGTACCTTTTTAGCAAAGGTGTTCACTACTCTTTATGGAGGGGTGTTGTTACTTACCACTTCTTCACATTGAAAATAAAGGGCTATCCTTTCTCTCATCAGACAAATAATGGGCTATTTTGTTCACTACGGTTCGTATGAAAGAGAAGGAAAAGCCACTTTTACATATGGTTGATTGGAGTGGAGCCTGTGTCACTCCTAGGGGATTTAGCGTCACAGAGGGGACCTTGGAGCGAACGCAGTGAGTGAAGCGGCTCATCATCGGACGCCCCCTGAAAGGACGCTGGAACGGAAATCAACCTCTCGCTTTTCAAAGTGGCTGTTTCTATCATTGACATCACCTTTTTTATATACTTATTTTCGGAGTGTGTTCATGATGAGGCTGAAATTTTTTTCAAAGTTAATATACGGATTCACATTTTTTTGCCCACGAACCTTTAAAGCATAACTGGAAAAATTTAAACCAGCACCATATATTTGTAAAGCACCATTCGCAAGATCCCCCTTTTGAAGAAGTTCAAGACCATCTTTTAAGAAATTTTCACTCTCATCGAAGTGACATTCCGTCATGTATTTATCCCCGCTATAATATAACTTCAAATTTTCGATGATTATATTCGCTGTTTCGTTACTTATACTAGCATCGACATTCATTAATAACTGATTGATTGGTTTCACTAACTGAGCGTAGTGACTATCATAATTTTCACAAGTCTCCGCAATGGCATTTCTCAATTCTCTTGCATTCATCCTAACTCCTCCTCAAAGAAAATTTATGACTTACCTTATATTGTACATACTCATAATAGTATGAAGGGATTAGTGACCCCTTTCTTTATAAAACTTACTCTTTAATTTTCAGAAATATGTTACAATTATGTAGGTGAAGGAGGGATTTTGTATGTTTTGTTCAATAGCACCCCCAACAATGTCTTTACAGTAGAATCTACTGTTTAGGCATACAATAACAGTTTGCTCATTTTCAATAGATTCTACTGTATAGGTTAATACTTTATACGTAGAAAGTAGGTATTTGTAATGAGCGGAAAATTAGCATTTGTATTATCCATGATTATTTTTGGAGCAGTTGGTGTTTTTGCCAAGTATATTCCGTTATCTTCAAGTGAAATCGCTTTTTGGATGAGTTTAATAGGTGCTTGTTTTTTAGTAGTGATTTTTATTTATAAAAAGAAAAGTTTTTCGAAATTAGAGATTATAAAAAATAAGTGGAAATTAATACTTTCTAGTATCGCCTTGTGTGGGAACTGGATTTTTTTATTTCAGGCTTATAAAGCAACAACGATTGCCAATGCTGCATTGAGTTATTATTTTGCACCAGTACTCGTTATCTGTTTATCTCCAATTATTTTAAAAGAGAAGCTAGTTGGCAGAAAAATAATGTATGTCTGTGTGGCCCTTATCGGACTATATTTGATTGTCCAAAGTCAAGGCACTGGGGACAGTGAGCATTTTATAGGCATTGTCTACGGTCTTATCGCGGCATGCTTTTACACAGCGCTAACATTGACAAATAAATTTATATGTGGCTTAAAGGAACCAGAAAATACAATGATTCAACTTTCTTTAGCAGCATTTTTCCTTAGCTTCTATCTACTTGGAACTACAGGATTTCAGGTCATGAAAATCAGTTTTGAATCAGTCCTATTCTTAATTACATTAGGCATTGTCCATGCAGGGGTTGGATTTTTATTGTTCTTTTTAGGCATGTCACAGTTAAAAGGACAAAGTATAGCCATTCTTAGCTATATTGATCCACTGACATCATTAGTAATTTCCACGATGATTATAGGAGAAAAAATGGCGCTTCTACAAATAATAGGAGCGGTCCTATTATTAGGCTCAACATTGCTAAGCGAAATAGAAAAAGAATAGGTAACCGAAGAAATGGTACAAGGCGAGTATTCTAATATTGACAGAAAAAATACGCTGTCGTAGATTATAAATAGTTTAATAAAAGCATTAGGTGCCCAATAGGGAGAATAGGGAATAAAGTGAAAAACTTTAGCGGACCCGCCACTGTATAAGGGAGTGTCATCGTAAATGCCACTAGCGAATCGCTGGGAAGGCACGATGATATGTTGAGCTTGAGCCAGGAGACCTGCCTACTTGCTTCGGAAGTATATAGATGATGGAAAAGTCTGTAGTTTATTTGTCATGACAATAAACTACAGACTTTTTATTTTGTCTTCATGTAGAACGAGAGGAGAAACAATAATGCAATTATTACAAGACACGATTCAAAATATCCAAGAGGCTGATATGAATAGTATGGACCAAGCTAGAAAGCGAATTGATGCGCTTTGTAAGCCCCCAGGTAGCTTGGGGAAACTAGAATCACTTGCCGTACAGCTTTCAGGCATAACAGGACAATTATATCCAATGGTCGATAAAAAAGTGATGATTGTCTGTGCAGCAGATCATGGCGTTTGTGAGGAAGGCATAACAACGAATCCACAAGATGTTACGGTCTTTCAAACATTAAATTTTCCTAAGGGAGGTACAGGCGTTTGTGCGATTGCGGGCATTACCAATGCAAAGGTAGTAACAGTAGATGTTGGGGTAAAAGAAGATATTCCGCTTGATGCAGGTGTTATCATTCATAAAATTAAACATGGCACAGATAACATGGCACAGGGCCCTGCTATGTCAAGAGAAGAGGCTATTCAATCCATTGAAGTGGGGATTCATGTGGCAACAGATGAAATCACAAAAGGAGCCAACCTACTTGGAACAGGTGAAATGGGCATTGGTAATACAACGCCGAGCACTGCCATATTAGCTGCTTTGACTGGCTATGACCCTATTGAAATAACAGGGTTTGGCGCAGGAGTTGGTCAAGGAGGGATTGCTCATAAAGCAGCAGTAATTGAAAAAGCAATTACTCTCAACAACCCCAATCCTAACGATATCATTGATGTTCTAGCTAAAGTTGGAGGGCTAGAGATAGGGGCTATGGCTGGTATCATGCTGGCTGCCGCAAGTCACCGAAAACCTGTTATTATTGATGGTTTTATTTCGACTATTGCTGCGCTTATTGCTTATCAAATTGAACCGAAAGTAAAAGACTTTATCATACCTTCCCATGCTTCAGAGGAACCAGGGGCTAAAATTGCCGCATCATTACTTGGTGTAGAGCCAATGCTGCATATGAACATGCGATTAGGCGAAGGCTCTGGTGCTGCTCTAGCCTTTCCTCTTTTAGATGCCGCTTGTTCTATGATGAAAAATATGGTGACATTAGAAGAAGCCATGAATCTTTTGGCTAAATAGTTACTGAATAACAAATAAGCGCAAATAGTTAATGAACTCTTTGCGCTTATTCATTTTTTTATCAATTACAGTATCTATGCCCGATTCAACTTACGCAAAGGCAAACGCCACTTCATCATATAGGAAAGAATGCGTAATGCTGTAATCACTGCAAATAATACATAAAGGAAAATGTCTCCAGTCAAAACTTCAAATCCGATAACAAGCCCTGCGAGAGCAGCCCAAACACCATAGACTTCATCACGGAGAACTAGCGGCTTCCGTCTAGCTAATAAATCTCGCACAATACCACCACCTGAACCTGTTAAAACAGCAGCTACAACGACTGCGCTAATTGGCATATCTAGCTTCACTGCATAGAGTGCACCTTGAATAGCGAATGCGGATAAGCCAATGGCATCTGTGAAGTTGCCCCAACGATGCCAATGCTGAATCAGATGATGCGGGAAGATAAAAAATATCGTAATCGCAGCTAGTGCAATTTGAAACATCATATCCTGTCCCCATAAGGTTGTGACAGGCAGTCCGATGAGTAAATTTCGAATAGCTCCTCCACCAAAAGCAGTGACAATACCGAGTATATATACACCGAATAAATCGTATTCTTCTTCCATGGCAATGATTGCCCCAGAAATAGCAAAGGCAATTGTTCCAATAATACTAAAAACCTCCCAAGCCATCCCTTTCACCCCTTCTATCAATAAATGAACTTCTTTTTTAAAAGTTAAAAGACTTTTTTTGACGTAACAGAATCTATGAATTTAATAGCCAAAATCAGTCATTACATACGCTTCTTGAAGTAAGTCCGCACATTAGCTTAGCGTAAAATTCGCTTAGAAACAATAGGCAAGTTTTGCAGGGGTTCATACAAATTGATAAGATGTTATTGAAATAAAGAAAAACATTCGTCAAAAGCGTTGATATACCAGTAGTTATTTAGGGAATTCTAGAATGAGTGAAGTCAATTTAGAGAGTCGATAGATCTTACTGATTGAAATGCGGGACAATTGTGAAATGGAGAAGAAAAGAATGACGTTTACATCTAATTTATCAGCACAAACGCTATCCTTAGCGTCAAAAATAGAGGAGCAAGTTCGACCCTATCATGCAAAGGTAGAAGAAATGGCGTTTTATAATCAACAGAAGGTGCTAGCAGCATTTCGCAAGCATCAAGTAAGTGACTATCATTTACATCCATCCAATGGCTATGGCTATGACGATGAGGGACGCGATAATTTAGAGCGTGTTTATGCGGAAGTTTTTGGGGCGGAGGCTGCCATTGTACGACCACAAATTATTTCAGGAACACATGCAATCACGCTTAGTCTATTCGGTGTCCTTCGTCCTGGTGATGAGCTGCTTTATATTTCTGGTCAGCCATATGACACATTGCAATCCATTGTCGATGGTGGTAACAAAGATACCGGTTCACTGAAAGATTATAAAATAGGCTATCGACATGTGGATTTAGTGGAAAATAAAGCAATTGATTGGGTAGGTGTAGAAGCAGCCATTACTACGCAAACAAAAATGATTGCCATTCAACGTTCGAAAGGCTATGCGACACGTCCATCCTTTACGATTGCAGAAATTGCTGATATGTGCGCAAAGGTGCGCAAATTAGCCCCACATGCCGTTATTTTTGTAGATAACTGCTATGGTGAGTTCGTAGAGGCGAAGGAACCAACAGAGGTTGGTGCTGATTTAATGGCAGGCTCACTCATTAAAAACCCTGGTGGAGGATTGGCGAAAATTGGTGGCTATATTGCTGGCCGTGCAGATTTAGTAGAGAAATGTGCGTATCGTATGACATCTCCAGGTATTGGGGCAGAGGCAGGGGCAACATTAAATACATTAGGAGATTTTTATCAAGGATTTTTCCTAGCCCCACATGTCGTATCACAAGCCTTAAAAGGTGCGATCTTTACAGCAGCTATGCTGGAGGAAATCGGAATGAGCACTTCTCCAAGCTATGATGCAAATCGTACGGATTTAATCCAATCCGTTTCCTTCCAAACTGCACAGCAGATGATTGCCTTCTGTCGTGAAATACAAGCCAATTCTCCAATAAATGCCCATTATGCTCCAGAACCAGCTTATATGCCTGGTTATGAAGATGATGTCATTATGGCTGCGGGAACATTTATTCAAGGCTCCAGCATTGAGCTGACAGCAGATGGTCCAATCCGTCCACCATATACAGCCTTTATCCAGGGTGGACTAACATATGAACATGTTAAATTTGCTATTTGTAGTGCTGTTCAAGCCATTCAAAAAAAGTAATATGAAAATAAATAAACCTTAAATTTGAATAGTTTTTTACAATTTTCTATCGGATTGAAAAAAATAACGCCTTACATGTTAGGAAACCTCACATGGTTGGTTGACAGTGAAAAAATTTCGTTATATGATAAGCGGGTATTGGAGGAGGACTTAAATGAGTCGTGAAATTAGACGAACTATGCCGTTATTATCAATGAGTATTGTGATGCAATTAACTGAACTCTCGGCACGACAAATTCGTTATTATGAAGAACACCATTTAATTGAGCCGCACCGAACAGAAGGCAATCGTCGCATGTTTTCATTAAATGACGTCGACACATTGCTTGAAATTAAAGACTACTTAGAGCAGGGTATGAATATGGCGAAGATTAAAAAATTATTTGCTAAAAAGAAAGATCCTGTTGCTACAGATGAACAAGATTTAAGTGATTCAGAATTACGCCAAATCATGCGCGAAGAAATGCGTCAAGCTCAGCGCATGCAAAAATCATCCATCCGACGAGGGGATTTATCTCGATTCTATTAATAAATAGGGTAGGGTAAACATAAAAGCTAGACAAATTATAGGAGTGTGGAAAACTGTGGGTAAATACACAAAAGAGGACATTAAACGTCTCATCGAAGAAAAAAACGTAAGCTTTATTCGTTTACAATTTACAGATATTCTTGGCACAATCAAAAATGTTGAGATTCCTGTAAGTCAATTAGACAAAGCATTAGAAAACAAAATGATGTTTGATGGCTCATCTATTGAAGGTTTCGTTCGAATCGAAGAATCTGATATGTATTTATATCCTGATCTTGATACTTTCGTAGTATTCCCTTGGACTTCTGAAAAAGGGAAAGTGGCACGTCTCATTTGTGACGTATACACTGCGAAAGGCGAACCATTTGCTGGTGACCCACGTAACAACCTAAAACGTATTCTTAAAAAAATGGAAGATATGGGCTTCTCAAGCTTCAATTTAGGGCCTGAGCCAGAATTCTTCTTATTCAAATTAGATGCAAAAGGCGAACCAACGTTAGAAGTAAATGACCATGGTGGTTACTTCGACTTAGCTCCAACAGATCTTGGTGAAAACTGCCGCCGTGATATCGTATTAGAGCTAGAAGAAATGGGCTTTGAAATTGAAGCATCTCACCATGAAGTAGCTCCAGGACAACACGAAATTGACTTTAAATATGCCGATGCTGTTACAGCTTGTGATAACATTCAAACTTTCAAATTAGTTGTTAAAACAATTGCACGTAAACATGGCTTGCACGCTACATTTATGCCAAAACCATTATTTGGTGAAGCAGGCTCTGGTATGCACTTTAACGTGTCACTATTTAAAGGTAAAGAAAATGCATTCTATGATGAAGCTACAGAATTAGGTCTTTCTGAAACAGCTATGCAATTCATGGCGGGTGTTCTTGCACATGTACAAGGTTTCACAGCTGTAACAAATCCAACAGTAAACTCTTATAAACGTCTAGTACCTGGTTATGAAGCACCATGTTATGTAGCATGGTCTGCGCAAAACCGTTCACCACTAATTCGTATCCCATCAGCACGTGGACTTTCAACTCGTGTAGAAGTACGTTCTGTGGACCCTTCAGCAAACCCATATTTAGCAATGGCTGTTATTTTAGAGGCAGGTCTTGAAGGTATTCGTCAAAACTTAACGCCACCAGCAGCTATTAATCGCAATATCTATGTGATGTCGGAAGAAGAGCGTCAAGCTAATGGTATTGAAAACTTACCAGCAGCACTTGATGATGCTTTAACATTACTTGCTAAAGATAAAGTAGCGCAAGCAGCTTTAGGTGAGCATATTTACGCAAACTTTAAAGAAGCAAAAGAAATCGAGTTCGATATGTACCGTACAACCGTTCATCAATGGGAACGCGATCAATATTTAAAAATGTACTAAGAATTAATAAAAATATAAAAAAACGAGTGCCTCTTCACTTGGAAGGTACTCGTTTTTTTGTCTATAGTTCCAGAGCATGATAGGGCAGCATGGCACCCCATCGTTATTGTTAACGGCCCATATGTTTACGATGGTGTGGCATATGACAAGGGTTAGGTGGCATACCGCACATTGTATGTGTTTCACAGCATTCATTAACAACAGACTCTGTGCATGGGAAATAGTATTGATGATCAATCATATGTTTATTTACTGTTGTGACATGTGCTGGTTGTACATGTGGAACAACCGTATGGATATAATTTGTGCGAACATATTGCTCTGGTGGTAAAAATTGTGGTGGATCAAATTGCGTTGGCATTGTTTGTGGCGGACAGCAGTGTGGACCTTTTGCCGGATGGCGTCTTCGTTGAAACATGTTATTACCTCCTGTTTTGATAAGTTGTAGTTCATTATTAAGATATGAGATATACGTCGATAGGGTCTATTTATTTGCCTATTATTGAATAGGTAAATCTAACAAGTCGCTGAAATGGTAGAAAATCTATAGCTGGTTAGATACATATTGGGTGAAAGAAGCAGCTACTGAAAGCCTCTCCCAACATCAAAATGACATTGCTTAGAGCTATTGTTTTAAATAAATGCCATGAATTTTAGTCAATTATCTATTACACCTCAGCATCATTGCGACGAAATTTTCATAATAAATACAAAAATCCTACACCTTCTAAACTATATGGGAGGGAGTTGTAGGCTAATCAAGATAAAAAATTATTAAAAAAGTATGTTTTTTGAAAAAAAAGATATTGTCAATAAAACGGTCGTACAGTATACTCTTTAATTGATAATGAATATCATTATTGATTATATTTTAGGAGGAAATGTATGTCGAAATTATCACTACGCAATAAAAATGTTTCTATTCTTTTTGCGCTATTCTTAACATTCTCGCTTTTATTGGTGGGATGTGGAGATAAAGCATCGAACGGTAGTTCGCAAGAAAATGACAAAGCAGAAGAAAGTAACACAGAAGAATCTTCTAGCCGTGAGATTACACATGCTATGGGCACTACCACAATTGAAGGAACACCTACAAAAATCGTTACGCTATACCAAGGGGCTACAGATGTAGCAGTAGCGATGGGCATTAAGCCAGTGGGGGCAGTAGAATCTTGGGCTGAAGCACCTTTTTATAATTATTTGAAAAAAGATTTAGATGGCGTTGCGATTGTTGGACAAGAAACGCAACCTAATCTTGAAGAAATTGCAAAACTTAAACCAGATTTAATCATTGCATCGAAAGTGCGTCATGAGGAAATTTATGATCAGTTATCACAAATTGCACCGACTGTTGCTCATGAAACGGTTTTTGATTTCAAGGGAACAGCTGAAATGATGGGTCAAGCAATGGATCAGGAAGAAAAGGTGAAAGAGTTACTAGGAGATTGGGATACGCGAGTTGCTGATTTCCAAACAAAAATTCAAGAGAAGCTTGGCGATAAATGGCCATTCCATGTTTCAGTTGTTAACTTCAGAGCAGACCATGCACGTATTTATGTAACAGGATATGCAGGTTCTATATTGTCAGAGCTTGGCTTCCAAGGTCCTAAAAATTTAACAGATGACTCATTGGAAATCGTGAAGCTAACGGATAAAGAAAGTATTACACAAATGAATGCCGATGTTATTTATATGTTTATGGAAAATGATGACGCAGTCAAGAAAAATTATGAAGAGTGGACAAAACATCCGCTATGGAAAGAGCTTGATGCTGTGAAGGCAAATCAAGTTTATCAAGTAGATGAAATTAATTGGAATCTAGCTGGTGGACTTATTAGTGCTAATTTAATGCTAGACGATATTTATGACAAGTTTGAATTAGAAAAATAGTAAAAGAGACTAGGGCTGTTGAAAGTGTTATAGAATACTTGAATGACAGCCCTCTCATTATAGGGATTGGACATATTAGAAACCTACAATCCCTTTCATAAGATAAATTGTGGATCAAGAAAGTTGGCGTAAAATGAGAATTATTCTTTCCAGTACCTCGATGAAACAAGTAGGCTTATTCATCAGTTGTTTGATCCTTTTGCTGGCATTTTTAATCAGCATAGCTATTGGTCAAACGTCCATACCCTTCTCGTCAATCTATGATGCCATTTTTCATTTTGATGCTGCTAATAAGGAGCATGTTATTATTCGGACATCGAGATTTACAAGAGCTGTGATCGCTACAGTAGTTGGCGCAAGTCTTGCCATCGCGGGAGCATTAATGCGGGCATTAACAAGAAATCCTTTAGCAGCTCCTGATATTTTAGGGATTAATGCAGGGGCGATATTTTTTATTGTTAGTGCCATTACTCTTTTTTCCATCAATTCTTTAATGAGCTATATGTGGATTGCCTTTTTAGGTGCAGGTGCTGCGGGAGCTATGGTATTTTTCCTAGGGTCATTAGGAAGAGATGGTTTAACACCGATTAAAATAGTATTAGCTGGTGCAGCGATTACAGCTCTATTTGTCTCGTTTACGCAAGGGCTTTTAGTGATTGATGAACAAGGCTTACAAAGTGTTCTTTTTTGGTTAGCGGGATCTGTATCAGGTCGTAGCATTGACATGCTTATACCAGTTTTACCGTTTATTTTAGTGGTCACAGTTGTGGCAATAGGTATGGGTCGTTCTATAAATATTTTACAATCAGGTGATGATATTGCAAAAGGCTTAGGACAACGAACAATGATTACGAAAATCACACTCGGTCTCATTATTATCATTCTTGCAGGTAGTTCAGTTGCTGTAGCAGGTTCAATTGGCTTTATTGGTTTGATTGTCCCTCATATTGCGATTCAGCTTGTTGGTACGGATTATCGTTGGATTATTCCGTACAGTGCAGTATTAGGAGCAATATTGCTGCTGTTAGCTGATATGGCTGCGAGATATGTGATCATGCCATTAGAAATGCCAATTGGTGTAATGACTGCCTTTATCGGAGCTCCTTTCTTTATTTATATTGCACGAAAGGGGTTAGCGAAAAATGTCTAATTATAGGACAGTTCGAACGAAATCTGAACGTATATCTTTTCAAATAGCCAAAAGAACTAGTGGGATTTTACTATTATTAAGCTTATTATTAGTCATCATAACAGTCCTTGGTTTATCTGCAGGTAGTGAATTTATCCATCCTATCACAGTGGTGAGGGAATTATTGGGCTATGGTAATGGAGAGTACGATTTTGTCTTACATACATTAAGGCTCCCACGTGTATTGATGGCATTATTAGTTGGTGCAGCGCTAGGAGTTGCTGGTTTAATTTTACAAGGGATTATCCGTAATCCACTTGCTGCTCCAGATATTATCGGTGTAACGAGTGGTGTGAACAGCTCCCCGTCAAGTAGACAGTAGAAATAATAAAAAATGTATTAAGCGGCTTGAGTCCTGAATTCTAACGGACTCAAGCCGTTTAATCGTTTCTGATAACGATAGTAATTATAAAAATGAATATAATCATCAATCGCTAGTTTTAACTCTTCATATGAATCGTACTTATGTAAATAATACTTCTCACACTTCAATGTGCCCCAAAATGATTCAATTGGTCCGTTATCAATACATCGACCAACACGGGACATACTTCGCGTCATATTAGCTTTTTCTACAATCCGCTTATATTCCTTCGATGTATATTGAAAACCCCGATCGCTATGTATCAATGGTTGCTCGTCTGGTTGTAATGATTCAACTGCTGATTTTATAGTTTTGAAAACGAGGGAATTATTATTCGAATGACCCAATACATAACTCACAATCGAACCATCATATAAATCGATAATTGCACTTAAATAAGCTTTTTTTCCATTTCCACACTTAAACTCTGTGACATCTGTACACCATTTTTCATTTGGCTTTTCCGATGTAAATGCTCGGTTTAATACGTTCTCCGCCACATGATGTGCTGGGGATTTACGATAGGGCTTGCGCTTTCTACGAATAACAGACTTCAATCCACTAATCTGCATTAAACGATAAATACGCTTTTCGTTAACCATCGCCTGATTATTTTCTTTTCGCTGACGATTGATTGCCAACGTTGTACGACGATAGCCGTAAATGCCATTAACTTGTTGGTAAAGGAGATGAATGTCCTTTAAAATTGCTTCATTTTCAACTTCTCTGTTAGAAGGCTTGCGACTTAGCCACTTATAGTAAGCTGCACGCGAAACATCAGCTATTTCACATAGTAAAAGAATCGAAAGTTCTTCCTCTTGATGTAATTCTTGAATCGCTAAATAGCGTTGCTGTAGACGTATTTGGCTTAACGACGCCTCCTTTCGATTTCCTCTAACTTTTTTAAAAATAAATTTTCTGCACGTAAACGTTCATTTTCACGTTCAATACGTTGAATCTCTAATTTCAATTTCTCCTCAACGGTTAATTCGACTTCATCTTTTGTGCGACCGCGACGATCACGTAATCCCTCTTCACCGTTCGTTTCAAATTTCTTCGTCCATTGATATACCTGTTGATACGAAACACCATAGGTATGCGCTGCCAACTGATAATTTTTCTGGTGTTTCAAACAGTACTCGACAATCTCAATACGTTCTTCAAAAGTTGTCTTTCTTCCTTCTGTCATAGCTTGACTCATTCCTTTACCTGAATCTTTTATTTCACTATGGCTAGTATACTTTTTTACCCAGCTTTTTAAAACGGAGGTACTGCTAATCTCGTATTTCGCCAACACCTCCATCTGTGAATAATTTCGTTGAATGTAGTCCTCCACAGCCGCTAATTTTAACTCTTTTGAATAAAATTTCCATGAAGTAGCTTCGTGTAATCCATCACGTCCACTTGTCTCATATTTCATTTTCCAGCTATATAAAGTTTGATGATTTAATGAATACCTTTCACACAATTCATTGATAGAATAGTTACCTTCTTCAAACAATTGAAGGATATGTAGTTTTAACTCGAGTGGATGTTTGCTTCGCCCCATAAAAAATACTCCCCTTAGATAAACAAATTTTATTTTTTAATCTGTCTACCTAATAGGGAGCATATCAGTGCATCCATGGGGGCGATTATTTTTATCGTGTACTTTATGGGGTCAGTCAGCATTCAATTTTTACCGTTAGCTGCTATTTTAGGTGCTGGCATTGTTTCCTTTATCATTTACCTATTGTCATGGAGAAAAGGCGTCACACCTATTCGTATGGTGCTTATTGGTATTGGGATTTCAGCCTTAGCAAAGGCCGTTGTGACGATGCTGCTTGTGATCAGTAATGTAGCTGCAACAACGAAGGCCTATTTATGGCTGACAGGTAGTTTGTATGGGGCTAATATGCAGGATGTCTATTTGCTTTTACCATGGGTTGCTCTGTTATTGCCACTAACGTTTATTTTGGCAAGAACAGTAAATGTGAAGGAATTAGGAGATGAAATTGCGATAGGGCTAGGGGTAAAGGTTCAAGTGTACCGTTTACTTTTTTTACTCATTAGTGTGATGCTAGCTGGCTCTGCGGTTGCATTTGCTGGTGGAATTGCCTTTGTTGGATTAGTAGCCCCTCATATGAGTAGAATGCTTGTAGGGCGTTCCTTTGCTGGATTGATACCTGTGACTGCTATAATCGGTGGGATGATTGTTATCGTAGCCGACATCGTAGCACGCACTGCTTTTTTACCAAAGGATTTACCAACAGGTGTCTTTACGGCTGCAATTGGGGCACCATTCTTTATTTATTTACTATTTAGAACGCGCAATCAATAAAGCTACAGGAAATAACAGTTAAAAGCGTGAGAAGAAGGTGACGGGATTTTGAAAAATGTTTTAGAAGCACAAGATTTACATGTAAGTTATGGTGAAAATCTTATTTTGGAGGATTTGAATCTTCAAATACCAAAAGGGAAAATAACAGTACTAGTAGGTGCTAATGGTTGTGGAAAATCAACGCTACTACGAACGTTTGCACGATTACAAAAACCAAAGTCGGGTGAAATTTTCTTAGAAGATGATTCACTAGATACGATTTCAACGAAAGAGGTGGCTAAACGGTTAGCCATTCTCCCACAGGGACCTGTTGCGCCAGAAGGACTAACCGTTCAACAATTGGTAAAACAAGGTCGTTATCCACATCAGAGCTGGTTAAAGCAATGGTCTACTGAAGATGAAAAAATTGTGAACAATGCGCTTGAGGTAACACAGATGACAGAATTTGCAGATCGACCAGTAGATGCATTATCAGGTGGTCAGCGTCAACGTGTATGGATAGCCATGACATTGGCTCAAAAAACAGATCTTATCTTACTAGATGAACCTACGACTTATTTAGATATGGCCCATCAAGTAGAAATTTTAGATTTACTATTTGATTTAAATGAAAATGAAGGGCGTACAGTCGTGATGGTCTTACACGATTTAAACTTAGCCTGCCGCTATGCCCATCACATTGTAGCTGTGCGAAATAAACAGGTGTATGCGCAAGGTAAGCCAGAGGAAGTGGTAACACCTGAGCTTGTACAAGCTGTCTTTCGTATGGACTGTACGATTATGAGAGACCCTCTATTTGGTACGCCTTTATGTGTTCCACATGGCAAGGGACGAACAGTTCAGGTGGAGAAATTAGAGGAGGTAGGGTCAGTTGAGCTTACAACTGTCAGCTGAAGAAAAAGCAGTACTATTACGTGATTATCGATTGACAATTGAGCCAGCGGTAGATGCTGCTTACTCTCTACTAGCCCAAAATTTATTAGACACTGAACAAGCCTTAGCCTATTTACAAAAAATCGCACCTTTCTTTCATTCCACATCTACATTAGTTACAGCATCGTTATTTGCAAAGCGCTATAGCGTCTTAACGATGGCTTCAGCATTCTATGCTATGTCAAGATATGATAAGGGGCTATATGTTGGTATTGAGAATATTTGGGTGGAAGCAGAAGATCATGCGAAACCATGGCTTCCAAACATTCGCTTAATCGATGACTCTGTGTCAGTGCCAACACAAGATCGTGAAGCATGGCGTGATGAGGTTCTCCAAGGAATTTTTGTAGGTAATCTAGCGAAAGTGTGGCAGTCATTAACAAAAATAAGTAAAATCCCAAAAGCAATCTTATGGGAAAATACAGCTATTTATGTCAATTGGCTATATGAAACAAAAATAAGCGAAGGGGGCAGTGAGCAAGAAAAAGCTCGTATACAAGAAGACTATCACTATATTGTCAATCAAGCGCCAGGTTCTCTTTTTGGCGAAAGGAAAAATCCTTTGACAAATTATTGTGGTCCCAAAGTGACAATCAAGGAATCAGAGCAACCAATACGCTTGAGAAAAACATGTTGTTTCTATTATCACACCTCTGATGAAGCAAATGACTTTTGTATCTCTTGTCCCAAAATCAAAAGACTTGGCTAACCTCATGAAGCATTGACAATTCCACAAAGTGAATAAACAGTCGTGGGGTTTATTCACTTTCATGTTGGTGAAAAAAGATGATGTCAATAGCAGAAAAAGAACCTTTAGCAAGGCGAGGGGTTGATTTCCGTTCTGCCAGCGTCCCTTCTCCAGGGGGCGGTCCGATGAGCCACTTCCAGGGTCTCAGCTGTGATGCTAAATCCCCTCCAATCAACCATATGCAAAAGTGTCTTTTCCTCTATCTTTCATACTAGTCGAAGCGATCAAAATAGCCCATTATTTGTATAATTAAAGAATAGAGGTTCTTATTTTCATTGTAGAGAAGTGATGAATGACAACAGCTCTTCATAAAGAGTAGTGAATACCCTTCACTTTATTTGAAGACCTTTGCTAAAAAGGTACCATTTTTATGGATTGGAGTGGAAAGCAAGTAGCCTGCAACGGAAATCCATTTTCACCTGTCACAAAAATGCTATGGATGGTTTTGTTTTTTAACACTATGCAAAGAGGCGGAAAAGTTATTATCTATTTTCGCTATTTTCGAAATAATCGAGTTTCTTCCCAGCCTCGTTTCCTTCCTATTAAAATTTCTGTTTATCATAATATAATATTGATATACTAGTTTTAAAGAAAAAAACTATACTAATGATGTATAAAAATTCAGAAAATTGTAGAGTTGAACCATATGTGTTGTTGCGTTTACAATAGTTTTATAACACGATTATGTTATAAAAACATGAATAGAGTCATTGTTTTTCTATTTAAAGCTCAAAACTTCATTGTTTTTGTAATAGTACTATAACAGAAAGAGGAGGGAGGTATTGAATGAACACTACATGTTTAGCTTATAAAGTATTACAGCAAACGAAGTATAGTGAAAGATAAAATAGGGGAATGCATCATACATAGTTACAAGTTTAAGCAATACTAAGAAATGAGGTTTCAGTCAAAAATGAAAAAGTATTCTGTTAGTACATATATTTATTTCATCATTCCTTCTTTAATTGGTATTTTTCTATTTATGACTCCTGTATTAACGGATGAGGGCTGGAAAGTACCGATTGCCATTTTAGCAAATATTTTAGCTGGTGTAGTGGCTCCAGTCATTAGTTATTTTACGATTATTATGTTTGCAATTTCCGCGTTTGGCGCACTTATAGCTAAATGGATTCCTCGAAAAAATATGAAAGAACCTAGTATTTTAGATACATTGTTTTATGTCAATTGGTTTTGGACGATTACTCGCTTTTTAGGTTTAACTTTTGCTTCGATGGTTGTCTTTCAATTTGGACCTTCTGCCATCAACAATGAAAATACAGGTGGGCTACTGATGGATCCAAACGGTGGACTTGTGACGTTTTTATTTACCATTTTTTTATTCGCAGGTTTCCTTTTACCATTTTTAACAAACTTCGGTTTGCTTGAGTTTTTCGGTACAATGATGGTGAGAATCATGAGACCTCTTTTTAAAAGCCCAGGGCGTTCTTCGATTGATGCTCTTACGTCATGGGTCGGTGATGGAACGATTGGAGTGTTAATGACGAGTAAGCAATACGAGATGGGGAACTATACCAAAAAAGAAGCAGCGATTATTGCTACTAGCTTCTCTGTTGTCTCCATCACCTTCTGTATCGTAGTATTGGATACCGTCCACTTGGCACGCTATTTTATTCCTTATTATTTAACAGTAGTACTTTGCGGTGTTGTACTAGCGATTATTATGCCTCGAATTTATCCTCTTGCACAAAAGGAAGATACGTATATCGATGGTACTCCAGTAGACTATTCGCGTGAGGAATTGCCAGAGGGCTATAATTCTGTGTCGCATGGTTTAGAAAATGCACTTGCTATTGCTCATGCAAATCGGGATCCGCGCCAATTTTTAAAAGATGGTTCTAGAAATGTTATTGATTTATGGGTTGGCGTTGCTCCTATTGTTATGGCTTTTGGTACAATTGCCTTAATGCTTGCTGAATTTACCAGTATCTTTGTGATTTTAGGAAAACCATTTGAGCCGATCCTAACTGTACTAGGCTTACCTGAAGCGGCAGAAGCGGCTCAAACAATGGTCGTAGGCTTTGCCGATATGTTTCTGCCTTCTATTTTAGGTGCAGGGATCGAATCAGATGTTACTAGATTTGTCATTGCTGTTGTTTCTGTATCACAGCTAATTTATATGTCTGAAGTTGGTGGACTTATTTTAGGAACAAAAATTCCATTGAAATTTTTCGATTTAGTCGTTTTATTTATATTACGTACGCTTATTTCCCTACCAATCGCTGCATTGGTTGGTCACATGCTCTTTTAATGAAAATGCCAAGTCTAGATCGACTTGGCATTTTTCATGAGATAATGATAACTGCCTTTTTTACGTATACATAAATAGATATAATGAGATACAAATTTGGAAAAAGTAATTTAAAACACAAGGAATAGATGCACTTCAATCAAAGAATAAGGAACAACCATTCATAAAAAGAATCAAATAAACAACAGAAACATCCTATTCCTATACAAAATAAGGTTTCTAAAAAGCCTTCTCAATTATGAGAGGGCTATTTTTGATGAGACTTTCCAATCAGATAAGCACTAAAAGGGATAAATGAAATGATTTTGATGAGCAGCATACAGACAAGTAAACTGGATAGAAAAAGAGAAATGACTTGAAGAGCAGTAGTGGGTAGTAATGCGCTATAGGGAGCTAAATATTCTTGAATTAGCCAGTGAATTAAAAAGATCCCAAAGGAATAGCGACTTAAAATAGGGATAAAAGGGAGCTTAGGCAAAACCTGTGCAAACGCCAGTATGCAAAACGCCATCGCCAACACGAATAGCATAATATCAATTCTTCTTGATGTAATCTGTTGGGCACCTAAATAATAATTTATATATAAAATAGCCATTGCAAGTATGACAGCTATAATTGTGAAATATTTATATTGGACGAGGTAGTGCGCGATTTTTTCATAATGACTGCCGATAATATAGGCTAGTGCAAAATATGGGAGCCAGCCGACAAAGAGCAGGCGCATAAAATGTTCATTTTGTATGAAATAATCTATATTGGCATTTGCTAGTGTCATATAGAAAATGCCAAGTAAGAACATAATGGGCGTAAACCAGAGGCTGGATACCTGATATTTCTTGCCAATATAGAAGAGAATATAGAGTTGAAAAATAGTCATGACAAACCAACCCGAAAAATCACCTAAAATAATATGGCGATATAATGCCTCCCAAAAGCTTTCATCATAATGAAGAGCTGCGTTGGCTGCATATAACATGCCTGCAGCTATAAACGGAATAACAATAAACTGAAAACGACGTCCTATAAAATGGGGAGGTAGCTGATGTTGGTAGCGTTTAGCTAAAATTAAAATGGATAATAAGATAAAAGTTGGTGTAGCGAAACATAATAATAATCGAAAAAACTGATAGTAGGGTTGATCCATATAGCCATTTATACTTTCAATATTGGTCGTTGCATGTAATAACACAATACTCAGGCAAGCTACTACCCTTAAGACGTTCCACTCATACACCATCTTCATCACCCTCATTTTCAGTAAATTGTTAGGTATTTCGTTACCGAATGCAACCTAACTATATATATGAACATGTCTAGCGTGATAAAACCTGCCTTACTTGCTATGGCTGAAAATAGTTTATGCCGCAAAATATTATTAAAAAATCCTAGTAACATGGCGAGAGCTCCATTTTTGCATATGTGTCACATAACCACTATGCATATACTGTGGCAAGAGGGGGGGAGGTGAGCTTTTATGAGAATTAATTGGAAGGTTCGTCTTCAACATATTCCATTTCTACTAGGGCTATTTTCATTGTTACTCTTACTCGCACAACAAGTTGCAGCGATTTTTGGCTATGATTTCACAGGGGTAATGAGTGAGCAAATGTCATCTATTTTAAATACAGTTTTATCCATTCTTGTATTAATGGGTGTTATTGTGGATCCAACGACACGAGGCACCAGTGATAGTGAGCGTGCCTTAATGTATAGGAGACCGAGATAAATTAAACAAAAAGTGTAATTTTACAATAAGGATAAATATGTTATACTGTTAGAAAATTGATAAAGTGGGGAGGATGATTGAATGTCTCTTGAATTGGAGCGAAGAATTGCTAAGCTCGAAGAGGAAATGGCAGATTTACGTCAGGAGTTGTCTTCGTTAAAAGGTACACAAAGTACCGAAAAAATAAATACTCTTGATGCCAGACAGTCGATGATCAAGCAATCAGAACCAATAAAACCAAAACCAGCACTGGAGTCGAAGCCTGTCCCGACTAAAGTAACGGAAAAAGAAGTGCAACCGCAGCCATCGATGGAGGAGCGTGTTATGTGGGCACTGCCAAAAGTATTCATGGTTATTTTAGTAATGGGCGTACTTTGGGGCCTAAAACTTGTTAGTGATTATGGTTATTTATCGAATGGCGTGAAAATCATCCTTGCCTATGCATTATCGGTAGGTTTGGCGGTTATAGCCTATGTACTAGAACGTAGAAAAGTAGGCTCATCTGCTATAACGATTTCCTTATATGGCGGGGCATTTATTGTCGGTATTTTAACAACTGCCGCGAGTGCCATTTTATATGAAATCATTGGTCTTACTCCAGCACTAGGCATTACACTTCTTTATATTGGCTATGGTATTGCCATTAGTTATTGGAAGAAAAATGAAGCACTTACCGTTTTTGTAGCCTTTACATCGTTATTGCTACCTTATTTATTAGAATATATGGATTTTAATGCGGTCATTATCTTGCTTTTTGTCGTGATATTATTTGCTTCATTGCAATGGGTCATTTATCAGCACAAGCAAAAGCTAGCTCTCTATATTGCTACATTCTTCTCGGTGCTAGCGGTGAGCGTAGTAGCGTTTATGAATATTGATAAGCAAGTTATCTTTGCATTTGGTTTATTGGTGATTCTATCAATATTTTACGTAATTTGGTGTTTAATGTATAACGCACAATCCAAATGGAAGCCTCTTCATATAGGGCTTCAATTTTCCTTAGGCTCATTTAGTTTATTGCTGATGAATCTTATTATTCGTTCACTTCCGCATGGAGAAATGCTGCTCCTTGTCCTAATGGCTTTATTTGGAGCGGTGGCGTTATATAGCTATCGCCAAAAATGGCAGGAAGTATTGGATAGCGCTGTTACACTCGCATTTATCACCCTATGTAATACGATACTTTTAATGAATATACCAAATAAAGTGGATGATTTACTTTATCCGATGATTGCTTTTGCTGGCGTGATGATGAGTTTGCGACTACGGGCAAGTATGATGAAGGTCGTTTCTTCATTTGTTCTTATCATCACATTCATTTTAAATTTCATCTTTCATGAACCAAAACCATTTTTCAGCATAGATCATTTAAGCTTGTTCATGCCAATTATTTATTTCGTTATTATTTACTTATATGCAAGACGTCCAAAAGAGACACTTACGACATTTGAAAAGGTCATGAAGGATCTGTATGTGATTGATATTTTAGCAGTGGCCACAACTGGCTATTTCTTAGCCTATATTGGCAAACTAGATACCGTTTATTTTGCAGCAACAAATGGCATTCCATATATGATGTGTATCGTATTAGCTGCCTTATTTACTGGCTCTCTATTTGTAGAGGAAACCTATAAAGGTCGTGCTTTAACACCAGTTCTCGGCTCATTTTTCCTATTATTCTTCTTGATGATCAGCACCAAGCCGACCATGATGGAAAGCTTAAATATTATAACTAGATTGGTATATATGGCAGTCATTGTCGCCATCATCGTAGATATTCTAGTAAAAGGGTTTATTTATCGATTGTATGAGGTGCGTCTGGGGAAATATGTAGATGCTATTGTAAGCACTGGTATCGTGCTCACGATGATTTCAATATGGGGGCTGATCCATCAATTTACGTTTAACAACGTCCTTGATTGGAAGCTAAGCATCGCACTGACAACCATTACATTATTTTTGACGGCAAGCGTTTCCCTATGGATAAGCTCCACACATCAATTAAAAACACTGCGCTCAACAGGTTTTATTCTGTTAGTCATGGCGTTTATTAAGCTAATTTTCTTTGACTTATCTGCCCTTGATTTATTAATTAGAGCTATTCTATTTATAACGATTGGTGGTATTGGCATGCTGCTATCGGGTAGGTTGTTGAAGAAATAAAGAAGAAGAGATTCCAATGCATTTTGGAATCTCTTTTTCTATTGTTCTACTAATTCATTTTCTTTTATTAAAGTGATAGGATCGCCAATTTCTGTATGTCCTGAAGAAGGTGGTTGGATTGTGCCTTCTGTAAATGTAACGGAGGTACCTCCATTAGCTAGTAAATTATCAGAAATAATAGCTCCTTTAATGTGAGCGCCGCCTTCTAAAATGACAGAAGCATTTGGTGCAATAATATGTTGACCATTTGAGTTTGAACCACCATTAAAAGTAACCTTAGTTGCTCCTGCATATATATTCCCCGTTAATCCTATCCCCCCTGTGAATGTTAAATTGGCTTGCTTAGAATAAAGAGAGGCAGCGCTTTGTGTTTCTCCTGCAATTGTGATAGCTGATGCTCCGTTATAATATAAATTTATTTGATTAGCATTACCGTTCCTGTTTAAAGATCCTTTTAGATTAAAAGTATTATTAATATATACATTTAACTTTCCTGTTCCTACAATTTTAATATGCCCCTGTAGTATATTAAAATCTTCGATATATAAATTTTTATCTGTATCTCCTACATTTATAGTTAACGTATTATTTTGATCCACTTTGAACTGTTTGAAATGTGTATCACCATTTAACTGTAAAGTATAGTTATTAGTCATCCAATTATCAGCTAAAAAATGTCCATTATTAATAATGAAGGTTTTGTTGTGTGGATCTTTGATGACTTCTTGATTTGGAGGAACAGGTAATTTTGATAATTGTTGCATTTTCTCTAATGGAAATAAAGGCAGGATACTTGAATCAGGATATTTCCTACTTTGCGTAAGTTTGCTTGATAAATCTCCCATCCAAGATGGATATTGGAAATGATCACTTGAAGCACCTACAGTACCAGAAATAGATGAACCACCATCCAATGAAATTATACCGATGTCAGTAGCTACATCTCCCTTTATGGATGCCCCACCTGTTAGCTTAATATTGCCTTTAGTTTGTACTGCAAATTCAGGGGTAGCAGTATTTAAATTTTCCTCATCATCCCCACCATTATTATTAGTTGTTTCGGCATCAAGAACAAAGTCTACACTTTGCTGTAGTTCTCTTTTTTGTGAAGGCGATTCTCCATATGTACCGATAGAAGTTATCCAATATCGAAGATTCGTATCTAAATCCTGTTTTAGGGTAATCCTGGCAATAGGTTGCATTCCTAGTTGTTCTTCAAAATTATTTATAATGTTTTCGTTATTTAATAGTGGTTCTATTATGCTTTTAATATTCTCTTCATATAATTCTACAAATTTTTCATACTTTTTCTGTTGAATTGGTAAACGATCGTATTCTGCTTTTGCACTTTGATAAGCTTCATTCGCTTTTTCTAATAAAATTGCTTTTTCATAATTTACACCTGCCTCAGCAATGTAATAAATGGATTGATCTTCTCGCTCATGTTTAGAGAGTTTTAAGGAATTTGAAGATACAGCAAGTAAACCTAGACCTAAAATCGTCACTAATATAATGGTTAAAAAAACTAATAAAAATGAAAAGCCTTCATCATTTAGTAGATTTTTTTTCATCTTTTGCACCGTCACCACTCCTAAAAGATAGTTGTGTAGAGATTGTGTGTTCGTTAATACTTTCAATATTTATGGAAATAGAGTCGCCAATACTTGTTAAGGAAAATGAGTGTATATGAGTTGCAATAACCTCGTTGTTACGAGTAATCGTATTTTTTTCAGCATCAAAGATATATGTGTATTGAATAGAACCATCTCTGTTTTTAAATGTTGAATTATTAGGATCATACGTAATGGTTTTTCTCATATCTTTCGTAATGAGCTTTAAAACATAAGACAACTCGGAAAGCTGTTCATTATTTTCAAGTTGTTTTTTATTAGTTTCTTTGCTAGACGAAAGTATACTAAAAAGAATTGTTGAAACAATGCTTAAAATTAAGATAACAGCAAGTACTTCCACGAGTGTAAAACCTCTGTTATTTTTTATGAACCACATGTATTCACTTCCTACTATATATATTTTCCATCTTGCTTTTGAGTACATCGTTCTCATAAACTTCGATAACAATAGTATCTAGATATTCATATTGACAATGGCGCTTAATGGTTAGAATAAACCGTCTATCTTCCATCTGTTTTTCATAGCTCCAAATAGTTGAAAATTTACTATTTTTACTACAACTAATATATTGAGGATTTTCTGTACTTGTATAGAGTAATTGTCTAGCTAGTTGTTCTTCTGTTCTGCCTTTGATTTCTCTAAATATATTTTCCATTTCATTTTGAGCAAGATAGGTAGAATCTACGATTGTGCTAGAAGTTTTGGAAGTTTTGTTAGATTGAATAAATAATCCGAAAAATGAAAGCAATATTATTGTAATTAGAATTAAAGAAGCAACGACTTCAATTAATGAAAAGCCACCTTCATTTTTAAAGTTTTTTTGCAATAATATCGCCCCTTATAAGTTTTTTGTGTCAAAAGAACCAAATGGTTATTTAGTGAATTATGTATTATGAAAAGAGTAGTTCAAAAAGCGTGATTCTAATCGACTAGTAATAAAGTATTCATAACGATAATATAACATTATATAAGAGATAAACTAGTCTAAATCGTGAAATTTTTATATATTTTGAAGGGGTTATTTAAAATAAATTAGGTTTTTAGTAGTGTAATGTAGTAGTAAATATAGTATTCTAGTATCTGGATGAGCATAAAGTTGCAAACCAATAAATTACGATGTTTAAGGGGGATTGACAGATGAAAAAAATTATAACCATTACTGTATTATTGATTGGAATATTTATACTAGCTGTAGTCTGTCTACCTAATTTTATAATAAATGGGAAAGTTTTTGCTAGTGATGAGACAAAAAGTTCAACAATTGGAGGTATAAAAGTCGGGGGTGTTAATAGTGCAAATTTATTACCAACTGTGGAAAAAGCAATTAAAGACTGGCAGCAAACAGAAATAAATGTTAAAAGTACTAATATCTCTAAGACCATTGACCCGAAACAATTAATTTTTGATACTACTACAGCCATATCACAGTTTGAACGGCTGACAAAAAAACCATGGTATGCCTTTTGGAAAAATGAAAAAATTGTACATATCCCCATTCCTGTAACTGCCAGCGACACTGTTATTCAGGAACTAGATGAAATGGGCATTTTGGATACTGATAAAACGCTTCAAAAAATAATAGTACAAGCAAGTTATTTGAAAGAACATGAGGTTGAAGCAGTAATCAATGCTGCTGCTTTGCAAATGCAAGAAAGGATTGCCTTTCAAATTGCGGATGTACCGACAGATAGTCAAGGGGTTGCAAAACTAATCCCTTTATTAAATGACGTCACACTTGTACCGAACCAGTCATTCTCCTTGCTTTCACTTTTAGGGGAACAGGCTGGAGCTGCGAATGATACAGGTTTAGATTTTGTAGCTTCCATCCTCTATAGTGTAATTCTTCAGACAGAGTATGAAGTTCTAGAAAGACATTCTCAACAAACAAAGCCCAACTATTTACAACTGGGGATTGAAGCGGATGTCAATGCTGCATTAGCGAAAGACTTACAATTTATTAATCGTTCTAATCAGCTTGGCAAAATGCAAGCTACAATTGAGGGCAATCAATTAAAAATAGAAATATTTACAGCAGTAAAAGACAAAGATATAACGGTTCGTATCAGTAAAGATAAAATCGTTAAGCCACGAACTATTTACCGTTATTCAGAAGATTTAAAGGCTGGTCAAGAGCGTGTGGAACAAGAGGGGAAAGAAGGGGTGAGAGTTGAAGTTTATCGTTCCATTGTAGAGAACGGTGCAATGGAAGAACAGTTTATTAGCAGAGATTACTATGCGCCTCAAAATCGGATTGTGACACGTTCATCGCAGGAGCCTATTACAGTCACTCCACCAACAAAAAACGCAGGGCAAAGTATAGCAGATCCTGATTTAGAGATAGATTTAGATGGCAACGGCTTACCTGATATAAAACCTTCAACACCTGAAGAATCTGAGCAAGAAGATGGACCAGAAATTGTCTATGGTTATTATGACAAGGGCGGTAATTTTGTACAAACAAGTCCATAATGATTGGAGGTATTTTTATGGCGATGAAGCCAGGTCGTAAACGTTTAGGGGATTTACTTGTTGAATCAGGCGTTATTACAGCAGAACAGCTAGAGTATGCACTGACTACTAAGTTGAAAAATGAGAAACTAGGTGATTTTCTCATTAAAGAAAACGTCTTAACGGAGCAACAACTCATTGAAGTTTTAGAATTTCAGCTTGGTATCCCTCATATTAGCTTAAATCAATTTTCAATCAGCCCTGAATTATTACAATTAATTCCTGCTGAGTTGGCAAAGCGGACAAATATTATGCCTATCCGCAAAGAGAAAAATAAATTGTTTATTGCGATGGAAGACCCGATGGATTATTTTGCTATCGAAGAAGTCCGTATGACGACAGGTTGTCAGATCGAAACAAGCATTGCTGCAAAAGATGATCTATATCGTACAATTACCAAATATTATGATTTGCAGGAGTCGATGGATGCTGCAATGTTAGATTTAGCGGCAACTAGTACTGAAACGCAAGACGAGATTGAGAATGAAGATTCACCCATTGTTCGTTTAGTAAATCAAATTATTGCCAATGGTGTAGCACAAAGAGCTAGTGATATTCATTTTGATCCACAAGAAACAGAGCTACGTGTGCGCTACAGAGTAGATGGAGTACTTCGTACAGAGAGGTCATTGCCCAAGCATATGCAAAACGTAGTATTGGCTCGGATTAAAATAATGGGCAATTTAAATATTACAGAAAATCGTATTCCACAAGATGGGCGTATAAAAACGAATGTCAATTTTAGACCAGTTGATATACGATTAGCCACATTACCGACTGTCTTTGGAGAAAAAGTTGTTATGCGTATTTTAGATTTAACCAATTCGTCCAATGATATTGAGAAATTAGGCTTTAGTGCTACGAATGAAGTACTATTCAGGAAAATGATAAGCCGTCCCAACGGCATGATGCTTATTACTGGACCTACGGGTTCTGGTAAATCCTCTACGTTATATGCAGCTCTTTCGCATTTAAATGAGGAAGGCGTCAACATTATTACGGTTGAGGATCCTGTGGAATACCAATTAGATGGCATCAATCAGATCCAAGTAAAGGAAGAGGTTGGCTTAACGTTTGCGGTAGGGTTACGTTCGATTTTACGACAGGACCCTGACATTGTGATGGTAGGGGAAATTCGTGATCTTGAAACAGCGCAAATTGCTATACGTGCTTCACTTACAGGACATTTAGTGTTAAGTACGCTGCATACTAATAGTGCAGTAGAATCCATCTCACGTTTACATGATATGGGCATTGAACCATTTCTACTATCTTCCTCACTTGTAGGCATTATGGCTCAACGACTTGTACGTAAAGTTTGTCGTGATTGTGCTGAACCATATGTATTCACCTCACGTGAATTAGAAATACTAGAGGAAAATGGGTTGGAAGGTGTTACCCAAGGTAAAAGGGGGCGTGGTTGTCCTGCATGTAATCATACAGGCTATCGAGGACGTATGGCGATTCATGAAATCCTTCCAGTGGATCGAAAAGTGAAGGACATGATTTTAAATCGAGAAGGTGATTTGGTTCTTCGTGATTATATGAATGACAAAGGCTATCACACCCTATTAGTAGATGGACTATTAAAGGTTGTAGCAGGTCAAACAACAACATCAGAAATTTTACGTGTTGCAAGTGTAGATTAGGGGTGATAAAAATGACATCTTATTCAATCGTTGAATTATTAACACGTGCGTTTGAAGAAAAAGCATCGGATCTTCATTTAACAAAAGGTATTCCGCCAGTATATCGTATTCATGGGCAGTTGGAACATTATGGTGCAGATCCATTAGATTCTGAAGAATTAAAGGGAATGGTAAATGCCATTCTCCCTGTACATAAACAACAGGAGTTTGAGGGAAAGGGAGAAACTGACTTTAACTTTTCATTGCCTGGGAAATGTCGATTCCGTGTAAATGCCTATCATCAGCGAAATGAAGTGACAATAGCGGCTCGTTTAATTGAAGCTAAAATTCCATCTATTGAAGCACTTAATATGCCACAAGTGTTATATAAGCTTGCGGAAAAACCACAAGGTTTAATTTTAGTAACTGGTCCAACAGGCTCAGGTAAATCAACTACATTAGCAGCAATGATTGATTATATCAACGAGACAAGATCAAAACATATTATTACGTTAGAGGATCCAATTGAATACTTGCATACTCATAAAAAGTCTATCATCAATCAGCGTGAGGTTGGTGTCGATACAATGAGCTTTGCGAATGGTTTACGAGCATCATTGCGTCAAGACCCAGATATTATTTTAGTTGGGGAGATGCGAGATTATGAAACGATTTCAACGGCTATCACGGCTGCTGAAACAGGGCATTTAGTAATGGCAACACTTCATACAAGTAGTGCACCAACTACAATCGACCGTATTATTGATGTATTTCCACCGCATCAGCAAAGTCAAATTCGAGTGCAGCTTGCGAATGTACTGCAAGGTATTGTTTCACAGCGTTTATTTATTCGTAAAGATGTAAAAGGGCGCATTGCTGCGACAGAAATTTTAGTACAAGCTCCTGCCATTTCGAATTTAATTCGCAATGAAAAAATTCACCAAATTCCAAGCGTAATGCAGACAAGTAAAGCATTGGGCATGCACACATTAGAATCTTCGATGCAGCACCTGATTACCACAGGTAAGATCTCGCTAGAAGATGCACGGCCATACATGAACGCTGGTGATTATAGTTGACTGTATTTCGTTATAGTGGTCGCACCAAAACAGGAGCACCTAAAAAGGGCATTATTGAAGCCCCAAATAAAAAAATTGCTATGGAGAAGCTTCGTGCACAAGGAATAAATGCGCGGGAGCTTCAAGAATCAAATAGCATTTTACATAAGGACATTGCCATTGGTACAAAAGTGAAGCACCAAGAGTTTGTTATTTATTGTCGGCAGTATGCGACATTAATTCGTGCTGGTGTCCCTGTCGTTGAAGCGACGCGTATTTTGGGTGAGCAAACACGGAATAAACCACTAAAGCGAGCATTGATGCAAGTTGAAGAGGATATTCGGAGTGGGATGGCATTTTCAGATGCAGCAGGTAAACATCCCAAAGTGTTTCCCTTGCTTTTTGTCAATATGATGCGTGCTGGAGAGGCTACTGGTAACGTTGACGACACATTAGATCGTCTGGCAAGCACACTAGAAAAGCAATATAACATCAAGAAAAAAATTCAATCGGCAATGACCTATCCAGCAATATTATCCCTTTTAACGCTGGTGGTTGGCATGTTTTTAATGGTTTTTATTGTGCCTACCTTTATGGATGCATTTAAAGATATGGACTTAGAAATGCCGCTAATTACAGTTATTGTTGTTGGTATAAGTGATTGGTTGATTCAGTTTTGGTATCTCGTGATTTTAGGGCTATTAGTGTTAGTAGTGGGATCACGTTATTTTTATAAAAATAATAAAGAGTTTCATTATACAGTTAATGTTTTGTTACTCCGCATGCCTATCTTTGGCCAACTTTTACAAAAAGATATTATAGCGAGAATGACGAGAACTCTATCTACTCTTTTTAGTAGCTCGGTGCCGATTTTACAAGCCCTAACGATTGTTGAAAAAGTCGGAGGTAATCCAGTTATGGGAAAAGTAGTGCTGGAGGCCCGCGATAATTTAGAAAAAGGTGGCACATTATCAGAGCCACTTGAAAAAAGCTGGCTATTTCCACCTCTTGTTACACAAATGACAGCAATTGGTGAGAAAACAGGCTCCTTGGATTACATGCTTGAAAAAATTGCTGATTTTTACGAGGAAGAAGTAAACCGTGCCGTCGATACAATGAAGTCACTTATCGAACCTTTAATGATTATAGTACTTGCTCTTGTTGTAGGAGTAATTGTTGCGGCTATATTCTTACCAATGTTCCAACTATATGAAAATATGTAATTTTTAATTATATAAAACTTATTTAGAAATTGAATTAGAAGACCGTGTTTTCACACTTCATATAAAACTACTAAGGAGGAATTCTCTATGTTTAAAAAATGGAAAAATAAAAAACTATTGAAAAATGAGAAGGGTTTAACATTAGTTGAACTTTTAGCTGTAATTGTTATTTTAGCAATTATCGCAGCAATCGCTGTGCCTGCAATTGGTAATATTATTAATAAGTCAAAGGACCGTGCTATTTTAGCAGAAGCATCAAATATTCTATCTGGTGCTAAGATTGCTTATATTGATGGCGCTTGTAAAGGAGACAGCTCAGATAATGAGTGTGTGAAAGATGAATTAGAAGCGTTTGTAGATGGTATTGAGCTAGGAAGCAATGATAAAGTAACGTATAACGAAAGTGAAAAAAAATGGTCAATTTCATATGGTAGATTTGAAGAGATTAAAACAGAGAGTCTCAAAGTTAGCTCAACTGCAGGTGCAATAACAATATTTGAAGAAGAACTTAATAAACTATTAAAAAGTGCAGGAGTAGATAAGAAAAAAACAGAAAATACTAAAACTCAATAATCAGTCCTCCCAACCCATTCAGAAACGATAATTTTCTTGCGTTTCTGGCTGGGGAATGGATGACTAATTGATAAAATCATTTATACTGAATAGGAAAAGGAGGTCTTTTCACATGTTTAAGAGAAAGAGAAAGTCGCATGTATCGATTGAACTGAAGGATTATGTGCTACGTGCGATTGTGGCGAAAGGACCTGAGCCTAGTCATTGGCATGGCTATGAATATCCTTTACCAGTTGATATCGTTGAAAATGGAGCAATCATAGATGAGGTGGCTCTTTTTGAAATTATTAAAGAACAGGTTGTGAAGTGGACAGGAAAAAAACAGGCTGTGCGTATGTTTGTGCCTGATACAACTGTTTTATTAAAAAGTTTCGAGCATCCTAAAGATGTTAAACCACAGGAATTACGAGGATATGCTGAAATGGAGTTGGGCCATTCTATTCATTTACCTTTTCAGGACCCGTTAATTGATGTTTATGATCCCGATGCGGAGGACGGCAAGGCGATATTATTTGCTGCACCTTCAGAGGAAATTACGAAAATAGTAGGAATGCTGTTAGATGTCTCCTTGGACCCTGAAGCTGCCGATATTCGAGCCTTATGCAATATACGTTTGTTAGAACATATGTCAATGTTAGTGCCTAATAAAACATATTTAATTGCTGAGTGGTCTATCAATGAACTTTCCATTAGTATCTTTTCAAACGGACAGGTTGAGTTTTTACGTTATCAATCGATTGAAACAGATATGGCACAATGGCAGGGCAAAAAAGTCGATGAATTTAGCTACCAATTTCTCTACAATGGTGAAACCGAAGATTACCAGATGGTCGTCATGGATCAGGTTTTAGAAATTGATCGGATGATGAATTTCTTTAAGTTTTCTTTACATAAAGGGGAAAAAACAGTAGATGAAATCATAATGCTTGGTGATAACCCGTTACTCAAATCAATAGGAACCTTATTATCTTCTAATTTAGAGACACCTTTGATGATTGTTGATGGAGCAAAAATTGAAAAGTTCTTTCCTTATTTTAAAAAAGAATTTTCAACATTGCTAGGCTTAGCTTTGAAGGAGGTTCATTAATGGTTCCAGATATAAACCTCTTACCACAGCTTGAAAAACGGTCTACTTCACCAAAGCTTTTTTATAGCTTGATAATTGTCATTGTGGGTCTAATAGCAGCTTATTTACTATTTATATTTTTTACAGCTAAAAGTGATTTGTCACGTTTAGCTGCTGAGGAAAAGACATTAACGACACAGCTTGAACAATTACAGCAAGAGTTAGATGTAAGACAAAGTGTTGATCAGGGATCATTGGAGGAATCTGTTGCCTATATTCAAGGTGTTTCTTATCCTGTAACCCCATTAATTGATGAAACGAAAACTTTACTACCAACTCAAACATACTTGCGTAGCTACGTTTTTGGGGAAAATACAGTTACTATTGAAGTGGATTTTGAAACGATGACCGATATATCGAAATATGTAGAGCGACTTTTAATGAGTAGTTTTTTTACAGACGCACAAATTAATACAGTGTCAAACTTCGATATAGAGCTTGGCGAACAGAAGGAATTAACGCCTGAACAAAAATTTAAAGAAGTACCACGTTATTCAGTGTCCATTACGGCGACAATCGACTTTATATATTTAGCTGGAGGACGACGCTCATGAATAAATTAACGAGTAGTAAAAATTCATCTATTATCTTGTTATTGACTTTAATCGTTTCTATTTTATTTGCGCTTTATTATTATTTATTATTACCAAGATTAAATGAAGTAGAAGCAAAAGAGAGTCATGTATCACAACTCCAGCAAGAGATTTCTAGTGTAAAAGAACAATTAGCTCAATTAGACAAGGAGCAGGGTCAGTCGACTATCAATGTTTTAGCGTTAAGACAGAAGCTACCTACAACAAGAGCTGTTGAAAAGATCATACTAGATTTAGCTGAGATTGAGGAAGTGACAGGAACACGCATAAAGTCATTAACAGTTCAAAATGATGATGCGGCTGTTTCGCAATCAGATGTATCGCAAGACCTTAATCTGTTGGAGCAAGCTGAAGAAGAGGTTAATGGTGAGCAGGATAACAAGATTAAGAGTTCACCGATTTCATCTATTTCAAAGGATTCCTTACCATCGAATTTAAAGTTGATTACTTTTATATTAGAGGTTGGGGCGCTTGATTTTAATTCTCTAGAGAGCTTTTTACAAGAAATTGAACAATTACAGCGTGTGATGAAAACGGATACTATCGAATTCAAATTGCCTGGAGAGCAGGATCAATTAGAAAAAGATACGGATCTTACTTTACAAGCTACCGTCCAGGTGACGACGTTCTATTACGAAGGAGAGTAATAATTGCATTGATAGGCGTTCCATACTGCATCTGTATGGGCGCCTATTAGTTTAGGAGGACAGAAAATTGGAAATGGCTTATACAATCTTTCTATTTTTATTTGGGCTTGTCTTTGGCTCTTTTTATAATGTGGTAGGCTTACGTGTGCCACAGAAGGAGTCGATTGTACAACCTCCTTCACATTGTACTAAATGTCAAAGGCAACTGACGGCGCTTGATTTAGTGCCAGTTTTATCTTATGTGTTTTTTGGGGGGAAATGTCGGAGCTGTGGTAATAAAATAGCTTGGATTTATCCAGTAATGGAATTATTAACAGGATTATTGTTTGCCTTTGCATATTGGCAGCTTGGTTGGAGCATAGAGTTTATAGTAGCCCTATTTTTTATTTCATTATTAGTCATCATTGTTGTTTCTGATATAGCCTATATGCTGATTCCGAATAAGGTGCTTTTATTCTTTTTACCCTTCCTTATTATTGGACGAGTATTGTCGCCATTAACACCCTGGTGGGACTGTGCTGTAGGTGCAGTCGTTGGTTTCGGCATATTATATAGTATTGCTGTGATATCAAACGGGGGCATGGGTGGAGGCGATATTAAATTATTCTTTTTAATTGGACTTGTTCTTGGTACAATGCATACACTGTTAACATTATTTATAGCTGCAGTTATCGGCATGATTGTCGGGCTTGTCGTGTTAACGAAGAACAAGCAGGGGAGAAAAACACCTATTCCTTTTGGACCTTCTATTGCATTAGCCGCTATCATTGTCTATTTTTATGGGGATTCATTAATCGATTGGTATTTAGGTTTTTGGTAATTGTTCAATCTTCAAGCATATGGAGGGAAGCAAGTGAAACCGATTATTGGCATTACAGCCTTTGTGGAAGATGATTTATCCTCTCGATTAAATGCTGCTTACAGTAAAAGTATCATTGATGCAGGTGGGATTCCTCTTATTATTCCACTTGGCGTAGAGGAGGATGCCACACAAATTCTATCCCTTACAGATGGTTTATTGTTATCTGGAGGCTATGACGTGCATCCATTTCTGTATGGGGCAGAGCCTGCACCAAAACTAGGGAAAATTCATCCAGCAAGAGATACGGTAGAGTTAGCATTAATTGAAGCGGCATTCACACGAAAGATGCCTATTTTGGGTATTTGCCGAGGCATTCAAATACTAAATGTAGCACTAGGTGGTACTTTATTTCAGGATATTGATAGTGACCATTTTAGTACTAAGCTGCTCAAGCATGTACAGCAATCTGCTCGAGCTGTAGCTACTCATTATGTACAAATTATGGAGGAGAATTTATTAGCGACCATTTTACAACAAGAGAAAATAGCGGTAAATTCATTTCATCATCAGGCAGTTAATGTATTAGCAGAGAAATTAAAAGTAGCAGCAAAATCGAGTGATGGCATTATCGAAGCAGTTGTTCATGAAGAGTTGCCATTTTGCTTGGCTGTTCAGTGGCATCCCGAGGAACTAGCTATAGCAGGAGATGAGCCTGCACAAAAATTATTTTCAGCCTTTGTTGAAGCTAGCTTAAAATTCAAAAAGGAAGCGTAGCAGGGGGACTGTACAAAGAATCCAACCATATATGGATTCTTTTTTTGCGTAAAAAAGAGGATACATGCTCTTAGAAGGAACACATAATCCTCAAAACCTACTTTAAATGATTAATGTACACGACGATATAGTCCTACAACTTGTCCTAAAATAGAAACTTGATCGACGATAATAGGCTCCATAGATGAGTTTTCAGGCTGTAAACGGAAATGATTTTTTTCCTTGAAGAAACGTTTGACCGTTGCTTCATCCTCTGCTGTCATGGCTACAACAATATCTCCGTTATTAGCTGTTGCCTTTTGCTTCACAATAACTAAATCGCCGTCTAAAATTCCTGCTTCAATCATAGATTCCCCCATAATCTCTAGCATGAATAACTGATCCTCGCTTGTGCCATACGTATCTGGTAATGGGAAATATTCTTCAATGTTTTCAATAGCAGTAATTGGGGAACCAGCAGTTACCTTCCCCACAAGTGGTACATGAATGACTTGTTGCTTTTGAATAGACTCTTCAGGCTCTAAAATTTCAATTGCACGTGGCTTTGTTGGATCTCGACGAATAAAGCCCTTTTGTTCTAATCGAGCTAAATGACCATGAACAGTTGAACTTGAAGCAAGTCCGACTGCTTCCCCGATTTCACGTACTGATGGTGGATATCCCTTAGCTCGTACCTCTTCTTTAATAAAAGCCAAAATGTCCTCTTGTCTTTTCGAAACTTTTTTCATGAGTGCTCACCTCTTTTTTCTAATATCATTCTTCTTATTTGATAGTATAACAGAATGCGAACATGTATGCAAACATAGGTTCGAAAAGTGTTTGACAAAAACGTTTGTTCGCTTTATTATGAGAACATACATTCCGAACAAACATTCTAAAAAAGGGGTTGTAACTATGACATGGTTAAAGAAAAATACACATATCTCCATTTTATTAGGAGCTTGTCTACTATTTGCAGGATACCTTTACATAACTGATCCAGGAGATGTTAATTACGCAGAAATTCAAATTGAACATGGGGATAGCTTGTGGTCGTTAGCAGAGCAATACCGTGGTAAGATGAGTACAGATGATTGGATTAAGCTGGTCAAAACAGAAAATGAATTAGCAGATATTAAAATTGTGGCAGGAAAGTCTCTAGTTATTCCTGTATTGAATAATCAAGCCAATCCCATCCATACTATCGAAATTGCGAGAACTGAACAATGATGAATAAACAATTGTCGGCTGTTGTCTATTGCCGTGTAAGTACTGAAAAAGAAACACAAAGCTCCTCATTAGAGCGCCAACAGGAAGAGTTGCTGCGCTATGCTAGAGAGCAAGGCTATGAGGTAAAGGGTGTATTTAAGGATAAGCATAGCGGCTATGATGTAGAACGCGATGGCTTGCTTGAAATGCTTGATTTCATTAAAGAAAAGGGAATTAATGCCCTTTTTGTACAAGATGAAACACGATTAGGACGTGGGAACGCAAGGATGGCTGTGTTGCATTTATTGCAAAAATCAGCAACAGATGTTTTTTCCATGCGCGATGCAGGACCCGTTCAACTAAATGAAATGGACACGATGCTGCTTGAGATTTTAGCAATCGTGGAGGAGTATCAACGAAGAATCCATAATGCTAAAATACGTCGAGGCATGCGACGCGCTGTAGAAAATGGCTATCGTCCTGAAAATAATTTATCGAACCGAGGGAATCCCCATGGGCAGGAGCGAAAGGATCTACCTGTAGATGAAATTGTCAAGCTACGCAAACGTGGATTTACCTTTGAGGAAATTTCGATCACGCTTCGAGGGTTGGGCTTTGAAGTAAGTAAAGCGACTGTTCATCGTCGCTTCCAAGAACATCAAGAAAGATTAGCAGGCAAATAATATCGCCTGCTAATCTTTTTTTATTCACAGTAAAAAAACGCTATTGATAGGAAGTCAAACTGTTGATGATGATGTTAGTAGGTAGTCGAAAAGGATTCTCTTTATTTATTCGATCATAAAACATTATGCCATTTAAATGATCGATTTCATGTTGGACAACGATCGCCCCATAGCCCTGAAACGGCAGGATGAATTCTTGACCATCAATGTCATATGCTCTGACCTTAATACGCTCGTATCTTGGCACAAAACCATGGACAGGTCGATTAACCGACAGGCAGCCTTCTCCATCAGGTAAATAAATCATATTGAGGGAATGACTTATGATTTTGGGATTGATAAACACCATTTCATTATGATCAAATAGTACAGCAAACATTCGTTTGTCTACACCTATTTGATTTGCAGACAACCCAGTTCCAGGGCGAAGCTTATATTTTTTTGCTAGCGTTGGATCTTGGCTGTTTTTGAGATATTGCAGCATAGCTAATAAAGTATTTCGATCCTCTTGGTTTAAGGGTGTCGTCACTTCTTCGGTTTGTTTTCGTAATAATACCGAGTCTTCTTTCACAAAATCTTTCATGGTAATGATCGAATCAGGAAGAAATTTAGTCATACATAAACACCTCATCAATACGGCTATTGAGGACTTTAGCCATCTTCAAAGCTAATGGCTCGTACTTATCATTTTCAATACAATTAATTGTCTGTCTAACAACACCGCATTCTTTCGTAAGTATAGCTTTGGTTATCCCTAATTTGTTTCTCAACATTTTGATCATACTCCTCAGGTTTATCCCTCCGTTTTGTCTGAAGTGTTAGCCATTTATTTTATACTCTTTTTACTGAATGACCAAATGTTGTTACTATGTAACACGGTCATTTTATAGAGTTCTATGCCATTCTTCTTGCAAGATTGCGTAATAGTATTCATCCCACCAATTGTCACCATGCGGTATACATTTTTTAAAAAATCCTTCACGCCGCATACCGATCTTTTCCATCACTCGGTAAGAAGCTATATTTTCGGGTTGGCATGTTGCTATTATTCTATGAAGCTTCAATTTGGAAAATCCATAATCTAATAGGGCTTGAGCAGCTTCTGATGCATAGCCATGTTGCTGATAAGCAGGATTCAATACCCATCCAATTTCATAGGTATGTTCGCCAAAGCATCGATGAAAAACTAAATGACCAATAACTTCTGGTTGATCGCGTAAAGTAATGGCAAAATGCTTAGCTTGATCCGCGCTATTTTCTGTTATAAATTTTTGGACTTGTTCTTCCGTTAAAACTCCTTCAGGCATATAATGCATCACCGTTTCATCAGACATATAGCTATAAACAGCCTGCCAATCTTGGGCTTCAAATTTTCGGATAAGTAATCGCTGTGTTGTGATGTTCATTTAATTTCCTCCAATAAATATAAATTTTTTCCTTTTATTATTAGTTATACACGACTAACATCTGGAAGTCATGTAAATTATGGCTAAGAAGTGTTATTAAGGGTTGGTATAACTGCATTTTAAGGGAAAGCATGCTATACTTTGCATACTGAAGTCATTAAGCTAGGTATTGAAAGGTGTGTAACAATGTTATCAAAGGAAAAAATTAACCGAATTAATGAACTTTCTGCTAAGGCCAAAAGTGGTCAATTAACAGAAGCAGAGGCTAAGGAGCGAACAGCGCTTCGCAAGGAGTACTTAGATACGTTTAGAGCGACTATGCGAGATACGATTGAAAATGTAAAAGTGGTAGATGCAGAAGGTAATGATGTGACACCAGAGAAAGTAAGACAAGCTAAAAAAAATAAATTTCTAAATTAATGTGACACAATTCAATAAAGTATGTATGAAAACGCAATTAGTATAACAAAAGCATTGTTTTCTAAAGCAATGTTGACTAAACTGTAAAAGAACAATATAGGACGAGAAAGGATGTCACAATATAATGACTCAACACGCGGATCTTTTAGCAATTAATGCTATTCGAACTTTGTCAATCGACGCTATCGAAAAAGCAAATTCTGGTCACCCAGGTTTACCAATGGGGGCGGCGCCAATGGCTTATACGCTATGGACAAAACAATTACGCCATAATCCAGCAAATCCAAAATGGTATAACCGTGATCGTTTTGTACTATCAGCTGGTCATGGTTCTATGCTTCTGTACAGCTTACTTCATCTTGGAGGCTATGGTTTACCAATGGAAGAAATTCAAAACTTCCGCCAATGGGATTCATTAACACCAGGACATCCTGAATACGGTCATACAGTAGGTGTAGAGGCAACAACTGGTCCACTTGGTCAAGGGATTGCTATGACAGTTGGTATGGCAATGGCTGAGCGTCATTTAGCGGCTACTTACAATAAACCTGGTCATGATATCGTTGACCACTACACATTTGCCCTTTGTGGTGATGGTGACTTAATGGAAGGTGTAGCAGCTGAAGCTATTTCATTGGCTGGTCACTTAAAACTTGAAAAATTAATCGTACTTTACGATTCTAATGATATTTCTTTAGACGGTGACTTAGAAAAGTCATTCTCAGAAAACGTACAAAAACGCTTTGAATCTTATGGCTGGAATTACTTAAAAGTGGCTGATGGTACAGATGTAGATGCCATTAATGCCACAATTGAAGAAGCGAAAAAATCAACTGGCAAACCAACATTAATTGAAGTAAAAACAGTGATTGGTTTTGGTTCTCCAAATAAATCTGGTAAAGCAGATTCACATGGTGCGCCACTTGGTACAGATGAAGTTGTCTTAACGAAAGCTGCGTATGAATGGGCACACAAGCCATTCCAAATTCCTGCTGAAGTGTATGATACATTTAATGCTGCTGCTGAAATACAAGGTGCACAATCTGAGGAAGCTTGGAATGCTAAATTTGCTGCATATAAAGAAGAGTTCCCAGAGTTAGCGGCTCAATTTGAAAAAGCGATGAATGGTGAATTACCAGAGGACTTTGCGTCAGAGCTACCAGTATATGAGGCAGGTAAATCTGTAGCAACACGTTCTTCTTCTGGTGACGCGATTAATGCCATTGCGAAGAAAACTCCTTCATTCTTTGGTGGTTCCGCTGACCTTGCTGGCTCCAATAAAACAACGATGAAGGGCGCAGGCGATTTCTCTGCAGACGATTATGCTGGTCGCAACATCTGGTTTGGTGTTCGTGAATTTGCAATGGGTGCTGCGATGAACGGTATGGCTCTTCATGGTGGTTTAAATGTATTTGGCGGTACGTTCTTCGTATTCTCTGATTATGTTCGTCCAGCAGTTCGTCTTTCTGCATTAATGGGGCTTCCTGTAACATATGTATTTACACATGACTCTATTGCAGTAGGGGAAGATGGTCCAACACATGAACCAATCGAACACCTTGCATCACTACGTGCGATGCCAAATCTATCTGTTATTCGTCCTGCGGATGCAAATGAATCAGCGGTAGCTTGGGAGCTTGCCGTAGCATCAGAAAAAACGCCAACTGTTTTAGTATTATCTCGTCAAAACTTACCTGTCCTTGACGCTTCTATTGAAACAGTTCGTGATGGTGTTACGAAGGGTGCTTACACAGTATCTCCTGCTACAAAAGAAGTAGCAGATGCTATTTTAATCGCAACAGGCTCTGAGGTTTCACTTGCTGTTGAAGCACAGAAAGCGTTAAAAGCAGAAGGTGTGGATGTGGCAGTTGTTTCCATGCCGTCTATGGATCGCTTTGAAAAACAAGACGCAGCTTATAAAGAATCTGTCCTACCAAAAGCTGTGACAAAACGTCTTGCGATTGAAATGGGTGCATCATTTGGCTGGCATAAATATACTGGCTTTGAAGGTGACGTTCTTGCAATCGACAAGTTCGGTGCATCAGCTCCTGGTGAATTAGTAATGGAAAAATACGGATTCACTGTAGAAAATGTCGTAGCGAAAGTAAAAGCACTATAATTTATATTAAAATACCGCAACACTCAGTCGATGTTTAAGTTCGCTGAGTGTTGCGGTATTTTTTTATCGTTTTTCATTATGATAAAAGTGAGATTATTGCAGAGGTGCTGCATCATTTTGCCAAGTATCCAAAGGAACAATTTATCATGATCGGGGCTTGTGAAAATGATTTTGATGCTATCGGCGTGACATATGGTTATGGATCACGACAAGAATTAGAAAAGGTATATTGTGGATCTAATCAAGTATCTCTAAATACATGAAAAAACTGCATGCTGACATGCAGTTTTTTATGTAGGTGTTTATTTAGCAAGGCCATTTTGAAAAGCATAGACAACAGCCTGTGTACGATCTTGCACTTCGAGCTTTGCTAAAATATTGCTAACATGTGTTTTTACGGTCTTTAAGGCAATGTATAGTTCGTCAGCGATTTCCTGATTGGCTTTACCCTTTGCCATGAGCAATAATACTTCCATTTCACGGTCAGTGAGCTGTTCGTAAAGGGGCGTATTATTACCGTGGCGCATACGGTGCATCATTTTGGATGTGACTTCTGGCTCTAATACTGTTTCGCCACCTATGGTTTTACGAATAGCATCGGCAATTTGTTTAGCATTAGAAGTTTTTAAAATATAGCTTACCGCACCAGCCTCTAAAGCAGGGTAGACTTTATCGTCATCTAAAAAACTAGTCACCATCATGATTTTTGCCTCTGGCCATGCCGTTAAAATTTCCGCTGTTGCCTCTGCTCCTGTCATGATGGGCATGACATTATCCATTAAAATAATATCAGGTCTTAGGGCAAGGGCACGCTCCACAGCCTCTTTGCCGTTTTCAGCCTCACCTACAACTGTAATATCTGGTTGTGCTGAAAGATAGGCTGAAACGCCAATCCGTACCATTTCATGATCATCCACTATGAGCACTTGTATCATCGACATGAACCTCCTCCTTCTGTAGCGGAATTTTAACCTCCACAATCGTTCCTTCTTCAGGTACGGACACAATTTTGTATGTGCAGCCAATTTCAACAGCTCGTTCAGCTATATTTTGTAAGCCGTACGAAGTTGATTTATCGGCCTCCACATCAAAGCCTAACCCATTATCCTGAATTCGTAAAATGGCTAAGTCATCTCGTGCAACAAGCAGTAACTCCACTTCACTTGCTTTGGCATGACGGAGCGTGTTAGAGAGGGCTTCCTGTGCAATACGGAATAAATGGTCTTCTTCTGCTTTTGTTAAGGCCATTTCCTCTAGCTCATATTCAATATGGAAATAAACTTTTTGTTGAAGTTCAATAATCAATTCCTCTAAGCCTTGTGCTAGCGTTTTATTGTGTAGAGCTACAGGTCGTAAGTGGAGCAGCAATGCGCGCATTTCTAGCTGTGCCTGCTGAACAATCTTTTCCACCTGTTTTAAGCTAGTAGCATTTTCGTCATTTTCAGTTAATGCTGAGAGTAACATAGAAGCCGCAAATAATTGCTGTGATACGGAATCATGCAATTCCCTAGCAAGTCGTTGGCGTTCAGCAATAATACGCTCCTGAATAATTTTATCATTTGCTTCTGCCCGTTCATTGGAGAGTCGCTGTAAGCTTTTTCGCTGTGTATCGATTAATTCACTTGTTTGAACTATTGCCTTTTTTAATGATTTCGGAAGTGCTTGTTTTTTAGGGAAAATAAAATCAGGCTCGATTAATTGCTTCACAATGCGTGTTGCTTGAGCTTCTCGTGCCCGAGCAGTCATGCTGATCCAGCTAGCAAACAGGAAGCTAAGTACAAACAGGCTAACTACGATGATGCCTCCTAGCGGAATATTATCGTAAGTCTGCTGCCACAATGGCTCCCATGTTTTTTCATCCGGATTGCCCCATACCGCCACAAGCAGACCGAAAACAGCACTCATTAAAATGAAAAATAGCGTAAACAATCTTGAGATAAAGGCAATCATTTTCGTAGCACCTCCAAATCTCCCAGCCAGGTTGCGACATGAATAATTAAAACGCGTTTAGCATCCTCAGGGTTGCCGTCAGCGAAAGTAATACTTTCATTTAAGATGCGTTGTGGCCCCTTATGTAAGCAGATAAGCTCACCAAATAACGTCGTATACTGTAAACGGAAAGGGATTTCATAGGGAATATAGATTTGAACTTTCCCGATCCCTTGGCGAATTGTAATGAGACTAGTGCCAGCAGGTAAGATTGTTTGTGTTGTATCAATCGTAATATCTCCTGCAAGGCGTTGAATTTGTACATCTTGCCATTTGTACGCTTCTGTAGGTGCTGGCATTGTGCCAATCAAGTCATTTTTAGTTGTAGGAAGCTTTTCAAAAAGCTCTGCACCGACTACCTTTGGTTCGTTTTCTCGTTGTAGGTATTGATAAAGCATATATAAGAGCATGATGACGACGAATAAACGTAGGCTCCACATGGTAAACAAAGCAATAGCAATGAAGAAAATTCCTGTCCATTTAAAAAAACGAACTTTTTTGGAAAAACTTAAATAAAGAAGTACTGCCCCAATCAATAAACAGAAGGCTCCGCCATTATTAAAAATAGTAAGCTCTACAAAGACGAGTAAAAAGAAGCATAGTACCCAAAACGTGAGCTTATTTGTTGTGAAATTTTGCAAGAGGGTCACCCTTCCTTCTACTAATAGTATAAGAGAGGGAATGGGACCCTCTATTTTTAAACGTGAAAGAATGCGCCTTATAAAGTTGGCGCATTGCTTTCATTATAACATGTTATTTATTTTCAATTAGCAGTGGTGAGTGATCTTCTGCTGCTTTTTTTTCTAATTCTGCCAGTCTTGCCTCGAAAGTTGTTACCTCATGATCTTTATCGATTTGGTAAGCTAATTTATCGATATAGGCTTCTAAATCTTCAAAATTTGTTTTATTGTTTTTGGCAATCATGCCGTCCATTTGATGGTGAGCACGTGTTACATTTTCTTTTCCCATCAGCTGTAATTGACGTACTTTCATATCTTTAATTTTATGCTTCATTGTTTCGAATTTACGCTCTAGCTCGAAGTATTCACGTGTACTCGATTCAATGCTCGCTTGTAGTGTATGATTACGAGCTGTGTAAGCCGTTACTTCATCTGTAGCGAAATCAATTAAATCCTGTTCACCACTAGTTGTTGCCAATGTTAGTTGGGCTTCACGTTTAGCTAGTAATTCAGCATTTTGCTTATATTCTTGCTCTAGCTTTTCTTTTAATTGCCCTTGTCGTTCTAATAATTTACCTGTTTGTTCTGTTTGTTTTTCTGCCTCGCGAATGTATTGATTTAACATTGCAATCGGATTTTTTTGTTCCTTTTTATCAAATATTTGATGTAAGTCTGCCTCTACTGTATATCTAAAACGTTGAAATAAATTCATTTAATTTCGCTCCTTTTTATTTTGTTAAGTTTGACCATTCTTTTTCAAAGTTTGTAAACGGATCTTCTTCTTTTTTCCCTTCGATTGTAGGGATTTTTACATCTTCGCCATTCCATTTTTTATAGATGACATAGATAATAGCGATAGCTGCAAGACCGATCATTGCTGGAATGTTAGACACTGCTGATAGAACACCGATTAGACCAACTGTAAACCAGAAAATTTTACCGAATGTTGATTTGCTTGCCATGTAGAAATGCATGCCTAGTGCTACAAATAATCCGGAGAATAGTAAACCTGCCAGTGGTCCTATTAAGGCAAGTGCAACACATGCTGCGATGACGCCTCCAGTTAGTAAAAGAAATTTTTTCATTTGTTTTAGCTCCTTTCGTTTGTACCTTTATGTTACCTCTATACAAGATTGTCTAAAACGGACTCGAAATTGATTTTGATCTAGGTCTTGAGGCTGAGAACCATCTAAGCTGTAACGAAAGTGGGTTTTTGGCGTATAAAACGAGCTGTTTTTTCTTGTTTTTGGAAAATAACTATTTTGTTTTATCAAAAAATACCATTTGTCATAAAGTCATTTATAGATGCGAAACTAGAATTTTTTCGACAAAAATAGAAGATAGATCCTTCCTTCGTTTGACAAATTAACAAGGTTGGATGAGCTATACTTATGGAAAAGAAACTGAGCGAAGGAGGATTTCTGGTGAGAACCTATTCTATATATAAGATAAAAGAAGAGCATTTAACATTTATTTTTGGCAGAGAGCGTAAGTTGTTAGAGATGATGCAAGGCTGTGAAGACGCCAACGAGAAATCCTTAAAAGAGCTTGCATATATATGTGAATCTGTTCGTTTTGAAGAAATTGCAGCGATGTTGGAACATCAACTTGATTCCAAATATGCACATTTAGAAAGAGCCCGCAATGCTTTGTTTTTAGAACATCCGATAAAAGGCAAAATGGCTATTTATTTGGTCGATCGTAAAATTTGTGTTTATTGTGAAGGTTCGCGAATGTTAGATTTAGATTTATTTCAAATGCTTGCCAAAATGAGTGAACGGTTTATTGCTTTTAATAAACAGGATAATGAGTGTGGGTGGTTAAAGCCGATGAAGTATACAATGCACTAGGAAAATTCACTACAATATATAGTAACACGCTATCATTTGGTGTATAATGGTGCGTGGAGAGTTTTTCTCGGTATATTGTAGTGGAGGAGGTTGGTTGTATGCCTACATGGGGCTGGATTATTATCGTAATTATCGCATTAGCAGCGGGAGCGGCACTTGGTTTCTATTTCGCTCGTCAAGCTATGATGAAATATTTAAAAGAAAACCCACCTATTAATGAGCAAATGATTCGTATGATGATGGCACAAATGGGTCGTACGCCGTCTGAAAAGCAAGTACGTCAAATGATGGCACAAATGAATAAATTCCAAAAGTAATCGGAATGATGAGAGCAACTAGTTCAAACTTAACTAGTTGTTTTTTTTATATTTTTTACAGTATTTAAAAAATTCTTGAAAATCATATAATTCTATCGGGAAACTATGTATAATAGAATTACCATACGGAAAGGGGTTATGTATTATGCAAAAAGAAAAGACAAATGTAGAAAGCTTTGATCTGGATCATACAAAAGTAAAGGCACCTTATGTTCGTTTAGCTGGTGTTAAAACGGGTCAAAATGGCGACGAAGTGTACAAATATGATATTCGCTTTAAACAGCCAAATAAAGAGCATATGGATATGCCTGCCTTACATTCTTTAGAGCATTTATCTGCTGACATTATTCGTAACTACTCTGATCACATTGTTGATTTTAGTCCAATGGGTTGCCAAACAGGCTTCTATGTATCACTGATTAATCATAATGATTATGAGGAATTATTAACTATTTTAGAGAAAACATTTATTGATGTGACAAAAGCAACAGCTGTTCCTGCATGCAATGAGGTGCAGTGTGGCTGGGCTGCTAGCCATAGCTTGGAAGGTGCACAATCATTAGCTGAAGAATTTTTAGCAAAACGAGATGAATGGCATATCGTTTTTGGAGAATAATCATTTATAAAACCTTGCGGAGATAATTCCGCAAGGTTTTCTTAGTGTTGAAAAACAAAACAGTCAATTGGAAGGTAGAAATGGATTTCCCTTGCAGGCTACTTGCTTTCCTGTGGGCAAGCGTCCCGAGCCGCTTCCTCCGCTATCGCTCCGTTTAGAGGCTCGCCTGTCTCGTTATCCCACGGGAGTCAAGTAGCCTTCCACTCCAACCTACAAAAGTATTACCTTTTTAGCAAAGGTTTTCAAATAAGGCGAAGGTCTTCACTACTCTTTATGGAGAGGTGTTGTCACACATCACTTCCCCACATTGAAAATAAGAGCTTATTCCCTCTAAAAATAATGGGCTATTTAATCGCTATATTACTATGAAAAAAAGTAAAGACACTTTGCAGAATGGTTGATTGGAGTGGAGCCAGCGTCACTCCTAGGGGATTAGCGTCACAGATGAGACCCTGGAGCGAGCGTAAGTGAGTGAAGCGGCTCATCGGACGCCCCCTGGAAAGGGCGCTGGCGGAACGGAAATCAACCTCTCACCTTGCAAAGTTGCTTTTTCTGCCTTTGACATGATCTTTTTTTCATGTGTGCTAAAAATGGAATGGAATGACATTGGAGGAGGAAGACTCGGGATTGATTTTTTGGTAAATAAAACTTTCTAAAAAATCATGAATTAAATCCTCATATTCATCCATATTTTCATTAAAGGACTGTGCATGTGCCCCAGTGTCAAAAAGTTTTAATTTTTTGGGACCTGCTTTTTTATTGTAGAGATCTAGTGACATCGACGCTGGAATAAATGTATCAGGAATACTGTGAATAAAGAGTACTGGTTTTTCAATATGTGTCACGGCTTCAGCAGGTGTTACACTTTTGAAGGAGTAGCCATCTCTGAGGCGGACAAAGAAATCGGCAAAGCGAATGGGAATAATGGAGCCATATTTAAATTCGGTTTTGGCGATTTGCTTCAACAACATGGAAAAATCGGAGAACGCACAGTCTGAAATATAGAAATCAGCACCATCTTCCACTGTTCCAGCATAAAGTAGCATAGTTGCTGCCCCCATGGATTCACCGTGAATCCCAAGGATAGCGTCTTCACCAATCATGGCTTTCACTGTCTTTACTACTGCATCAAGATCATTTTTTTCATAGTAGCCATAACTCGTTGTTTTGCCCCCAGATTCACCATGACGACGATGGTCAAAAATAACTGAATTATAGCCAAGTCTTTCAAATAATCGAGCATATTTTACGGAATTTATTTTATTTTCAGTGACACCGTGACAAATGATGATGGTGTTATTAGTTTGCAAAGGCTGAAACATAATGCCTCGAATTGAGTAGCCATTAGGAGAATCAATATTGAGTTCACATTTCAAGTTATTATTGTACCAAGCTTCATCAAAGCGCTTGGCAGTCGTTTCTCGTTCTCGAACAAACTCCGGGTCTTTTTGTTGGATATACATTAATTTATTGGAAAGCGCGAAGCCGAACAGACCTGTTGCAGCTGCGGCTAGCGTTGTTGTAATACCAGAGAATAAAAGCATCTTCTTTTTCATCATAAAACACCTCCACATGCTGTTTCTTATTTGTAATGTTCCCAACTAAGATTGTTTAAAACACGTCAACATTTTACAATATCTTTGGCAAAACTGCGATTATTTCTATTATCGAAAATCGTCAAAATATTTGTTAAAATATACATATCTGCTAGTAGCATATGCATGCAGTGTTGATTTTTGAACGGGGAAAAGGGGAGAATGATTATGACAAACGAGGTAGTAATCGTGAGTGCTGTGCGTACAGCGATAGGCTCATTTCAGGGGACATTAAAAGACGTACCAGCGACAACGTTAGGTAGCATTGTCATTAAAGAGGCGTTAGCACGTGCAGGTGTAGCAGGAGAACAAGTAGATGAGGTCATTATGGGGAATGTCTTAGCGGCAGGGCTTGGACAAAACCCAGCTCGTCAAGCGGCAATTAAAGCGGGGTTACCTCACGAGGTATCAGCATTAACAATTAATAAAGTATGTGGATCGGGTTTAAAGGCTGTTCATTTAGCCACACAGGCGATTATAGCGGGAGATGCTGAGATTGTTGTTGCGGGGGGCTTTGAAAATATGAGCCAAGCACCTTACGTCTTAAAAAATGCACGAGAAGGCTTCCGAATGGGCGATCAAAAGGTAGTAGATACAATGATTCAAGATGGCCTATGGTGTGCTTTTAATGATTATCATATGGGGATTACCGCTGAAAATTTATGTGATATGTATCAAATTTCTCGAGAAGAGCAGGATGCTTTTGCGGCTCGTTCTCAGCAACGTGCAGAGGCAGCGATTGCAGTTGGCAAGTTTGAAAATGAAATCGTGGCTGTCGAGATTCCACAGCGTAAGGGAGAGCCACTTCTTTTCAATAAAGATGAATTTCCACGAGCAGGTGTGACAGCGGAGTCCTTAGCTAAGCTACGACCAGCATTTAAAAAGGATGGCTCCGTTACCGCAGCGAACGCATCGGGTATTAATGATGGTGCAGCAGCAGTTGTGGTGATGTCAAAGGAAAAAGCACAAAAGTTAGGCATTCAACCAATGGCAATTATTACAGCGAATGCTAGCGCAGGTGTCGATCCAGCTATTATGGGGACAGGTCCTGTAAAAGCTGTCCAAAAAGCACTAACAAAAGCAGAGACAACTTTAGACGATATCGATTTAATTGAAGCAAATGAAGCATTTGCAGCACAATCAATTGCTGTAGATCGTGAATTAAGCTTTAATCATGATAAACTAAATGTTAACGGGGGTGCTATTGCTCTTGGTCATCCAATCGGTGCAAGTGGTGCTCGTATTTTAGTGACGCTATTGCATGAAATGGAAAAGCGTGACGCAAAAACGGGCTTAGCCACATTATGTATCGGTGGGGGACAAGGCGTAGCAACTGTTGTAAAGCGCCCTTGATATCAATAAGAAGGTGAATGTAATGGGAAAGAAACGAAAACAGCAGCAACGCACTGACAATAGCATGACAGCTAGCCTACCTAAGCAAGAGGCGGTCACATTAGCGGATCAGCTTGGCGGCGATGTGCTCGCAAAATTAAAAGCGGCGAAGCAAGATTTAACTGCTAAAGAGCAGGCGGCAGAGGAAGAACGTCAAGCAAAATTAGCGTTTGAACGCAAACAACGTGAAAAAAATAAATCGTTTGAAGAATTACTAAACGAATACGGCGATAAAGGCTCTAAATTTTAAAAATAAAGCAGTGAATTCACACAGGTGGGTTCACTGTTTTGTCTTTTACAGCATTTAAATTATGTCGTTATAGTCGATATACAAAGAGAGATTTTTGAATTTAATGGAACGGGAGACGCTGCCAATAACATATACCTAATTGTAGTTTAGTATCAATTAAATTATGTTAGGAGAACAACATGGTAGAATTACAGACAGAAAGAATAAGATTAATTCCTTTAAACGCCAAGTATCTAAAATTACTAATAGAGCATGAGAAACAAATGGCCAAGCAGTTGTCATTAAGTATGGGTGAGGGGCATTTAGATTGCGAGCTTAAACAAGCATTGTATTTTAGACTTTCCAAAGTCGTAGAAGATGAGCAAAACTATCTTTGGCATACGAACTGGTTACTTGTGTTAAAAGAGAAAAATTGTGCTGTTGGTGGCATAATGCTAAAAGGTATGCCAAATGACCAAGAGGAAGTTGTGATTGGGTATTATACTTTTCCTCCTTATCAGGGGCAGGGCTATATGACAGAATCAATCATAGCTCTTCAAAACTGGTTACTTCATCAACTAAATGTAAAATACGTTATTGCAGATACCGAAAAAGATAATGTGGCATCCCATCGAGTTTTAGAAAAAGCAGGAGCTGCCTTGTATAAAGAAACAAACTCCCTCTATTTTTGGAGATTCCAACTTTAAAAAAATGGCTAAGACAAAAGACTATGATTGTGCCTTTTGTCTTTATTTTGGTTAAAAATGGTAATGTCACAAAAAGATTTTTTAGCAAGGCGAGTAGTTCCGTTCCGCCAGCGTCCTTTTCAGGGGGCGTCCGATGATCTGCTTCCCTCACTTACGTTCGCTCCAGGGTCTTCTCTGTGATGCTGGCTCCACTCCACATTAACCATTCTGTAAAAGTGTCAGTAGTGAATGAAATATTTCTATTTTTAGAGAGTGGAGACGGGATTAATCACCACTACCATCAATAAAGTAGTGAACACCTTCATTTTATTTGTGAAACCTTTGTAAAAAAGAGAACTCTTTTGTGGAGCGGCAAACCTTTTTTACTTTAAATTCTATGGATATTTTGTTATTCAACACAATGAAGACAAAAGGCTACGGTAATGCCTTTTGTCTTTTATTTTTGAGTATTTTTCTCAATGCTACAACGATACTCACAAAAACAATGGCTCCAGCTGTATCGACTAAGACATCTTGGAAGCTCATTGTGCGACCTGGTGTAAAGCTTTGACGAAATTCGTCAATGATAGCAATTGTAGCTGTTCCTGCAATGGCAATACTTGCTGCAAAACGTCTTTTTCCCCAAGCAAAATACAGACCAAGTGCAATGCATCCAAACCCAATAAAATGTGTCAATTTACGAATTAAAAACTCTACAAATGGAAAATAACCACGTTCTTCAACGGAAACGATGGTTCCCCAATAGGGAATTTTTAAAACAGATAGTTGTTTTTCAAAAGGTTTATTGGCAAGTAGATCTTCTAATTCTGGTAGGATACTCTGTTGCTCATAGGTCATACTAGAGGAGATTACTAATATGACAAGACAGATGATGAAGACCAGCCATTTTTTCATCGGTGTTCTTGATACTGCTCATTTTTAGTCAGTTTATTGGCTGCATTAAAATCTGTGATTACGTTGATTTTTTCATAGGCAGCTAGCGTTTGAGCTAGCTGTTGTTGTGAGCTTGCCCCAATTACCGTTGAAGCGATCGTAGGCTCTTTCAAATTAAAGGCGATGGCCAGCGCATGTAAATCATCATATTGTAAAGCTAAGTCTGTTAACGATGCTGTTAATTCCTCTGCCGTATAGCCGTTAAAACCATTGACCTGTTGTAGACGTTGTTGCCAGCTATTTGTTAATAAGCCTTTTGCCACTGTGCCACGTGTTACAACAGATGCACCTTGATTTGCAATAAACTCAAACCATTCTTCAGGGCGACGATCTAGAGCACTATATTGCATCATAACGCTTTTAGCTGAGCTTGCAGGTAAAAATCGCTGCAATACATTTGGACGAATAGAAGAAATGCCATATTCACGAATGAGCCCTTCTTTTTTAAGTTCTTCAAATGTGTCAATAATTCCATCCCAATCATCTTCCATTGTGCCGCCATGTAATTGATAGACATCAATATAGTCTGTACCTAGTCGTCGTAAGCTAGCATAGGCAGCTTCTTTAATATAGTCTGGGGATGCGTCCCAATGCCAACCATCGACGCCTTCTGTCCAACGGTTTCCTACCTTTGTTGCTAGGATGACATCATGACGACGTTTACCTAACGTTGTACCAATGATTTCTTCGTTTGCACCAAAATCATATAAATCCGCTGTGTCGATATAATTAATCCCGGCATCTAATGCCATATCGACAATGGCAGCTGCTTGCTTTTTATCTGTCGAAAGAGACATGCCTCCTAAACTAATCTCTGAAATAAACAATTCACTTATGCCAAGCTGTCTTTTTTTCATATGATCGTCCTCCTTCGATTTCTCTACTTGTAATGGTACAATGAACATATCTGAAGAACAAGCGAGGTTATCGTCAGTGAAAAAGTTTGAGGAAAAAACAACGACAACAACACCAATCTATGATGGAAGAATAATAAAACTACAAATTGATGAGGTAACTTTACCAAATGGACAGGTTGCGAAACGTGAAATCATAAAGCATCCCGGTGCCGTAGCAGTTATTGCCGTTACGGACGAGGGGAAACTAGTGTTGGTAGAACAATATCGTAAAGCGCTTGAACGTTCAATCGTTGAAATTCCGGCAGGGAAGCTGGAACCTGGTGAGGAGCCAGTGGTGACAGCACGTCGTGAATTAGAGGAAGAGACAGGCTATGGAGCGCATAAACTGACTTTTTTACAAACATTTGCAACATCACCAGGCTTTGCGGATGAAGTTATTCATTTGTTTGTAGCGAGGGAATTATATACAATAGATAATAAAGCAGATTTAGATGAGGATGAATTTGTCGAATTATTAGAAGTTTCGTTGGAAGAAGCACAAATAATGGTGGCAGATCAGCGTATATATGATGCTAAAACGGCATTTGCAGTACTCTGGCTGGCTGCAAATTTAGAAAATAATCTTTTAGCATAATAGAGACGGACGAGCATAAGCTGTACAAACCTTGATAGAAAAGGAGCATGTTTATGTCTCGTACGGTGTCTATTTTTTATCACGCTTCCATCATTGCAGTAAGTTTTGTTTGCGGCGTTATTTTCTTTCATATTATTGGTGGACCGAAAGCGGAACCATTTATATTATTTATAGAGCCTCGTTTAGCAGATGGGGACAGGCACTCCATTTTTCGTTTAGTACTGCCTGTCACTATTTCTATAGGTCTTGTATTATTACTAGCAACACATAGCGTATTAAAAGTTTTAGTGCGTGTGACAGTAGCCATACGTGCCACTTTTTTTGGCTTTAGTTCTGTTTTTTTATTACAAAAACTTGAAGCTTTTTGGCTTTATACGATTTGGTGGTTTCCATTTCAGCTCATCTATTGTATATTGTTGCTAGTCCTATGCAATTTACTTGTACCCGCTTGGTCCAAGCGAAAAATCGGGAAACAAGTATCTGGTCGAACAATTTTGTTGAATTTTATCGCATTTTTCATCATAATAGTTGCTGAGTTTATTGTTATTGCTTATGTGTTAAAATGAAGGATTGAATGGACAGAAATTGTGATCAGATAAAAAATAGAAGCATGTTAGAAATCTATTCACTATCTTGTAATAGGATTTACTCCTTTGGTATAATGGAAAGAGTTTAGGGGGGCGTCACATGGAGAGCCGAATTGATCGTATAAAAAAACAGCTGCATAGTGCTAGTTACAAGCTGACGCCGCAGCGAGAAGCGACAGTTGCTGTCTTGCTTGAGCACGAAGAGGACCACCTAAGTGCTGAGGATGTTTATCTTTTAGTAAAAGAAAAAGCACCAGAGATTGGTCTAGCTACTGTTTATAGAACGTTAGAATTATTAACTGAGCTCAAAATTGTCGACAAAATCAACTTTGGCGATGGCGTATCGCGCTATGACCTACGCCAAGAGGGAGCTGCCCATTTCCACCATCATCTTGTTTGTATCGAATGTGGTGCTGTTGATGAAATTCAAGAAGATTTACTTGAAGATGTGGAAGCCGTTGTTGAAAAACGTTGGAACTTTATTATAAAAGATCACCGACTAACTTTCCACGGCATATGCTGGCGCTGTCATGATAAAAACGACGAATCGAATGAAGAAAAATAACAAAAAGCTGTCTGTTTTAATCTTAAGTATAGATTGAATCGGGCAGTTTTTTGTTTTTTTGAGGCAGCAAATGTTTTTGTTCCGAAAGCGAAGTGTAAGAATAGAAGTCTCCTCGGACGAGCTTAATGAAAGAGTTATTAATAACTTGGACACATTTAAGTAGAGTGGCCTTGGATTAATTATAATGTAACGATAATATGGTTGGATTATGTCGAATAGAGGGGGCTTTAGCACATTTCTTAAGGCCATGATAAAATAGAGAATAATTGACAGTGAGGGGGCGTTATGATGAATGAATTTCAATATGCAGTAGAGGACTATATCCATTTTATTCAGGTGGAAAGGCAGTTATCTGTTAATACATTAGCATCCTATCGCCGTGATTTAGAAAGCTATGTGCATTTTTTGCAGGAAGCAGAGGGGATGGCTGATTTTAGCCGTGTGGAACGAACAACTATTTTGCGGTATTTAGAGCAATTGCGAGCACAGGGGAAGACAAGCCGTACCGTTGCCCGTCATATTTCTTCTATCCGGAGCTTCCATCAATTTTTACTGCGAGAAAAGCGTGCAGAAACAGATCCGACTGTTCATTTAGAAATGCCAACTATTGAGCAAAAGCTACCGAATATCCTATCTATCGAAGAAATCGAAGCGTTACTAACAGCTCCGAATCGAAGTAAGCCACAAGGTATACGTGATCTTGCCATGCTAGAGTTACTATATGGATCTGGCATGCGCATTAGTGAGCTCATTGCACTGGATTTAGTCGATATTCATTTAACGATGGGCTTTGTCCGTGTCTTTGGGAAGGGTGGGAAGGAACGAATTATTCCACTTGGCAAAAATGCCCTTTCGGCGATTAATGCCTATTTAAACGGTGCTCGTGGTCAGTTGCAAGGAAAGCACCCAAAAACAGATGCGTTTTTTATTAATCAAAGAGGGAAACGTTTAACAAGGCAGGGTTGTTGGAAATTAATGAAGGAGCATGCTTTAAAGGCAGGCATCCAACATGAATTAACCCCACATACATTGCGTCATTCCTTTGCTACTCATTTGGTCGAAAATGGCGCTGATTTACGAGCGGTGCAGGAAATGCTTGGTCATGCAGATATTTCTACAACGCAGATTTATACACATATTAGTAAAACAAGATTATCTGAGGTCTATAAGCAATTCCATCCACGTGCTTAAAACTCTTCAATAAGTAAAAATTATATTTTAGTCGGATGTCTGACCTTTATTTTTCGCATTTTTTTGGTAAAATAGAGTCATGAGATTAGGAGGCAACCATTATGAATAAACCGTTTAACAAAATCCATGTTGTTGTCATGGACTCAGTAGGTATAGGTGAAGCGCCAGACGCAGCAAATTTTGGTGATGTTGGTGCACATACATTAGGACATATCGCTGAAAAAATGAATGGGCTTACAATGCCAGTGATGGAGTCCTTTGGTTTAGCAAATATTGAATCATTGCAAGGTATGCACGCGGCTACAGAGCCAAAAGCATACTACGGTAAAATGCAAGAAGCATCTGTCGGCAAAGACACGATGACAGGCCATTGGGAAATCATGGGGTTAAATATCGATAAACCATTTAAGGTTTATCCAGAAGGATTTCCAGCGGAGCTTATTGCTGAGTTAGAGCAACGTACAGGTCGTAAAGTACTGTGCAATCAACCAGCAAGCGGTACACAAGTGATTGAAGATTTCGGTAAGGAACATATGGAAACAGGTGCGATTATTGTTTATACATCAGCCGATCCTGTTTTACAGATTGCTGCTCACGAGGAAATCATTCCATTAGAAGAATTATATAAAATTTGCGAAATGGCGCGTGAATTAACATTACAGCCTGAATATTTAGTAGGACGTGTCATTGCAAGACCATTTGTTGGTACGCCAGGCAACTTCACACGTACTGCCAATCGACATGACTACGCATTGAAGCCATTTGGTCGTACAACAATGAATGTTTTAAAGGACGCAGGATTAGATGTCATTGCCATTGGAAAAATCTCAGATATATTCAATGGTGAAGGTGTCACTGATTCGGTACGCACAAAAAATAATATGGATGGTATGGATCAATTTGCAGAGGTTGTCCGCCGTGATTTTCGTGGGATGAGCTTCTTAAATTTAGTGGACTTTGACGCCAACTTTGGTCATCGTCGTGATCCATTAGGCTATGGACAGGCACTACAAGAATTTGATGCACGCCTACCAGAAATTACAGAAGCGATGTCAGAGGATGATTTATTAATCATTACTGCCGATCACGGAAATGATCCAACCTTCCATGGAACAGATCATACACGTGAATATGTACCGTTAATTGTCTATTCACCACGTTTCAATGGTGGAACAGAACTAGCTTTGCGTGAAACTTTTGCGGATATTGCAGCGACAGTTGCTGAAAACTTTAATGTAGAAGCACCACCATTCGGCAAAAGTTTCTTACATGATTTGAAATAAGGGGGTTTTTCGTATGAATATGGTTCAATTGTTTGAAAAGAAAAAACAAGGAATAGAGCTATCTCAAGCTGAAATTCAGTATTTTGTTGAAGGCTATACGACGGGTTCCATTCCAGATTATCAAGCAAGTTCACTTTTAATGGCTATACGCTTACTAGGTATGTCTGATGATGAAACATTTTATTTAACAAAGGCCATGATCGAATCAGGGGATGTTATTGATTTAACGTCTATTGATGGCTTTAAAATCGATAAACACTCTACAGGAGGAGTTGGTGACAAGGTCACACTTGTTGTCACACCAATTATCGCTTCTTTAGGAATCCCTGTGGCGAAATTTAGCGGTAAGGGTTTAGGCATTACAGGTGGAACAATCGATAAACTTGAATCCATTGAAGGCTTCAAAACAGAGCTTTCATCACAGGAGTTTATTGACAATGTCAATCAGCATAAAATTGCAGTTGCCGGACAAACAGGGAATCTTGTACCAGCCGACAAAAAATTATATGCATTACGTGATGTGACAGGTACTGTCGATTCTATTCCATTAATCGCTGCGTCGATTATGAGTAAAAAAATTGCAAGTGGTGCAGATGGTATTGTACTTGACGTAAAATGCGGCTCAGGTGCGTTTATGAAGACGCAAGAAGAAGCACAGATTTTAGCGGATACAATGACGGCCATTGGAGAAAAACTTGGGCGTAAAGTTGTCGCACATATTAGTGATATGGATAATCCTTTAGGAAAAATGATTGGGAATAAACTTGAAGTTGTAGAGGCGTATGCCTTATTAAGTGGACGCTTGGAAGAAACGCATGAAGATTTGTTGGATGAATGTATTGTTATTTCTTCCTTAATGTACCAAGTTGCCGCTGGCGTGAATGAAGCGGAAGCGACCGCTGCGGTTAAGCGCGTGCTTGCTGATGGTTCTGCTGCTGCAAAATTTGAGGAGTTCATTGTTGCACAAGGTGGTGTAGTTTCTGATATTGTCCAAAATGAAACCGCTCATAAAGTAGCGGTGACAGCTGTTGCAGAGGGCACTGTGGAAACCATTAATGCCTTATTAGTAGGTGAAGCGAGTGTCAGTCTAGGTGCTGGACGATTAACGAAGGAATCGGTACTTGATTATGATGCAGGCATCCAGCTGATTGCTAAAAAAGGTGACCATGTCAATCATGGCGACACGATTGCTTATTTATATGCCAATCAACCAATTGTTGAAGAGACAATCAATAAAATACAGCAAGCATATACAATTGCATAAAGATTCGTTAGCGAGGGCTCTCACTTTAAGTGAGCTCTCGCTTTTTTTGCGTTCTAAGGATCGTTAAACTTTAGCTAGCAATGGCGTTTAGAAAATGTAGATTTATCCCATACTGCACTTAACCTAAAAAGCTATAAGTATGTCGATTAGACACTATTTCGGAAGACTTTGCACTAGTTCTGTCAGCCGCAAGGATTCATTGCATTGAATGTGGAATTGCACGAGGAGGAGGCGATGTTCATGCATTATCAATTAGAAATGGTCACAAGAGAGACTGTCGTTATACGTTTGTTTGGGGAGCTCGATCACCATGCAGTAGAACAAATTCGAGCGAAAATTTCTACAGCAATTTTTCAAGGCACTGTGACGACCATCATTTGGAACTTAGAAGGGCTTTCCTTTATGGATAGTTCAGGCGTTGGCTTAGTGCTTGGTCGAATGCGTGAGTTAGAAGCAGTTGCTGGGCGAACTATTTTATTGAATCCATCGCCAACAATGCGAAAAGTATTTCAATTTTCAGGATTAGGGCCATGGATGATGGATGCAACAGAGGAACAAGCGATTGATCGCGTAAGGGGGATTGTAAATGGATAACGAAATGACATTAACATTTTTAGCACTTAGTGAAAATGAAGCCTTAGCCCGTGTGGCTGTTACAGGTTTTATTGCACAATTAGACCCAACTATTGATGAGCTATCAGAGTTTAAAACAGTTGTCTCTGAAGCGGTTTCCAATGCCATTATTCATGGCTATGAAGAAAATGGTAAGGGTGTTGTTACAGTTCATGCAAAACGTGAGGATGACATTGTAACGGTATCTGTCATGGATAAAGGAATAGGAATTGAGGACGTTAGTCGAGCAATGGAGCCATTATTTACAACGAAAAGTGCGATGGAGCGTTCGGGTATGGGCTTCACCATTATGGATAGCTTTTCAGATCAGCTAACAGTAATGTCTAAATGGCAAGAAGGAACAACTGTAACGTTTACGAAGAAATTTTACACAGTTCGCACAGCGGTAATGTGAGGTTGAGACAGTGAAGCCGCTAGAACAGTCGTCCGATAAGCTATTGTCTCAGGAGGAAATGCGTGATTTAATTGCACGCGCACAGCAGGGCGATCATGAGGCTCGTAAACGAATGGTAGAAGGCAATACGAGACTTGTGTGGTCCATTGTTCAACGTTTTACAACGAGAGGTGTTGAGCTTGAGGATTTATTCCAGATTGGCTGCATAGGGCTGATGAAATCTGTAGATAAATTCGATTTAACCTATGATGTGAAGTTTTCAACCTATGCAGTCCCTATGATCATTGGTGAAATTCAACGCTTTTTAAGGGATGATGGCATGGTGAAGGTGAGTCGCTCTATTCGTGAGCTAAATTTTAAAATTCGTCATGCTACAGATGAATTTATTAAGAAAAATGAACATCCACCAACCATTCAAGAACTTGCTCAGGTACTTGGTGTGACAACGGAGGAAATTGTCACAGCATCCGATGCGCTGAGAGATCCAGCATCTCTTCATGAGCAATTGTATGAAAGTGAAGGGGATTCCATTACATTGATGGACCAAATGAAAGATGAAAAATCTGAGCAACCATTTGATTATATCCCATTGAAGGAAGTACTCACGAGACTTGAACCGAGAGAGCAGTCTATTATTTATTTACGCTATTTTTCAGATTGCACGCAAACAGAAATTGCGAATAGGTTAGGGATATCACAAGTACAAGTGTCTCGTTTAGAGAAAAAAATCCTTGCCCAGCTGAAAAGTTGGATGGCTACAAGCGCTACCGTGGAGCAGGAAGCTATAAAAAAAGACATCTAAGAAAATGGTGACAGCATGACAAATAAATTATTTAACAGCTTAGAAGAAGCCGAAGATTTTCTTATTGAACATTTTGGTGACGGCGAATCATTTGACGTTGGTATTAAACACTTATTTGTCAAGGATTTGCCGGTCCTTTGTGCATATATTAGCGGGCTTGTGGACGGAGAAGCTTTAACACAGTTACTCTCTAGCATGCTTCCAAATGAAGACATTGACATTGATGTGGAGGATGAGAAGGAATATTTTGAGTCCTATTTTAATTTCCATGGGCGTTCAGAGGAAACAGAGCGTAAAGCCTATTTATTAGCCATGTTAAGTGGACAAGTCACCTTTATTACTAAAAGTGGCTATTGCTACGTTGCAGAGCTGAGAAATTATCCAGGACGTTCTCCAGAAGAGCCAGATAATGAAAAGGTAATTCGTGGTTCGCGGGATGGCTTTACAGAAGGAATTTCTCAAAATACGGCTTTAATACGTAGGCGAATTCGCAATAGTAATTTACGTTTCGAGCTACATAAAATATCCAAAATCGGCCAAACCGACGTGGCGATCGCGTTTATGAAGGATATTGCCAATGAAGATATGCTCGAAAATTTACGACAGCGCCTTGGACAAATTAATCACGATGGCTTGACGATGGCCGATAAATCATTAGAAGAATGGCTTTTTAAGCAAAAATTCCATCCAGTGCCATTTGTACGTTATACGGAACGACCTGATATTGCAGCAGCGCATCTGCTTGAAGGGCATATAGCGATATTGGTCGATACCTCTCCATCCGTGATTTTAGTACCTGTTACTATATTTCATTTATTACAGCATGCGGAGGAATATCGACAGGCACCAACAGTTGGTACGTTTGTGCGATTTATGAGGTATTTTGGTTCTGTCATGGGTTTACTTTTATTACCATTGTGGTATGTGTTTGCTACAAATGAATCCTTACTGCCGGATGCCTTATCCTTTTTAGGCACCGAAGAGAAATCGCATGTACCATTATTATTGCAAATATTGATTGCAGATATAGGTATTGAATTTTTAAGGATGGCCGCCATTCATACTCCGTCACCATTATCGACTGCGATGGGATTAGTTGCGGGGGTAATCATTGGTCAAATTGCTATTGATGTAGGATTATTTTCTGCGGAGGTAGTTCTTTATACAGCAGTAGCAGCTATTCTTATTTTTATTATTCCATCATATGAACTCAGTATCTCGATCAAAATTTTTAGGTTGCTGTTATTAATTATAACGGGTCTCTGGGGTGTCAATGGCTTATTTATTGGCTTATTTTTATTGTTTACGTATTTATGTTCATTACGACCTATGCAGGCACCTTATTTATGGCCGCTTGTTCCATTCTTCCCAACGGCAATGCTTCGTGTCATCATTCGTTTCCCAATGACTTCCGATGCATTAAGACCTTATGTAGTCGCTTCCAAACAGCGAAAAAGATCATAGGAGCCGTTGCACTCGTTTTTTTCATGTGATAAAGTTCACATATAGTATTTTGTGATTTTTGCAAAAATTATTTTCATTCAAGAAAAAGTAGGGTATATACATTTTTCTTTTAATATTTTTATGGAAATAATTACTTGATGGGATGCCACGAAAGCCCCCACAAAGTGTGAAAATAACAAGATGGAACGATGTGAAAAGGGAGAGATGCACATGCATTTATATGGAACACAAGCGATTTCTGAAGATGGTCATTTAACAATTGGACAGGTAGACACACTAGAGCTAGCAACAGAGTATGGTACACCACTTTTCGTGTATGATACTGCACTTATTCGTAAGCGTGCACGCGGCTTTATCGATACGTTTAAAAAATTAGGCGTAAAAGCAGAAGTAGCTTATGCTTCAAAAGCATTTGCATGTGTAGCGGTGTATCAATTAGCAGCAGAAGAAAATTTATCCTTGGATGTTGTATCTGGTGGGGAGTTATTTACTGCCTTAAAGGCAGGCTTCCCAGCAGAGCGCATTCATTTCCATGGTAATAATAAAAGCATTGCTGAAATAGAGCTAGCTTTTGACTCCAAGATTGGATGTATGGTTGTAGATAATTTCTATGAAATACAGCTTTTAAAAGAAATTTCGGAGCGCCGTCAGCAAAAAATGCGTATTTTATTACGTGTTACACCAGGTGTGGAAGCACATACGCATGATTTCATCACGACAGGTCAAGCAGATTCAAAATTCGGCTTTGACTTAAACAATGGTCAAGCGGATGAAGCATTCCAACAAACATTTAACCATGAATTCCTAGAGCTACTTGGCTTACATTGTCATATTGGCTCACAAATTTTTGATACTGCTGGCTTTGGCTTAGCTGGAGAAAAATTGATTGACAAAATTTCTGATTGGAACAAGACTCACGAATTTACGTGTACTGTGTTAAACTTAGGTGGGGGCTTTGGTATTCGTTATACTGAAGAAGATGCACCGCTGGAACCACAAGTTTATGTAGAGGATATGATAACAGTTGTGAAAAATAAAGCAACTGTGCTTGGACTGAAGATGCCAGAAATTTGGATTGAACCAGGTCGATCACTTGTAGGTGATGCAGGAACATCTCTTTATACAATCGGTTCACAAAAAACAGTGCCAGATGTGCGCAAATATATTGCGGTTGATGGTGGGATGAGTGATAACATCCGCCCAGCATTATACGATGCTAAGTATGAGGCAGTCATTGCAAGTAAAGCGAATGAGCCGAAAAACGAACTCTATACAGTGGCTGGTAAATTATGTGAATCTGGCGATAAATTAATTATTGATGCGAAACTACAAGATGCTGCTTCAGGCGATGTGTTAGCCGTATTCTGTACAGGTGCGTATGGTTATTCGATGGCTAGTAATTATAACCGTGTGCCAAGACCTGCTGTTGTATTTGTAGAAAATGGACAGCATCAACTAGCTATTCGCCGCGAAAGTTATGAAGATATTGTGCAAAACGATCTCCCGCTAACTTTAAAAAAGGGTGAGTAAATTTGAGGAAAAATAAGTGGGTATTACTAGCGTCCATTTCAACTTTTATTTTGTTGTGGGGCGTTGTCTATTGGGTGTTGGCGTCTAAAGGTATTCTCGGACCTGGTTCGTAAGACAGAAATTGGCTTGCGGTAAAAGTACAAATCGTGTAGGATAGTCAAAGATTATGTACAGCTAGAAAAAGAGGGAATAGACAAATATGTTAATTCGATATAAGAAAGCTTTAGAGAAAATAGCAATGGGGCTACTTTCATTTATGCCTAATGAAAAAGACGTAAAAAAGCTTACAGAGACCATCCACTCCTATGAAAATGACGATAATTGGGTTTTATATTTATGGAAAAAGAATGATGAATATGTTGGCATTGTTGGGCTTGTCATTGATGAGCATAATACAGCTACCATCCAGCATGTATCGGTGATCCCTTCCTATAGGGGTGAAGGCGTAGCAACGGAAATGCTTCAAGAAGTGGCAGAACTTGGCCAATATGAAAGTGTACGTGCTACCGATGCAACACGGAGCTTGGTTCAAAAATGTATCCATTGTAAAGATGAAAAAGCAGACGATTAACAGCGTCTGCTTTTTCTTTGTTTGCTTTCTTGCCGCTCTGCAAGAATATGTGAGCGATCTCGTAGCATATGTTTATGAAGAAGATAGTTTGAACTACTAGAAGGCAAGAGCTGTATACGTGCAATCGTTAACTCCAGCAAATTGGGAGAGAGAGGGAGCTGGATAGCTTGAAAGGAATTGCCCGTTTTCAACGAAATAAGGGTCGTTGTTACTTGTGTTAGGAGTTGCTGATAATCAATTTCTTGGAAAAAAATATGGCCTTCATTTTCTTGGAAATTATGAAGTGCCTTTTCTAAAATTCGTATAGCGCCAGTATTGTTACCACGTCGCCAATGATAGAAACCTGTTGCAAGCTGCACATAGCCAACAAGCGGATGCATTTTATCACCAGGTGCAATTTCCTTCCAATATTCCTCCAGCACTTCATGGCATTCAAAAAAATCTTGATTGCCATTAAAATAAGCACAGTAATCTATAAATAAAGTATGATGCTGTGGATGCATTTTGGACTCCTTTCCACTATACTAAAAGAACATAGAATCTCAGGGTGGTAAAATAATGTCTTATGAAGTAAAATTAGAAGCCTTTTCAGGGCCTCTTGATTTATTATTGCATTTAATTCACAGATTGGAAATTGATATCTATGATATCCCAATGGCTGAAATTACACAACAATATATCGACCATATACATGCAATGCAAGTACTGGAATTAAATGAAGCAAGTGAATATTTAGTAATGGCAGCAACATTGCTGGCAATTAAAAGCCGCATGCTATTGCCGATTCATGAAGGTGAAATGGAAGACGCAGAATTAGAAGTGGACGGCCCTGACCCTCGTGAAGAACTGGTGCAACGCTTAATTGAATATAAAAAATATAAGGAAGCAGCCAGTAATTTGCAAGAGCTTGAAACGGATCGATCACAAGTATTTACAAGGCCACCAGCTGATTTAACAGGGTTGGCCTCGGATGAACAAATGGCTTTGTTTGATTTAAATGTGAACATCTATGACATGCTTGGAGCATTTCAAAAATTGATGCGTCGCAAAAAATTAAAGAAACCACTAAAAACGACAGTAGCGAGGCAGGAAAGATCAGTAAAAGATCAAATGCGTTCTGTTGTTGATTCTTTACGTTTAACAGGTGGACGTGCATCATTTTTCGAGCTTTTTCCCTATGAAGATAAGCCGACACTTATTCTGACGTTTGTTTCCCTTCTAGAACTGATGAAACGTCAGGTCGTCGTCGTAGAACAAGATGGTAACTTTGAAGAATTAACGGTTACCTTGCAGAAGGAGGAATGGGAAGATGACGAAAACTTTGATGTTACAGAGTAGAATTGAAGCCTTATTATTCGTTGTTGGAGATGATGGCTTAACGATTAAACAGCTATCGCAACTTTTAGGAGAACAGGAAGAGCTGATTGTTCAGGCGATGAGTGCATTGAGAGAAGCCTTTGACGAAGATGTAGCAAGAGGCATTACTGTGAAGGAAATTGCAGGCGTTTATCAGCTCATTACAAAATCTGAGTTTGCTGATACGATTCAAAGATTAGTAGAGAATCCAACGGCACAATCCCTATCCCAAGCCTCCTTGGAGGTGCTGGCGATAGTGGCTTACAAACAGCCCATTACACGTGTAGCAATAGAAGATTTGCGCGGTGTAAAGTGTGAACGACCAATTCAAACATTAGTGTCACGAGGATTAATTAAAGAGGTAGGGCGTTCAGAAGGAACTGGACGTGCCATACTATATGGAACGACAAAAGAATTTTTACATTATTTTGGCTTAAATACTATTGAAGAAATGCCGCCTCTACCTGAAGAGGATCTTGTTGAAACAGAACAAGAAACAGATTTATTTATGACAAAGTTCCAAGAGACATTTAGCAGTCAAAATAATGATTAGGTATAATGCGTAGCCTTCAACATAAATATGAATCTATATTTTCCTATCACATTAAATAAGGAGTGGCTCGTTGCTTCGGTTATTTCGTTTAACACTGTTCATGCTCATGATATTAATGGTAATGCTTCCTCAAACTAGCTTTGCCAGAGGGGGAAGTGGCTATGCTGTCTTAGATGGCGCTACAGGCCGCGTTTTAATAGGGTCTAATAGCGATGAACGCTTACCTATTGCTAGCCTAACAAAAATTTGGACAGCACTTGTCGCAATCGAAAATAGTGACCTGCAAGATGAAGTTGTAATATCACCGAATGCTGCTATGGCTGAGGGGAGTTCTATTTATTTACAGGCTGGCGAAACAGTAACAGTCGAAACGTTATTGTACGGTTTAATGCTGCGTTCAGGCAATGATGCTGCGACCGCTTTAGCAGAACACGTAGGGGGCTCTGTGGAGGGCTTTGTCAAATTAATGAATGAAAGAGCTGTGATTGCAGGTCTGACTAACACCGTTTTTATGAACCCTTCTGGTCTTCATCATGATGAGCATTTATCGTCAGCAAGAGATACTGCTGAGATGTTAAGACTTGCTTTGCAAAATAAAACATTTGAGAAAATTGCTTCAACGATTCTTTATCGGGCGAATACGGTAAACGGAATGCTTTGGGAAAATAAACACCGATTATTAAGAGAAGGTTCAGGGATGGCTGCACATATAGATGATGAAACGGAGCAGCCTGTTAGTTCTTTAAAATCAGCGACTGGCACTGCGTTCGCTGGAAAAACCGGCTTTACAAAGGTTGCTGGACGTACACTAGCAACAGCCTTTCAAAAGGACGGGCAAATCTGCATTGTTGTCACTTTAAATGAATCCGATGATTGGAATGTACATCGAGGTTTATCGAATAGAGTATGGCAAGACTATAGCCTTGAAACCGTAGTGAAGAAGGGCAAATACAACGTCAACAAAAAGTTAGCTATTCGATTAGAAGAGCCCGTTCGCCTACAATTAAATAAAGAAGAAAAAGAGCAGGTGCGGCAAGTTTTACATGTATCAAGAAAACGTCAAGAAGCTGTCTTGTCGATCTTTATTGGTGAAGAGCGTATTTATGCAACTCCAGTAAAAGTTGAATCAGCAGATCGTTAAAAACGATTTGCTGATTTTTTTAGTATGGAATCTCTGCTAAATGACGGATGACTATAGCATAAACAGCCAAGTGATTCAGTGCAATATGCTTTTATTTTGAGCCGTTCTTTCGTGCTCCTATAATCTGCATTACTAGACAACTAACTGCTTGGAAGAAAGGTGAGTAAATCAATATAGAAAAAGCTGACGTAACAATACATGCTAAAATTTTTTTGTGCTACAAGATGTTTTAACAATTGAGCAAACACTAACAAGTAGAAGCTCAAAACGTTTTCATTTCAATATGGACTAACAATTGACAATAAGGACGATTAAAAGCTGCTGAATGATAGCTTTCTTGTCTGTTAAAATAAAGATTTTTAAGTCGATTCGCTTTTTTGCCAAATGAGTATACTGGTTATGAGGAACGTAAAATGTAGGTGCAAATGATAAGAAATTTGTGAATGAGAAATAATTTGGAATACTCAATTAAAAAATGTGAAATTTGTTTTTCTTTAATAATGCTTCAAAGTATGACATAATTTTCACAGATTAGCGGGAAAGATAACCCTATTCATAAGAGCGAAATCGAATGATGACGAAAGTGTCAATGTGAAAGAAAACTAGAGGTGAAAAAATGGAAAGATTACAAAAGGTCATTGCCTATGCAGGAGTTGCTTCAAGGCGCAAGGCAGAGCAATTGATAGTAGAAGGCAAAGTAAAAGTTAATGGTGTAGTTGTTCGTGAGTTAGGAACGAAGGTTTCTAATTCTGATACAATTGAAGTAGAAGGTGTGAAATTGGAAAAGGAAGATAAGGTATATTATTTACTTTACAAACCACGTGGAACAATTTCGGCTGTGACGGATGATAAAGGACGCAAAACTGTCACAGATTTATTTCACCATATTCCGCAACGTATTTTCCCAGTTGGTCGTCTTGATTATGATACATCTGGATTATTATTATTGACAAATGATGGGGAATTCTCCTATATGTTGACACATCCGAAGTTTAAAATTGATAAAACCTATATCGCGCGTGTCAAAGGTATTCCAACAATTGAAGGGCTTAAAAAACTTCAAAGAGGGATTAAATTAGAGGATGGGAAAACAGCTCCAGCTAAGGTTAGTATGACATCCTTTGACGAAAAAGCAGGCAAAGCAATTTGTGAAATTACGATTCATGAAGGACGCAATCGCCAAGTTCGTCGTATGTTTGAAGCCATTGGGACACCTGTTGTCAAATTAAAACGTGAACGCTTTGCATTCTTAGATTTATTCGGCCTTACACCAGGAGAATACCGTGAATTATCAAAGCATGAAGTCAAGCAATTACGTGTTTTAGCGGAGACTGGAAAGCTTGATTAAAGAACATTTGCCAAAAGAAAGTAGATACCACAATAGGTATTATTTGGGTGTTTACACTTTCTTTATGGTGAATTCGTTCATAAATCATTCATAATTAATAGCTAAGTGTTTTTGTATCATTTTGCTATAATAGGTGAGAATAGTACACCTAGTAACAGTTTGTTCAAAAGAACTGTTACACATACAATCTGGTATTGTTGACGTCAATTTGAAAGAAGTTTTTACATAATTAAAGACGTATATAAAATGAAAAAGTTCATTGGGTCTGCATTAGGTAAAAGCTTCGCGTTTACAAACTTTACGCTAAGCCGTAATTGATAGGGGGTTTATTAACTTGGAGAAAAAGAAAAAGCGTCTCGTACTGCGAACGGTCATCTTAGCACTGCTAGCGTTGGCAATCGGGTACACAGTATATGGAACAGCGACAAAGGAAAAAGTAGAGTTAGTGGCAGTAGGCTCTGAAGCACCTGACTTCACGTTAGTAGATTTAAACGGTGAAAAACATAAATTGTCGGATTATAAAGGACAAGGGGTATTTTTAAACTTCTGGGGAACTTGGTGTAAGCCTTGTGAGAAGGAAATGCCTGCGATGGACAATCAGTATCAAGAATTTAAAGATCAAGGTGTACAAACTTTAGCGGTCAATATCGCTCAAACTGATTTTGAAGTGCAGAATTTTGTTGATCGGTATGGTTTATCATTCCCAGTAGTGATCGACAAAACGAAAAGTGTTATGACTGCTTATAATGTAGGTCAATTACCTGCTACAGTATTAATTGATCCTGAAGGCAAAGTGACTAAGATTATTACAGGTGAAATGACGGAGGAAAATATCGCTTCGTACATGGAATTAGTGAAGCCGGAATAAGGAGTATATGACGATGGAAAAAATCATTTGTGCTTGCGGTCATAGTAACCCATACGGCACGAAGCTTTGTGAGAAATGTGGTCGTCCTTTAACCGAAGAAGAACAGCAAAATAAAGTAGTTGATATGCGCTACGATGGTATGGCCATTCGCTCTAAAACATATAACAAGTCATTTATTGATAAAATATGGAATTTCTTCTCAAGTGTTAAAGTCGGTATATCCTTAATTATTATCACATTAATTGCTGCTTCAATCGGAACATTACTACCACAAGAGTTTTACGTGAAAGCTTCTGATTTGGAGAAGGGAGCTTATTACGCAGACGTTTATGGTACATTCGGTAAAATTTATTATACGTTAGGCCTTTCAGATTTATATAGCTCGTGGTGGTTCCAAATTTTAGTTGGTATGCTTGCTGTATCCATTATTGTGGCAAGTCTTGACCGGGGAATACCACTTTATAAATCATTGAAGAATCAACGTGTGAAAAGACATGAAAGCTTTATGAAGCGTCAGCGCATTGTTGCAGAAGGACAAGTGACAGCAGGCGCAGAGGAAACGCTTGATAAAGTGGCACAAAAAATGTCTGAGATGAGATATTCTGTTCGTCGAGATGGTAGCGCTCTCTTAGCTGAAAAAGGACGCTTTTCTCGTTACGGTCCGTACATAAACCATGTCGGTCTCATTATCTTTTTAGGTGGGGTCATGCTACGTCTGGTGCCAGGTTTCTATGTTGATGAATCAATCTGGGTACGTGAGGGCGAGACACGTGCGATTACTGGCATGGACGGTTATTTCATTGAAAACAATGATTTTGTTTTAGAGACACATGATAATGAACCACAGGGTGAGCAAGTAAAGCAGGGTGTAAATGTTGTTGCGAAAAATTTCCAAACAGATATTACACTATATAAGCAGCCTAAAGATGCTTTGCCAGGTGACACAGATAATCTAGAAAAAGTAAAAGACTATTCCATTCGTGTAAACCATCCTTTAAAGGAAGATGGCTTTGCGCTTTACCAAATGGATTATCGTTTAAATGAATTAAAGCAAATGAATTTCGAATTAATCAATAAAACGACTGAACAATCACTTGGTAAGGTGGAAATTGATTTAACAAACCCAAAAAAGGAATATGATTTAGGTAATGGTTCTTCCGTTCAAATTCTTGTTTATACACCAGATTTTGATGGATTTGAAAATGGTGAGCCACAAACAAAAACATCCATTCCAAATAACCCAGCATTCTTATTTAAAATGACAACACCAGAAACACCTGAAGGCGAAGTGAGCTTTGTTGAAATTATGCAACCTCCTTTAGAGCCACTTGGTGAAAATAAATACAGAATGAAATTTGCAGCAGCAGAAATGCGTGATATGTCAGGTATTACAGTACGTAAAGATCGTACAATTCCTATCTTATTTGTTGGGGGCGTCATCTTTATGATTGGTGTTGTTATTGGTTCTTACTGGAATCACAGACGTTTATGGATTCAAGTGGAACCAGATGGCCGTGTGTTAATGGCTGCCCATGTTAACAAAAATATGTTCAGCATGAAAAAGGATTTAGATGCTGTTACAACATTTGCTGCATTGCCTCCGTATCAAGATCAGTTAGAGAAAGATGAGGCTGGCGAAGAGTCCACGAATGGTGGCATTAAAGAAAAGGAAGGTGACAACACCTTATGAGTTTGATTGACATAAGTGGAAACCTATTATTTGTAGCTTTTATTGCTTATCTAGTTGCAACATTATTATTTGGTGGTTCAATTAAGCAAGCAAATGCTACTGGTAAAAATACTGGCAAATGGGGCAAGCTTGCCATTGTGGTAACCATTATTGGTTTCTTATCACAGCTAGGCTATTTTATTACGCGTTGGATCTATACAGGACATGCACCAGTAAGTAATATGTTTGAATTTACGACTGCCTTTGGTATGTTCATTGTTGGCGCGTTTATTTTAATTTATTTTATTTATCGTTTGACTGCACTTGGGCTAGTTGCATTGCCTGTTGCATTATTAATCATCTCCTATGCAGCAATGTTCCCGAAAGAAGTAAGTCCGTTAGTACCATCGTTACAAAGTCATTGGCTAACGATACACGTTATCACAGCAGCATTAGGGCAATCTATTTTAGCCATTAGTGCTGTAGCAGGGCTCATTTATTTATTAAAAGTAGTCGATTTAACAAAGCCTTCTAAACAACGTTTTTGGTTAGAAGCCGTGATGTACTGTCTTGTAGTAGTAGTTGGTTTTGTCGCAGTGACATCTACATTCGGTGCTATGGATTATGAGTCTAGCTATAATTATGTGGATAAAGAAGGAACTACTCGTAAAATTATTTACAATTTACCGCCAATTTTCGGTATGAATGAGTATGAAGCAGTTGAAGAACATGGTATGTCACCGCTAGTAGAAATGCCTGCATTAATTAATGCCAAAAAATTAACAACTGTTTTTTGGTCATTATTGGTAGGGTCAATCTTGTATTTATTAATTCGTTTAATCGCTCGTCGTCGAATTAGTGCCATTTTCCAACCACTTGTTAAACGCGTTAATTTGCAATTATTAGATGAAGTTGGTTATCGTTCGGTGCTGATAGGATTCCCTGTATTTACCCTAGGTGCTTTAATTTTTGCGATGATTTGGGCACAAATTGCTTGGAGTCGTTTCTGGGGTTGGGATCCAAAAGAAGTATGGGCTCTTATTACATGGTTATTCTACGCAGCATTCCTACATTTACGTCTATCAAAAGGCTGGGAAGGTCGAAAATCTGCTTGGTTGGCATTAATTGGTTTCGGAATTATTTTATTTAACCTAATTGCTGTTAACTTAATTCTTGCAGGTTTACACTCTTACGCGTAACTTGTAAAATAACAAGCCTTTTCGCTGTGGCGAAGAGGCTTTCTTTTCTTTTCAATATGTGTCACACCATGTACAATAGAAGTTAGAGAAAGATTGGAAGAGAGGGATCGTGAAAGTGTCAGAAAATATTTCAGTATTAGTAGTAGACGATGAGGATCGTATTCGCCGATTATTAAAAATGTACCTAGAGCGAGAAGGATACCTTGTTGACGAGGCAGAAAATGGTGAACAAGCGATCGAAAAATCTTTAGAAAAAGAGTATCACTGTATTTTACTTGATATTATGATGCCTGAAAAAGACGGGCTAGAAGTGTGTGCGGAAATTCGAGAACGCGCAGCAACGCCGATTATTTTATTAACTGCAAAGGGCGAGGAAGCGAATCGTGTACAAGGCTTTGAGCTTGGCGCAGATGACTATATTGTAAAGCCATTTAGTCCTCGTGAGGTTGTGTTACGTGTGAAGGCTATTTTACGTCGTTCACAGGCTTTCTCACCAACGACAAATGCCTCTTCTTCAAAAGATTTAGTAGTGTTCCAGCATTTAATGATCGATCATGATGCACACCGTGTAACGGCAGAGGGCATTGAGGTTAATTTAACACCGAAAGAGTATGAATTACTATACTTCTTAGCAAAATCGCCAGACAAAGTATTTGACCGTGAACAATTACTAAAAGAGGTTTGGCATTATGACTTCTTTGGTGATTTACGTACAGTTGACACACACGTAAAACGTTTACGTGAAAAGCTCAACCGAGTTTCTGAAAACGCTGCTAAAATGATTGTGACGGTTTGGGGCGTTGGATACAAATTTGAGGTTGTCAATGAATAGAATATGGAATAGTGTTGTCGGGAAGCTATGGGTAACCATATTGCTTCTCGTTTCATTTGTATTATTTGTTTTCACGGTATTGATGCTTGAATTTCTTCAAAACTATCATATGCAGCAAGCCGAAATATCTTTACGGCAAACAGCTGCAACAGTAGCAAGTATAGTGGATGACAATGAAACAGCGGAATCTACTTCGGAATTATTAAAAGATATCTTACCTACAGGAACCAATGCATTAATTGCAATCAATCATGTTGAAGTATCCTTTGCCATGCAGGAGGGTGTCAACAAAAAAGAAATACAAGAGACCATTTTAGCCAATAAATCGTTTCGAGAAGTATTTCAATCAGATGAACCTATTACGAAAGAAATGATGATGCCTTCTTCGACAGATCAAGAAAAAATGGAATCTTATGTCGTGCTAGGTTTCCCATTAAATGTTGAAAATGCAGTACACGGAGCTGTCTTCATCTATCAAAGCCCAGATGCACTACATAAAACGTCTAAGGAAACAACGAAAATTGTTTTTTTGGCGGCTTTCATTGCATTTGTGCTGACGACATTCTTCGCGTTTTTCCTTTCCTCACGTATTACGTCACCACTTAGAAAAATGCGAGAGTTGGCTTTTGAAATTGCGAAGGGTAATTTTGAAGCGAAAATGCCAACAACTCAAAATGATGAAATTGGTCAACTTGCTGTTGCCTTCAATCAAATGGGCCGTCAATTAAAGCATAACTTAGAGGTCATCAATCAAGAAAATGAACAACTTTCAAATATTTTGACATCTATGACAGATGCAGTTATTACATTTAACCGTGACCTTACAATATTATTAAGTAATCCACCAGCTGAACGACTTATGCAAAAATGGTTCGTCAATAAAGGCTCACAAAGTGCTAAACCTATTCCTCCAGAGCTGTATCATATGCTTGATCATGTGCTAATGTTTGAGGATAAACTAGAAGAGGAAATTGAAATGGATGGTAACTACTATACATTTACTATTAGCCCTCTTTATAGTGGTGACATGATACGTGGCGCTGTGGCTGTTATTCGTGATATGACTGAGCAACATCGCTTAGAAAAACTACGATCCGATTTTATCGCCAATGTCTCTCATGAGCTACGGACACCAATTGCCATGCTGCAAGGATATTCTGAAGCATTAATGGATGATGATTTTATTCAGGATCAGGAAGAACGTAATGAGATTACTAAAATCATTTATGATGAATCGAAGCGGATGGGGCGTCTTGTAACAGATTTATTAGATTTAGCACGCATGGAATCGGGACATATGACGCTGTATAAAGATGAATTACCGATTAATTCTACATTCGAACGTATTACTCAAAAATTTGCACAGGTTGCAAAGGAAAAACACGTTCGTCTATTGTTTGAAAGTGAATTTAATGACGATGCCATGATTAATATCGATGAGGATCGTATTGAACAAGTGCTCACAAATCTAGTAGATAATGCACTTAGACATACGGATGAAGGAGCAGTCACTGTAAAAGTTGAGCAGGAACCAACATTCGCTAAAATATCTGTTCAAGATACAGGGCACGGCATTCCTCATGACGACTTACCTTATGTCTTTGAACGTTTTTATAAAGCAGATAAGGCACGCACCCGTTCAAAAGGTGGTACGGGTCTCGGTTTAGCCATTGCAAGAAATATTGTGAAGGCACACTCAGGTAATATTATGGTAGACAGTGTGCTGAAAGAAGGTACGACCTTCACGTTTTATTTACCGTTCGATTAATAACATGTATTGCTATTAATTGGCTGTAACTTTCACGAATGTAAGACGACAAATATTATAGAACGGGGGTGGAGTGCTTTGAATGACTCCGTGTTCCATCGACTATACGATGCATATCACCAAGACGTGTTCCAGTTTTTAATATATTTAGTAAAAAACCGTACATTGGCTGAAGATTTAGCACATGAAGTTTATGTACGAGTATTGCGCTCATATGATCAATTTGCAGGTAATAGTAGTGAGAAAACATGGCTTTTTGCTATTGCCAAAAATGTAGCGATTGATCATTTTAGAAAGCAGGCTGTACGCCAGAAGCATTCACTTGATTTCTTTGACTGGGAAACGGAACAGCTCCATTCAACCACACCATCACCGGAAGATATGCTACAGGCCAGTGATGAATTTATGCAAGTAGCGTCAGCACTGGAAAACTGTACAGGCGACCAAAAAATGGTCATTATTATGCGCTATTTTCAGGATTTATCGATTGCAGAAACTGCTCAAATATTAGATTGGACAGAAGCTAAGGTAAAAACGACCCAGCATCGAGCCATAAAATTTTTAAGGCAACAGCTACAGCCGATTAGAGAACAGGAGGCGAAACGGCAATGACGCATAAGCCATTTGATGATGAGCAGCTTGAACATGTATTGAACAATGCCCCTAAGCTTTCTGACCACCGTTCAAAAGAGGACATATTAAATCGGTTAATGGCAGATGCTCGCTTGCAGGATAACAGTTACCTTCAAGAAGCGATACAACAACCAAAAGAGGATGAACAAAAGCAAAGCAATTCCTCCATCCAAGAAGAACGAACAACACGATCTAAGCTTCGTAAAATGCCAATTTTTATGAGCATTGCAGCAGTTTTTGCGTTAACGATACTTGTAGGCTCAATGGTCATGAATAATGATGTTGGACATAAAGATCAAGCTAGTACTGCCGATACGGCTACCTATTCTACTTTACAGGAAGATCTTTCTCCAAAGGAGGCTGCTACGCAAGACGAAGCACTCCAATCTCCTATCGTAGCAGAGCATGAGCGCATGTTATCTTTACGGTCATCTGTCTATGAGGAAGATGTGAAAGATGCTGTCGTTTTCCGTATTGGCTTAGCAGGGCGAGATGCGGAAAGTGTACCAATGACGTATGTGATACCAAATGAGCGAGTAGCAACGGATTTTGGAACAGAAAAACCTTCTACTTTACAGATGTATGAAAAATACGCGCCTCAAATAGATGAGAAAGCTAAAGGATTTACTGATTACCATCCTTACAAAGGTGAGCTGAAGGAGAAGGATGATAAGCTTGTCCATGTGTTGCCAAAGGACAATAGCTATGATGTTGCTTCTGCTACTGTCAATGAGTACAAAGGAACTTTGGAGGATACATTCTCTGATTCTGAATATACAGAAGTTGAGATTCAAAATGAAGATGGAACACCTTATGAGTTTTCTCAAGAAGGTGAGCCAAGTCCACCTATGTCATTAACGAACGCCAAGCATTATAATTATTATATATATCAAGATGGTACAGGTGCAGAATATTTATCACCAGATTTCCGTCAAACATTTGCAAATGTCACAGAGGCGCTCACACTGATGAAAAATAAAAATGATGATGTCTATGTGTCGGTTGTTCCTGAAAACGTATCATATACGGTCACAGAGGAAGCAGAGGGTGTAGTCGTTACATTTGATCTTCCGCTTGATTTAACATCAATGGAACCGATTCGTGCCACACAACTGATTGAGGCCATGATGTTAACGGCTGCTAGCTTTGACCAACAATTACGCCTAAATAATGTTGTCCAAGAAAGCTGGGAGGGCTTTGATTTAAAAATGTTTTTACCAAAGCCTGTAGGGCCAAATAAGCAATATATGCCTTAGTCAAAGAAAATAACAATAAGAAATGGAGCATTCCTGTTCGGTGAGGATGCTCCATTTTTTTTACAATGCATACAAGTCTAATAGGTTTTTTGAGCAGAACTATTTACTTTTTGTTGATAATTCTTTATAGTAAAACTGTAGTATAAAATAATAGTGATTCATCTTCGGGGCAGGGTGAAAATCCCGACCGGCGGTAATAGAGTGCTAAACCGTTAATGTTTATTCATTAACTCGAATGGTTTAGGCAAAACTCTTTAGCCCGCGACCTGTGCAAATTTATTTGCATGGCTGACTTGGTGAAATTCCAAGGCCGACAGTTACAGTCTGGATGGGAGAAGATGGAGGTACGATCGTCATTCATTGTTATGAAATGAACTATGACCGAGCGCTTTTTTTGTATGGCTTTTAAAATAGTGCTCAAAAAATAGTTTAGATTGACGCTTATTCGTCATGCCTTTCTCCCTTGTGCTTTTTAATGCATAAGGGTTTTTTCATGCTAACAATTGAAAGATCGTCACCTTTCTTCTTGCGAGATTGAATCAGCAAAGAGGAGAGAGTTTTCTATGAAGAAAAATGTTAAACTTCAATCGTTTATTACGATTGGTATGCTGAGCAGTATTTCGTTTTTATTAATGCTTTTTAATTTCCCAATACCGCCGTTCCCAGCATTTTTGGAAGTGGACTTTAGTGATATGCCTGCATTAATAGCGGCCATCACAATGGGACCTGTAGCTGGTATTTTAGTAGAATTATTTAAAAATGTGTTGGATTGGATTTTCTCGGGTACGCCAACAGGTGTGCCAGTAGGGCATATTGCCAACTTTACAACAGGCATTTTATTTATTTTGCCAGTTAGCTTTATTTTTAATCGTTTTAAAACGACTGCTGGTCTTGTTGGAGGTTTAGCGACAGGAACAGTCGTGATGGCAGTAGGAATGAGCGTTTTGAACTATGTTGTATTTTTACCGATGTACACATATTTCCTTGGTATGGAACCTGTTGTAGGTGACTCCCTTTATAAAATGATCGTCGCTGGGATTTTACCATTTAATATTGTAAAAGGTATTTTATTAACAGCTATTATGGCGTTTTTATTTACTACAATGCGCAAATGGATCGACCGCCAGCGCTCTATGTATATAGCAAAATAATGGACCATAAACCTCGAGTAGTTAGCTCGAGGTTTTTTTGTAGGAAGAAGTGATGGGACGAATAAAATTAGAAAAAAGTAGTAGAAAATGCTCGTGCTCTAGTGCTTTATTATTATAATCTAGTCGAAGAACACATTTTCATGTAGAATAGAGGGGAGTTTAGAAAGTTTGAGGAGTTTGAAGAGATGAGTGAAAAAAAGGGACAGTGGTCTAGTAAATTAGGATTTATTTTAGCATCAGCGGGTGCTGCGATTGGACTAGGAGCAATTTGGAAGCTACCGTATGTAACGGGGCAAAGTGGTGGAGGTGCATTCTTCCTAATCTTTGTGTTATTTACGTTATTAATAGGGTTGCCAATGCTATTGTCCGAGTATGTTTTAGGGCGTGGTACACAATCGGAGGCGGTAACCGCGTATAAAAAGGTTGCTCCGACAAAACCAGGATGGGCTTGGATTGGCCGAATGGGTGTGCTAGGTTGTTTTTTATTATTAACATTTTATAGTGTTGTTGGAGGTTGGATTTTTATTTACAGCGGGCTAGGCGTCGCTGGTGCTGTGATAGATCCTGCGATTGATCCAGCTGCACTATTTGGAAAAATTATAGGTACACCTTGGATTACGCTAGTAGGTTTAGCTTTGTTTACATTAGCTAACGTACTCGTTATTTCATTAGGTGTACAAAATGGTATTGAAAAGGCGAATAAATGGATGATGCCGTTACTCTTTGTGATGTTCATTGTTCTGGTTGTGCGTGCTGTTACATTAGATGGCGCAATGGAGGGAGTGAAATTCTTCTTATGGCCTGATTTCTCAAATATTACTGGTAGGGCATTATTAGAAGCGTTAGGGCAATCATTCTTTGGATTAGCTGTAGGATTTTCTTGTCTTGTTACATATAGTTCCTATCTAAAAAAAGATGTCAGCCTTCCAAATTCAGCAGGTTCTGTTGTGCTCTTAACCGTGCTTGTATCATTTTTAGCGGGTTTAGCAATCTTCCCTGTTGTGTTTGCCTTTGATTTAGAGCCAGCCGCGGGACCGGGCTTGTTGTTCATGGTGCTGCCGACAGCTTTTAGTCAAATGCCGTTTGGAGAATTATTTTTAGCGATGTTTTTATTGCTATTTTTATTTGCTACATTAACGTCATCATTTAGTTTATATGAGATTATCGTAGCGGCATTTATGGAACATAGTCAGAAATCTCGTCCGATGTGGACGCTTTTACTTGGTGTAGTCGTATTGATTGCGGCTATTCCAGCGGCACTTTCTTCTAGTGTTTTATCGGATGTAACCATTTTTGAGAAAAGTATTTTTGATGCCACTGATTTTTTAGTGTCGAATATAATGCTGCCATTAGGAAATTTATTCATTGCTATTTTTATTGCCCACATAGTGGATAAGGAATTTGTAAGGAAAGAACTGTTAATGGGTAGTCACTTAGGGCAGGGCTATTATGCAACATATCGTATGTTAATGTTAGTCGTTGTACCGATCGTTATTCTAGTTGTGTTCATTAATATGCTATTACAATATTAAAATAAAAAAAGTGTATCCATTGTGGAAATGGATACACTTTTTTTATGCATCGAAAATCAAGATAAATATATTCTAAAAAAACTATGTTATAAAACCTAACATATCTATTGCGTGAATTTCAATTTTCATGTATTTTAAGAACAGTTATAAAAACGTATGTTAACTAAATTTACATTGGAGTGGTGAAGAATGAAACATTACACAAAAGAAGATATTATACGCCGAGTAAAGGAAGAAAATGTGAAATTTATTCGCCTACAATTTACAGATATATTAGGAACAATCAAAAATGTGGAAGTCCCTGTCAGTCAGTTAGAAAAAGCATTAGATAATAAAGTCATGTTTGATGGTTCATCCATTGAAGGTTTTGTGCGTATAGAGGAATCTGATATGTATTTAAAGCCTGACTTTGATACATTCGTGATTTTTCCTTGGACTGCTGAGAAAGGCAAGGTGGCTCGTTTTATTTGTGATATTGCCAGACCAGATGGAACGCCGTTTGAAGGAGATCCGCGCTCCAATTTGAAACGTGTTTTAAAGGAAATGGAGGAGTTAGGCTTTACTTCCTTTAATTTAGGGCCAGAGCCAGAGTTCTTCTTATTCAAACTGGATGATAAGGGGCATCCAACACTAGAGTTAAATGATAGTGGAGGCTACTTCGATTTAGCACCGACAGATTTGGGAGAGAATTGTCGTCGTGATATCGTTTTAGAGTTAGAGGGAATGGGCTTTGAAATTGAAGCCTCCCATCATGAAGTCGCACCTGGTCAGCATGAAATTGATTTTAAGTATGCTAGTGCCATTGAGGCATGTGATAACATACAAACGTTTAAGTTAGTCGTAAAAACCATTGCTGCACAGCATGGTCTCCATGCAACATTTATGCCGAAGCCATTATTCGGTGTAAACGGCTCAGGAATGCATTTTAATTTATCATTATTCGAGGGTGATAAAAATGCCTTCTATGATGAACATGCAGACTTACAATTAAGTGCAACGGCACGTAGTTTTATGGCAGGGATTATAAAGCATGTACACGGCTTTACCGCTATTACGAATCCACTTGTTAATTCCTATAAACGGCTAGTGCCTGGCTATGAGGCTCCTTGTTATGTCGCGTGGTCTGCTCAAAACCGTTCACCACTAATTCGTATTCCAGCAGCTCGTGGACTATCTACTCGAATTGAATTGCGTTCAGTTGATCCAGCTGCAAATCCATACTTAGCAATGGCTGTTATTTTAGCATCTGGACTTGATGGTATACGGAAAGATTTAACGCCACCTGCAGCAGTAGATCGTAATATTTATAAAATGACAGCAGGAGAGCGAGAGTTGAACGGAATTGATAGCTTACCTTCCTCATTAGAATATGCGTTGATTGAATTAGAGATGGATACCATTGTTCGTAATGCACTAGGCGATCATATTTATGATAAATTTACAGTCGCCAAAGAAATTGAGTGGAATAAATATCGCACACGCGTCCACAACTGGGAACGTGAGGAGTATTTAACGATGTACTAAAAAGCGTTGGAGCTGTTTTGGCTCCAACACTTTTACATTTCCTTTCTTTTCATCTATTATTAGAGAAAAGGAGTGTGGGCAATGACACAAACGACCCAGGTTGTGACCATTCAAAACAATGATATTGTGCAATTTGAACATGACATTAACCGGGCTTTAGTAGATTTAAGAAGCTTTTTAATACTTGATATCAAATACAATACGCTCTATATTGGCGAACAGACAGTCATCCATTCTGCTTTAATTATTTATCAACAAAACGATTAGCAATATGTACTTGAGATGAGTCATGTCATTAAGACGTGACTTTTTTATTGAAATAAAGATAAAAGAAAGGCACGATCTTCTGGAAAAGTTAATGACAATTGGGCCACTTCATTTTTTGATTGCCAAGCAATGTCATAAATTAATTCGTCAGGATCATGAATCATCATTTGTCCGTCAATCATAACTGTTTCAAAGTAATGAACTTCCACAGCTTCATTCTGCTTACAATAAATTTCTTTTAGAATAGCTACTATATAGCCCGTTTCTTGATAAACCTCTCGAATACAGCAAGCCTTAAAATCTTCCGCTGCTTCTTTACCACCTGATGGAACAGCCCACGTTTTTTCTTCTTCCACCGTTCCTTGTAAAACCATTAATAATTGATTGTTATCGTTCAAACAAATAGCAGCAGCACCTTGCCATTTTCCCAAGAGAAAAACCTCCATTTCATTTCTATTTATACTTAATTTACCTATTAAAGAACGTAGTTGTAAATATGTGTAGGGTGGAGGGTGAAAATAAGTAGGGAGAATCGTCGGGAAAATACTTCCCTTTTAACCTGTCCAAAGTTAGCATAAAAAGACAGGTTATACAGCAATATCTATTTTATGATGGAATCAAGGAGTGAAAGCAATGAGTTGGATTGAGTCGATTCAAAAGGCCATTAATTTTATGGAGGATCATTTATTAGAGGACATTACGATTGAACAGATTGCACAGGAGGTTAATTCATCTGTCTTTCATTTTCAACGCACGTTTGCAATTTTGACGGATATGTCCATTGCTGATTATCTGCGACGAAGAAGATTGACATTAGCTGCACAAGAATTAATAGGCACGGAACAAAAAATAATCGATCTCGCCTACAAATATGGCTATGAAACTCCTGAAGCTTTTACAAAAGCGTTTCGTAAGCAGCACCATATAACGCCTAGTGAAGCAAGAAAGAAACAAGGGCCATTACAATCATACAATCGCCTGGTCATCCAGGTAAACTTGAAGGGAGCAGAACCAATGAAGTATAAAATCGTAGAAAAAGAAAAGTTTCAAATTGTTGGAGTGAAAAGAACGTACAACTGTCAAGACGGGGAGAACACACGAGAAATTCCTCTATTTTGGCAAGAGGTAAATCAAAGTGGCTTCGACCATCAACTATACCAATTAAATAATGGTAATATCAATGGAGTACTAGGTGTTTGTGTACCAAATACAAACCAAGGACAAAAGGGTTTCATTGATTACTGGATTGCTACAGATCATGTAGGGGAAGTAGGAGAAGATCTATTAACAATGGAAGTACCTGCCTCCAAATGGGTTGTCTTTGAAGTACATGGCCCTATGCCAGATGCGATGCAAAATACGTGGAAGCAAATTTATTCAGAGTGGTTCCCGTCCAATCCATACGAACCAGCAGGAACAGCGGAACTTGAGGTTTATCCTGAAGAGGATGCCTATAGTCCTGACTCCTATTCTGAAATTTGGATTCCAATTAAATAACAACAAAGCCAAGAATGCATGGATTAAGCATTCTTGGCTTTTATTATTCAAAAGAAAATTTATCCTTTTTTTAGGTGTGTTAAAGATGTAAAATATATGTATGTTTAAAATAAACGATTGAGTTAATCGTGATATATTTTCATGAGGGGGTTAAAGTATGATGAGAGGTACGATTCAAAACAAGCGTGTAGAAATTTCACAAGAGGAAGCACAGCATTTCTTAAAAGTAGGGCAAGTAGCGCATGTTGCAACGGTTGATGAGGGAGGTTTTCCATACGTTATTCCGTTTGTCTATGTATATGAGGGAGAAGATAAACTATATTTGCATATTGGTAATATTCGAGAAAGTCATTTTTGGTCAAATATTAAACAAAATCCTAAAATCTGTATCGAAGTGAGTGAGATGGGTGATTTACATCCAGGGAAAAAATATGCCTGTCAATCTGCACTTGTGTATCAAAGCGTGGTGTTGTTTGGACAGGTCGTACGCATTGAGGAGGAGTCGAAGAAAGAATGGTTCTTTGATGCACTGCTTGAGAAGTATGGCAATCCTGCATGGACATTTGAAAAGGAAGGCTATCCGATTCTGCCTAAAATTGAGTTGTTTGAAGTACAAATAGAGAAGTTAACAGGGAAAATTAATCACGGCATGTATCACTAAATGAAGAAGCTAAGAATGGTCGAATTCTATCATTCTTAGCTTTTAAATTTGATTTCGCTAAAGCATATAGTTAGCCAGCAAAGTAAAATTTAATTTTTTCCAGCATCCACTTTTCCCCCCAAGATTTTCGTGATATTGGATGCAAAATATGGCTATCTGCGCATCATTCAGTCCCTTTAACTAAATTTATCTATTATTATAAGAGAATAGAAATAACAGGAGGAGGTAGCATGATGAAAGTTATAGAGGCTCATTACCCGATTATTAAACAAACCATTAAAAGAGCCCCGACATTTGTGTATAGTATACTAGATCAATTAATAGAAGGTACGGTCTATACAGACACAGAGAATTTACAAACATTATTATTTCAAACAAAATCAGGAATCTATTTTGTAGCTGGCGATTCAATTCATACGGTACTTGACGATCAGCTTGTCTGTTGTTTTCAACAGTCTATAGAGCAAAAGAAACGTTTTACCTTATTTTCTTATTCAGAACAGTGGAATATTAAAATTGAACAACTGCTACATGATCAACTTCGAAAATTAGAGCGCTATACCTTTACTTTCGATGAAGGTTTGTATGATTCTAGAGAGGAGCGGGAAGTACCCAATTTTGAGGTTATGCCTATTACTCGTCATCATATAAAAAATGCACAGGCGTTTACCTATGCTTACTACGATGAATATTGGGATTCAACAGCTAATTTCCTTGAAAATGGTTTTGGCTATTGCTTAGTGCAGCAAGAGCAAATCGTTAGTGAAGCTGTCTCTATTTTTAAATCAAATGATTTTGCAGAAATTGATATTATGACAGATTCGAATTTTAGGGGGCAAGGATTGGCCGGCAGGATTGCCCACATTTTTATCGATCATTGTCTTGCCAACCAGCTAAAGCCTTGCTGGGATTGTGATGTGTCAAATACCGCATCTATTTATCTAGGCACAAAGCTTGGTTTTACGACTCCGCAAAAATATGCTATTTATACAAAGAAGTAGCCCACGCTGTTTGCAAAAACATCGTGAGCGTCATTGTTAAAAAAATCGATGACGTAATTCGAAAACGCGATAAAACAAACGGGCATCTCTAGCCATTTTATGATTTGCATTCATATGGGGGCGGAGGCATTGTTGAAACAATTCATCACAGAACTTTGTGCTACCATGGCGTGCATAGCATTCATCATGCAATTTACAGCAACTATCCACAGCATTCGTAGGCTCACCTGGTCCTGAGCAACCAGGTCCACAGTATCGATAACCAGGATAACAAAAACCGAGCTTGCGATTTCTATTCATCTGTTAAACCTCTCTTTACGATGTTTTTACTATAAAATATGAAACATTTTTTTGAAGAAGCGGATGAAAAACTATAAGACTATTTTTGATTTGTAAGGTTCCTGTAAGCTTTAAAAAAAATAGCTGTAAGGATGGGGAGTTATGCTAGCTATAGCATAAAAGATAAGGAGTTAATTCAACATGAATCCATCTGTTACACAAAAGGAACGTATCGTTTCCTTAGACATTATTCGAGGATTAGCGTTATTCGGTATTTTATTTATTAATGTAGGTGCCTATGTGGTCCTCATAGAGGGAGGTCCTATGCCTGATATGAGTGGTATCAATGGCATCATTGATTCACTTATTGATATTTTCATTGAAAAGAAATTCTTCTCTATCTTTTCATTTCTGTTTGGCGTTGGCTTTTATATTTTTGCTTCACGTGCAGAAGCTCGTGGGGATAAACCAAGAAAGCGTTTTGCTAGACGTTTATTGGCCCTATTATTGATTGGCATTATTCATATTTTTCTATTTTGGGGTTCCATCTTAGCCATTTATGCGGTGATTGGATTTTTATTGCTACCATTTTACTCTGTCAAGATTTCAACTATTAGTAAATGGTTATTTACCATCATTTCACTTCATATTCTTGTTATCCTAGGTCAAATGTATATGCCAAATAATGCTGTTTTATCAGCTATTTATGGCTTATTAGGCAATGATGCCGTAGCGATTTTTATCATGTTTTTAAGTGGTTTTTTAGTTGCAAAAGCTGGTTGGGTTGGCCATATTAGTGAGCATGCTCAAAAAATAAAAAGAGTGCTTTATAGTACATGTCCATTCTTTATTGGATTTTCTCTATGGATTTGGTTCGCATCACAAGCAGATGACCAACAAATCCAATCAATTATTGGCTTAGGAGTTGTGCCAACAACCTATTTTTATTTAAGCTGTTTATTTTTACTATTAGAAAATAAACAAATAGCGAAGCTGCTTCAACCAATTGGACGTGTAGGACAAATGGCGTTTACAAACTATTTGGCACAAAGCTTTATTGGGACGGCTATCATTTCGTTAATGGGCTTACAAGTCGTTTCACCATCAGAAATAGTAATCATCGCGAGCATTACTTTTATCATTCAAATTATTTTTAGTGTGATTTGGTTTAAATTCTTTTCAATTGGACCATTCGAAAAGCTATGGCGATTTATGACTTACGGCAAAAAAACTGTGACAAAGCAATCATAAAACTCTGGAAATCCCAAACATGCATACGGTTTGGGATTTTTTTGTTAAAATTAATTGTATGTTTTTGTAAAAGTGAAACCTATCATGATAGACAATCGTAAACTAGAGAACAGAAATAAAGGAGCGTTTATAATATGGCAAAGCAAATGAAAAAATATATGGCTGTGACAACAGCATCTTTTATGGCTGTGCAATTAGCAGCATGTGGCAATAGCGAAACACAGACAGTAGCTTCTTCTACGTCTACCCTAGTAACGGAAGATCAAGGTCAAGGAAACACAAATGAAGAGATAGCAAGTGTTTATAATAGTGAAATGGCAGATGCCTGTGATGAATGGCAAGAAGGGGACGATGGCTCCTATGAATGCCTTGATGAAAATTCTCCTTACTATGCACAGCATTTCTTTAATGGGCTTATGTATGCAACTGCTGGAGCAATGATTGGAAGTGCTATTTATAAAAGTCGTAATTTAAAAAATGGCACAGATCGAAATGAGCAAAATGGTGGCGGTTCTGCAGTACCGCGATCGACACAAAGTGGTAATGCAAATAATAAATCTACAAATGGTATTACGAACAGTTCACAAAATAAGGCTGATACAACTTCAAATGGTTCAAATACTTATTCGAGTGGACAACGCTCTTATTCAACAGACAGTTCATCAAAAAGCACGAACTCCTACACTAATAGCTCCTCCTCCAGCACAGGAAAATCTGGTTTTGGTTCAGGTGGAGCATCCCGTGGCGGCTCGTCCTCCTCATAAAGTGTGGAAAGGGAGCAAATAACATGATGAATCATACACAACAACGGCAAGCGTTCTATTCAAAATTCCCAGACTTTTTTCCTGACTTTGAGGATTTAGAGTATGCGCTATATGATGTCTTAGAATTGCCAAAGCAGCAGATCGATCAACTTCACTACGCAACACAAATACTTTGGCGCATCTTTTTAAAAGTAGGGAAACAATTTAAGCATTTGTCGATTGATCAACTTTTAGCGTTAGGGATTCGCCCTGAAATGATACCGTATATTCAATTAGACTATTTACAACAGCAATCTGTTTTGGCGCGATTTGACTTTGTTTGTACAGAGGAGGGCCACATTAAATGTCTAGAGTTGAATGGAGAAACACCGTTCCTTGTACAAGAAACCTTCGAGATAAATGAGGCACTTTGTCAGCATCTTGGCTATAACAATCCAAATGATATAATAGCTTTACAAAAAACATTGTCAGGTGCGCTTTTTGCTGCTATGCAATATTTACATAATGTTAAAAAGCCAAAGGTTGTCATCACGGGTAAAGCAGCCAAAGAGGATTATGAGGAGTATTGCCAGGTACAGTTTATTAAGCGCTGTATTCCTTTTGATATTGAGTATGTACCTATCCAGGATCTCATCATATTTACTAGTGATACACCACATATAGTACAAGGTCTTTATACACCTGCAATGGAGAAAATCGATATATTATTTCGACCTGCACATCCTGTAGAGTTTTTAATGGATGATGTAGCATCAGATGGTGATCGCATTGGGCTGCATTTGTTAGAACTTGTCAAAAAACGACAGTTAGCTATCATTAATCCGCCTGCTGCTTATGTATTACAATCGAAAATCTTATTGTGGTTAATATGGGAGCGGAGAAACGATCCTTTACTCTTTACCGCTGAGGAACGGGTAGCTATTCAGCAATATATGCTACCAACCTATCTTTCAGCTGAGCCGTTTATTCGTAATAATCTTCCTTATGTGAAGAAGCCTGTTTATTCTCGGGAAGGAAATACAGTAGAAATTTACGCAGCAAGTGGGCAGAAAATAAATGCCTCCATATCCACACATTATGATGATAATTTATTTATTTTCCAACAGTATGTGGAGATGCCTAGCATGACAATTCAATTAAAAGAAGGATATCAGACTAAAAAATGGCTAATAGGTTCATTTGTTGCTGACAATCGAGCATGTGGTTTAAGCTGTCGTGTCGGTAATCAAATAACAGAATGGGATTCACATTGGCTAGCTGTGGGTTATAGGGACTAACAAATCTAGTTTTGTAGAAGGAGGCTGGGACAAAAGAAAAAATGTTAGACCATTTACAAGTTTGGTCTAACATTTTTTTGCGTTATTAGAACACATATACTTTAATAAATTACAAAAATAACATTCATTTTTTGCTTTTTCTCAATAAAATGAGTTATGTCCTAGCCTCATCGTTTAGTCCTTATTCATTCCAGCCTTTACAGACATCAATCCATTCTTTATAGGGGGCATACGTTTCGAGTTCTGAAATCGTTACCTCAATGGCAGAATTGCTGCTACCACATGCAGGAAAAACAGTGGTAAAACGTTTCAGAGATTCATCTAAATAAATGGCTACACCTTCGTTCACACCAAAAGGGCAAACACCTCCGACATCATGACCAATCATCGTCTCCACATCGTCCTTGGATAGCATCTTTGCCTTTGTACCAAACATTGCTTTATATTTTGCATTATCGATTTTAGCATCCCCTGCAGCAACAATTAATACCGCGCCATCATTCACAAGAAAAGATAATGATTTTGCGATGCGTTCGGGCTCACAGCCAAGGGCCTGCGCTGCTAATTCAACAGTCGCTGAGCTTTCTTCCAGCTCTTGTATTTTGTGCTCAACATGCCATTTTGCTAAATGACTACGTACTTTTTCAATCGCCATATGTACACTCCTCCTACTTTTATCAATGACGCCTCGTCATAATGGTGTCCTGATTCATTCGAGCTTGTTCTTCAAAAGCTCCTCTCCCTTTAAAGAGGGACTTTTCTGTTTTTTTGTAAAAACAAAAGAAGTCGTTAAATCAAGATAAATTTAATTTTAGCATAATTTTCAGAATATATAGTTGTGAATGCTCTATCTTTCAAGTATGCTAACTATAGGGAGTGTAAAATTACACTAAAAGGGGGTTCCAATGTTCAAGTTTATACAAATCGTATCTGTGTTGATTGGTTTATCAGTAGTGACATTAATGGTTGCATTGATTATCACACTGAATGGCAGCATTCATTTGATACAGTTAGTTTGGACAGTACCTGTTTGTTTATTTGTCCTGTTTATTTGTAGTGTATTTAAATGGACCAACACCAAAAGACGAAGAGGATGGTTATTTGGAGTAATGGGAATTGCCTTATTAATAGCTTCCATCAAACCAATCCAACATTATTATAAAATGAGTATTCCTACTGTTGATGCGGAAATTGATGTATCTGCCTATCAGCCATTTATGCTGGGCAATAAAGTGATAAAGCCTGACACAAAAGCATCCTTACAATTGACCGAGTCATTACCAAGATTAGATAGTGCAACAGCCATGTATCCTTTGTATGCGGCTTTTGTAGAGGCTACCTATCCCAAAGGTGACTATCAGCCAGATACTAGTAGAGTTCAAGTAAGCCGAACACCTGAAGCCTATCAAAATTTAATAGCAGGAGATGTGGATCTTATCTTTGCAGCAGCACCGTCCACCTCACAAGAGTGGCAAGCAGAAAAGGAAGGTCTTACATTTGACATGACACCAATAGGACGTGAAGCATTTGTCTTCTTCGTGCATCATAAAAACAGTGTGGATAATGTAACGCTTGAGCAGGTGAAGAAAATATACGCTGGTGAAATAACCAATTGGCATGAGGTCGGTGGGGAGAATGAGCCAATCCGTGCTTTCCAACGCCCAGCAGATAGTGGAAGTCAAACAACATTAGAAAAATTGATGGGCAATACGCCAATTATGGCGGCGCCTTCTGAAGATATTGTGTCGGGAATGGGAGGAATCATTCGTGAAGTGTCGCAATATCGAAATTATAAAAACGCAATGGGCTTTACGTTTAGATATTATTCTACAGAGATGGTAGGTAATCAAAAAATCAAATTACTATCCATTGACGGGGTAGCCCCAACAAAAGAAACGATTCAAAATGATACATATCCTTTAGTTGCTGAATTTTATGCCATCACAGCCGGAACAGAAAATCAAAATACGCAGAACCTTATTGAATGGATACTTTCCGAGGAAGGGCAAGCGATAGTTGAAAGGGTCGGCTATGTACCAGTGGAAAATTATTAAAAGGTTTGCTATACTAAGAGCAACAATCGAATGAAAAGTTTTCTAGGGTTCCGTAGCTTTTGCTAGTCTGGTCCGAGAGAAAACCACAAATTAATTTTGTGACACGGAAGGATAAAAGCCTGGGAGATACTGTTTAATGACAGTTTCTTCAGGCTTTTTTGTTTGGCTAAAATCATGTTATTTGGCGAAAGCTGAGGAAGGTGCTTTATCAATCAGTTAATCGACCGTGTCTCATAAAATGGAGGGATTTAGGATGAATAAACAGTGGATCAGTGTCATTATAGCGGCTTGCTTTGAAGTAGGCTGGGTCATTGGTTTAAAGCATGCAACGAGTGTGCTGGAATGGATTGGGACAGTTATTGCTATTTTTATTAGTTTTTATTTACTCATAAAAGCGGGGGAGCATTTACCTGTTGGTACGGTATACGCTGTCTTTGTTGGATTAGGGACAGCGGGGACTGTTTGTGCAGATAGCTTGTTGTTTGGGGAGCCGTGGAAATTAGCCAAAATAATATGTATTGTTGTTTTACTTGCAGGAGTTGTGGGCTTAAAGCTTGTAACGGGAGAGCCGAAGGAACAAGAGGTGAATGAATAATGGCATGGATGGCATTAGTTATGGCAGGGTTATGTGAGATGATGGGCGTATATATGATTAGTAAATATAATAAAACAAAGACTATAAAAAATTTAGGGCTGCTGATTTTTGCATTTACCTTAAGTTTTGCGGGTCTTGCTTATGCGATGGAAACATTACCAATGGGTACTGCCTATGCTATTTGGACAGGAATTGGAGCTGCTGGGGGAGCACTACTGGGTATGTTATTTTTTAATGAATCAAAGGACTGGAGACGAATGGTTTGCATTGTACTTGTTTTAGGAGCAGCCATTATGTTGAAGCTATTGTCGTAAGAAAAAATGCACTTCCCCTTGTAAAAGTGGAAGTGCATTTTTTATATTATTTTTTTACGTCTTTTGTCCATTCTGCTACTTTATCTGGATTAGCTTCCACCCATTCTTTTGCAGCCTCTTTTGGATCTTTGCCATCCATTACTTCAAGCATGACACTTTCTAAATCCTCTGCAGTCCAGTGGAAGTTATCAAGCACCGAGTATACATCTGGTAAATCTTCTTTTAAGCCTTTACGAGCGAATGTATTAATTGTTTCTTCTCCACCATATACACCTTTTGGATCTTCTAAGTATTTAAGATCATATTTCGCAAATTTCCAGTGTGGTGACCAACCAGTTACAATGATTTCTTCTTTATTTTTTAACGCTTTTGCCAATGAAGTTGTCATGGCACCAGAAGAAGATGTAATAAAGTTCCAATCTGCTAAATTATCATATTCTCCTAAAGCTTTTTCTGTAGCAGCAGTAATACCAGCACCAGGCTCGATACCTGTAATAGTATGATCAGCTTCATTTGTTAAATCTTCAATAGAATTTACATTCATATAACTTGGGACAACTAAGCCAATTTTTGCACCAGCAAGGTTTTCGCCAAGCTCATCTAAATTAGCTTTATATTTCTCATATTGTGAGGCGTGTGTATGTGGTAACCATGCCGCTACCATTCCATCAGCCTCTCCTTTCGAAACAGCCTCCCACATAATCGCATTATCCAAAGGAGTTAATGCTACATCATAGCCTAAATCTTCGAGTACTTGCCCCACGACATTCGTTGAGGCGATTTCTGTATCCCATTCAACATAGGCTAAGTTGACCTCCTTAGAATCACTGTTTTTACCAGAGCTTGACCCTGTGTCGCCTCCACTACATGCAGCAAGCATGAGGCCTAGACCTAGAGCCATTCCTAACTTAGATAGTGTTTTCAGTTTCATCGAATCTCCCTTTCTATTCATCGTTTTGTATCAAACTGCCGACACCCATCGCTTGATGGCTGCAGGCGAGAAAGATTAACTATATTCTATAAAGCTTTCTTTTTATTGAAGCTTTGTGTTAAACGGTCAATGATAATCGCAAAAATAACTAAGCCTAAGCCTGCAACGAAGCCATTCCCAACTTGTGTACGCTGTAAGGCTGTTAATACTTCACGTCCTAGACCTGGAGCCCCAATCATAGAGGCGATAACTACCATAGAAAGTGATAGCATAACGGTTTGGTTAATTCCTGCCATAATCGTTGATTTCGCAAGAGGAATTTCTACTTTAAATAGTTTTTGACTAGCCTTACTACCATAAGAGTCTGCGGCTTCTACTAATTCCTTTGGTACCTGACGAATACCTAGGTTTGTCATACGTACAGTTGGGGGTAAAGCAAAAATAACAGAAGCGAAGACACCAGGCACAATCCCGATACCGAAGAAGGCAACTGCTGGGATTAGGTACACAAAGCCAGGCATTGTTTGCATGAAATCGAGTATTGGTTTAATAATGTTTTCAGCTATTGTTGATTTGGACATTAGAATACCAAGTGGAATACCGATGATGATGGATATAATACTTGAAAAGATTACAAGCGTGGTTGTCTCCATAAGGTGAGTCCATAATCCTTGGTTATAGATAAACAGCAAGCCTATTAATGAAAATGCGGCAAGCCCGAATTTTTTACCAGCTACTAAGAAGGCAAATATCACGACAAGTAATATAAGAATAATGGCTGGGATACTAATTAGTAAATCAGTGACCTGATTCATGAGTAGTTTTCCAAATTGTTGAATCGTGTTAAAGAACGCTGAAAAATTACTCGTCAACCAGTCCATAGCTGATTCAACCCACGTAGCTAGTGGAATTGTTGGAATATTATCTAAAAAATTATTCATGTGCTTCGGCCTCCTCATCGCTCGTTGACAGTGCTTGGATGACAACGCCTCTAATCAGAACACCCAGTAAGCGGTCATCTTTGACAACTGCAATAGGAGTAGGTGAATTATAGATCATTCCTAAAATATCCTGTAAAAGCATATCTGGCGGAACAGTTAACATCTCTGATTGCACAATAGAATGGACTGTTTGTTCATGTTTTTTAGCTGCAGCCAGTGCATCATCAGCTGTAATAAAGCCTTTTAAATGTCTATTTTTATCAACAGCCATTAATAAACTGACAGCCTCTTGACGCATACGTTTAAGCGCTACTTTAGGACCGTCAAGGTCTACATTGACATAAACAGGACGCACCATAACGTTTTCTGCTGTTAATACTTTCGAACGGTCCACATCTTCCACGAATGTTTTGACATAGTCATTGGCTGGATTGGTTAATATTTCTTCTCCTGTACCAATCTGAATGATTGAACCATCCTTCATAATGGCGATGCGATCCCCAATACGTAATGCTTCATTTAAATCATGTGTAATGAATAAAATAGTTTTCTTCAATTTTTGTTGTAGATCAAGTAGCTCATCTTGCATTTCTTTACGGATCAATGGATCCAGTGCAGAAAAAGCTTCATCCATTAATAGTATTTCAGGATCGTTGGCAAGGGCACGTGCTAACCCAACACGCTGCTGCATACCACCTGATAATTGACTTGGGTATTGATCTTTGTATGCGAGTAATCCAGCATTTTCGAGAGCCTGTTCCGCTTTTGCTTGGCGTTCTTGCTTTGAAATACCTCGAACTTCAAGGCCATATTCGGTATTTTGAAGTAATGTGCGATGGGGGAATAAACCGAAGTTTTGAAAAACCATACTCATTTTATTTCTTCTGACAGTCCGTAGACTTTCTTTTCCCATAGTAGAAATATTTTCTCCATCGATATATATATTTCCGCTCGTTGGTTCAATAAGGCGGTTTAAGAGCCGTATAAGTGTTGATTTACCACTTCCTGACAGTCCCATGATCACGAAGATTTCTCCTTCGTTGACCGTAAAGCTTGCATCGTATACACCAACAGTCGCACCTGTTTCTTTTAAGATATCAGTTTTACTTTTTTGCTGTTTAACGAGTTCTAGTGCTTGGGGAATATGTTTACCAAACACTTTTGATACGTGTTCTATTTTAATTTTTTCCATAGAAGCACTCCTTTCGTAGATTATTACTATGTGAGGATAATGATACCCAAAAATAAACAAGTAACAACCTTACTGTAACAAAGAGTTGTTACTTTTGTCAAATCGACTAATAAGAAAAAAACCGTTTAAACGCTGTTATATCAGCGTTTAAACGGTTTTTAATTTGGATATAAAAAGCTTTGAACTCTGGCGAAGCTTTCATCATTTCCGACAAAATAAATAATGTCACCTTCCTCAAATGAGACATAAGGACCAGGGGATAGTAATAATTCATTGCCACGTCGTATACCAACAATGGTGCTTGATGTATTTTGCCAAAAATTTAAGGTTTGTACAGTTTGATGAATGCATGGACTATCAGCTGTCATTTCTAATTGATAAGGAATGAATGGATTGACCGAACGGTAATGCTCAGTGCGGCTAATGAGCTGCTTTGCCTTGTCTTGTAAATTAATTAATTCATGATGCTGCTTTTGAATACTCGTCAATAGTTCATTTTGTATTTCGTGAATGGATTGAACATCATGAAACTGTCTGACGAATTGTGCTGCTTTTTCATACGATTTAATAATTACGCCGCTACCTTTAGAAGCCTCAACAATTTCTAAGTCTTGTAACACGGCAATGGCTCTTCTCGCAGTCTCTGCTGAAACATTGTATTGACTTGCAAGAGAGGATCTTGCGTATATTTTATCGCCAATGCGGTATTTTCTTTCTACGATCTTAGAGGCAAGGTCGATGGCTATTTGTTGATATTTTGGCTGCTTTACTTGAACATTTTTTTCTAAGTTCATTTTAAACTTCCTTTCGTCATTACAGTACCACAGCTTATTATAGACTAGCCTGCACAGAAAAAATAGCACCTCCATAAGCTAGTGGTATATGATGAAAAAGTAATGCTAAAATTTTGGTATCTATCATTTATATTAAAAGAATAATAGCTGTTGTTTGACACTTTTTAGTTATTATTATAAACTAAGTTACGTTATGTAAGTGATGTAAAAATACATGTGCTCAGTTGGCGAATTCAGCCAACTGTTTCTATAGAAGGTTGGAGATTAATATGACAATTACGACTAAAGTTATGGACTTAGTGAAGGATAAAATGACAATCGTGAAGCATACAAATACAGAAAATATTTGTCTAGTTGGCCCAGTGAATTTACCTGTAAAACAAGGCGATTTTTCTGCATCATTTCAATGGTATAACTGGCTAACAGTTGATGCAAATTTAACGAAAGAGGAAATTATTGATGGTTTAGCAAATGCCAATTTAGCATTTTTGCAACAATCATCTGTGCTGGTGTATGGTGATTTTACCCATTCCGAGGATGCTTTAATCCGAATGCATAGTATTTGTCACACTGGTGACATCTTTGGCAGTCAGCGCTGTGATTGTGGCTACCAGTTGCATGAATCCATGAAAATGATCGCAGAGCACGGCTGTGGCGCTATATTTTATTTAGCCGATCATGAAGGTCGTGGCATAGGGTTATTCTCTAAATCTCTTGCTTATTTATTACAAGAGGAAGGGCTAGATACAGTAGAAGCAAATCATGCACTCGGCTTCCCAGATGATACTCGTTCATATGACGAGGCACTTGCGGTATTAGCTACTCTACGCACAAAACCTGTCACACTTATTACAAATAATCCGAAGAAATTGGCTGCTTTACAGGCTCGCGGTATGGCTGCCGAAGGGCATGTTCCATTATGGGGCGGTTTGACAGAGACAAATCGTTTTTATTTAGAAACAAAAGTTGAAAAATCTGGACATATGCGCGAAAAATAATAGGTGGAGGTTGTGATGATGGCAAATGTTGATGAAAAGTATATGCAATTAGCACTCGATTTAGCAGCGAGTGCCAAAGGAAATACGAACCCTAATCCACTTGTTGGGGCTGTGATCGTGAAGAATGGCGTAATTGTAGGCACGGGCTTACACAGAAAAGCAGGTGAACCACATGCTGAAGTGCATGCTTTTCGTATGGCTGGAGAGCATGCACAAGATGCTACATTATATGTAACGTTAGAGCCTTGTTCGCATTATGGGAAGACACCACCTTGTGCGAAGCTAGTGAAGGAATCTGGTGTAAGTCGAGTTGTGGTAGCCATGCAAGACCCAAACCCAGCTGTAGCAGGGCAAGGCATTCAATTGCTACGGGATGCGGGTATAGTAGTTGAGGTGGGAGTTTTGGAGCAACAAGCTCGCCGTGTTAATGAACGTTTCATCCACAATATGCTGACACAACGCCCATTTGTTATTTCCAAATTTGCTATGACTTTAGATGGGAAAATTGCCACACATACAGGGCATTCTAAATGGGTAACTGGCGAGGCTGCACGTGAGGATGTTCACTATATTCGCCATGAAGTAGACGGCATTTTAGTCGGTGTGGGTACAGTCATTGCTGACAATCCTACTTTAACAACAAGATTAAAAGAAGGATACGGAAAAAATCCAACACGTATTATTATGGATAGTTCTCTACGCACACCCGATTATGCAAATGTGTTAAATACGGAGGAAGCACATACGATTCTTGTATGTAGTGAGGACGTAAGCCAAGAAAAAATGAAGCGATTTACAGACAAAGGTGTGACGGTTTTACCAGTACGTAAAAATGAATATGGACTTCAGCTTGATGATATGCTTGAAAAGCTTTATACACATGGCATTACGGATATTTTGCTCGAAGGAGGAAGTAAAATAAATGCTTCTTTTTTACAGCAAGGAGCGATCGACAAATATGTGGTGTATATAGCGCCTAAAGTTCTCGGTGGGAATCTATCATTAACACCGTTTGCTGGTTATAGTCCTTCTCAAATGAATGAGGCATGGAATGTTGAATGGACTTCATTTGATAAGGTAGGCGAGGATTTGCGTATTATTGCTTATCCAAAGCAAGGTGAAGAAAAGTGAACTATCAAGCAGATGTTTGTATAGTAGGGGCAGGACCAGCTGGCGCACTGTTAGCCTACTTACTAGCCAAAAAAGGGCTAACAGTGATCCTACTTGAGCAAAACGCAGCACTTGGTCAGTCATTTCGAGGCGAGCACTTAAATGAAGAGGGCGAGGCTGTTTTAAAAAATCATCATCTTTTTGAGGCAGTTGAGTCACACGGTATATTACGAATGGAGAAGCTGGAGTATTACGCAGATGGTAACGCCTTTAAAACGATTTTTCCTGATGAAGCAGTAGGTCATTTAGGCATACATGTCCCACAAGCTCATTTATTAAAGGGAATTTTACAAAATACACGGCCGTTTCCCAATTTTACATGCTTGCTACATACAAAGGTAACAAAGCTCATCGTAGACACTTCTGGTCATTATAGAGGAGTTATAGCAATAAAAAATGGAAACACTATCAAAATTGATAGCCAATTAATTATTGGTGCAGATGGTCGCTATTCTACCATCCGTAAGGAAGCACATATTGATGTTCAGAAACAGAAACATGGCTTTGATTTACTATGGGCTAAAATTCCTGCACCTTCAAATTGGGAACCTTCTATAAAAATGGCACTAATCGATGATAAGCAGCTGTCATTGTTTACGCAAGTTGGTGGTTATATTCAAATAGGCTGGAATATCGAACAGGGTAGTTTCCCTCAGCTGCGCAAACAAGCTTTTACTCCTTTTATCCAGCAGCTTACAACACAATTTCCACTATTAGCTAATACAGTACAGGAGCATATTCAGTCTTGGAAAGACTTTGTGTTATTAGATGTTTTCAGTAGTCACTGTGACTGTTGGGGTACCCAGGGCATTGTATTGTTAGGTGATGCTGTCCATACGATGACACCAACTGGGGCATTTGGATTAAATAGTGCTCTAAAGGATGCCGATTGTTTGGCATCTTTGCTAAATAAAGACACGTTAGCACAATTTAATGTACAAGATTTTCAACAAATGCGTAAGCAAGCCATTGAGGAAGTATTAGCAAAACAAATTGAAAAAGAGCAAACATTTGCTTCTAACTTTATAAATAAGGCTTCTTGAAAGGGCGAACAACTAGATGAAATTTGGCTTTGATATAGATGACACTTTAATTGATTTACGAGCACACGCTTTTTTACTCTATAATAAAAAACTAGGTAAAAATGTTTCCTTTAAAACCTTTCAAGCCTTACAACGTGTAGAAATACATGAGCCTTTTGGTTTAACAGACGAAGAAGGTTATGCAATGTGGAATAGTACAATGGAGGAGATTTATTTTACGGACTGTCCTTCTTTTGAGGGGGCAATAAAAACGCTCCAAGCTCTAGCGGCGCAAGGGCATGATATTTACTATATTACATCTCGTCCCAAACAATACTGTACACAAACAAAAGCATGGATGGAGGCGCAAGGTTTTCCAATAACGGACGGTCATTTTTTCTGTGGAATGCAGGATGCAGAAAAAGTCAATATTATAAAAGAGCTTGCGTTAGATGTTTATGTAGATGATAAACCAACAGTGCTGGAAACACTTCATGATGTGACAACTAAGGTGATTTTAAAAAATCAATCCTATAACCAGCATGTGAATCTTCCACGTTTATATGATTGGCAAGAGTTTCAAGTGCTGATACAAAAATAAAAGATTGGTACAACGATTATGCGTTCGTTGTACCAATCTTTATTTTTTTAAAATCGATTCAACTTAAAGGTTGATAAATCCTGTTTACTTTTGCCATCTACAATTAATTCCGCTAGTACTTCCCCTACAGCGCTACTAAATTTAAAGCCATGGCCCGAAAAACCTGCAGCAATAATAATATTTTGATGTTTAGGCAAAAAGTCAATTATAAAATCTTCATCAGGAGTCATCGAATACTTGCATGTTTTGCCGTATTTTATTGCACCATGCTTGGGCATAAACTGATGAATGAAATTTTGTAAATCAACAAGATCTGCATCATCAAATGGGCGCAAAGGAGTATTTGGATTGATCACTTCGCCACCATCATGTCGCCCAAGTTTTAATCCTGCTCCATCAATACTAGGAAAGCCGTAGTAGGTTGAATCTGCAAATTCAAAGCAATAGGCTGGGAAATTTTCATCACGATAAAGCTCCTCATCTGCCTCAAACCATGCAAACGTTTTACGTGTTGGGGTAACTGGGATGGTTACGCCCATCGTTTGTAGTAACTCGGTTGCCCATGCACCAGCCGTCACTATTAAGTGCTTTGCTTTGTAAAGGTTATGTACAGTTTGCACCTGTACAATTTCTCCAGCTTGAATAGCAAGTACTTTTTCATTCGTCTGTAAGCTTGCACCAGCCTCTAACGCCAATTTTTGATATGCTCGAATACATGCTTCTACCCGAAGGACGCCTGCTGTCGGCTCAAAGCAAGCCACTAAATCTTCTGGCAAGAATAGCCCTGGCCATTTGTTCATCGCTTCCGCTGCTGAATAATGTTCGAGTGCTAAATCATAGAGTGCTGAGCTTGCCTTGACATTCTGAATAAAGTCACAGGTTGGTTCTCCAATATTGACTACGCCAGTTTGTAAAAATAAGTTCTCATTGGCTAAAGACTCTAGCTCTTGCCAAAGCTCACCAGCTCTTTTTACAAAAGGTACATAGCTAGCCCCTTCACCATAAGCAAAGCGAATGATTCTTGTATCTCCATGATGACTACCTTCTTCATGCGGGGGAGTAAAGGCATCTAGCATAAGAACTTTGTTACCTTTCTTTGCTAAATAATAACCAGCCGCCATCCCCATGGAGCCAGCACCAACTATTATGACATCATATACCATTCTGAATCCCTACTTTTTTGCTCTAGTATAACAGATTAGCAGGGAAGGAAACAGAAATTTTAGAAAATAAATAGGCACAACACCTGCAATCCAAATGGACTAGAGGTGCTATGCATTGTAGATACTTGCTATTTTGAGCTTGGTAGAATTTTATTAAGGAAAATCGCTACTAGCGCAGCGGTTGCGATAGGCGATCCAAATAAATATTGAACGGTTGTAGGTAGTGAATAAAGGAAATCATCAGGCAATAATGTCAGAGCTAACGTTAAAATGACAGGAATCGCAATGACATACATTTCCTTTTCGCCAATATGTTCATTTTTCATCACCTGTAATCCGCTGATGGCAATAATGCCACAGACGATGACAAATACACCACCAATGACTGCTGAAGGAATGGCTGAAATAAGTGCCGCTAATTTACCAGAGAAGCCGAAGATGATAAACCAAATACCTGCTGCTATAAATACTCGACGGCTCGCAATCCCTGTAATTGAGATAACACCTGCATTTGTAGAGTAACCCGTCACAGGTGTAGAGCCTAGTAATGAAGCAATAAAACAGCCAATGCCTTCACCAATAACGCCTCGATTAATTTGTTGATCTGTTAATGGTTTGTCGATGACATTGCTAATGGCAAACCATGTTCCTGTTGTTTCCGCCATTAAGACAATATAAATAATGACCATTGTGATAATGGCTGAGATATTAAAGCTAAAGCCGAAATCTGCAAATGGAATTTGCGGCATACTAAACCATTTTGCTTGTGATACAGGAGATAAATCTAAAACACCCATCCTATTTGCCGCAATACTGCCGCCGATTAAGGCAATGATGACAGATGCAATACGGAATAGACGCCCTTTTTGGTGGAAGACTGTCCCTAACATGACACAAATGATTAATACAATGGCTGAAATCAAAGCTAAATAGATGTTCTGATTAATGGATGCACCTGCTCCATTAAAAATATTATCACTTAAACCGACAGGCATTAAGGAAAGACCGACAACAAAGATAATCGTACCGCCAACAATCGGTGGAATAAATGTTTGAACAATTTTATTGAAAATGCCTGTATAGCCTAAAATAATGACGCAAATAGCACCGATTAAGCTGGCACCTAGCACAGTGCTCCAGCCTAAATCACCACTGCCACTTGCCGCATAGATTCCAACAATAGCCCCTAGTGGAACATAGGAAGGGCCTTGTGCCATCGGTAATTTCATACAAAAATGGGTTTGTACAATAGTCGCAATTCCTGCCGCAATAAAGGTGGATTGAATTAATGCACCTGCCTGCCCTGTTTGTAGACCAATGAGCATGGCAATTAAAAATGGCACAACGTAAACATCCATGGCCATGACATGCTGTAAACCTAATAGAGCTGATTGGCTGAACGAGATTTTTTCATCTGGTAATACGGTTAATTGTGTTTTTCTTGTTTCGTTTGTTCGTTTACTATGTTGCGTTTTCACGAAGTTGTACACCTCAAAATGATAGATTTTTAATGAATAAGAGAATGACTAGTCTCTCGCATGAACTTTACTTCCTTGCACCCATACCTCACGGATATTTTCTGGGCGTACAAGATACATTATTTTTTGGAATATATCGAGTAAATCTTCCTTTTGATCAAAAATTGGAAGCTTAGCAGTAGGGATTTTTGTATCTATAATTTGTACATCCCATGTATAGTTTTCTTGTAAACGCCCAATTGGAAGGCTTAAGCTTTCACCACCACCAGCAGTGGCTAGATAGAAGGCTTCATTAATGGTAATACGTGAATTTGGCACACCTCGTTTTTCAGCTGCAAGGGTTGTATCGACACCATCCTCTAACATTCTTGATGACATAACAGCTTGTCTTGCATTATCAAAAAGACTTGGAGAAAATCCCCCTGAAACATCTGAGCCTAATCCAATATCAATGCCCATTGCATGGAAGCGGGCGATTGGAATCACACTGTTAGCAAAATAGGCATTAGAGATTGGACAATGACCAATGGCAGTGCCTGTTTCAGCAAATAATTGAGCATCATCATCACTTAAAAAGTTACAATGAGCCATAACCGATTTATCACCTAATAAACCAAAATCATGTAAGGCTACTGCATCATTGCTATTAAATCTCTCTTTGACATAACCATGCTCCCAGTCACTTTCGCTACAGTGAGATTGAATATGAGTATCATATTTCGCTGCTAAATCACCTAAGCCCATTAAGGCATCATCTGTACAACTTGGAATAAAGCGAGGTGTGACCACGGGGTAAACACCTTGTTTAGTTGTTTTCGCTAATTCTTTTACCGCTAAAATAAACTCTTCTGTATCAGCTAATGCGGTTTGTGTGTTTGCATCTCGATAAAAATCGGGATTTTGCTCAGGATCATCCATGACCACTTTTCCGACAAGGCCACGTTGACCCTTTTCAGCACAAATTTTAGCTAATAGTATGCTAGCTTCTTTATGAACTGTCGCAAAATATAAGGATGTTGTTGTGCCATTGGCAAGCAGCGTGCTCACTAAATCCTCGTAAACCTCTTGTGCAAACGTTAAATCCGAAAATTTTGATTCGATTGGGAACGTATAGGTGTTTAGCCAGTCATAAAGTGGAATGTCTAAGGCTGTACCCGATTGTGCCCATTGTGGTGCATGAACGTGCAAGTCAACAAATCCTGGTAAGAAATATTGACCTTCAGCTAATGGATGGAAATTAGGTTGATGTTGATATGTAGTTAATAGTTGTTGGTAATCAGTACGTTCTGGACCGACTGCTTTATCAATCATGCCGTCAGCATTTATGAAAAACAAATAATCTTTTAAAATTTGAACTTCAGTAGCAGATTTACTAGTAAAAGCTGTCCCTTTGAAAATATACGTATATTCAGTCATAAAAACCACCTTAATGTTCGTTTATAGATAATAACACGGATTATTATAGGCTATACAAACGATGAAGTCTATAAAAAACGAATATTAATGAGTTTGTGAAAGAAAAAAAGAAGCTGTCCAACTACATTTTTACAGCTTTGACAAGCATTGATGGATGAGAAGAAGGCACATGTTTTAGCGTGCCTTCTTTTTATAGAATGGATTCATTGATGATATGAAGAAAGTTATGAAAGGAGGGGGAATGGTGCTGTTCATTTTTTCGTGTACAAAGATAGATAGGACGTTGAATATCAATATCCTTAATAAAAACACGGGCAACTTGTTGCTGCTGGATAAAGCTAGAAGCTGCTATGGACGGAGCTAGCATTGTTCCGAAACCTGCTGCAATAGCATGGATCGATTCATTAATTCCATCTAGTTGCAGTCCTACTTTCGGTGGGGGAATTTTATGCACTTTACATAAAGCATTTAAATATTCTTTTGTGGAACTCCCGTCTTCCCTTGTCACAAAGGGCTGTTCCATAAGTTCTGCGAGGGAAATCGTTTGACCTGCTAATGGATGACTGTATGGCACGATAAACCAATAATCTAAATTCATCAGAAATTGATAATTAATATCAGGATGATGGCCATCTTCTTTAACGATAAAGGCTAAGTCAGCTTTATAATGCAATAATTCCTCAATGACTTGCTGTGAATTAGCCGTTTTTAAATGGAGATTTGTTGCTGGATAAATTTGTTTAAAATGAGCCAACCATTTGGGCAGTAAAAAATGGGAAGGCACATGCGTCGAGGCAATTTGTAATTCCTCATTGCCTGTATATTTCAGTTGTTCAATTTTATATTCAATATCGATTTCTAAATCAAATAATCGCTGTGCCTGTTTATATAAAAACGTGCCATTTGGTGTTAATGCAATGCCTCTCCCTTTGGATTCTATCAGGGTCAAACCTAGCTCTTTTTCTAAATTTCGTATTTGAATGGTGACAGCAGGCTGACTAATCATAAGCGTTTGTGCCGCTTTGGAAACACTATTGTGCTCAGCCACCTTTGTAAATAGCCGTAAAGCGTGTAAATTCATATGCAAGCACCTTTCATTAATTTTTTTTATGATTTTATATACATTATATATTAGATTTATTAATTTACGCTCTGTATCCTTATAATTACAGTAGGAAAAAGGGGAGGGGGATAAAAATGACTCGACAGCATATGGGGGTTGTCTTTGGAGGAATTTTATTACTAGTTGTCGCAATGGGAATTAGTCGATTTGCATTTACACCGATTTTGCCATTTATGCGTCATGATGTAGGATTTTCGTTAGAGGTGGCTGGATTTTTGGCTTCAAGCAATTATATTGGCTATTTCATTGGCGCATTATGGGCAGGATTTATTCATCGTCGACGTAAAAATATTTTATTGGCAAGTGTCGTTTTCAATGTTCTATCGGTGGGATTAATGGGCTTGCTAGAGGTGTATTCTGTATGGCTAGTTCTCCGTTTAATCGCAGGCATTACAGGTGGGCTTATTTTTGTTTTAACGTCTAGCATTATGATGGATTATTTGGCGAGACATTCATTATCGCGATGGTCTGGCTATGTATTTAGTGGCATTGGTTTGGGAATTGCTATTTCTGGCTTATGTGTTCCTACAATAGAAGCGAAATTTGCTTGGGAGGGAACATGGCTAGGTTTAGGTATGCTATCAGCTATCTTTTTACTCATTACCTTTATTCTGTGGAGAAATTTAGAGGTTCAAGACAGCATAAAAGTGATGAAAACGCTCGATACCAAAATGACAAGAGGCTTTATGCCATGGCTGATTCTATCCTATGGCTTAGAGGGATTAGGCTATATTATTACAGGTACTTTTTTGGTTGATATTATTCATAATATCCCTTCTCTCCAAGCTTACTCCTCTTACAGCTGGGTTATTGTGGGACTTGCAGCTATTCCATCAGCACCTGTTTGGACGGTCTTATTGGAGAAGTTTTCAGCGATAAAAATTTTGTTTGTGGCATACATACTTCAAGTGATTGGCATCCTATTACCCGTATTTTCACAAACTGTATGGAGCGTATTGTTAGCATCATTTTTATTTGGTCTGACCTTTGTAGGAATTGTCACGTTAACTACTTCCTATGCACGACAGCTTTTCCCGACACAGAGCGGTTTTGTTGTATCTTTATTAACAACCTTTTATGCTTTTGGACAAATTATCGGACCGATCGTCGCAGGAAAGCTGGTTGAAGTTTATAGTAGCTATAAAGCAGCACTTGTATTTGCTGGTGTCATCGTGTTTCTTGCATTGCTCGTTATGGTAATTGGTAGATGGCTAACTGTAAAAAAAGAAGCTGCTGCAGAACATACAATTTCTATATAGCGCATAAAAGCCAGAAATCCTATTTGGATTTCTGGCTTTATCATTTACTTAAAGAAGCCGTGCCTCTATCTACATGATATTAAAAAATATAATAAAAGTCTATATATTTTTTTCTTTATATGGAAAAATAGATAAGTGCACAAAGGACGTAACGTTACGATTCTACATTGAAATGGGGACTTTATATGAACACAGAACAAGCTATTCAACGTTGGAATCAATATGCAGAGCGGTATACAGCTACCTACGATGAGCAGGGTGACAATCATCGTGTAGTACTGTTAAATCCCACCATCTTTTCTTTACTGGAAGGGCTAGATGGAAAGCATGTATTAGATGCAGGATGTGGAGAAGGATATTTAAGTAGGTTACTAGCGAAGAAAGGGGCAAGCGTAACGGCTGTTGATTTTTCACAAAAAATGCTGGATATTGCTATGGAAAGAACACAACAGCAGGAAGCTATTCAATTTTTACACGGGAACTGTGAAAATTTAGCGTTTCTAGCAGATGAGCAATTTGATGGTATTGTGTCAAATATGGTTCTTCAAGATTTAGAGGACTACAAGGCTGCATTGCATGAAATGTATCGTCTTTTGAAACCTAATAGCATTTTTATTTTTTCAATTCTGCATCCATGTTTTGTGACACCAAATAGTGGATGGATAAGACATGAGCAGCTAGATCAACAGTATTGGAAAATCCAGCGTTATTTTTATGAAGGGGTTTACCAACAACTAGATGCTGACCCCTCAATTGTGCTGTATCACCGTACATTAACAAGCTATGTGCAAGCCATTATTCAAAGTGGCTTTACCATTGAAGCTATTGTAGAGCCAAAGCCATCACAAGACATGCTAGAGAAGTATCCTCAATTTGAGGAAGATTTGCATTGTGCAGATTTTATCGTCTTTAAACTTAGAAAATAAAGGAGAGTGAATCCATGCGTTTATTTCATGTCAGTGAGAACCCTACTATTACGATGTTTCATCCTCGACTACCTGAGCGAGCAGATTTAGATGCAACCAAAGGGCTTGTATGGGCCATCAATGAGAGATGCTTGCCAAATTATTTAACGCCGAGAGATTGTCCTCGTGTTTGCTTTCATGCAGGGGTACAAACAACAGAGCAAGATAGAGGGCATTATTTAGCACAAGCTTCTCATGTAGTGGTCATTGAAAACAAATGGTTTGAAGTATTGAAGAATACGAGACTTTACCTATATGAGTTTGATAGTAATGGATTCACATTACTGGATGATAATGCAGGTTATTATACAAGTGAATTAATACAAATGCCCATTAATGTCTCTGAGGTTAACGATATAGCTAAAGCATTATTGGAACGGAGTGTTGAATTGCGAATAGTGGATCGCTTGTGGGATATCCATGACGAAATCCAGTATACAAGCTTAAATTGGTCGATGTGCAGGATGCGCTTTGCACAGCCAAGACACTAAAGAACAAGCCTCGTCATGCTGCTAGTGCATGGACGAGGCTTGTTTGTCTATTAATTAGATAAAGGTATACAGCTAATTACGAGAAGCAGGGTGATATTCATTGAACCCTACCATCTATTCTTTGGTGGAAGAGCCAGATGGAAAGCATGTATTAGATGCAGGATGTGGAGAAAGATATTTAAAGTACTACTCTAACAAATTTTCAATCTCGTCTTCCAGTACGATCAAAATGAGGTAGTTTTAAAGGGTTTAGGTATATCGTTCATAGTGGTGTTCACTACTGAATGAAAAAGGAAAAGATACTTTTGCAGAATGGTTGATTGAAGTGGAATCAGTACCACTCCTAGGGGATTTAACGTCACAGACGAGACACTAGAGCGAACGCAGTAAGTGAAGCGGCTCAACGGACGCCCCCTGGAAAGGATGCTGGCGGAATGGACATTAGCCCCTCGCCTTGCTAAAAGGTCTTTTTCTGCTAGTAACATGATCCTTTTTCAACAACATTCCCTTTATAACTAGACAGCATGATAACGGCCAACAGGAACAATTAAAGGTGTTTTAGAAACAGGGTCTTCAATAACCATGCTATCTAAGTCAAATGTATCTTTAATTAACTCACTTGTCACAATATCTTTTGGCGAACCTTCTGCAAGTAAACGACCATTTTTTAATGCGAATAAGTAGTCCGCATAGCGGGCAGAAAGATTAATGTCATGTAATACCATGACAATGGTTGTACCATATTTTTTATTTAAATCTGTTAGTAAATCTAAAATTTCAACTTGATATGTAATATCTAAAAATGTTGTTGGCTCATCTAAAAATAAAATATCAGTTTGTTGCGCTAATGCCATAGCAATCCACACACGTTGACGCTGACCACCTGAAAGTTCATCGATATTGCGGTCAGCAAACTCTGTAATGTTCATCATTTCAAGAGCTTCTGCAACTGCCTCATAATCTTGTTTGGACCAGCCTTTAAATAATGTTTGATGAGGAAATCGACCACGGCCAACTAAATCAGCAACAGTAATTCCTTCAGGAACGATAGGGGACTGAGGTAAAAGTCCTAACACACGAGCTAATTGTTTTGGTGGCATTTGATGAATGGATTTGCCATCTAGCATGGCATGACCACCAGTTGGCTTAATCAGGCGTGCCATTGTTTTTAATAATGTAGATTTTCCGCAACCATTCGCACCAATAATAATGCTAATTTTATTACTTGGAATAGCAATGCTGACATTTTCTAAAATCGTCTTTTGCTCGTAACCAGATGTTATATGTTCAGCCTGAAGCGTATGTGTTGGTTTCATCATATATCTCCCTTTCGATTGATTCGAATTAACAAGTAAATTAAGTAAGGTGCACCAATGATTCCTGTAATAACACCTACTGGATATCTAGCTGTAAATGCGAATTGACCAATTAAATCAGCAGCCAATACTAAAATAACACCAATTAGACCAGCTGGAAGTATATTTGAAAACCCGACACCAACTAATTTTTTGGCAATTGGTCCAGCAAGGAATGCAACAAAGGCAATCGGTCCTGTAGTTGCTGTAGCAAGTGCAATGATTAATACAGAACAAAGCATTAAAATGATTCTTGTTTTGTTTGTGTCTACACCTAGAGAGGTGGATGTTTGTTCACCAAGCTCAAGCATTTCTAAATGCTTCCCGAAAAATAACAGTACAGGTGTAAATACAATGACGATTATCATTAATGGATAGAGTGACTCCATTTTCGCACCATTTAAGCTCCCACTCAACCATCTCATGGCACTTGGAATATCATGTGTATTGCCAATTAGCATTAAATAAGAGATGAATGCATTTAGCATTGCTTGAATACCAATCCCGATTAATATTAATTTGCCAATTGAAAAAGAAGAGCCTCTTGATAAAGCATAAATAATTAGGACAGTAGCTAAACCGCCAATAATTGAAGCGATGGATACAACGATATTACTTGCTTGCAGGACAATAATACAAAATACAGCAGCAGCACTTGAACCAGCTGTAATACCAATAACATTTGGATTTGCTAAAGGATTGCGCAACATAGTTTGGAAAATATAACCTCCAACACCAAATGCAAAGCCAGCAAATGTACCAGCTAACATGCGTGGTAATCGAATTGTGCCTACAGCGAAAGAGGCACCTTGTACATGTTGGCCAAGGAGAACACGGATAACATCTTCAACAGGATAAATCGTGTTACCAAGCATTAGCATTGTGCAACACAGTATTATGGAAATAACAGTCAGTACAGAAGTTATTATGACAAAGCGTCTTTTTCTTCGTTGTCTGCCTTTCATTATGGATATCAATGTTTCATTCATCATAACGCACGCATTTTCGCTTTCATCGTAATTAAAATCAAGATAGGGGCACCAATAAAGGCTGTTAAAATACCCACCTCTAGCTCACCAGGACTGCCGAGAAGTCGACCACAAACATCTGAAAACGTTAAAATAATTGCTCCTGTTAAGGCAGACATAGGAAGGATAAAGCGTATATCAGGTCCTATAATAAGGCGGACAACATGAGTTGCTAATAAACCGATAAAACCAATAGGTCCTGCTAGAGCGGTAGCAGCCCCACATAAAAGAACTCCACCTAGTGCTGCAAACATACGTAGTGTACCAGTACGAACACCTAAACCAGTTGCCACTTCATCCCCGAGTGCTAAAGCATTTAGTGCTGGAGCAGTGAAGAGGGCAATCAATAGGCCTACAACTAAAAATGGAATAAATAGCTGAATAGCGTCCCAGCTTCCAGCTCCTACACTACCAACTTGCCAAAATCGAAATTGATCCATTACATTTGTACGCGGAATCATAACCGCAACGACTAATGAAGATAAAATGGCACTTGTAGCAGCCCCTGCAAGTACAAGCTTTAATGGTGTAGCACCACTTGCACCCATAGAGCCTATTCCAAATACAAAAATAGCAGTGATAATGGCACCCGCTATTGCTAACCATATATATTGATTGGCTGAACTAATGTTTAAAAAGGCGATACCACAAACGACAAAAAGTGATGCCCCTGTGTTTACCCCCAAAATACTTGGATCTGCAATTGGATTACGTGTAACGGCTTGCATTAGTGCCCCAGAAACGCCTAATGCCGCACCACACAGTAAACTAAAAATTGTTCGGACGATTCGTTTTCGAACAACAACGGCTTCATGTGACTGAACATCAGGATGGAACAAGCCATCCATTAGTCCAGTCCAGCCAATTGTACGAGAACCGAATAGTAGCGAAGCAATTACACATAACGCAAGAAAAATGATAAGAAAAAGCAAAACTTTAGCGAAATTTTTAGGGATAAATAACTGCTTCTGTTCGGTAGCTTGTATCTTATTCATATTACTTTATATTTTTTGCTACGTCTGAGATTAATGATAAATAGTCATCAATTGTATAGGCAATTGATAGTGGGCTAGGGGTACCAGCAGCTGCAAGTGGCGTATTATCACCAATAACAACAACATTCCCATTTTGAATAGCAGGTACTTTCCCTAAAATTGGGTCAGCTTGTAAAGCTGGTAAAGTTGTTTCATCTCCGTAAGCAATAAAGATTTCTACATCAGCTAAAGCATCTGCATTTTCAGCGCTTAATTCAATATAGAAGCTGCTATCATCCGAAATTTGTTTTGTAACGCTTTCAGGATATTCCATACCTAATTCCATTAAGAATTCACCGCGTGGATCTGCAGGTGTATAAACATAGAATTTTGATAAATCTGTTGGAGTAAACATAGCGAATGCAGCTTTTTTACCTTTAATAGCAGCATGTTCATTCACTTTATCTTGGATCAATTTTTCAGTGTCTTTGATTAATTGTTGACCTTGTGCTTCCATACCCATACCTTGAGCGTTTAATGTAACTTGGTCACGCCAAGAAGTTACCCAAGGAGTTTCTTTATAGGCTACAACAGGTGCGATTTGACTTAATGTCTCATACTCTTCTTGCGTAATACCAGAGTATGCAGCAAGAATGACATCTGGGTTAGAGTCAGCAATGGCTTCGAAGTCTAAACCGTCAGTATCTTGATAAATATTCGGATTTTCTTCACCAAGCTCTTTTAATTTTTCAGCAGTCCAAGGAAGCATACCACTACCATCTTGTACACCATAGTTAGCTGCAGAGAAACCAACTGGCACTACACCAAGTGATAGTGCAACGTCATGGTTAGACCAAGCAATTGTTGCTACACGCTCAGGCTTTTTCTCAATAACAGTTTCACCAAAAGCGTGTTTAATTGTAATCGGATATTGCTGTTCATCAGTAGTTTCTGATGTATTGTCTTTTGTTTGTTCTTCTTTTTTAGCAGTGTCTTTATTAGATGAATCAGAACATGCTGCTAAAGCTAAAACCATTAATGATAAAAGCATTACTATGAACATAGAATTTTTAATTTTTGACATTTTTTTTACCTCACTTTATTTTAAAAAATGATAATGATAATCCTTATCATTCAGAGAAAAATATTACGCTAATTTCAGTAAAAGTCAACAAATATTTTTGCATTTTTGATGTTTTTTTGCTTTATCACAATTATACGATATTCGGTATAAAAACTGAGCTAGAAAAAAGCGGAAATGCCCCGCACTTCTTGGTTGAGAATTCTTAAACTATTATCCTTAATTACACATCCCTAAATTGGTATATGTAACGAATTTTTCCTAGAAGAGACGTTTAGAAAGCAAGCCCCGTCCTACACTTATTGCATGGACGAGGCTTCCTTGTCTATTAGACTGTAGATGTTTGTTCGATTGGTGTGGAAGAAATATGAACTAATTGTTTGTCTTGATAAGTGAAGATGTAATCATAATTAGTTGCCTCATTGAGCATTGTTGGTAAATAATGTTTTAAATCTGCAATGCCAACATTTTCAGGGTGGAAAATCCAAGTAAGGTCCTTCCAATCAAGAATACCCTCTGCAACTTTTATAGGTGTTATATATGTAAAAGATTCAGGTAGTTCTGCTATAAAAGCATACATACAGCCATAGTTAACAACACCATCTGTCCATGTGATTTTTCCTTTATAAGTAATTTCTTCAACCGTAATACCTGTTTCTTCTTTAATTTCTCGTATAGCACCTGCTAATGGCGTTTCGTCCTGTTCAATTTTACCACCTACACCATTCCAGGCTCCCATCCATGCTGGGTAATTTCTATTCAATAAAAGAATTTGTTCACCCTTCTTTAGAAAACAAATTGTAAATTCAGCCAAAATTGTTTCTCCTTTTCTATTTAGTCGTTACTAAAAATATTGTATCAAAGAAATCATTCTATCACGTCAAAATTGCATCCTGTATGCGTGTTATAGTTAATAAAGATAGTTGAAGGAGTGAGAATCGCTGTGATATTAATAAGTGCTTGTTTAGCAGGGTTAAGTGTTCGTTATAATGGCACCAACAGTTTAGATGAAAAAATACAAAGGCTTATGTTAGAAAATAAAGCGATTACTGTTTGCCCAGAGCTGATGGGCGGTTTTTCAACCCCTCGGGAGCCTGCTGAAATTGTGGGAGGCAATGGAGGGGATGTACTTGATGGCAAAGCAACCGTTATTGAAAGGACTGGGCGTGATGTCACAGAGCTGTATTTAAAAGGAGCCTATGCGACTTTACAAAAAGCACTTGAAGTAGACGCCTCTCTGGTCGTTTTAAAGGAGTATAGTCCATCTTGTGGTAGTGCAATGATTTATAATGGGGCGTTCAATGGTACTAAATTATTGGGTGAAGGGGTAACTACAGCATTACTACGAAGGTATGGGATTGAGGTTCTATTAGAAGAGCAATTTTTATGAAAGGTCGGTTTTAACGAGAGAGTAACCTTTGTCAGTTAGAAACGTCTGAACTGGTGGGAGGTGGCTTATATGCCATTAACATTCGCACATCCAGCCGCAATTTTACCTTTTTCAAGACGAAGTAAGTACATCCATTTTTCAGCACTTGTACTAGGAAGTATGGCACCTGATTTTGAGTATTTTTTTAGAGGTAGACCAATAGGTGAGATAGGTCATAGCTTAACGGGATTTTTCATTTTTAATTTACCTCTTATTATTGTGATTTACATCATTTATTGTAAGTATGTTCGGCAGCATGTAGTTCATCATTTACCAGTATGTTTACAGGATACAGCTAACCAAACAACTTCCAGGAGTAAACGACTCAATGTCATTGTCTTTGGTTATTCAGCGTTTTTGGGTATGCTCACACATGTCATTTGGGATTCCTTTACACATAAAAATGGATTTATGGTTTCGCATCTATCTATTTTATCAGAAACAATGCCCATTTTCGGTTTTCAATTCCCCCTTTATAAATACTTACAGCATGGCAGTACTTTAGTAGGCATTACGTTGATTATCGGTTATGTCTATGTTAGAGCAGCCCATCAATCAACGAATTCATTGCTCACTATTCATCCTAAACAAAAATTATTTTTCTGGATACAGGTACTTGGATTAGCAATCTTCTATGTATGTTGCTGGTCTATTATAGATGGGGTATCAGTTAGCAATTATGGTGTATGGGTGGTCCGTATGATTGATTCATTTTTCTGTAGCTTGCTAACCATTTGTTTATTGAAAACATATTGGCAAAAATAAATAATAACGAGCATGACAGGACTTCCTTTAAGTGGGAGTCCTTTTGTTCGTTACCTCCTTTTCAGTTTGGATAAAAAGAAAAATACATAGATAACGAAGCTAGCATAAACTAGTATCCAGATGAACTGCCAATAGAACTTACTAGGGATGGATTTTATTTGATCGCCAACAGTCATTATTTCTAAAGAAAGATGGAGTGGTGGTAGAACCAAAATAAGACCTTTCATTTGCGGGATTGAATCTTTTAACGTTGCGACTACCAAGGTTAATAATAAGACGCTAATGACTCCCCACCAAGTGTTTTGTTTATTTTTGACAAGCTCTCTTGTAAAGATAGCAGAGAGAGCAATCCCCAAAATCGCTAAGCTAACATGAGAGAGAAATCCAAGAAATAGGTGTGTAAAGCTTGGTTCCTCGGCAAAAGCATGGATAGCTGTGGGATAAATAACAGAAACCATACTTAAGCTAAAAGCAATCAAAATGGCAATTATAAACAGGCTGAAATGATAAGATGTCGCACCATTTGCATGTAATATCGTTATCATTTTTTGCCCTTCATCCTCTGAATGAAATAGTGTGACGGTAAACCAGCCCATCAGGAAAAAGAGGATTATAGAGGTAAATGAAAAGCTATCTAATATAGGGTTTGGGACGAATGTGTAGTTAACAACAAGACATAAAATAAAAATAGAAAAAGGTGGAATATACTGATAGGTTCTCAAATAATTTTGTAACTGATATCGGCCTAAACTAATCATGTTGTATGAACTTCTCCTTATCATTGATCGGTATGAGTTGTTTAATAGAAGCGTTTTTATCAAGTAGCTGTTGTAAAAGATGGTCAGTACGCTGTGCTTGGATATGGACAATCACTTCATAAAAACCATTCGCTAATGGTGATTGCTGCTGTATTTCCGTTACATGTAATAGATCTTTTATGTATGTAATATTCGAAATTTCAAAAATTAATTGATTGTAGGTTGTAGGAGTAACAGATAAATCCGTTTGCATCACTTCTTTATGGTGAATCATTAGAATCGTATCAACGACATGCTCCAGTAGCTTTGTTTCGTGACAGGATAAGATAATCGTCATCCCTTGTTGTTTGAGCGTCTTCAGTGTTTCTTCCAAATCATTCTGTGTTTGCAAATCCAGCCCTGATAAAGGTTCATCTAATATTAACAAGTCCGTTTCGTTGAGCATAGCCTGCATAATCATTATTTTTTGTTTCATACCTTTAGAAAAATGGGTCATTCTAGTATCCTGTACATCTTCCAGATGAAATAGTATTAATAAATCATTTATTCTCGATAAAAGTTTTTGTTTAGCCATCCCACGGATTCGCCCCATATGCTGAAGATATTCCTTGGGGGTAAATAGAATAGTGGAAGGGGCAACCTCTGGTACATAGCCAATGTTTAAAGCTTGTTTAGAAGACATAAAGGAACCATTGTCTGGCGTAATAAGCCCAGCAATCATTTTTAAGAGCGTGCTTTTGCCAGATCCGTTTTTTCCAACAATAGCAATTATTTGATTGTCGTAGATGGTAAAGGAGACATTTTCTAAAATGGAAGTACCTCTGTATTGCTTAGTGATGTTTCGTGCGTCGAGCAATATGTTCATCAATCTGCACCTACTTATACTGAAATTCATTCATTTCATTGTAAATGATTTGTAGTATGTATGGCAAAAGAAACCATTTTTATTGAAAAACAGTAAGGAGCTGTTGATGATGAACAGAACCTTACTGTATTTTTTACAGCGACCGATATTTTTTTAAACTAATGATATTTAAGGTAATAAATACTACAGCGAAACAAGCAAGAATACTGAGATTAATTATAATATCATTGAAGGAATAACCTTTATACATAACCCCATTTAATGCGTCCGCTGCGTAGTAAAGTGGCATGATACGTCCAATATTTTGAAGCCATTCCGCCATACTATCAAGCGGAAAAATGCCTGAAAAGAATACTTGTGGAACAATAACAAGCGGAATAAATTGCATCATTTGGAATTCTGAAGCGGCAAAGCTTGAAAGCAGGGCACCTAAGGATAACGATACAAGGGCAATCATCATATTAATGAGTAAGACAAGCCAAATGGAGCCTACATGGACAATATCAAGCACATAGATGCCAAACAGTACGATAATAATTGTTTGTAGGAAGGCAAATAAACCATAACCGACCATATAGCCTGCTACAATTTCTGAGCGTTTGATAGGTGTTGCAAGTAAACGTTCCAATGTCCCAGATGTTCGTTCCTTTAACAAGGCAATCCCTGTAATTAAAAAGACAAAGAAAAATACGAAGAAGCCAATGAGCATGGGACTAAATATATCAAAAATGGCCGTATCCTTATCACCATAAACATAGTCTGTTTCTAAACTACCTATGGAGTCTTGAGAAGTCTGTAAAAGTTGAGCAAGCTGCATTGTTAAAGCTTTTGACTGGGAAGGATCATCATTTAATAAAGTTAACTTTAGTTCGTTTTGCTCTATTGCTAGCCATCCATCATACTCTTTGTCCTGTAGCTGTTTTTTCGAAAAATCATCGTCTTCAATAATTGTAAAATCTGTCTCTTTCAATTTGTCAATCAATGGTGTGGGACCATTAGAGACGACAAGTGTGACAGAAGCCTCGTTACTATTGAAAATAAAATACATTAATGACAAGACAAGAAGTGGGGCTAAAAATAATAAAGCAAGTGTCCGCTTATCTCGTTTCATTTGTTGTATGATTCTTGTGACGATAGCACCCATTCTCATTGTACGTCACCTCCAGCCTTTAAAAACACTTCATCAAAATCTTTTGCCTGATAAAAGGCTTTTAATGCCTGTGGTGTCCCTTGTGCAATAATATGCCCGCTTCTGAGCATAGCTAATTGATCGCATCTTTCCGCTTCATCCATCGCATGTGTCGTCACTAAAATCGTTTTATGTTCGTGTTCTTTTAAACGAATAAGTTCTTGCCAAATTTCCTTTTTTAAAACAGGATCAATGCCAACCGTTGGCTCATCTAAAATCAATACCTTAGGATTTTGAATAAGGGCAATGGCAAGGGACAGCCGACGTTTCATACCTCCAGAATAATTCATCACTTTAAGCTGTAAGTCATCGGTCAAACGAACAAGGCTTGCGGCATAGGCTACACGCTCCATTTGCTCCGCCTTCGATAATGAATAAAGCTTGGCAAAAAAATGTAGATTTTCTTCACCAGTTAAATCCGTATAAAGTGCATCTGACTGTGCCATATAGCCGATATCATTCAATAATTGCTTATGTGGAACAGCTAAATCTAATACTTCAATAGTGCCATTATCAGGTTTTAGCATGCCCATAATCATTTTAATTAGCGTTGTTTTTCCACAGCCTGACGGACCAAGTAAGCCCATCAATTGTCCCTTGGGAATATCTAAGGTAAGTGGGGCAATAACTTGCTTATGTTGAAATCTTTTTTCAAGGGTTTTAATAGAGATTGCGTGGTTTCCCATATGGATCTCACTCCTTCACTGAACACTATGTTGATTTGATAAAAATTTTACGGTAGCATGTGAACAAATACAATCAACAGTTTGCCTGTAAGTGTTAAGTAACTGGAGGGAAGTTTGTGTCTGTACATGAAAAGATGAATTTTGAAACAAAGCAAGCCATTAAAAAGGTTTTTATCCAGCAAGTAGAGGAGGTCGGCTTTGAACGTGTGACCGTCAAAAATTTAGCGTTAGCGGCCCAAATCAATCGTGGAACGTTTTATTTACATTATACGGATAAATATGACGTAATGGAGGATTTGCAACAGGAGCTATTAATGGAATTAGAACGCTATGTCAAACATGTTCAACCAGTGGAAGCATTCCAAACATTAAAAATGGGTCAATTCTATCAACCCTTTATTAAAGTGATAACATGTATAAAAGAGCATGCAACAGCCTTTCGTATGTTATTAGGAGAGCAGGGAAGTCCTGCTTTTACACAAAAGATGAAAACTATCTTTGGCAATCATATTTTGGACAGATTATCAGTGATTCGCGAGGAAGTAAAGGATCCAGAATTTCAGCAATACTTACAAGCCTTTATCGCATCTGCCATTCTGGGTGTAATTCAGGAGTGGCTTGACAAAGGCAATGAAAATTTAACGGTAGAAGAAATGGTCGCCCTCCATTTTCGATTATTACGATTTTTAGGAAATGTAGTAGCCAATAGTTAACGGCACTGTAGCGGTTGGGGATGATAATTGTCAATCTCGTTTAACGAAAAAATGACTAGCTAAACTATCGCAAAGTACACCAATTAGAAAATGACTGCCAAGGTCCACCGGTAAGAGCAATCTAGTTGAATATTATCTGAACCGAACAATGTATAGATTGCCCCCTATTATTAAGTGCTTCAATGTGATAAAAGATATTAAAAATCCCAGCACGATAGGCATAGCAAGTTTTAAAGCCTTACTGCTACAACAAAAATAGACCGAAATTTTGCAGCAATAGCCTTGTTATGTTTAGCTCATGAGAAAACAACATTTCGAAGATTGTCACCAAGGTAGTAATAGTAAGGAGTATAAATGGCTAGCGCATTATGCGCATATAAAAAAGAACATGACGATGAGCCTTTTAGCTAGTCTCACGCATGTTCTGCTGATAACCTTTTGTTCAAATTTATTTGTCATAATAATCGTTCAATGCCACTTCCAAGCGTTCTTCTAAATGCTGAGAAATATAGCTTAGCACAAATTGCTCTTTATCCATCTCAATTTGAGCTGACTTGAACATTTTAGTGAAAAAACTTACTTTATGCTTCTCTGAAAAAAGCCGTAATGCTTCCGTTCGCAAAGTAGATACAATCTCATTTTCTATATGACGCTCTCTAATCTTCTGCACAATATCCTTCACACTGTTTTCTTGTAGCTCTGAAATTTGCTGTTGGAGATGTTCATTTTCTTGTTTCAATTCTACTGTTTCTTTTTGAATTTCCTCTACTTGAAGAGCGGAGTCTGCGGATAATCGCTGAATATTTTGAGCAAGAAAATCCTGATTGATGTTTACTTGTAATGTTCCTTGCTCTTCATCTGGCAAAATCTGAAAGAGGCCAGTTTGGATCATCTGCTGTAGGACGTTTCCAAGCACATCAATTTTATGTGATAAATCATCAGAATCCATAGTCGTTGCGGTAATTTGATGTTTCAGCAACTGACCATTATCATCAATGCCTAGCAATAATTTTATCCCCCTCACACGATACTCATCCTTCAATAATAAAATCATTCTTAGCCTTACTATAGCAGGTAGGTTTAAACGAATATTACCATTCACGTTCGGCGATGTATTGTCAAAAATGTATTGTTCAAATGGTTTTAAATAGTAGCGAAGCATAGCGTCTGTAATATCAAACCAGCCCGCGACTTCTGCTATTGTATAGTGTTTGGATTCATCGATATCTGTTAAATAAGCATCCTGATAAAGATTCTCCTCTAAAGGCGTATGTTGTAGTGCAACAAACAATGGGTCATCTTGCACAATTCCAAGTACCATTTCTTTTGCATCATTTACTTTAAGCATCCTTTCACACCCCACTTTATTTTTCCCCATGACTAATTGTTCTCTATATAGGTTTCTATTCGTTTGGCAGCAATTGTATGCCTATTTTATGTAGGAAATAATCATTAGAACAATGTACCTTTTAATCTTTTATGACTCTTGAGGAAAATATTAGTCATAAATGGAGATACATTAAAATAGAGGGGGAGGGGATACTCATTTAATACGTACCACGTTTTGTACCCTGAAATCCAATAAATCATTTCAGTAAAAGTGATGATGTTCGATATGTAGTTGCTAAAGAAAATACAGTGTTTTAATTACTAAGCCATTAAGGTTAGGACCAAGCAAATTATGGATACAAAAATTCCTCTTCACCATTTAGGAAGCAATCACCGATTATTACTATGGGTAACTTTAAGTTCATTTGCATCTCATGAACAGGTATCTAAGTGAAATTGCTAATATTGGAAAATTTCATCAGCATTTCCTTTTAGTACATTTTCGCTGCTTTTGCATCTAATTCATGCATAAATTTATTGTTTTTATATTGTTCTAATCTTTTATAAGCGAAATCCCATTCAACATTGAATAGCTCTTGAATTAGTTGAATGGCTTTATCCTCGCTTTCCGGTAAGGTAATTTTATTCAACATAAATGTTGGTACACATGCTTGTACCATAAAATTATTAGCTTTCCACTCTTGATACTCAATCCACGAGTAGGGCATCTTTTCCTGACTGCCACTATGAAATAAAACATGACACAGTTCATGACAAAAATCTTGCCACAATTGTTTAGGGGACAGATTTTGATCTAAAAAAATATAAGCCTGATCACCTAAAAATAGGACTTGACTGGGATTATCCCAGAAATATACTAGAATGCCTAACTTGTAGGCTATTTCATTTACATCTAGTTGATGTGGTAACAAAATTTCTAATTTAGTATAAAGATTTTCTATAAAATCTTCGGTGTATGTAGTATATGACATAAAACCATCCCCAAATTCCTTGTAATGAAACGTATGTTCTTATTTGATTTATAATAAAAGCCCACTTCTAGGAAGAAGGGCTAAAAAATATTATTTCTTTTCATGTTTGATAATCTCCCAAATGTCTCGTAAACGGCGAACAGTTTCTTCATCTGACTTAGGAAGTTCTTTATAAAAGACCTGCAATTCTGGATCATTAGCAAATGCTTGGAAAGCAGCCTCATCTTTATCAAAAGGTTGTTTTTCATCTGTTTCACATAATATATACGCTACGCTTACATCGTATTTTTCTGCTAACTTTTGAAGGCTTCCTATGGAAATTTCATTGCGGCCTTGTTCATAATACCCGTATGCACTTTCAGAAATATTTAAGAATTTGGCAACATCTGCTTGTGTTAATTTAGCTTCTTTTCTTAACTCTTTAAGCCTTTGCGGTACGTTAGACATGATTACACCTCACTTAAATATGTAACCTAATTATACAACAATTTGTTGGGTTTGTAGTTAAATAAAAATAAAAAACAACAAAAAATCTAGTTTTGGTTTGACAGACAACTTTTTGTTGGGTAATATAAAACCATAAAAAGTTGGGGGTGTGGTTTTGGAAACAACAAATCGTCGGTTAATACTTATTGATGCTAGAAAACAAAAAAATTGGTTGCAAAAAGATGTAGTGGAAAAACTTGATATTGAACTCGGTATCACTATTAGTGAAAGCTATTATGGAATGATTGAACAGGGAGTACGCACACCGTCCTTAGATGTAGCATTAGCAATTTCTGACCTATTTGAAATGGCACCATCAAAAATTTTTTTGAAAAATAAAACAACATTTTGTTGTGTTTGGTAAGAAACTAATCTGGAGGTTCTTATATGAATCGATTGCAAACTTTTAACTTTCATAATCAAAACGTTCGAATTGTTGAATTAAATAACGAGCCTTGGTTTGTAGCCGCGGATGTTTGTAGAGTATTAGCACTAACTAATCCTACTGTAGCAATTAACCGTTTAGAAAATGATGAACGGTCGAAGTTCAACTTAGGGCGTCAGGGTGAAACAAACATTGTCAATGAATCTGGACTTTATGAACTAATATTCGCAAGTCGTAAACCAACGGCAAGAGCATTTAAAAAATGGGTTAAATCAGAAGTTTTACCCTCAGTTAGAAAGGATGGTGGCTATATCACTACTATCGAAAACGATGATGATGCATCAATTATGGCTAAAGCTTTATTAATCGCCAGTAAAAAAATCAAAAATAACGAGAAAAATATGGTTGAGCAGCGATTGTTGATTGATTCACAAAAAACAAAAGTGTTATTTGCAGATGCAATACAAGCTAGTGAAACAAGCATTCTTATTGGAGAGTTCGCCAAAATCTTAAAGCAAAATGGTATAGATGTTGGACAAAAGCGTCTATTCAAATGGCTAAGAGAAAATGGCTATTTAATCAAGCGTAAAGGATCAGCTTACAATTCACCAACACAAAAATCAATGCAACTGGGTTTGTTCGAAATTAAAGAAACACCTATTCATCATAACAGTGGGGAAATCAGTATTAGTAAAACATCTAAAATCACTAGTAAAGGACAGGCTTACTTTATTAATAAGTTTTTGGGCAAGGTAGTGACAATATGATTAGTACAATAGTGAACGAATCGATGGTGATTCGAAATTTTTTCATCATGACTAAAGAAAGAATAGAAGGCAACTCAAATAACTTTACTAGAGTCACTCTTCATCCCAAAGTACGTTTTGTTGATTTAGCACAAATAAAAACAATTGTCCCCTTCGAACCTGATTTCAAATAACTTTTTAAACGATCCACTAGTTAGACAACATCAGTGTCAACCACATAGTAAAAAGAACACATTAGGGGGAGAGAAAATGGCTAAATACAGACATGTACACACAACTTTTTGGGATGACGGCTTTGTATTAGATCTTACACCAGAGGAGAAATATTTCTATCTGTATTTGATGACAAACAATAATACAACACAATGTGGTATTTACGAATTACCTTACAGAGTAATAGAAATGCATACAGGTTATAACCGTGAAACAGTACAGAAACTATTACAAAGGTTCTTTGAATACGGAAAAATTACTTACAACGAATTAACGAAAGAAATCATGCTAATTAACTGGGCAAAATACAACTTTATAAATTCGCCTAAAGTTAAAAAATGTATCGAAAAAGAGCTGTTTGCAGTAAAACATACCCCATTTGTTAAGAGCTATGTTACCTCATTGGAACAGTTAGGATACAGTCTCGATACCGTATCAATACTGTTAGAAGTACAGGATGAGCAGAAAGAACTTAATCCTAGTAATGACAATGGTTCGATACCGTATCAATACCCTATCGATACACCTTCTAAAGTGTGTGGGGAAGAAAAACAAAAAGAAAAACAAAAAGAAAAACAAAAACAAACAGCAGATAGTGAAATAGTCAGTCAGTCGACAGTCACTGAGGAACAATTAATTTTCTTAACTAAATTCTATGATGAAAACATTCAAAGAGCATCGAGTTATATTTGCGAGTGCATAGAACGCATGGCAAGTGAAAATAATCCAGCACTTGTTTATGAAGCCATGAAAATAACGGCACTACATCAACCAAACATACCAATGCAGTATACAGAACAAATTTTAGCAAACTGGAGAAAGTCTTTTATTAAGAATGTTGAGCAATTAAAGGCCAAGGAAGAAAGGGAGAAAAAAAATAGACAGCAATCTAGCCGATATTCTTATCAAAAGTCTAACAGTCGTACAGAGATAGTGCCAGAGTGGTTCGCCAATCGTAATGATAAAGACGAGTCATCAATTCCATCTGCTGAGTCTAATAACAACACGATAGATTTTGAAGCTGAAAGACAAAAGGTTTTAGAAATGCTTGGTAAATAGGAGTGTATGAGCAATGACTAAAAATGAGATTGCATGATCGTATGTTTTGATGTTCAAGGATGAAAGAGCATTTAAAAAACAAAACGTATATTGAGGGTGTGCGTTTGACATTTATTTAGCACAATGTAAAAAACATTTGTTATAACGGCCAGTGGTGGAATGCTAGAGCAGAGAGAATTGAAAAGATACATAGGAGGGCATAACTATGATAAAAGAGAAAATACAACTAAATCGTTACCAACTAGATAAGGCAATTAAAAAGTACAATGACAATATGTGCAAGTACATGAGAATGAAGGATGAACTAGATTCATTAACAGCTGTAACATCTACAGCAAAGTATGGCTTTGAGGCAGCAATGCCAAAAGCTATTGGAAGAACAAGCGACCCAGTGCATGCTCATGTTCAAATGAGAGCTTTACGCGAGGAGCGCATGAACAAGATTAAAGATGAGCTACTATTAGTTCAAAATTTAGCTGACAAGGTAACTGGCGACCTTGAACAGGAAGTACTTTTCTGGTTACTAGAAGGCATGCCATTCCGCTGGATTGGTGCAAATCTTAATATGAGTCATACTAGCGTACAACGTGTGCGAGAAAGAGTTTTAGATATGATGCTGAAGTAACCAAAGGGTTACTTCTTTTTTGTGAACCTTTAAATATTTTACTAGGGGTTTTATTGGGCTAACAGAAATGAAGAGCTATTATTTTGTTATATACTTTTTTCATTTAGACGACAATATAGTATCTACTATTTTATTCTAGTATTCATTTAAGAGTGATTGATAATATTTCATTTTACTTGCCAAATGTTCCAAGTGTGACAGATGTTCCAAACGTTCCAAACATATCATTTTAAGTAATAGATAATGTAAACTTGGAAGTAGGACGACGGGTTAAGGATTTCACCTTTTGGAATTTATAAAACAATAAATGACCAAGGCGACAGACCGTCGACCAATCAATGTCCCATAAACTTGTTTGAGGCATAAAAAGGAGTGGTTTTCAGTTGAAAAATTTGTAGGATAGAACTAAATGGGCAAGAGTAGCAGCTATAGCAATCCCATCACTCCAAGAAGCACAAAACGTATTCCAAGCAACCATTTGAAAAGGAGGCTATGTGGAATGGCTAACGTTCAAGTAAAAGTTAAAACGACGCTTTCCTATTCGGTATAAGGAAGGGCGTTTTTTAGTTGGAGATGAATAAAGGATTGACGGTTCAATGTTAGAACGATTTGATGAGCTGAAAAAACTACTTAATGAACTACCAAAACGTTTGAAAGTGAGTGATTCGATGTATTTAATTCTATATTCATATGTTTACTAACTAACTTGTTGAAGGAGGCTTTTGATGGAAATTTATGATATTCAAAACGCTTTATCTAGTAAGCTCCACGAAGCTTTCGGAGCGGAATATAAAAAATATATTGATGAATTACCGCAGGAGTTTAATACGCCTGCTTTTTTAATTCAATTTTTGAGCTTAGAGCATATCCGACAAATAGGTGGTCGATGGAAAGTAACAGCACATTTTAACGTGAAGTATTTCCCTAAAAATGGCATACCTGAGGTGTCTAATATGACTTTAAAGGTTCAACAAGCAATCAAAGAAATAACATTGTTAAATGGTTCACTACTGCTTGGTACCGGAGCAACTAGCGAAGTTATTGAAGGCATTAGTAATAATTTTATTCATTTTAATTTCTTCTTACAAGAAATTGAAGAGAAAGCTTTTATGGGGTCATTAGATCATAATATTAACAAAGAAGAGGTGGTTTCAGTTGGCGAAAGCAATTCAGAAGAAGGTTGAGTCGATGGAAAGCAAAAACGTTGAAAAGGTAATTAGTTCGAATTTACCGAAATTTACAAAAGAGCAACTTTCAAAAAGTCAAAAATATAAAGATCGCCGTGATGCACTCAATGCATTGTTAGAAAAAGAAAAAACTTATTCATTCGCTCAAGTGGATGAAATACTGAAGAAATTCGATAAGGGAGGTAATTAATATGGCGTTAGGTGGAGGAGTATTTTTATCACAAAACAAAGTATTACCAGGGAAATATCACAATTTTATTAGCGCTACTCGTGCATTTGTAAATCTAAGCAATCGCGGTTACGTTGGTTTGCCAATTGCACTTGACTGGGGCGTAGATGGCGAAGTATTTGCTGTAACACAAGAGGATTTACGAAAGAATTCTCGCAAAATTTTTGGTTATGAATATATGGACTCAAAAATGAAAGGTATCCGTGATGTATTTAAAAATGCTATCACGGTTTATTTTTACAAACTTGCTGTGGATGCAGAAGCGGCTACAAATGATTTTGCAACAGCTAAGTACAAAGGTGCACGAGGGAATGATATTACGATTGTCATTCAGGCAAATGTCGATGAGCCATCGAAATTCGATGTTAAAACATTGCTAGCTAATGTGTTAGTAGACGAACAAATGGCGGTAGCTACTGCTACAGAACTAATCGCTAATGATTTTGTTGTGTTTAAAACGAATGCAACTTTAGCTGTTACAGCTGGTACCGCATTAGCTGGAGGTTCCAATGGCTTAGCTATTACTGGTGGGGCACATCAAGAGGCACTAGATGCTTTAGAAGCATATGGTTTCAATACTCTTGGCTGCTTGTCTTCAGAAAGTTCAATTAAATCGTTATATATTGAGTATACAAAGCGTATTCGTGACCAAATCGGTGGTAAATTCCAACTTGTAGGTCATAAACTTGGCAGTACTAACCATGAAGGGATTATTGACGTACAAAACGATACTAATGGACCAGAAGAAGAAGTGTTTGGTGCAGTATATTGGGTATCTGGTGCTCAGGCTGGAGTAGCTGTCAATAAGTCAAATACTAATAAAAAATACGAAGGTGAATTTACAGTTGATATGTCTGAAACAAAGACACAGTCACAACTCACAACGTTATTAAAGGCTGGCAAATATTTATTACATCGTGTTGGGGATGAAATTCGTGTACTTGAAGATGTGAATACCTTTACATCGTTTTCAGATGAGAAAAACGAGGACTTCAGTTTGAATCAAGTCATTCGTGTGCTTGATCAGCTTGCAATTGATACAGCTCAATTGTTTAACACTCATTATTTAGGTCAGGTGCCAAATGATCAAGATGGTCGAATTTCTTTATGGAATGACATTGGTAGTCTTCGAATGGAAATGCAACGTATTAGAGCTATTCAAAATTACAACAAAGATGAACTAACCGTGGCACAAGGTAATTCAAAGAAAGCTGTTGTCGTAAATGAAGTCGTGATTCCTACGGTTGCGATGTCACAACTTTACATCACGACAACAGTAGCATAAGGGGAGGGCAAACAGATGAAATCAAACAAAACATTAATTCCAATGAATCTACAGTATTTTGCGGATGCTACTATGCATGCTCGCAATGCCATTCATGGCGCTCAAGGCCGAGCATACGTGACGGTTGAAGGCAGTCGTTACTTATTTGCTCAATTAATTAATTTAGAAGCCCGTATGGATAAAACTAAAACGCAAGTTCCTATTATGGGGCGTGTAGCTAAGGGTAACAAAGCTACTGGCGCGGAGTATACAGGTAGCGCTACATTCCACTTTAATACTTCAATATTCCGTAAGTTATTAAAGCGTTACAAAGACACTGGGGAGGATATTTATTTTGATATCCAAGTGACTAACGAAGATGGCTCAGCGTCGGTAGGCCGTCAAACAACCATTCTAATTGATTGTAATATGGATGGAGGGATCATCGCTGCATTAGATGCAGATGCGGAGTACTTAGAAGACTCTATAGATTTCACTTTCGAGGATTGGGATATGCCAGAAGAATTTACAACTTTACAAGAAATGCTATAAGACGAGAGCTCATTATATATGGGCTCTTTTAAATATAAATAAAAAGGATATGGTGATTAATTATGTCAAACTTAACTGCATTTTTTGCACACAATAAAAAGCAAAATGAAAACATTAAGCATGCTATTTCAAAGAAATTCGTGGATGAACATGGCGATCCAATTGAATGGGAGTTCGCGCCAATTTCGCCAGAACGGGACGAGGAATTAAAATCTGAATCTACTAAGCGTTCTATGATCATGCAAGGAAAGCGTAAGGGGCAGTATAATACTGATTTTGATCATTTTAAATACCAACGTTTATTAACTGTAGAATCAATTGTATATCCTAATTTAAACGATAAAGAGCTACAGGATTCTTATGGTGTAATGGGGGCAGATGCTTTACTTGGAAAGATGCTGACAATCGGTGAGATTGCAGATGCCTCAGCGGTAGCACAGGAAGTCAATGGGTATCAAGCTGAGCTAGAGGATATGGTTGAAGAAATAAAAAACTAATAGACGACGGTGATGGTGAGGCTAATATAATGCACTGGTGGGTGCACAAAATGCGTCGCCTTCCGTCTGAATATGTGTCACTATCCTTGGCAGATAAAGCTTGTATTATAGCGTCTCTAAGGATCAAAATCGAAGAAGATAAGAAGCAAGAACGAGAGGCAAAACGAGGGTCTAGAAAAGGTAGAAAGCGTTAGGAAGTAGCTTGTTAACCTAAATGGCTATCGTTAAGCTAGCTGTTTTATATGTTTCTTTAAAAGATATGATATAAAAAAGGGACATTTATTTATTTGAATTCTGTCTGTTTTCAATTAAAAGGGTGGAAAGTTACTTTGGAGTCTTGTGAATTTAACCATGCAGGATAATGTAGTTGGAAACAACAGAAAATATATAAATTTACTAAGAAATAGAGAAAGTTAAAGTACAAATTATTAAACAATAGCCATAAAAAGCATCCTTTGAGTAGGATGCTTTTTTAATAAAGAGGTGAGAGTTCATGGCTACAATCCGTACGGCAATTCAAATTGAAGATCGTTTAAGTAAACCAATTAAAGTCATGCATAAAATGGTTTCCAGGATGGTCAATCAGTTGGAAGCTATGCATGCTGCTTCTAGGCAAATGATAGATACCTCTAGTGTTCAACTAGCTCAGAAAGAATTAGCTAGAGCTGCTGAGCAATTTAATAGAGTTGAAAAGGAAATTCGTAATGCTGATCATGCTCAACAAAGTTTTAGCAACAACATTAGGGATGGTACTACAGCAGTTGGTGGATTATTAACTAAAATCAAGGAGATAGCAGGGAAATATTTAGATTTTCAAGTAGTTGGGAGAGTACTCTTGTCCAATGAACATAACACCACATCTGGGTTAAATGTAATCAACAATGGTTTACAAACAACCGAGCAACCTTTAACACAAGCAATGGGAAGTGGAAACCTTCAAGGCCAGGATTTAAATAACGTATTTCAGTCTACGTCAAATGGTGTCCAAAATACTACGAATTACCTTAATGCTTTCATTGAGAAATTACGAGAAATAGCAAGTAGTGGTGAAATTTCTATGGCCAAGATAAGGAATGCTGTACTTGGTTTGGCTTTTGAGGGAATATTTGATGGGATTGTAAAAAGCGATCTTTTTAAGGAGCTCGTGCAAAATGCAGCTATTGCTATGGAGAAATTATCTTCAATTGCCTCGAGTACATTGAATTTTTTTATACCCGATGGAAGTTTAAAGGATAGTTGGTCGTTTATAGTTCCTATAATAAGTACTGTTGCAGCGGCAATGTTGGTATACGAGTCCGCTTTACTACTAGTAAAAGCAGCCGAAATAGCGAGTACGATTTGGACTGGTTTAAGAACGCTTGCAATTGGACTATTAACAGCAACTACATGGACGAGTGTGTCTGCAACATCAGCCGCAACGGCCGCAGCATGGGGCTTAAATGCAGCGATAGCAGCCAATCCAATATTTATTTTAGTAATAGCCATTGTAATTCTTATTGGTCTTTTCTATTTAGCGGTAGCCGCTTTCAATTATTTTGCTGGGACCTCGGTTAGTGCTACAGGAATAATAGCTGGGGCTTTCATGGTGTTAGGATCATGGATTTATAATAGAGTAGCCTATATGTGGAATTTGTGGGCCTCTTTTGTGGAATTCTTTGTAAATGTATGGAAAAATCCGATGTATTCGGTCAAGAAATTATTTTATAATCTAGCAACCAATATGTTAGATTTAATTATTTCAATGATTAGTGGATGGGATGGATTTGCTACAAGCTTTGTTAATGCTATTGTTGACGCAGTTAACTTTGCGATACGAGCTTGGAATTGGTTTGTGAAGCTATTACCAGAGAATATTTCATCTTCTGTAGGTTTAAAAGTGGGCACAGAGTATAGTCACCGAGAGTCCATTACAAGTGATCTAAAAGGTCTTAGAGGAGTTTTGGATAACTGGATTGGCGAAGCTCCTGATGATTATTGGGAAGCGCCGAAAATGGAATTTAAGGATCTTGGTAAGTCTTGGGATAAAGGCTACAATTGGGGAGCCAATCTATTTAAATCGGGTGAAGAAAAAAACGACAGTAATAAAGAAGATAAGATGAAAAATGACATTAATAATGCGCTAGCGTTAGGTGACAAACTCGATAAAGGTAATGAGCTAGGTAAGAAAACAGCAGACAATACCGAAAAAGCAACTGAGGGTATTAAAATAATGAATGAGGATTTAAAGTATCTCCGTGATATAGCTGAACGTGAAGCGATTAATCGTTATACAACGGCAGAAATCAAAGTAGATATGAAAAATGAAAACCGTATCAACAGTGAATTAGATATTGATGGCATTATTGATAGATTTGGTCAACGTGTTGAAGAAGTTTCAGGAATGCTAGCGGAAGGGGGTTCAATCGAAGATGTATAATTTTTTTCTAGATGGTTTACAGTTTCCTATTGCGCCTTCTGAACTAGCTCTAAAGATTAATGGTAGAAACGAAACTATGGTGTTAATGAATGAAGGAGAAGTAAATGTAATAAAGAGAACAGGGCTAACGGATATTGAGTTTGAGGTACTACTCCCAAACGTCAAATATCCATTTGCTGTTTATCCGAACGGTTTCCAACCAGCCACATTTTACCTAAAGAAGTTAAAAGATTTGATGCTAGGTGAAAAGCCATTTCGATTCATTGTGAATCGTATGTTGCCTAACGGTAATCTCCTTTTTGACACCGATATGACCGTGTCACTTGAGAATTATGAGATATCGGAATCAGCCGAAGAAGGCTTCGATGTCAGTGTGAAAATTAAATTAAAACAATATCAAAATTATGGGAATAAAAAGATTATCTTGAAAACCTCTACAAAAGCCAAAAATGCAACAGGTACTACAAAGACAGCATCGAAAGCTGTAGTAGAGCAAAAAAGGCCAACTACAGGCAAAGAAACCCCTAAAACACATACGGTTAAATCAGGTGAAACATTGTGGGCCATTGCTAAGAAGTACTTAGGTGATGGCTCTAAATACACTGAGTTAGCAAAAATCAATAATATTAGTAATCCAAACATGATTAAAGCAGGGCAGGTGATAAAGCTTGGCTAAATCACAATTGTATATATCGAGTAAAGGGCAACTTTATGAATGTGCTGTTGAAGATGGGATTCAGTGGGAAACGAATCGCAAAGGTACTCCAGGAAAGCTAACGTTCAACGTACTTAAAGATGATGTGCTTAGCTTCCACGAGGGTGATGCAGTCCGTTTCGAATATGACGGACACAAGGTTTTCTATGGTTTTGTTTTTATCAAAAAACGTTCAAATAACAGAATCATTACGGTTACTTGTTACGATCAGCTCCGCTACTTTAAAAATAAAGATACGTATAGGTATGAGAATAAAACAGCTGCTCAAGTACTTCAAATGATTGCAAAGGACTTTAAATTAAAGACAGGCACTATAGACAATACAAAATACGTTATTCCTTCTATGGTTGAGGATAATCAAGAACTGTTCACTGTCATGGATAATGCCTTGGCTGAAACGACTCTTAATACTCAAAGGCTATTTGTGCTCTATGATGACTTTGGAGCTTTGAATTTACGTGAAGCTAAGACACTTCAAACAGATTTACTGATAGATGAAGAATCAGGTGAATCATTTGAGTACACCTCATCCATTGATGAAAACACGTACAATAAAATCAAGTTAGAACGTGAGAATAAAGAGACTGGTGAACGTGATACTTACATTGTCCAAGACGATAGCAGGATAACTGAGTGGGGTGTACTTCAGTTAACAGATAAGTTCGAGGAAGGTGAAAACGGCAAAGCTAAAGCTGCAAGCATGCTCAAGTTCTATAACCGTAAATCACGAAAATTACACATCAATAAGGTGTTTGGTAATCCAATTGTGCGTGGAGGAAGTCAGGTAGCAGTGCTGTTGTATGTTGGTGACGTATCAGTAGCCAATTTCATGATGGTAGAAAGTGTTAAGCATACCTTCAAGGAATCTAATCATCGTATGGATTTAACGTTGATTGGCGGTGATTTCATTGCGTAGTATGGAGGATATTTTAAAAGAAATTCAGAAACTTGTTCTGGGCGTTCTCAATGCACAGAAGCTTGCTACGGTTATTTACGGCAATGTAATAAGTGTAGGTCCTTTAGAGGTTCAAATCGATCAAAAATTGACTTTAAAAGAAAAACAATTGAAGCTCACCCGTGCTGTTATGGATTATGAAGTAGAGATGAGTGTGAATGGTGGAGCAAAGCAGAAAGCTAAAGTCTTTAACGGCTTAATAACAGGTGACAAAGTGACGATGATTCGCGTGCATGGTGGTCAACAATATTTAATTATAGATAAAGAGGTGATTTGATGATTCCGCAGGTCATAAATGATGGACTGGCATTCGATTTTGAGGAAGAAATTGAACCTTCTAATACTTTTAAAATAAATAACGAATTAGATCGCTGTTATGGCACCGTTGATGAACTAGAGGCCTTGAAACAAGCGATTTTTTTAATGCTCAATATCGAGCGATACAATCATTTAATTTACAGCTGGAACACAGGCTTTGAAACTAATGATTTAATTGGGCAACCAACTGTCTATGTTACTAGTGAAGTAAAACGACGCATCCAAGAGGCTTTATTACAGGATGATCGCATTACGGAAGTAGATACTTTTGAAGTAACAACAAATAAAAATAAAGTGCATATTCAATACACAGCACATACCATATTTGGTGAAATCACAGCAGAGAAAGAGGTGGATTATTGATGGCAGTAGCCTTTGATTTAAATACTTCCTATGAGGATTTATTAGTTCAGAAACTATCCAATGTACCAACGCAGGATAAACGAGAGACATCGTTGATTTATCAGGCAACAGCAGCCAATACAGCTGAGACAGCTCAAATACTTTTTACATTGCTGAACTACGAAAACGAATTGTTCGCAGATACGGCCTCACGAGAAAATTTAGTAAGGCGTGCAGCTGAACGAGGGCTTAGTCCAACCCTTGCAACGAAAGCTATTCGAAAAGGAGTTTTCAATATTGATGTTCCGTTAGGCGCACGATTTTCACAGGAAGAATACAACTACGTAGCCCTTGAAAAAATTGAAAAAGGTGTTTTTAAGATGGAGTGTGAGACAGAGGGTGAAGTTGGGAATTTCGAGACAGGACAGCTTATACCGATTGATTACATTGCAGGTCTTGAGACGGCACAGTTAACGGACTTGTTGATTCCAGGAGAGAACGAAGAAGATACAGAGGCTTTTAGGGCACGTTACTTCAATAGCTTTGAAAGTATTTCGTTTGGTGGGAATCGCGCCGATTACAAAGAGCGAGTTGGAAACATACCTGGGGTTGGAGGTGCACGCATCTACCGAGCGAAGTATGGAGGCGGCACTGTTGGTGTTACAATCATTGATTCTACTTTTTCGAAGCCATCCACTGAATTAGTTGAGTTAGTACAACAACTAATGGATCCATTAGATGCGCAAGGTGATGGAGTAGGGCTTGCTCCTATTGATCACATTGTTACTATCTCGGCTGTCAATGAAACGATAGTGAATATAGGTACAACAATAACGCTTCAATCTGGATGGTCTTTTGAAGATGTAGAGAATACTATCCAAGAAGTAATCGATGGATACTTTGAGGAGCTTGCGGAATTTTGGGCATCTGCAGTTACTAAACAAGAAGATGAAACAGGGTTGATTATCCGAATAAGTCAAATTGAAACACGTATTCTTGGTATTAATGGAGTCATCGACATAGCCAACACAACATTAAATGGCAAGGCAAGCAACCTTGAACTTGATAGAGAAGCTATACCGAAAAGGGGGACTATAAGTGGCTAGAAAAGTGGATGTTTTAAGCTATTTTCCCCCTATCCTCCATGAAATCAAGGAACTTCAAAAGATTGCATCACTTGAAAATCCATCACTAGAGCGTATATGGGAACTGACTGAATCATTGTTAGGTAATCAATTTATCTTAACCCTAGATGAACGCGGTGCCGATCGTTATGAGAGAATGCTTGGTTTAGTTACTGGTGAATCCGAAACACTCGAAACACGTCGTTTCCGTATTTTATCAAGATATCAAGAACAAGCGCCCTATAGTTTTCCAGTTCTGAAACAGCTACTTGATAGCTTGCTAGGAGAGGGAAAATACGAGCTTACTCGCAGTACATCTGAAAAGTGGGTACGTGTAAAGCTAGAGTTAACGGTGTCTCGTGAATTTGAAATTGTCGAGGTATTACTTGAGCGAGTAACGCCTCAAAACATGTTGGTCTATGTGGAAATCAGATACATCCAACATAGTGCACTGGCGCGCTTTACACATGCTCAACTGGCTGCCTATACACATAAACAACTGAGAGAGGAAGTGTTATCGTAATGTCTACTGACACTGCTAATTATGGTTTTACAAAGGATAATGAAGATGATTTTTATAATGTAAATGTGGTTAACGCCAATCTTGATAAGATTGATACAGAAATGAAGCGAATTGAGGATGAATCAAAGAGCTTTAATCAACAAGTGGTTGATAACACTAATGCTATTGTCAACGCAAATACGAAGCTCGATACCCATATTGTCGATTATGTGAAGCATCCAGGCTACGGGGTGACTACTTTTAGTAGCCCAACCTATTCGGTCACATTGTCCCCCGCACCGACTCAATATGTTGACGGTATGGGGATAGTTTTGAGACTCAATGCCGATCAAATAGCGGGTAATGCGGCAATCAATGTTAACAATCTAGGTGCGAAAAACATCATAAGTTCGAAAGGTTTTTCTGTTAAAAACCTAAAGAAAGATGCAATTTACAGCTTTCGCTATAGCGCAGCGAAGGGGGCTTTTATCTTACAGGGTGAAGGGGGGGAGTATGGGAATGCTACAGAGAATGACGTAGCGACAGGTAAAACATTCGGGACAGACGAAGGGCTAAAGACAGGTGCGGCTACTATAAGCAAGTTGCCGCCATTCATGCCTAATAAGCAGAAGGTTTATACATCGGGTGAATTAAGATCGTGGAACCACTTAAGCTCACCTGTTTATGCCCGTGATGGACTCTTTGCTATTTCAGCAACTAACACACCCGATAACGTATATGCTGTTAAGGTTTTTAGGCTATATAATGGCGGTTATTCCTCAATCCTAGACTCTAGCGTATACCCATTCTTAAACGCTACGGTGTTCCGCGATAGTTGGCACTACGACAATGCCGCGTGGACGTTGTATAGTGGTTCACTGTCAACAGGCATTAGCATATGGCAAATCACATCAACAGCTATGAATCACGCAGGTACTGTAACCGCGGCAAAGGCTTGCGGTAGTTCGGTTTCGGGTATTATGTATGACGGCTTCTTATACACAATAGAGCGCCAAGCTGGAATCACATACCTGCATAAAATGAACGCACCTCTCGCGGGGAACCCAGGCGGTCTTGTGCAGTCATTCAGCGTGCCGTTAGATGCGTATACTAGCACTATTAACGTATCTTATACATGGCGTGTGCAATTAATAGACGGCTATGTAATGTTCACGCGGACAGACTACGGAGAGGTTAGAATATATGATCTGAAACTCACACTAGTTAAAACGATTACTGCTAACTATGGCACAGGTCAAGACGCTATATTAATAGACGCTAATATCATGGGATTGCTTTCGTCGACGATAGTGTACGATAGAAATAATGGAGTATTAGGTTTTAAAAACACAGGATTACAGCCATATTACGCTAACATACACACATATCCATACAACTGGATAACATCAAATGGCTAGGAGGAAAACACATGGACAACATCTATTTAAAAATCACTAATAATTTAGAGGAAGTCGTAGGCAATGCTACTACATATACGTATGGTGGCATCGACATGAGTAAATCAGTCGGCAGTTTTATTGACGACAAGAAAACGCCAAAGGTCGGGTATGTGATCTATAACGGCACACGCGAGTCCTTAGAGGGCACAAGTACAATTGAAATCACAAAAGAAGAATATCAAACAGCGTATGATGCTTATAGTGCTGTCATTGGTGAGGAACAGTCTCAAGGTGGGCCCCTCCAAGAACGCATTATAGAGCTTGAGCGTCAAAATGCAGAATTGAGAGTATCACAAGCAGATCAAGATGAATTAATCATGACAGCGTTACTAGGAGGAAACTAATATGTCGAGTGCTGTATACAATCTATTCTTACGTAATTGGTGTAATTGCAGAGCAACAGAAGAACAAATTGATTTAGCAGTTACAAAGGAGTTATTAACCGAAGAAGAGGCTATCAAAATTAAAGCCACTGAACAAAATAACGAAAACAAGTAAACGCAGCATAAGCTAGCGTTATTTTTTATGCTATGAGAGCAATCGAGATGGGCAAACGGTACATTGTACTGAACCTCGATGCTTCTCATGGCTTTTTTTTACACTAAAAAAGGCAAAGGACGTAGATAAATGGAACAATCAATTAAATTTTTACTTAGCACAGTAGGTGGAGTAGTATCGTGGTTCGTAGGTGGATGGGGTTTATTGATGACAGCATTGTTAATATTGAATGTAATTGATTTTTTATCAGGCATGGCAGCAAATTGGGGGACGATTAATAGTAAGAGGGGTTATCAAGGCATCATCAAAAAAGGCATGATGTGGGTTTGGATCGTGGTAGCCAATCTAATTTATTTAGTGCTACAAGATCAAGGGTTTTCAATTGGACAGATTATTCCTGATGCAGTTGTATTATTGTTCATTTTGAACGAGCTTGTTAGCTTAGGAGAAAATTCAGCCAAGCTTGGGGTGGACATGCCTGCACCAGTTAAGAAAGCTTTAGAAATCTTCAATACGAAGGAGGAGAAGACAAAATGAGTACAAGTGTAACAACATGTCGTGATTTAAGGGAATTAACAGTAGCTGCACAAACAGCCTGTCGATTACTCTTTCAGGAGTGTTGTAAAGCAGGTATTGATTTTATATTCGTCACAGAAACATATCGCAGCCAAGCTCGCCAAAATTATCTATATGAACAAGGAAGAACAAGACCAGGGCAAGTAGTTACCTGGACGCGTAATAGTAATCATACATCACGTAGAGCATGGGATATTGCTGTAGCACCGCCACGAAATCTATATGATATTTCTACTCTATTGAAGGTGGGGACAATAGCTAAAAAGCTAGGTATCACTTGGGGAGGCTCTTGGCCAGCAGGGCAATACGATGCACCTCATTTTGAAATTCCTACAACATGGCAAATGCCTAATGGCTATAAATTAGAAGGACAAGTAGTAGTGCCAACGAGTAGCGCTGGAAAGGTTCAGCTTATTGTAGAGGATACACTAAAACAAAAGGAGGAAGATTTAATGCGATTTACAAACGAGACAACTAAAGCCGCAGTACGTGACTACATTAAACAAGCAGTAGATAAAAAGCTTATTGAAAAGTCACATCTAGAAAAATTTGATGCCGGTACATTGACTGACGGTGATTTTGCAGGAATAAAAATCATTATTTCACAACGTAGTAACTAAAGTATAAAAGACCAAGATAGCTTAATTGCTTTCTTGGCCATATAACTAGTTTTTATATCTGCTATACTTGTGCCCCCTCTTACTATTAGATATTTCATAGTAGAATTTCTTGTAGTAATCATAGAGTGTTGTTTTCTTCTAAGATAATTGTTTTTTATCATACGTATCCTAGTATCGTACATAATTTTAATTAAACTATTTTTTATATCTCCCTCAGAATTAGAGGAGTTATTTGAAAGTCACCAAAATAAATTAAAAGCTACAGGACTTTTCATTGTGGAATTCATATTTGAAAAGCCGATTTTACTTAAAAACACTATGTACTATAGTAATATGAAGCTATCTTTTTCAAGTCAGATGCTGGGAAATTAGCTAAATCAATCTTGTCCATATCCGTCTTTTTAATGACCGTGGTCATTGCAGACCCAGTAGTAGGGTTACCATAATCATCTTTGAAGTGATCTTGCCAATTGATGTGGATATTACCCATATCCTCTACATCCTTTAAAATTTTAAGTAATTTAACTGTATTTTGTTGAGCATCATTTAGCTTTTTCTTTTTTGTTATGGAATTATCAATCATCAGCTTTAAATAATAGGTATTTCCCATGCTTTCAACCCTAATATCTCGATCGCGACCATCAGTTGTAGTAGTTCCAAATAAATCAGCAGCTATCTTGGCAATACGTTCCTCTAGAGGGATATTTGTATCATTTGCAGCTTTCATATCAATAACGATGACATCATTTTTCTTCTTTAATTCCTTTTCAGAAGTTTTCTGATCGTCACCAATCATTGTAGTTCCAATAGCACCAATTACAATGAATGTGATGATTAAAATAAACCACCATTTTTTATAAAAAGGTTTATTCATAAATGTTGTCTCCTTACATAATTCGTTATTCTATTAAATTATATCAATAATGGAAGGTGTTGTCAGCTGTCACTCCATATAGATATTTGTCAAAAATTACGCATCTCAAAGAATGAGTGATTTTTTTATATGAACCTACAAATATTTCATACAAAGATGTAACCATTATGGAATTGATATCAACCAAATATTGTAAAACCTTAAGAAAAAGTTAAGAATTCTCCTTGCAAATCTTTAAGAAATGCTCTTTATAGTTAGAACCATCAACAATGAAAGCAAAGCGAGGAGAAAACGACATGCAGCTCATTACCTTCCTAACTGAATTTATCAAACATCCGAAAACAATTGGAGCAATATCACCTAGCTCCAAAAAGTTGGCTCATAAAATGGTACAACCCATTTGTTTTGAAACGGCTCAATGCATTGTCGAGCTTGGACCAGGGATGGGTTCCTTTACTACAGAGCTTGTGAAAAGAAAGCAGCCAGCTACATTGCTTATTCTCATTGAACATAATGCGATTTTTTGTGAAAAGCTACGTCATCAATTTGCACATGAAGCCAATGTTGTGGTAGTCAATGGCTCAGCAGAAAACTTAAGGCAGTTTATGGACGAACTCCATATAGAAAAAATTGATTATGTCATTTCTGGGCTGCCATTTACCTCTTTAAAGTCTGATGTATCATGTTGTATTTTAAGCAATGTGAAGGATTGTTTACGCAATGGAAAATTTATAACATTCCAATATTCACTTGTGAAAAAAGCATTCTTTCAATCATATTTTGAGGATATTTCTCATGAAAAAGTATGGATGAATATGCCGCCAGCATATGTACTAAGCTGTAAACTTGGTCATACGAGGGCTAGTTAATGGAGCTACAGGATCTTTTAGGATTCATTGAACAATATGGCTATTTTGCTTTGTTTTTTAGTTTATGGTTAGGCATTATAGGGATGCCGCTACCAGATGAGATGATTGTGATGAGTGGTGGCTTTTTATCTTCGTTAGAAAAAATGGTCGTATGGAAATCCTTTTTACTGACCTATCTAGGTGTTATTTCGGGGCTTTCACTAGGGTATTTCCTTGGTAAAATCTTTGGACATCGAGTGCTCGACAAACTTATCAAAAAGAACAAGGCAAAATACCTTGTAAAATCAAAGGAATTACTAAATAAATATGGTCGCTTTGCATTAGTACTGAGCTATTTTATTCCGATTGTTCGACATATCTTGCCGTACTTGGTGGGGATGAATAATATGCCCTTTAAAACGTATGCCTTGTTTTCCTATACAACAGGCTTTGTTTGGACATTGATGTATTTTACACTTGGTTTATTATTTGGCAGTCAAATGGAAGTTATTTCGATGCTGGCTACTAAATATGGTATTTATTTTGGAATTATCAGCGTAATCATCAGCAGTTTTTATTATTTTTATATACGAAAATTAAAAAAATAGTTAAAATGAGGAAACGTTATAATGGACAAATATTTGATTATTGGTGGGGTTAGATGAGTAAAGAAACCATTTTAATTGTAGATGATGAAAAAGAGATACGGAATCTTATTGCTATTTATTTAAAAAATGAAGGCTATCATGTGCTAGAGGCTTGTGATGGGGAAGAAGGCTTGCAGCTATTAAAGAAGCATCAGGTGCACTTAATTGTACTGGATTTAATGATGCCTAAAGTGGATGGTACTGAAATGTGTATGAAGGTAAGAGAAATTGCGGAAATGCCTATTATTATGCTGACAGCAAAATCTCAGGATATGGACAAGATTGTTGGCTTAACAATAGGCGCTGATGACTATGTGACAAAGCCCTTTAATCCGTTAGAGTTAATTGCCCGCATTAAATCACAGCTTCGTCGCTATCTGAAAATGAATGGCATGAATAGCAGCAATAATGAAGAGCTGGAAATCGGTGATTTACGTATTAATACTGCGACACATGAGGTTTTTGTCAATAATGAAAAAGTCAAGTTAACACCAAGAGAGTTTGCGATTTTAGAATTGCTTGTCCGTAATCCAGGCATCGTGATGAGTGCAGAGCAAATTTATGAAAGGGTCTGGAAAGAGGAGGCTTTTCAATCAGAAAATACAGTGATGGTCCATATACGTAAAATTCGAGAGCGAATTGAAACAAATCCAAGAAATCCTCAATATATCAAAACAGTATGGGGAGTAGGATATAAAGTTGAAAAAGATCTTTAGGTTTTTATGTAAGCTCATAGGGCTCTTCAAACATATCGGTACGAAGATAAAAAACAATATCCAGCGTAGCATTCGAATTCAACTATTTACAACGTTTATCCTATGTGCGCTGGGCAGCTTTTTGGTGTCACGTGCAGTCCTCCCATTGTTTGAGAATATCAATGAGACCGTGATGGTGGATTATAGTGCCAGTATGCAGATGATGTATTATCAGGCACAGGATACAGCAGAATTAGCGATCCAAGAAAATAGTGTTAATGTGTTAAAGCAATGGATTGACCAAGAAAATGACAAGGTGGACAGTGCCCAGAATGCTTTACAAATTATTGTGACAGATGAGGGCGGGAAGATTTTATATAAAACCAAGCAGGTCAAAGAGCAAGAAATTGATCTGCATGAAGAAATAAGAAATGTCATGGATTTTGCAATCAATCAACCGTTTAACCATACGTATCCAGGTGCGATAGAAACATCACGAGAGGCATTTACCACGTTAGTGCCGCTAACCCTGCAAGATAAAAATTATTATTTCTTCGTGAGTGGGCTTCCACAAGGTGAAGCGATAACTAGTACAAGCGAAGGGCCCATACCTTTTTTCATTGGGGTTATTTTGTTTATCGTATCTTTTTTCTATAGTACCAAGCGTAAAATGAATCAAATTGAGGCATTGGCAGAGGGGGTTATGGTCATCGCAAAAGGAAATTTAGCTTATCGTATTGAGAAAAAAGGACAAGATGAAATTGCATTACTAACCGATAATATTAACCAAATGGCGGAAAAAATTATGACAAGCATCGAAATGGAGCGAAAAATCGAGCAACAAAAAAATGAGCTTATTACAAATGTTTCACATGACCTGAGAACACCTCTTACCTCTATTATGGGTTATTTACGTTTATTAAGCGAAGAGAAGTATGAGACGAAAGAGCAGTATGACGAATATTTGAAAATAGCTTTTTCTAAATCTGAGCAATTGAAAAATTTAATTGATGATTTATTTGAGTATACCAAGCTAACGAATGATAAAAATACAATAGTACGACAACAGGTTTGTGTGAATGAGCTACTCGATCAACTAATGGAGGAATTAGTACCCTTAGCAGAGGAAAAACAACGGATTTTTATGAAACATTTCTCAGAGGAAAAAATTTTTGCGGCGCTTGATTCGGAAAAAATTGTTCGTGTGTTTGATAATTTACTCATTAATGCTATTAATTATAGCGCTGATGATGGAAAAATTATGGTTTCTCTTGAAGGGCAAGACGATCATGTGCGTATCTGCGTGGCAAATCAAAGTGATGCCTTTACAACGGAGGAGCTTGATAGTTTATTCGAGAGATTTTATAAAAAGGATCAAGCGAGAACAAATGTTACAGAAGGTTCGGGACTTGGATTAGCGATTGCCAAAAGCATCGTAGAGCTTCATGGAGGAACGATTCACGCTAAATATAAAAACGAGACATTGTACTTTATTATTACATTGCCATTAGCAGCTTCATAAGTTCAATTGCAGTGGAAGAATGTAAATAGCATGTTGTCTGTGTTTATGATGACCTAGCATTTCCTGCATGGTTGCTAGGAGAGCTGTGTCCTTGATGAAGAGTTGAATTTCTGTTTGCTTGTATTGTTTTTGAAAGTCAAAAATATAGTCTGTAATGATTTGTAAGTTATAGTGGTTTTGAATCTCTACCTCGACGAAAAACGGCAGTGTTAACTCTGGCAGTTTTGTGCTCCCTCCACGACGAATCCAGACCGCTTCCTGCACATAGTAGCGGATAGGTAATTGTCGATTACTAGCGATAAAAATATCCATAAAAAGCTCCCTTCAGTATGTAATTACAGCCTAAAGGAAATGTATTCAGTCGTCAAAAGAAAACATAAGCTGCTCAGCCAAGGATTATGTGCTGAACAGCTTTTTAGTAGAAGGTGGATAGTAAAGGATAGCGTTACTAAAGTGGTGGATAGCGTTATCAAAGTGATGGATAGCAATACCAAAGTGATAGAAAGCATTTCAAAACTTTTGGCTAGTATTCTCGCAACGTTGGTAAGCATCAAGAGATTCTAAAAAATACTGTAGTATAGGAGACTGTACATCATCCTTACGATAAATAAACCACGTAGGAATTTGTGCTTGCTTGTTCGTGATCGCATGCAGTGCCAATGCTTGTGTGGCACTATATTTTTCCGCGATGGCACGAGGAAGTAAGGTAAAACCTAATCCCGCAGCAACACAGCCTAAGATTCCATCAAGTGTTCCAAACTCCATTCGATTTTGTGGGCGTACACCATCCTCATGTAACCAATGATCTAAAATAGCCCGATAGGAACAGCCATGACGGAATGTAATTACAGTGCTACTCGCTAAATCTCGCAGCTGCTTAATTGGTTTATGCTTGCTAGATGTGACAATAACAAGCTCCTCGTAGACAAACTCCTTTACCAATAGATTTTCTTTATAAACAGGTCCAGTGACAAATGCACCATCTAATTCATAATTTTCTAACCGGTCAATATTATCCTGTGAAGGGCTTGTCAAAATGGTAATATCCACCTGTTCATGAGCTTGATGAAATATGGTTAATAACGCTGGTAAGTGTAGTGCTGCAGTCGTTTCCATTGATCCAATTCGTAATACACCTTTTGGTTCTCCTGTATCCTGAACAATCTCAAAGGATTTTTCATAGAGGTGAAGCATTTTTAAGACTAGCTCGTAAAATTGTTCTCCTTTCGGTGTAAGCTGTATTCCACGATGTCCACGATAAAAAAATGTTGTGCTATACAGCGTCTCAAGACTTTGAATTTTCATAGAGATGTTGGATTGCGTGTAATTAAGTGCTGTGGCAGCTTTAGAAAAACTACCTGTTTGGACGACTGTCCGAAAGATCGTTAAATCATTAATATTCATAGATCCTCCAACTATCAGTTTTTTTGATACCTATTATAACGAATTGAGTCTATTTGTGATATCTGGATATTTGTTATAGTAAATTGGAAGGAGTGATTCTATGCACAAGCAAACGATTCAATATGTAATTGGTGGGATTTTTACATTGGTAATCGCCATGGGCATCGCTCGTTTCTCCTATACAGTTATTTTACCGTATATGCAAGAAACATTTGAATTTAGCCGTGCAACAGCAGGATATTTAGCCACAAGCAATTATTTAGGCTATTTAGTAGGAGCATTGGTGGCAGGGCGTTTACCTATAGCAAATAAACGCATTCCTTTTTTACAGCTAGCACTCGTTATTAGCATTTTAACTACTGCCTTCATGGGCATTACGAATGCAATCCTTATATGGTACATACTGCGGTTTATCTCAGGTGTAATGAGTGCCTTTATTTTTGTCGTCATTGCGAGCCTTGTCCTTGATCAGTTAGCTAGCAGTCGTAACATGCATCTATCAGGACTTTTCTATAGTGGGGTAGGGACAGGTATTGCTTTAAGTGCCATCATTGTTTCACCAATACATGCCATTTTTCAATGGAATGGAACTTGGATTGCTTTAGCTCTGTTTTGTGTCATATTGTTTGTGCTGATTATAAGATTCATCAAACCGATCCCACCGTATGAACAACACTTAGTAAGTCAAGCCATTGCGCCTCAGAAAGCTCCACCGAAGACGTGGCTAAAATGGTTAATCATAGCTTATAGCCTTGAGGGGCTTGGCTATATTGTCACAGGTACCTTTATTGTGTCGATTGCACAGGAGTCAACAAGCTTTCATGGAGATGCAGCTTTTGTATGGTTTGTAGTGGGCGTTGCGGCGATTCCTTCATGTATTGTATGGTCGAAGCTAGCACAGCATTATGGCTATGTAAGAACATTACTGATCTCTATGCTATTGCAAGCATTTGGTATCGTGTTACCTGCATTTACAACGAATACGCTTACCCTTTATGCCAGTGCCTTTACTTTTGGTGCAACCTTTATGGGCATTACAACAGTTGGCACAACATTAGCAAGACATATTGTACCGATAAACAGTCATCAAATTATAGGCTATTTAACTGCTGGTTATGCATTTGGCCAAATGATTGGCCCATCCATAGCAGGGACAATGGCGAATATGACGAATAGCTATCAGTATGCATTGATAGGCGCTGCAGCCGTAGTAGTGCTTGGGGCTCTATGTTTAATTGGTGGAGTAAAATATGATAGGACGACTGCTCCCATAAGTGAATAAAAAAAGTAAGTAAGACCTATCTGTGTCTTACTTACTTTTACATTAATGGATATCTCGTTTCTTAAAGTTCCCACCACGAACTTCTGAAACATCAGAAATGACAACAAAAGCACCTTCATCGATATCCTTTATAATTGAAACTAATTTATTTTCTTCCATACGGTTAATGACACAGTTTAAAATTTCCGTTGGTTCGTTAGAGAAACCACCACGTCCATGTGTATAAGTAACACCACGTCCTAGACGAGCTTGGATCGCGTCCCCAATTTCCTCAGATTTTGCACTAACCACACGAACTTCTTTTGATTTCTCTAAACCAACTTGGATAATATCAATAACATTTTTTGCAATATAATATGTTAAAGCTGAGTATAAAGCACTCTCTAAGCCAAAGATAAAGCTTGCCCCTAAGAAAATAAAGGCGTTGATAAATAAGATAATATCGCCGACTGAAAATGGAATTTTACGTGATAATAGTACAGCTAAAACTTCAGAACCATCTAAAGCACCACCGTTACGTAATACAATCCCGATACCCACACCGAGCAGCATACCACCAGATAAGACAATCAGTAAGGGATCATTTGGGCCTAAAATGGTTTTAACATCATGTAAAAGCACCGTAGAAATGGATAATGCTGCGATACCAGCACTACTCATTAATGCAAAGGTTTTTCCAACTTGCTTATAACCGATATAAATGAACGGAATATTTAAGACAAAGAGCAGTATGCCTAACGGGATTCCGAAGAGGTGAGCCCCCATAATACTTAGACCCGTTACACCGCCGTCAATGACAGCATTTGGAATTAATACAGCTTCTAGTCCATAAGCGGCAATCACTGCTCCAATAATAATCATAATTAATTTTCGTATATTTTCTAGTGACTTTCCTTTTTTCATAAATCTTCTCCATTTCTTTACGTCAATAGTACTTAAGGTTTTGGAATAATATTTATCGCAATTGTTTTAGTCTCAGAACCTTTATTTGAGTCGGCCATATTATAGTATTTAGTGAGTAAATTGTTAAGATCATGTTCGAAGCTTACAAATTGATCAGTAGTTAAGGTTAAATCATGTAAAGAAAAAGTAGCTAAGTCGCTTTCACTTTCTTTTTCTTCAAGTGAGGATAAATAATGTTGATATTTAGACAGTAATGTTAATTGATAATAGGACATATACGTTAATTTTTGCTTCTTCGTTAGTTTTCGCCAATCCTCCTCGCTAAATTTTGCCGCATGTTCATTTAAGGCATAAAATTTTTCTGTAACTGAACGGATTTTTCGCTCTCTAACAATTTTGATGATGTTTTCGTCCATAAGGATTTGAATGTGGCGATATAAAGTAGCTTGTGGCACATCCTTAATGATTGTAATCATCTCTAAAGTACTTAAGCCTTCCTTTTTCATATGCAACAGAGCTTGTAAAATCTTCATTCTCACAGGATGTATTAAGACATCTGCTTTGCTGTGCATCAATTCTCCTCCTTCTAAAAATGAGATGGCTTTAAGGAAAGAAAGTAATATTATCAAAATGAGAACGTTATCAAATATAATATATTTTTTTTAAGATGTACAGTCAAATGGCAAGTGAATTTTCCTCTTTTATAGAAGGAACAGGAAATAATTCATTGTATCACTCTCTACTAAGATGGTAGATTAAAAACATAGCAACTATCGCAACAAGCCCAATGACCACAGATATTAAATTTCGTCTTGTCAGCTCAAATGGGCTCACATTACAAATGGCAGCGGCTGGAATTAATGCCCAAGGAATCAATGTTCCGCCACCGATATAAAACATATTAGGACATTCTAATTGAAACCGCGTCATTATTATTACCCTGAGCTGTTTCCAATTTAGACATATTAAGTAGGTCAAGTCCATGAAAGTTTTTTAAATTATTAAGGTATAATGTTTAAAATAAGGATATAATTAACAAATTAGTGTTATGGAGAGTAGGAAAATAAAGTACCTGAGAATTATCTCTTTTTGCTCTTTATAATCAAGACTTTAATAATAAAAAGAATGGAGTGATATTGTAATGTCATGGTTAGCAATTGTCGGATTTTTTTTACTCTTTATAATATTTATAACTTGCAGTATATACTTATTACTTAAAAATAAAAAGGAAAAAAATGTGCATAATAATATATTAGCTTTTATTTTTTTATTAGTAGGGATATGTCTATTAATATTAAATTTATTATTTTTGCTCGATTAATAATTAGAATAACATTCCCTAAAACTATATATATAACCAATTATATAGTAATATGGAAATATAGGGGAAATTAATAAAGGATAGGAGAGTGAGGGAGATGTGAGGAATTTAACTATTCCCTAAATAACTTGAATGGAGAATAAAAAATGAAAAAAATTATTAAAAGTTTAATTTTTGTGATTACTGCTGTTCTTATATTTTCAAATTTCGCTCCAATTCTAGCAAACGCTAACGAAATGGAAAAGAATAACTTCCTATCTTCGTCAAAAAAATTAATTGATAATTCGGACTTTAATTCAGAATTAGGTATGGTTGATAAGGAAGCAATTGAATACCTTGGTAGTCTTCAAATAAATGTAATTGAAGATAATGAGAATTTTAGAATAGTAGAGTCAATTGAAAATGGCAAACCAATGGTCGCAATATTTGATAAAAATTCGAATGTTTTAACAACTCAAATTAAGGGTGATGATTCATCCAAATTAGTAATAGATTTGAATGAACTTGCAGCTTTAGAAGAGTCATTGAAAGAATCGATATCTGGAGATATTAGCGCTTTCGCATCTTCGATGAAACAAGATACTTTCACAAACTATGAATATACTATTGAATTTACTTCACCTGAATCATGGCAATTACGCAGACCAAATCCTGATAATCCAATAAACTGGTTGTATAAAGATGTAAAGAAAACAACTGGTAACGCAACTAACCTAGAAAAGTTTAAAAATGCTGTTAACGATTTAAATGATTATGAATGGAAGTATATTGGTGCAGCATCTGGAGCTGGCATATTAGCTATAGCTGCGCTAATAGTTGGTGCTATAAATGGAGGTGCAGGGATTGCAGTCGGATTAGCTGCAGCTGGAGTAACTGGTGCTGCTTACAATTATGCAATATCAATGAATAGAGCAGCAAAAGACGCTCATTATTATTACTTCCAAGTTTAAGATTATACGTATCACTAAAGGCCATCTGTCTGGAATTTTTTAGATAGATGGCTAATTTGTATGTTAATAAAATTACTTTGAAACGAGCAATCTATAGAGCTCGTTTTTTCTGTGTACACTTGCCATGTTTGAATTTTTAATAGTACATGCAATAAATTGACTCGAGGAAAAAGGACTACCGATATAGTCCTGTACCCCAAAAGTTAGATTTTTGACTCTAACTTTTGGGGACATCAAGGAGCCTTATTTAAATCAAAAACACCGCAACTATCGTCGTCGCAACAAGCCCAATGACCACAGGGATTAAGTTTCGTCTTGCTAGCTCAAATGGGCTCACATTACAAATGGCAGCGGCTGGAATTAATGCCCAAGGAATCAATGTTCCGCCACCAACCCAAATAGCTGTGATTTGTCCTAAAGCAGTTAACGTTGCGGTTCCTTCACCAAGGGCATTGCCGAACAGACTGCCGACAGAGCCAGCTAGGGAAATTCCCGAAAAGCCTGAGCCATCTAACCCTGTAATAGCGCCAACCACTGCTAAAGTGACCACGGCAATTTCCTTTGTTAAAGGTACTACCGCAGCAAGACCAACACCAAGATCATTGACAATTCCATGTGAGGTAGCGGGTAAATGGTCACCGAGAATTTGTGTAAAGCCAGCATCTCCAAGATAGAAAAAGGCGGCAATAGGGATGACAGGTCCGAACACTTTAAAGCCGAATTGGAATCCTTGAATCAAATAGCTTGTCGTCTTTTCGAGCCCCTCAGCTTTGTGAGTAACAACACTAAGCAAAAGTAAGATGAAAACAGAGGTTCCTCCGATTAAAGCTGTTGCATCGCCGCCTTGCAATTTAAAGACAGCCATTGCAATGACATCTAAGACGAAAGCAATGGGAATGAGTACAGCAAAAAATCGTCTTTGCCCGACAGACAGTAAATTTTCCACAATTTCATGTCTATCTTCACCAGCTTCACCGACAGTATTCAAAAGTAAGGTTCCTCGTTTCATATCTCGTCGTAAGAAAAAATAAGCAACAATTGTCGTTACAATCCCCATTGTAATGACGAGTGGAATACTAGCTGAAACGACATCACCAACAGGAATTCCAGCAGCATCAGCCGTTAGTTTTGGAGCCCCTTGTATGACAAAATCACTTGATAACGCAATACCGTGCCCAAATAAGTTCATCGCCATGGCAACGCCAAGTGCTGGGAGGCCAGCCCGAATCGCAACAGGTAAGAGCACCGCCCCTAACAGTGCGACTGCAGGGGATGGCCAGAAAAACCATGAGATAAACATCATTAATAGACCAATCGTCCAATAGGCGAGTGCTGGTGTTTTAATAATCTTCGTGAAAGGTGCAACCATAACCTCATTAATACCAGAAGTCATCATCACTCGACTCATGGCAACAATAATCGAAATAATAAGAATCGTTGATAGCAGCTCTGTAATAGCATAAATAAAGCTGTTAAACACACCACTTATGGACGAAGTGAAATCGCCAGTCGCAACAATCGCTAGCATAAAGATGCCTACTACACAAATGAGGGTGGTATCGCGACGTTTAACCATAAATCCGATGATGAGTACAATAAAAACAACATAAATCCAATGGAGAGCTGTGAATTCAATCCCCATACGTTTCCCCCTCAATATTCTGATTCTATAGAATATGAAGAGAAAAAAAGATGGTGATGATTTTGAAAAATTTTGACCTAGGTGAAATGCTGTGTGAATTGAAAATAGAAATAATTAACTAATAATGATGGGAAATTAAGTTATTAATGAAGTGCTCAAATTGTAAGGAGAACTTTAAGCAATCTAAACTATAGGATTTTCTAGTGTCTTTATCTGCATCTTTGCCAACTATCTCAATGAAATGCCTCTTATTATAAACAAGTAATCAACTTAACAACCACTTTCTTAGCAAATTAAAGGGCCTCTTAAAAGATGCTTGATGTTATACAATAGTGGCCGAAAACTACACCTCAAACAAGATAATTGAAAGAAATGGATTTTTATATTAAAATACTTTTATAGATTATCGATAATCTATAATCCATAATATATAACACCTATAGCTAATCACCCTATACACTAAACTATGTTAAAATAAAGGATATAAATTTAATGGAGTGGTTTGATGGGGTTTGATGAAAGTTCAATTTCAAAAAAAACAATTTCTGAACAAATAGCTGAACGATTATTATTTCGCATATTTTCTGGTTATTATGAACAAGGTCAGCGCTTAATCGAAGCGGAAATTGCAAAAGAGTTACAAGTAAGTCATGCACCTGTCCGTGAGGCTCTTTATCTTTTACAAAAAGATGGTGTAGTCGAAAAAGTACAACATAAAGGTGTAAGAGTTAAGACTATATCGGATCAGGAATTGAAGGATTATTTGGAAGCGCTTTATTACCTATTGGATTCTGCACTTACAAAGTGTGAACCTAAATGGAATGCCGATTTGCAAAATGAACTATTACTTCGTTTTGAAGCGATGAAACAAAGAAAGTCTGCTGAAAATATTTATGAATATGTTGTTTCGTTTGCGCACTTGTTACAATTGTTTTTTGATGTTACAGGAAATATTGCGATGCTACGATTCTTTAAAGAAACCATATTTGTTACAAATGTAGCTGCACAAACAAAATGGAAAATGGATCTAGTTGAATCCTACCATCTGTCCATCAACACGTTTATCAGGTGTATAGAAGTGTCGGATTTTAATCATGCACGAGTGGCTATTAAAGATGTTATTTTATGGTACCAATTTAAATAATTTTATGGGGGTAACATAAATGAAAGCTGCAGTTTGGCATAATGTGAAAGATATTAGAGTCGAAGAGGTTGAATTACGAGCTTTAAGAGAAGAAGAAGTGAAAGTAAAAGTAGCATGGGCTGGTATTTGTGGAAGTGATTTGCATGAATACGAAGAAGGTCCAGTTTTTGTACCAGTTGATGTAAAAGCTGAATTAACAGGTGAAGTTGCCCCGCTTACAATGGGTCATGAATTTGCTGGGATTATCGAAGAAGTTGGCTCTAAGGTTACGGACTTAAAGGCAGGAGACCGAGTTGTCATCAATCCTACATTAACTTATAGAAACAAACATGAAGATGTCGATCGATATGATGGATTTAATTTCATCGGACTACATGGAAACGGTGGATTTGCGGAATATGTCAATGTCCCTGTAACAAATGTACACCGTTTAGCAGATAACTTAACATTAAAAGATGGTGCACTAGTAGAACCAATGGCTGTTGCTGTACAAGCAGTCAAAGATGCTGGGGTTACATTAGGAGATTCTGTAGCTGTATTTGGTGCTGGACCAATTGGATTGTTAACAGTAATCGCTGCAAAAGCATCGGGTGCAAGTAAAGTTATCGTATTAGATTTATCCGATGATCGATTAGAAAAGGCAAAAGAATTAGGTGCAACCCATGCCATTAACTCTGGTAAAGAAAATCCTGTACAAGCCGTTCGATCGATTGTAGCAGGTGGGGTTGATGTATCCTTTGAAGTTGCGGGAGTAGCTCCTACCTTTAAACAAGCAATTGATGTTACAAAACCACGCGGTAACATGATGATCGTTTCGATTTTTGCAAGACCAATCGAATGGAATCCAATGCAGCTTACAAACACAGGTGTTAATGTACTGTCATCAATTGTTTATACACCGTCAATTTTCCAAAGAACAATTGATGCAATGAGCTCTGGTCAATTAAATCCACAGGGTATCATCACAAGTCAAATTGAATTAGATGACATTGTTGATAAAGGATTCAAAACGTTAACAAACGACAAATCACAATCTAAAATTTTAGTCGCGATAAGTGGAGAAAATTAATAACATGGATAGATTAAAATAAATCTATCCTAACAAAGGGAGTATGGCTTATTATAGTCATGCTCTTTTCTTATAGCCTGTTTGATGATTCAAAACTGTTTTTCAAAGGATTTGCTGAACTCCATTGAGGGGAAGAGGGGCGTTGCAGCTTAAGAAAGCGTTTATACTCGATATTTTTGAAATATAATAAGAGAAGAAAAATGACAAAAAGAATCGAGAATGAATTTCACGATTCTTTTTGTCATATAGTTTAATTTCTTTCTCTTGCCCTCTGTGTGTCTCTAATATTTTTTTGAACTGTTATGGAGGCAAATAAACTAAGGACAAATGACATACCATAGAATCCTTTTTCGCTTAAAACAATACTTCCAGCATTATATAAACCAATACCCATTAATAAAATAGATACAATAAGTGCAATCCAACTAATACCATAATAAATAGTAGTAACTGGTATTCCCTCATCTTTATCTCTTACTGATTTTTGTAAAGATACTGCTGAATAGAGCCCGAATACTAAAACAGCTAAGTAATATCCTTTTTCGTTTAGTTGCATCGTTGCGTTAAATAGGCCTATAAGATAAGCAGTAACACCTACGAACAGTGCTGCCCAGGAAGCACCCTTGAAAGCAGCAGTCGGTTCTCCCTCTTTCCTTTCTACTTTTATTTTCGGATCAGGCTGTTTTCCCTTATCTAATGATGTCTCATTTTGATTAGACAATATCTTTCTCCTCCTTCTATCTCTGTATCAAAACATTCTTATTCTACAGGGATGTGATGAGAACAGAAATTTCTCTAAAACTGGCTTTTCAGTAATAAAGCAACCCCCTTTGAAGGAAGCGGCTTTATACTTGACCGTTATTTTGCTGCACTATAGATAGTCAATGTGGCTTCATCGAATTTAAAGGGACGATTATTGTTTCTTGGTAAATTTGCGCTTTACCCCGAGACAATTTTTTCTGTCCTTTGTTGCAATTCCTTTTTAGGGGCAGGAATCTGTTGTACCGATAAGAACTAGGTGTATAACTTTTTTTCATTTTATTCAAATAGACAGCAGAATATGTTAGGTAGATGTGGCTGCCTATTGTTGCTTTGCCCACTGTTATTGACGAACAATGAACGAAATAATTTAAATGGTTGATAATAGCTAAGGCATAAATAAAGCTGTGTAAAACCTGACTTATGGTTGAAATTAAATTGGTCAGTTGCAACAATTGTATTTAAATGCTAATAAAAGGCTTTTAAAGAAAATTTAAAAGCCTAGGCCCATTTGAAAGTGAGTAGCTGGTTTCAAAAAAGTACCCCTCACGTAGAAAGAGATTGTGCCACTGCAACCAACCTTTTTACTCCTTCCCTTAGTTGTTTTTCATTTGCATAAGAATAGCTTAAACGTACCCAGGATGATAGTTGTTTTAATGGATCACAAATTTGACCCGGTACAAAGGATATAGATTGTTCAATACTTTTAGATAGTAATAATTCAGTTGGAACATTATCTGGGAGCTGCACCCATAAATTCAGACCACCTTTTGGGCTAGTCCATCGCCAACCTGTTACAGCTAGCTCTTCTTCCATGATTTCCTTTCGAATCTGTAGGGCGATCCTAATTTTCTCCAAATGCTGTTGCAATCTTAGGGATGAAAAGTAATGGAGAAAAATTTTTTGATTGAGAAGTGGTGAGCCATTATCAGCCAATGATTTTTCTATTAGGAGTGAGTTCATTAATGATGATTGACAAATCACAGTCGCAATTCTCAAGCCAGGAGAGATATATTTGCAAAAGCTTCGGATATAAATGACTGTTCCAGCACTATCGTACGTGTAAATGGGTGGTGGTGGGGCTTGATCAAAATAGATGTCGTGATAGGCATCGTCTTCAATTAATAGAAATCGATATTGTTCAGCTAGTTCTACTAATTTTTTGCGCTGCTCGACAGAAACAGTATAACCAGTCGGGTTATGGAATGTGGGGTTGAGATAAAATAGGCGCGGCTTGTATTGTTTAATATAGTATTCAACCTGTTCTAAATCGTAGCCCTCTGGATGGATATCAACCGTTACAATCTGTGCTCCTTGTGCTCTAAAAATATCAATCGCAGCACTGTAGCTTGGACGTTCAAATAAAACGACGTCTCTTGGTTTAATAAAAGCTTGAGCGATTAAGTGAATCGCTTGCTGTGAGCCAGAAGTGATTAACAGATTATCTGCACTCAAATGAGTTTTATACTGGTTGATAAAATAGTGAGTGAGTGTTTCACGCAGCTCTAGATCACCTTGTACAGTTGAGTAGGTGGCAAGTACTTTAGGATAAAGATCAAACACTTCCTTCACATAATCTGAAAAATAATGATTAGGCAAAAGATTTGGATCAATCAACGCCTGAGAAAAATGATAGGAAACAGAGGGTTGATGGATTTCGGATAAATGATTTTTTTTTACGTATGCAGAAACAATGGGATTGTCCTGATCTAGATATTCAAGATTTTTCGTTACAGTTGATTGGACATAATAGCCTGCTTTATCTTTTACATAAACTTTGTCATGCTGTTTTAGTAATTGATAAGCTTTTAATACCGTTAATCGATGAACATTCATTTCAGATGCTAATTGTCGGACGGAGGGAATCTTGTCATGTTCTTTCCATTCTTTACGTTCTATACGGTGCAGTACATAATCGTAAACTTTGTTAAAAAGATAATCTTCATTTTGATTTGCTTTGCCCATATTGATTCCTCCTTTTCAAAACGATTGTACCACGAACCTATCTAATCTGTTCTATCCCTTTTAATCTGTTCTATTGTCTTTCTTTTATGATAGAAAAAGAGGAGGAGGTTTATATGGTACTTATTAATTATTTTTTCATGTGTTTGATTTTTGGAACGACTTTTTTAGCGATTAAAATTGGTGTTGATGCAGGAATGCCTCCGTTTTTATCAGCTGGCCTCCGTTTTTTTATTGCCGGTTTACTGCTATTTAGTTTTATGGTTTGGAGAGAAAGAACGACAATACGGGTGTTATTTCGTAAAGAGATGTTTTTTACAGGAGTGGGCTTAACCTTTGGGACGTTTGCCACATTATATTGGGCAGAACAGTATGTGACATCAGGGATTGCAGCTGTCTTATCTGCTACAGGTCCAATGATGATCATTATTATACAGACATTCCTATTGAAGCAAAAAGGAAATCGAAAATCATTTATTGGTTGTGTTGTCGGAGTCATTGGTGTTACGTTCTTGATCTTACCTAGCCTTTCAATTGAGATTAGTCCCTTCTGGATGGTTGGTTGTTTTGCCATAATACTAGGGGAAGTTTTTTATGCATCTGGAACCATTTATACGAAACATGTCATCCGAAAATTTGAAACGACATCTCCAATTGCTTTAAATGCAGCGCAAATGATGCATGGTGGGATTTTATTAATCGTTTTGTCACTTTTTACTGAGAACATTCAGCTTCATTATCTTTTAAGCCCAGCTTCAATTGGCTCTCTTCTTTATTTAATTATTTTTGGTTCAATGATCGGCCATAGCATTTATTATTGGCTTGTTTCCCGAACGAATCCTGTTTTTCCTTCTACATGGCTGTATATCTCACCAGTCATTGCCGTTACATTAGGTGTGACCCTCTATCATGAATATATTTCTTGGCTAACAGGCATAGGTACTCTGACGATTATTGCTGGAACGGTTCTAGTCAATTTCGAAACATTGAGGGAGTTGCTTTGGCGCAATAGGACTATGCTTCAGGATGTGAAAAATTAATATAGCTTGAATAAGAGAGGTAAGAAATTCTATTATTCTACATTGATTAAATCAAATTTAAAAGGAGAATGAAGCTATGAAAATTTCTAAGGGAGTAGAGATTCTGGCTCTTGAATTTAATGGGAACATCATTCATCCAACACTTTTATGGGATCAGGAAATGGCTGTTTTAATAGACACTGGATTCCCAGGTCAAATGGAAGATTTGCGCGTAGCAATGGATAAGGTAGGCATGTCGTTCGATAACCTAAAGGTTGTGATTTTGACACATCAGGATATAGATCATATAGGCAGCCTCCCGGAAATAGTGCGAAATTGTGGAAGTAATATAAAAGTCTATGCGCACGAACTAGATAAGCCTTATATCCAGGGGGATTTACCACTTTTGAAAGACGCGCACATAGCGAATCCACCCAAGGGGAAAGTGGATGTGGCCTTGAAAGACGGTCAAGAACTACCGTATTGTGGCGGAATTCGAGTGATCCATACTCCAGGGCACACGCCTGGCCATATCAGCTTATATTTAAAGCAAAATAAAACACTTGTTGCTGGAGATTCGATGTATAGTGTAAACGGTACACTGGGAGGAATTCATGTTCCAACTACTTTGGATATAAAGGTCGCTCGTCAATCTTTGAAGAAATATTTAGACTTAGACATTGAATCTGTAGTTTGTTACCACGGAGGATTATGTAACGTAAATATTAAAGAGCAGATTCAAAAATTTTACAAATAATGATCTCTTTTTTTGAGGAACTATTGCTAAGTGTAAATGGAAGTCTGTTTTATTGTTAGCCAGCTCATGTTATAATGAAGAGCTTAAGATGATTAAGACCTTTTTATAACGGATGCCAAGAAAAGCCTCCGCAAAATGAAAAATATGGAGGTGTAAGAGAATGAATAAGCGTTGGACGATTAGTGAAATTCAAAAGTTTGTTGAGAATAATTCGGAAAGTAAGTTGCTAACGACTGAATATCATGGTTTTTCTCAAAAGTTATTATTTAAATGTGCATGTGGAAGTAACTTTGAAAAAACATTTACGAAATTTAAAAATAAACATCAACGAAAATGTGATGTATGCCAACCGCCAAAAGAGTCACGCTAAATGTATTGCCAATTTTCACTAAAGAGAAATAGACTTTTTCTATGTGACTGATAGAAGAAAATGTTGATTAAAATCACTTTACTCTTATAGGTAAGGTGATTTTTTTGCCTAGGATTACTACTGAAAAAGATGGTAAAGTAACATACTTAAGCAAATACAGAATAAAACATCACCAATTTAACCTTCTGTATTAATGAAATATCATGGATAGAAGCCAAACCCTTGATACATCTGGGTTTGGCTTTTTTAATATTTCCAAAATTTTTCTTTTTTCACTGAAAAACTCGGTTTGTAAACCATTATTGCCGAAAAAAAGATTGTAAAATAACAATCAGTGATTTATATTGGAGATTATGATTTTTTTTCAAAATCTCAAAATCATAATCGAAATTTAATTTATATACAAGTTTTAAGAGGGAAGTGAATTAGCAAAATGTATCTTTATCCCCTATTAGTCATTATTGCAGCTAGTAGTTTTGGAATCGTTTCAACTATCATAAAACTGGCAATGCGTAGTGGCTTTTCTGTATCAGAGGCAGTGACAAGTCAGTTTTTTGTCGGCTTCTGTATAGCAGTATGTATCAGCTTAGTTACAAACAGGTCAAAATTTAGCTTTAAAGGTGTTAAAATCCTTCTATTTGCAGGTATCTTAACTGGGTTAACAAATATTTTATATGGTCATTCTTTGAACTTTTTGCCAGCTTCCTTGGCAGTAGTACTACTGTTTCAATTTACATGGATCGGTATGTTGATCTCTTGTATTACAAAACGGCAATTTCCAAGCAGAATTGAATTAATCTCTTTAATTATATTGGTAGCTGGAACCATACCAGCTGCTGGAATAATTGATGTTGATTTATCCCAAATACCTTTGCAGGGATGGTTATGGGGATTAGCAGCTGCTCTTTGTTACTCTTTATTTTTATATGTGAACGGTAAGGCAACTGCAAGTATGACAACCTCTAACCGTTTAGTATTGGTTTCTTTCTTTGCTTTTATGATTACGGCGGCTTTTCAGTCTCCAGAAATTATTTGGAATGGTACTTTGTTTAATGAGGGGCTTTGGATTTATGGATTGGCATTAGGGTTATTTGGCATGATTATCCCCGTTTTCTTATTCACTATTGCAGTTCCTAAAGTTGGATTAGGTATGTCCTCTATATTGAGTGCTGTTGAATTGCCAATCGCCGTGATGGTATCTGTTATCCTATTAAGCGAAACGGTTACCATTTTGCAAATAGCAGGTATCGTCACGATCGTTGTCGGTATAAGCTTACCAACATTGCTAGATAAAGATGGATTGTTAAGTAGCGTCAAAACTAAGTACAAAAAATCCAGCAAAGAAGTAGCGAAAGGGTCTTCGATTTGAAGATCCTTTTTTCATGACAATCAAGCAATGTGATAACAATTCGGTTTTCTGATACGAATTTAACGTCCTCCTTAGTAGATTCAATTACACCTTTTATGCAACGCTGTAAATTTTTTTGTTCATACTCCGTTCATATTGTTGTCATAAGCAGTACACCTTCGTTGTATAAGCTATCCTTAACGGTTTATGAAAGTAGCCGGAATCCACTTAGAGATAACGAAAGGGAGGTGTGGCACGAGAGCAATGGAGAAAACGGTGATCGCTTACCGTTCTATACTATCGTGCAAACATAATGAAAAAAATGATCCTCATTTTAAGTAAATTAATAGCAGTTTTTGCTGTAGCCATCATACTTTTTTTAGCGATTGTTTTCCTAGTGAATATTGTCTGCTCTAAAATAGAGCAAGGAAAAATAGAAACTTATGGGCAGTCTGTAGCAGTGGACGGGAAAACGATGAATGTCTTCATTCAAGGAGAAGGCGAAGAAACCGTTGTGCTTTTACCTGGTTATGGAACAGCGGCACCAGCACTTGATTTTAAATTTCTAGTAGATGAATTATCTCCATTTTACAAAGTGGTTGTCATCGAGCCTTTTGGTTATGGGTTAAGTGATCTAACTGAAAAAGAACGTAGCACAGAGAATATTGTTAGTGAAATACATGAAGCTTTACAGCGTCTTCATATTGAACGTTATATTTTGATGGGTCACTCCATTTCAGGCCTTTACGGATTGGATTATGTGAACAAATATCCAGAAGAGGTGAGTGCATTTGTCGGGCTTGATAGCAGTGTTCCAACGATAAGCGAGAAAAAGATTGATTCTTCTATAATAAGAACTATAAAACTACTTAAAAAATCGGGTTTAGCGAGATTGCAAGTAAAGCTAGGGGATGACCCATACGCCGTACTACCATATGATGATAAAACAAAAGAACAATTGAGAATTCTTAAACACAAAAACATGTATAACCCAAGCCAGTTAAATGAAGCTGAAATGATGTATGAAAATTTTAAAGCAGCTGAAAATAAATCCTTCCCAAAAAATCTCCCTATGATTTTCTTTATACAAGAAAATCATCCAGTAACTGACAGATGGATACCAGAGCATAAAAAACAAATAGAAGATTCTATAAATGGGAAAGTGATGACATTTGAAGGGGATCATTATTTATATCGTACCAAAGCAAAAGAAATCGTTGAAGGCTTCAGAGAATTTATGAAGGAAGTACAGTGAAGGTACTGAGAAAGATCCTTTATTTTATCTTATATTAATGGTCAGTAAGCACCTATCTCGATTGGGGAAATTAGGGTGAGCCAACTAAGTGCCTCCGATCAAGTGTAATATATTTGTTGTAGTTAATTATTTTGTGCGTATGAACAGCCAGTATCTATTTTGAAGCCAATTAAATAAAGTTCTTGAAATGAATAACCAGGCGCTCATATGAGTACCTGGCCTTTTTTATGCAGTATTAGAAGTGTTCAAAAAGGTTCTGAAAGGCGTAACGATAACGCTGAAACCATCATCAGGCGGCTCATGGCAAAAATCATGGGGAACAGCTCTGTAATGACATAAATAGCGCTAACCAACTACTTACTTAATAGAGTATGGGTTTACTTTTATACTGTATCTAGTACAACTTGATTATGTTTAGATCTCTGAACGGAAGTTGTTACCTAGCTTGCTTCCCAGACCAAAATAATGCCGAAAATTATAAATAAGTGGGCTCCATTTATTTGGATCAATATGATTTTCTTCAATAATAATTTCCTCATGAGCATGTACATGTATCGTTTGTGTCTCAACAATTGCAAAAGTAGGAGAATAATCTGGGATACGAATATGTTTTACCTTTGCCTCGATTTGAATGGGACACTCCATAATCCGAGTAGGAATGACCGTTGTAGAATTAATAGGTGTGAATCCACAAATATCAAATTTCTCTTTTCTATATGTAAAACCAATTTGTTTCTTAAAATCTGGAACTGTTTTTTTTCCTGTGTAAGGAGCTAACTGCTCCACATTTTCCCATAGAGAGGGGTCAGGAATATTAATGACACATTCAGGATGTCGTTCTAAATTTTCTATTGCTTTTCCACCAAGGCCAATACCTAAGACAATACAGTCTCCTAATGCCCAAGAAGATGACAAAGGGCTAATATTCACTGTTCCATCCTCATTTAATGTACTCAGTAAAATTACAGGAAATCCATAATATAAAATTTTAGGATTTATCATTTTTGTATTTGGTATTTGCTTTATTATTGTCATTTTAAGTTCCTCCTACTAAATATTTTCGCTGTCATAACTCATTGTAAAATATAAAGATTTCGATAAGCATCGAAGTGTTGATTACAAAATAATTACTTCAACAAAAGAATATGGAGGAAAGGTAAAGTTTAAAGTTCTTCATTTCGTCTCCTTGATATTTCTAAATTTTTTATGCCAATTTCCTTGACTTCATAAGAAAAATATGGAAATATATAAATAAACCGTTGGTCGGTTTATTTATAGGAGGTTTATGATGGCAAGGACAAATAAAAACTATGAACATAAAAAAAACGACATTTTAATTCGAATTTGGGAGGTTCTTCTGCAATATGGTTATGAAAAAATGACACTTCCGATAATCATAAAGGAATTGGGCATATCAAGAGGAGCCTTTTATCATTATTTTCAGTCAAAAGAAGAATGTGTAGATGAAGCTGTTAAATTGTTTGTTGAAAATGCGGTAGTGGAAATAAAGACGATGGATAATAAGACATTATCCGCAGATGTAAGACTTAAAATGGCAGTTCAAAATAGTATTTCTCTTTTTCATCAAAATAAAGAGCAAGATCGAATGATGAATCAACCTGAAAATGCTGTATTCCATCAAAAACTGATGATAGGTCTAACTAAATATCTTGCTCCGTATTTTGCAGAAATCATTGAACAGGGAGTGGAGGAAAAAATTTTTTACACAAATTATCCCTTAGAAATAGCTGAAATGTTATTGACACTATCAAATTTTTATTTAGATAAAGATTTATTTCATTGGGATCCAGAAACCATTCCATATAAAATAACAGCCTATGAAGAATTGATCAATAAAGGTTTAGGAACAACTGATAATATTGGCTTTTTTACTAACTAAAAAGGAGATTGGTAAATGGAAGCTGTTTTAAAATTACAAAATATAAGCAAAAAATTTAATGATTTTGATACAGTTTTACAAGAAATTAACCTTTCATTTTTTGCCCATACGTTTAATGTGATACTCGGACAAAGTGGTTGTGGGAAATCAACACTCATCAATATCATGTCAGGACTAATGAAGCCAACAAGAGGAAATGTTTATTATAAAGATTTAGATATTTCTCATGCGGAACAAAAAGAGATGATTCAATTCAGACGCTATAATTTCAGTAATATTTTCCAAGACTATTTACTATTGTCGGAATTAACGGTACGGGAGAATATTGAATTAGGGAAAACAGGGAATGCTCAAGATTTAGAATTCCGTGAACTTATAGCAAGGCTAGGGATCGAAACATTAGCAGATCGATTTCCCAATGAATTATCTGGTGGTCAGCAACAACGAGTTTCTATCGCACGTGCAATGATTAAAAATCCTGAAATTTTGTTTTGTGATGAAGCAACAGGAGCATTGGATGAGCATAACAGCAAACAAGTTGTGGACTATTTAAAGGAATTAAATAAAACCTATGGTACACTCATTATTTTTTCTACACATAACCTCAAAATTTCCACAGTTGCAGACCGTATTATTGTCATGAAGGACGGTCTTATTGAGGACGATTATTTAAATACTTCTCCACGGAGATTCTATAATGAGTAGTGTGTTTAAACAAATTTTCAAGAGTTTACTATGTGAAAAAGCGACTATGTCTGTGTTATTTTTTCTGAGCTGTTTAGGCTCATTTATGTACTTTTTTGTTCAAGTATCTATAGATGGGAATCTAAAACATTTGGCTTACAATAAAGCAAATGGGATATTAATTAATAGCTCGCAAAAAGAGCTATTGATTGCATTGCATTCTAATCAAATTTTAGCAGCTACTTTTTTAATCATTTTTTCTGTAATTGCAGCCTTTGCATTTTATATGTTTTTTTTAAAATATTACCGTAATCATCTGAAAGAAATTGGTTGCTATAAGGCTTTCGGATGTTCAAATAAACAAATAATCGCAGTTATGTTTTTCATTAATAGTAGTCTTTCTTTTATTGCCTTTATAGTAGGCTTCATATTGGGATGGATTTGCTCAGATGTATTATTACAATTATATCGTTCATCTTTTGATATTGAATCACTTCAAAAGGGAATTTTCCCTTCAAATTTAGCAATAGGTTTCCTATTTATTGTTGTATTATCGGGAATCATGGCAATAGTGCCATACTATAAGTTTTTAAAATTTGATATTTCCTCATTATTATGTAATTTCCCTGAAGAACACCAAAATAAATGGATAGTTTTCATTAGCAATAAACTATCCAATGCAGTTCCAATCAAATATCGGCGCTCATTTCGCATAGCTTTACGTAAGCCATTAGCAGTGTCTTTACTATTCCTGTCAGTAGGCTGTTTTACAGTTTTATGGATTATGAGCATGTCACTTCATTTCAGCAGTCAATATATTTATGAAACCCAGACACTTGGTAGGTCCTATAAATATGATATTCAGTTTGAAAATTATCAGCCGTATCATCCACTAGAAGAAGATAGTACTTTCTATTTAAGAAGTAATGTGAAGATTTCATGGAAAGGAAATGAAATTAATCAACAAGCAATAGGATTTCATAAAAAACCAAATTTGTTTCAATTTTATACATTAGATCACAAGGAGCTTTTCTTACCTAAAGAAAAAGAGGTGTATATAAATGAAGCTTTATCTGAACTCTATGGAATACGACAAAATGATTATATTGAAGTAAATATTAAACATAAAATCTATAAACTAAAAGTTGCTGCTATTGTGGGAAATGCAGAGAATAAGACTATTTATCTTTCAGAACCGCAATTAGCAAGTATGTTATCCATAAAAGAGTCAAGCTATAACGGAATACTTTCAAACACTGTTCCTAAACAGTATGAGAATAAATCAATAATAACAGAAAAGGAACGTTTAGCTTATTTACAAAAAAATAATGTTTCAAATAAAATAAGTGCAGTGATAAATCAACTATTAGGATGTATGATTGGCTGTTTGCTTCTTTATCTTGTCATACTGCTAAATTTTCAAGATTGCACAAGAAATATTCTTATTTTAAATATGTTAGGGTATTCTGCAAAGTCCATTAACAAAATGTTAATCAGTATTTATAAACCTCTTTTAAATGTGGCATTTATCATTATGGTTTCATTAAGTGTTATAGTTTGTCAGTTCATACAAAAAAGCCTCTCGATAAAAACGGGTGATTATATACCGTTTCAAACGAATTTGTTTATAATTGGCGGTATATGGTTGTTGCTAAATCTACTTTATCATCTTATCCACTGTAGATTTAATAATAAAATTGAAAAAATTCAAAATGCAGAACAGACTAAAAAATACATCCTTTAACACCAACATAAGTAAAATGATGTGACTATTAAGGAGATAGCAAACGAAGATGTTTTGAATGTAAAGAAATGCACCTCAAGGAACAGTGCATGGTAGTTGAAGATGCTGTTTGTTTTATCTTTCGTACGAGGGAAACTAAGGAATACAACATTAATTTTATGAACAGGGTAAATCATATTACTATATGAATAACTTCTTCTACTGGTAGAAATCTAAAGAGAATTCAATCACCATTTGATTATGAACGGTGGGGATTATTTAATGCTTATACAGTAAGCGATTTCGAAAGAATGGATGACAGAAATGAGCGAACTAACTGTATCATCTTTGTTTAAATGTGAGCATTCACCATATCCTAAGGGGTGCTTGAAAAGATGTATAAAATAGTGGTTGTAAAGTACAATAAGATGGGATACTCATAAGCTAAATTTCATTACGTGAGTTATCTACTATTTTCTTCATTCAATATAATTCTGTCTCTCTAATTTAGAAGGGTTAAATACGATGTTTAAAAATAAAAGGATTACATTAAAAACGAAAATACTAGGGTTAATTAGTTCCCTTATACTTCTCATTATTACGCTGCTTGCAAGTGTCTTTGCTTATTTACAAGCAGTAGATACTAGAAATCAAGTAGAACAATTAGCATTACAAGCGGCAAAATCGATTTCACTTATGCCTGAATTAAGAGATGCAATTGAACAAGAGGACTTAGAAACTCAATTTCGTCCTATCGCTGAGCAAGTGATAGATCAGGTAAACGCAGCAAATATTATCATTGAAAATCGTGATAAGATCATTTATTCTCATGTAGAAAATGATATTGAGGAAAGTGGTTTAGATGATACCAATGATCTAGCACTGCTATTTGGAGGCTCAAATATTTTTGAAGTTGAGCGAAGCAGTGGCTCCGTTATTATTGGGAAAGTGCCAATAATGGCCGACTATGGTGATTTCCAGCGCATAATTGGAGTCGTTTCGGTAGAGTTTTTGGAAACAGACATTTATCGAAATATTATTAGTAGAATTAAGACCATTGTCATTGCCTCTATTGTGATACTAATGCTCGGTATCATAGGTGGTATTTTTCTAACAAAAAGTATTAGAAAGGATACCTTAGGTTTAGAACCACACGAGATTTCATCGCTATACCTAGAAAGAAGCGCAATTCTTTTGTCTATTAAAGAAGGAATTCTTGCGATTGATCAAAATGGATTGTTAACATTAATCAATCATTCGGCTAAGAAAATGATGAATCTTAATGAAGAAAGATTAATTGGTCAGCATATCAATGACGTTCTAAAGAATTCAAAAATTGAAGAGGTTTTGCAAACAGGAAAAATGATGCACAATGTTGAGATTCTCTTGAATGATATCGTTTTTATCTTTAACGTTATTCCTATTATAAAAAACAATCAAATTATGGGGGCTGTATCTAGTTTCCGTGATAAGACTGAATTAAAGAATTTAATCAATACTATATCAGAGGTTAGGGCTTATTCAGAAGGCTTACGAGCGCAAACCCACGAATACACCAATAAATTATATTTAATATCTGGTTTGCTCCAATTAGAACGATATAAGGATGCTTTTGATTTTATTCAAAAGGAGTCAATCACCTATCAACATAGAAATCAAATATTATTTAATCAAATTCATGATGCTAATGTGCAAGCAATTTTGTTAGGGAAACTAGGGAAAGCTTCTGAAAAGAAAATAACATTAGAAATTGATCCTGATAGTCATGTCGATCCTTTGCCAAGCAATATTGAGGTAACAGATATTATTACAATTATCGGAAATCTCATTGATAATGCCTTTGATGCGGTCGCTAATCAACAAAGTAAGAAGGTATTGTTTTCAATTACTGGCTTTGGTAATGACATCATAATAGAAGTAACAGACAACGGAAAAGGGCTGTCTGAGGAACAAATAGATACCATATTCACTTTGGGCTATTCTTCTAAAGGGGAGAATAGGGGGTATGGCTTATTCAATGTTAAACGAATTGTGGAGTCATTAAGGGGCACAATTGAAGTGCATAATGATAAGAGTGGAGGAGCCATTTTTACAGTATACCTGCCAAAAAGGGCTTTCATATGAGGAGAGAAGTAAAGTGATAAAAGTTGTGATTGCAGAGGATGACTTTCGAATTGCACAAATACAAGAGGGATTTTTGAAGAGAGTATCTGATGTAAGCTTGGTTGGGAAGGCGTTAAATGCTAAAGAAACATTGAACCTGCTTGAGCAAGAAGAAGTTGATTTACTTCTATTAGATATTTATATGCCCGATGAGCTTGGAACTGATTTACTTCAGAAAATAAGGGGAGACTATCCAAATGTAGATATTATTATGGTTACGGCAGCAACTGAAAAAGCTATGCTAGAAAAGGCTATGCGTTTTGGCGTTTTCCACTATCTTTTAAAGCCGGTAACAATGGAAAAGTTTATTGAAATCATCGAGGAATATAAAAGGAAAAAAGAGCTCTTTAATAGTAGGGATGAAATCGATCAGTCAATTATTGATAGTTTCTTTGGCACTTCTGTCCAAACTGTGATGAATCAAAAGGACCTTCCTTCAGGGGTGGATCGTTTAACCTTGCAAAAAGTCAAAGAAATAATGTTTGAGCTTAAAGGTGGCGTTTCAATTGAGGAAATGGGGGAAAAGATGGGGGCATCTAGAACAACGGCAAGAAGATACCTAGAGTATTTGGTTTCAATCAACGTCTGTACAGCTAAACATGATTATGGAATTGTCGGAAGACCTGAAAGGAAGTATTACCTAATATGACAAAACACTGTAAATTTATGATAAAGGTCTAACGAATGAAGAAGAAACAACTCATGTTATTCCTACTGTTCATGATAATTCTCTTTACTTGCTCTACAAATGAATTTAAAATCGAGGAACCAATCACAAAAGAGGTAACGATTATTGCACCTAGCTCAATTGGTGGGGGATGGGATGTAACAGCTAGGGCTATGCAAGATATATTGATAAGTGAAAATTTGATGAATCAGAATATTTCTGTTATTAATAAAGTCGGTGTTGGCGGGGAATTAGGCTGGAAATATACAAAGGATCAAACAGATTCAGTAATAGCCATTAATTCAAGTCTACTTATCACTAATTATTTATTGGGTCAAAGTAAATTAACGTATAAAGACTTTACACCAATTGCCACCTTAGCGACTGAATGGGAAGTTACCATTGTTTCAAAAGGTTCGAAAATATCCAGTGCTAAACAGTTAATGGACGATCTCAAGAAAGATCCGCATGCTTATAAAATCGGTGTTTCCCCAAGGCTTGGAAATGATGATCAACTTTCCTTTGTATTAGCTAGTCAACAGGTTGGGCTGAAAACGGAACAGCTCGACTTTTATGTTTATGAAAATAGTGAACAAGTGGTGGAGGCATTATTAAAAAAACAAATCGATGTTGCCACGATGTCTTTATCAGAGGCGAAAAAATATGCTGAATCAAATCAAATAAAATTACTAGTGATTTCTTCTGAAAAAAGATTAAAGGAGTTACCAGAGGTTCCGACATGGGCTGAGCAAGGAATTGATTTAGTTTTTGAACATTGGCGTGGAGTGATGGGGCCTCCGAACATGTCAAATGCTGAAATTGAATTTTGGGATGCAACAATCGAAAAAATGGTGAAGACTGAGAAATGGAAGAAAACGCTTCAAATGTATATGTGGAATGATTTTTATAAAAATAGAAGAGAAACGATTATTTTTCTAGAAAATCAAAGTAGGATGTATGAACAATTAATGGGTATTCATATGGATTCGTAAATAAAGGGGCCGCTACATCTTAAAAGTAGCGGTCCCTTGTACTTAGTACTAGCTTAATGATAAGCCGATAGGAATACACAGTGGTGTTTGATCAACAGGATTTTCAATAATACAGCAATCAAGTCCAAATGCTTCTCTAATCATGCTTTTGGTAAATACTTTTTCAGGCGGCCCCTCTTGAAAAATTTTTCCTTTAACAATGCTAATAAGGTGGTCAGCATATTGTGCTGCCTGATTTAAATCATGTAAAACCATAACAATTGTTCGACCATGAGTTACGTTTAAATTGCGTAACAATTCTAGTATTTCAATTTGATGAGCCAAATCTAAATAGGTTGTTGGTTCATCTAATAATAAAAGATCTGTGTCTTGTGCTAAAGCCATTGAAATCCAAGCCCTTTGCCTTTGCCCTCCAGATAGCTCATCCAATGTACGATCTACAAAATCGGTCATTTTGGTGGCCATTAACGCACGGTTTACAATCGCATCATCTTCCAGCGTTTGTCTAGACAATAAACCTTTATGTGGATGTCTACCATAATAACAAAGATCTTTAACAGTTATATCTTCCGGAGCTTCTGGACCTTGAGGTAAAATAGCCAATTTCTTTGCAATTTCTTTAGAAGATTGCTGATGAATGGCTTTTCCATCTAAATAGACTATTCCTTCTTGAGGTGTTAATAATCTAGCTAAGGAGCGCAAAATAGTTGATTTGCCGCAACCATTCGACCCAATAATAACACTAATCTTACCTTCAGGAATGACTAAATTTATATCATCAAGGATTTGAGTTGATCCATAGGACAGTGAAAGATGCTCGGCTGATAATGTTGTCATAAATGTTCACCTTTCTTATGCTTTTTTTCGTTCAGCACGTAATAAATATAAAAAATATGGTGCACCAATCACTGCTGTAATGATACCAGCAGGTATTTCTATTGGAGGAAATAGACCTCTACCTAGGCTATCAGCGACTAAGAGAAGGATAGCACCGAAGAGCGCAGAAGCAGGAAGTAAAACGTTAAATTTAGATCCTACAATTCTTCTGGCAATATGAGGAGCGATTAAACCAATAAATCCGATAGAACCTACTGTGGCAACACATACGCCAATTAAAATAACGGAAACGCTTAGTAAAATATATCGCAAAAATTTTGAGCGTTCTCCAAGACCTGTAGCTATATCATCACCAAGGCTCAAAATATCTAATTTAGCAGTTAATCCAAATAGTATTGGGATAAGAATGAGGCATGGCAGCAAAAGATACACTTGGTCCCATCCTCTTGCCCAAAGACTTCCAGTCAACCATAAAAGAGTCATGCTTACATCATCTGGAAACTTAATCATTAAATATTCTATCCCTGCTTGACATATTGCTCCTAAAGCTATTCCCACTAAAGCCAACGTATTTGGCTGAGCACCTTTTTTATAAACAAACAGCATTAGAATGGCAGCAATGATAGCTGCTCCAATAAAAGCTGAAAGGGGAAGAAAAATAATAGGTGACGTTGGGAATAGAACAATGATGATAACGGCTGCTAAACCAGCCCCTTTCGTAACGCCGATTACATCTGGAGAGGCTAATGGATTACGGAGAATTCCTTGCAAAATTGCTCCAGCTGTTGCTAGTCCAGCTCCTACGATGATAGCGATTATAATACGGGGAATACGATAATTGTTTAGTATAAATCTTTGACTTTGTGTTCCTTCCCCAATTAAATTGTGAATGATTTCTGATGGTGTAATGTAAATAGCTCCTAAACCTAGACTTACTATTGATAAAATGAAGATGATGATTAAAAGCACAGGGAGAATAAGCTTAGGATGAAAATATTGTTTTTGCCTAAACTGTTGTCTATTATTCATTGTTTAATATGCCTTCCTTTCCTTGCTAAATAAAGGAAGAATGGTGCCCCAATGATTGCTGTAACTATTCCAACTGGCGATTCAAAAGGGTAAGCGATAAATCGAGCGAGAATATCTGCGTAAACTAAAAGTATAGCCCCAAAAAGTGCAGAGAATGGAATGATTCTTTGATAATCTCCTCCTAGCACTCTCCTAACAATATGAGGAACAATTAATCCTACAAAGCCTATTGGACCTGCGACAGCTACAGAAGAGCCAGCCAAAATAATGACCAGTATGCCAGCTAGAATACGGATGCGATTTACTTGTTGTCCGAGACCTTGGGCAGTGCTTTCTCCTAGGACAAGTATAGAAATAGATCGAGAAAGTAATAAGGCAATGAATAGCCCAGAAATAGACCATGGAAGAATGATCATAATATGTGTCCATGATTTTCCATTAATTGACCCCACTAGCCAATACAGAACATCCTTTGCCTGCTCACTAAAAATAATGATTCCTTGAGTTAAAGAGGACAAAAGAAAATGTACGGCCATTCCAGCTAACGCCAGTTTTACATGAGTCATTCCCCCTCCGGAAGCAAAGGAATAGACTGTTATTCCTCCTATTGCTGCCCCGATAAAAGCAGAGAAAACAAGCGATGGGGAAGAGAGAGAAGGAAAGAGGGCGAAAGCAGTGACAATAAACAATGAAGCACCTGCATTCACACCAAATACTTGTGGGGAAGCTAATGAATTTCGAGTAATCGCCTGCATAAGAGCACCTGCTACGGCTAAATTAGCACCAACTAATGCTCCGATGATAGCTCGGGGCAATCGAAGGGTCTGAATAATTAATTGATCTTTTGATGGATTGGTTTCGAAGAAGGACTTCAAAACCATTAATAGATCGACATCTGCTACCCCTACATAGACACTAATGATAATTCCTAAAATCAATAAAATGATTGCAGTTATTGCTGTACTATATATTTTTACTTTACCTTTAACTATAGATTCCATTAACTACAACACACTTTCTTACAAAAGATAAGACTTACTAGAAAGAGAAGTAAGTAGAATACTTTACTTACTCCTCTTTTATTTATTTTATTTTTCATTCAGCTTTGTTAATGTGTCTTTAGCAATTGCTTCTGCTGAAATAATGCCTCGGAATCTTGTCCATAAATCTCTATCAACACTATAAATCTGTTCATTTTTTACTGCTTTTAAGTCTTTCCAAAGTGGATTTTCCTTCCATTCATCAGTAAGCAGTTTACCTTCATTATTAGCTAAAAGTAGTACATCTGGATTGATTTCTACAAGTTGTTCCAGACTCATTTCAACATAAGGTTGTTCGTTCTGAATGGCCACCTTCAGACCTAATTGTTCAAGCAATTCTCCATCATAAGAAGAAGTAGTATGTGCTTGAAATGATGTATCTCGTACAACCGCAGGTAAAACAGTTAGATTCGAATCATGGCTTAGCTTTGAATTAATTTCGTTTATAATTTGTTTATGTTCATTTAATCTCTTTTCAGCAGCTTCCTTTTGATCTAATGTTTCTGCAATTGTTTTAAAAGAGTCCAAATTATCCTGGTATGTCGATTCACGACTTTTTAAGACAATTGTAGGAGCTATTTGCTGCAAGTCTTTGTAAATAGCACTGTGTCGTTCAGCATCTGCAATGATTAAATCTGGCTGTAAAGAGCTAATAACCTCTAAGTTAGGCTGTTCACGAGTCCCTACAGATGTATAATCTATGTCACGACCAACAAGCTTGGCAATCATATCCTTTTTATTATCATCCGCAATTCCTATAGGCTTGATTCCTAAAGTATTTAAAGAATCAACAAAAGATAGCTCTAGAGTAACTATCTTTTGAGGAGTGTTAGTAATAATAGTTTCTCCCATCTCGTGTTTAATTGTTCTACTATTAGATTCTTTTGCTTCCGTAGAAGTTTGTTCCTTTTTCTCTGTTTCTGTATTTTTTTGAGTAGCATTGCATCCAGTTAAAACCATCATGACTGTTAATAGGAGCAATAGCGTTATACCACTCAATTTCCCTAACTTAGTAAATCCTTGCATTAGTCTAATCATTCCTCTCTGGTAATATAAATGAAAATGATAATCATTAACAGGGATTATAATAGAATGTTCAATGCGGAGGGTCAATATAAAGAAAGTTATGTGACATAAAATTAATAGGAGTAAAAAGTTCATTTTGAACATTTTGTTCATAGCGGGTGACTAAGTTGAATATTCGCTTCGATAACATCGGGAAAGTGAGGGGAATAAACAGATATTTTATTTTCACCACCTACATACTTCCTTTAAATTCATACGAATAGATACGATTTTTTTGACATACAAAAATCCCCTTTAAGTTTCAACGTATTGTAGTTTTTTTACGTTCTAATGAAAGGGGATAATATCATGTCCTCAACAGGGTGAAGGTGATCTTTTTATTTTTTAGCTCCTTCATCCTTTATGAAAACATTTATATTAAATTTTTTAATTGAATTTTCAGTAATGGAGTTTAATTCATCTACAGTCCATGATTGGGGCTTGAAACGATAAGCTTTTTCTGAGAAATTGAAGACATCAGTGTTTATTTCCAGCCCTTTATTAAATGTACTTTGAAACTGTGATAAAATAATATTTTTAATATCATTTTCAATTGTTTCTTTTCCAATATTTTTTGGATTTTCTCTGATAGAAGCTTTTATTTCTAAATTAAGTATATATTTAGGAATCGAATTATCCACAATTTCTATATGATAATCTATATTATCAATAAACATCGAAACAGACTTATCCTTTATTGATAATTTCATGTTTTTAAAATCCTTATTAAACCAATCTAACCCTGATAGTTCTTCTTCCTTTATCCAGCCATTGAATTTTTGATGTGAAAGAAAATAGGCACCACTTATTTTTAATATATCTTTAGATGTATTATCCTCCATCCAATAATCTTCACTAATCTGTATGGAAGGAACCATTATTGATCCAACTGGTTCATAATATCTTTTAATCATGTCTTGTACAGTACTGGTGGAGATGAACGAATTAAAGAATAATTGTTCATTTGGATCATAAGGAAATGTTAAGATAGGTGGTTTATAAAAGAGACCATGTACATTCATTATCTCTTTAATATCATCATCTTCAAATCCATAGGCTAAAGTATTGTAACGTAAATAGTAATCCCTACTAAAAAAATCAAAAAATTCATCTAAATGTCCATCCAATATATTTTTGGAAATAAAGAAAGTTTGTATATGTCCATAATACAAAGGGTTAACCGAATTCTTTTCTATATCATCGATTGCTCCCTGTATTGTTTCACCTTCTCCATGTCCAACAACAATTGGAGCAGGCTCAGATGAAATGCCAGGATCTGAGCCCGCAACATTCGTAAATCCGAAAGCTTGAAAATATAAATGATACACATCATTAGAATAATCTATACCAAGAGCGGTAATATAAACTTCACTTTGTATTTCCTTCGTGCCTAAACAACCGCCTAGCATAAATAATAAAGGAAAAATGAATGTTATTTTGAATATGCAAGTATAGTAATGGGCCAATTATAATCTCCCTTCTGCTGAAAAAGCAGTCAGTCTTTTATTTTAATTCTAAATGGCATTTTTAAAAAACCTTTAATAAGATTGGGTATACTTACTTTGTAAAATGTAGAAAGGTAAGGATGCCCGAAACTTTCTAATGATGAGATATATGTTAAGAAAAATAAGACGCTTAAAACAAAGCCATACATTCCAAAAAAGGAGGCAATTACTAATGTAGCAACTCTTATTAAAAATACATTTCCTAGTATATTTTGATTAATTAATGTATAGCTAGATATAACAGTAAGTGCTCCAATTACTAATGTTGATGGTGATGTAAATCCTGCTCTTATGGCAGCATCACCAACTATTAAGCCTCCTAAAACTGCAACAGTTTGACCTACAGCTTTAGGTAAACGTATGCCCGCTTCTCGAAAGAGGTCAAAAAAAACGAGCATAATAAGAATTTCGAACGAAGAAGAGACGGGTAGTCCAATTTTAGATGCAGATATTGAAACTAGTAAGGGAAAGGGTAACTGGTTAAGTTGATGGACAGTTAATGCAATCCAAAACCCAGGTAAAAATATACTTGTTAATAAAGAGGTAATCCTTAAAATTCGTGAAAAACTCACAAATAAAAAATTAGTTTGATCATCTTCCGGGGCTTTCAAAATAAGTAGTAAATTTGCGGGTCCAATTAAACAGCTTGGACTTCCATCTACCAATATGACAAAACGGCCCTTATTGAGAGAACTTACTACAAAATCGGGTCTTCCTGAATAATCAAGGAGAGGGAAGAGGGTCAACTTATCATAAAGTAATTCTTCAATATGATAACTACTTGCAATATTATCTACTTTTATTTTATTTAGTTTGTTTTGTACATTCTTTAAAGTGGTCTGATCAATATTGTTCTCAATGTAGAGCAATAAAACTTTTGTTTTACTTATATCACCAATTGTAAACTGGTCACTTGATAAATTTTTACTTTTTAATCTCATTCTTATTAAAGAAAAATTGGTATCTATATTTTCAATAAACCCGTCTCTGGGTCCTCTTAATGAGACTTCCATATTTGATTCTTCAATGGATCGTTCAGGTAGTTTAGCTAAATTGGTTGAATATAAGCTGTTTGATGGAACATGAAAAAAATATAAAAAACCTGAGAAAATTTTGCTATTTATTTCATCTGTCTTCGTTCTGAACTCTTTTCTCTCCTGTACTTCTAAATAGCGATTTATAATTTCGACATCGTGTAAATGGCCTTGTTCAGCCAAAAATCTAATATTTGGTAATAATGAATTCAAAAAAAGTACACTATCAATTAAACTATGGCAATAGATAAATATAACTTCATGTTTTTCGTTATTAAACATATAGAATTTACTACTTACCGTTATATCTGATTGGTGACTTAATTCTTTATAAAAAAAATCCCTATTTTCAGTCAAGATTATGAACTCCCTTTTGCTTTTTTTCTAATACGTAGAAAACAGTCATAAATAAGAATAAAAATACAAAAATAGAAAGGAGATAAGTGCTTTTTATAAATGACAAAAAATCAGAAACAGACCAAGGAATTAATAATCCTATTGTTAAACATAGATAACAAATGAATAATATTAATTTTCGGTTTTTAAAAAAGGAAGATACAATATACATAAATAAACATATGCGAATAAAAGCCACTGATAATATTTGGAGAACAGATAAAGAATCCAATCTTGTAAAGTACTTACCAAATGATAAAACCCTCCATTGCTCGTTTAGAGGAAAGAGCATTTTCTGGGTTATATAAATGCCGAATTCAGATATAGCAGTCGCAATGGAAATAAAAACCAATATGACAAATACAATAGAAAAAACGAGTATTCCTTTTCTTTTCATTCTCTCTTTTACATAACCATTTAAAACAATTAAAATAAAACCCATTTCTAAAATACCAATACATATGTATAATATTCCCCATAAAATGGACGGAGTATTACTTGTATATACTGGTAACAATAGTTCATATTCATTGTTCATTGAGTTCCCTAAGTTGAGGAGTACAAACAAAAAAATGTAGAGTGAACAAATAATTATGGACTGGATAGCTATGGTTTTGATCCCTTTTAAGGAACCATAAAAGCATAATAATATAAATAAAATAACTGTTATAAAATATGGATAATCAGAGTTAAAACTTTCATCTGCCCAAATAATTGTAAACTTGAGTGAGACGAAAGTGGATGAAATAAAATAAACTATATATGAAGTAATGATGAATAAATAGAGTGGTCTGCTAGTCTGGACAGATGTTAATTCAAGAAATGAAGTATTATTTGTTGTAATTCTAGAAATAAACAAGGCAAAAAAGAATATTGGGATTACACTAGCTAATGCACTTATCCATGCTTCACGTTCGACCACTGTGAAAATTGTGGGAATTAAAACGAAATGTGCTAAAAAACTAACTGATAAGAATAACAAACAATATACATGTATTGGTTGTAAAACTTTGTTCATTTTATCTTAAACCCCCTCCTAACAATACTCCCCATGTTTGTTGTCATCTAATCTAAATAGACTTCTTTTTATTATTAACACACATGAACCCCGTTATAGCTCTAGCTCAAAATTTCACTCTCTTCATGGAAGTTAAAATGAGGCATTGCATAAATAATTAATCTAACAATGATGCTACTAATTATCAAAGCAAGTTAAAAAACTATCAAAAGTAGATTTTGATTTATTTTATATAACTGCTAAGATTTAACTAAATTAAAGCCTTTTTTAACAGTGCGAAACTGAGAAAAGGTTTATAAATTATAAAAAAATTACATAGATTATAAAATTTAATGAATATTTTTATGATTTAAATGAAAAGGGGGACTTTTTCAATTTGCTTAAGAAGAATATGATCATTTTAGAAAACAATCTTTATTTGAAAATGGGTTTAGTGAAAATACTGGAAAGTGATTACAATATTTATTCAGACATTGACTTATCAAAAAATCTTTATGATTTAATGAAACATTACAAGCCAGATATTATTGTCATTAATGATCTAAGTAAAAATAACCTAAAACATGTAAAACGGATTCGATCCGAATATCCTAATACATATGTTGTTATTCTTACTTCAATTATTTTAGAGGACGAGATTCATGAGGCTTTGTTAGCTGGCGTCTCAGGTTATGTTTTATATAATATAAAATCAAAAGAATTAAGAAAGGCAATGGATTTAATTTCCGAAGGTGAATACTACTTTAATAGTTCGACAATGACCATTTTTATAAAAAGTTATTTAAAACTTTTTGATTCGAAGGAAATCATATCTCATCTTTTTACAAAGCGTGAATATGTCATTTTGCTCATGCTTGCAGAAGGTAAAAATATACAAGAGATTAGTCAAACACTCAATATCTCGGAAAAATCGATTAATATAAATATTAATAAAATTTATAATAAATTATCAGTGAAGACTCGTATTCAAGCAATAGATAAAGCAGTTAAAAACAGGTGGATTCCTTATAATTTAGCTATATCTAATTTATATGTAAATTATAATAAAAAACGTACATTACTATAATAAAAGAAATCCGAATATTATTTATATTCGGATAATTTTGTTTTATTGGGGAATACTCCCTTTTAAGCAGCTAGCTCATTTTCTTTTAACTGATTTGTATCTACATAAAGCCTTTGACACCAAAATCGTTAATTGCCATAACGAAATTTCTTATATTACAAATACTTCTTTTTTCTTATATCTAATTATCAAATTATGCTTCATTTGAAACAAATGTTGATTTTGAAGACATGTGAATAGATGTTATGGTATTTGTTAATTAGAGATAAAGAGGTACCTAACATAGGTATTTTTGATTATTTCGAATGAATTTAATAGGGATTCTTTGCTCGATAGGTTTTAAAAAAAGTGCAATAAACCATAATGTAGTTACCAGTTCTATATATGCGTATTTTCGGCGTATTGATAGACAAATTAGTAAGAAATAGAGGTGAGAGTATGTACAATTTTTTAGATCGTTTCACTTTACAAAAGGTGCAATTATTAGATCATATCCATAATGAAAAACGTTTCTTTTCTAGTCAGGAGTTGGCTAAAAAAATGGATTTATCTGAAAGAACCATCTTAAAAATAGTAACAGAACTCTCAGGTGATTTACAAAAATTTGATGAAGCTACTTTTTTAAAAGAAATTAAACATAAGCAATTTAAATTAGATTGTAAAGATTATTTTTCAATTAAAGCAATAGAAAGATATTACTTACAAAATTCTTTAGCATATAAAATCTTTAATGATATTTTCTACAATAAATTAGTCGATTTTAATATGTTTATTATAGAGAATTTTACAAGTCAAGCTTCTATATATCGCCAAATTAATAAGATTAAACCTTTATTAAAAGAATTTCAATTAAAATATACATCTCAGGATTTTATTACACTTGAAGGATCTGAAAAACAATTTCGCTATTTCTATTATTTATTCTATTGGAATTCATGTTGGGGAGAAATTTGGCCTTTCACAGGAATATCTAGAGAAGAAATATTAGAAGTAATTAAGGGGTATAATCGAGAACTTCCAATATCTGTTTTATATTTGCTGGCGATTTGCTTAATACGAGCTAAAATGGGTTTTGTCATAGAAGAAGACGCAGCATATACAAGATACACAGAACATCATTATCAATATGAAAAGTTTTCACAAACATTTAGTTCTTTATTTAAAAAATTCACAGCCCTTAATGATGAAGCAATAGAAAAAGAGATAAAGTTTTCATTTTCATTTCTAGAATCTCAACATCGTTATGAGAAAAATGAAAGTACAATAAGTTTAATGATGAATTTTGCTCAATACCATAATCAAGAATTATTTGTGCAAGCTACTTTGTATTGGATGGAGAAATTCAGGGAGTTTTTTTCTATTACTTTAGATATAGAGGAATATGGCGTATTGTTTGTAAACTTACTTAACCTTCATTATTATACGTTGAATTTTTCTGGTCCTGCATTTCTATTTAAAGAGGATCTTTATAAAAAGAGATTTGATAGTCATGCCACTATACAAATTGAAATTATGAATCAATTTTATGATTATCTCTTAGAGAATGAAGCATTTTATAAGATTTTTGAACGTAGGGAGCTTTTAATTGGTAGATATCATCGATTACTAAAACAATCAATCGACGTACTTAAAAGAAGCACAATAAAGGTAAAAATATACTCTGTGATAAATGATGTTCCTTATTTATTTGATAAGGTCAAACGCGTTTTTTCGCATGTTGATTATTGCACAAAAGATGAAGAAGCGGAATTGATAATCACTGATCGCCTATACTTAAATATTGCTAAAGATAAAGAAGATATTTTTGTGTGGAATTCTATACCTGAAAGGGAGGATTTTTTCAGACTAGGTAAAAGGCTTCAAAAAATTTATTTTACTAAAGAACAACAGCCAGACCAACTACTTTTAAAAACATTATTAAGTCAAGTATAGAGTGGGGGAGTTTAATTGATCTTGAGAAAAGGATACTGGGATAAAAATTATTGGATTATTTGGAATATTGAATTTAAAAATGATAGAAGGAGAATATAAAACTAAGTTATACATGATGAAAAATATTATTGATATAAATCTATTATCATTGATTTTAAAATACATACTTTTGTTGGGTTTGATGTTTTCTTGAAAATTACTGGAGGAAAGGATACTAGACTCATAGATGATAAAAAGTTAGACAGAGCAGACTATACACCAGAGGTTAGAATGGTACCGTGCTATATAAATATAGTTTGGATAATAAAGACACGAACCAACGATAAAGTAAGACCAGCCTATTACCTATTGTTATTAAATGAATAACCAGTAAAACAAACAAATTTTCGTGTACTACATTTTCGAATCAGAGGGGATAATTATGATGTTACGCAATCTTTCCACAATGAAAAAATTATTAATCTTAATGTTAATATCCATATCTACAGTTGGTATTATTCAAGTGGTTGGGTATAACACGATGAAATCTTTAAAAAATAATATAGAGGATATATTTAAGGACCGCTTAGAACCAGGGATTATATTGACTGATTACAGGCTAAATAATCGTATTATTTTAACAGATATGTATAGATCCTTCCTTTATACTGATGAAAAAACGATAGAATTAATCAATAATGAGGTGAACAAAGCTTTTGAAGATAATGAAATGAATCTTCAATTACTTAATGACACCAACTTGAAGTCAGATGAAGCAGAAATTATAAGTGAACTGGTGGAACAATATCCAATTTTTAAAGAGACTATGGAGCAAGTATTCCAACTGAGTCTTGCTAATAAGAATGAGGAAGCGTTAAACCTCTATTATTCTATAGGTGAGCCTGAGTATAATAGTATTTTATCAAAAGGTTTAAAGTTAACAGAACTGAATAGAGATTATGCAAGCTCTTTATATAAAGATAGTGTAGACCAAGTGGATAAAAATACTAGAAATACAATGATCATTTCAGTGGTATTAAGCATACTGTATGTTGTAATTGGGTTTATTGGTGTTCGAAAATATATAACTGCTCCAATAGAAAAAATAAAAACTGCCGTTCAACGAGCAGAAGCGGGAGAATTAAATTTTAGTGTAGATTATAATTCTAAGGATGAATTTGGGATATTATCTACCTCACTTAATCGTATGATTGCTCAATTACGAGATTTAATTGGTCAGGTAAAGCAATCGTCTGAACATATGGTAGCATTTTCTACTGAACTCACAGCAAGTACAGAACAAACAAATTCAGCTAGCGAGCATATTGCGACTGTTACGTTAGATATTGCAAGCGGATCAGAGCATCAAGTTAGAACGATAATAGAAACAGAAGATATTGTTACACAAATGGTACAAGATGTCCAAACAATTGAAAGTAATTCAACTAGCGTATCAGAGGCAGCTATCCACGCAGAACAAATATCAGTGGATGGGAATGAAATCATTAAAAACGCTGTTCAACAAATGGACAAAATCCAAACTTCTATCGATAATCTAAATAATGTGATCTTTGGTTTAGGTGATCGCTCTTCAGAGATTGGACAAATCGTAGAAGTTATTACAAGTATTGCTGAACAGACTAACTTACTAGCATTAAATGCAGCGATTGAAGCGGCAAGAGCAGGGGAAAATGGTAAAGGTTTTGCTGTTGTTTCAGAAGAAGTTCGAAAATTAGCTGAAGAATCCTCTTTATCCGCACAGAGAATTTCTGTGTTAATTGATGGAATTCAAACGGAAACGAATAGAGCAGTAGAATCAATGCAGTTCACAACAAATGAAGTGGTTATAGGTATGAATAGTGTAAACACCGCAGGAGAAGCCTTCAAAAAAATTCAACATGCTACCAAACAAGTATCTGTTCAAGTTCAGGGGATTTCTACTTCGGTAGAACATATGGCTATAGAAATGAATAATATGACTGATTCGATGAAGCAAATCAATGGAATCGCCCAAAGTTCTGCAGAAGGAACACAAAATATTTCTGCAGCTACAGAGGAACAGCTAGCCTCAATGGAAGAAATTACAGCATCTACTTTTACACTTTCTAAAATGGCAGAAGAATTACAAAATAAAACAAATATGTTCAAAGTATGACGTGTATGATTTATTTGAAATTCTTAGGCAAAGATAAAATGGTTTGATAAACAGACATTATGAACTATAAGCCAATAAATTAGTATTAAATGTTACTATAGTATTTCACACGAAATGTATTTACATTTAACTATTTAACGCTCGACCAGGAACTCATATAACAAGTGAGTTTCTGGTCTTTTTTATGTGGAATCATAAGAATTAGACAGATTCCTCATCAATGATATAAATCCATATGTTTAAGATTTTATATGCATATGAAGATGCAAGCGTACCTCTTACAAAAAATATAACAGCTTTAGCACAAGTGTCTTCTAATATATACGGTTATGATTTTGCATTTGATCGACTATCAATCCATTAGTTGCTACAAGGATTTAAGATGGGGTAAACCTTCCATTGCTATTACTATTTACAACTTCGCGGCTTTCTATATTTGGGGGATACAATGAATCCCTCAATTTTTTACTAATTATTGAGGACGTTAAATTATTTACATAACCAAGGAAGTGTTGAAATAGTATTAAAAGTGTATGCATATATTGAACTTTAATCCTCAAATATAGGAGTGGGGCAAGTGAAGGATATAGAGTTGTTTTTAAAGAAATTACATTACTTTGATAATAAATTTAAGTTATTTATTTATCAAAACAAGGATCATCTACTAGTTGATTATTTAGAGTTGTGTGCGTTAATTGATGAGTATTCTTCTTTTATTATAAATCATGACAATGAAACACAATGGAATAATTTAGGGCGGTCAATTGAAATAGTATCATTAGTTCAAAATCTACGAAAGAACTCTTCTGTTTGTGTCCAAATCATGGAAAAATACCGGGCTTTATTATTAAGTCATGAAGAAAAGGAGATGACGGATTACTTTCGTAATATAGGAGACTGTATTGGCAAGGAATTCGGAGGTTTTCAAGTTACTAGTCAATCTAAGGTGCTTTTAATAGGATCTGGGTCTTTTCCTATAACATTATTAATGGTTGCGGAACAAACAGGAGCAGACGTTTTTGGAATTGATATTGATGATGAGGCGATTCAGTTGGGGAAACATGTAGTAAATAAATTAGGAAGTCATTTATCCATTCAAATTGACAAGAAGACAGTAGAAGAGCTCGCAGTTATGGAACAGATTAGTCATATTATATTTAGTTCAACTGTAAGCAGGAAATATGACATATTAGACCAATTATATGATGTAACAAATAAAGATGTGCTGATTGCTATGCGTTATGGAAATGGGTTAAAGTCTCTTTTTAATTATCCAATGCAGAAGGTAAACAAAAATAAATGGCATACAATAGAAGAAATTATCCACCCTCAACATGTCTTTGATGTTGTTTTATATCAAAAGGTACAATGATTTTAATAGGTGAGGAGAAGACTATGTCTTATTTTAATAAAGTATTACTGTTAGGAACAGGGCCTACAGTAATTCAATTAGCTGTGAATTTCAAAAATTATTGTAATAGTAAAGTAGCTATTGCAGGTCGAGAATCTTTACGCTCCAACATTTTCTTTGACACGATCGTTCAGCAACAACTTGCACTCAAAGTATTTATTCAAAATACACAACATCAGTCTGTTGCGGGAAAATGTACGATTGATGCGTTTTTTAAGGGTTATCATAAAATATCTGGAAATTGGGATACCGTAGTTCTTTGTGTTACTACAGACTCTTATCTTTCAGTATTAGCACAAATTGATACGAAAGTGTTGAAGCAGGCTAGCTGCTATATATTAATGTCACCTACATTTGGTTCTAGTCATTTAATAGCAAATTTCCTAAAGAATCTAACTCCTCAGGCAGAGATCATTAGTTTTTCAACATATTATGGGGATACTAGATGGATAGATGGAATACCATCAAATGAAGTATTGACAACAGGAGTGAAGAAAACAGTTTATGTAGGTTCAACTTACTCAAAATCACATAGACTAGATAAATTATCTGAATTATTTCATCATTTAGGGATTCATTTAAAAAAATTAGCTTCTCCCCTTGAGGCAGAAACAAGAAATATTTCTTTATACGTACATCCTCCCTTATTTATGAATGATTTTTCATTAAAGGCAATATTTGATGAGGATAGTATAACAAAGTATGTGTATAAGCTTTATCCTGAGGGTCCTATTACTTATACAATAATTCGGCATCTATTAAATTATTGGAAAGAAATGATGGAAATTGTGAAACACTTCGATATTCAACCTCTCAATCTATTAAAATTTATGGTAGACGATAATTATCCATTGCAGCCAGCAAGTATAGACGGACAAGAAATAGAGAATTTTAATAAACTCGAATCTATACATCAAGAATATCTGCTCTATATTCGTTATGCATCCTTATTAATTGATCCATTTTCTATACCAAATAAAGAAGGAAGATACTTTGATTTTTCTGCCGTTCCTTTTAGAGGTATTTATAAAAATCTTGATGGAGAATGGGATATTCCTAGAATGCCAAAAGAGGACTATTTCCGTATGAAAATCATTCAAGGGATTGCGCATGCCCTGAAATTGAAAAGCCCGACGCTTGATTATTTTGTACAAACCTATGAAGAAAAACTACAACAAGTTGTGGCTTCATCTAAGCATAAAATCTTTTCTGATGCCTTTCAAATAAAATCTTTTTCACAAGAAATAGAGATGATTTGTAAGGAGTTAATTTTGAGTAAGAAAACAAAAGAAGGAGAAGAAGAATATATAAAATGATAAAAAGCTATTAAGTTTACAATAAGGTTTAACAAAAAAGCCACTATAGCGGTGTGCGAAAACTAAGGGCAATTAGCGGACCTTTCAAAATTCTTTAGACATGGCTCAGTTTCCGAGTTTTTCATGCGTAGTGCAAGCCACCAATTAGTAGATGGGTGGTTCTATTTCAAATTGACAATGATAATCATTATCGATAAGGTGGGGATAGACGAAAGTCATCATGCCCACCTTTTCGCATTTCAGGGGCTAAACATGATCAGTAATTTGGCTGAGATGACTCAACCCGCCGATTGATTATGGAATCCTTAAAATCAGTTCTCGATGCCACTGAAACTTACTTTGAGCAGTAGCTTGTTGAGGGGTCCATGCTATTTGTTGTCAAAAGCCATTACTAGTAAACAATTTTGAAACGAGGTATGCAATTTGAAAATCGATGTGAATCAGTTAGCAGAACATTTAGCACATATTCCTTTCCAAGTAGAAGGAATATATCGATATACGAGTTATTTAGGTGTGCCGTACGCTGATTATACAGATTCCTTTCCTGGATTTATTTTTCCACTTACAGGGAAAATACAATTTCAATTTAATGGCACGCCTTATATCTTTTCACCAGGAAAAGTTGTGCATGGTGGTGCAAAAATGAAACTAGATCAAAAAAATTTTGATAATGCGAACTGGGAATATATTCTTGTTTTATACCGAATATGTAACTCAGAAATACAAGAGTCCAGTTTTTCTCATCAGCATTTTGAATTATCGACTGGACAATCTCCTCGTCTTATTGAATTACTTATGCGTCTTTGGCATGTGTATAATCAGCGCGGAGGTATTTCAATGTTTCAGACCGAAATGCTGTTTCGCGATGTACTGAATGAAGCCTTATTATGTGTTGCTAATAGGCAAAATAGCTGTGAATCACATACTTTATTCGAACGGGTATCTTCTTATATTCATGAATACTATCATCAAAGCCTTACAATCCCCTTGCTTGCAGAACAATATAACGTGAATCGAAATCGACTTTCTTATGTATTTAGAAAACATGCAGGTATGGGACCAGCAGAATATTTATTAAAATATCGTATCAACATGGCGCAAAAAATGCTTTTTACAAGTGATGCGCCTGTACAATATATTGCGCAAACTGTTGGAATTGCTGATCCCTTTTATTTTAGTAGAGTGTTTAAGAAACAATTTGGTCTTTCTCCTACTGAATATCGAGAGAAGTTCATCAATAATCCATGCTAATTTCAACAAGCATCCATTCAAATCCGAAAATTCCTTTACTATACTAATAGCGTATCAAAGATAATTTGTTGGAGGAATTTCGGATGCACAAGATCAAAGGACTATTATTCTCAACGCTATTATTAGCAGGCATACTAGCAGGTTGCAATGAAACATCAGTTGAAAAGAAAGGCGTAGCTACAGAAGACACTTCTACCTCTGCGGTTAATGCAGATGCAACTCATTGGCCAAGAACCATTAAGGATGCTTTGGGTAAAGAAATTGTTATCGAGAAAAAACCAGAAAAAATAGTTTCCTTATGGTATTTTTATCCTGAAATACTAGTTGCATTAGGTGAGCCGCCTACAGCTTCTACTGACAAAGAGTATCTATCTTCTTTATCTTATTTAAATGGAAAGCTAGATTCAACTGAAGAATTAGGAGATAAATTGTCTCCTAGTATTGAAAAAATTTTATCGACTGAGCCTGATTATATTTTAGCAACGGAACATCATGAAAAATTATATGAGTCACTAGAAAAAGTTGCGCCAGTCATTACGCTGAAATCTAAGGACATCTATGATGACTGGCAATATGGCCTTCGTACAGTAGCCGAGATTATTGGAAAGGAAGACGAAGCGGAAAAAGTAATTGATAAAATGATGCAAGAAATTACAATTGGTCGTGAAGCATTAAAGTCGATTCAAGGAGAGTCAGTAGCACTTGTGTTGTCTTGGGATGGAAAAACTTTTAATGTTCTAGGTGAAGAAAATCCTGTATATATTCTTGCGTTTGATAAAGAAAAGGGATTGGGGCTTACACCAGATATCACATTTAAAGGAAAAAATAATCAGTTTACTGCATTCGAAGGAATTTCAACAATTCAAGCAGACCATATTTTCCTTATAGGTGACATTACAAAAAAGGAAACATTAATGAGTGAATTACAACAAAGTAATGTATGGAATAATATGAACGCCGTAAAAAAAGGGAATATTCATTTAATGGATACTTCCGCTATTACTGGTGGTCCATTAGCTATTGAATACGCTTTGCAAAATATAACAAATGCCCTGCAAAAACAATAAAACGAAGAATTTAATTCGAGAAACAAACAGTGTTAAGAAGGTCAATAGATGATAAGGAGAGATGGTTATGCCCTACCAAGTTATAAATATAAAAGAAAATTTGTCTCAAATAAATGAGCTCTGGTCTCCGAAAGTTGTAGGTGAAATAAACGACTTTCAATTCAAACTAATTAAGATTGATGGAGATTTTATATGGCACGAGCATCAAGGTGCAGATAAGGTATTTATTGTGCTAGAAGGAGAAATGTTCATTGCTTTTCGTGATGGCCAGGTAAAAATTTCTAAGGGAGAGATGTTTATTGTTCCGGGAGGAGCAGAGCAAAAGCCTTTCGCTGAAAAGGAATGCCATATTATGTTGGTTGAGCCTAAAGTTGCTGTAAACACTGGCGGTATTGAGTCTAAATAAACGGCATCAAATGCTACAGAGGATCTAATGTTTGTCATTAGTCCGAATTCAATATTTGAGAAAAGGGTTCACGGCTAACTGAATGGGCAGTAAATGGATTAAATTGCTGTATCGCAAATCGTAGAATTAACCTCTAGATAAATAAGTAGGACAAGAGGCAACATACAATGAAGGAGACCGTTCGTGTTAATTAAACGGTCTCCTTTTGTTTTTCTTATATTTATACTTCACTTCATTACATGTGGTCTATCTTCTGGATTCTGATTACCTACCTTTGCTACAGCATATGCAATAGTAAAATGAGATTGTTTATTTGATTTCTTTCTATTGATTTTAATGAGTAGCTAAAATTGAAAAGATTGAAATTCATTCTAGGTAAAATATATTATTTTCATTTAATGCCATTTTTTTAACCTGATTTTAACCTTTCTACATTAATTTAGTGTAAGAGATACATCATTAAAGGAAGGTGTTTTAAATGGATCCATATGTTGGAGAAATTCGAATGTTTGCAGGTAATTATGCTCCAGATGGCTGGGCATTGTGCAATGGGCAACTCATATCCATTGCAGAAAATGAAGTACTTTATTCCTTAATTGGTACAACTTATGGCGGGAATGGACAAACGACATTCGCGTTACCAAATTTTCAAAGTAGAGTAGTTGTCCATCAAGGACAGAATCAAGCAACTGGTACGAACTATGTGATAGGTCAAATAGGAGGGGTGGAAACTGTCACTTTAAACACTTCACAGCTTCCAGCTCATACGCATCAAGTAAATGCTTTCTCACTTGAAGGTACAACACTGAGTCCTGAAAAAGCTGTTTGGGCAAAAAATATACAATATTCAACACAACCAGCAAATAGCACAATGAATGCAACAGTCGTTTCAAGTGTTGGAGGAAATACTCCTCATGACAATGTAATGCCGTTTCTGACAATTAGTTTTATTATCGCTCTTTACGGTATATACCCATCATTTTGATTAGGAGGAATGAAAAGATGAGTGAGCCATATGTAGGTGAAATCAGATTATTTAGCTTTGGAAGGGTCCCAAGAGGATGGGCATTATGCGATGGTCGAGTTTTGCCAATTAATACAAACCAAGCCCTATATTCCATATTGGGAACAACTTATGGTGGCGATGGCAGAACGACATTTGCATTGCCTGATTTAAGGGGGAGAGTTCCCGTTCATGTAGGTAACGGTGTCTCACTAGGACAAAAGGCGGGAGAAGAGACACATGTATTAACTATAAACGAAATGCCAGCTCATACACATGCAGTCAACGGTAGCTCGGACAGTGCTACGGTGAAAGCGGCTGCGGGTAATGTATGGGGGGCATCCACTAATAATATCTATTCTGATAATCAACTGAATACTTATATGAACACACAAGCATTATCAACATCAGGAAGTTCACTGCCCCATCAAAATATGCAGCCTTACAGTGTGGCAAATTATTGTATGGCTCTAGTTGGAATTTATCCATCAAGAAATTAAGAAAAAAGGAGATGCAGGAAAATGTCAGAAGCCTATATTGGAGAAATCAGAATATTTGGCGGTAATTTCGCACCAAAAGATTGGGCTTTATGTAATGGTCAGCTCTTATCAATTACTTCCAATACAGCATTATTTGCCATTTTAGGTGCAAATTATGGAGGAGATGGAAGGACCACCTTTGCTTTACCGAATCTAAATGGTAGGGCAGCGCTTCATCAAGGAACAGGAGCTGGATTAACACCGAGGAGTGTTGGAGCATCAGGGGGTGAAGCTACTGTTACGCTATTAACAACTCAAATGCCTAGTCATCATCATATAGCTGCTTGTAACAATGTTCAAACTTCAAATAATGACCCAACTGGAGCAATATGGACAGAGCAACAGGGAAGAGGCTCTGTCCCTGTCTATGCGACACAAGTAAATACACAAATGAGTTTATTGGCAATAGATGTAGTGGGTGGGAATCAACCACATAATAATATGCAACCATATCTTGGGTTGAACTTTATCATTTGCTTAGCTGGAGAATGGCCTCCAAGGAGTTAAGAATGAATGAAATGAAGGATGTGAAACAATTATAAAGGAGTAGTGTAGAGAATGGGGAAAAAGATAATAGCCATAACCTTGTGTTTTATGTTAGTAGTTTATAGTCAATTGACAGTCATATTGTTTGTTGCCCCTTTAAAAGCAGAGGCGGCTAATTGTGGAACGTCTAATTATCCAACTTGTGTTCAAGATTTAACACAAGCAAATTGGCTAAGTGATACAACGAACGGATTTGAAGTGTCTGGCATTGCAGGGAATGATGGTATTCATTTATTCACGTATAGTAATGATGCACAATTTCCAGCTGGCTATTATTTTAATGCAGATGAATATTCAACACCAAAATCGATTAGAATTTCTGCAGGTGAAAGTTTTTCAGGTGGTGTCTTTGATTTAAAAACGTTAAAGATTAATACTATCAATTCACATGCCGAAAATGATGCCTTGTCTCTGACGATTCAAGGGTATGATGAAGTAGGAAATCCAAAAGGAAATCCAGTTATTTTTAAGACAATTGCCAAGCATGACCCTATTTATGATATACCTATTAATATTGAGGGTATTAACTCTTTTATCATTACTGCAAGTGTGCAATTTATCAATACTGTACAGGCGGGGTTGTGGGATTTAACGTTTACGGAATTTACGATAGATATACCAAATAATAACCCTCCCAATAACCCACCGACATCTAGTAATGGAACCGTAAATGTAAATGAGGGGCAAGTGTATACATTTGATAGTACTTCCTTCACTTTTAATGATGCAGATGCTGGAGATACTTTGAAACAGATTCAAATCTCTACAATTCCTAATAGCGGACAACTCTTTCTCGATAACAATAATAATCAGCAATTTGAGGCAGGGGAAGCTATTGCAAATGGTGAGACAATAAGTAAAGCTGACTTAGATGTAGGTAAATTCAAATATATGACGGAAAATGGCTCTTCTGCATCTTTTACATTTAAGGTAAGTGACGGTATTGACTATAGCACTGTCTATACAATGAATCTAGTCGTCAATGCACGTCCTTCCGTGACCATTCCAACAACTATATCTAGCCCAACAAATAGCAATCCAATTTCTATAACGATTGTTTTCAGTGAGCCAGTGGCTGGTTTAGCGGCTGGAGATATAACTGTTACAAATGGAACTATTCTATCTATCACAGGAAGTGGTGCCACATATACTGCCCAAATATCACCAAGTGTGGATGGAGCAGTGAAAATTAAAATTCCTGAAAATGTAGTTGCTAATAGCAGTGGCGCATTGAATAAAGCATCTGCGGAATATCAAATAATCTATGATAGTACACCACCTACGAATATTGAACTCAGTAATACTACTATAGAAGAAAAGAAGCCCATTGGTACAACTGTTGGAACAATGACGGCAACAGACTCAGGAAGTGCACAAACTTTTACGTATTCACTGCAATCTGGGGATATAAGCTTCTTTACAATTGATGGAAATGTATTAAAGACAAATGCCCCGTTTGCCTATGATACGAAAAATAGTTATAAGATTACGATAAGAGTAACAGATGCTGCTGGTAATACGTTTGATAAGGAATTTACAATTCAGATTACTAAAAATCATGCCCCAACAGGCACTATTATGATTAATGGTGGAGCAGGCTATACAAATACTACTAATGTTACTTTAACAATGACTGCAAGTGATTTAGAAGGAGAAGCGATAGAAATGCGCTTGTCAAATGATGGTACTACTTGGTCCGGTTGGGAGCCGCGTTTATCTTCAAGAAATTGGACATTGTCACCTGGTGAAGGTAGTAAAACCGTTTATATGCAACTAAGGGATACTGCTGGCAATATATCGAATACATTATCAAATACAATTGTGTTAGATACGACCCCTCCTACCATAACAGGAGTGACAAATAACGGTGTTTATAATACAGACGTAACAATTAGTTTCAGTGAAGGAACAGCGACATTAAATGGTGCTCTCTTTACAAGTGGAAGCATTGTAAGTACATCTGGAAATTATACTTTGGTAGCAACAGATAACGCAGGTAATACAACAACAGTTTCATTTGTGATTGATAAAACGATGCCACAAGCTGTAGAGGTGACGATTAAGTCGAATAATCATGATCCGACAAAGGCCAAGATAGGGGATACTATTACATTAACAATTAAGACAGATAAAAATATTCAAGCACCTACAGTTAAGATTGCAGGAAAAGCCGCAACTGTCAATGGAGCTGCAACAAACTGGCAAGCAACATATATGGTAACAAATGGAGATATGGAGGGGACAACACCCTTTACCATAAATTTCAAAGATTTACTAGGCACTCCAGCAACAGAGGTCACTGATGTAACTGATGGAAGCTATGTCATAGTTGATAGTAGGAAGCCAACTGTTCAGCAGGTGACAATGGCATCTAATAATGCCAATCCATTAGTCGCGAAGGTAGATGATATTATCACAATAGATTTTGTGACAAGTGAGGATATTCAATCACCCAATGTAACGATTCTCGGACAAACAGCCATCATAACCGATAAAGGTGATGGAGATGCTAAAACTTGGCAAGCAAGCTATACACTGAAATCTGGGGACACAGAGGGACCAATTAGCTTTGCAATTGATTATCGGGATTTAATGGGGCATGAAGGCATACAAGTAACGGAGGTTTCTTCAGGATCAATTGTGATATTTGATAAAAAATCTCCAGAAGTAACAGCTTATTTCCCAATACATCAAGCAATGGATGTACAGTTTACAGAAAATCTCGTATTAACATTTAATGAAAAGGTTTTACCTGTAACGAATAGAAATATTGTCATTCGTAATAGTTCAGACAATCAAGTTGTTGAAACAATTGAAGTTACGCAAGCAAACGTCTCTATTATTAATGAATCCGTGACAATTAATCCTACATTAGAATTAACCCAAAATACAGCTTACAGTATTCAAATTGATGCAGGTGCCTTTACTGATTTAGCGGGTAATGTGTATGAAGGTATTACTGATAATACTACCTGGAATTTTACAACGGGCGCACTGCCAACATATACAGTTACGTATGACGGTAACGGAGCTGAAGGAGGTAAAGTGCCAATTGATTCGAAGCAGTATGTTGCTCACGAATTAATTAAAGTTATAGGCAATACAGGTAATTTAATGAAAGTCGGCTATACATTTATAGGATGGAATACAAGGTCTGATGGAAAAGGTGTTATTTACAAAGAGGGGCAAACCATTCAAATGGGGAAAGTGAATTTGATGTTGTATGCTGTATGGACAAAAAACATTGTACCGGGAGATGGAGGATCGTCCACTCCAAGTCCAGCACCTGAACCAGGTCTGCCAAGTAATCAAGTAAAGGTGAATGTTGTAGATCCGAATAAGCCAAACGAGGTTCTTCTTCAAACAGTGTTAACACGTCTATATATCAACGGTGAGATACAAGATACGGTAGCGTTTTCAATTGCCAATGCACAAGAGTTTCTTCGGAAATTAGTGAAGCTGGAAGAAAAACAATCTCGAATTGTCATACCAAATATGGAACCATCTGCAAGTGAAACAAAGGTGATACTTGCTAAAGAGGCAGCTAAACTATTAGTAGAAGGAAAATCTAGCTTTGGGATAGATATGAGGAATGTTAAAATCGAAATTCCATATAATTCAATGTCAGATTTCAACGAGGATATTTATTTCCGAATTGTACCGATTAAGAGTACAATCTCACAGGAAGATATTGAAGAGCGTGAAAGGGCATTGGGATTAACAAAAGGCACGAAAGTGAAAGTTATCAGCCAACCATTAACAATTGAAACGAACTTGCAAAATCGTCAAGTGTCATTGCTACTACCACTGCCAAAGAACCTGACATCCGTGCAAGAAAGAAATATAAGGGTTTATGTAGAACATAGTAATGGTACATCGGAATTATTGTCTGGAAGATTGGTAGAATTCAATAAAGGGCAGACAGGTATCATTTTTGATGTACAGCATTTCTCTACTTTTTCTTTAGTACATTTAGAACAAAAAGAGCTAGAGAGAACATCCGTCCCTTACATCCAAGGCTATGAAGATGGTACTTTCCGTCCGAATGAAAGTGTTACACGTTCACAAATGGCCGCAATGTTGGCAAGAAGTTTGAGTAATAATAATGTACCAGAAGTAACTGGAACTTTTTATAGAGATACAGCTCATTCATGGGCTAAACATGATATTGAGTATATCCGTACACAAGGAATCATGGAGGGACGACAAGATCATTCTTTTGGCCCCAATGATGAAATAACAAGAGCTCAAATGGCAGTTATTGCTATGCGTTGGCTTAATAAGCAATGCTCAGAGGAGACGACTGCTACTCCTTATTGCAATCTAAAGATAGGTGATAAGAAATACCATGATGTAGCTTCTACGCATTGGGCTGCCCAGGCAATAGAAGCTATTAGTGAGATGGAGATCATGGTAGGTTCTGGAAATGGACAATTTAGCCCAGATGAAAAGCTAACACGTGCCCAAGCAGTAAAGGTATTAAATCGAATTTTTAATCGTCCAATACCAACTTTAGATTCAGAACCAATCTTCAAGGATATACCAAAAGAACATTGGGCCTTTTTTGAAATTCAAGCAGCTACAATGAAATAAAAACATAATGAACTTTTTAACGGATTTGGAATTGCATAACTTCCAAATCCGTTTCTTTATTATTGATTTTTTATAACTGATAAAAGACTCCATATTCGATTCATCTAATTCTAGTAACACTGCACGAATTAAAAGCACATTCCTTAATCGAGCTACAGCAGGAGATGACCCGAAAAAACAAGAGATAATCAATTTTAAAATATGTCAATGGAAGTTTTATTTTGAGACACCACTTTTTTCATAAAAATAGAGATTTTTTTCTTATCAATCTGTTTTCATTGCTTCATAGACTTTTTGATTCTTACTTAACTTTTAAAATTGTTTAGGAAAAATAATCTATTTTGTATTAGTATTGACAAATTAATGTATACATAATATCATTCAATTAGTGATAATGATTATCATTATCATAATTAATATGTCGAACACGCAGAATAATAAAAAGGGATATTTTCTAATATCCCTTTTTATATGCATAGTGTTGATAATGATTATCAATTGAAAGGGGGTTTTACTATCAAAAGGTTAATTTCAGTAATGTTAGTCGCATTTTTAACAATTTTCGTTACACCTAATTTAAATGCTTCTGCTGCGCTTGCAGATGGGAAATATACAATCAATTACCAAGTGAATAAACCAGATTCTTCATCTGCTTCGATGGCAAATGATTACTTTTTGAAGCCTGCAACAATTATTGTTCAGAATGGTACTTCGGTTGTACAAATGAAGATGAAAAAAAGTGCGTGGATAACGAAATTTGAATCAAGTACAGGCGGTAATAAAGTCGTCAGCGAAAATAAGGCAGAGGATACACGTATCGTCCAATTTGCATTACCTGCTTATACATCGAAAACTGCTGTTACGATGAAGGTGGACATTGATGACTTAAATTATCATCATGAATATACAGTAGATTTTGTATGGGATGCGGCATCATTGAAAAACGAAGATGGTAGTGCAGTAGCAGCTACAACAGTACAAAATAACTCTAACACGACTAAAAAAACAGATAATACTGGTAAAACAGATATTTCGTCAGTTAAAGAAAAAGAAGTAAATCCACAAACAAGTGATGCTTTTCCAATAGGTATACTTTTATTGTTCTGTGTCAGTGGATTTATCCTATTTAATTTTAAAAAACGCATGAAGGAAGAAATCCATTGAAATATTTCGGAAGCACCCTCATCTACTTCACTCAGGTAGGAGTAGGGTGCTTTTTAAAAGGAGTGAATGGACATGATAAAAGAAACAAAAGTAAATAGTAGAAAGTTACATATGGTGGTGCTATGTATTATTTTTGTCGTTCTTTCAGCATGTACTAATTCAATTAAGGAAAATGAAAATAAGGTAAAAGAAAAAAAGGATGAAAATAAGACAACTGTTCAAGATGAAAATCGAATTATTCCAACGACAGTTGCAGTTGCTCATATTCTAGATGCACTAAATTTAGATGCCGTCGCTATTCCTACGACGATATATGATTTACCTAAACGATATGAGGGTTTACCCGAGGTTGGTAGTCCGATGTCACCTGATATGGAAATTGTAAAATCCTTGAATCCAACAGAGGTTTTCTCAGTGACTACGTTGGAGGCAGATTTGAAAAAGACATTTGATGAAGTTGGTATTAATGCTTCATATGTGAATTTACAGAGTATTGATAGTATGAAAGCTGCTATTTTAGAAATTGGAGAAAAATATAAACGGACAGAAGAGGCCATGAAGCTAGTGACGGAGCTAGAAGGAAAGATTACAGCCATTTCAATGAAGGCGGAATTAAATGAATCACCAAAGGTACTGATTTTATTAGGCATTCCAGGTAGCTATTTGGTGGCAACAGAAAATTCATATATTGGAGACTTAGTGAGATTGGCTGGAGGTCAAAATGTGATGAGCGGGCAAGAACCGGAATATTTACCGTCTAATACGGAATTTTTACAACAAAGCAATCCAGATATTATTATTCGTCTGGCACATGGTCTGCCTGAACAAGTTGTGGAAATGTTTAATGAGGAATTTACTACGAATGATATTTGGAAGCATTTTGACGCAGTAAAAAATGGACGTGTTTATGATTTAGATGAACCGTTATTTGGTACAACAGCAACGCTTGCAGTACCTCAAGCGCTAGAAGAATTAATTAACATTATGTATCCATAATGAGAAATGTAGAGGACTGAGATGAATAAAAAAATAAATAGTTTTTTAGTTGTAAGTCTATTACTTTTAGTCGTTATTATATATTCAGCCATTACTGGCTCTATTAAAATGGATACGATGGAGTTTATTAGGGCTCTTTTTGGGGAAGAAAACTCAAATTACACAGTCATTAAAGATTTACGATTTCCACGGATTATTGTTGCTTTATTTGCAGGAGCATCATTATCCATTTCCGGCGTATTATTGCAGGCAGTTATGCGTAATCCATTAGCCGATGCAGGTGTAATTGGCATCTCAGCGGGAGCATCATTTGTACAATTATTAATCATTACATTATTTCCAATGATGTTTTTCTTTACGCCATTATTAGCTTTTTTTGGAGGAGCCTTTGCTTGCTTTTTAGTATTTATGTTGTCCTGGAAATCAGGATTAAATCCTTTGAAAATAATTTTAGTGGGTATTGCGATTAATGCGATGTTTACGGGTCTAACAGAAGCCTTTGTTACGCTATGTAGCTATATGAATGTGATGGTTGGCGGTGTAGGTGGCTCTAATTTATCGATGCGAACTTGGAGTGATGTACGTTTAATTTCATTTTACGGTTTGATTGGTTTACTAGCTGCTCTTCTAATAGCCTCTTGGTGCAATTTATTGGCTTTACAAGATAAAACGGCCAAGAGTCTAGGCTTTAATGTAACACGTGCACGACTATTTATTGCAGCGATAGCGGTATTACTAGCGGCTATTTCAACTGCTACAGCTGGTGTTATTGCATTTGTCGGTTTATTAGTACCGCATATTTCAAGAAGGTTAGTAGGATCAGATCATAAATGGTTAATACCATTCTCGGCATTAGCTGGTGCCCTGCTAATTTTAACTGCCGATACATTAGGTAGAATATTAGTTGCGCCACTGGAAATACCAGCATCCACAATCATGGCGATAATCGGTGGACCATTTTTAATCTTCTTAATTCGAAAAGATAAATAAAGAGAGGTGAGTGTATTGAACGTTTCTCAAATTAAACTATCTTATGATCAGAAGCAAAATCATTTAGATGGGGTTACGACAACTATTGAAAAGGGAAAAATCACGACGATTATTGGCCCGAATGGTTGTGGAAAAACAACATTATTAAGTGTTATTTCACGTAATAATATGCCGCAACAAGGATCAGTAACGTTAGAACAGAAGGATATAATGACATACAAGGCCAAGGAATTTGCGAAAAAACTAGCCATTGTTTATCAGCAAAATTCAGTGCCGCAAGATATCACGATTGAAAAACTAGTTGCTTATGGACGGGTACCCCATCAACAATTAATGAAAAGAAATGTTGAAGAAGATGAGGCGGCAGTCAATTGGGCACTGTCAGCAACAAATTTAACACAGAAACGTACATGTAAATTGGATGCATTATCGGGTGGTGAACGTCAACGTGTTTGGATTGCCATGGCACTTGCTCAAAAATCATCCATTCTTTGTTTAGATGAGCCAACAACATATTTAGATATTTTTTATCAAATAGAATTAATGGAGTTAGTGAAGAAATTGAACAAAGAACATGCTCTAACAATTGTGATGGTGTTGCATGATATTAATCAAGCAATAAAATATAGCGATCATATTATTTTGATGAAAGACGGTAAAATATTATGCGAAGGTGCACCTATAGAAACCGTAACAGCAGAACGGATGAAAGAAGTGTATGGTGTAGAAGTGATTATTCAAACGCATGAAAGTGTTGGTACATATATGATTCCATTAAGCATTTAGGAAAATTATATGAGACAGATTAGCAGCTTCTTAGAGTTAATGAAGGTAAATTTTTAATCCTTTTAAATTTACAGTAAATATTTCAATGACAGTATGTTATTTAGCATTATTTACACAAAATAAAATAACAAAACATATTTTAACTTTCTTGACAATAATAGTTTGTGAGTTATAATTGGTGAGAATGAGAATCATAATCAATTAAAAAGGTAGATTTACTCACTAACATCCATGTAATTAATAGATGTTTTTCTTTTAATTTTAATTGAGAATGGGAATCATTTGGGTTTGTGGTAGTACTAGTTAAATTGTTTATACAAAAGGAGGTAATAACGCTTAGGATAGGTTGAAATAATTAAAAAACTCAGGAGGTTAGAGTATTGAAGAAATTTTTACAATATGTAGCAATGATAGTGTTGATGTTAGGTGCAGTATTACCTGGCTTGGGAATGGAAGTAAAGGCGGAAGAGAATACCGGATCTAGCTGCGTAGTTGACTATTCGGCAAATATCAAAATGCTCAACGAACAGCAAACAGCAGATTCAATGATGAATAGCTATGTTCAAAAGGAAGCTACTGTTCAACAAAAAGATGGTCAATTTACAGTAGACATTACTGTGCCACAAGCATATACAGCGTGGTACCAGGATTTTAAAGTAGAATCTGGCGGAGAATTAAAAAAAGCTATTGAAAAAACAACAGACACTAATGGTAACGATATTTACACATTCGTAGTCGATCAATATGAGCAAACAATAAAGGCATGGGTTGATGTTTATATTCCAATGCTATCGTATGATCATGACTATATAGTGTATTTAAAAATTGCTGATGTTACGGAAGTTAATCGTGTATGTGATGAAGCAACAGAACAACCAGAAGATAACAAAGATGAAATTATTACAAAAAACGTTCCTTTCACATTTTTAACAAATAATAAAACATATGATACGTATTTTAAAAGTTATATTAATTATGCTGATTTAGCGACAATTGGTGAAGAAAAATATGCCTATATTAAACTAACAGGTCACACATATGCATTTACGACACTAAAAGTAGGCAGTGAAAACGGAGAAGACGTAAAAATCGTAAGCTCTGAAGGAGAAGGCAATTCATTAGTACGTGTTATAAAGGTAAAATTAGATGCTGATTTAAAGGCTACAGTGATTATGTCAGGTGACAAGTATCCAGCAACACCGTTTACGTTTGATTTTGCACCGATAAAAGAACAAATTGTATATTTACCTGAGCATTTCAACTCGAACAATCAAGTAATTGAGTTTGGACTGACACCTGTTAGCTCTGGTGCACCTGCTCATACAATAATCGCATCCCTTTTAGGACAAGCATATGCTACAAAAACAGCAGACAATAAAATTGCTGTAACAATTAATTTAGTTGTAAATGGTACAACGAAGGGCTTTTCTGTAAAACAAGGAAATAAAATGATTGCAGAATGGACAGCAGGGGACACGAAAAATGTCATTAAATTTACAGTAGATTCATTAGAAAATTTAGCATTCACGTCAACAACTGAGCGAAATGGGAATGCATCCACAATGAGTACGACAGTTGAAAAAGTACTATTAACGGGTGAGATTGCTAAGCAAGAGGAGAATAGTTCGGAAGGAAATACCAACGGCAGTGAATCAGGTTCTGGGGAGAACAATAATAATTCAAATACCGGTGGCAATAACAATTCTAACACTGAAAACAATGAACAATCAACTAATGGGCTGTATACAGTGAACTTTACGTTCTTAAATGAATCAGGTACGGGTAGCTCTATTATGAACACATATGTTGATAATCAAGCATATGTAGTGAAAAATGGCTCTTCCTATCAAGTTCAATTAACACTAAAAAATAGTTCATGGATTACTGGATTTACAGTGAATGGTGCAACACCTAGTACAATTAGCGATACAAATGATGTACGAGTAGTGCAATTTACAGTATCGAATTTAGCTACTCTTCAAAATGCGTGGGTAAAAGTCGATATTGCGGATCTTAACTATCATCATGACTATAATATTCTATTAAAATTTGAAGAAGCGTCACTTTCAAAGATTAATGATAGTACAACATTCCCAAGTACAGGTGGTTCAACTAATAGTGGTTCAACAAATGGTAGTTCAACTAATAGCGGAACAAATACAAGTACTACAGGGAACTTTAGTCAAGAGGGAGTAGTTAAATTTGAATTTGCAAACAATACAAAAGAGATAGCTGTCTTCCTACAAAAAGCAAAAACAGTATTTGAAAATAACAAATATAAAGTTATGCTTTCATTAAATATTGAAAATAACTTACAAAATTTTATTGTCAAACAAAACGGTAAAGAAATTGCAAAATGGTCGAATAAAGTAGCTTCATTAGTACCGATTGCAACTGCAAAAACAACAACACTTTCATTTGAAATTGCTACACTAGATAATCTTGTTTTTGAAGCAATAACGGCGGATAAGACGATTTCCACAAATGTATCAGCAACGACAACAAAGACAAATGAAAAGAATACTCGTCAGTCCATTACGTATAAAATGGTGGCTGATCCAAACGGTAATATGGCTGATTTTATTACAAACTATTTAGCACCATACTTCACGAAAGCTGAATTAGTAACACTTGACGGTAAACGTTATATTGAAATGACACTAATTGGTAAAGCTTATGGTTTTGAAACACTTGCTTATATTGATGAAAATGGTAAGCAACAAAAAATCGAAGTGATAAGTTCTACAGGCGAAAAAATGGATCAAGTACGTGTTGTACGTTTACCATTAATTCAAGATCGCAATGGCGTAACGAAAATATTTGTAGATTCAGGTAGTTTAGGTTATGGGGCGTACACATTATTCTTTACGTTTGATGTGCCAGCTTTAGAGGAAGAAACAACAAACTCTAATAATACAGAGAAAACGGATAATATTAAAAATCCTTTTACAGATATTGGTAATATATTCAGCAAAGATGAAATTTTAGCTTTATACGCTGCTGGAATTTCAACAGGTACAACAGCTACAACATTTAGTCCAAATAAAAATATAACTCGTGCACAATTTGCAGTAATGGTCGCTCGAGCTTTAAATATTCAATCTGCTAAAGCAACCGCGTTTAAAGATGTTAAAGGTCAGTGGTTTGAAAATGAAGTACAAGCACTTGCAGAGGTAGGTATTGTAACAGGTGTAAATGCCACAACATTTAACCCAACAGCAAATATTACACGTCAGCAAGCAGCGGCAATGATTTTACGCATGCTTGAATATAAAGGCTATAAAGTAACGGTTGATAAAAATGCCTTATCCTACAAAGATGCTAATCAAGTAGTTGACTACTCAAAGCAAGCCGTATCGGAATTACAGGCACTAGACATTATGACAGGGTCTAATGGCTATTTAAATCCAGAAAGTAATTTAACACGTGCTCAAATGGCGAAGGTTTTAAAACGATCACTAGAATTAGTCAATTTAATTGATTAATAATTAAAGCAAGATACTATTACTATCCCATAAACTCCTCTAACAGTTGGATGAGGTGACTATATCATGTGCTTCTATGAGGTTTTCAGCTTGAGCTATTGCCGAAGGGGGTCGCCTCATCCAATAAAAAAATGCAATTCAAGTAGAAATTGAATTGCATTTTTTAAACATTTATACATCCGATTTTTTTTGTTTGCCTAAAACAAGCGTTTACTTTTCTAGGCTAATCTTATAGTGAAGACATGCGAATGTTAAGGGAAGCGTTCTAAACATAAAATTTGGCCAATATTAACTGCAAAAGTAGAAATACGGTGATTTATTTTGAAAATAGTTCATAAAAACTGTTGTCTTAGAAGAGGGATCCACAATAAATTATTGTGGAGGTTTTATAAAATAATTTAAAAAACGTTCTTAAACGATGCGAGTTTGAAATGCCAGGCTGTAAACTCGATGAAAAACGTCTAAGAACGTATAGTTATTATTCTTGTATTTTTACTGATATGTGTAATGTTAATCTTACAGATGGAAGAGGGAGCTGGCACATCTTTATCCTTTTAAGAAATCCTTGTACAGAAATTGCTGCTACTTTACTAAAGTTGCAGCAATTTCTGAAATAACAACCCGGTTACCCATTATTGGGGAAGACTCATTGTTTTCTTTGTTACCAATCTCTTCACGACGGTGTAAATTTTTAAAGTCATCTGATTCGCGCCATGCTTTGAATTGCTCGACTGTATCCCAGAACATCATAACGTTCATTTCATCGTGATCTTCTGGTTCAGAGCAAACGTTCACTTCAACTTTATTAAACCCTTCCCAGTTCAATAAATTTTTATCAGATATAAATAATGGTGCCATTTTATGAGCAAAACCTTTTTTTACTAAAAAACGGTTAGTTACTGTAATCATCTATTATATTGACCCCTTTATGACATTTTTAATTGATATTGATTTTCATTATCAATTAAAACATACATTAATTGGCTATGCAATAAAAAATTTTAAAAAATAACATTAAAAACGTTTGTTGACAATTATTTTTATTTCAAATAGAATCATAAACAACTGTATGAGAATGATTATCAATTTCAATTTGGTTTTTTTTAAAAAAGAAAGGGTTGGTAGTTACTATGAAGAAGTTTAAATTTCTATTAGTAGGTGCGTTAGCATTAGTATTAACAGCATGTGGAGAGGAAAGTAAACCAGCAGATGTGGGTGCTTCAACAGATAAAATAGAAATGGAACAACAAGTTGAAACAGGGGGGGCGGTAACATTAATAGATGACCTTGGAAATAAGCATGAATTTGAAGCAATACCGAGTTCAGTTGCTACATTAAATCCAGGAATGATGAATATTTTGCTTGCATTAGGTGCAAACGTTACTGGTCGACCAACGATTACATCCGATATGAAGGCAGAAGTAAAAGCTATTCAAGAGATAGGTAACCCACATGAACCATCATTTGAGCAAATTGCTGCATTGAATGCGGAAATACTTATTGTGCCACTTAGCTTCCAGCAGTTCGCTAAAACGGTAGAAGCTACAGGTACGAAAATTGTGTACTCAAATATGAATTCAGTAGATGATATAAAAAAGACGATTACAAAATATGGAGCATTATTTAATAACACAGCAAAAGCGGAGAAGTTAGTTGGACAAATTGATGAGGAAATTGCAAAAGGCTCAACAAAATCAACGTTAGATGCTCTCATTGTTTACGGTGCACCAGGTACATATTTAGCCGCGCTTGATAATTCACTATACGGAGATATTTTAAATAAGGCAGGTGGTAAAAATATAGCAGCTGATTTACCAGCGACAGATAAGTTTCCAACATACGCAACATTAAGTGTTGAGAAAATTGTTGAACGTAACCCAAAAATAATTATGCTAATTACGCACGCCAATCCAGGAACAGTAAAAGAAGGTTTTGAAAAACAATTGAAAGAAAACGCAGCGTGGAAAAACTTAGATGCAGTAAAGAATAATCAGATTATCTTTTTACCAGCAGAATTGTTTGATAATCCTGGTACACAAGTTGTAGAAGCTATTGACTATATGCGCGGGCTTTTAAAGACAGCTGAAGAAGCAGTTAAATAATTTTATTGTGGGGAAATAACGATGATAGCAGAAGCGGAAAAATATGCACACCCACTTGCTAAAAAACGAAAAATAGCGCTAATTGTGTTACCTATACTATTAATCATTGTGAGTATTGGCAGCCTTATGATAGGACAAGTTTCGTTTTCAGTAAGTGAAGTGTTTAATGGAATTTTGAGTTCAGAAGATACTATGGCACGACGAATTGTTTGGGAAATCCGAATGCCCCGTATACTAACGGGTATGATTATTGGTGTTTGCTTGGCTATTGCGGGTTCGATTTTACAAGGAGTCATGCAAAATCCATTAGCCGATCCAGGAGTTATTGGAATTACTTCTGGCGCTGGAATGATGGCTGTAGCGGTTATGGTTGTATTTCCTGGCTATATTATTTACTTACCTATAGCAGCTTTTTTAGGTGCTTTTGTAGCGGCAATGATTGTGTATTCATTATCGGTGAAAAAAGGTGGCACATCCCCAATGCGAATTATTTTAGTTGGGGTAGCCATCAATGCACTTTGTGGTGCAGGAACAAATGCATTAATGATTCTTTATAGCGATCGTGTACAATCTGTATTGCCGTGGTTGTCAGGCGGTTTAACGGGTGTTGGTTGGATGCAATTAGAGATGATTGTCTACTATGTCCTTGTAGCTATTATATTATCAATTTATGCGATTAAACATATTCGTATAATGCGTCTAGGCGATGAAATGGCAAGTCTTTTAGGACACAATGTTGAACGCAGTCGATTCTTTTTAATTGTATTAAGTACGTTACTAGCAGGAATTGCAGTAAGTGTTGCTGGTTTAATTGGTTTTGTAGGTTTGGTAGTACCACATATTTTACGATTAATTATCGGTGGAGATCATAAGTATTTAATACCTACTTCAGCATTGGCTGGTGGCTTACTTGTTGTTTTCGCAGATACAATTGCGAGAACTGTATTTGATCCTATTGAATTTCCTGTTGGCATTTTACTAGCATTTATCGGAGGGCCATATTTCCTGTATTTAATTCATAGAAAGGGGAATTCCATTGCTACGAACTGAGCATATCAATTACCAACATGAGTTCACCAACTTCCAGTTAGATGATATTTCCTTGACAATCAATGAAGGAGAAGTTGTTAGTTTAATAGGACCAAATGGCTCGGGAAAATCAACTTTATTACGTGTAATTTCACGTCTTTTAAAGCCGAATAGTGGGGCAGTATATTTAGATGAGCGGAATATTCATGAAATGAAGTCTAAAGAAGTGGCTAAAACATTAACGATGCTCCCACAAATGAATAATCATCAATTAGATTTAACGGTGCGTGAGTTAGTTGAATTTGGGCGTCATCCGCATAGTGGAGGGAAAACGTCGCTGTCAAAAGAGGATATAAAAATTGTCGATTGGGCAATTGATGTAACTGGATTGAATCACATGCAAAATCGGGTACTACCTTCGATGTCTGGAGGAGAACGCCAACGTGCTTGGATTGCAATGACTGTAGCACAGCATCCCAAAGTTTTGCTATTAGATGAACCAACAACATATCTAGATATTGCTCATCAATTAGAAGTGATGGAGCTTGTAAAAGAGTTAAATCATAAATACAATATGACCGTTATCATGGTGTTGCATGATATTAACCAAGCTGCACAAAATAGCAAACGTCTAATTGTACTAAAAAATGGGAAAATTCATTATGATGATTCACCTCATTGTGTAATATGTAAAGAAATGTTTCAATCCATTTTTGAAATTGATGCTGAAATTTATATGCAGCATGGAAATCCTGTCTTTACCCCAGTAAAATTGTGTTCAAGTTCTTGTAAATGAACGTATTTTTTCTATGGTCACAAGATGCTTCTGTTAGAAATAGTAATTTGAAATTTATGAAGCATCTGTAGCACATATAAAATTAACTTATTCCATTGAAGTAAAGGAGTTTATAAAAATGATTGGTATAATTTATTACGCTTATGGCGCACCAAAATCTTTAGACGATGTTACACCTTATTTTTCACATATTATGAATGGTAAAACGCCACCACCTCATGTGATTGAAAATATTACAGCGCAATTTAAAAAATTAGGTGGTGTTGATCCGTTAGCAGCCAATACGAGCCGTATTGCTAAAGGGCTGGAACATGCTTTACAGCAACGCTTAGCCCAGCCTGTAAAAGTATATAATGCTTACAAACATACAGAACCTTACATTCCAGATGTTGTTAACACGATGCTTGAAGATGGTATCTCAACTTTTATTACGCTACCTGTAAATCCGATTATGTCTTCAGGTGCTGCTGCGTTTCATGATGAAGTAAGTGCATTGCTAGCTTCTCATGATGTTACTATTATAAGTGGTCAAAATTGGCATTTAAATACAGAATTACTTGCTGTTTATAAAGATCGTGTTCATCGTGCCTATGAATGGATTTCCACTGAAAAACGAACGCACACTCATGTTTTATATACCGTGCATAGTCAGCCAATTAATCCTGAACGTAATGAACTGTATGTACGCCAATTCTCCGAATTAGCAGAGGCCATCTCAAAAGCTGCTCAAATTGATAACTGGCATATTACCTATCGAAGTGGTCATGGCAAAGGTGACTGGCTTGCTCCAGATGTAAAGGAAAAGATTAAAACATTACATGCAGAAGGTGCTCAAGGTTTTATCACATGTGAACTCCTTTCACTTTCTGCGGATATTGAATCCTATTTTGAAATCGGAAGTGAATGTCAAAAAATTTGTGAAGAACTTCAAGTTGATTTTGCCCAAGCGGAATTTCCAGGTGACAGCTACGATACCATTCAAGCATTAGCTACCATTGTTGAATCATTTATTCTGGCACAATAACAAAGGCTCAATCATATACATCATCGAAGCGCTCCCACGGATGTAGTGGTTTAGCCAAGGCGACAACATACCTTAGTTTAATGGAGTTTCTTGTATTATAACGCTAAATTTTATGACTATGATGTAACTGACGATCAACTAAAAGACGCTTTAAATCCACCGTCTGAAGCAGCAAAATATTAGTGAAGATGAAGTTACTCACTGGAGCAAAATTGCTGGTCGTCAAACTGCTTTAAAGGATGAACATTGTGTAATAGTCGTTCGCCCTGTCATTATAAATAAGAAGATATAGCCATCTGATACCGATATTGAATTGGTGTCAGATGGCTTTATTGTTTTAAAATTAGAAAAGCAGCAGATACAGTTTAAGCACACTTCTATTACTGTTCCTTGCTCCGTTTTTAAATAATATTGCTAAAAAATGCGAGATAGTTAGTTGATGATAGAAAATAGCTTTTAAATATTTTTGTGAATAAAGTTTAGGGGACTGGGGTTAATATTCATTTAATCGATTTAGACAAAATAATTTTAGCAATCAACTAATTATTAACCTAGAATTTAACACTGATAGAGCTTTAATTTTGTTCAGCTATTATATTAAGAAAGTAATAAAACAAATGTAAATGAAAAAGAACTGATTACATATAATCCCTTTAAGTAGGTGAACTTTATGCCTATTCTATCTATTTTTCTATATTATAGAAATTTTCTATGAAAAGATTACCTATATAACCAATCTAGTAGTAAAATTACCTTATTTTTAGCGTTTATTTATTGGTAATCTAGTTATATTATTGTCTTGTAAAGCAAATTACAGTTTGATTGGGATATTTAATCTTGGTAAATTTAGAAGTTTGCTTTCCCTATAATTGGTTGTAATTATTATTTGCGAGAACAATTTATACATATTTTAACAATTGAATAGCGCGATAATATTGTTCTCACAGAATAATATAATTTATTAGAATTCTGGAGGAATATACTATGAAGAAACAAAACAAAGGTCGTAAATTTTTCGCAACTACTGCAACAGCAGCACTTGTAGCATCAGCAATCGTACCAGTAGCATCGGCTGCCGAATTTAATGATGCAGATAGCATTTCATCTTGGGCAAAAGAAGCTGTACAATTTTTAACTGACAAAGGCTACATCCAAGGTGATGAAAAAGGGAACTTCAACCCAGCTGGTACGCTTACTCGTGCAGAAGCTGCTGAAATTTTATCAAAAGCTTTAGATTTAAAAGCTACAGGAACAGAAGATTTTTCAGATGTTGATGAAAATGACTGGTTCTATAATGCAGTACTTGCAACTTCACCAGAATTATTTGATGGTATGGGTAATGGCAGATTTGAACCTAAAGCTCAATTAACAAGAGAACAAGCTGCGAAAGTTATCGTACAAGGCTACCAATTAACAGGTAAAGCAGACCTTAGCCAATTCGCAGATGCTTCGAAAGCTTCTAAATGGGCTGTATCTTACTTAGAAACGGCTGTTGACAACGGCGTAATCAATGGTAAAGGTTCATTATTAGCACCACAAGATAAAATCAGCCGTGAAGAATTCGCTACTATGGTAAAACGTACAATTGATGCAACTGTGAAAGAGGTAACACCAGCTGTAGCATCTGTAAAAGGGTTAAATGCAAAAGAGCTTGAAGTAAAATTCAACACAGCTGTTGATGCAAAAGATGCGGCAATCACAACGAAGTATGCTATTGAAGGCGTAGCTATCACAAGTGCAGTAGTGGCTGAAGACGGCATGTCTGTTACTTTAACGACTGATAAGGAGTTAAAATTAACTAACGGAAAAGTGACTGTAAAACCAGTCAAAACAAAAGCAGATGCTAAAGTTTTAACTGAAGAATTTAACAATTTATTAACTTTTGCAGATACAACACCTGTTAGTGTGAATACTGTAGAAGCAAAAGGTACTACAGCAGTGATCACTTTCGATGAGCTTGTACAAAATGAAGGAACAGTAAGCTTAAATGGTACTGAACTGTCAAAAGATCGCTATACTTTATCTGGTAAAAAATTAACAATTACTGGATTGACAGCTGAGCAAACTTATAAAGTAGATATTGTTGGTGCCACTGATTTCGCGAATAATATCGCGAATCCTATCGCTGTGAACTTCACAGTTGCTAAAGCAGATGTAGATAATTCAAAACCAACTGTTTCAACAGCTGTAAACGGTACAGAAATTACGTTTGATTTCTCAGAAGAATTAATGAAACAAAAATTTGTTGTAGATGCTGATGCTTCAGTTGAAGGGTATGCGAAAGTAACTGTAGGATCAACTGTTTTCTACTTAAAAGATGCTGATTTGAAAGATGTAGCTGATAAAACTGTATTCACGATTGATGCGAAAGCAGTGTTAGGTTCATCAACATTTATTAATACAAATATTAAAGTAGAAGGACAAAAAGATGTAGCTGGAAATGCTGGAGACGCATTTGAGTTCAATGCTATTCTAACTAAAGATACAACGCCTGCTACACTTGTCTCTGCTTCTACAAAAATGTTAGTAGCTGATGATGTGAAGGTAACTACAGATGTAGATGCTTTATACCTTACTTTTAGTGAGCCTGTCAAAGTAGATGGTATTTTAACAATTAAAACTCAGAACGGTATTGCTTACACTGCTGGAAAAGAAATAGCGGTAAAAGACGTTAAAGGTACTGGTTACGATGTAGATGGTAATGGCAAAATTGAGGGTGCAGAGAAAAACACAGTTAAAGTTGACATTGATTTAGATAGCAATTCAACATACACATTTGAATTATCTGCTGGAGCAGTGAAAGATTTATCTAAAAACGTGACTGCAGAGACGATTACATTTAATGTTACAACTGGAACGTTCGAAGCTACACCTGAAACACCTACAGATTCATTAGTATTTGGAGCTACACCAGTTGTTGTAACAAATAACAATGTATTCACTGTTGAATATGCTACAGATGTGACTGCTACAGCAACAAATGCTGCTAACTACACACTTGGCGGAAAAGAGCTACCTGCTGGAACTCAACTTCAATTTGTAGATGGTACTAAAAAAGTACGATTCACTTTACCTGAAGGTTCTATTACTGCTAATGGTAATTATGTACTTGAAGCTAAAAATGTAGTTGATACAAAAGGAAATACACTTAAAAATGGGAAAGCTACAACTCAAGTAACACTGAAAGAAAATATTGTCCCTGTAGCTTCTCAAGTAACAGTAGTAGATAATAAAACATTTATCGTAGACTTCTCTGAAAGTATTGTAAATGAAGCTACACCAACAGGTTTAACAGTGAAAATTGCTGGCTCTACTGTGAAAATTACTGCTGCTGTTGTAGAAAACGGTAAACTTAAAGTGACAACTAAAGATCAATATGTTTTAACAGATAGCATTGTAGTAGAATTCAAATCAACTAACTTAGCTGATGTGAATAACAATAAAGTAAAAGACGGTTCTATTTCAAAATAATTCAACCTGTCAATTATAAGAAGCCCTGTAGAGATATCTCTACAGGGTTTTTAGTTTTATGATAATCTATGAATTTTATTTATAAGGGAACTTTTGCGGAATAGGCCCAAAAGCAATCCAATGGTATTTGAAAAATCTGCCCATTAACAGCACAATCATCCATGTAATAAATAGAGCAAAGATAAAGCCGCCAGCACTCCATAGGTGATAGAGGACACTATTGCCGCCAGTACTAATTTGTCTGTAAAGGAAAAGGAAAAATGGATGCAATAGATAGACGCCAAATGATACTACTCCTAAGTTTATGAAACCGTTGACCCATGCATGGTTCCATTTATTATAGATCCAATAAGAAAGCTGTAATAAGACGATACAGGCTGTTAAAGATTGGAGCTGAAAAACTAGTTCAAATATGGTGCTGTTCACTAAATAGGTTTGTGACGAAAAAACATAGTAATATAAATAAACATTATAGATAGTAGATAATAGCCCTACACACCATATAAAAAGGAGGGGGATAGGAAAATTTCCTTTTTTTAATTGAAGCCATCCTTTATATTTTTCAAAATAAATACCTAAAAATGCACCAGCTAAAAAATAGCAAATATAAGAGAAAGAAATACTCCCTCTATAGGGATACTGCCAAAACTCTGCATTTAATAGAATAAAGGCCCATTGAAGAACGAAGCCAATCCAAATTAGATGAGGAGATAGGGCTGGCTTTTTCTTTAAAACATATAAGAATAAAGGGAATATAAGATAGAACTGTACAATAATAAAAATATAATATAAATGAGTGTACGCTTTTCCTATTAATAGTTTTTCGAGAAATTCAACACTAAATAAAGCATGCCATGTGGATACTAAATCATGTGTCACATAAAATTGCATGGCTGTATAATAAAAAATTGAAAAAAAGAGATAAGGGACGAGTATTTGTGTCACTCTTTTTTTATAAAAACGAATGATAAGCTCTTTCGTGAGTTCTTTTTGTATATAGTTGTAAAATAAAACGAATCCGCTTAAGAAAATAAAAACAGGAACAGCGAATTTGGGAAAAATATTGAGAAATACATATAGTGGATAAAATTTTGACTCATTAGATAATGCTGTAACAGGTGTACTAGTAGAATGGATGAGGAGTACAGCAAGAATGGCTAATGCACGCGTAATATTTAATTCATTGATATGTGCTCGCTTCATATGATCATCTCCAAAAGTTGATTATGGTTTTCAGTTCCCAAAATGCTGCCTACATACTCTATGGGTATGCTCGTTAATGATAAATTAGACAAACATTATCGTCTGAATTTGTCTAAAGTGAGCAAGTGGGTCGTTCATGAATTACTATAAATGGCCATTATGTCAGGGAGATGTCAGCCATAAAAAAAGCTACCACGCTTTATATGCGTAGTAGCCTTTGTATCATTGATGAAGACTATCAATATTTTCTGGGAAATAAAAAGGGAAATGAGATAGTGTATCAAACCTTTTAAAATTTAAGTCGAATAGCTTATAAAGTAACAAGAATTCTTCCTCTTGCTTGACCTTTTAGTAAAAGAGGTAAAACATTTGGAAGTTGCTGTAATGTGACTTCTTGCTGAATGAAATTGTCAAGGTTTGCTGGTTTAAAATCTGTCGCAAGGCGCTGCCAGATGTTTAAGCGAATATCCATTGGACAATAAACAGAATCAATTCCAAGTAAATTTACCCCTCTTAAAATGAAGGGGAAGACACTTGTAGGAAGCTGTGTGCCTGCAGTTAAACCACTAATCGCAACAGCACCTCCGTATTGAATTTGACTTAATAAAGAGGCGAGTGGCTCTCCGCCAACAGAATCAACAGCAGCCGCCCATTTTTGTTTACCTAATGCTCTAATCTTCCCATCATAAACTTCTTCCCGAGTAATGATTGAAGTAGCCCCAAGATTATTTAAAAAGTCCTGTTCAGCTTTTTTTCCTGTGCTTGCTTCTACTTGATAACCAAGTGTTGAAAGAATAGAGACCGCAAAACTACCGACACCACCTGTTGCGCCAGTAACAAGAATTTTTCCTTTTTCAGGGTTAATGCCATTGTCCTCTAATTTTTTGATAGACAATGCAGCCGTAAATCCTGCAGTACCAATTACCATTGCTTCCTTGAGCGAAAGCCCTTTTGGAAGAGGCACAATCCATTTAGCAGGGATACGAGCATATTCACTAAAACCACCAAAATGGGAGACCCCTATTTCATAGCTAGTCGCAATGACCTCATCACCTTCGTTAAAGCGAGGGTCTTCAGAGGAAACAACGACTCCAGCTAAATCAATACCAGGAACAAAAGGATAGGAAGTAACGATTTTACCATCAGGAATAGAAGCAAGACTATCTTTATAATTAATGCTTGAATAATGAATCTTAATTAATACCTCACCTTGTGGTAGGTCTGCTAATGTCAATTCGTTTACTTTAACTGTAAATTCTTCCTCTTGATTGACAACTAACGCTTTAAAACTTCCTATTGTCATAGTAAACATCCCCTTATCATTTAATTCCAATAAACAGTAACAAAATTATTCTGACCGGTCAATATAAAATTGGAGTTTACCTATTCTTCCTGTATAATAGCTTTAACTTGATTCAGTATATGTTTTTGTATTGTTATGTACAGAAATCCCTCTCATTTATAATGGGAGATAGCCGTTGAATCCTCATAAAGCCGCCAGCGGATGTCACAGTTTTTAGAAATGAGCTTTCGAGCAAAATCAAAAAAATCTGGATGCATTGTTTCTTCGCGTACAAGCGAAGCGTCAGCGGCAATTACACTAAGGCGTAATTGATTAAATCACCGGAGGCATCTATGAAAAAGAAAGAGGAAGAACGTAAAAAACAAATTATGAAAGCAGCCTTTAATGCTGTTTCAAAGTTAGGTTATGATAAAGTTACACTACAAGACATAGCCGATCATGCCAATGTTTCAAAAGGGGTAGTTCACTACTACTTTACAAGTAAACAAAATATATTATTGGCATTACTGGAATCCACTACGAGCAAAATCTATAGTGTTGAAATACAAGAAATAGGCAAATATCAAACAGCTATAGAAAAGCTTCAAGCCTACTTAAACGCTGTTTTTGTGTCACCCCAAGATAATAAAAAGTTTTACAGAGTCTATTTAGATTTTTTAGCCAAGGCAAACGGCAATGAGGATTATAAAAGAATCAACTTAAAATTTTATGAGAATTGCTGGGGAATTGGTCAAGAAATTATTGAATTAGGAAAAAGGGAAGGTGTGTTTAGCCCAAACATTGATTCCTTAGCCTCTGCAAAAATGATGAGAGCAATGATTGATGGTTCGTTAATACAATGGTTAACTTGTGATTTAGAAGAACAACATAAATTTTATAAAGAAACCTGTTTGAATAGTATTGTGAAATTATTAAAATAGGGATAATAAAGCCTAATTACTATTGTAGTAAGGCTTTTTTTATGTAGAAAAAAAGGGGTTGATTTGAATAAATTAGAAATTATTTATCAATATATTATCTTTTTTGCTAAAATTACCGTCTTAATTTTCAAAAAAAACAATGGAAATAGAATATTTTTAATATTCATTTTGGTAGTTTATGTAAAATAATCGCTTAAAATAGGAAAAAATTGTTTTAATATTCACTGAAATAGCGTTTATGCAATCGTTTATACAAGCAAATATCTATGTTTTCAATAATTTAAACTGTATAAAAATTTAAAATAATGTCGAGTTGAGTCAGTATATCATTTTCTTTATACTGTGAAAGTAATTATTGGAGAGGAGAAATGATCATGAATAAAGAAGTGACAATTATTGGGGTACCCATGGATTTAGGCCAAACTAGAAGAGGGGTAGACATGGGACCAAGTGCTATTAGATATGCAGGGGTAACGGAACGACTTGAGGGCCTTGGTTATTCCATACATGACGAAGGGGATTTAACCATTGACATCGAACAGGAAGATAAAGAAATAGAAGGAAAGACAAACTTAAAAAATTTAAAAACGGTCACAGAAAGTAATGAAAAACTAGGTCAGAAAGTAGATCATGAAATTTCCTTAAAACGTTTTCCTTTAGTTTTAGGTGGAGATCATAGTATTGCGATTGGCACATTAGCAGGTGTCTCAAAGCATTATGAGAATTTAGGTGTCATTTGGTATGATGCACACGGTGATCTAAACACAGGTGAGACATCTCCTTCAGGAAATATTCACGGTATGTCTTTAGCTGTAAGTTTAGGTCTTGGCCATCCTGCACTAACGAATATCGGAGGCTATGCGCCAAAAGTTAAGCCTGAAAATGTTGTGATTATTGGTGCTCGTGATTTAGATCCAGGTGAGAAAAAGCTTATTAAAGAAATTGGTATTAAAGTGTATACGATGCATGAAATCGATCGTTTAGGGATGACAACTGTAATGTCACAAACAATTGATTATTTAAAGGAGCGTACAGACGGTGTTCATTTATCTTTGGATTTAGATGGACTTGATCCAAACGATGCGCCAGGTGTAGGAACCCCAGTTGCAGGTGGTATTAGTTACCGTGAGAGCCATTTAGCGATGGAAATGCTGTCAGAAGCAAATATCATTACTTCTGCAGAGTTTGTTGAGACAAATCCAGTATTAGATCAATATAATAAAACGGCAATTGCTGCTGTAGCTTTAATCAGCTCTCTATTTGGTGATACATTACTGTAAACAAAGGATAGTGACATCATTTCTCTCGTAAAGGAAGAACTTTTCTTAGGCTATAAGGTCGCCACAACCAAATATAAGAAATTAGCTCTCCCTAAATAAAGTTTACTATAGAAAAAGCAAATGCTCTAGCACATCAATAGCCTTTATTTTGTCAGAAAATTGACAGTTTATAAAATATATTAACTTGAACATCTATCAATTATTTAAATTTCAAATAGTTATCTGTCGTGCACGAAAAAAAGAAAGTGCTTACAAGATAATTAGTGTAAGGAGTTTTTATGGCAGCAGAACAATATGAATTGAAAAGAAGTATGAAAGCTAGACACTTATTTATGATTTCTCTCGGAGGATGTATTGGAACTGGTTTTTTTCTTGGCTCAGGGTACACCATTAATCAAGCGGGGCCAACCGGTGCCATTCTAGCTTATTTAGTAGGCGGAGCAGTAATGTATTTAACAATGCTATGCTTGGGTGAATTATCTGTTGCTATGCCAGTATCTGGTTCATTCCAAACATATACGACGAAGTTTATCGGTCCTGCCACTGGTTTTGCTGTTGGCTGGCTGTACTGGCTAGGCTGGGCAGTAACTGTTGCACTCGAATTTTTAGGTGCTGGACAACTTATGCAAAGGTGGTTTCCTGATTCTCCAGTATGGATGTGGTGCCTAATATTTGCTGTACTGCTCTTTGTCTTGAATGGTTTATCTGCAAAAGCCTTTGGCGAAGCAGAATTTGTCTTCTCAAGCATTAAAATTTTGGCCATCCTGATGTTCCTTGCGGTTGGGGGAGCAGCTATGTTTGGGCTGATCGATATGAAAAATGGAACAGATGCCCCATTTCTTACTCATTTTTATGAGGGTGGTCTTTTTCCAAATGGTTTAACAGCACTGCTCATTACCATGATTACCGTGAATTTTTCATTTCAAGGTACAGAATTAATCGGTATTGCTGCTGGAGAGAGTGAAAATCCCGAAAAAACAATCCCTAAATCTATTAAACAAACCGTGTGGCGTACGCTGTTCTTCTTTGTGTTATCTGTCTTTGTATTGGCAGCTATGATTCCTATGGATAAAGCGGGTGTTGTTGAAAGTCCATTTGTTGTTGTATTAGATAGTATAGGGATTCCGTATGCAGCAGATATTATGAATTTTGTTATTCTAACAGCTTTATTATCGGTCGCTAACTCGGGTTTATATGCTGCAACACGTATGCTGTTTTCTCTTTCCGTTGAAAAGATGGCAAGTCCATTGTTAGGGAAGGTGAATAGAAGAGGAATTCCAATGAATGCATTATTGATTACCCTTGCTGTTGCTGGTTTGTCATTATTGTCAAGCGTATTTGCCGCTAATACCGTATTTGTGTGGCTTTTATCCCTAGCAGGTTTAGGTGCACAAATTGGGTGGATTGCAATTACTGCTTCTCAAATTGCATTTAGACGCTCCTATTTACGCCAAGGAGGAAAAGTGGAGGATTTAAAATTCAAAGCACCATTCTATCCGGTTATTCCTATTTTAGGATTATTGGCAAACTGCATCGTTATGGCAAGCTTGGCTTTTGATCCCGCTCAACGATTAGCCCTTTACTGTGGTGGAGCTTTCTTCATTGGCTGTTATATTGTTTATTATTTAAAAGTGAAAAAAGTTACAAATTTAGTAATAAACCAACAAGAAGTCCAGTTAAAATTAGATCAAAAAATGTATCTTTAAGTAATAAGAGTAGCTGTATTATGTGGCTACTCTTTTCTTTATTAATAAAGAACAACAAAGACGAAACTACCAAAGAATAGTTCCAAAATAAAACGAAAAAATTTATCGTTTTTCGATAAAAAAATATTGAAATAGGATAATTTATCGTTTATTCTTCATACAAGAATAAATTTAGTTTTGAGCTAATCTGAGGTGGATTCATGTTAAAAAATTTTGTTAAAGATTTAGGAATCTTTACGTATCAACAATCGTTATCCTGTATTTTTCCTGTTGTAATATTTATTACACTTGCATTTTCTAGAGCTGTTCCAATACCAGGTGTAGCAAGATATGATTTCATTCTAGTCATCTGTCTATTGACGCAATACTTGATGTATAGATTTGGATTAGAAACAAAGGATGAAATAAAAGTCATCTGTCTGTTTCATATTATTGGACTTGTGCTAGAACTGTATAAAGTGAATTTTAATTCTTGGTCTTATCCTGAAGAGGCGTGGTCAAAAGTGGGAGGTGTTCCATTATATAGTGGATTTATGTATGCTAGTGTGGCGAGTTATATTTGCCAAGCCTGGCGTAGATTCGATTTGAAAATCGTGAGTTGGCCAAAAAGTTATGTAGCCATTCCACTAGGAGCCATGATTTACTTCAATTTCTTCACCCATCATTTTATTTATGATTTTAGATGGCTGTTAATGGCATTACTTTTTGTGGTGTTTTATCGAACAATGGTCAAATTTAAGGTGCGAAATAAAATCTATCAAATGCCCATCGTTGCGTCTTTCTTTTTGATTGGCTTTTTCATTTGGATTGCTGAAAATATCGCTACTTTCTTTGGGGCATGGTCATATCCTAATCAAGAGGTAGTATGGTCGATTGTGCATTTTGGCAAAATAAGCTCTTGGTTTTTACTTGTAGTCATTAGCATTCTGATTGTTGCACAGCTTAAATTATTTTATCGAGATGCAGGTGAATAAATAAAGTGCATAACTAACTTTCATTTCAATATTTGAAAGTTGTACCCATCCCTTTTCATAAAACTGTCCCTTTTTTAGAGGGCAATCCTGCTGTAGACTCCTCTTTAGTAGAGGATAGGGGGATAAAAAGATGAAAACAGACATTCGAATGCTGCAAAGAGCTTGTACAGATGAAAAACAAATTCAACCATTTTTAAAAGACGCACAAACCGCTTTTCTTGGTTTAGTGGATCAACATACACCATATGTTCTGCCACTAAATTATGTCTTCAAAGATGGGAGTTTTTATTTCCACGGTGCCAATGAAGGCAGGAAAATAGACATCCTAACAGCCAACCCAAATGCATGTATTTCTATATGCGAGAATTATGGAACAATGGTAGATCCCATTCCTGCTAACACGGATACAGCTTATATGAGTGTCATCGCAAATGGTTTGGTGGAAATTGTCACAGATTTAGATGAGGCTACTGTGGCAATGCAGGCAATGCTTGATAAATATGTCCCAGGTTATTATCACGCCCCTTTGTCGAAAACACATATCGAAAAGTATCAATCATCACTCGGGAGTAAGACGCTTGTTCTGAAAGTAAGGCCAACCAATTTAACCGTAAAAGAGCATAAATTAAATGAACAAATGCACTATTATTCAGGCAGAGTGGTAACACAGGATTTGAATCGGAAATCTACTACTGTGGCGACCAATTGAACAAATTAAATATCGAATAACGATAAGGCTTGGGATTCAATATGGAAAGTAGAGTTGGAAAGAGGTTTTTTCCATCTCTACTTTTTTATTGCGCTTTAAATAACCTATTCTTATTAATAGATATAGCTATTCGTAAGTGCTATAATGCCTGTGAAAAATCATTGGAAATTGTGTAAGTAGAAGGAGAGGACAATTCATTTGAATATTTTAGTTGTTGACGATGAAAAAGAAATTGCAGATTTAATTGAGTTATATTTAAAAAATGAAAACTACCATGTATTTAAGTACTATACAGCTCAAGAGGCTCTGGCGTGTATTATGCGGGAAAATGTGGATTTAGCTGTTCTCGATATTATGATGCCAGAGATAGATGGCTTTACCATTTTACAAAAAATCCGAGAAACATTTAATTTTCCAGTGATTATGCTTACGGCAAAGGAAGAAGAGATTGATAAAATAAATGGATTTTCTTTAGGAGCAGATGATTATATAACAAAGCCATTTCGTCCATTGGAATTGGTTGCTCGTGTCAAGGCACAAATAAGAAGATTTACATTGTACAACCAAGGTTCGAAGCAAACAGAAGATATCATTGATTTCGCTGGTTTGATGATCAATCAGAACACACGGCAGGTCTTTTTAAATGAAAGACAGGTATCCCTAACCCCTACGGAATTCGCAATTCTATGGTATTTGTGTACAAATCGAGGGAAGGTCATTAGTTCAGAGCAATTATTTCAAGAAATTTGGGGGGACAAGTATTTTAACAGCAATAATACCGTAATGGTTCATATACGACATTTAAGGGAAAAAATGAAAGATTCTGCGGAAAACCCAAAATTTATTAAAACTGTTTGGGGAGTGGGGTATACCATTGAAAAATGAGTTTGGCGGATTGAAGAGGAAGATGATTTTACAAATCGTTTTTATTCTTATTATAGCAATCATAATAGGTTTTATAATCAACTTTGCATTCATTGATGGTGTTTTACAAGCTCCCTTTGCAGATGCTTTTATAGCCTTTTGCGAAAATGTCTTGCAGCTCGATTACTTTGCTGCACAAAATGCCTACAATGTGTTATTTCAACAAAATAAACCTCTTTGGCTTACTATAGGATTTATCCTATTATTGTTGATCATTTTTTATATTGCCCTCTCTCGTTTTACTCGTTATTTTCATCAAATTAGTAACAGTATCACTATGCTTGCAGATGAGTCAGAGAAGGAAATTCATCTTCCGACAGAGCTCGATTTTTTAGAGAAGAAATTAAATGATGTGAAATATAAATTAGAAAAGCGTGCAAGGGATGCACAAGAAGCAGAACAACGTAAAAATGATCTGGTTGTTTATTTAGCCCATGATATTAAAACACCCTTAACATCTATCATTGGTTACTTAAGCCTTTTAGATGAGGCAAGGGATATGCCTGTTGAGCAAAAAGAAAAATATGTAACGATTACATTAGAGAAATCCTATAGACTAGAACAATTAATCAATGAGTTTTTTGAAATCACAAGATTTAATTTACAATCCATCGTTTTAGAGAAAGACCTTATTCCTCTTAACTATATGTTAATGCAAGTAGCCGATGAGTTTTACCCATTGTTAGCACCAAAGGGTCAAAAAGCCATCGTCAATATAGATGGAGAGATGACTATCTATGCAGACAGAAATAAATTAGCAAGGGTATTTAATAATATTTTAAAAAATGCAATTGCCTATAGTGAACCCAATAGTACAATCGAAATTAGTGCACAAAATGAAAACAATCAAACGTTTATTTCATTTAAGAATACAGGGAAGACCATACCGCCTGAAAAATTAAAGATGATATTCGAAAAGTTTTACCGTTTAGATAGTGCAAGGTCTACACAAACGGGTGGTGCTGGACTTGGTTTAGCCATTTCAAATGAAATTGTGCAAGCCCATGGAGGGACGATTACAGCTACTTCTCATCACAATCAAACCGTGTTCATAGTTATGATTCCAGCCAATTCTTAAGAAACCTTAAGAATTCACTAATAGTTAATTAAAAATAAGCTCCTTTTTTTATGGTTCAATAAAAGCATAAAGAGAAGGAGTTGTTTTTATGTTCACAAGAAAAGGTATTGTAAGTATATTGTTCCTGTTCATGATCGTATTTGTTTATTTGATATTGAAAGAAACACCTGTAACATTACGTCAGGAGATGGTTGATTCACCAAAAGTAATATCGACGATGAGTAGCGATATGCTCAATATCGATTTATATAGTTCTAATGCCATTTTAGTGAATTTAGATGAAAATCAAGTACTATTAGATAAAAATAGTGAGGAAGTCATTTATCCTGCATCTTTGACGAAAATGATGACTGTTTTAGTCGCAATTGAGCAAATTCCAAGCTTACAAGATGAAATCGTTTTACCTAAAAACATCTTTAATGATTTATACGAGGAAAATGCTTCAGTGGCAGGTTTTCTTCCGAATGAGAGGTTGACGATAGAGGATTTATTGTATGGTTCCATGCTGCCATCAGGTGCAGAGGCATCCATTGGTTTAGCTGAATATGCTGCTGGTTCAGAACGGAAATTTGTAAAGCTTATGAATGATAAGGCGCAGCAACTGGGAATGAAAAATACTCATTTTATGAATACAACAGGACTGCATCATCCAGATCATTATACAACTGTGAAAGATATGTCACTACTCTTACAATATGCCTTAACAAATGATGAGTTTCGAAATGTTTATACAGCAGAAAGATATTCTATTAAGTCAACGAACCTTCATCCGGAGGGTATTACATTTACTAATCGAATGTTTCAGCATATGACATCAAGTGTATTGCCAGGAGGGAAAATCCTAGGTGGCAAGACGGGTTATACAGAGGATGCAGGATTATGTTTAGCAAGTTTAGCAACTGTTAATGGACAAGAATATGTGTTAGTGACAGTAGGAGCTGAAGGAGGTCCTCGGACGGAGCAATATAACATTACGGATGCATTTTCTGTGTATAGTCAATTGTAAAACTGGTGACTATTTTCTATATGTTTTAATTTTCAATCTTTTTGAAAATGCTATATAGTGAATATATTCATCTTGAAGGAGAGGGTACTATGGGAAGATTAGTTCATTTTGAAATCCATGTAAATGATATGGAGCGGGCAAAGCATTTTTATGGGAAAGTATTTGGCTGGTCATTTCAAGACTGGAGTGACTATGCAGGCATGCCGTACTTTGGAGCAGTGACAGGTGAGGAAGATGAACTTGGTATTAATGGTGCGTTAATGCAACGACAAGGTCCACCACCAGAAGTCAATCAAGCGTTGAATGGCTTTGCTTGTACCATGGGTGTCGAAAGTTACGATGGAACAGAAGCCAAAATTCTTGAAAATGGTGGCAAAGTAGCTATATCGAAACATGCTTTACCTGGGATGGCATGGCAAGGCTATTATATCGATACAGAAGGCAATATTTTTGGCATTCACCAACCTGATAAAAATGCAAAGTAGCATTCGCTCCATAGTCGAGGGGTAATGCTCAAAAATGGGGAAGCCGCTTCAGTTGGAGGCTGCGCTGGGAAAGTGAGGAAGTTGCTTAGAAAAGATTGGTCTCGGCTCATTGGAAGAGCGACCTCCTTATAAACATGAAGAAACCACTCCAAAGCTAGAAGACTGCACCTGATCAAAAATAAACTTTTCTCACAACCATCTACAATAGTAAAGACCTATGTTCATTTTTTCTTGAACATAGGTTTTTTTTGATCTCACTATAGAATGGTGATATTTGTAAATATATGATGTTTTGTTTTGTAAAATTTGGTATGGTTAAATTATGGAAATATTAAATATCTACATATGATCAAGGAGTATTTGTGATGAAAAAGAGAAAGTGTTTATTTAGTTTAATCGCATCCATAGGGTTATTAGCATCTTGTAGTAGTGGTGAGGTTGAGCCTGATACGACGAATGAAAAAATGTATATTTCATCTATTCAAAAAAAGGAAGCCTATGAAATTCAACAGCCTGCAAAAAGTAATATTGCGCGAGGCTTAATGGTTAACAATATGAATAATGCGTTAAATATAAATGAAATAGAGAGGGGACTCATGGATTTATCTGTGAATCATTTTGCAACTGAAAAGCATTATTTGCAGGAAGGTCAATATTTGGATGAGCAAATGATTAAGCAATGGTTAGCTAGAAAAACAGAGGAAGGTATTGGCTTGAATCCAGCCATTGAAACTAGAACTGGTGATGTTTTAGAGGATGAGAAAAAGTATCCGCTAATTCTCTCTCATGTAGTAGAACATAATTTTATTCATAAGGAAAGTAACAAGCTAGAGGGAATGTCGATTGCGATATCGTTAAATGAATTTTATGATATACGTGTATCGGATGACAAAGGGTTAATTTACACAGGACAAGTGAAAGTAGATCAAAATGATGATGATAGCAATGATGTGAAAAATTACGGCAAAAAAATAGCTGGCAAGATCATTCAGGATATAAGAAACAATAAAAAGATACCGGAAGTCCCTATTTATTTAACTTTATATCAGGAATCCAATATAAATGATATTATTCCTGGCTTATTTTTAGCTGAAACCTTTATTGCAAAAGGAGAAAATACTATAGCAAAGTGGTCTGAGATTGATAAAAAGTATTACTCATTTCCATCAGAGGCATTATATAGCTTAGATCAAAATATGTATAATAAATTATTAATTTTTAAAGAAGATATTCAAGCAGGGTTTAAGCATTTAAACCCTAAAATTATAGGGAGACTTCGCTATGAAGAGGGCAAATTAACAGATATTAAAATGGAAGTACACGCGCCGCTAATCAATGATACGGAATTAGTAGGCTTGTTACAACTGATTAGTACAAATTTAAATACGATTTTATTTGAGTACATCCCTATTACCGTTCGGATCATTGATCAGAAGAAGGATGTGGGAATTGTTCTATGGGAACCGACAGAAAAACAAATTTTCGCAAATCCTATCTAACTATCATGTAAAAAGTCGTCGCAACTCAAATGAGAGACTCATGATTTTCCATGAGGCATAGTAAACGAAAAGTAATAAATAGCAATCAAAATAACAGGTCCTCATTCATTAGGTACCTGTCTTTTTTTGTATGTAAAGGATTTGGTTGCAATATTTAAAAAGTAAGCCTATTATGAAAATGATAATCATTTTCAATTAAAGAGAGGAGAATATAACAATGAGAAGACATCTTATTATTGGCATGCATATAGCTGTACATGGTAATCATGGTAAGAAGGGTGCATTACTTGATGAACATATTGCATTTGCACAGCGTGCTGAGGAAGCTAAATTAGATTTTTTATTTAAGGCTGATTATTTAGTAGCACATCCAGAATTAATGGCTAAAACAAAAGGAACGGTTGGCTTAGATCCTAGCTTTTTAATGGCAACGGTGGCACGAGAAACTAAGCAGATTGGTTTAGTGACTACCATCTCGACATCCTTTATACCACCATATTTGATTGCACGTCAATTGCAATCGTTGAATTGGATTAGTGAGGGACGAGTAGGCTGGAATATCGTCACTTCCATTGATGGGGCCAATAATTTCAGTAATGAACCTATGGCTTCATCAGAGGAGAGGTATGCTAAAGCCTCAGAATGTATAGAGGTCGTGAAACAGCTATGGCATAGTCATCCCTATGAAGTATTGGAAACAAATGGTGATTTAGAGAAAATAAATGAGCTTGTCAAGCCGATTGAGCATGAGGGTGAGTTTTTCCATATTAATGGCCCTTTAAATCTACCTATGCATCCAGCAGGTGATATACCATTCTTCCAAGCAGGTGCATCGGATGTAGGTCGTCAATTTGCGGCTACTGTTTCCAATGCGATTTTTGCAGCGACACCTGCTATGGAGGTGGGTGTTGAAATGCGTAATGACTTGCGTAAACGCGCGGTTGAGGTTGGTCGTTCAGCCGATGATATTCGGTTATTACCAGGGCTCTATTTCTTTATAGGCGATACATATGAGGAAGCACTCGAAATGTACCGTCAAGCACATGCACATTTAACACTTGAGCGTCGCTATAGTGCTCTAGAATCAGTGATAGGCATGGATATTCGTCATTTGGCACTGCAAGATCAGATAACGGCTGATATGCTGCCGCCAAAAGATCAAAAAGTACGTAGTAAAACACATGCCGATTTGGTGCGTCGTTATATTATCGACAATGAACCAACTGTTGAGGTATTGCTTGCACGTCCAGAAGTAATTGGCTCAGCTCACCTTGTGGCAATCGGCACGCCACAGGACATTGTCAATCAAATCATTACTTTTTATGAGGAGGGTGCATTGGATGGCTTTATTGCTGTACCAGGTGGACCTCCGAAATCTTTAGATTTATTCTTTAGTGATGTGATCCCTATGCTAGTAGAGCGGGGGCTATTCCGTGCTGAATATGAAGGGAGCACATTACGTTCCCATTTAGGTCTAGATGTACTATTACCCAATTAATAGATGAAAAAGGTGATGTCAACGGCAGAAACAGTCATTTTGAAAGGCGAGGGGTTGATTTCTGTTCCGCCAGCGTCCTTTCCAGGGGCGTCCGATAAGCCGCTGCTCCAATCCACCATGTGGTAAAAGGATAGACTCTTATTTTCGATGTGGAGAAGTGATGAGTGACAACACCAGTAGTGAATACCTTCACTTTATTTGAAAAACTTTGCTAACAAGAAATATTTTTATAGAGTGGAAGGCTACTTGACTCCCGTGGGATAGCAAGACAGGCGAGCCTCTAAACGGAGCGGCTCGGCGCTCGCCCACAGGAAAGCAAGTAGCCTGCAACGGAAATCCTTTTTCACCTTTCACAAAAATTCTATGGATCGTTTTGTTTTTCAACACTATGAAAGGGCAAAGATATAAACTTTGCCCTTTCATGTTGCTAGAAACTCATTCGAATATTTATGGGGTAAAGATATGGTGATTCAGGCTGTTCAATTGTTACCCAATCATCAATATGAATAACGGGTAGGCTTGCACCCTCATAAGTTGTTTGACCGATTGTACCGATTACCTCAATCCATGTATCCTCTTTGATAGTTGGAACCTCAGGAAATTCTGTCAAAAAGCCTACGATACTTGCATCAGCAACACAATGGGTAATAAGGAATCTGGAAACCACTAGTTGCTTTTCTGTAAAGCTATCTTCTTTCAAAACAAAGCCTTTTAACTGGATTTGCTTCCCTAAATAGTTTGCTAGATGTTGATGCATGTCCTCGTAATAAATCGTATAATCCTCATCTGTCATTTTCAGCATAGTTTGTTGAGATAGCTGTTGCTTTAATTGTTCATATTGCTTTTTTGTCATTTCCTGCTTTTCCTCCATTAGTTTAGGGTCAGGATCATGCTCGTCATAGATATTTTCATCAATCGTTTCATTTGAAGTGAGGTAATCCTCAATTTTGGATGGTTGACTTTGCTGAGTGAGAAAGAAGGCCCCACCCTTTTTATCAGCGATTGCAGCATCTAAAATTTTGGCAGGCACGAAGAAGCCCGTCAAAATCGGTGTCATAATAATAAGATAGGCTAGCCATTTTTTGCGTGTAAAGACTGAATGACCATGGTCATGATGTGAACAGCAAGCATGTCCACTGTCGTCGCAATGATGGGTCGTCTGGGTAAATGATATGACTCTTGTTAGCTGAACAAGAAACAGTATAAAAAATAAAATGGCAGCTGTTTGGCTAAGGCTTTCATATTTGGGGTTAATGAATTTTGTTAGTTCCCCGGTCCAATGCAGGCTCGCAATCATAGCTGAGAAAGCAAGTAGAATAAGGGCTCTTAGCGCTTGCTGAACGTGAAATTTCATGGTTTTCCCCCTTAGAGATACGGTGAAAGAATCCATATACTAATATAGACAATGATAGCCACTAAGGCGGCTAACCAGAAGACAAATTTGAAGCGAAATACGCTCATTAACATAATGGTATTTTTCAAGTCAATCATGGGACCAAAAACAAGAAATGCAAGAATGGATGGGGTTGAGAAAGTAGCACTAAAGGATGCCCCAATAAAGGCATCTGCCTCCGAGCAAAGTGAAAGAATAAAGGCTAAGCCCATCATGACCAAAATAGAGGAGGATACGCCATCTCCAATTTCTACGAGTGTTTTGGTAGATACATAGGTTTGGACAAAAGCAGCTAAAAATGCCCCAATAATTAAGTATTTGCCCATATCAAAAAATTCATCAATGGCATGTTTGAACATATTGAATAGTTTTGTGACAAAGGATGTTGGTTGGTTAGCTGTTGCCAATGAATGAGGTTGTAAGGAGCTTTTAAATTGTGACCCTTTAAAAAACAAGCTAATGAGTAATGCTACGACAATAGCGATAACAAAACCTAGCAGCATTCGTAAGCTGGCTATTTTCAAATCATTTCCAAATGCCATATAGGTAGAGAGAATAACGATTGGATTAATGAGTGGGCCAGTTAACATAAAGCCTATAGCTGCATGTATCGGTACACCTTTGGCAATCAATCTTCTCACAATAGGCACGATTCCACATTCGCAGGCTGGAAATAATGCGCCTACAAGACAGCTCATGACAACGGCCATTACCGCATTTTGAGGAATCCACCTTTGAATATGTTCCTCTGTGATAAAAATCTGAATAAAGCCCGCAATGATGATACCAATTAACACAAACGGTAATGCCTCAATTAAAATACTTAAAAAAATAGTATGCAGACTGAGTAAAGAGGAACTTAAATCACTTAATGCTGAGATATTGAATAACAGGAATGGTAGCAAGCTTCCTAATAGCATGAAGATGAACCAAAAATTCAATACATATCTTGATAGATGGAGACGTTCCACATGTACCTCCTTAAAGTGTAATGATTACGTTTTAAAATATGCAAGTGGTACTGCAAGTATGACTTTTACTATGTAAAAAGAAAGTAAAAGCTGGTCACGAACATTCTTTTACTTTCTTTATTATTGATGGACATCCTTATTTCTATATTGCTTAGGGGTGATACCTGTAAATTTCTTGAAAACTTTAATAAAATAGCTTTGATCTGTGAAATTAAGTAATGAACCAATGTCTAAAATGGGGTAGCTTGTATAGGTTAATAGCTTTTTTGCCTCTTCAATCCTTTGTTGCTGAATATATTCACTAAAGGAAATCCCTACTTCCTTTTTAAATAAGGAAGAAAGATAATTGGGGCTTAAGTGGCAAATTGCTGAAAGTTGATTGAGTGTTATTTCACTATATAGTTGATTTTCGATCGAATGGATGCAGGTTGTAATGGGTGCTGAATATTTGTTTTGCTTAGCTTGTGACACACGATGTGTAAAATCATAAATGGCTTCCTCCATTAACGAAAGAATGTCGATTAAGCTGCTTTGATCCTCAAGTTTTTGAATGTAAAAATCACTTAATGTAAAGGCTGTTTCTTCATTTAATCCACCTTCAATAGCAGCACGACAAATTAGTGCAATTCCTGTAATCATCAAATATTGTACACTTCTTAAATGATTGTGCTTTGAAAGCACTCCAAGTTGTGCTTGTCCGACAATGGAATAGTTCAAGACTTCGTTTAATTTCTCCATCCGCCCATTTTTCACATTGTCTAACAATATTTTTTCATAGTAAAGATTTGTATGCACACTATCTTTTCTTCTTGCATAGGAAAGTTCAAGCGCAGTATGTCCCTCATGACGAATAAGGGGCTTTAACGCGTGGTTGTGGTGAATCACAGCTGTTTTAGATATTTTTTTTTGGTAGATTGAATAATAAACAAATAAACTGATGGCTAAGCATTGCTGATAATGGAGAGTAGGAAACAAATCAGGCTCATGATAAATAGTTGATTTTATAGTGTCTTCTATTACTGGTGAAAGGGACGGCCCAACTACAAGCGCCCCTAAATATTGATTGTCTACTGTTAAGTTAATATAAAAATAATTGCATTCAGCTATAGAGAAAAAAATAGGATAGCTATTTGAAGCCGTATGATATGGGTATGTTTTTAGCTGTTCCTTTAGAGAAATATAGGATGGATTACTGGTATATTCTGCTGATGAATATTCAAAAACTACTTCTCCCGCTACATTAATATAAGAGACAGGGAGATGATGTATTTCAGAAATTAGTTGACTTATATATTGAAGATCGATAGTGGATATTTTCACATTTCTGCACCCCCGTTCGTAATAATACTATCAAAATGAAAGCAGTTTCAATTTTTATTGTATAGACAATGAGAAAGTACTATTTTGTGTAAAATAATACAATAAAAAAGAGAGAAGTAGCAATAAAATAGACAATGACTTCAAAATGTTAGGGAGGAATAGAAGATGGATCTTTTGAATAAAATTGCAGTTGTAACAGGTGCTGGAAGCGGTATTGGAAGAGCCAGCAGTTTGAAGCTTGCTAGCAATGGTGCAAAAGTGGTAGTCGTTGATTTCAACAAAGCAACAGGGGAAGAGACATTAAGCTTGATTAAAAAGCAAGGTGGAGAAGGTATCTTCGTTCAGGCAGATGTTTCGAGAAACGAAGATGTTCAAAAATATGTAAATGTTGCTGTTGATACTTATGGACGCATTGATATATTTTTCAATAATGCAGGAGTTATTCAAAAAATTTCTCCATTAACAGAGATTGAGGATGTAGAGTATGAACGTATTATGGCTATCAATGTGAAAGGTGTATTCCTTGGCTTAAAATATGTTTTAAAGGTAATGGAAGAACAAGGTAGCGGCTCTATTATTAATACGGCTTCAACAGCTGGAATTCGTAGTGAGCATAGTATGGCTGTTTACTCTGCAAGTAAGCATGCAGTAGTAGGTTTAACAAAAGCAGCTTCTTTAGAGTATGTAAAAAAGGGGATTCGAATCAACGGAATTTGTCCAGGAGGCGTAGAGACAGCATTAACAAACAGTGTAACAACTATGTTTGAAACAGGTGGCTATATTCCAGAAGAAATTCCAAATATGAGAATGGGACGCTATGCAAAACCAGAGGAACTGGCTGAAATGGTTGTTTTCCTAGCATCAGACAAAGCAAGCTATATGACAGGCTCAATCGTGGTAGTTGATGGCGGCTTAACTTTATAATAAAAAGAGGAAATCCAGTGAACATTATTCACTGGATTTCATGTTGTTGAAAAAAGGTAATGTCAACGGCATAATAAGCAATTTTGTAAGGCGAGGGGTTGATTTCCGTTCCACCAGCGTCCTTTCCAGGGGGCGTCCGATGAGCCACTTCACTTACTGCGTTCGTTCCAGGGTCTCCTCTGTGACGCTGGATCCACTCCAATCAACCATTCTGCAAAAGTGTCTTTTCCTGAACAAAATAGCCCATTATTTATATTATAAGAGAGGATAGCCTCTCTTACTTTCAATGTGGAGAAGTGATGTGTGACAACACCCCTCCATAAAAGAGTAGTGAATACCTTCACTTTTTTGCTAAAAAGTGAACATTTTTATTTTATGGATTGGAGTGGAAGGCTACTTGACTCCTGTAGGATAGCGAGACAGGCGTGCCCCTGCACGGTAGCAGAGGAAGCGGCTCGGCGCTCGCCCACAGGAAAGCAAGTAGCCTACAACAGAAATCCTTTTTTACCTTTCACATAAATTCTATGGGTGGTTTTGTTTTTCAACACTAAGAAATCCAGTGAACATTCATTCACTGGATTTTGTTTGGCAAAGATATTATAAGGTGAATTTTTTCAGCTCATGCATCAATGTATCTGTCATACCTTGCAGATCGTCAATTTTAGCGCTAATTTTTTGGAAGGCAAGTAACTGATCCTGTGTCGAAGCTGAAATTTCTTCTGTACCTGCTGCTGTTTCTTCTGTAATAGCTGAAATATTTTCTATCGTACTATTCACTTGCTGGCTCATTTCATTCGTTTGAACCATTTCCTTTGTAAGGCTTTGTAAATCATGATGAATGTCTGCGATATGTGTCGCAATGACAGCAAATGATTGTTCCGTTTCTACCATTGAATGGGACTGTTCATTTGAAAGCTGATATCCTCGCTCAGCCGTAGTAAGAATATGTGAGATGCCATCCTGTATATGTGTGACCATAGAAGTAATTAAATTCGTTGCATTCTCCGTTTCAGAAGAAAGCTTTTTCACTTCCTCTGCGACAATGGCAAACCCCTTACCGGCTTCTCCAGCACGGGCAGCCTCAATGGCAGCGTTTAAAGCTAATAGATTTGTTTGGCTAGCAATAGTGTGGACAGCATTGGCCGCTCCTTCAATTTCTGAAGTGAATTGCGAAAATTGCGTAACAGCCTCTTTAATATCAAGTGATGTCGTCGAAATATCTTTTGCAATGGTTGATTGTTTTTCTAATGAATATTGACCATTTTGAACAGCCTCTAATGCCTGTTTACCATTGTTAGCGGATTGCTCACTTGTTTGCATAACCCCCTTAAATTGGTCGGTCATATTATTCATAAGGATGGCCACAGATTGAATATCTTCTGACATCGTATAGCTACCTTTTGCTAATTCGTCAGTAGATGTGGCGATTTGATTACTGCTTTCATGAATATTTCTCATATGGCTTGTCACATCTTGTGTGAATACGTTAACATCCTTACCGATATGATCGATGGATTGTACAGTACTTTTCAAATTATTCATCATCTGTGAAAAGCTTTCCGATAGTTGATCAATCTCGTATCGACTGTTTGGTTGATAGGAGAGTGTAGAGGTATCTATAGTTAAATCTCCTGTAGCTGCCCCCTGTGCACACTCTACAATCTGATTAATCGGTTTGGTAATTCTTTTTGCTGCCACATAGGAATAAATAATCGTTGCCAAAATTAATAGCACACTGCCGATGATTGTAGTGGTTGTAATAAAACCAATTTTTTGCTTTGTCACTTGTATCATCTCTTGATACCATTCGTTCGTTTCTTTTTTGAGCAAATGCATATCGTTTAAAATACCTTTAATTCGGATAGATTGCTTTTTTATTTCAGAGCGGTTGTTTTCTTGAAAGCCGCTTTCTGTAGCTTTTTCTAGGTCATCAAATTTATCAGAAATTTTGTCGATAATCTGTTGATGGTCAGGTATTCTTGTGAGAGCAGCCAATGCTTCTAAATTGCTTTTTGTTTCTTGTAAAATAGCAAGTGCTTCATTTTTATTCGCTTCACTATCTAAATAGGTATAATTATTTAATGATTGGCTGGCCACAACCAAACTTTGCTCCAGCTCTTTCACTGCAAGCAAAAGTTTCGTGTCATCCTGTGCGGTTGTTTGGATATTAAATGTTTGAATGATAATAAAGCCAATCATAGCCATAGCCAGTACGATTGGGATGAGTGTATTCATAAATAATTTTTTACGTAATGTCACTGGCCATTCCCCTTTTCTGCAGTAACTTTTATCTTGCCCGAGATAATGGCTTCTTGTGCCTTTTCAATGGCAGCCTGTTGCTCTGATGTTAGTTGAATGACACGAATATCAGCTAGTCCCACACCTTGATCTGCTAGCCCTAATGCAAACGATTTTTGGGTAATTTTTCCGTCCTCTACTAATGTTTTAGCAAGTTGATAGACAGCAAGATCCACATTTTTTAGCATGGATGTGACAACCGTCTTTTCGGCAACAAAAAATTGATCGATATCAACACCCGCTGCATAAATCCCCATTTCCTCGGCCTTTTTAATGGCGCCGAAACCAGTAAAGCCAGCTGCATGATAAATAAAATCAACGTTATTTTTTATATATTGATCTGCTATTGCTGCACCAGCCTGCGTGTCATCAAAGGTACCCGCATATTCGCTCATAATGTCAATAGTTGGTTGTACATAACGAGCTCCTTCGATAAAGCCATTTTCAAAGTGATGAATAACAGGGGCATCTGCACCACCAATAAAGCCAATTTTCCCTGTCTTGCTTGTCATAGCAGCAACCATACCAACTAAAAAACTGCCTTCTTGTTCTTTAAAGGTAATCGAAATAATGTTGTCAACATCAGATTGCCCATCAATCAATATGAATTGTTGGTCGGGATATTGTTTCGCAGTTTTCTCTAGTGCTTCCTGTACAGAGAAACCAAGACCAATGATGATATCATATTTTTCTGCTACAAGCTCGTTCAGCTTGTCCTCATAATCACCATCAGGAGCCTCTTTGTAATCAAACAAAATGCCAAGCTCATCTCGAGCCTTTTCGAGCCCTTTAAAAGCTGAATCATTAAATGATTCATCGCCTAGTCCCGCGTCTGATAGTAAAACGCCTATCTTATATCCTTCAGTTGATGTCTCTGTCTGTGCGGATGAACAGCCTGTTAGCAATAGACCCATCAAAAGAAAAGTAATCATCAATTTCTTCAAAATGTTTGTACCTCCTGTTGTTTATAGCCTATATATCGGCAAAATGTGAATTTTTTTAGTCTGATGTCAGACTACAATGAAAATAAATTTTTATGTAGAGCATAAGAATAAATAGTCATTTCTATATACATAATAAGTTAATATTATAAACCTAGATGACTAATTAAGTAATATATTTATGAAGATTTCTACAGCAAGCTCTGTATGCCTAATCAATAATAAAGCCTAACGCAGATAGCGTTAGGCTTTCATGTTGTTGAAAAAAGGTAATGTCAACGGCATAATAAGCAATTTTGCAAGGCGAGGGGTTGATTTCCGTTCCGCCAGCGTCCTTTCCAGGGGGCGTCCGATGAGCCGCTTCACTCACTGCGTTCGCTCCAGGGTCTCCTCTGTGACGCTAAATCCCCTAGGAGTGACGCTGGTTCCACTCCAATCAACCATTCTGCAAAAGTGTCTTTTCCTGAACAAAATAGCCCATTATTTATATTATAAGAGAGGATAGCCTCTTACTTTCAATTTGGAGAAGTGATGTGTGACAACACCCCTCCACAAAAGAGTAGTGAATACCTTCACTTTTTTATGGATTGGAGTGGAAGGCTACTTGACTCCCGTGGGATAGCGAGACAGGCGAGCCTCTAAACGGAGTGGTAGCGGTAGAAGCGGCTCGGCGCTCGCCCACAGGAAAGCAAGTAGCCTGCAACGGAAATCCTTTTTCACCTTTCACATAAATTCTATGGATGGTTTTGTTTTTCAACACTATGAAAGCCTAACGCAGATAGCGTTAGGCTTTACTATATGTTCTAAACAGCTCCGAATAATTTTAATAGATTAATAATAATAATGCCGATAACACCGAAATCTGAATCGCCAAAGGTTGTGCCTTCATAGCCGATGTCGCCCATAAAGATTAGGAGTATGGCTGGAATAAAGCTAATTAATAGACCATTAGCAAAGGCCCCAGACATGGCACCGATTCTGCCGCCTGTAGCATTGCCAAAGACGCCAGCTGCAGCTCCCGTGAAGAAATGGGGAACGAGGCCAGGGACAATCACTTTTAAACCAATGAAGGGGAGGATAAACATAGAGACAAGTCCTGCTAAAAAACTAAAGATGAAACCAATGATGACAGCGTTTGGTGCAAAGGGGAAAATAGTTGGGCAATCTAGTGCTGGTTTTGTGTTTGGGACAAGCTTATCAGCAATGCCTTTAAAGGCTGGAATAATTTCAGCAATTAACATACGGACACCCGCCAAAATAATATAGACACCTGCAGCGAATGTGATCGCTTGCATAATAGCGAAAATAATAAAATTAGAGCCAGCTGATAATTGTGCCTCAATATAGGAGGGGCCTGCGAAAAGGGCAACAATGACAAAGAATACGCTCATTGTTAAAGAAATAGCGACAGAGGTATCTCGTAAAAAGCCTAATGATTTTGGAACCTGTATGTCCTCAGTTGATTTCGTTTTATTACCAAAGAGCTTACCAATCTTTGCAGAAACATAGTAGCCAACACTGCCGAAGTGACCTACAGCAAAATCATCACTACCTGTTATTTGCCGAACAGTGGGTTGTAAAATGGCAGGGAACACTACCATACAAAGACCAAGAATGATAGACCCTACGATAATAAGAGGTGTACCACTCATTCCACCAACTGACAATGAAGCCGCGATTAAACAAGCCATAAATAATGTATGATGCCCAGTTAAAAAGATATACTTTAATGGCGTAAATCGCGCAAATAATAGATTCATTATCATACCAAATACCATTATCAATGCTGTAGCTGTACCAAAATTAGTCTGAGCAGCTGCCACGATGGCCTCGTTGTTGGGAATGACTCCCTGTACTTGAAAGGCATGATCAAACATTTTACTAAAATGGTCTAACGAGCCAATCAAGACAGTGGCACCAGCACCAAGAATGACAAAGCCCATAATTGTTTTGAATGTACCTGAAAGAACAGTGGAGCTAGATTTTTTTTGAATGAGTAAACCAATAAAAGCGAATAGGCCGACTAGTATAGCTGGTGTTCCTAAAATGTCATGCATGATAACATCCAACATATCAACACCTCATCCTATCCAAATTTTCCGTACTTAAAGCAAAGGTTCTAGCTTTTCTTTTATTTCCACAATACTCATCATATTGACGATGCTCACAATGGTTCCATTGTCTTTCGCTAATTCATTCACAATGTCTGCTGCCCCTAAATAAATATCTGCTTTCTCCGCCTTTGCAGATGCTAAGTCTGTATGGGTTACCTCAGCATTTTTACCCAATGCCTCTAATGCCTTGTTTACATTCCATTCTAAAATCAAGCTACTACCTAAACCATTTCCACACACGACTAAAATTTTCATCCTGGTGACTCCTTTGTCGTATATTGTTTGATTTTTTCACAAATCATGTCTGCATGCTGACAGGCAATCAGGCCTTCAATATGGTCAGGGTCTTGTAACACTGCTGCCAAATCAGCTAACGCCTGTAGATGTGACGTATTGTCGATGGCAGCTAGCACAATTAGTAAGTAAACAGGCTGATTAGGGCTAAAAAAAACAGGCTGCTGTAACCGGAGCAAACTCATGGCAAGCTCATAAACACCATCAGATGGCCGTGCATGGGGAATGGCCACTTTTGGTGTAATGACGATGTAGGAGCCATATTGCTCAATAGATTGAATCATGGCTTCGACATAGCGTTGCTCAATTTTATTTTGCTGTACTAATGGTCTTGCAGCTAAATGAATCGCTTCTTGCCACGAATGGACAAAGTTTGCAAGCTGTATACAATCCTTTGTCAGAAGCCTAGTTAGCAAGGACAACCCTCCTTTCTTAAAAATATCCTCCCATTTCATGTTATTACGACTACCTGTGGAATTATGTCATAACAGGGGATATTTTTAATTGCTTTGCTACATCGTAAACCGAAGTTTTGACAAATTCATCAAGGGTATGATCTAAACGCGTTTTCGGATAAATCAACTGAATCTTTCTGTGAAGCGTCACATCATCTAAATCCTTCTTCATCAGTACACCCGATGTTAATTCCTCTTCTATTAAGGCAATAGATAGAAAAGCCACGTTTTTTCCAAAGGTCAGCATTTTTTTATGGTGCTCACAGAATCCAGCTCAATCGTATAAGTAGAAGGCTGGAAAGAGTCCATCCACTTCTCAATGAAGTGATTAGTGGAGCTAGAAGAGGTATGCAATAAAAGCTTATTTTTAAGAATATCTTCTTTGGTGCTGTCCTATTTAGTCGCTAGTTTGTGTGAAGGGCTAAATGCCAAAACAAGTGCATCTTCCCCAATTGTTTAATAATGCAGGAAGGGATTTTCCTGTTGGGTCTCTATGATAAGCCCGAAATCGAATTCTTGAAGTGCTCCTTTTTTTTCAATTTCAGGTGCTGTTTTTACGTCTAATGAAATGCGGATATCTGGTAAGCTGTTGAAACTTGATGAATTAAATCTGGCATAAAAATATGAGCAGGTAAGCCACTTGCCCCAAAACATATCGTGATATACGCCTTCTCCTGCCAACGAAAGGTGTTTTGATTTTATTTGTCCCTTCAGTATGAAGACAGCTATATCGAGAAGAGATCTATTTTTATGTTACTATTTTTGAATAGTGAAGAGTGATTTTATGGTAATTAAGAGGAGGATATAATATGGTGCAAACAGTTATTTTAGAAGGATTTGAAAATCGTCAACTTATTACGACACAATCAAAAGTAGAGCCATATAATATGTATATTATGAGTAGAGATATAAGTGAAAGTTGGAGCTATTTAACTGGTTATTATGAAGGTATTGTTCGCTATAATTATCAACTTAATCAAGTTGATCAATTGCTAATTCCGAATGGATTTCAGTTATCAAGTAATTCTTTTTATAATGAATATTTTTATTGCAGCAGATTGATGTGGGAAGGAAAAACTGCAAATTTAATATTAAACCAAATTGATTGCAAAAACCTAATTTTAAAAGATTCAATAACATTAAAAATAGAGGATAATAGTTCCAATCCTGAGAATTCTTCTTTATCTGAAACAGAGCTGTATGGCTTGGGAGAAAGATATTTAGTTGTATGTGTACCACAGATAGAATCGCAAAAATTTACTAGGCACTCAAATTGTATTCTCGTAGATTTTTTAGAAAATAAGTATTACTCAATACCTGAAAAAATAGGACAGGATGATACCTTTTTAAATGTTAATAACATAAAAGTAATTGATAAAAAAAATAAAAAATTCGTTTATTTTACAACTGGCTCATTATCCTACAGTAATAAAAAAAATGCATGGAATCATAGGGAAAAGGAAAATTCAAATTTTACTGAGAGCATTGTAATCATTGACTATAATTTATTTATAGAACAAATAAAAAATGATTTGCCAATTTCAGAGACTTGTATAGTAGATCAATGTGATAATAGTGAAAGCTTTGTATTGGAAAATAATAAAAACGAATGTGTTTATTGGTATAAACATAATCTTAGAGATGAAACATATATTTTGAAAATGTTTAATCCATTCAGTGAAAATTATCTAGAAAGAATTATTGATGGGAAGTATGATGTCATCTATTTCTTTAATGATGATTTATATGGAGTAAAAGAAAGCGAACATACACAAGTATTATATGATGCCAGTAATAATAAGGAGTTATATACAGTAGGAAATTCATGTTATTTCTATTATGGAAACAAAGAATGGATTGTTTTCTTTGAAACGCCAACTAATAGTTTTAATATGAAATGGATTGTTTATGATTTAATTCATAACAAAGAAGTTGCTTCAATTGAAAGCCCTCATCCAACAGTAGATTATATTAAAGAAAATAATACGATTATATTTATAAAATAATTGCCTCTCCTCTTTTTGCTTGGGGTATGGTAGCAGGGAGTACGAAGGGAGCCTATCATACTTTTGTCTCTTACGATACGGTTGATGCGAGTGCTGCCCAAAAATTGATTCTCGAAAATTCGGCAAAGAAAATTGTAAATTGGCATTCAGAAGCATGGTATAAAAATACGTTAGCTCAGGTAGTAGAATATGGATCTGCTAATGCCATAACTTATAAAGAAGCTTTCTAGGGCAAGAAGCGGATATTGAGGTGTGGCAGTACAAAGGAGACATTATGGTGGAGCTTTCTACAAAAGCAGATAATGCCAACCAAGCGGCTGTTATCGAAAAGCAATGGTATGAGCAGCTATTATCTGCAGGCTACTTAAGTATAGATCAGCGTGGAAAAACCGCATTTGTCATGAATAAATAAGTAAGAACATAATAAATTCGCAGCATTTTGAAACAATGAGAAAGATTTTGTATGCTCATTGATAGAAATGAGGCGAATTTTTCTTTTGTGAATTGAGATATTAAAAAAGTAGGTCTATGTTGTTCTAACTTTGATATTTTGGCTTACACTTACTATAGGACGAACTTTGGATGATATGAGGGGGAATTAACATAGCGAAGAAAATGGGCATTGTTACGCTGCTATTATTCGGTGTTTACGTGCTTTGTATGTACTGGTATATATTCCATAGCGGCGGAGGAAAAATACCTAGTGCTTTACAAGGAACGGTGGCAGATCCAGTAATGTTTATGTCTGGTAAGGAGCTTTTTTTAAGTGGTGAATATTCAAAAATACGGAATTTTTTATTCTTTGTAGCGACTCCTTTGGAATGGCTTATTTACTTTTTGATTTTATTATTGGGCATCTCCCGTTATTTTGAAAAAGTGACGACCTCCCAAACGAAGTGGAAGCTATTGCAAAATGCAGGCTACCTATTCCTGCTATCCCTATTGCTCTATATTGTTTTATTCCCGCTTGATTATTATCGCTATTACCTCAGCAAAAGCTATGGCATCAGTACGCAAGCATTTGCGTCTTGGATGAAAGATGGTGTTATTGATTTTTGGGTGAACTTTGGGATGAGCTTCATCATTGTGACGGTTATTTATTGGCTCATTAAAAAGAGCGAGAAACGGTGGTGGCTTTACGCTTGGCTATTAACCATCCCCTTTACAATCTTTGTGATGTTCATCCAGCCAGTTGTCATTGATCCTTTGTACAATGATTTTTATCCGTTAAAAAATAAAGAGCTGGAAACGAAGATACTCTCAATTGCTGAGCAGGCGAATATACCAGCAGAGCATGTTTATGAGGTCAATATGGCACAAAAGACCAACTCCTTAAATGCTTATGTGACAGGGATTGGTAGCAATTCGAGAATTGTACTGTGGGATACCACATTAAATAGACTGACGGACAATGAAATTTTATTTATCATGGCACATGAGATGGGCCATTATGTAGAAAAGCATATTTATTTTGGCATTGCAGGTTATTTATTGCTTACGTTGGTGGGGTTATGGTTTACAGCGAAGGTTATGCGACGTTTGGTTGGACGCTATGGACAGGTACTGAAAATCAATAAAGTTGGCAGCATTAGCTCATATCCATTATTTTTGCTCATTACCTCTATATTGTTATTTGCCTCTAATCCAGTGTCGAACTTCATCTCAAGATATCAGGAGACAAGAGCAGATCAGTATGCAATTAACCTCATGAATGATCGTGAAGCGGCCGTAACAGCTTTTCAAAAACTAACGATTTCAGGATTAAGTGAGGTCAACCCTCCGCTTCTTGTTAAATGGTTCCGCTATACACATCCGCCGATGCTAGAGCGTATTTATAAGGTGGCCGATACAGGTGATCACAAACAGACTGCCCCTTTAAAGGAAGAACAGAAGAAAAAGTAGGAATATAGGTTTTTCATCAGCAGAAATTGGGTAATCTATGAGAAAGATATATCAAAATTTGGTCGTTGATTGATAGGGGATATCATTATGCGTAATGTGATTATAATTACTCTTTCTTCCATTTTAGTGGCCTTTGCCTATAATTATTTATTAATTCCCCATGAAATCTTGAGTGGTGGATTGAGTGGTATCGCCATCATGCTTGGCATTATTACCCCTTGGAATACAGGGGTATTAAATTTACTGCTTAATTTGCCTTTACTGATTTTAGGTGTGATGAAGCTTGGTAAGCGATTTATCAGCTATACGATTCTTTCTGTAGCCGTTTTGTCAGTGAGTTTATATGTTATTCCAATTCACAAGGCAACACAAGATCCTATCCTTGCATCCCTATTTGGAGGAGTTATTGTAGGCTTTGCGATGGGTATGATTTTTCGTGCAGCAGGCTCCTCTGGGGGCTTTGATATTATTGCCATGCTACTAAGTCGTAAACGAGATTTTCCACTCGGTACATTAATTGCTGCTATGAATGGTGTTGTAGTGGCAGCTTCTGGCTTTGTCTTTAGCTGGGACGCGGCATTATTAACGCTTGTTTCCATTTATGCAACAGGAAAAGTGGTAGATACGATTCATACAAGCCATATTAAATTAACGTTGATGATTATTACGAGTAAAGGGGAAGAAGTCAAGCAGCAGCTGTTGCAAAAACTTCATCGTGGTGTAACGATTATCGATGCGAAGGGAGCCTACTCTGGTGAAGGACGAAAAGTGTTAATCACTGTCATTACGCGTTATCAACTCGCGGATGTAAAAAGTACGATTAAGGAAACCGATCCAAAGTCGTTTGTGAATATCCTACAGACAACAGAGGTTATGGGCATGTTTGATCGAAGTACGAACTAAATAAGGCTAGTCCCTACACACGTTTTAGGTTATACTAACCATAATCGAACGTGTGTTTTATTTTGTGTCGAAAGGGGAAGAAATAGATGGAAAAAGAAATGATTCATGCTCATTGTCTACAACTACAGGGAACGATTTATGACTATAAGGAGGAATGGCAAGCAGACCGCTATCATATTGGTGGGAAAATGTATGCCATGATTGGGGGAAATGCTACAGGTAAGCCTGTATTAACGTTAAAATGCGAACCTGCACGAGCAGAGGAATTACGAGAATCCTTTGTCAGTATTATACCTGGCTACTATATGAATAAAACGCATTGGAACTCCATTTATATGGATGCTGAAGATGTCCCGATGGATTTGGTAGAAAAGCTTATTCAACATTCCTATGAGCTTGTTTTCAGTAAATTAACGAAAAAAGCACAGCAGGAAATTCAGTTGTTAGAAGTGACAAAATAAACAAAGAAAGTTAAACTGTCTCAATCCAACTGAAAATGCTATAGGGTGGAGAAAATAGATGAGAAAATTCTTGTTATTAGCAATAGTCACTTTAAGCGCTTTATTATTGTTAGGAGGCTATCGTTTAACTGCATTAAGCGCTGCAAAAGCAAATTTTTTTATGACACCTGAGTATAAGAATGTTGAAAAGATTCAAGAAGGACACGATATTTTTTATTTGTTTAAGCGTGATAAAAAAGAAATCTATCAAACTGTTTTGGTACAAAAAAACGCATTTCTATATAAAAGGGTTTATGCTACGGGTATCTCCTCCACGAATGATTCTTTAGAGACAATAGGAGGCATGAGCTATCGTTTGAATCATGAAGGAACTTTGTTTGTTGTATTATCTCATGATGAAAATGTTTCCTATATAACAATTAACTCAAAGCAAGGAATTATCAAAAAATCCATTGAACATAGTAAACTAGTTTCGTTTTATATACCTTCTGCGCAGCAAATTGATTTATTAGAAGCTGTTGCTTATGATAAGCACGATCGCCCAATCTATTATTATGGCTATGATGATGCTGATAATTTAAGATGGAATCGTGTGGATGAATAAAAAATAGCTGAGGGAACTGTTAAATTTTCATTTGCTTGATCCCACAGCTATCTATTGGATAAATCCTAAGAATTATACCCACGCTCACCATAAGGATTTAGCGTGTCGAGCCATTTTTGCTCTAGCTTTTCAAGCTCTTTTTTGGCATCGAAATAGCCATCTTCTTTTTTCTTTAAATATTCAACGATTTTCACCTCAAAAGCATCTTGACCAAATGAATTGTAGTCCGCTTGAAGCTCCTTATTCGTATGTGTATTCGTTTTGAGCATAAACTGAAAACCATTTAAACGTTTTAAATTATTAAAGCTCCCCACAAACACTTTCCCAGTTTCTGTATTAGTCATCGTAAAAACGCCCGCTTCAATTTTCATGTCCTTATACATCTCTTTTAACTCTTTTTTATGATCCATTTCAAAAACCTGCCTTCTTATTTTTTAACCCAGTAAGCGCTACCGTCAGCTTTGCGGTCCAGAAAACCGTATTCAATTAAGTAGCGACGTATATGAACGTAGTCTTCATACATCGGTTTGATGATTTCATTTAATTCTTTTTCTGTATATTGTTTTTCTTTGTCAAAAAGCATTGTAATGGCACGAAGTACTATAATTTTTTGTTTTTCACGCTTAGGAAAACGAACTAGCTCCTTGCCAACACCATGTGGAAATAATTTCGCCAATAATTGCTGTTCTTCTGAGAGAGTGACATTATAGCGATCGTCAACCATTGTAGCTGTTTTATGAATAGACACAAATGGTTCCTCCTTTCGATCTTGTTCCTTCAATAATTCCATCATTACCAACAATGTTTTGGCTTGGCGTTCCTTTTCCTTTAAAGCAAAACGATGATGGCGAATGGTCGTGGCACTACCAATCTCTAATTCCTCTTTTATTTCCTGATCTGATCTACCTTCATAAAATAAGCGTAAAATATGGCTTTGATGTTCTGTTAAGCCTGTCATTTTTTTATTGAGACCGTTTAAATAATGAAAAACAGATTGATGTGTCATTGTCATATGCTGCTGCATCATTTTTTCGGCTTCATACAATAAGCCTTCATAAGGATAAATGATTCCTTTCTCTACTTTTTCACCGCACAGAAGGCAGGTGAAATGTGTTCCCTCATTGGTATAACCCTTTTTGAGGTCATCGATAGGAGCTTGCCAAAATAGTTCATTTACATCCATAGGGGAATCCTCCATAAATACAAACAATATTTATTTTTGTTTATTAATTTATATTTAAAATAACAAATTGTTTGTTTAAATGCAATAAAAAACACATCGTTTCCTAAACGATGTGTAAATCTGTTAGCTAAAATTTATTTATATTTTCTTTTAAATAACATCATAGATGCTAGCGCAAGTATGACGATTGTACAAACGATAATGATGAGGCTAGTCGAAGTGCTGAGTATTTTTCCATGAAGCTCATAGACAATGCCATAATTGATTTTATAGTCTTCCACATAGGAAGCAGGCACACCTTCAAAAACATCGCCAATAGAGCTATCCATAAATGCATTGCGTAACAGTAATGTTGTATGACTAATGGGGAAATACATGATTAAATTTTGAGCAAAGCCTGGTAGAGCACCAAGAGGTACATAGACACCACATAAAAAGCCGAGTACTGTCCCGACGATTGTGCCGAGTGTTGAAAAAGCATTTTGCGTGGACACAAATAATGACAGAAATAAATTAAAGACACTTGCTAGCAGGACAGATAAAAACAAAATGCCGAGTACATGAACAAAATCCCCAAAGCTTAGGAGCTTACCACCTGTTGCTACAAGAAAGATTTCACAGCCGATGAGTGCGATAAAGGAAAAAATACTACCGATGATAAACGCATTGATGACATAGCTTAGCTGAATCGTTGAACGGGAAAGGGGAGCTGTTAAAAAATCTGCTTGTGCTTTTGACTCCTGATCCTTAACGGCAATGCCATATGCACAGAGTGTAGTAGAAACAGCAATCATGGACAGTAATCCTGCTACAAGCCATTCATTGACCATCGTCATTAATTCTGGTGTTGCTTCTGTTAGTCGTTCAATGGCATCTACCTGCATTTTTTGGAGAAAGACAGCGTACAGCACAATGACAATAATGACTGACAGTAGGGAGAAGAATACCTGCGTTTTATCTCTTCTAAATACTTTATTATTCCGCTGAACTAGACTAATTAATGCTTCCACTACGCGATCTCCTCCTCTGCCATAATATGAAGAAAGACATCATCCATCGATCCTTTAATGACCTCAAAGGAAGCAATGAGTTTCTCTGCTTGTTTTAATAGGGTCAGCGCATGTAGAGTAGAGGATAAACGAATAGTATATATCCCTTGTTTCTCTGTATAAGAGAGCGCATTTTCCTCTAGCCACCTTACACCTTTCAATGGATTGTGAAAAACGAGAGCCATTGAATCATAGGCATATTTTGTTTTCAGCGCATCGGGTGTACCCTGCGCGACAATTGTCCCTTGCTTTAAGACAAGGACTTGATGGGCTACTGCTGCTTCCTCCATATAATGAGTTGTTAAAAAAACGGTCATATTAGTTTCCTGTTGAAGCTGCTTGATAGCCTGCCAAACGAATTGTCGTGTTTGTGGATCTAAACCCGTTGTAGGCTCATCTAGAAATAAAACACTAGGGCGATGAATAAGTGCACGAGCGATATCTGCTCGTCTTTTTTGTCCACCAGATAATGTTCCGTATTTTTGCTTTTCAATATCATCTAAATGCAAATAGGTGGAGACAAATTGATAATTTTCTGTGAGCTGTGTTTTTGATAAACCATATGTTTGACCACGATGCAGGATATTTTCGCGCACAGTTAATCGTTCATCTAATATACTTTGCTGGAAAACGACACCGATGGATTTGCGAATATCTCCATTATCATTGCTTGCGTCAAGAGTGAAACCATTAATGGTTACTTGACCGCTTGATTTTTTTAATAATGTACAAAGTATTTCAATGGTAGTAGATTTACCAGCACCATTTGCCCCTAAAAAAGCAAATAGAGTGCCTTGTTCAACTGTAAAAGAAATGCCTTTGACAGCTTGCTGTTCGCCATAGTGTTTACATAAATTCTCAACTTCTATTGCAATGGTCATCTTTGTTAATCCTTTCTTTTTTGAATTTCTCGATTCATTTTTTCAATATCCCTTATTTGAAAAACATATATAATACACCAAACAATGGAATAAATGATGGCTTCCGATAGCAACACATATTTCACACCTGAATGCTCAAACCAATTCCCGAAGTAGCCTGCCGTTAATACACATGCTGTGACAGCTATTAAATGTAAAAGTAGCTGAATCGTAAAAGGTATTGGCTCGATATCAAAAATGGCGGAAAATAGTCCAATCGCAATACCAAGAAGGGTAGCAATGATAATCTCCTCCAGTAATTCTGCTCCTGACATAACCGCATTGTTTGAAAGGACGCTTAATGTGACTAAGATGTAAGAAGAGCTAAGGGAAATGAGTAGTCCAATAATCATCATGCGTAAATACTTCATGCTATAGATCCCTCCCAATACCTAAATGTCGCTTTAATTCTTTTAAGTATTTTCGACTGACATGAATGGCTACTTCATTTTCGAGTAATAGTTGTGTAGTGCCGATTTTGCCCATTTGAATAGAGGCGATTTTATGGATATTGACAAGTGTAGATTTGCTCACGCGTACAAAATCTTTGGCTAGCTGTGCCTCTAGCTCATATAATTTTCGCTTTGACTCAAACTCTTGCTCATCCGTTTGTAAAAATACTTTGGCACCCTCCGCGTAAATGGAATAAATATCAGAAATTTTTAATAGATGAATTTCTTGTTGGAAATACCCGTCTAGCATCGTCGTTTGGGATGCTTGAAGCTGTTTCATCAATCTTTCAATTTGCTCATTATATTCGTTGGCATGAATATGAACCTCTGTTTCTTCAAGTTCATGATTGATGGTTAAATGAATTTTCATAGGAGGCCTCCTTTTAAAACACTGAATCAGGTATTACTAATGTAGCATAGAAAATTTTAACAAGGATAAAATCTTCGATAAGAGGTTTTATTTTATAGATAACGGGTTCTTTTTAAGCGATACAGTTCACAAGTCGGCCCGGTAGAAAAAAAGATACTTAAACGTCATAATAGGCTTATCGAGTTGAAGGGGTTGCTACCATGTTTGTTTTTGATAAGCATATGTTCATCACATTATGCATTGGTTTAATAGGTGCTGTGATTTTTCAATTTTTACATATACCGATGCCTTGGTTGCTAGGTGCGATTACAGCGGTGCTCATCGTGCAGCTGTCAACCAACGTACAATTGAAATGGCATCATTCTTTTCGTAATATTGGTTTAATCGTAGCGGGGTATTCCATTGGCTATGCTTTTACACCAGAGGCTGTTCAGGATATTAAGCTTTTTTTAGGGAGCATGGTCATTTTAAATATATTATTTATTTTGCTATTTTTCGCTGTTAGTTTTCTTGTAGCAAAGCGCACCGATTTGGATTTTGCGACTGCCTTGACGTGCTGTGTCCCTGGTGGCATGTCACAGGTTGTGGCATTTGCTGAAGAACAAGAGGAGATGGATATGGTAGTTATTACGTTCTTTCAAATCCTTCGTGTCCTTTTAATCGTCGGCTTTGTTCCTTTAATGGTAGCAGGCGCTGGTAGTAGCAGTTCTATGATCGATGGAATGTATACATGGAATCTTGTTGGTATACTTGTGGTATGTGGTGTAGCAGGGTGGCTAGCTCAAAAGTTAAAAATTCCAACAGGCTATATGCTTGGACCAGTGTTTTTACTAATGGGTATTAATATGGCAGGGGTAGAGGTACCCAAGCTACCATTATCATTACTGCATATTGCTCAACTCATGCTAGGAATTTATATCGGCTTATTGTTGAAAAAAGAGGATCTCCATTTATCGAAGAAGCATATTTTTTATGCATTTGTCTCAGCAGGTATTTTTATCGGAGCAGCTTATGGTCTAACATTTGTGATGACAGTGTTGTACAGTCTCGACTTTAGGACAGGCTTTTTAAGCATTGTACCTGGGGGACTTGATCAAATGGGAATTATCGCCGCTTCTGTACATGCAAACGTGGCAATCGTGACGGCTTTTCAGCTATTCCGTGTACTAGTGGTCTCGATCTTCCTTGTGCCCGTGGTAAAAGTGTTTGTGAAAAAAGTGAAAACATGAGGGGATAGTAGTACACTAAACCCTCATGTTTTTCTTTTATTTAATATTTAAATTGATGAATCAAATCCTGTAATGTTTCAGCGTTTCTCGTTAGCTGTGACGCAGCATCATTAATATCATCCATTGATAATAGATTGGTTTCCGCAATCTGAGTAACGACTTTTGATTGCTCACGAGCATCTATGGCAATTTCGGCCATAATTTGTGTGGAAGCATTGGCTTGTTCAATTCTTGCATATAACTCCTCTGCAATTCCTGAAACCTCTTGAATCTTATTCGTTACAAGCGAAACTTTGGTTGTAATTTCTTCAAAGGCTTTACTTGTCGTGTGAACCACCTCGGCACTTGTTGTGGCTTCTTGCTTACTTTGCTGCATGTGCACACGGGCTTCCTTAGAAAGCTGTTGCATAGTATGGATTGTTTCTGTAATTTCTGCTGCAGAAGTTTTGGATTGTTCCGCAAGTTTACGAACCTCCTCTGCAACGACAGCAAAGCCTTTGCCATGTTCACCAGCGCGTGCTGCTTCAATGGATGCATTGAGTGCTAGTAAATTCGTTTGCTCAGCAATCGCATGAATGACTTCCACAATTTCATCAATTTTATTAGCATGTGTGTCAAGGGCTGCAATGGAATTAGCACTTTCTTGAACAGCCTCTGACATCCTGCGCATTTGAAGCTGCATATCTTGTGCCGCTTCTTCTCCATGTTTAGCTGTATCCCAAGCATCGGATGCATAGGAGGATACTTCACCATTTGTTTCCGTAACGAGCTGAATCCCTCCAGCAATATCTTGCATTGCTTCAGCATTCTCATGAGCACTATGCTTTTGTGTACTCGCACCACTCGCTAATTCTTGCATATTAGCTGTTAATTTTTCTGTCGTTGCCGTAGTTGATCCCGCAGTGGCAGACAATTCCAAAGAGGATGCGGATACCTGATTGGCCGTTTCATCTACTTGTTGCATCATACTTCGTAAGGTGGTAAGCATGGCATTAAAGGATTTTGCGACTTGGCCAATTTCATCTTGCGAGTTCACCACAATTTGCTGAGTTAAATCGCCTTTCCCAGCTGAAATTGTTTCTAGCTGGTGATTTAATTGTTTCAAAGGTTTGACAATACCTCGTACGAAGAGCATGCCCGCAAGCACAGCAATGATAGCAGAAATCACAGCTATAATGCCCGTTTTTAGCAACATTTTTTGAGCTACTACATCAATGTCAGAAGAAGGTACGCCAGCGAAAATCATGCCAATAATTTCTCCATTTTTAGTTTTTATGGGTTTATATTTTGTAAAGTAGGGTTTGCCCACAACTTCAGCTGTACCAGAATATATTTTCCCTGTTGTTAAAACTGTGTCCGCTACTTTTGGATCGACAGTTGTGCCAATAGCACGTTGACCGTCAATGACAATATTTGTGTTAATACGTGTTTCTCCAGAAAAAATCGTAATCGCAGCCTGTGATAATTCTCCTAATGTATCAATAAGTGCTGTTTCCTTTGCGATGTTGACGTTTCCTTTGTACAGTTCCCCGTTTTTTATTTGCCAATCACCTGGGTGTGTTTGATCAAGATTATGTATACTTACATCTAAAATTTGATTGAGCCTTGTTTGGTACTCATTTTCTAAAGTTTTTTTCATTTCGCTTGTATTCATGAGACCGATGGCAATTAGCACAAACCCAATGATAACTACAATTAATAAGCTCATTTTACTTTGCATTCCTAGCTTTTTCATTAAATGTCCCTCCACATTTTTAGCTACATCATAAAACATGCATGAAAAACCATTACCAATAACCTAAATATTGAAATTAATTGGTAAATAATTTCTATTTTATATTAGTATATAACTAGAATGTCTATTTGTATATTTATAAAATTTAATGATTAGTGAATTTTTTCCTTTCCAAATAATCTGACTAATGTTATGATACCTATAACTATTATGAACGGAGGTGAAAAGGAATGAATAAAAACGCTACGAAAACATGTGTAAAAGTGGATACAGCTATGTATTTTGCACGTGTGATTACTTTCGATTTTGCGAACAACGGGATAGGTCTGTCCATTTTTAAGCAAAATCAAATAACAAACGTAGCGAATTAACCATTCTTTTTCACACATTTATATGAGAAGAAGACTGCTTGTTAAGGAGCAGTCTTTTTTGTGTTCTAAAGATGTTTTCGCACGTTTCATTGGAGGAAAAAACGATGCAAATGAAAGCTGAACAACTACAAAAAATTATGGGTGGCAATATAGTATTCGAAAATTTACAGCTAGAGGTAAATAGTGGCGAGCATGTGGCGATTGTCGGTGTGAACGGCAGTGGTAAAACGACTCTCCTACAGCTACTTGCAGGTGTAGAAATACCTGAAAAGGGGCGAATTATTAAAAGTAAGGAAGCGACGATTGGCTATTTACATCAAATTCCCCACTATCCACAACATGCTGTGAAAGAAGTGCTGGAGGAGGCATTTTCGGATATTTATGCAATGAAAGCAAGAATGACAGCACTTGAGCAAGAAATGCAGTCAACGGTAACGGATAAAATATTATTGCAATACGGGCAAGTGCAGGAGCAGTTTATGTTGCTGGGGGGCTATGAAGTAGACACCCAGTTAGCCATGATCGCAAATGGACTAGGTATTACGGATATGCTAGAACAGCCATTTCACAGTTTAAGTGGCGGAGAAAAAACAAAGGTAATGCTTGGGCAAATTTTATTGAAAAAGCCTTCTATTTTGTTATTAGATGAACCAACGAACCATCTTGATATGCAGGCAATTGAGTGGCTTGAAAACTATGTACGAAACTTTGAGGGCATTGTCATTGTCGTCTCTCATGACCGGCATTTTATGAATCAAGTAGCGCAAAAGATTATCGAAATTGAGGATGGAGAGGCTTTTACGTATAACGGCGATTATGATGCTTTTATAGCACAAAAAGAAGCAAAGGTTGAACAACAGTTTGCAAATTATGAAGAGCAACAAAAGAAAATTAAAAAAATGCAAGAAACGATTAAACGTTTAAAGCAGTGGGCGAATGAAGCGAACCCGCCAAATGCGTCTATGCATAGACGTGCTAAGAGTATGGAAAAAGCACTGGCACGTATCGAGCGAGTAAAGAAGCCAATCACCAAAAAGAAAATGAATTTAGCGCTAACAATGGCTGAGCGTAGTGGCAAAGAGGTAGTGCTATTAGAAGGGGTTCATCATGGATATGATAAACCTTTATTGAAGGACAGCAACCTCGCTGTTTATTTTGGGGAAAGGTTGGCGATTGTTGGGAACAACGGTAGTGGAAAGTCAACGTTATTAAAAATGATGCTAGGGGAAATCGTTCCGAAGCGTGGAATCTGTTATGTTGGTAGCAATGTGAAATTTGGCTATCTCTCACAGCAATTTGAACATCAAAATCCTTCTATCCGATTAATTGATGCCTTTCGTGAAAATGTTGCAGTGTCAGAGGCTGAAGCCCGGCATATTCTCGCACGATTTTTATTCTATGGCTATGATGTCTTTAAAAAAGTGAAGGACTTAAGTGGTGGAGAAAAAATGCGTTTACGTTTGGCACAACTAATGCATGAGGATATTAATATACTAATCCTAGATGAACCGACCAACCATTTAGATATTGAAGCAAGAGAAGTTTTGGAAGAGACACTAGAATCCTTTGAAGGCACAATCATCGGTGTGTCCCATGACCGCTATTTCTTACAGAAAATTTTCGCGAAAACAGCATGGATAGATAATCAAACAATTCAGGTTTTTGAGGGAGATTATGAGTGGGCTAAACAAAAAAGACAGGAATTCACAAAGAAAACGATTGAAAAACAACCAGCAAATAAAACACAGCCACCTAAAAAAGAACTACTGATTGAACAACAAATTGAAAAATTAGAGATAAAACTACAACAACCATCGCTTGCTAAAGAACAACGGCAGAAGCTTGAAATACAATTAGAACATTTATATGAAAGATGGTTAGAGGGGGGCGCAGAGCATGTTTAATTTAGAACGCATTATGCAGCTAGATATAGAGTATGTGAAGAGTTTCAGTGAAGTGGAGATTTGTAAGGAGGGGGGTCTTATTTTACAATCAGTCTATTCCAACCTATTATGATGCAAATCATGCACAGATTTGGAGAAAGATTGAACAGCCAGATGCGTTTTTACAAGCTATCAAAGCGTTCTATCAATCAAAATCTCTGATTCCACGAATTTATTTGTATAATCTTGAAGAAAACCATTTATGTATAGAGGCATTAGAGAAGCATGGCTTTCAATATGAGCATTTTGTCAACGAAATTCAGTACTGGAACGGTGAATATGCGATACTTCCACCTAATCCTGCCATTCAAATTGAGCGTGTAACGGATGCAAATATGGAGGAAGCATTAGCAGTAGAAATGAGCATTGCTGCATTTGGAGAGCCTTCATTAATAAAAAAGGCATTTGAGCAAACCTATCATTCGTCACATTTTACGTATTATCTATTAAGGCTAGATGGGGTGGCGTGCTGCTCGGCAAATATTTTTGTGTCAGGAAATCAAGGAAGGATCGAAAGTGTTGCAACAACTGAAAACTATCGTGGTCGAGGTTTAATCGGTTATATGCTGCAACATATCCAACAGCAGTCAGTGAAACAGGCATTAGAGGATCTTTGGATATTACCGATTAGTGAACAGGTTGCCAACGTCTATGACAAGGCAAATTTTAATCGGTGGGCTCCATTGCATCAATTCATGCGTTTACTGAAGGGAAGAGCATTCAAGACATTCGCCAACAGGCTTAAATAGATACACATAAAGATTGCCAAATTCCTGTAGTGCTTACAAGGAATTTGGCATTTTTATTTAGAACTGTACTTGCCAATTTTGATTACAAGTTACTTTGATGAAGGGATGCTTTAAAATATAATCAGCCATTATTTCGGTCATATCAATTTGTATTTCTTTTACAATGGGGCAATTTCTTAAAAAGTCAAAATTCCCTGCTCCTGTAGCACGATAGCTGCTCATTACGACATCAAATTCCGCATCCATTTGGATAGCCTTGCCATTGTACAAAAGTTTTGTCACACGTTCACCAATCGGTTTGGATATGTCAAAGATGTATTCGATACCCTCCCACATATCATAATTATAGGGCTGTGCCTTAGGATAAAGAAATGGCTCTGCCACTTTTAATTGTCCTGCCTCGACCGTAAAATAACTAGCAGATTGTTCAAGGGCCAGCAAGATGTCCTGTCCGGTTAATCGAAGTACCTTTAATGTATTGGCATAGATGTAGTTTGTAACAATATCACGCATGGTGACAGCTTGCTTTAAGCCACCTCGTTCATCATGGAAAAGAGCCGTACAAGAAATAGAAGTTCCGGATGTCGCCATTTGAATGCGATTGATAAACTCTATATAAGGATGCTCTTGAATGCGTGCTAGAAACGGATCTTCGATTTGTAAATCTCCTTGGATCACACCAATCGTTTCATCTAACCAGGCTTCGGTTTTTTCAAATATAGGAGAGATAAGCTGACAAACAGCTGCATTAGGTATTGTATTTTCAGCGCTATAAATAAGAGATGGTGTATGAGAAATCGTTTGGATCGTATGCTGGTCATCCATCTCGATTTCGAGTTTAATGCTACCGAGACAAACTCCTTTAGTACCAGGTTGAACAACGGATTTTCCCATAACAGTTGTGCAAATCTCACGATGTTGATGACCAGAAATAATAATGTCGACTTCATCAATTTCTGCGCACATGCGATACCCTTGATTTTCACCATCCTCTGCTTCAAGCAATTCTCCCGTTTCAAGATTTCGCTCAAATCCCCCGTGATAGCAAAGAATGAGAATATCAATTTGTTCATTAGCACGAATCCATTTTGCCCAGTAGCTAGCACTCGAAAAGGCATCCTCAAAGTGAAGACCTTGGATATGGAGCGGTTCTTCCCATTTTGTTACAAAATGCGTGGTCACACCTAAAATAGCCAATCGAACACCATCTACTTCTTTTAGTATATAAGGCTTCGTAAATGGCTTGCCATCCTCTGTCACGATATTTGCTCCTAGCCATGGAAAATTGGATTGGCTCCTAATAGATTGTAACGTCTCTTGACCATAATTAAATTCGTGATTGCCGAATACCATGGCATCATATTGAAGCTCATTGGCAACTTGAATCAATGGATTCGGTTCTTGTGTTTGGAATTTCTGGTGATAAAAAGTCATGGGACTTCCCTGAATAAAGTCACCATTATCAATTAAGAGGGTAGGCATTTCAAGCCGTTTTTCCTCGATGATGGTTGCTAGCTTTGCTAAGCCAATTGCTTCATTATGATTGTTTCGGAAAGTAGTTGGCATAATATAGCCGTGAATATCGCTAGTTGCCAGTATTTGTATGGTTTTTATCGTCATAACTGATCCTCCGATTAGTAGTATATCCACAGTATATAAAGTAATAGCCAGGAAAGTAGCGTATTTACAATATCAAAATACTATTTTACGAATTAGATACATAGATTTACTCTCTTTTAACACTAGGAAAATATTAACTGTATATACTGAGGAAGCATTTCAAAAATGGGGAGGATAACACTTTGAAGAAATTACTACTTTTGACGTTAATGTGCATGCTTTCTGTGTTCTTGATGGCATGTGGAAATGAAGTTACTAGTACATCAAGTGCTGATAAAACTGTAGAGACGTCTACTGAGGCAAGTGGCAATGAATCAGTAGACAAATTAACGATTGGCTTTGTGCCTTCACGTAATCCAGATGAAATTATTACAGCAACAGAACCTTTAAAGTGGTTGCTGAAGGACGAGCTCGCAAAATTAGGCTTTGATGTAGGTGAGATCGATATTACAGTAGGAACAAATTTTGAAGCAGTGGGTGAAGCCTTATCTGCAGGTACGACCGATATTGGCTTAATTCCTGGGGGAACTTATGTGCTCTATGATGATGGTGCAGAAGTCATTTTAACAGCTACACGTGCAGGCTTAAATAATGACTCTGATCATCCAATTGATTGGAATAAAAACAAGCCAACTGCTCCGACAACAACACAGGCCACTTCTTATAGAGCCATTTTGGTGGCAGGGCCATCTGAAAAAGGGAAAGCATTAGCAGCGAAAGTCAATAACGGTGAAAAATTAACGTTTGAAGATTTAAATGATGCTACTTGGAACGTCATGTCCTCTTCTTCACCAGCGGGCTATATTTATCCAACATTATGGTTACATGAGAATTTTGATAAAACAATTCCTGATTTAACGAAGGTTGTTCAGGCGGATTCTTATGGGAGTGCCTTTGCCCGTTTAGCAGCAGGTCAAACGGATGTTTTGGTCACATATGCAGATGCACGTCGCGATTATGAAGAAAGCTGGCAAGGCGAATTTGCCCGCTCTGCTTCCATTTGGGAGGAGACAGATTTGATTGGTGTTATGCCCGCTATTTATAATGACACGATTAGTGTGAGTAAAAACTCAAAGGTTATGACAGCAGAGTTGAAAGAGGCAGTTCAACAGGCATTCATAAATATTGGCAACACTGACAAAGGGAAAGAAGTGATTGCTATATATAGCCATGAAGGCTATCAGGCTGCAAAGGATAGTGACTATGACAATGAGCGTAAAGCACAGAAATTAGTGCAAAATCTAGGTTCGAACTAAAGTCAGTCTTGAAGGTGAAGAATCTGTGGCTTGCGGTTATCCCGCAGAAAGCAGATTCTTCTTTCATTCATTCATTCGGTGAGATTCTTTTTTAGAAATGGAGCGGTACAATGATTGAGTTTAAGGAAGTAGAAAAACGTTATCCAAATGGTTATCTTGCCTTACAGCAAATTAATCTTCAAATTGAGCAAGGTGAATTTGTGGCTATCATCGGTTTATCGGGTGCAGGAAAATCAACACTGTTGCGCTGTATTAATAAAATGCATGATATTACGGGGGGAACATTGCATGTTAATGATGTGAATGTGCACCGACTCAAGGGCAAGGGTATTCGCCATCTACGCCGTAATATTGGCATGATTTTTCAATCTTTTAACCTTGTTACTCGTGTATCAGTTTTGCAAAATGTGTTGGTTTCCTTTGTACCGACTATGCCTGCCTGGCGAAAAATTTTAGGCATTTTTACGAAAGAGGAAAAGCGTAAAGCATTAATGGCACTTGATCAGGTTGGCATTTTAGATAAGGCCTATGTACGTGTCGATCAGTTATCGGGTGGACAGCAACAGCGTGTTGCCTTAGCTCGTACGCTTGCTCAAAATCCTCAAATCATTTTAGCTGACGAGCCTGTTGCATCGTTAGACCCTGTAACAGCAAAGCAAGTTATGGAGGACTTTAAACGGATTAACCAAGAGCTAAGCATGACCATTTTGATTAACATTCATCATGTTGATTTGGCATTAGCTTACGCAACACGTGTTATTGGTGTACGTGGTGGTGAAATTGTCTTTGATGGACAAGCCGATGAAATCAACGAGGAAACGCTTGCGTTCATCTATCACAATACGAATCAGGAAAGAGGCGTAACGAACCATGCGATGGAAGCTGCTATCACCGAAAAAAATAGTATTGCCTAATGGCAAAGAAGTGCTGGAAAAACGGTCATTCAAGCCAATCGTGTGGCTTATTCTATTCGTATTAACTGTGCTTGCCATTCGTATTACAGGCTTTAGCTTAGAAATTTTAGTGAACCGAATTCAACAATTTTTTGTCATCCTACAACAGATGATTCCACCGAATTGGGCCTACTTATCAAAGCTATGGCAGCCGCTCTTCGATACGATTAAAATGTCGTTATTTGGCTCTATAGCGGGGGCTATATGTGCCTTACCAATAGCCGTTCTTTCAGCGACCAATATAACCAAGCATAGAGGAATTGCGCTGGTAAGTAAGTTTATTTTAAGCCTACTTCGAACATTACCGACACTTATTATTGCACTTATTGCGACATTTATTTTTGGGCTTGGAACGATGGCTGGCACAGTAGCCATTTTCCTATTTACCATTGCATATGTTGGAAAGCTATTATATGAGCAAATAGAAAACGCTAATATGGAAGCCTACGAGGCCATGCAGTCGATGGGGCTAACGACCATTCAATCCTTTCATTTTGCCATCCTGCCACAAATCCTTCCTAACTACTTGTCGACATCATTGTTTTGCTTTGAAGGGAATGTTCGTTATGCGTCTATTTTAGGGTACGTCGGTGCAGGGGGAATCGGCCTGCTGCTCAATGAAAGTTTAGGCTGGAGAAGCTACGAGAATGTGGGCATGATTCTTTTAATGCTTGTTGGTACTGTTTTTATCATTGAAACAACGAGCGAATATTTCCGTAAAAAATTAATGTAGAGGTGATGTTATGAATGCAATCGGAAAACAATTACAGTTACAACCAAATCGACGCATGTCATACATCATGATAATTGTGATCGTTTGTCTTTTATTTATTTGGTCTATAACAACGATTCATTTTGAGAATATATCAGTAAATGGGATAAAAATCGCTAAAAATATATTTGTAGGATTGCTGAATCCCGATTGGTCATTATTAGTCAATACGACAACAGCAGGTGTACCTTATTTATTAATCGAAACGATGGCCATAGCATTTCTTGGAACCATTGTCGGCGCATTGCTAGCCATCCCTTTAGCCTTTTTGTCGGCTTCTAACATTGTGCCAAAGCCTATTGCTTTTGTTGTCCGTTTACTGTTAATAATCATTCGTACGATTCCTGCCATTGTCTATGGTCTTATGTTCATCAGAGTAACAGGCCCTGGTCCATTTGCTGGTGTACTGACGATGTCATTAACTTCTATCGGAATGCTGTCAAAGCTCTATGTTGATGTTATTGAGGACTTAGATAAAAGTATTCTAGAGTCAATGGAGGCGATTGGTTGTACGTTGCTGGAAAAAATACGTTACGGTATTTGGCCACAGCTAACAGCATTATTTTTATCCATTGTGATCTATCGTTTTGATATGAATTTACGAGATGCAACCGTACTCGGCTTAGTTGGAGCAGGTGGAATCGGTGCGCCATTAATTTTTGCGATGAACGCATATAAATGGTCTGAGGTAGGGTCCATTTTATTGGGACTTGTCCTGCTTATTTTACTCGTGGAGTATGTTTCGAATCGCATACGTACGAAGCTTGTCAAAGGGTAAGTATGAATTGATGAAAACTAGTAAAATCCTGAATAGTATCGACTATTCAGGGTTTTTCATTTATTGTTAAAAAGAAGGATTTTCAATTATTAAAAGTTTTTTACTTGAAAAAATGTCGTATTCGATTTATTGTCTTTAGAGATACTTGTTTAATGGACTTGGAGGATATAAAATGCACGGAATTTATATACGCTATAATGTCTCAGAAGAAACCCAAGCAGCACAATGGCCCAAAAAAATGGATGCATTTGCGTATGTTCAACGAGGAAAACCACAACAAGACAATGTTAGCTTGCTGTCAAAAGAAGAGCTGAAAAACCATGCCATTCGCTATATTAAAAGCTTAAAAGACAATGCAAGTGTACATTTAGTAGAGCAACGCAACGGCGAAATTGAACATTTTGATCGACGTTATATGGAATCATTAAAGTTAAAAGAAAGCATCGATTCACAACTTATTAATCTAGAAGAAATTCGTTTATTATTACAATTAATGAATGTCTTGAATTTATCGCATGCATTTGGAGAAAATGCTGGAAAGCTATTGCGTCAAATTACCCCTTATGCAAAAGATGTGGAGCATCCAACATTCCAAACAACACGTGTTGAGCGCCATTTCTATTCGGAATTAATTGAACAAATTGAAATGGTCTATGCCCGAATTATGCGTCAACACAACCCATCAACGACTGAAATGCAGCAATCAGAAAAGCTCTGGACAACAGTCTGTGAGCAAGCAATAGAAAAGGTAGAAGCCCGCATTGAACGTTTATCTTCTATCAAATTAAAGCATGAGAAAAATTTACTAGAGTTTAATCACTTAAAACAGCAAAATATCGAGGCGAAGGAACGCTTAGATCTAGCTGTGAATGAACTGGATGAAATTTTAAATGTCCTAGAATCATAAGAAAGCATGTCTACCGATTGGAGTGCCAGTCGATAGACATGCTTTTTATGTTGTAGACGGATAGAAACGCCAAAGTGACGGATAGAACCTTTGATATGAAGGATAGAAATGAGAAAATGATGGATTAAGCCATAGAAGTGACGGATAGCACCACTCTTGCTTTACTTTTCCTCATTTTGATCGCGTTTGGTTTGGCGTGAAATACGCAGTAAATCAAGTACAAGCAATACGACAATGATATAGAAAAGAGGGCTAGTAAACGATAAACCGATTTGCGACTGGCCACCAAGCAATGTTAAAACAATCCATAAACCAACTGTATACAGCGTCAAACCAATATAGGCTTTTTTGGACAATTTTTTATATCTACCTTTATCGATAGCTAGCTGTATGATAACTAACACGACTAATAGAAGAAGAATGATTTTTTTAGTTAAGACTGCTGCAATCGTTGTGTCAGGGAAAAAATCATTCACGAATAATAATGTGAAAAATACTAGAATTAAAAAATTTAAGATCGTTGAAAGTTTCATGCCATATCTCCTTAGTTGCCAAAATTCTTTTCTATTGTAACATGGTTCAGTTAGAGAGAAATGAAATTATGATATATTGAAGCGAAAATTATGTATGGGGTAGGAAATATTAATTTTTATTGAAAGAATCATGATATCTTTTTAGCATTGTCGCAAATTGCTCACGTGTTAAGAAATTTTGAGGATGAGTGCCATCTGTAATACCTTTATTTCTTAACCACTCCCACGCAGCATTATGCATGTTTGAGGCTTTTCGAGCAGGGACAATAGCTTGCTTTGTTTTTAAAGCCTCCTCAAGCTCTTTTATTTTACTGAGTAATTCTGTATATTGTGACATTGTTAGTTCTCCTTTATTAGCTAAGATAGTATTTTGGACAACTTTAAGAGCTCTTAAAAAATTGTCCATGCAGGCGATTCTTTTTACTGCCCTAAATTTAAAGAAACTGGTGGCTTGCTCCATTTTTGTTTGAAAAATGCGAAAAATTTCGAAACTTTTCCAGGGGTATATCCGTATAGTAGGTAATATGATGAAAGGGGTGAGCAACTTGACGCTATTTGGCTATTCACTCGAACAGATCTTTTTGGTTGTTTTGATTTTTGCTGGTCTTGCCACAATACTCGTTATGTTTTTTGGTGATGCTGTCGAAGGTATTGGTGAAGGACTGCCCATTTTTAATCCGAGTGTCATTCTATCTTTCATTACGTTGATGTCAGCAGCAGGATTTATTTTAGAAAAACTAGCCTGGTTCTCTAGCGTTTGGAACATTATTGCTGCATGTATCATCGGCGTTATTTTAAGTACTTTGTTTTATTTATTCGTCCTTGTTCCGCTGCGATCAGCTGATGTTTCATTGGCTTATACGGAGGAATCACTAGGGGGGCAATTGGGAAAAGTCATTGTACCAATTCCTGTAAATGGTTTTGGTGAGGTTGTTATCGAAACGACAAGTGGTATGATTTCGAAACGGGCAACAGGCTATGATAATGAAGCCATTGACTATGATGAGACCGTGCTTGTTGTAGATGTGAAGGATGGTACACTTTTTGTCAGAACGTATGAGAAAAAATTTGTATAAAGGAGAGATCTATCTATGTCAACCGATATTTTAATTGTTTTAGGAATTGTAGCATTTGTATTAATCGCCCTAGTCGGCTTATATGTGACAAAGTATCGTACGGCGGGTCCTGATGAAGCACTGATTGTGACAGGTAGCTATCTCGGCTCAAAAAATGTACATAAAGATGAGTCGGGGAATCGCATTAAAATAATTCGTGGGGGCGGTACATTTGTATTCCCTATTTTCCAGCAAGCACAGCCATTAAGTTTACTATCTAGTAAATTAGAGGTAACAACGCCTGAAGTTTATACAGAACAAGGTGTACCTGTTATGGCTGATGGTACAGCCATTATTAAAATTGGCGGCTCTATTTCTGAAATTGCAACAGCAGCAGAGCAGTTTTTAGGAAAGCAAAAAACGGAGCGTGAAGCGGAAGCACGCGAAGTTTTAGAAGGCCATTTACGTTCGATTTTAGGCTCCATGACGGTGGAGGAGATTTACAAAAACCGTGATAAATTCTCACAGGAAGTTCAACGTGTTGCTTCTCAGGATTTAGCTAAGATGGGTCTTGTGATCGTATCCTTCACGATCAAAGATGTACGAGATAAAAATGGCTACTTAGATTCACTTGGTAAACCAAGAATTGCACAGGTAAAACGAGATGCAGATATTGCGACGGCAGATGCAGAGAAAGAAACGCGTATCAAACGTGCAGAAGCCTCTAAGGAAGCACAAAAGGCAGAGCTAGAACGTGCGACAGAAATTGCGGAAGCGGAAAAGGAAAATCAATTAAAGGTAGCTGAGTTCCGTCGTGAGCAGGATATTGCAAAAGCCCGTGCTGACCAAGCCTATGAGCTTGAAACAGCTCGTGCTAAGCAGGAAGTGACTGAGCAAGAAATGCAAATTCGCATTATTGAGCGTCAAAAGCAAATTGAATTAGAAGAAAAAGAGATTTTACGTCGTGAGAAGCAATATGACTCTGAAGTGAAGAAAAAGGCTGATGCGGATCGTTATGCAGTGGAACAAAATGCCGCTGCCGAAAAAATGCGAGAGCTAGCGCAGGCAGATGCGGAAAAATATCGTATTGAATCGTTAGCGAAAGCAGAGGCGGAGAAAATTCGTTTGGATGGTCTTGCCAAAGCAGATGCCGAAAGAGCGCAAGGTGAGACAGAAGCAGATATTATTCGCCTACGAGGTCTTGCAGAAGCTGAGGCTAAACGTAAAATTGCCGAAGCCTTTGAATACTATGGTCAAGCAGCTGTGCTGGATATGGTAGTGCGTATGATGCCAGAATATGCAAAAGAGCTTGCGAGTCCTCTTGGTAATATCGATAAAATTACAGTGGTCGATACTGGTGGTGGCGAAGGCAGTGGAGCAAATAAGGTTACGTCTTATGCAACTAATTTAATGTCTACACTACAAGAAACATTAAAAGAAACTTCTGGTATCGATGTGAAGGAACTGATCGAAAGCTATGCTGGTAAGCACACTTTGCGTCCAGAATTAGAGCAAATTGCCCTAGGTTTAGAAAAAAAGCAAGCACCTGTTGAAGCAGTAGAAACAAAAGAAACTGTAGAACAATCCTAATAAAAATATATTTACCCAAAGAAAAATGGCATTTCCAATTGTGATAGGTTCCCTATTAGGTAGACAGATTAAAAAATAAAATCTGTTTATCTAATGGGGATTTTTTTATGACAAAATATTCTTTCACTGAAGAAACAGTTAGCCATTATATCATTCTAGCAGGAGGAGCATTACACATTAAATGAAGTAGCAAAAAATTTAGATGTACACCAAGATACAAAAAAGATTGGCAAAATAATGATCTTTATTTTGAAGAAGGGGTCTGAGCAATTAAACCAATAGAAACCTACTCTAAAGAAATAACATTGAGACAAATATTTCGTTTTACAACAATGAATGCTACCAAGAAAATTTAATAGAATTTAAGGATCAACACTCATAAAGAATTTTTTATTTTCACTGTCTACTTGACTGGGAGCACCACACCCACATTTTTATGCAAAAAAGCCCAATCCTTTCAAATTGCGCTAATTACGTTTCATATTTAGTTTTACATAGTTGTCACATTATTTTTTTCTGAGGAAACCCGTAATTTTTTTGCCAGTTCGAGATGATTTTCAGCTTTGCCAACTGCTTTTGTTTCGTTTCGGCACTGGTTTTCAAATAACGTCTTGTGGTGTCAATGCTTTTATGTCCTAAAATATCCGCTAAATCCGACAGTGGATTGCCACAGTCTAAAAAGCTTCGGGCGAAGTAGTGCCGCAGATTGTGGGGGAAAACCATTGCTGGATCAACTCCGCATTGCTCTGCTACTTCTTTCATTGCACGTGCAATATAGGAACGGCTTATAGGGCTGCCTTTACTGCCCGTAAAAACAATACCGCTTTTCACATTTTTTTCCTTGCAATATAAGGATAAATGACCTTGTAAATCCTTATGTATGACAATCGTGCGTACAGTTCCTTTATTGTTAATAAGAACCTTACCGCTCTTGATAGCCTCAACGGTGATAAACTGCAGTTCCCCTATGCGTATTCCTGTGTAGGCAAGCGTTAGCATAATCATCGCAGTTTTCGTCTTTTTATTCGTGAAGGCGCTTTCAATCAACTTGTCAAATTCCTTTTGGGTAAGCTCATGTTGAGCGGTGGTCTGTTCTTGAATTCTCAGAGCCTTCAGGGTGAAATCATCCATCTCCATAAATTTTAAAAATTTATTGACCGCCGCAATGCTGCGGTTGACGCTTGAAGGTTTCAGCCTTATTTCCATTGATTTTTTATACTCTATTAAATATTCCTTTTGCAGTTTCCCATCTTTTCCCTCTAAAAAATCAATCAATTTCAAAATATCTTTTTGATAGCTTCTGATACTATTTTTTGCGTATTCATTGTATGTTAAATGTTTAATGAATTTAGGCAAACCACCCTTTAGCTTGTTTAATAACATAAAAATAATATACTCCTTTTTGACTTTGACAAGAGTATATCAGCAAGTATTACAATTTACAACATAGTTGCGATAAATATAATTATCGCAACTACTAGTTTTATAATAAACTATAATGGGCATAGTAAACCCTACAATTATTTCATTATTTGAACAAATCGACAAAAAAATTTCAAAGCTTGCAAAGCTCCTTTTTAGAAGGGTTTTGCAAGCTTTTTGAGTTGCGATAATTATATTTATCGCAACTCAAATAAAAAGATATGTAGGCAAAGGAACTGGTGCGGCTGGGGGGAGAAGCATATTAACACATACTTATGCGATCTTTTTGTTAACAGAATACATCACAAAAGTAATACTAATCCAAATTTAAAGTTGTTCAGAAGGAAGTTAGTAACAAATTGGAGGTAATGAAAAATGAATTATTTTAAAAGAATAACGGATGCTGTAGAAGGAATAGGCAATAAACGGATGGTTTCACTGCTGTTATTTCTGACAATGTTTTTTTCACTCATGCCACAGTTTATGTTGTCGGCAAATGCGGATAGCGAAGTTACCCTGTTTGTATCACCCAGTACAGTTTCCAACGATACTGCTCCTAGAGCGGATGGCGCAACCTATGCCACGCTGCAGGGAGCGATAAATGCAGCCCAGAACAATGATACGATTGCTGTAACAGAAGATATAACGATGTCAACGACAATTTCAATTATGAAAGATATTACGCTAATAGCTAGTGGAGGAAATTACAAAATTACATTGGGTATTAATGCTAGTTTTTGGGTCCAGAATGGCTTTGATTTGACTTTGGGTGGAGGCTCGGATACTGAAGTACTTACGCTTACGGGTTCTCAGAGAACACTTATATCTGTTGCAAATGGCAATATTGTAGTAAACAACGGAGCAAAGCTTTTAGCAACTGGCACTGGGAATATGGTACTGGATTTATACGATCCGAAGGCGTCCGGAAAAATAACTGGCGGACATTTGGAATCTTCCGGATCAATCGCCATTTCGATGACGAATGGTGCTACACTGGAGGAAATCAGTGGCGGAACTATCATTGGTAAAATGCACTCGTTATATATGTATGACGAAGGTACAAAAGTCAATCTAATTTCGGGTGGCACTTTCAAAAATTTGGCTGCTGCTCCAGATAGGTGGGCAAATGTTCAGGTGGACGGTAAGGCACAAATTGGTGAGATTTCCAACGGTGATTTTTTTGCGGAACATGAGATTTCCGCTCTTCGCCTGATTCGAGGTGGAAAAATTGGGGAAATCAGCGGTGGGAGATTTATTTGTGCGTATACTGGACTTACTACTAATAAAGAAGGAAGAGGAGTTGACATTGTAGCATTGGACTATCCGTCAGGTATCGATGAAATATCAGGCGGAACTTTCGACGGAGAGATAGGTGTTCTGCTGATCGAGGCCGGCGCTTATATTAACACGATAAGCGGAGGAACTTTTTCAGGTGGACAATCTGGCCTCCAAAATGATATTGGCGGTACTATTGGTACCATTAACAATGCCGTTATCACTTCAACGAACATTGGTCTTCTGAATGTTGGCACGATTAATGAAATCGGCAGTGGCACAGAAATCACTGGAGATTCTCTTGCCCTTTGGAACTATGCGTCGAATAATCCAAATGCTATTATCAAGCTCATCAGTGGGGGCAAATTTACCACCGTTAGCGCATCTGGGGAAGCTTTTCTAAACGAAACCACAGTAAACTTGATTTCAGGCGGCATTTTCACTGGTGGGTTCTATGCAATCAATTCAACTACATCAAGCAGCACTTCTCCTGCAAAAATCGGCACTATATCGGGAGGCGTTTTTTACGCCCAAACAACAGGTGGTGCAAGCCTTGTAGCTATCAAACTAGCCAATCTGTTAATTTTGGAGCCTGCTTTAATTACTAATAAGGGGGTAGCGCGTTTTTGGGGAAACGGAGGCAGTATTTTTAATGATGAATCCCTTGTAATCTACCCAGCAGGTTATCATATGAGTACTGCTACTGAAGCGGTAAGCAGTATTGCAGGTGTAGAATTTAAATATTTGACAAAGTCACTTTATACGGTAACCTTTAATTCCAACGGTGGTTCTGTAGTGGCAGAAAAAACGGATATACCCCTAGGTAGCCTTATAACCGAGCCAACGTTACCGACCAAAAGTGGCTATACATTCAGCGGTTGGTATAAAGAAGATTCCCTAACCAATGCATGGGACTTTGCTATAGATACTGTTACCGACAACATTACGTTATACGCAAAATGGATAAGTAAAGGTGGTAGTGGTAGTGGTAGCGGTAGCGGTAATGGCAGTGGCGATGGCAGTGGTACACCTACGGCAACATTACTAGTTCAAGGCATAGACAAGCAAACCGGGGAAATTATTTATAGTAAAAGTTCAAGTATTACAGTTGGCAGCACAGAAACTATAAACGCCCCGGCTATTGAGAGTTATCAATTGGATGCAGGCAGTAAAAGGACGGAAACGATAACGATCAAATCAGGTGAAAACAAGGTTGTATTCTACTATAACAAGAACACAGTCGCTATCCCTGAGCTTGAAACCGGTGAGCATATCAAGTATATCAATGGCTACCCTGACGGCAGCGTAAAGCCAGAAAGCTCAATCACAAGAGCGGAAGCAGCAGTAATATTTTTCAGACTGATAAAAGACGAAAATAAGAATACGGCTGTAAGTGGAAAGTTCAGCGATATCGGTGGCGGCACATGGTATGAACAGTCGGTCAATTACCTTGCAAGTCAAGGTATACTGAAAGGGTATGGGGATGGCACGTTCAAACCTAGACAGACAATCACAAGAGCGGAATTTGCAGCCATAGCCTCAAGATTTGATAACCTGTTAACAAGCGAAAACACTTCGTTCAATGATGTGCCAATCAATCATTGGGCGGCAGAGTATATTGACAGCGCGTATACTAAGGGTTGGATTAATGGCTATCCTGACGGCAGCTTTAGACCGGCAAGTTCAATCACCCGCGCGGAAGTTGTGAAAATTGTAAACACCATGTTAAACCGCAAAATCGAACTTAACGATATTCCATCGGACGCGCCGCAATACAAGGATTTAAATAAAACACATTGGGCATATTGCCACATCATAGAAGCGTCTACAGAGCATACCTACACACGTAAGGAAAACGGCTATGAGCTGTGGAAATAGTAAAGTAATTATTTTCTATTATTTTACTCTGCATGTTTCGATCTATGTGCCGAAAGAAAAAACAAAATCAGCGGAGGAGACCTTAAATTTGATATAATGATCGTTCTTCCGTTGAATTGTTAAAAGCATAGATAAATAAACTGGTGATAGGTATGCAACAAGAGTTCGATTAGGGGAAATTGATCTGGCTGATTCTCATATTCGAAAGTGAACTGCGCCGAATTGTTAGATCTACTCTAACAATTAGAGGTGCAGTTTTTCTATGGATAAATTTACTGCTGAGGAAAAATTAGGAGCCGTTTTACGCTATTTAAACGGCAAAGAAGGTTATAGAGAAATGGGGGAAATTATCATCTGCTGATAATACCCTATTGAATCGTTTCTTCTGCATTAAAATCTGAAACGTTCTATATAGACAATTGAAAGCGTACTATGACGGCAATCGTCAAACAAACTGTCAAAGACTATATAAATTTTGATAATGATATCCGAATACAAGCGACACTAAACAACCAGTCGCCGATTTAGTACCGACAACTGATTGGATAATGCTTTTTGATCCCTGTCTTATATTGGGGCAGTCTCAAATTGATTCATCAGGACGCTACTTTTATTTTTGTTGCTGCCATTCACTTACAAGCATGCCGTATACAACATGATCCACATAATGGTCATAGAGCCATTCTGCTGAGCGAATCGTACCTTCTTTTATTAGGCCAAGTCGTTCGGGTATTGCACGGCTTTTGTGATTGGTTTCAGCAACACGAATTTCCACTTTATGCAGCTGCAATGTTTCAAAGGCATATTGTAAGAGAGCTTTTACCGTTTTTGTCATAATGCCATGTCCCTGAGCACCTTCACTTAGCCAATAGCCGATCGTACCAATGTTATTATTCGGATTAATGGCATTAAAGCCAGCTATGCCGACGATTTCATGGTTAAAAAGAATAACGAGGGAGAGACTACTTTTTGATTCATGTCCTTTAATACAGCCCTCAATATAAGCTTTCGTGTCTGCCACTTCCTTCGTGTAATCCAACCATGGTAGCCATTCTTTTAGATACTCTCTAGAGGCATCTGTTAAGGCAAAAACCTTTTCTGCATCCTCCAAGGTGATTGTACGTAAAGATAGATCTTGGTCAATGGTTATTTGCATCTTGTGCACCTCCCAATTATTTTAATGCATCGTGCATAAAGCCCTTCATTTCGCGGCTTAGTACAGTCAGCTCTTCAATGATTTCGCTAAAATCCTGTACAAGCTGTGCTTGCTCATTCGTTGCATCATTGATTTGTCCCATATTTTGCTTTAAGTTTTCAAGATTTCTATTAATATTACGTAAGGAAGATTCTATATTTTCGGTAGCACTAGATGTCTCAAAGGACAATTTTCGAACTTCCTGTGCCACAATATTAAAGCCAGCACCATGCTGTCCAGCGCGAGCAGCCTCTATGGATGCATTTAAACCAAGTAAATTGGTTTGGCGGGAAATGCTTTTGATTAAATCCGTTACGGCATTGGTTTTTTCTGAATCTTCTAGGGCATGCTGTGCCTGCTTATTTATTTCCTCACTAGTAGCCGCTAATTCCTCTGAATGGGAAGCGATTGTGTGGACTTTATCTTGTAGGCTATTGACGATATTATCCATAGTACTCATATAATCTTCGAGTTTAAGCTCATTATCTATTGGTAGGCCAAATGCTAAGGCACCTACTACTTGACCATTTTCACGAATGGGGAATGAAAAAGCATTGATTGCTACGCCGTAAACATCCTTTGGTATAACCACATCTGCATTTTGTCCGTTAAAGGCAATGTAAACATTTTGGTCATTAGCATTTACTTTTTGTCCATCATGATAGCCTGAATCTACACGTTTCCCCGCTAAATACTTGATGACTGTTTCACTATCCTTTTCAATAACAGCTACAATGGCTTCTTGCTTTAATGCAAGGTGAATATAAGGTGCTGCAAGGGCTAAAGCTTCAATAATTTTCATAAAAATTCCTCCAAGTCTAGTCAATGAAAAATGGTTGTGTCATCTGTATTCATTGTGACAATGGTTCTAGATGATTACCTTTACTGTAGCATAATATTTGCCAAGTCAAAATAGTAAATTCCTTTTTATAAATAGCTTTTAAAAAGAGAGTTGGCGTGTTTTGAATGTCAATTAAAATTTGCTTTTTCCTGGTGAAAATGGTGATGAATTTGTCTATTATTTGACGGAGGGATCGTGTGTTTTACGAAATATTGTATTAGAATAATAGTAGTATGTTGAAGAGCTGAAGGAGAGAGAGTCATGGAATATATACAAAAAGGCACGAGAGCGTTTCATAAAGCAAACTGGGCCTTATTTTTGGCAGGCTTTATTACTTTTGCAAATCTCTATATAACGCAGCCATTACTACCGACATTTGCAGATGTGTTTCACGTCTCGCCAGCTGTAGCAAGTTTATCTCTTTCTGTCACTACCTTTGCCTTAGCAGTGAGTTTAATTATTGTTAGTTCTTTATCAGAGGCATGGGGAAGAAAATCATTGATGACGATTTCTATTTTTGCAGCCTCTGTATTGACAGTGGCACTAGCGTTTTCACCTAACTTTGAAATAATTTTAGGATTGCGTGTGCTACAAGGCATCGTTTTTGCAGGTTTACCGGCAATTGCCATGGCTTATTTGGGGGAGGAAATGGAACCAGCAAGCTTAGGTGTTGCCATGGGCTTATACATTAGTGGTAATTCTGTGGGAGGGCTTAGTGGACGAGTCATTATCGGGACATTAACGGACCATTATAACTGGCATATAGGGATGATGGTGCTAGGAGGAATTAGCCTTTTTGTCAGTGTGTTGTTTGTCTGGATGCTGCCAAGCTCCAAGCATTTTAGCCCACGTCCTTTACAATTAAAAGCATTAACTAAAACGCTGTTGCAACATCTGAAGGACCCTTCTATGTTGTGTCTATATGGTATAGGATTTGTTCTAATGGGAAGCTTTGTCACACTTTATAACTATATTGGCTTTCAATTAATGGCCCCTCCCTATAATTTGAGCGCGACCATTGTAGGCTGGATATTTGTCATATACCTAGTAGGGACATTTAGTTCAGCATGGTTTGGTAGCCTAGCCGATCGTTACGGACGCCAACAAATGTTATTACTAGCCATTGCCATTATGTTGGCAGGAGCCATAGTAACACTCAATGGGCTCCTTACTTTAAAAATTATCGGCATTACGGTGTTTACCTTTGGCTTTTTTGCAGCTCATTCTATCGCGAGTGGCTGGGTGAGTAGACGGGCAACACATGATAAAGCGCAAGCATCATCCCTTTATTTATTTTTTTATTATGTTGGTTCGAGTGTTGGTGGGACAGTAGGTGGTGTTTTTTGGATGAAGTATGGCTGGGTAGGTGTGATCGCCATGATTGCTCTATTTTTACTAATTGCTTGCGTGTTATCTTTCTTATTGAAGGAATTGATTGCTAAGCAACATGCTATAACCACTCTATAGTACTAAATGATGTGAGGTGTCGTTTTGCAGGAATTACTTTTGTACTTTTTTATTATACTAACAGCTTCCATTTTGCAAACAAGTACGGGGTTTGGTTTTTCCATCATGGCCACCCCTTTTTTACTGTTGCTCTTTTCTCCGCAAGAGGCTATGCAAATAAATATCGTACTGTCCCTTGTTATTTCATGTTCTCTCATTTGGAAGGTGAGGCATGATATTGATGTCGCTTTGCTGAAGAAGATAATAATCGGTAGTGTTGTGGGCGCTCCTTTTGGCAGCATTTTATTTGCCTTAGTCGATGTCACGACATTTAAACTTATTATCGCCATCCTTTTAATAGGTCTTACGTTTCTCTTGATGAAAAATCTCTCCATTCAACAAACAAGTGGTAGAGATTATGGCGTTGGTTTAATCTCAGGAATGTTTACAACAAGTATTGGTATGGCAGGGCCGCCATTGTTGCTGTATTTTGCGAGCACTCATCGAAATAAGGAAACCATTAGAGCTATTTCACTAGCCTATTATATTTTTATCTATCTTATTAGTTTACTATCTCAAGTCACTGTTGAGGGCACAAGTAAACTGGTTTGGATTTATAGTCTGTATGCCTTGCCTATTGTTTTCATCGGCCTTATTTTGGGACAAATCTTGTTTACTAGGCTCAATCAAAAGCTATTTAGATCGTTAATTTATCTTCTTTTAGTAGCAGCAGGTATGATTTTATTGATACAAAGTATATGGACGATGCTATAAAAAAGAATGGAAGAGAATATTTATCTTCCATTCTCATAGTGTTGAAAAACAAAACGATTCATAGCATTTTTGTGAATGGTGAAAAAGGATTTCCGTTGGAGGCTATTTGCTTTCCTGTGGGCGAGCGCCGAGCTGTTTCCTCCGCTACCGCTCCGTTTAGAGGCTTGCCTGTCTCGCTATATAGTTAACCCATAATATTGTAGCCAGCATCGATGTAAATTGTTTCACCAGTTACACCACGTGAAAGGTGAGATAGCATAACAATCGTCATATCGGCTACTTCATCTTGTTGAACATTACGTTTTAATGGAGCTGTTTCTTCAATTTTGTGTAAAATGGTATTAAAAGAAGGTACACCTTTTGCAGCAAGTGTACGAATAGCTCCAGCTGAAATGGCATTGACACGAATATTATCCTGACCAATATCAGCAGCAAGATAGCGCATGGAAGCCTCTAATGCAGCCTTTGCTACACCCATAACATTATAGCCGTCAAGCACACGTTCAGCCCCTAAATAACTCATCGTGACAATAGAGCCACCTTCTGTCATATACGGATGAGCCGCTTTTGCTGTTGAAATAAGTGAATAAGCACTTGTATCTTGTGCAAATGCATAGCCTTCACGAGTTGTTTCAAGGAAGCGGTTGTGTAAGTCTTCGGCGTGGGCAAAAGCTACTGAATGCACAATACCATGAATAACGCCAACCTTTGAGCCGATTTCATCGAAAGCTGCTTTTGTACTGTCATCACTATTTACATCGCATTGCACGATGAGTGAATCAGAATGGCCAATTGTGTCTAATTGCTTTTGTAATTTCTTTAATGAGCGTTCTTGTCGATAGGTGAAAATAACATTTGCACCTACGTCAAATAAGCGTTTCGCAATGCCCCAAGCAATACTACGATCATTTGCTACACCCATAACTACAATGTTTTTATCTTTTAATTGTAATAAATTATCCATCATTATAAAGAACTCCTTTGCGAGATAATATCTGTTATTAGTACCAACTACTAAAATCTTATCATACATAAAATATCGTTGCAATAACAAGATGAAAAGAGAAGTCGTTTCATAAGCAAAAAAATTCATCTCTTTCTTATGAGAGACGAATTAAAGGTAGTCCTATTTTATTTGTTACCATGCTGTTCATATAGATATACTGCTCGATTAACAGCACTGCTGACGGTGATTCTAAAGCTATTTTGTGAGCGAATGACTTGAGCTAGTATTTTGATTGCTCTTGTTTGATCTCGGTGGAATGTAGCATTGTCTGTTTGAAAGTCATCCTCTAAATGAGCAAGAAAATATGGTTTTAGGTGTTGAGGGAGTAATAAATCAGCTTCAGAGCTTTTTTCAAGCGTATTGTACACCCACAGGTCTATTGCATTTCCTAATTGGAAAGCGACAAAATACTGTAAATCATCATTATCAAATTCTTTTGTTTTTTGAATTATTTGAATTTTTTTGAGCTCGTCTATTAAAAATGTATTGATGGAATAGTTAATTGCTTTAGAAGGATTGAGAATGAGTTCATCGGTGAACTGAGATTTTAAGAAAACCCAGTTGTTTAACACGATGGCCCATGAATCTAGTGTATTCAAACATTTAGCACAAACATCTGGAAAAACTGGTTGCCATTTAGCAGCAAGATTTTTAAATAAATTCATATGGTCTTGATTAATAAGAAATAAACTATGTTCAACTTGTAGCTGCTTAAACATTATCATTCCTCCAATAGATTGGTATGTATAGCAATAGACCATATGATTCTCTCTTGATGCAAATATTTAATACACATAAGAAGGCACCCAAAGTAGGATGCCTTTTAGGGTATACATTTACTTGAAGACTATTCGAATTTTAATGAATCGCCATCGAAAGTTTCGTCGGCTACTTTGATGGAGTCTGTTGGACAACCTTCAAAAGCATCTTGCATATCTTCTAATAGATCTTCTGGTACTTCAGCAGTTCCCATGTTATCATCTAAAATAACGAAGGCAATCCCTTCATCATCATAATCATAAATGTCTGGCGCTGCGGCTCCACATGCGCCACAGGCGATGCATGTATCTTTATCAACTATTGTGTATTTAGCCATTTTTTTCTCTCCTTTAACGATGTTCCTACAAAGCTTCATACTCATTTTAAAGATGTTTATCTTACATTTCAACTTAAATACTATTAAATTGGAGGAATTTGCGTCAATGTTTCATCAAATTTTATTGCAAATCTTTCAAAAACTCCATAAGGAGCGGACAATTTCGGCAGCCTATCATGTTCTAAGAGGAAAGCGTTCAGGCCAGACAATTCAAGATATTGGCCTTTTTCAGTTGCATCCATATTTTGGTCTGTTGCCGAAACTACCTCGTGCCACATTTGACGAGGCGGTTACCTTATTTATGCAATATAGTTGGTTAAACGTGCAGGAATCTGGTCATTTTTACATGGAAAAGCTAGGATTGCAGCGTGCACAGCAAACACCGACCTTTTTCTTTGATGGTTGGCATTATCGAGGGAATGAGCATGTGTTTTATGCAAGGCTTTCTCTCATTGTCCAAAGCTTGTCACATCAAACTGCAACAGTTCGTTCTTTTTCACCGATCAGTAGGGATCCAGTAATTCAAACATGGGTGCGCTCTTTTTTACAGGAGCATCATTACAAGGAAGGTCATTTGCAGCAACAATTAGTGGCAGAATGTACAAATGTACTCCAAACGATCCCTGTTTCAGATGTCAACAAACAGCTTGTTCTTTACCGCCTCAGTGGTTATCGATTACCCGGCTGGACTTGGCAACAGCTTGCATTTGAACGGAAGGAAAACGTGTTAGACAGTCAATTAGCATTTATAGAAACACTACATATATTATTAAATGAAGTGCAACAAAAATTAAATGATTACCCATTGCTTGGTCGAGTGGCTGAAGGATTAAAAGTGACAATTTTATTAACTGATTCTGCCCAGCAAACAGCACAGTTATATGAGCAAGGCTATTCAATGGAGGAAATTGTACAAAAGCGAAAATTAAAACAAAGTACAATTGAGGATCATTTTGTAGAATTAGCCATGTATGAACCGAACTTTTCTATTGGACCATTCGTCTCATATGAAGAAGCACAAAAAGTTTGGCAGGTATCCAAGCAATATCAAACAAAAAAATTGAAAATATTACATGAAGCATTAAATGACATGAGTTATTTTCAATTAAGGCTTGTCCTTGCGAAAGGAGAAGTTTAAATGGAACTTGAACAATTATTGCACAAGCATTTTGGTTATTCATCATTTCGACCAGGGCAGAAAGAAGTCATTGAAGCTTTGCTGCAAGAGCAAGATGTTATTGCCTTATTGCCGACAGGAATGGGGAAATCACTCTGCTACCAGCTCCCAGCCTATATATTAGAAAAGCCTGTCTTAATTGTGTCACCATTGCTTTCATTAATGCAGGATCAGGTAGAAGAGCTGAAGCGTTTTGGAGAAAAGAGAGTGATCGCTTTAAATTCTTTTTTATCCCAAACAGAAAAACGCTATGGACTACATTATCTAGAGCAGTATCGGTTTATCTTTACCTCACCAGAAATGTTATTACAGCAGCAGGTACAAGAGAAATTAGCGCAAATGAAGCTTGGCTTAATCGTAGTGGATGAAGCGCATTGTATATCGCAATGGGGCTTTGATTTTCGACCGGATTATTTACGAATTGGTGAATGGTTTTCGAGGGAAAATCGTCCGCCAATATTGGCCCTATCCGCCACAGCAACGGATAAGGTCGTTCGAGATATACGTGAGACCCTATCACTCAAGACGCCATTTGAATTTATGTATAATGTTGACCGCGCAAATATTCATTTAGGTCGTATAATAGTAGAGGAAAAGGCTGATAAAGCTAGGTGGCTCATGCAGCATATTAAAGAAACAGCAGGGCCAGGTATTTTGTATGTATCTTCACGCAAACGTGCGCAGCAATATAGTGAAGCCCTTTTACAAGCAGGTATTCGCACCGCAGCATACCATGCAGGCTATGGAGCAGAAGACCGTCAGTTTATTCAGCAGCAGTTTATAGATGGTGAACTGGATTGGATAGTCGCCACGAATGCTTTTGGTATGGGCATCAATAAACTTAATATACGTCAGGTTATACATGAATCGATGCCTGCCAACATAGCGAATTATATGCAGGAAATAGGTCGTGCAGGGCGTGATGGTCAGTCTGCACTTGCCATTTTGCTGTATAGTGAAGGGGATGAAGAGCTAGCGAAATTTGTTGTGACAGGTGATTTGCCGACACCACACCATGTTGATCGCTATCAGGAGCTGCTTTCCCAGCAAATACAGCCAACACAGATGCTGAAAAATGGTGAGCTGAGCGAGACAGCTTTTCGTGTGCTGGATTATTGGGTGCAACAAGAATCTAGTGAACAAGTGAAGGCTCGATTAAATCATTTAGCCCTAGAGAAATACAGTGCGGTGAACGAAATGCTAAAAATCATTCAGACAAAAGACTGTATTCGTGAACATTTAGTCGGGTATTTTGGGCAAAAATTGCAGAAAAAGCCGGAAAACTGTTGTGAAAATTGTGGAATCCATTATGATGAAATCAAGAAAACACGCTTACAAGAAGATAAGAAAATTGAAATGGTTTCGTGGGAAAGTCGATTGCAGCAACTTTTAATGGGTATTTAGACTAAAACTGACGGTCATTTACTTTTTTCGTAAAATTCGTCATAATAGACATGATAGAAAGCGTAGTAAGGTTGGGGGAAAGGCGAATGAATAAAGAAGATTATCGCGATAAAATAGAAGAACATCGTCAATCATTTGAAGATGAACAAAATGAACAGCAATCCTTATCAAGAGTTTCCAGAATGAATAAAAATGGCAATAAAAATAAAAAGCCAAAAAATACAAGACGGAAAACACCGTTAATGACGATTTTGTTTGTTATTTTTATCCTAATTCCATTAACAATTCTTATTTATTTTTGGAAATTTTATGAGCCAGGAAAAACGATTGAACAAGCTGAAAAAGATACAGCAGAACAGGTCGTCGAATTAGATCCTTCCGAGTCATCTGCATCTGATAAAGAGAAAGATAAAGGTAAGGGACAAGACGATCAAGGAGATAAAAAAGCACAGGAGCAATCTCAAAAAGATGCAGACAAATTAGCAGCTGAACAAAAGGCTGCGGAAGAAGCGAAAAAAGCTGAAGAAGCAAAAAAAGCTGAGGAAGCGAAAAAAGCCGAAGAAGCTAGAATAGCACAACAACAGGCAGAGGCAGCAAGAAAAGCAGAAGAGGCGAAAAAAGCCGAAGAAGCGAAACAAAATGCTAAAGCCACTACACATACTGTCAAAGCGAATGAGAACTTATACCGAATCGCATTGAATCATTATGGCGATGGTAGTGAGGCGACATTAGCTAAAATTCGTGCTTTCAATGGTATGTCTTCAAATACGGTCAGGGTTGGGCAAGTAATTAGGCTACCTTAATAAGATTTTTTAATGGTTATATAGTTTTTCTAGTATAAAATAACAGACAAACGTTCACACCAAAACGTACGTCTGATTTAGCGAAAAGGCGATTCTTCTTAAGAAATGAATCGCCTTTTTGCTGTCGTAAGGAGAAGTGAGGAAATGCTATATATAGGGCTATTTCTTTTAGTTGTCATCGCCTTTCTACTTTATATGTGGAAGGTAGCGCATGAAAATAATGTATTACATCACCAGCTTTCATTACACGGTGAACAGGAACAGGTACGATTATTTTTTATTTCAGATGTACATTTACGTAAAATAAATAAAAAAATGATTGCACAATTAGAGGGACATTTTGATGCTGTGATTATTGGTGGTGACTTTGCAGATAGCCGCACACCTATTGAACGGATTCATGAAAATTTGACTTTATTAAAGTCTATCGCACCAATCTATTTTGTGTGGGGCAATAATGACAGAGAAATTGGAGAAGAAAGGCTAAAGGACATTTTACAGGCCTATCAGGTTCAAATCATTGTCAATGATGCTGTGCTACTTCCTGTAAAAAATCGTTTTTGGTTAAGTGCAATTGAAGATACAACAGTGAAAGAATATAGCTTTGAAAAGGCCTTTGAAAAGGTAGGAGAGCAGGATTTAGTTGTTTTCATTGCACATAACCCAGGTGTTTTTGCCAAAGTTCGAGCAAAGTTCCGAGCAGATTTAATGATGGGGGGACATTTACATGGGGGGCAGATTCGATTCGGTCCTTATGGTGTTCATCCCAACGGTTCCTATCGACAGCGTGATGGTGTCATGACCTTAGTAAGTAATGGCTATGGCACGACATTAGTGCCTTTTCGACTTGGCGCAAAACCTCAATGTCATATTATTGACATTGATATTTCGAGTAAATAACCAACCAATTCTTGTGAGAAGGCGTATAATAAAAAGGTATCGTCTATTCTATAATTATGTGAAAGCATGAAGCAGCAACTAATGCTGTTCAAATTCGATTGGAGTGTCAAGAAATGCAGCAAGCAGATGCAATTATTGTTGGAGGTGGCCCATGTGGCTTAGCAGCAGCAATAGCTTTGCAAAATATTGGATTACAACCTATTGTGATCGAAAAGGGCAATATCGTGAATGCCATCTATCACTATCCTACACATCAAACTTTTTTCAGTACAAGTGAACGTTTAGCTATTGGTGACGTACCTTTTATTATTGAAGGCCGTAAACCAAAACGAAACCAAGCACTTGTTTACTATCGAGAGGTTGTCCGCTTGAAAAATATACAAGTAAATCGCTTTGAAAAAGTGCAAAGTGTTGTGAAAAATAACGATGTGTTCACTGTCACATCTGATAAAGATACGTATGAAACGCCGTATGTAGTAATTGCAACGGGCTATTACGATCACCCGAATTATATAAATATTAAGGGTGAACAGTTACCCAAAGTATTCCATTACTTTAAAGAGGGACATGAATTTTTTGATACGGATGTACTTGTTATTGGTGGCAAAAATTCAGCTATAGATGCTGCGTTGGAATTAAATAAAGCAGGCGCTCGTGTAACAGTTGTCTATCGTGGTAGTGAATATTCTTCAAGCATTAAACCGTGGGTCTTACCTGAATTTGAAGGGGTAGTCAAAACGGGAGAAGTTGATATGCGTTTTAATACGAATGTGCTAGAAATTCGTGAGCATGAAGTGGTTTTAGAAGTAGCTGGGCAAGAGCAAGTAGTAAAAAATGATTTCGTTTTTGCTATGACTGGCTACCATCCAGATCACACTTTTGTCAAAGCGATGGGCGTTGAGATTGATGAAGAAACAGGGCGTCCTTTTGTTACGCCAGAAACGATGGAAACTAATGTCGAGGGCTTATTCATTGCGGGAGTTATTGCAGCAGGGAATAATGCCAATGAAATTTTTATCGAAAATGGGCGTTTCCATGGTGAATGTATTGCTCGAATTATTGAGCAAAGAAAAAAATAATGACCGAGGCTGTATAGGCATCTAGCTTATACAGCCTTTTTAGTAAGGAGGAATCACATTGATTGGGTTGTACTGGGCCCTTAGCTATTTAATGGGAAACTTCATGACAGCTTATTTCGTTGGTAAGGTGTATGGTGTCAATTTGCAGGCAGAGCGTAGTAAAAACTTGGGCGCACGTAATGCGGGAAATGTTATTGGAAAAGCGGCTTTTGTTTGGACTTTTCTTGGTGATGCACTGAAAGGAGTACTAGTCGTTTGGTTAGGGTATTTGTGGCAATTAGAAGAATGGGTCATGATTGGTGGAGCTGCATGGGTGATAGCCGGACATTTATTTCCTATCTGGTTGAAATTTAATGGCGGAAAAGGTGTGGCTACTTTTATCGGTGTTGGAATCGCCTTATCACCGAGCCTATTTTTATGGATGATTATTGGTACCATGCTTTCACTTGTCTTTACACGAAGTTTGACACTTAGTATGGTTGGAGGCTTTATTTTCTATATAGGAGCTATTATTCAGGCGGGGAAATTAGAGCCATATGGACTGCTCATTATAGCAATCATGTGCATGCTCATCAAGCATATGTCTAATATTCAGGAATCGTTAAAAAGGAGGAAGTGAAGAGATGTATTGGTGTAAAATTGCCCAAACAAATGCCGAGTTTGAGGCTATCGCTCGATTGAATTATGAAACATTTGTTGAAGAGATTCCACAGCATGAAGCGAATTCGACAAGAATAAAAGTTGATCGATTTCATCAGGAGAATACATATGTCGTTGTGTATAAGGAAACAGAATTAATTGGAATGGTCGCGTTTAGAGATCAACGACCGTTCTCGATTGATGAAAAAATTGGCGAGATTGAGGGATATTTACCTAAAGAAAATTGTGTGAAACCTTGCGAAATTCGATTACTTTCAGTGAAAAAGGGTTATCGAACGGGGCGGGTACTATTGAAACTTACACAAGCTTTAACTACCTTTGCCTACGAAAAAGGCTATACAGCAGCAGTAATTTCAGGGACAACAAGAGAAGAAAAGCTGTATAAGCAGATGGGCTTTAAACAATTTGCACCAGCTGTAGGAGCAAAAGATGCAATATTTTTACCGATGGTGCTAACAAGACATGAATTTGAACAATCATTACAACATAGACTAGCGACGGAACAGTTTACATTTTATCCAGGACCTGTGAAGCAATTGGAGATGAGTAATTATTCAGATTTATCGCACCGATCGTTACCATTTTATGCACTTTATGAACGAGTGCAAAAAAAGCTACTGCATTTATCGAATGCCAATTATATTGGTGTAATCGTTGGTACGGGGACATTGGCAAATGATGTGATGCTGGCCCAATTAAAGGCGCAACAATTAGGGAAAGGGCTTATTTTAACAAATGGTGAATTTGGCGAACGTTTACGGAAGCAGGCTACTCGCTGGTCATTATCGTTTGATGTAGTGGAGAAAGACTGGGGGACAGCGTTTGATGGAGATGAGGTGGCGTCACTGCTTGAAACGGGGGCTTATCAGTGGATGCTAGCAGTGCAGGGTGAGACTTCCACAGGGACTTGTAATGATTTAGAGCATTTGAGTGAGCTAGCTAGGCAATACCATGTAAAGCTATGTATAGATAGTATCAGTACGTTTGGTGCCATGCCATTTTCTTTACAAGACTGTTATTTGGCTACAGCAGTGAGTGGCAAAGCCATCGGTGCGTTAAGCGGGCTAGCATTTGTGTTTTCACAATCCCTTGTACCACCAGCTGCTACATTACCTGCTTATCTTGATTTAGCAAATTATCAGCAAGGTGCCATACCATTTACACTACCTGCAATGTTATTGGGTAATGTTGAGGTGGCATTACAAGCCTATCCAGCACGCTATGAGCAGCTACAGCAACGCTTTCAGGCACTGCTGCAGCTTCCCATCATGCAATATCAATACCGAACAGTCCACTATCCAATGCTTGTAACTGTTCGATTGCCAAGTACTTATTCTAACCTACCCATTGATCTAGCATTAAATGGGCTATTGGTTCATGGTGAAAGTCATTATTTACAACAAAGGGGATTCATTCAATTTTCCGTAATACAACCAGATTTCGACGAAGCCTTAGCTCGTCTTCGTGAAATATTGTACTACTATGAACAAGTGATAGCGGCAGAGCAAAGTACCAGCTAAAAATATATTGCCTTTACAGGAAAAAGTCCTTTAAGTTAATAGGCGTGCCTGTAGTGTTTAGACCTATTAACAATTTTAAGCGTGCCTTTTGGCCATTAATACCTGTGGCGAAAATTGCACCTAAGTCTTCCAGCATTTTCCCTCCACCAATGTAGCCATAAACACCCTCTGCAATCCCATTGAAGCAGCGGGATACGAGCACTACTGGAATGTCTCGCTGTAAAAGGCTTTCAATTCCTTTTACTACAGATGGAGGGACATTCCCTTGACCTAGTCCTTCCAGTACGACGCCATCATATTTGCATGCAAGCACGATATCTAGTAAATCTTCCTCCATTCCAGCATACACTTTTAACATCGCCACGCGCTTGGATAAATTGTTAACATCTACATATTGTCGACGAATGGGTGCATGATGGAATAGGATACGTGATTTTGTAATTAATCCAATCGGCCCATACTGTGGAGATTGGAAAGTATTCACTGAGCTCGTGCTTGTTTTAGTTGTGTTAACAGCAAGATGAACCTCATCATTCATGACAACAAGTACCCCTTTATTACGTGCTTCTTCATCGACGGCTACTCGGACTGCTTCCACTAAATTATAAATGCCATCTGCCCCTAGTTCGTTAGAAGAGCGCATGGCACCTGTCAGTACAATGGGGATGTCTAAGTTCGTTGTTAGCTCTAAGAAATAGGCAGTTTCTTCTAAAGTATCCGTACCATGTGTGATGACAACACCATCGATTGGCTGTGCTGTCATTTGCTCCATAATCACGTTGCGCAATTGTAGCATTTCCTTCGGTGTGATATGTGGAGAAGGAAGGTTAAAAGCTTCTATTTCGATGATGTTTGCAAGTGAAGCTAGTTTATTACTTTCCTTCATAAGGGGATTTTCTTCATTCGGCATGACTGCTCCTTCAGCACTCATAGCCATGGAGATTGTGCCGCCAGTATGAATTAATAAAATTGTTTTTTTCATAAAAAATAAAATCTCCTTTTAAAAAGTTTTTTTGTCATTACATGGTATAATAATAGCAGTCTAATTGTTGAAAGGAGCCGGCATCATGATCATTTTATTATCTGCTGCCATTGCTCCCGGTCTAGCGCTTTTTAGTTATTTCTATTTGCGCAATCAGATGGCTACGGAGCCAAGAAGAACTTTACTACAAACGTTTTTATACGGTGCATTCTTAACGTTCCCAATCATGTTTTTACAGTATGTATTAACAGAGGAAGGGGTTTTTCGATATCTTTATCTTCAAGACGTTCTTTTTTCTAGTGTCATTGAAGAGTTTTTTAAATGGTTTGTGCTATTAATTGCAATCTATAATCATGTAGAATTTGATGACCCATACGATGGTATATTATATGGTGCCAGCATATCACTTGGTTTTGCTACGATTGAAAATGTTCTCTATTTACTGTCCTTTGGCTTGGACACGGCATTCATGCGAGCCTTATTACCAGTATCGAGCCATGCATTGTTTGGTGTCGTAATGGGCTATTATTATGGACGGGCTAAGTTTTCAAAGCTTGTTAAGACGAAAGAAATGATTGCTATGGCGCTCTGTGCACCAGTTGTACTTCACATTCTATACAATACAATATTATCATTCAAAGGTCACTGGGTTTATTTAATGATACCTTTTATGTTGTTTTTATGGTGGTTTGGCTTGCGCAAAGTAAAACTTGCTCATTACCATCTGGTACAACATCTCCATATGCAAAAGAAAATTTAAAGCGTAGAAATCGTCAAAGATTTCTACGCTTTATTTCTGTTTTAGCATGTATAAATTACTCCTTTTGTTTCAAGCTATAAAAAAAAGGAGTGATAAAAGTGCGTTTAGTAAGCATACTTTTTGCTTTGATATTAGGAATTAGTATAATTGCAATTCCTCAAAATGATGCCAATGCATTTAGCGATCAGCAAATTACTCGTGGTGCCTATGGAGATGATGTTATTGAATTACAGGCTAGGCTACAATACTTAGGTTTTTATAAGAGTAAAATTGATGGCAAATTTGGCTATAACACATACTGGGCTTTGCGTAATTTCCAAGAGAATTATGGTTTACCAGTAGATGGGATTGCCGGCACTAAGACAAAAAAAGCATTAGCAGGCAATTCTGATTATGATGAAAAATGGGTTAAGGCACAATTAAATGCAGGAAATCAATTTACTTACTATGGCGGTAAGCCACTTGATCAACAAGTTAAAAAAGGCACTGGCGGTGGTAATAGCAGTGGAAGTAGCAATAAGAATGGTACACAGACACAGGTTCCACCAAAATATACGGAACGAGATTTACAATTAATAGCCAATGCCGTTTATGGAGAAGCTAGGGGAGAACCTTATGAGGGGCAAGTAGCAGTAGCGGCCGTTATTTTGAACCGCTTGGAAAGCCCAGATTTCCCGAATACTATTTCAGGTATTATCTTCCAACCGTTAGCGTTTACAGCAGTAGCAGATGGTCAAATTTGGCTAGAACCAAATGAACGTGCAAAAGAAGCTGTTATTGATGCTATGAACGGCTGGGACCCATCTGAAAATGCATTGTATTATTTCAATCCTAAAACAGCAACAAGTAAATGGATTTGGTCACGCCCACAAATTAAACAAATAGGAGAGCATATTTTCTGTTCATAGGAAGGAGGAACATAGATGAAAACTTGGCTCGTGGTCTTAACAATCGCTGTCATTGGATTAGGAGCATATAGTATTAATTTACATGGAGATAAAGAAGATTTACAACGTACCGTGCTCGCACAGTATACAGATAAGTTAACAGATGCTTCTGAAAAACTGTCCCATCTTCAGCGTTCAGTATCGCAATCCCTCTTGTTTCAAGACGAGCAGGCGATTCACAATGAGCTAGACTCAGTTTGGCGTTTAAGCTCAGAAGTTCGTTCTTCTATTGCAAATATTCCTATTGGACAAGAATTATCGAATCAATGGATGAATTACTTAGGGAGACTTGGCGATGAAGCTAAAAGAACAGCAAAAACAGGTGATTATGATGCTTGGCGTGAAAAGATGCCACAGGTGTCAACCAATTTACAGTCTCTTTCTGATGAATGGACAGCTGCAACCGTTGATTTTTATAAGCATGATGGAAAAATGGATATTTGGCTACAGCAAGTAGATAATAAAAATCCAAATACACAATTTGATACTGTGAAAGATACGTTAAAAGGCTATGGTGAAAAGGATTTCCCATTAACTTTATCTGAATCTGATTGGCAGAAAAAAATTGAGTTAAAGGCATTGCAGGATGCCGTTATTACCGAAAAAGAAGCACTAGAAAAAGTGAAATATTTATTCCCAGTCATTAAAGATGCTACATTCACTGTCACAAAAAGTAGTGATACAGCACCATATCCTTTCTATCATATCCAATTCCACCAAGGGATACGTCTAGGGTATGTTGATTTAACAGAAAAGGGTGGCCATTTATTATCCTATTTAGTAGAACGACCTGTTGATGAAGCTAAGCTATCACAAGAAGAAGTTCTTAAAAAGGCACAAGATTATGTTAAGAAATTAGGCATGAAGGATGTAGCCTATGTGGAATCACGTGAAAACCACCAAGCATGGCATGTGACATTTGCCCGTGTAAATCCAGGCGATAATGCGTTAATTTATGCTGACGGTGTGCAATTAAAATTAGCGAAAGATACAGGTGAGCTATTAGGTGCTAATGCGATGGAATATATTCAAGAAGAGAATATCAAACCGCAAACCGCTAAGCCTATTGATTGGAAAACGTTCTTCCAGGACGATATTCAAGTACAAGAAGTAAAAAATATTTATACAGACAATGGACAATTTGAACAACGTCTTTGCTATGAGGTCATTGCATTACGTGACGGAAATACACAAGAAACATTCCGAATCGTTATTGATGCGGAAAATCACAACGTATTAAAAGTAGAATATCTCACTTAGTAATAAGAAAATACTACCAATTTTTATAGCCAAAATAAACATCTCATGAGATAATTAAACTATAATTTTCGTACGGGGAGATGCTCATGGAAATAAAAATTGGTACACAATTACAACTTGAACCTACTTATACTGAGCGTGTGGAGAAATTCCAATGTAAAGTGGTAGAGCAGCAAGACAATATTCTTTATATCGACTATCCAGTTAATACGGCAACGAAGAAAACGGCGTTTTTAATAGATGGCTCAGAATTTAGAGCGACTTTTCGAACCGAAGATAAACATTCCTTTGCTTTTAAAACAGAGGTCATTGGTCGTAAAGCAGGTAATATACCGATGATTATGTTGCATTGTCCAAAGCCGGAGGAATTTATAAAAATTCAACGACGAGAATATGTCCGAGTGGAAACACCAGTGGATGTAGCGGTCCAATTCAAGGATCATAAATATCAACTTGTGTCAGCAGACATTAGCGCAGGAGGCTTGGCAATCATCTTGAAGGGAACAGTAGCTTTCAAAGATGATGATGAGGTAAAATTAACGATTGCATTGCCGTTTACTAATGGAGAAGTCAAATACGTTATTACAGAAGCTACCGTCGTGCGCATTTTTGAAAAAGAGGGTAAACGCATTGCGACAATCCAGCTAACGGATACAGATGACGTCGACCAACAGCATATTGTGCGTTTTTGCTTTGAGCGTCAATTAGTCAATCGTCGTAAGGAATTGAATCCATTTAATGTTTAATGTTCATGATGAATATTTTTATTTAGCCCTCTCCTAGCAGAGGGCTTTTTTTAGGTTATATGGTACAATAAAAAGCGATAGAAAGTAGGGAAGAATATGAAAAAAAACATTCAAATTGCGATAGACGGACCGGCTGGTGCTGGTAAAAGTACAATCGCGAAAATTGTTGCAGAAGCACTTGGATTTACTTATATTGACACAGGTGCAATGTATCGAGCAGTTACGTATAAAGCGATGCAACAAAACATACATTTAAATGATGAAGCAAAATTAGCAGAGATGCTAGCGGCTAGCACAATCGAATTGAAACCATCCCAACAGGGACAGCTAGTCTTTTTAGATGGTCACGATGTGACAGCGGAAATACGCTCAAATGAAGTCACTTCATCCGTTTCTCAAGTTGCTGCCCATGCGAAAGTTCGTGAGCTATTGGTTGCGCAACAGCAAAAGCTGGCAGCTAGTGGTGGAGTTGTCATGGATGGTCGTGATATTGCGACACATGTATTAAAACATGCAGAGCTTAAGATTTTTATGTCTGCAACAGTAGAAGAACGTGCTAGACGTCGATTAATTGATAATCAAAAAAGAGGAATTGACTCCTCTCTTGAAAAACTTCAAGAAGAAATTGCGCTCCGTGATAAAAAAGATAGTGAGCGTGAAGCATCGCCACTGATTCAAGCGGAAGATGCCCTATTTTTAGATACGACAGCATTATCCATTGATGATGCAGCACAAGCTATTTTAAAATTAGCAGAAGAAAAAATGCTATAAATCCTAAAATTTCAGACATTTTTAGAATTTAAAGGATTTATTTTTGTCTTTGTCTTCAATATCGAATAAAATAGTAAGGGAAGATGCGAAGGAGGGTTACATATGTCTGAAGAAATGAACTATGCAGAACAAACGTTTAACGAAGGTGATATCGTCAAAGGTATTGCAGCGCAAGTTGATGAAAAGGCAGTATCTGTGTCAATTCCAGGTGCACCGTTTGATGGAATTGTACCGATTAGTGAATTATCAAGCTTACACATTGAGAAAGCTTCTGATGTCATCTCTGTAGGGGATGAATTAGAGTTGATGATTACAAAGGTTGAAGAAGAGAACTTTGTCTTATCAAAACGTAAAGTTGATGCTTTAAAAGCATGGGATACACTTGAGCAGCAATTTGCCGCAGAGGAAATTTTCGAAGCGGAAGTAAAGGATATTGTTAAAGGTGGTCTTGTCGTAGATTTAGGTGTACGTGGCTTTGTACCAGCATCCCTTGTAGAAGACTACTTTGTTGATGATTTTGAAGGCTATAAAGGCAAAACATTAAGCTTCAAAATTGTTGAGCTGGATAAGGACAAAAATCGCCTTATCTTATCACACCGTGCAGTAGTAGAAGCGGAAAAAGCTTCTCAAAAGAAAAATGTCATCAATCAAATTAAAGCTGGCGAGGTATTAGATGGTAAAGTACAGCGTTTAGCATCATTTGGCGCATTTATCGACCTTGGCGGTATTGATGGCCTTGTACACATTTCACAAGTGTCACATGAGCATGTGAATGATGTGAGCGAGGTTTTAGCTGAAGGACAAGACGTCAAAGTAAAAGTTCTGTCAGTGGACCCAGAAAATGAACGTATTTCATTATCCATCAAAGAAACGATGCCAGGACCTTGGTCAAGTATCGAAGAACGTGCAGCGAAAGGCACTATTTTAGATGGTCGAGTGAAGCGTCTTACTTCATTTGGTGCATTTGTGGAAGTATTCCCAGGTGTGGAAGGCTTAGTGCATATTTCACAAATCGCACATAAGCATATTAACACGCCACATGAAGCGTTAAAAGAGGGACAAGAAGTACAAGTAAAAGTGCTTGATGTCAATGCTGAAGAAGGCCGCTTAGCGCTAAGCATTAAAGAATTACTAGAAAATCCCGAAGCAGAAGAAGTGATCGACTATGAATTACCTGAAGAAAACACAGGTTTCTCATTTGGCGATGTGATTGGCGATCAACTAAAAAACTTTAAATAATAATGTATGGAGCGAGGATGCATAAAGGTATCCTCGCTTTTTTATGTTGACGATGCAGATAGAATCTTCAGGTTGCGGGATAGTATTTTGAAAGCGGTGGAAAGAATTCTTAGATTGAGGGATAGAATTGAAAAAGCGTTGGATAGAACTTTCAGATCGAGGGATAGAATTGAAAAAGCAGTGGATAGAACCCTCAAATCGAAGGCTAACTCATAAAGAGGCGGATAAAAACTTCAAATGGAAGGATAGAACAGAAAAAGTGTTGGATAGAATCTTTAAATGGAAGGATAGAACAGAAAAAGCGGTGGATAGAACCCTCGAATCAAAGGCTAGCACATAAAGTGGTGGATAAAAACTTCAGATAGAAGGATAGAACTTATAAAGAGGTGGATAGAATCTTTAAATGGAAGGATAGAACAGAAAAAGCGATGGATAGAACCCTCGAATCGAGGGCTAGCACATAAAGCGATGGATAGAATCCTTAAATCGAAGGATAGAACAGAAAAAGCGATGGATAGAACCCTCGAATCAAAGGCTAATGCTTAAAGCGTAGGATAGAATCTTCAAATCGCAAGATAAAACTCAAAAATCAGAGGATAGAATCAAATAAAATTCATCAAACGTCTCGTTATTGCCATACATAGCGTTCTACATTATGGATATGATATGATATAATGGCATTTTTCGTGTATAATAGCGAAAGACAAGAAGTTGGAAGGATGAAGTACAGATGACGAAACCAGTAGTAGCCATCGTAGGTCGTCCGAACGTAGGTAAGTCGACGATTTTTAATCGTATCGTTGGAGAGCGTGTTTCGATTGTGGAGGATATCCCAGGCGTAACGCGTGATCGTATTTATAGTTCGGCAGAGTGGTTAACACACGATTTTAATATTATTGATACAGGTGGGATTGAAATTGGAGACGAGCCGTTTTTAGAGCAAATTCGTCAACAAGCTGAAATCGCCATTGATGAAGCGGACGTTATTATTTTTATGACTAATGGTCGTGAAGGGGTAACGGCAGCAGATGAGCAAGTTGCTAAAATTTTATACAAAACAAAAAAACCAGTCGTATTAGCAGTCAATAAAATTGATAATCCTGATATGCGTGAAATGATTTATGATTTTTATGCACTTGGCTTCGGAGAGCCTTGGCCGATTTCTGGTTCGCATGGCTTAGGTTTAGGGGATTTATTAGACGAATGTGCAAAGCATTTCCCGAAAGAAGATGAAGAACAATATGGAGATGATGTGATTAAATTCTCTTTAATTGGTCGTCCGAATGTTGGGAAATCTTCATTAGTAAATGCTTTCTTAGGGCAAGAACGCGTTATCGTTAGTAATATTGCGGGGACAACACGTGATGCTATTGATACGCCATATGAGTATGACGATCAGGAATATGTCATTATTGATACAGCCGGCATGCGTAAAAAAGGGAAAATCTATGAAACCACTGAGAAATACTCGGTTTTACGTGCGCTACGTGCCATTGAACGCTCAGACGTTGTTTTAGTGGTAATGAATGCAGAAGAGGGTATTCAGGAGCAGGATAAAAAAATTGCAGGCTATGCACATGAGGCTGGAAAAGCTGTTGTGATCGTAGTGAATAAATGGGATGCCATTGAAAAAGACGAAAAAACGATGAATGTCTTTACACAGCAAATTCGTGAGCATTTCCTATTTTTAGATTATGCCCCGATTATTTTTGTATCGGCTAATACAAAGCAGCGTGTGCATCAAATTTTACCGATTATTCAACGTGTAAGTGAAAATCATGCGATGCGTATTCAATCTTCTATCTTAAATGAAGTGATTGAGGATTCCGTGGCACGTAATCCCGCGCCGACGGATAAAGGTCGTCGTTTACGTATTTACTATGCTACTCAGGTTGCGATTAAGCCACCGACATTTGTTGTGTTCGTGAATGAGCCTGAGCTGATGCATTTCTCATACGAACGTTTCTTAGAAAATCGAATTCGTGAAACATTTGACTTTGAAGGAACGCCAATTCGTTTAATTACACGTGCTCGTGCTTAAGGTACTAGCTATACACATACAATACGCCAACCCGACATATTTGTTGGGTGGCGTCTTTTTACAAGAACAGAAATTATTATAGACAACCCAACAAAGGGAGGATTTTTTATGGAAAAAGTTTGTGTGTTAGGGGCAGGCTCATGGGGTACTGCACTGGCGATGGTACTAGCGGAAAATGGACATGATACGCTTGTATGGACACATAGAGCTAATCAGGCAGAAGAAATCAACCATCTGCATACGAATAAAAAATATTTACCAGAGACCGTTCTGCCTGCAAATTTACATGCGACGAGTGATATAGCAATGGCAGCTACGCATGCAGAGACTATTGTTGTGGCTGTTCCTACGAAAGCTATTCGAGAAGTTTGTGAGAAATTAACGGCTAAACTAGCTAGAAAAGTGTTATTTGTCCATGTTTCTAAAGGGATTGAGCCAGATTCATTAAAACGAATTTCTGAAATTTTAGCGGAAAGTTTGCCAGCTGAAAATGTGGAAGAAATTGTCGTTCTTTCCGGACCAAGTCATGCCGAGGAAGTTGTGCTGCACCACCCGACAACGGTTACTGCTGCTTGTGCTAACATAGACGCTGCTGAAAAAGTTCAGGATTTATTTATGAATCAATTTTTCCGTGTTTACACAAACGATGATGTGATCGGTGTAGAAATTGGTGGGGCACTGAAAAATGTCATTGCATTAGCTGCAGGTATTACAGATGGCTTGAATTATGGTGATAACGCGAAAGCAGCACTTATTACACGAGGACTTGCGGAGATTACACGTTTAGGTGTAAAAATGGGCGGTAATCCATTTACCTTCTCAGGGCTTACAGGCATGGGAGATTTAATTGTAACCTGTACAAGCGTTCACTCCCGAAACTGGCGAGCTGGGAATATGCTAGGGCAAGGGATGAAGCTACAAGAAGTGTTAGATCAAATGGGCATGGTTGTAGAAGGTGTACGTACCACAAAGGCAGCCTATCAATTAGCAGAAAAGTATGGTGTGGCTATGCCGATTTCCACAGAGCTTTATAGTGTTCTATTTAATGATGTTGAACCGAAAGTGGCGGTTGACGCATTAATGATGCGTATGAAAAAACGAGAAATAGATGATATGAAGCATTAATATTAATTTTTTGATTAAATCTGTCATAAAACGGACATAAATAAGGTGTCTCAACGAATCTGTTGAGACGCCTTATTGTGTGCTATTAGTTGAATAGTGCAAGCACTGTAAAAGAGTTGTCCATTTCTTGATAGTTATGGGACAACTATTTCTTTTTAGCGAAGGCACATAGTATAATATACTTTGATTGTTTCTTGACATTGAACGAAAGGTGGTTATTTGAAATGGGCCCGTTAGCTCATATGCCTGCACTGGATGTAATGTGGGTGTCGTTTTATTGTATAGGCTTTATGATAATATCAGTCGGCTTAATTTATTTAGCTCGGAATAAGATTTCAAATGTATTTTTACGAACAATCGTAAATTTATGTGCATACATACTGTTTGGACTTGGCACATTTTTAATGGTACTAATAGTTGCCACATGGCCAGCATAAAAAATTAATGAGGTGTTCAGTAACATGAAAAAACTAAGTGCTTTTCTGTTGGTATTTGCAACTGCCATACTGTTAGTAGGGTGTGCGTACCCAGAAGACGAAAAAAGGGCAAAGGTCACGCCTGATGTCGACCAGCTAGCTGCAGTTCAACGTGCCGTGAATGAATACCGCGAAGCAACTGGTGGGCTAGTACCAATTAAAAATAGTGAACTTGATACAGACATTTATATCAAATACTTAATCGACTTTGAAAAGCTTATGCCGAAGTATTTGACGACAATTCCTGGTAATGCCTATGAAAAAGGCGGTATATATCAATATATTATTTGGGATCCTGAAGATCAAGCGACGGTCAAATTAGTAGATTTAAATGCGGCTGAGCGTATACGTGAAATAGGTATTCGTAAACTATCTACACAGTATTTGCCAATCAAAGGTTCAATGTCCGATAATGTTTATCAAATTAATTATAAAGATTTGGGCTATAAAACAGATGTGACAGTGAAAAGTCCTTATTCTGGCGTCGAATTACCGCTCTTTATGACAGGTGACGGTGAATTGCATGTGGATTATTCTGTGGATTTAGGACAACTTTTAAAAGAAGACAAGCCTGATGTCAAACCTGGTGATGATATTCGTCAGTTACTTGTCGACAAATATCCTGTAGTGCCTGCTTATTCTGTTCCCTATACAGTGGATGATAATGGTGAGCCAATTTATGATATGGAAACGTATAGTGTAGATGTCCAAAAGGCGAAAGAACGACAAAAACAAGAGGCAGAAGCCGCTGAGAAAAAAGAAGAATAAGAAACAAAGCTCCTTACATTTGTGAGGGGCTTTTTCATATTTGTCTACAAGCTTGCATATAGTGAAAAAGCGTAGATAAAGGAGGCAGAAACCTTGAGTGAAGCAGTATTTAGAGAAATTGCAGAGCGCACAAATGGCGATGTTTATATTGGTGTTGTCGGTCCAGTACGTGTAGGTAAATCAACATTTGTAAAAAAGGTAATGGAATCAGTCGTGTTACCAAATATTGTGGATGAAACAGAAAGAATGCGAGCACAAGATGAGTTGCCACAAAGTTCTCCGGGGCCTGTCATTATGACTGCTGAGCCGAAGTTTGTGCCTGCTCAAGCAACCCGTATTGTGGTCGGCGAAGATGAGATGCCATTCCAAATTCGTTTAGCAGATTGTGTTGGTTATATTATTGATGGGACAAAGGGCTATGAAGATGAAAACGGTCCTAAATATGTTCATACGCCTTGGCATACAGAGCCAATTCCATTTCAGGAAGCCGCTAAAATTGGCACAGATAAGGTGATTCGTGACCATGCGAATATCGGTATTGTTGTTACGACTGATGGTACCGTTAACGGAATCAGTCGCCGTGCCGCAGAGAAGGCAGAAGAGGAAATTGTTGAACAGTTAAAAGAAATCGGCAAGCCTTTTGTCATCCTTCTGAATTGCCAAATGCCAGCGAGAGAGGAAACGGTTCAGCTTCGCAATGAATTGTTTGAACGTTACAATGTGCCTGTTATTGCCATGGCGATTGACCAAATGAGGGAAACGGATATTCAATATATTTTACAAGAGGCGTTATTTGAGTTTCCTATCCGTACAATTGAGGTGGAAAAACCAGATTGGCTGGACGTTTTAGATGCTACACACCCATTAAATGTTGCCTTGATTGATTCCATGGAGGAAGTACTCTCTTCTGTAATGAAAATTCGGGATGTGCAACAGGCGTCAGATGCCTTTAAAGCCATTGATTTTATCGATCAAAGTGAAGTCGTTCATGTAGATGCTGGTGTGGGAACGGCGGTAATTCGTGTATCCCTACAGGGCGAATTGTACAAATCGGTTTGTAATGAATGGCTAGAAGAGCCGATTGAAACGAAAAAGGATTGGCTGCTCTTTATTAAAGAGGCGGCAGAGGCAAAAGAAGCCCAAAAACGCTTCAAAAGTGCGATTCATGATGCTGATACGTCAGGTTATGGTGTGACATTGCCGATGATGCAAGAATTTGAGCCAACAGCACCAGAGCTCATTAAGCAAAATAATTTCTTTGGTGTACGAATGAAAGCAAAGGCGCCATCTTACCATATTATCCGTGTAGATATGGAATCTGAGTTTGCACCGTTAATCGGTTCGGAATTCCATAGTCAGCAACTGCTAAAAGATTTAAATCATGCTTATTTACATGATCGTGATGCATTATGGAATACACAGCTTTTTGGAACGCCACTACACGAAGTATTAAAAGAAGGAATACGCTATAAAATGGATGCAGTTCCATCTACTGCTAAAAAACGTATGCGTCAAACGATTGAACGTATGGTCAACGAAGGTGATCGAGGTTTAGTGACATTTATTTTATAGTGATAAAAATCAAAAAAAAGTACGAAAAATAGGTGAAGGGCTTTTCGTTTTTATGCGAAAAGTCCTTTTATTTTTGTTTTTTGGGTGAAAAACTGATTTTTTGGTTATAATCATGTATGAATACAGTTGCGTAGCGGTTTTCTATGTGTTACTCTTTTTACAGAATTGGTTCATGACCCTTTGAGAGGAGGTGAATGGTGTGAATAAAACAGAATTAGTAAACTCTGTTGCTGAAGCTGCAGGTCTTTCTAAAAAAGACGCTTCTAAAGCAGTTGAAGCTGTATTTGATACAATTCAAGATGCTCTTGCAAAGGGTGACAAAGTACAATTAATTGGTTTTGGTAACTTTGAAGTACGTGAACGTGCGGCTCGTAAAGGTCGTAACCCACAAACTGGTAAAGAAATCGAAATCGCTGCTAGCAAGGTGCCTGCTTTCAAACCAGGTAAAGCGCTTAAAGACGCGGTAAAATAATACACGTCTAGTAGTTACATAGAGCAGTCTTCATGTTAACGAACATGAAGGCTGCTCTTTTTAACGTTAAAATTCATTTTACATAACATTAATACGGGAATTTGCTGAGCTAGAAATGAATTTCTAATGAATCAGGTAAGTCATTTTGCGCTTCCCTTTTGGATGTGCTACGATGCATAGGGAAATGTGTAATGTTTTGATACGCAGGAGGGTTTTTCGGATGTCGAATATTGATTTATTAAAAATAGAAGAAGCAGTAAAAATGATTTTAGAGGCGGTAGGTGAAGACGTAAATCGCGAAGGTTTATTGGATACACCAAAACGTGTAGCAAAAATGTATGCTGAGATGTTTAGCGGCTTGCATGAGGATGCAAAAGATTATTTTAAAACGGTGTTTCATGAGGATCATGAAGAATTAGTGCTTGTCAAAGATATTCCTTTTTATTCGATGTGTGAGCATCATCTAGTACCTTTCTATGGCAAAGCACATGTCGCATACATACCAAATGATGGCGTTGTAGCTGGACTTAGTAAACTTGGACGAGCAGTGGAAACGATTGCCCGCAGACCGCAATTGCAAGAGCGTATTACCTCTTCAGTAGCGGAAACAATTATGGAGATGCTTGCACCAAAAGGCGTTTATGTGGTCATTGAGGCTGAGCATATGTGCATGACAATGCGAGGACTAAAAAAACCGGGTTCCAAAACGGTAACATCTGTTGCTCGTGGTATTTACGAAGAAGATGAAGTGAAACGAAGAGAAGTACTGTCATTTATTCAAATGTCTTAAATTGCATGTCTAATTATGTTATGATGTACTAAGAATTTGTCGGATTTAAGGAGTGTACAAAGATGTCACAAGATTATATTGTTATTCAAGCAGAAGAAGATGGTGTCCATGTCATTGGTTTAACTCGTGGAACAGATACTAAATTCCATCATTCAGAAAAGCTAGATGCCGGCGAAGTAATGATTGCTCAATTTACAGAACACACATCTGCCATGAAAATACGTGGTAAAGCACAAATTCATACAGCACATGGTGTGATCAATAGCGAAGCAAAAAAATAATAAAGAGTTCTTTCGATAGGTTTTGCCCTGTTTTAAGTATGACAGGCACATAGAAAAACAATCATTGTGAAAAACTGAGTAAGAGGTTTCTGGGCAGTTAGTATTCCCGCATCAAATAATGGGAATGCTTTACTGCCTGTCCTATGAAGAAAGCAAATTTTTTTTATTCCACATCGTTGCATATGCTATAATGACTCAGTAAGCAAGCGTTAAGTCTTAGATAGGACTAGCGTATCTGAAAGTGAAATGGAGTAAGGTCTATGAATGCAACATACATTCAAAATTCAATTGCACAGTTAAAAACAGAGATTTTCATGGATGTTCGTCATAGAACTTTGCAAAAATACACAGGAGTTCCTGTGATAGATGAAAATCAATTGTTTTATTTGTTAATCCCTTTTTTGAATGGTGAAGAGTGGCAACAAGAGCAACAAGAGGCTGCAATTACTGTTGGCATTGTATATGCAGCATTAGCGGCTCACGATCATATAAAAGAAATAGATGCAACATCAAAAGAACAGCAGCTTACCGTTTTAGCTGGAGATTTTTATAGTGGTCGTTATTATGAAATATTAGCGATGTCAGGAAATGTCGCATTGATCCGAAATTTGTCACAAGGTATAGTGGCTCGTTGTGAACACCAGATTAAAGTGTATGAAGCAGAGCAACGAACAATCGAGCATTGGTATGCGTCGTTGTGTAATATTGAAGCGGGATTAATTGCTCAATTTTTCGGTCTTTATTCTTTCAGTGACTATATACCGCTTATAGAAAAAAGCTTATTAATCTTGCGTTTAGAAAGAGAATGGGCGGCTTATCAGCGTGGGCAAATGTCTTTAATGGGTAAGGCACTTGAAGCAAGTGTCAGACAAAATGGCGCAACCTTTAATAGCGTCATCCAGGAAAAAATTGTGCATTTAAAAACAGAGCTATCACAGATCATCAATCATTCAACTTTTTTACAAAGTGATATCAAACAAGCTTTACATGCACACGTAGAGGCATCCATTGCTTCTACTAACGGATAAGAGAGGTTTTTCAAAATGGCTAAAACGAAAGAAGAACACGTTCACGAAGTATTTGAGAGTATTTCGGACAACTACGACAAAATGAATGGTGTAATTAGTTTCCAGATGCATGTTGGCTGGCGTAACGATACGATGAAGCATATGGCTGTAAAACCTGGAACAAAAGCGCTGGATGTATGCTGTGGCACGGCAGACTGGACAATCGCTTTGGCAGAAGCAGTAGGTGAAAGTGGAGAAGTTAAAGGTCTCGACTTTAGTCAAAACATGCTGAAAGTTGGCGAACAAAAGGTGCAGTCATACCCGCAAATAGAACTAATTCATGGAAACGCAATGGAGTTACCTTTTCCAGATGATACGTTTGATTATGTGACGATTGGCTTTGGTCTTCGCAATGTACCTGATTATTTACAAGTCTTGAAGGAAATGCATCGTGTCGTAAAACCAGGTGGTATGGTGGTATGTTTAGAAACATCTCAATCTGAAATTCCTGGTTATCGTCAACTGTTCCGTTTTTATTTTAAATATATAATGCCGATATTTGGTAAAATATTTGCGAAAAGCTATAAGGAATATTCTTGGCTTCAGGAATCTGCGAATGATTTCCCAGGTATGAAGAAGTTAGCGGCATTGTTTGAGCAGGCAGGATTAGAAAAAGTAACGTACAAAGCATACAGTGGCGGGGCTGCGGCAATGCATATGGGCTTTAAAAAGGTACGTTAATGGGGGAAGGTTTTCACACGTGGAAAAGATGAAGTTAAAACTACTCTATTCCGATTTGAAATCAGATATCGATATCATTGAACGAGAGTTAGAAAAAGCGGTGGACTCGTCTTCATATTTGATCAACGATGCTTCTCTCCATTTATTACAAGCTGGTGGCAAACGGATACGACCAATTTTTGTGTTACTAGGTGCAAAATTTGGCGATTATGACATTGAGAAGATGAAGGATGTAGCAGTGCCTTTAGAACTCATTCATATGGCATCACTTGTGCATGATGATGTCATTGATGATTCCAATATGCGAAGAGGACGCCCGACTGTCAAATCACAATGGAATAACAGAGTAGCAATGTACACGGGCGATTTTATTTTTGCACGTGCACTAGAATATATTACAAAGCTGGAAGACCCGCTTGTTCATCAAATTTTAGCCCGTACCATGGTAGAGATTTGTAACGGTGAAGTCATTCAAATTGAAGATAAATTTAGATTAGATCAAGGCTTGAAAGATTATTTTAGAAGAATCAAACGCAAAACAGCATTACTTATTTCCTCAAGCTGTGAGCTAGGGGCTGTAGCGGCAGGTGTTGATGCTAAAACAGTGCGACATTTAAAACGCTTCGGCTACTTTGTAGGCATGAGCTTCCAAATTATCGATGATGTGTTAGATATCATGGCAACAGATAAGGAGCTAGGGAAGCCGGCAGGTAGTGATTTATTGCAGGGCAATATTACATTACCGATTCTATTGCTGAAAGATGAGCCAGAGATGCAGCCATACTTAGTCAAAGTATTTGCAGGCACATTAACAGAAACGGAACGTCAAAATATGTTGCAATATGTGCGTAAATCTCATGCAATTGAGCAAGCTAATCGTATGAGTGATAAATATTTGAAAAAGGCCTTACAGGAAATTGATGCTTTACCAAAACATCCCGTAAAGAAAAAACTGCGTGATGTAGCATTGTTCATGGGTAAGCGCAAATTCTAGCTTTTTGTTGTATAAAGGCTCATTTTTTGTTAATATTTATCGGTAGGTGTAAAACCTGTTAGACGAATTTAAGGAGTGTTTTAAACATGGCAATTGAACAAACTTTTTTAATGGTTAAGCCTGACGGCGTTGAACGTCAAGTAATTGGAGACATCGTTGACCGTTTCGAACGTCGCGGTTTTGTAATGAAAGGTGCTAAATTAATGGTAATTCCTAAAGAATTAGCAGAAAAGCACTATGCTGAGCATGCTGAGCGTCCATTCTTTGGTGAATTAGTTGATTTCATCACTTCTGGTCCTGTATTCGCTATGGTATGGGAAGGCGAGAACGTAATCAAGCTTGCTCGTACAATGATGGGTGCAACTAAACCTGAAGAATCTAACCCAGGTACAATCCGTGGTGACTACGCAACAACTGTTTCTCACAACATCATCCACGGTTCTGACTCTCTTGCTTCTGCAGAGCGCGAAATCGGCTTATTCTTCGGTGAAGATTTAGTTTAATTTCGAATAGATTAAGCGTAGCGAAAATAACTACGAATAGAACTCAATAAAAAAATCATCTATTTTTCCGATGTAACTTTTACCTTCTAACAAAAAATGTTAGGGGGTTTTTTATTTGTCAAAATCATTCAATAAAGTTAACACAAACATTGATTTAAGTTTATTGACTATCAAAACTGAAAAAGAACCAAAGAAAGAAATGGTGACAGAAATCAATAACTCAATAGTTAAAATGGATACGTTTGATGAATTGGACAACAGAAATATAACCATTAAACATGCCATACAAATTTTAAATCAACAATGGCGACTAAACGGATTAAGACCAAGGACAATTGATAGTTACAACTATAATTTTAAGCGATTTGTTGAAGTTACTAAAGTTGAATTTCTCCATGAAATCAACAATGAAAAAATTTATCAATATGGGAATTCCTTCTTTTTTTATTTGCGTTTCTTTTCCATGACGACTTTTGGTAGAATATTGTTAATACATATAAAAAGAAGGGGTAAATCACATGAATAACAAAATTGCATCAATACTTATTTGTGTTTTATTAGTCACTATAGGTGTCATTGGATATTTTGTTTATAACGAATATCAGATTGACAGTGCGAATGATGAATCTAATGTAAGTAAGGGTAAAGAATTAGAGTATGAGGAATTTGAGGAAAACTTAGAAGATGCTGAAATTAATAACGAAGTAGTAGAGGAGGATACTGAATTAATAAGAGAAATCAAAAACAAAATTTCTAGTGCGCATTCATCAGACTCTTATGAAGGATTTATTGAAGCATATAAACTTTCGCAAGGGGTTGATACAGAGGATGAAGAATTTAATATATTACTTACTTTTGCAAAAATGAGAATAACTACATGGAATGCAGCAAAAGAATCGGTAGGTGAATCTTTTACACCTCTATTATCTAGTGGAGATCAAAGGGAAATACAAGATGTTGCTAGTTTAGTACATCCTGATTATTATAATGGAATGATGGCAGATACAATTATAGAAATAGTGTACAGGCATATGAGTAGAGAAAAATGGATGGAAATATATAATAAAGCAAATGGTATTTATATGGGTGAACCAATTATTGGAATGACTAAGCAGGATATAATAGATAAAACTACGTGGGGTAGACCAACAAAAATCAATAAAACTGAGAATATAAATGGTGTAAGTGAGCAGTGGGTTTATCCAAACCATCAGTATTTATATATTGAGGATGGAATATTAACGTCAATTTCAACAAGTTACTAAGAAGGTGTAACAACCTTCCTTATCTACTTCATTTATAATCGAAAATAGAAGGTAAAAAACTTAGTTCTAATTTAGTTTTTTTCGTTTATTTCAGAGAACCCATGATATTAGTGATTTCAGAGGCGATAGTTATCGTCAATTTTCTTGGTAGTAACCCAGGTACAATCCGTGGTGACTACGCAACAACTGTTTCTCACAACATCATCCACGGTTCTGACTCTCTTGCTTCTGCAGAGCGCGAAATCGGCTTATTCTTCGGTGAAGATTTAGTTTAATTTGTGAATAGAATAGATTAGGCAGTCTCAATTTACTTGGGATTGCTTTTTTTATTGCCTAAAAAGTAAGGATAGATAGTATGGCAATAGGGGAATTATCTATTTCTAGATAGATATAGAATTGTTAAAAGCTTTGTCCTCCTGTACAATTAAAGATGTAATATTCTGATAATTAAGTTAGGAATAGATTGATAGGCCTGTCAATAAACTGTGAGGGATGACAAGGAAAAGGGGTTATGGATATGAGAGAAGTGGTAATCGTAGCAGCTGTGCGAACTGCTGTAGGGCGTAGTAAGGGAGCATTAAGTCAAGTTCGAGCGGATGATTTAGCGGCAGATGTGTTACAGGAGGCTGTAAGGCGAGCAGGGATTGGCAAGGAACAAGTGGATGATGTCATATTAGGCTGTGTAACGCAAACAGCTGAACAAGGGGGAAATATTGCACGGACAGCTTTATTGATGGCTGGCTTTCCAGATAGTGTGCCAGGGGTAACCATTGATCGTCAATGTGGCTCTAGCCAACAGGCCGTCCATTTTGCAGCACAGGCCATTCTAGCGGGGGATATGGATATTGTCATTGCAGGTGGCGTGGAAAGTATGTCAAGGGTACAGATGGGGTCAAATATGCAAAATGCACATGCTGGCAAACGCTTACAGGAGAATTATGATATTATCCATCAAGGATTATCAGCGGAGAAAATCGCCTCACAATGGTCTTTATCAAAAGAACAGCTCAATAGCTATGCTTATCAAAGCCATCAACGAGCAATCGCAGCCATTGAAGCAGGTCATTTCAAAGATGAAATACTACCTATTCGAGTTCCACAGGAGGATGGATCAGTGACAACATTTACTGTTGATGAAGGTCCTCGTGCAGAAACAACCGTCGATATTTTAAATGGGCTAAAAACTGTTTTTCAAGAGGATGGCGTTATTACTGCTGGCAATGCAAGTCAGATGAGTGATGGGGCATCAGCGGTAGTGGTGATGTCCTTGGATAAAGCCCAGGAACTTGGTATTCAGCCACTTGCTAAAATTGTGACAAGAGTGGTCGTAGGCTCTGATCCAACATTAATGTTAACAGGGCCAATCGAAGCTACGAGAAAAGCGCTAGAACGATCAGGTCTCAACATAGAGGATATCGACACATATGAGGTAAATGAAGCCTTTGCACCAGTACCGCTCGCATGGCTACAGGACATGGGTGGAGATCCGAAGAAGCTCAATCCTGATGGGGGAGCGATTGCATTAGGGCATCCATTAGGGGCAACTGGTACAAAATTGTTAACGACTATGTTATATCGCATGGAGCGAGAAAATTATCGTTACGGCTTACTGGCAATCTGTGAGGGAATGGGGATGGCAAATGCCACGATCATCGAAAAAATGTAAGGGGGATATGTTTGATGAAACATCATGAAGTGGTAGCGGTAGTAACGGGTGGTGCTTCAGGTTTAGGGGAGGCAACTGTCCGTCACCTTGTTGAACGAGGTGGCAAAGCGGTTGTTTTTGATGTCAATGATGAACGTGGACAAGCTCTAGTAGAGGAATTAGGGCAAAATGTCATCTATGCACGAGTGGATGTTACGAAGGAGGAGGACGTGGCAACAGGTCTTGAGCAGGCCATTGCAGCATTTGGCAAGATTAATGTAGCGGTGAATTGTGCTGGCATTGCTGATGCGAGTAAAGTGATTTCGAAGCGAGGCGTACATGCCCTTGCTTTATTTGAAAAAGTGATCACTGTTAATTTAATTGGTACATTTAATGTCATCCGTCTAGTCGCGGAGAAAATGCAGCACAATGAGTCGAATGAGGATGGGCAGAGAGGTGTTATTATTAATACTGCGTCTGTGGCTGCATTTGATGGTCAAATTGGACAAGCAGCTTATAGTGCGTCAAAGGGTGGAGTGGCAGCGATGACATTGCCAATTGCACGAGAACTTGCGGAGATCGGTGTACGTGTGATGACCATCGCGCCAGGTTTAATTGAAACACCGATGTTTGCTTCGTTACCTGAGCCTGCAAGAACAGCTCTTGCTCAAATGACACCATTCCCTAAGCGGCTTGGAAAACCTTCGGAGTATGCCCTTTTAGTTGAAAGTATTATCCATAATGGTTTGTTAAATGGTGAGGTCATTCGTCTGGATGGTGCGATCCGTATGCAGCCTAAGTAACAACAACAATATTTAATTTTTGAAGTGGTTTGTCGCAGCTAGTAGTCTTGGTCGTTTCAAAATTTGATGTATGAAGGGACGCGGTATAATGCATATGATGGACACACCTTTATTATTAACAAGTTTTTTGAATCGCGCAGAACGATTTTTTCATTCGAAGAAAATTTATTCTAGAACAAGTGCGACAACTATTCATGAGTTTACGTATAAAGAATATGTTAAACGAACGCGCCGATTAGCGGATGCACTTACCAAGCTTGGAATGGAGCGAGGTATGAAGGTAGGCACATTTGCTTGGAATCACCATCGACATTTGGAAGCCTATTTTGCAGTCCCATGTGCAGGAGCAGTACTGCATATGATTAATATTCGGTTAGCACCTGAGCACATTGCTTATGTCATCAATCATGCAGAGGATGAAATATTACTAATTGATGATAATCTAGTACCACTTATTGCACCAATCTTGTCACAGCTGAAAACGGTAAAACATTTTATCATTATGGGAGATGCTGTTGCAGTCGAATCTATCCCCATCCCAAATGCTCTTTCTTATGAGGCTTTGCTCGCTGAGGCCAATGAACATTTCGTATTCCCAGAAGATTTAGATGAAAATACACCTGCTGGCATGTGCTATACAAGTGCAACGACAGGCATGCCCAAGGGAGTTGTTTATACTCATCGTAGCATCGTTCTGCATAGTTTAACGGCTGGCCTTGCTGATAGTATTGCTATTTGTGAATCGGATGTAGTGTTACCAGTTGTCCCAATGTTCCATGCTAATGCATGGGGATTACCTTTTGCCAGTGTCGCATTTGGTGCTACACAGGTCTTACCAGGTCCGATGTTTACACCACAGCTTTTACTTGAGTTATTTGACGTATATAAAGTAACGTTGACGGCAGGAGTACCTACGATATGGCTAGGGGTTTTACAGGAGCAACGTCAAAATCCGCGTGATTTATCATCGATGCGATTAATTGTTTGTGGGGGATCTGCCTCACCAATTGGCCTAATTCGAGGCTTTGAACAAGAACTCAATATCCCTTACATGACAGGCTATGGTATGACCGAGACATCACCGCTCGTAAGTCTCTCCACCTATTTAACCCATATGCAAGACTACACAGCTGATGAGAAAATGCATGTTCGAATTACGCAAGGTATGACCATGCCTCTAATTGAAACACGGGTAGTCAATGAACATGGTGAAGTGCCATGGGATGGCAAAACGATGGGAGAACTAACGATTCGAGGTCCGTGGATTGCTAATGAGTACTATCATGATGAGCGCACAGATGAAGCCTTTAAAGATGGTTGGCTCTATACAGGCGACATCGCGGTGATGACAGCAGATGGCTATATAAAAATTACCGATCGTACAAAGAATTTAATTAAGAGTGGTGGCGAATGGATTTCTTCTGTAGAGCTTGAAAATGCATTGATGTCCCATCCAAAAGTATTTGAGGCTGCTGTTATTGCTATTCCGCATGAAAAATGGTTGGAGCGACCATTAGCATGTGTGGTAGCGAAGCCTGAATTTAAAGAATCGATTACCAAGGCAGAGCTACTAGAGAGTTTACAGCAGCAATTCCATAAAACGTGGATTCCTGATGATATCGTCTTCATTGAAGAGGTACCGAAAACGTCAGTAGGTAAATTCCTAAAGGCCAAATTACGAGAAGATTTAAAGGCGTATCGCGTACAAGTTTAATACAATGGTTAGCATGAAGGTAGTGAAAAACTACCTTCATTTTTTGTGCGAAATTTATTATATATCAGTGCATCTGAACAACTACTGACTAATGCAAAAAATATTGTATTAGAAGAAGATAAATTCCTGAAAAATGAAACTATTTTTTCCATTTTGCCGTATAATCTTAGTAACGAAAGGATGTGGATGGATTGTCAATTGCCATTGTAGCGATTATTGGAGGCGTCATTATTTCATTAGCTGGGATTTTTACAGACGCTCGCACAAGACAACAAAAAATTAAACTGAAGGCTGTTGAGAAAGAAGTAGAGTTAGAAAAGCTTAGATTGGAAACGTATACGATAGAAACAGAAAAAATGCGCCTAGAATTAGAACAGTCGAAAGTGTTACTATTAGAAGAAAAACAAAATGCAAGCAAGTAGATTGGCTTACCCAAGAAAGACTATTTCAGGATTGGGACTTTTCCGCTATAATGGAAATACGACGCTAGAGGGGAAGATGACCATATGTCTGATTATGAACAATTTATAGAAGGTATTAAGCGCAAAACAGGAATAGATTTAGCGTTATATAAAGAAGCGCAAATGAAAAGACGATTAACCTCTCTTTATGAGAAAAAGGGCTATCGTAATTTTGTAGACTTTCTAAAGGCACTTGAACAAGATCGTGATTTAATGAATGAATTTTTAGATCGTATGACGATTAATGTTTCTGAATTTTATCGCAATGGAAAGCGTTGGGAAGTATTACAAAAGAAAATCTTGCCGAAGCTATTACAAACAAATAAGCGTTTAAAAATTTGGAGTGCTGCTTGTTCAACAGGAGAAGAGCCATATTCTTTAGTAATGGTATTATCTCAATTGGTGCCTTTATCTCAAATTCAAATTATTGCTACTGATTTAGATGAGAATGTCATACAAAAAGCGAAATTAGGTGTTTATCCTGAACGTTCTTTAGCAGAGGTGCCAAGTGACATTAAAGCAAAGTATTTTGAACAAGAGGGCTCCTACTATCGAGTGAAGGATGAAATTAAGCGTTGTGTAACCTTTAAGAAACATAATTTACTGAATGATTCCTACGACAGCCATTATGATTTAATTGTTTGTCGCAATGTCATGATCTATTTCACAGAAGATGCAAAAGATCAAATTTATAATAATTTTAGTAAAGCCCTGCGCAAAGATGGCATTTTATTTGTTGGCTCAACAGAGCAAATTTTTAATCCAGCACGTTATGAATTTGATGTAGAGGACACGTTCTTCTATCGGAAAAATAGCTAATAATATGGATGAAAAGCTTTGTACAAACGACCAAAATAGTCTTGTACATATAGTAAGCAAGTATTAAACATAGATATTTCATACGCTTTTCGCTTATCATAAGCAAAGGCGTATTTTTTATAAAATTTAGCACTTCACTTTAGTAGTGCAACGAGTACTTTGTCAAATGCATGTTGTATCGAAGGCGAAACGTCAGCGGCAATTATGCTGTAGCGTAATGGATACAATTCAGCACGCCATTTCAGTAGTACACCGATTTCCTTTATAGACGTCGTTCAGAATATTCGCATTTAGAACGATGGAAATGGGGTGTACTGAAAAGACATTTGTAAAAGGACTGTTTTTTTAAAGAATATATGTTATAGTGAAAAATACATACTTTAGCGAGTTGAAGGGAGAAAGTGTTTATGCGTTACTTAACAGCAGGAGAGTCACACGGACCTCAATTAACGACAATTATTGAGGGTTTACCGTCACTCTTACCCATTACAGCAGAAAAAATTAATCATGATTTAAAACGACGCCAAGGAGGTCATGGACGGGGGCGCCGCATGCAAATCGAAACAGATACAGTAGAGATTGTTGCTGGTGTTCGACATGGTCAAACACTTGGCTCTCCTGTCGCACTAGTTGTAACAAATGATGACTGGAAGCACTGGACTAAAATTATGGGTGCTGAGCCATTAGCAGATGATATTAATCCTGAAGATATTAAGCGTCAAATTTCACGACCTCGTCCAGGTCATGCGGATTTAGTTGGGGGCATGAAATATGGTCACCGTGATTTACGCAATGTATTAGAGCGTTCTTCTGCACGTGAAACAACTGTGCGTGTAGCAGTCGGCTCTGTGGCAAAAGCTTTACTCAATGAATTAGGCATTTCCATTGTTGCACATGTGACTGAAATCGTAGGAATTAAGGCAGATACATCTGTACTAGAAGGAAAAACAACAGAAGAAATTCGTGCTATTGTCGAAGCAGATCCTTGTTACTGTGCTGACCCTGTAGCGTCTGCCAAAATGGTAGAGGCTATTGATGAGGCGAAAAAAGCTGGAGATTCTATCGGTGGTGTTGTAGAAGTCATTGTCGAAGGTATGCCAGCAGGTGTCGGCTCTTATGTGCATTATGATCGTAAGCTTGATGCGAAACTAGCAGCAGCCATGCTATCTATCAATGCATTCAAAGGTGTAGAATTTGGTCTAGGTTTTGAAATGGCACGACGTAAAGGCTCTGAAGTGCATGATGAAATTATTTGGTCTGAAGAAGAGGGCTACACACGAGCAACGAATCGACTCGGTGGCTTAGAGGGCGGTATGTCAACAGGAATGCCGATTGTCGTACGTGGTGTCATGAAACCAATTCCTACATTATACAAACCATTACAAAGTGTGGATATCGAAACAAAAGAGCCATTTAAAGCAAGCGTTGAGCGCTCTGATAGCTGTGCAGTACCCGCAGCATCAGTAGTTGCAGAACATGTTATTGCCTGGGAAATAGCGAATGCTATTTTGGAGCAATTTCATAGTGATCAACTACCTCAATTACAAGCTCAAATTGACGAGCATCGTCAATATACAAAGGGGTTCTGATTTATGCGTGTACCAGTTGCAACAAAATCGGATCAGTATGAAGTTGTTCTCGGTCATCAATTTCTAACTGAAGCTGTTCAAGCATTTGCAGATAAACTTCAAAAAGCAGATAAGCTGATCGTATTTACAGATAGCAATGTTTGGGCTGCACAGGGAGATTATTTCAAGGCAAATTTCCCATATGATTTTGAGGTCTTTATTTTACCTGGTGGTGAAGCCTGTAAAACCTTTGAACAATACAATGCTGCTCAAACATTTTTATTGGAACAAAAATGCTCACGGAAATCATTTGTTTTTGCTTTTGGGGGTGGAGCTGTCGGCGATTTAACAGGCTTCGTTGCGGCAACCTATATGCGTGGAATTCCTTTTATTCAAATTCCAACGACCATTTTAGCCCATGATTCTGCAGTTGGTGGTAAAACAGCTATTAATCATCCGTTAGGAAAGAATATGATTGGTGCATTTTATCAGCCTGAAGGTGTTATTTACGATACGGCTCTTACCGAAAGCTTATCCGAACGTGAAGTGCGTTCAGGAACAGCAGAGTTAATTAAACATGCGATGATTTCTGATTCTATTTGGTTAGAGGAATTAATGACAGCTGATTCAGTGATTCATTTTAATCAAAATGAACTGGCCAAGCAGCTGAAAAAAGGAATTGAAGTGAAAGCTCAAATCGTGGCTGAGGATGAAACAGAGCAGTCCGTTCGGAAATTTTTAAACTTAGGCCATACATATGGACATGCCATTGAGGCAGCAGCTGGTTATGGCAAAGTAGCACATGGAGAAGCCGTAATGATGGGGTTGGTCTATAGCCTATTGTTAAGCGAGCGTTATGGAAAGCTGGAGCGAGCTTTCACCAAGTCATTTTTACAGTTCGCAGTGAAAAATGGCTATCCATTTGAGCCTGTGAATGATTATTCATTTGAACAGTTAACTAGTTATTTAATGAAAGATAAAAAAGTGGAATACGGCATTTTACAGTTCGTTCTTTTGGAGGAAATAGGTAAACCTTTTGTGAGAGCCATTGATTTAGAAGAATGCAAAGAAGTAGATGCCGAATATAGACAGTTATTAGCGGAGGTGCTTGTATGATTCGTGGACTTAGAGGAGCAATAACAATTGAATCGGACAGGCCAGAGCTTGTATGGGATGAGACAGCAAGATTAGTGCGTGAGGTTGTGGCAGCAAATCATGTGGAGATCGATGATATTGCATCAATCCTTATTTCTACAACGCCAGATATTACCTCTGCATTTCCTGCCCGTGCAGTACGCTTGATGGACGGCTGGCAATATGTCCCTGTTATGTGTACACATGAAATGGATGTGCCGAACGCTTTACCTTTATGTATTCGTGTATTAATTCATGCGAACGTAGAGGTAGCCCAAAAAGATGTAAAGCACTTGTATCTCAACGATGCAGTGAAATTAAGACCAGATTTGGCGCAGGCTAAATAAGTAGAGGAGATGTTTTAGATGAAGTGGAAACAACAATTGGACGGTATGCAAGCATATAAGCCAGGGAAACCAATTGAAGAAGTACAACGTGAATACGGCTTAAAGGAAGTCATTAAATTGGCATCGAATGAAAATCCGTTTGGGTGCTCACCTAAGGTAACAGCTTATTTACAAAATAATGCAGTGAATCATGCCCTTTATCCAGATGGCTATGCACAAAATTTACGTACAGCTGTTGCGGATCATCTAGGTGTCAAGGAAACACAGCTTCTTTTTGGCAACGGCTCTGATGACATTATTGCTATTATTACGCGTGCACTGTTGTATCCAGGAGTAAATACGATTATGGCGGATCCTTCCTTCTCTCAATACTGGCACAACGCTGAAATTGAAGGTGCTGAGGTACGAAAAATTCCTTGTGTTGAAGGTGCCCACGATTTAGATAGCATGGCAGCTGCAATTGATGACCAAACATCGATTGTTTGGGTATGTAGTCCAAATAATCCTACAGGAGTTGTCATACCTGATACGGCATTACGTGCTTTTCTTGCAAAAGTACCAAGCGATGTCCTTGTCGTGTTGGATGAAGCTTACATTGAATATGTAACACATCCTGGCCATAAGGATACGTTACCAATCATTGATGAATATCCGAATGTACTTCTATTACGTACATTTTCTAAAGCCTATGGACTAGCTTCATTCCGTGTTGGCTATGCGATTGGGCAAGCTGGCGTTATTGCTAAGCTTGATCCTGTTCGCGCACCATTTAATAATACAATCTTAAGTCAAGCTGTGGCAGCTATTGCACTCAGCGATCAAGCTTACATTGAAGCATGTCGTGAAGCCAATGAAAACGGCAAAAAGCAATATGTAGAATTCTGTGAAAAGCATAATTTAAAATACTTCCCATCTGATACGAACTTTATTTTCTTTGATACTCAAGCTGATAGTGATGTTGTCTTCCAAGAGCTGATGAAAAGAGGCTTTATTGTCCGCAGTGGCAATGCTCTAGGATTACAAGGGTTTATCCGTGTCACAATTGGTACAGAGGCACAAAATGCAGCATTACTTAGCCAGCTTGACGAAGTATTAACACAGCAAGGAGTATTTGCATGACACGCAAAGTACTCGTTATTGGGCTAGGCTTAATCGGCGGTTCGATTGCCCTTGCTTTGCAAAAAGCACCCGAAACAAAAATTATTGGCTATGATATGGATACACAAACACGTGAGCATGCAAAAACATTAAATATTGTGCATGAGATTGTCACAGATCCGCAGGCTGTTGCGGCAGATGTCGATATCATTATCTTTGGTACACCTGTTAATGCAACACTTGCGTGGATGGAGCAATTAAAATCATGGCCATTAAAAAATAAAGTCATTGTAACAGATACTGGGAGTACAAAAAAATTAATTATGCAAAAGGCCAGCGAATTACGTGAGCTTGGCATTACATTCATTGGTGGACATCCAATGGCAGGTTCTCATAAAAGTGGTGTGTTGGCTGCAAAGGCGCATCTTTTTGAAAATGCGTATTATATGCTGACGCCGCTTGCTGGAGAAGAAATCGTTCATATGGCTAAGCTTGAAAGTTTGCTAAAATTTACACATGCAAAAGTAGTCAGTGTATCTGCGAGTGAACATGACCATATGACAGCTGTGGTGAGTCATTTTCCACATGTTATCGCAGCCTCACTGGTCCATCAATTAGGTGAGGAAAATGGAGAATACCCGATGACACGCTCGCTTGCAGCAGGCGGTTTTCGTGATGTTACACGAATTGCTTCCTCGAACCCCGTTTTATGGCGAGATATTACGCTACAAAATCGTGAGGAGCTACTTACTCAGTTAGAAGGCTGGGAAAAAGAAATGACTCGCATTAAGGAACTGCTGACGGATGGTTCTTCACAGGCTATTGAAAACTATTTTTCTGTTGCCAAAGAGCTAAGAGATGAATTGCCGATTAGTGCAGGGGCCATGTATACGCCATTTGACTTATATGTTGATGTTCCTGACTATCCAGGCGTTATTTCAGAAGTGACGGGCTTGTTAGCGGATGAAGCGATCAGTATTACGAATCTACGAATCGTTGAATCACGTGAAGATGTTTTCGGTATTCTCGTTATTAGCTTCCAAAGCGAAAATGATCGCGAACGTGCTGCGTCATGTATCCAACAACGAGCAAATTTCGAAACGTATATTTCATAGCATAAGAAAGCGTCGGTATTTCGGCGCTTTCTATCTTCATATTGAAGGGAAGAAAGTTTATGAGTGAAAAAATTTTGCAATACAATAGGCCTTCTTTACAGGGCACTTTAACCATTCCAGGCGATAAATCTGTATCCCATCGTTCTGTCATGTTTGGAGCCATTGCTAGCGGGACAACGACAGTAGAGGGCTTTTTACTAGGGGAAGATTGTTTAAGTACAATCGATTGCTTCCAGAAGCTTGGCGTTCAAATTGAGGTCGAAGGAACTAATGTAACGATTCATAGTCCAGGCATGGATGGCTGGCAGGAGCCAACAGACGTGTTGTATACGGGTAACTCTGGCACAACAACACGCTTAATGTTGGGTATTTTAGCTGGTTCTTCGGTTCATTCCGTGATGACGGGGGATGCATCTATCGGCAAACGACCAATGCGACGTGTGATAGACCCACTGCGTCAAATGGGTGCTCATATTACAGGGCGTGCTGACGGGCAGTACACACCCCTTGCTATACAAGGTACAAAACTACAGGCCATCAATTACAAGATGCCTGTAGCAAGTGCACAAGTGAAATCTGCTATTTTACTAGCAGGCTTGCGTGCTGAAGGAACAACGATTGTTAGAGAAATGGAAGTTTCAAGAGATCACACAGAGCGAATGCTGCGACAATTTGGTGCACAGGTAGAAGTAGACAATGGCGTTGTCTCCATTGAAGGCGGACAGTCTCTCAGCGGGACACATGTTGCTGTTCCAGGGGATATTTCCTCGGCAGCCTTCTTCTTAGTGGCAGGAGCCATTTGTGAGCATAGTCACGTAACATTAAATAATGTTGGTATTAACCCAACGCGTGATGGCATTGTCGAGGTACTTGAAAAAATGGGCGCAACAATGACCGTGACACCGAATGAGGATAATCAAGCTGAACCTACAGCAACCATTCAAATGGCCACATCTACTTTAACAGGCACAACAATTGAGGGGGACATTATTCCTCGTTTAATTGATGAAATTCCGATCCTTGCCTTACTCGCTACGCAAGCACATGGTCAAACAATCATTAAAGATGCTGAGGAGCTAAAAGTGAAGGAAACGGATCGCATCACGGCGGTTGTAACTGAATTGAAAAAGCTAGGTGCACAAATAGAAGCAACAGAAGATGGAATGATCATTAATGGACCAACACCATTAAAAGGTGCAAGTCTTCGCACATACGGCGATCATCGAATTGGTATGATGGGGGCTGTTGCAGCTCTAATTTCGGATGGAGCCGTAACATTAGATGATGCACAATGCATTGCTGTATCCTACCCATCGTTCTTTGAACATATTGAGGCAGTGAAATAACAATTCAAGATAGACTCTCCAGCTTTTGGGGAGTTTTTTCTTGTTTCAATGGTAAATGTTTTGTAGCATAAAGGTATCAATGAAAGAATAGGTGAATGACTGTGAACAATGCGATGACTGAAATGATGCAAGCACTTGAACAAGGGGACTTAGCATTAATAGATCAGCTACTAGAATCATTTTTAACGAAGGAGCTACCTGAGGAGATTTATGCACTCGCTGAGATTTTTATGCAGTATGGGTACATGAAAGAAGCTGACCGTGTGCTGGAGCATTTACAATTTTTATTCCCAGAAGAGGCACAGTTAAAAATAGATCGTGCAAATGTATTAATGGAGCTTGGTGATGAAGATGAAGCATTGGATTTACTATTAGAAATCGAAGAAGCATCACCAGAATATCCGCAAGCCTTATTAGTTCTAGCCGATTATTATCAAATGCAGGGGTTATTTGAGGTTGCAGAAAAACGTATAAATGAAGCATTAGCGATTTTACCTGACGAGCCGTTATTACATTTTGCTAAAGCAGAACTTTTATTTGAAACAGGTCGTTTTTTAGAAGCTGCAAGGTTGTACGAAGACTTATATGAGCAGCAAAATGAATTTGCAGGTATTCAACTTGTTGAACGATTGGCAGAGGTGTATCGTGCAGGGGCTGCCTATGAAACGGCTTTTGATTATTATGTCAAGGCCCTTGAGGATGAGGTAAAGCCAGATATTTTATTTGGAGCGGCTTATTCCGCTTTCCAATCACAAAAGTACGAGATGGCTATTAAACAACTAGAGGAATTGAAAGAATTAGATCCGGATTACTTCTCAGCCTATTTATTGCTTGCGGAAAGCTATGCTATGACAGAGGATAATAAAAAAGCTTATGGGGCCATTCAAGAGGGGCTAAAACGCGATGAATATGATAAATCATTGTATTTATTTGCTGGTAAAATGGCGTTGAAAAATGGTTTGCCAGAAGAAGCGGAGCAACATCTGCGAGAAGCTATAGCGTTGGATCCTGAGTACATGGAGGCGGTATTAGCCCTTATTTCTGTGTTGGGACAACAGGAGCGTCATGAGGATGTTATCGAATTATTTGAAACGCTACAGCAAAATGATTTTGAATGGAGCACATTATATCCATTTGCAGCAGAGGCATATGAAAATTTAGAATTGTACGACCGTGCATACGAATTTTACCGTTTGGCATATAATGATTTTAAGGAAGACGCAACATTTTTAGAAAAATATGTTTACTTCTTATTAGAGGAAGGAAAACGTTCAGAGGCAAAAGAGGTTCTTGGACAATTAATCAACATTCAACCGGGTGAACCAGAGTGGCAAGAGAAGTTAGAAGCCTTAGAATTTGAGTAAAGGAGGGAGTGGGTATGACTGCTTCTGTATCAGTTGTTGATAAAAAAGCATTTGTTCGATGGTTTTTAAAAAATTATCAATTGAAACGTCGTGAGTGTGTATGGATTTTAAATTATTTATTAAGCAATGATGACTTACTAAAAAGAATCCGATTTGTGGAAGAAGCTCACTATTGTCCTAGAGCGATGGTGATGTCGACAGTAGACTCAACAGGTGTACCTTTTCGTTTCTACAAAGGCAATGTGATGACAGCAGATGCTGAGAAGTCTTTCCATGATTTACGCTTACATGAACAAGAAGATATGTATATACAATTGAATTTTCCAAATATACCACCAAGTGCACAATACTTAGCAGTTCTCGAAGAAAACCCTTATATGCCAGAAACACTGCTAGTCAGTGAAAAAGATCGTTTACTGGCAGAAGAGCTGCTTTCCAATAGCTTACTCGTATTCCAAGAAGAAAAATTACTCGCACAAATTGATGAAGCCCTCGACCAGGGAGATGAAGAACGCTTTTATGAATTGTCTAATTTGTTACAAGCATTAAAGGAAACGGCTAATTTACGTTAATCATAGGTAAAAATTGAATGTCCTTTATCCACTTCAATATGGTAACATTACTAGTGAATGAATGATTGTTTTCACTTTTAATTGGGTATCCTATTTTAGAGTGGATAAGGGCATTTTTATTTTGCGATAAAAGGAGGTTTGTTGAATGTATTTTAATGCAAACGATGTGACATCGTTTCTGGCACAGAAGGATTTCATTGATACCGCTATTGTTCCACTTGTATCCATCGATCTCTCTTCTGAAAAAATGAAACAGAGTGGTGCCGAAGTAGATTTTGTTATGTCTTTAACTTCGTTTATAGAGCAACAGTTCAAAGGCCGTTTATTAGTTATGCCACCATTTTCTTATATGACAAATTTAAAAAACGATGAATTTCCACAGCAATTAGAAGCACAATTACATAATGCTGGATTTAAGCATGTGTTCTTCATTACTTGTGACCACTATTGGACAAAGAGTGAAGAGAAAGTCAATATAGTTTGGTTACCAGCTATTCCGTTAGAGAGCATGGATGCAAGTGTGAAAAAATCTATTTTAGAAGATCAATTACGCCAGGTGATTCCAATGCTTTCGACTAAATGGGCACAGATTTAACAATTAGTTTCAATAAATGTTCACATTCTCCAGCTTTCCACAGAATGCTATATTGACCAAGCTATGGACTTGATATATCATATATATGTCCTAGTATTACTATTTGTAAAAGTATGTCCGTTGGACTGACCTTTAAGTTAGAGGGGGGAAAATAATGAGTAATAATCGAGTTTCACGTCGTCAATTTCTAAGTTATACTCTTACTGGTGTAGGTGGATTTATGGCGGCAGGTATGTTAATGCCGATGCTTCGCTTTGCAATTGATCCAGTGTTACAAAAGCATGATGGTGGAGATTTTGTAGAAACAGAGCATAAAATCGCTGACCTCACTGAAGAGCCTGTCAAAGTTGACTTTTCATTCGAGCAAGTGGATGCATGGTACAAATCGAATGTTACAAACGTAGCGTGGGTTTATAAAAATGGCGATCAAATCATTGCTCTATCACCTGTTTGTAAGCATTTAGGATGTATGGTTGATTGGAGTGGAGATTCTGGACACCCAGATCAATTCTTCTGCCCATGTCACGCAGGTCGTTACGAGAAAAACGGGAAAAACGTTGCAGGTACACCGCCTCTAGGTCCGTTGGATGAATTTGAAGTACAAGAAAAAGATGGCTATTTAATGATTGGTCCAGCAAAAGCAAATACTCTAGTTAAATAAGTAAGGGGGTACGACAACAGTGCTAAATAAAATTTATGATTGGGTCGATGAACGCCTAGATATTACACCGATTTGGCGTGATATTGCCGACCACGAAGTGCCAGAGCACGTTAACCCTGCACATCATTTTTCAGCATTCGTTTATTGCTTTGGTGGATTAACATTCTTCATCACAGTAATTCAAATTCTATCTGGTATGTTCCTAACAATGTACTATGTACCAGACGTTGTGAATGCCTGGAAATCAGTTTATTATTTACAAAACGAAGTAGCATTTGGTGAAATCGTACGCGGTATGCACCACTGGGGAGCTTCATTAGTTATCGTAATGATGTTCTTACATACACTTCGTGTATTCTTCACAGGTTCTTATAAAAAACCTCGTGAGTTAAACTGGATGGTTGGTGTAGGTATTTTTGGTGTAATGATGGGTCTTGGCTTTACAGGATACTTATTACCATGGGATATGAAAGCATTATTCGCTACTAAAGTAGGTATCGAAATTGCTGCATCTGTACCGTTTATCGGTGGGATGATTAAAATATTATTAGCGGGTGACACTACGATTCTTGGTGCTCAAACGTTAACTCGATTCTTTGCGATTCATGTATTCTTCTTACCTGCAGTATTGTTTGGGTTACTTGCAGCGCACTTTATCATGATTCGTCGTCAAGGAATTTCAGGACCGTTGTAATTGTCTTGACGGTTCGATGATCTTTAAAAGGAGGGGACACTATGCATCGCGGAAAAGGAATGAAATTTGTCGGCGATTCTCGTATTAAAGCGAATCACAGAATGCCGAATGTTCCAAAGGATTATTCCGAATATCCAGGTAAGACGGAAGCTTTCTGGCCGAACTTCTTACTGAAGGAATGGATGGTAGGTGCTGTATTTTTAATTGGATACTTATTATTAACTGTCGCTCACCCGTCACCACTTGAAGGGCCGGCAGATCCAACTAGAGCATATACACCGCTACCGGACTGGTACTTCTTATTTATGTATCAACTTTTAAAATACTCATTTGCTTCTGGTCCATACAATGTAATCGGAGCTATTGTAATTCCAGGTCTTGCATTTGGAGCGCTATTATTAATGCCATTTTTAGACAAGGGTCCAGAACGTCGTCCATCTAAACGTCCATTACCAACAGCGTTCATGTTATTAACTTTAGCTGCTATGTTCTACCTAACTTGGGAGTCAGTTGTTAACCACGACTGGGAAGCTCAAAAAGCTATGGGTGCGATTGTAGAAACAGTTGAGTTCGATAAAGAATCAGAAGGTTATAAAGTTTACGCTGGTTCAGCATGTATTACATGTCACGGTGAAGGTTTAGAAGGTGGAGCTGGAGCGCCTACTCTAATGAACACAGGTTTAACTGCTGATCAAATTAAGGACATTGCTCATAACGGTACTGAGAGCGGTAAAATGCCACCAGGATTATGGACAGGTTCAGATGAAGATCTTCAAAAACTTGCTGAATTCATCGAAAGTTTAAAAGCAGAGTAATAGTAAAAGAGTCAGGGAACTGGCTCTTTTTTTCTACCTTGTTATACTATTGGGACTGAGAGCCAAGTTAAAAGGTTCCCTGGTATAAGAATTTTTAGCGAAAAATGTCGAAAAATATTATTTTGTCTGGATTCAGCAAGTATTAGTTGTATCGAAAGTGAAGCATCAGCGGCAAAATTAATGGGACAAATAAGCGCATTAAATCAACAAACTAACACATATTGATGGTGAGGAACAATTGAAATGTAGAGGGATTGCTCTAGGATTTCAGAACAATACATAACGAATGTTTTTTAAGAACGGAAGGAGTTGACTTCATGCAACTAACAAGAGCAAATATTTGGTATCTTCTGACCCATAAATCATTCTTAATAGCACTGCTCATTATTAATCTATTAGGGACAATTTACGGCTATTATTGGTACGGTTGGCAGCTGGCTATTACCAAGCCGATTTTTTATATTTTTGTTCCTGATAGCCCGACAGCTAGCCTATTCTTCTGTTTTGTGCTGATAGCGTGGATTATAGGAAAAAGCTGGCCACTAATGGAGGTGCTCGCTCTCGTTACATTGGTGAAGTATGGTCTTTGGGCAGATGTTATGAATATTTGGACATTGATTGAAACTGGTACCATTGGCTGGCAGGGCTGGATGTTAGTTGGATCGCATTTTGCTATGGCAGTCCAAGCTATACTTTATTTGAAGAAGTATGTCTTCACTTATTGGCATGTAGCTATAGCAGCAGTGTGGACATTGCATAATGATGTCATTGACTATGTGTTTGGTCAAATGCCTATGTATCGAGATTTAGCTCAATACACAAGCTATATTGGTTACTTTACGTTTTGGTTATCCATTGCGTGTATTTTTCTTGCGATTTTCTCAATTAGGCAGCGCAAATATTTGCCGAATTAAGGTATAAATTATAGAATTATAGTATTGAGGTAGAAAGGGGTTAGAAAATTGTCAACTAGCATGTATATTGTTTATTTTGCCATTATTATGCTGCTCCCACTTTATGCACAGATGAAGGTAAAGGGGACGTATAAGAAGTTTGCAAAACAACGTACAATGAAGGGGCAGACTGGTGCAGAGGTAGCGCGTGCGATTTTAGATGCGAACGGCTTATATGATGTACGAGTTGTGCCAACGCAAGGTGTGTTGTCTGATCATTATAATCCGGCAACAAAAACAGTTGCTTTATCAGAAAGTAACTTTTATGAAGCGAGTGTTGCAGGTGCTGCGGTTGCTGCCCATGAGGTAGGTCACGCCATCCAACATAAAGAAGCTTATTCTATGCTTACATTACGTAGTAAGCTCGTTCCCGTAGCAAATATTTCGTCTAATATGTCTTGGATTTTTGTAATGATTGGTATTTTTGCAAGTAGTACGAATTTCTTGCTGTTAGGTATCATATTATTAGCAGCAGGTGTTGTTTTCCAATTAGTGACACTGCCAGTGGAATTCGATGCTTCAAAGCGTGCCTTAGTTCAAATGAATTCATTAGGTATTGTTACAAATGAAGAAGAACGTCCGGCACGAAAAGTGTTAAGTGCAGCAGCGCTAACATATGTAGCGGCGGCAGCAGTAGCCGTACTTGAGTTATTACGTTTAGTGTTAATTTTTACAAATATGCGTAGCGACGACTAAGAAAAAACTTGTTATAGTGGTACACCACTATAGCAAGTTTTTTATCTTCGTATGCTTAATGCAGTGGCTGCTTTTGATCGTCTAAGGTGAAGCCTTCCCCAGCCACATCTCGTACTTCTATAATGGAAACAAAGGCGTGCGGGTCGACTTCATGCACAATTGATTTTAATCGTACAACTTCATTGCGGCCAATGACACAATAGATCACTTCTTTAGGCTGTTTGGTAAAATGACCATGACCTTCTAAGATCGTTATCCCTCGCTCCATTCGTAGCGCGATCGTTTCAGCAATTGCACCAGACTTTTCAGATATAATAAGAGCACCACGTGCAGCGTAGGCACCTTCTTGGACAAAGTCAATAACACGAGCACCTACAAATACAGCAACTAGTGTATACATCATCGATCGAGCATCTAAGAACGTTAGCCACGAAAGGATAATGACAATGGCATCGAAGACAAACATAGTTTTCCCCATACTCCAGCCAAAATATTTATGACCAAGCCGAGCCAAAATATCGACTCCACCTGTAGTGCCGCCAAAGCGAAAAACAATACCAAGTCCAAGTCCGACGAAGACACCAGCAAAAAGTGCCACAAGTAACATGTCATCCTCTAAATGAATGGTAAATTGGTATTTTTGAAAAATCTTTAGAAAAAGAGAGACAGATAAAGTGCCGACAAGTGTATAGACAAATGATTTCTTTCCAAGCAATCGATAACCTATGATAAACATGGGAATATTTAATAATAGGTTCATTAAGGCGGGGTCCCATCCTAATGTAAAGTACAGTATGAGTGTAATCCCACTTAGCCCACCTTCACCCAGCTGATTTTGGATGTTGAAGTGAACAAAGCCGAAGCTAAAAACGGCGGCTCCGAGCATAATTGCGATAATATTACGAATTTTAATCTGTTTTAGCATTTGACCTCCTGTAGTTCCAAACAAATGAAGTAATGTTATCTATTATCTGACATTTTATTGGTTTTGACAACAATGGTGTAAATTTTATAGGATGGTAAATAGGAGCGTGATGATAATGACAGATCAATTAACAATGCAAGCATTGCAACAGCGTGTTGATGATTATATAGGACAATTTAAAGAAGGCTATTTCCCACCATTTGAGCTACTTGCGCGTTTAACAGAAGAATTAGGTGAACTGTCACGTGAGGTTCAGGATGTATATGGCCAAAAAAAGAAAAAAAGCACAGAGGACACAAATAGCATTGAAGAAGAGCTAGGAGATTTTCTCTTTGTACTAGTATGTTTTGCAAATGCACAAGGTATTAAACTAGATGAAGCACTTTTACGCGTCATACATAAATTTGAAACTAGAGATAAGGATCGTTGGACTAGAAAGGATGAAGAATGATGTCGATTCGTGTAGCCATTGCGGGTGCAAGAGGAAAAATGGGGGCTGAGGCTGTACATACGGTCATGAAACATGACAAAATGGAATTAGTAGCTGTACTAGATTATAAGGAAGTAGGAAAAACATTAGCTGATTTAGACATGTTTCCAGCAAGCTATACGGTACCTATATTTACTGAAATGCATGACCTTGTAGAAGTCACTGCACCAGATGTATTAGTAGATTTAACCAACCCACATGCAGTCTATAAGCATACTAAGGAAGCATTGAATTTAAATGTACGACCTGTAATTGGTACAACAGGATTTACAGATACACAACTAGAAGAATTATCAGCCATGGCCAAAGAAAAAGAGTTGGGTTGCATTATTGCACCAAACTTTGCGATTGGCGCTATCCTAATGATGAAATTTGCAAAAGAAGCGGCCAAATACTTACCAGATGTAGAGGTTATTGAAATGCACCATGATCAAAAGCTCGATGCACCATCTGGGACAGCGTTAAAAACAGCACAGCTAATACAAGAGGCCCGTATGCAAAAGACTCAAGGACACCCAGAGGAAAAGGAAACCATTAAAGGTGCAAGAGGTGGAGACTTTGATGGCATGCGCATTCACTCCGTTCGTTTACCTGGTTTAGTGGCACACCAGCAAGTATTATTTGGAGGAGATGGGCAGCTACTGACGATTCGCCATGATTCATTAAACCGAAACTCCTTCATGTCAGGCGTTGCATTTTGCATAGAAGAGGTTATGAAAATGGATCAGCTTGTTTATGGTTTAGAAAACATCATCTAAAGATTGGGATGGAAGCTATATGAAAATCGCATTGATTGCACATGATCGTAAAAAAGACAATTTAGTACAGTTTGCTATTGCTTACAAAGATATTTTACTTGAACATACGCTATATGCTACTGGAACAACGGGACAACGTGTCATTGAAGCTACTGGTTTAGAAGTCACACGTTTTCGTTCGGGGCCGCTTGGTGGCGACCAACAAATTGGTGCTATGATTGCCAATAACGATATGGACATGGTTATTTTTTTCCGTGATCCATTAACAGCACAACCACATGAGCCAGATGTTTCTGCACTTATCCGTCTTTGTGATGTTTACCAAGTGCCACTGGCAACAAATATGGGAACAGCAGAAATATTATTAAAAGGCCTACAAGAGGGCTTTGTGGATTGGAGACTGATACAAGAAAGACGTAACTAATAAAAGACGTGATTTAGAAAGGATGATCATCGAATGAAAAAGCTAAAAATCGGCATTACCTGTTATCCTACAGTTGGTGGCTCTGGTGTCATTGCAACAGAATTAGGCAAAATGCTTGCAGAAAGAGGACATGAAATTCATTTCATCACCTCAAGCGTACCATTTCGATTGAATAAAATTTATCCAACCGTCTTTTTCCATGAAGTCGAAGTTAATAATTATTCAGTGTTTCAATATTCTCCATACGATATTGCATTAGCGAGTAAAATGGCAGACGTCATTAAGGATGAAGAGTTGGATGTGTTGCATGTGCATTATGCCATCCCACATGCGGTATGTGCGGTATTAGCACGTGAAATGAGTGGTCGAGATGTTGGCATCGTCACAACCCTTCATGGCACAGATATATCGGTGCTTGGGCAAGATTCTACGTTGTCACAAGCCATTAAGTATGGAATTGATAAATCTGATATTGTGACAACGGTGTCACATGCATTAAAAGAACAAACCTATGAATTGATTGATACAGTAAAACCAATTGAAACGATTTATAACTTTGTGGATGAGCGTGAGTACTATCCTCGTAATTCAGGAAATTTAAAAGAGCAATTTGGTATTCAAGAAGATGAAAAAGTGCTTATTCATGTGTCAAACTTCCGTAAAATTAAGAATCTTCCGGATATTATAGATGCCTTTATGAAAATTCGGGCTAATATGAAGGCGAAACTCTTATTGGTAGGAGATGGTCCAGAAAAGCATCGTGTCATGGATCAAGTAAAGGAAAGTCTGTATATGAAGGATGTTTTATTTTTAGGGAAACAGGAAAATTTAGCAGAATTATATGCGATTAGCGATATGAAACTACTACTTTCACAGCAGGAATCGTTTGGACTGGTTTTATTAGAAGCAATGGCTTGTGGCGTACCTTGTATTGGGTCAAATGTAGGCGGTATACCAGAAGTTATTGAACATGGTGTAGATGGCTATATTGTGGAATTAGGGGACACAGATGCAGTTGCAGCGTATGCGACCCATTTACTGCAGGATGAAGAGCTATTATTGCGTTTCCGGGAAGCGGCCATCCGTGCAGTAGATAACAAATTCCACTCATCTAAAATTGTTGAACAATATGAAAAAATGTATGAGAAGGTTGCGGAAAGAAATCATGCAAAACAATAAAGAATGGCAGGCAGCCTATTCAGTCATTGAACAACTAGAACAGGCTGGCTATGAGGCAGTTATTGTGGGTGGCGCTGTAAGGGATACTTTACTTAATCGCCCAGCTCATGATGTAGATGTTGCTACAAATGCCTTGCCTGAAGAAGTGAAATCGGTATTTCCACGAACTGTAGATATTGGGATTCAGCATGGGACGGTACTTGTTATCGTACCCGCTGGACCTGTTGAAGTGACTACCTATCGGACAGACGGGGAATACACGGATCACCGTCGTCCAGAAAAAGTACAATTTGTACGTTCACTGCAAGAAGATTTACAACGTCGAGACTTTACGATGAATGCCATTGCAATGCGTCTTGATGGCTCTTATGTGGATTATTACGGTGGTTACCAAGATATTGAAAAGCATATGATTCGAGCAGTAGGAGATGCACAACAACGTTTTTCAGAAGACGCTTTACGCATGCTGCGAGCGGTACGCTTTTCAGCACAGCTTGATTTTGCCATAGCAGCAGATACAATGTCTGCGATTCAAACTAGAGCATCTGATATTGCTTTTATCGCAAGGGAACGGATCAAAGCAGAGCTCGATAAGCTATGGGTAGGACAAGCAGTTTTTGGTGGTATTCAAAAATTAGAGGAAAGTGGTTTGGCTGCCTATTTACCAGGTGACTTTCAGGCTGAGTATTGGCGTGGCTTTCATACAGAGGACAAGCTCTTGGGCTGGGCTTATTTTGCCTTACTGCAAGGGACAGATTGGCGAGAGATAGTGAGAGATTACCGCCTATCTAATAAAGAAATGGCGTTTGTCAAATCGGTTTTGAGCGCATATGAAGCGTTAAAAGAGGGATGGACAAATACCCATTATTTTATGTACACAGCACAAGAGTTAGAGGCTGCCCAATATTTTGCACGGCTTCGCCAATTGGACGCAGCGCTACCACAGCTGTCTATTCGAGAATTACAGGCAATGCTGCCCATTCAGCAAAAGCAAGATTTAGTGGTGAATGGGGCGGATTTATTAAAATGGTCTGGAAAAAAGGGTGGACCATGGCTAAAAGATGCATTGGAGGACATGTTGAGCGCTATTATTCATCATGAACTCCAAAATGATCGACAACAGATTAAAAACTGGCTAGAGCAGCACTATTTCTAGGAAAGCGGGGCTGACTTATGGCTAACACAATATACAACAAGCAGCCGTCTCAGAAACATGGGACGGCTTTTATCTTTGGTGGTCATTTAGACTGATTTACAGTATGATAAAGACAAAATAGGTTACATAAAAAATAGCATAGTTGACTAAAGGATTGATGTGAAGATGACAATTTCCATGAAAGACGAAATTTTAAAAAGAATACTGGCTGCTGATGGTGAAGCAGTTTCAGGTCAGGAATTAGCAGATTCTTTGGGTGTCTCTCGGACGGCTGTCTGGAAGCATATGCAGACATTGCAGGAGGAAGGGTATACATTTGAAACCATCAAGAAAAAGGGGTATGTATTGACGGGTGTACCTAATAGCTTGAATCCAACCCAAATTGAGCTCTTTTTAAAGACAGCGCATTTTGGACGTGAAATCCATTATTATGATGTGGTAGATTCTACACAAACGATTGCGCATAAGCTAGCTCAAGAAGGAGCCCCACACGGTACGATCATTATTGGTGAGGAACAAACAGCGGGGCGTGGCCGTATGGCGCGTCCTTGGGAATCTGCACATGGTACTGGGATTTGGATGACCATTATTGTACGACCTGATGTTACCCCCCAACAGGCATCCTCCTATACACTTGTGGTGGCAGTAGCAGTTACAATGGCTATCAAAACATTATATAAGCATGTAGAACCAGCCATTAAATGGCCCAACGATTTATTAATTAATGGCAAAAAATGTACAGGTATTTTAACGGAGATGCAGGCAGAGGCTGATCTTGTGCAAGCTTTACTTGTTGGGATTGGCATAAATGCGAACCAAGCAGAGGCTGATTTTTCACCTGATATAGCAGATATAGCTACTTCATTACGATTAGAGGCTGGAGAAGAAATCAACCGCGCAGCCCTTGTGGCATCTATCTTGCACTATTTAGAACAATTTACAGAGTTATATGTGAAAGAGGGCTTCGCGAGTATCAAAACGCTATGGCAGCAATTATCCTGTACAATTGGTCAACGTATAGAGGTGAAGACATTACGTGAACGTTTTGAAGGGATTGCTAGTGGAATTACAGATGATGGTGTTCTACAGCTTACTCAGGACAATGGGATAATCCGAACGATTTATGCAGGGGATATCAAAATATTATAGAAAAGAAGCTGCAAGGAATTTTTCTTGCAGCTTCTTGAATTCAGCTTTACTTCAGTGATACATCTAAATCACCATGTGATAAGGAAACATGCAGTTGATGGTCACCATTATTTACTTGCGTCACCTTGCCACTTTGTTCTTCACCATCCATCGTAATATCACCGAAACTAGTTTTTAAGTCATAGCCTAAATCACTTTGTTTGTTTTGTAAGTGAAGTGTCATATCACCAAAGCTAGAAGAAATGGTGGATTGACCATTTAATGTACCATCTATAGTGATGTCACCATGCTCACTTTCAATGCTAATGCCGTTACTAGCATATTGTTGGAGCGTCAAATCACCAAAGGACTGTGTAATCTCTGTTTTGTCACCAGTCGTGTTAGTGAAGGTAATATCTCCGTAATCTTGCATGAGTTGAAGCTCCTCATAATGTAATCCACGAACAGCTGTATCACCAAAATCACTGTCTATTACAACTGACTCTACTTTTGTATCTTTCGGGACATAGAGCTTGATAGAGGGAGAAGAAAAGTTATTAAAGCCAAATTGAAAACCATCCCTTTTCTTCGCCTTTGTTTCAATCGTTAAAACACCATTGTCTATATGATAGGTTACGTCTTGCTGCTCAAAGACCTGTGTCTCTAATCTATAGTCATTATCTCTCGCAATAATTTCAATATCTCCATAGTCATTCACTATATTAATACTTATAAACGTATCTAACTCATGTGATTGACTCACTAGATTTGTATGGCTTGGGACGTGAAGACCGTCGGCATCTTTGAAAATAAGCCAGCGACCGCCCGAAAAATAACCAACCAATGCAAGTAAAATACCTAATGCAATCATTGTCATGGCGATAAGGGTATTTTTGGATGTCATTTAGAAGCCCCCTTTCCGTTTTTTCGTTATTTTGTGGAATAGTCTTCCTAATGCTTCAACAGAAACAAGAACCGTTTTCTTAATAAAACGTGTGACAAAAGGAAAGAGTAGGACACCTAAGCCCGTTACAACCAATCCCGCACCCATAAAGAGCAGTGCAGTAGGCCAATGCTCTGTTAAAATCAAGAAGCCTGAAATAAGGGCTACGATGCCACCAGCAAAAATACTAATGACTGTCGCGATAATAGCCAGGATCAAGCTGACGATGACTGCGCCGAATGAAAAAATAAGTGCAATAGCTGTTGCCAGTAATGGCAGTGAAAGTGGCGCAGACAATATGGCTAGAATAATGAGCCAAATGGCTGACATATTCTTTTTCGTTGATTTGGCTGAGGAGGTTTCCAAATCCTTTAGTGCGAAATCAGCTAATATTTGTGAGGCGACATGAGAAGGGGAGCCAAGTTGCGACATGACCTGTTGCTCATTTTCCTCTCCTGCTTCCGCAAAGTATTCTTCATAATAAGTAAGTGCAGCATCTAACTCATGCGCAGGAAGCCGACGTAATTTTCCTCGTAGCTGTTTCAAATAGCTTGCTCTATCCATCTAAATTCCCTCCTAAAAGTACACAATCAACCTTTTCCTTATACACTTGCCATTCTTTTAATAGCTCTAATAATCGTATACGTCCTTGCTCTGTAATTTGATAATAGCGTCTATTTCTACCTTGATAGGGCTGATCGTATGTTGTTAAGTAATGTGCTTTTTGTAAGCGGCGTAATACTGGGTACAGTGTAGACTCCGAAATCTCCATGACCGATTGTACTTGCTGTGTTAAAGAATAGCCATAGGCGTCCTCTTTATCGACGATAGCCAATACACAAGCATCAAGTAAAGCTGAACCAAGCTGAAATGTCATCTCTCCACCTCACATATAGTACCTATACTTCATTTTATATTATATGACGTATAGTATGTGGATAGTATATGACGTATAGCATTAATTGTCAATTCTAATGAAAGATAAATTTTACCAATGTCGTTAAACGATGATATTGTAAAAAAATAATATTTGAAGATTAGTAGGAGAATCTGTTATAGTATGAGCTGAAGGGCAGTATCCATTGTGAACGGCACCTTCAAAAGCGCAAGATCCCATATTAACCAATATCTGCCTTGATCTTTTTAGACAGGGACGGAAGAAAACGATACGTTCAAATAGCTTTCTTTTTGTAAGCTATTGCCTCTTGATGAGGTTTTTTCCAATGAACGAAACACTACCCTTCTGTCCTTTTTCGGTACAGAGGGGTTTTTCTGTTTTCTTCCCTTAAAAAAGGAGGACTACAACATGAAAACGGCGACAGATTTTTTAAAGATGAAAGCAGCAGGCGAAAAAATCGTAATGGTGACGGCCTATGATTATCCGGCTGCTACATTCGCTGAAGACGCTGGTGTCGATATGATACTGGTCGGTGATTCACTTGGAATGGTCGTGCTTGGCTATGATTCTACAATGCCAGTGACTGTAGCGGATATGATTCATCATGCTAAAGCGGTTCGACGTGGAGCAAAGGATACGTTTATGGTCGTGGATATGCCATTCGGTTCTTATCATGGCGATGTCAATGAAACATTAACAACAGCCATTGCGATGATGCAACAAACTGGGGCTGATGCCTTAAAGGTAGAGGGAGCGGGTGAGGTTATTGCTGTCATTCGTAAATTAACATCAGCTGGTATTCCTGTTGTTGCTCATTTAGGTTTATTGCCACAGTCAGCAGGGGTGCTAGGCGGTTATAAAGTACAAGGAAAAACGGCTGAACAGGCTGCCACGTTAATTGAAGAAGCAAAACAATGCGAAGAAGCGGGTGCTTGTGCAGTCGTATTAGAATGTATCCCTCACCAGCTGACTGAGGTTGTCTCCGCTAGTTTAATGATTCCGACCATTGGCATTGGTGCAGGAGTAGAAGCTGATGGACAAGTGCTGGTGTATCATGACATGTTAAGCTACGGCTCACATCATGTGCCGAAGTTTGTTCAACAATTTGCCGATATGGGCAAAGAAGCAAGCGCTGGCATGGTTCGCTATGTTGAAGCTGTGAAAGCAGGTACTTTCCCTGCACCAAAGCATTTCTTTACGATGAAAGAAGAAGCATTAGATAAGTTATATGGGGGCGTCCAAGCATGAGAGTCGTAACTACCATACAAGCATTAGCTGAAGAAATAAACGCAGCCAAGCAGGCTCATCAAACCATTGGACTTGTTCCGACGATGGGCTATTTACATGAAGGTCATTTAACATTGGCACAAACAGCTCGTGCTGAAAATGATGTAGTCGTTATGAGTATATTCGTCAACCCAACACAATTTGGACCAAATGAAGATTTTGAAAGCTATCCTCGTGATTTACCTAGAGATACTGCATTGGCACAGTCTGTTGGTGTTGATATTATGTTTGCACCAAGTGTGGAAGAAATGTATCCCCACGATGGTGGCATCCGTATACAGGCTGGTGAGCAAGCAACCATTCTTTGTGGTGCGAGTCGTCCAGGCCACTTTGATGGCGTGTTACAGATTGTCTCGAAATTATTTCACTTAGCACAACCAACTCGGGCTTATTTTGGACAAAAGGATGCACAGCAAGTTGCCATTATTGCAACGATGGTACGTGATTTTAATTTCCCATTAGAAATACGTGTTGTCCCAATTGTCCGTGAGGAAGACGGTTTAGCGAAATCTTCTCGCAATGTCTATTTAAGTGAGACAGAGCGACAGGAGGCCCCAGCCATCTATGAAGCATTACAATTGGCACGTGATAGCTTTCTAGCGAATGGTGATGCTGTGCGTGCACTGGCTAAAGCAAAAGCTCATATTCATGCACGAACGCATGGTCAGATTGACTATATCCAAATATTAGCTTACCCAGATTTAACACCCGTGACTGCTACGACACAGCAAGCTCTGTTGGCAGCAGCTGTCTATATAGGTAAAACACGCTTAATCGATAATTGTATCTTTACTGTGAAAGAAGGACTGTAAATATGTTACGTATGATGATGAATAGTAAAATCCACCGTGCAACAGTGACACAGGCGGATTTAAATTACGTCGGCTCCATAACAATTGATGAAGATATTTTAGATGCAGTAGGTATGCTAGCAAATGAAAAAGTACATGTCGTGAATAATAATAATGGTGCTCGTTTTGAAACATATATCATTGCTGGTGAACGAGGTTCAGGCGTAATTTGTGTGAATGGTGCAGCAGCGCGACTTGTGCAACGTGGTGATATTGTGATCATTATTTCCTATGTCTATGTGGATAATCATGAAGCCAAAGAGCATAAACCAACAGTGGCCATTATGGGAGAGGGCAATACTATTAAAGAAATGATTGCACATGAGCCAGAAGCAACAGTGATGTAGTGAAGTGAGTAGCATTCATTAAGATGGACGCAGCAATTTATAATTTGATATTAGATAGGAGGATGGCAAAGTATAGCCGATCCTCCTTTTTTCTGTATTCGTATCCATTACAAAAGTTTTGGAAAAATTTTTCCTTTCTTATTATTAAACTAGTTTTAAGATTATAATTTTGTAAAAAAATTCGAATGTTCTAGTATTTTGTGTCATATTTATGTAGAATTTAGTTGTTAGTACATCATTTTACTAGTGGAGGTATCATTTGTAATGGAAAATAAACGTAACAAATTTTTAACAGCAACTGCCGCAGCGTTAGCTGTAACAGCGGTAGCAGTAGCACCAGTATCGGCAGCAAGTCCTTTTTCAGATGTAAAAGAAAGTCATGCAGACTTTGATGGCATCGCTACTCTTTATGCAGCGGGGATTATTAGCGGATACCCAGATGGTACATTTAAACCTGATACAAATGTCACACGTGGACAGGCTGCTAAAATGATTGCAGGTGCCTTAAAGCTGGATACGAAAGATGTTGAGAATCCTAACTTTACGGATATTGGTGCATCCAATCCATATTATGGTTCCATTGCAGCGCTTGTAGAGCTAAAAGTTATTTCAGGCTATGGGGACAAAACATTCCGTCCAAACCAAACAATTACACATGGTGATTTAGCAAAAATCTTGTCGTCTATTCCAACATTACCAGAGCTAGAAAGTGTAAAAAACCATGCGGCTAGCGAAAATGTTACACGTGGACAGTTAGCAACTGTGATTGCAGAAGCCCTAACAAAATCAACGCCAGAAGATGGATTTACTTTATCAATTTTACATGTAAATGATACACACGCTCGTGCAAATGAACTACCTAAATTAGCAACAGCTGTAAAGGAGCAACGTGCAGCAAAGGAGAATGTTCTAACATTACATGCTGGTGATGCATTTAGCGGTACACTATACTTTAACGAATTCCATGGACAAGCAGACTTAGCATTATTAAATGAAATCGGCTTTGACGCCATGGTATTTGGTAACCACGAATTTGATTTAGGTTCATCACCTGAAGGCCATCAAGCACTAGTAGACTTTATTAAAGGTGCTAAATTCCCATTTGTGGATGCCAATACAGATTTCTCAGCAGATGACAAATTCACTGGTTTATTTACAGATTTAATTTCAAGTGAGCCTGAAAACGGTAAAATTTATTCAGGTATCGTGAAAGAAATCAATGGAGAAAAAGTGGGTATTTTCGGCTTAACGACAGAAGAAACGAAAGATATTGCTTCTCCAAACAAAGTGAAATTTACAAACTATATCGAGGAAGCGGAAAAAGCAGTGGCTGCCTTTGAAGGAATGGGCGTCAACAAAATTATCGCTTTAACACATATCGGTTATAATGATAACCCTAATGTGGATAATGATATTTTACTAGCACAAAACGTACCAGGCATTGATGTCATTGTTGGTGGTCATGATCATACAAAATTAGAGGAACCATTTGTAGTTGACACAAACACGGTTGGCGAAGCAAAAGATGCTACATTAATTGTACAAGCAAATGAGTATGTAAAATATTTAGGTACACTCGATGTAACATTTGATGGAGATGGTGTTGTCACAAAGTATAAAGGTGAATTAATTGACCTTGGTAAAGTAGCGGAAGATAAGAAATTAGTGAAGCTGCTTGCACCGTATAAAGCAAAAGTAGATGAAGTGAACAACAAAGAAATTGGTGTAACACTGAAAGAAGCATTAGCCAACCCTCGTTCAAGTGAAACTAGTCTTGAAAGTGTGCGTAGCAATGAAACAGCTCTAGGTAATATTATTACTGATGGTATGTTAGCAAAAGCACAAAAATTTACAGATAAAACAGTTGTAATGGCATTGCAAAACGGAGGAGGTATCCGAGAAGCAATTCCAGCAGGTAATATTACTGTTGGTCAGGTTATTACAGTCTTACCATTTGGTAATACATTAGCATTAATGGACGCAACTGGTGCTGAGCTAAAAGCTGCGTTTGAAGTATCATTGAAAAATGTACCGAATGAAAATGGTGGCTTCCTGCACATCGCTGGGGCAAAATTACAATATGATTCATCGAAAGAAGCAGGCTCACGTGTTGTATCTGTGGAGTACTTCGACAAAGCGACAGGTAAGTACGTTCCGTTGCAGGATGATAAACGGTATACAGTAGCAACGAATGCATACACGGCTAAAGGTGGAGATGGCTTTGATATGTTTGCAAAAGCATATGAAGAAGGTCGTGTTACAGATTTAGGCTTGTCTGACTGGGAAAACCTTCAAGAGCAATTACTATCCCTAAAAGAAGTGAAAACAACAACAGAAGGTCGTATTGTTGACCTAGCTAAAAAACAATAAACTTCTGATTGATTAGGTAAACAGGTAATCGTATTTTCTTTTACGCAACCTTAGGGGCTTCCTCTAAGGTTGCGTTTTTTGTATGGATGAAGCGGCTCACCGAAGGAGGAGAAAGGATGCCGTAAAGACAAATCTATGATAAAATTCAACTTATCTAATGTGAACTGTGAGTTGAGATGTATGATGGAAAGTCAAAAATATGCAATTGTAGATTTGGAGACAACTGGTCATTCACCAGCAAATGGAGACCGGATGATTCAAATCGCGATTGTTATTATGAAAGATTGGGAAATTGAGCGTACCTATACGAAGTTCATTAATCCAGGAAAAACCATTCCATCTTTCATTCAAGATTTAACGCATATCACGGATGAAGATGTTAAGGATGCCTTACCATTTGAGGCACATGCGGATTACATATATGAACTCTTAACTGATTGTGTGTTTGTCGCACATAATGCAGATTTTGACTTATCCTTTTTACAAGCAGAATTTAAACGTGCCGGACTATTGAAGTGGCAGGGTAAAAAAATGGATACGGTGGAGCTAGCTAAAATTTTGTTTCCGATGTCCCTCAGCTTTAAGCTAGGGGATTTAGCAGCAGATTTAAATATCGAGCTAGCCAATGCACATCGAGCAGACGACGATGCTCTTGCTACGGCAGAGCTATTCAAATATTGCTGGAAGGAGCTGTTAAATCTCCCACAGCTAACGCTAGAGCAGATGCACAAGCGTTCATTTCGCATGAAATCAAATATTGCTCAGCTTTTTTTCGAGGCATTACAAATTAAACGTCAGCATCTGACAGGTCATGAAAATGTGCATTATTACCGCAATTTTGCCATTTGTAATGGTCGTAATCAGCATGAGAATGAATCACAAACGATGGACTATCCGCAAACGGTGGATGAAAAAAAGGCATTAATGGCAAAGGCACTCCCAAATTTTGAGGTAAGACCTGCACAATTTGAGATGATGGACACGATTTGGCAGGCATTACATGAACAAAAAGAGTGTGTGATTGAAGCTTCTACAGGTATTGGCAAAACCGCTGGCTATTTACTTCCTGCGATTTTGTATGCACGAGCTGTCCATAAAAAGATAGCCATTAGCACCTATACTTCTCATCTACAGGAACAGCTTGTAGAGGAAGAGCTACCTAAGATTGAAAAAATTCTTGGGACAAAAGTGAATTTATGTGTGCTAAAGGGAATGCAACATTACATTGATCTGGAACGCTTTGAGCAATGTATGGCCCATGCTGATGAATCCTATGATGATACATTTACTATTTTACAAATACTCGTTTGGCTGACAAAAACAGAGACAGGTGTGTTAAGTGAGCTCAATGTTTCTGGTGGCGGCCAACTGTTTTTAGAGAAAATCCGCAAAATACCGAGTGACAAGCCTTCAAAGGGCTTTGATTTCTATGAACGAGCGTTAAAGAATAGCACTGTTGCGGACTGTATTGTGACGAATCATGCCATGGTATTGAGCGATTTAGTGCGTCAAACACCGCTCTTTACACAAATTGATGGCTGGATTATGGATGAGGCACATCAATTTATTCAGGCAGCAATGCAGCAAGATGAGGTTGTCTTCTCCTATACACAATGGAAGTATATTTTCGGCCAAATCGGCACGATGGAGGACAGTGCTTTATTTCAACAGTTTTGCCAGGCAGCAAAGAAAAAACAGCGAGTAGCTATGCAAAATTTACAGCGACTGGATGCACAATTTATCCGTCTACAACGAACATTTGATGAAACAATTCAGCAAGCGATTCAAAAAATGCAACAGCAAGTTAAAGGGAAGCAAACTGGTAGTAAATGTACCTTGTTTTTAGAGGATGTTTCATTGGCGAAAGAGCCATTTGCACTAGTCAGTAAACTGACACAGCAATGGTTGGATCTAGCTAGTGGAATTACGCAGGCTTTCGAAAATAATATCGAGCAATTAGATAAAAATGACCTTTTTGTATTGTCTGAATGGCAGTATTGGATTCGAGAAGTGAAAATAAAAATTGCAGAATGGGAAGATATTTTTCTCTCCCCGCAGGACGGCAATTCTGTTTGGTTAGAATTTGATGTACGAAGTGTTCCAGGCAGTCTCCATGTCTTTAAAAAGCCCGTCAATGTCACACCAATTATTGAACAAGTGTTAGCACCTCTACGTCAGCAAGCAAGTATTGTTTGGACATCAGGTACATTAACGGTACCTGGCAATGAACGTTTTATTACACGTCAGCTAGGCATCTCAAATGAAGTCAAAGTTATGAAACTACAAGCACCACCAGCCTATTATGCGGGCGCTAAGGCATTTATTGTAACTGATATGCCAGATATTCAGCATGTCAGCCAAGAAGAATACATTGAGGCTGTTGCCCATGCTATTACACGGACAGTTCGTATGACAGAGGGGCGTTGCTTTGTGCTCTTTACGGCACAGGATATGCTACGAAAAACGGTCGAGCTTATTCAAGATAGTGAGCTTTTAGATGACTATATGCTTTTTGCACAAGGTGTGACAGGCGGTAGCCGTATGCGCATTTTAAAATCATTCCAAAAATTTAGCCATGCCGTGCTTTTTGGCACAAATAGCTTTTGGGAGGGTGTGGATGTGCCAGGGGATGCCCTTGCCTCTGTCATTGTCGTACGCCTACCATTTTCTTCACCAGAAGAGCCCGTCTTTAAAGCGAGAGCAAAGCATCTAACAGCTCAAGGCCGTAATTCCTTTACAGAGCTTTCCTTACCAGAGGCCATTATGCGCTTTAAGCAAGGCTTTGGTCGATTAATTCGTTCTTCACAAGATAAAGGTGCGTTCATTGTACTAGATCGTCGTATTACTAGTAAGTCCTATGGAAAAGAGTTTATTAAGGCATTACCGCCCATCGACGTAAGGAAATTACAGCTACCCGAATTGTTAAAAGAACTAAATCATTGGCAAAAATAACAGTAACCCCTTTTAGCATAAGCTAGAAGGGGTTTTACTATTGTATTGAGGGGTTTGATAATATTATTTTGCTATCATAATCACTGTTGCTTATTTTTATTTTACACATAAAAAAAGGTTGGCGTTTCGAACAATCTCAGTAATATAGTTCATGACGATTTCCGTTGCTTGTTGAACATCATAGCCATTATTGGGTTTATTACAGTGCTCATTTGGCAACGTGTAACGAAAGAAAAACGACAAGAAATTGCCTTCCAACGTAAGCATGCAAAGGAACAGGCGCTTACTTAATGTAGTTTGATTTGAAATAACATGAAAAGACGTCAGGACAAAGCGATTGTTTTGGACGTCTTTTTTGTATGCCCCTATTGCGTCCAACGAGACCATAATAGCAAGATTGAGGACGAAATAAGTGGAGAATTCCTGATAATATGAGGTCAATCAAACAGTATGGAGGCTTTCGCTATGTCAAAAATTCAGGAATTCAATGATTTACATTGTTCACAAGAGCTGTTGTTTTTAGGAAATGCTTGGGATGTATTATCGGCATTAGCATTAGAAAAAGCAGGTTTTCAGGCGATTGGCACAACTAGCTGGGGTATAGCGAATTCATTAGGCTATGCTGACGGTGAATGGATAGACTTTCAACACCATCTAAATATTATTCAAGCTATTGCAGAGCAGGTGAACATCCCCGTATCTGCGGATATTGAAGCGGGGTATGGTCATGATGAACAAAGTATTATCGACAATGTGTTAAGAACAGCTGATGTTGGAGTAGCAGGAATTAACATCGAGGATTCCTTTAAAAAGCAAACTGGATTAAGAAATATAACAAAACACTGTCACCTGCTAGCAAATATGAGGGCAAGGCTAGATAATCATGGCTATAAAGATTTCTTTATTAATGCAAGAACAGATATGTATTTGCTGCTAAAGCATCCGTTCGAGGAAACCATGATGAGAGCACAAGCTTATAGCGAGAGCGGAGCAAGTGGGGTCTTTATCCCAGGCTTAATAGATATCAATGAAATAAGTGCTATCACAAGCAATGTAGATGCACCCATCAATCTTCTTTCTTTACCAGGATTAACAAATTGCCAACTATTAAAAGAATTAGGGGTAAGGCGTTTGAGCTTTGGCAATGCACTTTCAGATAAAATCATTGCCTATTTATCACAGCATGCTGCACAATTAGTAAAAGACCAAGATACTTCTTCTTTATATGTGTAATCTATGAAATCGAGGTGGTTCATTCGTGGACAATCCAATCAATTTATCCTTTGAGGAAAAGTGGGAAAAAATCATAGCATGTGATCAAACCTATGATGGGCTATTTTATACGGCAGTTAAAACCACTAAAATATATTGCCGTCCTTCCTGTAAATCAAGAAAACCGAAAAAGGTGAATGTTGAATTTTATGAAGATATTCAAGAAGTAGAAGCAGCCGGGTATCGTGCATGTAAACGTTGTCAGCCTGAAATAGAACATTCACCACATACCCAATTGATTAAAAATATTACAGCATTTATCATCAACGAGTATAAACAAAAGCTGACATTACAGGATATGGCGGCGCATGTCGGCATCAGTCCATTTCATCTTGAACGATTATTTAAACAAGAAACAGAAGAGACTCCCAGAACATATCTAGAAAAAATAAGAATTGATAAAGCTGCCCACTTATTAAAGCATACAGATGCTACAAATTTAGAAATTTGCTATGAAGTAGGATTTCAAAGTCCATCCAATTTTTATAAAGTTTTTCGACGGTTGAAAAATTGTTCACCTACACAATATCGACACCTTTCATAGAAAGGAGACCTATTATGAATTGGATAAATGCCGATTGTTATGTAGTCATCGAACCACCAAAAGAATTCAATTATATGGAATGTTTGCTGTTCTTAAAGCGCTCCAATCAAGAAAATTTGCATCATATAAAAAAGGACACACTCTGCAAATTATTAAAGATAAATGAACGGCTTATTTTATGTACCGTCACCGAGCAAGACAATAAAATAAAAGTATCCTTTCTGATGAATCAGCCAGCTGTCCATGAACGAGCAATCATCGTACAATATATAACAGAGTGGTTTGATTTAAACAGGAACTTACAGGACTATTACCAGATGGCTGAACAGGATCCCATCTTATGTTCACTTACGAAAAAATATAGTGGATTACGTTTAATCGGAATTCCTGATTTATTTGAAGCATTGGTGTGGGCTATTATTGGACAACAAATCAATTTAACATTCGCTTATACGTTAAAAAAACGATTTGTAGAACATTTTGGAGAGCATGTTCACTTTAAGGGACAAAGCTACTGGCTCTTTCCGACACCAGAAAAAATAGCAGCCATTCAGGTAGAGGACTTGAGAAGCCTTCAATTTACATTGAGGAAATCAGAGTACATTATTGATATTGCGAAAAGTATAGCAAATGGCCAATTGACAAAAGACTTATTGCGTCAAAAAGACGGCTACGAGGGCATGAAAAAAAGTTTAATGGCTATTCGAGGCATTGGTGCATGGACAGCCGCCTATGTGTTGATGAAATGTTTACAAGAGCCATCTGCTTTCCCCATTGCGGATGTTGGATTGCATAATGCAATAAAAACACAATTAGCATTAGAGCGAAAACCAACGCTTGAGGAAATTCATCACTATGCGAAACATTGGCAAGGCTGGCAAGCTTATGCCACCTTTTATTTATGGAGGTCACTATATGAAACGGTATAAATTAGATTACAAATCGCCCATTGGAATTATTGAAATCGAAGGTAGTGAAACAGCTATTGATGGGATTAATTTTGCAGAGCGAGGGGAGATTGTCAATATCCCTCAACAAGATACTCCTCAAGTGCTACTAACATGTGCTAAGCAATTGCATGAGTATTTTATTGGTGAACGTCATGCGTTTTCATTTCCCTACACCTTTAAAGGTACTGATTTTCAGCAAGCAGTTTGGCATGCCTTACCTAGTATAGGCTATGGTGAAACAGCTTCTTATAAAGATATTGCAATGGCCATTAATAATGAAAAAGCTGTAAGAGCTGTCGGTAGCGCCAATGGCAAAAATAATATAAGCATTGTTGTTCCTTGCCATCGAATTATTGGCTCTAATGGAACGTTGACAGGGTATGGTGGCGGGATGTGGCGCAAAGAATGGCTACTTCAGCATGAGCAAACCTATAAAAATCCATCCAAGTAATGTTCGTTCATCGTCGTACCTTTCTTTGTGATAATAGCATCACTGCAATTCCATGCTGTATAAAAAAGTAGTTATTGCAAAAAATAAGACCGTCAAAATGGCGGTTTTAATGACTAGTCTTTGTCATTTTATCGCTTCTTATGACATCTCCCTGCTGAAAATTCAGCTTGGAGTAAAGACGATAAAGGAGGTGTACGCATGAGCGTGCTTTATAGAATTGCCTTAGTATTAGTCATTATAGGTGCAATCAACTGGGGACTCATTGGATTCTTTAGATTTGATTTAGTTGCTTATTTGTTTGGTGGACAAACTGCGGTCTTATCTCGATGGATATATGCCCTTGTTGGACTTGCGGGTCTAATCACCATACCAATTCTTGTGAAGCGATTTGAAGACGAGGATGATGTAGATACATTCACTCGTATGGACAGAAATCCTAGCTATGGCATGGAGGCTGGGGAGGAAGCGGATTTCACTGAAGTAACAAAGACAGAAGTGAAAAAAGTGGAGAAAAAAGAGAACGACTAATCAATCTGCAAAAACTGGTGACCAATTTGGTTCGTCAGTTTTTTTATATAGAGCAAAAACATTCGCATGGCTCCTTTAAGAAGCAACACGAATGTTTATTTTAGTGATTAGTCTTGATTACTCGGAAAAGCAAAGGATGAGGTTACATCATTTCCTTGTTCCACCCATCTTTCTGATATGGTTTTCGTTTTTGTGAAGAAACGTACTTGGTCAGGGCCAAACATATGCCCTTCACCGAATCTTGAACGTTTCCAGCCACCGAAATTGTGATAGCCTACTGGAATAGGAATGGGCACGTTGACACCTACCATTCCAACTTCAATTTCAGTGGTAAATTTCCGAGCAGCCGCACCATTGTTTGTAAAGATTGTCACACCATTCCCTAATTCATGGGCATTAATAAGAGCAATTGCCTCATCCAATGTAGCTACTCGAACAATATTCCGTGCAGGTCCAAATACTTCTTGCTCATAAATTTCCATCCCAGGCTTTACGTGATCGAGTAGGGTAGGACCCAAGTAGAAACCATTCGATTGCTTGGCGATATTAGGATTTCTTCCATCACAGACAATTGTAGCACCTTCTTCCACGCTACGATCGATAAAACCAATAATGGCATCCTTGGACTGCTGTGTAATAACTGGTCCAAAATCGACTTCGGAGTCTGTATACGGACCCACTTTTAATTTGGCAATTTTATCAGCAAGAATACTGACTAATTTATTGGCTGTATCCTCACCTACAGGAATAATAGTTGAAATCGCCATACAACGCTGAGAGGCAGCTCCAAAGGCAGCACCTAGAAAGGCATTGGCAACGTGCTCTAAGTCAGCATCTGGCATAACCACCATATTATTTTTACCACCACCTAACGCTGTCACACGTTTCCCATGTTTAGAGGCTGTGGCATAAATAGCTTCTGCGACGGGTGTAGAGCCGACAAAGGAAATTGCTTCAATGGCTGGGTTGCATAACAGCTCATTGACAGCCTCTTTATCGCCATTAATGACAGTCCAGACACCATCTGGTAAACCAGCTTCTTTCCATAGCTCTGATAAAAATAGAGCGGAGCAAGGAACACGCTCTGATGGCTTTAAAATCACACAATTTCCTACGGCTATCGCCATGCTTGTAATGGCTAGTGGAACCATGGCAGGGAAATTAAATGGCGAGATAGCCGCCACTACGCCTAATGGTACTTTCATCGAATAGGCATTGATATGACCACCTACATTAACGGAATATTCACCTTTTAGTAGATGTGGGGCATTAATAGCTAAATCTACTGACTCTAAACCTCGTGTAATTTCGCCTTTTGCATCCTCCATTGTTTTGCCACTTTCAGTACAGATCATATCGATTAACTCATCCATATTTTCTGTTAATAGTTGGCGAAACTTTAGGACGATTTCTGCTCGTTTCCCAATAGATAAAGCACGCCAAGCTGGGAAGGCAGCTTTGGCAGCAGTAATCGCTTCCTGCACCTCCGCTGTTGTTGCTAAAGGAACACGAGCGATGACAGTGCCAGTACTTGGGTTGTGAACATCTGATAACTGGCCACTTTTCCCTAAAATCGTTTGTCCTTTGATAAAATGACCTAGCTCTTTTATGTCGGTATTCGTTACCATCTAGCTATTCCTCCTAAAGTTTAATAGATTGTAATGCCTGCACAAATTTTTCAATAATAAAATCTTTCTCATCTGAGGAGATAATCAGTGGCGGAGATAATGTCAATACATTATTGAAACCTGCAACGGTTACACCATTTTTCCCAATGATTAATCCGAGTTCCTTACATTGCGCAATCACTTTGTTTACAAGCGTAACATCGAGTGGTGTTTTGCTGTCTTTATCTTGAACAAGCTCAACGCCAATCAATAAGCCTTTCCCACGAATATCCCCAACATATGGATGTTCCTTTAATTGCTCCTGTAAGGTAGCCAGAAGTGTTGCTCCTAGCGAAGCGGACTGGGCAAATAAATCTTCCCGCTCCATTATTTCAATATTTTTTAGTGCTACGGCACATGCCGCTGGTGATCCACCGAATGTGTTGACATGGCGGAAAAAGTCATATTCCTCACTCCCTGCAAAAGCCTCATAAATTTCACGGCGAACAGCTGTAGCTGACAGAGGCATATAAGCACTTGTTAAGCCTTTCGCCATTGTCACAATATCAGGCTGGATGCCGTAATTTTGAAATCCAAAAGCTTTGCCAGTACGTCCAAAACCACAAATTACTTCATCGACAATAAGCAATGCACCATGCTTTTCACAAATAGTTTTGACCCCTTGTAAGTAATGGTCATGGGGCATAAGCACGCCACCACCAGTGATGATCGGCTCCATAATGATAGCTGCAATGGAATCGGACATTTCCCATGTCATAATATGATCAATCGCTTGAACGGATGGTAATGCACAAGGGTCCTTACTTTTAATATGGTCTTCATTTGCACGATACGTGTCAGGCGGTGTGACATGAAGAAAACCAGGTGCCAGTGGCTCATATTTATATTTTCGCTGAGCTTGTCCAGTAGCTGCCAAAGCACCCATTGAGCTCCCATGATAGGCACGATAACGAGAGATAATTTTCGTTCGATTGGCATGACCTTTTTGTTGATGATATTGTCTAGCGATTTTGAAGGCAGCCTCATTTGCTTCAGAGCCACTATTGGAGAAAAAGACGACATAATCATCTTCTAAAAGCTCACTAATTTTTTCGCTTAATTTAATGGCAGGGATATGCCCTACAGATAATGGTGTATACGTATTTTCAAGCAATTGCTCATAGGCAACTTTGGCAATGTCCTCTCGTCCATAGCCAACATTCACACACCATAAACCAGCCATAGCATCTAAATAGCGTTTTCCTTCAATGTCGGTAATCCATGCTCCTTTAGACGATTGGACAATCATCGTTGCATTCGGATTGTATGGCTTCATAGAGTGCCAAACAAATTGTTCATCTTTCACTTGCCAATTTGGGCTTGTTACATTAGTCACGAAGCTTCACTCCCTCTGTATAGGTGGTTGAATAGCATGCATATGTTTGTATCAGATGTGGACAACGAAAATGCACAGTTGACCCCATTTGTACTTTATATGTATGCCTTAAGTGTTTTAGAAGGGGTATTTATCTTGATTGAACTGAAGATTTCCTCCTACTCTGAGGGAGATGAGTGTTTGCAGTGGGTGTCCAATCAATCGCTGAAAGAAAAGAACACCGTCAAAAAACACCACGTTCTGTGGCAATGACGGTGTGACCAATATCATGTTGCCTCACAATCTCTGGAGGATGTCGCAGATTTTGTAGCCGAGTTTTTTTGAAAAAATAGCAGAGGTAAAAAGATTGAAAAATCAGATAATTAAGTAATCTACTGATGTGTTAAAACATCCTCAATTAAAAAAGCAATATACAGGTTAGTTTTCGTAAAGGGATTACTTAAGTCCATGTCCAATAGCATTTCGATTTTCTTTATTTTATAAAGAACCGTATTACGATGAATAAATTGACGTTCACTAATCCTACTTGTACTGCCATTTTCCTCAACAAATATGCGTAAAAAAGGAACGTAATCTGTGTTGTGCAATTCATCATAGCGATAAAGCTGTCCTAAAATATCCTGACTGAAAGACTTCATCAAGGGCTGATTTTGCACAGCCATAAGTATTTTATAAGCACCAATTTCTTGATATTTGTATAAGTAACGGTTGTTATGAAGCTGTGCTAAATGAATGACAGTTAATGACTCATCATAGCTTTTACGAGCATTTTCTAGCTCTTTATAATAGTTCCCTTTTCCGATAATAATATCTAAGAAACCGTTTTTTAAGGTGATTTTTTCATAGATTTCTTCCACGACTTTTGAGAAGGGTACATTCGGTGTTATGATTTGAGCTTTATCAATTAGAAAAATGAGGTGATTTTTATGCTTTAATTTTAAGAAGCGTTGATAGCGATTTTGAAAAGCGAATTGCATCATCACCTCATAACGGTCAATAGAGGCTTGGGTGCCAATGGTTGTGCAAGTAATGATCGCTAATTCTCTCCCGTGGGGAAATCCTAGCTGTGCTAGTTGATCTTTCATCGTGTTAGCGTTTTGTTTGTAGTGAAATAGTAGATTGAAAAGTACCTTTTCTTCGATGGAGAGCTCTTGATGATGGTTGGCAATAAATTGAAAAGTAGTTTTTAATAGATCGGCAATACGATAATTCCATGGCATTTGAAAAATAGGGAAATCATGTTGATTAGCGAAAGAGATGACGGCTTCAGGAATATCAGGAATGAAAGGCCCTGTATTAATGATAAAGCCAGCTACTTTTTTGGTGTAGGCTTGTTTGACAAGCTGTTCTAAGGAAGCTGCTTGTGCATCTAAATGAATGCCTGTTGTGACGACTAATTCATTAGGTCTACAAAACATGATTAAATCACTGCTCTCCACAACGTTAATACCAGTAACTCTGCGATACGTACCACTATGTCCAGCGACTAATGTGAGCATTGGGAATTGAACACCCTCTACAATTTTGCGAATCGTCCCCATATTTACCCCCCTTAATTATGAACATAACTTACCATATATGATGTGCAGTTGCACATATTTTTTTAGTTTACTATCCATATCTCACAAGTTTTATTTATTTTAGAATGTTTAATAACTACTGTGAAAGAGAGGACTTGCATATGTATAAATGTAATAGTAGACGATTGCAAGAGTTAATTGAACAATTTAGTCAATTTGGAGCCACTGACAATGGTGGTGTCACACGTTTGTCTCTTTCGGATGAGGACGTTTTAGCAAGAAACTATTTTTGTAAGTGTTGTGAGGCGTTAGGTATGAACATTCAGGTAGATGATATGGGGAATATTTATGCCATGCTTCCTGGGAAAAAGAATGTGCCGCCCATCGTTATGGGTTCCCATCTAGATTCTGTTGAAAAAGGTGGGAGATTTGATGGCGTGTTAGGCGTACTAACAGCTATCGAGGCCATTCGAACAATAAAGGAAAATGACATTGAAGTGGATATTCCACTCATGATTGTCAATTTCACGAACGAAGAGGGGGCACGTTTTGATCCAGCCATGATGAGTTCAGGGGTCATCACCTCGAAGTTTGATAAAGAAAAAATGCTGCAATCCACAGATAAAAATGGCATTCGCTTTCAAGAAGCATTACAAGCAAGTGGCTATGAAGGAGAGCAGGTCAATCGTCTAAAAGAAGCACTGGCTTATATTGAATTGCATATTGAGCAAGGGCCAGTACTAGAGGCAAAAAAACGTGAAATTGGTGTTGTTGAAGGTGTACTAGGTATGGTCTGCTACGAAATCACCATTACGGGGCAATCGAATCACGCAGGGACAACGCCAATGTCAATGCGCAAAGATCCGATGATTGTTGCATCGACGATCATGACAGAGCTCCATGAGCAATTAGGCAAGGTGGATGAACAGCTTGTGTTTACCTTTGGTCGTATGCATGTTTCTCCAAATATTCATACAGTCATCCCGAATAAGGTGACATTTACCATTGATTCCCGTCACCAAAAGCCAGAGGTCATGCAACTGGTTGAGGATATTCTCCATGCACTTCCAGAGACAGCAGGCGGATGCCATATTCAGCCTGTCAAGCTATGGGGAAGAGATACCGTGCATTTCGATAGCGCCATTTGCAATGAAGTAGAAAGAGCATGTCAAAGCTTTGGTTACTTAGCTCATCGTATGTTTAGCGGCGCTGGTCATGATGCACAGTATATGGCAAGTATGGTTCCTTCCGCGATGATTTTTGTCCCAAGTATCGAAGGCAAGAGTCATTGTGAAGAAGAGGAAACAACCTTTGAGGATTGTGCAAAGGGAGCAGATATTCTACTAGAAACGGTGTTAACGCTACAAACAAAGTTTAGTCTGGGCGAGACATATACACTGCATTAAACATCAAGGATTCTCTAATTTTGTGATGAAGGGTGAGGGGCACAATGAAAAAAATCATTAAAGGTGGACGAGTTGCAACTGCTGCTGACGTATTTGAGGCAGATATTTTAATTGATAACGGTAAAATTGTTCAGATTGGACAAAATTTAACGGATGCTAATGCTGAAATAATTGATGCAACAGGGAAGTACGTATTACCTGGTGGCATTGATCCCCATACGCATTTAGATATGCCATTCAATAATACGGTGACAGATGATGATTGGAAATCAGGTACAATTGCAGCGGCCTATGGTGGGACAACTACTATTTTAGATTTCTGTTTAACAGCTGGGGAAGAAAAATTGTCTACAGCGGTGGAGAAATGGCATGACAAGGCTAAAGGAAAGTCAGCTATTGATTATGGTTTCCACCTAATGATTGGCGACTTAACACCTGAAACGGAAGCTGAATTACCGAAGCTACTGGAGCAAGAGGGCATTACCTCTGTAAAAGTCTTTATGGCGTATGCAAAAGAATTCCAAGCAACAGATCGTACTTTATTTAAAGCCTTTAAAATCGCTAAAGATCTTGGTGCCGTGGTGATGGTACATTGTGAGAATGGCTCTGTTATTGATGAGCTGGTAGAAGAAGCTCGACGTGCTGGTCATAAAGAACCCATTTATCATGCACTGACTCGTCCAGCCGAATTAGAGGGAGAGGCAACAAAGCGTGCCATCGAATTAGCCCATATTGCTGGAGCAAAGCTCTATGTGGTGCATGTGACATGTAAAGAAGCAGTGGATGAAATTATTGCTGCTCGTGAAAAAGGCTATGACGTCTATGGTGAAACTTGTCCGCCATATTTAACACTCGATCAATCAGCCTTAGCACAGCCAGGCTTTGAGGGAGCCAAATATGTATGGTCGCCACCACTTCGTCCGAAGTATCATCAAGAGCATTTATGGCATGCATTAAAGGCGAAACAGCTTCAGACCATTGGCTCAGATCAATGCTCCTTTAGCTTTAAGGGCAAAAAGCAGCTAGGCTTAAATGATTTCTCGAAAATTCCAAATGGCGGGCCATTCATTGAAGATCGATTCAGTATTTTATATTCGGAGGGCGTAGCAAAGGGGAGAATTTCAATCCATGAATTTGTGGATATGATTTCTACTAGTGCGGCAAAAATATTTGGCTTATTCCCGCAAAAAGGAACGATTGCGATTGGTTCTGATGCGGATATCGTTATTTTTGACCCAGAGGCAAAACGCCAAATTTCGGCTAAAACGCATCATATGAATGTTGACTATAACCCATATGAAGGCTGGGAAGTGACTGGGGAGCCTGTTAGTGTCCTAGTCCGAGGGGAATATGTCATTAAAAATAAAGAATTTGTAGGCATACTTGGCAGTGGACAATACATTAAACGTCCATTAAGAACAGTAGTTGCGGAAGCGTTAAATATTTAGCTTCCTTCAGTAGACGACCGATTGTTTTGACTGGAGAACAAAACAATCGGTTTAGTAATTGATTCACGGAAAAAATGCTCACATGAGGGGGATGTGGAAATGGTTCCGATTCAAGAAAACGCGATGACCATACAGCTTAGACGTAATTTCATGGAATTAAAAGGAAAGATGACAAAGAATGAGGCTATTGAGGAAGCCAATCGTTGTCTATATTGCTATGACGCTCCATGTATTAAAGCCTGTCCAACAAGTATTCAAATCCCGAATTTCATAAAAAAAATTGCATCTGGTAATATGAAGGGTTCTGCTACGACTATATTAGAAGCAAATCCTATTGGTGCAAGCTGTGCGAGGGTTTGTCCAACCGAAGAACTGTGTGAAGGGGCGTGTGTCTTAAATTCTTCAACAAAGCCAATTAAAATTGGTGAGTTACAGCGTTATGCAACGGATTGGGCAATGGAAACAAATGCCCAGCTATTCCAACCAGGCCAGCATAATGGACAGAAAGTAGCCATTATTGGAGCAGGCCCTGCTGGTTTATCGGCAGCACGTGAACTCAGCCGCTTAGGCTATCATGTAACGATTTATGAGGCGGAGGCAAAAGCTGGAGGTCTAGGTAGCTATGGCATTGTAGCGTTCCGTTTACCAAATGAAGTTGTAGATTGGGAAGTGGACCAAATTGAACAGCTCGGTGTGGACATTCAAACCAATACAGCTGTAGGTGTTGATATTACTGCAGCTGAAATTTTGGCGCAATATGACAGTGTGATATTAGCTGTCGGTATGGGGGCTGTGCCAAATCTGGGCATTAAAGGTGAAGAACTAGAAGGTGTACATGATGCCATTGACTTTGTGCGAAAAACAAAAATGGGACCGCTTACAAATGATATTGTAGGAAAACGAGTAGCTGTGATTGGAGCAGGAAATACAGCCATTGATGGTGCTACAAGTGCAGTGCGCTTAGGTGCTGACAATGTGCAAATTCTGTACAGAAGAACGCAAAAAGAAATGACAGCGTACAAATTTGAATATGAATTTGCTAAGCAGGATGGCGTGGAATTTAAATGGCTAACTGCACCGAAGAAAATTATTGGCAATGAAGCGGGCAAGGTGACAGGCATTGAATGTGTGAAAATGAAGCTTGGTGAGGCTGGTGCTGATGGGAGACAACGACCAGAAGAAGTTGAAGGCTCCAATTTTATCATCGAAGTGGATGCGGTGATTAAAGCCATTGGACAAACGCGTTTTGTATCGTTAATTGAAGCCTTTGGTTTAGCCCATACAAATGGGGTTGTCGATATTGATGAAACGACAATGCAAACGTCTCATGACAAAGTATTTGCTTGTGGAGATGTTGTCTTTGGTAATGGACAGGGGGAAGCGATGGTGGTGACCGCTGTACAACAAGGAAAAGATGCAGCATACAAGATTCATGAACGTTTAAGAAAACCAAGTGAGATTGCATAGAGTGAACCTTCAATCCGTGAAGGTTTTTCATCCTCCGCGGATTGTTCGTTTCACCAATCGGGTTTTTACAGGCTGTTGATCCAGCATTTGAATATTTGGGCATACCTTTACATTCTGAAGTCGGGGTCTTACAGCTTATACCTGATGCTATGCTTTCGGTACAAAATAACTTGTTAATAAGGGATAGAGGGGGAACTTATATGGCTGACTTACGCATTAATTTAGCGGGTATCAAATCACCTAATCCATTTTGGCTAGCATCCGCACCACCAACGAATTCAGGTTATCAAGTACAGCGTGCATTTGAAGCAGGCTGGGGTGGTGCTGTTTGGAAAACATTGGGGGAACCAATTTTAAATGTGTCCTCTCGTTTTGCAGCAGTTAGTTTTAATGGTCAACGTGTCGCAGGCTTCAACAATATTGAGTTAATTACAGATCGACCATTAGAAGTAAATTTACAAGAAATATATGAGACGAAAAAGAGATTTCCGAATCATGCGATTATTGCCTCGTTAATGGTAGAGCCAAAGCAGGAAAAGTGGCATGAAATTGTGAAACGCGTAGAAGATGTGGGGGTTGATGGTCTTGAGCTTAACTTTGGTTGTCCACATGGGATGGCAGAACGAGGCATGGGTTCTGCCTCTGGTCAAGTCCCTGAGTTGGTGGAAAAACAAACGTACTGGGTAAAGGAAGCAGCGCGTACACCTGTTATTGTGAAGCTAACACCAAACATTACAGATATTACTGTAACGGCGGAGGCAGCGACAAGAGGTGGAGCAGATGCAGTTAGTATGATTAATACGATTAATAGTCTAGCAGGTGTCGATTTAGATTCGTGGAATACAGTGCCTAATGTAGCTGGCAAAGGGGCACATGGTGGCTATTGTGGTCCAGCAGTTAAACCGATTGCCCTCAATATGGTTGCAGAATGTGCCCGTAATCCATTAGTCAATGTACCGATTTCGGGCATTGGTGGTATCTCGAACTGGCAAGATGCAGCAGAGTTTATTTTAATGGGTGCCACAGGCGTCCAAGTATGTACAGCAGCGATGCATCATGGTTTTAGTATTGTGGAGGATATGATTGATGGACTGAATAATTATTTAGATGATAAAGGCCTAGCTTCGGTCATGGATTTAGTAGGTCGCTCTGTGCAAAGATATTCAAGCTGGGGTGATTTGGATTTAAATTATAAAATTGTTGCAGAAATTAATAATGATGTTTGTATCAATTGTAATAAGTGCCATATTGCGTGCGAGGATACTTCCCATCAATGTATTGATCTCTATACAGAGGGTGATCGTCCAATGCTAAAGGTTCGTGAGGAAGACTGTGTCGGCTGTAACCTATGCTCCATTGTTTGTCCTGTCGACGGTGCCATTACAATGGTAGAACGTCCATCAACGATTCCGCCAATGACATGGAATGAACGTCAAGCCCTTCTGAGCAGTCTATCAAAATAATGGCCTCTTTAGCTCAATACTGAATATAAGATAACAGATGATTAAAATCGAAATTCCACCTTCCTTCAGCATTTGGTGGAGGAAGGCATAACTTCAAGTAGGTTGTCACGGAAATTAGAGAAAAAGGAGAGAAGTAGGATGGAACGTGAAGGGAATTATTTGAAATCCCCAGATTTACTTCCAGTGACACATCAACAAAGAAATATTGGAACATTTGGTTTTGCAGTGATTTGGATTGGCATGGCGATTGTTCTAGCGGCTTTTGCCATTGGTGGCTCAGCCATTATGAACTTATCACTACCAATGGTTATTGTAGCAACATTGGTAGGCTCTTGTTTAATCGGTGTCTTTATGACGTTAATTGGTGATATAGGAATTGAGCATGGGCTATCATTCCCAGTCTATATGCGTGCACCTTTTGGCACATTCGGTACACATATACCTTCCCTTGTACGTGGTGTCACAGCTGCTTGTTGGTTTGGTCTTAATACGTATTTCGGTGCTTTAGCGATAAATGGTATTTTAAATTTAATGTTTGGCTTTAATAATTGGTTTATCTGTTTCCTTGTATTTGCTGCTCTTCAACTTTTTAATACATCCCTAGGTATTAAATCCATTGAGCGCTTTGCTGATTTAGCAGCACCTGTCATTATTTTAATTTCTTGTTGGATGTACTACACATTAGCAGATAGTGCAACGTCACAAGGAAAAAATATTTGGACGTGGGTGGAAACCCCAACAACAGGCATTGCTGCTTTTACCGCTTTTATGGTAGTCGTGATGGCAAATATGGGCTTTTGGGCAACACTCGCAGCCGATATGCCTTCCCTATCTCGTTTCTTTAAGGCACCTAAAAATGAGCGAAATTGGTTTAAGCGTAATAAAACACAGCTTGTTGGCTCATTAATTGTTATGCCAATTACCAATACATTCATTGTCGCAATTGGAGCAGTTTGTTATATGGCTGTTGCATCGGCTGATCCGATCAACGCCCTACAACAAAGTGCAAGCGGCTTTATTTTAGGTATTTTATTGTTGATGATTGTGTTAGCGCAATGGTCGACTAATACCTCTGCCAATGTTGTGCCAGCTGCGACGATTTTCTCTAATATTGGCGGTCCTAAAGTACCGTTTTGGGTAGGGGTTGTCATTGCAGGAATTATTGGTATTATTGCACAGCCTTGGAGCCTATTTGATGTGATGGTCAATGTCCTATTAATAATTGGCGGTATTTTAACGGCCATTGTAGGTATTTTATTTGCTGATTATTACCTAATTCGTAAACGCCGTGTTCATGTTAAAGAGCTTTATGAGTTAGATGGGCAATTTAAATATTATAAGGGCTTTAATATGGCCGGGTTAATTGCCTGGGTCATTGGGGGAGCGGTCGCGAATATTTTTGCAACTTATTCCTCTTTAGTAGGATTTGTTGTTGGAGCGGCTGTATATTATGTATTAGCGAAGTATTGGTGGTTTAAAAAGTATCCACAGGCGGAGCTAGAAGACCCGAGTGATGCCAAATATTTAGGCATTACAGTCGGGCATAATTTGGATGAACTATTTGGGCAACCAGCATCTGCTCCAACGTCGGCCCTAGAGGAGGAAGAACTTGTGGAGCAACCAGATCCTCTGTTAGAAATGAAGGGCGCCGAGTAAGATAGACTACATCAAGACATTTTCAAAAGAAGGTGAGGTGATGACATGTCTGAATTCCAACAAAGCACAGAGGAAATCCAAAAAGTAGATCATTATTTAGATAGTGGCTTTAAAATCAAATATGTCTACGAAAATTTAAGTGGGATGTTTGTAGAATTTGCTCGTCAGGAAGAAGTGACATTGTTGCAAATTCTGACAGCGGATGCACGTAAATACTTCTCTGCAAAATTACAAGAACAAACATTATTACAATAATGACCTACACTCTATTCCTTTCAATGAGATGGGAATAGAGTTTTTTGTATCTTTTGAAACGATGCGAGGGTTCCAAAGAGCTTCTAGCTATAGACAAGAAAAAAACCCTTTCGTACAATGAGGTCTGGTCAATCAACTTCGTACGAAAGGGAATCCAAATGGATTATAAAAGTTTAGCACACAACATGGAATTGTAAGTATTAAATCGTCTTTGCTCCCCAGTATAGAAGACAGATTATTTATGGGCAAATCAAAGCAGATATAGGTAAAGTTTTACGCCAGATGGTAAGCATAAGAAAGCTACTCCTGCTAGAAGCAGTAATACTAAAAGCTTATACATTTCATTACTTATTCCTTTGTTGCTTTAAACATATAGCCGCTATAAGATTTGTAGATAATCATCACAATACCCATTAGCATAAAATTTGATATTAGTGAACTTCCACCATAGCTTAAAAATGGCAGTGTCATACCAGTTACTGGTAGAAGCCCAATGGTCATACCAATATTTTGGGTAATTTGGAAGGCCAATAAGCTAGAAATTCCTGCACCCATCAGTGTCATAAATGGGTCTCTTGCTTGTACTGTAATAACAACAATACGGTAAATAACAAAAAATAAAAGTGCAATTATAAATGATCCTCCAATAAAGCCTAGCTCTTCGGCAATATTCGCAAAAATAAAATCAGTATGTTTCTCCACGACATAAACATTATTGTTCATGTATCCTTTCCCAGTAAACTCACCTGTACCAATTGCTAAAAACCCCTGCCTCGTTTGATAAGAAGAATCTGGATATTCATATGGCTGTAACCAACCATGAATTCGAGAAATTTGATGCCCTGATAATTTATTTAAAATTTTATCTGTAAAAAAATCGTGGGATTTTACATATAAAAGTACCACAACACTAATAATTGATAGAGGGACGGCTGTAAAGATGACAAGCAATTTTCTTTGTATGCCTGAAAAGAAAATCATTGGTAAAATCATCGACATATAAAGCATGACCATGCCTGTATCAGGTTGCTTGTAAACGGCGAGCATCGGTGGAAGTGATATAATAGCAATTATGAAGAGAAGCCTCATATCCGTGAAAAAGGTAGGACGTTCGTATTTCTCTCGATGTGCGACGATAACCTTGCTGACAACGATTAAAAAGGCGAACTTTAAAAACTCTGACGGCTGAAATGATCCTAGCAAAGGAATTTGGTACCAGCGCTTCGCCTCGTTTATAGTTCTAGCTATACTTTCAGGTGCAATGAATAAGCTAAATGTTAATAACACCATTATCCAATAAAACGGCCAGCCAATTTTTTTAAGCTGTTCAATATCAAGTATGGCTATCCCATACATAGTTAAAAATCCGATTATGTAATAAATAAACTGCTTTATAATAAATGAGCTTGAATACTGTTCGAACACCGTACTACTGGAATGGACAAAGAGACAACTAATCATACCTAGTAGCATCAAGCTAATTACTAAACTTTTATCCAATTTATTGAAATGTAACATTCAAATATCTCCCCTTTGTTAGAAGCAACTATTAACGATAACGATTGGTAACTATGGAAGGTTGCGACATAACGGGGTAATAAATTTGACTTCAGATTATTTTGCTTAACTATTCATCCAATTTCCACAAAAATAGAACAAGTGATTTCTAGCTATATACTTTAATTATTGGTGATATATGGATAACTGGTTTTTTGATACATATGGGAAAGACAAGCTACTTGTACTATCTAATGGATTATTAGGTATTTTTAATGTTGATAATTTAGGGAAAAGTTATACTAGCCTATTAATCAAATTAAGCGTTAAAAGAAGTCTCTACTAACCTAGTGGAGACTCCTTTGCGTTATTTAGTAAAGTTATAAAATGAAAGAGCGGTATGAGCTAAATCTATCAAAATATCATTATTTTTTGTTTTTCCTAAAAATACATTTGTCTTTTTTAGAAAAATTGATTATGATTTTAAAGGTATTCAACGTAGAGAGAACATCAGAAAAGAGGCGTTAACGAGTGGCCAATAAGGAATTAAAACGAGGATTAGAAGCACGTCATATCCAAATGATTGCACTTGGCGGTACGATTGGTGTAGGGCTATTTATGGGCTCGGCCAGTGCAATTCAATGGACGGGACCTTCTGTACTCCTTGCCTATGGTATTGCAGGTATTTTTATTTTTTTCATTATGAGGGCAATGGGTGAGATGCTTTATATGGAGCCGAGTACAGGCTCTTTTGCAACGTTTGGCTATAAGTATATCCATCCTTTAGCGGGGTATTTAACAGCGTGGAGTAACTGGTTCCAATGGGTTATTGTTGGGATGTCTGAAATTATAGCAGTCGGAACGTATATGCAATACTGGTATCCAGAATTACCAGCGTGGATACCAGGTCTTATTGCGATGATTATTTTAGGTTTGGCGAACTTTATTTCTGTCAAATCATTTGGGGAATTTGAATTTTGGTTTGCGATGATTAAAATTGTCACGATCATTTTAATGATTGTAGCAGGTGTAGGGCTGATCTTCTTTGGCTTTGGCAATGATGGTATTGCCATTGGTTTATCTAATTTGTGGAGTCACGGTGGCTTCTTTACAGGTGGCTGGACAGGCTTCTTCTTTGCCTTATCTTTAGTTGTTGCTGCATATCAAGGGGTAGAGCTTATCGGGATTACGGCTGGAGAAGCAAAAAATCCACAAAAAACGATTACTAATGCCATTCAAAGTATCATTTGGCGTATTTTAATTTTCTATATCGGTGCGATCTTTGTCATTGTGACGGTGTATCCTTGGGATGAACTTGGGACAATAGGTAGTCCATTTGTGGCGACATTTGCTAAAGTAGGTATTACAGCTGCCGCAGGTATCATTAATTTTGTTGTAATCACAGCAGCTATGTCAGGCTGTAACAGTGGGATTTACAGCGCTGGACGTATGTTATATACTCTTGCGATGAATGGACAAGCACCAAAATTTTTCGCCAAGCTTTCAAGGAATGGCGTACCTTTATTTGGAACAGCAGGTGTGTTAGTCGGGCTATTCATTGGTGTCATCCTAAGCTATATTGCTCCTGAAAATTTATTTGTTTATATATATAGTGCGAGTGTTTTACCAGGAATGATTCCATGGTTTATTATTTTAATCAGTCAAATTCGCTTTAGAAAAGAGAAGGGTGCGCAACTGGCTAAGCATCCTTTCAAAATGCCTTTCGCACCCATTACAAACTATGTAACGATTATCTTTTTAATCATGGTATTAGTTGGTATGTGGATTAATGATGATACACGTATATCATTAATTGTTGGTATTATTTTCCTAATCCTCGTAACAATTAGCTACTATGTGTTTGGGATTGGCAAAAACCGCTACAGTAAAGATTCTATAGAATAAGCTAGAGGGATGTATCTCAACGTGAGATGCATCCTTTTTTCTGTCTATTTTTACTAGCACAATTTTTACATAAATGAACGGATAAAAGCCAAACTACTAAAAAATGAATGACAATGACTGGTATTCATCGGAATTAAAGGGGTTGAAAGAAATGAACGAGATACCGGAACAAATTGTAGCTAAATTGACGCAGGAGATCAACGAAATTGATGATGTAAAACTGAAAATGGTGGCGACAGAAGAGGGAGATGTCACGGTCATTTATTTCTCCTCGCTCATTGAAAAAATGACCTTACAAACCATGGTGACGATTCCGTTGGCTAATAATTTAAAACAAATTCATCAAGTCGCTCAATATGTGGACCCAAAGGATGTCCAGGGAGCCGTTAAAAAATTGAATGCTGGGCAAACCCTCCTTTTTTTTCATGAAACGAATGCGTTGTTAAGCGTGGATACGTATAGTGCACCGACAAGGGCCATTACAGATACTGAAACGGAGTCCACAGTAATCGGTCCACAGGATGCATTTACAGAATCATTAGAAACAAATATTTCATTGGTGAGAAGACGCATACAAAGCGCTATGCTTAAAAATGAAAACCGTGTTGTCGGGTCTGAAGCCAATATTAAAATCTCGATTATGTATATGGATAATATTGTGAGTCATAAAAATTTAGAGGATTTAAGAAATCGGATAGATCAAGTAGATTATCCATTATTTACGGATATATCTGTGCTGAAGCAATTAATTGAGGATAATCCTTTATCACCCTTTCCGCAATATTATATGACAGTTCGTCCAGATAGTATTTGCCGTTATCTTCTAGATGGTAGAATCGTCGTTTTTATGGATAATAGTCAGTTAGCAATTGTTTGTCCTACGTCTTTTTTTGAAATGTTTGTGTCGATTGAAGATTATTACAACCGATGGACAACGGCAACTTTACTAAGGATGTTACGCTTTTTTGGTTTTTTCCTAACAATTATGATTACCCCCATGTATATATCAGCTCTAACCTTTCATCCAGAAATATTGCCCTATGAATTATTATTAAATCTTCAAGAGTCGAGGAGTAAAGTACCATTTCCACCGCTGATTGAAGTGCTATTTATCGAGCTGATTATTGAAGTGTTACGAGAAGCGGGTTCTCGAATGCCAGCCAAAGTCGGTCAAACAATTGGTATCGTAGGAGGTATTGTTATTGGTACTGCTGCTGTAGAAGCGGGGTTACTCAGTAATATTCTCATCGTGCTAGTCGCGACATCGGCCTTATTATCGTTCCTACCGCCGATTTTCTTAATGAGTAATACTAGCCGTTTTGTGCGCTATATTTTTATCTTATCAGCAGGACTCTTTGGCTTATTTGGCCAGATGCTCGCCTTTGCCTGGTTAATTCATCATTTATTAAGTTTAAAATCGTTAGGAACGCATTATATGACACCCGCTATTCCTAGAAAGCCAAGCGATTTATTGGATGGTGTCATCCGATTTCCAACTAAATACCTAAAAAGTAAATCAGGTCTTTCAAAAGCACAGAAAAAATAGAACTAGAAGAATGAGGTGGTCAACTTTGAGTACAACGAAAGGCAAAGTATTAAATCGCTATCATGTCATTTTTTTAGCTCAAAGTGTAATGCTTGGTACGGGTATCCTTTCACTACCTCAAAAATTAAGTTCTATGGGATATTCTCAAACATTTATGCCGCTTTTATATGGTCTGATAGCGACTCTTACACTGTTTGCAATGGTATGGCTGTGTTCGAAATTTCCTAATGATGATTTATTTAAGATGAACGAAATACTTTTAGGCAAATATATTGGGAAAGCCATCAATTTTTTCATCATTTTACAATGTACTGTTTTTAGTGCAGGGATTATAAGTAACTATATGCATTTAATACAAAGTACAGCGTTACAGGAACAAACGATTACATTACCTGTACTTTGCTTTTTACTTTTGCTTATTTACATCGTAAATGGCGGTATAAAATCAATTGCAAGATTTTGTATCATGACATTTTTTATTACGATTTGGATGTTCTATTTTACACGGTGGGCGATTGAAAAAGGGAGTGTAAGTCATTTTCTTCCTCTCTTTAATTTTACGACTAAAGAATTTTATGCAGCATTCAAGCAAGGCTATTTTTCATTTCTTGGATATGAATTAATTGTATTTTATTTTCCTTTTATCATTGATAAAAAGAAGGCTTTTCGTCATTCCTTATTAGGCGTTTGGATTAGTGTTTTTTTATGTTTTATCACAACGCTTATTAGTGTGATGTATTATTCGGAATGGCAATTGAAAAATGTAGAGTTTTCGGTGTTGAATTTATTTAAAGCAGGGGAATTTACCTTTATAGAGCGTATTGATATTATTGGCATTACACTTTGGGTATTTCTGATTTTAACTTCTATGACTGCTTATGTATGGTGTGCGAAACAAGGTGCCCATGCATTATTTCCGTTACCTAAAAAAAAGAAGAATTATTACTTATATATGATTACCTGTCTGATCTTTGTCATTATTAAAATGCCTGTTTCCAGAGAAGTTCAGGATAAACTATTTTTGGCAAGTAACTATATAGGTTATATCTTAATTATATGGCCACTATTTTTAATCATGATCTACTTATTTAGGAAAAAGCAGGTGCAAGTATGAAAACACGTCTATGTATACTCAGTTTGATTGTTTTAATTTTACTTGTGGGCTGTTCTCGAAAAGAACTAAAAGTGCCATTAGAGGATATTGGCATGGTTGATTCGATGGCATTTGATTACATTGATGAAAATGAGATGAGGCTTACAGTGGCTATTCCTCAATACTCTCCAGAGGCAGAGCAGGATACGCAAAATTTTTCCATTACGACAGATCTAGTGTCCAGTGGCATAGTCAAAATAGAAAAACAATCAGATAAAAAGATTGTTTTCAATCAATTACGTGTGGTATTAGTCAATGAGGATTTTGCACGAAAAGGAAATGTCAGAAAGATTATTCAGCATTTATATCGCAATGCAGAGGTGGGAAATAAAGTGCTCATCGCTGTTGTAAAAGATAACGCAGAAGCTATTCTAAAGGGAGATTATCCTGATAAACCTAATATTAACTTTTATTTAAATGATCTATTAGAACCTAGTATTAATACAGCCTTTAATCCAAACACCAATATCCATGATTTTATGTATACAATTACGAATCCAGTAATTGATACCATTTTACCTTATATTGAAAAGCGAGGAGATAAATTAGAGGTGGAAGGTGTTGCAATTTTCAAAGGAAATCATATGCATGAACTGATTAAACCAGAGGAAGCACTGGTGATTCAAGCTTTGAATGGACGGAAAAATCTTGCTCCGTTACACTTAGACTTAAACGCAGGGCATGGGGAAGAGAAACTCATGATTGATTTAATTGAGAGCAGTGTAAAAAAAGAGAGTAATCAAAACGTGAATTCACCAAAATTAACGATTTTCTTAACAATCAAGGGTACATTAAGCGAGTATAAGGGTAAAAGAGAATCTCATTTGTTTACAGTTGAAAGCATTAGTAATTTAGAAAAAGATGTGAATAAACAGCTTGAACAGGATATTGGTGATTTTTTAGAGCGATTAAATAAAGCAGAGGTAGACCCAGCTGGCTTAAGTGAGGAATTTAGAATGTACTATCATGGGAAATGGACGACGAAAAAAACGAGGGCGCTTATTAGTAAATTAGACGTTAAAGTCCATGTAGAAACGTCCATTATTAGTACAGGTACATTAAAATAAATGGAGGCCAATTCGTCAAGAATTGGCCTTTGCTATTAGGATGTTTTCCGCATAATAAAGCTTAAATGTCTTCCTGCCTGTTTGTCCTGACGGTAGGAAAAGCCATTTGGGCTAAGGAACGTACAAGTTTCATCAATTTGAATTTGGTCAGCTGGAATACCAGCAAGCTCACATTGTTTTTTTACTGTTTGCTGATTATCAATATGATATTTATTCGTTTCTGCATTGTAGTACATAAAGTCTTCCGCATAACCAAGGCTGTGAAACTTTTCGTAGACATCTGCGTCCACCTCAAACTTTTGCTGACTCAGCGCCATACCAATTTGGACATGAAAATCCTCTGGTCGACATTGTTCTTCATTCATCAGATGCTCAAACAATTTGGGCGTTATTTCTTTGACAGTTCCTTGCCAACCTGAATGAATAACGCCAACTAGTCCGTTCACAGCATTATAAAAAATAACGGGAACGCAATCAGCCGTAAAACTACATAATAATAAATTCGGCTCTATGGTATAAAGGGCATCGGTATTTTTAACTGCTGTATCGATTTGCTCAGCACCTCGCCCTTTATCAGCTAATGTGACTTTATGAAAGTTCGCACTATGTGTTTGCTCGGTGCAAATAAAATGCTGCAAATCACAGTTCAACGTAGCGGCTAAATGTTGCCGATTGTCGATGATAGCTTGAACATTATCACAAATATGCAAAGCCATATTGTTTTGCTCTAGTTCCATGTCATCTTTCAAGGTAGTCCCAGCGATAAATTGTTCATTATCCACATAAATTTTTGTTTTCATTCAATCACCTCGTTTTACTATATAGGATTACTTATGGAATGTATAGGTTGCATCTATTTGATATTTAGCTACCCCTTTACCCTTCTATTAAACTTTTAGACATAATGAATCGTTTTCCTCACATATAGTAGGAGGAATGCTATATAGGGGAGAGAGCGAACATTGACTGAACTAAACCTATTATTAATTTGCCAATTAGGAATGGGTCTGTTTTGGATAATTACATACATACTCGTGATTTATAAAGGGTGGCAAGATAAAAAATATGGAATGCCTATGGCCGCTATTTGTGCCAATATTTCATGGGAGTTTATCTTTGCTTTTATCTACCCACAAAATGATCTCCAACGATACATTACACTCATTTGGCTTGTATTGGATATCTTTATTTTAATGCAGTTTTTACGCTATGCGCCAAGTGAATATCGTAGGATACTTACTAAAAAAATATTGTATGGCTCCTTTTTGGTTACGTTACTTTTCAGCATGTTGATGATTTTTGGCATCGTCTATGAGTTTCAGGATTTTGAAGGGAAGTACACAGCATTTTTCCAAAATCTTATGATGTCAGGGTTATTTATCGCTTTATTGTTGCAAAGAGGGAACTTAGCCGGTCAATCAATGGGAATTGCCGTCTGTAAAATGGTAGGTACATTGTTTGCTGCGGTGGGCTTTTATCTCTACTTCCGTACGCCATTGATTACCATTATTTCCATGGCAACGCTCTTTTATGATGGGCTCTATATTCTACTAATTTATCGATTAAAAAGTAAATAATTGTCAAAATAGGATATTTTATGAAATTTTAAATAGCTGAATGTATTAGTAATGTATGCCAATTACAAAAAGATTGCAACTTGATGACAAAGCATATGATGCAAAATAGCGTAATAAAGGGTTTTGTTCGTTTGTGTTGTGCCGATGTCATACAATTGTAAAAATCCTTCCAAATATTTTGTGATGATTATGGCTCTGAAACTATTTACGATAATAGTAGAGCAAACAGGAAGGATGATGAACATGTTCAAAAAAATAAAAAAGGCAACATTCGCTTCAGTAATCGCAGCTTCATTATTAGTACCAGCAGCGGCAATGGCAGCCGAATCCTATACAGTAACATCTGGTGACACACTTTGGAAAATAGCGTTGAAAACTGAGACAGGCGTACAAGAATTAATAGATGCCAATCCACAGCTTGCCAATCCGAATCAAATTTCCCCTGGGCAAAAAATCAATATCCCTGTAAAGGAACAGGCCACGGTTGAGCAAGAGGTTGTTAAACTTGTTAATGCAGAACGCGCCAAAGCAGGTCTGCCAGCATTACAGGAAAATTGGGAGCTATCCCGAGTAGCCAAATATAAATCTCAAGATATGCATGATAAACAGTACTTTGACCATACAAGCCCAACATATGGTACACCTTTTACCATGATGAAAAACTTTGGTATTACGTACAAAGCTGCTGGTGAAAATATTGCAAAAGGTCAACGCTCAGCTCAAGAAGTTGTAACAGCTTGGATGAACAGTGCAGGACATCGTGCCAATATTCTCAATAAAAGCTATACCCATATCGGTGTAGGCTATGTGCAGGATGGTCATTATTGGACACAAATGTTTATTCAAAAATAAAATAGGACACTGTTCTGTACTTGAGCTTTTTTACAAGAGTTAAAAATGATAGAGCATCTACTGGCTCATTTGATAGCTAATAGATGCTCTTTTTTACGTAAACTTTGAACGTCATTTCTGTTGCTTCGCGAGTAATTTCCTTTCTTCACGGGAATTCATCTTGCTTATCGACAATAGGGCGTGCTAATTGGTAGAAATAACTTTTCATGCGATACGGCTGAAAGTTGATAATTAAAATTCCGATGATTTCTCTATAAATTAGAATGGACGAGGGTTTTCAGTTAAGATTCTATATTAAAAGTTGCACAACAATATATTAACCCTGTTCTAAAATTAGGACAGGTTAACATTATTTTATTGTCCTTCACCATATAGGTGTTTCTCATTTACATAAAATAATTTGACGTAAAAAAGACTGTTTTTTAGCAATACATCGGTCAACTATCTCGAATCCAGCTTCTTCAATTAAGTCATCAATCGTATCAATTGTGGCAATAATAATTTTATCTGAAATTCGTCGAGCGTGCTTTAGTATCTCACTTTGTTCTTCCCTTGATGCGTGAGTAAATAAGTTATATGGTAAATCAACAATCGCTACATCATAGTGCTCCGTTACCTCTGAAATCGGTCCTAGTGTAATTTTACCTTCTAGTCCGAAATAAGTGATATTACTTCTGGAACCCTGACATACATGATAATTAATGTCTCGACCTTCAATATCAATTCCCATTGAAAGTCCCTCTATTATGACAGTTCCTATTCCACAACAGGGATCGATAGCACGTACATTTTCTATATGTGGAACTGCAATATTAGTAATAGCACGAGCAACTCTTGTGCTCAATGCGGTTGAATAATTGTGTGGCTTCTGTTTATGTTTAAGCCAAATGGGTTCACTTTTTGTATAGTTGCCAAAATACCAACGACCGTCTAAAGTAATAATCCCCAAGATAATTTCTGGATTGTCTAAATCTGGTTCTCCGTTAATCGACAATCCAATTTCTCTTTCAATTTTACGACGCTCTGCATGGTCTATTTTATTAGTAGTATTTATGACCATTTTATTTAAACTAATTACTTTGTAAGTGTTTTCTCCTACATTGAAATGCTTAAGACGATCCTTTAATACGTCTAAATCATTCTCTTCATATAATATCTCAAGTCTCTCTTCAATAAATGGGCTACGGCTTGGATCAATTTTAACATCGCTAATTAAATAGTTTGAGTCAGAATCTTTTCCAAAAAATGAGCGCATCTCCATTCTACATAAATCATATTCATCAATATGATGAATATAAGTGTAGATATACTTATCACGTATTTTTAAATCATTAGTCAATTTATTTTTCTTCCTTTAAATTCCAGATTTTATTTATGGGAAATGTAGTTATAAGTAGTGTTTTAATATAAAACAAAATTTAGTCATTTATTTTAATCTAAAGAATCATTCTACTAAACTTTAGCCTCATATGCCATTTTATTTCTTTGAGAAGTAATGTTTTTAGGCTGTATAAATGATGAATGCGGAATAATCTTATCTAAATTAAGATAGCGAAGAGAAAATAGCTGCACCAAATAGTACTTACAATCCTCTATCGTCTAAAGGTTTATTCAATCATAAAATTTCACAGGTAATAGTGGTCTTCATATAGTGTGTTTTTGCAGTATTGACAAATAAAAATCATCAAAAAACAACACACTATGAGCAATCTACGAATAAGATGTCTCTGTAGTATGAAGATAGAGGTAGGTGTTCATGGTTGAGAAAGAAGTGGCTGGCTATATGCGGCATTATCTGTACGCTTGGGCTAGTAGGATGTCAGGACAAAGCGGCAAACGATAACAAGCTAGAACAAGAAATTCAACAACATGAAGAAGCTCAGCAGTCTGTTACGTATGAACAAGAGCACCCAATTGAGCCTATTGTAGAGGTTATTGATCCCGTAACACAGCAGATGGTTCAAACAATCTCTCCTAAGGAATTTGGCTTTGACACAGATCCGCAAGCTTATTACCAGCAGCTAGAACAATTAGCAAAGGAATTGGCGAGAGGAACAGACACAATGACTGGCTATGATCAACGAATGGTGCTCGATCGATTGGGAGAAGAAGGGCAAGTAATCAAAGGAAGACCGCAAACTATTTTAAAAGAAAGCGAATTAGTAGAGCGAATTCTAGAGGCTTCAACGACGGGTGGTCAAGTGGAAATGCCGCTCTATGTAACAGAAAGTGGCTATTATTTAGAGGATCTTCCTTTATTAGAGGATGTCGTTGTTGCATCCTATACGACATATTTCAATAGCACAGATAGTGGAAGAAATAAAAACATCGAGCTGTCGGCTAGGGCAATCAATAATGTCATTGTAGGTAGTGGTGATTATTTTTCTTTTAATACGATTGTGGGTCCGAGGGATGAAGCGAATGGCTATCAACCTGCACCGGAAATTATTAATAAGAAGGTAGTCATGGGGATTGGCGGTGGAATCTGTCAAACGTCTTCAACCCTGTTTAATGCTGTCGATCAAATTCCAATTAACTATGTGGAACGTCATCACCATTCCTTAGATGTGGGGTATGTACCTAAAGGAAGAGATGCTACTGTTTCCTACGGCAGTTTAGACTTTAGGTTCCAAAACACGAATGATGTACCATTTTTAATAAAGGCTACCTATGGCAATGATTTTCTAACAATTGAAATCAGAACGGCAGCGAAATATGTAGAAAAATTGACAAAGTCATAATGGCATGAAAAGACACCACTGGACGTTGGTGTCTTTTTTTAAGTGACATGATATAGTTAAATTGAGATATTTTACAAAAGCTTTGGGAGAAGGGGGAAGACAATGCATCCAAAACTACAGGCAGCGATTGATTCGATTGATTTATACCAAGCAACTTATCCAGAGGATGCTTGTGTCATCGTGGCAGATAGAGAGAAAGTTCTTGCCTATAAACCGGGGAAACGTGTTGATTTAAAAGTAGGGGTTGGTGAACCAGTACATAAATATCGAGGGACTGCAACGGAAATAGCCTTAAGCTCAGGCCGCTTTGTGAAAGAAGAGCGCGGGGCGGAAGGGTTTGGCATGGCATACATTGCCTCTGCACAGCCTATTTTTGACGGAGGTCAGGTAATTGGTGTAGTAAGTGCCATTATTTCCAATGAAAAAATGGATAGTATGCGCTTGTTGGCAACTGAGCTTTCAAGTGCTGTTGAAGAAATGACGACTACCAATGAAGGATTAGCTACTTCCAGTATGGATGTGTCCAATCGTTTAGAGGAATTATCGAACTTCTCGGAATCGATGGCAAGTGATATTAAGCGGATTAATGACATTGTGAATTTAGTAAAGGATTTGGCTATGAAATCCAAAATTCTCGGCTTGAATGCATCCATTGAAGCAGCACGTTCAGGTGAGCATGGTCGTGGCTTTGCCGTGGTTGCTTCAGAAATACAAAAAATGTCCCAAAGCAGTACAGAAAGTGCTGATAGCATTACAGTGCAACTAGAAAATATTAAACAATCCATCGATCAAGTCAATGCGTCAGCAAATCAAATTTCTGCGTTTACACAGCAATTTGCTGCGAGTATGCATGAATTAACAGATGCCTATAAAGGGGTTAATAGCACGGCAGAAAAGCTCATGCAGATTAGTGAGATGAAAGGATAATAATATAAAAAAAGGATAATAGACAGGTAACATGCTATTATCCTTCCCCATAATTAAATAATCTCTAAAATTTCCTGTGGTGTAGCGACCTTATATTCAGGATTTTCGTTTTGCACGACCTCTATGGCATCATAGCCCCATTCTACCCATACAATCGGGACACCTGCTTTCTTACAAGCCACGATATCCCTTTGTTCATCCCCAATATATAACACGTCAGCTGAGTTGACATTTGAGTCCTTTAAAAACTTTTTCATCACTTTATCCTTGCCAAAAATTCGATTGGAGCAAAGAACATCTGCTACACAGTGAATACCGTTCATTTTAAGAAATGCTAAAATATTTTCCTTAGAATTAGAGGAAATAATAATGATTTTATAGCCTCTCTTATCAATTTCCATCAGGACTTCCTTCATTCCATCAAAAAGATGAACATCATTTAATGATTGACGATACAATTTATAAAATTGCGGTAAAATCATGGGCAATTTATACATTGGGAAATCAAATAATTTACTGCGTTCAGAAATCGATAATTTTTTCAGTGTATCAATTTCCTTTAATTCGATGCCTTTAAATTTATATTTTTGCGCTAATGTATTCCATGCTGATGCAAACACTGCGGTTGAATCTGCCAGTGTTCCATCAAAATCAAAGATAATATGCTTCATTGCCAATTTTCTCCTTTTCCATCTCGTTGTAATTGACGTTTTATCTTAATTCAGCAAGTGTTTTTTGTACCAAAAGTGAAGCAGTACTTTAGAGAAAGAAAAATATTTGTTTTGTTTTCTCCAATGGGTGTTCAAATGCCCGCTAAAAAAGCTGAACTCAGGCTAAGAATGCCACATCTTGTGCCATATCTGAGTAATCATCATCATGTTAACCCGAAGCCTCGGCGGAAGTCACTGATTTTGAAGTTGACCTGCACGATGCAAGTCAGTTAACTGTCACAGGACGTGATGGTCTGAGGTTAACATTCTACTCATCAGCTCGAAAAAACGGGGCGCAAAGTTGATCTGCGCGAAAATGCAGAATCAGCGGCAATTACGTCAAAGGCGTAATTGATGTTTAAAGATATGACATAGGATGGGCGACCTAGTGTAGTGCATCATGAAACAACAACTATTTTGAACGTACGTAAACATCTTATGGTAAATATTATCAGAAAATACTGCGATTGCAACGGAAATGACATAACAAAAGGAGGTGCCTTAAAATTCCTTCGAGACACCTCCCTTCTATACTAAAATTATTGAGTTTTTTTCAAAAAGAAAGAGAGTATGACATTGATGATTGCCAGAGCAAAACTGATTGCAAAGACAAATGCAGAGCCTGAAGCCGCCGCCTCTTGAGCATTAGTTGTACTGTCAGTTAAGAATTGCTGTTGCTTAGCTGAGAACAACGAGACCATTACAGCAATGCCTATGGCACCTGATACTTGTTGAGAGGTTTGTGTAATCGCAATACCATCAGGAAAATATTGTCTTGGCAAAGCATTGAGCGTATTCGTTTGGACAGAGGCTAATACCATACCAACCCCAAGCATCATGATGATATGTGTTAACACTAATGCCCAAGTAGCTGTTTCGGTACCATTTAAAGCATAAAGTCCATAGCCAATCACAACAAGTATGGTTCCGGGGGTAATGATTGCACGTGGCCCGTATTTATCGAAGTATTTACCGATGGTTGGTGCTAATAGGCAGTTTAGTAGACTACCAGGGAGCATCATTAAACCTGTTACAAAGGCCGATACCAAAAGTGCCGTTTGCATATACATCGGGAGCACCACTAGCATAGACAGCATATTGAAGAAGGTAATCATATTCATCAGAAGACCCAATACGAACATTGGATACTGGAAAGCTCTCAAATTTAACATAGGATGGTCCATTTTTGATTGACGCAACACAAATAAACATAAGGCAATTACACCTAGTAAAATGGTGCTAAGTACGTTGATGCTTGTCCAACCCAATTCTCCACCGCTACTTACACCATAGACGATGCCACCAAAGCCAATCGTAGATAAGATAATAGACCATATATCTATAGCAAGCTGCTTTCTTTCATTCACATTGGGAATAAAGATAAAACCAAAAATGATCGAGAATAATAAGAAGGGGACAGTAACCCAAAATATCCAGTGCCAGGATAGCGTGTCTAAAATCATCCCTGCTAATGTCGGGCCGAAAGCGGGTCCTGCTAAAATGACGAGACCTATCATCCCCATAGCACTACCACGTTTATTAGCTGGAAAAATCGTGAAAATCACATTTTGCGTTAATGGTAATATAATCGCTAAACCTGCAGCTTGAATAACACGTGCTATAAGTAAGACAGCAAAGATTGGTGCAACAGCGGCAAGTATGGTACCAATTATGGAAAAGAGTAAAGAGATTATAAACATTTGGCGAGTGGTAAATTTTTGCATTAAAATGCCTGTAACAGGTACTAAAATGCCTAATGTGAGAAAATAGCCTGTTGCTAGCCATTGGATAGTTGTGGCATCCACGCTGAAAAGTTGGCTAAGTTCCCCTAGTGCAATATTTAATGCTGTCTCACTAAATAGCCCTACAAAGCCGGCTACTAAGAGAGCAGCCATAATTGGACCTGTTTTTATTTCCTTATTCACTGTAAAAACTCCTTCAAAAATGTTCAACTTTCATAGAATGTATAAAAACAGAATATTCTGAAAAATAAAGTTGCGATGCTTCTACTATTTCATGTTCTGCATTATAAAAAAGTCTATGAAGATATAATCGTGATGTCGATTATCAGCGATCATGATTCCTTTTAGCTAGTACACCTCCGCGATACTAACTGCTCTGTTTTTTACTATAGCAAAAAAAAATTCTCAAATGTAAGTACTAATTTGAGCGATTACTATACGATTTCATCATTTAGACACATTTTTTTGAGATAGCATTCATTTTTTGAAGGAGAGGAGGAGATTTGTCCAGACCTCTCACAAACGAGTGATAGGTCTGAACTCTTTTATGAGAGCTTTTCGGTTTTTTCACGTGTTCGAATTAAGTAATAGGCATTGACGGAGGAGGCGATCGGAATAATCAGTGCAATACCGATGCCAGCACAAAAAATAGTCGTCATTTCAGCACTAAAAACCTTGGAGTTGACGATTTCACCAATCGAATAGGAGAGATCTTTGAACCATATTAATAAGCTTAAATAGCCACCAAAGAAAGCGAAGAATAACGTATTCGTATCGGTTCCTAAAATATCTCTCCCGATATTTAAGCCGGATGTAAATAATTTCTTTCTACTAATCGAAGGGTTGCGATAAAAAATCTCATGCATGGAAGTAGCAATGGAAATAGCGACATCCATAATTGCTCCAATCGTACTCATAATAATGACGGAGGCACCAATCTGCACAAAATCAACACCAATATAAAGGGAAAAGATGCTTATTTCTTCTGTTGATTCTTCACCAAATCCTTGAATCATCAACTTTTTCGTTACAAATGTAATAAAAAGAAGTAAGACAACAATCGTCACCATAGTGGAGATAAATGCTGTAATGGTTTTACTGTTTGTTTTATTGATATAGAAAAGGCTAATACAACTAATAATTGTACAGGCAACGAACGTTAAGATGATGGGGCTATTTTTAGGGTTGGTCATTAAAAAGATCGTCACAAAGAGCACACCGAAATTTAGGAATAAAGAAAGAAACGAACGTACACCTTGCTTCCCGCCAATTGCGACCATCAATAGACATAAAATAAAAGCTAATAACACAATTACATTCATTCTTGAACCCTCTTTCGATTAATGAAAAATAGAGCAGTATACTGACTGATCGGAATCGTGAGGACAACCCCAATACCACCTGCTAAGGCGCGAGCTAATTCTAAAGAAAGATTCAAGGACAGCGTGAGTCCTAAAGTAGAAGAATTTTTCAAATAGAGAATAACCATCGGTATGGAGCCACAAAGGTAGGCAAAGAACAAAATACTCGTAATGGTGCCCATAATATCTTTCCCGATTTCATGCCCTGAAGATTTAAGTGCCTTCACAGAAATAGTAGGGTCTTGTTCATATAAAGCAAAGATTGAAGAAGCCATCGTAATAGAGACATCCATGACAGCCCCAAGTGAGCCAATAAATAAGCCAGCCATAAAGACTGTACGATAGGGGCGTGTTAAAAATTGCATTTCTTCATAGCGAAGACCGTTTTCACCAGTTAACCACATCACGACAGAGCTAATGATGAGTGCCATAACGGTTCCTAAAAGTGTAGACACAATAGCTGCATACGTTTTCGTGTTCAAGCCGCTAATCAGTAACAACGAAATGATCGTAAATAGAAGAGCGCAAATACCACTGATGACTAACAAGCTTAGGTTACCATGTTTCACATATAAATCTAACGCGAATGATAAAATCAATGCATTAACAATTAAACTAATGATGGAAAACAAGCCTTGTCTTTTTCCTATAAGGAGTAAGACAAAAATAAAAATCCACGCAATCATGAGAAGGGTTTGATCTCGTTTTAAATCGAGAATGGTCCCAGTTAGCCCTGACTGTGATGCGTGATTATCTATGGAGACAAAGATTTCATTGCCCACACGGTATTCTTGATCGAAAGCTCCAGAGGCGGAATAGTCATTCGTCAAATGGATGGATTGCCCTTTATGTGGTCCATTTTGTATCACGGCTGTAATATGCTGTGTAAATAAATAATCATCATTATCATACATATCTGTCATTGGTTCTGATTCTGCTACATCAGCTTTTATCACCTCAGCAATCGGTCGATCATAAAATGATTCATTATGATGAACGAACACAATCGAAAGCACGCAGCAGAGCATTAATAAGGCATAGAAAATACCTTGCTTCAATGGGATGTTTTTAAAAAATAGCAAGTAAATGACCTCCAAAGTGCTGGACTGAATTGTCACTTGTAAAGGAACGTTTTAGTGAAAGGGAAGTTCCATGCACAGTTTAAATGTTATCAGTTTAATGATTTCGTTTACATTTATCAAGTCATTGTTATATTAAGCTGAAGACTCCCTTGCTGACGAGTGATTAAACACCTGATAACACCATCAAAAAACGCCGCCTCCTGTGGCAATAATATTGCATGTTGCCTCAATGCCTCAGGCGGACGTCACAAACGCGAAAAACCTGGATGCATTGTTGATCTGCTATAATTCTTTTTGAAAAATTTTTAAAAAGAAGGATGGATAATAGAATAAAATAGTGTTATCGTAAGATTAGCTAAATAAAAAATCCTTCAGGGTAGGGTGAAATTCCCGATCGGCGGTGATGAAGTAATTCAAAGTCCGTGAGCGCAAGCTGATTTGGTGCAAATCCAAAACCGACAGTTATAGTCTGGATGGGAGAAGGGTAAAAATGCGAGCTTTTTAAATTGATTGTAATTTAGAAGGTTTATTTTCCTATGCATTTATTACACTACTTCCCACAAGCTTGTTGGGAAGTTTTTTTATTTAGTGCCAATCGAATAGAAGATGTTCTTCGGGGTAGGGTGAAATTCCCAATCGGCGGTGATGAAGTAATTCAAAGTCCGTGAGCGCAAGCTGATTTGGTGCAAATCCAAAACCGACAGTTATAGTCTGGATGGGAGAAGAACAAATGAGATGACAGTCTATGGAAAAAATAGTTTTCAATTAGGCTTATTTGTTGATGTCTTATACTCCCAAACCCCTTTGCTGAAAGGGGTTTTTGTTTTTTATCGATAGCTAGAGCTAGAGAAGGAGGAGACGGATAAAACTGGAGAAGTGACGGATAGACCTTCGAAACTGATGGATAAGACTTCAAAAGTGAGGGATAGAAGCCTAAATCAATGAAAAGTAGGTGATGGAATGTTTACAGGGCTTGTAGAGGATATTGGCATTTTAAAAGCCATGCAAAGCGATAGGGACAGTATGAAAATAACAGTTCAATCAGCCAAAATAGCAGAAGATGTCAAGCTTGGAGATAGTATCGCGGTTAATGGTGTTTGTTTAACGGTGACATATTTTACGGAACAGACGCTTACGATGGATGTGATGCCTGAAACAGTCAACGCAACCAATTTACAGCAGCTCGCGGTAGGGGATTCCGTGAATTTAGAGCGCGCCATGCCTGCTAATGGGCGATTTGGCGGTCATTTTGTTGCTGGACATGTGGATGGGGTCGGTAAAATTTTGTGCAAACGTCCAGTAGCCAACGCAGTCTATATCGATATCGAATTGTCAGAGGAACTAACCAAATTTTGCATTCCAAAGGGTTCTATTACGATTGATGGCACAAGCTTAACCCTTTTCCATGTTGACACGAACAGTGTCACGATTTCACTAATTCCCCATACGTACAAAGAAACCGTATTAGGCATGAAGAAGGCTGGAGCGATTGTGAATATCGAAACAGATTTAGTTGGTAAATATATTTTACAGCACCTGAAAAAAGGGCAAGCAACACCAACCATTACGAGAGATTACTTAGCACAACATGGTTTTTAACAAACTGAACGAGGAGATGACAAAAGTGCTATATGCAATTGAAGAGGCCATTGAGGATTTAAAGCAAGGCAAAATGATTGTAGTGGTTGATGACGAGGATCGGGAAAATGAAGGAGATCTTCTGGCACTCGCTGAATTCATGACACCAGCAACTATAAACTTTATGGCAACCTATGGTAGAGGATTAATTTGTACACCGATTTCACAGCAGCTTGCACAACAGCTAGATTTACATCCGATGGTTCAGCACAATACGGATAATCACCAAACAGCGTTTACCGTAAGTATCGACCATGAGGATACAACGACAGGAATTAGTGCCTATGAACGAGCATTTACGATACAAAAAATGATTGAAAAGCAAGCAAAGCCGATTGAGTTTCGTCGACCTGGTCATGTTTTTCCGCTCATTGCGAAGGATAATGGTGTTTTAGAGCGAAGAGGGCATACGGAGGCGACTGTCGATTTGGCAAAGCTTTGTCATAGTGTGCCAGTGGGTGTTATTTGCGAGATCATGGGCGATGATGGTCATATGCTACGCTTTGAGGAATTGATAAAGTACGCAGCACAGCATGACTTGAAAATGATATCAATAGAGGCACTTGTAGCATACCGCAGTCAATTGCTGACAACTGAAAATAAAATTTCTATTTAAAAAGGAGAAAGAACAATGGGTCAAACATTTGAAGCACAATTAATTGGAACGGGTTTAAAAATTGCAGTTGTGGTAGGTCGATTTAATGAATTCATCACAAGCAAATTATTGGACGGTGCAATGGACGGCTTAACACGACATGGTGTTGATGAAGCGTCTATTGATGTTGCTTGGGTTCCAGGAGCTTTTGAAGTTCCTTTTATTGCGAAACAACTAGCAGAAACAAAGAACTATGATGCCATTATTGGTTTAGGTACGGTTATTCGCGGCTCTACAACACACTATGATTATGTTTGTAATGAGTCAGCAAAAGGTATTGCCAATGTATCGTTATCAACCAATGTACCTGTTATTTTCGGTATTGTGACGACGGAAAATATTGAGCAGGCGATTGAACGTGCTGGTACAAAATCTGGTAATAAAGGATACGATGCTGCCATGTCTGCCATTGAGATGGCTAATCTAAAGAAAATGATTGGATAATGACCAAATGTTTCTTTGAATATTTTGCACATCCATGGGAAAAATATGCTTAAGTGTATTTATTGAAGGTAATCGTTTTTCATAAATGTACTAATCTGGAGATGGCTCAGTAGGAGATGAGAAGTATTTCATCAATGGAACAAATGATCAATTTGAAAATGTTGAAATCACTATTTCAACGCTCTGCTGATGTGATTTTTCAACAATATAAATTTCAGCAATATACAGTACATTTGATAACTTGTGATGCAATGATCAACGAACAAATACTTCAGACGGTAGTTGTTCAGCGAGTCCAATCCTTATTAAGTGATGTCGCTGATGACATGTTAGAGGAACAAATCGACCAGCATTTACACATTCCCTATTTACAAAAGGTTTTAACGCAAGAGGATGCCATAACAAGAGTCTATAAAGGGCATGTATTATTGTATTTTGAAGAAAATCAATTACTATTTTCTAGTGATATTTCTAAAAAACCGAATCGAGAGCCCGGAGAAACATCGCTAGAATTAGTGGTCAAAGGGCCAAGAGATGACTTTATAGAAGATGTTTTTATTAATATTGCTTTATTAAGAAAGCGTTTGCCCACTAATTCTTTTAGTGTAGAAACATTAGAAATTGGGAGACGTTCCAAAACCACTGTAGCGGTACTCTATATGGATGACATTGTGAATTTAAATATGCTAGAACAAATCCGTCTACAATTACAAAAGATTGATACGGATATTGTTGTCAATGGTGATTTATTGATGGAAGCAATTGAACAAACAGCCAAAGTACTGCCCAGGCATGATTATACCGGGAGACCGGATTTTGCTATGCAGGCATTAATTAGGGGAAGAATACTAATAATGATTGATGGTGTTTCCTACGCATTGATCACACCTACGAATATAATGTTGCTCTTTAAATCGGGTGAGGATAATGATTTTCCTGTCATTGTCAGTTCAATGGAAAGATTGCTTCGTATTGTTGGGATATTAATTAGTATGCTAACACCAGGCTTTTGGCTTGCGCTGACTACGTATCATCAAGAACAACTTCCTTTTCTTCTTCTAGCAACAGTTGTTGAGTCGAGAACGGGACTGCCATTCCCAACGATTCTTGAAATACTAATGATGCTATTTATGTTTGAATTGTTTCGTGAAGCCAACTTACGTCTTCCGAGTGCAATTAGTGGATCAATTAGTGTTGTGGGAGGTTTAATTATCGGAGATGCAGCGATAAAAGCTGGCGTTACGAGCCCTTCAATGATTGTTGTCATTGCAATTTCGAGTATTGCGGCTTTTACATTGGTTAACCAATCATTTGTAACAGCCATGAGTATTTTTCGACTAATCATTATTATAGCCTCTGCCTTTTTTGGATTATTTGGTTTTTTTATTGCAGTATTTTTCATCATCTTATACGCAGCGAATATGCGTGTGCTAGGTGTACCCTATTTAAATTTTAGTGCACATTTGAAGAAGGAAAATCTAAAAAAATCATTATTAAGACTTTCATCAAAGGGCTACAGTAGACGACCTTCCTTTTTAAAGCCACAGGATCGAACACGTACTTCGAGTAAAAAATAAACAAATTTCATTAAAGATCAGGTATTGTAGTAGGTACCTGATCTTTTTTGTGACTTTTGCTTTAGGAAGGTATTACATTAGCCTGTAGGATAGGAAATGAGACATAAAATGTTATTAGTTACCTTTTTAGTTTACTTTCTTGTAAAGGATTATTAAACTATTGGTTACGGTGTGTAATTTTAGTAGAGTTCAAGTAAAATGGATTTTCTGTTTTCATTTCTGTAGGATAATCAAGAAATGTTCACTTTACAAACAAAAAATAGAGTTAATTATTATATAATGATATTCCAGAATATTTATAGGTGAGGAAGTCCCGTTTTATATGAAAAATCGAAAAATAAAACTAATATTAATTCTATCAACGCTTTTATTATGTTTGTTTACAAGTTTAAACATCATTACATCCTATGTGAAAATTAAAAAGACCGTTGAAGAGTCTATTGCCAATCAAAGCTTAGAGGCTGCCAACTCCATTGCTTCTTCTATTGATACAGCTGCTTATCAGCAGTTTTTGAAGAATCCACAGAAGAATGATTATTATTGGGAAGTAAGAAGCTATTTAAATGATGCCAGAGTAAAACTAGGTGCATTGTTTGTTTATACGTTGAAGGTGGATAATCCAGAAGTATCAAGTGCGATGATTATGGGGCTGCCAAATGAACTGAAAAAAGGCTTTGATATAGGAGAGGTTTGTACTGTCCCAGCAAAGCAAGTGGCAAAAGCCTACAAAGGTGAAACCTATGTTACAGAGGTTATTCATGATTCTGTACATGGTTCTTATTTATCGGTTGGTACACCTATCAAAGATGAGAATGGTAAAATTATTGGGTATCTAGGCATTGATATCAGCGCAGACACATTAAATGGCATTAAGGGAAAAGTCATTGAAGACAATTTATTTATTTTTATTTTTAATGGTGTATTTATTTTAATTGTCATTGGTTCTTTTTTATTTTTACAACGATGGTATCAAAAAGAGGTAGCGAAAGAAGTCGGCGCTACAGAGGACACATATCAAGCAGAAATTAAAACTTTGATTACTTCGGTATCATCATTACGTCATGATTTCACTAATCATATTCAAGTGTTACATGGTCTTTTACAATTAGAAAAAACAGAGCAAGCAAAACAATATTTGTCTTCACTATCTAAAGAAGTTCAAGCGATTAAGTCTTTAAAATTAAATATTGACCACCCAGGTCTGTCCATCTTATTACAAACGAAAAAATTAACCGCTCAAAATCATAATATTGATATGGACTTTACCATTTCTCAAAATGACTTTAATAAGATTAAAACGACAGATTTAATCAAGATTCTATCCAATTTAATTGATAATGCCATTGATGCTGCGGTTGAATTACCTGAAGGACAACGTAAAATTATGATTTGCTGTACAGCTGATGAAGTACAGTATGAATTTAAAATTACTAATACAGGGCCAAATATTGTGGATGCTGACCACATATTTAAGCAAGGGTTTTCAACGAAAAGGCATGAGCAGGGTCGCATAAGAGGACAAGGGTTATTTATTGTGAAAGAAATTGTCCATAAATACAATGGTCATATTTCAATCGACTCATCGAAACATTTAGAAACAACTGCTATTGTCCATATTCCCATTAAATAACTGAAAATAGCTTCCTACAAATTGTAGGGAGCTTTTTTCTATTTGTTAGACATACATTACAAAATAGAAAGTGTTATGATGAAGGGGATGAAAAAAATGGAAAAGGATCTCCTGACGTTATTGAGAAAGGGTGGGCTTCATTTATATGCAAGGCATGGAACGGCCACAGTTGGTGTAGATCAGGCATATGGCACGTTTCACAGTTGCCGCTATCAAAGAAACCTATCAGAGCATGGTCGTAGGGAGGCTGTTTACTATGGTCAAATGCTGCGTTATTGGCAAATTCCCATCCTTTCGCCCATTACAGCAAGTCCGTTCTGTCGAACAAAGGAAACGGCTCTACTTGCATTTCCAACTAACGGTGTACAAATTGACCCTTTTTTGTTTGAGATCTTCATGTTAGGTGGCAATCTTACCAGTGCTGAGCAAACTAGCATTTTAACGACACTGACATCCAAGCTGGAAATAAAACCATCACAAGGCATGAATAATGTAATGATTGGTCATAGCTTTCCGAGAGACGTGGGCCTTGGCATCCTTTCGAATATGGGGACGGTTGTCATCAAGCCTAAAGGTCCAGGGCGTGGGTATGATATCGTGAAAAAACTAACCTTAGAAGATTTAGCGACATTAGATTCCATTTGAGAAGAGGGAAAATATGAAGGTCAAAACAGTTGAACAATGCACATTAGAGGAAGTATTGAAAGCATGGAACAAAGGCTTCGAAGGCTATTTTGTGGATATCCATATGACGGCCGAAATGTTTTTACATCGACTGGTTGGGGAGGGGCTGTCTCCTAAACATTCCATTGTCATTTTTGACCAAGATGAACCGATTGCGATTGTTATGAACGGTTTCCGTATCATAAATGGCAAGAAAACAGCTTGGAACGGTGGTACAGGTATTTCCCCAGCCTATCGTGGTAAAGGCATCTCACGTTTATTAATGGAGGAAACCTTAGCTATCTATAAACGAGAACATGTAGAAATCGCTACGCTGGAGGCAATTAAAGAAAATCAGGTAGCTATTGCTTTGTATGAAAAATATGGCTATGAGGTTGCTTCTTCATTATTATTTTTAAGTGGCGAATATGGAGCGAACGTAGAGCCTACAGCCGCCACTCACGTTGCAACCATCCGCCCTGAGCAGCTAGCATATCTCTCTTTTTATCAGGAAGATGTTCCTTGGCAGTGTGGCTGGCAGAGTGTGAAGCAGGGGGAAGCCAAGGTTTTCTATAATGACAACAATGAAGCCCTAGGCTATATGCTATACAAAACCGTGTGGAATGACAGCGGTGAGATGGAGCGTATTCTACTCTATCAATTGGTGATCCTAGCAGAAAGTCATATAGATTTAATACCGCAATTTTTAGCCAGCGTCACAACACATAAAGTTCAGATAACGACAGTGAACTTTTTAGCAAGCAATCCAGCAACAAGCTATTTATTAAAGAATGGGCTTAAGGTGACAACAGAGCAGGTACAGATGACAAGGAGATTCTAGGCATGGTTGCCAACCTCCTAAAAATCCAGTATACTAATGCGATAAAGAATGGAAATAAAGGATGAATGAGATGACTTTTGAAGAAGTATTACCACGCTTAAAAGCAGGAGAAAAAGTAATTCGCAATGGCTGGGGTGGTGCTGAGCTATATGTGAAGCTGGTTGGTCAAAGCCAGCATGATGGCGAGACATTGAATCCTTATTTTTTAATTAACGTTCGTGGTGAGGGCTATACAATGTTCACACCTACAGTATGTGATCTATTAGCGGAAGATTGGATAATCGTAGAATCGTAATGAGTGAAGTCATCTCTTCTAGTGAGATGACTTCTTTCTGTAAGGAGACACAATATGAAGTTTGATGAATATAGAGAAAAGACGGTTTTTATTACGGGGGCCGCTTCAGGCATTGGACATGCTCAAGTTATTGCATTTTTAGAAAATGGAGCAACTGTTTTTGGATTGGATGTAGAGGAGCAGGGGTTAATACAGTTACAGCAGCAATATCCTGATCGTTTTGCCTATAAGGTTGGCTCTGTAAGTAGCCAACAAGATGTGGAGCAGTCGTACAAAGAAGCTATTTCACTATTTGGGCAAATTGATATTTTATGTAATACTGCTGGGATTTTAGATGGTTTTGCGAAAACTTTGGATACAGACGAAGCGCTGTGGGATAAAATTATGAACACGAATGTGAAGGGCACGTTTTTTGTGACGAACATGATTTTACCACATATGGTAGAACGTGGCACTGGTACAATCGTCAATATGGCGTCGATTGCTGGACTTGTTGCTGGTGGTGGCGGTGCAGCCTACACAGCTTCTAAGCATGCCATTGTCGGTTATACGAAGCAGCTAGACTTAGATTATTGTCGAGCGGGTATTCGTGCGAATGCGATTGCGCCTGGAGCCATTCAAACACCGATGAATAAGGCTGATTTTGAAGGGGACGGGGAAATGGCTGAATGGGTAGCTGAAGAAACGCCAGCAGGTCGATGGGCACAGCCTTATGAGGTGGCGAATTTGACTTTATTTTTAGCAAGCTCGGCTGCCGATTATATTCATGGGGCAGTGATGCCGATTGATGGTGGTTGGCTGACAAAATAGCATTGTTCAATTCGATATTCTTCTGCTATAATACGCAGGTAAGCAAAAACGGCTTGCACTACGGCACTTCAGATAGGGCGTGAAGCTCTCTTCCTTTGGTCGTAGTTATTACTAAAATAGCAACTAGCTATTTTACAAAGGAGAATAAAATTGAATACATCTATTGTAAAAGATTCTAGCCGTGTTTCTGTAAGTGAACTTACAAAAACGGCACTTGTTGCAGCCCTTTACGTCGCTGTAACGGTTATGTTGTCAGTCATTAGCTTTGGCGCTGTTCAGCTACGTTTGTCAGAAATGTTTAATTATCTGGCACTGTACAATAAGCGCTATGTGGTAGCGGTGACGATTGGCGTCATACTTGCAAACTTCATGTCACCAACATGGATTTTAGATGTGCCAATCGGTGGAATTGCGACCTTTCTTGTCTTATTACTTTGTAGAAGCGTCACAAAACATATGACAAATGACATTGCAAAAATGGTTGTTACTGCTTTGATTTTTGCTGTCTCCATGTTTACGGTGGCTGGTCAATTAACTATCCTTTACGATCTACCATTTTGGGCGACCTGGTTCACAGTGGGCGTTGGGGAATTATTGTCTATGACTGTTGGTGGACTGACTATTTACTTATTAAATAAAAAAATTGATTTATCTAAATAAATTCGATGAATAAAAAAGACATTATCATCGTAAGGGTGAGAGTATCAAGTTTAGAATAACTCTAACACTTCGGCTGAGTTATCCGTTCAAACTACCGCTTTAGCTACTTAATATAGTATTTTTCACTGAATATCAAAAAAGCCTCTTTGCCCGGATTCTGTCTAGCATTTTTCAGAACAAAATCCGGGCTTTTATTTATTTCCTCACGACCTAGCCAGATAGCAACAAGGCATCCCAAATCGCAAACCAATAGCTAACTCCCCATAAGCCGATTTTAGCTCACTTCCAAGCTACTTATGCCAAACAACATATCCAACTGCTAGAGCACAATTACCTTATTTCTATGATCCTTAAGCGGATAAGCGCATTTTACATATTATTAAACTGACTTTCACAACGACTTGATTGCTATCGATGCTTGTCAGACCAATCATTTGTGGGAGGGTCTAGAGACAATGTATTGCGCAGCACACAACAAGAAAGGACTCCCGATGATCCATAAAGGAGCATTGGGAGTCCCTACTATAAAGAAATTCTTTGTCCTATTGATTAATTGGAGTGTCTTGGGACGGCTCAACATTGATATTATCAGGCTTTGCCAGAAGCTGCACCGAATTAATAGACGAGTTTGATAGTATATAATTTCCATTTACCACAGCTAAAACCTTAGCAACGTATTCTGTGGAGGAAGTGAGTGGGTTACCAAATGCATCCAATTCTATGCTTAGATCTTGACTTACATTGGAGAGCCCATTTTGATAAATTCTAGTACTATTATCATTATTCATTGCATTACTTTCTTTGAAACCATCTGCTGCATCTTTAGGTAACATAAACACTCTATACTCCGTTACGTTTTGTCCGTTTTTGACATCGAAGCTAATTTTAATATCGGAATATTTATTTTTGTCCCCTTGAACACTCAATTTCACATTCTCCACCGCTACAGGTGCTGAATGATCCACTAAAGTAATAGCAGAAGATGCGAACGATAAGTTATACATTGCCTTGGAATTTCCATTACCTATGGACAATATATACACACGATATTCTTGGCCATTTGTTATAAGTTTTCCATCCGTATCTTTACTACCAGTTCCCAAACTCATACTATATTGGCCTTTATTTATATCTGTATAATCAGTGACTTTAAGAGCTGCGTTCACATCAAAGCCATTTGCTTTTGATGCGGGTACGACAAGAATACGGTAATTACCTATATTGGATTCATCAGAAGGCTTCGAGAATGATATTTGTAAATCTCGACCATCTCCAAAATCCCCAATATCGCTTACATTAATATTACTTACCGCCTGAACAGCTTTACTTTTACTAAGTGTAATCACAGGCGAAGCAGAGGATAGGGCATAAGTATTTGGAGTATTTCCATTGGCTACAGTCAGTACATAGACACGATAGCTAGTTCCTTCCGTAATAAAATTACCGCGCACATCCCTAACTCCATCCAACGTTCTAGTTGCAGCTATATTCCCACCTTTGCTTTCTGTAATGTAATAATTGCTACTATTGGCTTGTGAAAGATTAAAGCTGCTGTAATAAGCTGTAGGTACGATTAGAATTCGATAATGATTGACATTTGCTTCATTAGAGGGCTTCGTGAACGTTACTTGCACATCACGCCCATCTCCATTATCAGCTATATCCGCCACATTCAGATTGGTTACAGCTTGCACATTAAAATTCTTATTTAGCGTAATCGTAGACGTCGGTGCAGATAGTGCATTGCTTCCTATTCCATTCGCTACAGTTAAAACATAGATACGGTAGCTAGTACCTTCTTTGATCGTATTACCGCGCACATCCCGAGTATTTTCAGCTAACGCCTGCTCATATGTGGACTTTCCAGATTTGTAGACAGTCGTGTAATTGTTGCTGGATACATTATTGGCTTCCGTCAGACTGAAGTTATTGTAATAAGCTGTTGGTACAACTAGAATCCGATAGTGACTAATAATTGACTCATCTACAGCTTTATTGAAAGAAACAAAGAGGTCACGTCCGTTGCCATAATCACTTACATCGCTTGCATTGAGATTCGATACTGCACCCGCATTGCTGCTAAATAGCGTAATCGTATTGGAGGCTGAAGACAACACGTTATTCGCTGAGTTATTTGCTACAGCCATAACGAATACACGATAGCTAACTCCATTCTGAATGGGATAACCATCAGTATCCCTTGCCCCTGAAGAGAGCACCTGCGTAATATTGTAGCCTGTCTTGTTCACTTGTGTGTAATAAGTGTTAGATAAACTGTTCGCCTTCGTCAATGTAAAGTTCGAATAGTTGTTAGCTCTTACAACAAAAATTCGGTAAGCGTTGATAGTAGATTCATTGGACACATTATTGAAGCTTACTCTCAGGTCTCGACCATCCCCAAAGTCATTGACATCACTCACTTGTGTAATAATCGGAGTAGACATTGTATTTTGACTAAGTGTTACTGATGATGAGGCAGACGACAGTTTATTGCCTACTGAATTCGTATTACTTACAGACAGAACGACCGCTGTATAAGGTACGTTATTTCTAATGAACTCACCAGAGGTATCACGTGCTGAGGAAGACAAAGTTCCTACCAACGTACTGCCGTTACTTCCCGATTTATTCACTGTTGTATAGTAGCTGCTTGATAAATTATTCGCAGTAGTAAGACTAAAATTGCTAGCATCCTTGGTTTTTACGATAAACACACGATAATTGGAAATATTGTTATCATTCTGCGGACGAGTGAAGCTAACTGAGACATCGCGTCCATCGCCAAAATCGTTAATATCGTTAATCTTTACATTTGTTACCTCTGTAACAGAAGACAAATTGGTTAAGGTCATCTTCGGAGAAGAAGTCGATAAAACGCTAGAATAAGAACCTTTCCCAACAGCAAGTATACGAACCACATAAGGCTGATCATTTCTAATGTAGTCTCCGTCCACATCTCGTGAATTCTGCGATAAATTGATGGTACGGTTCGAACTTGAAGTAGTTACCACTGTATAATTAGAAGGGGAGACTTTCAAGGCAGATGCTAAATTAAAGCTTTTTGAAGCCTTCACAACCATAATGCGATAATGATCGACGTATGATTCTGTAGACGATCTGGAAAAGCTAACCTCCATGTCACGTCCATCTCCCTGATCATTAACATCGCGAACGGATACATGGCTCGCAGGAGCAATACTGATATTGCCTGGAATGTTTGGATTGCTTGGAGTGTCAGATTGAATCGTTACGGTCTGATTTACTGAGTTCCAGTCAACATCCTGACCAAGTGCTTCACTAACGAAGCGGACTGGTACCATTGTTCTGCCTCTTAAAATTTGTGCTGGTACATCAAGCGTAACTGACTTGCCATTAATAGTAGCTACCTTCGATTTCATCTTGAGCACTACTGTTGTATCTTCTTTATACCCTGTTACCGTTTGATTCTTTGAATCCCAATTTACACTGGCACCTAATGCCTCAAAGATTGCTCTAAGTGGCAGCATAACACGCCCTTGAATCATCGCTGGCGGTTGATCGGTCTTCAATTGAACCCCGTCCACAGTAATTGTGATGGCTTTTGCCGCTTGTGCGGTTGCCGGTTGCAGCAATAGCGGTACAATAAGCATTGCTGCGAAAAATAAAGTCCATATTTTTTTCATAAATTCCACCCTTCTTCATGCCATATGACTGACGCAGCATGACAATTAATTTAACGTATCAAAGGGCTAAAAGTTTCATCCTTTTACCTCGTAAAGAAAATTTAACCATTTTAGGCTATATCGATGCTATTTTCTGATTCACTTACCGTAACAAAGATTGAGAATTTTGAGGGGAGGTGCCCAACTATTCGGTGCAGGAGGATCGGTTAATAACGAGGATTATACTTAGAGTCTTTACGAAACAAAGGAAGCAACTCCCTTGCCCATAGTCGTTTCCACTAAAGGTTGTGGATTTCTATCATCAGTTTCATTTTGTCAACTGAATCAGAGGTGTTTGACGTGACTATAGATAAAAGAATTGCCGAGAAATATCATATACTATGGCTTGAACTATAGAAGTGTTTACTTTTTAGTTTTTATTCCACTGTCACTGAAAGTTCCTTTACAAGTAGCGAAGAGGAGCCATAGCCTTTTGGCAGGAAGTAAAGCTCAGAGCTAGTTTCTTTGATACCATTTAAGAACTCGAAAAAATTTCCGGCTATTGTCATTTGCTTAACAGGGGAGGCAATTTTTCCATTTTGAATATGAAACCCTTTTGCAGCGACTGAAAAATCACCTGTAACCGTATTCGTACCAGAGTGAAGCCCAGATAATTCAGTAATAAATACCCCGTTACTAACCGAGTGAATTAACTCATCAAGAGATTTCTCGCCAGTTGAAATATATAAAATTTGGGGCGCAATCGTTAACGTTCCTTTGTAAGAATCTTTATGGGCATGCCCTGTTGTTTCACAGTTATCCTTTTTAGCTGTTTTCCTGTTATGCAAAAGTGTTTGGAGTGTACCCTCTAAAATAATTTCCTGCTCTTTTGTTGCAACACCTTCACCATCAAAGTTTGCTCCAGACAATGCGGCAGGATGGAATGGCGTACTCAGCAATGTAACTGCTTCTGATGCCACTTTTTGTCCGACTTTTCCTTTTAATAGAGATTGATCTTTTTGAGCATTTTCAGCTGATAGTATTGGCATAAAAGTGTCTAATAAAGAGGCTGATGCATCAGAGCGGAAAACGATTGGATATTTTCCACCTGGAATCGATTTTTCACCTAAATTGGCAAGGGCTTCCTCAGCTGCTTCTTTTGCAATATCATCAACATGAAGAGAATGGAAATCACGTGTCATTTTCAAATAACGGCCTGTTTTCATTTCTTCACCCTCCTTTACAACTGTGGAGAGGAAAATCACTAAGCCGTTCTCTTTATGTGATAAGTCAAGATTTTTACTATTTACTAATGAACGTTCAGCTGTATATTCTTGCAGTAAACAATAATCAAGAGCAATGATGCGTGAATCGTATGCACGAATCTTTTCTTCGATGGAACGAAGAAGCTCTATTTTTTCTGGAATTCCGATAGTCTCTAATTCTTCATTGTAATATTCATAAGATGGGTATTCAGAGCTACCATCAAAAATAGCTATGCCCTCATCCTCATCAAGTATGTTTGCATTTGCTTTGGCGCTATTGATTAAAAAGGAAATCGAATCATCGTCTAACTTTTCCGTATAGGAATAGCCCACTTTTCCGTTGTAAAGTCCTCGTAGACTTAGACCTCCGTCTTCAGACGTTTCGTAGCTATCAATCTCGCCCTTGTAGAGCGTGCATCCAATAGATTTATTTTGTTCATAATAAACCTCAGCTTCTATAAAACCGGCTTCTAGCGCCTTGTCTAATAGTTTTTCTTGAAATTTAGCAATGTTCATCAATTATTCCCCCTTCGTTCCACCAACTGTTATTTCACTTACGCGTATCATTGGCTGACCTACATTGACAGGAAGGCTCCCGCTAAGTGAACCACACATACCTGCTCCATGGGCGAGATTATTACCTACTCGATCAACAAGCTGCAATGTTTTTGCGCCATTGCCTATGAGTGTCGCGCCACGTACAGGGCGTTCAATTTTTCCGTCTTTGATGATATAGGCCTCCATTACCGCAAAATTATAATCGCCAGTAGCAGGGGAAACTTGTCCACCTCCCATATATTTTGCATATATACCATACTCTGTCGATGAGATAATATCGGCTGGCGTAGATGTGCCTGGTGCGATATACGTATTTGTCATACGTGATGTAGGATTAAATCGATAGGATTGTCGACGAGAAGAACCTGTGGGCTGAGCATTCATGCGTCGAGCATTAAATTTATCGATTAAGTAGCCCTTTAAAATACCATTTTCAATTAAAATATTCTTCCTTGTTTTTTCTCCTTCATCATCAATATTTAGGGAGCCCCACTCGTTCGGTAGTGTGCCATCATCGATATATGTAACAATTTCAGGGGCGACTCTTTCACCGATACGATTGGCGAAGACTGAATTGTTTTTGGCAACAGCAGTTGCTTCTAAGCCATGTCCACAAGCCTCATGGAAAATGACACCACCAAATTCATTATCAATAATGACAGGGAATTTACCGCTTGGACATTCATCTGCGTGAAGCATTGTGACAGCGATACGTGCAGCTTCTCCTGCATAATGGTTAAGGTCTAGCTTTTCAATAAATTCAAAGCCTGCATGTGCACCTGGGCCATAGAATCCTGTTTGTACTTCAGTCCCTTCTGTAGCCGTCGCTTGCATACTAAGTCTACTGTGAACTCGCGTATCCTCTACAAATTTACCCTCTGAATTTGCGATCAGGACGTTTTGTTGCTCATCAAGATATCGAACTTTTACTTGGTGAATCCGAGGATCATAATGTCTTGCAATAGCGTCTGCTTGTCGCATGACCGCTGTTTTTCTTGTGTGCTCCACTGTATGAGGCATGTGGAGAATTTGATGAATAGGCGTGATGATCTCTTTGTGAAGAGGGTGAATGGTACCCGATCGACCACCTTTGATGGCTAGGGCTGCACGTTCTGCTGCTGCTAGTAAACCTTCCTCAGAAAAATCATTGGTGTAAGTATAGATGCTTTGAAGTCCTGAAAAAATACGGATGCCGATTCCAAAATCACGCCCAGAAATACTTTGTTCAATCTTGCCACTTTGTAAGACAAAGTCATTTACATATTTATCTTCAATAAAAATTTCAGAAAAATCCCCACCAGTTGCTAGCGCGGCTTCAAGTACATTTTCAATAATGGATTGTTTAATCATATATCTTCCTCCTTTTCTTGATTGTACCAAATAGTTAAAAAATTCTGTATTATACTATCTTCTCAGATTTGAAGTTATGGTCACATAAAATTATGTATAGTACTTAAAAAATTTTTTTATGACATATTTCTCTAACCATTTCACCACACTAACGGAAAGAAAGAGGAAGGTGAAGAAATGCAACAACCATATAATGTCGGTGATATCGTTTATATTTTTTATCGGAATCCTCATATTCAGGATGTAGCGAATATACAGGAAGCCGCAGTAGTTTATCATCCAGAGCAACCAGAGGAGCTGGCTCTATTTTTATTTGAAACATATTATCCAATTTCAAATGATATGTTAATTTTTTCAAGCGAGATGGCGGCTGAGCAAGCCTATCATCAGTATTTTCATTGAGGGAGGGCTACTATGATCAAACCGTTTATCCCTCAGCTCGTCTATTTTGAGCCTGATGCGCTCCAGTATCCATTAGGTCAGGAGCTAAAAGAAAAATTTGAACAAATGGGGATTGAAATTCGCTATACGACTTCGCACAATCAAGTAAGAAATCTTCCTGGCGACAATGATTTTCAAAAGTATCGAGTAGCGAAATCGACATTAGTAGTAGGCATTCGAAAAACGTTAAAGTTTGATACATCTAAGCCCTCAGCAGAGTATGCGATTCCGTTTGCAACAGGCTGCATGGGGCATTGTCATTATTGTTATTTACAAACAACAATGGGCAGCAAACCTTATATTCGTACGTATGTGAATGTTGATGAAATTTTAGAGCAAGCAGATCTTTATATGGCAGGACGAGCTCCTGATATCACACGTTTTGAGGCATCCTGTACTTCAGATATTGTAGGGATTGATCATTTAACACATACGTTGAAGCGCGCTATTGAACATTTTGGACAAAGTGAGTTAGGCCAATTACGATTTGTGACGAAGTTCCATCACGTAGATCACCTATTGGATGCCAAACATAATGGTAAAACGAGGTTCCGCTTTAGCGTCAATGCCGATTATGTCATTAAACATTTTGAGCCAGGAACATCACCATTAGTGAAGCGTATAGAGGCTGCGGGGAAAGTGGCAAGGGCTGGATATCCGCTTGGATTTATTGTTGCCCCAATCTATCTTCATGAGGGCTGGCAGGAGGGTTACTATGAGATGTTTGAGCGTTTGGATGCGGAATTGCCAAAGGATGTACGTGACGACATCACATTTGAGTTTATTCAACATCGTTTTACAAAGCCTGCCAAACGCGTAATTGAAAAAAATTATCCCATGACGAAGCTAGAACTTGACGAAACAGTGAGAAGGTATAAATGGGGGAAATATGGGATTGGTAAATATATTTATCAAAAAGAAGAAGAGGAAGATATAAAGGAACACTTGTATGGCTATATGCAAAAATTCTTCCCTCAAGCAAAATTAGAATATTTCACATGACAATAAGAGGGAACAATGTGTTCTCTCTAACTTATTATTTGTGTATGTTAAATCATCTGATAAATCCAATAATGAAAAAATACCACATTGTCTCTGATTCACGGTAATTAATGACTAAATCATTTGTAGTATTCTTGTAAACTAAACGGCAGTTACAGAGTAAAGTTCATCGCCATTAGATAGTAATCAGGTCCAGAAAAAATAAAGATTAACTGTAAATCTGTGATGGCTAGTCCTGTTTCTTCTGGCCTCTCTCCTTTGTTAAGCTATCCACTAATTCCATCAAGTCACCTGGAAGCCCCAACCACTATATGAATTTATTTAGAAAATTCTTCTTATTTATTGTGCTTGTATAATCCAAATGTCAATGGTAACGCTAACGGAGATCGAATAAGAAGGGGAGAGTACTGGATGGATTCATTTCAAGTAAATTGTTGGTCTGAATATGACGAACTGAAGGTTGTGATGCTTTGTGCACCTTCGATAGTAGATGTAACAGATAGCACAATAGCGGAGCAGGTTGGATGGAGTGATACAGTCAACCATAATAAGGCGATGGACAATTTCATAGCACTCAAAACTATTTTAGAAAACGCTGGAGTAAAGGTTCTAGATTATGCAAATGAGCTAGCCCATGAGCAGCAATTGTTAAGTGAACAGCTTATAAATCGTTATTTTGTGCGTGATCTTGCCTGTGTCATTGGTAATCGACTTTTACCTGGAAGGGCTGAGAGCTCATTAAGGAGACCAGAATATCCTCTAGCCCATGCTCTTTTAGAGAAATGGTTTCCTCAACAATTTACGGCACAATCGCAAGCACTTCATTCATTTGAGTGTGGTGATCTGTTGATTTTAAACAAGGATGCTGTGCTCATTAATCTCGGAATGAGAACGACATTAGAGGCCATCGACAAGATAAAAGAAAGCATTTTTCAAGAGGGATTTTCGGAAATTGCTGTTATTGATTTACCGAAAAGTAATGACACACTGCATTTAGATATGAATTGTAATGTTGTGAACGTTAATTTGGTCATCGCTAAAAGCTTTGTGCGCCTTTTTCCAGTACAGGTATTGACAGCACAAAGCAGCCGTTTCGACATGATTGAGCCATTTTTAAAGCGTCATGGTTTTGATGTTTACTGGCGTGATACCTATAAGACAATACCAGATATTAATTTCATCAACCTTAATCCAGAAACACTATTGATTAGCAAGCAGGCGACGAAACAGCAATTCTTGGCGCATCCGCTTCTAAAGAAAAAGAACGTGCTTGAAGTCGACGTCACAGAGCTTGAAAAGGGTGGCGGTGGCATTCGTTGTATGACATTGCCATTGGTAAGAACGTAACGAAGGACTGATAAACATGACTTCTACTTCAAATAAAGGAAGGTTGTCTTGGTGGCAACTTTCGCTTCTCGGTATCGGTTGTACACTGGGAACAGGCTTTTTTCTTGGGACAAGTATGGCCATCCATAAAAGTGGACCGGCTGTGCTCATTCCTTTTTTGTTAGCAGCTATATGTACGTATATTGTGTATGAGGCACTTGTCAAAATGTCTGTGGAAAACCCTGATAAAGGCTCCTTCCGTACTTATGCCAAGCAGGCTTTTGGGCGATGGGCAGGATTTAGTAATGGCTGGGTGTACTTAATTTCCGAGCTATTAATCATGGGTAGCCAGCTGATGGCACTCGGTATATTTACGAAGTTTTGGTTCCCAGCGTTGCCACTCTGGGTTGCTGCATCGATTTATGCTGTCCTTGGCTTAGTCGTCATTCTTACTGGCATGAAGGGCTTTGAAAACTTTCAAAATATTTTCGGGGCATTAAAAGCCGCTGCGATTGTCATGTTTATTATCGTAGCGATCATCATCATCATAAGAGCTACACAATCAGCTCCAATCGAATCATTACAGTCAAATTATGAAGGATTTTTCTCACAAGGAATCAAAGGAATTTGGCTTGGCCTGCTCTATGCATTTTATGCCTATGGTGGAATTGAGGTGATGGGTTTAATGGTCATCGATTTAAAAAATCCAAAAGAGGCGCCAAAAGCAGGGAGAATTATGCTCATTGTCATTACTATTATTTTTATCATGGCTATTGCGCTTGCGTTGGCACTTGTTTCCTGGAAAGACTTTTCGATAGATGAAAGTCCTTTTATTACAGCGCTTCAAGGTTATCATATCCCTTTTGTGGCAGATATTTTTAACGGTGTTTTAATCATTGCTGGTTTTTCAACCATGGTTGCTTCGCTTTACGCGGTCATAACCATTCTCACTACACTTGCCGAGGATCATGATGCGCCTGCCATCTTAGCAAAAAAGGGGAAGATGAAAATTCCTTTTCCTGCCTTTTTATTTTTAACAAGTGGCTTAGTAATTACGATTGTCATTGGTTTTTTGATGCCCGAAAAAATCTTTGAATATTTGATAACGGCAGCAGGTTTAATGTTGATCTATAATTGGCTCTTTATTTTAATAACATATAGAAAGCTAATGGAGCTATCGAGGTGGGAGCAAATTAAGAACAGTCTTGGCATGTTGCTTATTGCTGTAACCGTATCTGGTACTTTAGGCGAAAAAACGAGCAGACTCGGTTTTTGCGTGGGCCTGCTCTTTATTGTCCTAATCGGTGTGGCGACCTGGATCGTTGTGAAAAGGCAAAAAAACATTGCGTAATGTCCTATTTTCCTGTGACATCCGTAAAAAAGGGCATTCGGATGGACTATGATTGTCATCACTTAAAAAATATTGCTTCCATTCATAGCTATCCTCTTGACCATACCATTTTAAATCTGGATGCCCTGGAATCTCGTCATATTCTGCGATGCGCTGGCGGATAAGTTTTTTGATTTTTCGTCCAAATGCAGTAGCGTCGTTTATATCGTCAAATATCCAACGTGGCTGAATAGCCATTAGCAAAGTAGAAAAGTGACGACTCTTCCGCAATTGATGAGCTGGTGTTGCACAAGAAATAAAATAGGGTTCTCCATTAAAGCAAAACTCCCATTCATGATGGTCTGGATTTGTCGGTATTGCCTCAGGCCAATCCAACTCATCCATATTGGTTAAATTGTTTAAAATGGACCAAAATAATTGCTGGTAATCCGCCACCTTATAGCTATCAAGCATATCATGAGGGGTATGAAAGAACACCGTGAGCGTTGTATATTTTCCAAAAGATCTTGCTGTGTTCCCATATTCCTTTAAGCATTCAGCTAACATCTGAATCGATTGCTCCTCCCGTGGATCCCCTATAAAGCTATAGCGTAAATGGTTCGATAAAAACCCCATTCTGGCTGGTACACAAGGAAACGTATTCCCTTCATCGGCAATTGTGGCAGCAAAGTCAGTATAGGCTGACTGTTGCCACAACGGCAATGTCTCCAAATGTTCCTCAATCCACTTCCGATCAAACACGATTACTTCCACTGGAAACTCCTCCTTTTACTCACATTTATTCTATTAAAGAAAAAGCAAATGGGTTACGACTCTGTGCAGTGTGCAAGGATGTTCTTTTTAAGGAGATTTTTAAAGATTTAAGGTAAATCATCAATAATCAATTTTTAGTTAAGGGATTGCTTTGATTAAGGAAATAGCTAAAAATCATCGTTTTTTGCAGAGGTTTGGGCTGTTGCGAGCGCTTCGGGCAAAGGAAAGAACGATTTTGAAGCAAAAGAGAGCACTTCGAGCAAAGATATGAGTGGAATTGAGCCAAAAGAGAGCGCCTCGAGTAAAGGGATGAGCGGTGTTGAGTCCAGGGTGAGCGCTTTGAGTCAAAGAATGGGCAGTATGAGCCAAGAGAGCGCTTAAATCAACGTTAAGAGCGACTCTAACCTCAGAAAGAGTGATTCAAGCCGCTAACACACAATCGAGGCTTAGTCTTTTTGTTGAAAGACCTTTTGCTCAAGGATGGTTAGGGCATGCTGGATGTCCTTTAAATCATCCGATGTGGCATGCTGAATAAGCGCTAAAAAGCGTTCCTCAATACAGGCGAATGCCTCTGCCATCATTTTTTCACCTTCGGGTGACAGGCGTACATATTGCTTTCTTCGATCCTCTGTGTCGCTAAATTTTTCAATTAATTGGCGTTCTTGTAGTTTTCGTAATTCACGGCTTGTATTCGGTAAGGACATGTGCTGACATTCACTGATTTCGGTTGGTGTGACAGGTTGGCTTACTTTAATATATTCAAGAATTTTATAGTGAAGCGGTGTGATATTAGCTGTGGTTACATTTTGTGTGAGATCATGTGTCACTTGATGGATTGTGGCTGTGAATGATACAAACTGATGAAATAAAGTGCTTTTATTCAATGGGATCACCTCTACTGACAAGATAACAAATAACTTGTCCTAAAACAATTATCATTTGACAACTAAAAAGGGATGGTTTATTATTTTGTTATCAAATGATAAGTAATTGGAGGGCACATGATGAAAACGTTAATTATTTATACATATCCAAATCATAAAAGTTTAAATTATGCTTTTTTACAGGAAGTATTAAAGGGTTGTCAAGAGAATCCTGCCATCGAAGAAATACAGATACTAGATTTATATGAAGAGGAATTTGATCCACGTTTAATTTTCCATGAGCATAAACGACGTCGTGATATGTATCAGGATCCGAAATTGGAAAAATATCGACAACAGCTTTCCTGGGCGGATCAGCTTGTATTTGTTTATCCGATTTGGTGGGGAAGACCGCCAGCAATGTTGTTAGGTTATATTGATCAATTGTTTGCAGCTAACTTTGCTTATCGGGATACAAAGGGGTTATTTCCAGAGGGACTTTTAAAAGGGAAGTCGGTTGTTTGTGTGTCGACGATGAAGGGACCAACCAATTATCCGTTTTTATGGTTGAATAATGCGCATAAAATTTTAATGAAGAGAGCATTGTTTAAGTTTGTTGGGATGAAAAAAGTAAAGTTTTTTGAGTTTGGAAATATGGAAAGTAAAAAGGGGAAACAGCAGCAAAAATTGGATAAAGTATATCACTATTTTAGAAAAGTTGCTTACTAGTTAAAAATAACTCGTGCAGACCGCTTTTAGTCGTTTGCACGAGCTGATGTACTATCGATGGGCACTGTAACCAAAAAGCTTGTAAATTCAGCGAGCTTGCTCTCCACAGCAATAGTTCCATGGTGCATATCAATAATTTTTTTGACAATGGCTAATCCTAAGCCACTGCCACCATTAGCCGATGTTCGTGATTGATCAGCCTTATAAAACCTTTCAAAAATATGCATTTGTTGTTCTTCTGTTAGACCAATGCCAGAATCTTGAATAATGACAGTGATCGAATCTAATTGCTTCTTCATAGACAATGTGATGGTCCCTTTAGCAGGTGTAAATTTAATGCTATTCGTTAGCAAATTCATCCAGACTTGATTCATTAAATCCTCATCTGCTGTGATGCTTATATTGTCAAGATGGAGGTCAAAGTCAAGCTGTTTGGCTAGCCAATTCGGTTCAAGAGCTAGGACAACAGTGCGTAATTGTTTATCAAGCCGATAATTTTTAGGTTCAAAGGGATGGTGATGTGATTCTAAGGATGTTAGTTTGAGTAAGTTATCGCTGATTTTTGATAAACGATTACTTTCCAATTCAATAATGTCTAAATAATGCTGACGCTTTTCTTCGGGCAAATTAATATTTTTAAGTGCCTTCGCAAAGCCATTAATAGACGTTAAAGGTGACTGAATTTCATGAGAGACGTTTGAAATGAACTCTTGACGCATTCTTTCAAGTTCACCTAATTCAACGGCCATATGATTGATGCCATGGATTAATTGCCCAAATTGGTCTTTTTCATCTGCTTTCAAGTCTAACTGGACATCAAAATCACCTTTTGCCATGCGACTTAATGCATCAACGATTTTATCCCAGTAGTTACGTTGTCGGTTCAGTCCAATTAAAAAGATAATTGCAGCAGAACAGGCAAAGAGTACAAATACACCAATTACCGTGCCTAATTGTAGCCAGAAACCATGGGGCTCTGTCCCCAATCGAGCATACAGCCAAGTGGTTGCGTGATAGGCAATAAAAGCAAATACAGTATTGGCAATAAGGAACAGGCAAAAGACCATTGCCAATCTTACAAGGAATCTTCGTTTTCTCATGACATTAATTCCAAACGATAGCCAAGACCACGAATAGTGCGAATGACAAAGCCACTCAGCTCTTGTGGGAAACGCTCGCGTATTCTTTTAATATGAACATCGACTGTTCGCTCATCTCCCTCATAGTCATAGCCCCATATTTCTTCAATTAATTGTTCTCTTGAAAAGGTTTTACCAACATAGCTGGCTAGGGTAAATAAAAGCTCGAACTCCTTTAAGCGAAGTAAAATAGTCTGTCCATTCATATCTACTTCATGTGTATGGCGATTGAGTTTGACGTTACCTGCTTCGACAACCTGAGAGAGAGAAATGCGATATCTTTTTAAAATCGATTTTACACGCACGATTAGCTCGGCTGGCTCGAATGGTTTCACGAGATAATCATCTGTCCCTAAATGAAAGCCTTTGACCTTTTGAGAAGTTTCGCCCTTCGCTGTCAGCATCAGGATAGGGAGGTCTGTATCAAATGAACGTATTTCCTCACATAATGCCCAGCCATCCATATTGGGCATCATAATATCCATTATGACCATATCCACTTTTTCAGTGGCTAATTGGGACAGTGCATCCACACCGTCCATAGCCTCAATCACCTCTAAGCCTTCATTTTGTAGAAAGACTTTTACTAATTCTCGAATATGTGCATCATCATCCACCACTAATAGTTTTGTCATCTCAACAAACCCCTTTATTCATCCTCTTTAATACGTAATTGTTGCATCGCAAACTCACGGTACATAGCATGTGTTTCAAAGAGCGTTTCGTGTGTACCACATCCTGTAATATGCCCTTTCTCAATAAATAGTATTTGATCGGCATCTACTACTGTTGATAGACGGTGCGCAATAACCAATGTTGTGCGACCTTCCATTAAGTTGTCTAATGCTTTTTGTACATAAATTTCTGACTTACTATCTAAACTCGATGTTGCTTCATCTAACATTAATATTTGTGGATTACGTAAAAGCGCTCTTGCAATAGAGATACGTTGACGCTGTCCTCCTGAAAGCTTAATGCCTCGTTCTCCAACTTCTGTGTCAAACTTATCTGGCAGCTCGTTAATAAATTGATCGGCATAGGCCATTTTGGCTACCTTTTCTAGCTCATCATCTTGCACATCTCGCTTAATACCATAGCAAATATTTTCTCGAATCGTTCCTGATAATAGGGCACTTTCCTGCGCCACATAGCCAATTTGACTGCGCCAAGAATGGAGTGAGAATGTTTCTATTGGTATATCTCCTAGCGTAATACTACCGCTCGTCGGCTGATAATATCTTTCTAACAGTGAAAATGTAGTTGTTTTACCACCACCACTTGGCCCGACGATGGCTGTTACTTTGCCTGGTTCAATCGTGAAGTTTATATCAGATAAAATAGGTTCTTCCCCATAAGAGAAATCGACATTTTTAACATAAATGGGTTGATTTACTTTTTCAACTGTTAAGCCTTCTTCAATATGTTCCTCTTCATGTTCAAGCAATGCACTAATACGTTCTGTTGCACCCATTGCTTTTTGCAGTTGAGTAAAGAACATTGTCAATTGCGTCATTGGCATAATGATTTGGATTAAATATAAAATAAATGCCACCATATCGCCAGCCGTCAGCTCCCCAGAGGAAACACGGACACCGCCATAGCCAATAATAGCTACAAGCACAGACATCAGCACAAATGAAATAAGCGGTGAAATCAATGCATGGATTTTTGCTTCTTTTAAGCCAAATGTAAAGAGATTAGAAATACCTTTTTTTCCACGCGCATATTCAATTTGTTCAGCATTGGAAGCCTTGACTAGACGTGTTTCGGGTAAAACTTGATTCAATACAGACGTAAATTTCGCTGTCTCATCTTGCATACCTTTTGAAATGACAAACATGCGTCGACCAAGCAACATTAAAATGACCATTGCCAGTGGTACAGCAATCAGCATCACTAACGTCATTTTCCAATCTAAAAATAACAGAATGATGATCGAACCAATAATCGAAATAACACCAGATAAACAGTTTGCTAAATGCTCTGTAATCAGTTCTTTCACAACAGCTGTGTCATTTGTAACACGGCTCAAGGTTTCCCCTGTATCATGTTCATCATAATAGGGGATTGGTAAGTGTAGCAGTTTTCTCCATAATTGATCGCGTAATTTTGCTACAACATGATGACCAACTCGATTTAAATAGTAAATAGATAAGCCACTCGCAACAGCTTGTGCGATAAAGGCAATACCTAGCACAATGATTTGCCAATAATTAAGTGATTCTAAAGAAAAGCCATCCACTAATTGTTTTGTAAATAATGGAACAATAAAACCTACACCCGTTGTCGCTAAACTCATCACTAAAGCGATGACGAGTAGCCAAATCGGCGGCTCAGCCCGTTTTATTAATTGTATAAAGCGTCGCCAATCTTTTTGTTTTGTCGTATCTTTTGATGTCTCTTGCAAAGAAATAAGCCTCCTTCATTGTTCGAAAACAATGTTTTTCGTTTCTATGGCTTTACTATAGCATGCGATTATGAACTGAATATGAAATGAATCGTCATTAAAAAAGGTGATGTCACCATCATCTTTTGCTATTAGTCTGCGCATTCATCATGGTAGCAAGACTTCCCAAGCAAGCGATAGGTTCTAAGCTTTAGTTGAATTTGTAAAAGTTCCTCATAGCTTTTTAAATCAGTTTATAAAATTTCTTTAATCTATTCGATACGATAAATCAACATTTCCTTGGCGGTTTCGCTAATTTTCATATTTATGTAGATGCAATATGAATTGCAGAGGTACCCATTTAATGAAGGCCAACAAACGATTCAAAAATAAAAAGACGACCTACCTTGCTAGGAAGTCGTCTTTTTCATATGGATATGAGGTTGATTCTGATTGCCAATTTTTAGTTGAATCAGGACCATAGCTAGAACGATGATAATCATGCCAATAATCGCAACTGAAAAATTGCCTGTGAAGTCTCGTACTAGACCAACAAAAAATGGACCCAGGGCAGCGAATACGAAACCAACTGATTGTGTCATGGCTGCCAGGAAGCTTGCCTCGCTCATATCCTTGGCCTCATCGATAGGTAATGTTAATCCTAATGAGAATAGCCCACCTGCACCAATGCCAATCAACATACTACTTAACCAAGGATTATAAGAAAACAGTAGCATCAATAACCCAATTAATTCTAATGATGAACTGCTGATTAGCCATACAGCTCGATGCTGAAAACGATTATTTAAGATAGGCACTAAAAACGTGGCAGGCATTTGGGCGACGGTTAATAGTGTCAGCATCATGCCAGCATCGTGTTTGCTGTAGCCCATATTTTCAGCGATTGGTGGTAACCAAGCCATTATGGTATAAAACATGAAGGCCATTAAACCAAAAAAGCCTGTTAAAAGCCAAGCCTTTTGATTCGTTAGCATGTGCTTCACATTTATACCAGTACTAGATGGTTTAGCAGCGCCTGATTTTTGTTCGACTGGTTTCCACCAAAAGACTAAAGCAATCAGGGCAAGTATAGCCCATGAAGCGGCAGAAGCTTGCCATGAATGAAAGAGATTGCTCAATGGGATGGAAAGCCCTGAACCAAGTCCAGCGCCTACAACAAGTGCTAACGAGTAAAGACCGATTACACGAGACGGATTCGAAAACTTCTCCTTAATATAGCCCGATAATAAAGGACCCGCTATAGCAATACCAATGCCTGATAAAAAAGCCGTAACTAGCATCACCCAGGCAGAATAAGCAAAAAATCTTGCAGCTGTTGCTAGTCCAATAAGAATAAGGGAGTAAGCAATGGCTCTCTCAATGCTCCAACGATTGGCTAGTTGTATCGCAAAAGGAGCAAACAAGCCCATACATAGCACAGCTAAAGATGTTAATAAACTTGCAGTAGCCGCACTCATATGTAAAGATTCGCGGATGATGCCTAACAAAGGTGAGACCGAAGTAATCACAGGACGTAAATTAAATGAAGCTAAAATAATAGCGATAATGGGTATAATTGTTTGCTTTGCATTCATGTTATTTCAACTCCGATACAATTCATAGTAAGTTCAAATTGAAGTCTATACCAACCAAGATGATTGAACAATACTATTATTACTATTACAATAATAGATAAAAACTATGATTGGGTGTGATCGGTGTGGAAATACGTCATTTACACTATTTTATGGCAGTCTGTGAGGAGTTACATTTTACAAAAGCTGCTGAGAAACTTGGCATTTCTCAGCCAACATTAAGTCAGCAAATACGCGTGCTTGAGGACGAGTTAGGTATGCCATTGTTTGATCGGATTGGAAAAAAGATTGTTGTAACAGAGGCTGGCTCTCTATTATTTAGCTATGCTACGGAAATGCTCACAACATTACAAAATGTTAAAGATGCTATCAATGATTTACAGGAGCTGCAAAGAGGACAAATAAGTGTTGGCATTATGCCATCTGATTTAGATTATCGGATTACACAGCTTGTCATTGACTTTCATCAAAAATTTCCGAAAGTAAAACTGATGATACTGGCTTCTATTGATATTATGCGGCAGGTTCTTGAAAATGAAGTGGATATTGGCATTGGGACGAATGTGGAGCCAGATGATCGTTTGGTAATCATTCCTTTACGTAGAGAGGAGTATGTGCTGACCGTTTCACAGGAGCACCCATTGGCGAATCAAACCGCTATCACCATTGCTGAATTGAAAGGCCTGCCTATGGTGATGTATCCAGAAGGCTTCTTTGGCAGAGAGATTGTAGAGGAGGCTGTAAAAAAACATGGTTTTCAGCTTCATTCTATTCTTGAAACAAGCTCTGTCACGTCGATTATGAATCTTGTCCGTGCCAATATTGGTGCGACAGTGCAACCATACCATCTAATCCAACAAATAAATGATCCTACTTTGTGTAGTATACGTATTTCAGATGGAGCACCTAGCCGTAGCTTGTCTATCATTTACCGAGTAGATCGCTATGTCAGCCAAGCAACAACAGCATTTATTAAACAAATTAAAGAATATTTCAAGGCTTGAAGCAAACAGTTAAGAAGATAAATTGCCAAATAAAGTTCCTTTTTTTGGTGAGATTACATATACTATTTATAAACCGACAGTCAGTCTAATTTATGTAGGGCAAGATATGAAGCGTGTAAAGTTTCACTTGTGCCTACACTTTTTTTACACAAATAATGACCGACAGTCGGTCTAATAAATTGAAGAGGTGGTCATTAAATGGAAATAACAATAACAGAAAAGGGCTATTCGAAAGATTTTTTTATAATGGTAGTTGGGCAAATTATTTCTATTTTGGGCTCTGCACTTTTAAGATTTGCTTTGTCACTTTTTGTGTTAGATATGACAGGACGCGCAGATCTTTTCGCTTTGCTTTTTGCTATTTCATGCCTACCTATTTTACTTACGCCATTTGGTGGTGCTATAGCAGATCGATTCAATCGACGTAATTTAATGGTCCTATTTGATTTTATCAGTAGTGCTATTGTCTTTATTTTCTTTTTCGTGTTACTGACAGACAATCATTCCGTGTTATCGATAGGGTTTGTTATGGTGCTGTTATCACTTGTCAGTGCAATGTATACACCAGCCGTAATGGCTAGTATCCCTATATTGGTTAGTGAACAGAAACTAGAACAAGCCAATGGCATTGTCAACGGAGTGCAGGCTTTGGCAGGTGTGACTGCACCTGTACTAGGGGGAATTTTATATGGTGTGCTCGGCCTAAAAATGCTGGTCATTGTAAGTGGTTTTTTATTCTTCTTTACAGCTATTGTAGAAATGTTTATGACGATTCCCTTTATAAAGCGAGACTACGATGGGCATTTGGTGCAAATATTAATGAAGGATATGAAAGAAGGTTTTACCTATGTGGTGAAGCAAACATTTATTTTAAAATGCACGCTACTAGCTGCTTTATTGAATTTATTATTGACACCGCTTTTTGTTGTGGGCGTGCCGATTATCCTTCGCGTCACAATGGAAAGTAGTGATGCATTATATGGAATAGGTATGGGTATCATTGATTTGGCAACCATTTTAGGAGCATTAACGATGGGCTATTTTGCACAAAAGCTTCGTATTCACAACCTCTACATTTGGGTGTTGCTGTCGGCATTATTAGTCATTCCTATGGCGATGGCTGTGTTGCCTCGAATGTTACTAGTAGGCTATTATCCTTCATACGGCATCTTTATTGGGTGTGCCGTTGTGATTGCGATGATGATGACGATCATTTCCATTTACGTGATGACCCTTGTCCAAAAGCAAACACCAAATGATAAATTAGGGAAGGTCATGGCAATTATGATGGCAGTATCACAATGTATGGCTCCACTTGGGCAAATAGGGTATGGTATGTTGTTCGAGGTCTTTCAAGGTAGGATTTATATACCTGTTCTCATGATAGCTGTATGTGTACTATTGTTAGCGTTCATAACGAACAGAGTATGGCGATTTGAGACTAAATGATTTGTTATAACAAAGAAAACCACCTTTTTAATGGTAGTTTTCTTTGTAAAGCTTAAAATCTTCTCGCTCTATGACGCCTCTGCCTGTTAGTAGGAGCCTGCGTAGGCAAGAATGGGAAGAGAAGTGGTGGCCTAAACTGTGCATTATTGCCTACATGGACAGCCAGCGATTCCTTTTCACTCGTAGGAGCCGCACTCTCTTCCTCCTGTGCTATGGCGTTTAATAGCGGTGCTGGAGACTCGTTATGATGTGTAGTACTGGTAGTTTCAGTAGGATTTGTTGTAGCAGTCGCTTCTTGATGTTGTGCTGGATGTTCGATGGCAGCATGTGGCTGCTGGACTGCATGGACGTCTTTCATGACGAGGATTGGCCGCATCATATCATGGTCCTCGTGCTCAAGGAAGTGACAATGCCACATATAATGACCAATATGATCTTTCCAATGCATAATAATTTTCGTTACCTTACCTGCATCAGCTTTCACTGTATCCTTCCAGCCTCGCTCATAGTCACGTGGCTCCTCAGGTGGCCCTGTGAATTCTATAATGCCTTCATTTTGATAAAGTTCCAGATTAAAGGGTCTTCGCTCCAAAATTTTAAATTGAATGAGATGTAAGTGAATAGGGTGAAGAAAAGGTGTAGCATTAATAAAATTCCATATTTCCACACTATCTAAAGATGGTTTTTCTGTTGCTGGGTCATGGTACATACGGTCATTTAATAATAACATGGGGCGTCCAAATTCATCAGTTGTAGCTGTCAAGGGCAGTTGTCTTTCAATATGTGCATGGTGTGTATGGAGATCCATCGTAACGGCTAGCCTTTCAGGAATATCACTTGTATCCTCACATTTTAAAGGTACTGTGACTCTAAATTGCATAATGACATTTGTGTGTTCATTACTGAAATCTGTATCCGCATTGATTAAGGTGATTTCCTGTCCCGCACAGTTTGAAAAATCGATAATCACATCTGTACGTTCTGCTGGCAGCAACTCGACAGATTGGATCAGTTGGGGGGCGGATAAGAAACCGCCATCTGTACCAATTTGAAACATTGGCTGACCATTTGACAGGCTGATAACATAGCCCCTCCGATTGGAACCATTAAGAAAACGAAATCTATATTTACGTGGCTCTACATCTAAGTAAGGCCATAATTTTCCGTTCACTACGATTGTATTACCAACAAAACCAGGTGTAATAGAGGGGTGAACGGGGACTGGAAATGGTGGTTCATCAGGATAAAACAACGAGCCATCCTCATTAAAGGATTTATCTTGTATTAAAACCGGATATTCGTAGTCACCGCATGGTAAATTAGCGCGTTCCTCAAGTGCATCTCTCAGTAAATAAAAGCCTGCTAATCCTGCATAGACATTTAAACGTGTTAAGGCCATTGCATGGTCATGATACCACATGGTAGTGCCAGGCTGATGATTTGTATATTCATGTATTTCCTTATTAAATTTTGGCCCAGTATGCCGATAGTCTCTTGTGTACCATGCTTCTGGATGACCATCACTCTCCCAATCCACATTGGCGCCATGTAAGTGAGTGACGGTTCTTACCTCTTGAGAATCGTTGGCGGCATGAAGTGTAAAATCTACGGGCAAAAAGTGCTGTAAGGGTAGCTGATTTTTATATTTCACATAAATGCTTTTGTCTTTAGTAGCTTCAATGGTTGGTCCTGGATAAAGCCCGTTATAGCCCCAAATGTATGTTTTGGGGAAATGCTTATGAAAACGGTGCTCGCCTTCCATCATGACTAATTCGTAATAATCATTTTTTTGTTGCCCTCTACTATATTTGGGTTTAGCTGTCATTGGTTTTGGAAGTTCATCTACAAATTTTGGAATAGTTGCTGGATCAGAAGGGTTAATTTGCATACTCACAACATCACGTCCTTTTTCAATACTTAAAATGGCTAATTATTTCATCATATGGGTAAAAACAATAGGTAACGGGGACAATGATGGAGAAAAGTGTGTGAAGGCATAAAAATTTAACGACAACTATGAATGGAAAGCGATGATTCATTTTGAAGGTGTAGCGCAAGAAAAAGATGGTTGGACCTAGTAAGAGATTTTGAAATGCAGGAAATAGTTGGTTATCTAATGAAAAGGGCGGACGGAGTGAATAAATATACCTTATAATTGAGAAAGCACAAAGTGTATAGGGCTTGGAGAAGTGGTGAAACGGTGAAATTAACATTAGAAGAGTTAAATAAAACGATTATGGAAATGCGCACGAAGGGGTTTTTAACGGAAGCACTAAAACTAGCGGATCAAGGTCTTTTAGTCGCATTAGAGAGCAAAAATTATGCATATGTATTGGATTTGTACTATCAAAAAATACTAGTTCACCATTCTTTAGGTGACACATTAAGCATGGTCAGTCTTATGCATGATTATGAAGCGATTTGTCAAAAATATGGTTCTAGCAAAGATTTAATGCATTATCATTTAATCATGTCTTTAATCTATGACTTGGTAGGCATACGTGAAAAAACAGTAGAGATGACGAAGAAATCGATCGCCTATGCACAAGAGTTGCAGAACGCCATCATGCTTGTTCGGTGTCATAATAATTTATGTTATTTAGAGGTGGAGAAGGGCTGTACGAAGGAAGCACTTCAAGCAGGGCTTTTAGCTAGAACATATAATCAGTCCTTATCTAAGACAATGCCCGATCTTGCAAAATTACATGATATTCGTATTAATAATAATTTAGCAGATGTTTATATTTTAGAAGGGGATTTTAAAACGGGGAAGGCCTTGCTGGACAGCACGTTATCCTCTGACATTATTCATCAGCATAAACGCGAAAAAGTAGCTGCGTTGTTTGGCTATGGCTTTTTATATGAAAAGCAGCAAAAGCTTGAAGAAGCCGTCCCCTATTATAAAAAGGCTGTAGAGCTTGCTAAATCCTACGGGGATAAACCGACAACGAAAAAAGTCATGCGTTTACTGTTAGATGTATTGTATCAATTGAATTGGCGGGATGAAATTTTTGATGTACAGCGTGAATATATTGATCTTACAGAAAAAATGAGTGTTGCGAATTTACTACAGCAAGTCATGAATTTGGAATTTAAGCGTCAAAAGGAGAAGCTTGAGAAAAAAGCCCATTATGATCCATTAACGGGCGTGTTAAATCGTCATTTTTTGGATCATGAGCTACATGAATGGTTAAACATAGCCGAAATGACGCAATCATATGTGTGTATTACGGTACTAGATATTGATCATTTTAAATTGTTTAATGATATGCATGGTCATCTGTTTGGGGATATGGCTTTACAGCTTTTAGCCAAGGGCTTGAAGAACTTTTTACATAAGGAAGATGTGAAAATTATTCGGTATGGCGGAGATGAATTTATCCTTTGTATCAAGCATCAACAAAAGGACTATATCAAAACACTTGTCAACAACACGCATGCTTATTTACTCACTTTAAAGCTAGAACAAGAGCATCAAAGCTATCCGTTAAAGGTGAGTATGGGTGCTTGTGTCAACAATCAGCAAAATTATCAGTATAAAGAGTTATTTGAGCGAGCAGATAGCTGTTTGTACGAAGCGAAAGATAATGGCCGTGCCAGCTATGTTCTGTGCGAACTATCATAAATTTACGCATTCCTATTTACTTGGTTGAATAGGAATTTTTCAATGGAATTAAATTTGCTATACCAATCATTTGAAAACGTTATTCTAGCAACGTACAATATATGAAATTAGGAAACACGACAGTACAAAATTGTTGTATAATGTTGTGGTATGAGGAAAGAAAGCAGGTTGACAAAATGGAAAGCAAAATGAATGGTTATACAGTGATAGACATACACAAGCTTCAGCTATGTGTTATGCCAAAACAGCTCGATAGGAAACATAAGGTGAATAGATGAAAAACTGGTTAATTTTCATTTCTGTCTTTATTGTTTCATTGTCACTTGTCATTAGCATTTTAGTACTCTGGAAAGCCGAGGCTCCGTTCCGTTCAATTGAAGAGAAGGCTGAACAGTTGGCACTCGATGCCAAAGCCCTCGCAATTGTCTCGGAGTCCTACACATATAATGGCAAACATTCGTATGTTACTGTGTTCGGGGTAGACGAATACGGTGATAAAAAAGCTGTCTTTGTTCCAACGAATCTAGATGAGGATTCCATTCAGGAAGTGTTATTAGAAGATGGTATTACGGAAAAGCAAGCATTATCGGTTTTTAAAAATGAAGGAAATGTACAAAAAGTCCTCCACATGAAATTAGGTTATGAGGAACCTGGCGCTGTTTGGGAGATTACCTATCTAAACAACCATGATCAGCTCAACTATGTCTATATCATGTTTAAGGATGGCGACTGGTGGAAGCGCATTACGAATTTATAAGAGGAGTAGATCCCGGATGAAAAATTTATTAGCAACACGTGTAAAAACTTTAACACCATCTTCAACATTAGCTATTACTGCGAAAGCAAAAGCATTGAAAGAGCAAGGTATTGATGTTATTGGTCTTGGGGCTGGTGAACCAGACTTTAACACACCTCAAAATATTTTAAATGCAGCCATTGATTCAATGGAAAAAGGATTAACAAAATATACACCTGCTGGCGGACTTCCAGTTTTGAAAAAAGCTATTATTGATAAGCTTCAACGCGATAATAATCTTGCCTATCAATCAAATGAAGTCATTGTCGGCGTAGGGGCAAAGCATATTTTATATACGCTATTCCAAGTTATTTTAAACGAGGGCGATGAGGTTATCATTCCAATTCCTTATTGGGTGTCTTATCCAGAACAAGTGAAATTAGCTGGTGGCGTACCTGTATATGTTGAAGGTACACGTGAACAAAGCTATAAAATTACAGCGGATCAACTAAGAGCAGCTGTGACAGATAAAACGAAAGCTGTTATTATCAATTCACCTAGCAACCCATCAGGCATGATTTATTCTCGTGAGGAGCTAGCAGAGCTTGCAGCTGTTGCAGAAGAAAAAGATATTTTAATCGTGTCAGATGAAATTTATGAAAAGCTTGTATACAATGGTATTGAGCATTTTTCAATTGCACAACTTTCTGATGCAGTGAAAGCACGTACAATCGTTGTAAATGGTGTGGCAAAATCTCACTCTATGACAGGCTGGCGTATTGGGTATGCTGCAGGTGACGCAGACATTGTTAAAGCAATGACTGACCTTGCATCACATTCAACATCAAATGCGACAACAACAGCACAATATGCAACTGTGGAGGCGTATAATGGCCCTCAGGACGCAGTAGAAGAAATGCGTCAAGCATTTGAATCTCGTCTTGAAAAAATTTATCCACAGTTAAGTGCAATTCCTGGCTTCCATGTCTTAAAACCACAGGGTGCATTCTACTTATTACCAGACGTAGCAGAAGCTATGGCTCACACTGGCTATGATTCAGTAGATACATTCGCTGCGGATATTTTAACAGAAGCAAACGTAGCAGTGATTCCAGGCTCTGGCTTTGGTGCACCAACTACAATGCGATTATCCTATGCTACATCTTTAGAATTATTAGAAGAGGCAGTCCGTCGTATTGATGCATTTGTAAAATCAAAATGGCAAGACTAATCCCTCTAGTCGACTTTGGAGGATTTCTATGAAAAAAATTATGATTAAAGATATGCCACAGCATATCGGTGAAACAGTCAAAATTGGCGTTTGGTTAGCTAACAAACGTTCAAGCGGAAAAATCGCGTTCTTACAGCTACGTGATGGTTCTGGCTTTGTACAGGGCGTTGTCGTGAAAGAAGAAGTAGGCGAAGCAATTTTTGCTACGGCAAAAGGAATGACGCAAGAAACGTCTATGTACGTTACGGGCGAAGTGAAAGCTGACGAACGCTCAAGCTTTGGCTGTGAGCTTGCTGTAACAGGTATTGAGGTACTACATGCAGCAACAGATTTCCCAATTACACCAAAAGAACATGGTCCTGAATTTTTAATGGATAACCGTCATTTATGGCTACGCTCTCGTAAACAGCATGCCATAATGAAAATCCGTAACGAAATTATTCGTGCCACATATGAATTTTTCAACAATAATGGTTTTACAAAAATGGACCCACCAATTTTAACAGGATCTGCACCTGAAGGTACTTCAGAGCTATTCCATACAAAATATTTTGATGAAGATGCTTATCTATCTCAATCTGGTCAGCTTTACATGGAAGCGGCTGCAATGGCGTTAGGAAAAGTATTCTCATTCGGTCCAACTTTCCGTGCTGAAAAATCTAAAACACGTCGTCACCTAATCGAGTTTTGGATGATTGAGCCTGAGATGGCATTTGTAGAATTTGAAGAAAACTTAGAAGTACAAGAGCAATATGTAGCGCACATCGTACAATCCGTACTGGCAAACTGCAAATTAGAATTAGAGCGACTTGGCCGTGATACATCGACACTTGAAAACATCAAAGCGCCATTCCCTCGTATTTCGTATGATGATGCGATCAAGCTTTTACATGAACAAGGCTTCGACGATATCGAATGGGGCGATGATTTTGGTGCGCCACATGAAACAGCTATTGCGAATTCATTTGACAAACCAGTATTTATTACTTGTTACCCAGTAGGCATTAAACCATTCTATATGCAACCACATCCAGAGCGTGATGATGTTGTCTTATGTGCTGATTTAATCGCACCAGAGGGTTACGGTGAAATTATTGGTGGTTCTGAGCGTATTCATGACTATGAATTATTAAAATCACGTTTGGAAGAGCATAATCTATCATTAGATGCTTATGCATGGTATTTAGAGCTTCGCAAACATGGTTCTGTCCCACATTCAGGCTTTGGTCTTGGATTAGAGCGAACTGTAGCATGGATTTCTGGCACAGAGCATATCCGTGAAACGATTCCATTCCCACGTTTACTGAACCGCTTATATCCATAAGCTAATCAATTTAAAAGTCGCGTAGTGAAATATCTACGCGGCTTTTCTACTTACTAAAGAAGGAGTCTGGAGAAACATGAACGTAAATAATCATCGACTCCGTACATGGACTGAGCAGAGAATGATTCACATTCCTCAGCTTTTTTTTCAGTTTTATAAGGAGTTAAATATGGAAGATGAAGAGGCACTCATTGTCATGCACTTATTAGCCTTTCATATGGAAGGGAATGATTTCCCAACACCTAATGATCTCAAAAATCGCCTCACAATGTCTGACCATGACATCACATCACGTTTACAACGCTTAATGCAAAAAGGTTTTCTTGAAATTTCACGCGATGTTGATGCGGGAGGCAAGCTATATGAAAAATATTCCGTGTACCCACTATGGGAGCGCATTGTGCAGATGATGGATATGAAAGAGCAGCAAAAAACGGCAGTGACACTTCGACAAGAAGAAGGCGAGCTATTCCGTCTATTTGAAGAGGAAATGGGGCGTCTTTTATCTCCTTTAGAGCTTGAAAAAATAGGATGTTGGCTTGATGAGGACAAGCATAGTCCAGCGCTCATTAAGGAAGCACTAAAGGAGGCTGTCTTTGCTGGGAAACTGAGTATTCGTTATATTGATCGCATTTTATTAGAGTGGAAAAAGAAAAATATTACGACACCACAAGCCGCACAAAAGCAAAGCGAGCAGTTCCGTGAGAAACAGACATTTAACAGAGCACCAGGGCGGACAGCTCAACAAGAAACAACGCAACCAACGAATAAAGTACCATTTTATAATTGGTTAGAGGAAAGAGAATAGGGGGGCATCTGGTTTGTTAACAAAAAAACAGTGGGAGCATTGTCTAGAAGAGATGGATCGAATGTTTCCAGATGCACATTGTGAGCTCGTGCATGACAATGCCTTTGAGCTGACGATTGCTACATTATTATCCGCACAATGTACAGATGTACTAGTCAATAAAGTAACGAAAACATTATTTCAAAAATATAAAACGCCAGAAGATTATTTAGCGGTATCCTTAGAGGAGTTACAGCAGGATATTCGTTCTATCGGTCTTTATCGTAATAAGGCAAAGAACATTCAGGCATTATGTCAACGATTGCTCACTGAGTATGGTGGTGAAATACCTGCAACACGTGAAGCACTTGTGACATTACCAGGCGTAGGGCGAAAAACAGCCAATGTCGTGCTTTCCGTTGCCTTTGATATTCCAGCACTTGCAGTGGATACGCATGTGGAGCGAGTTTCAAAACGGCTAGGGCTCTGTCGATGGAAAGATTCGGTGCTTGAAGTAGAAGAAACGATTATGAAAAAAACACCTATGGACAAATGGTCGAAAACACATCACCAGTTAATTTTCTTTGGACGTTATCATTGCAAGGCACAAAATCCTGGGTGTCATGCCTGCCCTTTACTCGCTGATTGTCGTGAAGGTCAAAAACGCTTAAAGAAAGGCTTGGTGAAGGAAGCGTGAACAATGAGGCTATCGCAAAAGATAAAGTAGATGCATGGTTTGCTCAATGGTCAACCTTGCAAGCAGCGATCCATACAGCCCACGATGCGAGAAACGGTACAGCTAAAGGGCTAATGGAACAAGCCATCGAGCTATTTGAACAACTTGTACAGGCAGCAGGCGATGAGGTGCTACCGATCAATGGTGTTGAAAGACTTTCCTTTATTAAAGCCAAGCCAGGCCAATACGCATGCTACCGTCAGCTAGATGAATTATTCAAAGAAACCAAAAAGCGCACAGCTCGATTGCGAATTCAAGCTAGCAAAAGCTAGGAGTCGATAGAGCACCAAGATGCGGTGGATAGAAAGTCAAAAGTAGCGGATAGAATGAGCAAAGTGATGGATAGAAAGCCAAAAGTAACGGATAGAATGAGCAAAGTGATGGATAGAGTGCCAAGTAGCGTATAAAGAGCAAGAAGTGATGGATAAAATGCCAAAAGTAACGGATAGAATGAGCAAAGTGATGGATAGAGTGCCAAGTAGCGGATAAAGTGCAAGAAGTGGTGGATAGAAAGTCAAAAGTAGCGGATAGAATGAGCAAAGTGATGGATAGAGCGCCAGAATTGATCGATAGAGCACTAATAAAGTGCAACAAAGTGTTAAGAACGAATTTAAAAAGCCGAGAAGCAAATTGCTGCTTCTCGGCTTTGTGTTTATTCTGAGCTTTGGTCTTCTTCTATTGGGTTGGTTGGTTCGGTAGGAGGGGTTGGCTGTTGATTGCCATCATTATTACCACTGTTGCTACCGTTACCGTTATTACCTTGCCCATTGCCATTATTATTGTTGTTATTGCCATTGTCGTCATTCCCGTTGTCATTGTCTTCTTGACCAGGATCTGTTGGTAAATCGATTTCTGGCTCATCTGGGTCTTCTGTTTCTAAATCTTCCTCAGGCGTACTTGTGATTTGGAAGGTAGTTGTGCCAGGTTCACTGCGTGTGCCATCTACAATGGCTACGACAGAGATTGTGTAATTACCATCTTCAAGCGTGTTGCCAACAGTTAAGCCTTTGCTGTCTGTTGTACCAAGCGTTATTGATTCTCCGCCATCACGTTTGGCAGTTACTTCAAATGAAGTTGGTAATGGTTCATCTGTTTTTGGATCTAGGATCGCATCATGTTCCCAAGAGATATTAATAGACTGTGCTCCTAAATCTAGGCTTGCTGATACATTGTAAGGTGTAGATAATTCTGGAGCCTCGTACACACTCGACACCTCTGTTGGTTCAGTACCACGAACGAATAGTTCTGTTTGACGTAGTTCGCTAGGTGTATAATCACTTGCTAATTTAAGTGGTTTAGAGCCGACTTCAATCGTTGCTTCTACAACGGTATTTGGCTTTTTAAAGCTTGTATTTTCAACATTTGATGAAATATCTTGCATAATTGATTTAAATAAATTTTGTGGTAATCGACGTTCCTCCCACGTTGTAATTGGATCAAAGTGTTTTTCATAACCACTCCAGATAGCAATGGAGTAGTTTGTTGTGTAACCCGCAAACCATGAGTCTGGTACACTTGTATTTGGTAAATTATATTTGCTAAAATCTTCTGCTGAGTAGTTGGTTGTACCTGTTTTACCTGCGATATCTAAGCCAGGTACATTGGCAGCAGTACCAGATGCATCTGGTTTATTGCCAACGACATCACGTAGCATATCTGTCACCATATAAGCTGTGTAATCGCTCATAGCCACTTTAGGCTCAGGTGTGTAATTTTTAGATGTTTTACCGTCACGGTAGACGATTTTTGTAATGGCATGTGGATCTGTATAGACCCCGTTATTGCCGAAAGCAGCATAGGAAGCAGCCATTTGGATAGGGGAGATTGTAATGGCACCTCCACCAATCGCATCTGACTCATATAGATTTTCCGTTTCAATTCCTAAACGCCCTACAAATTCTTTTGCTTTGTCAGTACCAACTTCTTGTAATGCTTTGACAGCTGGTACGTTACGTGATGCATATAACGCTTTACGTGCCGTCATGGCCCCCATATATCTGCCATCCCAGTTTGTGATTGTTTGTTTTGAATTTGTATAGTTCATTGGTTCATCGACAAGTGTTTGACCTGTAGACCATTTTAAATATTCAATTGCTGGACCGTAGTCAACTAATGGTTTCATTGTGGAACCAGGTTGATTTTTTGTTAGGTCATCTGCATAGTTGAAACCACGCTCAGCACCGTAATGACGACCACCACCAACGGCTTGAATGGCACCAGTCTTTGTATCGATGACAGCTACACCTGACTGAATTTCTTCAGTAGGGAAATTACTGTCGTCGTTCATTACGTTTTCTACAACTTGTTGGGCATTCGGATCAAGTGTTGTATAAACTTTAATTCCTTCTGCCATCGCTGTTCCATCACCATTATTTTCTAATTCATTAATCACAATATCGAGGAAGGCATCATATTTCGAACCTGCAAATGATTGACGTGTTGCATCATCCGCTAGACCTGATTGGACTTCCATTTGTTTTGCTTCTTCCATCTCAGCTTTTGTAATTTTTCCATGTTGATGCATTAAGCCTAAAACCGTATTACGACGTTTTTTTGCAAGCTCAGGGTTTTTTAATGGATTATAAGCATTTGGTCGTTGGACTAATCCTGCTAATAATGCTTCTTCATCTAATGTTAAATCTTTTAATTCTTTACCATAGAAATATTGTGCTGCTGTTCCGAACCCGTAAATACGACCCGACATGAGCATTTTATTGAAGTACATTTCAAAAATCTCTTCTTTTGAATACTTACGTTCTAGTTGGAAGGCTAGCCAAGCTTCTTGTGCCTTACGCTTTAGTTTTTTCTCGTTTTGTAAAAATGAGTTTTTGACAACTTGCTGTGTCAGGGTAGACGCACCTTGTGCACCAAAGCCATCACGGAAGTTTGCCAAAATAGCACCGCCTAGACGATAAAAGTCCATGCCGTGGTGCTCAAAAAAGCGCACATCTTCCGTTGCGAGAATAGCATTGACCATATCTTCAGGTATATCTTCATACTTTATATATTTACGGTTTTCAGCACCGATTGTAGCAAATAGTTCACCGTTTTTATCGTAGAACTCTGAAGAAACAGGGTCCTTTAATAATTCTTCATCAAGCTCTGGAGCTGTGCTTGCATAGTAGGCAAACAATCCAGCGCCTCCAATGAAGCCCGCCACACCGATTGCTAAGAGTGTTAAGAAAATACGTTTAAACCACGTCTTAGCAGGTGAAGATGATGTTGTTTTTTTCTTACCTTTTTTATTTTTTTCAGCGAGAGCTTTTTGGTGCTCTCCACGTGTTCGACGACGTTCAGTCATTCTTATTTCTCCTCACTTTCAGACCTGAAGCATGTTGCATCGATCCATTGTTGGATAATGGGTAAGTAATCGATACGTGGATAATAACTTGTAGGAATTTCATATGCCTCTTCTTCAATCGTTGAAAAGGGTATCGATTTACGATCGCCATTCTCCATTGCTTGCCAGGCCTTTTGTAAAACTTCGTAGGGCACAATAAAATATCGTTCAAAGGCAGAAAAGCGAACGATAATAAAAGCCATACCATTTTGTTCCGTCACTTGCTGCATATGGATCATTTGATGCTCATGAATATTTTTTAAGGGGAAGCTCGTTTTGGAAGCCGTTTCCTTTGCATCAAAATCTATATAATGCCCATTCCAAACACCATTGTAGTCGGTTGTAGAGGGTGTTCGAAAATATGCTTCACGAATAACAGCAGCACTTCGTGAAGGGTACTCTACTTTGACGATTTGCACAGGAACAGGTTTCTTATGAATGATAGCAAGTCGCCTTTTTATATAATAGTCGTTTGCTTCATTAATTTCATCTTCTAGAGTCTTGCCACGATTACTAAAAGACAAATCTTTGCTATTCCTTTTTTTTTCTGTTTTCTGTACAGACACATTCGGCGTATACAATTTTCCGTTTGGATAACGAATTGTCATTCAACTCACCCTTTATCATACTGCTTTTCTATACACTAGTTTACCATGTTTTAGCGGCTATTCTCTACCTCCATCAGTCATGTTATTGCTAATAGAATCGTAGAGAACAGATGGGAAGTAGAAACAAATTACGTCGAAAAATCACTAGCTTCTATTTTACTCGAATCGTCAAAATAACTGATTAATTTTAGTCATGAATTGGCTGAAAATATGTCCCTTTCAGATCTTTCATAGAAGACGTTTTTTTAGGTTGAAGGTTCATTTTTAAAAATTTATCGAAAATCTTCTTCTTTCAGCTAACTTACGCTTATTTTGTCACGCTTGAAGGTAATTCTATACATACGAGGAATACTAAAGTAAAGCAAAGGAGGCGTTATATTGAACAAGTTAGAACAATTAGTTGCGCAGTTAGATCTGGTCAATCAATTACTTTTCACGAGAGTGTCCCTGGAAAACAATGCACATAGTTTGCACTTTTTTATGCAGCTTCAAGCGGTTAGCCAGAAAGTAAGCTTAGCAGAAAAGAACTGGCAAGTAAAGAATGCTTGTTCGCCTATTAGTAGTGAAAAATGATAGACTTTGGTACACTTATCTCATAAGCAATTGAACTAACACAATAGCATTAAAATTGATACATTATTTACCATGAAATAGCGGTGAATAAAGATCAAGAGCGTGATATTTCCATAGTTGCTTTGTTGGACAAAATATACTCACCATGTATATGCAGTGACTACGAAATATATTTGCTTATGCGTAATTGATGAGAGATGAGGTGCAAAATTGTTAGTGATTCAGCAAACATCCCAATTAATAGATGAATGTGAACAATGTGTTTTACGATTCTGGCAAATGCGTGAGGAAGATCGGACACCTGATTTTTTCCAAGAGGTGAAACCACACGCTGATGAAATTCATCAACTATTGAAGGAATGGCAGCAAGAGGCCAATACATGGATTCAAAAAAATAAACCGAAATATATGCATACGCAGCAAATTGCTTCAGTGGTAGAATCGATGGAGCAATTTGTTGTGCAATCTTTTTATAAAGAAACTAGTAAAAAACGTTTTTTAGATGCGACCCATTCTACCTCCTATACTTTAAAAACCTTTGAACGATTAATAAAGGAGGAGGAATCGGATGCTATCGAAGAAACGAACGATTAGTGAGCTTTTACAGGAATGGAGATACGATGAAGAATTAAAAGAGCGTATTTTACATTGGCAAACACTAGAAAGTCGACCAGCCAAATATGCACCTTTCCCAGGAAATTTACACCCATCCCTAGTGAAAGCACTACAGGCAAGGGGTATCGAGCAACTATATACACACCAGCGAGAAGCCTTTGATTTGGCGCAGCATGGTACATCTTTTACAGCGGTTACGCCAACTGCTTCGGGTAAATCCTATTGCTATCATCTACCAGTGCTGCAAAAAATAATAGAAGATAAAAATGCGCGGGCCATTTATTTATTTCCAACAAAGGCATTAGCACAGGATCAAAAAAATGATTTAAATGAACTCATTGAGCAAAGTGGCGAGGAAATTTTAAGTTATACGTATGATGGAGATACGGCGCCAGGCATTCGCCAAAAAGTTCGAAAGGCAGGGCATATCGTTATGACGAACCCCGATATGCTGCATTCCGGAATTTTGCCACATCATACTAAATGGGTCTCACTCTTTGAAAATTTGCAGTATATCGTTATTGATGAATTGCATACATATAAAGGGGTATTTGGTTCGCATGTTGCCCACGTTATTCGAAGACTAAAGCGTATTTGTGAGTTTTATGGTAGTAAGCCGGTGTTTATTTGTACATCAGCTACCATTAAAAACCCGAAAGAACTTGCTGAGCTTCTGACGAATGAATCACATGCACTAATTGCTGATTCAGGCGCACCTGTTGGCAAAAAAACCTTCCTTTTTTATAACCCACCAATTATTCATAAAACATTTGGGGTGCGTAGAAGTGCCGTGTTAGAGGTTAGTGATTTAGCCAAAAGGTTGTACATAGCTGGCATTCAATCCATCATTTTTGCCAAAAGTCGAGTACGAGTCGAGATGATTGTCACGTACTTAAAGGAGCTCACTCGCAATAAGCTACTCGATGAATCTGTGCGTGGCTATCGAGGTGGATACTTGCCCTCTGAGCGACGTGTCATCGAAAAAGGCTTGCGTGAGGGTACGATTCAAACAGTGGTTAGCACCAATGCATTAGAACTAGGTGTTGATATCGGTCAATTACAAGCTTGTATTATGACAGGTTACCCGGGAAATATTGCAAGTGCTTGGCAGCAAGCAGGACGTGCGGGAAGACGTCAGGATGAGGCATTGATTATATATGTTGCACAATCTTCTGCATTGGATCAGTATGTGGTCAATCATCCTTTGTTTTTGCTCGGTAGTACGCCTGAGGAAGCGCGTATCTATCCAGAAAATATGTTGATTTTAATGGACCATTTGAAATGTGCTGCCTTCGAGCTACCCTTTTCAACAGGCGATTCGTATGGAGAATATGACATACAGGAATTGTTGGATTACTTGGCGGAGGAAGGGGTTGTCTTTAAGACGAGTGACAAATGGCATTGGATGAGTGATCGTTTTCCTGCGCATGATATTAGCCTGCGCTCTGCGTCACAGGAAAATGTGGTCATAATTGATCTGTCCGTCCCTGCACAGACAAAGGTGATTGGAGAAATGGATCGTCATAGTGCCATGACCCTTTTACATGAAGAAGCCATTTACCTACACCAAGGTATTCAATTTCAAGTGGAGAAGCTCGATTGGGAAGAAAAGAAAGCCTTTGTCCGTGAAGTAGATGTGGATTACTATACAGATGCCAATCTAGCAGTCGAAATGAAGGTGCTAGAGGAGGATCGTAGCCGTCCCTATGGAGGCGGTACGATTAGTTTTGGCGATGTTGGCTTAGTCGCACAAGCAACGATCTTTAAGAAAATCCGCTTCGGCACACATGACAATATCGGTTCAGGGCCTATCCACCTCCCGCCAGATGAAATGCATACAAGTGCTTCGTGGCTTTCGTTCAATAGGGTGTCTCAATGGTCAGAGGCAGAATTAACGGATGCTATGGTAGGAGCTGCTTATGCGATGAACGCTTTTATCCCGATTTTTATCCAGTGTGATAGTAGTGATGTAGCAGTTGTGCCGCAAGTAAAGGCATCACACAATGAGTTACCAACGTTCTTTGTTTATGATAAGTATCCAGGTGGGATCGGTTTAAGTGAGAGAGTATTTGCACTATGGGAAGAACTGTTAAACAAAACGCTACAACATGTATCGAGCTGTCCTTGTGAATCAGGTTGTCCGTCCTGTATTGGGGCGCAAGATAGTTTAGAGCAAGGGAAGAAAAGAGTGATAGATCTTCTTCGACTGTTAAATTAAATAAAAAGGGCTTAGGGAATAAGCAAGTTCGTTCCTCAAGCCCTTTTATATTTTATAAATAGTATCATCTTATTTGTTAAAACGAGGGTTACCTACTACGCTTGTGGGAAGGAGGAAGTCGATTTGCTATTCGACCAAATGACACATTTTCTTTTTCATTTTCTTGATATTAAAATTTTATCAAGCAAGACGAAACGGCATTATCAACAAAGACTTGAGAGCCATTGCTTACTGTTTACCACAAAGGGGACTGCTAATTTGGCTTTTGGAAATCACCAACACAGGCTGCTTAAAGATAGTGTCTACCTTTGCCCTGCTCAGAGCGAGCTTATCTTAAAGGTGGATTTAGAGAAGTTAACTACAGTTTACCTTATTACCTTTAATGCTCTCCCACAGATGGAGGCGAAGACTGATAGAAGAGAAGAGATAAATCTTGAACAAACAGAAGAAATCATCCGTCTTTGTAACAGTCTAATGGCATTGGTTGAGAGTCCTATCAAAGAGGACATTTTATTAAGCCAAGCACATTTTTACTTGCTTTTACATACCATCACTCAGCATCGTAAAACCTCTAATAGAGACTTGCAACATATGTTAGAAAAAACAAAACAACATATGGAGTATCATTTTCAAGAAGCTATTCAAGTGAAAGATTTAGCCCAAATGATGAATATAAGTGCTAAATATTATATGGAACTATTTCGAAAACAGTTTGGTATTAGTGCCATCCAGTATTTAATGAATATAAGAATGGAAGCGTCTAAATGGCTTTTAATAAAAGGAGGTAAAACCCTTCGAGAAATTGCAAGTGAGGTTGGGTATAAAGACGAGTTTTACTTCAGTCGTCGATTCAAACAACAAATGGGTATGTCTCCCTCTCTATTTATGAAAAGTCGTAGAAAAAACATCGCTGTTTTAGATAGTTCCTTTTTTGGCTTGCTTGCACCACTACATTATATCCCCATTGCAGCACCGCTCCATCCAACATGGCGATTTCATTACTATAAGACTTTTGGCAATCATGTACCTATTCAGCTAGCTGTGGGCAGAACGCCAGCCGTTTTAAATGAAAATATGGCGTTACTTCTACAAGAAAATCTGCAATATGATTATATATTTTGCTTAGATAATGTGACGGATGAGCAGTTGACGATATTACAAAAGAGAGGCCATGTTTATCGACTTGCGTGGAGCAGTTTATCATGGCGTGAACAGTTGCTAGAGGTTGCAAAAATCCTAGATGCAGAGATGGAAGCAAGGAAATGGCTTATAGAATACGAACAAACTGTACAAGAGGCGGTTGCTAGCTTAGCGTACATTTGCCATGAGCGAAGTATGTTATTTTTGTTAGTGAGAGGGGATGAATGCTATCTGTATCAGGATAGAAGTATTCAAGAAGTTTTGCTGGAGGACCTAGGACTAAATGTGATGATCTCTGACACACAAGAACCTATTACAATTGGGCAATTATCTGAAATGAATCCAGATTTCATCATGGTACTTGTTTATGAAGACGAAGAATCGATGATGAAATGGGACGAGCTTCAATCAGATGAGCTGTGGCTTGAATTGAAATCAGTGCGAAATGATTCCGTCTATACACTTACTCATTTTCCATGGCGCGACTATGCTCCGTTGCCACATTTACTGATTGTAAAAGAAGTCATGCAATTGTTAACCGCAGATAATTCATTATAAAATCCGCCTTTTCTACATGGACGCCAAAAGAACGCTTGTTTATTATTGATAATAGTTTTCATTCTCAATTGAGATTAGCGTAAAAGGAGGCGTTCTTGATGAAAAAAACTATGGTCATTTTAAGCATCATAGTATTAACTTTAACTTTATCTGCATGTACAAAAGATAAGGAAGAATCAACATCATCTGTCTTGCAAAAAAAGGAAAGTGAAGAACAGACAACAAAAATTACTTATTTAAATAATCATTACAGCGTTCCAGTAAAACCAGAGAAAATTCTCTTTTTAAATGCCTTTGAATCCATTGAGGATGCTGTGATTTTGGGCATAGAACCCTATGCAGCAAGTGCAATTGGTAGTGATGAGGAGCCATTCCCCAGTTTTTTTGGCGACGTTACGGCGAATACAATTCCTTTATTAACAACGAGTGGGGACAGTTTGGAGTACGTTTTGCAACTTGCACCAGATTTAATTATCAGTACAGATATGGAAGATCCAAAAGTTTTAGAACAGTTAGAGAAAATCGCACCAGTAATTCCAACTTCTCATTATGGACCAGATTGGCAGGAGAATCTTGAAATGCTAGCTGAGATTACTGGAAAGGCTGAAAAAGCAAAAACACTTATTGATAAATACCATCAGGATAAGCAAAATGCTATCCATTATCTCGATTCATTCCAAGACAAGGATATAGTAGCCATACGTATTCGAGGTGGCGAAATGATGATTTACCCTAAAGACGTATTTCTCAATGATGTACTATACGGTGAATTGAATCTCCCTGTGCCAGAAGCTATTAACAAGGTGAATCAGCAAACCGTTATTACTTTGGAGGGCCTCTATCAAGCCAATCCAGATTATATTTTTATTCAGTATGATCTTTATGAAAATGATATGGATGGAAGTATACTTGAGGAGCTTCAACAAAGCCCAGTTTGGAAAGGATTAAAGGCAGTCGAAAGCAATCAAGTTTTTATTAATGCTGTAGATCCATTGGTAATGGGTGGAGGGACATTGAATGGTCGAATTCGTATTTTAGAAGCAACTATGGAAGCATTAGGTAACTAAAATACGTAAAGGTGATAAGGAGCGATTGTGTGAAATTATCAGAGGAACTTGAGCAACTATTTATGTCAAAATTTGAACAAGGGCTTTTCTCAGGCAATATTTTAGTAGCGAAGGAAGGTAAACCTATTTATATAGGTACTTTTGGCTTATCAAATTACCATAGTGGCAAGAAGCTTTCCGAAAATTCCTTATTTGAGTTAGCTTCAGTAACGAAGCCTATGACAGCCATGGGCATTATGATTCTCGAGGAACAAGGGAAACTTAATTATGATGACACTATCAAGAAATGGATTCCCTCATTTCCATACGAAACCATTACTTTACGACATGCATTAACACATACATCTGGATTGCCAGATTATATGGAATTATTCGAAAGCCACTGGGATCATCATTGTATTGCGACGAATAGAGATGTACTACGTTTACTAACGGAACATAGACCACCGCTCTATTTTGACTCAGGTGAAAAGTATCAATATAGTAATACAGGTTATGTTTGCCTGGCAATGATAATTGAAAAAGTATCAGATATGTCCTATGCCATGTTCATGTTACAGCATATATTTAAACCGTCAGCAATGCAACGAACAAGGGTCATGAATCGCAGGTATCATCCTGAAGATGTTGAGGATTTTGCTTTTGGCTATATCCGTGATGAGAATAGTGCATTAATCTCCTTGCCTGACGACCTTCCAGGTTATGAGTTTGTGAACTATTTAGACGGAATCCAAGGAGATGGAATGATTCATTCAACCATAATGGACTTACTTTCGTTGGATAGAGCACTAAAAAGGGGGGATTTGCTTTGTGCATCATCTCTTGAATTGGCTCTGTCCTCAATTGTGACAAAGGATGGTCAAAAGACACCATGTGGCTTTGGTTGGTTCATTGATCAATCACCAAAAACAGGGAAAAAGGTATTCCATAGTGGTGGTTGGCCAGGTTATACCACGATGTTATGCCGTTATATAGAGACTGATTACACCATTATTATCCTCAATAATGTAGAATACCATACAGAAGATAACCTGCATGAAAGCGTATCAGATTGGTTACAGCAAATTGAAACATATATATTTCATTGAATGTGATACAGATAGAAACTCAGTGGGACTTTTTCCATTGAGTTTTTTTATCTTAATTCTGTGGATAGTATGCTATAGGTCGTGATAGTTTTAGGTTAACTTCTGCTCGTCAGTGTGAAAAACTAGACGAAATGACTTTGAATGAGTCTAACAATCATGGTAATCTTGCAAGAGAGTCTTATACTATAAGCAGAAAATGAGTGAAATGCATGTCTTACGAAAATAAAATACTACAAATGAAAAAAATGCTTGGTAAAAAACCAACGGCAGCTCAACAAAAGGTAGAAGAACTAGCTTATCAAAAGCCAGCTAAGCCGAGCTATACCGAGCGCTGGGAAAAGGCGGGGCTTACGGTTGTAGAAAATGATTTTGGGATTGTGTTTAAGCGCCATGTGCAGTATCCGTTTTCTTATCAGCATGGTCATTATCAGCTACAGTCATTCTTTGATGCCTTGAAAAAATGGCAGGGTGCCGAATTTGACCATCCTTATGCACTTGATTTACAGGAGCCTGTATTATTTTTTGATACGGAAACGACGGGCTTAAAAGGTGTTGGTACGCATATTTTTTTGCTTGGGTTTTTAGAGGTAGACGAAGAATGTTTTAAATTGACTCAATATATTCTTGCAGATCCTGCACATGAGGCAGCTTTCTTGTTTGAATCAAAGCTTTGGCAAAAATCAGCGACTGTGATTACCTACAATGGGAAAAGCTTTGATTGGCCGCAACTTGAAACGAGATGGACGCTCCATCAAAAAACATTACCAAAATTACGAGCGCAGCGACAGATTGATTTGTTGCATAGTTCGAAGCGTTTATGGAAAAATGATATGGAGCGCTTAAAATTAAAATCTGTGGAGGAAGAGAAACTTGGTTTTTCTCGTATAGGAGATATTCCAGGCCATCTTGCACCAATTATTTATTTAGATGCTGTGAAAAGTGGCATACCTGACGCTCTTATGAAGGTGCTGCTTCATAATGAGTGGGATTTACTGTCCCTCATCACACTTTATAGTCATTCAACGCAATTATTGTTTGAAGAGGAGCATGAGGAATCAGCAAAAACCTTCACCAATATTGGGAAATGGTATGGCGATTTAAAAGAAAGCACACAAAGCGTAAGGGTTTTAGAAAAGGTGACAATGCAATTTGATGCACTAGAAGCGGGGAATGCTCAATATTATTTAGCGTTACAGCATAAAAAGGGAAAACGTTATAATGAAGCTATTGACTCATTTGTAGCCTCTCTCCATTTTGTTGAACCAAGGACAAAGTTACATGCCCTTGAGCAGTTAGCCATACTTTATGAGCATCAAATGAAAGACTATGACCAGGCCCTTTATTATACGCAAGAAGGCATACGTCTTATTCAAAATCATGAGCAATGGAGAATAGAACAAAAACAAAAATGGGAAATTTCGTGGGAAAAGCGATTACACAGATTAGGAAATAAGAAATAATTTCCTGGGGAAGCGCAAGAAACGACAAGTTTAGCCTTACAATTGGTGTTTTCAGACGATATAATGTGATGAAGTATGCTATAATGTATTCGTGTATGTAGTGTGAGGAAGGGCGATGTGAATGGACATTAAATTAACGTCAAAAATGATCCTTGAAAAGGAATTTAAAAAGAACTTTAAAGGCTACAATGTAGAAGAAGTAGATTCTTTTCTTGATGAAATTATTCAAGATTATGAAACGTTTGAAAAAGCGGTGGCCCAACTACGTGAAGAAAATAGACAGTTAAAAGAAGAAATTGATAGTACCCCAAAGAGACAACCAGTTGCATCAGCAGCTGCTGGTACAACTAATTTTGATATTTTAAAACGTCTTTCTAATTTGGAAAAGCATGTATTTGGCAGCAAGCTATACGAATAATTTTTTATTAATTATATTGTATTTAACATAAAACTCTAGTATAATCTTTCGTATCATCATGAAATTCTGGTAATCGCTGCGGCGCTAGACGTCGTAGAGGAAAGTCCATGCTCACACGGTTCTGAGATGTCCGTAGTGTTCGTGCTTACTGAAAAAATAAGGTAAGGCAGCTGTTCAAGCTGACGGCGGAAGGAAAACCTAAGTCCTAGGATATGGTTGACACTTCCTGAAAGTGCCACAGTGACGAAGCTTGCTTGGAAACATGCAAGGTGGAACGAGGTAAACCCCACGAGTGAGAAACCCAAATTATGGTAGGGGCACTCTCTTGAAGGAATTGAACGGATAGAGGGACAGAGTATGCTCTGTAGATAGATGGTTACCACCTGATCGTACGAGGCGCAAGCTGTTTGAGTACTCAGGAACAAAACATGGCTTATGGAATTTTTTGATGCTTATCTACGAAATATCAAACGCTCTCCAATTCGGTGGAGAGCTTTTATTTTGAGTTCATGAGGAAAAAGTAACCTTGTTAATCAAGTCTTGGTATGCGCGATACGTTTGAAAATGGCGAATATATCGCTACCGCTTCTAAGTCATAACATCTGAAAACGGCTATCGCATCCACGTGATGTATTGCTCTTGATGGCATATTTTATCGGGTGTCTAAACACCCGTTGATCAAGATAAAGCCTCTGGCGAATGGCGCAGATTTTAGTAATTTGCAGAACATGTAAGTTCGAAAATATCTGGACACAATTAGCTGAGGCGGAATGGATTACATACCGGTTAACCTGACATAAATGCCCTTTGAGGGGGAGTATAGAGAGATAGGATGGAGCGGAAACATGAACGGAGTAAACAATTGGGAAAGTATGGATAAACTAAAGCTAATTTCTAAATATCCGACTACCTTAATACTTAAAATCTTCGAAAATGTATCTGAAGGTATCATGATTACAGATGAATTCAAAAAGATAGTAATGGTCAATCCTGCCTTTGAATTTGTTACAGGCTATACACGTGATGAGGTGGTTGGAAAAACGCCAGCCGTATTACAATCAGGTGTACATGAGTTGCCATTCTATTTAGAGATGTGGGAACAGATACGACAAGAAGGCATTTGGCAAGGTGAGATATGGAATCGTCGTAAAACTGGAGACGTATATCCTGAATGGTTAACAATTGTTTGTGTAACCAACGATGAGGGTGAGGTTACAAATTACTGTGGTATTTTCACAGATTTGTCTGAAAGAAAAATAGTAGAAAACGAATTAGAAAAGCGTTTGCTTACGGATTCATTAACAGATGTATCCAATCGTTTTGCCTATATTGAAAGAATGGATAATCTCTTAGAATCGACTTCTGCTATTTCTCATTCAGTGCAGCATGCGATCTATTTCTTAGATTTGGATCGATTTAAGCAAATTAATGATACATTAGGCCATGCTGTTGGAGATTTAATTTTGAAAGAAGTAGCAAATCGTCTAAAACAGCTACTAAAAAACAAAGACATTATTGCTAGATATGGTGGCGATGAATTCGTCATTACTTTAACCAATGTGAAAAATGTGAAAGAGGCTGCAAAATTTGCTGATCAAATTATTAGTTGTATCGAACAACCAATGATGATTAACGGTCAGGAAGTTTTTATGTCGACAAGTGTGGGTATTAGTGTTTATCCAGTAGATGGTAAAAATACAGAACAACTCATCAATTGTGCAGATCGAGCAATGACCTATTCCAAAAAGAATGAATTAAACGGCTATTCCTTTTATTTTGATGAACTACAAACAGACGCACAGCGCGTTTTATTGCTAGATTCAGAGCTAAGAAAAGCTATAGAAAACCGTGAATTTGAGCTGCATTTTCAGCCGAAGATTTCGATGGAAGATGAGCAAATTCAAGGCTTAGAGGCACTGGCTCGCTGGAATAGCGAGAGGTTAGGCTTTGTGTCACCTGCGGAGTTTATTTCCTATGCGGAGGATACGGGTTTAATCATTCCGTTAAGTGAGCTTATTATTGAAAAAGCATGTGAGGCAGTTATTCAAATGCAGCAACAGGGTTGGAAAATACCTGTTGCCATTAATATATCGAGTATACACTTTAAACAGCAGAATTTTTTAGAATCGATACAAGCCATATTAGAGCGCTATAATATGCCAGCTAATAATTTTGAAATAGAAGTGACGGAGCGAACGGTGATGAACAGTGCGAACGAGACGGTTAGTAAATTGGTTCGTTTGAAACAATTAGGCTTTAAAATCTCAATCGACGATTTTGGGACAGGCTATTCATCCCTAAGCTATTTAGTTCGCTTTCCATTAGATTGTTTAAAAATTGATCGAAGCTTTATTCAGCATATTGGCTCACTCGATGAAAAACAGGCAGTTGTAGATGCGATTATTCAAATGTCCCATCGCCTAAAAATGAAAGTTGTTGCTGAGGGTGTAGAACAGGCACAACAAGTGGATATACTACGTAAAATGAACTGTGATATTATCCAGGGCTATTATTACAGCAAACCATTACCATTAAACGATCTCATTGAGTTTATGGAGTTTTGGGAAATTGAGCATCAAGGAAGGAAATAAGTTATGGCAAACTATCAATTAGTAGCTACGTCAGCAATGGGCTTAGAGTCTATTGTGGCCCAAGAAGTAAAAGCTCTTGGCTATGAAACAACTGTTGAAAATGGCAAAGTATATTTTGAGGGCGATGAAACGGCTATCGCACGCACCAATTTATGGTTGCGTGTAGCGGATCGTGTCAAGATAGTCGTTGGACAATTCCCAGCAAAATCTTTTGAGCAATTATTCGAAAGTGTCAAAGCATTACCATGGGAAAAGTATTTACCTGTGGATGCGGCTTTTCCGGTTTCAGGGAAATCTGTAAAATCGAAATTATTTAGTGTACCAGATTGCCAAGCAATTACCAAAAAAGCAATCGTTGAACGAATGAAACAGCATTATAAACGACTTGGCTTTTTAGATGAATCGGGTGCGACTTACAAAATTGAGGTTTCGATTTTAAAAGATGTGGCGACACTGACTATTGATACATCTGGCGCAGGCTTACATAAGCGTGGCTATCGTCAGGCACAAGGGGAGGCACCGTTAAAGGAAACGTTAGCGGCGGCACTTGTGCAAATTTCGAAGTGGAATCCAAATCGTCCGTTCGTTGACCCATTCTGTGGCTCTGGTACTATTACACTTGAAGCGGCAATGTTTGGACAAAATATTGCACCAGGGTATAACCGTGAATTTATTTCTGAGGATTGGCCTTGGATGAAAGCGGCCATCTGGGATCAAGTCCGTGATGAAGCGGAAAGTTTAGCCAATTATGATCAGCCATTAGAAATTATTGGTTCTGATATTGACCATCGTATGGTCAGCATTGCACAAGAAAACGCAATAGAAGCGGGCTTTGGTGAGTTAATCACGTTTAAGCAAATGCAAGCACGCGATTTTACAACACAGTTAACGGATGGTGTCATGATTGGGAACCCACCATATGGAGAACGTATTGGTGATGTAGAAGTCGTGGAGCAGGTAATCCGTGATGTCGGGAAAGTCATGAAAAACTATCCATCTTGGTCTGTGTATATGCTATCCTCCATGAAAAATTTTGAAGAATTATATGGACGCCAAGCGACGAAGAAACGAAAATTATTTAATGGTTTTATTGAAACAAATTATTATCAGTTCTGGGGTCAAAAGTCTAAAAGAGATTAACGAATAGTAACGGAAGATAAGATCTTTTCTTATCTTCCGTTTCGTCGCGTATAATAGCATCAGATAGTTAGAGGGGGAACATCAATTGCGTAAATCTTTACCATTTGCATTATCAAAGGACCGTTCATTTTTTGAATCATTAGGTGATTGGATGGGCGATGTCCTTTATGATGAATTACCTGAAAAAGGCTTTGAATGCCGTGATGAGCAAATTTTTATGGCTTATCAAATAGAGCAAGCACTGAAAGAAAAAAATATCCTCTTTGCAGAGGCAGGCGTAGGAACTGGGAAAACAATCGCTTATTTATTACCAGCCATCTCTTATGCACGCTACACAGGGAAGCCTGCGCTAATTGCTTGTGCAGATGAAACATTAATCGACCAACTCGTGAAAGAGGGGGGCGATATTTATAAACTCCAAAAAACGTTAGGGCTCGATATAGATGTTCGTCTTGCAAAATCGAGAGACCAATATTTATGCTTAAAACGCTTTGAGGAAGCAGAAAAAGTGGAGACTGATGAATGGATTGATGATATTGCCTTTTCCATCCCTGATGGTGTCTATGCACAAGGCTCTATGATTGCTTTACAGCCATATGGAGAACGTAGTGACTATCCAACGGTTAGTGATGAGGATTGGCAAAAAGTGAATTACAATGCCATTATGCAATGTTCTGTTTGTGAGCTGCGTAATCGCTGTGGGCAAACGTTGCATCGCTCCCATTATCGTAAATCAACAGATCTTGTCATTTGTTCTCAGGATTTTTTAATGGAGCATTTGGCTACAAAGGAATCTCGTGAGCGTGAAGGTCAGCTTGCTTTACTGCCAGAGGTATCGATGATTGTGTTAGATGAAGGGCATTTATTGGAATATGCTGCGCAAAAGGCAATGACATATAAAGTTCAGGCAACTACCATCGTACAATTATTAGAGCGATTGATGGTAGATGGCGTACGCGAGCGTACACTGTATGCGATGGAAAAATTACAGGATGATCATGAGCTATTTTTTGATCAGCTTCGTGATGATATCGTTGCTTCAAATGAGGATCGTAAACGTATAAACAAATCGAAAGCATTACTTGATTATGGGAAGCAGCTAATAAATGATGTGGAAGTTTTGATGGAAGAATTCGTCTTTGAATCAGAAATGTATATGATTCCTGAATATGAGTTAAATATGGCGGAAGAATACTTAGAACAATATGAGGCTTCCTTACGTATTTTCATAGCACAGGGAGATGCGGTGGATTGGTTAGAGGAAACAGATGGCGAGGAAACGCTTGTCATTATGCCTCGTTTAATCACAGAAGTTTTAGCAGAAAAATTATTCTCTAAAAAGCTTCCAATCGTCTTTTCTTCTGCCACATTATCGGTCAATAAAGACTTTTCTTACATTGCCTACAGTTTAGGTATTCGCGATTACCAATCATTTTCTGTGCCTTCTCCATTCGACTATGAAGAAGTGATGAAAATTTATTTACATGAGCTTACACAACGTGACAAAACAGCGCGTGTTCAGCAATTGCTGCGTGATGGCGAGCAAACATTGATTTTATTTAAATCAAAGCAAGCCATGCTAAACTTTAAGGCAGAATTGCCGATTATGGAGCGTATGTATGTAGCATTTGAAGGAGATCGAGAGCTATCCGCCATTGTTCGAGATTTCCAGCAGGGGACTATTAAAACATTATGCTCCTATCATTTATGGGAAGGCTTAGATTTACCTGAGGAAGCCTTAACACGTGTGATTATTTATGATTTACCATTTCCTCCACAGGATCCATTATTTGATGCGAAACGTACGTTTGCTGAAAATCCATTTGAAGAAGTGGAACTACCTTTCATGCAACTACGCTTGCAGCAAGGGATGGGTCGCTTAATCCGTACATCTAATGACCATGGAGATATTCATATTTTATTAAATGAAGAAGAACAAAAACAACGTGCAGCCTTTGAAAATATAGTAGCGGTTGTACCAGAAATAAAATAGAAAGAAGCGAGTTTGCCATAAAGGTAAGCTCGCTTTTTTAATATATTAAAATAACATTATGGGTATGGATATAATGTGGTGGTTTAAAAAACTGTTGAATATTTCTCTTTTAAGCTATATAGTTCTTTGTAATGCAACGAAATTTGGTGAAAGAAAATATTTTTTGTATTGAAAATAATTTCACAAAAGGTTTATAATAATGACAAGAATTTTTAAGAATAGTCAAATTGCTTGCTGACTATTCCTTGATAGGGGGCTTAAACCTGTCGAACATTCAATCATTGTGTAGAAAATATACAAATCTATCGGCAACGGATATTGACAAGTTAATAGAAATTGAAGCTACGCTAACGTATTATGCTGAGTTGACTGATTGTTATATGTTCATAGATTGCCTGCTGGAAAATTTACCGCATGCAATTGTTGTGGCAGAGGCATTCCCGAAAAAGGAAATTGGTTTATATGAAAAATCAGTTATCGGAAAATTCGTATTTGAAAGTTTTGAACCAGCTGTATTTGCTGCATTCAAACATCAAGAAAAATCTTCTATTTCCAGAGCGATTACGCAGGAAGGGATTACGGTAGAGCAAAATGTGATGCCTATTTTTAATGAGCAACAGCAAGTGATTGCTGTGTTGATTCAGGAAAAAATGGTGAAGATGCAAACGACACCGAAAGATGATTTTCAAAATATGCCTTTTGCTTTAATTGAGCATATTGTAGAACCGAATCCGCAACCGATACCCGTAGTTTCTGATTTACTTGTAGAGTCCATAATTCTCACCAATCATGAAAATAAAGTGATTTATAGCAATCCTGCTGGCTATCATTTTATTTCTGAGCTATCGGGATTAGAGAACTTTGACAATGTTGCATTGGATAAAATTTTACCTTTTTTACAAGAAGTCTATGATAAAGGCGATGATGTCTTTTTCTTAGAAATTACAATTGATCGTAAATCCTTTATTGTAAAGAAAATTCCGATTCGCAGTCAAAACGAGAAGGTCACTCTACTCATTATTCATGATCTAACAGAGCTTAAGCTGAAAGAAAATGAGTTAATGATGAAAACCTTTGCGATACGAGAAATTCACCACCGCGTGAAAAATAATCTTCAGACAGTGACAAGCTTATTACGCCTGCAAATGCGCAATGATCGGTCTGCTGCGAATGCAAGTGCTTTTCAAGAGGCATTAAATCGAATATATAGTATTTCATCTGTTTATGAGCTTATTTTAGAAAATGAAGATAACGCTGAAGAAAAAGTAGATGTTATCGCGTTAGCTAAAAAAATTGGTCATAAAATGATTGATACGTCCAATACAGCAACTATTCAACTAGCCTTTCAACATGATAATTTGCAGCTATTCTGTCATTCAAAAAAAGCGGTATCTCTCGCACTCATTATTTGCGAGCTCCTGCAAAATGCATTAAAGTATGCTTTTATCGGTCGTGATGAAGGAACCATTGATATTCAATTCATTCAGGAAGAGTCTACTATTTCACTCCATATTTCTGACAACGGCGTTGGAATGCAAGAGGTGAAGGCATCTTTTGGGATGGAGATTATCACAAGGCTTGTAGAGTATGATTTAGCTGGCTCATTTTCAATTATCCCTAGTGAAGAAGGTACACATACTCAAATTCAGTTTCCTGTAAGTGAGGAGGTATTTATCGTAAATGACTAGGAAAGTTATGATTGTCGAAGATGAATCACTGATTGCGATTGATTTGAAGTTTATGTTAGAAGACAATGGCTACGAAGTAGTAGCACAGGCGAGTAATGGGGAAACAGCCATTGAATTAGCCTTTTTACATAAACCGCAATTAATCTTAATGGACATTAAAATGCCTAAACTTGATGGGTTGAAGGCAAGTAAAATTATTGAACAACAGCTTGGTATACCCGTTCTTTTCATCTCGGCATACAGTGAAAAAGAATTGTTGCTATACATGAAGCAAGACAATATATTAGGCTATGTCATGAAACCGTTTTCTGAGAAAAATGTGTTGCCTGTGTTAGAGGTTGCTTTTCATCAAATTGATAAATTTAACCGACTCAATGGCGAGATCTTACATAAGCAAACACAATTGGAAAAACGAAAAATCATTGAACGAGCAAAGGGTTTGCTCATGCAGGCTGAAAACATTAGTGAGGACGAGGCTTACCGTAAGATTCGCAATGAAAGCATGCAAACACAACAGGAAATGGTACACATTGCACAGCAAATTATAAACACCTTACAAGTCAATAGTTGAAGCAAAGGCGCTTTAAAGAGATTTTTTCTTTAAAGTGCCTTTTTTTATATAAATTTAATAATGAAAAAGGGGTGATGAGTAAGATGGCAATGATAGGAACGATTATCGTTTATATTATTATGATTTGTGCTGTTTTAGGGGCAATCGGGGCTATCCGAGATGCTGAGTATGGGATTGGGAAAGAATTTATGAATGGGATTCATACCGTTGGGCATATTTTTGTTCCAGCAGCAGGGATCATGGCAGCTATACCTTACTTAACATGGTTTATTAGTCATTTTATTAGTCCGATTTTTGAGTTAATTGGTGCAGATCCTGCGATTGCAGCGACGACGATTTTAGCCTCGGACATGGGTGGTTACCAATTAGCCAATGCGTTAAAGGAGTCTTATGAGGGATGGGTAATGGCTCTTGTTGTTGGCTTTATGTCAGGTGCTACCATTGTATTCTCAATTCCAATGGGTCTTGCGATGTTAGATAAGCGTGATCATAAATATATGGCGCTAGGTATTATGGCTGGCGTATTAACAATTCCGATTGGTGCATTTATTTCGTCGATCATGATCGTGCTATTTAACACAGAAGTGCGTGAAGTTATTAGTACAACAGAGGCACCTACATATGTATTTGCCATTTCTGTTTTACAAATATTAATTAATTTACTACCGTTATTCATTTTCGTTATTTTAATCGCACTAGGCTTAAAGCTTATTCCGAACGGTATGATTGCAGGCTTCATGATATTCGGACGCGTGATGGATGCGGGGATTAAATTAGTGTTAGTGTTCTCGATTGTAGAGATTTTCACAGGTATTTTTACAAAGATATTTGGTGCGTGGGGCTTCGATCCAATCATGGCTGATGAAATCGACCAATTCCGGGCATTAGAAACAGCTGGTTATATTGGAATTATGCTAGCGGGTGCGTTCCCAATGGTGTATTTAATTCGAAAATATGCTTCCAAACCACTTGAAGCGGCTGGTAAAAAATTAGGTTTATCATCTGTAGGAAGTGCGGGGATTTTAGCAACAATTGCTAATATTTTGGCGATGTTTACACTGATTCGCCATATGCCACCGAAGGATAAAGTAATTAACATCGCGTTTGGTGTATGTTCGGCCTTTTTATTAGGCGATCACTTATCATTCACAGCTAACTTCCAGCCAACCATTATTTTACCTGTAATCGCTGGGAAGTTTTTAGCCGGTGTTATTGCGATTATTTTTGCTTATAAGCTTTCTGTACCAACTGCATTAAGGCTGGAAATTGAGGATCGCAAGGCAGGCATTATTAAAGAAGGCGAATATTTAACAGATCAAAAATCTTAATTGATTAAAAAGTGAGGTGATGACGTGTGAGTGAAGAGAAAAAAAGATTTATTCAGGAGTTTGTGCCGGGTAAACAGCTAACATTGAGTCACCTTATAGCCAATCCTGATCCCGATATGTTTCAAAAGCTGGGTATCCAAGAATCGGGCGCACTGGGCATTATGACGTGTACCCCAAGTGAAACGGTGATTATCGCAGGAGATTTAGCGACAAAGGCTGCCAATGTCAGACTAGGATTTTTAGATCGTTTTACAGGTAGTCTCGTTATTGTTGGTAGTGTATCAGAGGTGGAAATGGCGATGTTAGAAATTAATCGTTTTTTATCTGAGGTATTAGGTTATACACCATCAAAAATAACAAAATCATAGGATGTGTCATATGAAAAATCGAGTAATGATAATAGGCGGTGTGCAGGCAGGAAAGTCAACATTGATGAATACGTTGTTGGGTAAAGAAAGCAGTGCCAATAAAACACAAGCACTCGTTTATGATGACTGGATTGTTGATACACCAGGTGAATATGTTGAAAATCCAATGTATTACAGGAATATTATGGCAACATCATTGGAAGTAACCCATGTCATTTACTTGCAGGATGCCACCTCTGCAAGAAGTGTGTTCCCTCCGCAATTTAGCTTAGGGATTCCTAAAATACAGATTGGTGTTATTACCAAGATAGATGCCCCTAATGCCAATATGGAAAGGGCTATAGCCTTATTAAAAAATGTGATGACACATGGGCCCATCGTGAAAACCTCTTCCTGGCAAAAGTTAGGCATCGAGTTGATTGAACCATTGATTCAACTTACGACACAGGAAGAAATTCGTCAATTCGTCAAGGATCGCGATAGTCCGTATCTCATGTATTGCTCACAGTAGCGAGAGGGAGGTATAGGGTGAAAACTGAAAAAATATTTAGTGCAGGCATTGATATTGGGACAAGTACTACCAAAATGGTGGTCAGTAGTTTTCTGTTAAAGAATGTTGCTGGTGTGACACATGTGCCAAGGATTGAAATTATTGAGAAAACGGTGTTACATCAAAGTCCAATCATTAAAACACCTTTTATCAATCGAGACATCATCGATATGAAAAAAATTGAAGAATTTATTTTTCAGCAATATCAATTAGCACAAATCGCACCAACTGACATTTCAACAGGTGCCATTATTATTACAGGCGAATCGGCCACGAAGGAAAATGCAAGCGAGGTTGTCCATACCATTGCCGATGGTGCAGGTCATTTTTTAGTTGCTACCGCTGGTCCTGATTTAGAGGCCATCATTGCTGCTAAAGGGGCTGGTACCCTACAGCAATCAAAGAATTCAGCTAAGGTGATTGCCAATATTGATATTGGCGGAGGAACTGCCAATATTGCTGTGATGCAGTTTGGAGAAGTTATTGGTACATGTACCTTACATGTTGGTGGTAGATTGATTGAATTTAAGGATGGGAGGGTTCAATCAATTTCTCCGCCACTCATGCGACTAATGGAACAATGGGCTAATCCGTTAGCTGTCGGTGATGCGGCCGATGATGCTCGTGTTTCACAATGTATTGACGAAATGGTTGGAACACTTGCCATGATTCTTAGTGGACAGTGTACCGATGGAGAGCATCCATTATTACTAGGGCATTTACCGAACTGGCATAAACCAGTGGATGCCATCGTCTTTTCTGGTGGTGTAGCTTCCTGTATTTATGAAAATGAATGTACTCAGCGCCAATATGATGATATAGGCGAAAAATTAGCGAAAATGCTTATACAACATGAGCAACTACAATCGTTTTTATGGCTACGACCAGAAGAAACAGCACGTGCAACAGTCACTGGAGCGGGTACACAAACAACTGAAATTAGCGGGGCAACCATTCAGGTAGATGCCGAGGTGTTACCACTAAAAAATGTACCTGTTTTCAACTGCCATATGGAGTCAGCGAAAGATTTTAATACTACGGTGAAGACAGCCGTAGAGCGAGCAGATGATTTATTTTCCATCCAGGATAATCGTTCGCCTTTCGCACTCTATTTTAGCGAATTGCCGTATTTAAGCTTTCAGGATGTACATGCATTGTGCCAGGCTATTTTGCAACATTTGGCGACAAGATGCTCCAAGGACATACCAATTATCATAGTCATTCAATCAGATTACGCAAAGATTATTGGACAGACCATACAAGCCATTCATGCGACAGTACCAATTATTTGCATCGATCAAATTAAAGTGGAGACGGGCGATTATATCGACATTGGAGAGGCTCTGCCATCTGGCGTTGTTCCTGTTGTGGTGAAGACCCTTGCCTTCCACTCAAAGTAAGGAGGATGAATGTGAATCTATCGGTGATATTTGGTGGAGAAAAATATAATTTTAAATCATTAAAAGATGTAATGGCTAAGGCCAATGAAGAAAAATCAGGCGATCGGCTAGCTGGTATTGCAGCTGAGACGGTTCAACAACGAATTGCAGCTAAAGCTGTATTAAGTGAGCTTTTAGTCAAAGATATCCGAGAAAATCCATTAGTGCCGCAGGAAAATGATGAGGTTTCACGCATTATTGAGGGCGATATTAATGAGCAAATCTATGGAGAAATCAAAAACTGGAGCATCGAGCAGCTGCGTGAATATATTTTATCGAATGACACAGGGGATCGTGAATTAAAGCGATTAAGTAAAGGGATGAATTCAGAAATTATTGCTGCTGTCACAAAGCTCATGTCAAATCTAGATCTTGTTCATGCAGCCAATAAAGTAGAAATACTGTCAACGTGTAATATTACCATTGGGCAAAAAGGGACACTGTCCTCTCGCCTACAGCCAAACCATCCAACAGACAATATTGATGGCATCATCGCCTCACTAAAAGAAGGACTGTCTTATGGTATTGGAGATGCTGTTATCGGTATTAATCCTGTAGATGATTCAGTTGAAAGTGTCAAAAAGGTACTTACGGCTACAAAAGAATTTATCAATGATTGGTCCATCCCTACACAAAACTGTGTCCTAGCTCATATCACAACACAGATGAAAGCAATTAAGCAAGGCGCACCAGCAGATATGATTTTCCAAAGTATTGCTGGGACGGAAATTGCCAACCGTTCGTTCGGTATTTCTGCGGATTTAATAAGAGAAGCAGAGGAGCTCATTAAAAAGCAAGGAACGGGTACTGGCCCAAATTTATTCTACTTTGAAACGGGCCAAGGCTCAGAGCTATCGGCAGAGGCTCATATGGACATTGACCAAGTAACACTCGAATCTCGCAATTATGGATTTGCAAGACATTTTAATCCTTACATTGTGAACACAGTAGTGGGCTTTATCGGTCCAGAGTATTTATACAATAATAAACAGGTTATTCGAGCAGGTCTAGAAGATCATTTCATGGGCAAAATGCACGGTATTCCAATGGGTGTAGATATTTGTTATACCAACCATATTAAGGCGGACCAAAATGATGTTGAAGATTTAAGTGTGCTACTAACAGCAGCTGGCGTTAACTTTATTATTGCTGCGCCGATGGGTGATGATGTTATGCTCAACTATCAATCAATGAGCTTCCATGATGTGGCTACATTACTCCAAACATTTGGTAAAAAACCAGCACCAGAATATTTAGCATGGTTAGAGAAAATGGGCATTTATGAAAATGGTCGACTTTCAGCAAGAGCTGGCGATTTATCCATTTTTGAAAGGTAGGTGAGTCCAGTGAATGATCAATTAGTCTCTATGATTACACAGCTTGTTATGGAAAAGATGGAGAAAAGCACCGAGAGCCAAGTGCCTGAAACGGTAGCTACTCCAACAGAACAACCTCTTATTACGTTTTATGATACAGCAGCACATCAGGCAACAGAAACAACAACATCAAGAGCAACATCGCAGGAGCCATTAATTCAGCTGTATCAGCATGGAGCTCCACAGCAGGCGACGGTAGCTCCTACTGTTACTTTCGAACAACCCATCAATGTAGCTGTGCCGATTAAGCCTTTTCAGTTTGAGGCAGATACGTTAACGGATAGTGTACAAGCCGCTAAAAAACATACACCTGCTCGAATTGGCGTTGGAAGAGCGGGGACAAGACCAAAAACAAAAACTTGGTTAAAATTCCGACTCGATCATGCTGCTGCAGTGGATGCCGTGTATGGTGAAGTGTCCGAGGGTCTTTTACAAAAGCTTGATGTCTTTCAGGTCACAACGAAAGTCACGGATAAAGAGGAATACATTACAAGACCTGACTTAGGTCGTCGTCTATCAGACGAATCAAAAGCGTTAATTCAGCAAAAATGTAAGCCGCAACCAAAAGTACAGATTATTATTTCGAATGGCTTAAGTGCTAGTGCGATTGAGGAAAATGTGCAAGATGTGTACTTAGCCCTTCAGCAAAGTCTTAGCAATTTAAATATTGATATCGGCACAACTTTCTATATTGATAAAGGGCGTGTTGCTTTAATGGATGAAATTGGTGAGCTGCTACAGGCAGAAGTGATTGTTTATCTCATTGGTGAACGTCCAGGACTTGTATCTGCTGAATCGATGAGTGCGTATCTATGCTACAAGCCAAAAATCGGTACAGTGGAAGCGGAGCGTATGGTGATATCAAATATCCATAAAGGTGGTATCCCACCATTAGAAGCAGGTGCTTATCTAGGAACCATTGTAGAAAAAATCTTGCATTATCAGGCAAGTGGTGTAGAGCTTGTCGCAAAAGAAGGTTAGGGGGCTGAACCATGAATCCTCAAAAAATTATGGCGCAAATTTTAGCGATGCAAACCATTCCAAGAGTGAACAGTGAACTAGCAGAGCAGTTAGATTTGAAGCCATATCAACACAGCATTGGACTTGTCACACTGACAATCGACGATGTGGGTTATGTTGCCTTAGACGAGGCAACAAAAAAGGCAGATGTCGATGTTGTCTATGCGAAAAGTTTTTATGCGGGAGCGGCTCATGCATCTGGCCCATTGTCAGGTGAAGTAATTGGCATCATTGCGGGAAGCTCACCTGATGAAATTCGTAGTGGACTTGATGCCATTCAACAAAAAATTGAATTTGATACGTACTTTGAAGCCATTAATCATAATGACAATCACGCCCTGTTTGCCCATACCGTGGCAAGCTGTGGTACGTATCTTGCCGAGCTTGCAGATGTAAAGGTTGGCACACCACTTGCTTATTTAATCGCACCGCCATTAGAGGCAATGATTGGATTAGATGCAGCATTAAAAGCGGCAGATGTGGAGTTAAAGGTTTTCTTTGGTCCTCCGTCTGAAACCAATTTTGGTGGCGGCTTATTAAGTGGTAGTCAATCGTCATGTGAGGCTGCGGCAAATGCTTTCAGAGAAGCTATTGAAAATGTAGCTAGAAATCCAGTGATCTAGAAAGGAGGCGGCTTTATGGCCACATTAGACAAAGACTTATTAGCGATTCAGGAAATGAGAGATGCTGTAAAACATGCTAATACAGCACAGGCTGCCTACATGCAATTTTCACAGCAACAAGTAGACAACATTGTGAAGGCTGTTGCGGATGCTGCCTTTAAGGAAGCAGACCGTTTAGCAAAAATGGCGGTGCAAGAAACAGGGATGGGTATTCCCAACCATAAAAAGATGAAAAATGAAGTGGCTTCAAGAGATGTCTATGAGGATATCAAAGACTTAAAAACGGTTGGCATTGTGGGCTATGACCGCATGAAAAAAGTAGCCGAAATCGCTAGTCCTTTTGGCGTCATCGCAGGTATAGTGCCAACGACGAATCCAACCTCTACAGCCATCTTTAAAACACTTATTTCTTTAAAAACAAGAAATGGCTTAGTACTTAGTCCACATCCATATGCCGTGAAATGTACGAAAGAGGCTTTAGATATTTGTCGAGTAGCTGCTGAAAAAGCAGGTGCACCAGAAGGTTTACTACAATGTTTAACGATGTCTTCTATGGAGGCAACACAGCAGCTAATGAAGCATCCTGACATTCATTTAATTTTAGCGACTGGTGGCGGTGCATTGGTGAAGGCAGCGTATAGCTCTGGCAAACCTGCTTATGGTGTAGGGCCAGGGAATGTACCAGCTTACATCGAAAAATCGGCTAATCTTCAAAAATCTGTACGTCAATTAGTGCAAAGCAAATCGTTCGATAATGGCACAATCTGTGCAACAGAGCAAGCCATTATTGTGGATAAGGCAATTGCAGAGCAAGTGCAGACAGAATTAAAGAAAAATGGTGCTTATTTATTAAATGCTGAAGAAAAGGCCAAAATGGAGAAATTGATTTCGCCTGTTCCTGGAAAAGTAAATCCACAGATTGTTGGCAAATCAGCTACTTGCTTAGCAGATTCTGTTGGCATTACGGTACCAGACGATACAAAAGTACTCGTTGGATTGGAAACGATGATCGGTAAAAATATTCCGTTTTCTCTTGAAAAATTGTCACCAATCTTTGCCCTTTATGTAGTAGAAAACAGTACAGAAGCAAAGCAAGTCATGATTGACCTGTTAAATATTGGTGGACGCGGACACACATGCTCTATTCACACAGAAAATGCAGCATTAGCAGAGCAATTCTCCGTTGAATTACCAGTATCACGCATTGTGGTCAATACATTATCATCTATCGGTGCAGTAGGTGGCACAACGGGGCTAGCCCCATCCTTTACATTAGGCTGCGGTACATTTGGCGGCAATATTACGTCAGATAATATAACAGCAAGACATCTATTAAATATTAAACGTATGGCGTACGGTATTAAAGATGTTGAAGTGCCAAAACCAGAATTTGAAGTACTGTCCGTTGTCGAGTCGGTTGTAGCACAAGAACCTTCTTTAGATACGACAATGGTTCAGCAAATTGTCGATCAAGTATTAAAACAAATCACATTACAAAATAAATAATTTGGAGGAATGACAAATGAGTACAGCATTAGGAATGGTAGAAACAAAAGGTTTAGTAGGAGCAATTGAAGCAGCGGACGCAATGGTAAAGGCAGCAAGTGTTAATTTAGTAGGCAAAGTACATGTTGGTGGCGGTATCGTGACAGTTCTTGTACGCGGAGATGTGGGTGCGGTGAAAGCAGCAACAGATGCAGGTGCAGCAGCAGCACAACGTGTAGGAGAACTATTATCTGTGCATGTAATCCCACGTCCACACCACGAATTAGAAATGATTTTACCAAAAGCAGAAGCATAATTTATCTTCTTTCAGTAGGAGACGCTTATTGCTATAGATGGTGTGAGATAAATGCCAATATAGCTTCCATTTACAAAACACGTACTGGATAAGAAGCCATTATGCCAAGACGTAATGGATCAGCATGAGAGCTGACCTAACCGTAGGAAAGCTCTTATCTTGTCCAAGTCAAAACAATTTATGAAATATAGAGGTGGCTAACGTGATAACAGCGACAAAAACATTTCCAGTGGCCATTTCGGCTCGTCATATCCATCTTAGTGAAGCGGATTTACAAGCACTTTTTGGTCCAAATGCAACGTTAACAAAGGATTTTGACTTATCACAGCCAGGGCAATTTGCTGCCAAGGAGCGTGTCTCAATCGAAGGGCCAAAGGGCATTATTCATAATGTCCGTGTCCTTGGACCTGTAAGACCAGCAACCCAAGTGGAAGTCAGCCGCACAGATGCGATGAAGCTTGGGGTTACCCCTCCTTTAAGGCAATCAGGAAATATTGAAAACTCGGCAGGCATTAAAATACTTTATCAAGACAAAGTGTTGGAGATACAGCAGGGGGTCATTATTGCACAGGCACACATCCATATGACAGAACAAGATGCCAAAGAATTGGAAGTACACAATAATGAATTGGTTTCAGTGGAAGTCATCAGTGATCGACCTGTCACTTTCCGTGGTGTCGTTGTACGTGTTTCAAATGACTTTAGTTTAGAGATGCACATTGATACAGATGAAGCAAATGCAGGCTTTATCGAACAACAAGCACAAGGTAGATTAGTAAAAGTATCATCGTAAGGAGGAGGCAAGATGCAAGAAAATTTAGTGCAAAAAATTGTGGAAGAAGTTCTGCAACAAGTTTTAAAAAATCAATCTTCCTCTCCACATGACGGTAAAATTCCCGTTGGCGTATCCGCTCGCCATGTCCATCTTGCACAAGCAGAGGTGGAGCAACTTTTTGGTGAGAATTATGAGCTTACACCAAAGTTTGAGCTTTCACAGCCAGGACAATTTGCTGCGGAGGAAACCGTTGTCATCGCTGGTCCCAAAGGATCGATTGAGCGAGTTCGTATTCTGGGCCCAGCTCGCTCCTTGTCTCAAGTGGAAGTAAGCTGGACAGATGCAATGAAAATAGGATTGAAGCCCCCGTTAAGAGTTTCGGGTGATATTCAAGGCTCTAGCCCTGTTACATTGATTGGTCCAAAGGGGAGTGTTGTGTTAAATGAAGGACTCATTGTAGCACAGGCACATATCCATATGTCCCCTGCGGATAGTGTGAGATTCAATGTAGTAGATGGACAGTCTGTACAAATCAAGGTAGGGGGTATTCGCCCCATTATTTTATCGAATGTGATCGTCCGCGTATCAGAGCGTTATCGATTAGAAATGCATATTGATACAGATGAAGCAAATGCAGGGTTCATTCAACAAGGAACGTTTGCTGAAATGGTCCATCATCAAGTAAGCGAGCCAGCTATACCTGAGAAAGAACAGTCTCCAGCTATACAGAAAGTAGCGCAACCATCCGTCTATCATTATGACAAAAAGCTACTTTCACAAATAGAAGTGCTAGATATCGATGCACAAGAAATTGTGGTCCCAAAGAAAACGATTGTGACAGCACTGGCTTATGATAAATTACGAGAGTTAAATAAAACATTAACAATTCGTTCGGAGTAATAAGAAAATCTGTGTCGCATAAAGAGGGTGAAGTTCATGCAAATGGGAAGAGTGATAGGCAGTGTATGGGCAACACGCAAGGAGGAAGGGTTGAATGGTTTAAAGCTACTCATCATTCAACCAATTGACTCCAATCAACAGCCGATTCGCACAGAAATGGTGGCAGCTGATCGTATTGGTGCGGGTATTGGTGATGATGTACTCATTACAAGCGGTGGGTCATCACGCTATATTATGAAAGAAAATCCGTTACCAATCGATGCAGTGGTCATTGGTATTATTGATTCTACTGAAGTGATGAGAGGTGAGGACAATGAGTAGTGCAATTGGTATGATTGAGACCAAAGGATTAGTTGGTTCATATGAAGCGGCTGATGCGATGATTAAAGCGTCAGATGTGACAATCGTTAAACAAGAATTCGTCGATGGTGGTATTGTGACGATAGTCGTAAAGGGCGACGTAGGTTCTGTACAAGCAGCAGTGGAAGCTGGTAAGGCTGCTGCCATGCGTGTTGGTGAATTATTAGGTGCTCACGTCATTCCGAGACCTGATGAAGAAGTATTCCAAATGATTAAAGGACCAGAGGCATCAAAGAAAAAGCCTGCCACTACAACAGCATCAACACGTGCTAAAAAAACAGCAGACACAACATCACCGACAGATAATAGAGGTGACGCATAATGGCATTTCGTAAAAATAAAATTGCTGTGATTGGTGCAGGTCATACAGGTGCTACATTAAGTTTATTTTTAGCACAGAAAGAATTAGGCGATGTGGTGCTAGTAGATATTCCAGAAGCGGAGAACCCGACAAAAGGGAAAGCATTGGATTTACTACAAACAGGCCCTATCGAAAAATTCAATGTGTCGATTAAAGGGACAAGTCATTACGAAGATATTGCTGGTGCTGATATTGTGGTCATTACAGCAGGTATCCCTCGTAAACCAGGGATGAGCCGCGATGATTTAGTCACAACAAATGCGAAAATCATTCAACAAGTGTCAAGACAGATTAAACACTATGCACCCAACAGTATTGTCCTTGTGTTAAGTAATCCGGTTGATGCCATGACCTATGTGTGTCATAAGGAAACAGGCTTTGCCAAAAATCGGATTATCGGTCAGTCTGGTGTATTAGATACAGCCCGTTTCAATACATTTGTTGCACAAGAGCTACAAATTGCTCCAGAGGATGTATCAGGCTTTGTGTTAGGTGGACATGGTGATGAAATGGTGCCATTAATTCGCTATTCCTATGCAGGAGGCATTCCATTAGAAAAGCTAATTCCCCAGGATCGACTACAACAAATCGTTGAACGTACACGTAAGGGCGGCGGTGAGATTGTCGGATTGCTAGGCAATGGTAGTGCCTACTATGCACCAGCAGCAGCGTGTGCACAAATGGTAGAAATTATTATGAAAGATCAACGAAAAATTATCCCCTCTATTGCCCTATTAGAAGGAGAGTATGGCTACAACGATCTGTTTTTAGGTGTACCAACTATTTTAGGTGGCAATGGGATTGAATCTGTGATTGAATTGCACCTAACAACTGAAGAACAAGCAGCTCTCCAGCATTCAGCTGAGGCTGTGAAGCAAGTGATTGCTATTTGCCAAAACATTGAATAGGGTAAACAGACTCTGTTCTTTGATAGAAAGAAAGTATCCCCAACTTTCTTTCTTATTGCTCTTAATTAATGTTTGATTGGAAACCGAACATGACTTGAAAGCTAGTTAAAATCCCCCTAATAATATATAAAGCTCTTATTTGTAAGAGGATAAACTGTAGCAAGCTCAAAAGTTTGCTACAGTTTTTTTATTGCACATTCACAACTTATATCATAAAAACAATGATGCCTTCTACTATAATCAAAGTAGGAGGGATGTGGATGAACAACATCGTACAGGAGATGATTGATTGCATTGAAGGTCATCTCTTAGAAGGGTTTTCGTTAGAGCAATTAGGGAGGGAGATGGGCTATTCTCCTTATTATTGTTCTTTCAAATTTCATCAGATGACGGGGATGACGATTAAAAAATATATGTCATTACGAAAAATCTATCTTGCATCCTTGGTATTAAAAGAGACAGAGGAGAAAATTATTGATATTGCTTTCTGCTATGGTTTATCATCTCAGGAATCCTTTTCAAGAGCATTTAAAAGGGTCTTTGGCATAAGCCCGTATGATTATAGGAGGTCTCCTCAGCCTATGCAAACATTTGTGAAGTTAAATTTAAATGATGAAAGAGGCTGGTTTATAATGGACATTTCTCAAAAATTGAAAATTAAGGAATTACAGGAAAAGATTTTTGAGCAATTTGATCAAGAGACTTTGAATGTATTAAATGGTCAGATGATGTATGAAGAATTTGCAAAACATCAATTAATGGGAAATAGTGATTATGTACCTTTCAATGAAGCCATGTGTACGAATCCGACTGCTAGCCCGATTTTCAGCGAGGAATTCAATCAAATCCGAGCGGCTGGGCATCAAGTGTCATTACAGGCATACGAGCAAATGACATTGAATCCTTTGAAGCCTCTATGGACAAAAGACTATCAATGCATTGTGTTATGGTTTGGGGATGATATGTTTTGTCAGATGAATTTATTGACCATGCTTGCTTTTCTCGAACAACAAGGATATCAAGGCAACGTCTATTTCCATATGGTCAAGGAAACGACCTATGATGTGGAGGAAACAGAGCTGGAGTTAGGAGGCTATCTAGAGGTCTATCAAGAAGTTTTCATGCACCATCGTTTTCCGAAGGCTACACTTTTACCCGTCATGTATCAGGGCATTCAATTATATTTTAATTATTTACAGGAAGAAAATGATATTACGACGTATATAAAAAAGCATCTTGAGCAGCCGCTAGGGGATTTAATGAAGCAATTATTTTCTCTCTTCCCTCACTATGGGTTAGGAGATAGTCAATATTTAAAAATAATAGAGAAAGTAAAAGACGAATATTCTGAATAAAAATACTAAAAAGTCCACAATATACAAAATTTTCGAAAATATGATAAACTTATAATGTAAAAGGAGGATGAATGCATGACAGTTCAACAATTTACAGACTATGTGAAGAAAATGCAGCATTATGAGGAAGCACTCAATGTCGTTTATTGGGATATGCGTACGGGTGCACCGAAAAAAGGTTTAGCACAACGTTCAGAGGTAATCGGTACATTATCTGCTTCTTTATTTGATATGCAAACAAGTGAAGAATTGGGGGAGCTTTTAGTAGCTTTAGAGTCACAAAAAGCTAATCTTGACTATGTAACATTGCGTTTAGTGGAAGAAGTAAGAAAGAATTATGATCAAAACAAAAAAATTCCAGCTGACGAGTATAAAAAATACGTCATTCTTCAATCGAAGTCTGAAACTGCTTGGGAAGAAGCGAAGGCAAGTAATAATTTTGCATTATTCCTTCCATATTTAGAGGAAATCATTCAATGGCAGAAAAAATTCATTCACTATTGGGGAATTAAAAATGGATCTCCTTACAATACATTACTCGATTTATATGAACCAGATATGACGACTGATGTTTTAGATCAAGTATTTGGTGACCTACGTACATCCATTGTGGAACTTGTCCAAAAAATTGCCAATTCATCGAATAAACCAGATACAAGCATGTTATTTAAGCATTTCCCACGTGAAGCACAGCGTGAATTATCGTTAGAATTGCTTGCTCAGCTTGGTTATGATTTTGATGCAGGGCGCTTGGATGAAAGTGTGCACCCATTCATGATTGGCTTAAACTATGGAGATGCTCGGATTACCACTAAATATGATGAAAATGACTTCCGTTCTGCTATTTTTGGCACAATTCATGAGTGTGGTCATGCGATGTATGAGCAAAACATTGATGAAAAGCTTGCAGGTCTGCCATTGGCTACTGGTACTTCAATGGGTATTCATGAATCTCAATCATTATTTTATGAAAACTTTGTCGGCAGAAATGAAAAGTTCTGGGAGCATAACTACGAGCGTCTTCAGCATTTCTCACCAGCACAATTTGGCGATGTTGCATTAGGCGATTTTTTACGTGCCATCAATATGGTCGAACCATCCTTTATTCGTATTGAAGCGGACGAATTAACGTATCCACTACATATCATGATTCGCTATGAAATTGAACGTGATCTGTTCAATGGTGATTTACAGGCGAAAGATCTGCCACAAGTTTGGAATGATAAATATGAGGAATATTTAGGCATTCGTCCTGAGACAGATGCACAGGGAGTATTACAAGATATGCACTGGTCAGGGGGCATGTTTGGCTATTTCCCATCCTATGCTTTAGGTATGGTTTATGCAGCACAGTGGAAGCATGCGATGGACAAGGATATTCCAAACTTTGATGAATTACTAGAAAAGGGAGAGCTACTACCAATTCGAGAGTGGCTAACTGAGAAAGTTCATCAATATGGAGCATTGAAAAAGCCATTCGAATTGCTAAAAGAAGCGACAGGGGAAGGCTTAAATGCTAAATACTTAGCAGACTATTTACAAGATAAATATAGGAAGCTCTATCAACTATAAAAAAACAAGCGATTTCTCATTGTAGAGAAATCGCTTGTTGCTTTACCAAAGCTTAAAGCCGTTTGAGCCCGCTGGTGAATTTGAAATAATTTCGAAGATTGGAATTGTGTAAGCGAATATAATTAAGACTACTAAAATTAAATAGAATCATACCTAGAACTTGATTATCCGACTCGTAAAATAGCGAAACTCTTAAATCGTCAACCTTCTACGATTTCCAGAGAAATAAAACACCACGCCGGTAGTACGGCTGACGAAGCACAGGTACGTTACCACAAAAATAAATCCAACTGTGGTGCCAAGTCAAAATGTACGCCAGAAGTAAAAGAAACTGTTCAAGAAAAGTTGCGGGATACTTGGTCGCCTGAACAAATTGTCGGTCGCTTTTATCAGGGACAACTGAGTTTTAAAACCATCTATCGCTGAACTTACGAGTTTTTTTAGAAGTGCCTATAAACCCGTTCTCCTTCAAAAAGGAAAGCACCAAAAGCTCCGAAAAAACGTATAGTAGCTATTTTTATTAATTATAATTATTTTAATTCTAAATCTCGAAACGCTATCGTATACAACTATGTGGAAAACTATATTGAAACTAACTATGGCATTGGTAGAGAAAATTTAAAATCTGAAGAAAACAATTACCTAAGAGGAATGGGGGTGTTAGCAATAGAAGTAAAAGATACAGTAACTAAAAAATATTACTTTTTAGAAGTGGATATTAAAGATGACTATTCATTAATTTATATAAAAGATCTTACTGAGGTTCATCGTAAAAATCAAGCTGATTAAAGGAAGTTTATTTCAAAAAATCAGCAATATTTTGAGAAAGATATAAAGTTTCACAATAAAACAATATATCCTGACTTATAAAGCATTCTTGAGAGAGTGCTTTTTATTATATTTAAAATTAGGAGGAGAAGATAAATGAAACATTCATTGCACAAATACAACTGCATGAATGCTAACTGTAACATTTCCTCGGCTTTGTCTATTAAATTAGGCGGCTATAAGTACAATTCTCTTTATATTTTCAAGGATTCAGAAAAATATTTGAACATAGAAAACTAAAATTAAATTTTTATCAAAAAAAGCATCCTGTCGATATTTCTTAAACTCAATATTTGTTCCAAAACTCATGGTATTTGAATTGCTTAATCCAATTACAGACTACCGACTCTTCAGTACCAAGAGGCTTTGTGATGTCTCTCATACTCTCAGAACCAACCTGGTATCTTGTAACAGCCTCTATTTTTAAATTTGGTCATGAAAAATGCACCTCTAGTTGTTAGATGTGTTTAACAATTGGGGTGCAGTTCAGAAATTTATTATAGGGCGCTTTTTTGGCACAAGGATTAGTGCAATTTTCAATTTAGGGATTAAGAGAAATTCATCGTTAAAATCAACCATGAAAGAATTATGGGGAAGTTAGGGATTAACTCAAGGAAAACTACTGCTAAAATAATCCATAATTATCCATAAATAGGAGTCAAGATAAATGATTTTTTATGTACAGATATAGGAACATCACAAAGCAATTTTATAAGTTTGTTACTTTCAAGAGTCTTAAAAATAATTTATATCGCTAACGATATTTTGATAAAAACGTTTTTCTATTTGTACATATAATTCTTGTTTTCTTTATTCAAAGTAATCAATAATTTACTTGTATTGACATTTACATTTTTACCAATTAATATTAAATAGTTCCATATTGTGTAATTATAACTTATAAGGAGGAAGTAACTACTTGATTGTTAATAGATAAATTGCCTATTTACCAGTTCCAATCCAATATCATATTAGGTTATAAGTTTGGTATAAATAAACTAGTTTAAGGGAATTTTGAATATGAGATTTAAAAAATATGTTTTTCTAGCAATATGTATTATAAGTGTGGCTTTCTTATACGAACATAAAAAAAATATTTCAATTGAAGACTTATATGAAAACCAAGCGTATCCAGATGGTATAGAACATTTTCGAGTTGAAGAGGTATGGGACAAAGGATATTTTGGTGAGAAAATTAGGATTGCAATATTAGATACCGGACTTGATTTTGAACATCCTGATTTTGAAGGCCAAATAAACACAGGTTTCAATGCAATTGACAATAATAGTTTACCTATTGACGACTCAGGACATGGTACGAAAGTAACAGGAGTTATAGCCGCGAAAAATAATGATATTGGTGTAGTAGGTATTTCTCCATCAGCGGAAATATATCCTATTAAAGTTTTGGATGAATTTGGTGAAGGGGAAATTGAAGATGTTATTCAAGGAATTGAATGGTGCATCGACAATGAAATAGATATTATTAATATGAGTTTTTCCACAATCAAAAATGATCAAAAATTTTTTAATGTAATTAATAAAGCAATTAATGCGGGCATATTTATCGTAGCAGCTATTGATAACAACAAAGAAAGAGGTCCTGGTTATCCCGCTTTATATGAGGGTGTAATTGCTGTAGCTTCTTTAGAATGGAAAAATCTTTTATCTACTGAAGAAGTAGATTTTTTTGCCCCTGGAAATAATATTTTTACTACAGCTATAGGTGGGAAATACATAGTATCTGAAGGGAATTCCATAGCCACTCCACATATTACGGGTCTTATAGCACTGATAATTGATCAATATCAAACTCGTAATTATAAAGACGTAATTTGTCTATTGGAAAAATTAGTAAAATAGTAGTGATATAGATAAGGGAGAGTTAAATGATGAAGAAATTTTTTCTAGTTTTTGTGATTGCTTGCCTGGCATTTGCAAATTTTAGTACAGGTGCTTTAGCGAATAATTTTGAGGATCAGCCAATTGAAAATGCATTTCAAATTATAGAAAATACTGAAGATATTATTATTGCCCAAGCTGTACATCCAAATGGAGATGAGTTATACGCTACTTTAGATAAAAATACAAATGAATATACATTAAAAGCTATTGTAAAAGATGAAGGTTTACTAAAATTTGCTAGTAGTGATAAAGAATACGAATACACGGTTGATGTACAGGAATTATCAGAAGACGGTATTAAAGCTGTATTTACAGATGTTAATTCAGCTGAAAAATTCAAAATCGAAGAAACTGTAGAATTTACTGAAAAGGTAGTAGCGCAAGGACCATTACTAGGCTTACTTCCTGTTATTGAGTGGGGAGGGGCCGCTTTATTAAGCTGGTTAGCCGCCAATGCAGCCGCGATTACTATTGCAGGTGTAACTGCATATTTAGCAACGCATGTTTGGTCAAAATATAAAAATCAACCATACAACTATTACCAAGCTTTCATTAGTGGTGGCGATGTTTATATTGGTTCTGCATTTAAAGATGATGCTTCTGCATTTGCAGCCATTAAAGGATCTGAAAAAGTAGATGTATGGGCTAAAACAGAAAGTAAGTCAAATGAAGCTGCAAGGAAAGGTGGAAATGGAAACCCACCTGCATCACTTCACCACACAACAGAATCCTTTGGTAAAGGTGATGGTTATTATAAACACTGGCATCCATTAAGAGAAACTCAAATCGATCCACGAACAGGTAGAGCAATCTATGTAAAGAAAGATAATCATATTTTTTACATGTAATTTAAGAGCAATAGCTTCTATAATAAAAAGAAGTTATTGCTTTATTTATCTGCTTTTTGGTTAATTATTATTTGATTTTACAAAATTTAATAGGATTTTATAAGAGGTGACATGATGTTTGAAATTAAAAAAATAGATTTTACTTTATATTGTGAAAAAATAGATATTTCATTAGAACAAAAAATCGTTTTCTCTATCGAAGATAATAAAGGAGAAAGAGAGTTTGGAAATGTATATAAAGGAGTATTGCTTTACGACTTGATCACAAATAATACTTCCAAGTTAGTATTCAATAAATTTGCCAATAAAATTACAATGAAAAATAAAAAAGATACTCATTTTTTTTATTTTTCAATAAGTTGTAATGAGAATAATATTAATCTAGAAATAAGCAAATTTGATTGCGTTTTATGGACAGAAGAAAAAATCTGTTCAATTAATTTTGATAAAGAAAGATATAAAGAGTTTCAGAATATAAACTCCCGAAGCTATATATACAATCTCGATGGACGCCATATTTTATTACAAGTATTAGATGATATTATTTTAGTTGATTCAGTTGAAAAAGTCTTCTATAATACCGGGAATAAATATGATGTACTCTTCAATTCTTATATCGACACTTTTATAAATGGAGAAATTGATTATATATATGTTCAAAATGGAAAATATAATTGGAAAGACAAAAAGCAACATTTCCTTATGTCTGAAACAAATCACGAATTCTTCAAAAAGACTTTAAAAGAAGATGATAGTATTTATATTCTTCCTATAACAGAGTTAATTCATAATTTAAAACTAAAATTAGATGTAACTTTCACTCGAATTTCTACTTGTAATCACAAGTGCGGTTACCCTTATTTTGGAGGAGATATTACTAATGGTATTATGAGTTTCCAAATTAACGATTTTGTTAATAACCAAACAACATTAGTCTATTATTCAATTTTAGAATCAAAAATAATTAAAAGAAAACAATTCAATACTCTTTATGATATTGTTTATGCTGTAGACGATGATTGTCTAACAATTGTTGATCCAAAGCAAAATGACAGAACTAAAGAAATTATTAGTATCACTGAAAATAAAACTATAATTTCAATTCCAGCAGAAGAGTATGTAATTACCCTTAATAAGGACTATATTCTAACGGTTAAATATGATGCACAAAATGGTGATGTAAACATATTTGTATATAAGAATCAATTTACAAAAGAGAAAATAGGAGAAGGCAAGCAATATTTTATCGATTTTGATAAAAAAATAATTGTTTTATTCAAATGATAAAACTTATAGCAATTTTTACAATGTTAATCGATCATATAGGTTACATTTTTTTCCCTGATGTAATGATCTTAAGGATGATAGGTAGATTATCTTTTCCATTGTTTGCATATGGTATCGCAATAGGAATGAAAAGAACAAAAGATGTGAAAAAGTATGGATTTCGATTATTAATACTGGCTTTAATTTCTCAATTGCCGTATCAATTAGTATTTGGAACTAGGTATTTCAATGTTTTATTTACTTTATTTATTGGCCTATTTTCATTAATTATATTAAAGGCTAACATTAAAATATCTATTAAAATTTCAATTATAGTTGGATTAACATTAATAAGTGATCTTCTAAACTTTGAATATGGTATTTATGGTGTGCTTTTAATTATTTGTTTTTATTTTTGTGATAATAATATAAAGTTGGTAAGTTCTGTAACGATTCTAACTTTAGTAGGGGTAATTATTTATAATTATCCTATGATACAATTGTTTTCTATTTTAGCAGTATTGATAATCCCCTTACAGAAAAAGTTTGATTTTAAAATTAGTAAGATTGTATCTTACCTTTTTTACCCTTCCCATCTTATCCTTTTGTGGTTTATCGAATATAAATTTTAAAATACAATATCTTGTTACATATGATTTCTTATAAATTTATCAAAAGGATAAAATCAAAAAAGCGATTTCTCGTTTCTGAGAAATCGCTTTTTATGTCTAAATGCTTACCACAATTGATAGCCTTTGGAGCCAGCCGGTGAGTTCGAAATAATATCGATAATTGGCACTGTGTAAGCGAATAAAATTAACGCTACTAAAATAACAAGCCATACTTTGAAGTTTTCTAAAATAGCTGGTGTTGGGCCGCTAAGCTCATGTACATCACCAATAGGGAATTCTTCTTCACCTTTAGGTGCAAACCAAGCTAATTTCACGACGATATACATAATGACTAGAATCGCGATAAAGAGAATCGTTCCGCCTACAGCTTGTGCGATTTGATAAGGAATCCAATCATAGGCCTGTGAAGCACCACCATATTCTGAGTAATCTGAGCGACGAGGTGCACCGATAAGACCAGCAATATGCATCGCAGAAGACATAATCGTCATACCAGTAGCCCATAAGATACCAGCGAAATTACTAAGATTATTTAATGATTTCGTCAATGTACGACCTGTTAAATGTGGAATTAACCAGAAGGCCGCACCGAAGTAAGTTAAAACAACAGCTGTAGCAATTGTTAAATGGAAATGCCCTGTAACCCAAATGGTATTATGGATTAATTGGTTCATTTGATAGGAGGCATTGACAATACCACCTGCACCACCAGGAATAAATGCCACCATACCGATAAATGGAACGAAGAAACGAGCATCTTTCCATGGTAATTTTTTAAACCATCCGAACAGCCCTTTACCACCTAATTCACGACCACGTAACTCGAACATGGCAAACATCGAGAAGGCTGTCATAAGAGATGGGACAATTACAGCGAACGTTAATACAACTTGAATGAACTTCCATGTACCATCAATACCAGGCTCTGTTAACTGATGGTGAATCCCAACAGGAATAGAGAAGAGTAAGAACAGCATGAACGAAAGTCTTGCTAAAGAATCGGAGAAAATTTTTCCGCCAATTACTTTTGGAATAATCACGTACCAAACCATGTAGGCAGGTAATAGCCAGAAGTATACAAGTGCATGCCCGAAATACCAGAAGAGGGTACGGGATAATGCAACATCGACACGTTCAATTAAACCTAATGACCATGGTAACAGTTGAATTAATACAGAAGCTGCTACACCAAGTGTTGCCACGAACCACATTAAATTATTGACAACTACCATAAACGATAATAATGGACTGCGTTGTCCGCTACCTTTATTTTCTTTGCGCCACTGTACATAACGTAAAATTTGACCTGCGCCGCCAACCCAAGAACCAACCACGACTAATGTAAGGCCTAAATAGAAAATCCAGTGTGCCTTTAGAGGTGCATAGAATGTATAAAGTACAGTTGCTTTATTCAATAAAACCATGGTTGCTGAAGCAGCTGTACCAATTGTCATTAACCAAAAACCGATCCAGCCAAGTCTACGTTGACTAGCAGTGAATGTACCAGATGTACGACTTACACTAGCAATTTGGAAGCCGTAAATAAAGAATGTAGTTAAAATAAGACCAAGTAATACACCGTGTACTGTTAAAACTTGATAATAGCCAATGCCTGCTGGTAATGTAAATTGACCAGAACGCACAAATACTTGTAATAAACCTGCAAGACCACCTAATAGCAATGAGATGAATGCCACATAAATATGTGCCATTGCTAGCTTTGCATCGCGACGATCTACTTTTGTCATCGAATTAGTGTGACTCATTTGAATCCACCACCTTTAGCATAGAGTGCATCATCGTATGTCCTGTACCACAATACTCATTACATACGATTAAAAACTCGCCTACTTTGTTAACTTCTGTTACGTATTCCGAAATATAACCAGGCTCAAGCATCATGTTGATATTCGTACCTGCCACCTCAAAACCGTGCATAACATCTTCGCTTGTTGCGATGAATTTCACCTTTGCACCAAGTGGTACCTCAATTTGTGGAGGATTATAATTGAATGCAGAAGCTACTACTACCACTTCATAATCCCAATCTTTTCCCTCGACCTTATGAACTCCTGGATTATCAAAAGGTGCTGTCTCTTTCACTTTCTCGTAATCTAGTGTTTTTTTACCATTGTTCGGATGGGAGCCTTGATGAAATGCCCCGATACCGAGAATGATCAGGAATGCAACTAAAGTAGCAACTCCGAACACAAGCCAATACTTCTCATACTTATGTATGTGCATATGTTTCTGTCCCTTCTTTATATATTAAAATCTTCCAATGAACAAATCGAAGCAGTACACCCAAAGTAAAATGATGATAATACCAACTCCAAAAACTGCATAGAGTGAACCTTTTAAATTTTCATCTGACTTCTTTTTGTTGTTTGCCATTTTTGCCCCTCCTACGCTTTTTATTGTTGTGTTTCTTACTGTCATCATATAAAAATCCATATCATTTTGATGTGAAAAAAATCACACTTCTACACGTATTATGTGAAGAAAGTGTGAAGAATTAAAAAAAGAAAAAAACAAGCCATCTCAAAAGTCATTGAGAGAGCTTGTTATCTTATTATATTTTGCTTAATTTTAATAAAAACAATAGATGGAGAAAGACTTGCACATTCCTTCCCGTTTTTTCTACCTATACATGAAGGCTGTAGGCTTTTGCATACAATGATCCATTCTAGTTTTTTATCCTTCTTCCTCGATGGTTAATAGAACTGTTAATGCACCAATGCTTGGAACCGAAACTGGGAGAACAAATGCTTTTTCAAAGCCGTATAACTTTGTATTGCCCACCATCACGGTTGGAGGAGTGATATCAATTTCTAAGCTTTCTTGCCCAACAGTTGTACATAAATTTCCTGCAATCATGTTACCAAATTCTCCAGTAAAGGATTCTAGCATTTCTCCCTCCAGTGGCATACCGAACATGGTACTCCCAATCCCGCTAAACACATCGGGGGATGAATCAATGATAACGCGACCCTTTACATCTCCAATTAAACCAATTAATACGCCCATTTGCTGCTGTTGAAAGGGTTCAGAAATAATACTAGGCGACTTTACTTCTATATCCATAGGAAGAATGGATTTTAAAGCGTGAATAGTCCCGTTTAAAATAGTTTGAAAGTACTTCGAATTACTCATCATTACCGCATCCTTTTTCCGACTTTTCTACATCTTACCATGTAAAAAGGGTAAGATGAAAGTATGTCTTGACGAATTAACGTGAAATTTATAATATAATAATGAGAATGATTTTCAAATTCAATGAGATGGTCTGAAAGCCTAATAAAAAAATACATAATTTATATGAAAAGGAGCGGTTAGCAATGACATTCGTATTGATTGGAGCAGCTGTAGTGATCTATATTGGTGTTGGGAAATACGTCATGAAACAGGCGACTGCACATTTGAAATAATTACAGCCAAAAGAGTATGGAGCATCAGCGCTTCATACTCTTTTTACTTGCCCAAATGAAGAGAAATATTTATTTTTTCAGAAAATTGTTGTAAAATAAAGCCAATCCTTTAGGGTTATACATAAAGAAATCAGGTGACTAACATGACAAAACTATTAGTAACAGGGTTTGAGCCATTCCTTCATTATAAAATAAATCCAACGATGCAAATTGTCGAAAATTTAGATGGAGAAACAATAGGAGACTATCGCATTGTTGGACGAATTCTTTCTGTAGATTTTCAGCAATCGGCGGAACAATTAAAGCAGTATATAGAGGAAGTAAAGCCACAAATTATTATTTCTTTAGGATTAGCAGGAGGGCGTTTTAAAATAACGCCAGAGCGCATTGCCATTAATGTGAAAGATGGCGAGCCTGATAATAATGGCTACACGCCGGTCGATGAAAGCATTGATAAGGATGGAGCGGATGCTTATTTAACGAATTTACCGATTCGCAATATGGTGAATCGCTTACAGGCAGCGGGGTATCCAGCAGAAATTTCAAATACTGCAGGTACGTACTTATGCAATAATATTATGTATGAAGGACTTGTTTATGCACAGCAACACGAAGGGGTTCGTGCTGGCTTTATTCATATTCCAGCATCATTTGACCTGGCCATCCAACATGGCAAAATTCCTGGCTGGCATATCCGAGATTTAATAGCTGCGGTAAAGCTTTGTATTGAGGAGAGCATACGTGCAACCAATCATTGAATTTCCTCATGCGATGTGGATTAGCCAACATACTATTCGCTTTGCATTCAAGGAGGAAATCTCCCACGCCAACTTTCAGGCAGTCCAAGCATTTAATCGGTTTCTGAAACAGCAGTTACAGCATAATCTCGTCGAAAGTGTTGCAAGCTATCATACTGTTACAGCCTATGTCAAACAGCCTCTAGATGTTGGTTCATTGAGAGGGGATTGGCTAGAGATGCAAACTCTCACAGCAATGGCAGAAGGAACGAAGAAAATTTTAAGAATACCCATTTGCTATGATGAGGAATTTGCCTTAGATAAGCAGCGAGTCATGAACTATACAGGTTTATCATTTGAAGACTTTAAAACATTACACTTATCGAAAAGCTATTATGTTTATGTTATGGGCTTTTTACCAGGTTTTCCTTATTTAGGTGAATTAGATACTAAGTTGTGTGTACCACGCTTAAAGAAGCCACGAGCTACTGTTTCAGCTAGTTCTGTTGGTATAGGCGGTAGGCAAACAGGCATCTACCCTGTTGAGTCAACAGGTGGCTGGAATATTATCGGGAAAACTCCTCTAGATTTATTTAATGTTGATCGCCAAGAGCCATTTTTATTGGCTCTTGGCGATGAAGTTCAATTTTATGAAATAACTAAACAACAGTTTTGGGAAATGAAAAGCAAAGGAGTGTAGCGATTGAAGCCACTTCTGCTCGTCACCAAACAAGGTGTCTATGGTAGCCTACAGGACCAAGGTAGATTTGGCTATCGGGCATTTGGTATTCCGTTATCTGGACCGATGGACAAAGTATCGTTTCAAGCAGCACAGCTAATCTTAGAAAATCCTCATGACCAAACATCCTTTGAAATGTTTGTGGGTGGCTTTGAATTTGAGGCATTGGCAGATGGAGTCTATGTATTAACAGGTGGACATTGTACATGCTTGGTCAATAATACACCGATAGAGATGTGGAAAACTTTCCACTTAATGAATGGCGATCGGTTGGTGATTAAACATGTGAATCAAGGCGCGATTGTTTATTTGACACCTCTTGGCGGGTTTACTTCACAAGTTAAGCTTGGTAGTCGCTCAAACCTGTCACTTGGTCAACTAGGAACAAACATCACAAAAGGTAGCATTTTGTATGGGCAAGACTCAGCGCCATTCCATTATAATCGAGGTCTTTATGCGCCATATCGTCCAACTTTTGATCGTGCTATTTCAGTTAGAGTACTGAAAGGCCCTCATTTTCATTTATTTAGGGAAGAGAGTCAACGCCATTTTTTACAAAATGCTTTTCAATTTATTGGTGGTAATCGCATGGGCTATTACGTAAAGGGAACTGTTTTACAGCTGCAAGAAATGCAAGATATTTTGTCAGAGGCGACCCAGTTCGGCACCATTCAAGTGCCGCCAAGCGGTCATCCTATCATTTTAATGGCCGATGCCCAAACGGTAGGGGGTTATCCTATTATTGCGACGGTACATGAAGACGATTTACATAAAGTAGCTCAAATGCGTATGTTTAACACGATACGATTTGCACTGGAGGTAAGAGGATGCCAATAGATATTAACTGTGATTTAGCTGAATATGATGATGCTTTTCTAACAGGAAAAGAGGAAGAAATATTGGACTATGTCACATCCATTAATATAGCATGCGGCTATCATGCAGGGCATCATACGTTGATGCATCAAACTGTTCGCAGTGCCATTCGTAAAAATGTTCATATTGGTGCACATCCAGGCTATCCTGATCGAGAGGGCTTTGGTCGTCGAAACATGGCATTTAGCGCAGCAGAAATTTATGATATGATGGTCTATCAGATTGGCGCATTACAAGCCTTCGTTCAAATTGAAAAAGGCATGCTCCATCATATTAAGCCACATGGCGCACTCTATAATCAATGCGTAAATGATCGGGAAAAAGCGTCAGCTGTCGTCGATGCAGTCTATGATCTTAATCCACAGCTTATTTTATATTGTTTATCTGGTAGCCAAATCGTAGAGATTGCAAGAGGCAAGGGGCTTCAAGTATATGAGGAAGTTTTTTCGGATCGACGTTATAACGATGATGGCACTTTAGTGGATAGACAGGAGCCTAATGCCTTAATACAAACAGAGCAAGAAATGCTGATACATGTAAAAGGTATTTTAACGGCCAATGAAGTCTTGTCTGTGCAATCTAAAAAAATAAAAGTCGCTGCTCAAACTCTATGTATTCATGGAGATGGCCCCCGTGCGCTAGACTATGCAAAAAAAATTGCCGCGCTCAGACAGCAACTATAATAGTAAAATGGATGCCCTAAGGAGAGTTTAGGGCATCCATTTTATTTAGATAGTTTGCAGCTTCAAACACAATAATTGCAGCGAGTTTTTTTTATGCAATGATGGTTGGGGCATATAAAAGTTCGCATCCATTGCGAACTTTTTAAATCTAAAGACCTCTTACTTTGCATATATTTTCTTGCGTAGCAAGGTAGATTCAAAAAGACGACCTAGTAACATAACTATGTAAGTTACCCCTAATCCAATACATGCGCCTGCTAACACATCTAGAAAGTAGTGCACACCGATAAAAATTCTTGAAATGGCCATTAAGCAGGCCAGCAGGATGAGTACAGTGCCCATTTTTCTTCGTTTCCAAAACAAAGCGAATGCCAGGGCAAATGAACCAGCAGCATGATTACTTGGAAATGAAGGATCCAGAGTTGATTTTTCGAGTAATAATGTTACGCTATGATTGACAAATGGGCGAGGTCGAAAATACGCCATTTCTATAATTTTATCTATACCAAGTGTAAGAATAACAATCGTTAATGCATATAATACTATTTTTCTATTTTCCTGCTGATTTTGGGATTTTGAAAACCATAGCCATATAAATACCAGTCCAAATAGAATGGGCCCATACTTTGAAAACAAGAGGACAAGTTGATCTAAAATCGGATATTTTCCTGCAAACTGGTTTAGTAGTTTGAAAAGTTGATAATCTATATTCATATTCTCTCTAAGATGAAACTCCTTCTAATTTAGTCACTTGTACATTGTCCTCTGATGATAAAAACTCTTCTAATGCACTTTTGTTCTTTTCCAAATCAATATCTAGCACTGCGCCTACATTTACATGTTTGTTGTCAAAAGAACTGGCGACAGGAATTCGTAAAGTATCCACACCATTAGATTTCCCATCTATTAAACCTTTCCCAATTGCAAGAATGGTTTTATTGTCAATATTAGTATCGATATATGCCTCAGCAACACCAAGTATTTTTGGTAAATTTATTAAACTTTGAAAGCTAATTTGTTCTTTGACCTTTGTCATAACTTCCTGTTGGCGTTCAACTCGCCCGAAATCACTTAAACGATCGTGGCGGAATCGTACATAAGCTAATAACTGGTCACCGTGTAAAGTTTGTTCTCCAGGAAATAATGTCATACCAATTCCATATGACATTTCATAAGGGATATCAACTTCAATCCCATTTGGTGCTAGAAGATCCACAATTTTGGGGAATCCTTCAAAATCAACGATAGCGTAGTAATTGACATCAATATCAAAATTCTGCTTAATTGATTTCCTTACAAGTTCTGGGCCTCCAAAAGCAAATGCAGCGTTTATTTTATTCATCCCGTAATCTGGGATGTCAACATACGTATCTCTCATAATCGAAACGATTTTTACATTATTCGTAGTTTGATTATAGTGTGCAATCATTAAAGCATCAGATCTACCTTCGTCTCCTCTAGAGTCACTGCCTATCAATAGCACATTAATCTCACCAAATTGCGGGTCTACACCTTTGAAAGGCTCAAAAGTCTCTTCATCTTCTTTATTGATATCGTCTTCTGCCATAGCCAATCCACTATTGTACTGATATATCCAATAAACAATCCCTATTGAGATGATTAATGCAAATGCTAAAAACGAATTTCTTAGCCATCTACGGCTCGTTTTACTATGTTTCATAAATTAATTAATCCACCTATCAGTTATTTTTTAACAAACCTTTTGCAGTAAGTTGTACAGCTATTGCATCGTCCAAATAACCAATAGGAAATAGATAATCCGGAATGACATCCACTGGAATAATAAAATACAATAATGTACTTCCAATTATTGTTAATTCAAATAGTGTACCCTTATTTGTTGTAAATTTTTCATATAACTCTTTCAACTTGCTAATAAATGGTCCAACGCTACCTACACTCTGAATCTTTTCGTTAAAACTCTTATGAATTGTATTTTTTCCTTCTTCTGTTTGAGCAAATAATCCATAATCGTCTAATTTTTTTTCAACATCTTGCACTGAAAATTGATTGTCATAAACATTAGAAGCCTTAAGAAAAGTCTGTATTGCATCAACAGAAGTATGAATATCTGATTGAGACTCTTCATGTCTCTGTTCGATAGGATACCCTGCAGCTTCAACAAGATTAATGAAAGGAATACCAAGACATTCAGCGAATTTTTCTAAATGTTGAGGTGTTGCCTTTCGTTTATTATTGATAATCCGTGAAATCGTAGCTGTATCGACCCCTGTAAGTTCACTAAACTTCCGCATGGATAATGAGCGTTCTTTTAGTAATTCTTTCAACAATAAACCTAGAGTAGTACTTTCTCTATTTTCTGCCATATTCGATTCTCCCTTCTGTTAGTTCCTTAATGATTGTCTAATGGAAAATTACCGTTGTACAGAAGTGTAATATTGTGTTGACAAAATGTCAACATAATATTAATAAAATGCTGCAAAAGCAAGCAGTAACATCAACAAACCACTAATTACTGTGCCAAATTGCCCTATAGTAAATGAACTAACCTGAACATCAGCGACCTTACTTCCTAATTTGACTCCTGCCCAAACAGTAATAAAGCTCCCGATTGCAGCTGTTAACGAAATGACAACAGGTGAAAGTCCGAGTAGGCCAGCGCCCACACCATTTGTAAGTGCATTTGCTGATAATGCAATACCAAGAAGTATAGATTCTCCCCAGCCGATTTCATCAGACTTATTAAAATCAGCTTCCTCAGGGTTTTTAAAAATACTTTGCCCATTTTTGGGCTGTAACGCCTCTTTTGAAGGTTCATTTTTACGTGGTTTAGCTAAAAGAATGATGCGAATTCCAATGATAAATAACAATAAGGCTCCAAAGATTACAGGAAGCATACCTGGAAGAATAGTCGAGAGCCAAACCCCAAACGTAATGCCTCCCATACTCATAACAAAGCATATAATTGCTATTAATAAATTTTTCCCAAAACTAACATGTATCTTTCGAATCCCGTAAGAGAGCCCTACGCCTAAATTATCTATACTTGATGAAAGCGTAAAAGCTAAAATGATTAACCAAGTCACAGCTTACACCCCTTATTTTTTTATATCATATTATTTATGTTGACAATTGGTGCCTGTTTTCCTAAAATTGTTGACAAAAAAGCAACGGTTATGCCACTTAAAAAAACTCGTCCATTATGGAGCACCATTGTTTTGTTTCATGTACTTACAATGTATTAATTAAGTGTCCTTCGATTTTGGAATAAAAAAAGACCCAATCCAAGCCTAATAGACAAAGAATCGGAGCTTTCGGTTTTCATTATTTTTTTACTTATTTTAACAGGGGAATCCAGACTACTGCCTTGTACAATTTTCCGAACAGTTTTCATTTTGTTAGAAGTATTGGTTTGAAGTCTATTGCCTGTAAATTTTTTCTTCAAGTGACTTAGATTTCTGTGAATCAATGGACAGAGCAGAAGTACCTGTTACATTAACATGACTATTGATAATGGAAAGTACCACCGATTTACGCCCTTTAGGGTCTTTATTTCATGGTGAAGCCTGTCTGTGCAATCTAAAAAATAAAAGTGGCTGCTTAAACTCTATGTATTCATGGAAATAGGCGTCATGAGCTAGACTATTGTAAGGTTCAGAGAGCTACTACAATTGTAAAATAGATGCCCTAAGAGAGTTTAGGGCATCTATATTAGTTAGGTTAGGTAGTTGTGACTAATTCAACTGCTTCAAGCACAATTGGTGTACCAGCAGAAAGTGATGCTGTAACAGTGTTGAATGTAACTTCAGTTGCAGAAACTGTATAAGCATCACCCTCCTGTAGAACGCCATTGATATATAAATTATAGTAGCCGTTTGTAACTACTGGAAATGCAGTTGCCGCTGTACCGCTATCATCTAAAAACGTTGTAGCAGCGACTGTAGTACCATCTGTAATGGCAAGAGGTGCAGCTAAAACGTTAAAAAATCGTGTAGATGTACCTGTGACATTGACATGAATATTAATAATGGAAAGTGCCATATGATTCACCTCCTTTCTTGGATATTAATTTGTCATAAAGCCAAGCGATTCAATGATAATGGGTGTGCCTCTATACAAAGTGGCATTGTAGGGTACGATTGTTAAGGCGGCTGGTGTTATGGTGTAAATGCCACCTTCTTGCATCACCGCATTAATATAAAGATTGACGTAACCGTTTGGCGAGAAGAGGGTAAACTCTGTAATATTGTCAGCATTATCATTCCAGAAGAGAGTCGCTGGCAGCGTGACCCCATTTGTTAGATCAAGATCGGCTGTGACGATATAAAAATAGCGGTGGATAATCGGCAAAATAGTGCCCTCTGGAACGATAGGAGGAGGGACGATGGGCGTGCCGTTTGTTGCTTTGATACGGGGCCAGAAAAATCGATCCTCACAGTGACACGGACAACTTTTTTCTATGATTCGATGAGACTTAGGATTCAGCATGTGCGATCACACTCCATTCTTAAAAAATAACCTTTGCCCCGAATACATTTACTATAAAATATGAAGAAAATAGCAAGAGAACTAGTTGACCATCTATCATTTGAGGAAGATTATTTCGGATCATCAAGATTTTATGATGGGACTTATTAGGATAGAAACGTTGGCATACATGCTTTTTACCGTAAATTAGTGTTATACTTTGCTAGTTGAATAAGGTAGAATACTAATTATGAATAATTAACGAAAAAGGGGTAACTGGTTTCATGAAAGATTTTGAACAACAATTGGAGGAGCTATTAAAGCAAGCTTCTTTGCAATACATAATCTATCAGCATAATGGTGATACAGAACGCATGGATAAAACCTCTCTTTTTGCTCGAAAAATTCAGCAAAAAGAGTATGTGATTGGCTTTGCGGGTCATTTCTCTGCTGGGAAGTCGAGTATGATTAATGCGCTGTCTGGTGAAAACTTACTGGCATCTAGTCCAATTCCAACAAGTGCGAATATCGTAAAAGTGCATAAATCAGAGGAAGATTTTGCAATTGTCTATATGCACAATGAAAAGCCTGTGAAATTTGAGGCAGGCTATGATTTTAAAACAGTAAAAGAGCTTAGTAAGAATGGGGATTTAGTGTCACAAATCGAAATTGGGCACAGTGCCTCTACACTACCACTAGGCGTTACTGTCATGGATACGCCGGGAGTAGACTCCACAGATGATGCACACCGTATGTCAACGGAATCGGCGCTCCATATTGCAGATATCGTATTTTATACAATGGATTATAACCATGTGCAGTCGGAACTGAATTTCCAATTTACAAAGCAATTAATGAAATACAATCCAAACGTTTATTTAATTGTCAATATGATTGATAAGCATAAAGATAATGAATTGAGCTTTGAAGACTTTAAAGCAACGGTTCATCAATCCTTTGCCGCATGGGGCGTTGTGCCGAAGGGTGTATTTTTCACATCATTGAGAGAGCCTGAACATCCACATAATGATTTTGAGGTCGTAAAGAACATCGTGATGGACAGTATGAATGATTGGCAGGAGCAGCTTGTACAAACGGCAACGAATACATTGCGTTTACTGCAAAGTGAGCATGACCATTATTTAATGGAAGAAAGACAGGATCGTTTAACTATTGATGAAGAAATTTTAAGTGCGGACGACTGGGCACACCATCAAGATATTTTGGAGCAATACAATAAATTAAATCGTCAAGTTGAATTATTCTCAGTAGAGGCATGGAATGAAACATTTGAGGAGCAACGGAAGGAACTACTAGCCAATGCAGCCATCATGCCAGCTGATGTACGTGATCGCCTCCGCCTTTATTTAGAAAGTGTGCAGGAGGGCTTTAAAGTAGGGGGACTCTTTACAGCGAAGAAAAAAACAGAGGAAGAGCGTAACCGTCGTAAGGAGGATGCATATAGTGCCTATCAGAACGTCGTTCATGCACAAATTACTGGGCATTTAAAAGGACTTATGAAAAAAGCATTAAAAGATGTAGGTGCATTAAATGAAGAGCGTGCTTCCGCCATTGATGCCTATGTATTTGACTTACCTTTTTCATTGATTGAGCAGCAAGTTCAAACGGGTGCCCTGTTAACAGGTGATGCTGTGTTAAACTTCGCCAACCGTGTCGCGGAGGCAACGAAGCGCTACTTTATTCAGGAAACAGATAGCTGGAAAAATGCGCAAGCAACAACGCTTGAAGCTGTGGCAACAGAAACGGCTGCACCATCAAAATTAAAAATGGCGGGTATGCAAGACAAAGTGGATGCAATTAAGGCAGTGCTTGAAATCGAAGGCTATCAGCAATATAGTGCAAGCATTATGCATCAAGCGAGCAATGAAATCCGTAAAGTTGCGAATCAGCAGCTAGTCAATTGGGCACAGTCATTTAAGCAAGATTTAGCCGATATTCGTTTGTTTGATGAGTCCATGCTGAAGCCAAAAGAGCAGGTCATCGAACAAGAGGAAACGCAGCAAGCCATCAGTGCAACGACTCTTCCAATCGATGGTGTGATTAATCGCGCACTGCATACAGCCAATGCAGTCAAAGAGGTTCAAGGCTTTGCAGAAGTTGCCCATTACCTTGAAAATAAAGTGGAACGTTTACAGAAAAAAGATTTTACGATTGCTTTGTTTGGCGCATTTAGTGCAGGGAAATCATCCTTCTCCAATGCATTAATGGGTGCAAAGGTGTTACCTGTATCACCAAACCCAACAACAGCAGCCATCAATAAAATTCGTCCAGTAACACCAGAGCATCCACATGAAACGGCCGATGTACAGCTTAAAACAACGGAGCAAATGCTAGAGGATATTCAAGGCTCGTATGCGGCAATTGGCTTGTCTGTAGCTTCGTTGGAGGAAGCCTATAATCGTGCTGATGAAGGGCTTGCCGTTCAGTTAACGGATGAACGTTTAAATGTTCATAAGTCATTTATTCGTGCTTATAAGGAAGGCTATCCAACATTTAAATCTGAGCTTGGTACGATCATTCGTGTAGGCCGTGAAGAATTTGAAAAATTTGTGGCGCAAGAAAACAAATCATGCTTTGTTGATAATATTGATTTCTATTACGATAGCCCATTGACACGCATGGGTGTGACACTTGTTGACACACCAGGAGCGGACTCGATTAATGCTCGTCATACAGGTGTAGCCTTTGAATATATTCGCAATGCTGATGCTATCCTATTTATTACGTACTATAACCATGCCTTTGCTAAAGCTGACCGTGAGTTTTTAATTCAGCTTGGTCGTGTCAAGGATGCATTTGAACTTGATAAAATGTTCTTTATTGTAAATGCCATTGATTTAGCAACAACAGAAGAAGAACAGGAAGACGTAAAAGGCTATGTTCGTTCAGAGTTACAACGTTTTGGCATTCGTTTCCCACGACTGTATGGGGTATCGAGTCTTTTAGCATTAAAAGAAAAAGTAGAAGGTGCCGATTTAACATCTGGCATGCCACCATTCGAAAGCGACTTCCATACATTCTTAAATGATGAATTAAGTGCCTTAGCAGTACAGGCTCTTGCAGAAGAAGTCGATAAAACAGAGCAACGTTTAGCCGATTTAATCGCACAAACGGAGGAAAACTTAAAACGTAAAGATGAGCGTTTAGAGGAATTAACAACACTTGAACAACATATCCAATCGAAGTTCAGCGTGCTCAATACAAGCATGCTAGAGAGTGAAACAAAGCAAGAGCTTGATGAGCTCCTGTATTATGTTCTCCAACGTGTCTATTATCGTTATCCTGAGTTCTTTAAGGAAGGTTATAATCCTTCGACATTTGCTGCGATGCCAGCACAGCAAGCATTGGAGCATGCACTGAAGGAAGTGATGCAAAGCTTGCGTTTTGATTTTACACAAGAAATGCGTGTCACAAACTTCCGTTTATCACAGTTCATAGGCAAGAAAATGCAACAACGCTTCAAAGATGAGGTGCGTGAGCTGAAAGAGTTGAATAGAAGCTTCTCGTTCCTAACCTTTGAATCTTCAGAGCCAAATTTACTGGATTTTGAAGGGCCATTCACAGATATTTCAAAATATACTAGCGTAAAATCTCACTTCCGCAATCAAAAAGCTTTCTTTGAGAAGAATGAAAAAATAAAGTTGAGCGAGGCGCTGGAAGCTGTAACAAAACCAGATGCACAAGATTATTTAGATGCACAGAAAGTTTTTCTTATGACATGGGCCATTACGTTTATTGCAGAGGAAGCCGAAAAATTACGTTTATATATTTATCATCAAGCGCTTGAACAAATTGAGACAGAAAGACTTGCCTTACAAGAAGAGAGCCGTTTAGCTTCTTGGAAAGCAATTTACGCACAATTACAATACGCATGAGGTGATTTATATGGGAAGAGTATTCAAATCAGTGGATGAAATACAGTTTGATGGCGTCCGTTTTATCGATGCTCGCTTCGATCTTCAGGACAAAGAAGCTGGAAAAAAAGCATTTGAAGAAGGACATGCAACTGGTGCTATTTATATTGATTTAGAACAACAGTTATCCGATATGGACAGTAAGGACGGCCGTCACCCGATGCCGAGCAAAGAAAAGTTGACTTCCGTATTTCAAGAATTAGGTTTACGCTATGAAGATCAAATTGTTGTCTACGACCAGGGAGCAGCCCCGTTCGCTCCGCGCGCCTGGTGGATGCTGACATACGCTGGTTTCCCAAATGTAGTGATTGTCAATGGCGGTGCCCCTGCGCTAGAGGCAAAAATTCCGTTCACCAAGGATATTATAAAATATCCCCCAACGATCATAGAATTTGATTGGAAGGATGAACTATATGCGCCACGCCAAGCGGTAAAGGCAATAGTAGACGGCGAAGTACAAGCAACCTTGCTCGATGCACGTGCAGCTGAACGTTATCGTGGCGAAATGGAACCACTGGATAAGGTAGCAGGCCATATTCCAACCGCAAAAAACTTTGACTGGGAGCAATTAAAGACAGACGGCCAATTAAAAGCGAACGACGCATTACGCCAAAAAGTTACGCCTGATGAGCAGATTGTCGTCTACTGTGGTAGCGGCGTGACAGCCTCACCGTTATATGCAGTGCTAGCAGATGAAGGCTATGAAAACATCCAATTATATGTAGGCAGCTTCAGTGATTGGATTACCGCGTATGATGTGGAAAAAGGCACAAATGAATAATTAAATTGAAACGCTCACTTCGGTGGGCGTTTCAGACTGTAGACAAAAGCCCATCGAGAAGTTCACTCTCGATGGTTTTTGTCATTTTTCTTCCTATTTTATTTTTAACATTTGGTAATATACTACCAAATTCA
>NZ_CM009107.1 GCF_002845985.1 Lysinibacillus fusiformis | reverse complement strand
GATAGAGTCACTTAACATATGACCTGCGTCTGATAAAAGAGCTAAGCTATTCGTTAAAAAACCACCAATTGCCTCTACTATCATATAGCCTGTAATAATAATAAACGACAGTAATAACACCTTTTTATTTGCACCATGTGTATGATCATGACCGTGATCGTGTTGATGTCCCATTTATATTCCTCCATTTCATTTAATTATGTGTCGCATGCTCAATAGCTTGCTTCAATAAATTCATAATGTGATCGTCATCCTTAGAATAATACAAGGTTGTTCCCTCTCTTCGAAATTTCACTAAGCGTAAATTTTTTAAAAAACGTAATTGATGAGAAACAGTCGATTGGCCTAAATCTAAAATTTCAGCAATGTCGTTGACTGAATGTTCATCTGTACATAGTAAGTTTAAAATGCGAATTCGAGTCGGATCACTCAATGCCTTAAAGGTTTGAGATACTACAAATAATGTCTCTTCATCTAAATGCTGAATTGCAATTTTTTGTGTTTTTGAACTTTTTAATGTTTCATCCATAAAAGTTTACCCCATTCTTAAATATTCATATATGAGCATGTATTCATGTATAAATATATAGGGTTATTTTAGGAATGTCAATAATCAACTATACCGAAGCCTAGTTGCATTCAGATTTAGCTTTGTGCTTACACAAAGCGTTCCTTTCTGATTCCTTGACACCCGCTGAAAGAAAGTTAAAAGTAGCAATTACCAATTAAGCAGGATAAACTACTTTATAAGGAGAGATTTTTAGTGGATATTTTTGAAACAGATCGTCAATTTATGAAACAAGCATTAGAAGAAGCCAAAAAAGCAGCTATACTTGGGGAAGTGCCTATAGGTGCTGTACTTGTTTATAATGGGGAAATTATTGCAAAAGCTCATAATTTACGAGAAACAACACAAAATGCAACAACACATGCTGAGCTAATGGTTATTCAAGAGGCTTGTAAAAAAATCGGCAGCTGGCGTCTCGAAAAAACAACACTCTATGTTACGCTTGAACCTTGCCCAATGTGCGCAGGTGCAATTTTGCAATCTCGTGTACCACGTGTTGTCTATGGTGCAAGAGATATCAAAGCAGGCTGTGTAGATTCACTCTATCGTTTATTAAACGATGCACGCTTTAACCATGAATGTGAAGTATCTGAAGGAATCTTAGCAGATGAATGTGGACAAATCTTAACCAATTTTTTTAAAGCTTTACGAGAGCGTAAAAAAGCTGAGAAAAAAGCACGTATAGCTTCGAAAAATGAGACTATCAATTAAAGAAGGTGCCTCCTAATGAGACACCTTCTTTTTTATCCTCAGAGTAATAGCAATATATATGAACTGTGTCGTAGCAGCAACAGTAATGAATATTAAGGTTAAATAGTTAATCGTCTGAAAACACATTCACCTTCGATATAACTTTGCTTGTAAAGATACATCTGGTGGTCAATGAGTAACGTTCCACCATTAGCTTCCTGTAACTGACCTTTTCTTTCTTCATTAGTATAGCGGCAACTTTCATTATGAAGAACTTGTGCTATAAAATCTTTCTCTATTCTAGTTTCCTCTGTTAATAAAATCGGAGCATTTTTCTTTGCGCTCAGACTGGCCTTTTCAAGTTGAGACTTCATTTCAGTGTTTATCGTAATGAAATCCTCTAGACGATTGGCCGTATGATTATCTCGAGATAGATTATGTCCCAGGAAATTATTTAAGCATTTTAATGCTTACTTTCATAAAAATGTTCTGAGAATTCAATTGCCTCCATAGCTTTCCATTGCTCCATAATGGGATAAGTTTAGCGATAAATAACTAAAACCATCTAATGTTGTAAGCTATTGCCCATAGGTTAAAACGGATTTCCCTGATTGCATGACTTCAAAAACGGTACTTGTTTCAGGTGTTAAGCCAATTTCTAATTAATATATTTAAATTTGCTAGATTATAAAAAATTACAAAACCTTTCATGGGAGATTTCAATTTTGGAAAAGCAAAAAAGCCATTTTAGATTCTCCCCTAAAGGATGGTCTAAAATAGCTTTTATTTGTTTTTTATTTTGGTGCGATTACCTCTTTACCACCCATATAAGGTCTTAAAACTTCAGGAATCACTACGCTTCCATCAGCTTGTTGATAGTTTTCCAGGATAGCCGCAACTGTACGACCAATGGCAAGACCTGAACCATTTAATGTGTGAACATACTCTGGTTTTGCATTTGGTTCACGACGGAAGCGGATATTTGCACGTCGTGCTTGGAAATCCTCAAAGTTAGAACAAGAAGAAATTTCACGGTACATGTTTTGTGCTGGAATCCACACTTCTAAATCATATTTCTTCGCTGCAGTAAAGCCTAAATCGGCTGTACACATTTTTAGTTTACGATATGGTAATCCTAATAATTGCAGTACTTTTTCAGCATGACCTGTTAATAGCTCTAACTGTTCGTATGATTCCTCTGGTTTTACAAAACGAACTAGTTCTACTTTATTGAATTGGTGTTGACGGATTAAACCACGTGTATCACGTCCTGCAGAACCTGCCTCTGAGCGGAAGCATGCACTGTATGCAGCAAAGCCTTGTGGTAAAGCCTCAGCTGGTAATATTTCATCACGATAGAAGTTCGTTACTGGAACCTCTGCTGTTGGAATCATGAAATAATCAGTTTCTTCTAATTTGAATACATCTTCCTCGAATTTTGGAAGCTGTCCAGTACCTGTTAAGCTATCACGATTTACAATGACAGGTGGTAGCATTTCCTCATAGCCATGCTCTTCTGCATGTAAATCCATCATGAACGTCATTAATGCACGTTCTAAACGAGCTCCAAGACCACGGTAGAATAAGAAACGGCTACCTGTTACTTTTGCGCCACGTTCAAAATCCACAATTTTCAAATCTGTCGCTAGATCCCAGTGTGCTTTAATATCAAAATCAAATGCTGGAATTTCGCCCCAAGTATATTCCTCAACATTGTCGTCCTCTGTTGTACCTACTGGGACAGATTCATGAGGAATGTTTGGTAAACGCATCATCATATCTTTAAAGCGCTCTTCTACATCATTTAATTGATTGTCTAATTCTTTAATTTCATCGCCTACCTGACGCATACGAGCAATGACTTCATCTGCGTTTTCCTTATTGCGCTTCATAAGTGAAATTTGTTCAGATACTTTATTACGTTCTGCTTTTAATTCTTCTGTTTTAGCAATTAATTCACGACGCTTTGCATCTAAGCCTTCAAAGTCATCTAAGTTACCTAAATCTTCATTACGTGTTAATAGCATTTCTTTAATTTCCGCGAAATTATCGCGTACACGTTTAATATCTAACATATTCATACCTCCAATAGTTTCTTTAATGATGGGAAATTGTTGCATCAAAATAAACACAAAAAAGCCCTCATCCCTGGAAAGGGACGAGAGCTACCCGCGTTGCCACCCTAATTGACTAGGCGTATGCCTAATCCACTTATTTTATAACGGCATTTCAGCCGGCTACAGTCTACTTCAATCACTTCGACTGTGCAACTCCAGGACGGATTCACAAGTGCTTTTATCAGCTTCCACCAACCGCTGACTCTCTAAAAAAAACGTGCTTGTTACTACTTCCCATCATCGTGTTCAATTATTTAAATTTTAACCATACTGTACTATATGAAAACAAATTTTGCAAGTCATACCATAGAGGAGACAAAATATTCAAGAATTCGCTTATCTGCTGTTAATTCAGGATGAAACGAACAACCTAATAAATGACCATCTTGCGCCAAAATTATTTTTCCGTCATGCTGAGCGAGAACATCAACATCTTTACCTACCGCTTCAATATGAGGTGCACGAATAAAAACTGCTGGAATACGTGCACCTATTTTAGGAATATCCAGTTGAACTTCGAAGCTATCTATCTGACGTCCAAATGAATTTCTTGCTACCGTCACATCCATAACTGCTAAATGCGGTTCGTCATCCACTAATTGATTGGCTAATAAAATTAATCCTGCACATGTGCCAAATACCGGTAAACCTTGCTGTGCAAGTTCACGGATTGGCTCTAGTAGGTCAAAACGGTCCAGCAATTTTCGCATTGTCGTACTTTCCCCACCAGGTAGTACAAGTCCATCGAGATTCACTAAATCCTTCTTCTGTTTTACTAAAATCGCTTCACAATCAAGCCCTTCTAACATTTGGACATGCTCACGGACTGCTCCTTGTAATGCTAAAACACCAATTCGTTTCATTTTACCAGCCTCGCTCTTGCATACGCTCGTTTTGCCCAAGCTGTGCAATATCAATACCCTTCATTGGTACACCGAGCTCTTTAGATATTTCAGCAATTAGCTTATAGTCTTTATAGTGGGTAGTCGCCTCCACAATAGCACGTGCAAATTTTTCTGGATTTTCGGATTTGAAAATACCAGAGCCCACGAAAACGCCATCAGCTCCAAGCTCCATCATTAATGCAGCATCGGCTGGCGTAGCAACACCACCTGCCGCAAAATTTACTACTGGTAAACGACCAAGACGTTTAATTTCTCTTAATAATTCGAAAGGAGCCCCCAGTAATTTTGCCTCCGTCATTAATTCATCTTCTGTCATACCCACTACTTTACGTACCTGAGCATTTACTTTGCGAATATGTCGAACTGCCTCCACTATATTCCCTGTTCCTGGTTCACCTTTTGTTCGTAGCATTGACGCGCCTTCTCCGATACGACGGGCTGCTTCACCTAAATCACGACAGCCGCACACAAACGGTACTGTGTAATCACTTTTTAATAAATGGTATTCTTCATCTGCTGGTGTTAAAACTTCACTTTCATCAATATAATCAACCCCCATTGCCTCTAAAACGCGTGCTTCAACGATATGCCCTATACGTGCCTTTGCCATAACAGGAATGGTTACAGCCGCCATTACTTCCTCCACAATACGAGGATCAGCCATACGTGCAACGCCACCTGCCTTACGAATATCTGAAGGTACCCTTTCTAATGCCATAACGGCTACAGCGCCTGCTGCTTCTGCTATTTTTGCTTGCTCTGCATTAATGACGTCCATAATAACGCCGCCCTTTTGCATTTCTGCCATTCCACGTTTTACTAACTCTGTACCTGTTTGTTTCATTTTCTAACCTCCACCTTTATGATGAAGTTTAGTATAATAGAAATTGACCATATAAAAATATCCAGTTTTTAAAATAATCATAAGGTCAGGAGGTTATACAACATGGATATGCTTTTATTTCAGCTTGAAAGAGATAGTAATAAACCGCTTTATGATCAGCTTTATAACGGTATTAAGGATGCTATTATTTCCAAGAAAATAATGGTAGGAGAAAAATTACCGTCAAAAAGAAAATTATCCGATTTTTTAAATATTTCTCAAACAACAATTGAAATTGCTTATGCACAGCTATTAGCTGAAGGTTATATTATGTCTAAATCACGGGTTGGCTACTTTGTTGAAGAAATAGATGAACTACCCTACATTCAGCAAGACAATGTAACCTCCGTCAATGAGCATCCTAAGAAAAAAACATACAAAATTGATTTTAATCCTGGTTCTATTGATATCGATGCCTTTCCGTTTCAAACATGGAGAAAGTATGCGAAAGAGCTTTTTGACGATACCTCAAAAGAATTATTATTAACAGGTGAACCTCAAGGTGAACTTTCTTTACGTACAGAGATTGCAAATTATCTATATCAATCACGCGGTGTTGTCTGTCATCCAGAGCAAATCGTAATTGGCTCTGGTACTGAACAGCTTCTGCCTATGATCCTACGTCTTTTTAACGACGATACCTGCTTTGCCCTAGAAAACCCAGGGTACCCAGCCGTGCATCGTATGTTTTCGCAGCATAAACGAAAAGTCTATCCGATTGCAGTGGATGAAGAGGGAATTATTATTCATGAGCTTGAAAAAACGAGCGCTAATGTCGTTTATATTACACCCTCACACCAATTTCCTACCGGTGCGGTATTATCTGCCACTAGACGGGCACAAGCTTTAAACTGGGCTGCTCAGAGCTCCTCACGTTATATTATTGAAGATGATTATGATTCGGAATTTCGTTATGCTGGAAAACCAATTCCTGCACTACATGCCTTAGATCGAAATGATACAGTGATTTACATGAGTACTTTTACAAAGTCATTAATGCCATCCTTGCGAGTAGCTTATTTTGTACTTCCACCTAAACTACTTGCCACATATAACGATGTCTTTAATTATTATTCATCTACTGTACCTCGCTTCGATCAGCATATCGTGGCAAATTTTATGCGAGACGGGCATTTTGCAAAGCACCTTAATCGAATGCGTAAAGTTTATCGAAAAAAACATGATAAGCTAACCTCCTTTTTAGAAAAATATTCTTCAGCGATTAAAATAACTGGTGAACAAGCTGGAATGCATATTTTATTAGAAGTACAGCACATTTTATCAGAAAAACAATTACAGCAACTTGCTTCTCAAGCGGAGATTGGTATTTATCCGTTATCTGCTTATAGACTAGACCATTATGAATCTTCACATGCTCAATTTTTACTTGGCTTTGGTGGAATACCTGTTCAAACAATTGAACAATCCATTGAACAGCTGATGGATTGTTGGGAAATAGAAAAAAATGACCCGTCTACTAGTTAGTAGATAGGTCATTTTCTTTTACGTTTCAATCAATTGAATCTGATAGTGTTCAAACCATGTATGAATTTGCCCTAAATATGCTAAAAGCTGAGGCCCTGCCATTAATTGCCCATACCATGGAATTTTAAAAGAGCTACCTCCCGATTCAATTAACTCTGCAAGCTTTTGTCGTTCAAATAGTTCATGTAAAATTGAATTTTTATCGTGAAGGATTTCTCTCAACCATTTTTGAACACCTGCTGTATAAACAGGGTGGTACGTTTTAGGATAAGGATTCTTTTTACGATACAACACTTCATCAGGTAATAAGTGTGCCATCGATTTTCGAAGTAATCCTTTTTCTATTCCATCCAAATTCTTCATTTCCCACGGAATATTCCAAGCATATTCCACAAGCCTATGATCTGCAAAAGGAACACGCACCTCTAAACTTGCCCCCATGCTCATACGATCTTTTCTTTCTAACAATGTTTGCATGAACCAGAGCATATTTAAATAAAACATTTCTCGATGTCTTGCTTCTGCCGGACTTTCTCCATCTAACAACGGTACTTCAGCCATTGTTTGTGTGTAGAGTTGATGTGCATAGGACTCAATTTTTAATTTTTTATCCCACTTCTCTTGAAGTAATCCACCTCTTTCAGACAATGAACGAATCCAAGGAAAACCTGAAGTTTTTTCTTGAAACCATGGGTATCCACCAAAAATTTCATCTGCACACTCTCCTGATAATGCTACAGTAAAATCTTTTTTTATTTCTCGACAAAACCATAATAACGATGAGTCGACATCTGCCATTCCAGGAGAATCCCGGACGATCACTGACTCTACTAATAAATCAATTAACTGCTGTTGCGTGATTTCCTCTGCATGATGTGTTGTCTGGAAAGTATCCGTCATTTTTTGAATCCAATACGTATCCGTTGATGTTTGGAAAGCATGTGGATTAAAGAAACGTTCATTATCTTCGTAATCGATAGAAAATGTATGCAATTTATGATTTTGTTGTTGAAATCTATTTGCTGCAATACCGGTAATGATACTGGAATCAAGTCCACCTGAAAGAAATGTACAAATAGGTACATCTGAAATAAGCTGACGTTCAATCGCATCCGTCAATAAAAAACGAACATGCTCAGTAGTTTCCTCTAATGTTTCTTCATGCCTTTGGCTTTGTAGCTGCCAATATGGCCACTTTTTCAAGCCTTCTCTGGAAAACCGCATAGCATATCCCGGTCTTAATTCCTCGATATTTTGAAAAAGTGTCTTGCCTGGTGCTCTAGAGGGCCCTACAGCCATCATACTTGCCAATCCTTCCACATTTACACTTGCTTGAACCATGGGATGTGCCAACAAGGCCTTCACTTCAGATGCAAAAAGCACACCGCCTTGTTGCTCTGTATAATACAAAGGTTTCACACCTAATCGATCTCGGCATAAAAATAGTGATTGTGTTTGCTCATCCCAAACACCGAAGGCAAAAATGCCATTTAAAAAATCTACACATTTTTCTTTCCATTCAATATAGGCAGTTAATAACACTTCCGTATCTGAATGTGTTGTAAAGCTGTGGCCTCTTTTTAAAAGTTCTTTACGTAACTCTTCCGTATTATAAAGTTCGCCATTGTATGTAATGACATAGTTTACGCCATCATGTATTTTTTTCATTGGCTGTTTGCCGCCAATTAGATCGATAACTGCCAATCGTCGATGGCCAAATGCAATATGCTCACTACACCAAATATTTTCATCATCCGGCCCTCTTTTATTTAATGTTTGTGTCATCGATTTTAAAATTGTGTCACTTGTTCTTAAATCCCTTTGAAAACTAGCCCATCCTGTAATTCCACACATTTAGCCACATCCTTTCGCCTATTAGCTTATGCAGGACTATGCTAAAATGTGAAAAAGCACATGAATGCTTTATAACATTCATGTGCTTATTAACTATAGATTAAAATAGTCCCCCAACAAAGTCTGTAATGCCTCCCCATAAATTGCCGAAGAAGTTACCTATACCTTGGAAGAACAATGAAATACCGCTAGCACGCTCTACAGCCTCTGTTGTGACAACATCAGATGAAATATCCTTGCCATCGATAAAGCCGTAATCAGTGCCTTCTGTGCGCTCAATAACGACCTTTCCTACAACAGTGTCTTTCTTAACATCTGCCTCTAAACTCTTTTTATCTAAAACCAATGTAGGTTTATATAAATCTTTATCAGAAGACTTAATCATAAATGAAATTGGTTCTTTTACTGCAATCGCTACTTTGTCTTCTTTACCTTTTGTCACTTTTACCGTTTTTTGATCTTTGAATGTATAGTTCGCTGGTAAAATTTCTTGTTTAGAGAATTGTGAAAAACCATAATTAAATAATTTTGCTGTGGCATCAAAGCGAGCTGCATATGATCCTTGTCCATTTGCATCAACAGCTTTCATAACCACCGCAATCAAACGAGTACCATTGCGCTCTGCAGTACCTGTGAAGCAGTGACCTGCAAAGTTTGTTGTACCTGTTTTTAATCCATCTACCCCTTGATATTCATACACTAATCCAGGTAACATAAAGTTCCAGTTAGACATTTCAATGGCATCATCTGTGCCTTCACGGAACGTTTTCTTTGTAATTTGAGATGTTTCTAAAACCTTCGGGTGGTCTTTTAATAGATGATACGCCAATTTAGCTACAGATTTAGCAGGCATTACATTTTCGTCTTCTGGACCTGTACCTGATGGATGCATACCAAATAAATCAGCGTTATTAAGACCCGTAGAATTGACAAATTTATAGCCCTCTAAGCCAAGTTCCTCTGCTTTTTTATTCATTAACTTTAAAAATTCAGTCTCAGAACCCGCAATCGTTTCGGCAATAGCTACGGTTGCCGCATTTGCCGAATAAATGGCCATGGCTTCGTATAACTCACGGATCGTGTAAGAGCCATCTCTACGTAAAGGTACATTACTTAATGCACGATTTTGAGACATACGATACGTATAATCTGTTACTTGATATTCCTGTTCCCACTTAACTGTCCCTGCATCAATCGCGTCCAGTAACAGGTATTCAGTCATCATTTTCGTCATACTTGCAATACCTAGTGAAGTATCTGCGTTTTGTTCATATAAAATTTTCCCTGAATCTGCGTCAATTAAAATCGCAGCATCCACTGTTAATCCCAAATCTGTTTCCGCATTTGCCTTTGCAGGAATACCCGCAAAAATACTAAATAATAAAACAGGGATTAGGAGTAAACGTAATACGGTGTTCATTTTCTTTTTCACCTTTAAAGCCCTCCAAAAAAATAATCTTGTCCTCGACATTTTATCATAGATAACAACAACCGTGTTGACTCTCTACCATAAAAAAATGCTCTCGCGCCATCTTTGTAGACGATGCGAAAGCATAAAAGTTGCAAGTAATTTATTACATGGAATAGTTTGGTGATTCTTTTGTAATCTGTACATCATGTGGATGTGATTCACGTAGACCAGCACCTGTCATTCTAACAAATTGTGCATTATCTCGTAGGTGCTCAAGATGTGGTGCTCCACAATAACCCATACCAGCGCGAATACCACCAATCAGTTGGTAAATTGTATCAGCTAATGGTCCCTTATATGGAAGGCGACCCTCAATACCCTCAGGTACTAATTTTTTCGCATCCTCTTGGAAGTAACGATCTTTAGAACCTTTTTCCATTGCTCCGATAGAACCCATACCACGGTAAACTTTGAAACGACGTCCTTGGAAGATTTCTGTTTCTCCAGGAGATTCAGATGTACCTGCAAGAAGTGAACCAAGCATTACAACATTACCTCCAGCTGCTAGAGCTTTTACGATATCACCAGAGTATTTAATACCACCATCAGCAATAATTGTTTTACCAAGCTCACGGGCTACTGTAGCACAATCATATACTGCTGTAATTTGTGGTACACCCACACCAGCTACAACACGTGTAGTACAAATAGAACCTGGACCAATACCTACTTTAACAACATCTGCACCAGCTTCAAATAATGCACGTGCACCTTCTCCTGTTGCTACGTTACCAGCAATGATCTCTAACTCTGGGTAGGTTTCTCGGATTGAACGGATTGTTTGTAAAACGCCTTCTGAATGCCCATGGGCTGTATCGATTACTACAATGTCAACTTGTGCTTCTACAAGTTTCTCAATACGCACCATTGTATCTTTTGATACACCGACTGCTGCTCCTACTAGTAAACGACCATGTGTATCTTTAGCAGCATTCGGGAACTCAATTACTTTCTCGATATCTTTAATTGTAATAAGACCAGTTAATCTACCTTCTTCATCTACAATTGGAAGTTTTTCGATTTTATATTGTTGAAGAATTTTTTCAGCATCCTCTAAAGTCGTTCCTACAGGTGCTGTAATCAAATCTTCTTTTGTCATTACATCTTCAATTTTTAAAGAGTAATCAGAGATAAAACGTAAGTCACGGTTTGTAATAATCCCTACTAGCTTTTGATTTTCCATACTATCAACAATAGGTACACCAGAGATTCGGTATTTACCCATTAGATGCTCAGCATCGAAAACTTGATGTGTCGGAGTTAAGAAGAATGGGTTTGTAATAACACCATTTTCAGAACGTTTTACTTTTTCTACTTGTTCAGCTTGCTCATCGATCCCCATGTTTTTATGAATAATACCGATACCGCCTTGACGTGCCATAGCAATCGCCATTTTAGACTCTGTAACTGTATCCATACCTGCACTGACCATTGGAATGTTTAATTTAATCTTTGGTGTTAATTGAACAGATAGATCAACATCTTTCGGTAATACTTCGGAATGAGCTGGTACTAATAATACATCATCAAAAGTTAAACCTTCTTTGGCAAATTTAGTCTCCCACATTTTCGTAACTTCCTCCTATAGTTAAAAGAATATTAATTGTAAGATTAACAACGTGGACTGCTACTGTCAAGAAACTTATAAAAGAAAGACAATTCAGATTTTTAATGATAGCAAATTTTAATTAAAAATCCAAATAAATAGCTACAGTAAAAATATAGAATGAGTTAGATATATTTAATTTTTTCATAATATTTCTTAGAAAGTAATTGTTTTTTGTAGAAAATCCTTTAAATTATTAAAGAATTTCATTAGGAAATAAAAAAACAGCCAGCACACAGCTGACTGTTTTTTTTGCCTAGCGATGTCCTACTCTCACAGGGGGAAGCCCCCAACTACCATCGGCGCTAAAGAGCTTAACTTCCGTGTTCGGTATGGGAACGGGTGTGACCTCTTTGCCATCATCACTAGACTATGGTCGGCTTTCAATATACATCGCATTTCTTCGTCAGCTTCTGTCCTTCAGTCAGTCACGTACTTGAGTACGCTCCTTTCCTCTCTCCATTGCTTCCTCGAACTACTCGTATTTTGAAACCCTTCATAAAAGAAATTATTCTTTCAAAACTGGATAAACGGTTCATTGAATGGTTCAAACGTTTTTGGTTAAGTCCTCGATCGATTAGTATTCGTCAGCTCCATGTGTCACCACACTTCCACCTCGAACCTATCTACCTCATCGTCTTTGAGGGATCTTACTTACTTGCGTAATGGGAAATCTCATCTTGAGGGGGGCTTCATGCTTAGATGCTTTCAGCACTTATCCCGTCCACACATAGCTACCCAGCGATGCCTTTGGCAAGACAACTGGTACACCAGCGGTGTGTCCATCCCGGTCCTCTCGTACTAAGGACAGCTCCTCTCAAATTTCCTACGCCCACGACGGATAGGGACCGAACTGTCTCACGACGTTCTGAACCCAGCTCGCGTACCGCTTTAATGGGCGAACAGCCCAACCCTTGGGACCGACTACAGCCCCAGGATGCGATGAGCCGACATCGAGGTGCCAAACCTCCCCGTCGATGTGGACTCTTGGGGGAGATAAGCCTGTTATCCCCGGGGTAGCTTTTATCCGTTGAGCGATGGCCCTTCCATGCGGAACCACCGGATCACTAAGCCCGTCTTTCGACCCTGCTCGACTTGTAGGTCTCGCAGTCAAGCTCCCTTGTGCCTTTACACTCTACGAATGATTTCCAACCATTCTGAGGGAACCTTTGGGCGCCTCCGTTACCTTTTAGGAGGCGACCGCCCCAGTCAAACTGTCCGCCTGACACTGTCTCCTGCCCCGCTAAGGGGCATGGGTTAGAATTTCAATACAACCAGGGTAGTATCCCACCGACGCCTCCTTCGAAGCTGGCGCTCCGAGATCTCTGGCTCCTACCTATCCTGTACAAGTTGTACCAAAATTCAATATCAGGCTACAGTAAAGCTCCACGGGGTCTTTCCGTCCTGTCGCGGGTAACCTGCATCTTCACAGGTACTATAATTTCACCGAGTCTCTCGTTGAGACAGTGCCCAGATCGTTACGCCTTTCGTGCGGGTCGGAACTTACCCGACAAGGAATTTCGCTACCTTAGGACCGTTATAGTTACGGCCGCCGTTTACTGGGGCTTCAATTCGCAGCTTCGCTTGCGCTAACCACTCCTCTTAACCTTCCAGCACCGGGCAGGCGTCAGCCCCTATACGTCACCTTACGGTTTTGCAGAGACCTGTGTTTTTGCTAAACAGTCGCCTGGGCCTATTCACTGCGGCTCTCATGCGCTTGCACGCTCAAGAGCACCCCTTCTCCCGAAGTTACGGGGTCATTTTGCCGAGTTCCTTAACGAGAGTTCTCTCGCACACCTTAGGATTCTCTCCTCGACTACCTGTGTCGGTTTGCGGTACGGGCACCTCTCACCTCGATAGAGGCTTTTCTTGGCAGTGTGAAATCAGGAACTTCGTCCATACGGACTCGCCATCACAGCTCAACGTTACAGTGTGCGGATTTGCCTACACACACGCCTTACTGCTTGGACGCGCATAACCAACAGCGCGCTTACCCTATCCTACTGCGTCCCCCCATTTCTCAAACGGTGAGGAGGTGGTACAGGAATATCAACCTGTTGTCCATCGCCTACGCCTATCGGCCTCGGCTTAGGTCCCGACTAACCCTGAGCGGACGAGCCTTCCTCAGGAAACCTTAGTCATACGGTGGACGGGATTCTCACCCGTCTTTCGCTACTCATACCGGCATTCTCACTTCTAAGCGCTCCACCAGTCCTTCCGGTCTGACTTCAACGCACTTAGAACGCTCTCCTACCACTGACATCGTAGATGTCAATCCACAGCTTCGGTGAATCGTTTAGCCCCGATACATTTTCGGCGCAGCGTCACTCGACCAGTGAGCTATTACGCACTCTTTAAATGATGGCTGCTTCTAAGCCAACATCCTGGTTGTCTGTGCAACGCCACATCCTTTTCCACTTAACGATTACTTTGGGACCTTAGCTGGTGGTCTGGGCTGTTTCCCTTTTGACTACGGATCTTATCACTCGCAGTCTGACTCCCGTGTATAAATATCTGGCATTCGGAGTTTGTCTGAATTCGGTAAACCGGGATGGCCCCCTAGTCCAAACAGTGCTCTACCTCCAGTATTCTCATCACGAGGCTAGCCCTAAAGCTATTTCGGAGAGAACCAGCTATCTCCAAGTTCGATTGGAATTTCTCCGCTACCCACACCTCATCCCCGCACTTTTCAACGTGCGTGGGTTCGGGCCTCCAGTAAGTGTTACCTTACCTTCACCCTGGACATGGGTAGATCACCTGGTTTCGGGTCTACGACCACGTACTATTTCGCCCTATTCAGACTCGCTTTCGCTGCGGCTCCGCCTTCTAAAGCTTAACCTCGCACGTAATCGTAACTCGCCGGTTCATTCTACAAAAGGCACGCTATCACCCATTAACGGGCTCTAACTACTTGTAGGCACACGGTTTCAGGATCTCTTTCACTCCCCTTCCGGGGTGCTTTTCACCTTTCCCTCACGGTACTGGTTCACTATCGGTCACTAGGTAGTATTTAGCCTTGGGAGATGGTCCTCCCGGATTCCGACGGAATTTCACGTGTTCCGCCGTACTCAGGATCCACTCAGGAGAGAACGAACTTTCGACTACAGGGCTTTTACCTGCTCTGGCGGACCTTTCCAAGTCGCTTCATCTAACTCGCTCTTTTGTAACTCCGTATTGAGTGTCCTACAACCCCAAGAGGCAAGCCTCTTGGTTTGGGCTCTTCCCGTTTCGCTCGCCGCTACTCAGGGAATCGATTTTTCTTTCTCTTCCTCCAGGTACTTAGATGTTTCAGTTCCCTGGGTCTGCCTTCAAGACGCTATGTATTCACGTCAAGATACTACGCGATTAAACGTAGTGGGTTCCCCCATTCGGAAATCTCCGGATCAAAGCTCACTTACAGCTCCCCGAAGCATATCGGTGTTAGTGCCGTCCTTCTTCGGCTCCTAGTGCCAAGGCATTCGCCGTGCGCCCTTAATAACTTAACCTAACGGCTTTCAATACACATCACATTTCGTTGTCAGCTTCACTCGTTCAATCAGTCACGTACTCAAGTACGCTCCTTCATTCACTCGATTGCTTCCTAGAACTGCTCGTGTCTTGAAACCCTCTTAATGTTATTAAGCCTATAAAAAAACTTAAAAAATAAATGTGTTTGTTACAATTTCAATGTCGTTTTATCCAGTTTTCAAAGAACAAGTTTTGAAGCTTTTCATTCAGAAGAATGAACCTTCAAAACTGAACGCAAAACGTAATCTTACAAACCCTAGGTTTGTATTCCGAAATAATCCTTAGAAAGGAGGTGATCCAGCCGCACCTTCCGATACGGCTACCTTGTTACGACTTCACCCCAATCATCTATCCCACCTTCGGCGGCTGGCTCCAAAAGGTTACCTCACCGACTTCGGGTGTTACAAACTCTCGTGGTGTGACGGGCGGTGTGTACAAGGCCCGGGAACGTATTCACCGCGGCATGCTGATCCGCGATTACTAGCGATTCCGGCTTCATGTAGGCGAGTTGCAGCCTACAATCCGAACTGAGAACGACTTTATCGGATTAGCTCCCTCTCGCGAGTTGGCAACCGTTTGTATCGTCCATTGTAGCACGTGTGTAGCCCAGGTCATAAGGGGCATGATGATTTGACGTCATCCCCACCTTCCTCCGGTTTGTCACCGGCAGTCACCTTAGAGTGCCCAACTAAATGATGGCAACTAAGATCAAGGGTTGCGCTCGTTGCGGGACTTAACCCAACATCTCACGACACGAGCTGACGACAACCATGCACCACCTGTCACCGTTGCCCCCGAAGGGGAAACTATATCTCTACAGTGGTCAACGGGATGTCAAGACCTGGTAAGGTTCTTCGCGTTGCTTCGAATTAAACCACATGCTCCACCGCTTGTGCGGGCCCCCGTCAATTCCTTTGAGTTTCAGTCTTGCGACCGTACTCCCCAGGCGGAGTGCTTAATGCGTTAGCTGCAGCACTAAGGGGCGGAAACCCCCTAACACTTAGCACTCATCGTTTACGGCGTGGACTACCAGGGTATCTAATCCTGTTTGCTCCCCACGCTTTCGCGCCTCAGTGTCAGTTACAGACCAGATAGTCGCCTTCGCCACTGGTGTTCCTCCAAATCTCTACGCATTTCACCGCTACACTTGGAATTCCACTATCCTCTTCTGCACTCAAGTCTCCCAGTTTCCAATGACCCTCCACGGTTGAGCCGTGGGCTTTCACATCAGACTTAAGAAACCACCTGCGCGCGCTTTACGCCCAATAATTCCGGACAACGCTTGCCACCTACGTATTACCGCGGCTGCTGGCACGTAGTTAGCCGTGGCTTTCTAATAAGGTACCGTCAAGGTACAGCCAGTTACTACTGTACTTGTTCTTCCCTTACAACAGAGTTTTACGAACCGAAATCCTTCTTCACTCACGCGGCGTTGCTCCATCAGGCTTTCGCCCATTGTGGAAGATTCCCTACTGCTGCCTCCCGTAGGAGTCTGGGCCGTGTCTCAGTCCCAGTGTGGCCGATCACCCTCTCAGGTCGGCTACGCATCGTCGCCTTGGTGAGCCGTTACCTCACCAACTAGCTAATGCGCCGCGGGCCCATCCTATAGCGACAGCCGAAACCGTCTTTCAGTGTTTCACCATGAGGTGAAACAGATTATTCGGTATTAGCCCCGGTTTCCCGGAGTTATCCCAAACTATAAGGTAGGTTGCCCACGTGTTACTCACCCGTCCGCCGCTAACGTCGAAGGAGCAAGCTCCTTCTCTGTTCGCTCGACTTGCATGTATTAGGCACGCCGCCAGCGTTCGTCCTGAGCCAGGATCAAACTCTCCATAAAAGAAATTTGAATAGCTCAAATTGTTTTGCTGGCATCAATTTTGATGTCCAAAATTTCGTTTCGTTCACTAACAGAAGTTAGTTACTGAAAACTTTATTGATTACGTTTTGCTTGTTCAGTTTTCAAGGTTCATTTCGTTAACTGCTGTTTTAGCAGCAACTCTTATATAATACCATGTCGCATATAATGTGTCAACATAAATTTTTAATTTATTTTCGTTTCAATCAGTTACATTAGCGACTTTTATAACTATATCATATTCTTTTTATATTGCAAGCTTTTTATAAAAAAAATATTAAAGCTGTTATTCCTAATACACCTGGAATACCTAAGACGGCAATAGTTAAGACTGAAAATAGATTGATAGGTACATTATATCCTATATAACCAATACCCAAATGGATTATAAATAATAATAGAAAAGCAAATGCAAATCTAAACCAAAACACCGATAACCCTTCTAAAATTTTACCTAGTTTAGCATGTCTTATTATTACATATAGAAAAAGAAGCCCTACAGGAACACAAATACTCATAATTACTAACCAAGACAATATGGTTGCCCCCTCAATTAAATAATTATGAAAGTTTATGTTTCCTGTATTGCTTCTATGAATATTTAAATAAGAACTATTTTATTAATACCTTGCGAATTCTAGCTTCCTTAAATAAATAGAAATGAATACTTTCTGCTGTTTTGCGTTGAGCAATTACCCCTAGATCATAGTCATCCATTAATTCTTCTATTATCTTCGCCTGCTGTAAATCCTCTTTTGTTTCTTTCATGAGATTCACAAGCCTACCATCGAATTCTTTTTTTAACTTTCCTTTACTACGGAAGAACATATTAATCCCTCACTCATAATTCGCGTCGGCCTTCCATTGCCTTAGATAGCGTAACCTCATCTGCGTATTCTAGATCTCCACCTACTGGCAGTCCATGCGCAATACGAGTCGTACGAATACCTGAAGGTTTGACAAGACGAGATATGTACATAGCTGTTGCCTCACCTTCAATTGTTGAATTCGTAGCTAAAATAAGCTCTTGTACACTTTCATCTTGCAACCGCACTAACAAGGAAGCAACATTAATATCCTCTGGACCGATGCCATCCATTGGAGAAATTGCACCCTGAAGTACATGATACATGCCGTTGTAGTCACGCATTTTTTCCATTGCAATAACATCTTTTGTATCTTGCACAACACAAATAATAGAATGATCTCGCTGCTTGTCTGCACAAATGTGACATGGGTCTACATCTGTTATATTGCCACAGACAGAACAGTAGCTCAGGTTTCGTTTAGCATCAATCAGTGCTTTAGAGAAAGATAATACATCGTCTTCTTTCATAGATAACACAAAAAACGCCAGACGAGCCGCGGTTTTCGGCCCGATACCTGGCAATTTCATAAAACTATCGATCAATTTAGATATTGGTTCTGGGTAGTACATATGATTACCTCCTAGAATGGAAGGTTTAAGCCTTGAGTGAATTTACCCATCGTTGAGTTCGTTTTTTCTTCTACCTTTTTCAACGCTTCATTTGTTGCAATAACAATTAGGTCTTGTAACATTTCGATGTCTTCTGGGTCTACTACAGTTTCATCTAGATTTACTGACACTACTTCACGCTGACCAGAAACTGTTACTTTTACCATGCCGCCGCCTGCAACACCTTCAAATTGCTCAGCATTTAAAGCCTCTTGAGCCTCCATCATTTCCTTTTGCATTTTTTGCATCTTTTTCATCATACCTTGCATATTTCCCATTCCACGCATAAATGTTTTCCTCCTAAAAATTTAATCTTCAATAATTTCAACAAAATCTTTACCAAAGAGCTTTTCAGCCTCTGTCACAAGTGGATCTTGTGAAGCAAGAGGTTGGGCATCATCGATAAATGGTTCATCTGGCATTTCTGCCGGTGGTGGCTCTAATAATTCTTCTCCATGCTCTGAGACAGCCTGTGATTTCTTTTGCTGCAGACTGTGATCACGGATAAATTCTTCACGCATTTTCAACCAAGATTCTTCTGGTATACATAGCATCTCGTACATTGTACCAGTTTGCCCAGCAATTAATTGTGTAAAGTGAGCCTTTAAAGATTGGTTATCAGCAACCATCTGACAATGAATATCATACTTGAATTTTAACACAAAAGCACTCGAAGATGCCGCAACAGGTTCAGCTTCTGCTAAAAGAGCCGATTGAGATTTTTGCATTTGATTTAATGCTTGTGCCCAAACTGACTTGATACGTTGCACATCTTGCTTTGTAGCATCTTTCAACACTTCCTGAATACGACCAGTGGGTGCTTTATAGCCATTCGGGTTTTTAGCACGAGGTCGTTGCTCTTTTTGCCCTGACGGCGTTTGCACAGTAGTTCCTGTTTGCAGTTGCAAGGATAATTGTTGAACCATCTGCTCAAGCGCTACCACCTTTTGCGTGAGTTCTGGGCTTTGTACAGTTTCGTTCGTAGCCACTGTTTGATGGGCTATCCCTCCCGAAAACTGTGCCATTTTAAGCAATGCTGTTTCTAAGTAAATTTTCGTATGGTGAGAGAAACGCATCTCCTGCTGTGTTTTTGCGAGTATATCAATATAGCCATAAAGCATATCTGGAGTAAATTCGTGTGCTAAAGTAAATACACGCTCCTCTGGGGACACTAGCTCTAAAAGTTCAGCTAAATCTTCACTTGTTTGAAGTAATAATAGATCGCGGAAAAAAGTAATTAAATCTTCTGAAAGACGCAAGGGATCCTTACCATCAGCTATAAGTTGCTCTAAAAGAGCTAGCATTTGAGCAACATCTTTTACTTTCAGTGCTTCTGCTAAGTCATAAAAAACATCCTGACTAATTGAACCTGTAACTAATAATGTATCCTCAAGCTTTAATTTTTCCCCACTAAATGACACAACTTGGTCTAATAAACTTAAAGCATCACGCATTCCTCCTGCGGCTGATTGTGCGATCACCTTTAAACCCTGTTCTTCATATGGTAAATCAATATCTTCTAGGACAACCTTCATACGTTCAATAATATCATTGGTAGAAAGTCGCTTAAAATCAAAGCGCTGACAACGAGAAATAATCGTTGCAGGCAATTTGTGAGGCTCTGTCGTTGCTAAAATAAATACAGCATGAGGAGGTGGCTCTTCCAAAGTTTTTAAAAGAGCGTTAAAGGCACTAGTAGAAAGCATATGCACTTCGTCTATGATGTACACCTTATATCTACTGCTTGCAGGAGCAAAGCGAACCTTTTCTATAATATCCCTAATCTCTTCAACACGTGAATTCGAAGCCGCATCAAATTCAATGACATCAGGATGGGAGCCATCCGTAATACTTATGCATGTAGCGCATTCATTACATGGCTCTTTCGATGGTGCATGTTCACAATTTAAGGCCTTCGCAAAGATTTTGGCTGTACTTGTTTTCCCTGTACCACGTGGCCCAGAAAATAAGTAAGCATGCGTTGTTTTATTTGCTAGGAGAGCATTTTGTAGCGTTCTTTTGACATGTGATTGGCCAGACATTTCTCGAAAAGATTGCGGTCGATACACACGATAAAATGCTTGATACGTCACTGATTTCCTCTCTCCTTCTCCATTTAATTGAATAGTTATATTATAGCATTTGCCTTCTTATATAGAAAATGAAGTTACTAAATTTAAAAATAAAAAAGCACCCGCCTTATAGTAGACGGATGCTTTGAATTGGCAAGTTAATGCCGTGCACCTTTCCTTGACAGCCGCACATAAGCGTTACTCTTGTCGTTAGCTCGGATTAGGCAACCCCGCGGCACATGGATAAGACCACTTAATGCTGCTTCCTTCCGGACCTGACATGGTTCATGGGTATCCATTGCGCAGGACCCAATCGTCAACACTACGTGCAAAAGGCAGACCAAACAATACGGACAGCCTCGAAAAAGGAATTCAGTCTCGCTAGAGCGGATTGCGAGTTACAGGACACCGCTACCTTCCCACCTAGCACGGCAATAACTAGTATACTGACAGTTTGTATAAATTGCAACTTAATGCACAAATTATTTATTTCCAAGCCATGAATAAACTACTTAAAATTTTTTCAAAAAAAATATTGACGAGTGTTTCTAGTTATGATAAATTTATTTTTGTCGATAAGACAGCAGAGCAACATAACATGGAGGTATACCCAAGTCTGGCTGAAGGGATCGGTCTTGAAAACCGACAGGCGGGTAACACCGCGCGGGGGTTCGAATCCCTCTACCTCCTCCATTTTTAAAATTTCCGACTACAATTGTAGCCGTTTTTTTTTGCCAAAATTGTATGTATTACTTGTTAGATACCACTTCCGCCTCGGTTGTGGTATTTTTTATTATATGAATGATGGGAGGTTGTAATATTGCAATCGAAATTATCTATGACACGTGCTTCCCTTACTTGGATTTTCATTATTGCTGTCCTGACCGCAATTGGTAGTGAAATTAAAATTATGCCATTTGCTAATACAACATTCCGTTTTGGTTTAGGTACGATCATCTTCTTTTTATGCGCACTACTTAAGCCTACACCGATTATTTTAGCAGGTATTGCAACAAGTATAGTGACAACAATTTTTCGTGTTATTAATTCCACGTTACACAGCGTTCCAATTTCTGAGAGTCTATTTAACCATTTACCAGCCGCGTTATTTTATGTATTGTTTGCAGTGTGCCTACAAATTTTAGATATTCAACAATATAGAGAAAAGCCTTTAAAACTTGGTTTACTCGTCGCCTTTAGTGAGGTCATTAGTAATTTAGCAGAACAAATTTTTCGATTTTTCGTCCAAAATTATACTTTTTTATTTCTTCATGACCTCCTGATCCTATTAGCCGTAGCTATATTACGCAGTTTTTTTGTAGTAGGTATTTATAGCTCCATTTTGATTGCTGAACAAAAAAAACGAGTACAAGAAATGCTCAATATCGGATCTGACCTCTATGTTGAGACCCTATACTTAAAAAAATCAATGAACCATATTGAAACTATTACAGCTAGCGGTTATGAATTATATCGACAGTTAAAAGTGCTAGGTTATCGAGCTGAAAGTTTACAGGCACTTCATATTGCCCAGGAAATCCATGAAGTGAAAAAAGATTCTCAACGTATATATGCTGGTATTTCGAAGATTGTGGGCGAAAGAAGTTTCGGCCCTTTTGTATTATCTGAATTATTGCATTATATTGAAGAAGGCAATAGGAAATACGCTGAATTACTCGGTAAGGATATACAATTTAATACATGTATAGACTTCGATTTTCAAACAAAGGAACATATTGCACTCCTTGCTCTTTTAAATAACTTATCTGCCAATGCTGTTGAGGCTATTGAAAAACAAGGTATCATTTCTATTGCTATTGGACGCCAAGAAGATAATACTGTAATAACAGTATGTGATAATGGACAAGGAATTTCACAAACAGATATTTCTGTTATCTTTGAACCTGGATACACAACCAAGTTCAATATTGATGGTGTAGCGGCAACTGGCATTGGGCTTTCACACGTTGCTGAATTAGTAGAAAAATTAAAAGGCTCAATAACCGTTGATTCAAACGATCAATATACAACGTTTAAAATCATAATTCCTACGCAAACTATTCAAACGGGAGAGACTTAAATGAGGTATTTTATTGTAGACGATGATCGTGCAAGTCGTGTTATGTTAAAACAAATTATTGAAGATAGCGGGCTAGGTACAGTTATTGGTGAAGCACGTAATGGTGAGGATGCCATACCACAGATTTTAATGACGCAGCCAGAATTTGTGTTAATTGATTTACTGATGCCCAAGCTCGATGGTATAGCAACGGTGGAGCAACTGATGCAAAATCGTTTTGAGGGACAATTTATTATGATTTCACAGGTTGTGAATAAGGAAATGGTTGGTGAAGCTTATGAACAAGGAATTGATTTCTTCATTCATAAACCAATCAATCGTATCGAAGTAGAAAATGTTTTGAAAAAAACGACTGAACAATTTCGACTCAAAAATTCGCTGTTAGTTATACGTCAATCACTTACAAACATTGAATTAACTGAACAAAAGGCTCATAAAGCAACATCACGAGATCATATTCAATCAATTTTAAATGATATGGGCATTGTCGGTGAAATTGGTAGCGAGGATATTATTGCCATTATAGAAACATTACTTGCTCATCAGCATAAGATTGCACCTCTTCCTCCATTAAAGGAGCTGTATGAAGAAATTGCAGCTGTGACTAAGGCTACGCCCGATGACATATTAAAGGAAAGTAAAGCCATTGAACAGCGTGTCCGCCGAACAATATTAGCTGCAATGATTAATCTTGCTAATTTAGGGGTTGTCGATTATACAAACTCTGAATTCGAGTACTATGCCCCACGCTACTTTGATTTTAAAGAAATTCGCCAGCTCATGACACAAATTGAAGACCACGATAATCGTAAAGCAAAGGTTAATATTAAGAAGTTTATTCAAGTTTTATATTCAGACATTTTAACAAAAGTAAATTAATTTTCTCGGATTTTGTCGGATTCCGTAAGTCCTCTGTATTATTAAAGTAAGGCGTGTCCTGAAAATTTAATATTAGGGGAGGTACAAAGGATTTGAAAAAGAAATTTAAAATCAGTTTAGCCGCTCAAATTTTAATCGGTTTGATTTTAGGGATCATTATTGGTGGTATCTTTTACGGAAACCCCAAAATTGAGACATATTTACAACCATTAGGGGATATATTTTTACATCTTATTAAGATGATTGTTGTACCGATTATAATTTCGACTTTAATCGTTGGTGTTGCTGGTACTGGAGATATGAAGCAACTCGGACGATTAGGCGGGAAATCTATTATTTACTTTGAAATCATTACGACTGTTGCCATCGTAGTTGGATTACTTTCTGCGAACATTTTCCAACCTGGTGCAGGTATAAACATGAATGAACTATCTCAAGGTGATATTTCAAAGTATGTATCAACAACTGAAGAAGTACAACATGAGGGGCCATTTGATATCATTGTAGGCATTGTCCCAACAAATATCATTCAGTCAATGGCTGAAGGTGATATGCTTGCAATTATCTTCTTCTCAGTTCTTTTTGGTTTAGGGGTTGCTGCAGTTGGTGAACGAGGAAAACCAGTCTTAGACTTCTTCCAAGGGGTAGCAGATGCTATGTTCTGGGTAACAAACCTCGTAATGAAATTCGCTCCACTTGGTGTATTTGGTTTAATTGGTGTAACCGTTTCCAAATATGGGTTTGCCTCACTGGTGCCACTTGCCAAATTGGCTATTCTTGTGTATGCAACAATGCTATTCTTTATCTTTGTCGTTCTTGGACTTGTAGCAAAATTTGCAGGAATTAGCATCTTCTATTTAATTAAAGTATTAAAAGATGAACTAATTTTAGCGTTCTCAACAGCAAGTTCTGAAGCTGTATTACCACGTGTTATGATGAAAATGGAGAAATTAGGTGCGCCAAAGGATATTGTTTCCTTTGTTATACCAACCGGTTACTCCTTTAACTTAGATGGATCAACACTCTACCAAGCCATTGCAGCATTATTTATTGCTCAAATGTACGGTATTCACCTAAGCATTGGTGAACAAATTACGTTAATGCTTGTACTAATGGTTACATCTAAAGGGATTGCAGGTGTTCCAGGGGTATCATTCGTAGTACTTCTAGCAACTTTAGGTACTGTCGGTATTCCACTTGAAGGACTAGCATTTATCGCTGGTATTGACCGTATTCTTGATATGGGACGTACAGTTGTTAACGTAATTGGTAACTCATTAGCGTCATTAGTAATGGCAAAATGGGAAGGTCGTTTCGATCGCGAAAAGATGAAAAATTACTTTAATGATAATGAAAATCTAGCGTAAGTTAAAAAAATCCTCACGATGTTGGATGGCATCGTGAGGGTTTTTTTATTTCGCTAATACTTTATCTAAATAAGCTATAATGGATTCTTTTCCATCGACATGTGCTTCCTGTGCACGCTTTTCATCTTTTTCAAGCTTGGCCTCTGCTGCTGCTACAATTTTTTCAGCCTCTTGCTGTGGCACGACAATCACACCGTCTACATCCCCAATTATATAATCACCCGGGAGAACTGTTACTCCCCCTATGGCAATGGGCACATTTACTTGGCCACCACCGTTTTTATTGCCTGCAGCTACGGTAGTACCTAACGAAAATACAGGGAAATTTAGCTCCCGAATTGCTTCAATGTCACGGATTACGCCATCTACAACAAAACCTTGTACACCAATGCCCTTTGCTAAGGAAATCACAAAATCTCCGGCTACCGCTCGATTGGTATTTCCTTTTGCATCAATTACTAAAATATCCCCTTCATTCGCTGCTCTAATTGCTTCCAATACTGCCCCGTTTTCACCATCTGGTAAACGTACAGTCACAGCTCGTCCTGCAATTTTAAAATGATCTGCTAACGGCTTGATATCACTACGCAAATTGGTATGCCCGCCTGTCGCATCTGATATAGCCGTCGTTGGTAAATGCTGAAAGCTTACTTCCACTTTTGTCATACATAACACCCCTATTATGATTGATGAAAGCCTTACACTATTATTGTAAATAAAAAACATAGACTATTTCAATATATATCGAAAATAAATGGAAAAAATTACAACAGCATTTACTTCATTATTTTTTATGAAATGTGTGTATTGATATTAAAATGGCATCATCTATTAAAAGAATGGTGCCATTTTTAAGATTAAATAATTTCGATAAACTGCTTGGATTGTTCATCTAATGCTTCAGCGGCAGATGCAATTTCACTAAAATCATTTGTAGTGACGGTAATTTGTTCATTCGTTTTATCTACTTTTTCAGCTATTCTTGTAATACTGTCTGTCACCTGACCGATTTCTCGTTCAATGCCCTCAACATTATCTTTCACTTCTGAAATAGATTGTTCGACTCTTACAGAAAGCTTTCGAACCTCTTTGGCTACTACATCAAAACCTCTACCATATTCTCCAGCTCTAGCCGCTTCAATAGCCGCATTTAAAGCCAATAAATTAGTTTGTGAGGCAATCTCTTGAATCGTTTTGACAATCCCTTTTATAGAATCTGCTTGTTTTTGAAGCTGTGCAAGATTACTTACATTTTCATTTGATTCCTGTGACACCACTTTAATGGTTTCCAGTAGGTCCTGGCTATTTTGAATACCAGCCTCTGAACGCTGATAAAGCTCTTTCGACATATCCTTCAATTTGTCAGCTACGCTCACTATTTCATTTTGACGTTCAGTTATATTGGTAGCAATTTTAGAAACACCAATTACATTTCTTGTATTATTTGCGAAAACAGGCATGTATGTCGCTTCCAACCAAATTCTTTGACCGTTAGCATCGATTCGCTCAATTTTATCCTGATAGCTATTTCCAGCTGTTAGATTACGCCAAAATTTATCGTACTCGATACTATTTGCAAAATCAGGCAAGCAAAATTCTTTATGGTGCTTTCCTAGCATCTCCTGTACTGTATAACCTAATGTTTGAGCAAATAACTCATTGACGTATGCTACTTTTCTGTCCATATCGAAGCGGATAATCGCTATATTACGTTCAATGGCTTGTACTACTAAATCATCGGTTACTTGAGCATCTACACTGTGCATAAACAACACCTCATTTATTTCTATTTTTTTACTTAAAATATAATTATTTAACTTTTATATTACATAAAAAACATGGGGAATGCTCACCCATGTTTTTTTAATAAACGTAAAACTCCTTTCGATGTCGTTGCCACATGAAAGAGTGCCTTTTGTTCTGCACGTATAAAGTCTTCCTCTAGCATTATTTTAAAATGCTTCAAAATTGCATTATAGAATCCATTTACATTATATAAAATGACAGGCTTTTCATGCAGTCCAATCTGTGCCCAAGTAAATACCTCAAAATATTCATCTAAAGTTCCTGCGCCACCAGGAAGAGCAATAAAGGCATCGGCTAACTCTGCCATTTTAGCCTTACGAATATGCATAGAGTCTACAAAATGAATCTCTGTTAATGAGGCATGCGCCAATTCCCTCTTCTGTAAATGAGTTGGCATCACACCAATTACTTCTCCACCCGCTGCTAAAACAGCATCGGCTACCTTCCCCATTAACCCTGTTTTAGAACCACCATAGACCACACCATGACCGCTGTTAGCTAGTGCTGTACCTAGCTCCGCCGCCTTCTCAGCATAAATAGGATTTTTACCTAAACCAGATCCGCAATACACTGCAATTCTTATAGTAATCCCTCCTATTCAAAAAACGTGCAACAATCAGCTATATATTGTCCCACGTTTTTTGGTCATTTACTTTTACTTTCGTAAATGGCTTGTTTGTTTTAGCATATGACTGATGCGGCTCACAATTGATTCAATGGCATCAGGATTTTTTAATAAATCATAATCGTTAATATCTAAACGAAGAACTGGACAGGAATTAAAGTTATTAATCCAGTTTTCGTAGCGTTCATGCATTTCTACCCAATAATCATTCGGTGTCTGTTGCTCCATGGCACGTCCACGCTCTTGAATACGACCAATAACCGCATCAATCGGGCCTTCAAGATAGACAAGCAAATCTGGATGTGGGAAATAGGGTGTCATCACCATAGCATCAAACAAATTTGTATATGTTTCATAATCTGTCGGACTCATTGTTCCTTTATCATAGTGCATCTTAGCGAAAATCCCAGTATCTTCGTAAATGGATCGATCTTGTACAAATCCTCCTCCATATTCAAAAATACGCTTCTGTTCTTTAAATCGCTCTGCTAAAAAGTAAACCTGTAAATGAAAGCTCCATTTTTCAAAGTCATCATAAAATTTATCAAGGTATGGATTCGTATCTACTTTCTCGAATGATGTACGAAAGTTTAGTGCCTCTGCCAATGCCTTTGTCATCGTTGATTTTCCTACACCAACAGTTCCTGCAATAGTGATGACTGTTTGTGGTGGAATATCATACTTCTCTCTTAAATTCATTATTGCAAACTCCTTTGTTGTAACGTATCTTTAATTATTTTTAAAACATGTTCTAAATCATTTGGATTTTTTACAAAATCAAGCTGATCCCCATTAAATCGAATAACGGGAATTTCAGGATGCCTATTCTCAAAATGCTGGATAAAGGAATGATAATCAGCCACAAGCTGCTCCATGTAATCTCGTGAAATCATCTTTTCAAATTCTCGACCACGCATAGCGATACGCTTCATTAATGTTTCAACGCTGGCATGTAAATAAACCACTACATTTGGAACAGGCATATCCTTCGTTAAAATTCTATAGATTTCCTCGTACTTGTCGTACTCAGTTGCCGCCAATGTACGTTTCGCAAATATTAAATTTTTAAAAATATGATAGTCTGCTACAACTGGTTTGGCATGTGCTAATCGAAATTTTTTAATATCCGTTAATTGCTTATAGCGATTACAAAGGAAGAACATTTCCGTTTGGAAACTCCACTCCTCAATGTTTTCATAAAACTTATTTAAAAAAGGGTTTTCGTCTACAATTTCTTTTAATAGATGGTAATTAAATGTCGCTGCTATCTCTTTTGATAAAGAGGTTTTACCAACACCAATCGGACCTTCTACCGTAACAAATGGAACCGTCACCAGAAGTTCCTCCTTTTTGTTCGATGGATTATCACGTTGTGCCCTACTTTGGCACCTCATTCATTAAATAAATCAGTACTTTTCATTCTATCATAGTAGGAAAATGAAAAACAGAATCAACCTATTGATTGTTCTAGTAAATTTCTCTGCGCGATTTTTCTCTAATTCATAGAAAAAAGACATCGAGAATATACTTCCCAATGCCCTTACAATTCTTATAATTTCACTCGCTGTAATCGTAGTGCATTCAATACTACCGATACCGAACTGAAAGCCATTGCCGCCCCTGCCACCCACGGAGCAAGTAGACCGATTGCAGCAATAGGAATACCTAATGTATTATAGGCAAATGCCCAAAATAGATTTTGTTTAATATTACGCATTGTTTTTCGACTCATTAGAATGGCATCTGCGATACTATTTAAGTCACCACGAATTAGCGTAATGTCTGCCGCTTCCATCGCAACGTCTGTTCCTGTACCGATTGCCATACCAATATTTGCGGTTGCCAGTGCAGGTGCATCATTAATACCGTCACCTACCATCGCTACTTTTTTCCCTTGAGCTTGAAGCTTTTTCACTTCATCTGCTTTGCCTTCAGGTAATACTTCAGCAATTACATGATTTACGCCTACCTCTGTTCCTATGGCTTGAGCAGTCCGTTCATTATCACCAGTCATCATAATGACCGTAATGCCCATATCCTGTAAACGATGAATAGCCTCTTTTGATGTATCTTTCACTGTATCAGCGACCGCTACTAAGCCTGCATATCGACCATTAATGGCAGCAAGCATCGCTGTTTTGCCGTTGCGTTCTAGTTGCTCCATGGTTGGTAATATATCATCAATATAAATTCCATATTGTTGCATTAATTTACGTGTACCAATGACAATACCTTGACCTGAGACAGTTGCCTGCACACCATAACCAGGTATTGCTTCGAAGAATTGAACTTCACCTAAAGCGATACCACGATCTTCTATACCGTGTACAATGGCTTCTGCTAGAGGGTGCTCTGATTGTTTCTCAGCTGCCCCAATTAAAGATAAAAAGCGTACTTCATCCTGCTCTGATGCTAATAAAACATCTGTAAGCTCAGGTTTACCATGTGTCACTGTACCAGTTTTATCTACAACTACTGTATCAATACTTTGTGTTTGTTCTAAATGTTCTCCACCTTTAAATAAAATACCAAATTCAGCTGCACGTCCTGAGCCTGCCATTATTGACGTTGGCGTTGCTAATCCAAGAGCACATGGACAAGCAATGACAAGTACTGCAATTAAAACCTCTAAAGCAGGTGTAAATTCACCAGGTCGAACCCATATAATCCAAATTAAAAATGTGACAATTGCAATGCCAACAACGATTGGTACAAAAATTCCTGAAATTCGATCTGCCAAACGTTGAATCGGTGCTTTTGATCCTTGAGCATCTTCTACCACTTTTATGATTTGCGCTAATGCTGTATCACGACCAACCTTTGTCGCTATCATTTTAATAAAACCATTTTTATTAATCGTAGAACCAAATAATGGATCGCCTTGTTTTTTATCAACTGGTAGACTTTCCCCTGTTAACATTGATTCGTCAACGGCTGTTATTCCCTCTATTACCTCGCCATCAACTGGAATCTTTTCCCCTGGTTTCACTAACATTACATCGCCAATGATCACTTCTTCTAAAGGAATCTCTTTTTCTACACCATCACGTACAACAATAGCGGTTTTGGCTTGAAGTCCCATTAGTTTTTTTATGGCTTCAGATGAGCGTCCTTTTGCTTTTGCTTCAAATAATTTACCTAATAAAATTAATGTAATTAAAACTGCACTCGTTTCAAAATAAAGATGTGGACCATGATGTGATCCTATCGTCACAATTGCTTGATAGACACTATAGAAATAAGCTGCTGATGTCCCCATGACTACAAGTACATCCATATTTGCACTGCCATTGCGTAATGCTTTATAGGCACCTACATAAAATTGCTTACCGATAATAAATTGCACAGGAGTAGCCAATAGCATTTGGACCCATGGATTCATAAGGAATTCTGGCACATATAAAAATGACGTAAAGGAAAAATGGCCGACCATCGTCCAAAGCAATGGTAAAGAAAGAATAGCCGAAAAAATAAATTTCCGTTGTTGCTGTTTAATGGCTTTTTCACGGTAATCCACTGTTTCCTGCTCATCTGCCTTTTGATGAGCACCATAGCCTAACTTCTCTACCTTTGCAATGATATCTGCCATGGACACTTCTGATGGATTAAACTCAATCACCGCTTTTTCCAGTGCTAGGTTAACATTGGCAGAAGAAATACCACTTAGCTTATTTAACCCTTTTTCAATGCGAGTCGCACAAGCTGCACATGTCATACCCGTAATATCAAGCTCAGTCTTTTGTTTAACAACACCATAACCTAGTGCTTCTATTTTCTTTTCAAAATCTTCTTCAGTTAGCTTTTTTGAGTCATACTTAATAGATGATTTTTCTAGCGCTAAATTAACCGTCGCTTGTTCTACCCCATCCATTTTATTTAAGCCTTTTTCTATACGAGTGGCACAGGCTGCACATGTCATGCCTGTAATTTGCAAATTCGCTTCTTTTATATCAGAACTCATTTACCTTTCACCTCTCTTTATACCAACAGGGGGTATATATTTTTGAAAATAAGAGAGTGCTACAGGAGCACTCTGCAACTACTATTTTACATCATAGCCTTGATCATCAATTGTCTCTTTAATTTGATCAATGGATACTTGTGCATCATCAAATGCAACATCAACTAAACCATCTGCTAAATTAACTTTTACTTGTTCAACACCAGCTAAAGCACCAACATTTTTTTCAACTGCACTTACACAATGACCACATGACATTCCTTGTACATTTAACGTTACGTTTTGCATAATAAAATCTCTCCTTTTAATATGGTTTATATTTATTTTTTCATTAACTTTTGAATCGTTACTACTAACTCATCTAAAACCGCTTCATCGCCCTCTGATAAACGATCTACAACACAACCCTTTAAGTGACCTTCTAATAATATTTTTGCCACACTATTTAATGCGGACTGTGTAGCAGATAGTTGCGTAATAATATCATCACAGTAAACGTCTTTATCAATCATTCCTTTAATGCCGCGAATCTGGCCTTCAATACGATTTAAGCGCGTTGTTAAATCCTTTTTCACACGCTCAGGGTGATGACTTTTTCGACAAGACGTAGCTCCCTCTGTATGACAAACATCATCTTTTACTGTGTCTTCCATTCTACCCCTCCTATCTCAACTTCATAATACTATACCCGAGAAGGGTATGCAAGCCATAAAAATTTTTTTATTCATGATGATGCTCATGATCATTTTTTAATTGGCATAAAATTGTATTTTCATGTTGATGTGATGCCGTTTCTAATTGAATGGTTACATGCTTAATACCCTTATGCTCAAGATTATGTTCAATTTTTCGTAGAATATGCTCACCATCAGCTATTTTTAACTGTTCATTGACAACCGCATGACAGGACAATGCATTCGTTCCACTAGTAATTGTCCAGATGTGTAGATCATGGATACTTTTTATTCCATCCGTCTGTTCTATTAGTTGAATAATTTCCTGAACATCTACATTTGAAGGTGTTCCTTCCATTAAGACATGGATTGAAGCCTTTGTGACATAGTAGCCACTTCTTACTACTAATAAAGCAACAATTACGCTCGCAAGTGGATCTGCCCAGCCCCAGCCAAAAAACATAATTAATAAAGCCGCAACAATTGCCCCTACAGACCCTAGCATATCGCTAAGTACATGTAAAAAAGCGCCACGCATATTTAAATTATCTTTTGTGTCACTGCCACGCATCATAATCCATGCCACTAAAATATTAATGAACAAACCAATCGTACTAATAATAAGCATTCCTGAAGTAGCTACTTCAGGCGGATTAGCAAAGCGTTTAAACGCTTCATAGAAAATAAATAATGCTATCCCTATTAATGTAATACCATTTAATACAGCAGCTAAAATTTCAAATCGTTTATAACCATACGTTTTACTATAGCTAGCCGCCTTTTCTCCAAACATAAAGGCTAACATCGCAATACCTAAAGA